>CAVYXC010000001.1:0-10418 GCA_963772515.1 Vulcanimicrobiota bacterium
GGAGCATGACCTGAAGAAGGCAAGGTGATCCGTGAGCGTGCAAATCGTGAATACGGCAGATATTGGGTGGGAGAACAGGAAATCGCCGCGCGGAAGCTTTCAGCGCGCCGGCAAGAAAATCTCCGAGGCGCTTGGGCGCGACCGGCGATCGATGGACCTGAGCCAACGGCACCCGTTCGACGTGGAGCTCCAGAAAGTACCGCCAGGAGCCGCCTCCTGTCCGTATCACTCGCATAGCGCCCAGTACGAGTTCTATCTGGTCATCTCAGGCACCGGCAGCGTGCGAGACGCCGATGGTAGGCGCGCCGTCAAGGCAGGCGATGCGTTCCTCTTCAAGCCGGGCGAGGCGCACCAAGTCATCAACGACGGATCTGAGGATTTGATCTATCAGGTCATCGCGGACAATCCAATGGGGGAAACCTGTTACTATCCCGACAGCGAGAAATGGGCGGTGAAATCCCCGGAGTACCGCCTGGTCCGCGGTGCGCCCCTGGACTACTATGATGGAGAGGAGAGGTGACGAGCGTGTGCTATCGGCGCTGCTGATGTGTCGCCCGCAACGGGACTACCGCGATCGTCTTGAAATCCGTGTACCAGACCAAACCGGTCGCGCCCTTGCCCTGGCGGCGCACGTGTTTGCGCTGCGTGTAGTCGATTTCGACCTTCGCCGCATCTGAAGCGCGGCTCGCGTTCGCCGCAAGTGCCGCCGCGCGCGCGATCTGATCGTCCGTCGGGGTATCGCCGGCGTGCGGAAGCCTGAGGATCACGTGCGCTCCAGGGATGCCGCGAGCATGGAACCAGTAATCGCCCGGCCGCGCCACGGAGAAGGTGAGGCGCTCGTTATCTTTGGGCGACCGCCCGACATAGGCGACGGCCCCACCCCCCAGCTCCACCGATGTAGTAGCGCGCTCTTTGAGCGCGCTTTTTTTCTTCTTGTGCGCGTTCGGAGAACGCGCTGCTATACGGGGAGCGATTGCGGCGGCGACCTCCTCGTAGATCGTCGTGCGCAGCGCGGGATCCGCGTCGGCGCGGTCCAGCTCCCACAGAAGGTGTTCCCAGTAGGGTTTCATCGCCGCCAAGCGTTCCAATCGTGCCGCGACGCGCGGCAAGCCGCTGCGCGCTTTCTTGTAGCGCTTGAAGTAGTCGGCGGCGTTCTGCTTCGGAGTGAGCACAGGGTTCAATGCGATTCTCGCGCCGTCGGGCGTTACCAACACCGATGCGTTCGGCACTATGCCGGCGAGGTTCGCGTAGATGGCATCGCCGCTCGCGCGCAAGCTCTCGGCCGCGGTGCCGCGCGTTTGGGCCGCGCGCAAACTTTCCATCTCTTCGTCGCAGCGCTTGAGCATACGCTCGAGCCGCTTGCGCAGCGTCGCGCTCGCCGGCGCGATGCGCGCTCGCTCGCCACGCTCGATCTCGGCTGCGCACACCTCATCGAGGCTGAGTGCGCGGCTGACGTCGCCTTCGGGCCAGCGCAGCGGCACCACATGGCACGCGACGATCTCGCTGCCGCGACGATACACGTACAGCGACGACCCCGGATCCGCGGCCGCGCGCGTCACCTGCTCGCGCAGCGCGGCCCAACGGTCGAGCAGCAGGTCACCGGCTTTCACGCCCAGATCGGGCGTGAGCTCCAACTCCGCGATCAAGCTCCGCGCGAGCGGCGGGGTGCATGCCGGATCGAATTCCCCGAGCAGCCGCACGACGGCACGCAACTGCGGCTCCGGCGAAGCTAGCGCCGCGGCGACGCGCTCTACGAACGTCGCGCGATCGCACGTCGCGACTCGCGGTGGCGGCGCCTGATACGGCTCGCCCACGACGATGCCGCGCGCCGAGCCTTCGGGAGCGAATTGTCGAACGGCAGCAAGCACGGACCAGCCGCCGGCGCCGATCGGGCGCAGCACGAGCGCGTTCGGTTTGCGGGGCTCAAGTTCGAGCACTAGGCGGTGTTTCGCAGGCACGCCGAATGCTGAACGGGAACTCGTGTCGACGTTGAGTATGCGGTCATCAGGTACGGCGTGGACGGCATCGATGACGCTCCCGCGCAGCAGCGGTGCGACGCCGCCGGCCCAGCCGCCAGGACCGCTTTCGTTTGTCTGATCGCGCCGCTGGATCGCTGCCGCTAACGGGTGATCCGGGTCGAAGGCGGCTCGCAGCTCGAGGTGCGCGCGCCGTCGATAGCACGCCAGCGATAGGCTCCGCTCGGCCGTGCGCAGGTCGCTCACGCGACCGCCGGCGAGCAGCTGGTCGAGCTCGCGCGCGAGCCGCGCGACGAGCCAGCTATCGAGCGTCATGAAGGAGATCGCGGACACGCCCAGCCGAAAACCGGTCTTGTTGATAGTCTCCGGCCCATCGGGCTCGGGCAAGGACAGCGTCATCGCGGCGCTGCGCACGCTCGAACCAGAGGTCGGCTACTGCGTGTCGACCACGACGCGAACCGCGCGCCCCGGCGAAATCGAAGGCGTCCATTATCATTTCGTCTCGAACATGCGGTTCAAGAAAATGGCGGAGAACGGCGAGTTCCTCGAAACGCGCGAGTATGCGGGCAATCTGTACGGCACGCCCAAGGCATTCGTCGATGAGACGTTGCGTTCCGGTCGCGATCTCGTCATGAAGCCCGAGGTGAACGGCGCCAAGCGCATCAAACAATTATATCCCGATGCGGTGCTGGTCTTCCTGACGGTGCGCTCCGAGGACGAGCTGCAACGCCGCCTCGAGGTGCGCAACGCCGACGGCCCGGGCGACATCGCCGCCCGGCTGGAAACCGCCCGGCTCGAGGCGAAAGCTATCAAAGACTACGACTACTTGATCGTCAATGACGAGTTCGACGTCGCGGTGGCGCAGCTGCGGGCCATCCTGACGGCAGAAGCCCTCAAGGTCTGGCGCTCGAACGAGCTTGGGTGAGGAACGATAACCAATGTGCGGCATCGTCGGATATATCGGGCCACGAAACGTCGTCGGCGTGCTCATGGAAGGCTTGCATCGCCTCGAATACCGCGGCTATGATTCCGCCGGCATAGCCATGATCGACGACGGCGTCGTCGTCGGCGAGAAGCGCGTCGGAAAACTCGCCAATTTAGAGGAAGCGCTCAAGCAGCATCCGCTCAAAGGCTCGGTCGGCATCGGCCACACGCGTTGGGCGACGCACGGCCGCCCCAGCGACAGCAACGCGCATCCGCACCTCGACTGCAGCGGGCGCATCGCCGTCATCCATAACGGCATCATCGAGAACTACGCGCCGTTGCGCACCGCGCTTCTCAGTCGCGGCCACACGTTTGCCAGCGATACCGACACGGAAGTCGTCGCGCACCTGATCGAAGAGCGCTATAAGGGTGATCTTGCGGCGGCGGTTCGATCGGTACTCGCCGACGTGCACGGCGCCTATGCGCTCGGCGTGCTCTCGTCCGACGCTCCCGATGAGATCGTGTTCGCGCGCAACGGCGCGTCGCCGCTCGTCGTCGGCCTGGGCCAAGGCGAGACGTTCGTCGCTTCCGACACACCGGCTATCATGGAGTACACGCGCAAGCAACTGGTGATCCACGAAGGCGAAGTCGTCGTCGTCACGCGCGACGGCGCCGAGATATCCACCTTTGCAGGCGAACCCGTCGAGCGCGAGATCACGCGCATCGCGTGGGACGTGCGCGCCGCCGAAAAAGGCGGCTTCAAACACTTCATGCTCAAGGAGATCTACGAGCAGCCAAAGGCAGTGCGCGACACGCTCGCCGGACGCATCCGCGATGACGGCCGTATCGATCTGTCCGACGCGGGGCTGTCGGACGAGCAGTTGCGCAAAGTCGAAAAGATCACGATGTTCGCGTGCGGTTCGGCGTTTTACGCGGCGATGTACGGCATGTACCTGATCCGCGAACTCGCCCGACTGCCCGTCGAACTGGAACTGGCCTCCGAGTTCCGCTACTCGCACCCGGTCGTTGAAGAAGGCACACTCGCGATCGCGATCTCGCAAAGCGGCGAGACCGCAGATGTCTTGGAAGCCGTCAAAGTCGCCAAGGCGGGCGGCGCGACGCTGCTCGGCGTTTGCAATCGAGTCGGGTCCGCGCTGTCGCGTCACGCCGACGCAACGCTCTACACGCACGCCGGGCCAGAGATCGGCGTCGCCGCGAGCAAGACGTTCACCGCGCAATGCGCGGCCATGGCGTTGTTCGCACTCCACCTCGCACAGGTCCGCGGCTCGATGGATCCGGCAGAACTGCGCGACATCGTCACTGCTCTGCGCGACGTGCCAGCGCTCGTCGATCAAGCGCTCAATAGCGATGAGGACATCCTACCGGTCGCTCGGCGTTACGCGAAGTCGAAGACCGTGCTCTTCTTGGGCCGGCACGTCAACTATCCGATCGCGCTCGAGGGCGCCCTCAAGCTCAAGGAGATCTCGTACATCCACGCTGAGGGCTACGCGGCCGGCGAGATGAAGCATGGGCCGATCGCGCTGCTCGATGAAGCCGTGCCGGTCGTCGGCATCGCGACGAGAAGTCCGATCGAGGAGAAAGTGCTCAGCAATCTTTCGGAAGCTAAGGCGCGTGAGAGCCGCATCATCGCGGTCGCCAATCCAGGGGACGACGCCGTGTTAGAGATCGCGGACGTCATCTTGCGCGTGCCGCAGACGCATCATCTCATTGCGCCGATCGTCAACGTCGTGCCGCTGCAGCTCTTCGCCTACCACGTCGCCGATCGCAAGGGTTGCGACGTCGACCAGCCGCGCAACCTCGCGAAGACCGTCACGGTGGAATAGCCTCTAAGAGTGCGTTCCTGAGTGAGAAGGACTGAGCCCCGACAACCAGTTAACGCCGCTAGTACAATCCGGGGAACGTCGACTGCGAGGCGGCCATGTGGAAGCGCATTTCAGCCATCTGCGTTGTTCTCTGTCTCACGTTCGCGCAAGCTCTCAGAGCAGCAACGCCAAGCGAACCAGCGACTTTCGGGCCGGTCTTAGCCGGCCGGACTCCCCAACCCAGTGCTATCGCTCAACCTTCCTTGGCAAGGGGCGGCGGTGATCTCTCGGACATATTACTTGGCGGAAGCGCGAACGCACGGCATCGCGACCTAAACCTCGTCAATCTCGAAGCATCGAGAATGGTCGCTGTTTCGAGCGGATGGACTGAGGATATCGAGGCGGGCGCATACCCCGGAGGCGCATGCTATAACTACGCAAGCGGCGACTATGTCTCCACTGCGTGCGCTAAGGGGCCAAGCGGCTGGTCCGTCACGGTGGATCTGTCACCCAGCGATGCTTGCTCGCCTTCGCTTCAGACGCAGTGCGAGAATCCGCGCGCCACTGGCGGCCTGACAAACTGCTACTTTGGCACGTACCCGACTACGGTGTGTTCACTCACGCAGATAGGCAGCTCGGGAAGCTTTGGTGGAACGATCTCCGTCGACGTTTACACGACGACGAATCCTATCACGTTCCTTTACACTGAAACGCATGCGTGGCACGGCGACATTTTCCCCAACAACGTGTCCAACCCACCATCGACGGGGAACGTCCCGTCGCCGAACCGCTCATGCGACCCATGCAAAGGCAATACCGTCAATCCCGTCAACGTCATCACGGGGGAGCTGTGGTACCGGCACACGGACGCAGCGCTCTCAGGCCCGTTTGGTCTGACCTTCAAACGCTACTACACGTCGCAGACGACCTTTTCTGGCGATCTGGGAAATAATTGGCGACACACCTACGACGCGAATTTGGACGTGTCTCGTCTAGCTACGCTCGGTCAAGTATGGGCCTATGACAACGAGAACACGTACAGTGTGTTCAACGGCGTTTCGAACGGATCAACTTCGTACGACTCCACGTCAGGCCTCACGCTCGCGCTCAACTCCAGCGGCTCGACGTATACGCTGACTTCCTTCAGCGGTGTGGTATCGACGTTCGACTCGACGGGTCGGCTTCTTAGCGTCGAGGATCGGATCGGAAACTTGCAGACGGTCGCCCGCGATGCGTCGCACGCGTATCGGATAAGCGCGGTGACCGATTCGCTCGGTCGGTCCCTGAACTTCGGCTATGACAGCTCGAACCGCATCACGTCGGTGACGAGCACGCCAAGCGGCATCTCGATGACGCTCGCCTACGGTGGAACCGGCTGCGGCTCCAACGATCTGTGCAGCATCACCGAATCGGATGGCAAGAAATGGACTTACCAATATGCCACCTCAAACACAGCCTTCCCGCATGACCTGACCCAGGTCACAGACCCTAATGGCAACACGCAAGAAGTCAACATCTATCAGTCGTTGCAGAATATCATTCAGGAGCAGTACATCTGGAGCAACCCCGGTTTGGTGGACACTTTCCCCTTTGGGGAGAAAGGTCCGCCATGAGCAAGCCACAGCGTCCCTATCCACCCGAGTATCGACATAAGATCATCGAGCTGGTGCGCAGCGGTCGTAGCATCGCCGAGGTCGCCCGCGAGTTCGAGCTGTCCGATCAAACGCTTCGCAACTGGCTCAAGCAAGACGACGTGAACGCGGGTCGTCGCGAGGACGGTTTAACGACGACGGAACGCGATGAGCTGACGCGCTTGCGCCGCGAGAACAAGCGTCTGCAAGTCGAACAGGAAATCCTAAAAAAAGCCGCAGCCTGGTTCGCACGGGAGACCGACGCGATTCCACCCAAGTCTTCGAGTTCGTGAAGGCGCACCGGGCCGTGTATCCGATCGCCACCATGTGCCGCGTGCTGGAGGTCTCCACCAGCGGGTACTATGCGTGGTGCAAGCGTGTGCCGTCGCCGCGAGCGCTCGAGGATGAGGTGTTGTGCGAGCGCATCGTCGAGCTGCACCGCCTCTCGCGCGACACCTATGGCGCACTACGCATGCACGCCGATCTGCGCGACGACGGTTTCCACATCGGGCGCAAGCGCGTGGCACGCCCGATGCGTCTGCGCCACCTGCGCGGCGTGTGCCGGCACCGCTTCATACGCACGACCCAGCGCGATCGCGACGCACGGCTGGCACCAGACCTGGTCGACCGCAACTTCAGCGCGAGCGGACCCGATCAGCTGTGGGTGGCGGACATCACCTACGTGCCGACCTGGGCCGGCTTCTTGTTCGTGGCGGTGGTGCTCGATGCGTGGAGCAGACGCATCGTGGGTTGGGCGCGCCAGCAACTTGCGCACCCAGCTCGTGCTCGATGCGATGGAGATGGCGTTGCAGCGTCGACGACCGACCAACGTCATCCATCACTCCGATCAAGGCACGCAGTACACCTCGATCGCCTTCGGCCTCCGCTGCCGCGAAGCCGGCGTGCGTCCCTCGATGGGCTCGGTCGGTGATGCCTATGACAACGCCATGGCCGAAAGCTTCTTCGCCACACTCGAATGCGAGCTGTTGGATCGGCGTCGCTTCCGCAGTCGTCACGAAGCTGCGCTCGAGGTGTTCGACTACATCGAGGGCTTCTACAATCCGCGGCGGCGTCACACGGCCCTGGGCAATCTCTCGCCCGTCAACTACGAACGCACGATGAGCGAGGCGGCATGATCCTAACCGCTAACCGTCCACCAAAGCGGGGTTGCTCCAGGAGAGATGATTGGCAGAATCTTCCGGGCGACACCGTAATCAACGACACACGGGCGTGCGGATGTTATAATCAGATTCTTTCTAGCACAGCTCTCAGCATTAACGCTGCAAACATTCCTTACCAACCTTTCGGCCCAAACAGCAATTCCACAACGAATACTCTAGTTCGAGCGCTCGGCTTGCAGCCACCAATACCACCCGTTTGGGCGCCTGGCTGGACCATGGCTCCGTTGGTTCCGCTGCGATGAAAATACTTAGAATTGCATTGTTGAGTGCTTGCGTATTGCTGCTGGGCTATTGTTGTTATTACTACGCCACCACACCATCCGTAAGCAGCGTTACAGCCTTGGTCAATAAAGAGGTGCCAACGGGCTCATCATATGAAGTTGTAACTTCTTTTCTCGATCGGCACCTTATCCACTACGGACATTTTATCGGCAATGGTCCCGAAACCCCAGAGTACCTTCGGAATACGCTGACGGCGTACATCAATCCAAATAGTAGGTTTCTTTGGCTTACTAGCGCACTTACGATTCGCTTTTGGTTTTCCAACGATCAGAAGCTAGAGAGATTCTCCGTACAAGAGGACTGGTCGGGGCTTCCATAAGCTGGCTATCTGACCGGACGCTCGTCACCGTTCGCACCATGCCGCTGGGTCGAGAAGCCGACGGGCGGACAAAACGATCGCACAAGCGGCGGAAGGCTCAGACCACTCTAGCCGAGCGGTCCAATGGAGATCCAATATGGCCACACACCGCCACCGGAGGTTTGAGCGGTGTTACCTTCTACTCCGAATCACGGCGGCACCGGACCGGACGTTCTCAATGGCGCCGGCGGGGTGGGTGGCCGGCTAACCGAACTGCGAGAGACGTTTGCCGACCACCGGGCGTTCGAAAGGTGGCACCGGACGTTTGTCGCCGCGGCAGCGATCACAAGCCTGTCGGTACTGACCGTAGAAAAATGCCCGCCACTAGCACCAGCGTCCACGCACTAGAGATTCCCGCCAGCACCCCGGCATAAAGTTGAGCGCGAGTGCGCGCGAGGATCGTTACCTCATTCGTGGGGTTCTTGCTAGACAAGAGACCCCAACGCCAGAAAGCGCAGCTAATGGCGATAACCGACGTAAAGATGAGCGCCGTACCATAAAGGGCCGTGCTCGCATGCATCAGTCGGAAGCCAATGACCATGATGATCCCGCAGAACGTTCCATAGAGCAGACCGCCGACGTAGCCCCACATCAACTGTTCTCATCCCTTCTGCCGGGCCTCTTCTCATTGGCGAAAGATGTTAACAGGCTCCTTGCAGGTCGGCCGGACGTTTCACAAGTCACCGGACGTTTTGCAACGGCGCCACAGGGGGTGGCTGATGCTAGGCCGATTATGAGTTGATCTCCGGTGGTGGATATTTACCGAAATCGTACGAGCCGTTCCAGGAGCGATAATAGATGTCGCCCTCCAGCGAGAGGAATTTGGAACTGGGTTGTTCACCTGCGTTAAACGACGTCGATCCTCCCCATTCGTCGCCTTTCATCTTGACGGCGATGATCGCCCGTTCCGCGAGAATGTCATCGAGTTTTTGCAGAAACGAATCGATCTCTTCGTAGTTATAGTGGCAGTGCCAGCGGTCGAATGCCAACGTTAGTTCACCGTCCATCGTATAGAAGAGTAGATCGGGGTGGGTGGGCACGGGTGCCGGCAGACGTACAAAGAAATATGGCGCGTCCGCATCCGCCCTGACTTCAACCTGGGTACGAAACTCGGGATACACCAGGAGAACGCGTTCTAACGCGAACCAACCTTCAGGGTCAGACTTTCTCACGTCACTTGCGTCCATCAGGTCGCCTATTCGTCGTCACGGCGGTCCTATGCTTTCGAGCGTATGTGGTACGACGCCGTAACGGCACCGATTGCGTCGACCACCGGACGTTCGGCGCGGCATGGAGAGATCGACCGCGATGGCTGAATCCACCGGACGTTCGCAAGTCACCCGGACGTTTCAAAGCGCGCCACGGGGGTGGCTGATTGTTGGGGTATGGATCTTGTGGGTGTACGCCTAGGAGCAGTCTAGCACGAAGTTGTCATTTCTGAATCAATTTCAGGAAGTTGACTGTGAGTTCGAGGACTCCGCCGGCCGCTAGAATCCACATCAGCACATCGCCGATACTAACGAAATATGTCTGCGGGGCAGCGGCGGTGGATTCGAAATTGCTTTGGTTCCGGTACAGTCGGTATGTCATGAGAGCGACGAATCCAAATCCAAGGAGGTAAAAAATAGTCGAACTTTCGTCTGCCGCGCCAACGCTCGAAACGATGAGCGCAAGAACGGCATCCGTTATGAAAATCCAGACGATAAACATCAACAGCAGTGGACTGTAGGGTCTTCGACGTCGTTCTTCGCGAGGAAGACGCTTGAATCGGAGCCTCATCTAGCGCTCAAGCCAATCCTCAAGTGCTTCGTCTAACATGTCTACTGCTTCCGGGTTCCCGGCTCGCCACATGAAACGTTTTCCAGCAGCAAGTGTGGAGCGTGGTGCTCCAACTCAGGAGCCCCCCTAACGCGCTATATGTGGCGCCAGCGAGCGATCCAGCGCCGGTTATTCGATTCTAGCAAGAAGCCACGCGGCTTACCGGACGTTCTGACATCCACCGGACGTTTGCGATAGCGCCAGCTAACTGTCCGATTTTGGGGGTATTCCTTATTAACCCTCGTCGCCCGGGGTCGCTATCGGGCACTGAAATCACCCCCAAGCCCGAGGCAGAACCCTAGGACGCCTTTGTTGCCCGCCAATCAGCCACGCCAAGAGCCTCAATCCGACGGTGGGAACTCGAACGATTGCGGCCAATACTGGCCAGGCCTTCATGCGAACCGACGGACGAACAGACGATCAGT
>CAVYXC010000002.1:0-1182500 GCA_963772515.1 Vulcanimicrobiota bacterium
GATGCGAACGTTTTTGGGACACCTCGAGGCTCATCACTTCATCTCGAAGAGGTGCTTCAAGAACTGGTCAAATGTCGGACCTAGAGGTTGTGCATCTTTCCAACCCTCTCCAATCCATGGCACCTGGACGATCTGCCAGTCCTGGGCTCTGGTGTCAAACCCGAATGCCTCCCCACCACCGTTAGATCCGAAAACCAGAAGACCGGGTATGAATTCTCGAATCTGGTATTTTTGGTTCTGAGAGTAGAGCTCTTCGATAGGCCATAGCTGCGCGTACCCCCCACCGATGAATCCCTCGCCTCCATTTGTGAGTTTCAGAAAGTCGACGTACTCGGCCGGCAAACTGACACCCAGCTGGCTTTCACCGGCCGAGATACCCTCATCCGTCGCACCCTTTTGCCGTTCAAAATCTCGGAGCAAGTTGGAAATCTCAAGGTTCATATTCCCTCCCACCACAATTGCATAGACCGGCGTCCTGATGCTCATCGCGCCTAGAGGATCAGATGAATTGGGGATACCGCATCCGATCAGCTGCTGGAAAAACCTGAGTCCGTGTCTGCGCAGCCTATCATCAAGGGTCGAATAAGGCGGATCGGCAGCCTTACCGCGCCATTGCGTGGTGAGTACAATTCCGTCCATTATCTTCCCAAGTTCGTGCAAGTCATCAGGCACGGGGCTTGAAGTGAGACGCTCAATGCGCTCGCCGTTGACGAGTATGCCAAATGTGACTCCGCTCGCATCAGGGGCCAAAACTGACTTGGTGTTGCGATAGTAATTATGCGTGGCCAATAAGCGCGACAGTTTTGCAATGTGAGCCGCGGCGACCCGCCCGGCAAATATGCCTTCGAACGGCGTCACCTCGCACCCGTATAGTTTCGCAGCGCCGTTGGGGTCGACCACGATCGTATACCATGGTGACGGTTTGAGTCCGGCTACAGGCCCATACACGATCCGGTCGAAATGACTTTCGGCTGAGCCGGTACCGGGCGTGGCTGGAGCGCGTGGCGCGCATCCCTCGACGCACGCGATCAGAGCCATCATAAGAACGCCTCCGCTTAGCGCGCGTAAGACAGCCGTTACCAACTCATCTGTTCCCAGGCACCACATTTTCGGAAGGGGGGCCAGCTCTTTCAGCAATAGAGGGCGGGCGATATTTCGCAGCAGGTCCGTGACCGTCCAAAGATTTCGGCAGTCGGCTCGTTTGTCAGATCGGGGTTCCGTCCTCATCGTAAAACATGTTCCGCAATAGCCAAGCAAGCAAGAGAGAAACGAAGACTAGTGTGACGACGCTAGCCACTATTGTGAAGGTAGCAAAGGGGTTATGCGGCTCCTTAATGGCCCACTCCGCATTCTTAAATGTCGCCCAGAGATTAATCAGGAGAATTGGTAGCGACGACAGGACGAACACCCATTTCGCCTGCCTTCTCTCGCTCGGAGTTCCCTTGCGAATATCGTCTCGGACCACGCTAAAGAATCTTCTCACGACCTTGCTTCCATAATTCACAGCGCATGGCAAGCCCCTCCCGTTCAACCGCCGGTTTTCTTTGATACATATATCAAGAATCCGTCATCGAAGCCTCGAGGTGGAACGTGCCTAAACTCCACGACGTAACCGGACCCACCTTCACGCACGAGTACTTGGCAGTTCGAAACGTAGTCGCTCTCGCAATTTACATTCTTCTCTTTTTCTAGCTTATCGCAAGCTGCAATAACCAATTGCAAAATAGGCCCTTCTGTTCGCAATATTGTCGGGAGGGGTGTGGGATGGACTGCTGGGGTCGGATCGGCCGCTGCGGCTAATGGCAGAAGAATGCTGCACATGATAGCCGTGCTAATGAGGCTGCGAACTCTCACACTGACCTCCTTCACCTGATAGATAGCTAGTGCGCCCAACGTGGCTACTTTCAGAGCGGCGGCTCCCCTAGGATACACGTCAACATGCTAATGGTATTGCGCGGCGAGTTTCTTAGCAAGCTCGATTGCGCCTCGCTTTGGACTGCCGCCTATCCAATAGCCTGCGTCGACTTCAATCTCGTAGGGTCCAGAGATAGCCCTGACGACCTCGTGTGGCATCGCGTGATAGCCGCGGCCCTTGAACCTGTAGACCTTTGGTGGGCCAAACGTCTTTATGTAAAAGGCGTAGTCCCCGATGCCTTTCAGAGGAATGCACTCTCCGATGTGCGCGTAGCCGGGATCCGTGCACAGGTCTCGTGGTAGACGAAAGCGCGCCAAGATGTCTGCCGTGCGCATCGCGCTCACTCCCAGCAGCTCGCCCGGTTTTAGGTTGTTGCCGGAAACCGTAGCAAAATTGACGCCAAAGGAGATATCGCAGTGAATCGAGCCATCGCGTTCCCACCAATCATCCCCGGCGCGCTTCAGCACGGGGTTTAGTGCTGCTAGGTCAGCATCGGTCACCAGCGGGCAAGGCGTTGTCGATTCAAACGCCGTGGGTGTTGTTGCCGGCGTCGATTTGGATCTTGCGCTGCAGCCGGTTGCGAGAAGCACCAGGTAGGCGCAAGCTAAGATGGCTATGAGCTTCGTGGCTCCGCTGAATACCCGCGTCATGTGTCCTAACCCGTCTCGAAGAACAATCGCGCCCGTCCTTATCTGCCCTCGTGATGCTGACGATCAAACCAGTCCGCAAGTTCTCGACCAAGCCCATCTAGGTCGGGGAAGATTGAGGATCTAGTCAAACCGGCTAGGCGCAGGTCCTCTTTCATTTGGCGAATCCGCTTCTGCCGGACCTTGAAGCAAGCGATTCTGGGTTGATTCCTTTTCTTGCTCAAGTCCCATAGTTGATCGCGCTCTCGACCGAATATCACGAACCGGCTGCGCTGAGCAGCAACTCGGCCGAACAGGTGTGTGGGATCGATTGCGAGAGGTTGTTTGACACGAAGCTTCTCTCGATTCTCAATTTCGTCATCTGACAAGTACTTGTTAGCCGCAGGCCAATTCGGCAACGCCACACCTTCCCACACAGTTCGCAGCCGCCGGAAAGTAAGATGATTCAACCAACGCGGGTCGAGCGCATAAACTACCGCGTCACTTTGTCCATACCTATCGCTGGGCGTATCCCGCGGCTCAAGAGCGAAAAATAGCGCCACTAGGGCTGAATCTGTCCAATCCAGCAAGCGCGTTGGTACGCCGTAGTGTTGCATCGTAAAATACCACTCCCACTTGTCGGTAGGCCGGAATCCGCTGACAAGTTGAGCGGCGCAACGCTTGAACTCGATCCGTAGTTCTTGTTCGCGATCCAACGCTTTAGTTATACGCGTATTTGCCTGTCTGTATACTCGTGGTCTGAGGGCTGTTTTAGATGAGGCGTCTGGCTCACCGCGGAACCAACAGACTGTAGTGCGCACGGGGATGCAACAACGAGTTAAGTCAGGGCTCCTCCGAGAAGGGAGTAACCCATGCCAACCCCACGTCGCTCCTTCGATAAGGATTTCAAGGTACAGGTCGTGCGCGAGATCGAGGCCGGCAGCAGCGTCGCGCAGGTTGCTCGCCAGCACGGTGTGCATCCCGAATTGATCTACCGCTGGAAGCGGCAGCTGCACAAGTACGGTGAGCGCTCCTTTGGTGGTCGTGGGAATGCGTATACCGAAGAGGCGCGCATCGCTCAGCTGGAGCGCACGCTTGGGCAGATGGCAGCGGAGAACGCGCTTTTAAAAAAAGCCATCGCGACCTTGCAGCAACTCCAGCGAAGCAACGGCGCGCGGCGCTCCTCGCGTTGATCGCGCAGCAGCGCGATCAGGGGAGCGTGCTGTCCGCGGTTCGGATGTGCCGCGTGCTGGGCATCGAGCGCACGGCGCTGTATCGGCCACGGCATACACCCTCAGAGCAGGAGATGGCATTGCGCGATGCGATCCAGCGCGTTGCCTTGGCGTGGCCCGACTATGGGTATCGCATGGTCACGCCGGAGTTGCGTCGCCACAAGTGGCGCGTTGGCGCTCGTCGGGTGCGCCGCATCATGCGCGAGGACAATCTGTTGTGCCATCGCCGGCGCAAGAGTTGGATCCGCTATCCGCGCCATGGCCTGCCGCGACATCCCAACCTCGCGGCAGCGTTCGTGCCGTCAGGCATCAATCAGCTCTGGGTTGCCGATCTGACGTACATCCGCTTGCGCCTAGGCTTTGTGTACTTGGCGGTGATCTTGGATGCGTTTAGCCGACGCGCGCTTGGCTGGGCCCTTGGCATGACCCTTGAGGGCGAACTGACGGTGGCGGCCCTGCGCATGGCGCTGCTACATCGACAGCCACCAGCGGGGCTGATCCACCACTCAGACGGCGGCGTGCAATACGCCGCTCGCGACTACGTCGATCTGCTGCGATGCCACGGCATTCGTCCCAGCATGGGCCGACCCGGCAGACCAACGGACAACCCGCGGTGCGAACGCTTCATCCGCACGCTCAAACAAGGCGAGGTCTACCTGCGTGACTACGATGACTTCTCCGACGCGCAGCGGTCGATCGAACGCTTCATCGGCGTCGTCTACAACCACAAGCGCCTGCACTCTGCCCTCGGGTATCTCCCGCCAGCAGAGTTCGAGCGCTCGCTTACCGAACCGCAAAAACCACTCGCTCTGACCTAACTACCTGTTGCAAAAAGCGTGCGCACTACACGCCCATTCCTCCGCGTCCGACCAGTCGTTCCAACCCTTGGAGACATGGCGAGCTCGATCAAGGAATTCCGATACGCTATCCACATATCCGATGGTACGCAACTAAGCTTACCTCAATTCAAGCAGCGTCGCGATAGCGAACCAGTTGCTCACGCAAGGCTTTCGTCATCGGGCGCTTCCCGCCTAGCGTTTCGGACAGATGACTCGGGAGCACGTTGATCCGCCTTGCGAAGGCGCGAAGCCCTTCGCGTTGAGATGCCTTGCGTATGAACTCCAGTAAGGCGTCGTCTTCGCGCTGCTGCGCCTTTCGCTCCTCAACGAACTGACGCACCAATTCGGACAAATCTGCCGAGAAAGGTTGCTCTTCATTTAGCATCCGCCTCATTGTATCGGCCGATTTGCCGCAAGCTTTCGCCACGGCGCCGACACCATACCGCCGCGCCGCGGACCGCAAGAACTCGACCGAGCCCTCCGACGCGAACTGCGCCGGCTCGAAGCCCCCGATATGATCCTGGCGTGAATAGCGAATCGTCTCCTTGCCAATGATATCGATCCTCGAGGGCGCGACCCGCCGACGCTCGGTTTTGCCCCGTGCATTGTCCTCGGCGTTGTCGTATTTGTATTCGGGCCGCCGGTGAAAGTCCGCGAACAGATCCGCATAGGTCTTCAACTCCCAGCGCTCCACCTTGCGGCTACCGTAGGCGTTAAAGCACCGGTCCACCGCCTTGGCGATGTCGGGGTCAAAGGGTGCTAGCGGCCGCAGTTCGTTCGACCACCCTAGCGTGCGCTCTCGCGCCTCAGTCATGAACGTGCGAAGCCGCGGCGGGCGTGGATGCTCGATGAAGAACCGGAGCACCTCTGATGTGGTCAGGTCGCGGTTACCCGCTCGCTCCCGGACAGTCTCCGCGATTTGGTCGATATTTCCGTAAAGGATCTCCGCCGTTTCGGATCGGTCTTTTTTGTTTGACCGAAGTAGGTGCGCCGGCGCGTCGGCGAATTCGAGGGTGCGCTTCCACCGACGCGTCTTGCGATCCCAATACATATCCGGGATGATCGCGCCGCAGTTATCGTGCAGCGCCTCCCACCAAGGCGCCTCGGACACGCGGGCTGTTTCGTACAGCAGCTTGGCTTCTTCACGCGGCGGCAGCGCCGAACGAACGCTGCGGTCGACGTGATGCTCGTAGGCGAGGTATTCACGCTCGACGTCGCTCTTCCGTGTGAAGCTCAAGAGAAAGCCCCCGGGGCGGATGCGTTCCCGGTACGGCTTCCCTTGGTTGTAGCGTTGGAGGTGCTGCTCGACGTTCGCCGTCGATATCGATAGCCGACGAGCGGCGGGTAGATCAAAGTTGGGCAGCGAGGCATAGTCGACGTCGTCGGGGTGTCCGTCTAAAAACGCTTGGATCACGAGGAGCCACAGGTCTCGCTGCCAGCAGCGAAGTTTGGTCGCCCTGCGGCACTCCCGCGCTTCCTTCTTAGAGCGCAGGTACGGCGGCATGTAGTTCTCGAGGATGAACTGCTTGGCTTCGCGCAGCACGGGCTTGCCGGCCGCGTCGAGGTTGAACAGGGCATAGCTCTTGGGCGCGATGGCCAGGCCATAGAGGGGTTCGATGATGTCCGTTCCTGGCTTGAAATTGACGCTTTCGAGCTTGAGCAGCGCGTCGACGTTCCGGTACGGGTTGAGCGGCTTGAACCAATTGCGGATCCGCTGCACGCGCCGCACGAATTCCTCATCGTCCATGCCCTCCGGCCGGGCGAACATCATGGAGTCCGTGTCGCAGGCCATCCATAATATGCCCTCGCGTTGCGCTAGGACTTCGAGGATCGCGAGCATGAGACGGGCACCAGCTGTGATAGTCGTCGCGACGAACGGGTGGAAGTATGGACCCGGCTCCTCCACCTTGGACAGCCAGCGGGTTCCTCGTTCCTTGCCCCGATACGAATAGACGTTACACTCGACGGGGTTGGTCGGCTTGGTCTCGTTCATCTCGACGAAAAAGCCGTAGCACGCGTTGGCGACGACCTTCAGGTGCTTTTGGTCGTCGTCGAAGACGCGGGCAAGAGCGTCCAGGCGTAGGTATTCGGCGCGCAGCTTCTTGGCTTTGGCCAGGTCCCCGCTCTTGGCCGCGGCTTCGGCTTCCTTTTTCACGCTCGTCCGAAGCTCGATCAAGTGGACGAAGAAGTCGTCCTGTCGAGGATCAAAGACGGCCGTCGACCCGGCTAGGCGCACAGGCTGCAAGCCAGACTGCGGGTCACCCGGAACAAAACGCAGCGCGCGCATGATCTTCGGGGACTTGCCGGTCAGCAACTTGGATGCCGCGATCTCCAGTCCGTGAGATGGTAGCGTCGCGCCGCTGAGCCGATTGGCGCCGAATCGTCGCCGGCCTAGTGGTTTACGGCGCGGTTCTCGCCATCTACTGGTACATTACTGGGCCAGTACCACATATGACGCTCTTCTTCGCGCGCCGCCTTTCCTACAGCCTCTGGGCCTTGGGGTTCTTGGCGATCCTGGCTCTCTTCTGGACGATCAGCTGGTTTTTTTCACGCCTCCGCACCTTGCGTGACGAATCGCAAGACACTATCGACCTAACTGGCTGGGTCGATAAGAAGCGTTCAACGACCACGAACGACACCGACCGCCCGGAATAGCGGGGTTCGCCTGTTCCCAAAACTGCCGCATCAAGGAAGACAACACTTGAAACCAAACGGGCGCGGATCACCTTCAAACATTCGACCATGGTTTGTTATGCTGGCGATTTCATTAATATCGCTCGACGCCGGCTGCAGCCGAGCGGCCTCCATTTCTACTAACAGCGTTGATCTCGCTGCTCGTCAATTTGGCGATAAAGTCGTGACGGCCGCCTTCATTCAGCGAAACACCGCGCAGGTCGTCTCGCTGTTTGCACCAGATGTTCTAACCAACATTCAGCCATCCAGTATCAATCAGTTGATTCTTCGGTTCTCGAAAGAGTGTGGGGCGCTTAAGACTTTCAGTTTTGACACTGGACTTCAGCAGAGCCGCTACGACGCGACCCAGCAGCGTACCGTCAAAGAGGCGAGATTGAGGTACTATGGTCTTTGTTCGAACCAGCGGCGGGCAAGGATGCTAATCGAGGTCGGCTACGATCGGACCTGGTGGCTGCTACTCTTGAGTTACGACATGATGTGAACCCCATATTCTCTGGATGTTGGGGTGTTCCCAAAAGTGCCGCATTTCGGAGGGTTATAAGTACTACCCCGGCGGTCGCCGACAGGTTGACACGGCCCCCGGCGCTCCAATATAATAAGGCCATTAACCATTAGGAGCTAAACAAAGGCTGAATGAAAGACGACACGATAACCGCGTCAACCGTCCCGGAAAGTGATATGGCCCTTCTGCGAAGGGGCCTCAAAGGCTACTGTAGCTCCACCCATGGTGACTTCGACACCGTCAATCTGATCGTCACGCTACGGCGCACGGTCAGCGAATTGACGAACATGCTCGAAGCGGTCACCGGCGACGTCCGCGTCACGCCCGGCCGCATCAATATCCTCATGACGCTCGACTCCCAGCCCGAGAAGCGCTTGCCGCTCTCCGAGCTCGGTGAATACCTCGTCGTCACGCGCGCGAACATCACCGGTCTGGTGGACGGCCTTGTCAAAGACGGCCTCGTGCGCCGCATCGATCACCCGGACGACCGCCGCATGGTGCTCGCTGAGCTGACCGAAAAGGGTAAGAAGTTCATAACCTGGTTCGCGCCGCGCCATCAAGAGCTCGTCAAGCGCATCGGCAGCTGCCTCTCCTCAGATCAAAAGGCGAAAATCGTCACCTGGCTCGACGCCATGCGAACCCATCTTCGCGACCTGCCCATCGAGCGACTCGACCCATTCCCCGACTAGGACACATACATGGCTGACAAACCCGAAAATCACAGCAGGCGACGCATTGTCATTCCGATCATCGTCGGCCTCGCGATACTGATCCTCATCATCGGCATTCCCTACCTTATATATGCGTCGCGCCACGTCTCGACAGACGACGCCCAGATCGACGGCAACATCACGACGATCGCGCCCAAGGTCAAAGGGCAGGTCACGAACATCACCGTCGACGACAACTCGACCGTGCACAAGGGCGACGTGCTCGTCACCCTCGACGATCGAGACTTGAAGGCCGCGGCCGAACAGGCCCAAGCGGCCTACGACCAAGCGCTCGCCTCGCATAACGCGGCGGTCATCGGCGTGCCGCAGCAGGCAGCCGTCACGTCGGCGCAGATCGCGCAGGCGGACGCCGGCATCGGCCAAGGGCAAAGCGGCGTGACCAACGCCCAGGCCGCGCTCTTATCCGCGCAGGCGCAGCTCAAAGCCGCCGAAGCGAACCTGACCAAAGCGAGCAAGGACGAGCAGCGTTCCAAGCAGCTGGTCGCCCAAGGCGCGATCTCACAATCTGAAGCCGATGCGACGTCGGCTGCCTACCAGTCCGCACTTGCAGCGCGCGACTCTGCCAATCAAGGCGTGCTCGAGGCGCGCGCCGGCTTGGAGCGTTCGCAAGCCCAGCTGGCCGGGAACGCCGCGGCGCTGATGCAGGCGCAGACCGGAACGGACACCACCAAGATAAAGGAAGCGCAAGCGAACACCAGCGCGGCCGAGGTGGGTGCCGCCAAGGCCATCCTCGACGCCGCCAACCTCCAGCTCTCGTACGCCACCATCCGCGCGCCGGTCGATGGCGTGGTGAGCAAGCGCTCGGTCAACGTCGGCGACTTCGTCAACCCCGGCCAGGCGCTCATGGCGATCGTCGATCCGAGCAACATCTGGGTCACCGCCAACCTCAAAGAGACGCAGATGAACAATCTGCGCGTGGGCCAGCCGGCGACCATCAAAGTCGACGCCTACCCGCACGAGAAGTTCCGCGGCACGGTCGAGAGCCTCGCGCCGGCGACCGGTTCGACGTTCGCGCTGATCCCGCCGGACAACGCGACCGGCAACTACACCAAGGTCGTGCAGCGCGTGCCGGTGCGCATCAAGATCGACCAAACATCGGATCCCAACCACCTGCTGCGCCAGGGCTTGTCCGCCGAAGTCACCGTCGACACGAGCAACCACTAGCGCTCCATGCAATCGCGTCTGATCGGCAACAAGTGGCTGATCTCCATCCCCGTCATGCTGGCGGCGCTGACCGCCGTGCTCGATGCGAGCATCGTCAACGTCGCCATCCCGAACATGCAGTCGTCGTTCGGCGCGGGCGTCGATGAGATCGACTGGGTCATCACCGGCTATCTCATCAGCAACGTCATCGTCATCCCGACCACCGGCTGGCTGTCCAGTATTTTCGGGCTGCGGCGCTATTTCGTGTTCAGCCAGATCGTGTTCGTCGTCGCCTCGTTGCTGTGCGGCCTGTCGTGGAGCCTCAACTCGCTCATCTTCTTCCGCATCCTGCAGGGCGTCGGCGGCGGCGCCATCTTGCCCGTATCGCTCACCATCTTGCTCGAAGCGTTTCCGCCGGTCGAATTCGCCATGGCCTCCGCGCTCTACGGCGTCGGCGCGACGCTCGGCCCGGCCATCGGCCCGACGCTCGGCGGCTGGCTCACCGACACACTCTCGTGGCCGTGGATCTTCTTCGTCAACGTGCCGTTGGTGTCGCTGTCGATCTTCTTCACGTTTTTGTTCATCCACGAGAACCGCGAGGTGACAGCCAAGCGGGCCGGCGCTCCGATCGATCTATGGGGCCTGATCTTCGTGGCGGTCTGGCTCGGCACGTTGCAAGTCGTGCTCCAAGAGGGCCAAAAAGACGACTGGTTCCAATCGCCGTTCATCTTCTGGCTGAGCTTCGTCTCGCTGCTCTCGTTCGTCTCGTTCATCTTCGTGGAGCTCACCGAGACTCATCCGCTGATCAACATCCGCATCTTCAAGAACCGCAACTTCACGCTGGGCTCGTTCGCCGGCGCGATGCTCGGCGCGGCGCTGTTCGGCATGCTGTTCTTGGTGCCGCTGTTCACCGGCGATCTGCTCAATTACACCGCGCTGCAGATCGGCCTGTTGCTGCTGCCCGCGGCCATGGTGAGCTTGGTGATGTTCCCGATCGTCGGACGTGCATCGTCGTTCGTCGACGCGCGCATCCTCATCGGCCTAGGCCTCGCGATCTTCGCGTGTGCGCTGTACCTGCAAAGCCGGGTCGATCTCAACGTCAGCTATGGCGAGCTGATGTGGATCCAGATCCTGCGCGGCGCGTCGCTGCCATTGATGTTCACCTCGATCGGCGCCATCTCACTCACCACGCTCAAACCCAACGAGCGCGCCGACGGCTCGTCGCTGTTCAATCTCACGCGCACGCTGGGCGGTTCGTTCGGCATCGCCATCTTGGCGACGTTCCTGGTGAACCGCGAGCGCTATCATTTCGAGCGCTTCGGCGAAGCGATCACGCAGTATTCCCACGCCACGCAGGCACAGCTCGCAGAGATCGCTGCTGGGTTCGTGGCGCGCGGCGGCTCCGATGCGGTCACGGCATCGCAGCAAGCGCTTGCCGCGCTTTCGGGCCGGCTGTACGCGCAGGCGTTCACCGCCGGCTTCCAGGACGCGTCGCTCATGCTTGGGCTCGCGCTCATCGCCACCATGTTCATCATCCCATTCTTTAAGCCAACCCCGCGCGCAGGCTCGCAGCCGGCGCCCGCCCCGGCCGAATAGATCCGCCTGCCGAATGGATTCGGCCGCCTCGTAGCGTAAGGGCGGCGGCATGATCGTCAGACTGGACCTCGAGGATACCTTCGGCGATATCGTGCGCAAGACGGCGCGCGCCAAAGGCATCACGCTCCGCCACCTCGCCGTCAGCGCCGGCGTCGATCCGTCACGCGTCGAGCAATTCACAAAGGATGCGGCCAAGCCGACCGAGGCAGAAGCGCGCTCGCTCGCGACCGCGTTGGGGCTTGATCCTGGCAAACTCGCCGACATCGCATTCGGACGCTGGCGACCCGCCGAGAAGCCGCTGCCATCGCACATCGGACATCAGATCAACAAACCGCACCCCAGCAACGGCTATTTCGTCATCCTCGAACAGCAGCGCCTGGCGGCATTCGTCGACCCTGGTGGAAGCGTGCCCAATATCGTGCAGACCCTCAAACGCTCGCCGGTCAAGCTCGACTACATCTTGGTCACGCATAAGCACGCGGATCACATCGACGGCGTGCCGGACCTGCGCGCAGCGTTTCCGAGCGCGCGCATCGCGGTGCACAAGCTCGATGCGCCGGCGCTGGGCGACCTTGCGCGCGGGGCGCTCAACGTCACCGACGGCGATTCGCTCCCGTTCGGCGACGGGGCGATCCGCGTCGTCCACACTCCGGGCCACACCGATGGATCGATCTGCTTCATCTACCAAGGCTCCGCGTTCACGGGTGACACCCTGTTCGCGGGCTCGGTCGGCGGCATCTTCGGGGACATGACCGGCTACGACGATCTGCTGCGCACGACCAAGCTCAAGATCTTCTCGCTGCCCGACGACACCGTTGTGCTGCCCGGCCACGGCCCGCCGTCGACCATCGGGCAAGAGCGCGAACACAACCCATTCTTTTGAATTAGGACTGGCGTATGGCAACAGCGTGCACGCATCTCGATCAGATCAAGGATGTCAAACCGCGCACACCCGAGGGCTGCGAGGAGTGCCTCAAGACGGGCGACGAGTGGGTGCACCTGCGCTTGTGCCTCGAATGCGGCCACGTCGGCTGTTGCGACAGCTCGCCGAACAAGCACGCGTCCAAACATTTCCACGCGACCAAGCATCCGATCATGCAGTCGTTCCAGCCCGGCGAAGACTGGCGCTGGTGCTTCGTCGATAAACTGATGTTTTGATCCGGCCCGCCGCGCGTTAGTTTAAGCCCTCACCCACCGGGCATTCGGCTCGGTTTCCTTGAATAGGTCCATGTGCCGCTCTTAAATGGATGGGTGAGGCTGTGCAGGACGACCTTGCTGTTTACACTGGCCTCAGTTGTGTTCTTATCCGCATGTGCCAAGAAAGCTGCAGAACCTCAACCAGGCGGCGCGTCCGAAATACCCCACTCTTCGCAAGTGCGTCAGATTATCACCTTGCCGTCCGGTTATCGACTCAAAGTCATTCAAGTTGGCCCTTTATACTCGGCAACCGCGCACCGAGTCCTGGGAGTCATGCTCTCCTATGAAACCGATACCCCTATTAGCGACATCCCGGCACTAGCCCACGAAGCGGACGGCATTTTCAAGTATTTCCACGTAGACGCGGAACGCTGGGGTTATTCGTCGGCAGTCCTCAGCGCGACAGCCCCTGCTGGCGGCTTTATCTTTACCCAGAGCGGAGGATACAGATTTGTCTACGAGCGTAATCAGGCCGGACGATGGCACCGAACCAACGGTCCCGAGTAGTTGCGCGCAAACGCCCGCTCTGGCCCCCACTGGGGAGCAATTCGTCCGCCTGCATCTAAAGGGTAATGTTTGGTAATTAATTTTCCTTGAACAAGCACGCGTCCAAACATTTCCACGCGACCAAGCATCCGATCATGCAGTCGTTCCAGCCCGGCGAAGACTGGCGCTGGTGCTTCATCGATGAGCTAGCTGTGTAGCCTGAGCCCTAAGACAGCAAGCCAACATGGCGCCATCACGTACGCGATAAAAATCAAGAAGACAGAGAAGAGAACCAACGTCACCCTAATGTTAGGAGACTTCCGCTTCCAGCCGCGGGGTTGGGCCAACCAAACCAGGAAACTGAAACCGACCAAGATGGTGATGATGACCGCGAACATGATCCAGGGGGCGTTCGACGGTTCGACGTTCATTGCGCGTATCAGAGTCTAGCGGAGCGGGTTTCTCTCGAGCATCCGCTGCACTGCCTCGAGAGACTTGATAACAGGGTGTTGCGATCGCTCCTCTTCTTCTTTCAAGGATAACGCAAGCTCGAAGCCCGCGCTGAACGCGTCCTCTGCATTGAAAGGCCCTACCGCTTCCGCAGCCCATTCGCGATAGGCCCGGCGCGCGTCGATCTTCATTTGCTCAAGGATTCCCAATCAGCGTCTCACTTACCGTGCACGCGCGTCCCGCAGGCCATCAGAAGGGCCTCGCCGAAGACGCCGCGCCTATGTCCAAGAGTGCCTTTTCTGTCGCGGCAGCGCTGTGCGCGGCCGCGGCCCTTTTCACGGCTTGCAGCCAGAACGCGGGCTTCGGCTCGCCGCCCGTGCCCGGACCGCCGGCGCCAGGTCCGCAATCGTCGGGCCCGCTCAACGGCTCGCCCGGTCCGCTGGCCAGCGGCGCGCTGCCGAGTTCTTCAGCGTCGCCAGGCTCTTCAGACGCGCTCACGGTTGTAAGCGCTACTGGTCGCTATGCATATGACGGCTCCGAAGCCGATCCGAGCAAGGCGCCTCGCTTCCTCGAGCTCGCCTTCGCGCTCAAGAACCCGTCCGCCAAAGCGATCACGTTCTCGAAGCTTTCGGTCTCCAGCGACGCCGGCGTCGCCATCGGCGATGCCAAGCTGACGATCACTATCGCGCCAGGCGCCACCACCGACGTGACGCTGGTCGCCTTCAAGACGAAAAAAGATGCCGGCTACGTCAAGGCGGTCACGATGTCGTTCGAGGACGACAAAGGGAACAAGCTCACCTCGGGCAACGCGGACCTGCCGCCTACCGATCTGCCGTTCGTACCGCTCGACGTCAAGGACCCCAAAGGCGGCGCCAGCGTCGACGGCGTCGAGGTCTCGACGGTGCAAGTGGCCAGCGGCGGATTGCACTACGAGGTGACCTTCGCCCTGACCAATGCGGCCGACACGAAGGTCGACATCGACGGTTTCTCGATCGGCCCGCCCAGGTCGCCCATGACCAAGGCGGCGATCCCGCTTACCATCCCGCCGCGCACGACGACGGGTTTCATCAGCGTCGTCATGCCGTTCAAGGGCAAGTCATTGCCTGACGGCGATTACGCGGTCAACGCGGTCAACGGCAGCGCGACGGTCGCCAAGTCGACCGGCGCAATGCTCTAACTAGCGCGCAGCGCGGAGATCCCATGGCGCAAGAACGAGACCTGCTCGAGCTCGATGCGGTATTCGTCGGCGCAGGACCGGCCAGCCTCGCCGGCGCCATCAGACTCGCGCAACTGTACGCCGAGCACAACGCGGCGGTCAAGGCGGGCTCTAAACCCGGCCCTGAGCTTTCCACCGACAATATCCTCGTCATCGACAAGGCGCGCGCCATCGGCGATCACGGCATCTCGGGCGCGGTGATGGATCCGCGCGGCATGCGCGAGCTGTTCGGCGATTTTCTCGCGGCCGGATGCCCGGTCGAATCGCCGGTAACCTCCGACGCGCTGTGGTTCATGACCAAAGGCGGCCACATCAAAGCGCCGATCCAGCCGCCGATGATGAACAACAGCGGCAAGTACGTCGCCAGCCTCAACAAACTCGTGAAATGGCTCGCCGAACAGGCTGAAAAACTCGGCGTCCAAGTGTTCCCCGAATTTCCAGGCCAGGAGATCTTGCTCGATGGCGAGCGCGTCATCGGCGTGCGCGTCGGCGACAAAGGACTGGACAAGAATGGCCAGCCCAAGCGCACCTATGAACCGGGCCCGGACCTCATCGCCAAAGTGACGGTGCTGGGCGAAGGCCCGCGCGGCACGCTCGCCAAGCAGCTGGGGCGCAAGCTGCCGCAATTGACCGACGGCAAGCATCCCCAGGTCTATTCGATCGGCATCAAAGAGCTGTGGCAGATGCCCAAGGGATCGACGCCAGCGGGCCAAGTCATCCACACGCTGGGCGAGCCGCTCGATAACGATACGTTCGGCGGCGGCTTCATCTACTCGATGGCAGACGACATCTGGGATGTCGGGTTCGTGGTGGGCCTCGACTACAAGAACCCGATGCTCGAGCCGCACGCCGAGTTCCAAAGATTCAAGCAGCACCCAAGCGTGGCCAAGCTGCTCGGCGGCGGCCAGATGTTCCGCTACGGCGCCAAGGCGATCCCCGAGGGCGGCTGGTTCGCGATGCCGCGGCCTTATGCTGACGGTGTCTGCTGATCGGCGACAGCGCCGGGATGCTCAACCCGCTCAAACTCAAAGGCATTCACCTGGCGATGAAGTCGGGCATGCTCGCGGCGGAGACGATCTACGAAGCGATCGTCAAGGGCGATTCGTCGGCGGCGACGCTGGCTCCGTATCAGCAGCGCATCGAGTCCTCGTGGATCCGCTCGGATCTGTATCCGGCGCGCAATTTCCATCAAGGCTTTGATGCCGGCCGGTTAGCCGGTCTGTTCAACGTATCGCTCGGCATGATCACGGGCGGACGCGGTTTCGGCATCCACGACCGGCTGCCGGGCAAAGCCGGCTACGAACGCATGGAAAAGCTGGTCGATTATTTCGGGCGCAACGTGCCCGGCTTCGAACGCCCTGTCTACGACAATAAACTCACCTTCAGCAAGCTCGACGACGTCTTCCGCAGCGGCACCTCGCACGATGAGGATTCGCCGTGCCATCTGCTCGTCGCGGACACTGACATCTGCGCGACGCGCTGCGCCGCCGAGTTCGGCAATCCGTGTCAGTACTTCTGTCCGGCCGCGGTGTATGAGATGATCCCGGCCGCGACCGGCGCGCCGCCGATCACCAAAGACGGCTTCGCCGACTCGGGCAAGCGCTTGCAGATCAACTTCGCGAACTGCGTCCACTGCAAGACGTGCGACATCATGGACCCGTATCAGATCATCGATTGGGTGCCGCCCGAGGGCGGCGGCGGTCCCGTCTACACCGGCTTGTAGCGCACCGCGCGTGCCAATGACGTGCCACGGGGCGGTGGAACACCGCCCGCCGAAGTATCTATAACTATGACCCGACTCGGCCGACGACTCGTGTGGCGCGCTGCGACAGCGGCGGTGGCGCTGGCGGTGTGCGCGACCATCAGCTTATCGGGAACTCCGAGCGCGGCGGCCACCTCCCCGGAAGACGAGCTACGTAGCGCACTGACCCAGCTGTCGGCCAACTACGACACGGTCACGCGCAAGATGGGCGCAGACCAGGCCGCAAACCTCGAAGAACGCCTCGACACGGACCTCGGCTGGATGCCGGACTCGACGCCGCCACCCGGTTACACGAGCGAACAATGGAACCAACGCGTCGCGATGCAGGCGGACCTCGACGCCAGCATCGTCACGCAAGTGCTCGCGGGCGGGTCGGCTCCTATCACCGGAGTTCAAGGCTTGGTCGAACGCCTTATCGTCTCTCGGAAGGACGGGATGCTGGCGCCGTTCGCGCTCTACGTTCCCGCCCATCCGGCCGCCGAGCCGACGCTGGTCATGCTGCTGCACGGCAACCCGCAGTACGACTCCGAGATTCTCTCAAGCCGATATTTCCGCCAGTTCGCCGACGACAGCGGCGTCATCGTCGCCGCGCCGTACGGACGCGGCATCTACAACTTCGCGCCGCCGGCAGACGACGAAGTCTATCAGGTCACCGATGAGGTCGCCGCCGCGTATCACGTGGCGCCCAAGCGCATCTACCTGGTCGGCTACTCGATGGGCGGCTTTTCGGTGTTCAAGATCGGCCCGCTCGATCCGTCGCGCTGGAACGCGGTGATGGCCATCGCCGGCGCCGCATATGGCAGCGAGGTCGACCGGTTCCGCGCGGCGTTCCAGCACACGCCGATCTACGTCATCACCGGCACGGCCGACGACAGCATCCCGACGCAGTATCCGCAGAACACGGCCATCTACTTGAACGCCGCCGGCGTACCGACCGGACTGTATGTCGTGCCGGGCGGCACGCACGTCATCGCGACGCTCGCGCCCACGATCACGGCGGCGTGGCATGACATGTTGACGGACAAGATACGCGCGAGCGCACGACCTCCCAGCATTGCCGGATCGTTGACAGGGATGCCGGCCGGCGTGACCATGCCGAACGGCTTCCGCCAGTAGCGGTCGAATAAATTCGACCGCTCCATTAGCCTGGGTGGTCTATTTCTGGAAGGTCTGCTCGAAGAGCGCGTTGACCCAGCCGAAGCTCTCGCGCGTGTACTTGCGCGGATCGTTCACGTCAAACGACTCGTGCAGCGCACCATCGCCCGCGCTTGAGGCGGCCAGCGCCGCGATCACCTGGCGGCGTTCGGCGTTGTCCGTCGCGGTGCGATACTCGACCACGAGGCTAAGCGGCCAGACGTAATTGCCGGGCGTGTGCGAGCTGCCAATGCCCGATGCGAACTTGCCGCGATAATAATACGGGTTTGCGCTGCTCAAGATGAAACGCCGCGTGGTCGCGTAGACGCCGGTGTCCACCGGATAGCCGTACAGCGGTACGGACAGCAAACTCGGCGTGTTCGCGTCATCCATGAATTTGGCGTGGCCGAGCCCGTCGATCTCATAGGCGTAGATGCGGCCCACCATCGTATTGAAGACCGCCCGGTGCGCGATCGCCTGGTCGATCCGGTCGGCAATGCCGTCCGCGCGGCGCGCTTCTTGCGGATCGTCGTAGAACTGGCGCATCAGGCGCGCGATGGTGCGCAGCGTGACCGACGCGAACATGTTCTCGGGGACATTGTAGTTATAGGATTGCGCCTCGTCGCTGGGCCGATACGCGCTCCACACGAGCCCGATGTTCGGATCGATCGGATGCTGATTGTGATGATAGGACGACATCGTCGCATGATGCTGCTCGACCTCAAGCGTGCGCAGCACCGCGCGCATCTCCAACAGCAACGCGTGGTCGTACACCCCTGTGTCGTGCATGACGCGTCCATAGTCGTCTGCCAAGCGCACGGGATAGCAGAGCGAGTCGATCTCGAACTTGCGCTCGATCGGCAGGTAGCCGCGCGAGAATGCATTGGCATACGGGTCGATGACGATGAGCCGTTCCTGGCGGGCGATGACGCCCCGTGCCAGGCGGCGGTCGTGCAGGATCGAGCGCGCCTGGACGCTCGAATCGCGCAGCCACATGGCGTCGATGTCGCCCGTGCTGACGTACGTCGTCTTATCCGGCGCGGCAAAAAACAACGCCGCGTTCATGGCCGCGGCGCGATTGTAAATCGACACGAGCGTATCCGGCAAGGCCGGCGTGATGGAGAGCAGGACGGTGAGCAAGCCCCCGAGGGCGGTGAGCAACGCCATCGAAATCGAACGTTTGTTCTAGTAGGACGGTTTTCCTACGGACCCAGCCAGCGCACGATCGCCACTTGTTCGTCGTCGACGATCACGCTGACCACGCCCGATGCGAAGCGGATCTTCGTCGGGCCGTCAGGAGCAAGGCGCACGTACAGCGTCGCGCGATCGATGCGCTCGCCCTGGCGCGAGGTCTCGCGCACCACGAGCGTGCTACCGTTCTCGACGCCGAGATAATCGTAGACGATGCTTTCGATGAATGGTTGGACCGAGCGGGTCGTGGTGCCGTCGAAGCCGTCGTGGCTCGCGCCGCGTTCTTGCTGGATCTTGATGTCGATGTGGACCTCGGCGAAGAGCCTGTCGCCGACGGTCGCGCGATGCGCGCCGCTCTTGGGAAATGCCAGCGTCGGCTCCCACTTAGTGGTACCTCTGCTGAACTGCGACGACGGCTCTTGTGGACCGATCTCCGTGGTCCAGCGCCTTGATCTCGGCACTCAAATACCCCCGGCCATGCCAATGCTCACGGGTTCGTAGGGTCCCTATTGCATCATCGGCAGTTCGGCCGGCAAATCCAGGGCAACGGGACGGCTGGCGCAGGCGCCGAAACCAAATCCAGCGGAGGTCCGCCCCTTGAGCGAAACCCTGCGCGGAGCCGAAGTGATCGCCCCAGAGGCCGTCGGCAAGGTCGACGTCATCGTCGTGCTCGGCCACGACGAGCTGGGCGTCGAAGTATGCCGCGGCCTCGCGCGCGCGGGCAGACGCGTCAGCGCCGTCTGGCCCGGGCACGAGCACGACGTCGAGATCAGCCATCCTCTGATCTCGAACGTCTTCGGCGATGCCCGCCGGCCCGCGGTGCTCTCGCGTGCCGGGGTGCTCGTCGCCGGCACCATCCTCGCCATCACGTCGGACGACCAGCTCAACCTGCGCGTCGCGCTCGCAGCGCGCGACCTCAATCCGCACATCCGCATCGTGCTGCGCCAGTTTAACCGCTGGCTCGGCCGCAAGATCATCAACAATCTGGAGAATAGCGAGGCCGTCAGTCCGGAGACGTTCTCAGCGGCGACGTTCGCGGCGTCCTGCCTGAATCCGAGCGTGTATCAGGCGATCGAATTCCCGCGCTATTCCGAGAATTTGCTGACGTTCTGCCATGCGACCAGCGAGCAGCTTGACTGTGCCGGCCGCACGGTCAGTTCACTGCAAGCCTCGCGCCACTGGCAGGTGCTGGCAATCGATCAGCGTGCGTTTCCCGCGCACGACGAGACCATCCCCGCGGGTGCGACGGTGACGTTCGCGAGCCTGCTGGAACACACGCCCAAGTCCACGTCCGATGGAGCGTCCAAGCAACGTTCGCTCGTCGTGCGCCCGCACGAGACGTTCTGGCAGCGGCTGATGCGCCGGCGCTACGATCCGATGCTGGTGTCGATGTGGACGGCGCTCGCCGGACTGCTGATCTTCGCCACCATCTTCTTCCACACCAAACTGGGCTTGGGAATGTTCGACGCGTTCTACTTCGTCATCACGACCGCGACGACGACCGGATTCGGCGACATTTCGCTGCTGCACAGCGACGACGCCGCGAAAGCGGTGGGCATGCTGGTCATGGCCGGCGGCATCGCCATCACCGGCACGCTGCTGGCGTACTTGACCGCGACGATCACGCGCCGTTCGTTGGAGTACGCGCGCGGCCGTCATCCGCTGACCGGCCGGGGCCACATCGTGGTGTGCGGATTCGGCAACGTCGGCGCGCGCGTGACCCAGTACTTACTGCATGCGGGCTACCGCGTGGCGGTCATCGATCGCGATCCCAACGAAGCGCTGGCTTCAGACGTGCGCGCGATGGGCGCGCACGTGATGACCGCCGACGCGACCAGCGAAGGCGCGCAGGAGATGACCCGCGTCGCCCACGCGGCGGCGCTGCTGGCCGTCACCGACAGCGACAGCGCGAATCTCGAAGTCGCGTTGACCGCACTCGCGTACGCGCCGGATCTGCCGATCGTCATGCGCATCGCAGACCCGAACATGGCCAAGTCGGTCGAGCGGCATTTCCGTATCCGCGCCTCGTACTCTGCGGCGGCGCTTGCGGCGCCGTTGGTCACCGGTCTCGCGCTTGGCCCCGGCGCCCGTGGCACGATCGACATCGCGGGCCGGCTATGCACGCTGACGCAGCTTCCGCGCGGCCATCATGTCGGCCCAGATGAGATCATCATCGCCGAGGACGACGATTGGGAATTGGTATTGCTGAAGGCTTAGGCTATTCGAGCGGGGGCATTGGCTGACCGAAGCGCAACACGGCGGTCGAAAACCCGTCCGGCTCGAGGTGCACGATGCGCGCTCCGTTGGGCGCCGAGTCGGCATCGAAGGTCTGGGCCCTTGGCTTGAACTGGAAGAACGTCGACGGCGCGCTCATGTACTTCGCCCCGCCGCGTTGCTCGGTCAGCTCTTGATGGACGTGCCCGTACAGCACGGCGCGCACCTGCGGTGCGGCGTCGAGCACCGGCAGCAGCTCGTCGGCGTCGGCGATCGTCATGGTGTCGAGCCAGGCGGATCCGACCGGCACGGGATTGTGGTGCACGACCACCATCGTGGGCGTCGACGGTTCTTGGGCCAGCGCAGCGCGCAGCCATTCGATCTGCTGGCTGCCGAGCGCGCCCCAGTCCTGGCCGGGCACGGAGCTGTCGAGGAGCAAGAAGCGCCAGCCTTGCGCTTCGAAGTCTTGCACCAGCTTGTCGCCCGAGGCGATGCTGCGGCCCGCCAGCAGGCGCGCCATGCGGCCCGCGTCGTCGTGATTGCCAGGCAGGTAGTAGACTGGAGCGTCCAGGCGCTGCAGCTTGCCGGCGAGGCGCAGGTACGAAGCCTCGGTCCCGTCAGCCGAACAGTCGCCGGTCACCAGGATGAAGCTCGGCGTGCCATCCAGCTTGGAGAGCGCGTCGATCGCTGCGTCAAGCGCCTGATCGGGCGCGACATCCCATAGCTTGGTCGCCGCGTCTTCGAAGAGATGCGTATCCGAGACTTGGATGAAGTACGGCGACGGCACGGTCATGCTTTCGAGCCTGACTTCTAGAGAGAACTCGGCCCCCGGGCGGTTTGCGCCGTGGGACGCGCGCAGTCCTCCCCGAACGCAGCCATCAAATGCGCCGGCTACAGGGACCGCTTTACCGCTGCGCCGAAACCCGCGAGAACGGACCAACCCCGCACCAGCGCCGCGTCCGACTTCGCTCCGGTCGACGAAGCAGCGACCGATACAGGAGGCGTTCGTGAGTAAACCGATCGAGCCCGAACACGTACTGCTCGAATTCTACACCATCTGCTCGTTCTACCCCGACACCGAACCGGCAGCGCAGCCAACACCCCTCTTCGTACTGGGGTTCCGGGAAGGCAGCGAGCCGGTTTTTGTTTGGCTCGTCGACAAAGATCATTTCGACGGTTCGAAGCTCTCTAAAGATCCGTACTGGCAGCACGCGCTCGGCAACCTCGAAGCATACATGATCAAGAAGCTCTCCAAGTGCGTCGCCGAGGAGAACAGCGTCCACGCAGGTATCGAGCTGCTCGTCTCGACATATCAGAATCAGCTACGGTTCACGCCGTTGACTCCGGTCGCAGATCATCCGTTCGGCTTGCGCAAGGGCGCACCGCCCTTGACCGCCGTCTCTTAACGCAAATCATCCGCGGGCGGCTTTCGAGCCGCCCGCGTCGTATATCACCAGGCAATGCTTCATTCCACACAGGCCGGTCCCGAACGCGTCATCATCGCGGGCGTCGACACGGGCGACGACCACACGCTGTTTGACGTCGAGCTCGACGAACTCGTGGCACTCGCGCGCGCCGCGGGAACGCACGTCGTCGCGCGCGTGGTCCAGCGCCGTCCGAAAGTCGATCCGTCCACGCTCGTCGGCGCGGGCAAGGCCGACGAGCTCGCTGCGCTCGTGCGCGAGAAAAAAGCCGACGGCATCGTGCTGCTCAATTCTTTGCGCCCGCGCCAGCGCACGGCCCTGGAGAAAATCGTGGGCAGCGACGCCTTTGTGATCGATCGCAACGTCGTCATCCTCGACATCTTCGCGCGCCATGCGCGCACGGCGGAGGGCAAGCTGCAGGTCGAGCTCGCCCAACTGCGCCACCGCGCGGCCAACCTGATCGGCGCGCGCGATGCGCTCTCCCGCCTGGGCGGCGGCATCGGCACGCGCGGCCCCGGTGAGACCAAGCTCGAGGTGGATCGCCGGCGCATCCGCCTGCGCATCTCGCATCTCGAGGGCCAGCTCGCGGACGTGCGCAAGCGCCGGCGCGAACAGCGCCGAACGCGCGAGGGCACGCCGGTCATCGCGCTCGTGGGCTACACGAATGCGGGCAAGTCGTCGCTGCTCAACGCCTTGACCGGCGCCGAGGCATTTGTCGCCGATCAGCCGTTTGCGACGCTCGATCCTACATTGCGCAAAGTACGTCTCGATGGCTCCGAGGCGATCCTCGCCGACACGGTCGGGTTCATCACCGATCTGCCCAAGGAGCTTGTGGCTGCGTTCGCGGCGACGCTCGAAGAGGTCACCGACGCGACGTTGTTAGTGCACGTCATCGACGTGAGCAATCCGTTCTGGCGCCGCCAGCGCGAGGCGGTCGAAGGACTGCTGGCGCAGTTGGGCGCCGGCGGCAAACCTGCGATCATCGCGTGGAACAAGAGCGATCTGGTTTCGGATGCGCGCGCCGGGCGAGGGCGTGGCCGTCTCGGCGAAAACGGGCGCAGGCTTGATGGATCTGCGATCGGCGTTGCAGCAGGCGCTTCACGGAACGCAAAAGGAGATCATCGCATGAGTGCATCCGTCGTTTCAGCCCCGCCAGGTTCGTATAGGGCGCTTCGAACGTTCCTCGCCGTCTTAGCGGTGTGGGTAGCGATTGCAGGCCTCGTGCTGCTCTTCGCCACGGGCTGGCTGGCTACGACGTTCGCGCTTCCGACCGGCCCCGGCTCGGAGACGGTCAACTTCTTGGTCAAAGCCATCGGCGCGATCGTCTTAGGCCTAAGCTATCTGACGCTGTGCGCGTCTCGCGATCCCGTGCGCTACGTAGGGATCATCGATGCGCTGATCATCACATTGGTCATCGTCGTGGCCCTGGAGATCTACGAGGTCGTGACCGGCGCCGGCGATCGGATGTTCCCGTACCATCTGGTCTTATCGAGCGCGCTCGCGCGTGCAGCGCTTGCCGTCGCGCTCCTCGTGATGCGACCGCGCGTGGCACCTTAGCCTAGGTCGTCGACCCTAGGTCTTCGAGGTTCTCAGCTCTCTGGCCAGCAGTTGCTGCTTGCGCTTTGCGAATGCGGTCGCCGGCGTCTTGCCTTTCGTTTCCTTATATACGACGCGGTGCCAGGGCACGAGAAACCACAGCGGATTGCGCGCGATAGCGCTCGCGGCTGCGCGCACCGCGCGCGGCCGGCGCGCCTCTCGGGCCAACCATGAATAGGGCCGTGTCTCGCCCCAAGGGATCGTGCGAGCTGCGAGCAGCACGTCGCGTTCGTAGTCGCGCGCCCAGCTCAGGTCGATCGGCACGTCATCGCCGCCGGGGCGCTTGGCGGCTTTGACCAGCGCGGCCCTGATCTTGGCCGGCACCTGCGCTTCGACGAGCTCCATCTTGAGCCGTTTTGCCATCAGGCGCTTGGCGGTGGGCGTCGCGTCGTCGACGAACGCGACGCCGGCGCCGGTCCATGCCACCCGCAAGCGCTTTGCCTCAACCTCGACCACGCCGGTCGAACAGATCGGCCGCCACGCCATGTCCGCGCCTAACGCCCGTAGCGGTGCATGATCTCCAGCACGCGGTCGTGCGGCAGCGCGTAGACCGTGTTGCCGTCGCGACCCGTCATGGTCTGCGCGGAGAGCAGCGCGTTGACGATCGCCTCGTCCGTCGCTTCGATCGTCGCGATGAATAGCGGGTTGATATTGCCGCGATCGAGCGCCGTCGCGTTATAGGTGAGCGATTTTTCGCCGTACGGCACGACGTCGGCGGTCGAGAACGCGAGGATGAGATCGCCGCTGCCCTCGCGTGAAGAACCGCCGGTGCGCGCGTAGCCAAGCGCCGCACGTTTGCAGATTTCCAGCAGTTGATCGTGGAGCAGCGGCGCGTCGGTGGCCACGATCATGATGATCGAGCCCTCTGCCGGATGCGGTTCGAGCGGTTGGAGGTCTTTGATCTCGGCCCCGACGGGCACGCCGTCGATCGCGAAGTCCTGGCGTCTTCCGAACGTGTTGATGTTGACGAGCACGCCAACGGTGTAGCCGCCGTCAGCGGTCGACACAACGCGCGACGCGGTGCCGATGCCGCCTTTAAACGCGAGCGCCACGGCGCCGGTGCCGGCGCCGACACCGCCTTGAGCGACAGGCCCAGAGGCGGCCTCATCCAATGCGCGCATGACGTCGGCTGGCGTGTTGTGCCGTCCGGCCTGGTCGTTGAGGAATCCGTCGTTGACCTCGGCGACGACCGGCAGGGGCACGTCTTCGGTGTTGCCGATGCCCGGGTACTGCTGGATCATCCACGAGATGACGCCGTCGTCCACGCGCCCCACCGACAACGTATCGGTGAGCACGATGGGCACCTCGAGCCAACCAGATTCGTTGATCCACAGGGTCCCGGTCATCTCGCCGTTGCCGTTGAGCGGCCACGCGGCGGCATACATACGCTTGTGCCATATGTCCGTGCGCGGGATGATCGCGGTGACGCCGGTGCGGATCGGCCCGACGCCTGGGACCAGCCTGCCTTGGCCTTCGATGTGCGTCACCTGTCCGACGCGCACGCCAGTGACGTCCGTGATCGCGTCGTTTGCACCAGGCGGCAGCGTGCCGATGTGGATGCCCATGCCGGGCGCTTTGGTGTACGGACCGCTTGCTTGGAACGAGGGCGCCGAGGGGGCGGGCGGCGTTGCGGTGATGGCCGCTAGCACGAGCGGCACAAGAACGTGTATGATCATGCGCCGCTTTTCGGTGCCGCCGCGAGGAACACATTGCCCACAAGCCCAACGTGAGCGCACCGTGCATCGATTGACGCGACGCCATTTCATCGCTGGCGGCGTCGCTGTGGCATCGTTTGGGGCCGCACGCGCGCTTGGGGCCACCCATACGCCTGCGCCGCTGCCGCAGGCGATCCGCGTGCACCTATTCTCGGGTTTGGCGGTCACGCGCGTGCAGATCAGCGGTACCGCGCCGCTCGAGCTGTCGATCGGTACCGCGACGCGCGAGATGACCGCGTTGACGTACGACGGCGTCGCCGGCACGCTCACCGGCGATCTGACGAATCTCACGCTCGGCGACGCCCCGGTGGTCGTGCGTTCGGCAGCGCCGCTGCTGGTGAGCGCGTCGACGGCGGCCAACGCGTTGCCGCCTCGTCACTACGGCGGAGCCATCACGCTGCAGCGCTCTGGGTCAACCGCGTTGGTGGTCAACGCAATCGATGTCGAGTCATACGTGGCCTCGACGTTGGCATCCGAGATCAGTCCGAGCTGGGCACTTGAGTCCGTCAAGGCGCAGGCGATCGTCTCGCGCACCTATGGCTTGCGCGCAGCCGTGCATAGCACGGCCAAACCGTACGACGTCACCGACGACACGTCGAACCAGGTCTATGAAGGTCTGGACAATCTCGCGACGGTGTTCACGAGCGCCGCGGCGGCGACGGCCGGCATGATGATCACCGCCGCCGGTGCACCCGCCGACGTGTTCTATAGCGCCGTGTGCGGGGGCCATACGGCGGGTTCAAACGAGCTCACCGGACGGCCGGGACCGGCGTATCTCTACGGCATCTCCGATACCGACGATAGCGGCAAGCCGTACTGCACGCCTGCACCGTACTTCGCGTGGGAGAATGCGGTGCCGTCGCAAGCGCTCAGCCGCGTGATCGGGGATTTTGCCGACATCATCGTCACCGATCGCTGGACGGATGGGCGTGCCAAGACGGTGCGTATCGTACGTCCGGCGACGTCGGCGGACGACATGGACGGTCATCAATTCTACACGCAAGTCAGCAGCGTGCTCGGCTACAAGGTGCTGCCGAGTGCGATGTTCGACGTCAAGCCGTCGACCGAAGGCTACGTCTTCACCGGACACGGGCTGGGGCATGGCGTCGGCATGTGCCAGTGGGGCGCGCGCGGGCGGGCGAATGCGGGCATCGTAGCCGCGCCGATCGTCGCAGCGTATTTCCCGGGCACGGTGTTGGTCAACCCGAGCCTGCACTAAAGGCGCGGTCTACATGGAAGCGCGACCGCTCGCGTCCTCCCACCATTCCCGCTTGGGCGACCAGCGCCCGAACCAATACACCAGCGACTGCCAGCGTCCGAATTGTGCGAAGCGCTTGCGGATCTGCTTCTCTGTCGGGCGCTTGCCGCGAAAGAGCGCTCGCTTGGCGTAAGCAAAGGTCGCGCTATCCACCGAGATGTGATCGTAGTGCCCGAGCAGGTTCATGAGGAAATGAGCCGACGATTTGCCGACGCCTTTGAGCGCGGTGAGCTTCCTGAACAGCACGATCGAGTCGTCTGTCTTGGCCTGCGCCTCGATCGCGTCGAAGTCGATCGCGCCGGATTTCTGCGCGCGCGCAAGCTCCATGATGTACGGCGCGCGATAGCCCGCGCGCACGACGTCGCGTAAGTGTTTCTCGCCCGCACGAACCACGCGCCCAGGCGAGGGCCACGCTTTGAGCGTCGGGTCGCCGGGGAAGGGCTCGCCCAGATCTGCGACGCGATTGATCATGACCACCGCCTGGCTCCACAGCACGTTCGTCCCAAGCACGGTCTTGATCACGTCTTCCCAGAGCGTCGACGCGCGCATGACGCGTCCTGCGCCATGCTCGAGCACGTGCGCGAGGTCCGCGCGCTCGCGCGCAAGCGCGTAGAAGCCGCGCAAGTCCTCGTCGAGATGCAGCATGACGGTGGCGCGGCGCGCCATCTCCTGCGCGACGCCCGGGTCGTGCGTCCGCTCTCCGATCACCTCGATGACCGCATCGCGATAGCTGCGACGCTTCGACGGCTCATCCCACATCTCGAGCAGCACAACGCTGCCGTCCATAAGTTGCTCGACGCGCTGCAGCACGCCACGCTTGCTGTCGAGGCGAAACGGCATGGTCTGATACCAGCCATGCGAGATTGCCGTCGCAAACACCGAAAACGGCTTGCGCACCGGTATCCTGACCTGCGGCGAACTCAAAGCCTTGCTTGAATCAACCACATATATGTAAGAACATACGTGGCTGCAACCGGGCTGCCCCCTGCTGCCGGTTGCCCGAATGTAAATGGTTTGGCCGCTTTGAGTCCAGAGGCGTCGAGCAGCTTGGAGCCCGATGAGTGAAGCACCCACACCGAGAGAATCGCGCCAAACGGATCGACAGTAATAGCCACCTGCGCAGTCCCTTGAATGCCTTGTTGCTTGGCTGCGAGCGGATAATCAAGCGGGGCCGGCACCAGAATGGGTCGCCCTGGCAGCGTCAGGACCTTTGCAAGAACTGTTGGTCCGACTGGAATGACTTGATCATCAAAACGCCACGTCGTTTGAGCTGGCTGCGTTCCGTCGACAGCCACTGGCGGCGTTTCGCAGTCGACGGAGACCTCCGTATCCGACGGGACAACCTCTTGAACGTGCATCTCCGTCACGTTTGAGTACTGTGAGATCACAATGACTTGTGCTTCATTATTCTTACTGAAATCGACATTAGGCGCGAGAACCTTTATTACTTGCTCAGGGGTAGTGCCGGCCGTCGCGACAAGCCAAATCGAGAATGGCCCTTTTTGGCCTGTCGACATGTTGACCTGATACTCGCCGGAGTTATTAGTCGAACCTAAGCTGTTGAGGAAGATGTGATCGATCTTCACCGGACAATCCGCATCCGCCGGCGGGTGGCCCGTGATAAACATGGCGATAGCCGCGAAGATAACGGTGCAACACCATGCGCCCTGACTTGCCATCGTCATTTCACGACGAAGGCATATTTGATAAGGTAATCGCCCGGGCGGCCTTTCGCATACGTCGAGTTCGTCGCCGAACGCACGGCCGCTGCGTCGAGGATGGGGTTTCCGGACGAACGGTAAACAGTGGCTGAGTTTAGTGCCCCTGCCTGACTGATAGTGACCTTAACCACGACCAGGCCCATGGTGCCTGTGTTAGGTATTCTAGAAGCGATGGCGTCCCCCGCAAATGATATGTTTGCATCGTTCACTGCCACCAACGGCCAATCGACGTCTCTATTGATGGTCTTCGCAATGGTGCTGTCGCACTCGACTATCCGCCCGTCGGGTCCATTCACCGAGTCGATCTCAATCTTGCTAAGCGTATCTGCGCGCCAGGTGAATGCGAAGGACGCGAGGTCAGGTGCATCTGAGTCGATCTTCTCGTTCGGCAACTGCACCAAACGGCCATCGTCTACAGGGAGTCCGATCACGTGAAACGTCACCGAATACGTCCCCGGAGAATCCACCAGGAGAACGATGCGATACTGAGTGGAGTGCTGGGGCAAACCCAGACCGTAAACGTTGAAGCCGACGATGGTCAACGGGCACGCCGCGGCGTTTGCGCGCTCCCCGTTTATCACCGTCGCGAGAACTGTGGCCACGATGAACGTGGCCCACCTCCTTCGTATTTCATGAGGGCGGCTTCGATTCACCCCGCAGGCGCGCCCTTGCCCTGGCGGGAACTTCCCGCGCATGCAGTCCTCGACCCAAAAGCGCGATGCGGCGGACGAACGCGGCCGCGAAATCGCCACGCGGGTGCTCGCATCCGATTGGCGGGCATTGGCGCGCGCCATTACGTTGATCGAGAACGACGATCCGGCCGCGGCCGCGCTGGTCTCGGCGCTGTACCGGCGCACCGGCCGCGCGCACATCATCGGAGTCACCGGCCCGCCTGGTTCCGGCAAGAGCACGCTAGTCGACGATATCACAGCGGTGATCCGCAAGGGCGGACAAAGCGTTGGCATCGTCGCCGTCGACCCCTCGAGCCCGTTCACGGGCGGTGCGGTGCTCGGCGACCGCGTGCGCATGCAGCGCCACGCGGGCGACGCGGGCGTCTTCATCCGCAGCATGGCATCGCGCAAGAACGCGGGCGGGCTGGCGCCGGCGACGCGCGAAGTCGTGCGCGCGCTCGATGCAGCCGGCCGCGACGTCGTCATCGTCGAAACCGTCGGCGTGGGCCAGATCGAGCTCGAGGTCGTCAAGGTCGCCGATACGGTCGTGGTCGTGACCGTCCCCGGTCTGGGCGACGGCGTGCAGACCATCAAGGCCGGACTGCTCGAGATCGCCGATATCTTCGTCGTCAATATGGCCGACCGGCCCGGCGCGCACCAAACGGTGGCGGATTTGAAGTCGATGCTGACGCTCGGCGGCTCCGAAGAGCGGCGCAGACGCTGGATGCCGCCGGTGCTCGAGACGATCGGCACGACCGGCCAAGGCGTCGAAGAGCTGTGGCAGGCGTGTCAGCGACATCAGCTCGTGCTCGAAGCCGACCAGCGCATGGGCCGCTCGCGCGACCACTTGCGCGACGAGGTCGTCGAAGCCGTGCAGCGCCACGTGGGCGAGTATGTGAGCGCGCAGCTCTCGAGCGACGGCGCTATGGAACCCGTGCTAGCGGCCGTGCTCGCGCGCGAGCTCGATCCCCGCGCCGCCGCGCGCAAGATCGTGGACCAGCATCTGCACCGCTCGAGCGGCTAGGGGATATCCACCCGCATCAGCGTCTGCTGCAGCAGCGCGCACACCGTAGTCTTACCGCCCTTGATCGCTTCAACGTCCACTCTGCACACGCTGATCGTCTTGCCGGTGCGGATGACCTGGCCGTACGCGACGAGTTCGTCGCCGACGGCCGGCGCTAAGAGATTGATGGTGAACTCGACCGTCAGCACTTCTGAGGCGGAATCGAACAGCGTCAACGCCGCGTAGCCTCCTGCCGAATCGGCGATCGTGCTCGTGACGCCCGCGTGGAAGAACCCGTGCTGCTGCGAGAGCTCGGGCCGGTAGGCGATGCCGATCGAGCACACGCCGGGTTTCAGATGAAGGATGCGCGCACCCAAGAGCGTCATGGCGCCCTGGCGCGCGAAGCTCTCGACCACGCGTTGTTCCCAATGCTCGTCGACCGGCGTGAAGCGCTCGCTCATATGGTCACGACCTCGCCGACCTTCGCCACCTGCGTCGGGAAGCCGTACTTCGCGGCCACCGCGGTGGCGAGCGACGCGGCCGCTGCCGGATCGGCGTGTACCAAGTACACTTGCGGTTTGTCGGTGAAGCCGCCGAACCAGCGCAGCAGCTCGTTCTTGTCGGCGTGCGCCGAAAAGCCGTCGATGTGCGTGATCGCCGCGTGCACTGGGATGGGAACGCCCATAATCTTGATCGTCTTCGCGCCGTTCAACAACATGTTGCCCGGCGTGCCCGGCCCTTCGAAGCCAGCAAAACATACGGTGTCGTTGGGGCGCGGCAAGCGGTTGCGCAGGTGATGCAGCACGCGCCCGCCGGTGGCCATGCCGCTCGACGAGATGATGATGGCCTTCGAGGTGAGGTCGTTCAGACGCTTCGAGTCGTCCACCGACTGCACCATCGTGACGCGCTGGGCACCCATGCAGTCCGCTTGCGCGCCGAACTGTTGCTGCAGGTTGATGCGCATCGCTTCGGGATGGCGCGCCATGATCTCGCTTGCGCTGATTGCCCATCGGGCTGTCGACGTAGACGTCGATCTGCGGAATCGTCCCGGCGCGTCTGCAGTCCGCCGATGGCGTACAGGATCTCTTGCGTGCGGCCGATGGCGAACGCCGGAATCACCAGCACGCCGTTGCGTTTGCAGGCCGCGTTGATGACGGCGCCGAGGTCGACCTGCGGATCGTTGGTCGGGTGCAGGCGGTCGCCGTACGTCGATTCGCACAGCACGACCGTGCTCTCGGCGACCGCGGTCGGATCGTTGAGCAGCGGCCGGCCGTAACGGCCAAGGTCGCCCGAAAAGGTCAGCTTGCCTTCCTGGAACCACAGCTGGATGATCGCCGACCCGAGGATGTGGCCCGCATCGACGAGCTGGAAGCGGCAACCGGCGATATCGGTGCGGTCGTCATCGTAGTTGACCGGTTTGAACAGCTTCGTGACCGCGGTGACGTCGTCATCCGTATACAGCGGCGTCGTGTGCAGGCCCCGTTCGGGATGGCGTTTGGCGCGCTGCGCCTCGTCCTCTTGCAATCCGGCCGAATCGCGCAGCACCAGCGTCGCGACCTCGATCGTGGCAGGCGTCGTGTACACGGGACCGGTGAAGCCTTGCTGCGTCAGCGCCGGCAGATAGCCGCAGTGATCGAGGTGCGCGTGCGACAGCAGCACGGCGTCGAGTGTCTTCGGGTCGACTGGCGGCGGCGTCCAATTGCGCTGCGTGAGCTCGGGCAAGCCTTGGAACATGCCGCAGTCGAGCAGCACGCGCGCGCCCGAATCGGTTTCGACGAGGTGTTTGCTGCCGGTTACGACGCCCGCGGCGCCGATGAAGCTGATGCGGGCCACTGCCCATCCTCCGTTGGCGCAGACTCGACGAATGTCGAGGGGTGACGATAGTGCGAGGTCCGGTATTCTTCGATGCAGCGTTGCACGAGGCGCCGCGGCTCTCTATCGTAGATGATGCACGCGCCGGTGCGCTTGCCGAGCTGCGGCACCAGCTCGGGCAATGCGTCCGCGATGCCGCCCGAATCCTGAACGACGCCGATGAGCTTGCCTTCGTCAAACGCGATGCAGAACTCGCCCAGCGTGCCCGAACGGCCGCCGATGATGATGATGATGTCGGAGGAGTGGATGTTGTGGACTTCGCGCCCCATCAGACCGCTGCCCGTGTAGATGATGGCATCGTATGCATCGACAGGAGAGTCGTAGCGCTTCACGTGTTCGCTGCGCGAGAGAGCGGGTGAGATGCCGATGGACAGGCCGCCCGCCGCCTGTGCGCCGCGGGCAGCGTCGTAGGGCAGACCCGGGCACGCGCCGGTGATCAGACTGCAACCTGATTCGGCAATCGCCCGGCCCAGGTCGAACGCGCGCGCACGTATCTCGGGCAGCAGCACGCCGCCTGACGCACCCATGACACCGAACGAGCGTACCGTTGGATCGTTGTCGGGATCGTATGACGGATCGACGTCCATCGCGATGTCGGGCGGGTGTGGATGCGAGCGCTCTTGCCGCACGGGATCGTCGCCGCTTGAGAACTGCTGGTCCTTCATCGTCGGCGCGGTTTTCGGTCTAAAGCCGCAACCGGCCTGCGCACGCGGGCGCGCACGACCAGGCTTCCCGCGCGAGTGAGCCTAATAAAGAGATGTGCACACTCGTCCGGATGTTCGTAATATCGCAATCGTCGCCCACGTCGACCACGGCAAGACGACGCTGGTCGACGCCATGCTGCGCCAAGCCGGCGTGTTCCGCGACCCGTCGCAGGCGGGCGACCTGGTCATGGATTCCAATCCGATCGAGCGCGAGCGCGGCATCACCATCTTGGCCAAGAACACGGGCATCGTGTGGGGCGACGTCAAGGTCAACATCGTCGACACGCCAGGCCACGCCGATTTCGGCGGCGAGGTCGAGCGCGTCTTGCAGATGGTCAACGGCGTGCTGCTCTTGGTCGACGCGGCCGAAGGCCCGCTGCCGCAAACCCGCTTCGTGCTGCGCAAAGCGCTCGAACAGGATCTTCCGGTCGTCACCGTCATCAACAAGATCGATCGCAAGGATGCGCGGCCGGTCGAAGTGCTCGACGAAGTGCTGGCGCTCTTCATCGACGTCGGCTGTGCGGACCATCAACTCGATTTCCCGGTGATCTACACCAACGCGCGCGCCGGCACCGCCACCAGGGAGCTTTCGACGCCGGGCAGCGATCTGCGGCCGCTGATGGACGCGATCATCCAACACATCCCCGAGCCGCCGGGCGACGACGAGGGTCCGTTCCAGATGCTCGTCTCGAACATCGACCACAACGAATACGTCGGACGGATCGGCATCGGGCGGATCTTCCGCGGCATCGTGCGGCCGGGCGATCCGATCGTGCGCATCCGCGGCGCCGAACGCACCACGCATCGCGTCACCAAGATCTTCGAGTTCTTCGGCTTGCAGCGCCGCGAGCTTGCGCAGGCGCGCGCGGGCGACATCATCGCGCTCTCGGGGGTCGAAGAGGTCAACATCGCCGAGACGCTGGCCGACGCCAATCAACCTGAAGCGGTCGACGCCGTGCTAGTGGACGAGCCGACGGTGTCGGTGGACTTCGTCGTCAACACGTCGCCCTTCGCCGGGCGCGAGGGCAAGTATCTGACCAGCCGCCATCTCAAGGAGCGGCTGGAGCGCGAGCTGGAGAGCAACGTCGCGCTGCGCGTCGAGCCGACCGACTCGCCCGACACGTTTCATGTCTCAGGGCGCGGCGAGCTGCATCTGTCGGTCCTGATCGAGACGATGCGCCGCGAAGGCTACGAATTGGGCGTCTCCAAGCCGCAGGTCATCGTCGTGGAGCGCGACGGCCAGCGCATGGAACCTGTCGAATACGTCGTCGTCGACGTCGCGGAGGAGTACGCGGGCGCGGTGATCGAGTCGTTGGGCCGCCGGCGCGCGCAGATGCTCAATATGGTAGGCTACGGATCGCAGCAGCGCCTCGAGTACACGATGCCGACCCGAGCGCTCTTCGGGCTGCGCAACGAGCTGTTGACGCTCACGCGCGGCACGGCGGTCATCAACCACACCTATTACGACCACCAGCCACTGGCAGGCGAGATACCCGGCCGCAACACCGGCGTGCTCATCAGCGCAGAGACCGGCATCGCCACTGCCTACGCGCTCGACAATCTGCAGGCGCGCGGCGCGTTCTTCATCGCGCCGCAGACCGAAGTGTACGAGGGCATGATCGTCGGACGCGGCAAGACGGACGACGACATCACGGTCAACGTCTGCAAGGCCAAAAAGCTGACTAATATGCGCGCATCTGGGTCGGACGACGCGCCCAACCTGCCGCCGCCCGAGCCGATGTCGCTCGAACGCGCGCTCGAGTTCATCGAAGACGACGAGCTGGTCGAAGTGACGCCCAAATCGCTGCGTCTGCGCAAGCGGGTGCTGACCGAGGACGGGCGCCGAAAATCGAAGATGGCCGCGCGTCAACGCGCAGCCGCTGTCTAAGCGTTAAAGAAGCGCGTTCTCTTGAACGCGCTCAAGCACGTTACCGGACTTTGTTCTTCTGTTCGTTCGCGCGGGCGATGAAGAGGCCGATCAACATGATCACCAGCACGACTACGAGAATGATTTGCCACACAGCCATGGTAAAACCGTTGCCCGAGACGCGCGTTAGACCCTGCCGGCCCGGTGGAGCACGTCCCAGATAGCGGCCATCAAGTCACCGATGTGATTGACGGTCGGCTGGCTGTTGGCGCCGACGGCGAAGACTACGTTACTGGCAGGAAACCACGCGTAGATCATGCGGTAGCCCAATGTCTCGCCTTGGTAGTACCAGAACGTGCCCATCTTCGGTTTGGTCGTAAGGCCGACGCCGAGGCCGAAGGCTTGGGGATCCGATGGGCTGGTCGTCGGGATCGGCTTCCCGCTCCTCACGGAGACGACGCTCATGAGCTCGCGCCGCTGTTTGGGCGCGAGCATGCCCCCTTTGTAGAGCGCGCGCACCCAGCGGATCACGTCCTGCGGCGTCGAGACGATCCCGCCGGCGGCGCCGGCCCACGACATATCGGCCACGCGCATGTCCACGCCGATGAAACGCTTGAACGGCTCGTTGCCAGGGCCTGTGTTATCCCAGTATCCGGACACCATACGATCGGTCACCGTCTTCGGGTAGACGTTGGGGCTATAGAACGTGTTCGTCAGGGCGAGCGGCGTGAAAAAGCGTCGCTGCAGCTCGGCGCCATAGCTGTTGCCGGTGACGCGTTCGATGATCAGGCCTGCGAGCAGGTAGTTGGTGTTCGAATAGTCCCAACCGCTGGTCGGTTTCGGAGCGCCCGGGTAGATCGGGTCCGCAAAGGCGATCAGTTGCGCCGGCGTCCAGCGGCGATAGATCGTCGTCTGCGCGTAACCCATCGCCGGCACGTTGTCGTAGCCGGGGATGCCGCTCGTCATATCGAGCAGATGCCGGATCGTGACGTTTTTCCATGCCGGGTACTGCGGCAGCCACAAACCCACCGTCTGGTCGATGTTGAGCTTGCCTTCGGCCTCAAGCTGCAGCAACGTGACTGCGGTGTACGCTTTGGTGTTGCTGCCGATCTGCCACAGGTCGTCGGTTGCGACCGGGCCGCCGCCGTGCCAGCTGCGCTGGCCGGTCGTCAGGTCGATGGTCGACGGATCGCCGGGCAGACTCACCGACAGCGAAAGCGTCGAGATGTGCTCGTCCGTGACATGGGCGGCGAGATACGAATTGATCGCCTGCTGCAGCGGTGCTCTAAGATTGCTATCGGTGCCGGCGGCAAGCGCTGGGACGGCTTGCACCATGAGGACAGCCGCAAGCGCTGCGATCCGGATCATCATTGGCGCCTCCTAGCGATGAAGATCATCTCGCGCGGTTCTTCGGCCGGCGGCGTTCGATCGTACCAGCCGAAGAACGCCGCCACATCGAAGCCCGCGCGCGCGAGCAGATGTTCCATCTCGTATCTGAAATAGTAGCGCATGGGAAACGACTCTTGCAGACGCTCGACGGCGCCGGACCGGTCCTTGATGTAATAATTGAACTCGATCTGCACGACCTGTTCGCGCTGGCGCACCGCCGTGCGCCGCGCAGTCCTGCGCACGGTACGCCCGTCCGGAAGGGCGGATTCGGGCAGGTCCTCGACCTCGTCGGCGCCGCGCGTATCAATGAGAAGGTCGAGCCGTGGCTGGAAGACGTCGAGCACGAGCTCGCCGTCATCGGCCAAGTGCCGGTGGACGCATGCCAAGCATGCGAGCTGATCCTCGACCGTGATGAGGTGCGAGAACGCGCGAAACGGGATGGTGATGAGCGCGTAGCGCCGGCCGAGATCGAAGGACGTCATCGAGCCTTCGATGAGTGTGACGCGCTCCGCGACCTCGCGCGGCAGCGCCGCAAGCTTGCGTCGCGCGGCGTCCAGCATCAACGGCGAGAGATCCAGTCCGGTCATCTGTGCGCCCGCGGCGGCGGAGGGGATCAGGATGCGGCCGGTACCGGCGCCGAGCTCGAGCACGGGCCCGCGAGCGTGCATCGCAAGGTCGACATAAAAAGCGACGTCGTCCGTGCGCAGATGGCCGTAGACGACGTCATAGCTGTCGACGATGACAGGCGCATAGCGGTAGACACGCTCCGCGATGGCTACGCTCCCTGGTAGACGACCTCGATGCGCAAGCCGCTGGGGTCGCGCACCCACATGGCGTAGTAGTCGTCGCCGAGCTCGGCGACGACGCTCGGCGGCTCGTCGATCTCAGCGCCCAGCTCGTCGAGCTGCTTTGCGCACTCATCGACCACCGCGCGTGATCCGGCGTTGAGCGCCAAGTGGTCGAACCCGACGTGGCGTTTGCCGTCGTAGAGGTCGTCGGCAGTGCTCTCGGCCTTGTAGATGACTAGCTCGAAGCCTTCACGCTGATAGCCGAAGTGGTCGTCCTTGTCGAATACCAAGTCGAAACCGAGCGCGGGCAGCAGCGAGCCGTAGAACTTCTTCGCCACCTTAAGGGCATCGGTGCCGATGGCGAGATGATGGACCGGATGGACTGGCATGCGGTGTGAGCTGGTCCCCCATGAGCGAGCGGAGCGAAGAGCGATTCAATAAGATTTGAAGGCTCGTGCTCTTGTTACGACGCGGTGAACGCTCATTCCCTGGCAGATGGGCGTCTCAAGACCGAAAAGGTCGCATCTCGCTAGTTCGGTTCGTCTGAATACTTCAAGGCCAACGCGAGTTTGAGGACCTTAAGGCCCAAGAGCGCGCACTTGAGGCGCGCCGCCGAGATGTTGATCCCGACGTTCTCGAGCACGTCTTCCTTGCCGAGTTTGCTGATCTCGGCAAGCGTCTTGCCCTTGATCTGCTCGGTCAGCAACGACGCTGAAGCCTGCGAGATCGCGCAGCCGCGGCCCTTGAACTTGACGTCGGTCACCGTGCCGTCGCTGATCTTGAGATCCATGCGGATCTTGTCGCCGCACAAGGGGTTGATGTCCTCGAACGAGGCATCGGCATTCTCGATGGTGCCGGCGTTGCGCGGATTGCGATAGTGGTCGAGGATGAAGTCGCGGTACAGCTCGTCCATCCCGGTGAAGGTGTTGTCGGTCACGCGAGCTTGAAGATCCGTTTCGCGTTCTCGATCGCGCTGATGAGCACGTCGACCTCGCCCAGCGTGTTATAGAGGTAGAACGAGGCGCGCGCGGTCGCCGCCACGCCGAGCCTCTCCATGAGCGGCTGATTGCAGTGGTGCCCGGCCCGCACGCACACGCCATCGGCGTCGAGGATGCTGGCCAGGTCGTGCGCGTGGATGTCGCCGACGGTCATCGAGATCACGCCGCTGCGGTGCTCGATGTCGGGGCCGTAGATCGTGACGTTCGGGATCTCGGACAGTTGGCGCAACGCGTAATCGGTCAGGAACAGCTCGTATTGATGGACGCGCTCCATACCCACGGCTTCCAGGTAGCGTACAGCCGCACCCAAGCCTACCGCCTCGGCGATGGCCGGCGTGCCGGCTTCGAAGCGCGCGGGCACGTCCGCGTAGGTCGAACGCTCGAGTCCGACGATGCCGATCATGCCTCCGCCGGTGAGGAACGGGGGCATCGCGTCGAGCAGCTCCTTGCGTCCCCACAGGATGCCGACGCCGGTCGGGCCGAGCATTTTGTGCGCCGAGAACGCCGCGAAGTCCGCGCCCCAGTCGACCACGCTGACAGGCATTCGCGGCACCGCTTGGCAGGCGTCCACAACGCTCACCGCCCCGGCTGCGCGGGCGCGCGCCGCTAGCTGCTTCACAGGGTTGATGGTGCCCAGCGTATTGCTGACGGCCGTGAACGCGAACAGCTTGGCGCCGTCCAGCAGCGTATCCAGATCGCGCAGCTCGAGGCGGCCATCCGCGGTGACCGGCACGAAACGCAGGCGCGCCCCGGTCTCTTCCGCGAGCACTTGCCAGGGCACGAGATTTGAATGATGCTCCATCTCGGTGAGCAGGATGACATCCCCGCGTTTGATATTGGTCCGCCCCCACGCGTAGGCGACGAGATTGATGCCCTCGGTCGCATTGCGCACGTAGATGCACTCGGCGGCGCACGGCGTGCCGATAAAGCGTGCGACGGACGCGCGCGCTTCTTCATATGCCTCGGTCGCCAGCTCGCTGATATGGTAGACGCCGCGATGGATGTTGGCGTGATAGCGCCGGTAATAATCGTCCATCGCCTCGATGACCTGGATCGGCTTCTGCGACGACGCGGCGCTGTCCAAGAATACCAGCTGCTTGCCGTGCGGCCGCTCGGCGAGGATCGGGAAATCACTGCGGATGCGTGCGACGTCGGCCTCGGACAGACCCGGCGACGGCGGACGCGCGAGCGTGCTCACTGATCGACCTCGACCGCGATGGCGCCGTCGGTGATGATGACCGGGTACGTCTTGACGGGCCGGACCGCCGGCAGGCGCGTGGCGCGGCCGGTCTCGATGTCGAAACGCGCGCCGTGGCGCGGGCACTCGACCTCGCGCCCGATCAGCTCGCCCTGGTCGAGCGGCCCTCGATCGTGCGTGCATTCATCCGCGATGGCGTAGATCGTTCCTTCGTAGTTGCACAGCGCGATGCGCCGGCCGCCGGCCTCGACCACTTTGATCTTGCCGGCTGGAACTTCATCGGTCTTGGCGACTTCGAGCAGCGTGGCCACGCGGCTTTGACTTACCTCTCGCGCTCGAGATGCGGCGCGAACTTGCTTTCGAGGGGCCGCGTGACGCGTTCGTCGCCGACCTTGTCGAGCACATCCTGGAAGAAGCCTTCGACGATCAGGCGCGAGGCGGTCTCGCGGTCGATCCCGCGGCTGCCGAGATAGAAGAGCTGCTCTGAGTCGATCGGTCCAACGGTGGCGCCGTGCGTGCAGCGCACGTCATCCGCCTCGATCTCAAGCTTCGGCTCGGTGTCGGCGCGCGCGCCTTCGGCCAGCAGCAGATTGCGGTTGGCCTGATAAGCGTCGCTGCGTTGTGCGCCCTTCTCGATGATGATCACGCCGGTGTACACCGAGTGCGACTGCCCGTCCAGCGCGCTCTTGAAGAGCAAGTCGCTACGCGTGTCGCTGGCGCGATGGCCCTGGAGCGTGTGATAGTCGAATTGCTGCGTGCCGTGGGCGAAGACCAGACCGAGCATGTCGCTCTCGGCACCCGCACCGAGCAGTTCGACTTCGACGTCGGTCTTGGAAAGCGTGCCGCCGGCACCCAAATTGAGGGTCACGAGCTTCGCGCCGTGCGCGATGCGCGCATGCTGATGCGAGAAAACGACCGTCTTCGGGCCGCACTCCTGCACGTGGGCGTACGTGAGGTGGGCGTTCTCGCCCACGATGACGTCGCTGATGCCGGCGCTGAAACGGCCGCGTTCGCGATGCGTCTCCGTGATCGCCGCGCGCGCGTTCTTGCCGACGACGACGATCAGACGCGGGTACGTGCCGCTCTCCGTTTCGGCGATGATGGGGCTTGAGAGCTCGACGCCGTCGGGGACGTGCACGAACGCCCCACCCTGCCATGCGGCCTCGGCGAGCGCGGAATATTTGCCGACCGTGCGGCCGCCGCGCGCATGCAGCAGCGCTTCGCGCACCAGCGGCTCGTGCGAGAGCAGCGCCTCGGATATCGTCTTGGCGATCACGCCGCGCGCGCGATCGACGCTGGCGACCGTCAGTTTGAACGGTGAGGGCTCCGGCGCGACCGGGGCCAGGTCGATACCGCTCAGCGACAGCCGGCGCCAGCCTTCGCTGCGTTCGGTCGGCGCTGCGATCGCCGCGAAGCGCTCAAGGGCTCCGTGGCGGACGTCGCGCAGCCAACTCGGTTCGTTGGCGGTCAGCGCCTCGATGGCGTCTGCGAGAGATGGGTGGGTGCCAGATTCACGGTCGAGCGAGCTCGACCGCTCGCTCTTGTCCTCAGCTGACCGCTCCATGGTCTCTTTAGCCAACGGAGCCTTCCATCTCGAGCGCGATCAAGCGGTTGAGCTCGACGGCATATTCCATCGGCAGCTCCTTGACGAACGGCTCGAAGAAACCGTTGACGATCATCGTGGTCGCCTCGACCTCGGTCAGGCCGCGGCTCATGACGTAGAACAGCTGCTCTTCGCCGACTTTGGAGACGGTCGCTTCGTGCTCGATGCGCACGTCCTTGGCATCCACTTCCATCGTCGGATAGGTGTCCGAACGCGATTCGGGATCCATCAGCAGCGCGTCGCAGCGCACGTTGGACTTCACGCCGTCGCAGCCTTCGTAGACCTTGATCAGACCACGATAGCTCGTGCGTCCGCCGTTCTTGCTCACCGACTTGCTCGTGATGATCGACGTCGTGTTCGGCGCCGCGTGGATCATCTTGGCGCCGGCATCCTGATGCTGGCCTTCGCTCGCGTATGCGATGGAGAGGACCTCGCCGCGCGCACCTTCGCCCATCAAGTAGACCGATGGATACTTCATCGTCAGCTTGGAGCCGATGTTGCCGTCGACCCACTCGACGTGCGCGTTCTTGTGCGCCATCGCGCGCTTGGTCACGAGATTGTAGACCGTCTTATACCAGTTCTGGATCGTCGTGTAACGGATGTGTGCACCTTCCATGGCGACCAGCTCGACGACGGCCGAGTGCAGCGAATTGCTCGAGTATGTCGGCGCCGTGCACCCTTCGATGTAGTGCACGAACGAACCGGGCTCGGCGATGATCAGCGTGCGCTCGAACTGCCCCATATTCTCGGAGTTGATGCGGAAATACGCCTGCAGCGGGATGTCGACGCTGACTCCCGGCGGGACCCAGATGAACGAGCCGCCCGACCAGACGGCCGAGTTGAGCGCGGAGAACTTGTTGTCGGCCGGAGGGATCACAGTCGCGAAGTACTTGCGCACGATGTCCTCGTGCTCGCGCAGGCCGGTATCCATGTCGGAGAACAGCACGCCCTTGGCCTCGAGATCTTTGCGGATGCTGTGGTAGACGACTTCGGAGTCGTATTGCGCCGTCACGCCGCCGAGGAACTTGCGCTCGGCCTCAGGGATGCCGAGGCGATCGAACGTGCGCTTGATGTCCTCGGGCACGTCTTCCCAGGTCTTGCCCTCCTGATCCGACGCCCGCATATAATAGTAGATGTCGTCGAAGTCGATGGCCTCGAGCACTTCGTTCTTGGCCCATACCGGCATCGGCTTGGACAGGAAGATGTCGAGCGAGCGATGGCGGAATTCGCGCATCCACTCCGGCTCGTGCTTCATCTGCGAGATCTGCTCGACGATATCGTGATCGATACCCTTGCGCGACTTGAACGAATAGCTATCCGTCTGGTCGCGGAAGCCGTACTTATAATCTTTGTCGACGAGCTGTTTCTCTTCGAGCGCCATGATTACACCGTTGCCAATTCTTTGATGATCGGGTCGTAGCCGGTCCGCTCGAGCTCTTGCGCGAGCTCCGGTCCGCCCTCTTTGACGATGCGTCCTTTGACCAGCACGTGCACCCTGTCGGGCTTCACGTAGTTGAGGATGCGCTGGTAGTGCGTGATGAGCAGGATCGAATGCTCGGGCGATCGTTGCGCTTCGATGCCTTCGGCGATGATGCGCAGCGCATCGATGTCGAGTCCGGAGTCGGTCTCGTCCAGGATCGCGAGCGTGGGCTGCAGCACGAGCATCTGCAGCATCTCGAGCCGTTTCTTCTCGCCGCCCGAGAAGCCGTCGTTGACGTAGCGGCCGAGGACCTTCGTATCGACTTTGAGCTTGGCGGCCGCGTTGTCGAGCAGCGCTTTGAATTTGGCCGGCGTCAGCGGGGCATCGCCTTTGTGGCGCGCCATCAGCGTGTTGCGCATGAAATTGGCGACGCTCACGCCGGGGACCGACGACGGGTATTGGAAGGCCAGGAATAGGCCCGCGAGCGAGCGCTCGTTGGGCGGCAGTTCGAGGATGCTGCGGCCCTGGTACACGATGTCGCCCTGGGTGACCGCGTACTTGGGATGGCCCATGAGGACGAGCGAGAGCGTGCTCTTGCCCGAGCCGTTGGGGCCCATGAGGGCGTGCACCGTGCCGCGCTCGATCTGCAGGTCGATGCCGCGGATGATCTCGTTGTCGCCGACCTTGACGTGGAGGTCCTTGACCTCGAGGATGACGTCAGCCATGGGGTCCTTTCGAGGGGGATCCGGTCGAATGAATTCGACCGCTACATTAGATAGTATAGATAAATGTTGAAATTCTTGCAATAGTGCCTTATACTAAGGTTGCCGGGAACCCTGGCATGACTATGCGAGAAGCAAGCTTTTTCCAGTCCACGCGCGGGCGGATCGTCGAGTCCTTGCAACGCCGCGGTCCACAGACCGTCGCGGAGCTGGCAGCCGGTCACGAGCTCACGCACAACGCCATCCGCCAGCATCTGGCGCGCCTCGAGCGCGACGGGCTGGTCGTCGAGGCGACGGAGCGGCGTGGGCCGACAAAACCCAGCCTCGTGTTCTCTTTGACTCAGGATGGCCGGCGGCTGTTCCCGCAACGCTACAGCACGCTGCTCAACGCCGTGCTCGAGGAGATCGGCGCGACCCAGGGGCGCGAGAAGGTCAAAGAGATCTTCCACAGCATCGGCCAGCGCTCGGCGCGTAAATATGCGCAGCGCTTCGAGGGCAAGAGCCCGCAAGAGCGGGTCGCCGAGCTGACCGCGATCCTGCGCGAGCAGGGCGTGGTCGCCGAGTACGAATCAACCCCCGACGGCTTCGTGCTGCGCGAGCACACCTGCCCGTTCCGCGACACGGTCGCGACCAATCCCGAAGTGTGTTCGGTGGTCCACGCCCTGATGGAAGAGGTCCTACCGGGCAAAGCCGAACAGCGCTTGTCGATCGCCCGCGGCGACGACGCCTGCGAATTCGCTATCCCCGCAACCGGAGGCAAGTAATGGATTTCCCCAAGTTCCAAGAGCTCGTGACCAATCGCACCGGGTTCGCGCAGATGGCCGACCCATCGGCGACGGGCGAGTACTTCTCCGATTCGTGCGGCGATATGTACACGATCTATCTGAAGGTCGGCGAAGGCGATCGCATCGAGGACATCTCCTATTTCACCACCGGTTGCGGCTTCGGCATCGCGACGTGTGCGATTTTGACCGAGCTGGCCAAGGGCAAGACGATCGATGAGGCCGCCGCCATAGCGCCGGCGGAAATCGAAGCCTACCTTGGCGGCTTCCCGGAGCGCAAGAAAGACTATCCCGAACGCGTCCTCGAGGCTCTGCGCATCACGATCGACAACTACCGGAAAGGCTCAAAAGCAGGCACCGCAGCCGAGGCGTTCGCGAAGCTTAACTAAAGCTGGGAAACCCGCGCGAAAACCGGCACAACTGTGGCGGACCGAAAGGCGTGCGACTTTGGTCGCAGCGACTTCTCCTCGCCGTTTAACCTCGCTTTCACCTTATTCTCGTAACATCTACAGCGTAGTCCGGTAGACTTTCCATAGGGTCTTATGAACAACACAACCACGCTACTCGCTTCGCACCGCGCTCCCAAAGCAACGGACACGATTGTCGTGGGCCGCGAGCTTAACTCGTCGGTGGCGCGCCGCTTCACGCGCGCGATCGGCAAACTGATCGAGGCCGGCAGCCGCGCCTGCACGATCGACATGTCGGCAGTCGAAGACGCCGACTCAAACGGTTTTGGCGCATTGGTCAGCGCGCTGCGCAAGCTCGAAGAAGTCGGTGCGCACGCCGTCGTGGTGTGCGCGAATCCGGCGATCCGCAAGCTGTTCGAAGTGACCTCGGTCAGCCGGCTGGCAGCCGTGGTGACAAAGCCTGAAGACGCGCGCCGCGTGCACGCCTCCTTCGCCAGCGGCCTCGCCTCTTAAACGCTTCCGCGCTCCGCTTTTTCCGCGAACCTATTTATTGAACGGAAAATCGCTGCCGCACGCGGCGATTTCCGCGGGCGTCAGATTGCTGGCTAGACAGCCGACAGCGCTTGGGAGCCCGATGTGCGACGAGCCGCTCTTGAAGTACGCCGTGAGCTCCTCGACGTAGACGGGGATCGGACGAGCGTACACCGGCTCGTCTTTGGGCAATAGCGCCTGCGCGTCGCGCTGCGCGCGCGACAAATAGCCATGCACCCAGCCGATCTTGTAGAGCGCGATCATCGAGCTCAGCGACGACTCCTTCTCTTGCTCGCTTTCGCGCGTCCACTGCTCGGCGCTGAGCGTCCAAGGCCCACCCGTCGGCGTTGGCGCGGGCGACGGACCGGTGGTCGCGGCGCTCGCGCGCGCACCCAGTAGAGCCACAGTGACGCTGACGACGCCGAGCGCCGCCGCTGCAAATGCCTTCAATGTGACCGCCTAAACGTTGGGCCGGCTACCATCGGCGCATCCGGATAGAAGTCGCGCAGCACCTCGGTGACGCTCATCTCGAACGTCACCAGACCGCCGTCTTCGTGAAGCGGCTGGACGCCGCCGCGTAGCGAGTAGGCCGCTCCGTCGAGCACGCACCACAGCAACGCCCCTAAACCGCGGCGCAGATTCGTCTGCGTCGTGCTTTGCGCGTGCAGCGCGAACGTGAGATGGCGATCGTCGAGCGCCTTCACCTCGCCGGGTGCGAGCACCGCCACCCGCGGCTGGTCGTCGCGGTCGACGGTCACGAGCAGAAATGCCCGCATCAGCCCATCGACCGGTTCTTGAACGCCCATCTCAAAGCGCAGCGGCGGCGGAATCGCGTTGCCTATCTTCTCCGACATGTCACTTCTCCACCAAGAACGGATTCGACGATCGCTCGGTGCCGATCGTCGTGCGCGGACCATGACCGGGGAGCACGATTGCATCGTCGGGCATGGGCAGCAGCTGCGTGCGGATCGAACGCAGCAGCTGCTCAAGCGAGCCGCCCCACAGGTCGGTGCGCCCGATGCTGCCCGCGAACAGCGTGTCGCCCGCGAAGACCAGCGGCACGTCCTGCGGCACGACGAACGAGACGCTGCCGGGCGAATGGCCGGGCGTGTGGCGGACTTCGAGTTTCGAGCCGCCGAACTCGAGCGCATGCGCGTCGCGCAGATATTCGTCGATGTCGGTGACCGCGGGCGCGGGCACGCCGAGCCACTGAGCTTGCAGCGCGATGTTCTCGTACATCGGTGCGTCAGCTTCATGGATCATCGCCGGCGCACCCGTCAGTTCTTTGAGGCGCGCGATGCCGCCGACATGGTCGATGTGGCCGTGCGTCGCGACGATGGCGCGAACCTGCAGTCCATGGCGATCGAGCAGCGCGCTGACGCGCTCGATCTCGTCGCCTGGGTCGATCACGATCGCCTGCTTGCTGGCCTCGTCGCCGAGGACGATGCAGTTGCACATCAGCATGCCCACCGGGATGGTCTCGATGATCACGCGCGCTTGCCTTTTTCCATAGCCTTTTCCAGGAACGGTTTCGACTCGATGATGAAGCGCTCGTGGATGCCCGCGAAACACAGGTCGACCGCGTCGTGGACCTCGACGTCGAAGATCAGCCTCCGCCGGTCGATCTCTTTGAGCGTCGCGCGCACGGTGAACGGCATGCCAGCCGGGGTCGCGGCGAGATGGCGCATGTCGAGTCGTATGCCGACGGTCGCCTCGCCAGGCGCCAGATAGGGGAGCACGCAGCGCACGCATTCCGCCTCGGCCAGGTGCACCAGATGCGGGGTCGCGAGCACGGGGATGCCGGGATTGCCGTAGCGATCCGCCAGCCGTTCTTCGCTGGCGGTGTAGTCGCTTTTCGACGTCAAGCCGTTCTTGAGCTGATGCATCTTCTTTACTGACGTGTTCTCGCGAAGCGGTGGGCGTCTCGGCTTCGGATGAGAACGGCGTTGTCCTGTCAAAAACGCTCGCATCGTGGATGTTCACAGATCGGCGACGGCCTTGGCGCCCGGGGCGCGCGAGCTCGATAAGCGCATCCTGCGATTCATCGAGGGCGCCGACGGCGATGACGCGCAGTTCGAGCGCCTTGCGCTCGACGTGTTCGCGTATCAGTACGGGGCGAACGAGCCGTATCGCCGTTATTGCGATCGGCTGGGCCGCACACCGGACGATGTGCGGAGCTGGATGGACGTGCCCGCGATTCCGACCTCGGCGTTTGCGCAGCTTCGGCTGGCGTGTTTCCCGCCGGACTGCGCCGGGCTGACGTTCGTCTCGAGCGGCACGACGCGTGCCACGCGCTCCCGCCACGAGCTCGAAGACACGGCGCTCTACGACGCGTCCCTGCTCGCTCATTTCCGCCAGCGCGTTCTTCCCGATGCGGACGCGATGCAGCTGGTCGCGTTGGCTCCGTCGTTCGACGACGCGCCCCACTCCTCGTTGGCGTATATGCTGTCCAAGATCAGTCGGGTCTTCGGCACCGCCGGCGACCGCTTCTACCTGCGCGACGATAAACTGGATTTCGAAGGCGCGGCTGCTGCCTTGAGCGGCGCCGGCATGCCCGTGCTTGTCGCCGGCACGGCATTCGGATTCGTGCACTTCTTCGATCGCTGCGCCGCCGCAGGTCTGCGCTTCACGCTGCCCCGAGGCAGCCGCGTCGTCGAGACCGGCGGTTTCAAAGGCCGCTCGCGCGAGGTCGCGCGCGACGAGTTATACGACTGGTTCGAGCATGTCCTGGGGGTGCCTCGCGAGCTGTGCGTTTCAGAGTACGGCATGTGCGAGCTGGGCAGCCAGTGGTACGATGCCAATCTTGAAGACCATGTCCAGGGACGCACACCGCGCCTGCATCTCAAAGTCGGCCCGCATTGGGCGCGCACGCTGATCGTGGATCGTGTGACTGCGGCGCCGCGGTTCGACGACGAACCCGGCCTTCTGCAGCTGTTCGATCTGAGCAATCGCGGCTCGGTGGCGTCGGTGCTCACCGGCGACCTCGCACGTCACGCGAATGGCGGCTTTGAACTGTTGGGCCGGGCGCCGGGAGAACCGCCAAAGGGCTGCAGCATCGCGGTCGACGCGGCGCTCGAGCGGACGACGCCCATCGACAGCCGGCTGTGAGAACCCAGATCGCCTCCGTCGCCGAGCGAGCGCGCGCGGTCGCGTCCGCGGCATCGCAATGGCGAGATCCGGATTCGCAGACGCGCGCGATCGCTCGAGAGGCGCTCGCGAGCGGCATCTGGGCACCTGCGGTTATCGAAACGGCGCTCGACAACGCGCTGTGGGACTTGGACGAAGCCCGCGCTCTCGAACTCTGCGCTAGCGTCTTCTCTGAACGTACGGGTGCGTTTGAAAAACGCCGCACTACATTAGTGATTCTGCCGGGCAATGTCGTGGGGCCGGTCATCCAGGCCGCGTTTTGCGCCGCACTTGCGGGCGCACGCGCGATCGTGAAGGCCTCGAGTGCCGAACGCCGCCTCGCCGATATCCTCGTGCGCCAATTCGAAGCGTCTGGGCCGCCGCTGTCGGGCACGTTGGAAGCGCGCCACTGGCACGGCGGTGACACCGAGGCCGAAGCCGCCGCGCTGGCGCTAGCCGACCAGGTGATCGCCTTCGGCGAAGACGCCACGATCGCGCAGATCCGCGCGCGCGCAGGCGAGCGCGACGTCGTCGGGTACGGGGATTCCTACAGCGTGGGCTTCGTGCATGGCGGCGCCGACATCGGTCTAGCTGCCGGCGCCGCGGCGCACGATATCTGCATGTTCGATCAGCGCGGCTGCATGTCGCCCCAGACCATCTACGTGGCCGGCGATCAGGGCAGGGCGCTGCGCTTCGCCCACAGCTTGCAGCTAGCGCTGGGCTCGCTTGCGACAACACTACCGCGCGCGCCATTCGAGCCGGATGAGCCCGCCGCAGTCGCCGATTGTGTCCGGCGCCTCGCTGCGACGGCCGTCGCGCCGCTCCCGCACGGGTTGGACACGCTGTTGCGCGGCCCGATGCGTGACGGCGTACCCGAATTCGTCGTGGGGATCGAGGCGTTCGGCCAGCCGACGTGCGCGGGTTTTGGTCGCATCGTCGTGGTCAAGCACGCGCCCGGCGCGCGCGACGTGACGACGCAATTGCGCTACTACGGGCGCGCGGTCGAGACCATCGGCCTCGCCCCGAACACGCCGCAAGGAGAGCGCGACGCGCTGCGGCGGTCCGGTGCGCTGCGCGTGTGCGAGCTAGGTGAAATGCAACGCCCGCCGTTGGGCTACCGCCCGACGCTATCAGATTTTATGGAGCGGTCGAATTTATTCGACCGTTACGATGCCCCGTGAGCGGCGAGGAGCTGGGCCGCATCGTCGTCGAGCCGCCGGGACCTCGCAGCCTCGAGCTGATAGGCCGGTTGCGCGAGGTCGAAGCATCGAACATCACGTTTTCGAGCGAACAGTTCCCGGTTTTTTTCGAACGCGGCGCGGGTGCGAACCTCGTCGACGTGGACGGCAACACCTATGTCGACCTCACGGCCGCGTTCGGCGTGGCCGCCACCGGCCACAGCAATCCGCACGTCGTGCAGGCGGTCGCCGATCAGGCACGGCTGCTGTTCCACGGCATCGGCGACGTGCACCCGAATGAGGTCAAGGTGGCGCTCGCCGAAAAGCTGTGTTCGCTTGCGCCCGGCGACGGCCCCAAGCGCGTCATCCTTTCCTCGACGGGCGCCGAAGCGGTGGAGTCCGCGCTGAAGACCGCCGCGCTCGCGTCGGGTAAGCCGGGCGTGCTGTGCTTCACCGGAGCCTATCACGGGCTCACCTATGGAGCGCTCGAGGTCACCGATCGCGAGTTTTTCCGCAAACCGTTCGCGCGCCAGCTCGGCGGGTTCGCAACGCGGGTCCCCTACGCGTATTGCTATCGCTGCCCGCTGGAGCTGACCTACCCGTCCTGCGAGGCGGCGTGCTTGAGTCTCGTCGAAGAGGCGATGGACAGCCCGGCCGGCGAGACGATCGGAGCGGTCATCGTCGAGGCCATCCAAGGCCGCGGCGGCGACGTCGACGCGCCGTTCGACTGGCTGCTCGACCTGCGCGAGCTGTGCGACCGCCGCAAGCTGCTCTTGATCGTCGACGAGGTCTACACGGGCTTCGGGCGCACCGGGCGCTGGTTCGCCTGCGAACACGCCGGCGTCGTGCCGGATCTCCTGTGCGTGGGCAAGGGCATGGCCTCGGGCTTTCCGATCTCCGCGTGCATCGGCAGCGAGGCGGTGATGGAGGCGTGGCCGGAATCGCAGGGCGAGGCGATCCACACGAGCACCTTCCTCGGCCATCCGACCGGCTGCGCGGCGGCGCTGGCATCGATCGGCGAGATCGAGCGCCTCGGCTTGGTCGAGCGCGCGGCCTCGCACGGCGAGTACCTTGGGAACCTTTTGAAAGCGGCCGCGAAGCAGGTGGGTCCTGTTATCGGCGACGTGCGCGGGTGCGGCTTGATGTGGGGCGTCGAGCTCGTCAAGGATCAGCGCGAGCCCGACGCGCAGCGCGCGAGCCGCACGGTCACTGGAGCGCTGCGCCGCGGCACCGTCGTGCTGGCCGGCGGCCCCGCTAACAACGTGCTGTCGCTCTCTCCGCCGCTCGTCATCACGCGCGAACAGCTCGCGTTCGGAGTCGAAACGATCGTCGAAGCGCTCGCGTAGACGCGCATTCTACCCAAAGCTTCGCTGAATACACCGCCTATCCACAATCATTCCACAAGAACTTCTGACGAATCGTGGCTTATCCACAATTTATTTGCAAAAGGAACAGTCGTTCGGCTTGCCTTCATTAACGATGGATTGTATACTGCCACTACACCGACCGCGGTGCCGGGGAAGCGAAGCAACAACGGATGGTGCGAGTGCAATCGCACAGAGCTGAGCTCCTCGGGAATGGTACCCCTGCCGTTGGGGACTAGGCTCACGCCTAGTGATGGCCCTGGGGATCGCGTCCCAGTAAAGCCAAAGTAAGCGGACCGGCAACGGCCGTTGACCAGTCCGAAAATGAGGCTTCAGCGCCATCGACCAGACCAGTTACGACCGGGCTCACGCCCGGTCGTTACTGTTTATCCCGTCCGTACGTAATGTAGCGGTCGAATTTACGCGACCGGACTTGGGCCTGCTTCGCGCTCGAAACTCGTCTGACGTGTCTTCCTCGATCCAGCAAGACGCTCTAGCACCCGGACTGACCGACCATCCTAGCGCCGCGAGCCTCGAGCGCTTCGGCGCCTTCGCATATCGCGAGTTCCGCTTGCTCTGGTTCGGTCTGCTGGTCTCGAACATCGGCGGCTGGATGGCCATCCTCGCCCAAGGCTGGCTGGTCGTCGAGCTCGCCCCCAACGCGGCGCTCGCCTCGCTCTATCTTGGCCTCGTGGGCTTCGTCCGCGCTATCCCCGTCTTCGCGCTCTCGGGCTTTGCAGGCGCGCTCGCCGACCGGCGCGATCGCCGGCGCATCCTCGCCATCTGCGAGCTGGCGCTGGGCCTGCTCACGCTTTCACTGGGCGTGTTAGCGCAGCTCGGAATCGTGCGCGTCTGGCACGTGCTGTTCATCGCGGCGTTGTCCGCTGCGGTGAGCTCGTTCGAAGCGCCGACCCGCCAGTCGCTGGTTTCAGTATTGGTGGGCAAGCGCGAGCTCATGAATGCCATCGGCCTAAATTCCGCCGCCTTCAACGGGCCGGCGATCGTCGGCCCGGCGCTAGGCGGCATCCTTGTGAGCGCCTACGGCGTCGCCGACTGTTTCTATATCAACGCGGCGTCGTACATGGCCGTCTTCGCCGCGGTGCTACTTATGAAACCGAAGCCGCCGCCCACCGACCGGCCGCAGACCGACATCTGGCACGACGTCATCGAAGGCTTCCTCTACGTGCGGGCAAACGCGCTGATCTTCGCCGTCGTGATGCTCTCCGCGCTCCAGGCGCTCGTCGCCCGCCCCTACATCCAATTGCTGCCGGCCTTCGCGAAGGCGCAGCTGGGCGCCAACGCCCGCCAGCTAGGCATTCTGATGGCCGTGGCCGGCGCCGGCGCGCTTGCCGGATCGATCGCCACCGCCTTCGTCGGCAGCCGGGCCGCGCGCGGCGTGCTGCTCATGGTCACCGCGGCCGCTTCCGGTGCGCTCCTCGCGCTGCTAGGCGCGACCCACGCGTTGTGGGCCGCGTCGCTCGTGTTATTGGGCTTGAGCATCGCCGCGATGCTCTATCTCGGCACCGCCAACACGATCTTGCAGACCCACACGCCGATGGCGATGCGCGGCCGGGTCATGTCCATTTACACGATGATCTTCTTGGGCTTCATGCCGTTGGGATCGTGGCTGCTCGGCTCGATCGCCAGCGTCACATCGTTGCCGGTCGCGTTCGCGCTCGGGGGCGTCGCACTGATCGGCGCGGTCGCGATCATCGCGCGCCGCCCGGACATCCGCGAACTGCGCTAAGAAAAAAATCGGCGCCGCGCTTGCGCGGCGCCGATCACGTTCGTACCCGGTCTTTTGGAGCTAGCCGTTCGAGTCGGGGATGAATCCCATCATCGAGGGGCCGCCCGGCGGCACCAGCGGGGGTACGCTAGCTGCGTCGAGCAGATAGAAGTTCACGTCCTGCGAGCCGAATGCAGTGACAGGGATGTCGCCGGTCGGGCACTGGGCATTCCCCGGATCGGAACCGCCCGGGATCGCGACGGCGCCTGGCACGATCACGGTCCCGCCCGTGAAGTACGGCGCGAAGCAGTAGCCGGCCGTTGACGGCACCAAGATCACGTTGGTCTTCCAGCTGGCCGTCGGCGCCGCCGATGTGCCCACGATGACCGCACTACCGGCCTTCGTCTTGCACGCGGGTCCGCCGACCGGGCAATTGTAGTAGAAGTCAACCGTTCCGGCCTTGGGTGACGCGTTGAAGAAACTGATCGCGTTGGTTCCGACCGGTGTGTTGTAATGCGGCTCGATGAACAACGCGCAGCTGCGTGGTGTGGAACCCGGCATCACCTTCCGCGATCACCGCATACTTGTTGTTCGCCGCGAAGGTCATCGTTTTTTCGAGGAAGACCGGGAAGAGCGTGCCTGTTTGGGTTAGCTTGAAGTCGTGAACGCCGATCGGCAGATTATATATCGTGGTCGAACCTGTGAAATAGCCGTACGTTCCCGCGTACGTCCCGTCGATGTACAGATCGGCGACGGTGATACCGAGGTTCAGGTTCGGCGACCCTTGGATGAAGCGCACGTGCGCCGCGCCGCCCGGGAAGCTGATGGTTTGCGGGTTCGGACCGGTCGCCGGCAACGGAGCGCTGCTGCTGGCACAGGACGCCAAAGTTACCCCGGCCAAAAGCGAAAGCCCGATCGCGGCTAAACGTGAGAAGCTCATCCGCATAGAGGTCCTTTCCTCAAGGATGCGAGACTCGCAAAGGCAACTTTGCGATTGACTACCCGCGCCTGTTTCGCGCACGGACCAAGCGTCCCTGCCCCGTGGAACGGCCTTGCCGGGAGGTCTAGCCGGAGTACGTTTCCAGCCGCTTTTTGACCGCTTGCAGGAAATGGGACGCGACCGCGCCGTCCAGGACCCGGTGGTCCAGCGAGAGGCACAGATTCATTATGTGACGGATGGCGATGGCGTCGTCCACCACCCATGGCCGGCGGACAATCGCCTCGGTCGTGATGATGGCCGCTTGCGGCGGGTTGATGATCGGGTAAGACGAGATGCTGCCGAGGCTGCCCGTATTATCTACGGTTATCGTGCCGTCGGTGAGATCGTCCAGCGTGAGCTTGCGCGCCCGCGCCCGTGCGACCAGCTCGTTGATCGTCGTCGCCAAGCCCGCGAGACTGTAACGGTCAGCGTCTCTGATGACCGGCACGACGAGCCCTTCCTCGATGTCGACGGCCACGCCGATGTTGATGTGACGGCGTTGGATGATCGAATCGCCCGCCCACGTCGCGTTGACCATCGGATATTCGCGGATCGCGCCGCACACGGCCTGGATGACGATGGGCAGATAGGTGAGGTTCACGCCCTCGCGCGCTTTGAACGCGTCCTTCTCTTGACTGCGCCATTTGACCAGCGCGGTGACGTCGGCTTCTACCATAGACCATGCGTGCGGAATCGTGGTCTTCGACAGCACCATGCGCTCGGCGATCGTCTTGCGCATCTGCGAAAGGCGGATCACCGTGTCTTCTGGTCCGGGCGGTGCGATCGGCAGCGGTTGTATTGTCGATGCGGCGATCTTGATCGGCGCCGCGGGCGGTGTCGCTGACGGCGCTGTTGTCGGCGCGGGCGGCGGCGTTGCTGCGGGTGGTGCAACGGCGGGCGCGAGTGCGCTCGGTTTGGCCACGACTGACGGAGCAGTCGCTGGCGGAGGAGTTACCGGCGCAGTTCGTGGCGGCGCTGGCGCAACGCTCGCCGGGGCCTGAGCAGCGTTTTCGACATGTGATATGACATCGCGCGCGGTCAGCCGCCCGCCTCGTCCGGAGCCCTCTATGTTCGAAAGATCGATGTGATGCATGCGCGCCAGTCTGCGCACCGCCGGCGAATGGCGCGCGCCGTTGTTCTGGCCGGCTGATTCGCCTGCCGGCGCGGGCGCGACCGCTGCGGGTGCAGGCGTTGACGAAGCTGCTGCCGCTGGTGCCGGCGCGGCAAGGGCTGGCGGAGGCACTGCAGGGGTGGGCGCAAGCTGCGGTGCGGTGACTTCTTTCGCGGCAACGGGTGGCGCGGCTGCGGCGGGTGCAGCTGCCGCGGCTGCGGCCGGCGCGGGTGCCGGCGCTTCGCCCACGGCCAAGATCTCGCACACGGGAGCGCCGACGGGTACGGTCGCACCCTCATCGGCGAGAATCGTGGACAGCGTCCCCGCGAACGGCGACGGGATCTCCGACGCGACTTTATCCGTTTCGACTTCGAGCAGCGGCTCGTACTTGGCGACTTGCTCGCCGGGCTTCTTGAGCCATCGGCCGACGGTGCCTTCCGTCACCGTCTCGCCGAGCTGCGGCATCAGCACTTGTGGCACTATACTATTCGGTCGAATAAATTCGACCGCTCCATTCCAAACGGATTCGACCGCTCCATTTCCTTTACGCGGTCCATCTCAATAAGCGGCGAGGTCGCGCATCGCGGCCGCGATCCGCTCCGCGCTTGGCATGAACGCCTCTTCGTATTCCTTCGCATACCCCATCGCCGGCACGTCCGGCCCGCACAACCGGCGCACCGGCGCGTCGAGCTCGAACAGCGCTTCCTCGGCGATGATGGCCGCAACTTCCGCGCCTACGCCGCCGAACTTGTTGTCCTCGTGCACGATCAGCGCACGCCGCGTCTTGGTGACGCTGGCGAGAACCGTCTCTCTATCCATCGGCCGGATCGAGCGCAGATCCACGACCTCAGCGTCAATCCCCTCGGCGGCCAGCTTTTCGGCCGCCTCGACCGCGAAATGGCGCATCAGGCCGTAGGTGATGACCGAGAGGTCCTTGCCCTCGCGCGCGACCGCGGCTTTGCCGATCGGCACCGTGTAGTCGCCATCGGGCACCTCGCCTTTGATGAGGCGATACGTCTTCTTGTGTTCGAGCACCATCACGGGATCTTCGTCGCGGATCGCGCTGGTGAGCAGCCCTTGGGCGTCTGCGGGCGTCGAGGGGACGCAGATCTTGAGGCCGGGCACGTGATAGAACAGCGCTTCGACGCTGACCGAATGCGAAAGCGCGCCGCGCACGCCGCCGCCGTATGGCGTACGGATGACCATGGGGCACGTGTTGCCGCCCGCACTGCGGTAGCGGACTTTGGCGGCTTCGCCCACGATCTGGTTATACGCGGGATAGATGAAGTCGGCGAACTGGATCTCGGCGATCGGGCGCATGCCCGCCATCGCCGCGCCGATCGCGACGCCGACGATCGAGGCCTCTGCCAAGCGGCGTGTCGATCACGCGCTGCTTGCCGAACTTGTCCATGAAGCCTTGCGTGATGAGAAAGACGTTGCCGCGCGCGCCAACGTCCTCGCCCATGATGAAGACGCGTTCGTCGCGCACCATCTCGTTGTACATGGCGTCGCGCACGCCTTCGAGCACGGTCTTGGTGGCCATCTACGACAGCGGCCCCGACGCGTAGACGTGCGTGTACAGATCCGCTTCGGTCGGCGGCGGCTGCGCCTCGGCCCAGTCCGTGGCCTCATCGACCTCTTTTTGCGCGGCGGCTTGCGCCTCTGCGAAAAACGCATCATCGGCCAGACCGCGATCCTTGAGCCAGGCCTCGAATTTCGGGATCGGATCGCGCGCCTTGACGGCTTCGATCTCATCGGGCGTGCGGTAGGTCAGCTGATTGTCGTCGGACGTGTGGGACATCGCGCGATAGCACTTGGCTTCGACCAGCGTCGGTCCGTCGCCGCGGCGCGCCCGCTCGATCGCTTCATGCACGCACGAATAGGTGACGACGGGGTCGGTGCCGTCGCAGATCACGCCCGGCATGCCGTAGCCGGCGGCGCGATCGGCGACGTTTTGGATCGCCATCTGCATCTTCTGCGGCACCGAGATCGCGTATTCGTTGTTCTCGCACAAGAACACGCACGGCGTCTTGTGCACGCTCGCGAAATTGAGCGCTTCGTGCCACTCGCCTTCGCTCGTCGAACCCTCGCCGAACGTGATCAGCACGACGGCCGGCTCCTTGCGCATCTTGAACGCCAGCGCCATGCCGACGCCGTGCGTCACGTGCGCCGCGATAATGCTCGAGATGCTCGCGATGTTGCGATCGGGCACGCTATAATGGTTCGGAAATTGGCGGCCGTTCGAGAAGATGTCGCCCTTGCGCGCGAACAGGCACATGAGCTGCTCTTTTGCGGTGACGCCGGACGACAACGCCAGGCACGTGTCGCGGTAGTACGGCACGATCCAGTCCGTGCCGCGGCGCAGCGCGAAGGCCGCGCCGGCCTGGACCGCCTCATGGCCCTGGCACGTCGCAGCGAACGGGATCTTGCCTTGGCGGTTGAGCGCGAACGCGCGATCGTCGCACTGCCGCGTCAGCACCATCTTCGTGTACATCTCGCGCAAAATCGCCGGCGTCAGCCCTTCGGGAAGCGCCGCGCGGATGCGGGGTTCGCTTTTCATATCCCTATCGGTTACCCCCCGGCGCCGCCGTTCCTCTTAGAGCCGCACCTGCGGGCGCTCGTCCGCTTCGAGTTCCTCGCCGGCGGGCGCTTTGCGCGCGACGCCTGACTCGAACGCCGCGTTGACAACCGCTTTGCTGACCGCTTCGACGACGCGATTGTCGAACACGCTGGGGATGATGTATTCGGATGAAAGCTCTTCGGGCGCGATGACCGACGCGATCGCATGCGCCGCTGCGAGCTTCATCGGCTCGTTGATGCAGCGCGCGCGCGCGTCGAGCGCGCCGCGGAACACGCCGGGGAACGCGAGCAGATTGTTGATCTGGTTCGGATAGTCCGAACGCCCGGTTCCCATCACCGCGACGTAGGGCTCGGCGACGTCGGGTGCGATCTCCGGCAACGGATTGGCCATCGCGAAGACGATCGGATCTTTGGCCATGCGTTTGAGATCGTCGACGCTCAAGATGTTCGGCGCAGACAGGCCGATGAACACGTCGGCGCCCTCGAGCACGGTCGCGAGCGGGCCGGACCGCCGCCCCTTGTTGCTGTGCTCGGCGACCCATTGCATCATCTCGTTGCCCGAGTAGTCGCGGCCCGCGACGAGCGCGCCGTTGCGATCGACGCCGATGACGTCGCCGGCGCCCGCCGACAGCAAGATCTTCGCGCAGGCAGAACCCGCCGCGCCGATGCCGTTGATGACGATGCGCACGTCTTCGATGTTCTTGTGCACGACTTTGAGCGCGTTGAGCAGCGCGGCCAAGATGACGATCGCGGTGCCGTGCTGGTCGTCGTGCATCACGGGCATCTCGAGCGCCTCGCTCAAACGCCGTTCGATCTCGAAGCAGCGCGGCGACGAGATGTCTTCGAGGTTGATGCCGCCGAACACCGGCGCGATGTTGAGCACGGTCGCGACGATCTGGTCGGGATCGGTCGTCGCCAAGCAGATCGGAAACGCGTCGACGCCGGCGAACTGCTTGAACAGCATCGCCTTGCCTTCCATCACCGGCAACGCCGCATAGGGGCCGACATCTCCGAGCCCGAGCACAGCTGTGCCGTCGGAGACGATGGCCACCATGTTGCGCTTGACCGTCAGGCTGTAGGCCTTGGAAGGATCCTCAGCGAGCGCGAGACTCACGCGCGCGACGCCGGGCGTGTAGACGCGCGACAAGATCTCGCGATTCGTTACAGGGATCTTTGGGTTGACCTCGATCTTGCCGCCGAGGTGCGCGAGAAACGTGCGATCAGTGATGTGGATGACGCGCACGCCTTCGACTTTGGCGATCGCCGCTACGACCGCGTTCAGGTGCTCCTCATCGCTGACGTCGATGCTGATGTCGCGGATGGCGCGCTTGGTGCCGACGCGGCTGACGTCGACCGCGCCGATGCGGCCGCCGGCCTCGGCGATGGTTGACGCGATGTGTGCGAACGTGCCCAGCGTCGTCGGCGCTTCGATGCGCACGATGGACGAGAAGCCGATCTTGAGCGGGCCTGCCACGGTCTTCGTCTTCCCTGGCACGTAGGGGGCCGCCCTCCGCACGGGCAACCTTTCGTCGCATGGACGCCCCTAAACGCCTGCGCCCGCCCGAAGACGTGTTGGCGCGTGCCGCCACGGCGGCGGCGCGCGATCCGGCCGTGGTGGACGCATGCCGGCGGCTGCTGGCGCCGCTGCGCCGCGCCGACGAGCAGCGCGGCAGCGATCTCGAGAAGACGCTGCGCGCGTACTACGCCTGCGGAGCAAGCGTGTCGGGCTGCGCCGAGGCGCTCTTCCTGCACCGCAACAGCGTGCGCTATCGTCTCGATCGCGTGCGCGCGCTGTTCGGCGCCGACATCGACCATCCCGATATCTCTACGCGTTTATGCGCCGCGTTCGCGATCGATGACGCCGCGCGAGGTGCCGTGCATGAAGCTCAGCGCGCGCAATAAACTGCCGGGCGTGGTGGAGTCCATCAGAGTCGATGGATTGCAAGCCAAGGTCGACGTGCGCGTCGGCGACAACCACATCGTCGCCGTCGTGACCGCAGAGGCGGTCGACGAGCTCGAGCTCAAAGTCGGCGACACGGTGACCGCGGTGATCAAGTCAAGCTCGGTCATGCTCGCCAAGTGAACGCCGCCGCTAAAGCGCTGAGTATCTGACCTCGCCGCCGATCGCCGTCAGCAGCACGCGGATGTCCTTGATCTCGTGCGGCGAGACCGCATCGAGACGCTTTTCAAGCACGGTGAAGTCCGCGTCGTAACCGGGCGCGAGTCGTCCGCGCCGATGCTCGTCGAACGACAGCCTCGCCGCGTCCGCCGTATATGCGCGTAACGCCTCGGCGGGGCTCATACGCTGCGCCGCGACATGATGGTTCACCAAGCTGTGGATGCCCAGCAGCGCCGAGAACGGCGTGACGGGCGAGTCCGACCCGCCGCACACGACGCAGCCGGCTCGCTTGACGCTCGCGAACAGGTTCATCTCGCGCGCGACCTCCGCGCCTAGACGTTGCTCGTACATCCGCTCCGATCCGCCCCACAGATGATCGAAGGCGGGCTGCATCGAGAGCAGCATGCCCAGGCGAGCGGCGCGCGAGATCTGATCGGGGCGGGCGATCTCGAAATGATCTATTGATGGCCTTACGTCCGCGAGCGCGCCGCGCACGGCGATCACCGACTCCCACGCGGCGATCGTCTCCTCGATCGCCCGATCGCCGATCGCGTGCACGCCCAGCGACAACCCATGCTCGGCAGCCTCGTCGAACAGCTCGAAGAGTTGCGCGCGCGTGAGATACAGCCGCCCGGCACCGTCACCGTCGGAATAGTTGCCGCCGATCGCCGCAGTACGCGAGCCGATCGAGCCGTCGACGAAGATGTCGCCGCCGAACACCCGTCCGCCCAACCGCACGACCTTGCGCACGTCGAGCGTGCAGACTTTGGAGACGATGCGGATCGGCAACCCGGCGTCGCGCTGGTAGTGCTCGGCGAGCTGTTCGAACGGCTCGTCGGCGACGATGATGTTGTGCGCGGTCGTGATGCCGGCGCGCAGCGCCATCTGCGCCGCGCGTTCGTCGGCTGCGCGCTTTGCATCGGATGACAGCGCGGCGATGACGCCGTTCTGGGCCGCGTAGTTGGCGGCACCGACGAGCCGGCCGGTGGGCTCGCCGGCACGGTCTCGCTCGACGCCCTCGAGCGCCGCGAGGTCGAAGCGCGCGAACGCCGCGCTGTTGACGACGCACGAGTGGCCGTCCACGCGAGACAACACCGCCTGCACATCGCCGGTGACGCTGTCAAGCTCGGTGCGCGTCGGCGGGCGGCCTTGCGCGATCGCCTGCTCCTCGTAGTTGCCGGCGTACAGGGGGTCGGTCGAATGAATTCGACCGCTACATAAGTTTTGAATGCGCCGCAGTATTGACGGTATATCCGCGCAATCGCTGACATCGTGTCCGCCGGAAAGCAGGCCGGTGTCGGTGAGATGGACGTGACAATCGTGAAAGCCCGGCACTAATGCGCCGCCGGCGCAGTCGACGATGCGCACGTCGGCGGGCAAGCCCGTGGGCCGATCGTCGAGCAGCGCCTCGATCGTTCCGTCGCGCACGAGCACGCCGCGCGCGCGCGGCATCGCGGGATCGTGACCGGTCACGTCGGCGTTGACGAATGCGGCGCGCAACGAGGTGCCGCTCGCCTTAGTTAGCGGCGCGCCTTGGCCCGGGCAGACGCCGGCCGCGCGGGCGTCTCGAGCTCCGAGAGCCGGGCTTGCAGCTTGGCGTTGGACGCTCGCAATTGGTCCATGTCCTCGCGCAAGCGTTTGAGCTCGTCGGATTCGGCGCCGCCCGCGCGGATCTTCAGCGCGGACTCCATCGCTTTGCTGCGCAACCTGCCATCCACCTCAAGGCCTGACAGGCGGTCCAGCTCGGGCAGCGCGCGCACGGCGTTCATGGTGCCCAGTGCGTCGGCTGCCGCAAGCCGCACGCGCAGCTGTTTGTCGTCGAGCAGGCCGATGAGCGCGTCGATCACGTCTTGGCGGCGCTCGCCCAAACGCGCCAGCGCGTTGACGGCGGCACGGCGAGCAAACGTCGAGCGCCCATACTTGATCCACTCAAGGGCGATGGGCACCGCACGCTCGTCTCCGAGCGCGGCGAAACCGGCCAGTGCGGCGGAGCGCACTACATCGTTGAAGGAATCTTTGGCAAGCGACTTGCGCAGCAGTTCGAACGCCCTGGGAGATTTGGTCTTGCCGATCGACGTCGTCGCGGCCGCCTCGACGAAGTACGAGCGGTCGGAGCGCGCCAGCGGCTCGAGCGCGCGCAGCGCCTCCTCGCTGCGAAATTCGCCGAGCGCCTCGGCGACTGCGCGGCGCGCCTTCGGATTCGCGACCTTGACGTTGCGGATAAGCGCCGCGAGCGCGTCGTCCGCGCGCACGGCGCCGAGCGCCTTTGCGGCCTCGACGCGGACGCCCCAGAAGCGGTCGGTCTTGAGCGCGTGCTCTAGACCCTCAACGACATCGGACCCGCCGCCGGCGGCCAAGGCCCGGGCCGCCGCCACGCGCGCGCCGACGTCGGGGTGGTGGGCGAGCTGGCGCAGCAGCATCTCGACCGGTACGTCGAGCTTGACGGTCATGAGCACGTCGGCGCGCGGGTCGAACGCGAACGTCTCGGGCCGCGCCGGCAGCGGGATGCGGAACGATTGCTCGCGCGCGTCGCACACGACGGTGACGCGCTCGCGTTTGCCGCGCGGCAGCGCAAAATCGAGCTCAACGGGCACGCTGAACAGCGCGGTATGGTCGGCCTCCGGCTGAATCTGTTTAACATCCACCACCGCGGCTTTGGCGTCACCGTCCCAGCGATAGGCGACGGCGAACTCGGGGTGGCCGGCGCCGAACACCCACTGGTCGAAGAAGCGCGCGAAGTTGCGGCCGCTCGCGCGCTCGACCGCTCGCGCGAAATCGACGGTCTCGACGCTGCCCTGGGCGTTGGTCGTCACGTAGTCTTTGATCGCCCGCCACCACAGCTCATCGCCGAGCTGGCGGCGCAGCATGTGCAGCACGCAGCTGCCCTTCTCGTACAGATGGCGGTCGAACAGGTCGACCGGTTCGCTGTAGACGTTGGTGACGATCGGGCGCCGGTAGTGCTCGGCGTCTTCCTTTAGATAGAGGTCGGCGTTCTCGATGTTCTGGTAGGTGAACTCGTCCTCGCCGAGATCGTGCTCTTTGAAGAGCGCGTCGAAGTAGGTCGCGAAACTTTCGTTGAGCCACGCATGCGACCAGTCTTTACAGGTCAGGTAGTCGCCGAACCACTGGTGGGCGAGTTCGTGGGCCACCAGGTCATCGCTTGTGAAGTCGATCGCGGCGCGCGCATCGTGCAGCGTCGCGTCGGTCTGCGTCGTGCACGTGGTGTTCTCCATGCCGCCGAAGACGAATTCGCGGACCGCGATCTGCGCGTACTTCGAATACGGATACTTGACGCCGATGCGCTCGCTGAAAAAGTCGACCATCTTGGGCGTCTTGCCGAACGAGCGGCGTCCGTCGGCCTCGCGGCCCGGCTCCACGTACCAGGAGACCGGCACGCCGTCGCTCTTGTCGGTGCGTCCAACGAACTTGCCCGCGACCACGCTCACCAGATAGGTGACGTGCGGCACGTCCATCTTCCAATGATAGGTCTTTGTTTTCTTGGCCTTGTCCTCGACCGTCGAGACCAGCGTGCCGTTGCTGAGCACGAAGAAGTCCGCCGGCACCGTCGCGATGACTTCGGTCGTCGCCTTGGCGTTGGGATGGTCGATGCACGGGAACCAATAATGCGCGTCGGCGTCTTGGCCTTGGGTCCAGACCTGATGCGGCCGATCCGGATAGCCCTTATCGGGACCGATGAAGTAGATGCCCATTTGCGGATCGTGGACTTCATAGTCGACCGTGACGGTCGTCGACTTGCCGCTGTGCAGGCGCGGGATCTCGATGCGCAGCGTCTCGCCGATCAACTCGTGCGCGAGCGCTTTGCCGCCGCCGCGTACGCCCTTGATGCGCATGCGGCCGGCCTGCAGCTCCAGCGAGTTGAGGGAGCCGCCCACCGCGGTGAACGTCGTGGCGCACCGGCCGCGCAGGATGCGCCGCCCAAAATCGAAGCCGAGCGTGAGCGCGATGTGATCGACGCGCGCGCGCCGGTCCGGTGCGTAATGCGCCCGGCTCGCCGGCAACGGGAACGGGCGGCGCGTGAGGTGGCGCGGCTCGTCGGCCCGCCGGCAGTACCGGTGTGTCATCGGGCGGCGGCGGCCTCCTTGCGCTCCGCGGTCACGTTCTGGGTGACCTTCGGCGGCGCGAATTCGAAGTGATCGTGCTCGGCGACGTAGTAGCCGAGGCCTTGCGTCGCCGTACGCAGCTCGGTGAGATAACGCGGCAGCTCCGCTTGCGGCACGAGCGCTTTGACCGAATCCCATCCGGTGCGCGACTCGCTCGCGCCGTAGCTGAGGATCTGGCCACGATGGCCGGACACTTGCTGCAGCACGACGCTGGTGAAGTGCGTGGGCACAGTCACCTCGACGCGCATGATCGGCTCGAGCAGCGCGGGCTGGCACTTGGGCAAGCCCTCGCGCATCGCCAGCGACGCGGCCATGCGGAACGACGCTTCGTTGGAGTCGACCGTGTGGTAGGATCCGTCGAAGAGCGTGACATGCACGTCGACGACCGGGAATCCGGCGATCGGACCCTTGTCAAGCGCTTCGCGCACGCCCTTCTCGACCCCGGGATGGAACTGCTTGGGCACGACGCCGCCCACGATGCGCTCGTCGAACTTGAATCCCGTGCCGCGCGGTTGCGGATTGATCTCGAGATGCACGTCGCCGAACATGCCGTGGCCGCCCGTCTGGTGCTTGTAGCGCCCTTGCTGCTGGACCTTGGTGGCGATGGTCTCGCGGTATGGCACGTTGGGCAGCTGCGTGTCGAGCTTGACGTTGTATTTGCGCTGCAGGCGCTCGACCGTGACCGCGAGATGCATCTCACCGTGCCCGCGCAAGACGAGCTCATCGGTGAACTGCGCGCGCTCCGCGACGACGGTCGGATCTTCTTCTTTCATGCGCACGAGCAGCTGCGAGAGCTTGGCCTCGTCAGCGCGGTCGTGCGGCCTGATCGCGAGCGCGAACGCTGGTTTGGCAAGCGCGGGTACAGGCATCGTCGTCTTGCCGTTGCCCGTCGTCAGCGTATCGCCGGTGTGCATCGCATCCAGGCGCGATATCGCGACCAGGCTTCCCGGGCCTGCGCTGGTCACCGCGGTTTGGTTCTTGCCTTGCAGCACGAACAATCCGCCCGGACGTTCTTTGGCGTCGGGATGCGCCGGACTGGTCAGCTGCGTGTCGCCGGTGACCGTGCCGGCGAAGATGCGCGCGACCGAGATCTTGCCGCTTTGCGGGTGCACGAAGGTCTTGCAGATCTGGGCCACGAGCGTGCCTGCAGGATTGGGCTCGATCGGCTTGCCGTCGGCATCCGCGCGCGGCGCGAGCAGCGCGTCGGGGAATTGGCGCACGATGACTTCGAGCAGCTGCGGCGCGCCCCAGGCCTTGACGCCGGCGGCGACCAGCACGGGGATGATCTTGTCGGTGCTCACGTCGGCGACCAGATCGCGTTCGACCTCCTCGGCGGGCGGCTCTTGTCCTTCGAGGATCTCTTCCATAAGATGGTCGTCGTAATCGGCGAGCGCCTCGAGCAATTCTTCGTGGGTCTTGTCGGCGAAGTGCTCGGGCAACGTGCTGGGCGTGACCGCGCCCCCATCGCCGTATGAGAACGCCTTCAGGCTGACGACGTCGACGAAGCCGGCGAAACTCTCACCCTGTCCGATCGGCAGCTGTTCGGCCACGACATGGTTGCTGAAACGCTGGCGCAGCGCGGCGTAGGTGGCGGGGAAATCGGCTCCGGGGCGATCGAGCCGGTTCACGACGAAACAGTGGGGCATCTTGCGCGCTTCGAGATAGTCGAGGAGGATCTCGACCTGCGGGATGCGCGCCGGGTCGGCTTCCACCACGACCACCGCGGCGTCGGCTCCCACAAGCGCGAACTTGGTCTCCTCAAAAAAATCAACAGCGCCCGGACAATCGATGATGTTGATCCGGACGCCGTCGGTCTGCAGGTGCGCGAAGCTTGGAGTGACCGACATCTGATGCGCGTGCGACTCGGGATCGTGGTCGGTGGTCGACGTCCCGTCGGTCACCGATCCTTTTCGCGGAGTCGCGCCGGCGTGCGCGAGCAGCGCTTCGACCAGCGTGGTCTTGCCGCTGTGATGCGGTCCTACAAAGGCCACGTTTCGTATGCCTGCGGCGGCAGGTGCAGCCATTTGATATCACCCCCTGTAGCGGTCGAGTTTACTCGACCGACGAGTTCATTCGGCCGACGAGACGATCGGGCGAAAAGAGAGGATGGGCGCAGTTCGACGCCGCCCGCGCGCGCCCTTGTCAGCGCGCAAGGTCGGCAACCCGCAAACGCGAAAAAAGCGGCGCATGCTTGCGACCGCGACGCTGCGCGTGAACGAGACCTTCCTGTCCGTGCAGGGCGAAGGCTCGATGATCGGCACGCCTTCCTTATTCATCCGGCTAGACGGCTGTCCGCTGCGCTGCGCGTGGTGCGATACCCCATACGCGCTCGAGGGGAATGCGGGCATCGAGACCGCCGTTGACGCGCTGGCGGCGAAGTGCGACGGCGTGCGCGCGGTGGTCATCACCGGCGGCGAACCGCTCGCGCAAGACGTCCGACCCCTCGTTGCGGCGGTGCATGACAAACACATCACGATCGAGACCAGCGGCACGATCTTCGCGGATCTGCCGCAGGTCGCGCTTTTCTCGATCAGCCCGAAAGTGGGAAGCTCGGGCTATACGCCAAAGCCCGCGACGTTGCGCAAATTCTGCGCGACGGCAGCTGGACGCATGCAGCTCAAGTTCGTGATCGCAGACGCCCGCGACTATGAAGAGGCGCTCGCCTGCGTGAGCTCCTTGCACGACGCGCTGCCGCCGGCGACGCCCGTCATCCTGCAACCGGAAAGCGCGAGCGCCGGCCGCGGGGAGCGCTACGCAGCGACGCTGCGCGCGCTCACCGAGAAGACGATCGCGGATGAACGCTGGAGCGCCTTCGAGGTGCGCGTGCTGCCGCAGCTGCACTACATATTGTGGGGCGGGGAACCGGGGCGTTGATCAGCATATCGCTCGAATGCCACTTCGATGCGGCGCACAAACTCGATCTGCCGTACGAATCGCCATGCAACCGCCCGCACGGCCATCGCTACATCGTGAGGATCATCGCGAGCGCGCAGCGCCTCGAACACGGCATGGTCGTCGACTTCAACGTGCTAAAAGGGGTGGTCGAACGCTTCGACCATCGCGATCTTAACGCGTTGCCGGAATTCGCCGACATGCCCTCGACCGCCGAGAACATCGCAATCGTACTGGCACGCGATCTGCAGTCAGCCGCCGGCGCGCGCGTGAGCATCGATGAGGTCAGCGTGCACGAGTCGCCGCAGACCGCTGCGCGCTGGACGAAACCTGCGTAGAGAGCAAAAGAAAATCCCGCGTGGTGTGCGGGATTCTCTCGGTGAACCAGCGCGAACTAGCTATTCCTCTGGGCGCACTTCGGGTTCGGTCGACAGCTCGAGCCGCCCGGCGGCGATCTCGGCGAACGCGGTGCTCACCGCTTTTTCAGGATTTGCGCCTTCGACCATCGGCTCCGCGCCGTTGACGACTTGTTGTGCGCGCACGCGCGCGGTGTTGACGAGCAAGTACTTATTAGGGATCTCCTCGACCAAGCGGTCGATGTTGCCGAATGAGGCCATTTTCTTTTCGTGAATTCCGTCCATCAATCACAATCCGATACTATCCACGCCCGCAAATGCGGGACGTAACCACAGTCACTAATGATATGCTGAGCTCTCAGTATACCAAGACAAAGCCCACACAGCAAGGAGGCGAGCCGCTTTTGCACCGCCGAAAGCCAGTATCCATGAGACATCTGGCGACAGCCGCGCTCGGCGCGGCGCTTTTCATTCTCGGCACCGCACCCGCACAGCCCGAGCGTACGATCAAGCCGCCGCCGATCACGGTCAGCATCGATGCGCCGGGCCAAATCGTGTCGATCGCCGACATCGACCGGACGCCGGTCGGCGCCGACATCACGGTCATCGGCTATTACTCGCACAAGTCGGACGAGACGGACGGCGACCTGCAGGTCTTCCTCATCGATCACAAGGGCGATTTCGTCGTCGTCGAAGCACCGCACCGCTTCCGCGCGATGCGCTACTTCATACGCGACCAGCATTTCCATCGCAACGATCTCGTCATCGCACGCGGCACGCTGACGCGCCAGTTCGACAAGCCCACCTTCAATTATCCGGCAGGCTGGATGGAGATCAATCCGGTGACGTCGATCGCCCACTATGACGGCGACGAGCCCGCCGATCTGCACTACACGCAGGTGATCCACAATCCGTTCGGCCGCACGCGCGTGGTCGAGAGGTAATGGAGGTCGTCGCGATCCTCGGCGAACGCCTCTACCATGCGAGTGGGAGCGAGTGTCATCGGAAGCTGACCGAATCGGCGGGCGAGAGCGTGCTGACCATCACCGCCGCGCTGGCGCACGAGGTCGGCATGGAACCATGCGGCGTGTGCATGAGCGGCGCCGAAGAACGCCGCCCCGTCAATCCATGAACGGCGCGAGCGCGCTCCGCAGTCCTTCGGGAACCGGCTTCCCCTTCCACGTCTGACGGTCGACGCAGACCAGCACGATTTCGCAGTCGGCGACCCGGATGCCGTCCTGCCGGTCGATCGTGAATCCCAATGTGATCGATTTGTCGCCCAGCCGGTTGACGCGCGCGCAGACATGCATCATCTCGCCCAGCCGCGCGGGCGCGCGGAACTCGCACGTGTATTTGACCCGCGGCAGCCAGCAATCGAAGCGATCAAAGACGATGCCGTAGGCCACGCCGGCCGCACGGAACAGCTCTTCCTCGGCGACCTCGAAGAAGCGCACGAACGCCCCGAAATAGACGACACCGGCTGCGTCCACGTCGCTCCAACGCACCGGTTCGTCGATATGGAAGCGCATCAGGCGACACCGCGCGGACTGACGACCATGTAGGTCGCCGTGCACCGGGCACAGACCCGGCCGGCCTCGTCCTCTGCAGTGGCCGTCGCGAGCAGCAGCGTGTTGCCGCGGTGCACGACCTGTGCTCGTGCGATGATCGGCCCTGCCACGATGGGTCGCAGGTACTGGATGTGCAGGTCGGTCGTCACCATGTCTTTGCCCTCGGGGATGATCGACATCGTCGCCACCGCGATCGCCGCATCGACATACGCGGCGACGATGCCGCCTTGGACGGCGCCCTGGTATTGCGTGAAGATCTTCTTATAAGGAAAGCGCAGCACCGACTCGCCCTGGCCGTAGCTCATCACCTCGAGTTCGAAGTGATCGGCGAACGGGTTTTCGGTGAAGATGCGTCGGAAGCGCTCGGGGATGTCTTGGGGGTCGATGCCTCGCGCAGGCATGCGGCCTATCGCCGCGCCGCCGGCGCAGGCGCAGCATCGCGCGCGGGTTCGAAGCGCGCGCTGAAGTGGCGCAGCGGCGGCGCCTGCCACACCATGTCGAGACCTTTGATGGTGGCGCGCCGCGCGTAGACGTCGGCCATGACCTCGATGACGTAGTCGATGTGGCTTTGCGTGTAGACGCGCCGCGGAATGGCGAGGCGCACGAGTTCCATCGGCGCGAGCTGCTCTTCCCCCGTCGTAGGATCGGTTTTGCCGAACATCACGCTGCCGATCTCGACCGCGCGTATGCCGCCCGCGACATAGAGCTCGGCGACGAGCGCTTGGCCTGGGAACTGGCGCTTCGGGATGTGCGGTAACAGGCCGGCCGCGTCCACGTAGATCGCGTGACCGCCGGGCGGCTGCACGATCGGCACGCCCAACTCGGTGAAGTGCGCGCCCAGGTAGCCGGTCGAGACGATGCGATAGTGCAGGTAGTCGTGATCGAGCACTTCGTGCAGTCCGACGGCGATCGCCTCGAGATCGCGCCCGGCGAGGCCGCCGTACGTCGGAAAACCTTCCGTGAGGATCAGCAGCGTCGCTTCTTGCTTGGCGAGCGCGGCGTCGTTGGTGGCCAAAAAACCGCCGATGTTGACCAGACCGTCTTTCTTGGCCGACATCGTGCAACCGTCCGCGTATGAGAACAGCTCAAGCGCGATGTCAGCGACGCTGTGTTGCGCATAGCCTTGCTCGCGCTCGCGGATGAACCAGCAGTTCTCGGCGAACCGGCACGCGTCGATGTATAGCGGCAAGCCATGCGCGCGGCACACGGCGTTCACTGCTTTCACGTTGGCCATGGAAACCGGCTGGCCGCCGCCGGAGTTGTTGGTGATGGTGAGCATCACGAGCGGGATGCGCTTGGCGCCGACCCGCGCGATCAAGGCTTCGAGCGCCGCGACGTCCATATTGCCTTTGAATGGATGGATGGTGGCCGGTTCCAGCCCCTGCGGGATCGGTAGGTCAACGGCTTCGGCGCCGGTCGCTTCGACGTTCGCGCGCGTCGTGTCGAAATGCGTGTTGTTGGGCACGACGTCGCCGGGTTCGCAGACCGTTGAGAAGAGGATGCGTTCGGCCGCGCGGCCTTGGTGCGTCGGCAGCACGTGCGTGAATCCGAAGACCTCGCGAACGGCATCGGCGAAACGGTAGTAGGATTGCGCGCCCGCGTACGATTCGTCGCCGCGCATTAGCGCCGACCATTGCTCGGCGCTCATCGCTCCCGTGCCGCTGTCGGTGAGCAAATCGATGATGACGTCGCGCGCCGGCAGCAAGAACGGGTTGTAGCCCGCGCCTTCGAGCAAGCGCTCGCGCTGCGCGCGGGTGGTCATCTTGATGGGCTCGACGGTCTTGATGCGGAAGGGCTCGATGATGGTCTTGAAGGTCATCGGCTCACTTCGCGCCCGGAAATCGCCCTTCTTCGAAGTCGATGAGATCGGTGCGCGACTTGATCTTGGGGTTGCCGCCGGCGATCTTCTGGAGGTCTTCCTTGAAGCGATCCCAGCCTTCGGGCGTCTGGGGATGCCATTGATCGATGTGGCCGTTGTGCGCAGCGAGCTTGTCGTCGGGAATGCGCGTGAGTACCAGCAGGTCGAGGACTTCCCTGTCGGTCAACGAGACGCGCACGGCCTGGAGGAACTGCTCGGCGTTGCAGCCGAGAGTCTCGAAGAGCGCTTTGTCCATCGAGCAGTCGTAGATGTACTCGCCCAGCGTGCCGGCGATATGGGCGCGCGCCTTGTCGATCGTGCGCGGCAGCATGGCGATGCCACCGACCTTCTCACGCGGACTGCGCGGGAATTGTTTGGTCAAGTCCATGCGCGTCAATTCACCGTGACGCCCCGCGCCTCATTCCACAGGAATCGCGCCCGCGTCGCTGGTAGTGTGCGGCCGTGATCGCCGACTTCGCCATCGCATTGCGCAACTGCCCGAAGTGCCGCGCACCCGGCATGGAGCGGCGTGAGTATGCGTACCCTATCCTCGGGTATAGCGAATGCGAGTTCGCGTGCTTTATGTGCGGGCTCACGTTGTGGCCGCACACCGGCGAGTCGCCGCGCCAGAGCTACTTCCGGCGCCTCATGGACCGCTTCCGAGCCTAGTCGCGCTTTCGCCGCGCCCGCGCTACGCCGAGGACGCTCGGATATTCGGGATATTCTGATTCCTTCGCTCGGTGGCTCCGGCTTTCGCCGTCGCCAACGCCTCGGCTTGTAGCGCGGCGCGGTCACGCGCGACCGGCGCCGGCCGGAGCGAGCGGCGCCGAAAGCCGAACCCTCTGAGTCGGCGAGAGCCGGCGAAGGAGCGGCGAAGTCAAAATCTCCCGATGATTCGCCGCGCGGTGAGGCGCAGGCGGCCGCTCGGCGGGTCGGCGCAATCGCAGCGCGGATCGAGCGCCTACGCGGCCGCTTCAGCCGGGCGAAGCGACCCGCGCCTCGCATACGATTGCGCTCATCGGCGAGGCGAAGGGCGCGTCGCCGAATTCGGCCGCCAACTTGCGCGCTACGCGCTCGATCACATCATCGACGTCGCCGCCGCGCTGCTTGATCTCGGTGACGAACGGTCCGCCGCGGACGATACCGCAGGCGATGTCGTGCGCTGGTAATCTGGCTCCCGTCAGCTTTGCCTCGTGGACGGCGACCTCGTCGAAACCTGCCTGGCGCATCAGGTCGACGATCGGTTCGCGCTCGAACATCCCGAATGGAACCTCGTAGAAGCGCGGCGGATCATCCGGGTACGACGCGCGTATCTCGGCGTCGGCCGCTGCGAGGACCGGGCACCGATCCAGGCGATCCCAGGTGTTGAACACGATCTGCCCGCCGGCTCGGAGAACCCTGCGCGCCTCGCGCATAGCTTTCGGGCGATCGGGGAAGAACATGCAGCCGAACTGGCAGACGATGGCGTCGAACTCGGCGTCCTCGAAGGGCAACGACGTCGCGTCGATCACGCGCCACGTGATGCGTCCGTCATCGGACAGCTTGTGCCGCGCGATGTCGATCATGGCCGGGTTGAGATCGCTCGCGGTGATCCGGTCGTCCGCCCCGAGCGCGCCCGCGAGCTTGGCCGTGACGACGCCGGTACCGCAAGCGAGCTCGAGCGCCCGCAGCCCGCGCTTGGCGCGCAGGCGAGCGACCAGATCCGTAGCGTACGGCTCAAAGATCAGCGGCACGAGATAGCGGTCGTAGTACTGCGGGATCGATCCTGTGAACGCGCGATAGATGTCGCCCATCGTTATAGCGCCTCCCTAGGAGCCCGTGCTCTGGTGATGGTCGAGGCCGCGGCGCCAGAACAGATACGCGGCGCCGAACCACAGCGCGCCGACGACCGGCGTCAGCCACCCGAAGAGCGGATTGACCGAGTACTGGCCTTCCGATGTCTTGTGCAACAACGTCGCGGCCGGGAAATAGTTGATGAACGCGAACGGGAACACGAACGAGAGCGTGAAGCGCACGATGCGATTGTAGATCGACAACGGATAGCGCGTGAAGTCGGTCTCGAGCGACATCACGACCCAGCGCAGCGTGTCCAGCCGAATAACCCAAAAGGCGAGCGTCGCGACGGTGAGCTGGATGGCGAAGTCGATGAACGCGCCGCCGACCATCGCGCCGGCCAGCAGTCCGATAGTCGCCCACGTCCACTGCAGGTGCGCGACGCCTTGCACGATCGCGAAAAAGATGATGGCGACGATCAGCTCGTCGGGCCAGATCTGACCGGGCTGAGAGATGACCTGGAAGAGCGGATCGAGCGGACGCACCAGGAAGCGGTCGAATCTGCCTTCGCGGATGTGATACGGCACGTCGCCGATCGTGAAGAACAGCGTGCCGTTGAGCGACGACGCGAGCCAGTAGAGCGCATACAAGAAGACGACCTGCTGCCACGTCCAGCCGTTCATGATCGGGAAACGGTTCATCGTCAGCCAGATCGTGGCGATGGCCGATCCGTGCAGCACCAGCGTGAAGACAAGCCAGACGAAGAAGTTCGCGCGGTATTCCGCCAACGTGAGGAAGTTGAGCCGCCAAAACTCGGCGTAGGTGCGCCAATACGGCGCGAGGCTAGCCACCTTGCACCACCACGCGCCGCTCGCCGACGCGCCACAGGGCGAGGGCGCCGACCGCGAAGACGGCGACCCAGAACAGCTGCAGCCCGAGCGTCGCGATCAGCTCCGGTCCCTGATACTTGCCGAGATAGATCGTCAGCGGCGCGCTGTAGATGGCCGCGAACGGCGATGCGGTGGCGATCTTGGTCACCGCGGACGGGAAGAACTGCAGCGGCACGACCGCGCCGGCCAGCAGCGAGGTGATGAACTGCACCATCAGCTGGAAGCCGAATATCTCCATCGTCCAGAACGTGATCGTCGCCATCAGCAGATCCAGGAAGAAGTTCACCAGGAAACCGAGCGCGACCGAGACCACGAAGGCGGCCGCGATCAGCGGCGAGGCCGGCAGGCTCAAGTGCGTGCCGTTCAGCGCCAGCAGGCCGATCGCGATCGGCAGCGACACGGCGATCTGCACCAGCGCGAAGCCCGCCTGGCCGAGCGTGTCGGCAAAGACGTAAAGCGGCACGCTGATCGGGCGCATGAGGTCGATGGCGATGCTGCCTTCGCGGATCTTCTCACGCACGACATACGGGCCTTGCGCGTTGTAGATCAGGCCGATGAGCAGCGCGAGCGTCGCGTACGTGATGATGTCGCGGAACGAGAAATCCTGTTTCGGGCCGTTGTTCGCGTACAGCGCGCTCCACAGCGCGTAATACAAGTAGACGCGCAGCGCGATCGAACCGACGTGCGTGAACACCTCTTCGCGATAGGTCGCCTCTCGCGAAAACGCGCGCTTCGCGAACTCGACATACGCGCCCGGCGGCCATTAGTGCGGCGCGTGCCCCTTGAATTGGACCTGCGTGACGGGGCTGACGAAGCGCAGCACCGACGTCAGCGGCGACGTGCCCGAATATGCCGAGCCGCCGATGACCCAGATCTGATTGCCGAGCGCCGCGACCGCCAAGCCGTGCCGGGGGAACGGAAGCCACGGACCGCTGATCCAGCCGCCCGCATCGGTGCTCGAGATCTCCGTCGTCTGCGTGATCGTGCGATTGATGTCGAACGTGATCGTGGACGGCGCGGGCGACGAACTGGCGTAATCCAAGCCGCCGATCGCCATGTTGGTCACGGACAGCTCGGACGACGAAGCGCCGTAATTCTCGCCGCCGATCGCCATGAGCCGGTTGTTGACCGACGCGAGGCCGAAATCGGCGCGCCCGAGACGCATGTTCGAGCACGACCGCCAGCGATCGCGCGACGGATCGTAGACGTCGCACGTGCGCAAGCTGACCTGGTCGCGGTCGCGGCCGCCGACGAGGTAGATCAGGCCGTTGAGGACGACCGATCCGGCCATGTAGCGCTCGTCGCCAAGCGCGTGCTCTTCCGTGCGCCAGGAATTCTTGGCGACGTCGAAGATCATCAAGCTCGTGTCGTCGTTGCCGTGCGACGATTGGCCGCCGAACAGATACAGCTTGCCGTTGACCGCCTGCATCATCGGCGCATACCGCGGGAACGGCATCGACGGGAGCTCGGTCCACGTGTCCGCGATCGGATCGTAGCGCCAGAACTTGTTCGTGACCAGATCTTCGATCCGGCCGCCGGCGACGTAGAGATAGCCGCCCATGCCCGCCGCGGCCGCGTGATCGACCGGCTCCGGCATCGTCGCGGCCGCGCGCCATTCGCCTGGATGCGACACGATAGGCCCGGCGACGTTGGGATTGGCCACCGGCGAGGGAAACGTCGGCTCGAACACGAGCAGCGGTCGCCATTTGCTGATCGTGCGGCCCGAAGCCGCCCGCGAGATAGATGCGTCCGTCCATGACCGCGACCGCGGCGTCTTGGCGCGCCGACGGCAGGTCGGGGCCGCGCACCCACACGCCCTTGTTGAGGTCTACCACCACGCCGGCGTCGCTTCCGACTTCGGCGGCGCCCGATGCCGGCAGCGCCGCCGCGATGCCTAACGCTGCGCTCAGCACCAGCGCACGCGCGAGCTGCGATGAGGTCATGGCGCTACCTCCACTTCGGAGACTGCGTGCGCGCCGACGGCGAGCGCAGCGCCGTCGAGCGAGCCGATGCCGTGTTGGTAGATGTCGCGGATGATCTTCTCGAGCGGCGGTTCGGCGATCGTCACGTCTTTGATCTCGTAATGCTTGGCCAGTTGCACGACGAGCTCGTCGGCGCGCACCGCATCGCGGTTGAACTCGATGACGATGCGCGGACCCTCGCGGGCGACGATCGTGGCGCCTGGCATGGTCAGGTGGATGTCGTCGCAGTTCTCGCAGGCGAGGTCCGCCGTCAGCGTCCGCTCGCGGCCGTAGTGCTGTTTGATGTGCTCGATGCTGCCGTCATAGAGCTTGCGGCCGTGGTCGATGAGGATGATGCGCGCGCACAGCTTTTCGATATCCGCCAGGTCGTGGGTGGTCAAGATGACCGTCGTGCCGCGGTCGCGATTGACCCGCGCGATGAATTGACGGATGTTCTCCTTGGCGACGACGTCGAGCCCGATCGTCGGCTCGTCCAAGAACACGACTTTGGGCTCGTGGAGCATCGCGGCTGCGAAGTCGCCGCGCATGCGCTGTCCGAGGCTGAGCTGGCGCACCGGCGTGCGGATGAACTCGTCCAGCCCGAGCAGCTCGGTGAACTCTTTGAGATTGCGTTCGTACATCGCGGCGGGGACGTTGTAGATCGCGCGCAGCAGCTGGAACGATTCGATCAGCGGCAGATCCCAATACAGCTGCGTGCGCTGGCCGAAGACCACGCCGATCTGGCGGCCGTTGGCTTGGCGGTCCGCCCACGGCACGATGCCGTTGACGGTGCACGAACCGCTCGACGGCACTAAGATGCCGGTGAGCATCTTGATGGTCGTCGATTTGCCGGCGCCGTTGGGCCCGATATAGCCGACCAGCTCGCCGGCGTCGAGCTCAAAGCTGACGTCGCGCACGGCGTCTTTCACGTCGTAGTCGCGCGAGAAAAGCGTGGCGAGCGCACCCAGTGCGCCCTCTTTGCGCCTCAGGGTTCGGAACTGTTTGGTGAGTCGGTCGGCGCGGATCATCATGGCAGGCGAGTTGGAGAACTCCGTAGCAGGGTGGGCGATGGAGCTTCGTGCACGGGAGGGTGCTTCCTTGGCTCAGGACTCCGGCGTCGCGGCCGACAGCGTCTTCGTCTACGGGTTGCTGAAACGCGGTTTCAGTTTGCATCACCACATGGCGCAGGGCACGTTTGCCGGCGATGCGACTGCCCGCGGTACGCTCTACTCGCTCGGCGAGTATCCAGGCATGGTGGATGGTGACGGCACCGTCCACGGCGAGGTCTACCGCTTCGATGACATCGCGGTCGCGTTGGAGCTGCTCGATGAAGTCGAGGAGTACGATCCACTCGAGCCCGAGCGCAGCCTGTACGTTCGTACAGTCAGGCCGGTGACGCTGCGTTCGGGCGGCACTGCAGCGCCGGCCTGGTGCTATCTCTACAACCGAAGCGTCAAAGGTTTGACGCGCATCGCGTCGGGCGAATGGAGCGGCTCGAAACCCTAGTCGCGCGCTGTTCGGATGCGCTCGATCACGACGCGCGCTCTTGCGCCAACAAACGCTGCTTGCGCTTGGCGCCCCAGCGATAGCCGCCGGACGCGCCGTCGCCGCGCACCGCGCGATGACACGGGATGACCAGCGCGACCGGGTTGGCGCCGCAGGCCTGTCCGACCGCACGCGCCGCTTTGGGTTCGCCGATCGCAGCCGCGATCTGGCCGTAGGTGCGCGTCTGGCCGTATGGGATCGCGCGCAGCGCTTCCCAGACGCGACGACGAAACGCGGTCGTTTGGATGTCGACCGGCAGATCTAGATGCGGCCGCGCGCCTTTGAGATATTGGACGACGGCCTCGACGTAGCGCTTCAAGTGCGCGCCGCCGCGCTGGACCTCCGCCGCCGGATACTCGTCGCGCAGCGCCCGCTCGAGCGCGCGATCGGATTCGCCCAGACATACCGAGCTGACGCCCGCTTCGGTCGCGCCGACCAGCAGCCGGCCGAGCGGCGATGCGACGATCGTGTAGCCGATGCGCATGCCCTGACCGCCGCGCCGGTACAGCGCAGGCGTCATGCCGAAGTCGGAGCGCGCCCGCTCGTAGACGCTGCGGCTCGAGCCGAAGCCTGCTTCATAGATAGCGCGGCTCACGGCCTCGCCGTCGCGCAGGCGCGATTTGAGTTTGGCCAGGCGCTGCTCTTGGCCATACTGGCGGGGCGACACGCCGGCGATCCGCATGAACGCGCGATGCAGCCGCGCCGGCGGCACGCCTAATTCGCCCGCCAGCTGGCGCAGCGTCGGCATCGCCTCGAGGTCTGATTCGAGCACGCGGCACGCGCGCTGGACGACGGTGACATCCGTATCGTTCTTCATAACGCCTTTATGATATGCCGGACGGCGGGCCATTTCTATCCGCTTTTCCGCTCCGGCAGCTTGACCTGCACGGTGTCGCGCGAGAAAAGCAGGTCGAGGGTCCAGTCGATGGCCACGCGGATCTTGCGTTCGAGCGTCGGAATGCGGAACAGATAGTACGTCCGCCACAACCACCACGCCGGGAATCCCGAGATCTTGAGCCCGCCGAGCATCACCACCGCTTGCCGCTCGCCGAGGTGCGCCATCTGTCCGATCGCCGTGTAGGCGAACGGGCGCAGCGGCTTGCCGTCGATCGCTGCCATCACGTTGCGCGCGACGTGAAGTCCCTCGCGCAGCGCATGCTGCGCCGTCGGCGGATACGGTGCGCCACCGCCGGGCGGTGTCACCACCGCGCTGTCGCCCACGCACCACACGCCAGGATAGCCTGGCACGGCGAGATCTGCATCGACCGGCACGCGCCCGCGCTCATTCGCGATCGGCAGCGCTGCGACGAGCGGGTTAGCCGAAACACCGCCCGCCCAGACGAAGACCTGCGTCTGCAGCCTGGTGCCGTCCGCGAGCGTCACGCCGTTCGCATCGGCCGATTTCACTCCGACGCCCAGATGGAATATCACGCCGCGCTTCTCAAGCGTCCGCTGCGTCCACAGGCCAAGCTCCTCGGACAGTTCGGGCAGGATGCGCGTGCGCAAGTCGACGACGACGGTGGTGACCTCAGACGGTTTGACGTTCCGGTACAGCTTCGCGGCCGTGCGCACGAACAGATCCATCTCCGCCGCGGTCTCGATGCCCGCGAAGCCCGCGCCTGCCACGACGAACGTCAACAGCCGCTTGCGCACTTCCGGGTCGTCTTCAAGCTCGGCTTGCTCGAGCATGTCGATCGCCCGGTTGCGCAGCGCGACCGCATCCGCCAAAGTGCGGATGGTGAGCGCGTGCTCCGCGACGCCGGGCAGGTCGAAGAAATTCGTCTCCCCGCCCACCGCGATGACGAGCTGGTCCCACGGCACTTGGTGCGGGTGTCCGTCGCCGTGCGTGATCGTCACGCTGTGCCCCGCCAGATCGATCGCCTCGATCTCGGCTTCGAGCACGCGCACGCGCGGCAGTATGCGCCGCAGACTGACCACGATGTGATGCGTGTCGATGCTGCTCGTCGCCGCTTGCGGCAGCATGGGCGTGAACAAGAAGAAGTTCTCGCGCGCGACGAGCGTGATGTCTATGTCTGCGCGGTGGCGCGACGCCTTTTGCAATGCCATCGCGGCATAGACGCCGCCGAATCCTCCGCCGAGGATGACGATGCGCTGGGCGGCGCGCGGCGTGTCGGGCATCGCAGTCCTCGTTCGCACGGCAGGCATCGTCCCCTGCGCCACAAAAAGCTAGCGCCCAGGCTGTTGTTACTTTCGCACGGCTGTAACACGAGGTTGCCGATGGTTGTCCGCACGCAGCGCATCGGGCTCGCGGTTCTCGCGGCTGCTCTTTCGTTCTTCGCGCCCCAGACCCAAGCACCGCGCGCCGCCGACGTCACCGCGCTGCCGAACGGCTGGCGGGTCACGCCTTCGGGCAGCTCGATCCTACCATTGAAGACCCTCCCGTTGCGCATCGCGCAGGACCAATCAGGGCGCTGGCTTGCGGTGTCCAACGCCGGTTTCGGCGACCTCTCGATCGCCATCGTCAGCCAAGACACAGGCAAGATCGTCGACGAACGGCCGGTCGGCAACACCTTCTACGGACTTGCGTTCTCCCCGAACAGCGACGCGTTGTATGCGTCAACCGCGGCTGACGGAGGCATCGATCGCTTCAGTTTCGACGCGTCGAGCGGAAAACTCGGCGACCCCAACCTCTACCGCCTGGGCGCAGGCAAGATATGGGTCAACGGGCTCGCCGTTTCGCCCGACGGCTCGACGGTGTACGCAGCCGTCGCGGGCGCGAATAGCCTGGTCGCCGTCAACGCGCTCAGCGGTGCGACGATCTTTGCGACCGATGTAGGCGACACGCCGTACGACGTGATCCTTTCGCCCGCCGGCACGCGCGTCTATGTCTCAAGCTGGGGCGGCGCTTCCGTCAGCGTCGTCGACCCCGCGAACGGCGCCAAGCTCGGGACCATCGCGACCGACAGCCACCCCGGAGCGATGCTGTTCGGCGCCGACGGACGGACGCTGTACGTCGCCTGCGCCAACGACGACGTCATCGACGTGATCGACGCGGTCACGGATAAGCTGCGCGGCAAGATCGATACGGCACTGTATCCCGGCTCGCCGGAGGGCGCGACGCCAAGCGCGCTTGCGTTGTCCGCTGACGGGCGCTCGCTGTTCGTCGCCGACGCCGATTCGAATGCGGTCGTGGCGGTCGACGTCACCGGGACGGCACCGCTGGTCTATGGAGCGCTGCCTGTCGGTTGGTATCCCACAGACATCGCGATGAGCAAGGACGGCAAGCGCCTCTACGAGCTCGACGGCAAAGGTCTTTCCGGCCACGCCAACCCGGACGACCAGCACAGCTCGATCACGCCCGCGGCGCAGCGCACGTCGACCTACTACGCACCGAATATGGCGACCGGCGATCTTGAGACGATCACTTCGCTGTCGCGCAGCGCGCTGATCGGCGGCCTCGCGATCGCGCGCGCGAACTCGCCCTTCAAACCGTCGTTGGCAGCGCCGGCGCCGCTGCCGCCGTTCAAACACATCATCTACGTCATCAAAGAGAACCGCACGTACGACGAGGTGCTCGGCGACGACACGCGCGGCAACGGGCAGGCGTCGCTGGCGGTGTTCGGGCAGCGGGTCACGCCGAACATCCATCGCTTAGCGGATGAATTCGCGCTGCTCGACGCCTTCGAAAGCGAAGGCACCGTGAGCGCGGACGGCCATGAATGGGCCGATGGCGCATATGCAAACGACTTCGTCCAGCGGATGTGGCCTGGCGATTACGCCGGACGCGCGGACGGTTTCTACGACTACAGCAATCCGATCTTGCGGCCAAGCGCCGGCTACATCTGGGACGACGCGACCAAACACGGCATCAGCGTGCGGCTCTACGGCGAAGGGGCGGTCGAGGGCAGTTCGCCGGCGCGCGGCTTGAACCCATCGATCGATCCGCTGCTCGACACCGCGTACAGGCCGTTCGACTTGACCTACTCCGACCAGGATCGAATCGTGGAATGGTTGCGCGAGTTCCGCCAATTCGAGGCCAGCGGAAACCTGCCGCAGCTAGAAGTCATCTGGCTGCCCAGCGATCACACGGCCGGGATGAAGGCCGGCGCGCGCACGCCGTACGCGATGATCGCCGACAACGATTATGCGCTAGGCCGCATGGTCGAAGCCCTCAGCCACAGCCGCTATTGGAAGGACACGCTGCTCGTGAGCATCGAGGACGATGCGCAGGCCGGCCCCGATCACGTCAGCAACCAACGCATCGAAGCGCTCGCCGTCAGCTCGTATGTCACGCGCGGGATCGTCGATCACACGCAATACACGACGTCCAGCGTGCTGCGCACGATCGAGCTCGTGTTCGGCTTGCCGCCGATGAGCCAGTTCGACGCAAGCGCGACGCCGCTCGGCGTGTTCGGGCAGACACCCGACATGCGGCCGTGGCGCGCGACGCAGCCGAACATCAGCATCACGGCGCTCAACCCGGCTAGCGGCGCGGCCGCACAGGCATCCGCGAAATTGGATCTGCGTTCGGCCGACGCGGCCGATCCGGCCGAGTTCAACCGGATCCTCGCGACCTACCTCAAGTATGTGAAAATGTAGCGGTCGAATTTATTCGACCGTCGAATGTATTCGACTGGGTCATTCCGCGTCGAGGTAATCGAGGGCGGGGTTGTCGCGCACGATCAAGCCCCCGAGCGCATCGATCATCACTTTGTGGGAATCGGGATACTGGCAGACCTCTTGCGGATCGGCGTTGCCGAGCAAGAGCAGCGTGCAGGGCGCCGAGGATGCGTTCGCCAGCTGATGCGTACCGCTCGTTCCGGTGGGGAAGCAGATGAAGTCGCCGCGCCGGCACTCGATGTCGCCGCGCGGCGTCCTGATGGTGGCCACGCCGTCCCAGACCAGGAACATCTCTTCTTCGCGCGTGTGCAGGTGCATCGGGCAGTAGCGCATCCCGGGCTGCACCGTCGCCATCCGATAGCCGAGCTTGCGCGCGCCGATGTACAGACCGATCTCACGCTCAGAGCCTCCGAAGCGCACGCCTTTAGGACCGACTTCTTCGAACGTCTCTTCCGGCGCTTCGTCGATGTTGATGCGATTCACGTACACGTCGGTGCGCGACTCGAGACACGCGCCGATGACCGCGTCGGCACCGCGGAAGATGCATGCGCCGTCGCCGACGAGCAGCGTCTCGAGCTGCAGCGCCCACAGCTTGCGCAGCGAGAGCACGGCCTTCTTCGAATCGAGAAGTTTGTCGTCAGGCAGCAGCCGGACGCTGCCCGCGGGATCGCCCCATAGGCAGTCACCGACGATCGCCGCCTTGGCGCGGCGCAGATGCAAGGCGATCTCGCCGGGCGACTTCAAGCCCTCAAGCTCGATGATGTGGATCCCGGGAAACGTCTTATCGCCTTCGTGCAGCACGGCGTCGACAGGTCCCGACAGCAGCGGTGCGTCGCGTTCGCTGGCGGCGATCTTCGCGCCGAAGAGCGCGGCAAGGTCGCGCGAACGGCGTTCGTGATCGCGATTGGTGATGATGATCCATGCGACGCCGCCGCGCTCGCGCATCTGCGCCTCGTCGGGCGGCGTCCACGCCAGCGGGTCGACGGCGAGGTTGCCGCCGTCACGCTGTAAGAAGTAGGAATTGAAGAAAACGTTTCGGTCCGGCTGCCAGACCGACCACATCGAGACGCCTTCGATCGCGAGGGGTTGCACGGGCGCAGCTTGCGCTGCGCCCATCGCGCAATCCTCTGCTGACCTAGCCGCCCATCTGCGGCGGTTGGACTTGCGTGTACCCGGAGGGAACGTCGAAGAACGACGGGTCGTAGGGTTGTGTCGCGTACTTCGTGACTTCTTCGTGGGTCGTTATCTTGACACCGAGGTCCAGCGTCGTGTCTTGTCTGAGCGCGAATCGGTCCTCGGTACGCGCCTTGCCGCTGGCTTGCATTTGGAAACTTCCCAGGCACGGATTGGCAGCTGGTCCGCCGCCATGTTGGGCGGGCGGCGGGGGCATGGCCGGCATGACCGGGCGCGCCATGGGACACGAGAACGTGACCGGATTGGGGATGTACCACTCGTCATTGATCATGGTCAACGTGCCGTTGGGGCACTGGCCGTTCCCGTTCGCCGTGCCGGTGATCGTCTCGGTGACGTGATGCGCGGTCATGCCCAGGATCTGTTGCGTGTTGGGGTCGTTGACCGTGGTGACGCTGATCGTGAGCCCACCGGAACCCTGGATGGTGCTCGCCGGCGCTGGGTGCGGATTGGGTGTGGTCGAGTTCATCTGATGCTGGTACTGCTGCGCGGCCGCGTTCATCTGCGCCTGGATCTGCGCGAAGGTCATCGCGTAGTAGGTCTTCGCGTTGTTGTCGAGGTGGATGATGCGCTTGAGGTCGCATTGGATGATCTGGCTGGTATTGTCGGGGCTATCCATGCGCTCGCGCGACGGTCCGATGGTCGTCGTCGTGCTCTCCGCTTTGGGGTGGACGAACATGCTCATCGCACCGGGCATCTTCGCCTGGCTCGTTCTCGTGTATTGAAGCTGCGTAGGCGCCGGCGTCGCAGCGATCAACGGAACCGCGGCCGCGACGATGGCAACGACTCCTGCGCACAACGCGAAAGACAGAAAACGCAATCGGCGCTGCATAGTGCAAATCCTCCATCAGATACAAGTGTCCAAATAAGCACCCGAACTCGACGTCCGATGCTGGTTCGGTCAAATCCGGTTGGCGTCCTAGGCGGGAGGCTACGATGGCGCGGCGAATAGGAAACAAGTATGGCTGTCCGCGCTGCTAGCAAGTCTGCACAACCTGTCATGCTCCGTTTCGAGGAAGGCGTCGCCCCCGATCGAGGGGGACCACCGCTTGGGGCCTGGCAAGCGAACATCCCGACGCAAGCTTCCATCGAAGGCACGTTCCCGAAGACCATCATCGCCCAAGGACTGGCCGCGTTTCAGCGCGGTAAGGTGCGCAGTCTCAACTTGCGGCGCAATGACGTCGTGGGCACCGTGGCCGACACCGAAACGCATACCACCACGCTGACGCGCGACCCGTCGCGCTTGCCCCTGGGCATGCGCTGCAACTGCACGTGCCGCTATGGCTACGACTGCAAGCATGCGGTCGCCGCGCTGTACACGCTCATCGAGCTCTCCACGCGCGACACCGAGCCTCCGCCTCCGGCACCCGCCACGCCGCTGGCCGGCAACGGCCACGCGACGACCGGCAACGGCAAGACCTCGACGAACGGCGAACAGCGCGCCAACGGCGCTGCCGGTGTCGTCACGCCGGCCGCACCCGAACTGCTCGACCTGCTCACCCCGCACCACGAAAGCGTCGTGCCGCGCAGGCGTCTATGGATCGTCGCCGGCTTCGACGACCGCCTCGGCGTCTTCTACGCGCGACTGTGTCTGGACGCGCCCAAGCTGCATGGCGTGCCGCGCACCCATGGCGACCTGCAACAGCTGTATCGCACGACGCGCCAGGCGAATCTCACCGGCGAGGAATGGGACCGTCACGATGCGGCCCTGCTCGCTGACGCGACCTTAGGCTCGATGTTCGGCACGCCGGCCGACTACGCGCTCGCGCGCGCGACGAGCGAGCAGACCAAAGCGCTGACCAACAATTTCGCGCAGCTGCTGCTGCGCCTGATCTCGCATCCGCGCGTGCGCTATGACGACCACTTGGGCGCGCATCCCGAGGCGATGCCGCCGGTCAAGATCGTGCTGGCACCCTTGCGCCTTCGCTTGTCCGGCAAGCGCGATCAACACGGCGATCTCGACCTCTCGGGCGTCTTCGTGCGGCCCGACGGCACGACCGCCGACGTCGCGGCGGTGCGCCCGATCGACGGCACGCCCGCGTGGCTGTTCGATGGCGGTACCTTCTATTTGCATGACGGCAGCTTCAGCCTGCGCATCGTCGAGCGTCTCGCGGCGACCGGCAGCGTGCGCATTGCCTCGGACGAGCTGCCGCTGTTCTTGGAACGCGCGCACGGGTTCCTCGATCGCGACACCGCGGCGGCGCTGATGGTCTTGCCCGACGACATGGCGCTGCAGACGCTCGTGCGTCTGCGCTGGCAAGGCGACGGCATCACCGTCGAGCCGTCCGTAGAAGACGCGCGCAGCGGCGCGAACTGGCGCGTGACGCCGCAAGATTTCAATCCGCTGCAGCGCGTGGACAGCGGCAAGAAGGGCGCCGAAGCGCGCTACGCCTACTGCGATCCCGCGCTGGCGCAACGCTTGCGGGCGCGCATCGAAGCCGCCGGCTGCGTAGCCGCGCACGACGTGTACGAACGGCTCGCGGCGCAGCGCCCCGACGAGACCGTACCGCAGTACGACGAGACGACGTGGCGCATCGAGCCGGTCGACGCCGCGTATCAGTTCGGCACCGAGACGCTGCCTGCGTGGCGCGCCGACTATCAGCTCGACATGGACGACACCGTCCGGTCATTGGTCGAGGGTCCCAAGGTCCTTCAAGTATCGGTCACCGTCGACGGCGACGAGAAGCCGGCGCAAAAGGCCAAGAGCACAAAGGGCGCCGCCAGCCTGTTCGGTCCGATCGACTGGCTCGAGATCTCGGTCGAGCTGCTCCTCGACGGCCAGAAGCTGACGCCCGACGACATCAAGGCGCTGTGGCAGAGCACCGGGCGCTATCACCGTCTCTCGGACGGCCAATTCATCGACCTGTCCTCGTTCGCGCTGTTGCGCGAAGCGACCGGCGGATTCGGCGGCGGGCTCGAGCGCGGCGGCAAGACGCGGCTCACGCCGGCGCAGATGCTCTCCGTCTACGACGATCTCGCCAAGGCGTGCGGCGATTCCGAACTCCCCGAGCAGCTGCGCGCGCTGCGCGAAGCGGTGCGCGGCTTCTCCGGCATCGAAGAGTGCGAGCCGCCCAAGCACCTCGCCAAGATCTTGCGCCCCTACCAGCGCCGCGGGCTCGACTTCCTCGCGTACCTCGGTCAGTATGCGTTCGGCGGCATCTTGGCCGACGATATGGGACTGGGCAAGACCCTACAAGTGCTGTCGTACGTCGAGCGCGAGCGGTTGCGGCGCGGCAGCTCGCCGAGCCTTATCGTCTGCCCGACGTCGGTGACGCATACCTGGGTCGGCGAATCGGCCCGCTTCACGCCGCAGCTCAAAGTGCAACTGCTATCCGCCGGCGCCGGACGCGAAGACGTCTATGCTGCCGCCTCCGACTACGACCTGCTGGTCACATCGTACGCGCTGGCGCGGCGCGACGCGGAGAGCCTGGCCAAGATCACCTTCCGCACAGTCGTGCTCGATGAAGCGCAGCAGATCAAGAATCCGCAAGCCAAGATCTCGCAAGTCATCAAGTCGCTCAACGCCGAGCAGCGGCTCGCGCTCACCGGCACGCCGATCGAGAACTCGGTGCTCGACCTATGGTCGATCATGGATTTCGTCATGCCCGGACTGCTCGGCAACGAAAGCCATTTCCGCGCGACCTTCGAGACGCCGATCATGCGCGACGGCGACGTCGAGAAGCAGCAGCGGTTGGCCAAGCGCGTCCAGCCGTTCATGATCAGACGGCTCAAGACGCAAGTCGCGGCCGATCTGCCCTCGCGCACCGAACAGACCATCGAGTGCGAGATGACCCCATCGCAACGCAAGGCCTACAAAGAGGTCGTGCTGCGCGCGCGGCGCGAGATCATGCGCGAAGTCGACGAGCACGGCATCGGCCGCGCACAGCTTTCGATTTTGGCAGCGCTCACCAAGCTGCGCCAGATCTGCAACCACCCGGGCCTCGTCGGTGAGCATTGGCGCGAAGACGAGGATGCATCCGGCAAGTTCACCGCGTTCACCGAGCTGGTGGACTCGATCGTCGACTCCGGCCACCGCGCGCTCGTCTTCTCCTCGTTCACCGAGATGCTGGGCATCATGCGCGAGTCGTTCGACGCGCGCGGCCGCGCGTATGCATATCTCGACGGCTCGACCAAGAACCGCGCCAAGGTGCTCGACGACTTCAAGCGCGAGGACGGCCCGCCGGTCTTCTTGATGAGCCTCAAAGCCGGCGGCGTCGGGCTCACTGTGACTGAAGCAGATTACGTCGTGCTCTACGATCCGTGGTGGAACCCCGCGATCGAGCGCCAAGCCATCGACCGCACGCATCGCATCGGGCAGACCAAACCTGTGACCGCGTACCGGCTGGTGACGATCGGATCAGTCGAGCAGAAGATCCAAGCCCTGCAGCAGCGCAAACAAGCGCTCGCGGATTCGGTCATCTCAAGCGACGCGGCGTTCGCCAAGAGCTTGACGCGCGAAGACCTCGACGACCTCTTCTCCGCTATCACCGAGTAGTTGGACGACTCAGACCTTCGCCGGCTGCTCGCGCGCGGTCTCGATGGGATCGCGGCATGGGAGCGGGGCTGGCGAGCATTTGAACCAGACGCCACACTCGCGGTCGATCGAGGCGCGGCCGACGCGGCGATCGACGACCTGGTCGAGCGCCTGCACGACAACTATCCCTTCTTCCATCCTGATTACGCGGGGCAGATGCTCAAGCCGCCGCATCCCGTCGCGCTCGCGGCCTACCTGACCGCGGCGCGCATCAACCCGAACAACCATGCGCTCGACGGCGGCCCCGCCACGGCCGCGCTCGAGCGCGAAGCGGTTGCGCAGCTCGCGCAGATGTTCGGCTACGAGCGGCATCTGGGCCACCTCACAAGCTCGGGCACGATCGCGAATCTCGAGGCGCTCTGGGTGGCGTCGCGGCTGCAGCCGGGAAAACGCATCGCGTTTTCGAGCGAGGCGCACTACACGCACGGCAGGATGTGCGAGCTGCTGGGCATCGAGACGACCGTCGTGCCGGTCGACCGGCGCGGCAAGCTCGATGTGCGCGCATTGGAAGACGCGGACGTCATGCACGACGCCGGCACGATCGTCGTGACCGCCGGGACCACCGCGAGCGGCGCAATAGACCCGATCGACGACGTGATTCGCGTAGCGCGTACGCGCGGTTGGCGCGTCCACGCCGACGCTGCGTATGGGGGTTTCTTCGCGCTCATCGCCGCCGAACCGGCCGCGAAGATGGATCCTGCGCCATGGGCGGCGCTTGCGCAGTGCGACTCGATAGTCGTCGATCCGCACAAACACGGCCTCCAGCCGTACGGCTGCGGCTGCGTGCTGTTCGCCGACCCGTCGGTCGGTGCGCTGTACCGGCACGATTCGCCCTACACGTACTTCACGTCCGACGAGCTCCATCTCGGCGAGATCAGCCTGGAGTGTTCGCGTGCGGGCGCAAGCGCCGCCGCCTTGTGGACCACCCTGCGCGTGCTGCCGCTGCGCGCGCATGAGGGCCTCGGCCCCGAGCTGCTGCGCTGCCGCCACGCCGCATTAGCCGCGATCGAGCGCGCGCAACGCGGTGGTCTGCTTGCGCCGGTGATCGCGCCCGAACTCGACATCATCACGCTGGCGCCGCTGCGCCGTGACGAGCGCATGAGTGCTACCGTGGTTTCCGAGCGGACCGAGAAGCTCTTCGACGCGTTGCTGCGCGATCAGCGCAGGCCGTTCTACATCGCCAAGTGGCGGGTGAACGGCGAGCTGGGTCGCCGTGCGCTGCCGTCGGTGCAATGGGATGCGAGCGAGTGCGCGGTGATCCGCTGCGTGCTCATGAAGCCGGAGCACGCGACCATCGTCGACGACCTCATCGGCGCGCTCGAACGCTGGCCGGATCTCTAGCGCGCGGCCACGCCCCCGCAGGGCCGGACGATGACGGATCCCGTGGTGCCCGCGCTCGGCGCTGCAAGCGCATCGACCGCCGACACGCGATAGCGGAGCACCCCTGTGCCGCCGCGCAGATACGCGAACGCCTCGGAACCGACGTCGATGCTGCCCATGTACGTGAGGTCCGTCACCTGGCGCATGCCGGCCCTCAAGATGGTGGATTCCGGCAGTCGCGGATCAGCGCTGACATAATCGTAGCGGGCTGTCACGCGCAAGCTGTAGGCGGACGCGAACTGGCTGCGGATCGTCAGCACGGTGGGCAACGCCGCGCCGCAGTCGCCGTAATACACGACTTGAGGAAGCGCGATGCCGGTGAGATAGACCGGCGGTGTCGACGCCGCGTCACCCCCGGCGAGGCATGGCGAAACGGCGCCCGCTATGAGGCTCACCATTGCGATCCATCGAATAAGGCGACTCGGCACAATCATGCCACAATCTCCTTAACCCTGCCTTAAGCATGTTAACGCCGCGTCGCATGCACCCCTTTACGGCGGATCGATGACTGGAAAAGAAAGACCCCGCGCATCGGCGCGAGGCCTCGTTGGGACCGCAGCGGCTCGGACGCCGCCCCGAGAGGCTGCTACTGTTTCTCCGCGCTGATCAGGATGATCGCGCGCTTGTCCGAGTTGCGGAACTCATTGACCGCGGCGATCGCGGCGCCGAGCGGTGCGCTCTTGTCCAACATCTCGCTGATGGACTGGCCTGTGCGCTGCTTGACCTGAGCGTCCATGCCCGCGCGCAGCGGCGGCGGCATCGAATTGTACTTGTCGAGCACCGCCAGCACGGGTCCGAGCTTCGTGCTGATCATCTTCGGATCCATCACCACGATGGTGGCGCCTTTGGAGTTGCCCGAGATGAACGCCACGTAGTTGATGCCGTAGCGATTGACCGCGGACTGGACGCTCTGCGGTGTATTCGCTTTGGTGTAGCCTGCGGGTGGCGCGACCGTCGCCAGCCACTTGTTGAGATCGTCCGTCGACTGCAGGCTCGAGGCCACGACTTCGTGCCCCGCGTAATTCCCTTTGCCCAGCGACGCCATCGCGGTGCCTTGTTCTTGCGAGGGATCGATGGTCTGATGGAAGTCGCGCGCGTCGATCACCGAGGCGCTGTCCGGCAGCGGCAGCCCGGTCGTGTTGGTCAGCGCAGTGGCTGCGGTCGCGGTCGCTTCAGGCGCGCTCGTCTGCTGCTGGCCCTTCGAGCAGCCGGCGGCGAGGAGCGCCATGCACGCGGCGGCAATGAGTAGACGGGTTCTCATCGGAACTGTGCCCCCTCTTCGGAACGAAATGGAAAGCGCCGGTTCAGCGGCGCTCGATTGAGACCCACGGTAAGCCGACCAACCCGGTGTACTCGACTTGCGGCCGAATCAGCCGGTTATCCTTCATCTGTTCCATGATGTGAGCGGTCCAACCGGCCATCCGCGCGCAGGCGAACATGCACGTGAACGTGTCGGGTTCGATGCCCAACGCGTACAGCGTGGGCGCGCTGTAGAACTCGACGTTCGCGTACAAGCGGCGGCCGGGTTTCTTCTCATGCAGGGCGGCGACGGCGACGTCTTCGAGCTTGCGCGCCACGGCGTACCACTGCGGCGTGCCGTTGCTTTGTCCGAGGTCGCGCGCCATCTTCTCGAGCGGTTCCGCGCGCGGGTCGCGCACCTTGTATTCGCGGTGGCCGATGCCCATGACGCGATCGCCCTTCTCGAGCAGCGCGCGCACGTAGGCCTCTGCCTTGTCCGGCTCGCCGATGTCGAGGATCATCTTCATGACTTTGCCGGGCGCGCCGCCGTGGAGATCACCTTGCAGCGTCGCGACCGCCGACGTCACAGCCGCGTACATGTCCGCCCACGTGCTGGCGGTCACCCGTGCGGCGAAGGTCGAGGCATTGAAACCGTGATCGGCGAGCAAGACGAAATACACGTCGAGCGTGCGCGCCGCCATCTCGCTTGGCGCCTCGTCGTTCTTCATATAAAGGAAATTCGCGGCGTGGTTTAGGTCAGCGCGCGGCGCCACGGGTTCGAGGCCGCGGCGCAACCGGTCCCAAGCCGCGACCGCCGTCGCCGCGGCGGCGGTCAAGCGCATCGCCGTCGAGAAATCGGATACGTGGGTGCCGTCGGCTCGCGGCGGCACGTGCAACGAAAGCGATGACACCGCGGTGCGCAACACGTCCATCGGCCACGCGCTGTCCGGCACGCCGCGAAGCATGTCGAGGACCGGACCGGGCAGAGCGCGCTGTGCTGCCATCTCGCGCCGCGTCGCATCGAGCTCCGTGCGGTTGGGCAGCCGCCCGTGCCAGAGCAGGTACGCGACCTCTTCGAACGACGCGTGGTCGGCGAGATCGGCGATGTCGTAGCCGCGATAGGTGAGGCGGCCCTCCTCGCCGGCGACCAAACTGATGCCCGTGGCCCCGACGGATACACCTTCGAGTCCCGGATTGACGGTGATGCTGCTGTTCTTGACGGTCGTGCCTCCTCTACGCCGTCCCTGAGGTTCTTGCGAGCGGTCGAACCCACCTCGCCCAGGGGCAAGGCGTGCCGCGGCGCGAAAAGTCACGACGTGCCTGGCGCGCTCGACCGGCCCGATCCGCGACCGCCTTCCGTGCTGTTCCTGTTCTCGGACACCGGCGGCGGGCATCGCACTGCCGCCGAAGCGATCGACAGCGCGCTACATCGGCTCGCGCGAGGGCGCCTCGTGCGCACCGACATGGTCGACGCCTTTGCCGCCTGCGGCATCTTCCCGCTGCGCGAGGGCATCAAGAGCTACGGCGCATTGCTCAACGTCCAGCCAAGCCCGTATCCGGCGCTCTTCCATCTTTCCAACGGCCGCACGCGCGCGCGGATCATGACCGAGCTGGGCAAGCCGTTCATCCGGCGCAACTTCCGCCAGCTCGTCGAGCGCTTGGACCCGTCGCTCGTCGTCTCGGTGCACCCGCTGCTCAACGAACTCGCGCGCGAGACCATCGACGAGATGGGCAACCGCGCGCCGCTGATCACGGTGATCACCGATCTCGTGACGATCCATCACGCGTGGACATCGGATTCCGCCGCCGATCAGTACGTGGTGGCATCTGCGGAGGCAGCGCGCGTGTGCGTCAGCCGCGGCATCCCGGCCGATCGCGTGCACAATTTGGGATTGCCGATCCGCGACGGTTTCTCGCCATCAAAGGATCCGGCCGCGGACAAACGCGCCCTCGGGCTGGATCCTGCGCGCCGAACGCTGCTCGTGATGTCCGGCGGCGAAGGTGGCGGCCGCTTGCGCAGCATCGTGCGCCAGATCGCGGGCACCGTGCGTGCGCTCAACCTGCAAGTCGTCGCGATTTGCGGACGCAACGAAGGCCTGCGCGAGCGTATGCTTGCGCTGGCACCGCGTTTCGGGTCCGATGCGAAAGTGCTCGGCTTTGTCGACAACATCGCGGATTACATGCGCGCGGCGGACGCGCTGCTCTCGAAGGCTGGGCCGGGAACGATCGCGGAGGCGGCGGCATGCGGGCTGCCGATCATCATCTGCGATTATATCTCCGGCCAAGAGGCGGGCAATTTAGGTTTTGTGGAATCACGCGCGGCCGGCGTGGTCGCGTTAGAGGCACGCGACGTCAGCGCGACGCTGCGCCGCTTCTTCGGCAGCGATCCTTCGGTGCTGCAATCGTATCATCAGAACGCGCTTGAGAGCGCGCGGCCACATGCGGCGGACGACATCGCGAACTTTTTGCTCGCGCAGCTGCCCGAGCCGGCAAAAGTCGCGGTCTAGCGGCCCAGTCCTTCGCTTAGGGAATTCCGTGCAGCGCCATGCACGCCGAGCCGACGATACCGGCGTTGTTACCCAGCTTCGCACGCACGATCGTCGTCTGGTGTTTGGGCACCATCGTCGTCTGCTCGTCGACCAGTTTGGTCAGCGGGGTGACGAGCAACGAGTCGTCGGTCCGCCCGACGCCGCCGCCCAATGCGATCACTTCTGGGTTGACGAAGGCGATGACGTTGGCGAGTCCAGTCGCCAGGTCGCGCAGCCATGCCCGCCACGTCGCCAACGCGTGCTCATCCCCCACCGCGGCCGCGCGCGAAATCATCTTCGAACCCCAATCGACCTGCGGCGTGCCGGTCAGCAGGGTGCTGCGCGGAAACGACGGCGCGAGCGCGAGCGCATGGCGCAACAGCGCGGTGCCTGAGGCTTGGGCCTCGAAACAGCCCATCTTGCCGCACGTGCAGACGAAACCGGAGCCCTCGCGGATCACGTGATGTCCGATCTCGCCGGCGCCCATCGTGTGGCCCAACACGAGCTTGCCGTTGGCGACGATGCCGCCGCCGATGCCGGTGCCGAGCGTGATCAGCACGAAATCGCGCGCACCCTTGCCGACGCCGTACAGATACTCGCCGATGGTGGCGCAGCGCGCATCGTTGAGCAGATGGATCGGGCGGCCGAGCTTTTTTTCGAGTCTTTCTTTGAGCGGCACGTCGTGCCACCCGAAGTTGGGCGAGAAGCGTACGGTCCCCGTACGCTCGTCGATGTTGCCCGGCGAGCCGACGCCGATGCCGGAGAGTTTGGCGCGTTTGTCGAGCGAGGCGCTCGCCTTGCCCACGACTTTGGCCACTTCGGCGACCACGTACTTGACGTCGTGCGACTCGAGCTCGCGGCTATAGATGTTATGGACGCGGCCGCGCTCGTCGACCGGCGCTGCGGCCACGTGCGTGCCGCCAAGGTCCACGCCGATCGCCCACTTCACGACTTCGCTCGCACCCTTTCATGATGTGGTGCCCAGGACAGGACTCGAACCTGCACCGGTTTTACCCGACTAGCCCCTCAAACTAGCGCGTCTACCAATTCCGCCACCTGGGCGGGCACCTCAAGCGGCCGGTTGGTTTCGGCCGCAGCCGTGGGTTTTCCCCGCGAAGCGCTCGCGGGATTGGGTCATTCGACGTTTGGATCGAGCGCGTCGCGCAGACCGTCGCCCATGTAATTGATGGCGAGCACCGTCAAGAAGATGCACAGGCCTGGGAACACGCCGGCCCACCAGGCGATCTGCATGTTCTCTTGCGCGTTGGTCAGCATGTTGCCCCACGACGCGGTTGGCGGCTGGACGCCGAAGCCCAAGTACGACAGCGCGGACTCGAGGATGATGATGCCGGCGACGTCGAGGGTCGCCTGGACGATGATCGGCGCCGCGGCGTTGGGCAGCAGGTGCTTGAACATGATCGAGACGTTGCGGCTGCCGATGGCACGCGCCGCCTCGGCGAACTCTTTCTCGCGCAGGCTCAAGAACGCGCCGCGCACGAGGCGCGCAACCGTCATCCAAGAGAGCACGCCGATGATGAGCGCCACGTACGCCGGCCCGAGCGATGACTTGACCGAAGTCGCCGCGACGATGCCGGTGAGCACCAGCAGCAGCGGCAGCAGCGGGATGGACAAGAACACATCGGTGACGCGCATGATGACGTAATCGACCCAGCCGCCGAAGAAGCCGGCACACGCGCCGAGGATCGTCCCTAACACGACTTCGATAAGCATCGCGCTGCCGGCCAGCGACAACGAGATGCGCCCGCCGTACATCAGACGGGTGAGCAGATCGCGCCCTAACTCGTCGGTACCGAGGATGTGCCCGTTGACGCCCGGCGCGAGCGGCGTGCCCTGCCATACCGGATCGATGGCGGCCGGATCGTAATGCGAGAGCAGCGGCGCGAAGATCGCGGCGGTCACGAAGACCAGCAGTACGACGGCGCCGATGAGCGCCGGCCGGTGACGAGAGAATTTCTTCCAGGCGAGATTGCGCCGCCCGACCAGATCTTCGTCGTCTGGAACGGCTAGAGGCGGGAGGGTCTGCGTTGCGACTGCCACAGCGGACTCCTAATCGTACTTGACGCGCGGGTCGAGCCAGCCGTACGCCAGATCCGCGAGCAAGTTGAACAGCACGACGAGAATCGAGATGAGGACCAGATAGCCCATGAGCAGCCCGAAGTCTTGTTGGCCCAACGCGGTGATGAAGAGCCGGCCGGCGCCCGGCCACGCGAAGATCTGTTCGGTGATCAACGCGCCGCCCACCAAGAACGGTATGGTGAGCGCGACGACGGTCACCACAGGCATCAGTCCATTCTTGAGACCGTGCTTGAGCAGGATCGTCATGAAGGGCAGACCCTTGGCGGCCGCGGTGCGCATGTAATCGGTGTGCAGCACCTCTTGCATCGAGGCGCGCGTGAAGCGCGACCAGGTCGCGACCTGCAGCAAGGCGAGCACGGTGACCGGCAGGATCAAGTGCCTGATGCGATCGAGCAGATCGCCGCCGTCCGTCGATGTTATCCCGGCCGATGGCAACTGGAAGTCGAACGCGTAGCCGAACGCCTGCCAGTGAATGCCTTTGACCGCGAACAGCAGTTGGAGCAGCAGCGCGAAGAAGAACGATGGCATCGACTGTCCGAAGAAGGCGAACGTCGTGACGAAATAATCGAGCGGCGAGTACGGGCGGAGCGCGGCGAGGATGCCGAGCGTGAGGCCGATCGCCAGCGAGATCACGAACGAGGTGATCATCAGCTCGAGCGTCGCCGGCAAGCGTTCGACGAATGCTTCGACGACGGTGGTCGAGTTCAGGGTCGACCAACCCCAGTCGCCGTGCAGCACCTTCCCCAGCCAGTTGAGGTATTGGATGTAGACCGGGCGATCGAGGCCGAGATTGTGCTGCAGGCGCGCGATATCGGCGGCGGTCAAATGCGGATTGCCGGCGTAGGCGGCCAGTCCGCCGCCCGGCATGGCGTGCAGAATGGCGAAGAGGATCATGCTGATCAACAGCAAGAGGGGAATCGCCTGAAGAGTGCGGCGGATGGCGTAGGTCAGCATGGCTTCACTGGTATTACGGTGTAGGCTGGGTGACCGGTTTGCCGTCGGAGCGACGCACGTCGTCGGCCACGACCCAACCGTAATGACCCCGGTTCGGACCGTCGGTGAGCTTGACGCCGACCAGATCCAGATTCGAACTGGAGTACGTCGGATGAGCAGCGGCTTCTTTGCACCCTACCGTGATCGCTTTCGTTCCTGGCTGTGCCAGAACCGTGTGGCGCAGCACCGTCTCTGTGTCGTAATCGCCCTGAAGGTATGCCGCCAAACGCTGCGATGAGTCCCAGACAAAGACGTCGGGATCGGGGCTTTGCGATGCGAGCAACACGTGATCGCCGAGCGCCACCACGCAGGCGGCAGACGCTTGGGCGGCCAGCGCAGCGAAGGCGGAAACGAAGAGCCCAACGGCGAGCGTGCGCGGCCACCTGACGAACATGCGATTGCCGAGCTTCGCTGTCCCGGGCCGCCCTCCCGCTAGAAGACTCGGTTCCCGGGTGTATTTTGTGATGCGAGCTGCGGCCGTGCAGCGTGGTTTTCAGGGAAAGCCGCCCCAGAGCAAGGGCTCGCACGCCTGGCTTCTATTTGGATGCGTGCAATTGGCGCAACACATACGGCAGTATGCCGTCGTTGCGGTAATACTCGACCTCGTCGGGGGTGTCGATCCGGACGGTGACCGCGAAGGTTTTCTCCGCGCCTGCAGCGGCGGCGCGGACGGTAAGCCGCTTGCCGACGCTCATGCCGCCGGCGATGCCCTCGATCGTATAGCTCTCCTCGCCGGTCAAGCCAAGCGTCGCGGCCGACTCGCCAGATTCGAACTGGAGCGGCAGCACGCCCATGCCGATGAGGTTGGAGCGGTGGATGCGCTCGAAGCTCTGCGCGATCGCCGCGCGGACGCCTAACAAGCGCGGCCCCTTCGCAGCCCAATCTCGCGACGAGCCCGAGCCGTACTCTTTGCCTGCGATCACGATAAGCGGCACGCCTTCGTATTCGTACTGCATGGCGGCGTCGTAGATCGTCATCTCTTTGCCGTCGGGCAGGTGGCGCGTCACACCCCCTTCGGTGCCGGGCGCGAGCAGATTGCGCAGGCGCACGTTGGCGAACGTGCCGCGCATCATCACTTCGTGGTTGCCGCGGCGAGCGCCGTACGAGTTGAAGTCCTGCAGATCGACGCCGTGCGCGATCAAATACTTGCCCGCCGGGCTGTTCTTGCCGATGCTGCCGGCCGGTGAGATGTGGTCGGTCGTCACGCTGTCGCCGAGCAGCGCGAGCACGCGCGCGTTCTTGATATCGCGCAGCGGCGGCGGCGTGGCGGTCACGCCGTCAAAGAACGGCGGGTTGCGCACGTACGTGGACTCGGGATCCCAGGCGAAGCGATCGCCCGCAGGAACCTCAAGCGACTTCCAACGTTCGTCGCCGCCGAACGCGTCGGCGTATTCGCGTTTGAACATCGCATCGGCAACGCACTCGGCGACGGTCGCGTTGATCTCCGCCGATGTCGGCCATATGTCGCGCAGATAGACCGGCTTGCTCGCGCTGTCGCGCCCCAGCGGTTCAGCGAGGAGATCGATCTCCATCGTGCCGGCGAGCGCATATGCGACCACCAGCGGCGGGGACGCGAGGTAGTTCGCGCGCACGAGCGGATGGATCCGGCCTTCGAAATTGCGATTGCCCGAGAGCACCGCGCAGACGACGAGATCGTGATCGGCGATCGCCGCCGCGATCGGCTCGGCCAAGGGACCGCTGTTGCCGATGCACGTCGTGCAGCCATAGCCGACGAGGTAAAATCCCAGTTGCTCGAGATACGGGGTCAAGCCGGCTTTCTTGAGATAATCGGTGACGACTTTCGAGCCGGGCGCAAGGCTCGTCTTCACCCACGGCTTTGAGACAAGCCCTTTTTCGACTGCTTTCTTGGCGAGCAGTCCAGCCCCGACCATGACCGATGGGTTCGACGTGTTCGTACAGCTGGTGATGGCGGCGATGACGACGGCGCCGTCGCACAGCTCCGCTTCCTCGCCGTTCTCGCCGGTGTACGTCGCGCGGCGGCGCGCCTGCTGCGCCGTGAGCGTGCTGCCGCCTTCTTCGGCCCAGCGTTCGGCCGCGACGACCGGCGTTTTCGGCGCGGGCCTTCCTTCCGCGAACGCCTCCATCGCTTTTTCAAACGATTGCTTGGCGCTGCGCAGCGGCACCCGGTCCTGGGGACGGCGCGGGCCCGCGAGGCTTGGCTCGACGCTGCCCAGATCGAGATCGAGCACGTCGGTGTACAGCGGCTCGGGCGACGCGTCGGTCCGGAACATGCCTTGCGCTTGCGCGTATGCCCGGACATGGGCGATGTGCGCGTCGGCGCGGCCGGTCAGACGCAGATACTTGAGCGTCTCTTCGTCGATCGGGAAGATCGCGCAGGTGGATCCGTATTCGGGGGACATGTTGCCGATCGTCGCGCGATCCGCCAGGCTCAGATTGCTCAATCCCGCGCCGAAGAACTCGACGAACTTGGCGACGACGCCCTTGCGTCGCAGCATCTCGGTGACGGTGAGGACGAGATCGGTCGCTGTCGCGCCTTCCGGCAGCTTGCCGCGCAGCCGGAAGCCGATGACTTCGGGGATCAACATCGAGACGGGCTGGCCGAGCATCGCCGCCTCGGCTTCGATGCCGCCCACACCCCAGCCCAAGACGCCCAGGCCGTTGACCATCGTCGTGTGCGAATCGGTTCCGACCAGGGTGTCCGGATAGGCGAGCGTCTGGCCGTCGCGCTCTTCGCGGAAGACGACGCGCGCGAGATACTCCAGGTTCACCTGATGGACGATGCCCGTGTCCGGCGGCAGCGCCTTGAAGCGGCGCAGCGCGGCTTGCGCCCACTTGAGCAGCTGATAGCGCTCGCCGTTGCGCGCGAATTCCAAGTCCGCGTTGATCTGAAACGCTTGCAGCGAGCCGTACGCATCGACCTGCACCGAATGATCGATGACGAGCTCGACGTCTTGCAAGGGGTTGATCTTGTTCGGATCGCCCTTGAGGCCGGCCATCGCATCGCGCATGGCGGCCAGGTCGACCACGCACGGCACGCCGGTGAAATCCTGGAGCAGCACGCGTGCGGGGCGGAATGCGATCTCGCGATCCGGCGGACGCTTCGGATCCCACGATGCGAGCGCTTCGATATGCGCTTTGGTCACCGAACGGCCGTCTTCGTAGCGCATGAGATTCTCGAGCAGCACTTTGAGCGAGAACGGCAGCTTGTCCACATGGCCGATGCCTGCGTCGCTCAGCGCGCCGAGCCGGTAGTAGGTGGATCGCTTGCCATCGACTTCGAGCGTCGCCGTGCTCTTGAACGAGTCGATCTTCGTCATAGCCCCGGCCATTTCGGCAGTCCGTTCGCACGGGCCTACGCGGCGCATGCGGCGCAAGGATTCGCATGCGCACTCACCAAGGGTGCATCAAAAGCTCCCGCACCCGTTCCGGAGGCTTCTGATGCGGTCCATGTCCACGTGTGCTGCGCTCGCTGCCACGGCGCTGCTCGCAGCCGCGGCGCTGATCGCACCCGCGCAGTCGCGTGCGGCTGACGCATTGACGCCGCAGGGGTATCTGCAATATACGCCGACCTTCGGCGATACGTACAACGGCGTCACGACCGACGACGGCGATCACTTGTCCGGATCGTACGCGGCCAAAGCCCAGCTGTATTTCGGGCGCTTCAGCGCCGCGTATATGTATTACCGCGATCTCTCGAGCAGCCAGGCGAATGGAACGACGTCGAGCGGCGCACCCGGCACGGTGATCTCATATCCCGCCGGCGTAGTCGTCATGCCGGTCTTCACCGCCGCGGACGCAGAGTCGGAGATCCGGCTCGAGTATCAGCCGGTGAAAATACCCGTCTATTTCGGATTGGCGTACAGCGATGCGTTCAACAACTACGGGTTCCCGCGACTCATCGCCTACGGTATCGGCGTCGAACTGGCGCCCAACCCGAAACACCTGCTCAGCCCGTACGGCTCCTTCTATTACTTCCCAAATCAGACCGGTACGTATCCGCTCGCGGATCCGAACAACCCGAACAGCGGCTCCGTGCAATCTGCGTTTCGCGCCAACGAGCTCGACCTCGGCGGCTCGCTCGCCTTTCCCAAAACGGCGCTCAGCCTCGTGGTCGGGTACTATCAGAGCACGAACGTGCGGCGCACCGGCACGTTCAATTTCGTGCGCGACGGCCCGTACCTCGGCCTCGGCTATCGGATAAAGTAGGGGATCATTCGCCGGGGATGCCCGAGAACGCGGGCTCGCCGTCGAACGTGCACAGCGATTCCGTCTGGATGAAATCAAAGCCCGCATCGCTGATACGTTGCAACAGCCGCGCTATCTGCGCGTGCGTCACGTCGCCGCCGGAGCGCGAAACGAAACGGCAGCGCCACTGGTCGGTGCACAGCGTCTCGGGCAGCCCTTTGGGCCACACGCGCGTGCCGCGATTGAGGATCGCCTTCAGTTCCAGCTCGTCACCGGCGGTGGGCGCGAGCGCAGCGCCGAGCTCGTCGGGTGTGCCGCGGGTCCAGTCGAGGTACACGTCGACACCGACCGTCTTCTTCTTGCGTTTGTCGGTGGCGAGCGAAGCGAACACCGCGCCCTTTTCGGGAGCGACATCCTTGTACGCCACGGCCTTGAGATGCTGCGGCGATTGGCCAAGACGCGCGACCACGGCCTGGGCGAACTCTTTGGTGCCGACTTTCTGCTTGCTGGTGCCGTCGCGATAGATGTCGTAGGTGTGGATGCCGTCTTCGATCGTGCGCAGCCACGCGTTATGGAGACGCGTCGCGACGTCGGTCTGCCCGATGTGGACGAGCATCATCACCGCACCCAGCATCAAGCCCGAAGGATTGGCGACGTTTTGCCCCGCGCGCCGCGGCGCCGAACCGTGGATCGCTTCGAACATCGAGCAGACCTCGCCGATGTTGGCGGAACCCGCCAGCCCGACCGACCCGGTGATCTGCGCGGCCACGTCGGACAAGATGTCGCCGTACAGATTGGGCAGCACCAGCACGTCGAACGCCTCGGGCGTGTCGGCGAGCTTGGCGGCGCCGATGTCGACGATCCAGTGCTCGTGCTCGATCTGCGGATATTCCTTGGCGACGTCGTCGAAGATCTTGTGGAACAGGCCGTCGGTCAGCTTGAGGATGTTGTCTTTGGTGAAGCAGGTGACTTTCTTGCGGACGTTGCGACGCGCATACTCGAACGCGTAGCGCGAGATGCGCTCGCTGCCCGGCCGCGAGATGAGCTTGAGCGCCTGCGTCATCTGGTGCGTCTGCTGGTACTCGATGCCGCCATAGACGTCTTCTTCGTTCTCGCGCACGATCACGACGTCCATCACCGGATGCTTCGTCGCCACGTACGGCGCGTAAGAGACGCACGGGCGCACGTTGGCATACAGGCCGAGCGCGGTGCGCGTGGTGACGTTGAGGCTCTTGTAACCGCCGCCCTGGGGCGTGGTGATCGGCGCTTTGAGAAACACCTTGGTGCGGCGCAGCGATTCCCATGCGCTTGGCGCGATGCCCGCCGGATTGCCCGCGAGATAGACCTTCTCGCCGATCTCGATGACTTCGGGTTGCAAGCGCGCGCCTGCGGCCGTGAGGGCTTCGAGGGTCGCGCTCATGATCTCGGGACCGATGCCGTCGCCGTATGCGAGGGTGATGGGCGTCGTGCCGGACATGTCGTCTCTCCTGCGTTCGCGGGTGCGCTCATCTTGTCGCTGCAAAGGGCGGGCTCCCGCCCGTGCGAAATGCTTGGCCCGACATATGGCACAGTCACAGGTCATCGCCGCGCAATTCCCGCAGATGCGCTACGCGACGAGCGCCATCGATTGGTTCCGCAATCAAGGCATCGACGCGTCGGCCATCGGCGCGTTCGCGGTGCCGCCCGGCGGCCAACCGCGTCCGCCGCGTCCGGGCGACAACCAACGCGACGATCTGACGTGGATCGTCTCGCTTGACTTGGCTCGTGCCAACATCACGCGCCGCGTCGCAACGGACGCGATGAAGCGCGAAGGCGGCAAGCTGATGGCCGCTGCTCCCGCGCCGTAACGCCGGTGATCATCGCCATCGCGCGCGAGCTCGGCGCCGGCGGCCGCGGCGTCGGCGAGGCCGTCGCAACCGCGCTCGACATCCCATTGCTTGACAACGAGATCGTCAATCTTGTGGCGGAACGCATCGGCGCACCCGAGGCCTACGTCGCGCAGCGTGACGAACAGGTCGAGAGTTTCACCGAGCGAGTGCTGCGCGGCATCACCGCCGCCTATCCGGAGTCGCTCTCCTCACAAGAATTGCCGGACTGGTCCGAAGAGCGTCTCGTGCAGCTCACCGAGACGATCATCAAGGAGCGTGCGGCGAGCGAATCGCTCGTGGTGGTCGGGCGCGGTGCGCCGATGCTGCTCAAGGACCGGCTCGACGTCGTGCGCGTGTTCGTCTCGGCGCCGCAGGCGGAGCGCGCGGCGCGGATCGCCGCTCGCATGGGGCTGTCAGCCGACGACGCGCTCAAGGAAATGCGCAAGTCCGACCAGCATCGCGCCGCCTATTTCAAAGAACATTATAACGTGACGGATTGGCGCGACCCGCGCCATTACGATCTCGTGGTCAACACCGCGCGCCTGGGGATCGAGGGCGCCGCGCGCTTGGTCGTCGAGGCGGCGCGAGGCTCGCTGCGCCCTACTTCCTGATCGCCTCGAGCGCCGTAGCCGCGCCGATCGCGCACAGCGCACCTGACTCCCAGCGGATCGCCGACTTCACGAAATCGTTGAAATCCGATGCGCGCACGCCGGCGAGCATGTCGAGCTCCTGCGCGGGTGTGACCAGCGGCTGGTCGAACAGCGCAAGCTCGGCGTAGCGGCGGGCGATCTCGGCGTTCCACTCGGCGTACAGCGATATCTGCGACGCGAACGCCTCGCGGCCGCGGTCAAACTCCTCGGCCGAAAAACCGTGGCGCGTGTCCTCGAGGATGCGCCGCATTTCGCGGACCGCCTGTTTAGCGCGGCCGCGCCCGACCGCCGCCATCGCGCTCATCACGCCGACGTTGCCGTAGAAATCCTGCGTCGCATACACTTCATACGCGAGTCCGAGCTTCTCGCGCAACCCATCCCACAGACGGCTGCCGTCGCCTTCGCCGATCATCGTCTGCGCGAGCTGCGTGCGCAAGACGGCGCCATAGCCGTCGGGATACGACGGCGTCGTCGTCGAGATGGAGAACCAGACCTGCTGCGTATTGGCTCGGCGCAGCGTCTTTGCGCGCCGCGCGCGATGCATCGTCGGCTGGTACGTCGCGAAGAGCGGCGCCTTGGGCACGATCGCTTCGGGCGCCGAGCGCCACGATCCGAAATGGCGCTGCGCAGCGGCGAATAGCTCGCGCCGGCTCAGCGGTCCCGCCAAGCTCAGCACCGTGTTGTGCGGATGGAAGAACCGGCGGTGGAAATTGCGCACTTGCGTGCGCGAGATCCCGCGTACGGTGGCAGGCGTGCCGCCGATATCGCGGCCTAGCGGATGCGAACCCCACAGCGCCTCGTCCGTGAGCACCTCGATCCGCTTGCTCGGATCGTCTTCCCAGTCGCGCAGCTCTTCGAGCACGACCTTGCGTTCTGTTTCGATGTCGGCGGGCGCGAAGAGGGGACGCCGCACGACGCTGCTGATGAGGTCGAGCGCTTGGTCGGTCTTGCCCACCGGCACGCTGCCCGAGATCGAGATCAGCTCTTTGCTCGTGGACGGATCGAAGCGATTGCCGCAACGCTGCATCGCGGCCGCCAGCTGCGGACGCGAATAATCCAGCGTCGCTTTGAAGATCAAGTGCTCGAGGAAATGCGCTAGCCCGTTGGCGTTGCGCGGGTCGTAGATCGAGCCGGCGCGCAGCGCGAGCGCGATGCTGAGCGTGCCGGAATGGGGCGTGTGCGTCGTGACGACGCGCAGGCCATTGCGCAGCCGCTGGCTTATCGGCGCGGATTGTTTCGTGCGCGGAGGCATGTGTGGCTTTCCTGGGGTGGCGTTGTGCGGTCGCCCGAGTGGGCGATAGTACGTATTCGCCACGCGGGGCCGGAACGTCTAGGCGGTGCAGGGACGAGGCTATGCGGGTTTGGCGATTTCGTCGTCCCACCATGCGAAATTCCTGACCTCCCAAAGGCGGTCAAGCGGACGTGGAAGCGGGCCGTATGACGGCCCGCTTTTCGTGGCGATCGCGAGGGCTGTGCGCTCGGATCTAGCGCGGCGAGCCCACGTATGGGAAGGTCGTCGTGTCGTGTTTGCCGCCGTACGGCACGTTGTCCGTCGCCAGACACGGCGACTCGTTCCCGTCGTCGGCCACGAGACCGAGCGCCGAGAGCGTGTTGCCGAAGATGACGCTCAACGACAGGCCGATGACGTCGTCGTGCAGACCGCGCCCGCCGAACGGACTTATGCCGCTGCCCGCCGGTGAGGTCTCAACCCCGAGGTAGCCCGCGCCTACGCCAGTCTTGGACAGATCAGCGACTTGCACGTCGGGGATCAGCACGTTTTGCGCCAGGTTCGCCGTGGCAGCCGAGCGGCCCGCGACCGTCGTCATGAACGAGTTGATATCGCCGGGGAGTACCGGGTCCGCGAAGGGCGAGCTGCGGTTGGTCTGGTCGTGACGCGCGTACGCCTCGAACGCTTCTTTGATCGCGGGGCGCGCCAATCGCTCGATCTGCGTGTAGGACGCCGAACTCGGATTGATGTTGGTGGTCGATGAGCTCGAACACGCGCCGGCCGCCACGGAGGCGATCGCGACGGCGCAGAGCCCGATGGTCGTGGTGATGCGCATGGTCAGTGAACCTCCTACGAGCCGGTCGTGGTGCTAGTCGTCGCCCACACCTTGATGACGCCGGGCGTGCCTGACGACGGCGCGAGCAGCGTGCGCGGCAGTTCGACTACGAATGAAAGCACGTTGAACCCGTTGGTCGACAAGAAGTCCTGCGCGGCGGTGTGGTCGCACGTCGTCGTGCTGCCCGAATTCGGGAATCCGCGGAACGAGGTTGCGCTCGGCGGCGGCGGATTGGGCTGATTCTGGTAGTTGCGATCCGGGATGATCATGAAGAAGCGTGCGAGGTCGAAGAAGAACGGGTCTTCGCGCGGACCTGCGAACACTTGGATGCTCTTGCCGCTGAGCGTCAGCGTGGCCGGCGTGTTGAATGCGAACGTGCCGGTCGGCGCGATGAACGTCGACGTCGTGCCGACGATGTTGGGCTTGGCAGGTCCGTACATCGTCAGTGTCTGGCCGGTGCCCGAGCCGCTGGCCTTGAACTGGATGACCAGATCTTCAGCGGTGTCGGAGCCGAGCGCGATCTTGAACTGATACATGACCGCTGGATCGAACGCGAAACTGCCCGATTGTCCCATCGGGATGAGCGGGTTCACATCCATGACGAGCACGACGTTGTTGTTCTGCTCCGTTCCGCCGGTCGGCGGCGGGAACACGAACACGTCCGTGATGTCCGCTCCGGGCCGTGCGATCATGGTCGGAGAATCTTGGTGGTCTGAACCGCGTACGGGGTGCGCGTTGTAGAGTATGAGCGCTCCGGCGAGCGCCGCGATGGCCACGCCGCCGGCTAGCGGCAGCATCCTTGCGTTCATGAAAATCGCCTCCCTGGTGGCAAGTGACGCCCGCATAACGGCGCACGATGAAGGTCGGATGAGATGTGCGGCCGGGAGGCCATCCGCGCGCGGGGCCACGTCGTTCCATAGAGGACATGTGCACGCTCGGGCTAGCGCAGCGCCCCTTGCTGATCGAAACCTGGCGCGCAGCCACCGTGCGTGTGCTGTACGGCCCGCGGCGCACACCGGGAGATGCGCCGCGGGCGCACGAACCGCGCCGCTACATGAGCGACGACGGCGCGCTGATCGAGCGGGTGAGCCGTGGCGATGGAGATGCGTTCGCGCAACTCTACGACCGCCACGCCGCATTGGTGTTCGGCATCGCGCGGCGCATACTCGGCAACCCGACGCAGGCCGAAGACGTCGCGCAATCCGTCTTCCTCCAAGTATGGTCGCGGCCGGCCTCGTTTCAGGGGGGCAATTTCTCCGCGTGGGTCGCGACCGTGGCGCGCAATGCGTCGATCGACATCCTGCGCAGCGCCGCCGTGCGCACGCGAGAGCCCGACATGCCGGCCGACCTGCCTTCGAACGTCGATCTCGACGACGAAGTGTTCGGGCGCGTGCGCGCGTCAGCGGTCAATGAAGCACTGCGCTCATTGCCGGCAGACCAGCGCGAGGCGATCGAACGGGCGTATTTCGAAGGGCTGTCCTACCGCGAGGTCGCCGAGAAGTTAGGCGAGCCGCTCGGTACCATCAAGAGCCGCATCCGGGCCGGGTTGCGCCGGCTGATGGACGCGCTCGGCGAGGTGCAGACGACGTGATGGACGAGCGCGATGAGCAGATGAAGGAACTCGTCGAGCTGTACGCCCTGGGCGGCCTCGAGCCCGAAGAGCGCGCCTTGGTCGAAGCATATCTAAAGAAGGAAGGCTGCGCAGAGGCGATGGCCCGTGGGCGGTTGGCCGCATACGCGCTGTCGCTCAGCGTGGAACAGCAGCCTCCGGCCGCGCTGCGCGAACGCGTCTTGTCGGCGGCGGCCGCCTCGAAGCCCTCCGCCGCGAAGCCTTCAGGCGCGACACCCTCACCTGCGAAACCCGCGACCGTCTCACCGCTTCGTCCGGCGTTTTGGATGCGGCCGGGTTGGCTCGCCGCCGCCGCAGCGGTCGTCGTCGTCGTGTTCGCAGCGACGTGGGCGTTCGAGTCAGGTCTGTTGGGCGCGCGCAGCTGGGCGGTCGGATGCACGTCAGCCACGCCGTGCGGTGTCAACGGTCGCGTGATCGCAGCGGGCGGCTCGCTCCGCTTCGAGGCGCATGGCATGCAGCCGCCGCCAGCGGGTAAAGTATATCAGGCGTGGTACATCCGCGCGGGCGCAAAACCCACGCCTGCACCGACGTTCAGTCCGGATGCGAACGGCGACGCGACGGTCGTCCTTCCGGTCGGCGCGGAAAAAGGCCTGACGGTCGCGGTGACGATCGAGCCGCCGGGTGGCTCGACCGCGCCGACGACCAAACCCATTTTGGTCGCGTCCATCAACTAGCGGACCGCGGTCCGGAGGGTAATCGAATGCCGCCCAGCAAGGGGGCGCTCCGAAATCGAGCGCGGGGTTCCGAAATCGAGCGCGGGGCGGGATTGGAGACCACACATCATGGCGATCACGTTGGCAAGAACGGGCCGGTCGAATTTCGCGGACTGGTATAAGGAGAACAGGCGCCGATCGGCGTCGCTGTTCGACATGGTCTCAGCAGACGCGTACGCCAGCCGCCCGATCCCGCTGCGCCATCCGGTCAGATTCTACGAAGGCCACATCCCGGCGTTCAGCTTCATCACCCTCGCCAAGGATGCCGTCGGCGAGCCGTCCATCGACGATCGGATGGAGGCGCTCTTCTATCGCGGCATCGATCCGTCGACCGCGGACGCCGCCGAAAAAAGCGCGCCGCAGCAGTGGCCGGATCGGGCCACCGTGCAGGCCCTTGCGAGGACTTGGGATGCGGCGGTATTGCAGATTTTGGCGAAGGCGGATGCGGACCCCGCGGTCGTCACGCCGCGCGTCAAAGAGGCGATGTACACGATCCTCGAGCACGAGCCGATGCATCACGAGACGCTGTTGTACATGCTCCATCGCGTGCCGCTGGCAGAGAAACGGCGGCCCGCCGACGTCTTGGCGCCGTCGCCGGGTGGCTCCGTGCCGGCGCAGGTGCGCCTGCGCGTTCCTGCGGGACGTGCGACGCTGGGCGCGCTCCCGGAAAACGTCGAGTTCGGCTGGGATAACGAGTTCCGCGAGACCGTCGTCGACGTGCCGGCGTTCGAGATCGACAAGCACAGCGTGGCCAACGCTGACTATCTCGAGTTCGTGGAACAAGGCGGCGGTGAGATCCCGCCGTTCTGGGTCAAGCGCGATGGGACGTGGTTGCAGACCACGATGTTCTCGGAGGTGCCGCTTCCGCCCGCATGGCCCGTGTACGTCGCACAAGAGCAGGCAAGCGCGTACGCGCGCTGGCGCGGCGCGCGACTCATGACCGAAGCCGAGTTCCACCGTGCGGCGTACGGCACTCCCGAAGGCGTGGAACGCAGCCAGCCATGGGGTGACGACGCACCGAGTTCGCGCTTTGGCAACTTCGGTTTCGATCATTGGGACCCGGTCGCGGGCGGCTCGTACCCGGCGGGCGCGAGCGCATGGGGCGTCGAGGACTTGGTCGGAAATGGCTGGGAGTGGACCTCGACGGTGTTCGCTCCGCTGCCCGGTTTTGAGCCGATGGTCTCGTATCCGGGCTACTCTGCGGACTTCTTTGACGGCGAACACTACGTGATGAAGGGCGCGTCGCCGGTCACAGCGCGCGACCTTATCCGGCGCAGCCTGCGGAATTGGTTCCGGCCGAACTACCCGTATGTCTACGCGAAGTTCCGCCTAGCCTACTAGCCGGTCCCGCTGCCGTTGTGACACGCGACGCGTGCCCGCGCGCTGTGACGCGCGTCTATTCCTTGCGCCGCGCGAGGGCCGATACAATAGCCATGGGGGTTACGCACATGAACGACACATGGCCGTACGAAAGCGCGAGAGCCGACCTGATCGCCGAGGTCCGCAAGCACAAGGCAAGCCCGGCGGTGCTGCAGTTCGCCATCGATGCATGCAGACGGCATCTGACTGAGAATACGATAAATCGCGCGGCAGAACGCGGTGACGATCCCAACTGGGTGATGAATAAAGCGATCGTCGAGACCATTTTAGAGCTCGAGAACGAATTCGATTCGCAGCACGACGGCGCGTTGCGCCAGGCGCTCAAGATCATCAGGGACATCCGCGGGAAGTAGCGGCGTCAGGCCGCCTTGAAGACCAGCGCCGCGTTGAGTCCGCCGAACCCGAAGCTGTTCGAGAGCACCACTTTTTGACGCAGCGGCGTCGGCACGGCCGGCGAATAGCGTAGATCGCACCCGTCCGCTGGCGTTTCCAGATTGACGGTCGGCACAACGACGCCCTCGCGCAATCCGAGCGCACACAGCGCTGCTTCGACCGAACCGGTCGCCCCGAGCGCGTGACCCATCATGCCCTTGATGCCCGACACGAAGACGCGGTCGGCCGCGGCGCCGAACACATCGCGGATGGCGCGGCTTTCCGTGGGATCGTTCAGCGGCGTGGACGAGCCATGCGCGTTGATGTGGTCGACCTCGGCGGGCTGCACCGATGCATCCGCCATCGCCAGCTGCATGGCGCGTTTGGCCTCGCGCCCGTCCTCGCGCGGCGCCGCCATGTGCTGCCCGTCATTGGTCAACGCATAGCCGCACAGTTCGGCATACGGCGTCGCAGCGCGCGCGACGACGTCTTCTTCGCGTTCGAGCAGCATGAGGCACGCCGCTTCCGCCATCACGAAACCGTCGCGCTGCGCGTCGAACGGCCGGCTGGCGCTTGACGGATCGCCGTTGCGCTGCGACATCGACTTGATCACGTCGAACGCGCCGAAGATCAACGGGGTCAGCGGGATCTCGACGCCGCCGGCCAGCGCCCGGCGGACGTAGCCCGAGCGCACCGCGCGAAACGCGTCGCCGAGCGCGACCGCGCCCGCCGCGCACGAGTTGGAATTCGAGACCGTCGGCCCGTGGATGCCGAAGTGGATCGCAATGTTGCAGCACGCAGCCGCTGGGAACACCGACAGCGCAAGCATCGGATGAATCGCCTTGATGCCGCGTTCGATGAAGTTGCGGTTTTGCGCTTCGCCGTACGCGGCGCCGCCGAGCGCGCTGCCCACCCACACGCCGAAATCGCTTTCGTCGCCGCTCGTCGCGAGTTGCGCGTCTTCAAACGCCAGCCTGGCTGCCGCCAATGAGAACTGCGCGAAGCGCTCGGAGCGCTGGAGGGCGCGGCGCTCGAGAAACGCGGCCGGATCGAAATCATCCACCTGGCCCGCGACTTTGGAGCGAAACGGCGCCGGATCGAAACGATCGAGGCTGCGCACGCCGCGCTTGGCGCCGAGCGCGCCGCGCCACAGCCCTTCGCGGCCGATGCCGATCGGCGTGATGGCGCCGATGCCGGTGATGTAGACCCTGTGATTCACGTCGTCGCCTCTGCTAGTTCTTTCATGCGCGCGAGCGTTTGGCCCGCGATGCTTTGGATGAAGAAATCTCCGATGATGCGCCTGCCGATCCATGGGCCGACCACCGGAATGCGTCCGAAATCGAGGTCGTGGATGATGCTGACGCGCGTGCCGCCCGGGATCGGCGCGAAGGTCCACGCAACCTCCATTCCAGCAGTCCAGCCTGAAAGGTGCGTGAATTCGATGCGCGGTGTGCTTGGATCGAGGCGCTGCGCGGTCTCCCAGCGGACCGGGATCCAGCCGCGACGCGCCGCCATGACCGCGACCCGTTCGCGCGGCGTCTCGCGCGTAACGGTGACGTAGCGGTAATGCGGCAGCAAGGTGGGCCAGCGCCCGATGTCTTGCGCCAGCTCGTAGATGCGCTGCGGCGGTGCGGCGATGTCGATGCTGCGCTGGGCGTGCATCATGCGATCAGATCCCATACCAGGGCCAGCCTGCGGCTGTCCGGCGCCGATCCAGCGACCGCTTCGAGCAGCTTATCCGCCAGCTCCGGCTTGCGCGCGAGCTTGCGCGCGGCGCGACCGCGCAGCCAGCGCACTCGCAGCAGTGAGTCGACGGCGCGCGCGATGAGGCGGGTGCGGTTCACGCCGGCCGCACGCGCGGCGACGTAGCGACGCGCCGCAATCGGCCATGCTTCTCCCGCCGCGATTGCCGCCGCTGCGTCCGCGGCCGCTTCGGACAACCCGAGCGCGAGCGCGATGCCTTGGCCCAAGAATGGATCGAAGAGTTCGGCCGCATCGCCGGTGAGCACGATGCGCCGCCCGACCGTAGTGCGTGCGCGGTACGCGAGCGGTCCGACCGCGACCCGGCGTTGCAGCGCATCAAGCCGTAGACCACAGCGTCCGTCGCTCAGCCGTCGCGCCGCTGCGTCGGCTTGTTCGTCCACCAGCGGGTTGGGCAAGACCAGCATGACGTTCGTCAATCCGCCGCCTAACGGATTGCGCGCGTAGTAGCCGTCGGGCCCGACATACATCTCGACTTCGTCGCCATCGGACGGCGTCTCCAGGTGCCCGCCCACCGCCCAGCGCCCGCCGCGACGCTGCCGCCCCGCCATGTCCGCTCGCTGCGCGACGGCCGACCACGCGCCATCGGCCCCGAGAACCGCGCGCGCGGCGATATTGCACATGACGCCGGCGCCATCGCGATAGGTCACGGTGATTCCGTCGTCGGCCTCCGCGGCTGCCTGATACGTTCCGAGCACGAGGCGCGCGCCGGCCTTCATGGCCTCGCCCGCGAGCAGCGCATCGAACTCCGAGCGGGCTAATGCAAGACCGCCGCGACCGGGGAGGCGCATGACGACCGGGGCGATGCCGAAACCCGCGATGCGCAGCGTCGCGAGCGCGTGGGCGCGCGCGCGCACGGTTTCCAGCAGGCCCAGCGCTGCAAGCGAATCGAGCGTCGCGGGACTGAGGTACTCGCCGCACACCTTAGTGCGCGGCATGCGGGAGCGTTCGAGCACGATCGTGTCTGCGCCGCGGCGCGCCAGCCGTAGCGCGGCGCTCGCGCCGGCCGGGCCTGCGCCGACGACCACGACGTCGCATCGCAGTTGCGCAGGCGGCGTCATGTGCGCCCCTAACTCGCTGCTCGTCGTGCCTCGTTTCGCGGCGTTCGCGATGGCAGCCCGAGCGCGATGTAGCCCGCCCCCCAGAAGACAAGCGCGAGCAGCATCGCACCGCCGGCCGTCGCTCCGAGCACGGCGCTGGTGACCGAGCCGACTGTGTGGATCTGGTACGGATTCCATTCGGTGCCATCGCCCGTCGACGTGTCGATGACGGCTATGACCCGGTAGCCGCGCAGATCGGGAAGCGTCGGCGAGACGCGCACAGATGAGCCATGAGGATGCGCCGTGGTCGCCGGCTCGCCGAACGCATATGGCGGCAAGCCGTTCCCGTTGGCGAGGAAAGGTTGCGCGAGATAGTAGCCGCTCACCAGCGCGTAGCCGCGATGCGGCGCGTTCGCGCCGGCGATGGATTCGATCGAGCGCGGCCACGGCGCCAGTCCAGCCAGCCCGAGCGCGGCATAGACCGCTATCACGAGCGCGGCGATGACGACAGCCGAGGTGAAGCGCCGTGCGAGCGGCGCCGCCTGCTGCGCCGGAGGCCGCGCGTTAGCCAACTTTTTCGCTCACGCTCTTCGCTTGCAGGAAGAGCAGCAAATAGTCCGGACCGCCGGCTTTGGAGTCCGTGCCCGACATGTTGAAGCCGCCGAACGGGTGCGCGCCGACCATCGCACCGGTGCACTTGCGGTTGAAATAGAGATTACCGACATGAAACTCGTCGCGCGCGCGCTCGAGTTTCGCGGGGTCCTTCGAAAAGACCGCGCCGGTGAGCCCGAACTCCGTGTTGTTCGCGATGCGCAACGCGTCGTCGTAGTCTTTGGCCTTGATGACCGCGAGCACCGGGCCGAATATCTCCTCCTGCGCGATCTTGGCGTCGGGTTTGACGTCGGCGATGACGGTGGGCGTCACGTAGTAACCGTCGCTGGCTGGGCGCGATCCCCCCGTCACCAGCCGGCCCTCTTTCTTGCCTTCCTCTATATACGTTTCGATCTTCTTGCGCGAGCCTTCGTTGACGACCGGGCCCATGTAGTTCGCCGGGTCGGCGGGATCGCCAATCGCGATCGAGCCGACGCGCTGCGCCAGGCGTTTGACGAACTCGTCGTATATGGGCGCTTCGACGATCGCGCGCGAGCATGCCGAACATTTCTGGCCCTGGAAGCCGAAGGCCGAGACAGCGACGCCCTCGACCGCCGCGTCCAGATCCGCATCGGCGGCTACCACGATCGAGTCCTTGCCGCCCATCTCGGCGACCACGCGCTTGATCCAGATCTGACCCGGATGCGGCATGGCTGCGAGCTGGTTCACGCGCAGCCCGACCTCTTTGCTGCCGGTGAACGAGATGAAGCGCACGCGCGGGTGCTCGACGAGCAGATCGCCGATCTCCGAGCCCGACCCGGTGAGCAGGTTGACGACGCCCGGCGGCATGCCGGCCTGCTCCAACAGCTCGACGAACTTGTACGCGATGACGGGTGAATCGCTCGACGGCTTGAGCACGACGGTGTTGCCGGTGACGACGGCTGCGGACGTCATGCCGGCCATGATCGCAAAGGCGAAATTCCATGGCGGAATCACGACGCCGACCCCCAGGGGGATGTACAGCATCGCGTTTTTCTCGCCGGGTATCGGCGTCACGGGATGCGGCCCCGCAAGGCGCAGCATCTCGCGCGCGTAGTACTCGAGAAAGTCGATGCCTTCGGCGACGTCGCCGTCAGCCTCGCCCCAGCTCTTGCCCACCTCTGTCACAAGCAACGCATCGAACTCGAAGCGCCTGCGGCGCACTTGGTCTGCCGCTTTGAAGAGCAGTTCAGCGCGTTCTTGCGCCGAGGTCTTCGACCAGACCAAGAAGGCCTGTTCTGCGGCTGCGACTGCCTCGCGGGCCTGCGCTTGCGTCGCCTTCTGGAGCTTACCGACGATTTCGCCGGGCTTGGCGGGGTTACGCGAGTCGAACGTGCCCGATCCACGCACTCGTTGGCCATTGATGATCAGATCGTAGGTCGTGCCGAAGCTGTCGCGCACCGACGCGAGCGCCGCCTCCATCTTCTGGCGGTTCGCCGGATCTTTGAAATCGAACAATGGTTCGTTCTTAAATTCCGAGACGCGCTCAGCGACAGTTGCCATCGATATTCTCCGTCAACGTTGGACCCGAGCGCCGCTCGGGGAGGCGTTGGCTTCGTGAGTCCGCCCGTGCGCCCCTAGACCGCCGCGGCGGCCGTCGAGTCCATATGCTCGCTGTGGTGGCGCTTGCGCGCCGAGGCGTACGCGCGGATCGCGCGGCCGAAACGCGCCATCGCTTCGCCGGCGAGCTCTTCGGGCAACTTGCCGAATGAAAGCCGCAGCGTGTTGATCGCCGGAGCGGTCGGATAAAACGGCTGGCCCGGCAGGAAGATGACGCCCTCTTGCGCCGCGTAACCGAACAGCTCCATCGCCGACCACTGCGCGGGCAGCTCGACCCAGATGTTCAGGCCGCCGCGGGGCATGGGCGCGCGTGCACCTTCGGGCAGCACGCGCAGCAGCGCGGCATGAAGCGCGTCGCGCCGGCGCTGATACAAGAAACGCGTCGCGCGCAGGTGGCGCGCGGCGGCTTTGGATTCCAAGAAGCGCAGCAGCGCGCGCTGCGCGACGGTCGTGGTGAACGAGTCGGCGCGCAGTTTCGCCGCATACAGCGCGTTGAGCGCGGCCCCTTTGGCCGCGATGTAGCCGATGCGCAGACTGGGCATCAGCAGCTTGCTCATGCTCTCGATGACCACGACCCGCTCGTCGCCGTCGGACGAGATCAGCGGCGGCGGAGCTTCTGCGTCATACGAGAGCGGCCAGCACGTCTGATCTTCGACGATCGTGACCTGGCCTTGGCGCGCGACCTCGAGGATCTTGCGCTGGCGCGCGCGGGCGAGATACGAGCCCGTGGGATTCTGCGCCGCCGTGTTGATGTACGCGACACGCGGGCCGGCCCGCCGGCAGGCGTCGGCGAACGACGCGGGGATCAGGCCGTCCTCGTCCGCCGCGAGATTGGTCCACGAGACGCGGCGCTGATCGAACACCTCGAGCGCAGAGAAGTACGTCGGCGCTTCGGCGGCCGCAGCGCTGCCGTATTCGAGCAGCGTCTCGGCCACAAGGCTGAGCGCCTGTTGCGCGCCGCTGACGATCAGGATGTCGTCGGCGCCGATGTCGGCGCCGCGCGCGCGCAACCGCTCGGCGAAGAACGCGCGCAGGTTCTCGTCGCCGCGATCGGCGCGATACTGATGGATCTCGGGCGGATCGTCGAGGAACGTGCGCGCGTAGCATTGCGCGAAATCGGCGACCGGATACGTTTCGGGAGCGGTGTGGCCGGCAGAGATGGCGATCGCGCCAGGACGGACTGCTGACCGCAACAGCTGCATCGCGGCGACGCGGCGCGTCTCGGTGGCGTAGCGGTGGATGCCCGGGTCCCATCGCCCGACCGATTGCGCCGGCAGCGGCACGCCGTCCGCAGGCGCCGGCGAAGCGTTGGGCTTGCGCTCGAATCGCATCGCCTCGAGCGGGTCGAACGATACGAACGTGCCGCGGCCAGTGCGCGACTCCACGAGCCCCTCGGAGGCCAAGACCTCGTAGGCCTGGCTCGCGGTGACCAGCGCGATGCCGTGCGATCGCGCCATCTCGCGCTGCGGCGGCAGCTTGGCGCCTTTGCTCAGCACGCCATCGCGGATCTGCGCGCCGATGCCCTCGGCCAGCTGCTGGTAGAGCGGCCTGCGGTCGCGGCCGGAGAAGGCCACTGGCTGGAGAGCCGCTCCCGGCGCGTCCTTATTGACACCATTACGTACCATAGCAATGGATGCAATTAGATAGTGACGCTGTGCGCCCTGCCCGGGCTGGCCCGAAAGGCCTTAGCGCTCGGTTTGCGGCGGATCGAACGGGATTGGCGGATCGGCGCCTGGCAGCGTCACGGTGTACTTGCGCCGGCGAAGATCGGGGAGTCCTGGCTTGGCCATCTCCATCCCCGCGGCTTCGATCGGCATCTCTTTGTCGTTGACGCGTCCGATATGGCGCAGATCCAACGACACATCAGAATCAGGGCTTTGATCCACCATCGTCGCCGGTAGTACGGGGCCGCTTCGCCGCCGCCCTGCCGCACCTAAGAAACAAGAGGACTTCTCATGGCAACCACGATCGCACCCACGCAGACACTCGTCACCACCGATTGGGCGCAATCCCATCTCAACGATCAGGGATTGCGCTTCGTCGAAGTCGACGTCGACACCGCGGAATATGACAAGGGTCATCTTCCGGGCGCTGTCGGCTTCAACTGGCAATCGCAGCTCAACGATCCGATACGGCGCGACATCCCGTCCAAAGAAGAGTTCGAGGCGTTGCTGTCCTCGGCCGGCATCGGCAACGACACGACGGTCGTGCTCTACGGCGACAACAACAATTGGTTCGCTGCCTTCGCGCTGTGGCTGCTCAAATATTACGGTCATGACAAGGTCGTGCTGATCGACGGCGGGCGCAAGAAATGGGTCGCCGAGAACCGGCCGCTCACGACCGACGTGCCCTCGTATCCGCGCACGTCGTACAAAATCGCTAAGGTCGACGAAAAGCTGCGCGCCAAGCGCGATTTCGTGCTGGAGACCGTGCGCACGCACGCGCGCAACCTCGTCGACGTCCGCTCGGTGCCCGAGTTCAAGGGCGAGATCATCGCCCCGCCGGGCATGACGGAGACCGCGCAGCGCGCAGGTCACATCCCGGGCGCGATCAACGTGCCGTGGAGCCAGGCGGTCAACGAAGATGGCACGTTCAAATCTCCTGACCAGCTGCGCGCGCTGTACACCGCGGCGGGCCTTGACCCGGCCAAGCCGACGATCGCATACTGCCGCATCGGCGAGCGCTCGTCGCACACGTGGTTCGTATTGAAGTATCTGCTCGGCTTAGACGATGTCATCAACTACGACGGATCGTGGACCGAGTACGGCAATCTCATCGGCGTCCCGATCGAAAAGAACGTCTGAACGTAGGAAACCCCGCACTCCGTAAGTAAAGCGGCCGAGCATACGCTCGGCCTTTTTTCTTTTGGGGGTGCTATGAACCGTTACATCGCAGAATTCGTCGGAACGTTCGTGTTGATGTTCGTCGGAATCGGCACTGCGCTCTATGACGGCAAGACCATCGGCCACGCCGGCATCGCGCTGGCGTTCGGGTTCACGCTGATCGCGATGGTGTACGCCATCGGATCGATCTCGGGCTGCCATATCAATCCGGCGGTCACGATCGGGCTGTGCGTGGCCCGCAAGTTCGCCTGGTCCGAGTCGCCGTGGTACATCATCGCCCAGCTGCTGGGCGGCACGTGCGGCTGGGGCACGCTCGTGCTGGTCCTGTACGCGAGCGGCAAGTACGATTCGAGCATGGCGCAGGCGGTCGCCAACGGATTCGGCGACAACTCGGCGCTCGGAGTCGGGCTCGTCGGCGCATTCATCGTCGAAATGGTCGCCACGTTCGTGCTCATGTTCACGATCTTGGGATCGACCTCCGAAGGGGCGCCGGCAGGTTTCGCCGGCATCCCGATCGGCGTCGCGCTCGGGGTGGCCAACTTCGTCGCGATTCCAATCACGAACGCATCGATCAACCCTGCGCGCAGCCTTGGCCCGGCGCTGTATGCGGGCGGCGATTACCTCAGCCAGCTGTGGCTTTTCTTCGCCGCGCCGATCGCCGGCGCGATCTTGGCGGCGCTGGTCTGGACCGTGGTCGGGAAGCGCGCCGCCGCGTGATCGGCAGCCGCTAATCCCCTAGGTGCTTCAAACGGGGCGCGGGTTGATCGCGCCCCGTGTCGAATATCCAGGTTCCATGGCCACGCAGACATCCACGTTCACTCCTGACGAGCTCGCGCGCTACGGCCGCCACTTGATCCTGCCCGAGATCGGTCAGGACGGCCAGCGCAAGCTCAAGGAAGCGCGCGTCTTGCTGGTGGGTGCCGGCGGTCTCGGATCGCCTGCGGCGCTCTATCTCGCCGCCGCCGGCGTCGGCGCGCTCGGCATCATCGACTACGATCGCGTCGAGCTGTCGAATCTTCATCGCCAGGTGCTGCACGCGACCAGCATGACCGGCCGTTCAAAGATCGACTCAGCTGCCCGGACCATCGCGGAGATCAACCCGAACGTCGCGGTTGAAGGGCACGATGTGCAGATCGACAGCGGCAACGCGTTCGAGCTGCTGCGCCCGTACGACGTGATCGTGGACGGCAGCGACAACTTCGCGACGCGCTACCTGGTCAACGACGCCTGCGTCTTGTCGGGCAAGCCGAGCGTCTATGGCTCGGTCTATCGCTTCGAGGGCCAAGCCTCGCTGTTCGACGCGCGCCTCGGCCCGTGCTATCGCTGCATCTTCCCGGAACCGCCGCCGCCCGGGGCGATGCCGTCGTGCGCGCAAGCGGGCGTGCTGGGCGTGCTGCCCGGCATCATCGGGCTGATCCAGGCTACCGAGACGATCAAGCTCATCTGCGGCGTAGGCGAATCGCTGCTCGGACGGCTGCTGCTGTTCGACGCGCTCGAGATGCGCTTCCGCGAGCTCAAACTGCGCAAGGATCCCAACTGCCCGGTGTGCGGCGACCATCCGACGATCACGGCGCTGGCCGATTACGACCGGTTATGCGGTGACGCACCGATCCCGAGGAACGCCGACATGGACGATTTCGAATTGACGGTGGCCCAGCTCAAGACCAAGTTGGACGCCGGCGAGCCCATCGAGCTGCTCGACGTGCGCCGCCCCGACGAACTAGCGGTCGCCAAGTTGCCCTACACGAAATGGATCGAGATGCGAGAGCTCGGCGATCGCATGAACGAGCTCGACCGCGGCGCAGAGATCGTCGTCTACTGCCATTCGGGCGTGCGCAGCGCGCGCGCCACGCACATGCTGCGCCAAGCCGGCTTCGAGAACGTGAAGAATCTCGCCGGCGGCATCGACGCGTGGAGCGAAGAGATCGATCCCGCGCTGCCCAGATACTAGAGGCCCGCTATTTCCGTGACGGGCCGGCTGAGCCCGGCGCCGGCGAAGCGAACCTTTGCCATGGGTCGCTCACCTCGGCGGACCGCGGCTCTTGGGCGTGGACCGTCGGGTCCGCGGCGGTCGTCATCGGCGTTTCGTCCTGGACGAGCGCCGCATAGCGCGATGTCGGAAATTGCGTGAGCAGTATAGTGCGGCAACGGTCGGCGGCGGCGTTCGCTTCTGCGGAGTGCATCCGTAGGAACAGATGCGAAATCTCGTACGCGCGCTTGGGGATCCAGCTATCGTACGGATACTTGGTAGCCCAGTCCTCGAGCGCATCCTCGGCGACCATGAGCCCGCCGTACAAGCGCGCTGCCATCGCCGGGTTGGACGACTCTCGCTGATCCGTGTCGCGGATCATGTTGTCGATGCCTAGCGGGCTGACGTTCTGCCGTCCGAAGTACTCATCCACAGGGGCGTCGACGGTCTTCTGATCGGCGAGCACGGGAAGAGCGAACGCCAATGCGCATGCGAGGGCCAGAGTGATGCGAAGTGCGACATGCATGGCTCACGAAACCTCGTTCAGAGAGCCCTAGTTGCCCCAATCATTGTAAGTGCCGGCACAGCAGACACGATGTCCGCTGTCACGCAAGCATAGCACGACCGATTTAGAGTCGCATGAGAGAAGGTCGTTGTTCGATCTTGCCAGCCGGGCGAGCGAGCGAGCGCCGGTTAGCGCGCTGCTCCGGCGATGAAGACGATGAGTTCGGCTGGACCATGCGCGCCGAGCACGAGCACTTTCTCGATGTCCGCGGAGCGGCTCGGGCCCGTGATGATGACGCCTTCGCCGCGCGACTGATCGCGCGCCGCCGCGTACATGCGCGCGAGCGCCTCGTCATCCATGTGCGGTCGAAACTTGCTGACGTCCGCGATCGCGATGCACACGCGCGGCAGATACGGCAATAGCCGCTCGCCGCGGTTCTTGAAAATCGCGATGATCGATCCGGTGTCCGCAAGCAGCGCATCCGCCTCGATGATGCCGCAATCCGCGGCCTCGATGCGCTCGCTCGAAGCGCCCGCCGCCTGGAAGAAGCGATCGCCCGCGACTTGGGCCAGCGCCGCGCTGACCGTGGTCGAGTTCTGCACGGCCGCCACATTGAACCCGCGCTGGCTCAATAGCAGCGCGACGGCGCGCGGCATCGCTTCGGGCGTCAAGACGAAGATCGCCTCGCCTTTGAGCGCTTCGAGCTCTTTGCGAAACGACTCGGCGAGGGCGCTTGCATCGGCGGCGGGCTGCGGCGCGAACACCGGCGCGGGCGGGGGCAACTCGTGCGCTGGTTCGTCTGCCAGTGCGCTCTTGATCGCACGCAAGATCGCGGCGCGCGCCGCCGCTGGATCAGTCATTTGAGCATGACCCAGCTGCCGTCTGGCTGGCGTTCGAAATAATAGGGGCGGCCTTCGAGGCTGCCGGCGATCGCGCTTGGCGCGAGCGCCGCTAAGCTCACGGTGTTGTAATCGGTGCCGACGACATGCGACTTGTAGGAAGCGAAGACCCGGCGCGCTTCCATTTGCTGGCTCGCCTCATCGTTGATCGGGCGATCGGTCATGTAGTCGACTGCGAGGATGGTCTTTTGCACGTGGCTGACGTTATCGAACGAGTGGCGCTCTTCGCGCGTGATGGTGACCCGCTCGCCGGAAGGCAGGCTGAGCACCCACGGTTGCGCGCGGTGAGCGCAGCCCGCGCCCGGCGCGATCAGCGCGATGAAGGCGATCGCCGCAGCGAACCGCGAGGCGGTGCGCATCACGATCGCTTGCTCCACCATTCTTTGAACGTTTCGCGCGCGAGCGCCGGCACGTCGCGGTGTCGAGCCCAGGCGCCCAGCGGTCCCGGCTTCCAGCCGAGCTTGCCGAACGTGTCGGCGCCGAAGCGCGCGAATTTCGCGGCCCGTTGATACGCGGGCAAGCTGGCCATGGCGTCAGCCCACAGTTTGAAGGCGGCGCGCTCGGCGCCCGATCCCACCGCCTTTGCCTCCACCGCTCTGGCGCGCATGTGCACGAGTTGATGCGGAAGATCGATGTTGACCGGGCACTCCTCTTGGCACGCACCGCACAGACTGGAGGCGAACGGCAGCTCGCCCGCTTTATCGACACCGATCATCTGCGGCGTCTCGATCGAGCCGATCGGTCCTGGATATACCCAGCCATACGACCAGCCGCCGACGCGGCGGTAGATCGGGCAGACGTTCATGCACGCGCCGCAGCGGATGCAGTACAGCGACTCGCGCGTCGCCGGATCCGCCAGCACGGCGGTCCTGCCCGCGTCGATGATGATGCAATACCACGTGCGCCCGTCTTCAGGGCCAAGGAAGTGGTGCGTGTAGACCGAGAGTTTCTGGCCCGTCGCCGCGCGCGCGAGCACGTGGAGGAACGGCGGCAGATCGGCCAAGCGCGGGATGATCTTCTCGATCCCCATCAACGCGACGTACACCGGCGGCGCGGATGCGGACAGCGCCTGATTGCCTTCGTTCTCGACGGTGACGATGGTGCCGGTCTCCGCGATGGCGAAATTCACGCCGGTCATGCCAAGGCCAGCTTGCAGATAGCGCTTGCGCAGCCGCGTGCGCGCGGCCGCAAGCAGTGCGCGCGGATCTTCCGTATACGGGATGCCCAACTTGTCGGCGAACAGCCGCCCGATGTCTTGGCGCGACAGGTGCAGCGCCGGCGCGATGATATGCGACGGCTTTTGGCCGGCCAGCTGCACGATGTACTCGCCGAGGTCGGTCTCGACCGCGTCGATGCCCGCAGCCTCGAGCCGGTCGTTGAGGTCCAACTCCTCGGACACCATCGACTTGCCCTTGACCACCGAGCGCACGCCGTGTCGCCGGCATATATCAAGGAAGAGCGCTGACGCTTCGTCGGCGGTGCGCGCCCACAGCACGCTGCCGCCGCGCGCGGCGAACTGCTTCTCGAATTCGACGAGCAGCCAGTCGAGATTGGCGATCGCGTATTCCTTGATGGCGTGGACGCGCGCGCGCAGCTCTTGCCACGGCACCTGCGTTTGGGCGGCGTGTTTGTCGGCGACGATGCGCTCCATCGTCTGCGGCAAACCGGGCGGACCATGCGGATGGGTGAGGTCGGCGTGCACCGCGCGCTTGTCGTAGCGCGTCATGTCGCCGCCAGCACTTGCGCGAGGTGCAGCGTGCGGATCGTGCGCGTCGAGGGATCGCGCGCGAGCAGCCCGCCGATCTGCATAAGACAGCTCGAATCGCCCGAGACGAGCACCTCGGCGCCGCTCGCGCGCACATTCGAGCATTTGGCTTCGCCCATCGAAGCCGAGAGCTCGTCGAATTTGACGCTGAACAGGCCGCCGAAACCGCAGCACTCGTCCGCCGCCGCGAGATCGACGAGGCGCGCATCTTTGACCGCGCGCAGCAGGCGCAACGGCGCGTCGCCGACCTTCAGCTCGCGGCGCGCGTGGCAGCCGTCATGATACGCGATCGTGTGCGGAAAGCGCGCGCCGACATCGACGACGCCGAGCGCATCGACGAGGAACGTCGACAGCTCGAAGACGCGCGAGCCGACGCCCGCGAGCACGGGGTCAAGCGTCGGATAGAAGATCTTGCACATCGCGCCGCACGAACCCGAGGGCACGACGATCCAGTCGTAGCCATCGAAGACCTGTGCGAAGTGACGCGCGACCGCAAGCGCTTGCACACGATGGCCGGCGTTGAAGGCCGGCTGGCCGCAGCACGTCTGCTCGACGGGATACTCAAGCGGCACGCCAAGCCGCGCGAAGAGCGTCACCATCGCGCGCCCGACGTCGGGAAAGATCAGATCGCCGTAGCACGGCAAGAACAGCGCGACGCGCTCTCCGCTCGCGTATTTCCTCGGCGCGACTGCGACGTCCATGCCCGCGGTTTTGGTGGGCGCCATGATTTCACCCGCTTTCGTCAAATGGCGGGTGATGCCCGACTTCACCGACCAGACCATCGTCATCACCGGCGGCGGCACGGGTTTGGGCCGTGCCATGGCGCAACATCTCGCGGGTCTTGGCGGCCGCATCATCGTGGCAGGCCGCCGGCCCGAGCCGCTTGCGGAAACCGTCGCCGCCATCGTCGCGGCTGGGGGCGTGGCAGAAGCAGCGCCCACCGACGTGCGCGTGCCGGAGCAAGTGCAGGCGTTAGTGGACGGCGTCGTCGCACGCCACGGACGGCTCGATCGGCTCATCAACAACGCCGCCGGCAACTTCATCGTGCGCGCGGAAGATCTATCGCCAAACGGCTGGAACGCGGTGATCAACATCGTGCTCAACGGCACGTTCTATTGCTCGCGTGCCGCGGGCAAGGCGATGATCGCGAGCGGTCGCGGCGGCGCGATCCTCAACATCGTCGCCACCTACGCCTGGACGGGCGGACCGGGGACGATCCATTCCGCTGCCGCAAAAGCCGGCGTCGTGTCGCTGACGCAGACGCTTGCGGTCGAGTGGGGCCGCTACGGCATCCGCACCAACGCGCTGTGCCCGGGCGTAGTCAATACGCCGGGCTCAGCAGAAAAGTTGTTCCCCACCGATGCGATCCGCGCGCGCATCGCTGCACGCGTTCCACTGGGACGACTGGAGACCACGGACGAGGTCGCGCGCGCCGCGGCGTTCCTGCTCTCAGATGATGCGTCGTACGTCAACGGCGCGGTGCTCGTCGCCGACGGTGGAATGTGGCTCGAATCCGGCCTGCTCGCAGCGGCCAGCGAAGTGCCGCGACCTACGCCCTGAGCCCGAAGTGCCGCGTGAGCAGGACTCGTTGAGACTGATTCTCAATAAGATGTGACTCAAATGACGAGTCCACGCTGACGATACTCTGAGTATGCGATCCGGTCCCGGCTATGTCGCGGCGCGAAGCCTCGTGCCCATCTACCTTTGCGTGGTGGGCTTGGGCAGTATCGTCGCGCATCTCGCCTCTGAATTCTTCGCGATGGGCAGCGATGCGGACAGCATCGCGCTGTCGCCGAAGCATCTTTATCTTGGGGTCACGGCGGTCGTCTGCGCAATCGTCGCGTTGCAACAAGGCTTTGCCTTGTGGCGTAACTCGAGCGGCGGTCGCGATCTCAAACGCCAGCTCCATGTCGGCCTTGAATCACTGCCCTTCCGTGGCCGCGGCGCGTTTTACGCCTTTACCGCGGCGCTGCAGTTCGGCGTCGGCCTGACGACCCAGATCGGCGAGGGCTGTCCGTTCTGCGGCCACGACATCGCGGCCGGCATCGCCGGAACGATTTTGACAGTTTTCGTCATGGCGCTTGCGGCGCGAGCAATCGGCCAGCGTTTGCCGACCATCGCCGCTGCGATCGCCGCATTCTTCATTCAAACGGGTGCGCGTCCGCAAATGCTGATCGCGGCTCACAACGTCGCGATCCTCGGCCTGCCGCGCTTCATCTGGTTCAGCCAGCTCTACAACCGCCCGCCACCGCCCCTCTCGATAGCCTGACGGTCGAATAACTAAAGGACCGTCTTATCGCCGGATCGGCCGCGACAAGCGCCCGGCCGTTCTATCGCCTTCGAGAGGAAACCATGATCTCTATTCGCTTCTGCCGCGCGCTGTGCGCGGCGCTTGCGCTCGCCGCCGTTGTCACGGCGCCGGTCACGAGTCGTGCCGCGAGCGCCTATCTCGCAGGAAGAGTCGTTGCGGACGGCAAGCCGGTCGCAGGCGCCGCCGTAACGGCGACGGGCAATAACGTCATCCAAAAGACGAAAACCGATTTGCAAGGCTCATTCGGGTTCAGCACCCTGTCGCCCGGCACTTACACTCTGAGCGCGACAGATAGCGGTCGAAGCGCCAAGGTGACCGTCGACCTGCCGGCCAGTGGCGCGACCATCAGTCTCGAGTTGAGCGTCAAAACGCTTGCGGTGGTCAACGCGACCACGATGCGCACGGCGCCCGTTCGCGCGTCCGGAACGGATCTGACCATCAACTCGACCATCTTGAGCCGCACCCCTTCGGCAGGGAGCTTGCCGGAGATGCTCATCCAACTGCCTGGCGCAGCACGCGGCGCCAACGGCGTCGTGCACATCAACGGCGATCATGGCGACATCAACTACGTGGTTGACGGCCTCTCGGTGCCGCAAGCGCTCAATCGCGTCATGGGCACTGAGTTCAATCCCGGCGACATCGCCTTCGTCGACGTGATCCAGGGCGCGTATCCAGCGCAGTACGGCGAGCGCTTCGCCTCCGTGCTCAACATCAGCACGCGCAACGCGCTCAATATGCAGGCCCCCGGCGCCTGGCTGAGCATGCAAGGCGGATCCTTCGCCTCGTATGACGCGACGCTCGGCTACCACGATCGCGTCGGACCGGGATCGCTCGTGCTGGCTGTCGAGAACGGGAGCACCGATCGCGGACTCGATCCTCCCAACCCGGTGTCGGTCAACAACCAGGCCAGCAACGCCAATCAGTTCTTGAGGTACACGCTGCCGTATGGAAAGGGCGGCGACAACTTCATCAACCTGACCGTAACGCACGCGTACCGCACGTTTCAGATCCCGCTCGACATCGAAGGGGGCCAGCCCTCAAGCACCGACGACGTCGAGACCCAAGACGATACGTTCGCCGCGCTTCAATTTCGCCACGCGATAGGCGATCACGGGGCCCTCTCATTCGGCGGCGGATACAAACGCTCGCAGATCCGGGATTTCGGAGACCCCGTCGACGACTGGATCTACGGCGTGAACATCAACGTAGCCAACGGCGGGGCGCCGACGGATTGCTTCAATGCGTTCAGCATTCCCGTGTACACGACGACCACGTGCGGCTATTCTCTGTTCGACAACCGCACGGCGTACGATTACATCGCCAACATCGACTACTCGCTGAGCAGCCGGGTGCACACCGTGCGCTGGGGGGCGTCTTACGATATCGCTGATGTCCCAAAGTACTACGACATCATCCTCCAGCCGGCGAACTACCTCTCGCCGCTGCTCGCGCCTACCACGCCATTGGCCCCGTATCCGGTCATCGACAACGCGCCAAACATCGGCCACACGGAGACGGCATTTCTTCAGGACAGCTGGCAGATGGGGCCGCAGTACGAGCTCGATTACGGTCTGCGTTGGACCGCGTTCCAGGTCTTTTCGACCCAATTCGATCAGGGCTTCACGCAGTTCAGCCCTCGGATCAAGTTCACGCGGCTGTTCTCGCCGCGGGCCAGCGCCTACGTCTACTACGGTAGGTTCTTCACGCCGTTCTCATTCGAGAACGTGTCGCCGTATGCGGCATTTCTGCTCAACTTGCCGTTGCAGCCCACCCCGGCGCAGTTCGACCTGAAGCCGCAGCGCGACTCGGTCTACGAGATCGGCGGGCACTTGCCGCTCGGCGCCGGCGATCTGGGACTGCGCATCATGCAGAAGAACGCGACCGATCTGATCGACGACACGCAAGTGGGCGTCACGCTGCTGCATCAGGACATCAATTACCAGCTCGGCCGCATCGCGACGCAATCCGCGTATTACCAGCAGCGGCTCGTGCGCAACGGCGAGTGGTACGTCACCTTCAACCATACATACTCCGTCAACAAGGGCTGCGAGACCCAGCTCTTGGCCCCGTGCTTCGGCTCGCCGACGGACTGGACACCGGCAGACCACGAGCAGCGCTGGGGCGCGACCGCCGGCGTGGTCTTCAACGACACGCGCGGCGGCTGGTTCTCCATGGACGAGGAGTACGGCAGCGGCCTTTCGTCGTCGGCCTGTCCGCCCGATACGCCCGGCTTTTGCAAGTACACGCCGCACACGGTGTTCTCGTTGCAAAAGGGATTTGGCCTTGGCCACAACGCGGCACTATGGGCCGGAATCGACAACCTGCTCAACAATCAGTACTGGATCACGCTTGATAACGCACAGGGCAACCACTACGCCGCTGGACGCACGTTCGTCATGGGCGTGCGTATCGGCACCGGCCAATGACCTGGGCGGCCTGGAAGTCGTTTGACGCGGCAGAAAGGCGCGTCATTCTAGCAGGCGCGGCTTTCCTGCTTGTCACGATGGCATTGATGACCTATGCGCTGATACCGCAGCTTCGCGCGTGCGGCGATGCCTTGAACGTTTGGTTGAGGGGCGGCGCCCTTGTGAACTCTGTCGCGATCGCAGACCCGCCGCTGAAGGACGCGAACGATCACGACTATCTGATCACCAAGCAGCCCGACGTGACGCAAGTCGTGTACTTCGGCTACACGCACTGTCCGGATGAATGCCCGACAGCACTGAGCAAAATGGCACGGGCATACGACGAGCTTGGCCAGCCTCGCAGGCTCCGGCTGGTTTTCGTCAGCTTCGATCCACAACGCGACACGCCGCGCGTGCTTAGCGCTTACGTGGGGCGCTTCAAGGCGTCGATAGTCGGGCTCGGCGGATCGGCGGCGGCCGTGCGCGCCGCTATGCAACGCTTTGGCGCCGACGCCGTGCGCATTCCGCCGGAGCGGCCGGGTGCCGGCTATTCCTTCGCCCACACCGACTCCGTGATCGTCGTGGGGCCCGACAACTCGTCGGAAGCGATGTACCCGATCGAGGACATGGACGTCCACGACTTGGTGAAGACACTGCGCCGCTACATCTGGTAAGAGGCCTCGTGAGGAGTCGGAAGGGCGGCGGCGAAGCTTGCGCTCTCTGCAATCTCTTAGTAGGAGGACTCATGCAAGGCGCAAGTTTCTCATATCTGCGCTCGCGATCGCGGCCGCGGTCATCGGCTTCGCGACGATCGCAACGATCGCATACACGGCTGACGCGCCGGTAATCGTTCAACCGGCGAACGTCCAGTGGGCACCGGTGAAGGGGATGACCGGTCTTGAGTCGGCGGTTTTGTGGGGGGATCCAACCGCGACCGGCGGCCAATATGCAATACGCTACAAATTGCCCGACGGCTTTAAGTTCCCGCCGCACACGCACCCAGCCAGTGAACAGGTCACTGTGCTGAGCGGCACGTTCTTGGTGGGCGTCGGGAAAACCGTGGACGCGTCGAAGGTGTTGTCGCTGCCGGCGGGATCGTACGTCGAAGTGCCGGCTAACCTGCCGCACTACGCGCAAGCGAAGGGCGAGACGATTCTCGAGGTGCACGGCATCGGCCCCGACACCATCAACATGCTCAAGTAACGAACCGGATCAGGACTATGGGCGAGCCGCGGCTCAAACGGGCCGCGGTTTCTCCTTCCACGACCACCAGACGAGATACGCAGCGGGTATCACGGCCGCTCCGTCGCGGAGCACCGTCCACCACGTGACCGGATCGGTCTCCCGGGGTCCGAAGCAGCCGCACGGCGTGGGTATCCCACGCATGACCACTGACGCCAACGCCGCGATGAAGACAAGCAGCAGTGTGACCGAGACCACCGAGACGACGCGCAGCTGCCAGCCGAGCAGCAGGTACACACCCAGCGCGATTTCAAACAGCGGCAAAGCGATGGCCGAGAAGCCGACGAACGGCGGGGGCAAATCGAGCCGGAAGGCGACGATTGTCGAGCCGAGATCCGGTGCATGGCCGACCTTGAGCACACCGGCGGCCAGAAAGACGAGGCCGACGATGATACGCGCGACAAGAGGTAAGAGTTGAAGACGGGGCAATCGACACGACCTTCCGGCACGGCGCCAAGCGCGCCGCTGCGGACCATTTTGCCGGTGCTGCTCGGCGTCCTCGTCGTCGGCGCGATCGTCGTCTATGCGTGGACGCAGATGCACAAGCTGCCGAGCGCTGCCGTCGCGCCTAATGCGATCCCGTCGGTGCCACCGCCGCACAAAGCCGGCCAAACCGCCCCGGCGTTCTCGCTGCAGACGCCGCTCGGACCGATCAGCAACGACACCCTTGCCGGCAAGCCGTACATGCTTGAACTGTTCGCGACATGGTGCCCACATTGCCAGCGCATGACGGTCGTGTTGCGCTCGCTCCGCGCCAAGCTGCCTGAGTCGCGCTTTGGCATGGTCTCGGTCACGGGTTCCCCGTACGGCTCGAGTTCGACGGAAGGCAATCCAGTCGCCGAGGATCAGGCCGACGTAGATCAGTTCGACAAGTATTTCAACATCACGTGGCCATCCGTGTTCGATCCCGGCCTCAAGGTCGCGCAGACGTGGGGTCTCGATGGTTTTCCGACGATCTACATCGTCAACGCCAAAGGCATGATCGTCTTCGCCGCCAGCGGGGAAATGCCAGAAACGCGCCTGCTGGAGGCCGCGCACAAAGCCGGCGCGTGAGCGGAGACACGCCGTTTCTGAGACTAAACTGAACGCCGAGCGCTTGCTCGGAGGTAGCAGTTCGCGCTTGGCCGTATAATATCAGATGGCTCGTCGGGACGTCTGCTGGCTGCTCATCGGCGCGATCGCATTGGTCGCATCTTTGACCAGTCATGCGCTCCAATTGCAGATCGAGTCCGCGCACCTCTTCGGTACGGTGCGCGCAGGGTATAGCCACTCTCTGCAGACGCCGATAGCCTATGCCGCATTCGGCCTGCTGTTAGTATCTGCGCTGTTCATCGCACACGGCGTCATCGAGAGCGTCCGCGACGAGCTCGACGGCGCTGATTGGCTGCTGCCCGCGCTCGACGCCGTGCGCTCGATGCCGCTTGGCCGGCTGATCACCATCGTGATCGGGCTACAGCTCGCTTCATTCACTGTCGGCGAGTTGTCCGAGCAGGCGCTTTCGTCGTACGATGGTTTCGGTCTCGGTGCGGTCTTCGGGCTCGGCCATTTGAGCACGCCGTTCGTCCACATCCTGGTCGGCGCTGCGCTCGCGCTTGCGCTGCGCGCCTTTGCGCGCGCTGCGTGCGCGCGTGTCGCGGCTATCGCGCGTTTCGTGCTCGTGGTCGTCGAACGGCTCGCCCAGCCGACACCTATCAAGTGTGCTCCCGCGCTGCGCATCCTGGCGCTGCACGCGGAGACGCCCCCACCGCCGCTGCTAGCGCGCCACATCGCCAGCCGTCCGCCCCCGGTTCGCCCTGCCCTTGTAGCATAGGCGGCCAAAACCGGCTTCCCGCCCTTTGGCCGCCACCCACCGGTGGAGGCCATTACTTTGCGTTTTCGACTTTTCTTCTTGTCCGCGCTCGTCTCGGCGACGTTGGCGTTCACGCTGCCGGCGGGCGCCGGCACCCTCAGCGCCATCCGAGGCACGGTCTATGACGATGCCGGCCATCCGGTGGCGCACGCCGTCGTCACGATTAAGAGCGGTGAAGGTGCTTCCCAGCACATGACCACCAAGAGCGATGGCGTCTACGTCTTCGCCCGCGTCGACTTCGACACATATACCGTAACCATCAACGCCCCGGGCTGGTCGATCCAAACGGGCTTCGTCACAGTGACAAGCGGCGCGCCAGTCACCCTCGACTTTCATCTCTCGAAGAAGTCGCTTGGAAACGTGGTGTCCGTCGCCAAAGCGGGCCATCCGGTGAGCGTCACGGTCGTGACGCCGCAGTTCATCCAGACGCTGCCGAACAACTTCAAACTCTCGAATATCACCGAGACCGTGCCCGGCATCGTGCCCTTTTCGTACGACGAGCCCGTCGCGCGCGGATTTCATGGCGTCGCTTACTATGTCGACGGCGTGCCAATCCCGCAGACGACGTCCTCGAACTTCGCCGAGATCCTCGATCCGCGCGACGTCGGTTCGCTCGAAGTCTACACCGGCTCGTTCCCTGCGGAGTATGGAGGCTCTCGCCAAGGCGCGCTCGTCAACATCATCTCGAAGCGGCCGGTGCCCGGCGAGACCGGCGGCGACATCGTCCTGACGGGCGGCAATTACGCGTCGGGGCAGACGCAGGTGTCTGATTCATGGGGCGGCGGCCCGTTCAACGCGTACGTCTCGCTTAACTTCGAGCGCACGAATCGCGGCATCGATACGCCGACCCAAGTCCCCAACCACGACGCTGCAAGCCAGTCAGACGAGTTCATGCGTCTGAGCTACAATCCCGATCCCCGCGACTCGTGGGCCTTCCATTTCTCCAACCAGTATTCGACGTTCCAGATCCCAATCGACACCGACCCGAGCAGCATCAGTTTTTCGCCTCCGGGCACTGACGACAACCAGAACGAATACGGCACCTACGCCAACATCGTCTTCAACCGGCTGAGCAAAGACAGCCAGGGATACATCGAGATCGCGCCGTGGTACCAGCGCGCCAGAGTCGTATACACCGCAGATCCGCCGAATGACCTCGCGAGCGCGGCGGCCACATCCGTGGCTCAAGACCGCGTCGGCGACTATTACGGGCTCACCGGAGCCTGGTTCCGCAGCGACCCGAGGGACAACGTGAAGATGGGTTTCACGGCATATACCGAGGACTTTACAAGCCTTTTCAATCTGCAGTTCATCGATCCAACGACGATGATGTTGCAGCAATTCGACGACAACGTCGCACAAACGGGTACCAACGTGGGCCTCTACGCTGAAGACAAGCGTATCCTCTCACCGGTGTTCACGGCCAACGTCGGCCTGCGATACGACCGCTCGACCGGCTTCGTCGACGGCAACCAATTGAGTCCGCGCATCGAGCTCGACGCGCAGGCTCTCAACCCCAGCGATACGCTGCATGTGTACTATGGGCGGCTCTATGCGGCACCCGCGCTTGAAGATACGCGCCGTTCCGCTACCGTGATCGGAGGCGGGTCGCCGTCGGAGCTTCCGATCTACGACCTCAAGCCGGAGACCGACTCGATCTACGAATTCGGCTTCTCGCATCAAATCGATCCGCAGACCAAGTGGTACATCAACTACTGGGCGCGCTCCGTCGCCAACGTGCTCGATACGACGCAGATCGGGTCGACGCCGATCTTCACGATCTTCAACTCGACCGCCGGCCGCGCCCAGGGCGTCGAGTTCAGCTTCACCGGCACGCAGAACAACGGCGACAATTACTACGTTTCCTACGGCCTCTCGGAGAGCCTTGCATCGGGCATTTCCGGCGGCACGTTCTTGTTCTCGCCCGCTGATCTGCAAGGCGCGTTCGGCTATGCGCTTGAGGATCACGATCAGACCAACTCGCTCAACGCGGCCTATACGTGGCGTTTCTCCACCAATCGTCTGATGTTCGCGACCTTGCAGACGATCTACGGCAGCGGCTTCCCGGTCCAATTCGAGAACGGCCCAGGCCGGCTGCCGGCGCACTGGGAGCTTAACGCCTCGTACGGTCGGTTCGCGACGGGCAACGATCTAGGGTATCAGTTCCAGATCACCAATATCACGAACAACCAGTACCTGATCAAGCTCAACAACGGCTTCAACACGACGCAGTACGCACGTGGTCTGCAATTCACGGCGCAGATAACCGCACCGATCCACTAAGAGGTCGCAGCAGCGCGGCGTAATAGCGCGTTCATGAACGCGCTATTGCGCCGTGTTCGCCTGGTTGTGCAGGTATGCGTTGATGAACGACTCGATCTTGGCCTCATCGAGCGAGTCGAGGGTACCGAGACGCGTCCACGCCGTCAGCGCGATCTTGTGCTTCATGCCCGGGTAGGGCGCCACTACCACCGATTCGCCAGCTTCCTCCGCCCCCTGCACCTGTGCCGGCGTTGCTTGCAGCTGGTCCGGCGGGATGAGCCGGCTGTCGTACTTGTACGCGATCTGATACAACGCGCCCGCGATGTCGGGACAGTTGCAGCTGTACTGCAACAGCACGTTGCCGTGTTCGAGCAGATGGACCTGGACATACTTGGGCAGCGGCGTCGCGTTGTTGAACGACATGCTGAAGGCTTCTTTGTGCGGCCCCGAGGTCGGCGGGTCCGAGTTGTAGGCGAAGTTCGTCGATTCACCTTCGTCAAAATGGCGATGCCCTTGGGACGGATAGTGCGTCCCCAAGAACTGCAAGGTGATCGTCTGCGGTGCCGTGCTCGCAGCGGCGGACGTTGCGGCGCCCGAGGATGAAGGCGCTGCGCTGCTATCGCCACTGCTCTTAGCGCAGCCGCCCAGCAGAAGCACGCCGGCAAGCATCGCACATGTGGCGGCGCGTACGATGGCCATCATTGCGACGCGTTCGCCACGTTCGACAGATACGCGTTGATGAAGCGAATCATCCCCGCCTGGTCGATCGAATCGAACGGTTCAAGGCGCGTCCACGCCGTCAGCGCGATCTTGTATTTCATGTTGGGGTAGGGCGCTACGAGCACGCCCTTGCCGTACTCTTCGATGCGCTGGATATCGTCGGACGAGAGCTCGGTCTCACCGGCAGCCAGCTGCTGGTTGTTGTAGCTCGACGCGATCTGCGAGAGCGCGCCCGCGATGTCCGGGCACTTGCAGCTGTACTGCATGAGCACGTTGCCATGCTCGAGCAGATGGACTTGCATGTACTTGGGCAGGGGCGTCGCGTTGACGAGCACGGGTGAAAAGCGCTCGAGGTGCATGCCCGAGGTCGGCGGATCGGAGCTGTAGACGAATTTGGCGACCGCGGGAGCGTTCGGATCGGTCTGATCGTGGCCTTGATGCCCTTGGGCCGGGAAATGCATGCCGGGGGTCTGCGCGGGGCGCGGCAGCGGCGTGGTGGTCGGCGTCGCGGTGGCCGCAGGGCCGAGCGCGACCGGCGCATTGCGGTGCGTTATCGCAAGCACGATGAGCACGATGAGACCGAGGACGACCAGCGCGCCGAAGCCCAGCGTCATGATGCGACCGGTTGGGTCGACCGGTGCCGGCGTAGGAGTTTTCGACATCGCGCGCGTCATTCGCGGCACCCGCGGCGCGCGCCTGTCTCAATGCAGCGCTTTGACGAACGCGAAGACGACGAGCGGCACAGCTATCAATACGTAGATGCGCAATACCCACAGCAATACAGTTATCCCGGGGCTAAGTTTACGGCGGCCGAAAGGCGTCTGATCGCTCATTTCGGGATGACCTGTGGGAACACGGTGATCAACCCGTACGCGCTGCCCATCAGCGCGATCGCGATGACGATGGCGCCACCGATAAGGTTGCTCTTGAGGCCGTTGGCCAGCGGCCCGATGACTTCGCGATCGTTGGCCAGCAGCAACAAGAAGAGTAGCGCCGGCGCCATGAGCAGCGTCGCGATGACGTTGACCGCGATGGTGATGGCGAGCAGGGGCGCGTGCGGGATCAACACGACTGCGGCAGCGATGGCCACCGACACGGCCGAGGACGTGTAGAACGTGCGCGCGCTGGAAAAACTCGCGTTGAGGCTATGCTTCGCGCGCAGCACTTCACCGACCGCGTACGCGGAGCTCGTCGAGATCGTCATCGCGGCGACGACGCCGGCCTCGATCATGCCGAGCGCGAACAGGGAAGCTCCGACGTTGCCGATGTACGGGTGCAGGGCGGTCGCGAAGTCCGCGCCGCCGGCGAACGTCGACGCGTCGACGTGATGCGCGAACAGCGGCACCGCCGCGAGCACTGCCGCGATCGCCGCAACCGCCGCCACGATCGCGCCCAGCGCGGTGTCGAATCTACCCTGGGGTAGATCCGCGGCGGTCATGCCTTTGTCGACGACCGCGCTTTGCTGGAAGAAGATCATCCACGGAGTCACGGTGGCACCGACGTTGGCCATGAGCAACGTCACGAAGCCCGCCGTCACGCCGCCCGCGAGCGGGCTCCAGGTCCCAAACGCGCGCGCGACCGCCCCCGCATCCGGATGCGCAAACATCGCGGCCGGCACGAACAAGAGATTAAACGCCGCCAAAGCAAGCGCGGCGCGCTCCCACGTGAAATAGCGGCGCGCGCTCACCGTGAGGATCACCACCACAACGCCCGCGCCGACAGCGACCGGCGCAGGGATGCCGAAGTATGCGGCGCCTGCCCGGATGGCGATGAACTCAGTGACGAGGGTGAGCACGTTGCCGACCGCGAGATCGAGCATCGAGAAATAGCCCCAGAACGGCCCGAAGCGCTCGAAGATCAGCTCCGCATGGCCGCGCCGCGACGCGATGCCGAGCCGGACGGTCATCTCCTGGACGACGAATGCCATGGCGAACGTGAGCGCGATAAACGGAAGGAAAAAGCCGATGCCGTAGGCAGCGCCGGTCGTCGCGTACGACAGCATGCTCGGCCCGTCGTTCTCGCCCAGCATGACCAAGATGCCGGGGCCGGCGAGCAAGAAGAACAGCCAGAAGGGCCGGTGGCTCGCACGCGCCTTTTCGACGCGCCGCCGGTCGAAGGAGCGCAGCGCCTCTTCGCGCGCGTCGAGCGGCGTGAAGCCCGCTGGTCCGGCGATCTCACTCACGGCGAGTGCGCTCCACGAGCACGGCGTCGACGGCCGCGGCCCCAAGCGCGACGGTCGCGCCGCGCGCGCGCAGCGTGGTTGTGCGCGGAGACCGCTTGATCACCTTCACGTCGGCGCCCGGCAGCAGCCCGTGCCGCGACAGCGCGCGCACGACGCGGGCATCGCGATCGGCGATGCGCGTGATGCGCATCGTCCGGCCGATAGGGGCTTGCGCGAGCGGACCGTCGCTCCGATCCTTTCCGCCGGCGCCCGGGATGGGATCGCCATGGGGGTCGAACTGCGGATGGCCGAGCACGTGCTCGAGCCGTTGCGCCACGTCGTCCGAGATCGCGTGCTCGATGCGCTCGGCCTCGGCGTGCAGCCGCTCGAGCGGCACGCCCAACGCCTGATGCAAGAAGGTCTCGACGATGCGATGCCGGCGCACCATGGCGTACGCGAGCTTGCTGCCTTTGCTGCTGAGCTGTAGTTGCCCGCCCTTAAGCGCGCGCAGGTATCCGCGCCGCTGAAGATCGCGCGCGAGCTTGCTCACCGAAGCGCGCGACACGCCGAGACGGCGCGCGACATCGGCCGGCTTGACGGGCTGCCCGTCGCCGAGCTGAAGGATCGCCTTGCAGTAGTCTTGCCGCGCCCGTTCGGGCGAACGGTCTTGTCCGGTGTTAACCATGGCTAACGTCAACCATGGTTAACTACTCGGCGGGAAGGTGCCTGCCGGGAACGCCCTAGATGTGAGCTTCGTCCGGCGCGCAGCGCCGGCACAGCCCGTAGAATTCCAGCCTATGCCGGCGCAGCTGGAAGTTCAATTGCTGGGCCAGGACCCGCGCGAAGCGGTCCACCGAGCCGCACGGCACGTCGTCGACCTTGCCGCATGCGACGCAAACCGCGTGATGATGGTGCTGCGCCGGCGGGCAGAAAAGGTATGAGGCCTCGCCGTGATCGCGCGGCTCGCGCACCGCCGCGCCGATCTTCTCAAGCACTTCGAGCGTGCGGTAGACGGTGGCCAGCGCGACGCGAGGGTGCCGGCGCGCGAGGCGCTCGTGAAGCTCTTGCGGCGTCACGTAGCGCCGCAGGCGCATGAACTCGGCGACCAGCGCTTTGCGCTGGCTGGTCATGCGGCAGCCGTTTCGGGCGAGCTCCGCGTGGACGGCGCCTTCGACCTCGGCAGCGCTCATCGCGCGGCCGCTTTCGCGGCGTGCCGGCGCGCTTCGAGCACCTGGGTGAGCAGCGAACGCCGTTTGGGCGAGAGCGCCATGGCCACGAAGAAGCACAGGGTGGCGGTGAGCACGATCGTTGAGCCCGACGCCGCATTCAGATAGTACGACGCGTACAGTCCGATGACGGCAGAGCCGACGCCGATCCCGGCCGAGGTCGCCATCATCGGCCCGAAGCGATTGGTCAACTGATATGCCGCTGCGGCCGGCGTGACCAGCAGCGCAGCGACGAGCACGATGCCTGCGGCCTGCAGCGACACGACGATGGTCACCGCGAGTATGACGAGCAGCAGATTGCTCAGCGCGGTCGTGGGCAAGCCGCTCGCCTGCGCCATGAGCGGATCGAACGATGCGAACAACAGCTCTTTGTACAGCGCGAAGATCACGAGCAGCACGCCGATCGTCAGGCTCGCGACCAGCAGGATGTCGGTGCGGTCGACCGAGAGCACGTTGCCGAACAAGAAATCCTGCAGGTCGACGATATAGTTGCGCGCGCGCGACATGAGCAGGACGCCGAACGCGAAGACGGCGGTGAACATGACGCCGATGGCGGTGTCGGTCGAGATCTCGGAGCGGCGGCTTATCGCGCCGATGCCCAGCGCCGTAAGAATGGCCACGACCAGACCGCCGATGTACAGGTTGGCCTTGAACAGATACGCGATCACGATGCCGGCGAAGGAGGCGTGCGCGATGCCGTCGCCGATGAACGAGAGATTGCGCAGCACGACGTACACGCCGACCACGCTGCACACCAGCCCGATGAGCGTGGACGCGATGAGCGCCCGCACCATGAACTCCTGTTGCAGGGGTGCGAGGAGCCAGTCCACCGGTTAGAGCTGCGCCGAGCGGACGGCGGCTTGGGCTTCTGGGATGACGAGCACGTGGCTCCCATAGGTCGCCGAGAGCGTCGCGTCGGTCAGCACTTCGTTGGGCGGCCCATACGCGATCACTCGGTGGTTGAGACAGAGCACTTTGTCGAACCAGGTCGCCACGCACGAAAGGTCGTGCGTGGTCGCGACGATCGTCATGCCCTTCTTCTTGCGCTCCTCGAGCAAGGTGAAAATCGCATGCTGGCTGGTCGCGTCGACGCCGGCGATAGGCTCGTCGAGCAGCAGCAGCTGCGGGTTCTGCACCAGCGAGCGCGCGACGAAGACGCGCTGCTGCTGGCCGCCGGACAGCTCGCCGATCTGTTCTGATGCGTATTCGGCCATGCCGACTTCGTGGAGCGCGGCCATCGCGGCGCGTCTGTCGGTGTCGCCTGGGCGCCGGAACAACCCGAGCTTGCCGTAGACTCCCATGAGCACGACGTCGAACACAGTGACCGGGAAGGACCAGTTGACGGCTTCGGTCTGCGGCACGTACCCGACGCCCGGTCCATGACCCGGCGGTGCGCCCAGCACTTCCACGATGCCGCATTGCGGCTCCAGCAGCCCTGCGATCACTTTGAGCAGCGTCGACTTGCCCGACCCGTTGGGGCCGATGATGCCGATGAACTCGGCGCGCTTGACCTCGAATGTGACCTCGTCGAGCACATCGCGGCCGAAGTATCCCGCACACATGCCCTCGCACAAAATCGCGGTGTCCGTGCCGGACTTGAGCGCTAGATGCTGTGCCGGACGGTGGTCGGCGTGCTGATGCAGATGCGGCGCGACCGCAGGAATGGCATGGCTGTGGTCGCGCGGCGACGACGGCACCGTCGGATCGACATGCGTGTGGTCGTGCTTGCGCTCGTGGAGGTCACTCATCGCAGGGCCTGCACGATCGTGTCAACGTCATACTGCATCATCCCTTCGTAGGTCTGGAGCCGCGGCGTCGTGCCGAGCGTGTCGTCGTAGAGATCGCTCACCGTCTTGATGCCGGCGCTCGCCGCCAGCGCCTGCGCGAGTTTGGGCGAGAACTGCGGCTCCGCGAACACTGCACGCACGTGATTGGCGCGCGCCTGCGCGATGAGCGCGGAGAGGTAGGCCGCGGACGGCTCTTGGCCCGGCGATGGTTCGATCGCGCCGACATCGCGCAGTCCATAGCGCTCGTCGAAATAGTACCACGCGTCGTGGAAGGTCAGCATCGTGCGGTTCGCCGCGGGTATGATCGCGATCCGTCCGCGGATCCACGTGTCCAGTTCGCCGAGGCGCGCGATCTCTCGCCGTTCGTTCGCGCTGTAGTACTGCGCATTTGCCGGATCGACGTCGCGCAGCGCAGCGGCTATCTTGTGCACATAGGCCTGCGCGTACGCGACGTTGAGCCACAGGTGCGGATTGCCCGGTTCGCCCGCCGCCTTTGCGCCCTCCACCGGCATGCCGTCCGACAAGACGATCACTTTCGTGCCGGGTTTGGCGACATTGTTCAAGATCTTATCGAGCCAGAGCTCGAGCCCGGCGCCGTTCTTGACGATGAGCTGCGCATTGGCCAGCGCCACCAGGTCGTGCGGCGCCGGATCGTAGGTCTCGGGAGACGCACCGACAGGCACGATGCTCACCACGTCGGCTTTGTCACCGCCGACCGCCTGAACCAGCGCTGCAATGGTGGAGATCGTCGCGGCGACCTGTACGCGCGTGGGACCGGATGGCGACGGGGAAGAGGCCGGCTGACGGGCTGAGCAGCCGGCGGAAAAGACCGCCGCCAACAGCGCGGCTGCCCCGAGACTCAAGGGCTTATCGAGAATCATTCTCGATAAGTCTAGCCCGCCGTACGCCGTCCTGTCAAGTGTGCCCGGGCAGCGAGATCAGGCTCGCAGGGCGCTCGCCTTGTAGTCGTCGAGGATGGCGTGCACGTAATTGCGCGTTTCCGCGAACGGCGGCACGCCGTGGTACTTGTCGACGGCCCCGCTGCCCGCATTGTAGGCGGCTAGCGCGAGGTCAAGCCTGCCGCCATACTGATCGATCAATCCGCGCAGTAGTTTGGCGCCGCCTTCGAGGTTTTGCGCCGGATCAAACGCGTTGGTCACGCCAAGCGACTTTGCCGTGTCCGGCATCAGCTGCATCAACCCCATGGCGCCCGCGCTCGAGCGTGCCTGCGCGTTGAAACCCGACTCCTGGCGGATGACGGCGTTCAAGAGCGCGGGATCCAGATCGTGGCGCTGCGCAGTACGCTTGATCATCCCGTCGTATGGGCTCGCACCGCGCGCAACCGGTCCGCTCGGCGGCGCAGCGTTGGACGGCGATGCGGACGATGCGCTTTCAACGCCTTGTGCGAGTTGGCGCAGCGCATTGGTGAACGTCTGCTCGATCGATCGCAATTGTTTCGAGAGCTGCGCGATGAGCGTGGACAGACTTAACTGCGGTGCCCCATCCTGCGCGGCCGGCGGAGCGGGCACGCTGTCGGGCGATGGAGCTTGCGGATCGAGCCACGCTGAATTGGGCGATGCGGGGGGCCACGGCTGCATGGCGATGGGAAGCGTCCAACGCGGCTGTTCGGGCCCGCCAGTGATATCGTTCGGTGCCATGTTCATCTTAAGTCGACTCCTTTATGATCCGCTCCATCACGCGACGCCGGCCGATCGTCGAGGGGCGCGCCGCAGTTCGGCGGCGATCGTGGCCAGCGCAGCCGTCGGATCCTCGTCCCTGCCGGCGCCATCGAACACCAGCCGCTCGATTTCGTCTCGCAGCACGACGCATGCGTCCAACCAGGCGTCGTTGCCGCTGCGATAGGCGCCTAGGGCGACCAGGTCATCCGCATTCTCAAGCGTCGCAAGCGCGTGTCGCACGATCTCGGCGTCCGCCCGGTGCACCGGCGTCACGATATCGTTCATCGCGCGGCTCAGACTGCGCAAGATGTCGATGGCTGGATAGTGGGCAGCATCGGCATGGCGTCGCGAGAGGCAGATGTGGCCGTCGAGCAGAGCTCGCACAGCGTCGGTCACAGGTTCGTTCGGGTCATCGCCCTCGACGAGCAGGGTGAACACCGCGCTGATGGACCCGTCGCGGCGCGCACCAGCGCCCTCGACGAGTTTCGCAAGCGCCGGCGTCAGCGATGGCGGATGCCCGCGCGCCGCAAGCGGCTCTCCTGCTGCAAGCGCGATCTCACGCCATGCCGCAGCGGTGCGCGTCAGCGAGTCGACCACCAAGAGAACGCCCCGCCCCTCGCGGCACAGGCGCTGGGCCTGCGCCATGGCGCTGCGCGCGGCGGTGAAGCGCTCCAGCGCGCCGGCTTCCGAGGGCGCGCAATAGAGCGACGTCGACGGCCACGACAGCGATCCGCGCAACCGCCGCACCGTCTCCTCTAACTCGCGCGCGCGTTCGCCGACCAGTGCGACGACGCGCGCTTCGACGTCCGCGTTCTCGACGATGCGACGCAACAGCGTCGTCTTGCCCACGCCTGCGCCGGCGGCGAGCGCGACGCGTTGGCCATGGCCGAGCGTCGCGAACGCGTCGATCGCGGCGACGCCGGTACGCAACGCGCGCTCGATCGGCACGCGTGCGGCCGCTGAGAGCGGCGGCGCGTCGAGCAAGGCGATCGAGCAGCCCGCAGGCCGCGGGCCATCGAGACAACGCCCCCACGCGTCGAGCACGTGGCCGAGCAAGGCGTCGCCGACGTAGGCGCCGATGCGCCCGCCCGAGGACCACGTTTGGGCACCGACTCGGACACCGGCAACCGTCTCGAGCGGGGCGCAGCGTGCGCCGGCGCTGTCGACCGCGCCGACCTGCACGAGCAACGGCCGCCCGTCGCCGCCTGCGATCGTGACGACATCGCCGAGCGAGAGGGCTGGGCCTGCGATGTCGATCGAATCAGGGCTCACACGGCTCACTTCGCCACGCCGCACGAACCCGTCCGAGTGCGGATAGGCGATGGGAAACGCGCTGCGCGTGCGCCTCATGCATGCGCCGCCGCGCGTGCGAGCAGCTCGGCACGCTCCTCGATCGTCGCACCGATTTCGCCGCCGCTTGCGGCGACGCTGACTTCTCCCCGGGCACGCTCGGGATCGGCGATCACCTCGACGCCCCGCGGCGCTCGATACGCCATCGCGTCGTCGGGATGGAGCCGCACCACGTGGCGCTCCTCGCGCCCGCATGCGCGCAGCGCGTCGTCGACGTATGCCGTCAGCACAGCTGGATCCCGTAGGTGTTCGCGCAGCGCTCTGGCCACGGCGATCGCCGCGAAGCGGATCGCTTCTTCGCGCACCGCGGCGGCGAACTGCTCTTCGCCGAACTCGGCGGCGCGCGCATCAGCGGGCTCATCCGCATCGCCGGGCGGTGCCGCTGAATCTGGCAACGCACGCGACCGATGCCCGTTCTCCGCCCACATCTGCCGGCTCTACGGGCGCCGGCTGAGAAACGGGCTCGGCGATCTCAACCTGCGTCTGCTCGACAGCAGCCGCGCGTTGCAGCCGGCGCGGGCGCAACGGCACGAACTCAGCGCGCTCGCCGTTCACGCAGACATGCCTCGATGGACGCGCGCCGCAACGGTCCGTACGATTGTAGGACTCGGTCGCGTAACGCGCTCGGCAAGGTCGACAAGACGTAGGCCGCGGTCCGCGGAGACTCGCGGTCGAGCGAGGAGCGCACGCCGGCGATCGCCGGATCGGGTGTCTTGCGCTGACGCTGCGGCCACAGCGTGAAGCCGAAGGCGACGGCCACCAGCGCGATCGCGGCTGCCGGAAGGACGGCGCGCGCGAGCGGTGCCGAGGCGGCCACGACCGCCGGCTGCGGGCGAGCCGCGAAAGGAACCGACTCGACGACGACATCGTCTCCCGCATCGAGGTCAGCGCCTGCAGCTGCGCGGACGAGTGACGCGATGGCGGGCTGATGGCTCGCGTCGGTACGTGCGGCATCCAAGAAGACCGCGACCGACATGCGCACGAGCGCGTCGGCCGCCGTGGTACGCCGCTCGACGATCGTGTCGTACGCGTAGTGGCGCGTCGTGCGCTCTTTGTCCAGTTTGCGCCCGCTCTCGGTGCCGTTCTCGCGGCCCGTATCGGCGTCCAAGAGACCGTGCGGCACGACGCGCGTGCTCTGCGTGGATTCCTCGGATCCTGCGCTACGCAGGCTCACGCGCACGATCGCGACGCCTGGGCCAAGCGCCGCATCGAGCGCGGATTGGACGTTGGATTGGACGCGTGCCTCGCGGCTCGCCGCCCGATCGGGCAGCGCGCCGAGCAGTTCGCCAGAGCCGTCGACGACCGCGACCTTGTCCGCGCTCAAACCCGGATAGCCCGCCGCCACGAATCGCTTGATGCCGGCGACCGCGACCGCGCTGAGCTGGACGCCCGGCCCAAGGATGAGCTGCACGCTCGCGCTGGGCGGCGAACGCTCGCCCGAGTCCGCGAAGGCATCGCCCGAGGCGGGCGCGATGACGACGGTCGCATCGGCGACTCCGTCGATGCGCCGCAAGCCGGCGACCAGATCGCCTTCGATGCCGGCGCGGCGGCGGTCGTCGATGATCTCGGGCGGCGTGAGCGGATTGTCTTGCGCCGCCAACACGTCCGCCGTCGTCGGCACGTAGCCGTGCGGCAGGTCGGCAAGCGCGAGCCTGACGAGCAAGTCGCGCCGTCGACGCGCCGGCACGTAGAGCTGCGTGTTCTGCGCATTCGCACTGAACGGCTCGTTCCACAGCGTCAGCGCTTGCTCGACCTCGCTCGCCTGGCGAGGATGCAGCGGCGCGTCGAACAATGGCACCGGCGCGGCGCTGTGCGCGAGCAGCGCGACGGTCAACACGACCACCGCGACTCCGACGCTCGCGGCCGCGACCGGACGGCGGCGATGGTGCAGCCATATCGTGCAATCTTCGACGATTCTGGGGACGGACGCCGGCAAGCGCGCCAGCACGGACTACACCTGCGTTTGAAGCAGCGTGGTGATGGCGCCGCTCACGCGCGACGCGGTGATCGCGGCCACCTCGAGCGCCACGTCGGCTTTCGCGCGCGCGACGGCGGCTTGCGCGACGCTTCCGCGGCCTATGGCGACTTGTGCGGCCTCGTCATCGGCGCGCTGCAACGACGAGGCGGCCGCATCGAGCAGCGCTGCGAACGAGGATGCGCCGCCGGGCTGCGGGGCTTGGTCGGGTTCGATCAGCACCGCCGGACGAAGAGGCGCGACGGGCTCGACGCTTGCGATCATCACAGCTGCTCGATGTCGATCGCTTCGGTGTCCATCTGTTTGGCGGCTTGCAACGCCGAGACGTCGGCATCGTACGTGCGGCCCGCCACCACCAGTCCCACCATCTGCGCGATCGGATCGACGTCCGAGACCTCGACGTAACCTTTGTGCGGACCGCTCGCCGGCGCGAGCGGATTGCTCGGATCCAAGCGATAGGCGGCGACTGACGGCTGCTCGACCAAGCCCGCGAAGCGCACGCCCGCCGGCGTCGCATCGTCGTCAAACGAGACGTCGAATTCCGCATCGACAGCGCTCTGCATCGCATCCGAAAAGGAGGCGGACGGCTCGAACATCGCCGTGCGCGCGCGGTAGACCGAGCCATCGGCTTGCTGCACGTTCGCATTGGCGAGGTTCTGCGCGATGACGTCCATCGACAGACGCTGCGCCGCCATGCCGCTGGCCGCGATGTCAAATGCAGATGCGGCGTCGGTCATCGGCGCTCTTCCTCGGCCACGGTGCGAAATTCGCGCAGCATGGCGCGGGTCTGCTGCGTCAACGCGCGATACCAGACCGAGTTCTTGGCGATCGCACCCATCGCATATTCGACGGTCGACACCGGATCGGCCGTCGACACGTCGCGCATGGCCGACGCAAAGCGCAGTCCTCCGTCGCTGACGTCGGCGCTGAGCGAGACGTCTCTCGGCTGAAAGCCTGCCGTGCCTACGTTGGCCACGTCCCCGGCGAGCACCGCCGCGCGATATCGTGCGAACTGCATCGCGTCTTCCACCATGCGAAGGGCCGTCATCATGCGTCTCCCCGTATTGCTGAATGCGGGCTTAAACCTATACGCAGGATGTGAGCGGGATTGGTCCGGGAGGTGGGCAAACCACATAATCGCTATGACCCGCCGTTTGATCTCAACACTCGTATGCGCCGCCACATGCCTGGTGCTCGCCTCGAGCGCTCGCGCCGATGCCAACGACCAGGACACCTCGGTACAAGTCCAGCTGCCCAACGGCTTTTGGGCGACGTCGAGCTATGCGATCCCCGGCCCGACTCCGGACACGAAGTACATCATCATCTATCAGATGCACATGTCCAACCAGAGCCGCGTATCGCCGCTCAACGTCGACTACAAGGACTTCGTGTTGCGCTCGGACGGCTATGGCAGCGACGACGGATATCATGTCGATCGCAAGGTGACCGCATCGCTTGTCACCTCCCTCTCAGAGGGCGTGCTTGGGCCAGGCCAAGGGCAGAGCGGCTCGCTGGCGTTTCTCGTCCCGGCCCCGATGCGCCGTGCCACCTTGTGGTACTACGTCGTCCAGTTCGACGCCACGTATCCATCGTATTAGGCTCGATTGTGTCTTGACGGTCCATGCTGGCCTTCGGCCGGTAAGCCGATGTAATAAGCATGGAGCACGACCGGCGGGATAATCCGTGGGAGCGCATCGCCGCGCGCCTTGACGAGGCGCTTGACGATGCCCGCAGCCTCGCCGGACGCTCGGCCACGCCGCGTTCATCGGCCTCCACCGCCAACAAACTGCTCGACCTGCTCGCCCGGGCGCGCAGCGAGGTCCACGCGCGCGAATTGGAGGCAAGCGTGGCGTCGGCGCGCGCGCAACGACTGCAGAGCGAGCTCGAGACCCAGCGCCGCCGCGCCGACACGCTGGTGCGGATCGGCAAAGCGATCAATGTCGTGCGCCGGCTCGACCAGCTGCTGCAGCTCATCGTCGATCTCGCGGTCGAAGCAGCCGGTGCAGAGCGCGGATTGATCGTCGTACCCGACCAGGCGGGCGGCCGCCAAGAATACAGCGCCGGAGCGAATCTCGACCCGAACACGGTGACGCGCCCGGAGTTCTCGGTCAGCCGCTCGATCATCGAGCGCGTATTCAAAGAAGGCGCGCCGCTGGTCACGACCGACGCGCAGAACGATCCTGAAGTCAACGCGTCGCCCAGCATCCGTTCGCTGCACATCCGGTCGATCAACTGCGTGCCGATCGTCGGCAAAGGCGGCACGATCGGCGTGATCTACGTCGACTCGCGCATCCGCACGGACAGCCTCTTCCAGCACGATCCCGAGCTGTTGGCGACGATCGCCGATCAGGCGGCGGTCGCGATCGACAACGCGCGTCTGTACGACGACTGGAACCGCAACTTCGAGGACCTCTCGAACATCAAGTCCCAGACCGACGAGATCCTCGAATCGATCGCGTCCGGCGTCATCATGCTCGACGGCAACGACACGATCGCGCAGTTCAATCGCGCCGCTGAGATCACGTTCGGGTTGTCCGCGTCGACGCTCGAGGGCCGGCACGCGCGCATCCTCAACTCATGGCTGCCCGGTTTCACCACCTTGCTCGAGCAGTACAAATCGATTCCCGAAGGCCGTGCCGAGGTCGAGATGCGCGGCACGCACTTCGTGCGCGGCCCGATCGTGCTGCAATCGACCTTCCTGCGCGTCCACTCGCTGACCGGCGAAGGCGTGGGCACCGCGGTCGTCCTCAACGACCTCACCGCGCGGCGCAAGCTCGAAGCCGAGAACAAAGCGCAGATCGAGCGCAGCGAACGCGTGGCGCGTTCGTTCGAGAAGTATCTCGCACCGCACGTGGTGAGCGAGCTGCTGCTCGATCCGGACAACGTGCCGCTCGGCGGCACCCGCCTCACTGCCACGATGCTGTTCGCGGATATCCGCGGCTTCACCGAATTGTCCGAGCGCCTCATGCCTGAAGAAGTCGTCGACATGCTCAATCGCTATCTCGCGCCGACGGTCGACGTCGTGCTCGCGAACCTCGGGTTGTTGGACAAGTACTACGGCGACGGCATCATGGCGGTGTTCGGCGCGCCGCGGCCGGCCGCCGACGACCCCAATCGCGCGGTGCTCGCCGCGCGCCAGATCCTCGAACAGGTCGAGCTGCTCAACGCGCAGCCCGGCGTGCACTGGCCGCTCTCGGTCAGCATCGGGCTTGCCACCGGCGACGTCGTCGCCGGCAACATCGGCTCGGAGCGCCGGGTCGAATATACCGTCGTCGGCAGCGCGGTCAATCTGGCGCAGCGCTTACAATCGATCGCCGAGCCGAACCAGATCCTCGCCGACGCGCGAACCTACGAAAAAGTGCGCGGCCAGGTCGCGGCGACGCGCCGCCAGGCGCGCATCAAAGGGCGCGCCGGCCTCACCACGGTCTACGTCCTACACGGATAGCGGTCTGCCGTGATCGCGCGGGTGCTCGTGGCGGTCGGCTGGGCCGCGCTGTTAGGCTTCGCAGCCGGCGCTGGGACGTACGTCATCGCTGCGCTGCTCACGCAGCTGCTTGGGCCGGTGTTCTACGCGATGACGCTGACGAGCCATCTTGGCTTCGTGATCCTCTACGGTCTGGGGGGCCTGGTGATTTTTGGCGGCGCGTTCCTGATCGGTTACGCGATCTTCTTGCACGGCCGGCCCGTGGCTGCGAGCATGGCGCGCCTGGCAGTCGTCGCGTTCGCAACGCAACTGCTTGAACTTGGTGCGATCGAAGCCTTCGCGATCCGCGAGCCGCAAAGCCTGACCTGGCCTATCGCGGAGCAGCTCATGCCATTCAACATCGGGCTTTTCAGGCCGGTCGGGATCTGGGAAGGCAGGCCGGATGCCGCCTTCTTCTGGTTCTCGGCGGCGCTCATCGCACTCGTCGTCGCGTGGCGGGGCCGCGCTCGCTAAAGGCGTAGACCTAGGGCTTACAGCCTTGCGTCTGCCACGACTTGAAGCGCGCGCACATCTCGGGCGTCCAGGTCTCGCCGGTGCCGGGGGGCGGCATGCTTCCGTCGCTCACCACGGCGTAGATCGCGTCGGCGTGCTGCGTGACCTCGTCGAAGCTGCTGAGGTCCATGCCGTACGCCTCCATGTGCTCGACGTCGGTGTCGGTGAACATCGGCCGGATGTCGCGCGCGAACGAGAGGGCCGGGTCGTTGCTGCTCATAGGTGGCGGCTGATTCAGGCAAGCCCGCCCATGCCCCTGTCAGAAGAAACGACGAGGCCCGAGCCGACCGGCCCGGGCCACGAATTTACGAGCGTCACGCTCGGCTTTAGCTTACCGTTTGCTGAACTGGAAGCGTTTGCGGGCGCGTTTGCGGCCGTACTTCTTGGATTCTTTCTCGCGCGGATCGCGCGTGAGCAAGCCTGCCTTGCGCAGCACCGGACGCAACGATTCGTCGGCCGAGACCAGCGCGCGGGCGATGCCGTGGCGAATCGCTCCGGCCTGGCCGGCAAGGCCTCCCCCAAACGCGTTGACGGTGACGTTGAAGCGCCCGACGCTGTTGGTCGCGTCGAAAGGCTGGCGCACGATCTGCATAAGCGTCGCGCGGCCGAGATACTTGTCAGCGGGCTTGCCGTTGATCGTGATTTCGCCGGTGCCCGGCGCGAGGCGCACGCGCACGACGGCGCGCTTGCGCCGGCCGGTGCCGGACGGAACGCTAGGAGCGGTGATGGCCATCTAGTCTACCTTTATAGGCTGCGGTAACGGCTGCGGTTTGTGCGCTCCGTGCTCGTGCTCGGCGCCCGCGAACACGCGCAGACGCTTCATGCGCGGCGCGCGCAATTTGTTCAGCGGCAACATGCCGCGAACGGCCAACTCGATAAGGCGCTCGGGATGCTTGGCCCGGATGTCGCCGGCGGTCTGCGTGAGCAGCCCGCCCGGATATTGGGTGTGATGTTGGTACAGCTTCTCGGTCCACTTCTTGCCGGTGAGATGGACCTGGCCCGCATTGACGACGATGACGAAGTCACCACAATCCGCATGCGGCGTGAAATCTGGTTTGTGCTTGCCGATCAGCACCGCGGCGATCCGCGTGGACAGACGGCCTAGCGTCTGGCCTTTTGCGTCGATGATGAACCACTGCCGTTTGCCGGCATCTTTGGCCAGGAGCGGGGTGCGCATTGAGATTGAGATGTCCTGTCAGAAAGAAACCCTACCCCGGCGGGGAGGGACAACGACAATAATACGCGAGCGCGCCGTCCGGCGTCAAGTTTTGCTCATGCTTTCGACGCATGTCCCTCATGGCGGGTTGATGGTTCGATGCTCCGATCACTGCGGCGCTAGCCGCACCGCGTGCCCGGCGACCTGCCAAAGCGCGAACAGTGCGGCGGCCAAGCCGACGTATGCGGCGGCGATCCCCCATCGCTCTGAGACAGCCATTTGCGAGGTGCGCGACCACAAAGCATGCGCCACCCAACCGCCGTCAAGCGGCACGATCGGAATCAAGTTGAAGAGGTTGATAAAAAACATCGTCGAGGCAAGCGCAAACCAGAACGGGCTGCCTGTCTGCGTGCCGATCTCGAAGCACGCCAGCGCTCCGACACCGCCTAGTAATGGGCCCGCGAGCGAGACCAGCGCCGACGCGCTTGAATCGCGCGGTAGATTTTTGATGGAGACCGCTGCGCCAAGGAACGGGATGAAGATCGGCAAGCTCACCGGCAAGCCGTACGCGCGCGCCGCGATGAAATGCCCCATTTCATGCACGAGGATCAGGAGCACGAAGCCGACCGCGAAGGTCCAGCCGAAGACCAACGCCCACGCCCAGATGCTCAGCAGCAGCGTGCCGAACGGCAGCAAGAGCTTCGCGCCGATGGCGAGCCACTTGAACTTGAGCAACAGCGCGAGCAGCAGCGCGCCGATGCCGACGGCTCCTCCCGTGCGGGCCTTGGCCGGCCGAGGTTGGAGTTCGAGCGTTTTGTGCTGCGCGAGTCCAGGCGGCAGCAGATGCTGATACTGCGCAAGCGGGTCTGGAGTGGGGTCACTCATCGCCGGCTTTATTCGACGGTCGAGTGAATTCGACCGCTCCATGTGACTATGGAATTCGACCGCTACACAGGGTCGTCGTAACGCACGTGCGTGAGATAAAGCCCGTGCGGCGGGGCTGTCGGACCTGCGCCAACCCGATCGCGAGCCGCGAGTATCGCCTCCATCGCGCCGCCCGCGCGCTTGCCGCGGCCGATGTCGATCAGCGTGCCGACGATGATACGCACCATCTGATGCAAGAACGAATCGGCGGTGACCGTCAGCTCGACGAGGTCCTCGCACCGTTCCAACCCCAACCGCTCCACGGTACGGGTCGGCCGCCCGCGTTCAGGCAGCTCGGCGCAAAACGACGTGAAGTCATGTTCGCCGAGCAACGGAGCACACGCGGCACGCATGATCTCAAGGTCGAGCGCGGCGCGCACGAACAGCGCACGCCGTTCGCGCAACGGCGACGGCGAGAGACGGTTTAGGATGAGATACTTGTACGTGCGCGCTCGCGCGTCGTAACGCGCGGAAAAACCAGGCGCGCGTCCGATCGCGCGAAGCACGGCGATGCCCTCACCGCGCAACATGCCGGTGAGCGCGAGCGGCATGCGTTCGACCGGGCCCTCGTACGACGTGTCAAAGCTGACGACTTGACCGCTGGCATGCACGCCGGCGTCGGTGCGCCCGGCTCCGACGATCTGCACGGGATGGCCGCACAGCGTCGTGAGCGCGCGCTCGAGCTCGCCGGCGACCGTGCGCAGCGACGTCTGGCGCTGGAATCCGTGGAACAGCGTGCCGTCATACTCGACGACCAGAGAGATATAAAGGTATTGAACGTGTTCAGTTTAGAACAGCCGAGGGAGAACTAGTTGAAATCGGTGACGCGGCTCTTGATCAAACCGCCGGCGTAGTTGGCGTTGAATTGATTGGCCATAGCGACCTGTTGGGAGTGCGACTCGGTGCCAATCGTCGTCGGGTCACATTAGGGGCGCGTACTTGGGAACGATAGCGCCGTCGGCCAGAATAGTGGCCTCCAAGTCCTTACCTTGCATAGCGATGGTCCTGACTGTCATCGCGTTTGTTCCTGGGGGAAGTGTCTGGACGGCTGTGCCGGTGGCATGCGCGCTACTGACCGCGTACAGGGCGTCGATATGCAGCGTCAACGTGGTGACCGTGCCGTTGGCGAGCGCCCTCGTCTGCTCGACCTGAGCGCGCATGTACGCCGGTATGTCGCCCAGGGGCGTCTAGATCGTGCTCTTAAGCGTGTAGACGAGCTGATCGCCAACTGCGCGGCCGGCGGCGAAAGCCGGCGTCGCGACGAAAGCCACGATGATAGATTTGTAAATGCAGTGTAGAAGAGATATAGGTAGGGTAGCTCTACCTAGAAAAAGGAAGGCTAAATCGCGGGGATCGGCGAAATTAAGGAGAGAGATAGATAAAGGAAAAGCTAAAATAGACAAAGAGAATGAAGGGAAGAGGGGAAGGTATATATAAGGGATACCTCGCAATGGCGCCGAAACTAACCCCCAGGACACGCATGGTTGGAGGAAAGAAAGAGGCTACGAAAAAAGAGACGAAAGGACGAAAAGAAGGAAGGAAGGACGAGCTAGACCAGTAGCGGGCTGAGAACAACAGGGCCGACGGCGGACAAGGATCGACTGTACTGGTGTCGGGCGACGCAGGCATCGGCAGACTCGACCCTCGACGAGTGGAGAGCGTGGCCACGAGCGCAAAGCGAGCATCGGCCTGGGCGACTGTTTGGATATGCCCAAGCGCCCTACGCCCCGTCGTCGACGCGCTGCGCGACGCGCGGCGACTATTCGGCGCAAGTGTCCGCAAGCTACTCGGGTTTTTGCAGGGGGAAGAGCAGCACGTCGCGGATCGAGCGCTCGCCGGTCAGCAGCATCACCAGCCGGTCGATCCCACTGCCAAGCCCACCCGTCGGCGGCATGCCGTACTCAAGCGCGTGCACGTAGTCCCAATCGGGTTCCGGCGCTTCTTGGTCGCCGCGCGCGCGTTCGGCCGCCTGCACCTCGAACCGCTTGCGCTGATCGTCGGGATCGTTGAGCTCTGAAAACGCGTTGACGATCTCCATGTGGCCGATGAACAGCTCGAAGCGTTCCACCAGTTCTGAGTCGTCGGCGCGGCGCTTGGCCAGCGGCGAGAGCACGACCGGGAAATCGGTGACGAAGGTCGGGTTGATCAGATGCGGCTCGGCGACCGCTTCGAAGATCTTGTCGATGACGTGCGCGTGGCTGCCGCCGGAGTCGATCTTGAGCTTCAGCTTCGCGGCGGCCTCGCGTGCGCGCTTCTCATGGAGCACGTCGGCGCGGGAGAGCCCGCCCCATGTCTCCAGCGCTTCAAGGTAGGCGATCCGAGCGAAGGGCCGCTCCAAAATGATCGTTTCGCCGATAATCTGATGTTCGCCGCGCACCCCGGCCACCGCGGCCAAGTGCAAAATCCAATCCTCGGACAGCTCCATCATCGTGTTCACGTCGCCGTATGCTTGATACAGCTCGAGCATGGTGAACTCGGGATTGTGCGTGCGGTCCACGCCCTCGTTGCGGAAGATGCGCCCGATCTCGTAGACCTTCTCGATGCCGCCGACGATGCAGCGCTTGAGGTTGAGCTCGGTCGCGATGCGCATCTGCAGCGGGATGTCGAGCGCGTGCGAATGCGTGACGAACGGGCGCGCGTTGGCGCCGCCGGCGATCGATAGCAAGACGGGGGTCTCAACCTCGACGAAGCCGCGATCGTCGAGATAGCGCCTGGTCGCGGCGACGAGCCGGCTGCGCAGCAGCATCGTCTCGAGCACCGGACGGTTGACGATCAGGTCGACGTAGCGCCGCCGGTAGCGCGCCTCGTGATCGGTGAGTCCATGCCACTTTTCCGGCAGCGGGCGCAGCGACTTGGCGAGCACGGCGACGTGCTTGACGGCGATCGTTAGCTCGCCGGTCTTGGTGACGAAAGGCTCGCCCTCGACGCCGACGATGTCACCGCGGTCAAGCGTCTCGGCCATCGCGAAGTCGTCGCCCAGCGCATCGGCGCGCAGGTAGATCTGGATGCGGCCCGACTGATCGGATATGTCGGAGAACACCGCCTTCTTGCCCATCCAGCGCACGGTGCCCAGTCTCCCGGCGGCGCTGACCTTCGCCTGCGCGTGCTCGCCTGCTTTGAGCCCCTCGAAAGTCTCGTGCAGCTGGCGCGCGTCGTGCGTGCGTCCGAACGACGTGATCGCGAACGGATCGCGGTCGAATGAACGGAGCGCGTCGAGCTTGGCTCGACGCGCCTTGATGAGTTCGGCCTCGGTCGAACCGAGGTCGTGGTCGTCGCTCAACGCGCTTTCGCTTTGCCGCTCTTACGATTCGCCTTGATCGAGATGATCTTGAGCTGCACGTCGCCACTCGGCGTCGACGCCGTCACGGTCTGACCGGGCTTGGCGCCGATGAGCGCCGTGCCGATCGGTGATTCGTTGGAGATCTTCGCATGCAGCGGATCGCTCTCGGCGCTGCCGACGATCGTGTACTCGCCTTCGAAGCCGCTGGTCAAATTCTTGACCTTGACGGTGCTCGCCAAGTGCACTTCGTCCGCGCCGCCCTCGCCCTCGACGATGATCTTGGCATTGCGGATCATCGTCTCGAGCTTCATGATGCGGCCTTCGATGAAGGCTTGCTCCTGCTTGGCGTCTTCGTATTCCGCGTTTTCGGAGATGTCGCCGAATTCTTTGGCCTGGCGGATGCGGTCGTTCACCTCTTTGCGATGGACGGTCTTGAGCTCGTCGAGCTCAGCCTCCAGTTTCTTCAACCCATCGGCGGTCAGTACGGTCTCTTTCTCTTGCATTATGTCCTTTCAAGTGCGGGGAAGGTCTCGACCCGAGGCGCGAACCTCAGCTCGTGCAGTAGGCGCAGGTAATCGTCTTCGCTCACGTCTTCCCAACGCTTGCCGAGCAGCGCGAGCAGCGCCGCTTCCATCACGTTGGTGCCAAACGAGCGTCCGCCGAGGTTCGGCGTGCTGGTCACAAGCCGGGCTGCGCCGCGCTCGCGCAGTTCGTCGACGTTGGCTTGCGTCACGGTGTTGGTGAGGATGGTCTTGCCGCGCAGATCGTCCGGCATGTGCTGGCGGATGAAGTGGAAGTCGCCGGCGATCACGTCCGCGGCCGCGTAGTAATGTGAGAACTTCGCCTCGGGCTCGGGCGGCTTCTCCTGTTTCTTGCCGGTGGGATAGAAGAACTGGAACGGCAGCTTGCACGCGTCGGGAAGATATTTCTCGGCGAGCGCCTCGAATTCTGGCAGCGATGTCACCGGCTTGTCGACCCCGAGGGCGAAGATGAAGTCGCCGAACGTCACGCGAGCGCCGGCCTCGACGAGTGCCTGCGCCATCCCGAAGCGGTCGAGCGCGCTGACCATGAGCACCGGCAGACCGCGAAAGTCGATGACGCCGTCCGATTGCAGCCGGAGCACCGTCTCGCGCTCCAACGTGTTCTTCAGACCGCTGCCGTCTACGACCGGCGTGATCTTGACCGCCTCGAGCATGCGCAGCCCGTCGCGCAGCGCGTAGCGTTTCTTGCCGGCGTAAAGGTAGACGTCGATGCCGCCGAGCCCGATCGCGTCGACGGTGCCATCCAGCTCGCGCAGCTTGGCGATCGCACGATCGAGCGAACCGTCAAAACCGATGCGGTTGATGTCGAAGCGCTCGCCGAGCCACTCCACTTCGACGCGGTGATCGCGCGTCGACGAGCCGAGACTGACCGAGACTATCCTCTTCATCGCGTGCGTGCCGTTCGACTGGAAATTGCGGCGCCGTTGCCGGCAGCATTCACGGCCGCAGGCACCGCCGCTGCCGCCCGCGCCGCGAGCGCGGCCTCGCGCGTGCGAGCGATCTGCTCGTCGCTCACCGGTTTGTCGAACGCGCGCATGCTGGCGAGCTTGAAGCCGTGCTTGTCGGCGAGGCGCTCGATCTCGAGCACCTTGTCGAGGTGGATGCCGCGGCCCAGCGAGTAGTTGACGAACTTGTCCTCAAGCGTGAGGATCATGGTCTCCGACATGCAGGCGAGCGCCGTGCGCGGCGGTAGGCCGAAGTCGAAATTGAAATTCGGCTCGCCCGGCACGAGGATGTTGCCGCCTTCGCTGACCAGCACGTCGGGCCGTTCCGTTGCGACGCGTCGCGAGACGTCGTGCGGCAGCGAGACTTCGCTGATCACCGCACCCGGGCGCAGATCTTCGGGCTCGACGATCGCCGAGACCGCCGAGGTCGCGGTGAGCACGAGGTCCGCGGAGCGCACCGCCTCGCGGATGTCAGTGGTCCAGTCCAGCGCCGCGCTGACGTGCGGTTGCATGGCGTGAGCGAGATTCTTCAAACGCGTCGCGTTGCGTGCGGCCAAGCGTCACGCGGGCGACCTTGTTGCCCAGGATCTGCGCGCACGCGGAACCGATGCTGCCGGTCGCGCCGATGACGACCGCGGATGCGCTCGGCAGATCGATGTCCAGCTCGTGCGCGGCGCGATACAAACTTTGGATGCCCGAGGCGATGGTGTACGAATTGCCCGTCGTGATAGCGATGCCGGGAACCGTCTCAGCCAGCGTGATGCCGCCGTCGCCGACGACCGACGAGAAGCCGCCCAGACCGAAGATGCCGCACCCGAGCTGCTTGGCGAGGTCGGCGGCGCCGACGAGGCGGTTCATGATGTCCGCGCGCGGCAGCTCGAGCCACTGCTCGGGCATGAGCGGCACGCCGATGAAATGGCCGGTGATCTCTTCCCCGGTCGATGCGCTGCGCACCCCGACGATGTCCGATACGCGATAGGGCGGGATCCATTCCAGGATCTTCTTTATGATGGGCCGGCCTTTGCCGACCGCGCCCGGGTCGTAGCGCTCGACGTCATCGTAGGACAGCGGGTGGACCAGGAAACCGAACTTGCGCAATGGAGGGCTAACCTCTGGAAGAGCCCGGTCGCAAAGCGGCCGGGTCGGTTCTTCTGCGTTTCGAAGAAGGGGACGAGCGCTCCTTTGGAGCGCTCGAGTTTACTCGACCGGTGAGCTCTTCTCTGCGCGCGTCTTGAGCGCGGTCAGCATCATGAGCGAGTTCTCTTCGACCTTCTTGCGCAACGTCGGACCGATCAGCTCGGCCAGGGTCGGCACGCCGAAGTCATAGTCGACGCCGAGCACGACGTGCGTGACGCCGTCGCGTTCCTCGAACGTCCACGCGCCTTCGAACTTGTCGAGATCGCCCTCGATGAGCCGGTAGTCGATGCGCGCCCGCGCGTCGTCGAACACGTCCACTTCGGTCCACTCGATCGGCGCTTCTTCGACTAACGTCTTCCAACGCGTCGTCGTGCTGCTGCCGTCGCGGCGCAGGACTTTGACCGACTCGACGTCCGGCATGAACTCGGGGTAGCGCTCCATGTCCTTGGCGAGCTCGTAGATGACGCGCGCGGGCGCGGCGATGTCGATCGCGGTTTCTACATAGGGCATGGATCGATGTGCGTTCCCCGCGAGTGCGTAAAACGGCCGAGTAAACTCGGCCGCTCCAAAGCGACGCTCGTCAGTTGGTTCGTGCCAGCTCCCCGAGTTTTTCCTTCGCCTTGACCACTCCTTGTCCGAGCAGTGCTAGCGCCTCGTCGATCTCGTCTTTGGTCACGATGAGGGGAGGCTCGAGGCGGATGACCTTTTGCTGATTGAGCGTGTATGCCGCGGTGAGTCCGAGCTTGAGGCACTCGGGGATGATGACGCCGCCATAGCCTTCGTTGGTGAGCTCCACGCCGACGACGAGCCCGCGCCCGCGCACCTGCGCGATGACGTCGGGATGACGCGCCATCAATTGGCTGGCGCGATCGAGCAGGTACGCGCCCATATCGCGCGAGCGCTGCACGAGACCCTCTTCTTCGAGCACCTGCAGCGCCGCCAACCCCGCGGTGCACGCCAGCGGATTGCCGCCGAAGGTCGAGGTGTGGAGCAGCGGCGCGTGGCCGAACGCGCGCATCCACACGTCGTGCCGCGTGATCGTCGCGCCGATCGGCACGACGCCGCCCGACAGGCCTTTGGCGGCTGCGATGATGTCGGGCACGACGCCGTCATGATCGACGCCCCACAGATAGCCGGTACGTCCGAGGCCTGTCTGCACTTCGTCGGCGATGAACAACGCGCCGTGCGTATCGCACAGGTCGCGCACGCCGCGCAGATACCCGTCGGGCGGCACCATGACACCGCCTTCGCACTGCACCGGCTCGACGATGAATGCCGCCGCGCCAGGGAGCACCCGGTCGAGCGCGTCCAGATCGCCGAACGGCACGTGGCAGAACTCAGGCACCAGCGGTTTGAACGAATCCTTGAGCAGGTCGCGGCCGGTGGCGGTGAGGCTGCCCATCGTCTTGCCGTGAAACGCGTTGTGCGTGGCGACGATCATCGTACGCTTGGTCGACAAACGCGCCGTCTTGAGCGCCGCTTCGACCGCTTCGGTGCCGCTGTTCGAGAAGAAACTGATCTGCAGGTCGCCAGGCGCGATGCGCGCGAGCTCTTTGGCCAGCGCAGCGGTCTTGGCGTTGAAGAACACGCGCGACGAGAGCGCCATGTGCTCGAGCTGTGCGCGCACGGCCGCCACGACTTTCGGATGCATGTAGCCCAGCGTGAATACGCCGTAGCCGCCGCAGAAATCGAGATACGACTTGCCATTCTCGTCGTAGATGCGGACGCCGCGCGACTCGGTCTCCACGGTCGCGCCGGCGAGCTTCATGAAGCGGGCCAGCGGCGGATTGATATAATCCTTATAGGCGGCGTAGACGTCGTCGAAAGTTCCGCTCATCAGCACATGGTTCTGCGGCGCAGCTGCCCCATCCCGCGGGGCAACGCACGGCTCACACGGTTGACGATTTCAGGCGAGTTTGGTCCCGCAGTTCCCGCAGAACTTCGCGCCGGTCGGATTCTCCTGGTGGCAGCTCGGGCACTCGACCGTTTGCACGACCGGTTTGCCGCATTCCGGGCAGAACTTCGAGCCCGCGGGGATCTTGGCCTGACAGTTCGGACAGGCGATCATCGCGACAGCCGCGCCCGCGGCCGCGGCACTGCCGGCGGCTGCCGTGTTAGCGGCATTCGCTTGCGCCTGCTGCTGCATCGCAGCGTTGATCATGCCCGGCACAGCGAAACCGAGTCCGGCACCCATGCCGATGCCAGCGGCCGCGCCCGCGGCGCCGCCCGGATTCTGGGCGGCGTCCTCGAGCGACTTGGCCGCTTTGAACTGCATGTATTGGTTCATATTGCCGACGACGCCCATGCCGGTGCGCTCGTCGATGACTTTTTGCACGTCGTCCGGCGGCGTGATCGCGTTGATCAGAAAATCGATCAGCTCGACGCCGTACTGCGCGAAATCGTCCTTGACGCGCGTCTTCGCCGCCGCGTCAAGCGCATCGTAGTATTTGGGCAGGTCGAGCACGCTCTTGACGGTCTCACCGAGCAGGTTGTTCAGGCGCGACACGATGATGTTGCGGAAGAAATCCTGCAGCGAATCTTGCGTGTAGACGTTCTGCGTGCCGACGATCTTGTTGACGAACAGCTGCGCGTCGTTGACGCGCACGCTGAAGATGCCGTACGCGCGCAGGCGCACCATCGAGAACTCGGCATCGCGGAACACGATCGGCTCAGCCGTGCCCCAGTGCAGGTTCGTGAACACGTTCATGCTCACGAAGTAGACCTGCGATTGGAACGGCGATGTGCCGCCGAACGGGATCGACAAGAACTTCGTCAGGACCGGCATGTTCTGTGTCGACAGCGTGTAGCGACCGGGCGTGAACGTGTCGAGCGCGCGGCCGTCGCGGAAAAACACCGCGGCCTGGCTCTCTTGGACGATCAGCTGGCTGCCCCACTTGATGTCGGTGGAGCCTGCTTCGGGCCAGCGATGCACGATCTGCTGCCCGCTGTCGTCGAAGAATTCGATGACGGAAAGACCGAGTGCCATGACTAGATACCTACCTCGCGCTCACGCCGTTTGAGTACAACGGTTCTACCTAGTAGCGTCGGCAGGTGTTTCAAGGGTCCGGAGTTGTTGTCCCGCGTCCTACGCGAGGATCAGGTGCGAGTCCCCAAACTCATGCCAGAGGTAGCGCGCCGCCAGCGCCGTGCGGTACGCGCGCCGGATGCGCTCGGCTCCCGCGATCGCCTCGAGCATCGCGAGATGCGAGGACAAGGGCTCGTGGAATCCGGTCAGCAAACCGTCGACGACGTCGACGCCGCGTTCGGGTGTGATCACAAGATCCGTCCAACCGCTCGACGCGACCATGCGGCCCTTCTCATCCACCGACGATTCGAGCGCGCGCACGACCGTCGTGCCGACCGCGATGATCCGCCCGCCTCGCCGGCGTGCGCGGCGCACGGCATCTGCGGTCTCGACCGGCACGGCGTAGCGCTCTTCAAACGGAGGTTCGTCGCGCTCGGGGCTCGACACACCGGCGTGCAGCGTCACATACGCGATCTCGATGTCGCGCTCCCGGAGTTGCGCCAGCAGCTCGTGCGTGAACGGCCTCCCGGCCGAGGGCATCTCCGCGGAGCCCGGCTCGTCGGCATAGACGTTTTGATAGACCTCGAGCGGCCAGCGCGCTGACGCGTGCGCGTAATGGATCGGCTCGCCATGGCGGTAGACGTACGCCACGAATGGTTCGGGCAGATACATGCGCGCGATCCACAGCCGGTGCGACGTGAGATACGGCGTGAGCATCTCCACCAGCGCTCCGCCCGGGAGGCGCAACCGCTCGTGCGGCGTCACCCCAGCGCGCGCCGGCTCGATAACGCAGAGATCTGCCTGCAATCGCGTGGACACGTGCAGTTCGACCTGCGAACGGTCATCGCGCCGGGCGATGAGCGATGCTGGAATCGTCGCCGAGCGATTGAGCACGACGAGGTCGCCAGCCGTCAAGTAGTCCGGCAATTGCGCGAAGCTGGCATGCAGGTCGCGGCTGTGCGCGGTCGAGACCATCAGCCGCACGTCATCGCGGCCCGCACCGCGCACTTCGGCCGGCTCTTTGGCTTCTAGCTCCGGCGGCACGGTGCGTGCGGGCGCCAACTGATCGTCCGGCGCGAGGGCCTCAGCGAACGGCATGGGCGAGTTCTTGGGCCTGGTAGCGTCCGGACGCAACGGACTCATCTTCGAGCAGCGAGACGATCGCGGGCGCGACCACGCGTGGATGGGTCAGTTCTGAAAGGTCAACACCGGGCTCGGCGAGCTGGTGCATCGGCGTGTTCATATCTCCGGGATCGACGACCAGCACGCGCACGCCGCTGCCGTCCAGCTCCGCCATGAGCGTGCGCGAGAGATGCTCGAGCGCCGCCTTGCTCGCACCGTAGCCGCCCCAACCTGGGTACGCGTTGACGCCGGCATCGGAGCTGACGTTGAGAATCGTGCCGTGCCCGCGCGTTCGCATCCCCGGCGCGACGAGCTGCGCGAGATGCAACGGGGCGGTGACGTTGACGCGCAAGATGCGCTCCATCGCCTGCCAGTCCAGCTCTTCAAGGGCCGGCATCGGGCTTGGGCCTAGCTCGGACGCGTTGTTGATCAGTGCGTCGATGCGACCGAAGCGCTCGATCCCCGCGGCGACGATGCCTTCGGCGTCTTCGCTGACGTCCGCGACGCACTCCACGACGTCGGTGTGCTCGCGCAAGACCGCGGTGGCTTGGCCGAGCGCGGCGGCACCACGTGCCGCTACCACGAGACGCGCTCCGCGCCGCGCCAGAAGAAGCGCGGTCTCATATCCCAATCCGCTTGAGGCACCGGTGACCAAGAAAACCGAATCCACGATGTTCATGCATTAAGTATGACGCCGAGCCGCCCTCACGGCACCGTGCGGTCGCGCAGTCAACTACCTGTACGAAAGTACACCCGGCGACGCGCTCGGTCGAGTGGACGTTTAGAGCAGGCGACGCCTGACGGCGAGTGCTGCGGCCTGCGCGCGATTCTCCGCCTCGAGTTTGGTCATGACGGAGGTGACGTGATACTTCACCGTGCGCTCGGTGATGCGCAGCCGCCCCGCGATCTGTTTGTTCGAGAGGCCGTCTGCCACGAGTCGCAACACGTCGCGCTCCCGCTCGGTCAGCGGCAGGTGCTGCGGTTCACGCACGCGCGCGGCGAGCAGCGCCGCGACCGGCGCCGGCAAGAACGAACCGCCGGCGTGGACCTCGCGGATCGCTGCGGCCACGTCGGACGCCGGCACGCCTTTGAGCAGGTAGCCGCGCGCGCCCTCGCGCACCGCGCCGACGACTTTGTCCTCGTCGGCGAACGCGGTGAAGATGATGACGCCCGCATCGGGTAACGCGCGTATGACTTCACGCACCGCGGCGACATCGCTCAGCCCAGGCATCTCGAGATCGAGCAGCACGACCTCGGGGCACCACGCACCCGCGTGTGCGATGAGCTCCTCCGCGGAACCGGCTGCGCCGACGATGGTGAGATCCGATTCGTCGGCGAGCGCCGATACGAGCCCTTCGCGCACGACCGGATGGTCATCGACAAGCGCGATGCGGATCATCCGCGCGATTCCGCCATCGGAAGAGCGACTGTCACCGTCGTACCGCCGGAACGCGCACGCTTCACGTGCAGCGTGCCGCCGACGAGCTGCGATCGTTCTCCCATTCCGATGATGCCCTGGCCGCGCGCCGTGCGCGAACGGCGATAGCCGACGCCGTCGTCGTGGATCGTCAGCTCGACGCGCCGGCCGCGCGGCGATAGGCGGATGGCGACCGCGGTCGCGCGCGCGTGCTTGCCGACGTTGGTGAGCGCCTCTTTGGCGATGGCGAGCAGTTCGGTCTCGACGTGGGCGGACAATTCGAGCGCCGCGGCGTCGACCTGCACCCGGATGCCCGTGCGCGACGTGAACGCGCGCGCGAGAGCCGCCAACGCCTGCGGCAGCGGATTCCCGATCGGCGGCGCGCCGCGCAGCGAGCGCATCGAACCCTGGGCTTCGGTGAGTCCCTCGCGCGCCATGTCGAGCGCTCGCGCGAGCTCGAGGCGCGCGCGTTCACGCGATCCGTCCAGATGCTTGAGCGCGCCTTCCAGCTGAAGGGCGATGGCGGTCAAGCGCTGTGCGAGCGTGTCGTGGATCTCGCGCGCCAGCCGCGTGCGCTCCTCGACGCGCGCCAAACGTGCGCCCTCGGCCGCCAACCGTGCGCGCTCCACGGTCGCGCTTGCCTGCAGCGCGATCGTCGCGAGCAGCCGCAACTCGCCGCTGGAGAGCTTGCGAAATTTCGGCGCGGTGAGATTCATGATGCCGAGCGGCTTGTCGCGAAAATAGAGCGGCACGCTGGCGTGGTAGCGCAGGCCGCCGGTCAGCGCGGTCGACTTGCTCGCCACCGCCGGCGCCAGGCGGCTGCACTCGATGACGTCGACGTTTTTCGCTGACAAAGCGCCGTCTCGAAACGCCTGCGTGCATTGGCACCAGCTGCCCGACATGCGCACCGGCTCGCGCAGGTACGGCGGCAGATCGTGCGACGCCGCCAAGTAGAAGCGCTGTGTGGTCGGGTCGACGAGCCAGATCCAGCCGGCGCGCAGTCCGAGCGCCTGCGTGACGATCGCGAGCACACGCTCCAGGGCGCGGCCTGCATCGGTCGCCCCGTTGAGCTCGTCGGCGATGGCGTAGAGGATGCGCAGTTCTTTGGCGCGCGCTTGCATCGCGTCAGGTTTGCCCCAAACGGCGTGCGGGACCTACGCGGCCGGCCGCGCGGCGCTTACGTCTGCGGCGCCGTCAGCGGGTCGAACAGATGCTGGCGGGCTTCGAAACGGCGGTCGAATTCGGCGGTGAGCGCATCGAAAGTCTGGAGCGCCTGCGCGAGCTTGGCGGGATCGCCAGCCGCAGCTTCGACGCCGGCGACTGCGGAATCAAATGACGGCAACTCGTTCATGATGCCGGCGTCGTATTGATACAGGCGCGCGAGTTCGGGTTCGCCCAGCTGCACGCGGTCGAACACCGCCGAGTAGCCGTAGTCGGCGAAGCGCATGCGGTCGATGAGCCGCCCCAAACGCCGCTTGCTCTGATCGATGAGCGCCAGACCGTCGAGACTGCCTGAGCGAGAGGCGGCGTCGACGACGGCATCGAGCCGTTCTTGGATGCCGGTCAACCTTTCGCCGATGACGGCGCGCAGTTGCTTGTCGGCGATGCGACGGTCCTCAACAGCTTTGTAGCCCGCAAATCCGGGGATCAAGTGGGCGAGGTTCGCCAACGCTTCGCCGACCGGCGGCAGATGCAATCCGGCGCCGCCGGGCGCGGCAGGCGCGGCCGCCTGCGCCGGCACGGCTGCTGGCGCCGATGGCGGAATCGTCGCTGGAGTCTGAGGCGCGTTCTGGTCAGGCATGAAACGGTGGCTCCTTATCGGCTGTCTCGTGCGGCCGAAGTTCCGCCTAGTATATCGGCATACCCGTCGAAAGGTTTCCTGGATGTCCCGTTTCAGCCGGCGAGCGCTTCCTCACGATCGCCGTCCCCGACAGGCTCGAGTTCGCGCGAGCGCGCCTCCTCGAGTATCGTGCGCACATCGTCGGCCGAGGGGGCATGATTGATGCGCTCGCGCAGCGTCGACGCATCGCGCACGCCTTTGAGATACCAGCCGAGGTGCTTGCGCATCTGCAGCACGCCCGACTTCTCGCCGTAACGCTCGACCATCGCGTCCAGGTGCGCGCGCGCGAAGTCGACGCGCTCGTGGACGCTGGGCCGCGGCGGCGGCGGTTCGCCGCGCATCGCCGCGGCGATCTCGGCGATGAGCCAGGGATCGCCCAGCGTCGCGCGACCCACCATGATCGCGTCGACGCCCGTCTCGCGCAGCCGGCGCATGGCATCGTCCGCGCTCGCGACGTCGCCGTTGCCGATGACGGGCACGTGCAGCGCCTCCTTGAGACGCGCGATGTACGACCAGTCGGCGCTTCCTTTATAGAACTGTTTGCCGTAGCGTCCGTGCAGCGTGAACGCGTCGATGCCCACCGCCTCGGCGCGCTTGGCGATGTCGAGGTGGGTGAAGTTATCCGACTCCCATCCCAACCGCATCTTCACGGTGACAGGCACTTTGAGGACCGCTTTGCGCACTGCAGCGCAGATGCTCACCGCCAGATCCGGATCGCGCAGGATCGCAGCACCGTCGCCGCCCTTGACGATCTTGGGCGCAGGGCAGCCGAAGTTGATGTCGACGATGTCCGCGCCGCATTCTTCGACGAACCGTGCGGCGCGCGCCATGACGTCGGGATCGCTGCCGTGCAGCTGCACCGCGGTCGGGCGCTCTTCCGCGTAGACGTCGATCATCTCGAGGGTGCGGGCATTCATGCGGACGAGCGACTGCGCGGACACGAACTCGCTCACCGTCAAGCCGAGGCCGAATGGCTTGAATAGTCGCCGGAACAGCGCGTTGGTCACGCCGGCCATCGGCGCGAGCGCCAGCGGCGGGAACATCTCGATCGCCCCGATCACGAGGGGTCGCACGGCTGCCATACCGCGTGTGTTCGACTCGCGCGCGCGCGGCGCCTCGACGCGGTAGGGCGACGTCGATCCGCTCCTGAACGTGGTCGCATGGGCACACGACGTAGCGCCGTTTGCTGCACGGCCATCGCGATCGCGTATTTTTGTTTCGTATCCGCGCCGGCGCCGGCCTCGGCCGCGTTGCGCGCGGTCGCGTTCGTCTCGTCAAGCACCGGCTGGATCGGCGGCGACGGCACGATCCTCGCCACCACCGACGGCGGCAAGACGTGGCAGCGCCAATATACCGGACGCGCGCAGATATGGGCGCTGAGTTTCGTCAGTCCTGCCGTTGGTTTTGCGGCGGGCGTCGACCCGATCCCGGGAACGGGCGTCTTGTTGGGCACGCGCGACGGCGGGCACACGTGGTCGCAGTTGGCCGAACCGCGCAGTCCGGCGCGTCAAATCAGCTTCGCGAGCGCGCTCGTCGGGTTTGCGATGGCCGGCGGTTCGCCGCTCCAGGCCAGCGGCGCCACCGAGCGCATTCCCCCCTTCTTCGGCGGCAGGTTGGCCGCCACGACCGACGGCGGCAAGACCTGGCACGTGCTCGACGCGCCGATGCTCGTCGATTCGACATGCGCCTCGAACACGCAGCACATGTGGGCGGCGTATCAGGCCGCGGTGCTGCGCTCGGATGACGGGGGCGACTCGTTCTCCAACGTCTTCTCTCCGATGATCGATACGAAACGCGTCTGGTACGCGACGATCGAGTGCGCCGGCACCGACGTGGCGTGGGTGCAGTTCGCCGGCGCCGCGACAGGCGAGCAGCGCGAATACGTCGTGTATCGCACAAGCGACGCCGGTGCCAACTGGCAGCCGGTGCTCGCCAACAAGCAGCACATCCGACGCGTACCCGCATCTTGAGGGCTCGCCGCCGGACGGACCGGGTCCGTGGCCTGGGCCGTTCTCGGTGGTCGACGCGAACAGCGCGTTCTTCCTCGGCGCGTGCCCGCAGTGCGGCTCGCGTGGCGCCGTCTCTCTCACGGGCACCAACGACGGCGGCAAGACGTGGCAATCGGTCTCGACCGTTCCCGACGTGACGTTGGCAGGCCCGGTCGCCATGTCGTTCCCCGATTCTCAGCACGGCTGGGTCGTCGGCACATCGGCGGGCAACGTGCCGGTCATCGCCGCCAGCGCCGACGGCGGCATCACCTGGACCAAGCAAGTCGCGCGATGAGCGTCGACGTGCTTGCCGTACCTGAACCGGTCGTGCGCGACGTGATCGCGCTGCGCCGCGATTTCCACGCGCATCCCGAGCTCGGTTTCGAGGAAGTACGGACCGCCGGCATTGTGGCGGAACGTCTTGTGGCATTGGGCTATGAGGTGCGCACCGGCATCGGACAGACCGGCGTCGTCGGGATCTTGCGCACCAAGCGGCCTGGCAAGACGGTCTTGCTGCGCGCCGACATGGATTGCTTGCCGATCGAAGAGCGCAGCGGCGTCGAGTTCTCCTCGCTAACGGCCGGCAAGATGCACGCGTGCGGTCACGACGGCCACACCGCGATGCTGCTCTGCGCCGCGCAGATGATCATGGAGCGGAGCGATCTGCTCCATGGCACGATCGTGCTCTGTTTCCAACCCGCTGAGGAAGGCAAGGGCGGCGCACGCGCGATGATCGAGGACGGCGTGCTGGAAGATCCGCACGTCGATCGCGTCTACGGCCTTCATTTGACGTCATTGTATCCGACCGGCCAGGTGCTGGTGCGCCCGGGACCGGTGATGGCGTCGAGCGATTCGATCGAGGTGACGATCCGCGGTCGCGGCGGCCATGGCGCGGCGCCGCATCAGACCGTCGACCCGATCCTCACGTCGGCCTATTTCGTGAGCCAAGTGCAATCAGTGGTCAGCCGCAACGTCGACCCCATCGAGCCCGCGGTGGTCACGGTCGGAGCGATCCATGGCGGCACGATCCACAACGTCATCCCGGACAGCGTCGACCTGCTCGGCACGGTGCGCGCCTTCTCCGAGCCCGAGCGCGAGCAGATGAAACCGCGGATCGAGCGCGTGCTGGCCGGCTGCTGCGCGGCGCAAGGCGCCACGTACGATTACCGCTACATCGATCGCTATCCGGTCACCGTCAACGACGTGGCCGAGGCGGCGTACGTGCGTGAGCTCGCCGAGCGCACGGTCGGCGCCGGCCGGCTCGGACAGCTCTCGCAGACGATGGGCGCCGAAGATTTCTCGTTCATGCTGCAACGGCGGCCGGGCTGCTTTTTCTTCGTCGGGTCGCAATCCGGCGAACGGACCGCCGTCGCCCATCACAACGCGCGCTTCGCGATCGACGAGGCCTGCTTGCCTACTGGCGTTCAGATGATGGTCGCGCTCGCGCTCGACGCGCCGCGCCGCTCGTAGGTCACACACCGAGGACGAGCAAGGCGTTTTGTTGCGCGCTGCGAACCAACACGGATGGCACGAGCGCTCTCGACAGGCCTAGACTTCGTCTACCACCCCCCGCGCGGCGGGCGTCCGCATGTCGTGCTGCTGCCGGGGCTCGTCGCCGGCCGCTGGATGTGGGAGCCGACGCTGCAGGCGTTGGCGGCGAACGGTTACGGATACCTCACGCTCGCACAGCCGTTGGCCGGAGAATACGATTCGGTCGAACCGATCGCGCACGCGGTGATCGACCTCATGGACCGTTGCGGGATCGAATCGGCGGCGATGGTGGGCGGCTCGTTCGGTTCACGCATCGCGATCGACTGCGCGCTGAATTTCCCCAAGCGTGTCGACATGCTCGCGCTGTCCGGCGCGCCGGGCGCGGTCACGACCGCGAAGCTCGGGGTGGGATTCCAGGGCAAGGCGACGCGCGCGTTCTGCCTGTTCTTGGTCGACAAGATCTTCTACGACCGCCGCGACGTCGACGAAGCGGAGATCGAAGCGATGATCCACCTCTTCAGAGACACCCGCCGGACGGTCAACGCGATGCGCCTCATGAAAGAGTGCAACGGCTTTGACTATGCGAGCGCGTTGGCGCGCATCGATCCCGCGGTGCTCATGATCTGGGGAGCGCACGATCAGATCAGCCCGTGCGAGATCTGGCAGCGCGATCTCGCGCCCAGCGCGCGCCGCGGCACGTTCTTCCGCATCGAGCGCTGCGGCCACGTGCCGATGATAGAGCGGCCGCAGGTCTTCAACGCGCTGTTGCTCGACCGGCTGCAGCCAGCGCTCTCTTAGGTCCGCAAGACTCCGTCCTCGATACGCACGATGCGATCCGCAAAGTCGACGATGCGCGGGTCGTGCGTCACCGTCAGCACTGCTGCGCCGCGCGATTTGGCGAGCGATCTCAGCAGCTCCGTGACGTGATGACCGTTGTCCGCATCCAGCGATGCGGTCGGTTCATCGGCCATGATGAGCGGCGGCGAACCGGCAAGCGCGCGCGCGATCGCGACGCGCTGCTTCTCGCCCGCCGAGAGGTCGTGCGGTTTGCGATCGGGCTTGTCTCCGAGGCCTACTTCGTGGAGCAGCGCAAGCGCCTGCTCGCCTGAGGCGACCTTGCCCGCGCCCTTGAGCGCCAGCGCTAGCTCGACGTTCTCGCGTGCGGTCAGCGCGCCGAACAGATTGAAGCCCTGGAAGATGAAGCCGACGTTCTGCAGGCGGAAGCGCGCCAGCGCGCGCGAGCGCAGCGAGGTGAGCTGAACGCCGCACGCCATGACGGCGCCTTTCGTCGGCGTAAGGATCCCGCCGAGAATCGACAACAGGGTCGTCTTGCCGGAGCCCGATGGCCCCATGATCAGCAAGAACTCGCCCGGCATGACGTCGAGCGTCACGCCGCGCAGCGCATGGACGTCCGCGCCGCCGTTGTGGTAGGTCATAGACAGATCGCGCGCGGCGACAGCGACAGGCTCGCTCATGCTTTGAACACCATCGCGGGATCGACGCGCAGTGCCCGCTGCACGGCGAAGATGCCGGACGCGACGCACATCGCTGCGATCACCGCCAACGTGAGCAGTGCGCTCGTCGGCGTGATGAGGATAAGGATGCCCTTGTTCGCTTGCGACCAGGCTGCGATGATCAGGCTCAGCGCGATGCCCGGCACGAAGCCGAGCAGCGCCATCAGCAGCGCTTGTTCCGCCACGACGGCATAGAACAGCGAATCCGGCGCACCCATCGCTCGCAGCGTGCCGTACTCCTTGATATGTTCGACGACCGAAGTATACAAGATCTGGCCGGCGACCGTCACGCCGACGATGAGGCCGACCACCGCGATCAATCCGAGGATGAAGCCGATGCCGGTGCGCCCGACCCAGTAGGAATCGGTCTGTTGAGCCATCTCGGCTTGCGTGTATGCGCGTGTTTCCGGCACCGCGCTGGTCAAGCGCCCTTTGAGCGCCTCGAGATCGACACCCGGCGCAGCGCGCACCAGGATGTAGCTGATGTCGTCGGCGGGTCCAAGCGTGCCCGGGTCCGGTGTCGGCGTCGGGGCCGGTTTCGCCGTCGCCGCCGGCGCAGGCTTGGGCATGGGGATCAGACCGACCGCGACGTAGCGCTCGAGCAGCACCGGATCGGGCGAGGGCGGCATCGCCGCGCGCATGCGGGCTGCCAGCGCCACAGGCGAAGGCGTCGGCGGAGCGACATACGCGGTCGCGTTGCGCAGCGACGTATAGATGAAGGTCGCCGAGATGATCGGCTGCGTGCCGTGGACCAGCCCCACGATGCGCACGTCGTGCTGACCGATCTTGCCGGCTCCGCCGACGCCCTCGATATTGAGTGCGCCGACCTTGGCGGCATCGACCAGCGCGGTATCCGGAGCGCTCAGCGAAGCGAGCGTCTGCGCGGAAACGGCACCCGGTGACCAGAGCTCGCCCCGCGGATCGAATCCGAACACGCGGATATACTCAAGCTTGTGGATCGGTCCGCGCCAGACGGACGTTTTGATCAGCAGCGCCTCAGCCGCGCTGACACCCGTGACGCTACGGACCTTGGCGAGCGAGTCGTACCGTATCGGAAAGGCGAGCTCGAAGTACGGCGTTTCCCGTGCGGCGACCCAGACGTCGGCATGTGATTCTTGGATCGAGAGCACCGCGGACTTGAGGAACCCGAAGTAGACGCCGGTCTCGATCGCGATCAGCCCGACGGCGAACGCAACGCCCGCCTGCGCGACCAAGAAGCGCGGCAAGTCCTCGAAGAGCGTCTTGCGCCCGAGCGGCACCATCGGCACGCGCTGCTCAGCTCTTCAAATACTTGTCGAACCATGCGAGCGTGCGGATCCATGCGTCGCTGGCGGCCGATGCGACGTACGAGGGGCGCGTGTCGTCGAAGAACGCGTGGCCCGCTTCGTCGTAGATCTTCACATCGTTGGGAACGGTCAGGCGCTGCGCCATCGCGCGCACGTCGTCGGGCAAGATGCTCGTATCGCGCCCGCCGTAGTTGCCCACAAGGGGCACGCGGACTTTATCCGTGTATGCGAGCGCCATCTCAGTGATCGGACCGTCGTTGCTCTGGCCCCAACGCACCTTACCGTAGAACACATCGGCCGCATCGAAGTTCGCATCGTCGACTGCCGCGCGCAACGCGATGGAACCGCCCATGCAAAAGCCCATGACCCCGACCTTCGGCGGCCGCTGCTCTTCTGCAGCCTTCGCCCGCGCGCGGATCCACGTAGCGCCCGCAGCGATGTCGCCGTCGACCGTCGCATCCACCAACAGCGCCGCGAGGTCGGAGAATGGCTTGTAATCGGTGGCGCCGTCTCCTGAGGGCACATTCGGGGAACGCGCGTACAGCTCGGGCGCGATCGCGACGTAGCCCGCTTTCGCGAGCCGGCGTGCGGTATCGCGCAGCTGCGCGTCGACGCCCCAGATGGCTTGGCAGATCACGACGCCCGGCGTGGCCGGCGTGGCATTCTTCGGATACGCCGCGTATGCCGGGATCGGCTGATCGGGGCGCGACAGCATCACGCGTGCGGTATTGATGGAGGGATCTCGTTCGGAGACGATCGGCGGATGCGGCTGGCCAAGCGTTTCATCCGCGGCCAGCGCCGTTGCGATGGACGTGCCCGCGGCCGCCGCGCCGGCCGAGAGACCGATGAACGCCTTGCGATTGAGATCGGACGCGGTGGATGTGACGGGATCGATCTGATCGTTCATGGCGATTCCTTCGTGATCACTTCGTGCTCATGCGCCGGGCGAACGCAGCCAGCCCAGCGAGCAATTCGCGCATCTCGGTCTTGACCTGCTCGTCGGTCAGCTCACCGGACGCGTCGAACTTCGTCTGCGCGCGGCCGACGTGCACCATCGGGTCGTCAAGCACGTGCATGCCATTGAATACGAACGCCGGCAGGAGTGCGATCTTGGCGCGCGCGGTGCCGAAGTAGCCGGTCGAGCAGCCCGCCAGTCCGACCGGCTTGTCGTTCAGGCACGAATCGTCGAGGGGCCGGGATGCCCAGTCGATGACGTTCTTGGTCACGCCGGACATCGACCAGTTGTACTCGGGCGTCACGATGAGCAGCGCGTCAGCCACGCGGATCGTGTCGCGCAGGCGCGCCACCGCGGGCGGCGGCGGCTCTTCCTTATCCGTGTTGTACAATGGGATCTCGCTGATGTCGATCTCGGCCAGCCGCACGTCGGACGGCGCGAGCTTCGACGCATTGCGCAGCAGCATCTTATTGTAGGAGCCAGCGCGTAAGCTGCCGGCGAACGCGGCGATGACGACCTGGTCCTGCGCCATCGCAGCCCTAGACGCGCGCTCGCGCGCGCGTTTTCGCCGCCCATACGTAGAGGCCGTCGAGCACGAGACGCTCGTCCACGATGTCGAACACGTCCGTGTGCGGCGCGATGAGATCGGCCAGCCCCCCGGTGGCGACGACTTTGGGTTTCTCGCCCATCTCCGCCGCGATTCGCGCGACCAGGTACTCGACTTGGCCGATGAACCCGAGGATGACACCCGATTGCAACGCCGTCGGCGTATCGGTGCCAATGGCGGTGGGCGGTTTGACGAGCGGCACGTCCATGAGCTTGGCGGCGCGGCCGATGAGCGCGTCGACCGACACCTCGATGCCCGGTGCGATGGCGGTTCCGAGATACTCGCCGCGCCCTGATACGGCCGCAAACGTCGTGGCCGTGCCGAATTGCACGACGATGAGCGGCGGCCCATACTTGGAGACTGCGCCGATCGCGCCGCCGATGAGGTCGGCGCCAAGCTCGGCGGCATGACGCGTCTTCACCGGCACGATCGTCTGGCGCGCCGCCGACAAAAACTCCGGCCGCACGCCGAAATAGCGCTGCGCCATCTCCGACAGCGCGCGATACAACGGCGGCACGACGCTGGCGACCGCGACACGTTTGATGGACGAGCGGCTCACGGTATGCAGGCTGAGCATCGAAGCGACCTGCGCCGCTAAGTCGTCGCCGGTCTGGCGCCGGTTGGTAACCGACCGCCAGCTATGGACGAGCGTGCCCGCGGCGCCGCCCTCGAGCTCGAACAACCCGAACTTGATATTCGTGTTGCCGACTTCGACGGCGAGCAGCATCGTCAGGATGCGCTCCGCAGCGCGTCGATGCGGTCGAGAATCGCGGCGGCAAGCGACGCTTTCGGCGCGCGCGGCAAGCGCTCGCGCCCGTCGGATCCCCACAGCAGCGTCGCCTCGCTGTCGCCCGCCCCGAAAGCGCCGTCCGGACCATCGATCCGGTTAGCCACGATCAGGTCGAGCCGCTTGCGCGTCAATTTCTCGCGCCCGTTCTCTTCCAGCCGCTCGGACTCGGCGGCGAAGCCGACGACCATGCAACCGTCCGGACGCGCGGCCGCCACGTCGGCGATGATGTCGGGATTGCGCTGCAAGCGGATCACCGCCTCGGCTGCGTCTTTCTTCACTTTCTGGGCGGCGACGAGTTCCGGCCGGAAATCTGCGACCGCAGCGGCGCCTATGAACAGCGTCGTTCCAGGCAGATGCTCCAGCACGACGTTGTGCATCTCGCGCGCGCTCGTCACGCGGATCAGCTCGACGCCGGCCGGCTCGCGCAGTTCGGTCGGGCCGCTCACGAGCGTCACGCGCGCGCCGCGCGCGGCGGCTTCGGCCGCGAGCGCGTATCCCATGCGGCCGCTCGACGGATTGGACAAAAAGCGCGCCGGATCGGCGAACTCGCGCGTCGGTCCGGCCGTGATCAGCACTCGTTGTCCCTCGAGCTGGCGAGTGCGCGCGAGCACCCGGCGTACGGCTTCTAGGATATCGCCGTCATCCGCCAGCCGCCCGCTGCCGACCTCGCCGCACGCCAAGAAACCCGCGCCTGGCTCTATGAACTCCATCCCGCGCGCTTGCAGCGCGGCGATATTCGCCTGCGTCGGAGCCGCTTCAAGCATCGCGGTGTTCATCGCGGGCGCGACGAGCACCGGGCGGCGCGTCGCCAGCACGCACGTCGTCAGCAGATTGTCGGCGACCCCGTGCGCGAGCTTGGCAAGCGTGTTGGCGGTCGCGTTGAGCACGAGCATCAGCGCGCTTTTGCGCACCAAGCCGATGTGGGCGATATCCCAGGTGGCGTCTCGCGCGAACATGTCGGTATGCACGTCGTTGTTGGACAGCGCTTGGAACGTCAGCGGCGCGACGAATCTGGTCGCGGACTCCGTCATGATGACGTGGACGTCGGCGCCGGCTTGGCGCAGCGCGCTGACGATCCCGGCGCACTTGTACGCCGCGATGCCGCCGCAGACGCCGACGAGCAGCGTCGTGCCGGCCAGGTCGGTCGAGGGTTTTCGGCTCATCGTGCGGGCGTGTGCACTTCCATGTTGTCGATCAAGCGGGTCGGGCCGGCGAAAGCCGCTCCGACCACGAGCAGGCCGGCGTCTTGCGGCGCCGCGCGCAAGGGCTCGAAGACCGCCGGATCGACGACGGCCAGGTAGTCCATCTTCAAGGGCGGCAGCGTCGCTTCCGCCTGCGCCACGGCGCGCTCGACATCGCGCTCGCCTGCCACCAGCGATCGCGCGACCTCCGTCAGCGCGGCGTACAGCCGCGGCGCAGCCGCGCGCTGCCCGGCGTCGAGATACGCATTGCGCGAGGACAATGCCAACCCATCGGCTTCGCGCACCGTCGCGCACGCGGCGATGGTCACCGGCAGGTCGAAATCGCGGACCATGCGCGACACGACCGCAAGCTGCTGCGCGTCTTTTTGGCCGAAGTACGCGACGTCCGGCGTGACGATGTTGAACAGCTTAAGGACGACCGTCGCCACGCCGGCGAAGAAGCCTGGCCGGCGTTCGCCTTCAAGTTGCACGGCCAACGGGCCGGGCGCCACCGTGAATTGCGACCCAGGCGGATACATCTCGTCGCGCGGGGGCGCGAACAGCACGTCGGTACCGGCGCGCTCGAGCAACGCTGCATCCTCTTGCGGCGTGCGCGGGTAGCGATCGAAGTCTTCAGCCGGCCCGAACTGCAGCGGATTGACGAAGACCGACACGATGACCGATGCGCATTCGCGGCGCGCGCGCTCCACGAGAGAAATATGCCCGGCGTGCAGCGCGCCCATCGTCGGCACGAAGCCGACCGGCGCGGGCAGCGTGCGACGCAACCGGCGCAGTTCCGTGACGCTCGCGGCCGTTCGCACCCGGTTACGGCTGATCTGGAATTTCGAGGACGCGCAGCATTGTGCGCCCGACCACAAACGGCTGCCCCGCCGAGATGATCACACTTGTGTCGATCGGCCGCCCTTCGATGAACGTGCCGTTGCTGCTGCCGAGATCCGTGAGGCGCAGGCCTGTGTCATGTGCGCACACTTCAGCGTGGGTACGGGAAATTGTGCGGTCCGTCGGCACGCAGGCCTGAACCGCGTCGGCATCTCTGCCGATACTTATGCGCTGCTCGAATCGCCACCGTCTGCCGTCGAGCGGTCCGTTCATCGCCTCGATCGCGAACATGTCGGCGCCCGCTTTTCGAGGGTTTGGCGTACCTCTCCCGCGGCAAACCGGTGCCACGCCTGGGCCGTCACACCGAAGATATGACGCTTTGGCGGCTCAAGTGGGCCCTGCGGTCGGCCGATGATACATATATGAAGGCGCCGCCGAGAGCAGGCGGCAGCCGGCACCGACTCTACAGCCGGAGCAATCTTGGAGTGGACAACTCAGGCGTGAAGAATCTGCAATCGGAGCTGGTCGACATAGACGCGGACGCCCTGCGCGAGGCAGAGCGCGTGTTCGCGCAAGGCATCCTTGATACGATGCCTGGGAAGTCCGTGGCACGGGCTTCCTACGAAGAGACGCGCGTCGTCCTCACCATGACGGACGGAACCGAGTACTATTTCTACGGCTTCTTAGGCGAATCAGGTCTTCGGTAAGACGTTGGCGTCCACGAAGTCGGCGATCGCTCGCCGGTCTTCTGGATCTATCGACGTGAACGCGATCCCATGATGGAAAGTCTTCTCGGCGCCCAGAAACGCGCTTAGCACCGCGCGTCCACGCACGCGGATCGCGCTATCGTGGCCGGGCAGGCGGAATTTGATGTCCAGCGTCGCGCGCGGCGGCACGTCGGAGGGCGCGACCAGGCGCATGCCGCCGGCGCCAAGATCCAGCACCGAACCCGTGCGCGCGGTCGCATCGCCCTCAAGCGAGAACTCGACCGGCAACGACACCGGAACGCGGACATATTGGCGCCTATGCAGGTCACCCGTCATGTCGGGCATATTCTCGTTTGAGGTGGCGCAACGCCTCTTATGCGAGCGCGCCTGCGGCCGCGCTCATGGTGGCGAGCACGCCGTGCGAGGCGTCAAGGCCGCCCTGCAGATACACTTCGTACGGTTCGCGCAGCGGCGCATCGCACGACAGCTCGAGGGTCGAGCCTGAGATGAATGCGCCGCCCGCCATGATCACTGGATCGGCGTAGCCCGGCACCGGCCCCGGTTCCGGCGCCGCACGCGCATTGACCGGCAGCATCCGTTGCAAGCCGCGCGCGAAGCCGGCCAGCCGGCCGGCGTTCCCGAGCCGGATCGCTTGGACGATGTCCGTCCGCGGCGCACCCGGCAGCGGATCGACGGCAAAGCCGAGGCGCGCGAACAACGCGGCCGCAAAATCCATCGTCTTGAGGCTCTCGACGACAGCGCGTGGGGCGCGGTGCAGACCGGCGAAAAACCAGCGCGCGGTATCCAGCGTCGGGCCGACGGCGTCGCCGAGGCCGGGCGCGAAGATGCGATCCGCCACGCGCGCGACGAGATCCGCTCGACCGGCCACGTATGCTCCGGTGGTGGCGACGCCGCCGCCGGGATTCTTGATGAGCGAACCGATGATGACGTCGGCGCCGACCGCCGTCGGCTCTTCGAGCTCGACCAACTCGCCGTAGCAGTTGTCGACGGCCACGATCGCACCGGGCGCATGCGTGTGCACGAGTTCGATGAGTGCGCCGATCTGCGCCACGGAGAGCGAAGGCCGGACCGCATAGCCGCGCGAGCGCTGGATGAAAATGACGTCGGGTGCGCGGCGCAGCGCGTCGGCGACGTCTTCGGCGCGCGGCGCGTCGCCGGTGGTCCACGCGGCCTCCAGATATTGCGCGCCGCCGCCGCGCACCAGTCCGTTCGGATGGTCGCAGATCGCCAAACGCAGCGTGTCGTACGGCCGGCCGGTGAGGGAACATAGCTTGCCGCCGTGCGGCAGCAGCGCGCCTAGCGTCGCGACGATCGCGTGGGTTGCGCTGACCAGCTGGATCCGCGCGAGTGCCGCGGGCGCGTCCAACACGTCGGCGAGCAGAGCTTCATACGCCTCCCGGCCGCGGTCGTGATACGCGTAGCCGGTGCTGCCGGCCAGGTGCGAATCATCGATGCCGGCACGCATGAACGCGGCGATCACTTTGGCGCCGACCGCCAAGCCGCGAGCTTCGCGCTCGCGCCACGCTCCCGCGACGTCGTCGAGGGCGGCCTCTGCCGCCTCGATGATGCGCGCCGGGATGTCCAGGCGGCCCGCCGCTTCTGCCAGTGCTCGTCTCATGGCGCGCTCTCCGGATGCCGCTCGAGTTCGAGCTCGTGGTCGCGGATGGCCTCGGCGGTCTTGACGAGCTGCTCCTCTTCCTCGGGCTTGGCGCGCAGCGTCTCCTCGAATGCACGATAGAACGGGATGTAGAGCACGAGCGACAGCGCGATGTTGACCAGCACGAGGACGACGGCGCGCCAATCCCCGCTCGTGGTGAGCCACGCGCCGATGGGCGCCGGAATCGCGCTTGGAAGGAAGACGACTGTCTTGGCGACCAGCCCGAAGTACATCGCGAGATAGGTCACCGTCGCCAGGATGAGCGGCACGCCGATGAACGGGATCGTCAGGCTCGGGTTCATGACCAGCGGCAGGCCGAAGATCAGCGGCTCGTTGACGTTGATCATGCTCGGCAGCAACGACGCATACCCGAGCCTGCGAATGCGCGGGATGCGCGAGAACAGCATCAACAGGTTGAGCGACAGCGTCGCGCCTGAGCCGCCCGGGAAAAAGAACAAGAACAGCGTGATCGTCACGATGTGCGGCGGTGTTTGGTGATGCAGCAAGGCCTGGCTATTGGCGTCGATCGCACCGAGGAAGATCGGCGTCGTCAGCGCGGCCAGGAAGCCCGGACCGTGAACGCCCGCGGTCCACAGCAGCACCTGCAAGAATACCACGAGCAGCAGCGCGGGCAAGGTGTCGCCGACGCCGATGAGCGGCTTTACCGCCGCCAGCAGGACGTCTGCCATGCTTTGATGGGACGGCGCCAAAAGGCCCGCGATGCCGGCGAAGATCGCGACGACCAATAAGCCCGACAACGACGCCGCGATCGGGCGGCTTCGGACTGCGCGATAGATGATACGCATCACCTCGCCGCTGATGCTTGCCACGATGATCGCGAGGAAAAGGCTGCTCGCCGACAGCGTTCCAAGCAGCACGATCGGCGACAGCGGAATCGGCCGCGGCAACGACAGCAGGAACCCGAACGCGGTGAAGACGACGGCCCAGACCCGGTCGTAGCGGAAGCGCAGCGCTAGATTGTTGGCGAGCAGCAGCACGAGCGCGACGCCCATCGCGCCAAAACCGATATGATAGGCGTCGAGGAAACGCGCGAAGAGCGCGGCCTCGTGCCATTGCACCGGGTGGGGCGGGATCCACAAGTAGACGGCGACTGTCATCGCCGCCATCACCCAAAACGCCGGCTGGATAGCGGCGCGCACCGCCGCGAAGTGCGGCTCATCAGCCGCTCGTTGCAGGCGCGGCAGCAGGCGCGCCTCGAGGGCGGCGATGGCGGCGTCGAGTCCGCGCAGCGCGGAGGTCTTCACCGGCCGCGGCCCCTTACGAGGCGCGCTCGGCTCGACGTGCAGCCCGCTCCGCGGCGCTCGCGATGAACCCTCGAAACAGTGCGCGGCTCGGCTCGTCGCGCCCCACGAGCTCTTCCGGATGCCATTGGACGCCGACGTACAATGCGCGCGCGTCGGGCGCTTCGACCGCTTCCACGATCCCGTCGCGCGCGGCCGCGACCGGACGCAGGCCGGCGGGGACGCGGCGCACCGCTTGGTGGTGAAGCGAATTGGTCGCCATCGTCGTCGTGCCGACCAGATCGGCCAGCGCTGATCCCGCGACGATCTCGACCACGTGCGTCGTCTCATCGCGCGCGTGGTCGGGGGTTTGGCTGTGGCGCAATCGCAGGCCGTTCGGCGCGGCGTACTGGTCCTCGATGTCTTCGTACAGCGTGCCACCCAACGCGACGTTCATCACCTGCATGCCGCGGCAGATGCCGAACACCGGAATGCCTGCGCGTTTGGCGGCGCGCGCCGCCTCGAGCTGGAACTCGTCTATGCCCTCGGGCGCGGGCTGGACCGCTGGATGGTCGGGACTGCCGTAGATCTGCGGCGCCACGTCGGCACCGCCGGGAAGCAGCACGCCGTCAAAGCGCTCGATGAGGTCGCCCACGGAGGCGATGAAGCTCGGCGGAGCGACCAGCTCGGGCTGGCCTCCGGCCTGCTCGATCGCGAAGCGGTACTTGGCGCGCGCATTCGGCACGTCGACCTCAGCGGCGCTGACGGGAATCGCGATCTTGGGCTTCATGCGCTCTGTCTTTCACCGTCTAAACGCGAGATGGCCTGCCTCGTGCGGCAGACCATCATTTTGGGTAACCCCTGTAGCGGTCGAATTTATTCGACCGACAGCCGGCGACCGATTACAGCTTGCGGATGACTGCGGAGACCTTGCCGATGACCTGCACGTTGTCCGAGTAGATCGGCTCCATGTACTTGTTGGCCGGCTGCAGTCTCACTCGATTCGCTTCCTTATAGAATGTCTTGACGGTGGCTTCGCCCTCAGTGCCTACGCCCTCGACCATCGCGACTACGATGTCGCCGTTGTCCGCGACCTGCTGCGGCTGGACGACGATGAGGTCGCCGTCGAGAATGGCGGCATCTACCATGGAGTCGCCTTTGACGCGCAACATGAACGAGCCCGACTTAGCGGCGAGATTCGATGGCAGCACGACCTCGGTTTCGACATCTTGGGCTGCGGTGGCGAAGGGGCCGGCGGCGATACGGCCGACGAGCGGCAGGGTCACGACGTCGCGCGACACCTCGCTGCCGGTGACCAGCGCGCGCGGCTTGGTGGCGTCGCGATGGATGAGCCCTTTGCGCTGCAGCGTCCGCAGGTGGCTTTGGACGGTGGAGCTACTCGAGAGGCCGACGCGCTCGCCGATCTCGCGGACTGAGGGCGGGTAGCCGTGTTCTCGCTGGAACTCTTTGATGACGTCTAGGATGGCCTGTTGACGCGGTGTCGTCTTGCGATCCACGAGAATCGTACCGCCCTTTCCCTGGTTCAGCCGCCTTGCGGGACAATAGGCGACGAAGACATCCGTCGAAGGCTCACCCGAACGACGGTACCCGGATTCTAGCATACCCCGCGGCGCGAATGCAAACGTTTGTTCGAAAAAACCTTGACACTAGACTTCGCAGGGCGGTAAGATGGCACCAGAACATATGTTCGAGCCGGACCGGCTCGGAGGACAGCTCTGATGCATACTTATCGCCGCAAGACGCGGGTCACGCTCGTTCCCTTCATACAACTTCTCTCCCTCGTTCTGGTGTTCGCCCTGCCAGTCGTGTGGGCGTCTCAGGTCTATACCTCGAGCCCGGCGCACTACGACAAGGTGGTCGTCGGCCAAGGCGATACCGTCTGGAGCCTCGTCGCCAAACGGGCCTCCGACGGCAGCGACGTCAACGAGCTCGCCTACAACGTCATGAGCCTCAATCACCTCAAGTCCGGCGATCGCATCCACCCGGGCCAGGTGCTCCTGCTGCCGCGCAACTAGATCGACGAAAGCCAACGGTCGAGTAAACTCGACCGCTACACAGGGACCCCGCAAGCCAAACGGTGCGGGGCTTCTTTTTTTAGGGGCGAAATCGAGCCCGGCATGATCTTCTCAAAGCTCCTGGTTCCGATCGATGGTTCGGAGCCGTCGCGGGCCGCGGTGCGCACTGCCGTCTCACTGGCCAAGGACCAAGGCGCGAGCATCGTCTTCTGTCACGCGCTGGAAACCGTCGCGCTGCTCCACGCCGCCGAACAGCCGGCGATCGACACCGGCCCGGCGATCGAGCAAGCGCGTCAACGCGTCAGCACGTTGATCGACGGCGCGATCCGAATCGCGAACGAGGCCGGCGTGCAAGCCAAAGGATCAATGGGTGAAGCGGACGCGGTGCCGTTCATCGTCGCACAAGCCAAGGCGCAGGCAGCGGATCTCATCGTCATCGGCACGCACGGACGCGGCGGTCTTGCGCTCGCGTTCTTAGGGAGCACGGCGCAGGGCGTGTTACGAAGCGCCGGCGTCCCCGTGCTCGTCGTCACGGCTCACGAGCGTGCTCTTAGTGCGGCGCCGGTGGAGTCTGCGCCGCCGGCCACGACGACCCATCGTCGTACTTGACGGCGTTGACTTGTATCGTCATGTAATTGGCCTGCAACAGCGCGATGCTCGCCAGACCTGAGGTCTGCGACCAGCAGTTCTGCAGCGCATCTTTATTGCCGACTCCGCCGCGCAGCGTCGTATAGTCAGAGTACGCCGCCGGTCCAGCGATCGTGATGCCTGTGGAGAACGTGCCCGAGCGCTGGTTCACGCCGTTGTTGAGCAAGTTGTCCGACGTGCCGTAGATCTGATACGCGAAGGTCACGATCACTGCTGTCTTCTGCGCGGTGTTGCGGAATGTCAGACAGTGCACCTCGCCGGTGCCGTCGTTCTTGACGGCGGCGAATCCGCCGTCGATGGCGATGCCGCTGGCGTCGTTGGCGCCGGGTGCGAGCGCGAAGGGGATGTTGCGCCAGTCAGGGGGCGGCGTCGGGCCTGATGCCGAGCCCGACGAACAGCTCGGCGGATCGATGGGGAATTTGCACGGGCCGATCTGCGCGTCGGTGACGTTGCGCGCGTAGAGCGCACCGCGGCCGCCGCTATTGACCCACGTCGCGATCCCGTTGCGGTCCGGAGGCGACAACGCCGCGATTTGCGCTTCGACCTGATCCAAGCTCGTGAAGACGGGATTGGGAGGCTGGAAGCCGCCTTGGCGCACCCACGCCTGCAGTTGGCCGACGTCGCCCGCGCTAAGCCCTTGGACGGCTGTCAGCGCTTGGAGCAGCGCGTAACTGGGATAGCCGGGATACGGATACCCGTTTTGTGCGCTGCTCGCTTGGAGCTGCGCCGATGCGACAAAAAGCAGAGCGGACATCGCTGCGACGAGAGCGCTTCTTCTCATGAAGGCGCATTGTTAACGGCGACGTCCCGTTCCTTCAGACCTTTGTTTGACGGGGCTTTGCGCGATGTGGTAACCTTAGCGTTGTACCCCGGTATCGGCACGGTCGGACTTGATGCGACCATACACGAGCTGATCCGCGGGCGAATGTGAGTGCAAGGAGCCCGTCACAGCATGGCATTGAAAAAAGATCAAAAGACCTCGGTCATCGATAAGCACAAGCGCAAAGACAACGATACCGGGTCGCCCGAAGTGCAGATCGCACTTCTGACCGAATCCATCAACGACCTCACCGAGCATCTCAAGACGCACAAGAAAGACCACGCCAGCCGGCGCGGTCTGCTCATGAAGGTCGGCAAACGGCGCCGCTTGCTGCGCTACCTCGAGGGCGCCGATCTCGAGCGCTACCGCAAGATCGTCAACGAATTAGGCCTGCGCCACTAGCGCCGGCCAGCCTTCGCGCGGAGCGCGAATCCAGGGATATCCCGCGAACATTAAGAAGTAGCGAATCGTCATATCAAAAGCGTTTGACACAACGCTCGCGCATGAGCGCGGGCATACTAAAAGGAGTTCCCTTTGCCAGAGTCCGTCAGCATGGAGCTGGGCGGGCGCACGCTTACCATCGAAACCGGTGAGCTCGCGCGCCAGGCCAGCGGCTCCGCATTTGTGCGGTACGGAGACACCTGCGTGCTCGCAGCCGTCACCGCCAGTTCCACACCCCGCGAGGGCATCGAGTTTTTCCCGCTCACGGTCGATTACGAAGAGCGCATGTACGCCGCCGGCAAGATCCCAGGCGGCTTTATCAAGCGTGAAGGCCGGCCATCCGAGAAGGCGACGCTCACCGCGCGCCTGATCGATCGGCCGATCCGCCCGCTGTTCCCCGACGGTTTCCGCAACGACATCCACATCATCATCACCACGCTGTCCGTGGATCCGGAAGTCGATCCCGACGTCGTCGCGCTCGTCGCGGCGGGCGCCGCGCTCGCCGTTTCGGACATCCCGTTCGAGCAGCCGGTCGCCGGCGTACGCGTCGGCATGGTCGACGGCGAGTATGTGGTGAACCCCACTCCCGCGCAGCTCGAGAAGAGCATCGTCGACGTCATCGTGGCAGGCACCGCGAACGCCGTCATGATGGTCGAGGGCAGCGGCAAGGAGGTCTCGGAAGAGACGTTCTTGGGCGCGGTCGAGTTCGGGCACGCGCGCATCGGCGAGATCCTCGGCATCGTGCGCCAGCTCGCGTCGAAGGCAGGCAAGCCCAAGCGCGTGTTCCCCGTCTACTTGCCCTCGGCTGAGATGCATCAGTTCGTCGACGAGGTGTTCGGCGCCGAGATCGCACGCGCGATGCGCGTCACCAGCAAGCAAGAGCGCAACCGCGCGTTCGACGCGATCACCCGCGCAGAGGCGTTGGCGCGCGTCGCCGGGCACAAGCTCGAACACCATATTCGTCCGCTGCTCGAGGATCCCAAGAACCGCGACTTCGACAAATGCGTCAAGGCGCGCGAAGAGGACGAGTTGCGCACCATGGTCGTCGATGAGGGCATGCGCCCGGACGGCCGCAAGCTCGACGAAGTGCGCCCGATCAGCTGCCGCACCAGCGTCGTGCCGCGCACGCACGGATCAGGGCTGTTCACGCGCGGCGAGACGCAGATCTTCACCGCCGCGACGCTCGGATCGCTGTCGGACGAGCAGCGTATCGACGGGCTCGCCCCGATGACGTTCAAGCGTTTCATGCACCACTACAACTTCCCACCGTACTCGGTCGGCGAGACGCGCCCGATGCGCGGACCCGGCCGGCGCGAGATCGGGCACGGCAATCTTGCCGAGCGCGCGATCGCGCCGATGCTGCCGCCTCCCGAGGCGTTCCCCTACACGCTGCGCCTGGTCTCCGAAACGCTGGAGAGCAACGGCTCGTCGTCGATGGGCTCGGTGTGCGCGAGCACGCTCGCGCTCATGGACGCAGGCGTGCCGCTTCCCAAACATGTCGGCGGCGTCGCCATGGGCCTCATCCTCAAGGATGGCCGCCCCGGTATCCTCACCGACATCCAAGGTCTTGAAGACGCGCTCGGCGAGATGGACTTCAAAGTCGCCGGCACCGTCGACGGCATCACCGCCGTGCAGATGGACATCAAGGTGCAGGGCGTCACGATCGACATCATGCGCAAGGCGATGGCGCAGGCGCACGAGAGCCGGCTGTTCATCATCAGCAAGCTGGTGGAGACGATCGCGACCCCGCGCCGCGGACTGTCCAAGTACGCGCCGCGCATGATCGTGCTCGAGATCCATCCGGACAAGATCAAAGACGTCATCGGCCCCGGCGGCAAGATCATCAACAAGATCGTCGCCGAGACCGGCGCCAAGATCGACATCGAAGACGACGGCCGCGTGTTCCTCGCCTCGCCGGATGCGGCGTCGGCGGAGAAAGCGCGCCGCATGGTCGAGGACATCGTCAAAGACGTCGAGATCGGCGAGGTCTACACCGGCGTCGTCAAGCGCATCATGAACTTCGGCGCCTTCGTGCAGATACTGCCGGGCAAAGAAGGTCTGGTGCACATCTCGCAGCTCGCACCCCATCGCGTCAATCGCGTCGAAGATGAAGTCAACATCGGCGACGAAGTCGTGGTCCAGGTGCGCGAGATCGACGAAAAGGGCCGCATCAACCTGACGCGCAAACACGCGGCGGAACCGGCCAAGCACTAGATCCATCGGGGAGGAACGATCAATGCAGCTACACAGATCGGGCGGAGTCGTGGCGGCATTGGTCGCTCTCGCCGTCGGCGCAGCCCCCGTGGCTGCGCTCGCAGGCCCGACCGTTCCGGCCGGCTCCGGGCTCAATGGCAGCCTCAACAACGCGCTGGACACGAAGAGCTCGTACGCCGGCCAACCGCTTTCCATCAGCGTCGTCAGCCCGTTCCCCAACGGCATCTCAGCCTTAGGTGGCGCGACCATCTACGGACACGTCGGCAACGTCGTCCCCGGCGGCCGCGGCACAAACCCGCAGCTATCCATCATCTTGGACAAGATCAAATTCTCGAACGGCTCGTCCGAAATGATCGGCGCGGTCGTCAATAAGCTGGAGCCGAAAAAAGACAAGCGCGGGCGCGTGCTGCTCGGCACCGCCGGCGGCATGTTCTTGGGCAACTGGGCGGGTAAGGCGTTGTTCGGCGGAAGCGCCGGCGGCGCGGTCGGCGCGGCGACCGGCTTCTTGCTCAGCTCCAACAACAAATCGGACTTCCACGTACCGGCGGGGTCGCCGGTCGGCATCCAGCTGACGCGATCGCTGTCGGTGCCCTAAGCGTCCGAGCGGAATTTTCCTTAGAGCAGCCCTGCGGCGCGCTGCAACTCGACGAGCGCCGTGCTTTGATCGGCGAGCGCGGTCGCGTACTGCACCTGCGTCTGGGCGAACGCGAGCAATGAATCGGTGAGATCGAGCGCGGTTCCTACGCCGGATCTATAGCGCAGCTGCGTCACCCGCAGGCTCTCGGCCGCTGAGATCTGCCCGGAATTAGCGGCAACGACCGCCGCCTGTGCGGCGACGTAGTTGAAATAGGCTTGGCGCACTTGCAGATCCACGTTGTTGCGCAGCTGCTGCAGATTGATCTTGGCCTTGTCCACGTCGGCGTTCGCCTGTGCGACTTTGCCGTGCGTGAGACCGCCGTCGAACAGCTTCCAGGTCGCGGCTAGCGTCTCGGAGAGCTGCGGTTGCGGCACGTTGATGAAGTTGGGTTTGCTCGACGCCTCGGAGATGCCCAGCGAGACGATCGGCAGCGTTCCAGAGCGTGCCTCTTGCACCGAACGCTCGGCGATCGTCACCGCGTCGACGGCGGCCGCGATCTCCGGCCGGCGCGTCTGGCCGTCGTGCAGCAGATCTGTGAGCTTGTAGATAGGCGGCGTGATCTGAAGGTTTTGCGTCGGGTTGATGCTGCTGCCGAGATCGATGTTCAAGACATTGGCGAGCGTCGCATTGGCAAGATCGGCGGAGTTGTGCGCCCGTACCGCTGCGACTTGCGCGTTGGCGAGCGCGACTTCTTGCCGCAGGACATCGGCTTTGGCCGCCGTCCCCGCGGCGAACAACTGCTGCGACGTCGTCAGATTCTGCTGGCCGAGCACCACCGCTTCGTCGCTGGTCGCGGCATTGCGCTGTGCAAGCGCGAGCGCGAAGTACGCGTCGGTCGTATCCGTTATGACGTCGTCGCGCGTGGCGGCGTACTGGCTCTGCGCGGCCGAGTACCCGGCGGCCGCCGCGCCGATCGCGGCTTGTATCGCGCCGCCGCTGTAGATGGCGTATTGCAGCGTCGCGTTGACGTTGTTCACGTTGGTCGCTGAGAAGAGACTCTTCTGGAGCACCGGCGGGCCGCTCGGCTGCGGCACCGGCAGGAAGAAAAATGCCGGGTCTTGCGTGTGCACGTATGAATAGCCGGCGGAGACCGACGGGAATGCGTTGCCGCGAGCCTGGATGAGCTCGGCTTGCGCGATTTTGACGTCTTGCGCGGCAGCCTGATAGGTCAGATTGTTGGCAAGCGCCATCGAGATGGCGTCTTGCAGGCTCAACGGCAAGAGCGAGGCGCTCGGGGATGGCGTCGGCGTCGCGATCGGAAGCGGGGTCGCGATCGGAGGCGGCGGCGAAGCGGCGCGCGACGGCGCGGCGCTCGTGGCCGCGAGCGTGAGGGCGGCCGCGGCAAACGCGCAGCTCGCGAGCATTCGGGTAAAGACGTTCACAGGCGGTTGTCGTTTCGTTCTGACTGCCATGATTCCTAATTTGCCCAGAGAAAAACGAAGGGAAGCGTGCCGAAGAGGCCGCTTCCCATGTGGTTGAAGATCTCGGTCAGGCTGCCGATGCACTCGCCAGCGCAGGGGCCGAGGCCAGTTGGAACACACGGGACAGACCCGTGAGCTCCATGACGCGCCGGATATGCGGCTGAGAGGCCTGGACCCGCACGTCGCCGCCGCGGTTGCGCGCCAGGCGCAGCGTGGCGATCAGCGCTGCAAGGCCGCCCGAGTTGAGGGCGCCGACCTTGTCGAGGTCGATCGTCAGGTTGATCCGCCCCGCCTGGACGGCGCGGGCCAATTGCCGGCGCGCGAGTTTGCCCCCGGCGTCGTCGAGGTCCCCGACCAATGCGACGCGCGCGGCTGTCTCATTGCCGAGGTCGGTTAATTTTACTTGAAGCATCATGACCTGGCCCTTGATTGAACTGGTTCAGCACGGGTTTTGTAGGCCACCGTACTGTTTACCACCTGATAATAATCCAGCTGACAGTAAATTGCAAGACAGTTTCCATTGGCATATCTTCGTCCCACCTAGCGGTCCACACTCCGCCGTCGCCGTCTTAGCTCGTAGACGAATAAGGGGGGCCTCCGGACGACATCTCACTGACCTTCTACTGCGATTAATCGCGAAGCGTTTCAGGCCGCCCAGAGTGTTTCGCGGCGCGCGATAAGAACGTGCGCTGCTGTGTTCGACACCCTCCGATCGTTCGTCGATGCGCTGCGCGCCTCGGGCGAACTGCGCGAGATCCAAGCCCGCGTCGATCCGCACCTCGAGATAACCGAGATCGCTGACCGCTGCATGAAGCAGGCAGACGGCGGACCCGCGTTGCTCTTCACCGACGTCAAAGGCTCGCAGTTCCCGCTTCTCATCAACGCATTCGGGTCGCCCGCGCGAATGGCGCGCGCGCTCGGCGTGCACGCGCTGGACGAATTGGGAGCGAAGGTCGGCAAGCTGCTGGAGCTGGTCAAGCCGGGCGGCTCGTCCGGCGCGCTCTCCAAACTATTCGAGGCCCGCGAGTTGCTCGGGATCGCACCCAAGACGGTGCGCTCGGGCGCATGCCAGGAGGTCGTCGCGCAGGACGATCACGTGGACCTGCACGCGTTGCCCGTGCTGACGTGCTGGCCGATGGACGGCGGGCCGTACATCACGCTGCCGCTGGTGTTCACAAAAAACGAGCAGACCGGCGAGCAGAACGTCGGGATGTATCGCATGCAGGTCTACGACGCGCGGACCACCGGCATGCATTGGCAGCGGCACAAGCACGGCCGCGAACACCAAGATGCGGCGGGGCCGGGGCGGCGCATGCCGGTCGCCGTCGCCATCGGCGGTGATCCCGCGCTCACGTATGCGGCCAGCGCACCCCTGCCCTCGGGTCTGGACGAGATGCTGCTCGCCGGTTTCTTGCGAGGCCGCGCAGTGCCGATGGTCGCATGCAAGACCGTCGATCTTCGCGTGCCCGCCGATGCCGATTTCGTGCTCGAGGGCCACGTCGACAACGATGAGCTGCGCCGCGAGGGACCGTTCGGCGATCATACCGGCGTGTATTCGCTGGCAGAGGAGTATCCGGTCTTCCACGTCACCTGCATGACGCGCAGGCGTGATCCCATCTATCTGACCACCATCGTCGGCAAACCGCCCATGGAAGACGCGTGGCTCGGCAAAGCGACCGAGCGGCTGTTCTTGCCGATCCTCAAACAGATGCTGCCGGAAGTCGTCGACTACAACTTGCCGGTCGAGGGCGGTTTCCAGAATCTCGTGATCGTGTCGATCCGCAAGCGCTATCCCGGCCAAGCCAAGAAGGTGATGTACGCCTTGTGGGGGCTCGGCCATATGATGATGCTGACGCGCAACATCATCGTCGTCGACGCCGACGTCGACGTCCAGAACGTCCGCGACGTCGCGTGGGTGACCCTGAACAACGTCGACGCCGGACGCGATCTCGTCTTCGCGCCGGGACCGGTGGATGCGCTCGACCACGCCGCGCCGCTGCCGTCGCTGGGCACCAAGCTGGGCATCGACGCAACGCGCAAAGGCGCCGACGAAGGCTACATGCGCGAATGGCCACCCGACATCGTGATGTCCGACGACGTGAAAGCGCTCGTCGACCGGCGCTGGGCCGAGTACGGGCTGACCGGCATGTCCGGTTCGCCGCCGCGCGCATGAACGGACTGCGCGCCTTCGTGCGCGACATCAAACCCGAACACACGCTGTTCGCGCTGCCCTTCGCATATGCGGGCGCGCTGTTGGCCCAAGGCGGCATCCCGTCGCTGCGCACGCTCGCGTGGATCACCGTTGCCGTATTGGGCGCGCGCACCGCGGCGATGGCGGCGAACCGGCTGCTCGACGCGCGCATCGACGCCCGCAACCCACGCACCGCAGCCCGCCCGCTGGCGACCGGCGAGCTGCGCCCAGCCGTCATGGTGTGGGCGACAGTCGTCGGCGTCGCCTTGCTGACCCTCGCCGCCTGGCAGCTCAATCCGCTTTGCCTGTCGCTGGTACCGTTGGGCGCCCTGGGGCTCGTCGCGTATCCGCTGGTCAAGCGCTTCTCGTGGGGTGTCCATTTCTTGCTGGGCGCCGTCGACGCGCTCGCCCCCCTCGGCGCCTGGCTTGCCGTGACCGGACGATTCCAGTGGCCCGCGTTGATCCTGTTCTTGGCGGTCACGCTCTGGGTCGCCGGCTTCGATATCCTGTACGCGCTGATGGACTACGATTTCGACGTGCGCGAAGGCATCCGATCGATACCCGCGCGCTTCGGCACCCAGGCTGGCCGCCGCTTGCCGCTCATCTTGCACGGCATCATGCTCGCGCTGCTCGCTTGGCTGGGCCTGGCGGTGAACGCGCACCCGCTGTACTGGTGCGGGCTGGCCGCCGGAATCGTGCTGGTGGGCTACGAAGTATTCCTCATCCGCCGGCGCGGCGGCGACGTGTTCGCCCTCAACGCGGCGGTCTTCAACGCCAACATGACCTTCTCGGTCATCTTCCTGGTGACGACGCTCGCGTCGCTCGTGCTCGCGCAGCTGCCGCCGGGTTCCTCGTGATAGAAAAGGATCAGATGCGCCACGTCTCCCGCCGGCGGATCGCCGCCGCAGCCCTTGCCGCGTTCGCCGCCTGCATGATCGCCCAACCCGTGCGCGCGGATTTCCCGGCGTACGTCAGAGTCATCGGCATCGCGCTCGTCGCGCCGCTATCGGGCGACCAGAAAGCCTATGGTCTGCAGCTCTCCAACGGCATGAACCTCGCGATCGATGATTACAACGAAAGGCGCAACCTGGCCGACTTCGGCTACGTCTTCCACTCGTTCGACGACCAGGGCGACCCCGGCGTCGCGCAGCAGCAAGCCGACTTCTCGATGGTCGATCCCCAGACCGCGGTCGTGGTGGGCCACGTCGGCGCGGAAGAAACGTATGTGGCGCTGCCCGTCTATCACGAGAAGGGGATGCCGCTCATCATCCCCACGTCACCGCTCGCGCAGCTCACGCGCACCGGCGACGACAACGTCTTCCGCCTCTGCCCGACCGACATCACCGAAGGCCAGCAGGCCGCGCGCTACGCCGAGCGCACGCTCCACGCCAAGAAAGCAGCGGTGGTCTTCGAGCAGACCGACTACGGCGTCGACGCGGGCGGCGGCTTCGTCGACTTCGCATCGGCGGGCAAGCAGATGGACGCCAAGGATTTCTCCGTCCAAGCGGATCTGAAGAACGTCAAGGAGATCGTCGCAAGCGTGGTCGCCTACGGGCCCGACGTCGTCTACCTATCCGGTAACGGCGCCGACATGGGCGGCGTCCTTGCCGCGTTGCGCGCCGCCGGCGTGACCGCTCCTATGATGGGAACCCAGGCGCTCTACGACGACCGCGCCGTCAAGGCCGCAGGTCCGGCCTCAGACTCGCTCATCGTCAGCTCGTGCGTGCCGCCGATCCAGTTCGTGCCGAGCGCGACGCTATTCATGCACGAATACCAGGCCCACTACGGCCGCGTCACGTCGTTCGCGCTGATGGGCTACGTGGCGGCGCAGATCGCCATCGCAGCGAGCCAACAGGCGCACAGCGGCGACAAATTTGCGATCGCGCGCCAATTGCAGATCGGATCGTTCCAGACGATCCTCGGCAGCTACAGCTTCGTACGTGGGGGCGACGTCGCCAACCCGATCCTGTACTTCTATCAGTACGCGTATCAGGGAGGGTCAGGCGACTTCAAGTATCTCGGGTCGTCGTATCCCAACCCGCTGGTGACGCGCTAGGTCTTCTTACCGACGACCTTGCGCAGGCCCTGTGCACTGCCCGGCGCTAGCGTGACGACTTCGAAGCGCGCCGATTCGAGCAGATCGCGGATGCCCGCTTCCGTGTAGTACTGGCGGCAGCGCGTGTATTCGCGCGTGCGCCCATCGGTGGGCACGACGTAGGCGCGTTCGATCTGCGCCGAAGTAGCCGGATCATAGAACCGCTCGTCGAGCTGCAGATGTGGCACGTCTAAGAACAGCGAGGCGTCGGCCTGCACGAATTGCCAGCCGCGCGACTCGCCGCGCCGCTGCGCCTCGGGCTCGCAGAACTCGCCGACGAACGTGCCGCCGGGCACCAGCGCCCGTTCGGTGAGCTGCAAGATGACACGCGCGTCAGCCGGGCTGAAATCGGAGATGCCGGCACATGTCAGATACGCTCCGTCGAACGTCTCCTCGAACGAGATGTGCAGCACATCGAGCTGGCGGAAGTCGATGCCGAGTCCCAGATTGCGCGCGGTGTCGCGCGCGAGCGCGACCGCGCCCGGACCGAGATCGATGCCGGTCATCTTGTAACCGCGCAGCGCCATCGCAATCGCGTGTCGACCGTTGCCCGCGCACAAGTCGAGCAGCCGTGCCTTGGCGGGCGGCCGCAGCGCATTGATGATCTCTTCGACTTCGTCGCCGGTCTCTTGCATGCCGTATAGCGCCTGATAGTTGGCGCGCCGGACATAGCGAGACGAGAAATCTTCTTCGGCCCACGGATACGACGCAGCGTCTATCCACGGGCGCGGCTGCTCGCGCCGGTCGCCGACGGCGCGGATGAGTTCGTCGAATGCGTTCGGCGGTGCGGCGATGGGCTGGACGTCAACGGCCATGGGAGACTCCTCGAACTGACGAGCGTGATGTGCGTCGCGCGGACGAACGGTATTGGCTATCGGGCGTGCGTTCGACTGCCGCGCCCGCGAACCGGCGGTACGCACGTATGTTCGGTGCTGGGCGTTCCGCCTTAGCGTCCGCGCCTTCGTGCCGCACGCTCGACCGCCGTGACGAGCCCTTTTGCGGTCGCATCGCGCGCGATCGTGTCGACCCGAAGACCCAGTCCGCGCGCCACGCGCGCGGTCACGGGACCAATGCATACCAGCGCTTTGCCGCGCGACAGCGGATCGCCGGTGCCCGCCAGCCCGGCCGCCAGCGAGCGAGCGCCTGACCCCGAGGTGAGCACGATGATGTCCGCATCCGCCACGCGCTGCACAAGGTCGGCCGGCACCACTTCGCGCGTCGTGTACGCGGCGGTCACCTGCACGCGCGCGCCGGCCTCGAGCAGCCGCGAGCGCAATGTCGGGCGCGCGTCTTGCGCCGCGAAGACCGCGATGCTCGCGCCTTTGCTCGCGCGTGCGACGATCGCATCGGCGAGCTCTTGCGCCTCGAAGCGCGCGGGAACGATGTCCGGCGCGCGATCCAATGACGACGCCAACGCGCGCGCGGTCGCTGCGCCGACGGCGGCGATGCGCGTCGCGGTCCCCAGCGGCGTGCGGCGGCGGCGAGCGAATGCGTCGACGCCGTTGACGCTCGTGAAGACGATCCAGTCCGCGCTATCGGCCTCATCGACCGCGGCTTGCAGAGCTTGCGCATCGGGCGGCGGCCCGATTTCGATGAGCGGTGTCCAGTCGACGTTCGCACCGGCGGCGCCCAGCGCCGCAGCGAGCTCGTCGGATGCGCGAGCCGGACGGGTGACCATGACGCGGATGCCCGCGAGCGGGCGCTCCATCGGAGCGCTAGCGGTCGCTGGCGTGCGGCGCGGCGGGACGCAGCGCGTCCGCCAATTGCGCCTCGAGCTGTTCGCCAAGCCCCGCGAGGTCGGCGAGGCGAGCGGCAAAATCGGAGTCAGAGACGTGCTCGCCCTCCGCCGCAGTCTCGCGCAGTTTGGTCACCGGCGCGTGCAGCAGGCGGTTGAGGATAGAGACGCTCATCCCGGCGATCAGCTGGCGCTGCCGTTCGTCGAGCTCGGGCAGGCGCGAGAACAATCGCTCGATCTCGGTGCGCCGGATCGTCTCAGCCTTGGTGCGCAGCGTTGCGATCAGCGGTGCGGCGGCGCGCGACTGATACCAGCGCATGTAGCCGCGCGCGCGCTCTGCGACGATCACCTCGACCGCGGGGATCTCGTGACGCCGCTCGTCCAGCGTTTCGTCGACGACGTGGCGCAGATCACCGATCTCATAGAGCGTCACGCCGGGCAGCGCGGCGACATTGGGCTCGACGTCGCATGGAACGGCGATATCGACGAACAGCAGCGGCGTGCGCTGCGGCACCGTCGCGGCGCGAACCATCGGCGCCGTGATGACGTGCGTGCCGCCGCCGGTCGCCGTGATCACGAGATCTGCGTCTGACAACAGGCGGGCGAGCGCATCCGGGGCCGCGGCGATGGCGCCGACGGAGCGCGCGAGACGCTCGGCGCGCGCGGGCGTGCGGTTGACGATGGTGAGGTGCGCGACTCCGCGCGCATGCAGATGCTTGGCGACGATCGTGCCCATCTTGCCCGCGCCGACGACGACGGCGCGCGCGTGCGCGATGGAGCAATGGCGTGCCGCCAGCTCGACGGCGGCGGCGCCGAGCGACACGACGTCGCGCCCGATACCGGTCTCGCTGCGCGCACGTTTACCGGCCTCCAGCGCGGTGCGAAAGAGTTTGTGCAGATGCGCCCCAGCTGAGCCGGCGCGCTGCGCGACCGTGAGCGCATCCTTGACTTGGCCGACGATCTGCTCCTCGCCCACCAGCATCGAGTCGAGGCCGCACGCGACGCGCAGCAGCTGCTCGACCGCTTGCGCGCCCAGCAGCGTGTAGAGGTACTTGTCGAAATCGTCGACCCGCATGCTGCGGTAGGTCGTCAAGAAGTCCTTGATCTGCTCGACGCCAATCTCGTAGTCGGCGACATCGGCATAGATCTCGAGGCGGTTGCAGGTCGACACGATGGCCGCTTCGCGCACCGCGCTATAATCGCGCAACGCGGAGAGCGCCTGGCCGATGCGTTCGGTTGGGAACGCGTGGCGGTTGCGCACCTCATCCGGCGCGGTCTTGTGGCTTAATCCGATGACGACGATCGGCACGTGACCTCGCTTTTCGTCCGGCGACGGGCTTCCCTGGCGCCCAAGAGGGGGCGTTCGAGACTTTCACCCACAGCGTAACCTGTGTGGCGGAGCCTGCTATGAAGAAGCCGTGAAGGCCACCTGCCTACCGCCGTTCGATGGCGCGGTGGAAGGCGGCGCTCACATAGAGCGCGATGGGCACGCCGAAGAACAGCGTGTGCGAGGTGACGCTATTGAGCAGCTGCAGGCCCGATGGAAAGGCACCCACGTGCCTGACGATCAGAATCGACGTCATGCAGAGCATCACGACTACGCCGTAGAGCACGCCCCACAGCCACGGGTTCTTCCACAGCGCGGCCCAGCGTTGCGCCAGCAGCGTGTAGATCAGCGCCCACACGATGCTGATGCTGTAGTGGACGAGGCCGCCCAGCCAGGTGTAGTTCGGCGCCGCGTCGCGCCCCACGAGCGTCGAGGCGACGAACTGCCAGTGCCCGAGCAGCGTGTAGTGCATGAAGATGAAGAGATAGACCTCGATCAAGATGCCGCCGATGATCCCAGCGACGATCGCGGTCGCCCAGATGTCGACGCTGCGCGTCTCCCTCACACGCGTTGCCATAGGTCACATCCTTCCGAGGTGATGGGTGAGGATCGACAGCTCTGATGCCAGGTCGATCGAGCGGACCGCGACGCGCGGCGGCAGCCGCAGCGTCGTCGGCGCGAAATTAAGGATCGCGCCCAGCCCGCAGCGCACGAGCCGCTGGGCGACCGTCTGCGCCTCGGCCGCCGGCACGGTGACGATGCCGATCCCGCAGTCCAGCACCGGCAGCACCTTTTCGAGATCGTCGACGTGGCTGATGCGCACGCCGTGCCAGCGCGTGCCGACGAGCGCCTTGGCGACGTCGAAGATGGCAGCGATGTGGAACTTCTCCTCGCGGTATTCCAAGAACGTGGCGAGCGCGTGTCCGAGATAGCCGAAGCCGACGATCGCGATGCGCCAATCGCGGTCCAGCCCGAGCACGCGCGCGAGTTTCTTCACGAGCATGACGACGTCGTAGCCTTGGCCGCGCCGCCCGAACGTGCCCAGATACGAGAGGTCTTTGCGGATCTGCGCGGACGAGATATCGCGTCCGACCCGCATCGCAAGGTCGTCGGAGGTGACGACTGACGTGCCCTCGCGCAGCGCGTCTTCGAGCGCGCGATGATACAGGAATAGGCGCGGCAGCGACAGCGCCTGCGAGTTCTTGGGTCTAGGCCGCCGCGGCATCGAGCGACTCACGCGCAGCGGCGACCGTCTGCTCGATGTCGGCCTTGCTATGCGCCAGGCTGATGAACGCGGCTTCGAATTGCGACGGCGGCAGATAGATGCCTCGTTCGAGCATGGCGTGGAAGAAGCGCGCATACGCGGCCGTGTCGGAGAGCTTGGCGCTGTCCAAGTCGACGACCGGGTCGCGGGTGAAGAACAGCGTCCACATCGATCCGACGCGCGCGATGCGCGCCGCGATGCCGCCCTCTGCGAGGGTGCGCGACAGGCCCGTTTCGAGCGCGACGCCGCTGCTTTCAAGCCGATCGTAGACGTCGCTGCCCTTGAGCGCGCGCAGCTGCGCGATTCCGGCAGACATCGCCAGCGGATTGCCCGACAGCGTGCCCGCCTGATACACGTCGCCGGCCGGCGCGAGATGCTGCATGATGTCGGCGCGTCCGCCGAACGCTCCGACCGGCAGGCCTCCGCCGATGATCTTGCCCAAGCACGTGAGGTCCGGCTGGATGTCGTAGCGCGCCTGCGCGCCGCCGTAGCCGACGCGAAAACCGGTCATCACCTCGTCGAAGATCAGCAGCGCGCCGTGGCGCGTCGTGAGGTCTCGCGCGGCGCCGAGGAATCCCGGCAGCGGCGAGACCACGCCCATATTGCCCGCGACGGGCTCGACGATCACGGCTGCGATGTCCTCGGCATCATCGAACGCCTTCTCGAGGGCGATCGGATGGTTGTAGGGCACGACGATCGTGTCGGCCGCCACCGCCGCCGGCACGCCGGGCGAATCCGGCACACCAAGCGTCAGCGCGCCGGAGCCTGCCGAGACAAGCATGCTGTCCGCGTGGCCGTGATAGCAGCCCGAACACTTGACGATCTTGTCGCGCCTGGTGAATGCGCGTGCGAGGCGCAGCGCGCTCATGCACGCTTCGGTGCCCGAATTGACGAAACGCACTTGCTCGATCGAGGGGATCGCTTCGACGATCAGCTCGGCGAGCTCGATCTCCAGCGCGGTCGATGCGCCGAACGACGTGCCCATGCGCGCGGCGCGTTCGATCGCCGCGACGACCGGCGGGAAGGCGTGTCCGAAGATAAGCGGGCCCCACGAGCCCACGTAGTCGATGAACTCGTGCCCATCGGCATCGAAGATCCGCGAGCCTTCGCCGCGGGCGATGAACAGCGGTGTGCCGCCGACCGAGCGGAACGCGCGCACGGGCGAGTTCACGCCCCCGGGGATGACGCGTGACGCGGCCTCGTACAGCGCCTGCGAACGTTTGAGATTCACGACGCCGCGCTCGTCCGCCGCAGCGTTTCGAAATCTGCCGGCGTGTTGACGTTGAGCAGCGTGCACGCGTCGTGCGCTTCGACCCGATAGCCGAGCACGCGCAGGCCGTCGAGGGCCGCTGTGACTTTGCGCTTGCCCGCAGCGAGCGCGGCATCCGCGCCCCTCACGAACGCCTCTCGTTCGTACAGCGCGGCGAGCGGCTCGACATGCCCATCATCCCATGTCGGCAGCACCGCGTTGGGCTTGGGCGCCGGCGCTGCGTCATATGCAGCGACCAGCGCGCGCGCGAAGTCCGCCGTGAGATTCGGCAAGTCGGCGGCCGCGGCGAAGAACAGCGGCGTGCGCACCGCGCGCGCCGCGCTGCACAATCCCGCCAGTGGGCCCCCGTCAGCGATCTCATCGAGCGCGACCTCGGGATCGCGCAGCGCGCGGGCCAGTGCCGGCGCGAGCGGAGTCCGCGCGGAGATCACGCATGGCCATCCGCTCGCCGTCAAGCGCCGATACGAACGGACGAGCATCGGCTCGCCCTCGACGTCGAGCGCGAGCTTGCCGGGCAGACGCGTCGCCGGACCGCCGGCGAGCAAAACGGTGGTGGTGCGCGCGCTCGCGCTCAAGAACCGGACCGGGCGGGGCGTGCGGACATGCGCCCGGCGGCCGAGCGCGCGAAATAGGTGACGATGAAGTCGGCGCCCGCGCGCTTGCACGAGACCAGCAGCTCGTCGACCGCGCGCGCTTCGTCCAACCAGCCGGCCGCTGCGCCAGCTTTGACCATCGAATATTCGGCGCTGGTGTTGTAGACGGCCAGCGGCACGTTGACCGCCTCGCGCACGCGCGCGACGACGTCGAGGTAGCTGAGCGCGGGCTTGACCATCACCGCGTCGGCGCCTTCGGCGACGTCGAGCAACGCTTCTCGCACGGCCTCGCGCGCGTTGGGCGGATCCATCTGATGGGTGCGGCGATCGCCGAACGCGGGCGTGGAGCACGCCGCTTCGCGGAACGGACCGTAGAACGCGGACGCGTACTTGACGGCGTATGACAAGATCGCCGTATTGGTGAGCCCTTGTCCGTCGAGCGCGTGACGGATGGCGCGTACGCGGCCGTCCATCATGTCGGAAGGCGCGATGATGTCAACCCCGGCACGCCCATACGTGAGCGCGCCCGCGGCGAGCAATCCTAACGTGCTGTCGTTGTCGATCTCGCCGGCGGCGTCAAGCAGTCCGCAATGCCCGTGATCGGTGTACTCGCACGCGCACAGATCGGCGATGACGAGCAGGTCGGGCAGCGCGCGTTTGAGCGCGGCGATCGCGAGCGGCACCGGGCCGCGCGGATCGGTCAATCCAGAGGCTGCATTATCTTTGTGAGCAGGTATGCCGAACAGGATGACCGCGGGGATGCCGAGCGCGTGGGCGGCTTTGGCGTCCTCGACCAGCATATCCACCGACTGATGGAACACACCGGGCATCGTCACGATCTCGCTGCGCACGCCGTTGCCGGGCACGACGAACATCGGCTCGACCAGGTCCTCCACGCGCAGCGCATGTTCTGCCACGAGCCCGCGAAGCGCGGCGTTGCGTCGCAACCGGCGCGGACGTTCCACCGGAGTCGGACCCGCCGCCTGCGGAGTCGGGGTCGGCACGACCTGGCGCATTGCGTCCCTCATCTCTTGTACTGCGCGATCACCCAGCGCGCTCCCGATTCGAGCATCTCATCGGCGATGTCTTCGACGGCCGCGGTCGCATCGGCTTCATCGCGCGCGATACCCTCCGCGTCGCGCCGCATGGCGTGTTTGCCGTCAACGCTGCCGACGAAGGCGTGGAACAGCCAGCGATCGCCGAACACGCTCGCGTTCGCCCCCGCCGGCACCGCGCAGCCGCCGCCCATCCGTTTGAGAAATGCGCGCTCGATCGCGACGCCCATCGAGCTGAGCGGCTCAGCCAGCGGCGCGAGCAGCTCTTGCGTCGCGGTGTCGGCTTCGCGGCATTGCACGAACAGCGCACCCTGGCCGACGGCAGGAACCATCTCGTCGATCGGGATCGGCGAGCCCTCGCCGACCTCGGGAGGCAGACCAAGACGTTGCACGCCCGCCAACGCCAGGATGATGGCGTCGTAGTGGCCGTCGAGCAGTTTCTTGATGCGCGTGTCGATGTTGCCGCGCAGGTCTTTGACCTCGACAAGCGGTTTGATCGCGTGCACTTGCGCCTCGCGGCGCAGCGAGCTAGTCCCGACGATGGCTTTGTTGGGCAGTGCAAAAATCGTCTTGTGCTGGTTGTCGCGCGAGAGCAGCACGTCGCGCGCATCCTCGCGCATCGGGACGATGCCGGCGCGTACGCCGGCGGGCAGCTCGGTCGGCAAGTCCTTCATCGAATGCACGGCGATGTCGGCCCGGTTGGACAGCAGCGCGGATTCGAGCTCTTTGACGAAGATGCCGTCGCCGCCGATCGCCGCGAGCGAACGGTCCTGATCGTCATCGCCGCGCGTGCTTATCTTCACGATGTCGAAAGTGAGATCGCCGTGCTGTCGGGTGAGCATGTCCATCACGGCCTGTGCCTGTTTGAGCGCGAGCGCGCTTGGGCGTGTGGCGACGCGCACCGTCGTAACAGTAGGCATGAGCGTCAGCGGCTTCAAGGCGTCAAAAAGGGCCTCCTTTGGGAGGCCCGCCGGAACCGGGAAAGGAGAAGATGGCGGCGCGCGCCGCAACCTGTCGCAGAGATGATGAAGTCGCAGCCGCGCGATGCGGCTCTAGCCATCGCGAGCATCCGCGCGGGCGCATTGGCGCTGGTCGCAGCGTTGTATTTCCTCGGCTTGGGCAACGGCAGCCTCTGGGATAACAGCGAACCGACCTACGGCGAAGTGGTCAAGGAGATGTTCCTCACACGCGATTGGCTGTCGCTGCACTACAACTTCGCGCCCTGGTATATCCATCCGCCGCTCTGGTTTTGGACGGCCGGTGCCGCTGCCATCGCGTTCGGCCTCAACGAGTTCGCGGTGCGGCTGCCCAGCGCGCTATTCGGTGTGTTCGGCGCGGTCGCGGCATATTTCGCCGGGCGCCGCCTGTACGGCGAGACCGCCGGTGTCGTGAGCGGCCTGGCTCTCGGCACGAGTCTCGAGTACATCGTGCTCGCGCGCCTTGCGATCCTCGACACGATGCTCATCTTCTTCATCGCGGTCGCGACGCTGTGGGGCTACTTCGCGTTGCGCGACGGCGACCGCAGAGCGTTTTGGATCGCCGTCGTCGCCATGGCGTTGGGCACGATGACCAAGGGGCCCGTGGCAGTCGTACTGCCGCTGATCTCGCTCGGCGCGTGGTATCTGATCGAATGGTGGCGGCACCGCGCGGGCCCCGGCGTGCCTGCGGATGGGTTGGATGCCTCGCGCGTCACGCGGTTGCCGTGGCTTGGCGGCGTCGTGGTCTTCGTGGTCCTCGGCGGCTCCTGGTTCGTGTCGCAAGCGGTGCTCCACGGCGCGCCGTTCGTCGACGAATACATCGGGCGCTCGACCTTCGGCCGTTATCTCGCGCCGTTCGAAAACCAGCCGGGGCCGATCTACTATTATGTACCGTTGCTGCTGCTCGGCTTTTTCCCGTACGTCGCCTTCCTGCCCAAGGCGATCAAGGAGGCATGGCTGCAGCACAGTCGTGACGACGTCTTCTTGCTGTGCGCGGCCGGCATGCCGTTCGTGTTCTTCTCGTTGGCGCAGACAAAACTGCCCAATTATATAGCCATCATCTTCCCCGCGCTTGCGATTCTCGTCGGCGGGCTCGTCGGGCGCGCCATAGAGCGCAACGACCTGCGCAGTTTGCGCGGCGCGCTGCTGATGTTACCGCTCGCTCTCGTCCTGCTCGCGGTCGCCATCGTGCTCTACGTGCAGACGCAGCGCCTCGGACAGACCGCGCAGCTGGTGGCTCCGCTGACGCTGCTCGGCTGGATCGTCGTGCCGTCGGCGATCGCCACGTTTGGGCTGACACTCGCGCTGCGCCGCGCCTGGATCGCACCGCTCGGGCTGTCGCTGATGATGGGCGGCGTCGTGGCGGCACTCGTGCTGGGCATTCTGCCGGGGCTCGAGGCGCGTAAGCCGATGAAGGGCATGGCGACGTACATCCAGTCGCTGTGGCGGCCGGGTGATACGATCGCGATCACCGGCGTGCATGGCGGCTTCTCACTGCTGTTCTACACCAATGCGGGTCCGGTCAGCTTCTTGCGCACCGAAACCGATAAGGCCAACGCCGACGCTTTGCTCAAGGGAAGCGACCGCGTCTACGCGCTGATCGTGCCGTACGAGTACGCCGATCTGAAGGCGCGCGGCATCAACGCGCGCATCCTGGTACGCCGCCCGGACATGTGGCTGATAACGAATCGCTGATGCGGGATCAGCTAGTCGCGGTTGGGAGGCTGACCCGGAAGGGTGAGCGTCTTCGTCACGGCGAGTTCGTCCACGCGCAACTTGTGCACGACGAGCTCGTCGATCTCGACGGAGCCAAGGCGAGCGCGGCCTACGTTCGCGCGACGCACGGTCGCACGGCCTACCCCGAGCGCACCAAGCGCGAGCGACCCCACGGCCGCCGTCCCGATCGCGACGGCGCCGATCGCGAGCGCTCCGACCGCGGCGACGGCCGCGGCTTGAGCGATCAATGCGAGCGCGCGTCGCGAGTCCACGTCAGATCACTTATACGAGTGCAGACCGCTGAACACGATGTTCACCGCGAAGTAGCTGAACAGCACGGTCAAGAAGCCGATGATCGAGATCCAGGCCGTGACCTTGCCGCGCATGGATGGTCTGGTGTGCAGATGCACGTACGTCAGCGTAGACGATCCAGTTGGCCAGCGCCGCCGTCTCCTTTGGATCCCACTGCCAATAGCTGCCCCACGAGACGTGCGCCCACAGCGACCGAGGATGATGCCGGCGGTGAGCAGGATCTCGCCGATCGAATTCACGCGATACGCCGCGACGTCGAGCTTGCTTGAGGGCGGCACAGCTTCCACCCACGCCAGCCACCACGGCCGTACGAAGCCGAGATCTGCGGTCTGCGAGGACACCGCCGCGCCGACCGACTTGCCGGCTATGGCCAGCATCCGATCCTCGTCGGCCTTCTTGAACAGATACATGATGCTGAGCACGCAGCCGATGAGGAATGCTGCATACGACGCGAGGACGACGGGCACGTGGATGTAGATCCAGCTGCTCTGCAAGGACGGGACCAGCGGCTCGAGACCTCGATTCCAACCCTTTGCATATGCCAACAGGGCGTCGGAGAACACGAAGGCAAGCGGCGCCGCGAACCAGATGCGGTAGCGCGCGCCGAAGATCAAGAAGAAAATTGCAGTGAACAGCGACACGACGGACAGCGAACCGTACAGGTCATTCCATGGAACGTGATGTCCGTAGTACCAGCGTATGCCGAGACTTATGATCTGCGCGATGATGCCCAGCGAGGCGAGCACGATGCCGGCTCCCAAGGGCGTCCAGCTGCGGAAAAACCAATAGCCCGCGAACACGAGCGCGGCGACGAGATACAGCACGACGGCCGCCTCATACCACGCCATGTACGCAGCAGTGTGCGCGTCCATGAGCGCAGTGACGTTCGTGTTGTACTGGGAGTACGAGTTAGGCATAGGCGCTCACAGTTTCCGGGACCGACCCGCTCTCTCGGCGGCGAAAGGTGCTCCGACAACGCTTTCACCAGCGAGCCGAAATCATCCTCATACATCGCATTGCCTTTGGTCGTCGTCGCTGCGATTTCAACCACAGCCGCGCCCGCATTGTGGCGAACGCGCGCGTACAGCTTGATGGGCATGAAGAACAGCGCCATCACGAAGCCGGCGGACAGGATCAGCGCGCCGGCACCTACCCACAGCTCGCCGGGGTCATACCTGTACGTCAAACCTGACCAGGCCACCGGCGGCAGAGCTATGATCGTGTAGCCGTCGCCGGCATCGAAGGTGGCGCCGACCGGAAGCAGGATCGGTTTTTGTGTGATGGGGATCTGATCGTGGAACACCCACAGCGCGTAGGTGTCGACCTTAGGCAGCGGCACGCCGATCGGCGCTTGCGACGGATCTGACGGGCCGAGCATGGTGCCGTATTCGATCACGCGGCTCGTGCCGGGCAGGTAGACGACATCTTGCGGCCCGAGCCTGTCAGTTGCGCCTTGCACCGCGACCGGTTTGCCGAAGCGCGAGTATCTCGAGATTTCCGCCGAACCCGTAGGACGCCTGATAGATATAGACGTTACCCGCAGTGACGAAGGGGTGGTTCACGAGGATGCTCACCTTCGCATCGGTGTCGCCGCCCGATACGTGGACGTCGGATTGGAAGCGCGATGCCTGATACATCAGACCTTCTTTGGTCTGCACCGGCTCGAAACGGCCGATGAAGCGCGACTAACGTTACGTTCAAGCCGGCCTGCGGCACGCTCGCAGTTTGGCCGGAGAAGATCTGCAACTGGCCGCGATACCCCCATAGCCAGCCGGCGAACACGCCGATCGCGATGACCGCGAATCCCACGTGTGCGACGAGCACGCCGTAGCGCGCCCACTTCTGCTTGTCGGCGAAGATCCAGTGGTCGCCGCCATCGATGTCTTGCGTCCGCACCGTGAAACCATGCCGGCGAGCGAAGCGCCGACCGCGTCGACTCGTCGCGTCGAAATCGAGCGTCGATTCTTGAGCTCGCGTGGAGGCCGAAGTTCTCGATCGGTACTGCGCGATCTTTGGGAAAGCGCTTGGGAATCACGCGCCGGAAGGTGCATACCGACATGGATATCAGCAGCAGCAGCACCAGCGTGATGTACGGCCACGAATGGAAGATGTTCGTGAGATGCAGGCGCAGGATCGCGTTGGCGATCGGCGCGCGGGTATTCATCATAATAGCGTTCCAGCCGGCATGGTTTTGGTCGACGCTCGTACCGACGATAGTCATACGCGGCCCAAATGAACGAATACGACGACGGGGAACATCACGTTCGAGAGCACGTCGAGCGTCTGGTCGTAGAGGCTGCGCTGGTTGGTCATAGTGCGTTCTTGCGTCACGCGGGGATGCCCGCGGGCACGATTCGTGGCTCCGTCAGCCGCACGACGATGATGCTGAGCAGATATAATCCGGCAAGCGGTGCGGCGAGGAGCAGCATAGTCAGTGGATTGCCGTCCGGCGCGCCGATGCCTGCCAAGATCAGGATGGCGATCATGGCGTGCCGCCACTTATCCGCCAGCAGTTTTGAATTGACGATGCCGACGCTCGCGAGCAGCGACAGCACGATCGGCAATTGGAACATCACCGCGAAGATGCCGAGCAGGATGACGATGAATCCGATGGTCGGGTCGAGCTGATACGTGCCGACGAGGCCAGAGGCTTGCGTGAGGTTCAGCAGCGCGCGCAACACGAGCGGCAAGACGACCAAGCCGCAGAATGCGATGCCCAAGAACGACATCAACAGCGATGGAACCGCGTACCACACGACGCGCGAACGCAGCCGGCGATCCAGCGCGGGCGCGACGAATGCGTAGAGCTCGTAGAGCACGATCGGGAAGCCGACCACGAGCCCGACGAGCAACGACAGCTTGATGTACACGCGGATGATCTCGGCGGGCGAGAACACATGCAGTTGAATGCCCGGAATGAAAAAGCGCTCGAGCAGCACGAGCAGCTTCGGCATCAGCGGAAACGCGACGAGCGAGACGATGCTGACGGTCGCGATCGAGATGATAAGACGAGTGCGGAGCTCCGCGAGGTGCTCCGTGAATGTCATCTCCGCGTCCTCGGAATGGCGCGCGGCGGGCGGAGCGTCCTGGTGCGACGTCTGAATGGGTGGCGCTATTGCGGCGGCGGCGCGGCGGATGAAGCGGACGGATCAGAAGGCGGAGCAGCCGGACTCGGGGGCACCGCTGTGTCCTGCACCGGCGCGTCCGGCGGGGTCTTGGTGGAAACCGCGGCGTCGAATTCTTTCTTGGCTTGGCCCATCGAGCGCGCCAGCTTTGGTATCTGGTCTGCGCCGAACAGGATGATGGCGGCGCCGATGATGACGGCGATGATGGGCGCGTCGATGATTGCGTACACGGGTGACATGTGAGGGCTCCTTCCGTGGGACGGGTTCGCGCAAGCGCGAAAACCGTCCCCCGCGCTCAGAATGAAAAAGCGCTTAGACTGCGGGCCATGCTGGCCAGTTCGTCGCGGGCGGCTGACGGCGGCAGCGGTGTCAGGGCGGCGAGCGCTTCTTCGGCGTAGCGCTGCATCGGTGCCGTGGTCTGGTCGATCACCCGGCGATCTCGCAACAGCTCGACCACGCGCTCAAGCGCCGGCCGGGCCTGCTCCGACCCTGCGTCCTCGAAAGCGAACAAGGTCTCCACGCGCCCCCGCGCTTGCGCTCCCCCCTGCTCGAGGGCGACGATCAGCGGCAGCGTCATCTTCTTCTCGCGCAGATCGCTGCCGGCGGGTTTGCCGAGCTGCGCCTCGTCGGCCACCGCGTCGTACAGATCGTCGCGGATCTGGAACGCAAGCCCGAACAGCCGCCCGAATTCGCGCAGCGCATGCACGTGCGGATCCGCGCGCAGTGCGATTCCGGGCGCGCGCCCTGCGTGCAGCAGCGCGTTGATGGCGCCGACTTCCGCGCACGAGCCGAACAGTTCGGCGGTCTTCTTGCCTATGATCTCGAGATAGCGCTGCGGCGTCATCGCGAGATCGCCCGCGGCGCGCAGCTGTTTGACCTCGCCGTTGCAGATCTCGGCCAGCATCGCCGCCAGAATCGTCGGCACGGGCGGCGCGTAGCCCAGCGTGATCTTCTTGAACACCCACGAGAAGAGATAGTCGCCGGCGAGCACCGAGAAGCGATTGCCGTACGCGCGATTGGTGGACTCGCGTCCACGCCGCGTGTCGGCGTTGTCGAGCACGTCGTCGTGGATCAGCGTTGCGACGTGGATGAGCTCCATGTACGAGGCCAGCACCGGGTCGTCGGGCGCCGATGCGTTGACCGCGCGGCCGGCGAGCATCGTGATGCGCGGGCGCAAGCGCTTGCCGCCGGCGTCGAGCATGCTCCAGACCGCGCCGGCGATGTGCGCGTTCTCCTGCGACAGCTCTTCGCGCACGAACTGCTCGACGACCGCGTGGATCGGAGATCTCGATTCCTCGATCATGCGAGCAGGTCCGCGGTCAGCGGGACTTCGACGGACGTGTTCGCCCGCACGCGCTCTTTGGTGCCGATGTGCAGCGCGACGGCGCCGCCCATCAATCGTATGTAGCGCACGTGTGCGAAGCCGCCGGCTTGGAACAGTGCGGCGAGGCCATCGGCGTCGGGGAAGTTGACGAGCGACTGGGGCAGATAGCGGTACGCCGCTGCGTCGCCACCGGCGATCCGCCCGACCACCGGCAGCACATTATAGAAGTAGAGATAGAACAAGCGCCGCCACAGCGGGTTGGGCGGCTTGCTGATCTCGAGGTTGACGAACGAGGCGCCGGGTTTGAGGACGCGTGCGACCTCGCGCAGACATGCGCCGATGTCGACGATGTTGCGCATCGAGTAGCCCATCGCGGCGCCGTCGAAGACGCCTGTTTCGAACGGCAGCGCCAGGACGTCGCCTTCGTGATAGGTGATGTTCGCGGGCGTCGCGTGCGCGCGAGCCACCTCGAGCATGCGAGGGCTGAAGTCGATCGCGTCGACCAGGCCTTCCGGAACGCGCCGCGCCATGATGCGAGCGAGGCCGCCGGTGCCGCAGCATAGGTCGAGCACGTGGCCGTCGTCGGCGACATGGAGCTGGTTGATGGCCAGCATCCGCCACAGCTCGTCGAGGCCGCCGGTCATGGCGGTGTTGGCGCGATCGTAGCGGGCTGCGATACGGTCGAACAGCTCGCGCACGACGCTTCCTTTATCTATGCTCATGAAACGATGTGCGCTTCGGACGGCTTTCCGGCCTTTCCTGGCATGGCGCTAGACGCACACGCCGGAGTGCGTGATTGGTCACATCGTGGCAGATCTGCATGTCAGCATCGGCGCGCAGGCACGCGTCACGTTGTGCGACGCGTTTGCGGCCGCGCGCAGTTCGATTCGCGCGCAGTTCCACAGCCTCGGCGATCCCGATGTGGTCGGCGCGCTCAACGCCGCAGCCGCGCGCGGCGTGGACGTCACGTTGCATCTCGAAGGTGATGTGGGCCGCTACGACCGCAAGCGTGCCAAGCAGCCCAGGGACGACCCGGGCCGTGTGTCTTTCGCGCGCTACTCCCGCATACTCGATGATCGCATCCATATCGTCGTCGAAGACGATCCGCTTGTGCTCGAACATGCGAAAGCGGCGGTGGTGGATGGCCGGCGCGCATTCATCTCGACGGCGAATCCGAATCAGGCGGGCTTCTGGGAGCCAGGAGATTTCCTCGTGGAAGATGACGCGCCGGCGGATGTCGCGGCCGTCGGCACCGCGATCGTGGATGGCGATGCGCAGACCGGGCGGATCATCAATGGTCCAGATCCGGGTCAGCGCGCGCGCATCGCGGCGCTGTTGGACGCGCCAGTGGACGAACGCATCGCGATCGAGGATCTATCGGATTCGCTGATCGTCGATGCATTGAAGGCGCGCGCGGCGCGTGGACAACACGATGAGGTGCTGGTCAAGCGCGAGCGCGACACGCGCACGGATTGTTTCCAATCGTTGACCAGATCAGGCGTCGACGTGCGCACGCTGCCTGGGGCATACTTGCATGCGAAATACATCGATGCGGGCGATCGGCTCTATATCGGCTCCGCCAACCTCACAAGGAACGGCCTCGATGAGGCCCGCGAGGTCGGCATCATAGCGTCCCAGGGCGACTTCGACGATGGTGCTGCCTCCGTGCGCGCGGAGTTCGACCGCCTGTGGTCGCAGGCCGAGCCCGTTTGACCGGCACCCCGCCATAATATCCGTACTACCCCCTGCCCTTCTTCGGTGTTTCCCACGAAGCCCGACCGGCGGCCCATGACCTACCATACAAGTGTCAACACTTGCTCTCTATGGAGGTTTGGACCATGCGCTTCTCAACACAACTCATCATCGACATCGCCTGTGGGCTGATCGTCATCGCGTTGCTGGTCGTCCCGCTGCTCGTGACGCAACGGTACCAGCCGCAGGCCAACGCCAACGCTCACGTTCATCGTGTCTCGGCTTCAGCTCAGCGCGCGAATTGAGCGGATGCGGCAAAAGGAGCCAGTCGGCGCATCCCACGGGGGAAGTCCGACCGGCTCCGGTTAGCCGCTCAACCGATCGCCCAGCCTCGGAAAAAGGCGGCGCGCGTTGGCCGTCGTCGCGCCAGCGATGCTCGACGGATCAGCGCCGCGCAGCTCGCCGAGCCGCGCGCACGTGAGGACGACATTCGCGGGCTCGTTGCGCTTGCCGCGGTTCGGCGCCGGCGTCATGAACGGACAATCGGTCTCGAGCACGAGCGATTCGAGCGGCAGACGCGCCACCGCGTCGTGCAGCTCTTTTGCGTTCTTGAACGTGACCGCCCCGCCGATGCCGAGGAATACGCCGAACTCGTCGATGAGCCGCATTCCCCAATCGTAGTTGCCGGTGAAGCAATGCACGACGCCGAGCCGACCTCGGGCGAAGTGCAGTCGCAAGACAGCGGCAAGATCGCCTTCTGCCTCTCGGCAGTGAAGGATCACAGGCAGGTCACGCTGTGCAGCCATGTCGAGCTGGCGGCCTAGGACCTCACGCTGCACGTCGCGCGGCGAATGATCGTAGTGATAGTCAAGACCCATCTCGCCGACCGCGACGACGTGCGGATCGTCAAGCAGCACGTCGAGCCAGCGCATGTCGCCGGCGGTGCTCGCCAGGTGGGGATGCACGCCGACCGCGGCCGCGATAGCTGGGTGCGCTGCAGCTAGAGCAAGAGCCGCCCGGCTTGTCGCTTCGTCTTGACCCGCAGACACGATCGCGCGTACCCCGGCCGCACCGGCTCGCGCGAGCACATCGCGCAGATCAGCGCTGAACTCCGGGCCGTCGAGATGGGCGTGCGTGTCCGCGAGGATCACGACGAAGCGTCGTTTGCCTCGAGCCGCGGGAAGAGCGGCGGCGGCACGTTCGTCGCCGTACCCGGCGCGAGCTTGCCCCACTGCAGCTGCTCGTCCCAGCGTTGTCCCGGAACGCCCTGTTGTCCGAGCGCGTTCCATGCGGTCTGCGCGGCAGCCGGCATGAACGGATAGATGAACGCGCTAATCCAGCGCACGCCCTCGCACAACTCGTACAACACGTCGTCGAGCGCCGCGCTCTCTTCGCGTTTGGCCAGTTCCCACGGCTTGCTCTGCTCGACGTGGAGATTCAACGCGCCAACGCGCTCCCAGATCGCGCCCAGAGCACCGCGGTAATCCAGCTCGGCCATCGCGGCGATGACCGAATCACGTGCAGACTCGAAACCCGCCGCCAACGATGAGCGCGTGCGCGCCGCAGGAACCGTACCGGCCCGGTAGCGCCCGAGCATGGACAGCGTACGCTGCACGAGATTGCCCAGGTCGTTCGCGAGGTCGGCGTTGTAGCGGCGCTGCATGCCTTCAGCGCTCAGGCCGAAATCGGTGCCGAAGGTCGCTTGCGCGAATAACAGATAGCGCACGCCGTCCACGCCGTATTGCGCGATGAGCTCGTCCGCGGTCAGGAAGTTGCCGAGGCTCTTGCTCATCTTCGTGCCCTCCATCGTGATCCAACCGTTGGCGAACACGAGTCGCGGCAGCGGCAGATCGAGGGCCATCAGAATGGCGGGCCAGATGATCGTGTGGAAGCGCGCGATCTCCTTGCCGATGAGATGCACGTCGGCAGGCCACAAGCGTTCGAACTTTGCCAGGTCATGCGGATATCCGGCGGCTGTTATATAATTGCAGATCGCGTCGAACCAGACGTAGATCGTCGTGCCCGCGGTGCCCGGCATCGCGATCGCCCACTCGACGCTTTGCCGCGACACGCACAGATCCTCAAGCCCGCCTTGCAGGATCGCCATCATCTCGTTGTACGCGCTTTGCGGCCGCACCCAATGCGGATTCGCGCGGTAGTGCTCGATCAGGCGGTCTCTATAGGATGAGAGCCGGAAAAACCACGCATCTTCCGACACCCACTCCACCGGCCGCCCGCACTCGGGATTCGGGCAGCGCCCGTCGATGAGCTTGCTCTCGACCCAGAACGTCTCGTCGGTGCGGCAGTACCAGCCTTCATATTTGCCCGGCTCGACGTCGCGTCGCTCGCGCAAGATCGTGAAGATGCGCTGCACCGCTTTCTCGTGATCGGGATCGGTCGTGCGGATGAACTGGTCATAGCTGATATCGAGCTCGCGCCATTGCGCTTTCCAGCGCTCCACGATCTCATCCACGAATTGCTTGGGCGTCTTGCCCTGCACCGCGGCCGCGTCGGCTATCTTCTGCGCGTGTTCGTCCGTGCCGGTCAGAAACCACGCGCGCCCATCGCCGGTCACGCGATGCAGACGCGCGAGGATGTCGGCCGCGATGGTCGTGTAGCCGTGCCCGATATGCGGCGTGCTGTTCGTGTAGTACAGCGGCGTCGTGAGATAGAACGTGTCTTTGGCCATATATCAGCGGTTGTTTGCGCGCTAGCGGTGGAGCGCCTGCCAGAGCAGCCGGGCAGCGACGACCCATGCCACAGCCAGGAAGACGAAGCGCACGAAGACCGAGCCGCGGACGATCGCCAGACGAGAACCAGTGAAGCTGCCGCCTACCGCGCAGACGGCCATGACGACGCCGATGCGATAGTCGATGGTGCCGGCCAGCGCGAACACGATGATGGCGCCGAGATTCGACGCGAAGTTCGTCGCTTTGGCGAGACCCGAGGCGGCTAAGAAATCGACACCGAGCCATGCGACGAACAGAAAGATCATGAACACGCCCGCGCCGGGGCCGAAAAAGCCGTCGTAGTACCCCGTCGCCAGACCGATCGCGCCGGATCGCCAGATCGAACGATGGACGGGCGCACCAGCGTACTGCGTGCCGAGCTGCGGGCGCAAAGCGACGACCGCCGAGACGACGAGCAGCAACGCCGAGACGATGACGCGCAGCACGGTCGGGTCGAGCAGCAGCACGGTGCGCGCCCCCAGCAGCGCGCCGGCGAACGCCGCAAGCGCGCTCGCCGTGACGATCGGCCAACGGATCTGGCGTGCGGCGGCGAAGGTGGCGGTCGCGGTCGCGGTGCCGGCGATGCCGGACAGCTTGTTGGTGCCAAGCGCCATCGAGACCGGCATCCCGGTGAGCAGCAGCACCGGCAGGTTGATGAGGCCGCCGCCTCCGACGATGGCGTCGACGGCGGCGGCGACGAACGCGGTCGCGCCGAGCGCGACGAGCACCCACGCGTCGACGTGCATGTTAGCGGCGCTGCGAGCGTTGCAGCGCGAGTTTGTAGAGCGCGTTCTTGGGCAGACCGGTCGCCTTCGCGATCGCTTCGGCGGCATCGCGGGCGCCGGTGCCGCGCGCGATCAAGCCCAACAGCGCGGCGCGCGCTTCGTCCGAGATCTCCCGCGCCCGCGCCGTCGCGCGGTCCGCGCTCGCGCCTTCGAGCACGATCGAGAACTCGCCGCGCGGCGGCCGTTCGATCTGCGCGTTCACCTGCGCGGCCGATCCAAGCGCCTGCTGTTCGAATTTCTTCGTGTATTCGCGCACGACGAAGATTCGGCGTTGCGGCAGCTCGCGTTCGACGTCGTCGAGCAACGCGACGACGCGCGTCGGCGCTTCATACCAGGCGATCGCGTAACCGACGTCGCGCAGCGTGCGCAGGTACGCGCGACGTTCCGCGGACTTGCGCGGCGGAAAACCGTCGAATCGAAAACGGCTGATGTCGAAACCGCTGAGCACGAGCGCGCCGACGAACGCGCTGGGACCGGGTAGCGCTTCCACTGCTGCGCCGGCATCGCGCGCCAACCGCACCAAGGCGCCCCCAGGGTCGGAGATGCCGGGCATGCCGGCATCCGTGGCCAGCACGACGGTCTTGCCGTCGCGCAACGCCGCGCGGATCTCCCGTTCCCGCTGCGCCTCGACTCGCCGGTGCAGCGAACGCAGGGGCTTGCCGATGCCGAAGTGGCGCAGCAGCCCGCCGGTGACGCGCGTATCTTCGGCGACGATGAGATCGCATTCGCGCAGCGCGCGCAACGCCCGCGCCGTGATGTCTTCAAGATTGCCGAGCGGCGTCGGACACAAGACGAGACGGCCGGTTGTCATATGGTCGGGGGCGACTTCGGGGATACGCCGGTCATCCCTAGGCAGCATGACGGCCCGCGCCGAAGTCGCCCGATACTAACAGCATGGCTTCAACGGTCCGTCCGACATCTGAAGCGCGCCTCGACGTGCTCGACGGTCTCCGCGGCATCGCCATCCTTATGGTGGTGTGGTGGCATCTTTGGCTGTTCTCATGGTTGACGCCGTATCTCAACGTGTCCGGACACGAGATTCCCGTCGTCATCATACCGGGCACCGGGTTGATGGGCGTGGAGCTGTTCTTCTTCCTCAGCGGTTTCGTGCTGTTCTATCCCTACGCGCGGCACTTGTTCGAAGGCCGCCCGCTGCAGACGGTCAAGCAGTTCGCCTATCGCCGTTTTATCAAGATCGTGCCGTCGTACGTCATCGCCCTCGTCGTTGCGGCCGTCCTCATCGGCGAATTCACTTCGTTCAGGGAAGGCATCAGGCAGATGGTGACGCATCTGCTCTTCATCCACATCTTCTGGGTGGACACATGGGTCGGCGTCAACGGCGTGCTGTGGAGCCTGGGCGTCGAAGTCCAATTCTATCTGATATTCCCCGCGCTGTGCTGGCTCTTCCGCCGCCAACCGGCGATCACGTATCTGCTGATGGTCGCGATCGCGGTCGGCTATCGGCTGTACGCCGCCCATGCCGACGTGTCCGACTATGTCAAGATGGGCCAGCTGCCCGCATATCTCGATCTGTTCGCCGACGGCATGCTGGCGGCGTGGATATTCGTGTGGGCGCGCAGCCGCTTGCCGGTTGAGCGGTTCCAATGGCTTGCCACGCTGGTCGCCGTCGGCGCTGCCATCGGCCTGTGCGCGATGCTCGTCGCGCTGTACTCGCATCTGTATCAACCGCACGGCTATCCGTCATGGCAGGCCGCCAACCGCTTGTACTTCGGCGGACTGCTCGTGATCTTCGCCGTCGCAGCGCTCTTCTCGTACCGTTTCCTGCACGCGATCATCGCCAACCGTTTCTTCGTGTTCATGGGTGTGATCTCGTACAACCTGTATCTGTGGCACAGCTTCCTCATGCTCTGGATGCTCAAACACCGCGTGCCGGCGCCGAGCACGGCCGATCCGCACGCTGACGAGCACTGGAAATGGGTGTACACGATCTCGTCGCTCGTGATCACGTTCGCAATCTCGATCTTCGTGACGTATGCGATCGAGCAGCCACTGCTCAAGAAAGGCTTCAGCGCGATCGGCGATCTCTTCCGGCGCCGTGAGCCGGTCGCCAAGCCCCCTCCCGTGGCGGTCGCGAACGATGGTTGAGACGCCGCGCGCGTCACAGCAAGCCCACCTGGGAGTCCTCGACGGTTTGCGCGGCATCGCGATCTTCGTGGTGCTGTGGTATCACGTGTGGGAATGGAATTGGCTGGACTCACGGTTCAAGCTGTTCGGGCACACGGTCAACCTGCAGGTCATCCCTGAGACCGGGTTCACCGGAGTCGACCTCTTCTATTTCATCAGCGGCTTCGTGCTGTTCTATCCGTACGCGCGGCACGTGTTCGAAGGCAAGCCACTGCAGACCGTCGCGCACTTCGCATATCGGCGCTTCATCAAGATCGTGCCGTCGTACTACCTGCAGCTGCTCATACTCGCGCCGTGGATCATCGCGGCATTCTCGGGGACCATGCTGTTCAAAGTGTACGCCACCCACCTGCTGTTCATCCACAACTGGTTCCACGACACGTTCGGCACGGTCAACGGCGTGTTATGGACGCTGGCGGTCGAGGTCCAGTTCTATGTGATCTTCCCGCTGCTGTGCTGGTGCTTCCGGCGTTGGCCGCTGGCGACGTTCGCAGGCATGCTGGCGATCGCCAACGGGTATCGTTTGTTCTACTCGCCGTGTTGCATCGGCGACTACGTCGTCATGACGCAGATGCCGGCCTTCCTCGACCTTTTCGGATGCGGCATGTTCGCGGCATGGCTCTTCGTGTGGCTGCGATCGCGAACCGCAGACCCTGCGCGCTGGCAGCATCTGTGGACCGCACTCGCAATCGCCGGCTTCGCGCTGTACGGCTGGCTGCTCTACGGTCTGTTCCTCATACGCATCGAACCCGACTGGCAGTACGTCTGGAGTAACAGCCATCTGACGCTGCTCGGGCTGACGTTCGTGCTGCTGACCGTGGCATCGTGTCTAGCGGCGACCTGGTGGAGAGCGGTGCTCGCCAACCCGCTGCTCGTGTTCTTGTCGGTCATCTCGTACAATCTATATCTCTGGCATCAGCTCATAGCGACGTACCTGGCGCGCCATTCGTTCCCGCTGCCGCGCACGCAGGACTTCCAGGACGATCGGCTCTGGCAATGGACGTACCTCGTGATCACCGTTGTCATCTCGGTCGCCGTAGCGTCGGTCATCACGTATCTCTTCGAACGGCCGCTGCTCAAGAGCGGCTTTCGCTCCATCACCGATCTGTTCTCAAGGCCGCGCGCGCCGGTCGCCGGCGCCCCGACCAACGGCCGAAGCACGCAGACGTGAACCGCTTTCCGCTGGACCACATCGATCATCGCGTCCGCAGCCTCGCAGCGGTGCGGCCGTTCTACGACGTGCTCATGCCGGCGCTGGGCTACACGCGGACCATAGATTACGGCAGCTCGTTCGAATACTACTGTCCGGATGAAGCGAACCAGTTCTTCGTCTTAGACGAGCTCGCGCATCATCGGCCGAGCGAGACCCGCATCGCGTTCGCAGCGGCGACGCGCGCAGATGTCGACCGCATCGGTGCCTCGCTCCGCTCGGTGGGCGCGCGAGCGATCGAAGGCCCTATGGATTGCCCAGACTACATCCAGCCGTACTACGCGGTGTTCTTCGAAGACCCGGAAGGCAATAAGCTCGAGGTCTGCTGCCGCCGCTGAACCGAGGCCGCGCAACGACCTCGAAGAGTTGACAGGTGCATTGACCGCGGGCTACTATTGCGCAGTGTCAAAACTCGAGCGGGAACCGCTTCGGTGAGATTGGTGCTCTTCGCAACCGCGTGCCTCGCGGCTGGCTCGATGCAGCCGGCACGCGCAGACGCGGTCGCTGCGCCGGGTCCTTCGTCCATCCCGAGCCCACGTCCAGCGGCGACGGCGAGCGCGACTCCCACGCCCGCGCCGCAATACGGCGTGCGCCTGAGCGGCGACGGCTTCGTCTCGTTTGTCGACCAAGCGCAAAGCGGACCCGGCCTTACGCCGCCCGAGGGACCGGGATTCGCTGCCGGCGCGACGCTTTCGCCTATGACTCCGTACGATGTCTTCTCGAGCGCGCCCAACGTGCCGGGCGTCGCCGGCGTCGCGCAGTTCGATCTGCGCGCCGACTATGCAGCGCCCGAGATCCTCGCTTCGGCGACGCTCGGCATCGCGTATGCGGGCGGCAGCGTTCAGAACGCAGCATATTGGACTGAGAATCTCATGCCGACGATCAATCCGCATCTGGGATCGCAGGCGCTCCCGTACCAGATCGCGTTTCCGACTCACGCCGGCCTCGATGACGGCGGCGCCGCGCGCGTCTCGCTGTTATCGGGCTCCGTCGGCACGGCGGATGGGGAGCTCAATCTGCGTGCCGGCTGGTTCGACCTCGTGCAGAACGACAAGTTCGTGTTCGTGCAGCCGCCGCTGACCAACGTCACGCCGAACATCGGCCTGCAACCCGCCGAATCGCTGGGCAATGGTCCAGCCGCGCTCGATTCGTGGCCCACGGCGCCGGTCGGGCTGCCGCTTGATGGTCTCGATCTGGTGGCGCGCCGCGGCGTCGCAACGCTAGAGCTGACCGACGCGGCGTTACCCGCGCTCCCCGGCGACGGCGCGCAGCTGGTCCTGGGCTCGCTCGTGCTCGATCACGGCGAGGGCACGCGCTGGTCCGCGGATCTGCTGCACCTCAGCACAGGCGGCGCGACCCTCAGCACGACCACGATGTACGGCATCGGTGCGGTCGCGGTCCCGGGCCCGCAGGGACCATTGCCGCAGAGCCAGCTCGGCGGCCAACAGCAAACGATCGCAGGCGTGCGCGGCGCTTTCCACCCGGCGCGCGGACTCGACGCGACGATCGCGATCGGCCGCGCATGGTATGACGCGCAGCAAGTCCTCGAGCCGGGCACGCAAGCACCGGGCGGTTACTATCATCTCGGCCTTGACCACCCGTTCGGGCGCGCGTCGGTCGGCGTGGACGCCTATCGTTTCGAAGGGCGCTACGCAAGCGCGATTCTGCCGTATGGCGCGCCCGAGAACGTGTGGAGCGTCGCCTGGTCGTGGCCCGGAGTGTGGCTCAAATCAAATTATCAGCTCAACGACAACAATACGGTCGGCTCGAACCGCCAAGGCTTTCGGATCCGCTACTCGTTGGATAAGGGTCCGCTGGAGATCCACGCAGCGTACGCGCGCTTCCTGCAGATCACGCCGGCTGTGTACAGCACCATCAATCAGGTCGGCTTCGTCGAGGGTTTCTTCTTGCCGCAGTACGACGGCTCGGGAACGCTCGGCCAAGGTCATCAGTACGCGCTGTGGACGGCCTGGCATCCCGCGTTCGGTGATCTGACGCTCGACTACGTCAACGACATGCAGCACCGCGACTTCACGCCGGCCAACCCGCAAGACGCGGTCTCGTATCAAGCGCCGCAAGTGGTCTTCACGTACGCGCGCTCGTTCGGCAAGAGCGCCGTCGCGGATGTCGGCTATGGGAGCTATGCGATGCGCGGGTCGTGGGCGTTCGGCGCGCTCACCAACGTGGACTATCGCCAAGTGATCGGCTTCGTCGGCACGCAGGTCGCGGAGTCAGCGCACGCCGCGTTCCTCGTGCAGTGGCGTCACGCGAACTTCACCGGATTGCCCTCGCAGCCGGGAGGGCCATCGCCAGACTTCAATGGGTCCGTGCTCGTCGCCGAACAACGCTACCACTTCTAGCCGGTCACTCGTACACCGTGACGACGTCGCCGCTGCCGGGAATGACGTACATGTTGCCGATGCCCGTCGCCCGCGCGACTTGCCAGCCGACGACCGGCTCTTGCCTAGGATACACGACGCGCTGCGCGCCGGTCGGCCCGCCGACGATGCGCACGTGCGCGAAGCCGAGATGTTCGAGGTGCAGCGCGAGATGTTTTGAGCCGTAGAGGTCGATGTGAATCGATCCGGGAGCCGGGAACGCCGGCAAGCCGGTGCTCGACGAGCGCGAGCCGAACTCCGCCAGGCGCGCACGCACTTGCGCAGGATCGAGCACGACGTACTCCGCTTCGTCGATGGTGCCGGAGTGATTGATGCCCGGCACGCTGGCATGCGCGAGGATCATCGAATCGGCGACCGTTCCGAGAGGCACTTGGAAGACGGGCGCCCCGGCCATCGCGATTCCGATGCGGACCAACTGGTCGTGTGGCATATTGGTGGACACGTCGTGGTTCATGTGCGTGACGAACGCCGGCAGCAGCGTCGACACATGCGTGGGATCGAGCAGCTTGTTGCGCAGCAGGCCTAGCACCTCGACCTCGGCCTGCATGCGCTGATAATCGTCGACGCGATACGAGTTGCCGGCCTGGTTCTGACGCACTCTGATGAACGCGAGCGCTTGCGCGCCGTTCATGTGCTGCACTCCGGGCCGGAAATCCGCGTGGCTGAACTGCGGATCGTAGATGCGCTCCTTGACGTTCACGGTCAGGCCGCCGACGTAGTCCACGGCTTCTTTGAATCCGGCGAAGTTCGCGACGAGATATCCATCGATCGGCAGCCCGGTCAGCGCGCCGACCGCTTGCGAGAGATACTGCGGGCCGCGCGGCGGCGTCTCTTGGTCGCCCATGAAGAACAGCGTCTTGATCTTCGGCACGGAGTTGTGCCACTTCGGCTGCGCGATGAGCGCATCGCGCGGGATGGTGATGGCGTAGATCGCATGCGCGCGCGGATCGACGCGCGCGAGCAGGATGACGTCTGCCTGTCCGGCAGCCGAGCCCAGTCCGAGCGGATCGCTCGCTTTGAGATCGCGGCCGTTGTTGGCGATCAACAAGATGTTCGTGGGCCGGTCGCCCATCGTCAGCCTAGCGGCGACGCCGCCGGCCCAATGCCTGCTCGATCGCCATAGCAACGCGACGACGGCGAGAAGTGCGACCAGCGCGATGACGGCGCCGACGATGATCACGGTCGTCCGGCGTCCCGAGGGTCTGCGTACAAGCACGATAGGTCGGTACTCCATCCGAAAGCAAATGCGCCGGGCGACCGGTGATCGCATCAGCAGGCGCCGACTGTTTTATCTTGCTTAGTAGGAAGGAGACGGCGGCGCGCGTTCGCCCAGACCGCAATGCAGCGGACCCAGCCGCGGCAACCATGCGCGCGCCGCGCGCGGGAGAATCGTCCCGCTATCGGCGGCGGCGGTGGTGAACGTTTGGAGCAGACCGGCGATTCGGATTGCCCCGTGCGCGAATCCGTGCAGCGCTCGCGTAAGCACGTGCGCCGTCGCGATGCAGAAGACACCGTGGATAATGAGACTGACGGCGAGCGGACCGCCAAGCCACAGTGTGCCGCCGAGGATGTGGCCCCGCACGGCGAACTGCTCGAAGCTCTCCATCGCGAACAACGCCGACATCTGCATGCCGAACGCCGCCGGTATGAAGGGCGCGATGTTGCGCGCGCGCAGCACGTGGCTCGACAGACGCAGCCATGCAGCAACGCGCTTGGCGTCCCCGGTGGCGGCGAGCCGACTCAGCCGCCGGACGATCACGATCGCGCAGAACACGATGCCGAAGGCGATGGTCGGGATGACGTCGAGATTGCTATGATCGGTAAAATCGCTGCGCCCGAACCAGCCCGCATTGGAGGCGAACTCGATGCATGGGTTGGCGAGGCCCGCAGCGATGATCGCCACCACCGCGCAGAACCACAGCCGATATGACAGACGAGACATAGGTCGATGCCAGACTTAGGCCGGGAGTCGGCGCTTGACCTCTGCGGGTCTTCTCAGCGACATCCCGCGGCGCTGTTCGACCATTCGAGTTGCACCGTGTAGCCGTCGAGCGTCTTCGTCTGCCAGGCGCAGATATCGCCGATCTCGCCATTCGCATCGTCGTACCAACCCTGGCCGGGCACCGGATCGGTGATCGCTTCGCACAGCTCGTGCGACGAGGTCACGGTCAGCGCATCGAATGCCGCCAGTCCACCCAGGCAGCCTTGGCAGTCCGGATACGGCTCGACCGCGTAGTACGTCGATCCTCCTGCGACGTCGTGGTATCCGCAAAAGGCCTGACACGACGCCTGGCCGCTGGACGTCACCGTAACGCCGCTCGGCAAATATATGAAGTAGAGCGCGTTCGCGCCGGCAGCGGGCACGGAGCCAGCCTTCAAGAGGCCCTGCAAAAACGACCTGATGGCGACGTCGTCAACCGTTGCCGCAGGCGCTTGGTCGACGGTGAGCGTGCCCGCCCGCGTGCCGTGTCCTATCGCCATCCCGCCCACGCTGTATTCCTTGAGTTGATCGAACAGCGCGCTGGCGAGGATGTCGTCGAAAAACGTGTTGATGCGCGCGACGAGCGCGCTCTGCGGCGCTTGCTTCCACCACGAGCCCCAGAAGATCGTGGTCACTTGCACCGCGGTGAGCAACGGGCCGTTGCGATACGTCAGCTTCGCGGCAGCCGCGGGGCGGGCCGCCGGGAGTTTGAGGGGCACGATGCGGATGACATCGCCTGGCTGATTCTTGACGTGCGACATGGGGCGGCCAGCTTCGCTGCGAGTGCCGCGACATTCCCGCTGGGAACAGTCTCAAGGACCCTTCGCGGCGACGACCAAGCCTCGCGCATGGCGAGCGAGCGCATCCTCGAGGGCACAACCGTCGCCGTGACCGGCTCGAACAGCGGCATCGGTCTGTATACCGTACTCGGCTTGGCGCGCCTAGGCGCGCGCGTGGTGATGATCTGCCGCAGCCGCGAGCGCGGCGAGTCGGCCCAAGCGTGGATCGCGCAGCGACTGCTCGGTGCGCGAACCACGCTGCTCATCGCGGACCTTTCCGACATGGCGCAAGTGCGCCGGCTGTGCGCCGAGCTGCCGCGCGTCGCGCCCGATCTTCGTGTGCTCGTCAACAACGCGGGCCTTATCACGACGCGCCGGACCATGACCGCCGAAGGTTTTGAGATGACTTTCGCAGTCAATCACCTTGCGCCGTTCTTGCTCAGCACGTCGCTGCTCGATGTCTTGCGCTCCAACGCTCCTGCGCGTATCGTCAATGTCAACTCCGACGCGCATCTTTCCGCCACGCTGGATTTCGACGATCTCAACGGCGAGCGTCACAGCTTTGCCCCCAATGCATATGGCCAGTCGAAGCTCGCGAACATGCTGTTCACCGTTGAGCTCGCGCGGCGGGTTGATCCTGCGGCCGTCACCGTGAACGCGTTGCATCCAGGCCTGGTCGCGACCGACTTCGGCGAGGTCGGCGGTCTGGTGCAATTCGGGTGGACGTTCATGAAGCCGTTCGGGTTGTCGCCCGAGCGGGGCGCCGCGACGTCCATCTATTGCGCGTCGTCGCCGCAACTCGCCGGTGTCACAGGCGGCTTCTTCGTCAACTGCGCGCCGGCTCGTCCTAATCCGCTGGTCGACGACGGTCAGGTTCGTCTGCGTCTCTGGGAAATCACCGAGTCGATGCTGGTTTAGCCAGGCGCATCGGCGGGTAAACTTTTCAGCGACCTCCGGAGGTCGCCAATATGGATACAGTGGTCATCATCCTGCTTCTCGTGCTCATCTTGCTGGCCGTCACCGGCCATCTCAAACTCTAGGGCGCTTGGGGAGGACAAACCGTGGAAGCTTTTCTCATCGTCATGCTCGTGCTGATACTGCTGGTGGTCACCGGTCACCTGAAGCTCTAACAGAAATCAGCGTTCCGTCAGTCTCGATCGATATACCGCCATCCGTATCGGTGCGGTATATCGACGTTCCGGCGGCGCGAAACGCGCCGAGCGTCTGAGGACTGGGGTGCCCGAACACGTTGTGCCTGCCGCACGAGATGATCGCGATCGTTGGGTGCACCGCGGCCAAGAACTCCGGCGTCGACGAATATGCGCTGCCGTGATGGCCGACCTTGAGGATGTCCGCGCGTAAGTCGGCTGGTCCATGCGACAACAGGCGTGCTTCAGCTTCCGATTGTGCATCGCCTGTGAGCAGCATGGCTGTGCGGCCGAACTCGACGCGCAGCACTACCGAGTTGTTGTTGATGTCCGACGACGTCCCCGTGATCAGCGGCAGCTCGGGCGCCAGGATCCGTACATGCGTTAGCGGGCCGAGATCGAACGATTCGCCGCGGATCGCGCGGCGCCATGGAATTCCGCGCTGGCGTACCACGTCGAGCGCACGTTGATATGCCGGCCCTTGATAGAGCTGCGCGGAATCCCAGATTGATCCGACGCGCTCTCGGGCGAGGATCACCGGCAACCCGCCGGCGTGGTCGCCGTGCGGATGTGTGAGCACGACTGCATCCAGACGCAGCACCCAGTGCCGCAGTAAGAACGGCAGCACCGTGCGCGTTGCGATACGATCGCCGATCGGCTGCGCCACGACGCCGCTGCCGGCGCGCTCGAGTTTGCCGCCGCCGTCGACGAGCATCGCATGCATGCCCGGCGCGCGCACCAGCAGACAATCCGCTTGGCCGACGTCGATCGCGTCGAGATGGACGCGAGGGTCCAGAGCAGCCGCAGCACCGGGCGCGCAATAGATCGCAGCCAGCAGCAGTGCGGCCGCCGCACCGCCGATGAGCAACCGCCTTACGGACATCCTCACGTGAACCGCCCACGCGAATGCGCCGAGCACGATCCAATAGCACACCAAGAACACATGGGTCGGCGGAGGCACGTCGATGTGCGCCGCCGGCAAGGATGCAAATCGCTCGACCGCGCCGGTGATGAAGAGCAAGCACCACCATGTGAGATTCGACAGCGGCCAAGCCAGTACAGGGAGCACGAGCGCGGCGGCGGCATAGAGCGCGCCTGTCGCCATGACGATGCCGACCATCGGCACGACGACGAGGTTGGCCGCGATCGAATAGGGCGTGAACGCGTTGAAATAAAGCGCTTGAAGGGGCGCGAGCGCGACTTGCACCGAGGTCCCGGTCCGTACGAGTTCCGCGATCCAGCGCGGCCCCCACACTCCCTCGCGGATGCCCAGCGTCGCGAATGTCGGACTGAGAAGCGCGATGCCCGCGACGCAGGCGAACGACATCGAGAACGACGGCGAAAGCAGCGCGAGCGGATGCGGCAGCGTCACTGCGAGCGCCGCCGCTGCCAAGACGGCCGATGCGGTGCGCGCTCTCCCGCTCTCGAACGCGATGATGCCGACCGTGAGCATTGTGGCGGCGCGCAGCGTCGGGATGTGCAAACCGGCCAGCGCCGCGTAGGCCCAGGCGGCGCCGACGACGACTGCGGCACGCGCCGTGCGCGGCAGAGGTGTCTGGCCGAGCAAGGCAGCGACAAGCGCGGCCATGATGCCGAGGTGCAGACCGGCCGTCGTGAGCACGTGGACCGTTCCGGTGTCGGCGAATTCTTGGCGCAGCGTAGCCGGGAGATTGCCGCGATCCCCCCACAACACACCCTCGAGCACCGTTGCGGGCAACGCCGGCAGACGTGACTCCACCGCCGCCGCGAAGCGGCTGCGCGCCCTGGCCCACCACGCATTCCAGCCGGTGGCGGGACCGATGATGCGAAGATCGCCAGGCCGGTGCACCGTCAATATGACGGAGACGCCTTGGTCCGCGAGTTGATCGCGCTCGGCCGGCTCGCCATCGTTGCGCGGGCCTGCCGGTATGTCGATCCGGGCACGCACCCTCGCGCGCTCACCCGCAAGTTGGCTACTGACCGCCGCGGGAAGTTCAAGCAGGGCGACGCGACCTGCCAACGCACCAGAAGGAGCCGTGTCGCCATCGCCGAGGATCGATGCGCGGGCAGACCAACCGTTGGCCGAAGGCCGCGCGCGCTCGAGGAACTCGACGACGACGACAGTGTGCCGCCCGTCGAGGGCGTCGAGGCCCCGGCGCTCGCGGGCAGACTCAGCGAGACGAGCTCCGACAACGCCACACGTAAAGCAAACCAGCGCTATGAGCGCCGCTGACTTTAGCTGCTCCCGTGCCCGGGCGATGAAAAGCGCGGCCGCCGCCAAAGCAGCCAATGCCACGACGATGATGCCCGCCGGGTGTGACGCGAGCACCATGATTCCAGCTGCGTACGCCCCGAAAGCGATCGCCAACCGGTGACCGCGCGCGAGTTTGTCAAGCTGCTCCGGCATCGGCAGCCGCCGTCACGCAATCCCGCTCTGCGGTCAAGGAGCCGCTTGGACGAGAGCGAGGGAAACGTATGTTCGATGCTGAACGGGTAAATCCGACTCGTCCGTTCTGACAATTGAACGGTTTCGAGAGGAGGGTCCTCGTGGGAACAGCCGTGATCATCATTTTGCTCGTCCTGATACTGCTGGCGGTCGCCGGCCACTTGAAGCTATAAGGCGGACCCAGGCACCGTTCATCGGCGGAAGGGAAGTGATCTGACGTGACAGCGTTCATCATCGTCCTGCTCGTGCTGATCTTGTTGTTGGTCAGCGGTCATCTGACGCTCTAGGCGCGCTTTGCGCGTCCTCGTCACCGGCGGCGCGGGCTTTATAGGCTCGCACATCGTCGACGCTTTGATCGCTGCCGGGCATGATGTCGGCGTCGTCGACAGCCTGTGGGAACATGGCGGCGGCAGACGCGGGCACATCAACACCGACGCTCAATTCTTTCAACGTGACATCCGCGACCCCGCGCTCGCGGATGTCTTCACGTCGTTCAAGCCCGAAATCGTCAGCCATCACGCGGCGCAGCCCAGCGTTGCGTTTTCCACCAAGGATCCGTCGTACGACGCCGACGTCAACGTCCGCGGCCTGATCAACGTCCTGGGCTTGGCGACGCGCACCGGCGTGCGCAAAGTGATCTACGCGTCGTCGTCGGCGATCTACGGCACGCCCGAGCGCTTGCCGATCGACGAATCGCATCCGCAGCGGCCGGAGTCGCCATACGGCATCACCAAGATGGTCGGCGAGCACTATCTGCGATATTATGCCGCCAGCGGCGGACCGGCGTTCACGGCGTTGCGCTACGGCAACGTCTATGGTCCGCGTCAGGATCCAAGCGGCGAAGCGGGCGTCATCGCGATCTTTGCGTCGCGCATCCTAGCGGGTCAGCCGATCCGCATCGACTGGGACGGCGAGCAGCAAAAGGACTACGTCTATGTCAGCGACATCGCGCGCGCGAACCTCATGGCCTTGAGCGGCGCCGACGGTGAGTCGCTGAACATCGGCAACGGCGTTGGCACGTCAGTCAACGAACTGCACCGCTTGATCGCCCTCGCGGCGGGGAGCGACGTCGAGGTCGAGCACGCGCCAAAACGCGCCGGCGACATCAGAACCTGCGTCTTCGCGATCCAGAAAGCCAAATCGGTGCTCGGCTGGCAGCCGAAGATAGCATTGCCAGATGGCATCGCGAGCACCGTCGAGTATTTCCGAAAGAACTAAGAAGCTATCGTAGCTACTTGACTTCCGTAAAGCCCGCGGGAATCTCAAAGAGGCTGCGATCTGCTGCGTCGAGCAGTTTGACGTTGCCAAATTCCTGTACGACCGACACCGGCAGAACGGAAAAACCGAACAGGCGCGTGCTCGAGCGAACGAATGATTCGCTGGGCGCCTCCACGAGGATGCTGCGATACAGGGGTAACTTCGAAAAAATTTCCTGAGCATCTGATTCGGTCGAATTGAGTGTGGTGCAGGTGTCGGACGGATCGGAGGTCGTGGGCCACCACATGCCTGCGGGCATGTCTATGTCGGATGCAGAGTATTGAGTCAGGATGAACGTCACCGATCCTTGCGGGCACGCGCGTGTCGACGTGATGGTCGTGTAGGTGAAGGTGACCCGGTTTCCAATGGTCTGTCGTTCGTCGAGGACCAGAGGATCCAGCTCCTGATGCGATTCCTGAAGCTGATAGTTGGGCACAGCCGGTGTGCTGGAGACGGTCGGCGATCGACTGGTGGCCGGCGCCCCCTTGACGACGCTGTACGTCCGCTTAGCAAGATTGAGGAAGATTATCTCATGGAGATCCGCCCGATGAATCGCCGCCGTCATGGCGATCGGATCGTCGACGCGTGTCCAATCACCGAGGTATGAAAACCTGTACAAGCTTGTGAACGCGGGATCTTGGGGCGCGGCCGCGGGCGGCAGATTACCTTCGACGTCGTACGCCGGCATCGGATATATGTCAGTCGGTTTGGCTTGGGCCACGAGCGCCATTCGATGCGCTTGAAATGAACCCGGGGGCAGCGGCGTAGCACCGAGTGCGCGCCACTCGATCCGATCAAACGCGACGCCAACCGTATCGGCCTGTGATAGCGCTGGCACCAGGGACAGGGTGATCAGGGCGGCCAGGATGCGGATTCGCATCGCGAAATTCACCCCACGACGATGTTCAGCAGTTTGTCGGGCACGAAGATCTTCTTGCGCACCGTCTTGCCATCTAATTGAGCGGTGACGGTTGCTACGGCTTTCGCCCGTTCGAAGACGGTGTCTTCCGGTGAGCCGGGCGCCGCTTCGACCGTGCCGCGGTGTTTGCCGTTCACCTGGATGACGAACGGGATAAGCGCACGGGCGAGCGCGGCTTCATCGTACCCAGGCCAGGTCTCGATGTGGATGCTCTTGTCGTGGCCGGTGCGCTCCCACAGCTCTTCGGTCACATGCGGTGCGAAAGGAGCGAGCAGCAAGAGCAGCGCGCGCAGCCCTTCGGCGAATGCCGCTGAAGTGGACGCGTGCTCGTGTGCGGTGGCGAATGCCTCGAGGTCATTGAGCAGCGTCATGATGGCCGCGACGCACGTGTTGACGTGCATGCGGTCGCCGATCTCCTCGGTCACCTGCTTGATCTTCGAATGCACGCTGTAGCGCAGCTCGGCATCCGCGCCCCCGTTCATCGCGCCGCCCTGCGGTGGTTTACGAAGCGCGTCCGCGTGCGTGAGTACGAGGCGCCACACGCGTTTGAGGGTTCGCGTAGCTCCGGCGATGCCCGTGGTCGACCAGGGGAAATCCGCGTCCGGCGGGCCGGCGAACATCTCGAACAATCGTAAGGCGTCGATGCCGTAGCGATCGGCGGTCTCGTCGATGCCGACGACGTTGCCCCGCGACTTGCTCATGCGCTCGTTGTTCGCGCCCAGGATCAGGCCTTGATTGAAGAGTCGCGTGAAGGGCTCGTCTTTGGGGACCATGCCCGCATCGTTGAGCACCTTATAGAAGAAGCGCGAGTACATCAAATGCAAGACCGCGTGCTCGGCACCACCGATGTAATGGTCCACCGGCGCCCAATAGTCGGCCGCCTCCTTGCTCCACGGCGCGCTATTGTCGCGCGGGCTTAAGTAACGCAAGTAGTACCACGACGAGTCCATGAAGGTATCCATCGTGTCGGTCTCGCGCTTAGCAGATCCGCCGCACTGCGGACACGTCGTATTGACAAATGACGCCACGTGCTCGAGCGGGCTGCCCTGGACGCCGGTAAACGGCGCGTCATACGGCAGCAACACCGGTAATTGATCTTCAGGCACCGGCACTAAGCCGTGGTCGGGGCAATTGACGAACGGGATCGGCGCGCCCCAATAGCGCTGGCGCGAGATGAGCCAGTCACGCAGTTTGTAGTTGACCGTCTGTTCGCCGATGCCGCGTTCGATCAGCTCTTCCGCGATCGCCTTTCGCGCCTGTTCGCTATCGAGTCCGTCGAACGCGCCGGAGCGCACGAGCACGCCGTCGTCGACATACGATTCATCACGCGCCAGAAATTGCGGTTCGGCCGGTGGCACCACGACCGTCTTGACGTCGAGTCCGTACTTGCGCGTGAATTCGAAATCGCGCTCGTCGTGCCCGGGCACACCCATGACGGCGCCGGTGCCATAGCTCGAGACGACGTAGTTGGTGACCCAGATCGGCACGCGCTCGCCGGTGAGCGGATGCTTGGCGTGCGCGCCGGTGAACACGCCGAGCTTCTCCATCAGTTGGGTTCGTTCGAGCTCGCTCTTATCGGCCACGCTTGCGATGAATTCGCGCACGCGCGTCTCTTCGGGCCGGCCGGCGATGAGTTGTTCGAGCAATGGATGATCGATCGCGATGGCGATGAAGGTGACGCCGTAGATCGTGTCCAGGCGCGTGGTGAACGTGCTGACCGATTCACTGGTGCCCGGTATCTCGAACGAGAACGTCACGCCTTCGCTGCGCCCGATCCAGTTGCGCTGCATCGTCTTGATGCGGTCGGGCCAGTCGGGCAGGCGGTCGAGTCCTTCGAGCAGCCGGTCCGCATAGACGGTCGTCTTGAAGAACCACTGGTTGACGAGACGCTGCTGCACCGGCGTGCCGCAGCGCCAACACACGCCTCCCTCGGCCTGCTCGTTGGCTAAAATCGTCTCGTCCTTGGGGCACCAGTTGACCGGCGCTTCCTTCTTATACGCGAGACCGCGGCGATACAGCAGCAAGAACAGCCACTGGGTCCAGCGGTAGTACTCGGGCGACGACGTGTCGATCTCGCGCGTCCAGTCGTAGGCGACGCCGAGTTTGCGGAACTGGCGGCGGAAGTTGGCGATATTCGTCTCGGTCCAGTCGGCCGGATGGATGCCGCGCTGGATCGCCGCCGCTTCGGCGGGCAACCCGAATGCATCCCAACCCATCGGGTGCATGACGTTGAAGCCGCGCATACGCCGGAAGCGGCCAATGACGTCGCCCAGCGTGTAGTTGCGCGCGTGGCCGACGTGTAAGTCGCCGCTCGGATACGGCAGCATCTCGAGCAAATAGAACTTCGGGCGCGCGGGATCTTCGCGGATCTCGTTCTGACCGCGGTCTTCCCAGATGCGCTGCCACTTCGGCTCGATCGCCTGCGGTTCGTACGGCGGAATTTGTGCGTCTGCCATTATCAGCAGTATTGTACCATGGCGAGCCGGGCAAGCCCTTGACGCACGTGCTTGCGCGCGGGAAGACGCGGTTATGGCGCCATCTTCCTTTGACAAACGTTGGCTGGTGGCCGGGGCCGCAGCCGTCGCGTTGGCCGCCGGGCTCTTGTTGCCGCGGCCTGCCGGATCGCAGCACTCGGCGCAGCCGGACCCGACCGTTCCTCCAGCACTAAGCGGCAATGCAACGTCAGGTTCTTTGAACCCGACTACGTCTCCATCCCCGGCAGACGTCGCGGTCTACGTGTGCGGTGCGGTCAAGAGTCCGGGCGTGTACACGTTCGCGCCCGGCGCGCGCGTGATCGACGCGATCAAACAGGCCGGCGGCCCGCTCCCAGATGCCGATGTCGAGCAGATCAATCTCGCGCAACCACTGGGCGACGCGATGAAAGTGACCGTGCCGCATAAGGGACAGACTGTAGCCGGCGAATCATTCGTGTCCAACGACGCCCCATCAGTGTCCGCAACTCACCACCGGCGCTCGCATGGGAGAAGCTCGCGTTCGAGCGCGCACAAGCTCGCCGAGGGTCAAACGCTTGATGTGAACACCGCCAGCGCTGAGGAGCTGGTGCAGTTACCCGGGGTCGGTCCGAGCTTGGCGCAGCGCATCGTCGATTATCGCCAGCAGAACGGCCCGTTCCAAACCGTTGACGATCTTCAGAACGTCCCCGGCATCGGGCCATCGAAATTCGACCGCATGGCGCCATTCATTCGCTTGTAATACTTCTCATCGTCGGAGCGGAAAGAGCGCGCAGGGGTCAGAACCTATGCGGTCTCATTTCGCATTTGCATTTTGGAGGTTCGAATGTCTCAGGACGACCTGCAGCGAGAGATTCTTCCCATTCCGGACCCGCAATACGTCGGCGTCACCACCTACGACGCCAAGGATCCGGACACCAAGTTTCCTCCGATCGAGCCGTTGCGGCCGCCCAAAGGCGCGCCGAACGTGCTCATCATCCTGATCGATGATGCCGGGTTCGCATCGTCGAGTGCGTTTGGCGGCGTCATCAACACGCCGAACGCGGAGAAGCTCGCGAAGGGCGGCCTCAAGTTCAATCGTTTCCACACCACCGCGTTGTGCTCGCCGACGCGCCAAGCGCTGCTGACCGGTCGCAACCATCACGCCGTCGCCATGGGCGCCATCACGGAGCTCGCGACGTCAGCGCCCGGCTACAGCTCGGTGCGCCCGAAGGCAGCAGCGCCGCTTGCAGAAATACTCAGGCTCAACGGCTATTCGACCGCCCAGTTCGGCAAGTGCCATGAAGTGCCGGTGTGGGAGACCAGCCCGATGGGTCCGTTCAATCAGTGGCCGACCGGCAGCGGGTTCGAGCACTTCTACGGTTTCATCGGCGGCGAGACCAATCAATGGGCGCCCGCGATCTACAAGGATACCGTGCCGATCGAGCTGCCAGAAGATCCTGAATACCACTTCACTGTCGATATGACGGATCGCGCGATCGAGTGGATCGGACAACAGCGCGTCCTTATGCCTGACAAGCCGTTCTTCGTTTATTTCGCGCCGGGCGCGACGCACGCGCCGCATCACGTGCCCAAAGAATGGGCTGACAAGTATAAGGGTAAGTTCGACCAGGGCTGGGATAAATTGCGCGAGCAGATCTTTGCCCGGCAAAAAGAGCTGGGCGTCATTCCCAAGGACGCGGAGTTGACCAAACGGCCGGCCGAGATTCCGGCATGGGATGCCATGGATCCTAAACTCAAGCCGATACTCGCGCGCGAGATGGAAGTGTACGCTGGGTTCCTCGAACACACCGACCACAACGTCGGCCGCCTGATCGACTCCCTCGAGAAGCTGCAGCAGCTCGACAACACGCTGATCTACTATATCGTCGGCGACAACGGGGCGTCGGCGGAAGGTACGATCAATGGCACGTTCAACGAGCTGTTCATGCTCAACGGCGTGTTCGGCATCGAGACGCCCGAATTTCTCAGCGAGCGCATCGCTGAGTTCGGAGGGCCGAAGGCGTACAACCATTACGCAGTCGGCTGGGCGCACGCGATGGACACGCCGTATCAATGGACCAAACAGGTCGCGTCGCACTGGGGCGGCACACGCAACGGCGCCATCGTCCACTGGCCCAAGGGCTTCCGCTCCAAAGGCGAGATCCGCACGCAGTTCCATCACGTGATCGACGTGGCGGCGACCGTCCTTGAGGTCGCGCACCTGCCTCACCCAGCTGTCGTCAACAGCATCGAGCAGATGCCGCTACACGGCTTCTCGATGATGTACGCGTTCGACGACGCGAAAGCAGCGGAGGGGCACGAGACCCAATACTTCGAGATGTTCGTCAATCGCGGCATCTATCACAAAGGTTGGACGGCGGTCACGCGGCATAGCACGCCGTGGGTCGTTGTTCCGCTTCCCCCATACGATGACGACGTCTGGGAGCTCTACGCGCCCGGCGACTGGACCCAGTCGAAGAACGTCGCCAAGGAAAACCCCGACAAGCTGCGAGACCTGCAGCGCCTGTTCCTCATCGAAGCGACCAAGTACAACGTGCTTCCTTTAGACGATCGCCGGGTCGAGCGTTTCAACTCGGATATGGCCGGGCGCCCAACCCTGATCAAGGGCGACTCGCAGGTGCTCTTCGGCGGTATGGGTCGACTCACCGAGAACTCGATCGTCAACGTGAAGAACAAGTCGCATTCGGTCACCGCCCAGGTGATCGTGCCGAAAGACGGTGCGAAAGGCGTCATCGTTCATCAAGGAGGACGCTTCGGAGGGTGGAGCCTGTACGCGAAGGACGGCAAACTCGCGTACTGCTACAACTGCTTCGGGTGGAAATCGTTTATCGTCCACAGCGAACAACCGCTGCCGGTAGGCAATCATCAAGTACGAGTGGAGTTCGCCTACGACGGCGGCGGACTCGGCAAAGGCGGGAACGCGACGCTCTTCGTCGACGGCAAGAAGGTCGGCGAAGGACGCGTTGAGATGACAGTGCCAATGATGTTCTCGGCTGACGAGACCTGCGACGTCGGCAGAGACACCGGCACGGCCGTCAGCAGCGAGTACACCGTCGCGGACAGCGAGTTCAACGGCAAGGTGCTCGGCGTCCAGATCGACGTAGGCAAGGCAGATGCCGATCGTTTCATTAGCGCCGAGGACCGCATGCGCATCGCAATGGCGCGCCAGTAGCGGCTAGCGCCGGCGCAACACCAGCTCGGCGCTCTCGCGTTGCAAGAGCGCCGCAGCATTTGTGGGGACGACGCGCCGCTGGCGTTCGTCGATGACGCTCATTTCGAAGCCCTTCTCCCCAAGCGTGCGCAGGAGCGCCGCTGGATCGTCGCCTGCGTCTCGCACGAAACGGGGAAAGAACTCCATGACAATCGTTAGCGGTCGCTCGCCGTCGAGCAGCCGCGTGGCGCCGCGCAGGATGGCCGGCTCCGCGCCTTCTGCATCGAGCTTGATGAAGTCCGGCGTGCGGCCGAGCTCGTCCGCGAAATCATCAAACGTCGTCATGTCGACCTCGAGCGCGCTGCGCTGATCGGTCGCATTGTGGGGGATCTGCTCAAGGCCTTGCACGATCGACCCGCCGCCGCGATGCCGGTCGGTACGATAAAACGTCACCGAGCCGGCGCGTTCGCCGGCCGCTTTTTGGACGATGTGCGCGTTGCGATGCAAGCCGTTGATCTCGATGTTGTCGCGCGCCAGCATGGCGAGATCGGGATCGCATTCGAACGAATGGACGCTGCCCGTCGCTCCCGCCGCCCGAGCCATGACGAGGGTGAAGTATCCGACGTTGGCGCCCGCTTCGAATATCGTCATGCCCGGCGCCACCAGCTCACGCAGCACCGCCTCGGTCCACTCCTCCCATACGCCGTCGAGGATGAGGTGGGGCGCGATCGAAATGTCGTGCGCGTCGACGTACATCTTGAAGCCGTTGCGGGTCTTCAGCAGCACGCGTCCGCCCCCCACGTAGGTGGCGTCGGTCCGAAAGGCTCCAAGCATCGTGTGCCCGCGCTTCTTCAGCCCGGGAGGCTTCTCCTAAACATCCATTCGCGCGCCGGGCGCGTACTAGGGATCAGTTGGGCGAAGCGGGGTTGTTGGGAGGAGTGCTGCTGTTTTGACCCATGTTCTGGGTTGCATCGCCGTACCCGGCTGGTCCGATATACGCGGGCGAACCGCCGACCGCCCACGGCTCGAAGCCGATGCTGTCCACCCGGCCGTCGGGCGAGAACACGAGCGACATCCGCACGTTCCCGCCTGCGCACACCATGATGTAGGCGTACTCGGTGTCCCCTCCGATATGGCGTGTGCTGTTCAAGCCCATCCGCTTGAAATCGCCAAGCGGCGCCAACTGCGCGCCGGTAGCAGACACCTCCGAGTCGGTCAGCGCCGCGGACATGCGCGCGGTGAGGTCTGAACGGACGATGGTGCCGTGCGATAGCGCGATGAACTCGCGCTGCGCGACGTCGGCTGGATCATACGTGAGATCCGCGACTACCGGAGAAAGCGAGATGGACGTGGCGAGGATCGTTGCCCAGAACATGACATGGCGTTACCGGACAGGCAAAGCGTTCCTCTCGCCGCTTTCTCAGACATTACCGGCTTCACACCCGCCCCGACGGAGGAAACACCCTTGAAGATCATCGCAATGCTCGCCGCGCTGCTTGTGTCGAGCGGTTGCATGGCCAGCGCCGCCACCAGCAACGTCGGCTTGGACCGCGTGCTCGCCGCGCCCGACTGGCTCAACGGCCGGCCAACGGCAGCGGACGTGCACGGCAAGGTCGTGCTGTTGGATTTTTATACGTTCGAATGCTACAACTGCAAGAACGTCGAGCCGAATCTGCGCGCGCTCTACAAAGATGTGCCGCGCGAAGAATTGGTCATCCTCAGCGTGCATAGTCCAGAGACGTCGTTGGAGCACAGCCGCTCGGCGTTGGTCGCGTCGCTTGGCGAGCAAGGCGTAGTCTGGCCAGTGGCCATCGACAACGAGTTCGCGATCTGGAACGCGTACGGCGTGAATGCGTGGCCGACGCAGATGATCTTCGACCGCCGCGGCGTGCTGCGCAAGACCGTCGTCGGCGATTCGCAAGATGCGATCGTCAACGCGACGATCCACCAGCTGCTCGCCGAGAAGACCTAGGCGAGCGCCGGCGTTTTCAGATGCCGGCGAACCACTCGTAGCCCTGGTCTTCCCAGTAGCCGCCGTGGCCGAACTGACCGCCCAGCGCGGCCACTAGTTCGATTTTGTTGACGTGCTTCGCGCTCTTGTAGCCTAGCTGCGTCGGCACTTTGAGCCGGATCGGTGCGCCGTTCTTGAGCGGCACCGGTTGGCCGTTGAGATCGTAGGCGAGCAAGGCCTGCGGGTGCGCGGCCTGGCGCATGTCGAGCGATTCGTAGTACTTAGTGCCGGTGCCGTCGTCGTCCATGCAATGGAAGACGACATATTTCGCGCCGGCTTGCGGGCGCGCGCTAGCCAGAACCTCGCGCACCTGTACGCCGCGCCATTTGCCGATGACGCTCCAACCCTCGACGCAATCGTGGCGCGTGGTCTGCGTGACCCCCGGGAACTTCGCGCGCAAGTCGTCCACCGTGAACGATGTCGGATTGTCCACCAAGCCGGTCACGAACAGCCGGTAGCCGTGCCAGTTGTTGCGGCTCCACGCGAGGTACGCTGGATCCGACGGCGGATCGAAGCCGTTGTGACGGAAATCCGGCGAGATGGCTTTATCGGGATACTCGAACGCCAATGGTTGACCCGCGCCAAGAATCGCGAGGTTCAGGCGCTCGGGCATATCGAGCAGGCGGTGGAAACCCGGATCGTTAGTGAGGGCGGTGGCCGTACGGGCGCAGCCGGTCAACGTTGAGCCAGCGAGCAACGCGAGAAAGCGGGCGCGGCGCAGCGTCATGACGATTTCTCCACGGCGAACCAGCCGGTGATCATCGCGCGTAGGTTGTTCCAAAAGCCGGTGAGCGCGACCATCATGAAGTGTCCGATGAAAAAACCGAGGATGCCGAACATCGCGACGAAGTGCCAGAGGCGCGCGAACTGGCGGCCCCCGAGCAGTGCCGGCACCCATGGCGCCCAGGCGTCAAACGACGGCGAGAGCGCCAAGCCGGAGACGATCGCAAGGGGCACGAGCAGGAAGACGACGCTGAAATACGCGGTCTTCTGCAGCGGGTTATAGTGCGCGCTGGCTTTGACTTTCCAGGGCAGCGCGTGTTCCTTGAGCGCTTCGGGCAGTTCGCGGATCTCGGCCTTGCTGGGCACGAGCTTGAACGCCCAGAACGCATACGCGATCGCGCACAGGACGAGCACCCACGCGAAAAAGATATGCCAACGCCGGCCGTCGGCAAGGTCGCGGTATGCCGGGATCGTCGCCCACGCCGGAAACGCGCGCTCGGCTAAACCGCCCATGCCGTCGGTCGTCCAGCCTAAGAAGCCCGTGGTCGTGAACACCTTCGAGCCGATCTGCAACTTGCCGGCGGGGTTTCCGGCGTTGTCGATCTCGCTATAGATGGAAAGGACCGGTGCGCCGAAGTTGGACGCGTCGGATGCATACAGGGAGGGATGCGCCATGAAGATCTGCAGGCCGCTCATGGTCAGGATGAGGATCGCAAGCGCCACGACCCAGTGAGTGACACGCACGACGATCGGATGCCGATAGACGCGTTGTATCATGTTCATCGATACGCGGCCAGGGGCGGTTCGGATGCACCGGCTTGGGGGCGGATATTGATCCGCAATGCGGCCCAGACGAGCGCGGCGGCGATAACGACCGCGACGATGACCGACTCGACGGGCGACTTGCCCGCAGCCACGCGCACTGCGGCCGAAACGAAAAGCATTTGGATGTAGAATCCGAGCGCGAAAAGCGTGAGATTGGGCGGGTCTTGCCAGCGCAACGCCGCTATGCAGGCGGCGTAGGCGCCGACCACGATGACCAAGGCCGCGACGAATGTCGCGAAGCGGCACTTTCATGGCCGCAAGCAGAATCAGTCCTGCAAACGGCGGCAGCGTGCTGATGCCGAGCAACACCGGGAACGCGCCTGCCCGTTTGGCCGGGGCCCGCTGAGGTCTCTTGCATAGCGTCGCAAGCAAAGCGCCGCCGACGATGACCGCGAGGAAGACCGCGAGCTGCACGGGCGTTCCTTGCTGCTTGAACGGCTGAAGGAACGCGAACGAGCCCAGCGCGAGGACGGCGGCAGCGAGCGCGAATGCGAGGCGCGCATCAAGCCACGGCTTACCGCGTTGCTCGGGGAAAAGCGCATGCGTCAAGACGATGGGGAAGAGCACGGAAGCGAGAGCGTGCCACATGCTGATCAGCAGCGCCCACGGCGCCACGATGCCGAGCAACTCGCCGTAATGGTTGAACGCGGCGATGGGGACATCGTTGGCAACGATCATAGTCTTCGCCCACAGGCCTTCGTTGTATGAGCCATAGGCGAATCCGGCGATCAGGATGCCGGCAGTCCCGAGGTGCTTTCTGATCGCGACCTCGCGGATGAGCAGTACGGGGATACCGTATCCGACGATCACGAGGAAGAGGAAGACCTTCGGCGTCAGGAACGCGCTGGCCAGCGTGTTCCCCGAGCAAACCTCGGGCAAGAATGCGGAGAGCACCATGAGGGTCGCCGCGGCTGCAAGCGGTGACGAATAGAGGAAGCGCGCCGGCCTGCTCATGCCTGTGGTGGTTCGGCGCGCGGGCGAAGGACGCATCTAGGCAACGGCGGCCGCAGCGGCAAACGATGCGCGAGATGAGGGTCGCGCAGGTGGCGGTCGTGGTGCTTATCGCGGCCGCGTTTGTCGAGCTGGCCTTGTACTATCCGTTGATCGGCGCGACGGCTGCATCGCATTTCGATATCGGCGGCGCGCCGAACGCGCACCAGACGAAGGCGATGTTTTTCGCGAGCTGGATCTTCGCGATTTTGCCGCCCGGCATTGTCGCGTTAGGTGTTCCAAGCATGCTGGGCCATATACCGGTTACTCTCATCAATCTACCGAACAAGAGTATTGGTTCGCGCCACAGCGACGAGCGCAAACGCTCTACGGCTTCGCGCAGCATTTCGCGTGGTTCGGCGCGGCAAGTCTCACGCTGGTCATCGCGGTAATGAGCCTCGTCATGCGCGCCAACCTCTCGGCAAGCCAGCTGATAGAGCCGCAATGGTTCTGGGTGCTCTTCGCCTTCTACCTAGCGTTCGTGGCGTGGTGGCTCGTGCGGGTGTTCGTGATGTTCCGCCTGCCCGGCTAGGGGCCCCCCGGTTCAAGCCGCGGTTTTCGAGGCCTGTGGCCGCTATCACACGGCCGGCTTCATCCTTTCGGGCGCCTCGGACGATGAATGTTGAGAGAGGCAACAATCGCATGCTCCCGAAGTTCCGGCCGATGGTTCCGCGCCTAATCGCGCTTCGATTTGGTATCACCATGGGTTCCTTGGTGTTACTCGCGATTCTTATTGTCTCGTGCGCGGGCGGCGGATCAAGCCCGGCGGCGGTCGGTCCGCAACAAGTAGTCCCGACGCTAACACCGCACCCAACACCAACCCCAATCGCGACGCCCGCTAATTGTATGACATCGAAGGCCTCGCGTCTCGCTCGAGCGATGGCGCGCCTCATTGCGGCAGCACAAGTCCCAACTCATCGGCTTGTAACCGCCCGCGTGGGTCGCGGACCAGCATCGCGCGTTTGTGTGGATGCGGGCGTCGGTCGCATGCACTGCGCGTCGTGGGTTCGGACTGATATTTCTCCTAAAATCCCATCAGGGTATGGTCCGACTGAGCTACAGGGAGCTTACAATCTTAGCGCCGCATCGAGCTCGAAGGGCGCGGGTCAAGTCGTCGCGATTGTCGACGCGTATGACGACGTCAATGCTGAAAGCGATCTCGCGTTCTACAGATCGGCCGCAGGACTGCCCGCATGCACGACGACTAACGGCTGCTTCATCAAAGTGAACCAAACGGGCGTCGCTGGCAGTTACCCGTCTGGGGATGGAGGGTGGGCCCTAGAGGAATCCCTTGACCTAGATATGGTTTCGGCCATTTGCCCAAACTGTGACATCGTACTCGTTGAAGCGAATTCAAACAACAATTCCGACCTGTACACAGCCGAGGATACGGCTGCCACAACCTGCGGCGCAAACGTTATCTCCAATAGTTGGGGCGGCGGTGAATATTCCTCTGAGACTGGCGATGAGGTCCATTTCAATCATCCGGGCATCATGATCACCGTCGCCAGTGGCGACAATCAGTCACAGGCGAGTTATCCACCGGCCTCCCAGTACGTGACGTCAGTTGGTGGAACGACCCTGAACATCAGCCCATATAGCGAAACGGTTTGGCCGGGCTCAGGAAGCTGGTGCAGTCAGTATATTGCGCAGCCTCCGTGGCAAATGGCACTCCCCGCATCGTATACAAGCGTCTGCAGTGGTCGGATATACAACGATGTCGCTGCTGTCGCCGACCCTTCGACGCCTGTGGCGGTTTATGACACCGCTCCCGGCGGTTGCGGAGGTTGGTGCGGCGTGGGAGGCACCAGTGCGGCCACTCCGATAATCGGCGCGGTCTATGCTCTCGCCGGCAACGAAGGGTCGATCACCTACGGATCATATTCGTACAGCCACACAAGTTCGCTGAACGACATCACAAACGGGAATAATGGGCCCGTACCGCCCCCGACACCTACCCCGACCCCGCCAGGGACACCGCCACCGAATGGTTGTCCGCCCTATACCGGGACCTACATATGCAATGCGGGCCCTGGCTACGATGGGCCGGCGGGCAATGGCTCACCAAACGGCATCGGAGCGTTCTAGCTCCCCGAACAGGACATCTTGGTGTTGATCGTGCTCGCGGTTTCGGGCCAGCGGGCATAGAGCGTCGTCGAACCCTTGGGTTTGATCGGCCCGATCACCAATTTCGGACCCTCACTGCTCGTACCGTTATCGTTGAGGTAGGTCAACTGCAGGCTTGCCTTGGGCGAGGGTGCATCGCTGACGTTCTTCACGACGATCTCGACCGTGCCCGCGCCGGTCGGCTTCATGCTCACAACTTGGGGGTTGGTGCAAACCGCATCGTCTGCCAGAGCGATGCTCGACAGACCCAACATCAACACAACCAACAGCGAGGCGATGAGCAACTTCATGGTCCAACCTTTGAGCCACCCGGCTGAAGTCCTGGTCATACGTTCGCCGCTAGGCAGGGGTCTAAGGCGACGAGCTCGGAGAGCCGATATCCAGCGTATACCACTCTGTTAACGTGGGAGAATATATGATCGTCTCGCGCGTCCGCATGGCCTCTTTCGCGCTCGTCATCGCCGCAGCGGCAATCTCTCAGGCGTGTAGTTCGTCCAACACGAACGTGGCCCCGACCGCCCCACCGGCGGTGATCACGAAGATCTATATCGCCAACCGCAACGGCCCGAGCATCCTGGAGTTCCCCATCAACGGCAACGGTAACATCGCACCGACCGCCTCTATTTCGGGAAGCAATACGTTGTTGTCCGCCCCCGATTCGTTGGCCGTCGACAGCAACGGCGTTATCTACACCGAGAATGATAGCGGCACAGACATCCTGATCTTCAACGCGACAGGCAACGTCGCACCGGTCGCGCAGATCACGGGATCGAACACGGGATTAGCATCGAACGAGGGGTTGGCTGTCGATAGCGCCTTAAACATCTATGCGACGTCTTTCACGGCTAATACGCTCACCCAGTTCCTCGCCGGATCAAACGGCAATGTGCCTTTCGCCAATCAAGCTGTCGGCGCTGCGACCGGACTTACGGACGCCACGACGGTGGTCGTGTACCATGGCACTGCATATGTCACGAATACGAACACAAGCACGGTAGTCGGCCTTAGCGTGCCCGCGAACGGCAATCAACCCTTCACCTCGCTGCTCAGCGGCGCGGCCACTGGTTTGAATCGGCCCTTCGGCATCGCGTTCGACAGCTCGGGCAACATGTACGTCGCCAACGAATCGGGCAATAGCGTCACGGTCTATGCGCCGCCGTACAATGGAAATCAAGCGCCTCTACGGACGATCTCTGGCGCGGCCACCGGGCTCAACGACCCGGACGGAGTCGTCCTCGACAGCTCAAACAATCTATACGTCTGCAACTATACGGGAACCGCCAACGATTCTATCACGGTCTTCGCACCCAATGCGACCGGGAACGTCGCGCCCATCGCCACGATCACCGGTTCGAACACGACGCTTGCTGGCCCGTCGGGGATCGCGCTTCACTAGAGGTAGCTGGCGAAGCTCGATCGTCGGTCCTTAACCCTCGTTTGGTGGGGCGGCCGCTTCGTCTTCTGCGAGCCAGACGTCGTCAAGCTGTACGCGCTGTCGATTTCTTGGAAACTTGCCGCCCGGAAACCGCACCCGCCACAGCTGACACAGGGTGACCATGTACTCGAAGTTCTCCCATCCCGAATCTGGTCGCTTGCGATTCAAGATCGCCATGGCAGGAGCCATCAGGTTCCAGTCAAAGATGATTTCGTTCGACCACATTTCACAAGCTATGTTTTCGTCGACGAGGCCGTTCTTGACGAATATGCCAATTAGTTCGTAGTAGTTCCCGACAAACTGCATCTGTCGGCCAACCCTGCCGGTGCGTGCCAACTCGCGGCGATAGTTGATATCTTTGAGCCGTTCCACCAAGTCCTCGCGAAGAAAACGGCGCGCGGTCTGAAAATCGTCGCCCTCGGTGACCTCGTTGATAGCCAGCGCCGCAGCGATTTGATTGTTTCCGCGCATATGGCGCAGCTGGATGAGCGCAGCGACCGCTGTCGCTGCAATGACGAAGAACGTGCCTATAGACGCCGCTGTGGCCCAGAACTCAAGGCTCATACCTGTTTCTCAGGCTTCGCATGGCCCCTCAGGTCGCGAATGCGCAGCTCTTTCATTTGCGTATCCAGGCCTAATCGCTCTTCCAGCTGTTGCAGAGGCAGCACCTCGATGCGATTCGGCGAGACTTCCGTGTCGTTGAGCACCTTGCTCGCCACCTTCTCCTTGATCGCGGTGTGATCGACGTGCGGCTCGACCGCGATGTAGAGATCGAGCTCGTCAAGATCGTTCGGGTCATCGTTGTGCTTCTTGACGATCAGCTGCCACTCGAGCACTTCGGGAATGCCGGCCATCGCCGGCAAGAAGTTGTTGAGGTCGACGAGCGTGCCGCGGATCTTCGTCAGGTTCAGCTCGCCCATGTCGCTGCGGCGCGACAACGTCGTCGAGACTCGCGGCACGATGCGGCCGCAGCCCGGACATGGATCATAGACGACGCCGGCCTCGGCGATATCACCCGTCCGGTAGCGCAGCACGCACGAGCCGCGCCCCTCAAGGCCGGTATAGACAATCTCACCGCGCTCGCCCGGCTTCACGGGCTCGCCCGTCTGCAGATCGACGATCTCGAAGATGTCGTACTCCGGATACGTGTGGAAGCCGTAGGAGGTCTCCGGATCGGGCGGCGCGCATTCGGCCCAGCATTGGCGCGCCTCGGTGAAGCCGTAGATGCTGTGCACCCGGACGTCCGCGCGCCCCATCCGCGCGCACAATTCGCGCAAGCGGACGCGCAACGGTCCAGGCACGCGCTCGCCGCCAAGCGCGATGGCTTGCAGGTTCACGAGCTTGAGACCTTCGCTCGCCGCTTGGCGGAACATGTGGTAGACGTAGCCGGGCACCCCGATGATCACGTTCGGCTGCATGCGCATGAGCGCAGTGATGTTGCCGACCGTGCCGAGCACTTTGCCGCCGCCAGTGTGCAGCATCAGACTACCGCCGGCAGTGCCGACCGCATACGTCTGCCAAAACGCGAGATGCGGCGCGAACGGAAAAACGTTGAGCGAGCGGCCGTCTTCGGCGATGCCGACGACGTCTTGCAGCCGCCGACCGATGCGGAAGAAACGGTCCATGTCGCCGCCCGCGTAGACGAACTGCGTCGGCAAGGCGGTGCGGCCTGTCGTGAAGATGATCTGCAACGGGCCGTATTCGCGGCGCACTTTGTGCGTCGCGGCGTCCGCGCCATGCAGCAGCCGCGTCAGCGCGAGGTCGAGCAGCTTCGTCTTCGGAGCGTAGCGCCGGATCTTCTCGAGATCGGGCTGCAAGATGAGGTCGAGGTGGCGCGTCGGATTATCGGCGGTCGGCGCTATGTCCATTTTGGTGGTGAACGGGATGCGCCGCAGATCGTCGAGCGTGCGGATGCTGCGCGGGTCGATCTTATTGGTGTCGAACAATCGACGGTAGAACGGGCTATAAGGGTAGAGCTGCTCGTTGATGTGCCGGTGCAGGCGCGCGTTGCGTTCCGCCTGCCAGTCCGGCCATGGCCGCGTCGGCTTCCACGGCGGAGCGTCGCGGATTTCGTCAAGCATGTCGAATCGCTGTTCGCCCTTGACCCAGACGACCCTGGGCGCTATACTCGCATCGTGCTATTTGTATGATTATTAAAAATAATAGTGTCCCGGCCCAAGACGCCGTCTTCGGCTCGGCGATCTTCCGAGGCCCGGTCAAAACGAAAACCATCGTGCCGCTGCTCATCTTGCACCTGCTCTCCAAGGGGCCGGATCACGGCTACGGCCTCATCGAGCGCATCGAACAGATGACAGCCTCGGTCATGCCGGTCAATCCGAACACGATGTACCCTTTGCTGCGCCGCCTCGAAGAACGCGGCTTCGTCATCGGGACATGGGAACACCCAGATCGCCGCAGCCGGCGCATCTACCGCATCACCCGCGCGGGGCTGGAGCGCTACGAGCAGATCAAGATCCGCACCCGTCCTCATTTAGACGCCCTTATTGAAGCCATGCTGCGCCTGCGCAGCGAAGTGCTCAACTCTCCCCCGCCAAAAACGGCGCGCCGGCGCAAGGTCCGTGCCGCCGCGGAGTCAGCATCGTGAAGAACGGAACCCTCAAAGACCGCGACGTCGTCATCCTCAGCGCCGCGCGTACGCCGGTCGGCAACTTCGGCGGCGCGTATCGCGAGTACGACGCGCTGCAGCTCGGCACCACCGCCGCCAAAGCCGCCATCGAGCGCGCCGGAATCGGCGCCGACCAGATCGACGAAGTGATCATCGGCAGCGGCGGCCAGCCCATCGAATTCGCCAACATCGCGCGCCAGATCTCGCTCGAATCCGGAATCCCTATCGGTACGCCCGCGTATAGCGTGCAGCGCAATTGCGCGAGCGGCGTGCAATCGATCGCCAATGCGATGCAGGCTATCGCCTCGGGCGACGGCGACATCTACCTCGTCGGGGGAACCGAGAATCAATCGATGGCGCCGTACGTCATTCCGTCGGCGCGCTGGGGCGCACGCCTGCGGCCTGCCGAGATGCTCGATCCGATCTGGACGGGTTTGACCGACCACCACACCGGCATGCTCATGGGCGCCACCGCCGAGGTGCTCGCCGAAGAGTTCGGCATCACGCGCGAACAACAGGATCAGTTGGCGGTCGAAAGCCACAACAAGGCGTTTCGCGCACAGCGTACGGGCAAGTTCAACGACGAACTCGTGCACGTGCAGGTTCCGAAAAAGCATGGTGAACCCGAGACCGTCGCCAAGGACGAGGGCCCGCAAGCCGGACTCTCGGTCCAAAAGCTCGCCCTGTATCCCGCGGTGTTCAAGAAAGGCGGCACGGTGACGCCCGGCAACTCGTGCCCCATCAACGATGCGGGAGCTGCGCTGATCGTGTCCAGTTACGCCAAGGCGCGCGAGCTCGGCAAGACGCCGCTTGCGGTCATCCGCTCGTACGCGTTTTCGGGCTGCGATCCGCGCACCATGGGCTTGGGTCCGACCGTCGCCACGCCAAAGGCGCTCGCGCGTGCGGGCATCACGCTCGACGACATCCAGCTTGTCGAATTCAACGAAGCGTTTGCCGCCCAATACCTCGCGTGCGAGAAGATCATGGAGCTCGACCGCAGCATCGTCAACGTCAACGGCGGCGCGATCGCGCTCGGCCATCCGATTGGCGCGACCGGCTCGCGCCTGACCACGACGCTGGTCTTCGAGATGCGCCGCTCGGGCAAGCGCTATGGTCTCGTGACCATGTGCGTGGGCGGCGGTCAGGGCGGTTCACTCGTCATCGAGAACACGGAGGCCGCGTAGTCAGATGTACATCTTCAAATGCGCCGTCGTCGGCGCAGGCGCCATGGGCGGTGAGATCGCGCAAGTCGTCTCGTGGGCGGGCTTGCCGGTGCTGCTCAAGGACGTCGATCAAAAAGCGCTCGACCACGGCATCGCGACCGCGCGCGCGGTCTACGAGCGGCGCGTCAAGGCGGGTAAGCTCACGCAAGCCGAGATGGACGAGAAGATGGCGCTCATCACGCCGACGCTGAGCTACGATGAGTTCGGCGACGTCGACTTCGTGATCGAAGCCGTACCCGAAAAACTGCCGATCAAGCAAGCCGTCTTCGGCGAGCTCGATAAGATCTGTCAGAGCACCGCGATCCTGGCGAGCAATACCTCGGCGCTGTCCATCACCGCGCTGGGCGCCGCCACCAAACGTCCGGCACAAGTCGTCGGCTTCCACTTCTTCAATCCGGCATCGGTGATGAAGCTCATCGAAGTCGTCGCCGGCCAGCAGACCAGCAAAGACACGATGGACACCGCGGTGTCGTTCGCCGAAGAGCTGCGCAAGATCCCGGTCAAGGTCAAAGAGTGCGCGGGCTTCGTCGTCAACCGCATCCTCATGGCGTCGATGGTCGAGATCATCAAGGCGCGCGAGGAGCTGGGCGTGGATCACGAGACCGTCGACAAGATCGTCGTCGAGCGCGGCGGCGTGCCGATGGGCCCGTTCCTGTTGGGGGACATGTTGGGACTCGATATCGCCGCCGATGTGGCGGCCACGCTTGAAAAGGCCTACGGACCGCGCTTTGCGGCTCCCAAGGAGCTGGCAGACTTAGTCGCCGCAGGCGACCTCGGCGTCAAGACCGGCAAAGGCTTTTACACGCACACCAAGGCGGAGGTCTAGAGCCATGGCCATTACCCAAGACAAAGAGACGGCGCTGGTCGAGCGTTTCGGCTACGCGGCGATCGCGGAGGCTGGGCGGCTGCTCGACGAGCAGATCGCGAGCGCGAAAGACATCGATCTCGCCATGCGCGCCGGCGCTGGCTTCAAGACCGGCCCGCTCGAGCAGGCGGATACTATCGGTCTCGACACCGTGCTTGAGACGTTACGCAGGCTGCACGCGCAATACGGCGACAACTACAAACCGAGCGCGACGCTTGAGGGACTCGTCGCGAAGGGCGCGCTCGGCAAGAAGACCGGCCGCGGCTTTTTGGAGTATTCGTGATGGCCGATACCGCGACCGCGACGTATTCGAACATCCTCGTCGACGTCCAGGGCGGCGTCGCGCTCATCACCATCAACCGGCCGCCGGCCAACGCGCTGTCCAAGGCGACGCTGGAAGAGCTCAAGGCCGCGTTCGATGCGCTCGAAGGCGACGCCAATGCTCGCGCGATCGTGATCACCGGTGCCGGGCAGTACGTCTTCATCGGCGGGGCGGACATCACCGAGTTCGTCGGCCTCGATGAAGCCGGCGCGCGTGCATCGGTGCAGCGCGGCCACGATCTGTTCAACACGATCGAACACTATCCGAAGCCGGTCATCGCCGCGATCAACGGCGTGTGCGTCGGCGGCGGCAACGAGCTGGCCATGGCGTGCGATATCCGCATCGCTGCGGAGAGCGCGAAGTTCGGCCAACCGGAAGTCAACTTGGGCATCATCCCTGGCTGGGGCGGCAGCCAACGTCTGCCGCGCTTGGTCGGAAAAGGCCGCGCGCTGGAGATGATGTTGACCGGCGATCTGGTCAAAGCCGATGACGCCGCGCGTTACGGCTTGGTCAACAAGGTCGTGCCGGACAACGAAGTGCTCACCCATGCGCGCAACCTCGCGCGCAAGCTCACAATGGGTGCGCCGCTCGCGATGAAGCACATCAAAGCCACGACCAACATCGGACTCGAACAGGGCACCGCAGCCGGCCTCAAGGCCGAAACCGAAGCGGTGGGCACAATTTTCGCGAGCAATGACGCCAAGGAAGGCGTCGCGGCGTTCCTCGGCAAGCGCCGGCCCAAGTTCACCGGATCATAGTTGTAGCGGTCGAATTTATTCGACCGGATTGAGGAGAACGACATGGCTATCGCCACCAAATCTGAAGGTCTCAACTTCGAGCTGCCCGAGGATCTCAAGCTGCTGCGCCGCTCGATCCGCGAGTTCGTCGAAAAAGAGCTGTGGCCGGTCGGGCAACAAGTCGAGGACACCGACGAGATCCCGAAGAGCACGATCGACAAGCTCAAAGAGATGGGCATGTTCGGCCTGCCGTTTTCTGAGGAATACGGCGGCGCGGGCGTGGGCGAGCTGGGCTACTGCATCGCACTCGAAGAGCTGGGACGAGCTAACGCGTGCTTCTCGAACCTCATCGGCGCGCATTGCAGCATCGGCGCGATGGCGCTGTACCTTGACGGCAGCAAAGAGCTCAAGGACAAGTACTTCCCCGATCTGTGCGCCGGCGAGAAGATCGCGTGCTTCGCGCTCTCCGAACCCGCCGCAGGATCGGACGCCGCCAACATCCAGACGAGCGCGGTGCGGCAAGGCGATACCTTTGTATTGAACGGCGTCAAGCACTTCATCACCAACGGCGATCTGGCGGACTTCGCGACTGTGTTCGCGGTGACCGACAAGAGTCTGGGGGCGCGCGGCGGGATCACCGCGTTCTGGGTCGATCTCAACCAGCCCGGCGTGAAGCGCGGACCCAACGATAAGAAGATGGGGCTGTACGGCAGCCACACGTGCGAGCTGATATTCACCGACGCCAAGGTCCCGGCCGATCACGTCATCGGCCAGGTCGGCATGGGCTTCATCACCGCGATGAAGACGCTCGACATGGGGCGGCTCTCGCTCGGCGCCGGCTGCGTCGGCGCGTCGCAGTTCGCGCTCGAGCGCGCGATCGGGCACGCGAAGGAACGCGTGCAGTTCGGCAAGCCGATCGCCAAGCAGCAAGCCGTGCAGTTCATGCTCGCGGACATCGCCACCGAGATCTACGCCGCGCGCAACATGGTGTACAACGGCGCGTGGAAGGCCGATCGCGGCGAGCGCTTCTCAATGGAGGCCGCGATGGTCAAACGCTACTGCTCGGACATGGCGATCCACGTCGTCGACCGCGTGCTGCAGATCTTCGGCGGCATGGGCTTCATGAAGGAGACGGGCATCGAGCGCGGCTATCGCGATGCGCGCATTCTCGCGATCTACGAGGGCACCAACGAGATCCAGCGCATGATCATCGCCGAGGAACTGCTCAAATAGCGTGCGCCTCGCGGTCTGCGTCGCAGCAGTCCCAAATCCCGCAAAGGTGAAATGGGATCGCTTTCGTCAGGTGCTCGACGTCCAAGACGCCGAGCCGGTGCTCAATCCCGCCGATCGCAACGCGCTCGAGCTGGCGGCGATGCTCGCCAAGGCGAACAGCGCGACCTTCGATGCGTATTGTGCGGGACCGGGCGCGTCGTCGGCGCTGCGCGAAGCCGCGGTGTTCGGCGCGCAACGATTGATCGCGATAAGCGATCCGCGCCTTGAAAGCGCCGACGAAGCGGGCATCGCCGCGGCGCTGAGCGCCGCCATAAAGCATGATGGCGGTGCTGATGTCGTGTTGTGCGGCGCCGCGACGGCGTCGCTCGGCAGTGGCGCAGTCCCCGGCTACTTGAGCGCGATGCTCGACGCCGGGTTGCGGGCAGATGTCGTGGATGCGCACGTTGAGGGCGACGGGCTGAGTGTGGGGCTCATCGATGGCCTTTCTTTGGTGCGTTCGTACGCCGCTCTGCCGTTGGTTATCTCCGCTGCGTCCTACGCCATCAAAGTGCGCGCCGTTTCGCCGATCTTGTTGATGCGCGCCTCGAAGAAGCCGATCGAAGAGTTGCTGCTTGCAGACGTCGCGGACGGTCGAATAAATTCGACCGCTCCACTACCCAGTACGGGCGCGACCGATGGGCCGCTCGAATCCAATCGCAAACGCCGCTTGAACGAGACGGTCGACGGTCCCGATGCCGCCGCCCGGGCGATCACACTGGTCTCCGCGCTGCGCGAGCGTCAGCTGGTCTGACATGCCGGTCACCGTCGATCTCGAGAAATGCGTCGGCTCGCGCGACTGTCTCAACGCGTGCGCGTTCAACGCGATCGACGTCATCGACGGCAAGGCGGTCATCTATGAGAACTGCGTCGACTGCGACGCGTGCGTGCGCGCCTGCCCGACGCATGCCATCATCTCGGCCACGCCCGCTGAACCGGCCGGCGGCAGCATCCTCGTCGTCGACTTCGGTGAACGCTCGGGCATCAATCCCATCGTCGACCGTATTGCGCGCCGCGCCGACACGAGCGCCGTCAGCGTGCGTGTGGACCCGGCGGATGCAAACGCCGCCGGCGCAGCGATCATCCAAGAGGCGCAGAGCAACGAAGCGAATCTCATCGTCTTGCCGCACGAGGGCGCCGGCCCCGCCGTCGCCGCGCGCGTCGCGAACGCTTTGAACGCCGCGCTGCTCAGCGGCTGCAGCGACTTCACCCTCGATGATGCCGGCGGCGTGCGCGCGACTAGGCTGCGCTACGGCGGCATCGTCAAGATCTCAAGCCGCGTAGCTCCGGGCAAGACCGTGGTCACGTTGGTGCCGCGAGGCTCCGCACCGTTTGCGCCGCGCGCGCTTGACACCGGAACTCCGGCCGACCGAATCGGCGATGCACCGCCTCCGCCAGTAGAGCTGGCGCGCATCGTCATTTCACTGAATCCGGATCTTCCGCCCGATGCGCTTGAAGCGGGTCGCGCGATCGCGCGCGCACTCGGAGCCGGCACCATCGATGCGAAGGCACTCGCCGGCCACGCGATCTCGCCCGAACTGTACATCTCGATCGGCGTCACCGGCTCCACCGAGCACAACGCGGCGATCAGCGGCGCCGGCACTGTTGTCGCGCTGGTCGCAGATAGCAACGCGCCTATCGCGCAAGCGGCTGACTACATACTAACCGGCGACGTGGGTGCGCACGCCAAAGCGCTCCTGGCCGCGCTCTAGGAATGATCGGCCTCGAGCCACACATCCTCGAGCGGCATGTGGGCAACGTCTGCGGGATAGTCTCCCTGAGGATGGTTGACGGTCCATTCTTGGCAGATGCGCGCGAGATACTCGAATTGATCCCATAACGCGGCCCCGTCGATGCGGCGCATGATCGCGAGCGCCGGGCTTAAGAGCTGCCAATTGCGTACCACCACGGCTGCCCACAAGGATAAGGCGATCTCGCGATCGATGATGCCGTGCCTGACGAACGTGCCCAACGACTCGAAGAAATTCCCGACGACGGTCACCGGGCGCAGCTGCTCATCAAGCGGGCTCTTCAAGAGTCGGCGGCGCACCTCGGGATCTTTGATCAGCTCGGGCAGATCATAGGCGACGAAGCGCTGCGCCTCGGAGAACTCCGGCGACTCGAGCACCTCGCGGCTCTCGGTCAGCGCGGTGATCGAATTCGAACCGCTCAAGTGGCGCAGCTGCACGAACGCGGCGAACGCGGTCGCCGCGATGACCAAGAGCGTGCCGATCGATGCGACCGTCGTGATGAGCTCGAGACTCACGTCTTCACCTCGACGCTCGGCTTGGCCGTGACCTTCGGCTTCGCCTTGAGACGGAACGGCATCTGCAGCACCGCCCAACCGTGGTCGAGGAACGGGCGCTCGACCAGATAGGTCGTGGCGATCGCCACGAGGATCGCGGCGCACAGCGGCACCAGATTGGCGATGAGCGTCGAATGCGGCCACGAACGGAAGAACGGCAAGACGTGCACCGCCACCCAGACGATGACGAACTTGTTCCATAGATATAAATTGTACGAGACGAACGCGAAGTAGACCAACACCGGATTGGCGATCAGACGTTGCCAAGCAGATGCGCCCAACATGCCGCTGACTGCGAACACGGCCAACAGGAGGCCGAATAATGATCGGTAGGTGTTCTGCCAGTGCCACGCGGCCGGCCCAGCGCCGGCATGGATCAGGCTTGCGAACATCGCGTTGAGCCCGACAGCAGCGAGGAGCGAGATCGCGGTAAAAAGCGGCCACCAACGGTGCAGCTGCGGAAGATGCGAACGGAACATGACGGTGAGGTACGAGCTGCCCATGCCGAACGCGAAGAGATCGAGAAATCCCGGCAACTGATACACGTAGAACGAATCGCTGCCACCGCCGTGCACTGCCAAGTACAGGCGGTACCCTTGCGATGCCGCGATCATCATGAGCGGCGTGGCCAGCGCCCAGCGCCGGAATGCCCACGCGATCGCGGGGAAGAGCACGTAGAACTGGATCTCCACCGCAAGCGACCACAGTGGGCCGTTAATCGCGAAAAACGTAGTCTTGAAGATGGAATGCGCGAAGACGAGATGCAGGCCGTAGTTCTGCAGCAGCTTCACGGTCGTGTCCAGTGCCGCAGGCTTGGGAAGCGCCAAGAGCAGCACCGCAGTCATGAACGTCAGCGAGAACAGATAGCTGGGCAAGATCTTCAGCGCGCGACGGTCGATGAAATGCGCGACCGTCTGCAGCGGCTTGTCTTCGAACAGCGTGCGCGCGTACGGATAGAACAGCACGAAACCGCTGATGAAGAAGAACACTTCGACGCCGAGAAAACCCGAGCCCGCGAACGTGTTGATGCCCAGCGTCACGGCGCCGAGACGCACGTGCAGATCGGTCGCCAGCGCTTCTTTGAGGTGATAGATGAACACCATGAGCACGGCGATGCCGCGCATGCCGTCCATGAACGCGATGTGATGCGTGCCCTGGCCGGGATGCGCCGACGCGGCGGCTTGAGATGACGCCATCATTGAAGATATCGGCAAAACCGCCGTTTGCCGCCCCTAGCGTCATTCGCGCGTCACGTAAGCGACGCGTCAGCCACCGCGATCGTGCCGTCGACTTGATGCACCGTCACATCGCGGATGCCCAGATAGTGTCCAAGCTCGCCGGCGGGAACGGTCAGCGGACCGGGTTTCGGCCGGCTGCCGGGCGCCGGCTGCGGAAACGCCGTCGACGCGGCCGTGTAGAACTGCACTTTGCCATCGTTCTTTTGGAAGACCTGATGGATGTGTCCGTTCAGCACGGTGACGGACTCGAAGCGCTGCAGGTACCCGAGCAGTTCCGCATAGTCGTCGGTCGTCCAGCCCCAATCTGGGTAGACCGCGGCGAGCGGGATGTGCGCGAAAACGACGATCGGCGTCGACGGCTTCTGCATCGCCAGGTCCGCTTTGGCCCAGTCCAACTGTTCGCGCCCGAGCAAGCCGCCTGCGGTGATGTTGATGACGTTGGTCAGCGCGAGCGCGTGCACGCCGGCCATGTCGAACGAGTACCACGGCGTCGGCGAGCCGGCTTGGAACATCGAGAAGTACATCTTGCCCTTGTCGTTGATGACGTCATGCTCGCCCGGCACGGTCAAGAACGAACCCGTCTTGATGGTGCCGAGCATCTGCTTGACGGTGTCGAACTCCTCGGGCTTGGAGAGATGGCTCAAGTCGCCGGTGTGCATCACGAAGTCCGGCCGGCGCGGCAGCGCGTTGATCTTATCGATCGCCGCCTGGAACGTGCCGATCACGTCGCCGTTGGCCTCGCCGTGGAAGCCGATGTGAGTGTCGCTGATCTGGACAAAGGTCGCCGTCGAGCCCGGGATGTCAGCAGCAGCGGCTATATCAACTGCACCGAACGGCTTGCCGACCAACCCGGCCGCGGTCAGACCGTAGACCACGCCAGTGCCGCACCACGCCATGCACTCGAGGAATTGACTGCGGTCGATCTTCTGCTGCTCGCTCATTTCGGCGCCTGCACGATCACGACGCCCTTCATGTACGGGTGCGCCGAGCAATGATACGGATAGCTGCCGGGCTTGACGAACACGTATCGGAACGTATCGCCTTGACCGAGTCCCTTGGAATCGAACGAGCCGTCGTCAGCGGTGACCGTGTGCGGGTCGTCGTCTTGATTTTTCCACACGACGGCAGTGCCCGCCACTATCGTCACCTTCGGCGCTTTGAACGCGTAGCCGCTGATCACCACATTCGTGTCCGTGGCGGCGCTAGCGCTTGCGCTGTCCGCCAGGGCCGAGTGGCCAGCGAGCGCGATTCCGGCGATCAGCGCCCCGAGCGCGACCCCGATGAATGTATTTCTGCGCATAATCATCTCCGAGACGACCTATACGTGTGGTCGCCATGAGATGTATGCCGCCGGCGCGCCGGCGGTTCACATAAAGAAGATGTTAAGGATTCTCGCCGGGTCCGGCGTCCGGCGGAGGCTGCATGAAGACGAGAGCGATCGCGTACGCGACCACGACGAAGACGATGAGCGACAGGGCGATGATCGCAAATGAAGCCATCAGGCGCGCCTCCGAGCGAAGACGATACGCAGGATCACGATGACGACGACGAAGCCGAGGATCCACCAGATCCAGGACGCGTCGGCGCCGTCAACGTCGAAGCGCTTCTGTGCGGCCGCCACCTGCTGCGGTGCTGGGCCGTGGCCGCCTGAAGGGCCGCCTTCGATTATGTCGGCTATCGCGCTGACCGCCTTAACTACCCCGCCATCGGTGTCCCCCGACTTGATCGCGGATTGCAACGAGTGTCTGATCGAACCCGGGACTGCCGGCGGCACAAGCCCGGCCGTTTGGGGGTCGAACACGATCACCAGGTCGCCGTTCTTGACGATATAGATGAGCGCTCCTTTGGGTGCGCGCGTATGCGCCTCGCGCAGCGCCGTCTCGAGTAGCGGCGAGCCGCCAGCGGATTTGACGGTCACGACGACGACTGTCCTGCCGGTGCGTGCGGCAAGCGCATTATCGATCGCGTCGACGCGCGCGACCGCGCTTTGACTGATCATCTGCGCCTGGTCATCGACATGACTGGCGGTCGGAGCGTCAGCAGCGTGCGCGCGCGCCGCTAGGCCCATGATGAGCACGAGCGCGGCGCCGACGGCGCGCTTTAGGCTGAATGGCACGCGGATCAGTGTGTCGGAATCGGTTGGAAGATCATCACCGCGGCTGCTGCCACTACCGTCAGCACGAATGCGACCAAGAAAACGAGTGTGAATCCGCGGTAGATCTTTTCGCGCGTGCTCTTTTTGAACTTGCCGAAAATCATGAGGCTTTGCGCTTCGCCGCGCCGGCCGGTTTGCCCCACAGCCGTTCGAGGTTGTAGAACTCCCGTGTCTGCGGCAAGAACACATGCACGATGACCGGCCCGTAGTCGACGAGGATCCAGCCGCCGTCCGCATAGCCCTCGGTGCGGATGGGCGAACCGAAACGGTCCTCGCACGCCTCGACGACGGCGTCGGCGACCGCGCGCGCCTGGATGAGCGATCGGCCCGTCGCGACCACGAAGTAATCGGCGAAGTTGGCGAGCTTGCGGATGTCGAGCATGACGACGTCCTCGGCTTTCTTGCCCAGGGCGGCGTCGCGGCACAGGCGCGCGAGCACGAGCACATCGGTGTCGTCGAGCAGGCCGACGGTCGCGCTGGTGCTTGCGATGCCGTTGCGCTGCGGCGCAAACGCAGCGGCCGTCTTCGCCGGGCGCAAAACCGGTTTGTGCACAGCTGCGATCGCCGTGCGCGGACGGCCCGCCTTGGTGCGGCCCGGCTTGTTGCGGCCGGGTTTGCCGCGCTTAACCCGTTTGGCCATGACGTCGTACCAATTCGTTATAGACCTCCAGCGTTTGCGGCGCGATCGGAACTCCGCGCGCCAACAAGTACTCCATGGATGCTTTCACGCACGCGAGCATGCCCTCGTCAAGCGAGCGCAGCGCAGCGGCTTCGAGCGCGGCGCGGCCGGCAAAGGTGCGCGACGGCTCGAACGTGTCTGCTAAGAAGACGACCTTCTGCAGCGGCGACATCCCCGGCACGGCGACGGTGTGGGTCGCGATGGCCGCCAGCACGTCTACATCCGTCACCCCGAACTCCCGGCGAGCGATATCCGCGCCGGCTTTGGCGTGCAACAGCACGGGTGCGGAAGCCTCGATCTCGTCGACCGCGATCCCGTGATCGCGCGCGTAGCCAAGCAGTTCTTGCGCCGTCCATTGACGCGCCAGATCGTGCAGCAGACCGGCCGTGCGTGCCGCCTCGGTCGAGAGGCCGTATCGGCGCGCGAGCTTCTCGCCGGTGCGCGCGACGCCCAGCACATGCTTGAAGCGCCCGCGTGGTAAGCGCGCTCGGACGGTCGCACACAAACGGATGAAACGGATGCCGGCTCCAGCGGTCAGCGTCGTGGCACGCGGTTCCAGGTGGGCCGTCAGCGCAAGCTCTCTTTCAGCGTGGCCAGCCGGTTCCGATAGATCGTGCCTTTGAGATTGCCCGCCCACATGACGAGCGCGTTCTCGTCGTTATCCGAATAATAACCGCGCCGCGTGTTCACGACGGTGAAACCATATTTCTTGTACAGTTTCTGCGCCGTCACGTTCGACTCGCGGACTTCGAGCGTGACCCACGACGCGCCGCGATTGATCGCCTCGTCCAACAACCACACGAGCATGCGCTCTCCGTAGCCGCGTCCCTGGAACGCCGGATCGACGGCGACCGTGGTGATATGCGCGTCCTCGAGGATGACCCACAGCCCGCCGTAGGAGACGATCGCGTCCTCGGAGCGCCCGACGAAATAGTGCGCGAGCTTGTTCTCGGTCAGTTCGTTCTGAAACGCGTTCCGCGGCCACGTCGTGGAGAAGCACTGCGCTTCGACGCGCAGCACATCACCGACGTCCTCGACCCGCATCGGCGAGATGTCGAGGGCCCGAGATAGCGATTTCATCGGAGTCAGGTTCGCGCCCGCGGACACCCCTCCATTCTTAAGGCCGTGCCCTGGTCGCCTCCCAATTGATGACGGCGTTGGGACGTTGGCCGTAGTCGATGGCGATGCGCCGCCAGTCCGCGAGGGCGCCGTCTCGCAGGCGCTCGGCGCCGAGGCGTGCGATCGACCGCGCCCGGTCGCCCGGACGGCGCGACGCGAAGCTGCCGGCGGCGACGGCATTACGACGCGACGAAACCGCGTCGCACTCGCCGTGGAGCATGACTGGCCGCCCGCTCTCCCGCGCAAGCTCTTCGACGGCCTCGGCGATCGCATGCGCGTCGCCTCGCACGAACGTCGGGTCTGCCTGCTCGCCGGCGCGCAAGCGCGCGTAGTAGTAACCCTTCTTACCAAGCACGATCGACGCGCGAGGGAAGAGCGCGCGGCTGCCGGCCTCGGCCACATCGTAGGCGGACACGCCCATGCATGGCAGATCGCGCGCTTGCGCGAGCCCCTTTGCGAACGCGACGCCGATGCGCAACCCGGTGAACGATCCCGGGCCGGCGCAGACCGCGATTGCGCCGACGTCGGCGAGCGCCGTTTGCGCCTCGCCCAACGCAGCGGTCACGCAATCGAGCAGCGACGAAAGGGCCTGGCCGGCCCCGGCGATCGCGGACGATTGCTCGCCGCCTACGATGGCTGCCTCAACCGGACCGGACGTCGTCAAACCGAGAACGATCATAGCGCGACGGCGTCCTCGTGCACGCCGAATCCTCGTATGCGCGCCACGCGAGCCTCGCCGTCGATCTCGAGCTCGATCTCGATGCGATCGTCGGGCCAGGGCGCGGGCGCGCGTTCGGGCCATTCCACGAGTGTGATACCGTCTGCGGGCATGTATTGCGAGAGCTCAAGATCGTCGACGTCGCGCGGATCCTCAAGCCGGTAGAGATCGAGATGCGAAACGGGCATGGTTCCGCCGGCATAGGAATGGACGATCACGAACGTCGGGCTCGCTGCGCGGCCGGCGCCAAGCGCCTGGACGACGCCCTCCACCAACGTGGTCTTGCCCGCGCCGAGCGGTCCCCGCAGCAAGACCAGTGTGCCGGGCGCGCTCGAGGCTGCGAGCCGAGCTCCGAGCGCTCTTGTCGCGGTCGCGTCGGATAGTGATAGTGTCAGATGTCCCAAACTGGGGCTCATCTTCACCGACCATCCAGCGCGCCCTGCGGGAGGCGCAGCGGCCCAAATCGAACCCTGTCGTGTTGATCCTTTGCGCGTTGAAAACACGCGCTACTACAGAAAAGGCGCACTCTATCCTTGTGTCCAGCTGACGACGACGCCCGCTCTAAAGACGGCGGCGGTAGGAAACCGCGCGCCGACATGAGCTTCGAAGAATACCGTCACACCACGCCGTCCGACCGCGTCTTGACGGTCAATATCGAAGACGAGATGCGCAGCTCGTACCTCGATTACGCTATGAGCGTGATCGTGGCGCGCGCGTTGCCCGACGTGCGCGACGGCCTCAAACCGGTGCACCGGCGCATCCTGTATGCCATGTCCCAGCTCGGGCTGAACCCCGACAAACCGCACCGCAAGTCCGCCGGCACGGTGGGCGAGGTCCTCAAGAATTTCCATCCGCACGGCGACGTGTCGGTGTACGACGCGCTGGTGCGCATGGCGCAGGATTTCAGCTTGCGCTATCCGCTGATCAACGGCCACGGCAATTTCGGCTCGATCGACGGCGATCCGCCGGCCGCCATGCGCTACACCGAGTCACGCCTCGCCCCGCTGGCGCTCGAGATGCTCGCCGACATCGACCGCGAGACTGTCGACTTCGTCCCCAACTACGACTCGTCGTCGCGCGAACCGTCGCTGCTTCCCGCGCGCCTGCCCAACCTGCTCGTGAACGGCTCGTCGGGCATCGCGGTCGGCATGGCCACCAACATCCCGCCGCACAACTTGGGCGAGATCTGCGATGCGGCGATCGCGCTCATCGAAGACCGCGAGCTCGATGACGACGCGCTGCTCAAGATCGTCACCGGACCCGACTTCCCGACCGGCGCGCTCATCCTCGGGCGTGAAGGCATCCGCCAGAGCTATCTGACGGGGCGCGGCTCGATCATGCTGCGCGCCAAACACGAATTCGAAGAGCTGCGCGGCGGCCGTCAAGCGATCATCGTCAACGAGATCCCGTATCAGGTGAACAAGTCGCGCCTGCTCGAGTCGATCGCCGAGATGGTGGCGCTCAAGAAGACGGCCGGCATCGCAGATCTGCGCGACGAGAGCGACCGCAAGGGCATGCGCATCGTCATCGAGCTCAAGCGTGACGCCTCCGCGCAGCTCGTGCTCAACCAGCTCTACAAGCACACGCCGCTGCAGACCACGTTCGGCGTGAACAACGTGGCGCTCGTCGACGGCCAGCCGCGCACGCTAAGCCTGCGCGAGATGGTCGTCGAATACGTCGAGCACCGCAAAATCGTCATCACGCGCCGCGCCCAGTACGATCTGCGCAAGGCCAAAGAGCGCGCACATATCTTAGAAGGCTACCGCATCGCGCTCGAGCATCTCGACGCGGTGATCAAGCTCATCCGCGCGTCGCAGACCACCGATGAAGCGCGCGCCGGCTTGATGAAGAAGTTCGAGCTGACCGAGATCCAGGCCAACGCGATCCTCGATCTGCGCCTGCAGCGCCTGGTCGCACTCGAACGCCAGAAGATCGAAGAAGAATATGTCCAGCTGCTCAAGACGATCTCAGGTCTTGAGGACCTGCTGCGCAGCCAGCGCCGCATTTACGGCGTGGTCAAAGAAGAGATCAATACGCTCAAGAAGCGTTTCGCGGATAAGCGGCGCACGCAGGTGGTCGAGGCCGAAGGCGAATTCGCGATCGAGGATCTCATCCCCGATCAGCCAGTCGTCATCACCGCCACCGCCGGCGGCTACATCAAGCGCCAGAACGTCGACGTGTTCCGCGCGCAAAACCGCGGCGGTCGCGGCATCTCCGGCCTCGCGTTGAAGAAGGAAGACGTCGTCCGATTCTTGTTCTCGGCGACGACGCACCAGCACGTGCTCTTCTTCTCCAACCGCGGCCGCGTGTACCGATTGCGCGCGCACGAGATCCCCGATGCCTCTCGCCAAGCGCGCGGCACGGCGCTCGTCAACCTGCTCACGCTGCCGCCGGGCGAGACGATCACCGCCGTCATGCCGGTGCGCCAGCTCAAGACCGAAGAATTCCTGGTGATGGTCACCAAGAAGGGCTTCATCAAGAAGACGCACTTGTCCGAATTCGGCAACGTGCGGCGCAGCGGCCTCATCGCGATCAATCTCATGCCGGCCGACGAGCTGCTCGCGGTCGCGCTGACCAATGGCAAGGCGGAGATGCTGCTGGCGACGACCGCCGGATTTGCGATCCGCTTCGATGAGGCCAAGGTCCGCCCGATGGGCCGCGCCAGCCGCGGCGTTCGTGCGGTGCGTCTCGGCGCGCGCGACATGGTGCGCGCGATGGACGTCGTCTCCAAGGATCGGCGCGAGGTGCTGGTCATCACGACCAAGGGCTACGGCAAACGGACCAAGATCGATCTATATCGCAAGACCAATCGCGGCGGCAAGGGCATCAAAGCGTTTTCGAAGACCGCCAAGAACGGCGACATCGTCGAGCAGCTGCTCGTCAAGCCGGATGATGAGATCATGCTGATCTCATCAAAGGGCGTGGTCATCCGGACCAAGGTGTTCCAGATCCGCGAGACCGGCCGCGCCGCGCAGGGCGTGCGCGTCATGAAGCTGGATGAGGGAGACGTCGTAACCGGCGCTGCCAATATAGGCCAGCGCACGGAGGAGATGGAACGTCTCTAACGTTAATGTAGTAGCGCGTTTTTCGAAACGCGTTCAGTAAGGAGAAACACAGTTGAGTTCCGCACAAGCCGTCAACCAGGCCAACTTCGATGCCGAGGTCCTCAAGTCGTCCGAACCGGTGCTCGTGGATTTCTGGGCTGACTGGTGCGGCCCGTGCAAGATGATCGCGCCGATCGTCGACAAGGTCGCCGATCAATACAAAGGCCGCCTCAAAGTCGTCAAGCTCGATACCGACGACAATCCGAACCTCGCCGCGCAGTACGACGTGTCCGGCATCCCATGTCTCATCCTGTTCAAAGGCGGAGCGCCGGTCGACCGCATCGTCGGCTACGTGCCGGAGAAACATCTCTCCGCGATGGTCGAAAAACACCTAGCCGCGGCATAACCGCGCGCGGACGATGCGAGAGATCCCAGCCGTCCATCGTCTCACCACCGACCCTGCGATCGCGACGTACGCGCCGCTTCTCGGACGCGGCGCCGTGCGCGAACACGTCCAAGCCGTGCTCGACCAAGCGCGTGAAGGCGCCGATGTCCCCACATTCGATGCGTTGCGAGCCGGCGTGCTCGCGCGGCTCGCCGCTGCGCAAGCCGAAGGTCTCATCGGCGTCATCAACGGCACGGGCGTGCTGCTGCACACCAATTTCGGACGGGCGCCGCTTTCGGCCGGCGCGCTCGAGGCGGTGCGCGATCTAGGCGCCGGCTACACCAACCTCGAGTATGACGTCGCCACGGGCGAACGCGGCAGCCGTCACGATCGCGTGTCGTCGTTGCTGCGCGAGGTCTCCGGCGCGCAGGCCACGCTTGTGGTCAACAACTGCGCCGCTGCCGTCTTGCTGGTGCTCGACACGTTCGCGCGCGGCCGCGATGTGGTCGTCAGCCGGGGCGAGCTCATCGAGATCGGCGGCGGGTTCCGCCTTCCCGACGTGCTCGCCAAGAGCGGCGCCAACCTGGTCGAGGTCGGCACGACCAATAAGACCTATGCTCGCGACTACCGCGATGCGTGGACGCCGAACACCGCGCTGTTCATGCGCTCGCATCCGAGCAACTATCGCGTCACCGGCTTCACCGCCAGCGTGCCGTCGCCGGCGCTTGCCGCGCTGGCGCGCGAGCTCGAGGTCATCTCGTTTGAGGATCTGGGCTCAGGTGCGCTGGTCGACCTGGCGCAGTTCGGCTTGCCCTCGGAGCCCACGCTCGCGCAAGCGATAGTCGCCGGCCTCGACCTGGTCAGCGTCTCGGGCGACAAACTGCTCGGCGGTCCGCAATGCGGCATCATCGCGGGCCGCGACGACCTCATCGCGGCGCTGCGCCGCAACCCGCTGCTGCGTGCGCTGCGCGTCGACAAGATGACGTTAGCGGCTTTGGGCGCCACGCTCGCGGCGTACGTCGACGGGCGTCTCCACGACATCCCGTTGTTCGCGATGCTTGCGCTGACCCAAGACGCGCTGCTCGAACGCGCTGAGCGTCTGCGCGCCGCGGTCGTAGCGCGCGCACCGGCGGCGCGGATCGAATGCGTTCCCACGTCGGCGACTACCGGCGGCGGCACGCTTCCCGACGTCGAGATCCCATCGGCCGGCGTCAGCGTGCGCAGTGTTGACGGTCCTGACTCCTACGCCGCTCGCTTGCGTGTCGCGCGTCCACCGGTCGTCGGCCGCGTCGAGAACGATCGCTTCGTCATCGATCTGCGCACGGTTCGCGAGTCCGAACTCGAGGTGCTCGCCGGCGCGCTGGCGAGCGCCTTCGCATGCATATCGTAGGCACCGCCGGACACGTCGATCACGGCAAGAGCTCGCTCGTCATCGCGCTGACCGGTCACGATCCGGACCGGCTCATCGAAGAGCGCGAGCGCGGCATGACGCTCGACCTCGGTTTCGCCCCGTTGCAGCTGTCCGATGGCCTGGAAGCCGGCATCATCGACGTGCCCGGCCACGAGCGATTCTTGCACAACATGCTGGCCGGCGCCGCTGGCATGGAACTCCTGCTGCTGGTCATCGACGCCACGGAAGGTCCGCGGCCGCAGACCTTCGATCATCTGCGCATCCTCGATTTCCTCAATGTCGGGCGCGCGATCATCGTCTTAACCAAGCGCGATCTGGTCGACGCGGAAAGTCTCGCCATCGCCGAGGCGCTGTCGCGTGAAGCCGTCGCGGGCACGGTCGCGCAGGACGCGCCAGTCGTGGCGGTCTCCAGTCTGACCGGCGAAGGCATCGCCCAGCTCAAGACGCTGATCGGCGAAGCGCTCGCCGCGCTGCCCCTGCGACCGCAGGACGCGCCGGCGTATCTCCCGGTCGACCGCGTCTTCGCGCTGCCCGGCCATGGCACCATCGTCACCGGCACGCTGATGCAGGGCACCATCAAGACCGGCGACACGCTGATGCTGCAGCCAAGCGGACTTGAAGTGCGCGCTCGCAGCATCCAGACGTTCGGACGCAAAGTCGAGTCGGCGAGCGGCGGCGCGCGCGTCGCGGTAAACCTGCCGGGCATAGACGTCCACGCGATACGGCGCGGTGAAGCGCTCGTCGCGGCGCGCGAATTCGTGCCGGTATCGGAACTGAACGTCCAATTCACGCCGCTGCCGCAGGCCCTACGTCTGCTCAAACGGCGCACCCCTGTGCGCGCGCACATCGGCTCCGATGAGATCCCGGGCGTCCTCATCTTCGCGGGGCCGCCGCCCGCCGATAGCACGCCGCTGCCGGCGCGCCTGGTGCTGACGCGCCAAACGGTGGTCTATCCCGGCAGCCGTCTCATCGTGCGCCGGATGAGTCCAAAGGATCTCTTAGGCGGCGCCGTGGCAGGATCGCCGGCCGCTCGCGCGCAGAGCGCGCAGCGATCACTTCAAGAGGGCGACGCCGTTCCGAGCCGCGCGCTCGATGCCATCGAAGCTGCCGGCCTCGCGCCCCTCGCCGGCGCGCAGATCGCGGCGACGCTCAACGTGGTGCTCGCCAAAGCTCAAAGCGACATCGACGCGCTGGTCGCGTCGGGGAGCGTCGTCGCACTGGCCAAACCGCTCGCGTATGTCAGCCGCGCTGCGAGCGATCGCGCCTTCGACCGCATCGCGCGTTGGCTGGGGCAGCGCCGCCACCGAGCGTCGTGGGTGTTGGGCGCCGCTACGGCAGACATCGCGCGCGAGCTCGAGCTAGCCGAGCCGCTCGCCGCGCGCCTGCTGGCCGCGTGGCATGACGACGGCCGGCTTGCGTTGACCGGGCGCTTCTGGCATCTGCCCGATGCAGCCGTCGAGCTGACCAGCGCGCAACGCGATTTCTTCGTCCACGAGCTGCGTGAAGATCCGGCCAATCCGCTTTTCCCCGTCTCCTTCGATGCGCTGATGGAACGAGCGCGCGCGGCGCGGATCGAAGGGCTGACCGACGCCATCGAGACCTTGCTCGCCACCGGCGCGCTCGTGCGCATCGGCGACGACGTCTACCGGCGCGCGCAGATCCAGCGCGCTCGCGCATTGCTGGCACACCTGCTGAAAGACGGCGCCGGCGCGACCATGGCGCAAGTGCGCGATGCGTTCGGCACGTCGCGCCGCTACGCGCTGCCGCTGATGGAGCACTTCGACGGCGTCGGCCTCACCATCCGCGACGGCGACATCCGCCGCCTGCGCAAGGTCACCCCGGTGAAGGCTGGCGGCTGACGTCGGGCGTCCGGATATGCTCGGGCCGCACGCCGATGCCGACGAACGCAGCAGGCAGCCTGCGCAGCCACGGCCAGCTGCCCAGCAGCCGGACCGGCCACGGCGGCGAGAACGGTTTGTCGACGCCGAGCACTCGGCGGACGACGTTATCCTGGATAAGCACCTGAACACGCTGCGTGACTTGCGTAGGGAACTCGCGACGGCGTTGCACTCGCGCGAGCAGCTCCGCGTCGACGCGCCGTTCGATCAACGGCTTCCATAGCTCGTTGGCCGCGGCCACCGCGTCTTGAATTGCGAGATTGATGCCGACCCCGCCGATGGGCGACATGGCATGCGCGGCGTCGCCGATGCACAGCAGCCCTGGGCGGTACCACGTCCGCAGCCTATCGACCATAACGGTCAGGAGGCTCACACCGCTCCAATCGGTGACGTCCGCCATCCGCTCGCGCAGAAATGGCGCCAGGGTCGCGACATCGTCTCGAAATGCCTGCACACCACGCGCTTTGATTTCCTCGAACGCTCCTTTGCGGATCAGAAAGCCGCACTGATAGTAGTCGCCGCGGTCGATCATGATGAGCATCTTGCCGCGATCCGTCCGTCCTAAGACCTGACCCGGATCGCCGGGCGCTCGTGCGGCGCGAAACCACATCACGTCCATCGGCGCGCCGAACTCATCGACCGCGAGACCCGCTTTGTCGCGAACCGTCGAATGCCGGCCGTCGGCGCCGACCACGAGATCGGCGCGCACCTCAAATCCCCCGTCGGCACCAGAGCCGCGCACGCCGTTCACGCGTCCGCCTTCGATGATGAGATCGTCGACCTCGGCCTGCATCCGCAGCGTGAAACCGCCGTAGCGCTTGGCCTGCGCCGCGATGAAGTTCAAGAAATCCCATTGCGGCATGAACGCGAGGAACTTGCAGTGCGTCGACAGATGCGTGAAATCGCCGATGGGCGAGTACGTCGGTCCTATCCAGGCTCCGATCTCGCGCACTTCTTGGTGCGGCAGCGCGAGGAACTGATCCAACAGGCCCAGCTCGTAGATCAGCTCGAGGGTCGATGGGTGAATCGTGTCGCCGCGGAAATCGCGGAAGAAGTCGGCGTGCTTTTCCAGCACGACGACGCGCACCCCGGCCCGCGCCAGCAGAAAGCCCAGCATCATGCCGGCCGGGCCGCCGCCCGCGATGCAGCACGTCGTTTCGATGCGCTCGGTCGCACTCTGGGACATCACGGCAAGCCTGTTGTGCGCGCGGCCATGTCGAGACCTTCCCCAAGGTCCGGCATCCGAAAACGCCGTACCGGACGTATCTATAGATGGAATAAGGAGAACGCACGACATGCCAGACGGATTGCAGACAGCCACCTTCGGCGCCGGATGTTTTTGGGGCGTCGAATCCAATTTTCGCCAGATCCCCGGTGTGGTCGATGCGCGCGCCGGCTACCTCGGCGGCACGCTTGACAACCCGACGTACGAAGACGTATGCACCGATCGCACGGGGCACGCCGAGGCCGTGCAGGTGACGTATGACCCGCGCCGCGTGTCGTACGAGCAGCTGCTCGACGCTTTTTGGAAGATGCACGACCCGACGCAGCTCAACCGCCAAGGGCCGGATTACGGACGGCAGTACCGTTCGGCGATCTTCTACCACACGCCGGAGCAAGAGGCGGCCGCCGTGCGTTCTAAAGAGGAGCAAGACAAATCGGGCCGTTTCCGCAAGCCGATCGTCACCGAGATCACGCCGGCATCGAAGTTCTACGAAGCCGAAGACTATCACCAGCGCTACTTCGAGAAGCGCGGCATCGCCCCGACCTGCCATATCTGATCGCATGAAGGTCGCTCCGCAATTTCCGGATGAGCAAGCGGACGACGGGAGCTTCGTCCGCCAGCAAGACGCGTTTCGCGACTGGGTGACCGCCGACGGCAGATCGGGGTATCCGGTTGAGGCGGGCCGCTATCACCTCTACGTGTCGCTCGCGTGCCCATGGGCGTCGCGCATCGTGATCTTGCGCAAGCTGCTCGGCTTGGAAGACGCGATCGCCATGACGGTCGTCGACCCGGTGCGCGACGAGCGCGGCTGGGCTTTCCGCGATGGTCCGGGGTATTCGAAAGACCCGATCAACGGCTTCGCGTTCTTGAGCGAAGCGTATTTCGCGACTGATCCGGGCTATCGCGGACGCGTGACCGTGCCGGTGCTGTGGGATACGAAGACCAAGCGCATCGTCAGCAACTCAGACGACGATATGATGCGCATGTTCGAGGTCGAGTTCAAAGCGTTGGCGAGGCGCCATGTGGACTTCTATCCGGCCGAGCATCGCGCTGAGATCGACGCGCTCAACCAGACGATCTACGAGACGTTCAACGACGGCGTCTACCGCGCCGGCTTTGCCACCGCGCAGGGGCCATACGAACGGGCCGCGCGCCGCGTCTTCGAGACGCTCGACACGCTCGAAGAACGGCTCGCAACTTCGCGCTACCTCTTCGGTTCCCGGCCGCTTGAGACCGATTGGCGGCTGTTCGTCACGCTGGTGCGCTTCGACCCGGTCTACTACGTGCATTTCAAGTGCAACCTGCGGTTGATCGCGCAGTATTCGAATCTGTTCGGGTACCTGCGCGACCTCTATCAGATCGACGGCGTCGCCGAGACGGTGAATTTCGATCACATCAAACGCCACTATTACATCACGCACGACGACATCAATCCGACTCGGCTCGTGCCGATCGGCCCGGCGCAAGACCTCAACGCTCCTCACGGGCGTGAGCGACTGGGCTAGGCGAAGCACCGAGCCCTGCGCTTGGCCGGACGCATCCGTTTCCGAAACCGCGCCGTATCAGAGGATATGCCCAACAAAGCACTGCTCCGACCCTTCACAGTCCTCGCGCTGATAGTGATCTCGTTGGCGATCGGCGGCGTCTCCGCGCGAGCCGCAGCCACGCCGGCACATCCTACGCCGGCTCCGGCAACACAGAAAGTCGTCCTCGCGGGTGGGTGCTTCTGGGGAATGGAGTGGGTCTTCGAATCGCTCAAAGGCGTGACGAGCGCCGTCTCCGGATACTCGGGCGGCAGCAAAGATAGCGCGAATTACGACAGCGTGAGCACGGGCACGACGGGCCATGCCGAGTCGGTCGAGGTCACGTACGATCCAGCGCAGATCTCGTTTCAGCAGCTGCTCGAGGTGTATTTCTTGGTCGCGCACGATCCGACCGAGCTGAATCGCCAAGGGCCTGACGAAGGCACGCAATACCGCTCCGCCATCTTCTACGCGACCGACGATCAGAAGCGCGAGGCGCGCGCGTACATCGCGCAGCTGACGCAACAAAAGGTCTTCAGCGCGCCGATCGTCACGCAACTGGTGCCGCTCGTCGCCTTCTATCCTGCCGAGGCGTACCATCAGCATTTCGCGGCGAAGAACCCGTACTATCCGTACATCCTCTTCAACGACAAGCCGAAATTAGTCCACCTCCAACAGCAGTTCCCGGCGCTGGTCAAGACCCAGTCCTAGGAATTCCGCCCGGGCGATAATAATGGCCATCTGCGTTGGGAGAAGCATGGGGCTGGTGCCCCTGCTGGTCTTCAAAACCAGATGGTCTTCGCAAGGGGACCGGTAGGTTCGATTCCTATCTTCTCCCGCCGGATCGCGCCAGCTCGTCGTTGGGGGACCTCATGCGAAATCTTCTTGCCCTGATCGGAGTCGTTCTCGCCGCGGGCGCGGTCGTGGTCGCGCTCAATCCGGCCCCCACGATGTCAGCGTCGTCGGCAGTGTCGGCGCCGGCCGACGAGTACTTCGGCAAGTTGAAGCTGAGCTACCTGGGCATCAACAACTCGCTCAAGGACGCGACGATCATGGCCGGCGATCACACCGATTTTCCCGCCGTGATCCAGAAGATCGCGTTCGCCGAGAACGCGTTCCTCGATTGGCAAGCGAAATATCCCAGCGATCCGCAGCTCCCGCGTTCGATGTTCTTGATGGCGCGCGCGTACGTCAAGGTCTGGACGGCGGACGGCCAAGAAAAGGCGGCGTACTACTATTGGACGTTGCGCGATAAGTACGCGACGACCTACTTTGGCAAGCAGGCCAAGGCGGACACGACTAAGGGCATGACGATGCACGTCTACGCGGCTGAACAGCCGTGCTATCCCCTCGCCGGCCAGTCGACGCCGGCGCCCTTGCCGGCGCCGACCGCTGATCCTCAGAGGAAGATCAGCGTGCAGATAGAGCCGTACCCGTCGTGCACGACGCCGGCACCGACGCCGCCTGCCCTCGTTCCGACGATCGCACCGCTCTCGACGTCCGCCCCGCAAAAAGGCGTGACGGCACCAGCCACACCGATCACGCCGCCGCATCCGACGCCGGCGCCGACGCCGCCCGCCGTTCCGACGGTCGCGCCGATCCCCGCGCCGACAACAACCGGCACGCCGGCGGCGGGTCCGTCAGCGACGCCGACGCACACCTGAAGAGCGCGGCCGCTTGCCCGCTCGCCGGGCAGCGGCCCATTCTTCATGGAGCACGCTCATGAGCACGACGTCGACGTACGCGCCGTTCTGATAGATGTGACGCCGCAAGACGCCCTCGCGCGCGAAGCCGGCGCGCTCGTAACAGCGGATGGCCCTGGCATTTTCAGGTAACACGGTCAGCTCGATGCGCACCAGCGCGCGCGCGCGAAACGCACCGTCGACGAGGGTCCGTACGGCGTCCGTACCCAGGCCGCGGTTCCAGTAGCGTTCCTCATGGATCGCGATGCCCAGCATCGCTCGCGAGCCTTCTATTTTCAGCGACGTCGTGCCGATATCGGTGCCGTCGAGCGTCTGGATCACGTAGCAGGGCGTGTTCGGGTTGACCGCGGCGTTCGCGGCCCAATCGCGTTCAGCTTCGAGCGACATCGGCAGGCGCGTGAGTATGAAATCTCGCGCGTGGCCGGTGTTGATCCAGCGCTGCAGCATCTCGACGTCGTCCGGTTCGATTGGACGCAGACGCACTTTGTCACCGACGAGCCAGGTCGGAGCCGCTTCGCGCGGCGAACGTTTGCGCATGATAGCCGTCTGGATTGGCGGCGGCCTTGCAGCGTCCATGCTGGCCGCTGCGACGCCGGCTCCAACGGCGTCGCCTCCGGCTCCGCCGCCGACGGTCGTACACTCGCCGCAACTCGACGCCCTCCTCGAGCGCCATAGACGCGCGCTGGGCCATTTGCCGTCGGGCAACGCCTCATGGACCGGCGTGATCACGCAAGACGGTGCTGACACCCCGTTCAATGAGAGCGCCGACGTCGATGGCCGCTGGAAATCCAGCCTCACGCTGCCGTTCGGTATCCACACCGACGGCAACGATCTCGAGCACCAGTGGGTCCAGGACCTCAACGGCAACGTCACGATCCAGCCGGTCGGCAGGCGCCGCTCGCTGTTCTCGCGCTTGCTCGGCTTTAATGCCGCGTTGCTCGACCCCAACGTCGCGTGGGTCCTGGATGGCCCCCTCACCATCGACGGCCGGGCGGTCGTCCGCCTCCACGCCAAACTGGGCACGGCGGACGCAGTCGTCTACCTCGATTCGCAGACCGACTTGGTCAACGGCGCGGAGCTCGGCAGCCGTACGTTCCGCTACGTCCAATATCAGACGTTCGATCAACTCGTCGTGCCGACGAGGATCATCGAGACGGAGCAAGACGAACAGGTGACGACGAACATCCTTTCAGTCACCTTCTCGCCGCCGGCAGCCGCGGACTTCGCGCCCCCGCAGCCGCGCAGGCCGCAGTTCCCGTCAGGCTCATCCGACGTCGGGCTCGACTTCGAATCCCCGCACTCGCTCATCGTGGTGCGTGCCAAGGTCAACGGCACCCCGATCAACTTCTTGTTGGACTCGGGCAGCTCGACGTCGCTCATCGATGAGGACGAAGCGCGCCTGCTCAAACTGCCGACCGCAGGCAGCGTCCGCGTCGTCGGCGCGTCGCTGCTGCGCGGCACGGAGGCGCGTGCCGACGTGCTCGAGCTCGGCGGTGTGCGCTTCGCGCCGTTCGTGATGGAGGCTGTGCCGCTCGGATTGCCGTCGTCCATCCGCGGCTTCGGCATCACCGGCATTTTGGGCTATGACGTGCTCGCCCAGGTCGTGGCGCGGATCGACTACGGCCGCGGCCGCATCAGGTTCATCCAACCAAGCGCGTTCAGCTATACCGGCACGGGCGTCGTGCTCGCGCTGGATACGTCGTTGCGTTTGCCGCACGTGCCGACCACGCTCGAGCAAGACCCAGCGACATTCACGGTGGACACCGGCAGCGATTCGGGTCTCATCCTGTATCAAGCCTTCGCGCAGGCGCATGCGCGCGATTTCTTGCGTCCGGGCGACCTCGCATCGGACGAGCCGATCAACCCCAAAGACCCCGAGTTCGAACCGGATCCGTCCAAGTATTTCGGCGATCTGACGCAGGCCAACGGCGCCGGCGGCGCGATCCGCGTCAAGACCGCGTACGTCTCGCGGCTCAATCTGGGCCGCTTCAGCGTCGATCACGTCTTCACGGAGATCGTGCTAAGTCCGACGGGCGCCTTCACGCCCACTTCGTCGGACGGCCTGCTGGGCGCCGCGGTGCTGTCGAAGTTCGGCGCCGTGTTCTTGGACTACGCGGGCGGGAGATTTATCCTAGAGCGTTGAGCGCGCTTCGACGAGGGCCGTCACGCGTTCGAGTTCCTCTTCGGTCATCGAAACGAATGCGACGCCGAACTCGCCGACCACGGACGTGCGCACGATCTGCGCGTTCACGTCGAGCCAGCCGCCGCCGCGAGTCGGAAGATGCACGACGACGCGCGTGCCTTGGGCCAGCGCCTCGTCGGTGAGCAGGAGCACGCCGGCGAGGCTGATGTTGTCGACCATCGCGCGGCAGCGCCGCGCTTCGTCCACGACGGTGAACTCGATTGGCAGCTTGATGTTGAAGCGCGGGTACCGGCGCCGGTCTACGTGGAGCTCGCCCGCGTCGGCATCGCTCAAAACGACTGCTCGATCTGATCGACGACCCACTCCGAGGATGAGGTGCGCACCGGCGCGCTGCAGTACGAGCAAGCGCCGTTGACCAGTTTGAGCGGCGCGCCGCACGAAGGACAGGTCGACGCGAGGCCGGTGTCTCCGACCGCGGTCTTCGCGTCGGCGCGGCGGATGAACGACCAGAACTCGGTGAACGTGGTCGGCACGCGCTGCCCGTCGACGACCTGCTTGGTGTTCTCGTCGATCGTGTAATCGGTCATGCTGGCGGTGAAGGCTACGACGATCGTATCGTAGGGCGTCGCCGCGGTCACCGCGACGACCTTGGCGTGTCCGATGACGATGTTCTCGAGCACGTCGATCTGATGCGCGGCGATGAGCTGGTCGGTCTGCATCTTGTGGCGCTCGTACAGCGCATCGCTCATGACGTCGCGCGCGAGATCCTGATTGCGCGCCATCCATGCCTGCTGGATCTTGAAGAACGCGGTCTGGGCGCGGTCGAGGAACGAGCGTTCGTCGAATCCTGGATCGCGCGCTTTGATCGCCGCCTCGCCGGTCGCGATGGCCTGCGGATCCACACTGCGTGCCGGCTGGTCCATGTACTGCGACGTCGCCGCAGGTTGGAACAGGGTCTGGGCGGGCGCTTGGCCGCCCATCTGCGCTTGCGCGTTGGACTGCGCGCGGTTCCACAAATAGTAGACCACGACCAAAATGATGATCACCCAGAATCCGCTGCCGTGGCCCAAGAACAGCAGTGGCCAGAAGCTGAAGCCGCCGCCCATGCCGCCACCCGTGTAACCACCGCTGCTGCCGCCGTGGAAGCCGCCGCCGCCGTAGTGGCTGCCGCCGCCCGCGCGGGCGGCCGCCTCGACCGGTCCTGCCAAAGCCAAGGCCACGCCCGCGAGCGCTAGCGCCGCAGGCGGAAGAGATGACGTCTTGAGAGCGTTCATATCGCTAGCCTCTACTACTGCAATGCCCAAAAGGTCGCGTCCCGGCGCTTACGCTTTGGTTTTGCCCTGCCGGACACCCGCGAGGCGGCGTGCGGCCGCCAGGTTCATGCGATCGTCCTCGGGGGTCTTCGGCGTTTCGCATATCACCGCGACGCGGGAAAACTCGGGACGGCGCAGGAGCGCACGAAACCCGGCTTCGCCGATGCGCCCCTGGGCGACGTGCCAATGCAGATCCCGCTTGGCGCCGAGGGCTACCTTCGTGTCGTTGAGATGCAGCGCGCGCACGCGCGCGAAACCGATGTATTTGTCGACCTCCGCCACGAACGCGTCGACACCTTTGCGATCGTGGATGTCGTAGCCCGATGCCCAGGCGTGAGCGGTGTCCAGACACACGCCGACGCGCTTGTCGCCGACGGCCTTGAGGATCGCGCCGAGCTCCTCCATCGTGCCGCCGCACAGGTTGCCTGCGCCGGCGGAGTTCTCCATCAACAGCATCGGACCGGGCTTTGCAGCCGAGATGAGCTTGCCGATCGTAGCGCTCACCCGAGCAAGGCCTTTGGTGCGCGTCTGCTCGCCGTAGCTGCCGAGGTGCGTGTTGACATATTCGATCCCGCCGCGCGCTGCGACCTCGAGGTCGTTCGCCACGAGCGACGTGCTGTTCGTATGAAGGACGCGGTTGGCGGTGGTGAGGTTGACCAAGTACGAGCTATGGATGACGACCGGCTGGATGTCGTGCTCTTTGCGCAGCGCACGGAACTCTTGCCACGCGCGCGCGTTGTACGGCGTGCGGCGCCAGCCACGCGGGTTCCCGGCGAAGATCTGGATGCACTCGCAGCCGGCTTCAAGCGCCTGCTCGATCGTCTTCTTCGGGAAATTGCCGCCGATGCCGACGTGGACGCCGAATCTCATTGCTTGCGAGCGCAATAGAGAAACTGGTCTTGCTCGACCTCGAACTCGAGCGAGCGCGGAGCCAGCTCGATGATGCGCTCGCGCGCGGCGGCGAGGAACGCCTCGCGCTGATCGCCGAGCGCGATGCGCAGATTCTCGCGCGAGCGATGATAGCCGATATACGAATCGACCGTATAATGGAGGCCGAAGCGCAGCATGCGCAATTCGCCGTCGCGGAACAGCGCGCCGGGCGCCTGCTCGGCGCCGCGTTCGACCTGCGACCAGAAGCCCGCTAGCGAATCGCGAAAGCTGCTCTCGAGCGGCGCTTCGGCGCGGCCGGTCCATTCGGTGAACAGCGTGCGCACCGTGCGCGCGTACGGATCGTCCGGACGCGCGTGCTTCCAGAAGATGGCGAGCGCCCCGCCGCTGACCAAGACGCGGGAGAACTCCGCCAGCGCTGCGTCCTCGTCGAACCAGTGAAAGGCCTGCGCGCAGATGATGCCGGCGAACGCGTTATCGGCGAACGGCAGCGCTTCGGCTCGGCCGACGTAGAACGCCGCATCGGCGCCTGGCGACACGCTCGAACGCGCCACCTCCAACATGCGCTGCGCGACGTCGACGCCGGTCACCGCGAACCCACGCTTGAGCATCCCGGCCGCCGAGAGGCCGGTGCCGCAAGCGGCGTCCAGGATACGCTTTGCGCTAGGCGGCCCGATAAAGGCGGCCAGGCCGTCGAAGAGCTCGTCTGAGTAGGAGGTGCGATAGCGCGCGTAGTCTTCGACCAGCGTGTCGAAGTCCGAAGGATGTCTCACTCGTCGAGCGCGTGGGCGAGCTCGTCGGCGACACTGTGCTCGAGTTTGGACTGCGCGTGCGGCACTTGGTCGCCTTCGTGGCCCTCGACGGACTCATGGATCTGGCCGAGCGATTCTTCCCGAGCGGCGCTCAGCGGCAGCGGAATGACTTGTCCGTTCACGCGGCGCGGCGCGCCCTCGGGCAGCGGCGGCAACTCGTCGAGCGCGCGCAGCCCGAACGATTCGAGAAATCGATCGGTCGTGCCGTAGATGATCGGGCGACCGACCGTGTCTTTGCGGCCCAGCTCTTTGATCAGCCGGCGGTCTTCGAGCGTCTGCATCACGCCATCGACGTTGACGCCGCGCAGGCTTTCGACCTCGGCTCGGGTGACGGGTTGGAGATAGGCGACGATCGACAGCGTCTCGAGGGCGGCCTGCGACATGTGCGTTTTGGGCGGCAGCAGAAAGCGCTCGACGTCTTCGCGGCATTGCGGATCGGTCGCCAGTCGCCAGCCGCCGGCGACCTCGCGCAGCACGATGCCGCGGCCGTGGAATGATGCTGCGATTTCGCGCAGCGCGGCGCGGACCTCGGCCGGCGACGCTTTGACCGCCTCGCAAATGTCGCGCTCGCTGGCCGGCTTGTCCGCGACCAGCAAGATCGCCTCGACGCGGTTACGCAGACTTGCCAAGTGAATCCGTGGCTCCCTTGGGCGCGGGCGTGACGACGATGTCGGAGAACAGCTTCTGCTGCGCGCAAACGACCTTGCGCGTCCGCACGAGCTCGAGCAGCGCGAGGAACGTGACGACCACTTCGAGCCTGCGGCAGCCAGCGATCAATTCGGAAAACGCGATGGTCGCGCGGTCGCGCACCAAGCGCAGTACGTAGTTCATCTTGACGACCATCGAAAACGTCTCGCGTTTGACCACAGCCGGGCGCGCTTCCGCGTTGGCAAGCGCCCGCGCCAGCGCGACCGCCAGGCTCGGCGACTCGAGACGATAGTGCTGCACCAGGCCGTCTTCGCGCACGTGGGCGCCGGGATAATACGCCGCGTTCTCATCGAAGCGGATGCGGAACTGCTCGCCCAGGCGTTTGAAATGCTGATACGCGATGAGCCGTTGGCGCAGCGTCTCTTCCGCCAGCGCGGCCTCATCTTCGAGGTCGTCGGAGAACGGCGGCGGCGGCGGCGGGAGCAGCTTCTTGGATTTGATGAACAGCAAGGTCGCGGCGATCACCAGATATTCGCTGGCGACGTCGATGTCCAGGTTCTCCATGACGGAGATATACGCCACGTACTGGTCGCAGACGGCGGAGAGGCTGACGTTGGTGATGTCGAGGTCCTGCTCGACCACCAGGTGGAGCAGCAGATCGAGGGGGCCGTCGAAGACGTCGAGTTTGACCAGCAGCTTGGTGCGGTCGTGCGCTTGCGCGGCTGTCGTGGCCGCGATCGCCGCGCTTGCGGTTATTGCTTCAGCCCCCTTCGAACCCGAGACATGCCCGGGCGCTCCACGTGATCAATGCGTGAAGCTCTGTTTCCCGACTTTCAGACTGCTGCCCTGCGGCATGACCTCGACATAGATCTGGCCAGGCGTCAAACGCATCGGCGAACCCGAATCGTCTTCAAGCCGCGGCAGCGACGTCGCGCCCGCCGCCACCCATCTGCCGGCGGTCGCGCGTCCGGCTTGCACGAGCACTGCTGGATACGAGCCGTAGACGTCCATGCTGAGATCGCCGATCGAGTCGAGCACTTTGGCGGGGATCCAGACCACGACGATGTCGCTGACTTCGTACGGACGGTCGTCGTCGCGATCGTGCTGCGCATCGCCGTCGATGAAACGCTGATAGGCGACGCCATCCCACACGAAGTGCACGTCGTATTCCAGCCAGAACGAAACGACCGCCTCCGGAATCAGGCCGGGCGTGGCGCTCGGCGACGGCTGCGGCGAGTCGGCGCTATCCGGAGTCGCCGTCACGGTGGGTTCGGCGTACGAGAACTGATCGCCGCCGTACGCTTTGTCGGCGTAGCCGTAGGTCGGACCGACCTTGCGGATGCGGACGATGCTCGTATACAGGTTATGGGGCATGTCGCGCGAGTTGTCGCGCCAAAACGCTTCCGGCGTGTGCTGGATCTCGTCCATGTCCGCGAAGCCAGCCGCGCGCAGGCTGGCCAAGAACTCGATCACGTCGTCGTTCTGGCCCGCGTGGGCGAAGAACGGGTCGTACGGGCGCGCCAAGTCGACGAAGTAGGTGCGCGCACTGCGCACCGGACCGACCTCGGATGCGGCCGTGCCCAAGAACAGCGCGAGGTAGCGCGTGATGCCGCCCTCGGCCTCGACTTCGTACACGACGTCGGCGTCGTGCAGGCCGCTCTGCGGACGAGCGTCGGGGAAATTGTCGATCATCACCGCGGCGATGCGGTGTCTGACCGCACCGGGCGGCACGAGCGTGCCGTTGAGCGGATTCGCGACGACGGGTGTCGGCGTGGGCGTCGGCGATGCAGACGTGGAGGGCGTTGGCGCCTGCCGAGCGCAGCCGGCGTACAGCGCCGCAAGCGCGATGAGCGCGCAGGCTCGGCTCAGGATCAAAAGCCGAGTTCGGTCGCGGATTTCTCTTGGATTATTTTTTCCACGAGGCCCACGAGGCGGCGTTCGTTCAGATGGGTCATGCGCTTGCCCATTTCGGCGAGCGGCACCCACACCACTTCGTCGACCTCGCCTTCCTGAGGAATTGGTGAGCCGTGCTTGTAGCGCATGAGATAGAAGTGCACGATCTTGCTGTGCTTGAGCCGGCTGCTGTAGAACCAATACTTGATGTCGGCGAGTTTGTCGATGATCTCGCCCGCGACGCCTGTCTCCTCGAGCACCTCGCGCGTCGCGGTGTCTTCGACTCGTTCGCCCGGTTCGACGTGACCTTTGGGAAGCGACCAGATGCGCGGCGTCGCGCGCCCGATCACCAGACCGTTGTACGACGAGCCGTTGCGCTTGAGCACGAAGCCGCCCGCCGAGCGCTCGTGTTTGATCCTCGTCGGGCGACGGCGCGGCTTCACGGCGCCTACGCCTGGTCGTCCGAGGCTGGTGACCAACGCAAACCGATGCCCTTGTTCGCGAGCCTGCCGACCTGCGCTTCGTCCACTCGGCGCACTGGCGTATGCAGCGGCATCTGCTGCACGGCCGCCGGGTCCTCATGCGCTCGTATGACGAGCGAACGCAGCGTCTCGACGAAGGCGTCGAGCGTGTAGCGGCTTTCGGTCTCCGTCGGTTCGATCATAAGACATTCCGGCACGACGTGCGGCCAATACATGGTCGGCGCGTGCACGCCCGCGTCGAGCAGGCCCTTGGCGAGATCGAGCGCGCGCACGCCGGTTTCTTTTTTGAGCTCCTCGGCGGAGCAGACGAACTCGTGGCGGCAGTGGTCAGCGTACGGCACGGTGAGGAATTCTTTGACCTTGGCCCGCAGATAGTTCGCGTTGAGCACGGCGAGCCGGCTGTTCGTGCGCAGACCCTCGGCGCCGTGGACGATGACGTACGCATACGCCCGGACGATCGCGAGGAAGTGCGCGGGGAAGGTGCGCACCGCGCCGATGCTCTTGGGCCGGTCTTCATCCCAGAAATACGCGCCCGACTCGTCGCGCGCCATAAGCGGCGCCGGCAAATAGGGCGACAACCGCGTGCTCGCGCCCACCGGCCCCGAACCTGGACCGCCGCCGCCGTGGGGCACCGAGAACGTCTTGTGCAGATTGAGGTGCATGAGGTCGAAGCCCATGTCGCCCGGGCGCGTCAGACCGACGATCGCGTTCGCGTTAGCGCCGTCGTAGTACATCAGCCCGCCCGCGTCGTGCACTGCACGCGTCATCTCGACGATCTCGTCCTCGAACAGGCCGAGCGTGTTGGGATTGGTCATCATGCACACCGCGGTCGTGCCGTCGAGCTTCGCGCGCAGCGTCGCTAGATCTGTCCGGCCGCGCGCGGTGGACGGGATCGAGATCACATTGTAGCCCACCATCGCTGCGCTGGCCGGATTCGTGCCGTGCGCGGTATCGGGCACGAAGCAGGTGAGCCGATCGTGCTCGCCGCGCTCCTTGAAGTACTTCTTGGCCATGAGCATCGCGGTGATCTCGCCATGCGCGCCGGCGGCGGGCATGAGCGAGAACGCGTCCATCCCGAACAGACTCGCGAGCGTGCGTTCCATGTGCCACAGCAAGCGGATGGCGCCTTGCGCGCCGCGGTCCGGCGCGAACGGATGCAGATCCGTGAAGCCCGCGAACCCCGACACCGCTTCGTTGAGCTTGGGGTTGTACTTCATCGTGCACGAGCCGAGCGGGTAGAAATTGGTGTCGACCGAAAAATTGCGATGCGACAGCTCGGTGAAATGCCGCGCGACCTCGAGCTCGGTCAGATCGGGCAGCGGCAAGTCGGCGCGCAGCGCGCCGGCCTCCAAGAACTGCGCCGGCGCTCCCGCGTCGCGCACGAAATCGCTGCCGCGGCCGGCCGCGCCCTGTTCAAACAGCAGCGACGGCATGCTTGTTCTCCTCGGCCAGCGCGCGAGCGAACTCGGCGATCTGCGTGGTCGTGGTCAGCTCGGTCGCGCACACGAGCAGCGCGTCGGAGAGCTCGGGGTAGAACGTCGACAGCGGCAAGCCCGCAAGAATGCCGCGTTTTTCGAGGCGGTCGGCCAGCTCGGATGCCGGCATCGGCGTGCGCACGACGAATTCATTGAAGAACGGTGCGCGGTCCGCGACGCCGAAACCCGGGACCGCGGCGATCGCGGATGCGAGCGCACGCGCGTTGGCCATGTTGGCGCAGGCGATGGAGGTGAGCCCCTTGCGGCCCACGGTCGCCAGATAGATGGTCGCGATGAGCGCGCACAACGCTTGGTTGGTGCAGATGTTCGAGCTCGCCAGCTCGCGGCGGATGTGCTGTTCGCGGCCTTGCAACGTCAGCACGTACGCTTTGCGCCCGTCGACGTCGTGCGTCTGGCCCACCAGCCTGCCCGGCAAGCGACGGACATGCTCTTTGGTCGTCGCCACGAAGCCGACGTACGGGCCACCGTAGCCGACCGGCAGGCCGAACGATTGCGCGTCGCCGACCGCGATGTCCGCGCCCAGCTCGCGCGGCGTCTTGAGCACCGCCAGCGAGAGCGCCTCTGCGGTGACGTGCAGGGCCAACGCGCCGTGCGCATGAGCGCGCTCTGCCGCCTGTGCGACGACGTCGATCGCGCCGAAGAAGTTGGGGCTTTGCACGATCACGGCCGCGACGTCATCGTCCAATCGTGCAGGAACCGCGGTCAGGCCATCGCGGTCCAGCGGCAGCTCGATGATGCTGATGCCCATGCCTTCGGCGTAGGTGGCGAGCACGCGACGATAGAGCGGGTGCACGCCGCGGCTGATCGCGACACGACGCCGTCCGGTCGCTTGCGCAGCCATGATGACGCCCTCGACCAGCGCGGTCGAGCCGTCGTACACCGACGCGTTGCTGACGTCCATGCCGGTCAGCAGACAGATGTAGGTCTGCCACTCGAAGATCGCTTGCAGGCTGCCCTGGCTGGCTTCGGCTTGATACGGCGTGTAGGCCGTCAAGAATTCAGAACGAAACGCGAAGTATGGAACTGCGGGCGGCTGATAGTGGCGATACGCACCGGCGCCAAGGAAGGACGTCATGCGCGCTGCGCCGTTCTCGTCGGCCATCGCGCGGATGTGCGCGTACGCCTCGGCCTCGGGCAATGGGGCAGCGACGTCGAGATCGCCTTTGATCTTCAAGCCCGCGGGCGGATCGGTCAACGCTTCAAGCGACGGCACGCCGATGACGTCGAGCATCGCGCGGATGTCCTGCGGCGTGTGGGGAGTGTACATCGCTAGCCTGCCGCCGCGTCGACGACCTTTTGATATGCTGCCGCGTCGAGCAGATTCACGGCCTGACCCGCGTCGGCCAGCGTCATCTTCACCAGCCAGCCTCCGCCGTACGGTTCGCTGTTGACCTTCGCCGGATCGTTCTCGACTTCGCCGTTCACCTGCGTGATGGTGCCCGACAGCGGCGCGAAGATATCCGAGACCGCCTTCACCGATTCGATCACGCCCATCTGCTTGAACTGCTCGATCGCAGCGCCGGCTTTGGGCATCTCGACGTAGACGATATCGCCCAGCGACGATTGCGCATAGTCGGTGATGCCGACGGTCGCACTGGCGCCGTCGAGTTTCACCCACTCGTGTTCTTTGGTGTACAACAGGTCCTGCGGTAGCTCCACGCTCGTATCGCTTCCTTATCTGGGGCGCTTGTAGAAGGGCAGCGGCACCACGGTCGCGCGGTGGCGCTGTCCGCGGATCTCGACGTCGAGCGCTGTGCCGGGAGCGCTCGCATCGGCACGCACCAGCGCGGTGGCGATGTTCTTTCCGCCGAGCGCCGGCGCCGGGGATCCGCTACGGACCTCGCCGACGCGCTGATCGCCGCGCCATACCGAGTAGCCCGCGCGTGCGGGGGCGCGCCCATCCATCGTTATGCCGACGATGCGGTCGTAGCCGCCGCCGGCGCGCTGGCGGACCAACGCTTCCTTGCCGACGAACTCAGCTTTGTCGAGTTTGACGAAATAATCGAGCCCGGCTTGCAGCGGCGTGATATCTTCTTCCAGCTCGTGGCCGTACAGCGGCATGCCCGCCTCGAGTCGAAGCACGTCGCGCGCGCCAAGCCCCGCGGGCATCAACCCGACCCGCGCGCCTTCGCGCGTGAGCGTCTCCCACAGCGCCGGCGCCGCGTCCGCCGCGATGAACAACTCAAAACCGTCTTCGCCCGTGTAGCCGGTGCGCGCGATCTCCGCCGGAACGCCGGCGACGACGCCCTCCGTCGCATAGTAATACTTGAGCGCTGAGAGATCTGCATCGGTCAACGGCTGGAGCAGCTCGAGCGAGCGCGGACCTTGGATCGCGATGAGCGCGGACTCGGAAGTCCGATCGACGAGGTTCACGTCCGCCGGCAGCCGGCTGATCAACCAGCGCCACATCTTCTCGGCGTTGGCGGCGTTGACGACGATCAGCCAGCGCCCGTGCAAGCGGTAGATGATCGCGTCGTCGTGCGCCCCGCCATGCTCGTTGGTGAAGATGTTGTAGCGCGCTTGGTTCGGCTTCATCGTGTCGACCGCGTTGACGGTCAGGCCGTCCAGCCAGCGCGCGACGCCCTCGCCGGTCGCGACGAATTGGCCCATGTGCGACAGATCGAACATGCCGGCGGCGGTCCTGACAGCGCGATGCTCGTCGAGGATACCGGCGTATTGGATCGGCATCAGAAAGCCCCCGAACGGGGACATCTTCGCGCCGAGCCTTTCATGGACCGCGTAAAGCGGGGTCCGCAGCAGGCTTTGGGTCGTCGTCACCACGCGCTTTTCGCGCTCCGGCGCAAACCGCCCTGGCCTCGCCTACGCCGTAGGTCTTAGCCGGAGCTCTCCGGATCGTAGATCGCGCCGACGAACAGCAGCGCGTGGCTGCGCCGGTCTTCGATGGCGCAGAAGAACGGGCGGTCGACGATCATGCGAAACGGCAGTGGTTCGGGACGCACGGCGGTCATGGTGATTCCGATCGAAGTCACCGCCGCGGCCTCGGAGCCCTCCTCGTCGACTTTGAGATACGTCGCCTGCAAGACGCTTGAGATGTAGAAGTTCGGACCCGCGCTCTGGCCTGGGCCCGGCTCGAAGATCTCTTGGAATTGCGCCGCGCCGGCCTCGAATGCGCGCCTCATGCCGAGGTCTTGCAACGGTTCGTTGAGCAGATACTGCGCCTTCAACTCAAAACGCGGCAGCCCGATCTCGCCGCGGCGTTCGACGAACAGACCTTGCCAGGTCTTCCAGTTCTGCGGCGTCAGCTCGGTTTCGAGCGCGGCGAGGCTCGAGTGCGGCTCGGGCAAGAGCACGTCCATGGCGAGGTCGCCCGTGCCGTACGGCAGGCGGATCGCTTGCATGTCCTTCGTTTCGAAGTAATCGAACTTGGCGGACTGGTCCATGAGCGGCACCTTCTTTGCCGAACCGTCCGCCAGCGTGAAGTCGTGCGGCTGCGTCTTAGTCGCATCGAACTTGTCAGTCCATTGCCCTTTGAAATACAGCGCGTTGAGCAGCAGCGCGACGTCCGCCGGATTGATGCGGTCTATGATCTTGGGGATCTTGCCTTGCGTCTTCTTCTCCACCCACGCGTTGATGCGCGCCGGCGTGGCCTCGCTGCCGAAATCGACGTCGGCGACTTCGGCTCCGTAATAGCGCTGCATCTGCTCGACGTAAGCTTTGCGCAGAGCCATGCGCCGGCTGTCCGCCCAGAGCGAGTCTGCGACCGACAACACCACGCTCTTCACCGGTGTCGTCAGGGTTTGGACGAGCTGGGCGTTGGCGGCGTTGATGGCGGGAAGATCCGCATCATCGAACGCGAGCAGCGCTTTCATCTGCTGCGCGGTGTCGCCTGAAGCGCCATTGAGCGCCATCGACAGGTCGAGCGCGGCGGAAACGGGAGAGAGCACGACGTTCTCGTGCGGATGCTTTTTTTGCACCGCATCGAGCAGGCGAAAACCGAAGTCGTTGCCGGCAGCAGCCACGTCGAGCGGCTGCGCCGGTTCCGATCCGCGCGCGGCTGCGCCGCCGACGAGCGCGAGGCAGGCGAGCAGTGCGGCAAATCCGATCGGGCCTGACATGCTCATGAGTCGGTCCGCCTTTCGCGAAGGTTCACGCGAGCGGCGCGGCTGCTCCGTATGCGTCGCGCAAGTAGCGCGGAACGTTGAAGAGCCCGCGGTGCGATTCGGCGTCGTAGAAGCGCAGTCCGCCGCACGCCTGTGCATGCTCGCCTGCCCGCAGGGCTGCCGAGTCGGCGCGCTCGTCGTCGTGCGCACCGGCCTTTGCGCGGCACAGCGCGAAGCCCCACACCGTGTCGAACGCGGGTACGTACGCGCAGTACGGCGCGACGCTGGCAAACGCCTGACGCAATGTCGCGATCATGCGCGCATGCAGCGCGAAGTTATGCGGGCCCGCCATCGAGGTCTGCAACGCGTAGTAGCCGCCTGGGGCCAACCGCGCGCGGATCGCCATGTACATCGCGACCGAGTGCAGCGCGTACGACGGAGAGTCCTCGAGCGGTTCGGTGAGATCTCCGATGATCACGTCGAACGGCTCGCGCGACCGCTCGACATACGCTTTCGCGTCTCCGATGATCAGTTCGGCACGCGCGTCTTCGAACGCGCCGGCGCTCCATTCGGGCATGTGCTTCTTGCACGCGTCGACGACGACGCCGTCGATATCGACCATCGTCACCTTGCGCATAGACGGCACGCGCAGCAGCTCGCGTAGGCTGGCGCCCTCGCCGCCGCCCAGGATCAACGCACGCGCAGGCGCGCCCACGGCCGCGCACGCGGGATGGACCAGCGCCTCGTGATAGATGAACTCGTCAAGCGCAGCGCTTTGGGTATCACCATCGAGCACCAGCATCTTACCGAAGAGCTGGCTGGAGACGATCGCGTAGCGTTGGAATTCTGATTGGCCGGAGGCGAGGGTGGCGGTTATCGCGTGGCCGTGCGTCTCGCCTGGGGCGACCTGCTCAACGTACCACTGAAAGTTTTCGGTTTTTGGCAACGGGTTCAACTCCGGTCGTCTTATGCCCGACGCTGTGGCTATAGACGCCGTCTTCGTTGGTCATCCCGCGGCGCACTTCCGTGGTGAGCATCTGCTTGGCCTGGAACTCGGCGGCCGCGTAGCGGCAGGCCTTCCACGGGTCGGTCTTGTCGCCGCACGTGTAGATGTCCATGGCGGCGTAACCGTACTCGGGCCAGGTATGGATCGAAAGGTGTGACTCGGCTATGACGACGACACCGCTGACGCCTTGAGGCGTGAAGCGGTGAAACGCGGTCTGCAGGACTTCCGCATTGGCTTCTTTGGCCGCTGCGACAAGGATATTCGCGACTTTGTCGACATCGGCGAGGATCTTGGGGTTACAATCCGACAACTCGACGATGATGTGCGTTCCGAGAGCTCCGGGTGCTTTCAATAATCCGACCCCCCACAGGGTGAACGAGCAGGGAGATCCCACCTCCTAATGGTTGGGCCATTACGCGGGTTGTCCCACGTACCAAGTACGAATATTAGGCCATTTAACATCCTTTGTAAATAGTTTTCGGAACCCGTGATACGGGACACGTGCGTTTGACGGCATTAAGAAGCCTGTGATACGATTCTCGCTTGTCATAAAGCCATTCCCAAACGCCAAGAAAGGTTCCAATGTACGCCGTCATCGAGGCCAACGGCCGGCAACTCAAAGTCAGCGAAGGCGACGTGATCCGCCTCGACAGTATCGCGGGCGCGCCCGACTCGCAGATCGTCTTCGAGCGCGTGCTGCTCGCGCACGACGGCGTGGAGTTGCGCGTCGGGTCGCCGCTGGTCGAACGCGCGAAGGTCACCGCACGCATCGTGCGCCAGGGCAAAGACCGCAAGATCATGGTCTTCCACTATAAACCCAAGAAGCGCATCCGCAAGCGCCGCGGGCATCGGCAGCCGATCACCGAGCTGCGCATTGAGAAGATTTCGCTCTAAGGACGGGTTGGCGGTGCGTGCGCAACGCCGCGCTGGCCGGATCGTGCGGCTGCAGGTCAGCGGCCACGCGGGTTTTGCGCACCCCGGCGAAGACATCGTCTGCGCTGGCGTGAGCGCGCTTGTCCAGTCGGCAGCGCACGGGCTATCGGCGCATTGCGCGGCATCCGCCACGGTGCGCGACGACCCGGACGGCGATTATGTGATCGAGCTGCTTCAACCCGGCAACGCCCGGGCACAAGCGGTGCTGGAGACGGCGCTGAGCGGCCTGCGCGCGATCGCCCGCGAGTATCCGGACAACCTCGCCGTGCACGTGGAGCGCACAGGGGCCCGCCACTCGCGGACGGAACACCCTCGACCCCGAAAAGGAGCCTAAGAAACGATGGAATCGCCAATTGATCGCGACGCACTCACGAACGGCGCAAGCCAGAACCCGGGCGGCGGTATCCAGCCTGACGACGGTTCAGGCGAGCTGCGCGGCGCGCTGATGGCCGGCCTGATCGGCGCGGTCGTCGCGACTGCCGGCTTCGTCATCTACAACCGGCTCGAAGAAGAGCACCGCGAAGCCCTGCGCAAATCGGTCACCAAGTTCGTCGAGGAGCGCGTCGCAGAAGTACGGTCGCAGCTCAAGTTCTGATGGGGCTGCCGACCCGCGTGCCCCGTGAGGTGAGCGCCGTCCCGACGTGGGCGGCCTCTTCATTTCCGGGGCGCCGGACGCCGATATAGACCTTTAGATGCAGCAAATGCCGCACCGCTTTTGCATGTCCCTCGCCGCACTCGCCGTGGTCGCCGCCTTGTGGCCGGGTCAGCCGGCGCTTGCAGCGACGCACGCGCTGCGCCCGCTCCAACCCGCCGAGGCCATGCACGCCTACGTCTCGGCCATCCGCTATTTCAATCCGGGCATCGACGAGCCCGAGGCGGAGCAGATCGTCGACGCCATCTTGCGCGAGTCGTGGGATCAGAAAGTCGATCCGCGCCTCGTGGTCGCAATCGTCGCCACGGAGAGCTCGTTCGACCGTACTGCGCGCAGCAGCGCCGGCGCTCGCGGCCTGGGCCAGCTCATGCCAGGCACCGCGTCGCTCGACGGCGTCACCGACATCGAAGATATCGATCAGAACATCCACGGGACCGTGCTCACGCTCAAGGGCAACTTGGCGCACTACGCCTACTTGGACCCGCAGGATCGATTCGAGCGCGCGATCGCGGCGTACAACGCCGGCACCGGCGCGGTCGATCGCTACGGCGGCATCCCGCCGTACGACGAGACGGTGAACTACGTCTACAAAGTGATCACGCTATGGCGCCGCTTTGTGGGGCTTGACGACAACTAGTCCGTGTTTTCCGGTTTCGGTTCCAGCGGCGGGAGCTCAGGCGCGTCGTCGCCGAGCATCGGCGCGTCCTGCGCGTGCAGCGGCGCGCCCGGCAATTCGACCGCGATCGACTCTTCGATCGAGCGCTCGCGGCTTTCATCCGGCGGCTGCGACCACGGCGGCGGCGGTTGCGGCGGATGGTCCGCCGCGGCCGCGGCGCGGTCCATCTCCGCCATGAACGAATTCGTCGTGTTCTGGACATGACGCATCGCATCGCCGAGCTGGCGCGCGATCTTCGGCAAATGCTCGGGGCCGAAGAGCAGCAGCGCGACGACGAAGATGAGGATGGTGTCGGACGGGCTCAGCATGGTTTTATCACGCGTGCGGACAAAGTTCGCCTAGCCTGTTTCTCCGTCCCCTCACCCTCCGGACGGTCCTGTTGAAGATCTTCTACACCAAGGGTCAGCGTGAGGATCCGGTCGCCTCGCTCGCGACCCTGAAGAAAATCCTCGCGCGTTTCGTGCGCCGCTACGTCTTCTATGAGATGTCGGCGCGCCATCGGACCACGCGCCAGCTCTTCTCGGTCAAGAACGTCTTCTTGCTCGGCCAGGTCGACGTCAGCGGGCAGAACGAGCTGATCGTCACGCTGTTCGACGCCGACCACCCGGCCCACTCGATCGAGATCGTCAATCCGCATGCGATGCGCATCTACGACGAGGGCAAGAGCTACGCGGTCGCGTTCTACACGGAAGAGCACGGCGACTTCGACGTGCGCTACTATCTGCGCGATGAGGGTGAAGAAGGCAAGTCGCCCAAGCACACCGCGCTCGAACGCATCTCGCTGCCGCAGCTGTTCGAGTATCTCGAGGACATCAAGAAAGCGGATGTGGTCGAGGTGCTCGAGCCGACCAAGCGCTAGCCGCGCCGGCGGCGCCCGGAGAGGAAGTCCCAGAACGAGCCGTTCTCGAGCTTCGCCGCGCGGCGCAGCTCGCGCACCGACTCGCCGATGCGGCCTTCGCGCTTGAGGAGGACCGCGTAGTTGTGATGAGCGAGCGGATACTCCGGATCGGCTGCGATGGCGGCCTCGTAGTGCGCCCTGGCCTCGTCGAGGCGTCCGCCTTCGAGCGCCAGATTGCCGAGGTTGGTCAATGCCGGCGCGTGTTTTGGATCGGCGCGCAACGCGGCTTCGAAATCGGCCGCGGCGGCGTGCGGATCATTGAGGCGCAGGTAGCACACTCCGCGTTTTGACAGCGCTTCTGCCGGCCGGTCCGTGCCGTCGGCGGCGGCGCTGAAGAATCCGATCGCGGCGTCGTAGTGACGTTCCGCGAGCGCCTGCAAGCCCTGTTCGAAGGGCGTCGCAGGCCCCTTGCGAAAACCGCTGGATCCCATGCGCATCGACATCGTGACGCTGTTTCGTGGCTTTTTCGAGCCTATCATCTCCGGCAGCATCCTCGGCCGCGCGCAAGCGAAGAGCGCGGTCGACATCCGCGTGCACGACCTGTGGCACTACGTGCCGGCCGGCGAACGCGCGGACGATGCGCCCTACGGCGGCGGGCCCGGCATGGTCATGCGCCTCGGTCCGCTTGTCGCCTGCCTTGAAGAGGTGCTTGGCGCCGGCTTGAACGTGCCCGACGACGCACGCGTCATCGTGCCGTCGCCCGCAGGCGTCCGTTTCGACCATGCGATGGCCGCCGACTGGTCGGCGCTCGCGCGCCTTATCATCGTGTGCGGCCATTACGAAGGGATCGACGAGCGCTTCTTCGATCTCGTGCGCGCGCACGAAGTCTCGCTGGGCGACTTCGTGCTGACCGGCGGGGAGATCCCCGCGCTGGCGTTCGTCGATGCCTGCGTGCGTCTGCTGCCGGGTGTGATAACGGCGCAAAGCGCTGCCCAGGATTCGTTCGCAGAGGGCGCGCTGGATTGGCCGCATTACACGCGCCCCGCGGTATTCCGCGGCATCGCGGTGCCAGAGGTGCTCGTCAGCGGCGACCACGCCAAGATCGGCGCATGGCGGCGCGAGCAGTCGCAGGCGCGCACCAAGTCGCGCCGCCCGGACCTCGGCGTCCCAGAAGCCCGGTTGAAGGGCCCTCCTGCTACTTAAAGGCTTGTGGCGCTCGCAAGCCTTGTGTTATACTGGTTTGCGTTCGCATTCAGGCATCCAGATATGGCTGCGGCGTCGAGCCTCGAACGTGAGGACGACGCCTTTTTCACGGCCCTAGAGGAACATTGGTATCATGAATCTCGCCAGCCTCGTTGGTCCGGGCAGCGCGACCAAGCGCACCGCTGACTTCGCTCCAGGCGACACGATCAAAGTGCACACGCGCGTCACCGAAGGCAACAAAGAGCGCATTCAAGCGTTCGAAGGCGTCGTGGTGGAGCGCCGCCACGGCAGCCACAACGCCAGCTTCACGGTGCGCCGCCTCTCGCATGGAGTCGGCGTCGAGCGCTCGTTCTTGGTGCAATCGCCGAGAGTCGAGAAGATCGAAGTCGTGCGCCGCGGCAGCGTGCGCCGCGCGAAGCTCTTCTACTTGCAGGAGCGCGTCGGCAGTAAAGCCACGCGGATCAAAGAGCAGAAGCAAACCGCGCAGTGAGCCCGGGCGCCCTCTTCCTCATCATCGGGCTGCTGCTCGTCGCCCGCGTGGTCATCGGCTTGCGGCCGGCGACCATCCCTGACGACAAGCAGCGCACGGCCATCCGCGAATACCTCGACGCGTTTATCGTCGCAGGCATCGTCGCGCTGATCCTCATGCAGTTCGTCGTGCGCACGTTTTGGATCCCCTCGGGATCGATGGAGCCGACGCTCGACGTCAACGACGTCTTGCTGGCCAACGAAGTGCAGTACCATCTGTCCAATCCCAAGGACGGACAGATCGCCGTGTTCGCGCCGCCGCCGCAGCTCGGCACGACGGACTTCATCAAACGCGTCATGGCGGTGCCCGGCGACACGTTCAAGGTCAAAGACGGCGACGTCTATCGCAACGGCGTCAAACTCGACGAGCCTTATCTGCCCAAAGGCCAGCGCCCGAACTACGATCTCGAGATCAAAGACTATAGCATCTACGTCGACGGCATGGCGCTCGATCCGTCGCGCTCGCAACTTCCGCCCAAGTCGGCCTGGCAGGCGCCCGATCGAGTGCCCGACGGCTACTATCTCATGCTCGGCGACAACCGCAACGATTCAGATGACAGCCACCTGTGGGGATTCTTGCGGCGCGACCAATTCGTCGGGCACGCGTTTTTCGTGTTCTGGCCGCCCAAGCACGTAGGGGCGCTCCACTAGGCAAGCGAACGCCCCCGCATCAGGAGGACCGCCATGCGCCCAATCGCACTTGCCGTCAGCGCGCTCATCCTCGTCTCCACCGTCATCGCCGCCTCGACCACGCCGGCGCTCGCCGACACCTATAGCGGCACGGTCACACATGTCTCCACCAACAACATCAAGGTCAAGAATAGCGCAGGCATGGAGCTGAGCTTCCTGCTCGCCCCGTCATTCGATCAGATCTTTTCGAGCGATGGGAAGACGACGTACCAGATGAAGGACGTCAAGCCCGGGCGGACCGTCAAGATCGTGTATCACCAGCAGCTCGGCGTGCGCTACGCCGACAAGATCATCTTCCTAGGTTCATAGCCCCCGCAGGTTCAAAATCCTGGCGAAATGGGTACGTATGGGCTACGAAAGGAGTCCCATGCGTAACCTAATGCTTTTGTCCGCCCTCGCGCTCATCGCAGCCGCCCTTGTCACCACCACAAGCAAGCCGGCGATGGCGATGACCAACGCCTATTGGACCGGCACGATCACACACGTCTCGACCGAGAACGTCAAGGTCGTGGATAAGACCGGCTCCGAGCTCAGTTTCCTAGTGGTGCCGAAATTCAAGAACATCTGGTCGGAAGACGGCAAGACGACCTACCAGATGGCCTTCCTAAAACCTGGCATGCTCGTCAACGTCGTCTACGATCAGAAGGCGCTCGGTGCGCGCCATGCCGACAAGATCATAGTCCTGCGCTATTAGGTTTGCGCAGTTTCCAGATGTGCTCGGCAGGCCAGCGGCGCGCCCAGCCTAAGGGGACGTAGTCCGCGTAGGTGGATTCGGCGGCCTGCGGCGGCTGGATCTCGATGAGGTCCTCGACGGTGAAGCCGCTCCGGCGGAACAGCCGGATCCACTCCCCATACGGCAACTGGAACACGACGGTCTCGTCGTCTTCGCCGCCGCGCATGCCGAAATACGTGCGCTGCAGCGATTCTTGCACCGCGTCGGCTTCGTCGCTCCAGCACAGCTCGAGGATCGGCGTCGCCATGTTGAAGGCGAACAGGCCGCCGGGCCGCAGCAAGCGCGCCGCCTCCGGCACCGTGCGTTCCGGATCGGCAAACGACATGGCGCCGTGATCGCAAAAGACGATGTCGAAGCTGCCGCCGGGCAGCGGCACGTCCTCGGCGCTCGCGTGCACCAGTGGAAAGTCGACGCCGGCGGCCTCCATGAGGTTGCGCGCGTGCGCCAGTTGCTCAGCCGATAGATCGAGCCCCACCGGTCTCGCGCCGCGCCGGACCAGGAAGATCGACCACTGCGCCGCGCCGCACCCGAACTCCAAGATGTCTTTGCCGGCGACGTCTCCCAGCACGTGCAGACGTGCTTCGGGCGTCGCCCACACGCCCCACGCGAGCTCTTTCTTGTCGAGCTGCGAGGCGTGCTTGGCTTGATACCCGGCGCTCGTGCGGTCCCAGAACTCGCGGTTCTTGCGTTCGTGATCGCGCAGCGTCATGAAGACCTCCTAGCGCGTTTCGTGTCGCAGCGCCGGCACCGCCGCCGCACCCAGTGCGATGATGAGAAAACCGAACGTCGACAGGATGATCGCCGCGCGAGGTCCATGCACTTGCGCCAGCGCGCCGCCGATCAGCGTGCCCGGCACGACGCCGATCAGCGCGATCAAGCGCACCGCGGCGAAGACGCGCCCGATCTTCTCGTGCGGCGTCACGCGCATGCGCCAGCTGATGATCTGCGTCACCTCGAACGATCCGCCGGCGCTTCCGAACGTCCAGAAGGCGATTGCGAACCACAACGTGTGCGCGAAGATGACGGGCACGAAGAGCAACCCGTCGATCGCGTACGCGATCAGCAACGCCCTGCCGAACGGCCACTTGCCCACGGTGGCGCCGCCGAGCAGCGAGCCGGCGATCGAGCCGAGCGCTAGCACGCCGTAGCTCAGACCGACCTGCGCGTCGCTGGCGTGGAACTCCAATTTGACGAACGGGATGAACACCACCATCGCCATCATGCCGAAGAGATTGAGCAGCAGACTGCAATACGCGACGGACAGCATGGTGCGGTCGTCGTGCATGAAGCGGAAGCCCTCGACGATGTCGGCCCATATCTCGCGCATCGAAGGCAGCGAGCCGGGTTTGTCGGGTCCCATGCTGGGCACGAGGAGAAGCGAGAGCTGCGACGTCAGATAGGTGAACGCATTGACGACCAGCGCCGGCAGTGCACCGCCCAGCGCGAACAGCAAACCGCCCAGAGGCGGCGAGATGAGGTTCGAGGTCTGCTCCGCGGCGATGAGCGCCGCAACAGCCCTTCCCGAGCGCTCCCCGCCGACGAGATACGGGATACTGGTGGATTGTCCGCCTAGAAAGATGGCGGCCGCGATCGAGACGATGACGATGCCGACGTAGAGCACCGGCAGCGTCAGGGCGTGGCGCCAGAACAGCACCGCGAACAGCGCGATGATGGCGAAGCGCACGAAGTCGCAGCCGATCATGAGGCGGCGCCGGTCCAAGCGGTCGGCGAGCGATCCGCCGACCAATCCGAAGAGCGAGAACGGCAAAAACTCGAGCGCGTAAGTGACGCCGAGGGTGAGCGCCGACCCGGTGAGGTTGAAGACCAAGAGCGGAATGGCGAGCGCGCGCAATCCGTCGCCGAAATAGCTGAGCAGCTGCCCCGCATAGTAGAGCGAGAAGCTTCGTTCGGCGAAAATACTGCGTGCCGGGTTCGAAACCGCCATCCAGAGGATGTTTGCCGCCACCCGCACGTGCGCCCTTCGCTGCGCGCCGCGACAAGGGCGCGCGCCCGCGCGCACGGAACACGTCATTCCGTGCGACAGCCGGCTCCTCGGTGGCACGGCGGCGGTCAACTCGATCCGACCGCTGCGTACGCCATCGTGGCTGATGCGAATGCGATTTCCCAGCCGCTGCCGGGCGAGCTTGCAACCCCCTCTCCGTTCATCCGTGCGCTGGCCCATGCCGCGAAACTCGCCGCAGAAGCGGCTGCTTTGCTTGCCTTGCTCGCGCTGTTCTTCGTGCGCATGCCGCAGGTCAGCGGCCACTCGATGGAACCGCAGCTGCGTTCCGGCGAGCACGTCGTCATCAACACGCTCGCATACGATTTGCGCGTGGGCGGCGGCGACCAGCCGCTTTTCGACCATGCGCTCTATCCGATCGAGCGCGGTGACGTCGTCGCGTTCATCCACACCGGCGTCGATGGGCAGCAAGTCTATCTCAAACGCGTCATCGGCGTGCCCGGTGACACCGTCGCGATCGCACGCGGCGCGGTGATCCTGGATGGCCAGCCGCTGCTCGAACCGTACGTGTCCTCGCGCGACGGCGCGAACACGCCGGCGCAGCGCGTGGCCCCTAGCTCGTACTTCGTGCTGGGTGACAATCGCGCAGAGTCCGACGATTCGCGCGCGTTCGGCGCGGTGCCGCGCACGGCTATCATCGGCCGCGCCCAACTGGTCGTGTGGCCGCTCAACCGTGCCGCGCGCATCCGCTAAAGACACGGCCGCCGCCAGCTGGTTCCCGGGCCATATGGCCGCGGGGATGCGCGCGCTCGACGAATTCGCCGGACTCATCGACCTGGTCGTCGAGGTGCGCGACGCGCGCGTGCCGGCGGCCACCGCGGTCGCCTCGCTGCACCCCAAACTGCGCCCCAAGGCCCGTCTAATCGTGCTCAACCGCGAGGACCTCGCCGACCCGCGCGCGACGACGTCGTGGGTGCGTGCCTTGCGCGCGCAGTGGCCGGCCTACGCGACGATCGGCACCCATGCGGCGACGCTGCGCGCGGTCCGCGCAGCCATCGTGGCTGCGCCGCGTCGACGCGCCGTGCTGCACGTGGCGGTGGTCGGCGCGCCCAACACGGGCAAGTCGTCGGTCATCAACGGACTGAGCCGCCGCAAACGCGCGCGCGCGCAGGACCGGGCGGGCGTGACGCGCCACGCGCAGTGGCTTGCGCTCGAGCCGGGCATCGAATTGTTGGACACGCCCGGCGTGCTGCCGCCTAAGATCGTCGATCGCGACGCGGCGTGGCAGCTCGCCGCGTGTGGTTGTCTGCCCGAAACCGCCTACGACGCCGAAGAGGTCGTCGAACGTCTGGACGCGTGGCTGCGAGAACACGGCCCAACGCATGCCGCAGCGCGCGTGTCCATCGAAGAATTCGCGCGCGCGCGCGGGATGCTGCGCAAGGGCGGCGAAGTCGACCGCGCCGGCGCAGCCCGCACGTTGCTCGTCGAATTCCGCGCAGGAACGCTCGGCCGCTTCACGTTCGAACTTCCGAGAGAGGCTTCGTGACTTCCAAAGAACGTCAGCGCCTTCGCCGGTTGCACGCCTACGAACGCGCCGCTTGGGAGAGCGGCGCTCGCTACATCTGCGGCGTCGACGAAGTCGGACGAGGCCCGCTGGCAGGACCGGTCGTCGCCGGCGCGGTGATCATCTCGGCCCCGCTGCGTCTTGAATTCCTCAACGACAGCAAACAAGTGACCGAGCTGCGGCGCATCGAGCTCGATGCGTCCATCCGCGCGCACGCGGTGTGCGTCTCGCTCGGCTGGGTCGAACCCGATGAGATCGACCGCATCAACATCTTGGCGGCGACCAAAGTGGCGATGAATCGCGCGCTGGCGGGCTTGAGCCAAGCGCCATGCCGCGTCTTCGTCGACGCGCTCTCGATCCCGGGGTGCCCGTTTCCACAATCGCCGATCGTGGGCGGCGACCGCAAGTCCGCCGCCATCGCCGCCGCGAGCATCGTGGCCAAAGTCGCACGCGACGCGTTCATGGCGCGCATGGAAGCCGAGTATCCAGGCTACGGTTTTGCCGAGCACAAAGGCTACAGCACGGCGTCGCACTTCGACGCGCTCGACCGTCTGGGTCCCTGCGCCATCCACCGCCGCTCGTTCATGCCGGTCGTCTCGCCGAGGCTCAAATTCATGTACGAGAGCGATGCATCGTGACGCGCACCAAGACGGGCTCGACCGTTGCCGCCGGCAGCGCTGCTGAGACGGCCGCCGCGACCTTCCTGCGCGACCGCGGCTATCACGTGCTCGAGCGCAATTTCCGCTGCCGCGGAGGCGAGATCGATCTAATCGCGCTTGACGGAGGCACGCTGGTCTTCGTCGAGGTCAAGATGCGGCGCACGCTGAGCAGGGGCGCGCCGGTCGAGGCCGTCACAGCGCTCAAACAGTCGCGCGTGGCGCGCGCCGCCCAATCGTATCTCGCGTTCTCGGGGCGCGTCTTCCCCCGCATCCGGTTCGACGTCATCAGCGTCATGCGCACGTCCGCCCGAACCGAGATCACGCACTTCAAAGCGGCGTTCCAAGCGATCTGATGCAGCTGCTGGCCGGCGCGGTCTTGGCCGACCGCTATCGCATCGTCGAACGCATCGGCTCCGGGGGCATGGGCGAAGTCTACCGCGGATACGACCATGGGCTCGAGCGCGAAGTCGCCATCAAAGTGCTTGCCGCGCATTCGGACGACGTCAATCGCCGCTTCCTGGCCGAAGCGCAGGCGATGGCGCGGCTCAACCATCCGAATATCGTGGCGGTCTACGACGTCGGCATGGACGCCCACGTCTCATACATCATCATGGAGTGCGTGCATGGCGCGACGATCCGCGACATCGACCGGAGCAGTTGCACCATCGCCGGCGCGATCGATCTCGTGCTGCAAGTCGTCGGTGCGCTTGCGTTCGCGCACGAGCACGACGTGGTGCATCGCGACATCAAGCCGGGCAATGTGATCGTCGGCGAGGACGGCGTGGTCAAAGTGACCGACTTCGGCCTCGCACGGCGCATGTCCGACGTCGGCAACCTGTCGCAAAGCTCCGAGATCGTCGGCACCGTCGCATACCTGCCGCCGGAGCGTTTCATGGGCAAGACCGGAGATCGATCGAGCGACCTCTATTCGGTCGGCGTGCTGATCTACGAACTGGTGACGGGCTCGTTGCCGTTCGCCGAGTCATCCGAGGACCTCGTGTCGACGATGATCGCGCATGTCAATGAAGTGCCGCGACCGCCTCGCCTGCTCAATCCGGCCACTCCGCCGGAGCTCGACCGCATCGTCGTGCGCCTGCTGGAGGCCGAACCGCAGCGCCGGTTTTCCGACGCGCCTGCGTTGCGCGCTGCGCTTGAGTCCGCTCGCGAGCGCGGCGGACCGGGCTGGTCGACCACGTTGCCGCCGGCGACGTCATCGCAGTCCGCACTGTCGCGCAGCGCATACGCTGAAGCGCTCGCCCTGATGGAACGAGGCATCCACGCAGGCCGCGGCGGCGATGCGGATGCCGCGCAACGCTCGTACCGCGAAGCGATCGACATCGTGACGCAGGAGCGCGAGCGCTGACATGCTTGGCCGCCTGCGCTTCAAGATCGTCACCTCGTTCGCCATCGCCGTGCTGGGCATCATCGCGCTCGTGCGCTTGACCGCGATCGCGCCGCCCTCGAGCGAAACCGCTTTCGCCTATCTGGTGCTCGGCTTGCTCATCGCGGCCGCCGTGTGGCGCGGCTTCATCTACCTGCGCGCTGCGCGCGGACCGGCACGCCCATGAGTCGCACGTGGTGATGCCTGAGCCGCTCGGCATCGTCGTCGCGCTGGTCGTCGTAGGCGCGGTGACCTCGACGTTGTACTGGATGCTGCACCCCGCGCTAAGCCGCTCAGCGCTCATCGCGCAGACCGCCTCGACCCAGGCGAGCGAGATCTCCGGCAAAGTGCTGGTCGTCTTCTCGAGCGACATCAACTCGCTCGTCTTGATGGCGCTTGCCGCTCGCATGGCCAAGCGGCAGCAGGCCACGGTGGTGGCGATCTACGTGATCGAGGTGCCGTATACGCTGCCGATCGAAGCCGACTTGCCGCAAGCCGAACGGCGTGCGCTCGATTCGTTGAACGCCGCCGAGGAGGTCGCTCGTAAGGCGGGCGTCGACATCGAGACCCGCATGATTCGCGACCGCCAAACGGGAACCGCCATCGTCCGGGCGGCGCAGGAAGAGAGCGCGAGCCTCATCGTCATGGGCACGTATCGCGAACACGGCTATGCCGGCGCGCCGCTCGCCAAGGCGATCGAGTTCGTGACGACGCATGCGATGACCGACGTATTGATCGGCGTGTCCAGCATCGATGCGAAGAGCATGCTCAGCGTCGCGCCGGCCGATGTGAACGCAGACAAGGGGAAATGAAGAGGATGAGAGCTATCGGCGGGGTGAGCGCGGGTTTCGGCGTCGTATGCGCGGCCTTCATCTTGCTAGGTGCCGCGACCCCCAGCGCGCCTCCGCCTGCGCCCGCGTCTGCGGCGCCCATGACTCCCGATCAGTGGGTCGCCAAGTACCAAACCGCGTGGGATGCGCTCAAGACCTACCAATGCACCATCACCTCGCGCGAGTACCTCAACGGCCACGTCCAGGACCGGGTCTACGTCATCAAATTCCAAAAACCGACGTCGGTGCGGCTCGATATCGTCGGCGGCGACGGCAAGGGCAGCGCGGCGGTGTGGCAGGGCGGCGACATGGTGAACGGCCACCAGGGCGGCTTCTTGTCGATGATCCACCTGAACCTCAACATCCACAACAAGATCGCGACCACGATGCGCGGACGGACCATCGCTCAGGCGAGTTTCGGCGCCGCGCTCGACGAGATCAAATCGATCAAATGGAAGTCGACCGACGTGACGGTCGACGGCGACCGCTACACGATGACCGGGGTGCCCGTAGATCCGTCGCAGGACGAGGGCATCATCAAAGAAGTCATGACGCTCGGCGCTAACGGCTTGCCTGTCGAGCTGACCGAGTATGAGGGCAGCGGCACGGTAGCGCGACACGAGACGTACACCGACGTGCAGATCAACATCACGCTGCCCGATTCGACCTGGCACATCTGATCAGCGGACCCGCTAGCTCTTAGACCTCGCCGATCGCCGCGCGGTCGTCGAGTTCCGCACTTGCATCCTCGTGGGCCTGGCGTAGCGCGAGCAGCGATTGATGACGGGTCACATCTTTGGGATCGGGCGTCGCGTCGGCGCCGAGATCGCCGGTCTCGAACACGCCGTACTTCTTTTCGAGCGCACTGACATAGGAGTCGATGTCGGTGCGCACTTCGTCGAACTCTTTGAGCAAGCGCTGCAGCTCAGGCGTCAGCGAATGCTCGACCGCGGCAAGGCGTTCGGCATCGTCTGGCCCTGTGAATTTCTTCCAGCGCGCGACCATCGGATCCAACCGCTCCCAGATCTGCTCCGCCATATCTCCTTATCCTGGCGCGAAGTAGCGCTTGCGCAGCTCGTCAAGCAGTACCGCTGCTAATATCACCGCGCCGAGCACGACATCCTGCGCGTACGACTGCACGTTCAGCAAATTCATCAGATTATACAACATGCCGATGAGCAGCGCGCCGACGAACGTGCCTACCAATGACCCGCGCCCGCCCATAAGCGACGTGCCTCCGACCACGACAGCCGCGATCGACTGCAGCTCGTAACCCTCGCCCGATTGCGGGATGCCCGAGTTGAGGCGCGCCGCGAGCAGCAGGCTGGCCACGCCGGCGAGCGCACCCGAGATGATGTAGACGGATAGTTTGACGCCGAACACGTTGACGCCCGACAGGCGAGCGGCTTCCTCGTTGCCGCCGATCGCATAGACGTAGCGCCCGAAGCGCGTGCGCGTGAGCACGAAGTGACCGGCCAGCACGACCGCGAGCATGACGATGACGGGCACCGGAATGCCGGGGATGTTGAAGATGTGTCCGATGCCGATCAGCCCGCTGCCGATGTAATTGAACGCCTGATTGTCGATCTCGATCGGGCGGCCGCCGGTGAACAAGAATGCTGCGCCGCGCGCCATGAGCATCATCGCCAGCGTCGTGATGAACGGCGGTAAGTTGAAGCGCACCACGGGCAAGCCGTTGATCGAGCCGGCGGCGCCGCCGACGCCGACACCGACCAGCGTCGCCAGCAGGACGCCCAGCGCGACCGAGGATTCGCCGGCGAGCACGCCTGCCATCAGCACGCCGGTCAGCGCGATGAGCGAGCCCACCGAGAGGTCGATCCCGGCGGTGATGATCACAAATGTCTGGCCCGATGCCAGGATCGCGTTCACCGATATCTGGCGCAGCACGTTGACGACGTTGCCCGGCGCGAGGAAATCGCCGTGCGTGAGCGCGTTGAGCAGCCCGAGCAAGAGGGCGAGGCCGGCGATGAGGCCTGCGGCGCGCAGCGCGGCGTTGCGCCGGCTGACCGCGGATGCTTTGGCAGCCGCCGCTTCGGCTGCTTCGACGGCGTGCGGAGGCGGCGGGGGTGGTACCGGCGCGCTCGTGCTCATGCCGCTCCCGTCGCCAGACGGATCACCGTCTCGGGCGTGGCTTCGCCGCGCGCGAATTCGCGCACCAAGCGGCCGCCTCTCATGACGCCGATGCGCATCGACATGCCGAGCACTTCAGGCAGCTCGGACGAGACCATGATGATGCCGGTCCCCGAGCGGGCCAGCGACACCATGAGTTCGTAGATCTCGGCTTTGGCGCCGACGTCGATGCCGCGCGTCGGCTCGTCGAAGCAGATGACGGTCGCCCGTTCCAACAGCCACTTCGCCAGCACGACTTTTTGTTGGTTTCCGCCCGAAAGCGAACGCACGGCCTGTTCGATCGACCGCGCGCGCACATGCAATTCAGCCGCCAGGCCTGCGACGGCGGTCGTCTCCTTTCCTCGCTCGATGACGCCGAACTCCGAGAAGTCGACCAGATGTGGCAAGGTGACGTTCTCGCGGATCGACATGCCCAACACCAGGCCTTGCGTCTTGCGGTCCTCGGTGACGAGCGCAAGTCCGGCGGCGATGCCGTCGTGCGGGCTCTTCAGATGCAAGGTCTTGCCGGCGAGCGTCAGCGTGCCCGACGCGAAGCGATCGGCGCCGCAGATCGCACGCAGCAGCGAGGTGCGGCCCGAGCCGACCAAGCCGGCGATGCCGTAGATCTCGCCTGCATAGACATCGAGGTCGACGCCCGCGATGCGCCCGGGCGTCGTCAGCCCGCGCACGGACAGCAGCGCGGTGTCGTGTGGCGGATCCGGGGGCAGCGCCGGAAAATGCGCGTCAAGCGCGCGCCCGACCATGAGCCGGATGACGTCATCTTGCGAGAAGTCGGCGCGCGGCCTGGTCTCGATGAGCCGTCCGTCGCGGAACACCGTGATGCGGTCGGCGATCTGGAACACTTCTTCCAGGCGATGCGAGATGTAGACGATGCCGACGCCGTGCGACGTGAGCGTGCGGATGATCGCGAAGAGGCGATCGACTTCCTGTCCGGTCAGCGCAGCCGAGGGCTCGTCCATGAAGATGACGCGCGCTTGGACCGACAGCGCTTTGGCGATCTCGATCATCTGCTGCTGCGCCACGGAGAGCGTGCGAATCGGGGCAGCGAGCGGCACGTCGACGCCCAGGCGCGCGATCGCCGCGGCGGCGCGTGCGCGCGATTCGCGCACGTCGATGGTGATGCCGCGCACCGGCTCGTGACCCAACAAGATGTTCTGCGCCGCGGTCAGCTGCGGCACCAGATTGAACTCCTGATGGATGACGGCGATGCCCAGCGCCTCGGATTGGCGGGGAGTGGCGATGGTCGCGTCGCGGCCCGCGACTTCGATGGTGCCGGCGTCGGCGCGCACGGCGCCCGACAGGATGTTGACGAGCGTGGACTTGCCTGCGCCGTTCTCGCCGACCAGCGCATGCACTTCGCCCGGGCGGACGTCGAAATCGACGCCGTCGAGCGCGCGCACGCCGGGATAGGACTTCGATATCCCACGCAGGACCAGGTACGGCGGCGCCGCTGCGGCGGCGTCGGTTGTCGGCATGTCTATTTGGCCGGGCTTTGCCCCGTGTACGAACCGACGGCGACCGGTATCTTCGCAGGCGGTGTCTTGCCCGCGAAGTAGTCGTGGATGGCGTCGATGGTCAGTTTGCCGATCTGATCGGGATGCTGCTCGGGGTCGCCCACCATCTGGCCGGCGTCGATCGCGGTCCGCGCTTCGGGGTTGGCATCGTAGCCGACGATCTTGATCTTGCCGACCTTGCCCGCCGATTTCACCGCGGCCAGCGCGCCGAGCGCAGAATCGTCGTTGATGCCGAAGATGCCGGCGAGGTTCGGAAAGCGCTGCAGCAAGTTATCGGTGACCGTCGCCGCCATCGCGCGTTCGCCGCCGGCCGTCTGGTCGGCGACGATATGCACGTTGGGATATTTCGCCGCGAGTTCGTCCTTGAAGCCTTTCACGCGATCCTGCACCGACGTGACTTCGGGCTCATCGATGATCGCGATATCCCCGGTGCCGTTGAGCGCCGCACCCAGCAGATCTGCTGCGACGCGGCCGCCTTGCACGTTGTCAGACGCGATGTGCGACACCACCGTGCCGCGCGACGCCGTGCTCGCGATGTCGGCGGTGAACACCGGCACGTTAGCGTTGTTGGCCTCGACGATCGCGGGCCCCACGGCTTTGGAATCGGCGGGCGAGAGGATGATGACGTCGACGTGCTTGCTTAGGAAGTCCTCGACCTGCGAGGTCTGCTTGGCTTGGTCGTGATTGGCGTCCGTGAAGACGATCGTATAGCCGTACTTGCCGGCTTCGTCTTTCATGCCTTGCTCCATCGCTTGATAGAACTGGGCTTCGAGGTCGAGCAGCGAGACGCCGATGCTTTTCGAGCCCGCTGCGGTGCTGCCGGCCGCGTTCGATGCGGCGCCTGGGCTCTGCGCGCTCGTGGGCGACGAGCTTTTGGCGCAGCTCGCAAGGGTCACGATCGCCGCGACGATCGCCAGAATCTCGAGGCCACGGTTCTTCAAATCACCCTCCTGAAGCGGCCGCGTTCGTCCTGCCGAACGATACGGGTCGCATGCGCGTTCGAGAAAGCCGCAGCGCTCCTATCCACACGCTTCGCTCCGGTTTGTGTGGATATGTGGATAGAGAACGCGGGGATAGTTAAGCCCGGCTAAAGCCATTAAGGACACGAGCGCGAGCGCCATCAGCATGCGACTACGAGGCGTGGCGGTGCAATTCCCGGGAACGGACCTCTCGAAAAAACCGTAAAAATCGGATTCAAGGCCCGGCCTGAAGTCGAGCGAGCAGTCGCGGCGCCCGCGCCTTCTCTGCCGGGCTGCCGCTCGCAAGCGCCTCGTTTATATGTCGCAGCGCTGCCGCGCGAAATCGGGTGTCGTCATCTGCCAATTCGCACAAAGCCTGGAGCGCGCACACGCGCACGATCGCGCTTGGATCGGTGTTGCGCCAGCGCATCACAACCCGCGCCGCGGCGTGCCTCTCCGACGCCGAAAGCGACAGCCGCGGCAGCATCTGCGCGAGGTGCCAGCGCACTTCTTTGCGCCGTTCGCCGATGAGCATCCGGAGCAGCGTCCGTTTGTGGCGCGCGAGCAGCTCGGGCCGTTTCGCGCTTGCCTTTTCAGCGGCGTCCGCGCTTCGGGCCCGTTGCACATCGTCGCCCGAGGAGAGCTTGTCGACGAGCCGGTCAAATGTCCGGGCCTTCACCGTTGTCCCGTCAGAAGCACGATGAGCGCAAACACGACGACGATCACTTCGACGGTGAACACGATCACCTGTGCCAGCATCGTTTTGAACACGATCCAGTTGGGATTGAACGCTGTCTGCACCAGCGCGAGTCGGCTTGCCAGCCACACAGGCTGCTCTTGAAGGTGCCGACCATCAGTTTCTGCAGCGGCGCCATACCTATGTCATTAGAGAAATGAAAGCGGAAGCATCTTACGATGCTTCCGCCCCCTGAGAACTCGAGCCGCGAAGATTTAGTAGTTCTTGACCGCAGCCGCAACGGGCACGACGCCCGCAACTCTCCAGCCGTCGGCCGTCTTGACGCACATCGTCACCACGACCGACTTGGCGGTGTACGGATTGCCGCCAACCGTTGCCGTGATGTTGACCGGTGCGATGACGTCGGCCGTCGTCGGACTGCGCATCACGATGTTCGCGTTGGTGTAGTCCGGGCTGGCGCTCCAGACGCCTGAGAACAGTTGCTTGAGGTGGTTGGACACGGCGGTCATTCCGAAGATCGGGCCGCCAACCGTCAGCCAGACAAGATTGGGATTGTCCCACAGATACTTCTGCGTCGCGGCTAGGTCGTGCTGGTTCTGCGCGCCCATGAACGCTGTGTATAGCGCGCGCACGTCTTGCTGGTCCTTGGTCAACGTGTCGGCTCGCGCAGGAACGCTAGCCGAGAGGAGCACCAATGCCGCAACGGCGACAAACGTAAGGCGAGTCAACATCGGACTGTCTTTCCTTTCCTCGGAGGCAGGTTGTGCGCGGGGCCTTCACCCGTGCCGGCAAGTTTTCCCGCGTCGACGCAAAGCAATGGCTGGGACGTCCCGGCGTAGCGCATGCTTGACGCCCTCCCTGCCATCTGTGATAGCACAGGCGTGCTTGCCATCGGCTATTGCGCGGCGGTGCGGGGCATCGACGCATATGTCGTCCGGGTCGAGGTCGTCGGCATCCCCACCACGGACATCGGCATCCACATCGTCGGCCTGGCCGACCGCTCGATCCAAGAATCGAAAGAGCGCGTCAACGCCGCCATCCGCTCGTCCGGATTCCTTTTCCCGACGTACAAGGTGGTCGTGAATCTCGCGCCCGCCGACGTCCGTAAAGAGGGCGCCGCGTTCGACGTCGCGCTCGCGCTGACCATCCTCGGCATGGATCAGCAGATCGATGCGCGGCGCTTGCGCGATGTCGTGGCCGTCGGCGAACTCGCACTCGATGGGGCCGTCAAGCCGGTGCGCGGCGTGTTGCCGATCGCGGTAGCGTTGCGACGTTCGAGCCACCGGCGCCTCATCGTGCCGGTCGACAACCTCGCGGAGGCAACGCTCGTCGAAGGTCTCACGTTGCATCCGGTGCGCACGCTCGCGCAAGCGGTCGACGTCGTGCTCGGACGCGGGGCGCCGGGCGTACCATCGAACGGGCGCGCGCATGAGGTTGTGGACGCCCGGGCGCACGCCCTCGAGGATCTCGAAGACGTGAAGGGGCAAGAACGCGCCAAGCGTGCGATGGAAGTGGCAGCCGCCGGCAGCCACAATCTGCTTTTCGTCGGACCGCCCGGCAGCGGCAAGACGATGCTGGCACGCCGTATGCCGTCGATCTTGCCGGCCATGACATCGGACGAAGCGCTGGAGGTCACGACCTTGTACAGCGTGAGCGGACTGCTGCGCGACCGGTCGAAGCTCGTGCGTTCGCGGCCGTTTCGCTCACCGCACCATACGGTCAGCGCGAGTCGCGCTCGCCGGCGGCGGTTCGAACCCGCGACCGGGCGAGGTGTCGCTCGCGCACCGCGGCGTTTTGTTCTTGGACGAACTGCCCGAATTTCCAAGGTCGGCGCTTGAGGTGCTGCGCCAGCCGCTCGAGGACGCGGTCGTCAGCATCAGCCGCGCCGGACGCGCGATAACGTTTCCGGCCGCGTTCATGCTGCTTGCCAGTCTCAACCCGTGCCCGTGCGGCTACAGCGGTGATCCGCTGCATGGCTGCTCGTGCTCGCCGGTCGCGATCTCGCGCTACCTGTCCAAGATATCGGGGCCGCTGCTCGACCGCATCGACATGCACGTCGAAGTGCCGCGCCTGCCGTACGACGATATGTCGCGCCACGTGCGCGCCGAGGCATCCGCAAACGTGCGGGCGCGCGTCGAATGTGCCCGGCGACTGCAACGCGCGCGCTTGGGAAGTACCGGTGCAAATGCGAGGATGCCGGCCAAGCTGTTGCGCGACCATTGCGCGGTCGACGACCGTTGTCGCGCGTTGCTCGCTGCCGCCGTCGCCAAGCTTCATCTCTCCGCGCGCGCACACGACCGCATCTTGCGCGTGGCGCGCACGATCGCCGATCTTGCAAACGCACCGGCGATCGCACCCGAGCATCTCGCCGAAGCGATCGGTTATCGCTCGCTCGACCGTTCGCCGTGACGCCCGGGCTCTTTGCGACGCAGGAACCGGGCGGCCGCGCGCGGCACGATGGCCGCATGAGGCTCGCCCGTTTCTGGACGCGCGCGAACGCGCAAGCGACGTATCGCAACGGCAAGCAGTTCCAGGTCGCGGCGCGCGGTTGGTCTGACGAGAGCCTAGAGGCGGCCTATGCGTGCGCGCTCGACATCGCGCGCAAAGTCGCGGACGCGGTGGCATCAGGCCCGGCATCAAAGCGTCGCTATCCGTACGCGGATCGACCGCTACCCGAGCCGCTCATACAACAATTGGGAACCGCAGGCAGCAGCGCGGCTGCGATCGTGACGCGCAACTCGTACGGTGCGCTCGTGCTCAACACCGACCAGCTGATGTTCGTCGACGTCGATCGCCCAGAGGTACAGGGCGGCGCACCTGCGATCGGGGGGCTATTCTCCGGTCTCTTCGGCAAGCCAAAGGCGAAAGCGCAGCCGGTCGATGATTCGGCGACGCTCAACGCGATGAACGACGTCGTGCAGCGACACGATCTATCCGCCCGCGTCTACGAGACCGCCGCCGGCCACCGCCTCCTGATCACCAACGCGCCGTTCAAGGCGGGTAGCCCCGACGCCGAGTCGCTGCTCGCCGAGTTCGGCTCCGATCCTTTATACGTGCGTCTGTGCCGCGCGCAGGATTCATTCCGTGCGCGGCTGACGCCAAAACCATGGCGCTGCCGCATGTCGAACCCGACGGTCGAATTCCCGTTTGAGACGCCGCAGAGCCAAGAGCGCTACGATCGCTGGGTTGCTGCCTACGATGCCAAGATCGCCTCGTTCGCCACCTGCCGGTTCGTGACGGCTCTCGGCGCGGAAAGCATCGCACCAGGGTTCGACGACCTCATCCAGTACCACGATGCGCAGACCAAAGCGGCATCAGGCCTGAAGCTGGCGTGACCGCACTGCAAGCGACGCTGCAGCCTCAGCACACAATCGCTCGACGGCCGCTGCGGGAAGCGCACAGAACTCCATTGGTGTGTCCGGTTCGCGACTGAGCGCACTGATCGCACGTCGCCACCACGATGTGTCGCGCCACGCTCCCAGCTTGTAGCCGACCTCGCGGTAGATTCCGACCGGCTCGAAGCCCATCGCGCGATGCAGCCCGACGCTCGCGTCGTTGGGTAGCGTGATACCTGCGAACGCATTGCGATAGCCGAGCGCTTCAAGCAACCCGAACAGCGCGCGATACAACGCGGATGCCGCGCCCGCGCGCCGCATGCGGGAATGGACATAGGCTGATACATCAGCCGACCAACGGTATGCGGCTCGCTCGCGGTGGCGGCTTGCGTACGCGTACCCGGCGACTTCGTCGTCCACCTCCGCGACGAGCCACGGAAACCCCGGCGACAGCATCTCGATGCGCGCGCGCATCTCGACGTCGGACGGCGGCACCTCTTCAAATGAGATCGCCGTGCGCTCGACGATAGGCGCGTAGATCGCCGCAATCGCTGCCGCGTCACTCGCGCAGACCGGCCTGATGCTCCACATCGCACGTCCATCGTTGGACGCGCTTTCGGTGCGGCCTTTTGTCCTAGTGTCTAATCGTCGTTCAGCGCGGCCGGATCATCGCGGCGGTCACCAGGCCGAGGATCAGCTTGTTGACCAGCTCGTACGCCAGCTGTTTGACGACGAGGCTTTCGGGGACGGGCTGGGTCGCGTATTCGATGAGGAACGACGGGACCGACAAGATCAGCCAGATCGCTAGGCCGAAGCGCAGGCCTTGCGCGGGCCATGGTTTGTCCTCGACGCCGCGCGAGTACACCCACACCGACCCCACCGCGAAGGCGAGGTAGCCGATAAAGATCGTTATGAAGTGAGTGTCGTTCGCCGTGCGATAGAGCTGGGCGACCTGGCCATAGTCCTGCGCGAGCAAGAAGCCGTGGATGAGCGAGCCGAAGACGATCGACAGGATCCAGATGACGAGCATGGTGAGGAGCAGTCGCCATTGACTCATGATTCTCTCCGATCTCAAGCCGGCGGCGGGTTGGCCGCGCCGTATGCGGCGTACCCATCTGCCGCGGCGAGCATCTCGTCGGCGCAGCTCGCCAGTGTTTCGTAACGGAACAGGCCGGACAACACGGCCTTGTCGCCTATCTCGTTGGTAAAGACGAACGCCGGCTGAACTTCCAGCCCGAGCGCCTTATAAGCGGCGGTCGATTCTTGCAAGCGAGCGATCGTCCGCGCGTCGGCCATCTCTCGTTCGAGCGTGGCCGTTGAGACTCCGGCCGCGGCGGCGCCGACTTCGATGACGACCTCGCGCCGTGCGAGATGCACGCCGTCGACGAACGCGGCGCGCGTGAGCGCCAGACGGACGCGATCGTCTGTGATACCGAGTCCGCGAGCCGCTTCGGCCGCCACGTCGGCATGCCAGGTCGTGTCGTCGATCGAATCGCGCCAGGTGGGGTTGACCACGACGCCGCTGACCGACTCGAGCCGCCGATATTGCCAAGCCCCGAGCTCCGGCGTATAGCCCATCGGCCCACCGCCGAACAAGTACGCGACGCGCCACTCGTAGACGAGCCTATCGCCGAGCCGTTCCCGCAGCTTCGCAAGCGGCTCCTCGACCACGAAGCACCACGATGAAAGGACATCCATATAATAGGTGAGCGCGAGCTTGGTCATCGCGGCCTCCGACTTCGCAGCCGGCGAGTCCGCCGCCTTGGCGCGGGCGCTGTGGCACAAATGTGTCAGAAAAAGGGCCCGGCAGGATACGAGCGCGAACCCGCGGGTTCTTCGAAGAAAGGGAGCCTGTATGCCGGTGGTCGTTGGAATCTTCCCGAACCTTGCCGCAGTTTCCAAGCTCAACGTGGCGCTCAAAGCAGCGGGACTGAGTGCGGGTGACTTGATCGTCATCGCCGACGAGTCGCCATCCCCGGAGCTGATCGATAGCGGCGTGCAGTTCAGACTGAGCGGCGAACCCGATACAACGCTCTTGAGCTCTGAACGAGGCATCATCACAAGCTCCGGCGGCACCGAGGTTCCCGGTCTGGGCAGCCCCTCGATGGCGGTGATCGGCGGCGAGAACGCGTCGGAAGATATGCTCGCGGACCTCAATGTCCCCGACGGACGCACTGACGACTATGAAGAGGCGCTTGACGCGGGTCGCGCGGTGGCCGGCTATCAGACAGCGGACGTCGACAAGGTCAAAGGCATTTTCGTCGCTTCTGGTGCCAACCCGATCGAGGTGTTCTAAAGCGGCGTAGCCGCTAACCCAGCGTCGCAGCCTCCCCATTTTCCTCTAGACCGCTCCTCCCTCGCGCGTGATTATACGGCGAGGGTGGATCGGCTTTGGTTCGTCTCGATCGACACCGAGCGGCTACGGCCGCACCTAACGGGCGCGTCGGCGAGATCCGCTCTCAACGCGCTCGCCCCGGCCGCCGCGGACACAGGCGTGCGCATACTCGACGCGTGTGTCGTGCCGGTGGGTCTGCGGGCGCTCGTGTATGCGCCGCGATTGCGCGACCTGCGCGCACTGAGTCGCCGTTATGTCGGTCGCGCGGCGAGCGCGCTTCGTGCCGCCGGCGTCAGCTGGCGGCCGGCGATCCGCGTCGCCCCGGTTGTGCCGGCGCACGCAGGCGCATGGCGAAGATTCATCGGGCGTTGCCGGACCCTCTATCAGGAGCACTCAACGATGTCAATCCCATCGACGATCGAACATCCGGCTCGCGCTGCGACGCGACCGAAAAAACGAAAGAACGCCAGCGCGACGGCGCGCAGCGGGGCTGCGCTCCTGCGCGCCATCGACCGCGTCGTGGACGCCGAGCTCGGCGCGGACGAAGGCGCCGCGCGCGTGCGACGCTACGTCGCCGATCACGATGCGCCGGCGAACGACTCGATCGCCTTTGGCAGGTTATGCGAGGTGATCTTCGCGCAAGGCATCGGCTTCACGATCGTGGCGCGCAAACATGATGCGCTGACCCGCGCCTTCGCCAACTACGACCCTTCAGCCGTCGCCGCATTCAGCGAAGACGACGTCGTCCGTCTGCTGAGCGAGCCGATCATCCGCAACCGGTCGAAGATCTGCGCCTGCATCGAAAATGCACGGCGCTGGTGCGCGATCGCCGCATCGCATGGCAGCTACCTGGCGCGCGTGGCCGAGGTCGCGGCACAGGACGATCCGAGCAGCGGTTGGCCTGCGCTGACCGCGCTTCTCGCCGCCGACTTTGCGCGCCTCAACGAGACCGGCGCGCGCCAGACACTCAAACGGTGGGGCTTCTTCACGGCATTCGGCCACCCGGGTTCACGCCGCGTCATCGAGCGTTTGGACTTAGTCGACACGCAGTCGACGCCGGCGGCGGGTCAACTGATGATCGGCGCCATCGCTCAAGCCCTCTCGCGCGATACCTACGCCGTCGAGGCGACGCTCGCGCTTTTCGCAGCCCTTGGCCCATGCAAAGTGGATCCGCGTTGTCCCACGTGTGCCCTGTGCGAGCGCTGCCCCGCTGGCATGCGCAAGACTACCGCGTTGGAATCAGGGGCGGCGACGTCGAGCGGCGAACCCGGCTCCGGCCGCGCGCGCGAGGCGGCCGAACCTGGAACACCGATGTTGGGAGGGTCCGATGCCTGACGAGATCCGCTGGCTTTCCTCGGTCGACGAAGCCATCGCCCGATCGAAACAATCCGGCAAGCTGGTACTGCTCGACTTCTTCAGCCCGACCTGAGGGGGTTGCAAAGCACTGGATACCGTGACGTATCCTCAACCCTTCGTGCAAGCCATCGTTTCCGAGTACTGCGTTCCCATACAGATCAACAACACGCTCGATGAGAACAAACCGACGGTGCCAGCGTTTCCGCCACGTCTGGACGCCGGACTTGCGCGTGCTCGATGGAGACGGCTACGAACTGTATCGCTGGAACGGCTACCTGCCGCCGGGCGAATTCGCGGCACAGCTGCTCGCGGCGCTCGCACACGCGCGACTTCGTCTGCGCGAGTTCGATGCGGCGGAGATGCTCTACGCCGACGTCCTCAGGCGTTTTCCGACCGCGCTCGTGGCGCCCGAAGCGCAATACTTCAGCGGCGTGACCGGATATCGCAAGAGCGGCGAGGCCAATGCGCTGCTCCATGGTTGGCATGAACTCGAAAAAACGTATCCGGATTCGGAATGGGCGGTGAAGCAGAACTTCGACTGATCGCCGGGAGCATCGTGACGCAACATGCCTAGTCTCGGAAATCAAGGAATCCTCCTGGCTGTCGATCTTCCCATTCGGCAATCAAGCCATTAAGAAACAGCGCCACTGCGCATATTCCGAACGCTAAGAGAAACGAGATATGCGTGAAGCGGCTAAAGCCGTAACCAACGACGCTACACACAACTAACCACACAATGAGCGCTCGCCAATCAAACCCGTTGTTGAGCCGTTTTCTGGACTGCTTCCGCTCGCTCATGGACCCAAACCGATGGCTGCGCCGAGTGCGGATGGCTTGGCGCGAAAGTCATCCCACGGAATCGTGCCGGCGGTGATGCCGTCCAGAACACGTGCGACTGCCGCGTTCGCCGGCGCGCTGATCCCGCTCGCGGCAGCGCGCTGCGCGACGGCGCCGTTAAGCGCATCGACTTCGGTTTTCGGGCGGCCGGCGCGCGCGTCGATGAGCAGCGACGGCAGTTTGTCTCCACGCGCTCGCGCGACGCGAGACGCAAGCGCCATGCGCAGACACCCGGCGGAAGCAAACGTGCGGCGGCCACAAGCAAGGGAACCGGGAAATCGATCAGCGCGATAGGCGTAAGCCCGAGCTTGTCCATCGTCGCGATTGTTTCGAGCAGGCAGCGGCGTTCGATGTCGAACGCCGTCTTGTCGGCGTAGACCTGCGCGGGCGTCCAATCGAGGATCGCGCACACGGCGTTAGCGAGCAGGTTCATGCACAACTTAGACCACTTGAGGGCGCGCCAGTCGGGCGCTGCCGCTACTTTGATGCCGCTGACTTCGAACGCGGCGATGATCCAGTTATGCGCGAGCGCGCCGACGGGCGCGATCGTCAGACCGCCCTTCTTGGCGGCGACCACGCCCTCGGGCGTCGTCTCCACCGCCGTCGTCAGCGCGCCGGCCACCACGCGATCGTCGCCGAACGCAGCGGCGCACAGCTCTTCGTTGCCGAGCCCGTTCTGCAACACGAGGATCGCCGCGCGGTCGCAGGCCCGCAACCCACGAATCGAATCGATGGCGCCGGCCGTCGCGAACGACTTCACCGCTGTGACGACGAGATCGAACTCGCCGACCGCGCCGTCATCCTGGCCGAGCACAAGCGGGACGATGACGCGCTGGACCTTGTCGCCGATTCCTAGCAAATAGCCGTCGCGCAGCTGCGTTGCAGCATCCGGCTTGGCCAGCAGCACCGCGTCGTGCCCGGCGAGCGCAAGCTGCGCCGCGATGTAGCGGCCGATCGCTCCCGCGCCGACGATGAGAGCCCGCACGATCGGCTACGAACCTCGCCCGGTCGACCCGAACCCGCCGCCGGCCCGCTCGGTCGGCGCGAGCGCATCGCGCTTTTCGAATCGAGCGTGTTGCACCGGCGCGATGATCATCTGCGCGATGCGATCGCCGCGGCGGATCAGAAACGGCTCGCTACCGTGATTGATGAGAATGACGCTGACCGGACCGCGATAATCGGCGTCGATCGTCCCGGGTGAGTTCAAGAGCGTGACGCCATACCTGAGCGCCAAGCCGCTGCGCGGACGCACCTGCGCCTCGAACCCCGGCGGCAGCGCCATCGCAAAGCCGGCCGACACGAGCGCGCGGCCGCCGGGCACGAGCGGAATCTCTTCGTGCACGGCTGCCAGCAAATCGCAGCCAGCGGCATCGGCGCTCATGTAGCGCGGCAGCGGCAAGCCTTCGCCCTCGGGCAGGACCGTGATCTCGACGACGATCTCCACTATTCGTTCTTGGTCTGCAGTTGCGCGAGCTCTTCTTGGAACGAGTTGAGATCGGTGAACGAACGGTAGACCGACGCGAAGCGGATGTAGGCGACTTTGTCGAGCGTGCGCAGCGCACTCATGACCAGCTCGCCGACCGTGCCCGACGGCACCTCGCTCTCGCCGCGCGCGTAGAGCTCGCGCTCGACGGTGTCGGCGATCTCTTGCATCTGGATCTCGGAGATCGGACGTTTCTCGCACGCCCGGCGCAGACCGGCGAGCACTTTGTCGCGGTTGTACGGCTCGCGCCGCCCATCTTTTTTGACGATGAAGAGGCGGGCCGCTTCGATGCGCTCGTAGGTGGTGAAGCGATGTCGGCACGATTGGCATTCGCGCCGGCGGCGAACAGCGTTTTCGTCATCGCGGCTGTCGATGACACGCGTGTCGCCGTTGCGGCAAGCCGGACACACCATAGGTCAGCGAGTCCGGCTCGCCGGAGTGATGGTTACTTCGAAGCCCCGATCTTGAACAGCTTGGTGCCGCACACCGGGCACTCGCCCTGTACAGCCGGTCGGCCGTTCTTCATGGTGATCTGCGCGGGATTCTTGATCTCTCTCTTGGACTTGCATTTCACGCAATACGCTTCGGGCATCTATCTTGCTCCCTCGAGATGGCCGGCCCTGACATGCGAAGGACCGCCCGGCTGGAGTTCGAAGGCCCCTCCAGCATGGACCGAACCACACGGGCAGTCTTTTTCGACGCCGGTTACACGCTCCTTTGCATGGAACCGGACCAAAAGACCAACTTTTTGCGCTCTTGCGCCGATTTGGGCATCGAAATCGACCATTCGAGGCTGCGCGAAGGCATCAGAGTCGCCTCGGAAATGCTCGCGCCGCGCACGCCGGCGGCCGAAAAGCAGCCATTTTCGATGGAAGCGGTCGACCGTTTTTGGACGGAGTATCATCGCGTGCTGCTGGCGGTCTGCGCCGGTCGCCCGGAGGACGCGGATCGAGCGGATGCGGTCTATCGCCGCTTCACCGCGCACTTGAGCTGGCGCGTCTACGACGAAGTGCGCCCGGTGCTGGTGCGCCTGCGCGAGCGCGGCGTCACCTTAGGGATCATCTCGAACTGGACCGGTGACCTCGAGGACGTGCTGCGCAGCGTCGAGCTGCATCACCACTTCGATTTCGTGCTCGATTCCGCGCATCTGGGATGGGAGAAGCCGCATCCCGAGATCTTCCTCGAGGCCTTGCGCCGCGCCGGCGTCGCGCCCGAACACGCGCTCCACGTCGGCGATTCGCCGGGGCACGACGTCGACGGCGCGCTCGCCGCCGGACTGCGCGCCGCGCTGCTCGACCGCGACGATGCGCATCCTTCATTCGAACGCGCGCCACGCGTGTCGTCGCTCGACGAACTGCTCGATCTCGTCTAACGCTTTCCGTTCGTCCTTGGGTTGACGTTCCACTCAGCCCGCGTGATTGCACGCGGCGAGTGGACGAACTCGATCTCGGCTACCTGCTCGCCGTGGCAGCCGCCGGACTATGGTCGCCGCGCGCGCTGACCGCGTGGCTGCATGCGCTTGGATCGACACGCGCGCTCGTCGCGCATGTCCGCGATGCACCCGGCTGCGTTCCGCCCGGCGTCGAGAAACTCTCGGAAACCACGGCGGCTCGCCTGGCGGTTATCGATGACAGCGTGGCGCGGGCTGCGGTCGCCGCGGCTCATACCTCCGGCGCGCGCGTCGTCGCGCGCGACGACACTACGTACCCAGCGACGCTGCGCGACTTATGCGATGCGCCGCTCGTGCTTTACGTCCGGGGCGACCTCGCATGCCTGAACCGGCGGACCGTGGCGATCGTCGGCAGTCGCGCTGCGACGTCGTATGGCCGATCGATAGCGGCCGCCATGGCGGCCGATTTCGGTTCGTTTGACGCCACGGTCGTCTCGGGGTTGGCGCGCGGCGTCGACGCGGCGGCGCACAAAGGAGCCGTCGACGCGAGCGTTCCGACCGTCGCCGTGCTAGGCTCGGGCATCCGCGCGCTCTATCCGCGCTATCATGCGTTGCTCGCCGACGAGATCGTCGCGAGCGGCGGCGCGGTTTTGTCGGAGTTCCCTCCGGACGAGTGCGCGCGCGCGTTCCAGTTCCCGATGCGCAATCGCGTCGTCGCTGCGCTCGCTGCAGCGACCGTCGTCATCGAAGCCAGTACGCGCAGCGGCGCGCTGATCACCGCGCGCTTGGCCGACGAGCTGGGTCGCGGGGTGTTCGCGCTGCCCGGCGACGTCGGCCGCCAGACCAGCAAGGGGACGAATGCGCTGATCGCCGACGGCGTGCCGCTCGTCACGTCGGCCGCCGACATCGCTGCGCTCCTGGGCTGGGAGCGCGCAACAGCCGTCATCGCCGAACAGGCAGCCGAACCGTGCGATTCCTTATTGCAGCTGCTCGACGAAGCGCGCTGCGTCGACGAGCTTGCACAGCGCTGCGGGGAGAGCGCCGCTCAGATCTCGGCCAAGCTCATGCTGCTCGAGCTCCGAGGCGCGGTCGAACGCCGTGCTGGCGGACGCTACGCGGCGGTACGTGCGGGGGCGGCGGCGAACGCGAAGGCATGAACTTGACGATCATCGCCGTGGACAAGCTGCGCGAAGCATACCTGCGCGACGGCTGCGAACGCTTTGCCGCCAAGCTCGCTCCGTATCTTCCGGTGAATACCATCGAAGTCAAGCCGTCGACGATGGAGGCTGAGGGCAAAGCGATGCTCGGTCGCATCGATCTGGACGGCGTGGTGTGGGCGCTCGACCGAGAGGGAGAAATGCTCTCATCGCCCTTGCTGGCGCAGCGACTCGCCGCGGCGGAGCGCTCTGGCCGGCGCAGACTCACCCTCCTGATCGGCGGCGCGTCTGGTCTTGACGCCGCCTGCCTCCAACGCGCGGATTTCCGCTGGTCGCTTTCGGGGCTGACGTTCTTGCACGAGATGGCGCGTCTGATAGCGCTCGAGCAATTGTTCCGTGCGGTCAAGATCAATCGCGGCGAACCCTATCACCGCTGATCGAGCATCGTCCTCGCGAAGGGCGCATTGCGGTCTTCTGCCAATGAGGCGCACATGACGGCCACCACTCGTTATGCGCAGTCGCTTGACGCGCTGGATGCGGAGCTGCGAGCGCGTTTCGAACGCGCGGCGGCGCAGGCCGGCGCGCACGGCGGCCCGATGCCCGATGTGGGGCTCGGGCCGGCGCGCGATCCCGCTCACGGCGACTTCGCGACCGCGGCTGCGCTCGCCGCGGGCAAGCGTTGGAAGCGCAATCCGCTCGAGATCGCGCAGATGGTCGCCGCAGACGGCACCGCGCGTATGCCCGGCGTCGCGGCGCTGGAAGTCAAAGCGCCGGGATTCATCAACCTGCGCATGGCGCCGTCGTTCTGGGCAGATGTCGTGCGCGAGGCGCTCGAGCTCGGGCGCGACTATGGGCGCTCCGACGCACTCGCGCAGCCGGGCCCGATCCTGCTCGAATTCGTCTCCGCCAATCCGACCGGTCCGCTCAACGTCGTCCAAGGACGCTCGAGCTCGCTCGGCGCCACTCTCGCAGCGATGCTGCGCTTCGCCGGCGCGCACGTGCATACGGAGACCTACGTCAACGATGCCGGCGCGCAGCTCGACCTGCTCGCCGATTCGCTCTTCGCGCGCTACGCGACGCTGTGCGGCGTTCCCACCCCACTACCCGAAGATGGCTACCTCGGCGAGGACATCATCGAGATCGCGCAGACATTGCGCGCGCGCGACGGCGACCGCTGGTTGCACGCGCCGGAAACCGAGCGGCGCACCGCGCTGGCGAAATTCGCTCGCGACACCATCGTCGCGCAGCAGCGCGAGGACCTCGAACGCTTCGGCGTCGTCTTTGACCGCTGGTTCTCCGAGGCGTCGCTGTACGAGACCGGCAAGGTCGACGAGGTCGTCGAGTGGCTGCTCGCGCACGGCGTCGCGTACGAAAAAGACGGAGCGGTCTGGCTGCGTTCGACCGATTTCGGCGACGACAAGGATCGCGTGCTGCGGCGCAGCGACGGCCGCCCGACCTACCTCGCGCCGGACGCCGCATACCACCGCGACAAATTCGAGCGCGGCAACCGCTATCTGATCGACATCTTGGGGCCGGATCACCACGGCTACGTCGCGCGCATCAAGGCGGTCGCCGCGGCGCTCGGCCATCCCGGCGAGCTTGAGATCTTGCTCGCGCAACAGGTGACGCTCAAGCGCGGAACCGAGACCGTCGCGATGAGCAAACGTGCCGGCCAGGTGATCACCCTGCGCGAGGTGGTGGACGAGGTCGGCAAAGACGCGGCGCGGTTCTTCTTCATCAATCGCGCGCCCGAATCGCAGCTCATCTTCGACCTCGCGCTTGCGGTCGAACAATCGGCAAGCAACCCGGTCTATTACGTCCAGTACGGCCACGCGCGCATCGCCTCGATCCTGCGCAAGGCACAACAGACCGGGCGGACCGACGCACTCGAACGCGCGCAAAGCGGCGCCGACGTGGAGCGTTTGGAGCACCTGGCGGAGATCGCCCTGATTCGCCGTCTGGCTGATTTCGGCCGGACCGTTGCCGAGGCCGCACGCGCCCGCGCGCCCCATCGCCTCGCGGAGTACGCGCGCGACGTGGCGACCGATTTCCACAGCTTCTATACCGAGTGCGTGGTGCTTGGCGACGACGATGCGCTCGCCAGCGCGCGTCTCTCACTCTGCATGGCGAGCAAGACCGTACTCGCAAACGCGCTAGCGCTGCTGGGGGTCTCGGCTCCGGATACTATGTGAGCGCGCTGTCAGGCGGTCGGCGAGACGGCTGAGCGCACGGGGACGGTCGGCTGCCCCGCGAGAACCTCGGTGGCCGGAGCGCCGGCCTCGGTCGGAATCACCACTGTCCTGCCGGTCAGCCAGGGGTGCAGCCACAACGTCCAGATCACCTTGAAGAGCGCCGCAGCCGGGATGGCCAGCAGCAATCCAAAGAGCCCGAACAGTTCGCCGCCGGCAAACACCGCGAAGATGATCGCGATCGGCGACACGCCTACGCTGTCGCCCATGATCTTCGGCACTAGGAAGTCCGTGATCTTGCTCGCGCCCATGATGATCAGCGCGACGACGATGCCGACTTTCCACGACGTGAGCGCGCCGAGCAGAAAACCCGCCGTGGAGGCCACGACGACGCCGATGTACGGGATCGCATAGCAAAGGCCGGCGATGACCGACAGGAGCAATGCGAAGGGTGAACGGATCACGAGCAGGGCGACATAGGTCAGCGCGAACGCGATCGCCACGAGGATGAGCTGGCCGACGATGAAACCGCCGACGACTCGGCCGACCTCGCGCGCGAAATACCGGGCTTGCGGTTGCAGCCGGTCCGGGAATAGGCTTTGGAACGAGTTGCGGATCGCGTCGCTGTTGGCGAGCAAGAAGTACGACAGCACCACGCCGAAGATCAGCACGACGAGCGCGCCGCCGATCCCGACAAGCACCGCGCTGATCGAGCCGAGCGCTCCCTCGAGCGAGGTCGAGAGCCGGCCCATGTTGGTGGCTTCGATCTCCGAGATCTGGTTGGTGGCTACGAGCGAGCCGAAATGATGTTTGAGCCACAGCTGCAGCGCGTCGATGAAACCGCGCGCCAGATCGATGTAGGCCGGCGTGTTGGCGAAAACAACTTGGAACTGATCGAGCGTGGCCGGTATGATCAGCAGGAAGAACACGGCTGCGACCAGCGTGAGCGCTGCGTAGACGACGACGATCGCTACGGCTCGGGGCATCCGGTGCGAGAGGCGGCGCACGATCGGGTTGAGCCCGTACGCGATGAGGATCGCGACGACGAACACCTCGACGGTCTTGGGGATCAAGCTCAGCACGTACAGCACTATCGCCAGCGACACGGCGATCGCCGCGAAGCGTCCGACGACGCGCCAGTTCACCGCGTTGCCGCCCTGTGCAGAGATCATCGTGCCGCGGCGCGCACCGGCTTTGTCATCTGCACGCGCTCGTCGAGAAAGCCGGCCTGTTCGTAGAGCGCCTTGGCGGGCGCATTGGCCTGCGTGACCATCAAGCTAATGTGCGACGCGCCTCGCGCGCGCGCCTCTTCCTCCGCGGCGGCCAGCAGCGCGCGGGCCACGCCGCTGCGCCGGTGATCGGGCGCCACCGCCATGTAGACGATGAACGCCTGGCGCTGGAGCGTCACGTCGTCGGTGAGCTCGAACAGCAGCATCAAGAAGCCGGCGGGTTGTCCGTGACGCTCGGCGATGAGCGTCAGCGCATCGCGGCGGTCGGCGCAGAACTCCACCGCGCGCCGAAATGCGGTCGCGGCTGCGTCTGCGCTCGCGGGGCGGATGGGTGAGAGGCTCGTGCTGGCGCTTTGCATGCCGAGTCCGTCGACGAACTCGCGATCGCTTGCCTTCGCCCGGCGGATCGAGATCGCCATCAACCGGCGGCGATCGACCGGTTGCGCCCCGCGCGCTTGGCTTCCAGCAAACAGGCATCCGCCGCCGCCAGCAATTGCGCCGGCGTCTGGCGGTTCTCGTCGAGTCCGGCCACGCCGCACGAGATGGCCGTCGTGATCGTCACGCCGGTCTGGGTGACGTGGCGCATCCGCTCGATCGCCGTGCGTACCCGCTCGGCGATCGCCAGCGCGGCGGCGACATCAGTGCCGGGGAGGATCACCGCGAACTCTTCGCCGCCCAGACGCGCGACAAGATCGATGTCGCGCACGGTGCGCATGGCAAGCGCCGCGATCGCTTTGAGCATGCGGTCGCCTTCGGGGTGGCCGTACCGGTCGTTGACCTCTTTGAAATGGTCGATGTCGAAGATAAAGACGGACAGCGGCGCGCCGCTCTGGCGCGAACGGGTGATCTCTTCGGCCAAGCGGCGGAACAGATAGCGCCGGTTGTGCGCACCGGTGAGCTCGTCCGTCGCGCCGATCGAGACGCTCTGCGTGAAGATCTCCGCGTTGTCGAGGCTGCGCCCCGCCATCTCGGCAAGCTGCATCAGGACGCGCAGATCATCGCTGCCCAGCCCTTCGTCGGAGATGTCGGTGATCGCGATGCAGCCGTGGCCCCTCCCGCTCGCGCCGCTCGAGAGCGGCAGCACGACGAACGGCGGCTCGGGCGTCCGCCCGACGCGCCCTTGGCGCGGCATCGAGATCAGCGAACCCTTTTCGATAGCGGCGTCGATGAGCGCCGCGTGACGCGTCAGAAACGCTTCGGCAGCGCGCTTGTCGATGTTCAGCCCGCCCTGGTAGGTCAGCATGCCCTGCTCGACGAGCGCCACGAAGTACGCCCGTGCTTTCATGTTGGTCGCCGCGCCGACCGCGTCGAGCACGCCTTGTGCCAGCGTCATCGGCTCGATCGAGCTGGCGAGCAGCATGCTCGCGTTGTATAAGAAGGAAAGTTCGAGATTCTTGCGCTGCAGCAGCGTGTTCGCGGTCTCGAGGCTCGCCACGCGGGCGCGCAACGCACGCACCGTGCCGAGCTCCGCCACGGCTTCGCCGCTCGACAGCAGCGCGCGCTCGGGCGAGATAGCAACCGACTCGAGCTGCTCCGTGTAGAAACGCGTGAGCCGTTCGAGCACGTCGAGGAAGCTGTCGGCCAAGCGGAACTGATATGCGACGCTGCCGTCGTGCATGACGCGCGCCTGGGCGATGCCCACTCGCGCGAGCGTATCGAGCGCTTCTGCGGTCGCCGCAGCCGACGCGCCCAACATGCGCGCGGTCTCGTCGACCGCCAACGTGGTCATGGGCTCCGCGACGAACAGCTCGATGGTGCCGGCGAGCAGCCGCTCGGCATCGCCGCGGATGCTGGACGGCGCGTGGTCCCTCTGCGGCATCGCGGATGCCGGATCTTCCGGAATAGCGGTCCCCCTTGTCAGATGGATTGGATCGCGCCCGCGCTCAGCGCGAGGCGATGGCTTCAGCCACGTAGCCGAGGCGGCCTGAAAGCTGTGTGCCGCAGTCGACGACCTCAGTCGCGATGTCGCGGATCTGCTGATCGCCCAGGCGCGTGACCGGTCCGGACACGCTCAAGCTTGCGACGACCTGGCCGGACCCGTCGCGGACCGGCACGGCAAGGCAACGTACGCCTTCTTCATGCTCTTCGTCGTCAAGCGCGTAGCCTTGCGCGCGGATGCGCGCGAGCTCCTCGCGGAACGAGCCTGGATCGACGATCGTGTGCGGCGTGAGGCGCGGCATGCCATAGCGGCGCAGCACCCCGTCGGCCGAATCAGGCGCGCCGAACGCCAGCATGACCTTGCCGCTGCCGGTCGAGTGCGCGGGCACTCGATTGCCGAGCTGCGTGAACATGCGCAGGATCTTCGATGACTGTGCTTGGTCGATGTAGACGACTTCGCCGTCGTCGAGCACGGCCAGGTTGGCGCTCTCGCCGGTGCGCTCCATCAAGCGCTGCAAGAACGGGCGCGCCTCAAGCCGCAAGCTGAAGCGATGGCGCATGTCGTTGCCCATCTGCAGCGCGCGGAAACCCAGCGAATATTTTCGGTTTTGCCGGTTTTGCTTGACGTATCCCCGGCGGATGAGCGTGCCGAGCAGGCGGTGCACGGTCGCCAGGGGCAGCGTGACGGCTTGGCTGATCTCGACCAACCCGACCTCCGAGGCGAAGTCCACCAGCGACTCGAGGATGTCCAGCGTGCGCTCGACGGACTGGACTCCCGCTCGTTCGCGGCGGGTGTGTTCTCCGTTTTGCCCGGGGTCGGCCATCGGAAACCTACTCCACCGGGCCCCAGCCCGGTTTTTGGATTGTGGAAATAGCCTATCACTCTTTCGGAAATAGTGTCAAGGCCGCGTGTTTGTGTCCCGTGGAGCGGCTAGAGGCCGAGGTAGGCGTTCTTGACGTGCGGGTCGGCGAGCACGTCAGCCGCTTTACCCGACAGGTTGATGCGCCCGTTTTCGATGACGTAGCCCCGGTCCGCAGTCTCAAGCGCGACCAGCACGTCTTGCTCGACGAGCACGATCGTCATGCCGTCGCGGCGCAGCTCGGCGAGCACTCCGAGCAGTTGGTCGACGATGATCGGCGCCAACCCCAGCGACAGTTCGTCGACCAGCAAGAGCTTCGGACGAGCCATCAGGCCGCGGCCGATCGCGCACATCTGCTGCTCGCCGCCGGAGAGCGTGCCCGAGAGCTGGCTCGCGCGCTCGCTCAGGCGCGGGAACTGTGTGAAGATGCGCTCGACATCGGATCCGATCTCATCGTCGTTACGGTGGAACGCGCCCATCAAAAGGTTCTCGCGCACCGTCAACCCGCCGAACAGGCGCCGCCCCTGCGGCACGTGGCTGATGCCGGCGGCGACGATGCGCTCGGGCGTCCAGCTTGCGACGTCGACGCCGTTGAAGATGATCGACCCGGCCGTCGGCGTCAACAGCCCGGAGATCGTGGCGAGCAGCGTGCTCTTGCCCGCGCCGTTCGCGCCGACCAGCGCGACGATCTCGCCCGCGCCGACGTCGATGTCGATGCCCCATAACACCTGCGCCTCGCCGTAGCCGGCATCGACGCCGCTCACCTTAAGCACGCGGCTGCCCTCCGGCATAGCGCGCTCCCAAGTACGCCTCGATGACCAGCTGATCCGCGACCACGAGCGCCGGGGGCCCCTGCGCGATGAGACGGCCTTGGTGCAGCACTGCGACGCGCTGCGAGATCCCCATGATCGCCTTCATCACGTGCTCGACGACGATCAGCGTGACGCCGGCGGCGTTGACGCTGCGCAGCAGATCCATCGCCTGATCGGTCTCGAACGGGGTGAGTCCGGCCATGACTTCATCGAGCAGCAGCACTTGCGGATCGGTCGCCAGCGCTTTGGCGATCTCAAGCCGTTTGCGGCCCGCAAGCGTCAACTCCGAGGCGGGCCGTTTGGCTTCGCTCGCCAAGCCCACGCGCTCGAGCACCATGTCGGCAGCGGCAAAAGCGGCGCGCGAGGTCCGGTCCATGCCGTGACGCCCGTAGAGCGCGCCGACAGCCACGTTCTCGCGCACGCTCAAGTTGGCGAATGGTTTGACGACTTGGAACGTGCGCGCGACGCCGAATTTGACGATGCGATAACTCGGCACGTGCGCGATGTCGTGGCCGAGCACGGTCACGCTCCCGGAGGTCGGGCGCTGCGAACCGGCCATGACCGAAAGCAACGTCGTCTTGCCCGCGCCGTTGGGTCCGATGAGTCCGAGGATCTCACCGCGCGCCACGGTCAACCCGACGCCGTCGAGGGCCACAAGTCCGCCGAAACGCACGACCACGTCGCGCGCTTCCACTGCGGGCGCGGCGACCGGCGCAGCTTGTGCGCTCATATGCGGCTCGCGCGCAACTGCGTGCGCAAGGCGTTGAGATTCCACGCGCGCACGCCGCCGGTCAAGTACGGCATGAGGCCGCGCGGCAGCACGATGACGACGAGGATGATGATGGCCCCGAGCACCACCGTGTGCCACGGCGACACCGACTGCGCGCCGAGATACTCGCCGATCGAGCTCAAGATAAACGACCCGATCGTCGGCCCGACGACGCTCCCGGCGCCGCCGAGCAGCACCATGATGATCATCAGCACGTTGAAGTTGAGGTCGAACACCGTTGGCGGATCGATGAAGCTCGTCCAATACGCGTAGGTCGCACCGGCGGCCGCGGTGATCGCGGCGGACACCGCCCACGCTGCGACTTTCATGCGCGCGGCGTTGATGCCCAGCGCCGCCGCCGCCTCTTCGTTTTCCCGGATCGCGACGAGCGCGTAGCCGAAGCGCGAACGCGAGATGAACGCGGTGAGCACGATGCTCACGATGAGGATGCCCAGCATGACCCAGTAGAAGAAATGGAAATTGCTGTTGATGGGCAGCGTCATGCCGCTGCCTTTGCCGAGCGGGGGCAGCTCGGCGACCAACGCTTGCATGCCGATGGCGATGCCCAACGTCGCGATCGCGAAGTAGTGCCCGCGCAATCGCAGGATCGGCCAGCCGAGCAAAGCGGCAAGCGCCGCTCCGACGACGACAGCACAGGCGGTCGCCGCGAAGAACGGCCAGTGCAGCTCGTTCATGACGTAGGCACACGTATATGCGCCGGTGCCGAAGAACGTCACGTTACCGAAACTGGCGTAACCCGCATAGCCGCCGATAAGGTTCCAGGCCTGTGCCAAGCACGACATCATGAAAAACAGCGTCAGCACGTGGACCCAATTGCCGTTGAGGTGCGGCGGCAGCAGTGCCGACAGCGCGAGCAGCCCGAGTATGATGTAGGTGACCGCGGGGCCGCGCTGCATGTTACGCCGTCGCCCGGCCGATGAGGCCGTACGGGCGGAACAAGAGCACGAGCAGCAGCGCGACCATCGCCACGACATCCTTGAAGCCTTCGCCGAACCAGAGCGCGCCGAACGACTCGATGACGCCGTACACCAACCCGCCGACGAGTGCGCCTGTCACGTTGCCCAGACCGCCGAGCACCGACACCACGAACGCGCGCACGAGGAAGGAGTCGCCCATGCTCGGCGTGATCGCATAAGAGACGCTGACGAGCGAGCCTGCCGCCGCCGCGAGGGCGCCGCCGATGCCGAACGTCAGCGCGTAGATGTTCGCGACGCCGACACCGGAGAGGCGGGCCGCATCGACATCCATACTCGTCGCGCGGATCGCACGGCCGATCTTCGAACGGGTCATGAACGCCTGCAACGTGATCGTGAGCACGATGGCGATGAGCAGCGTCCATAGGCGCACCCAGGGGACCGTCAGCCCGCCGAAGCTGAGGCTGGTGCCGGAATACGCGGTGGTGATCTCGCGGATATCCGAGGACCAGAAGATCTGCGCGAGGTTGGCGATCATGATCGATATGCCGAATGTCAGCAGGAACGTAGCGAGCATCGGCGCGCGGATCACCTGGTTGACCAGCACACGCTGGAGCAGGTAGGCGAGGACGAACATCGCCAGCATCGCGAGCGGGATGGACAGGAATGGGTCGAGGTGCATCGGCCCGACGAACAGCCAATACGTCAGATAGGCGCCGAGCATGATGAAGGCACCATGCGCGATGTTGATCACGTTCATGATGCCCCACACCAGCGAGAACCCGAGCGCCGCGGCGGCATAGATGCCGCCGACGAGCAGCCCGTTGATGAGGACCTGAAAGTAGAGCGTGGCTACGCCGTTACCGCTTGCCCCACGGCGGTAGCGGATAGATCGGTTTCGCGTTGGCCGCGTCTTCGGGCCACACCGTTTCGTGAACGCCCTTTTGGATCTGCTCCACCGCCATCGGCTTGTAGATGTTCACGCCGCGGCTGTCGAATTTGATCTTTCCGTAGAACGTGTCGATGTCGAGCGAGGCAAGCGCATCGCGCACCTTATCAGGATCGAGGCTGCCGGCTTTGGCCATCGCGTACTGGAACGTCTCGCACGCGGCCGACGACTCGGCGTTGTGATAGTCGGGCAGATGATTGTACTTGGCCTGGAAGAGCCTGGTGTAGCGCTGCGCGCTGCCGAAGACCGGGTCGGTATAGGTCAGTGCGGTCGTCCACTGCGCTCCGCCCATGACGCCGTTGGCATCGGGCCCAAGGCTCGTGATGAAGTCGGGCGTGGACGGGCCGACCGAGAAGCCGATGATCTTGGACTGCACACCCTGGTCCTTCGCGGCGCGCATGATCAGCAGCGAGTCCTGCAGATGGCCCGAGCCCAAGATGATGTCGGGATTCTTCGCTTTCACTTGGGTGAGCAGCGTCGCGACGTCCTTGGTGTCGGGTGGGTATTCGGAGTAGAACACCTCGGTGAAGCCGTTCTGTTTGGCGTAGTCGCGGACGCCGGCGGCCACTTCGATGGAGAACTGGTCGTTGGCCGCGAGCACGGCGAGCGTCGTCGGCCGCGGATGCATCGTCTGCGCGAGCTCGAGGATGCCTTGCAGATATTTCTTGGCCGGGCTCAAGATCGCGAACGTGTAATGGAAACCACGGTTGAAGATCGCTTCGGCCGCGCCGTTGGGATCCACCATCGGGACCTGATACTTCTCCGTGATGGCGCTGGCGGCGAACGTGGCTGACGAGCCGTACGGCGCGAGGATGAATTTGATGTTGTCCTGCGTGATGAGGCGCTCGACCAGCTTGGCGGAGGTCGCGGAGTCGCTCGCGTCGTCGTAGTACTTGATCGCGACTTTGTACATCTTGCCGGCGACCTTGATGCCGCCTTGCGCGTTGACGTAGTCGGCCCAGAAGTCGTAGCCTTCTTTGGTCAGCGCGCCTTCGCGCGCGTCGCGGCCGGTCGCCGAGAGCGCGGCGCCGAAGGTGATGACGTCGTCGGCCGCCGCCGGTTGCGGCGTGCCTGCGGCGCCCGTCACCGCCAAGAGCGCGGTGGCGGCGATGCCGGTCAGGAACGCGAATAGACGATGATGCCTATCGTTTGCAAAGCCCACGATGTTCGTGCCTCCGATACCAAAGGTCCCGATAGCGCCGTACGCCTGCGACTCGGGGCGTCAAGGGTTAGTTCCGGACGCCCGGACTCCCTGTAGTAAGCCCCGCCTGGCGGGCGGCATAGTCTATGCGCTCGTCGAGCGGCGGATGCGTGTAGAAGTACCACACGACCAGTGGAGACGGATGCAGCGTCGACAGCCCCTGCGAACCCAGCCGTGCGAACGCTCGCACGCCGGCCGTGCCGAGATGCGTGTTCGCGGCGGCAAAAGCGTCGGCGTTGTGCTCGATCTGACGAGAGAGCGCGTTGCCAAGCGGCTGTAGGGCCAATCCGAACAGCAGCAGTAACGCGAGCAGCAGCGGCGTCGCAGCCGGGTCGCCTAATCCGGCGTTTAGGGCGGGCGACCGCCGCGCGATCGGGCCGGCCACGAAATACACAAACGCGATCGCCGCGAGCACGCCCACCCAGCTGTAGAACGCGCCGCGCCAGAGATCACCGTGCACGTAATGGCCAAGCTCGTGCGCCGTGACATAGAGCGCTTCGTCGGGCGCGAACGTCTTGAGCAATGTGTCGGAAAGCGCGATGCGCTCCACCGGTCCGATGCCGGAGACGAACGCGTTGGCCGACGTCTCTTGTTTTGAGAGATCGAAGACGTAGACCGACGTCGCGTGCACGCCGTGACGCGCGGCCAGGTCGAGAATGGAGTCGGTGAGCGGCGAGGGCGGCAGCGGCGTGTAGGTGTTGAACAACGGCTCGATCAGCACGGGGAGGACGACCGAGCTCAACAGGATCAGCGGCACGGCGATGGCAGCGGCGATGAGCGGCCATGTGCGTTCAAAGCGCTGGACCAGTCTGAAGAACAACGCACCGCAGCTCATCGCGATCGCGAGGCCGAGTGCGAGACTGACCGCCCAATCGTGGAACCAGTCAGCCGGCGTCTCGCGGCTCAGGTCGTAGCGGTGCAAGACCGTGAATGAATCGTACCAAGTGAGCGGCAGCATGAGCAGCGAGGAGACGATCAACACGGCGCCGATCACGATTGCCGCCGTCAGGAAACGCGAGAGACGCGTCGGAGCTGCCCCGCGAGTGAGCGCGCGCTCGAGGCGCGCGCGCAAGGCTGCGGTCGCTCCCGAATAGTACAGCGCGGCGAGAATCGCGAGCTGGAGCGCCCACCCGATCCAGAACAATCGCCGGCCGATGGCGGACACCTCAAGCGCAAGCGCTTGGCGGGCAGGCGGGTACATCGCGTCGACGAGGTGTTCGATGTTCGGCGGAAAAGGCACCATCCGTCCATGGTTATTCACACCGAGTATCTGACCTTCAACACCAAGCCGCGGCGCGAGATCATCGACATCACGGACGAGGTTGAGCGCGTGCGCGTCAAAGCAGGCCTGAAGGACGGGTTCATCCTGGTCAGTGCGATGCATATAACCGCCAGCGTGTTCGTCAACGATCACGAATCGGGACTATGGTCCGATATCATGCGCTGGCTGGAGGACCTCGCGCCGGCCAAACCCGAGTACGAACATCATCGCACGGGCGAAGACAACGCCGATGCGCACCTCAAGCGCATGCTGCTCGGCCATCAGGTCGTCGTGCCGGTCACCGGTGCCCAGTTAGATCTAGGGCCCTGGGAGCGCGTCCATTACGGCGAGTTCGACGGGCGCCGTCCCAAGCGCGTGATCATCAAAGCGTTCGGCGTGTAGCGTCAGATCTTCAGCGGTTGGAGGCCGGCGTCGCGCAGTGCGGCGTTGAACGCCGCCACGTCTTTGCTTGCGAACGCTTGGTATTCGACGAGCACGTGCTCGACCTCAGTGTGGACCCGCGCCGCCTGCTCCTTATGGGCATCAAACGGCGGTTGCTGGGACTCGCTGAACAGCGTCTGCAACGTGAGGATCTCCTCGCGCACCTTGTCGGGATAGATGACGCTGTCTTCGTTGTTGCGTTGGTCCGACGTGATCTCGGCCTTCAGGGTTTCGATGCGCGCGAGCAGCGCATCGCCTTGTGCCACCATGGCCGGCTGCGGAACGCGGGCGCGCAGCGGCTTGAGCTGCGCCGCCGCTTGCGTGCGCAGCGACGCCAGCGAGTTGAGCACGACGTCGATCTGCGACAGCTCCGTGTTGAGCGCGGCGTCGAAGTCGTGACGTGCCTCGTAATCGGCCTGCGTCCACGGCGCGCGAGGGTCGGGCTTGATCTCGACAGCGCGCGAGTAGCGCCGGCCGTCGACGTTGAGCACGACCGTGTAGCGGCCGGGCGCAACGCTAGCGCCTCCGTCTGGACCTCGGAAAAGAGGCGGCCCGGTCAGATATTTCACCGGCGGGTTTTCGCTGAAATCCCAGCTGATCCGATTGACGCCGGCCTTGTTGGTCACGTAGTATTTGGGATTGTCGTCGACGAGGTGCGTGCCTTCGAGACGCCGGACAGTCGTGCCGTTCGCGTCGACGATGTCGATCGTCGGTCGTTTGGCCGCGGACTTGTCCAAGTAGTAGTTGATCATGACGCCGACGTCGGGGATGTCGCCGACGAAGACGTTGGCCGGCTCGAGGTTGTCTTGAAGATCTTCGCGATTCCATTGCCAGTATAGATATGACGTGCGTGGTTGAAATAAGTAGGTGCCCGCGGCTTGCGCCACCCCGAGCTGCTGGATCGGCGTAAGATCGTCCAGGATGTACAGCGATCGTCCGTGCGTACCAAGGATGAGATCATCCGCGACCGGCTGCACGCGCAGGTCGCGCACCGCCGCGACCGGCAGATCGAGTTGAAACGATTTCCAGGTGGCGCCGCGGTCGAACGAGATCCATAAACTCTGTTCGAGCCCGGCATACAGGATGCTCGGGTTGCGCGGATCCTGACGGATCACGCGCACTGGCTGGTCCGCCGGCAGCCCGGCCGAGATCGAACGCCAACTCACGCCGAAATCCTCGGTGACGAAAGCGTAAGGCGCGTAGTCGCCCATCAGATGACGGTCGATCGCGGCGAACGCCGTGCCGGCTGCGTACGGCGATGCGTCGATGTCTTGCACGTTGCCGTATGGTCCGATGCCCGTCATCGTGACGTTCTTCCAGTGCTCGCCGCCGTCGGTGGTCAACTGGACGAGGCCGTCGTCCGTTCCCACCCATAACACGTCAGGCTGCACTGGTGACGGCCCGATGTCCGTGATCGTGTTGAAGAACTCGGTGCCGGCGACGTCGGGCGTGATCGGTCCGCCCGAGATTTGTTGATGCTCCGCCTCGTTGCGCGTGAGGTCGGGACTGATCGCACTCCAGTGGCGGCCACGGTCGCTGGTCTTGAACACGACGTTCGCGCCGGTGTACGCGACATGTCCGTCGTGCGGCGAGAACACGAGCGGCGAGGTCCAGTTCCAGCGATATTGCAAGCCCGCGAGCGCGATGCCGTTGGTGTCACGAGGATAGGGCGAGACGTCGACGTTCTGCTGCGAGCGCATGTCGAAGATGCCGAGCTGCCCGTTCTCGACTTCATTCCAGACGAGGTTCGGGTCGAGCGGGTCTGGCCATACAAACGAGCCGTCGCCGCCATTGATGCTCAACCAGTCGCGGTTGAGCACACCGGCGACGTCGTTGCTGTCGGACGGTCCGCACATAGTCGTGTTGTCCTGGAGTCCGCCGCACACGTGATACGGCACCCGCAGATCGTAACCGACCTTGTACACCTGACCGACCGGCACGTTGCCCATGTAGATCCAGGTGGTGCCGCCGTCGAACGAGGTCGCGACGCCGCCGTCGTTGGCTGAGACCATGCGCTTGCCGTCGCGCGACCACCACATGTCGTGGTTGTCCTCGTGGATCGGCTTGCCCACGCGCTTGAACGTGCGCGCGCCGTTCGTGCTCTTCATCGTGAACTGCGAGAGCACGAGCAGCGTGTCGGGATCCGATGGGTCGACGCCGAGCCGGCTGAAGTAATATGGACGCTGATTGAGGATGGTGTCCGAGGACATCAGACGCCAGGTGTTTCCGTCGTCGTCAGAGCGCCACATCACGCCCCCTTTGGACTGGATGATCGCATAGACGCGGCCGCCGCGGCCGACCGCCAACCCGATGCGCCCGGTCAAGCCATCCGGTAGTCCGTTGCCGGTCAGCTTCTGCCAGGTCTTGCCGCCGTCGGTAGAGCGGTAAAGGCCGCCGTCTGGTCCGCCGCTGACCTGTTCCCACGGCCGGCGGCGGTATTGCCACATGCCCGCGAACACGACGTCGGGCTGGGTCGGATCCCACGCCATGTCCGATACGCCGGTCTGCGGCCCTACGTACAGGGTCTTGGTCCAGGTCTTGCCGCCGTCGGTGGTGCGATAGACACCGCGATCTTCGCTATCATTGAAGAGATCGCCCAGCGCGCCCACCAGCGCGGTGTTCGAATCGTGCGGATCGACGAGGATGCGCGAAATGTGTTCGGTCCGCTCGAGACCGCGGTGCGCCCATTTTGTTCCGCCGTCGGTCGACAGCCACACGCCGTCGCCCCACGAGACGTCAGAGCGCGGGTTGGCTTCACCCGTTCCGACCCATACAACGTTCTTGTTCGAGGGCGCGATCGCGATTGCACCGATCGCGTTGACTGCGATCGAATCGCCGACAGATTCCCAGGTCGTACCGGCGTCGTGCGAACGCCAGACGCCGCCACCCGCCGCGCCGGCGTAATACAGAAACGGGTCTGCGTCGGTGCCCGCCACTGCCGCCATCCTGCCGCCCGAGAGCGCCGGTCCGATCGCGCGCCATGTGAGATTCGCGTACGGCGATGTGTCACCGACCGCCGGGACAGAAGTGCACACGACGAGCAAGCACGAGATTAACGTTTCGATATATCGACGCATCGGGCCGGAATTCGCGCGCGCGCGTTTGACAACCTCGCAACGGCGTGGTACCATGGCAACCTGTGTTGTACCGGCCGAATCTTATTCGGCCAGATCAATCGGAGGAGACGTTTTTTGAGCAAGTTCACGACGCCGCTGACGGTGACCGCGACCCTGACCGGGATCGCGTCGCTGTGCGTCATGCTCCGCAACGGTGCGGACGTGAACGGCGTTGGTGTGTGCGGGGATTTGCCTAACGGCGTGTGAGCCGGGTCGTGTGACCCGATCGATGCCGACGAGGCCCCCGCACACTGCGGGGGCCTCGTTGTTTATGTCCATCTCGCGCAAAGTGAAGAGGGGAGGTGAGATCATGGATCGGGATTGGTTGCGAGCCGTACGCGAGCGGCAGGATGAGGTGCGCGAAGAAATCGTGCGCCATCGTCTGGGCGTCTCGCTGCGCGCGCGACGCGCACCCGCGCAGAACATCGCGGGCCGCTGGCGCCGCTCGCTGGGTCGGATCGTCATCGGGTTGGGTCATATCATCCACGGTGACGAGCGCTCCTCGGAGCGCGCCTCATTGCCGTGCAACTGACGGCGATGGCGGGCGTAAGAATCGGATGGCGTGCACGGCGCGCGGCGCGCACTATGCTGTGCGTCGTCACGCCATTCGATTGTACGTGAATCGCGGGCGTCGGCGATCTATCGTACGTCCAAAGTCAGCGTAGTGGACCTAAGCTCGGCATAAACCGGGCCCTCATAGACCAGCGTCAGAGCAGTTCCACAAGTGAAAGTGTACATTCCGGGCGTTCGAAAATCGTAGAGCATACCAAGGTCGTCGACCGGATTTACGTATGTCGAACCGCTGGCTAGATACATGCCCGTGTCTACGCTTGCAACGGATCCCGCTCCTCGATCGTCCTTCCCGATCGGAATACCGCCCGGACCGGTGCCTGTGACCGTATATTCCCGAAGCCAGCCTATCCGAAAGATGCTTATCGGCGGCCCGAAGTTCGTTATTGCGAACTTTATCGCAATCGGCGCGGCTACATTCGTTACTTGCTGTTCAAGTTTCGCAGCGAGCGCCAGGTGCCTGATGGTCGGGCCAAACGTATAGTTGCCTTGTGCTTGATCCTCTATGCCGTGCGCGCTTGCCCATTGCATCGTTGCTGTAGTAAAGAGCAGAGCGCTCGCAAAAGCCATTCCATCCCGACGTGTTATGGCCATATCACATCCCTTGGCTATGCACGCAGGCGGGCCCGCGAGAATGCGACTTGGTTTCGGCCCGCGTGTTTAGCTTCGTACATCCGTTGATCGGCGGCTTCGAGCAGTCTCTCGGTGGGTTGGCGCTCGTCGGGCGCGACGTCCATCGGGAAGTGCGCCACCCCAATGCTGATGGTGATATGGACGCCTGGCAGATCGGGTCGGGATGCTAGAGCGCTGAAATCCTCTGCGGCCACGCGTGTGCACAGATTGCGGGCGAGCTCGATCGAAGCGTCTTTGCTTCGGTCGAGCAGAGCGATGCAGAACTCGTCGCCGCCGTTGCGTCCGGCAAAGCCATGCGCTTGCTCCGCTGTTTGCGCGAAGATCGTGGCGAGGCTGCGTAGCAGCTGATCGCCCGCAGCATGCCCGAACGTATCGTTCCAATCCTTGAACCTATCCGTGTCTATGAAGAACAACGCTACGTCGCGTGCTGCAGCCGGCCGTGTCTCGAGTCGGCGCGCGTCAACCTCGTCTCGCAATCGTTTCCGGAACCCAGCCGGCGTCAGCAGACCCGTGAGTTGATCGCGCGTTGCTTCGCGCCGCACACGGTCAGCGAAGAGAGCGCGCGCTAGCGCGTCGCCCGCCAGCGACGCGACCGTCAAGAGCGTCATGACGTCGTCGTCGGCGAATGGCTGCGCGCGTGGCCGGTCCGCGTACAGCACGCCGATCAGCTCGGCGCGTTCATTTGTGCCGGGCGGTCGCACCAGCGGCACGGCCAGACCCCACACAGTGTCGCGGCTGCCGGCGATTGGACCCGCATTGACTCGCTGAAGCGCCGCTTCCGCGGCGAGGTCGTACACACCGAGCTCCGCCGGCAAGCCGCTGGTATGCGGTCCGACGATCGCCGGCTTCCCTTCCCGACGAACCCAATCGGCGATGGTATCGCCGTCGTACGCCGCGCCCTCGCGCAAGAAGCCGACGTACCCGACGCCCGATCGCGCGCCCAGCATCAGGCGCGGCCCGTCGACATACAGGCACAGCAGTGACTGCGCGTGGAGCAAGGTCGCCGTCCGTTCGACGATGCGGCCACAGGTCGCCAACGTCGACTCACCGGTGGCGCCGGTCAGCGCCGGCGCGATGTGTTGGAGCGTTTCGAAACGAAGCTCGGCTCGTCGCGCTCGCCGGCGCAGCCCTATGATGACCACGCATTGGGCAACGACCAGCGCGGCGGCGATGAGGAAAAACACCGTCGCGACGACATACGAGCCGTTCGCCCCCGGACTCAAGCTTTCTTGACGTGCTCCTTCTTGGACATCGGTCGCGCGGGATTGCCGGCGACGCGCTCGCCGGCGGGTACGTCGTGCGTGACCACTGAGCCTGCACCCGTTAGCGCTCCATCACCGACTTCCACCGGCGCGACAAGAGACGTGTTCGAGCCGATCAACGCACGAGCGCCGACTTTGGTCTTGTTCTTGCGCGTGCCGTCATAGTTGCACGTGATCGTGCCGGCGCCGATGTTCGCCTCGTCGCCGATCTCCGCGTCACCGAGATAGGCGAGATGGCTGGCCTTGGCCCCGCGACCGAGGCGCGAGTTCTTGATCTCGACGAAATTGCCGACGCGAGCCGCTTCCTGGATCTGCGCGCCGCCGCGGATGTGCGCGAACGGACCGACCCAGGCGCCGCTGGCGATAGCGGAATCGCGCACGACGGAATACGTGATCGTCACATCCTTGCCGACCGTCACGTTGTGCAGCGTCGTGCTCGGACCGATTTCAGACCCCGGCCCGACGACGCTGGTGCCGAGCACGTGGGTTTGCGGCCGCAGCGTGACGTCCGCCGCAAGGTCGACGTCGGCGTCTACATACGTCGTTTGCGGATCGACGATCGTGACTCCGGCCAGCATGTGGTCGCGCAGTATGCGACGCTGCATCACGCGGCGCGCGATGGCGAGCTCCACCAAGGTGTTCACGCCGAGCACGCTTTTGTTATCATTGCTGATCACCGCCTCGACCAGGGCTCCCGAGTCGACCGCAAGCGCGACGCAGTCCGTTAGATACAGCTCTTTTTGTGCGTTCTTGGTGTTGAGACGCTTCAAGTAGTCGCGGAGCGCCGATGCTTTGAAGCAATACACGCCTGCGTTGACCTCAGTGATCAGCAACTCGTCGGGTGTCGCGTCTGTGTGTTCGACGATCCGCGCGGGACGGCCCGATCGCCGCACGATGCGTCCGAAATTGGTCGCACCAGACATCTGCGTGGTGAGCATCGCCAGCGCAGCATGGCTGCGCTCGCGCGCGTCGATCACGGCGCCGAGCAGTTTTGGCGTCAGCAGCGGCATATCGGCGTTGACGATGAGCACTGGGTCGTCGCCCGGCACCTCATCCATCGCCAGTTGGACGGCGTGACCGGTGCCATTTTGCGGTTCCTGCACGATGGCATGGGCGCCGAGTTTCTCGAGCGGCCCTTCGAGCTCGGGGCTGACGACGACGACGATCTTGGCCGGATCGATGCCGGTCTCGGCTACCGCCAGCAGCACATGCTCGAACATCGTGCGGCCGCACAGCCGGTGCAGCACTTTGGGCACGCGGCTCTTCATGCGGGTGCCTTTACCGGCGGCCAAGATGATCGCGTTCGCGTGGTTGGTTCATCGCGATCGCTCTGCTCCGATGGCATGCGGACGTTGCAGGCGCTCGAGCAACGCGTCGACGCGTGCCAGCGTCACGTCGCGCCCCAGAATACCGCAGACTTCGAAGATTCCAGGGCTCACCGCCTGGCCGGTGACGGCGACGCGAAGCGGATGGATGAACGCTGCAGCTTTGAGGCCCGTGCGCTCGGCAACGCCGCGGATCGCTTTTTCGACCGCATCGGCCGTGAAGCCACCGGACGGAATGGCGCTCAACGCTTCGCGCACTTCGCGCAAGCGATCGACCGCTTCTGGCGTCGCGCAATACTTCGCCAGCGCCTCCGGCGCCGGCTCGATAGGTCCGCGCGTGAAGAAGTACGAGCCTTGATCGGCGATCTCGGCGACGGTATAGGCGCGCTCTTGCAAGAGGCCGACGACGCGACCCACGTGCTGTGCATCGATGCGATCGGGGACGGACACGCGCCGCTCGAGCAATTCGACGACGCGCCGAGCAAGCTCAGCCGGCGGCAGCTGCTTGAGATACTCCTTGTTCATCCACGCGAGCTTGGCATGGTCGAAAATCGCCGGGTGTTTGACGACGCCCTCGATCGTGAAGTCGCGCACCATCTCGGGCCGCGTCATCAGCTCGCGATTGCCGCCGGGCGACCAGCCCAGCAATGCTAAGAAGTTCACCAGCGCCTCGGGCAGATAGCCGAGCGCTTCGTACTCGTTGACGAAGGTGGCGCCGTCGCGCTTGCTCAGCTTGCGACGCTGCTCGTTGAGGATGATCGGGATGTGCGCGAACGCCGGCGGCTGCCAGCCCAGTGCCTCGTAGATGAGCAGCTGCTTAGGCGTGTTGGCAAGATGCTCTTCGCCGCGGATCACGTGCGTGATCTGCATCGCGTGATCGTCGACCACAGCCGCGAAGTTGTACAGCGGCCCGCCGTCGCTCTTGACGATGACGAAGTCGCCGATCGTCCCCGCGGGGAACTCGACCCTGCCGCGCACGATGTCGTCGACGACGACGGCGCGCAGCGGATCGACACGCATGCGCAGCGCCGGACGCACGCCTTGCGCGATCAGCTCCTCGCGCATGCGCGGCGTGAGACTCGCGCACGTGCATTCCCCGCTGCGTTCGTTCGCCGTCGCCGACTCCGGATCAGATGCGTCGTCGGGCTCTTCAGCGCGCTCATCGATCTTCTTGGGTCCGCAAAAACACTCGTATACCGCGTTGCGCACGAGCAGTTCGCGCGCCGCTGCCTGGTGCAACTCGACGCGCTCGCGCTGCCGGTACGGGCCGAACGGACCGCCGACGTCGGGGCCTTCATCCCAATCGAGCTCGAGCCAGCGCAACGCGCGGTAGATCGCGTCGACGTACTCATCCGAATACCGGGTGCTGTCAGTGTCCTCGACGCGCAGCACGAACGTGCCGCCGTTATGGCGCGCGAAAAGCCAGTTGAAGAGCGCTGTGCGCGCGCCGCCCACATGAAGATAGCCGGTCGGACTCGGTGCGAAGCGCACTCGGACCGGCGCCGTGCCCACGAACCCGCTGCCCTTTACGCTTCGACCCGTTTGCCGCATTCGCGGCGCACGAAGTCGACGATGGTCGCGATGGGCGTGCCGGGGGTGAACACGGCGGCCACGCCCGCGTCGAGCAGCGGCTGGATGTCCTCATTGGGAATCGTTCCGCCGCCGAAGAGCACGATGTCGCCGGCGTTCGCTTCGTCGAGCAGCTGCTTGATGCGCGGGAAGAGCGTCAGATGCGCGCCCGATAGGATCGACAGTCCGATGCCGTCGACGTCCTCTTGGATCGCCGCCTCGACGACTTGCTCGGGCGTTTGGTGCAATCCGGTGTAGATCACCTCGAAGCCCGCGTCGCGCAGCGCACGCGCGATCACCTTGGCGCCGCGGTCGTGACCGTCGAGCCCTGCTTTGGCGACAAGGATACGGATGGGGCGCGCCACGGCTAGATGAACGCCGGCTCGCGGTAGCGGCCGAAGATCGGCACGAGCGCTTCGGATATCTCGCCCAGCGTCGCTTTGCTCTTGACGCAGTTGAGATAGTGCGGCATAAGGTTCTCGCCGCTTTCAGCGGCGCGCTTGAACGCGGCCAGTGCCGATTCGACCTTGCCGGCGTCGCGTGAGGCACGATAGGCCTGCACCCGCTCGCACTGCTCGATCTCGATGGCGCGATCGATTTTGAGCAGTGAGATCTGCTGCTCTTCTTCGACCACGAAATCGTTGACCCCGACCACGATGCGCTCGCCGTTTTCGAGCTCGCGCTGGTAGACGTAGGCGGCGTCGGCGATCTCGCGCTGGAAGAACCCGTTGTGGATGGCGGGGATGACGCCACCCTGCTCGTCGATGCGCCGGAAGTAATCCTCGGCGGCCGCTTCGAGCTCGTCTGTCAGCTTTTCGACGAAGTACGAGCCGCCCAGCGGGTCGATGACGTTGCCCACGCCGGTCTCATAGGCGATGATCTGCTGCGTCCGCAGCGCGATCGCCACGTTCTTCTCGGTGGGCAATGCGAGCACTTCGTCGAGCGAATTGGTGTGGAGCGACTGCGTGCCGCCAAGCACTGCCGCCAGCGCCTGGAACGCGGTGCGCATGATGTTGTTCTCGGGCTGCTGCGCCGTCGCCGAACAGCCTGCGGTCTGCGTGTGGAAGCGCAGCGCCCACGAGCGCGGGCTCTTGGCGCCGTACTTCTCGCGCATGTGACGCGCCCAGATGCGGCGCGCGGCGCGGAACTTGGCGATCTCTTCGAAGAAGTCCGAATGCGAATTGAAGAAGAACGACAGACGCGGTGCGAAGTCGTCGACGTCCATACCGGCCGCGATGCCGGCTTCGACGTACGCGAAGCCGTCAGCCAGGGTGAACGCGAGCTCTTGCGCGGCGGTCGAACCGGCTTCGCGGATGTGGTAGCCCGAGATGGAGATCGTGTTCCACTTCGGCACGTGTTTGGCGCAATACGCCATCATGTCGGTGATGATGCGCATCGACGGCTCGGGCGGGTAAATCCACTCCTTCTGCGCGATGTACTCTTTGAGCATGTCGGCCTGCATGGTGCCGCCGAGCCGCTCTTGCGACACGCCCTGCGCCTCGGCGGTCGCGATGTACATCGCAAGCGCCACCGGCGCGGTGCAGTTGATCGTCATGGAGGTCGTGATCGAGCCAAGGTCGATGCCGGCGAACAGATCTTGCATGTCTTGCAAGGTCGCGATCGCGACGCCGCACTTGCCGACCTCGCCAAGCGCGCGCGGATGGTCCGAATCATATCCCATGAGCGCGGGCATGTCGAACGCGACCGATAACCCGGTCTGCCCTTGCTCGAGCAAGAACTTATAGCGTTCGTTGGTCTGTTTGGCGTTGCCGAAGCCTGCGAACTGGCGCATCGTCCACAGCCGGCCGCGATACATCGTCGGATGGATGCCGCGCGTGTACGGATACTGGCCTGGATATGAAAGATCGCGATCGTAGTCGACGCCCGCGAGATCCTCGGGCCCGTACAACGGCTTGAGGGGATGGTCGGAAAGAGTGCGATCGTTCGCGCCCGGCAGCTTGGCCGAAGTGTCGAACTGGGCTTCCCAGCGCGCTTTGGAAGCCTCGACGGCGCCGTTGCCGCTCGCGCTTTCGCCTTTGCCGTTGACCAGCTTTGCCACGAAGTTAGTCGTCCTTTATCCTTATTATAGGCCGCTTCCACGTTTTTCGCTCTGCGGACAAGGCTCGCCTGCGCTGAGAGGCCAAAGCGGTACTATCGCAATGGCACATGAGGGTATCCACGCCACCGTCAAAGCCGCGCAAGAGGCACCTAAGCTCGGCTTGGCTGCGTTGTTGCTCGCGCACGGCAGCATGGAGCTTGAATACTACGCGCCGCACGGACACGACACGCAGATGCCGCACGATCGCGATGAGCTGTACGTCGTGATCTCGGGGCATGGGTGGTTCCGCAACGGCGACGTGCGCCACGAGTTCGGACCCAACGACGTGCTCTTCGTGCCCGCCAAGACCGAACATCGATTCGAACAGTTCAGCGACGACTTTGCGACCTGGGTGATCTTCTGGGGTCCGCAAGGCGGAGAGCGCTGACAGACGGTTATCGCGGATGAGGCCTTGACCGGGGCTGTCCCGGCTTGATATAATCCGGGGGCACTTACGACTACCCTTCGCACCGGACGGCGCCTCGGCTGCCAGTCCGGTCAGCAAAGACGAAGGCCGCAAAATCAAAAGCTCACGCTTTGCTTTGAGGGTAGCCTGCACCAGCGGGCTTTTTTGTTTCCCGCGGTAACGATGAGGAGGTCGCCAACGAATACCAGCGTGATGACGCGCGGCGAAATCGCCAGCCATTAGCTCGAAAGCGCTACGCGTCAACGAACAGATCCGCGTCCCCCAAGTCCGCGTGATCGCGGACGACGGTGCCCAACTCGGCATCATGTCCACATACGACGCCATCCGGTTGGCCCGGGAACGCGGCGTCGACCTGATCGAAGTGTCGCCCACTGCGGCGCCGCCGGTTTGCCGGCTCGACGACTACGGTCGGCTCCGCTACGAACAGGACAAGAAGGACCGAGAGACGCGCAAGAAATCCCACAAGATGGAGCTCAAGGAAGTCAAGCTCCGTCCGAAGATCGAGGAGCACGATTACCAGACCAAGTTCCATACCGCCGAACGGCTCTTGCAAGACGGCGACAAGCTGAAGGTCACGATCATGTTCCGCGGTCGAGAGATATCATATTCGCAGCACGGCAGACGGCTGCTCGACCGCATGGCGCAGGACACCGCGCCGATCGCGATCGTCGAGCGCGAACCACGGCTTGAGGGACGCAACATGTTCATGATCCTCTCGCCGAAGCCGGAAGTCGTCGCCGCGCACAGCGCAGCCAAGGCAGCGCATATCGCCGCCGAGGCCGCCAAACACCCGAAACCAGTTGAGGTCAAGAATGCCTAAGTTGAAAACACATCGTGCGACCGCCAAGCGCGTCAAGAAGACGGGCACGGGCAAGTTCATGCGCGAGCGGCAGTTCTCGGGATGCAGCCACATCCTGACCAAGAAGTCGCCCAAGCGGATCCGCAAGTTCCGCAAGCAGACCTTGGTCGACAAAACGGATCTGAAGAAGCTGCAAGTCCATCTGCCGTACGCATAAACGGTCGAATAAATTCGACCGCTGCATTCAAGAGGAAGAAATAGATTATGGCACGCGTCAAACGCGGGATGATGTCGCTCAAGAAGCGACGCAAGGTGCTCAAAGCGGTCAAAGGATTCCGGGGCGCCCGCGGCCGGACATACAAAGCCGCCAACGAGGCGTTGCTGCACTCGCTCACGTACGCGTTTCGCGACCGGCGCGTCCGCAAGCGCGATTTCCGCGCGCTGTGGATCGCGCGCATCAACGCGGCCGCGCGGCGCGAGGGGCTCACCTATAGCCGCCTCATGAGCGGGCTCAAAAAAGAGGGCCTGGCGATCAACCGTAAGGTGCTCGCCGACCTGGCGATCAACGATCAGGCCGCGTTCGCGCGCCTGCTCGATATCGCCAAGAAGCACGCGCCGGCCGCCGCCGGAGCGTAACGCGCATGGCTGTGGCGGCGGGCTTCCATAGCCCGCACGTCCGCGCAGCTCGCCTCCTGCACACGAAGAAGCATCGCGCCGAGGCGCGGTGCTTTCTCATTGAAGGCCCGGCGCTTATCGAGGCAGCGCTCGACAGCGGGGTCGTTCCCGGGGCGGTCTTCTGCATCGCGAACGGCCGAGCCGAGCTGGCGATCTGCGTCGAGCGCGCGCAGCACGCCGGCGCGCCGGTCTACGCCGTGGATGAGCGCACGCTTGCATCGCTCGCACAGACGCGGACGCCGCAAGGGGTCGTGGCGCAAGTAGCATTCATCGACCGCGAGGTCAACGCGCTCCCAACCCTTCTGCCATTGGATGGCCGGGCAATCGCGCTGATCCTCGACGACCTCGACGATCCGGGTAACGCGGGCACGCTTGTCCGCAGCGCGGAGGCTTTCGGGGCAAGCGCGGTCTGTTTTGGGGCTAACTCCGTCGAGCCGTATAATGACAAACTCGTGCGGGCCAGCATGGGGGCGCTCTTCCGCGTTCCCATCGTGCGCTATGCAGACTGGTCCGAATTGGCCGGCGCGCTCACGAATGCAGGCCTCACTCTTGTCGGCGCCGCAGCCGGAGCACCGGACATACGTTCGGTCGAGCTTCCCAAGCGCAGCGCGCTCGTGCTCGGCAACGAGCGCCACGGTCTGCACGCGGTGCCGGCCGGCGCGATCGCGGTGCGGGTCGGCATCCCTCAGCGGCCCGCCGGCGAGTCGCTCAATGTCGCGGTCGCGGGGTCGATCGTGCTCTATGAATTGGCTCGCTGTGGATTGCGGTTAGGCACTGAACTATGAGAACAAAAGCCGATGAAATGTCAAGTCCTCGGCGCCCTTGTTATACCACCGGCCGTATGTTATACTCAGGTCCGGCGAACAGGAGTACGAAGGAGGTCTTGCATCCCGGATGCTTTCTCCAGTGCTGTTTTGGAAATTGTTCATCACGACCGGGTCGGTCAAAGCATACCTCATCTACCGTCGAATGGCGCCATCAGGATCGAACTAGGATAATCAGGACTCTTCTATGTACGGTGGCCGCAGAGATGCGGCCATCTTTATATTTCGGGGCGTCGATGTGAGCGAGCAGTTAGCGGCCCTCGTGGACGAAGCGCGCGCAGGTGCCGGCGCCGCTACCGATATGGGGCAGATCGAGGCGCTGCGCACCACGTTCCTCGGGCGCAAGGGCGGCAAGCTTTCCGCCGTCATGGGAAGCCTGGCCAAAATGCCCGCGGCCGACCGCGCTGCGTTCGGCAAGGCGGCCAACGACGCGAAGGCCGCGATCGAGGCCGCGCTGGGCGCCGCCCAGGCGCGCATCGAGGATGCCGCGCTCGCGGGTGACCTCTCGCGCCGCTACGACGTCACGCTGTCCGCCATTCCGCCGCGCACCGGTAGTCTGCATCCGTTGCGGCGCACGCTCGATGACATCGTCAGCTTCTTCCGCTCGCGCGGGTTCGCGGTGATCACGGGACCGGAAGTCGAGACCGAGTTCTACGCGTTCGAAGCGATGAACATCTCCGCGGACCATCCGGCGCGCGAGGGCATGGACACGTTCTACCTGCCTCCCGGCACGCTGTTGCGCCCGCACACGTCGCCCGTGCAGATGCGCGCGATGCAGGCGTATCCGCCGCCGCTCGCGGTGATCGTGCCCGGCAAAGCGTATCGGCGAGATGCGCTCGACGCGAGCCACTCGTTCATGTTCCACCAGGTCGAAGGGCTGCACGTCGATCGCGGCGTGACGTTCGGCCATCTCAAAGGATTTGCCAGCGACCTGTGCCGCCATCTCATGGGCAAAACCAGACGCACGCGGTTTCGCCCTTCGTATTTTCCGTTCACCGAGCCCTCGGCGGAGATCGATCTGTCATGCGGCGTCTGCGACGGCGCGGGCTGTCGCGTGTGCAAAGGTTCCGGCTGGCTCGAGATGGGCGGCTGCGGCATGGTGCATCCCAACGTGTTGCGCCTGGCGGGCTACGATCCGCAAGAATTCAGCGGCTGGGCATGGGGGCTGGGTATCGAGCGCATCGCCATGCTGCGCCACGGCATCGACGACATCCGGCTGTTCACGACCGACGACCCATCGTTCTTGGAGCAGTTCTCCTGATGCGCGTGCCATTGCGGTGGCTCACCGACTACGTCGCCACGACGGCGGATGCGCAGACGATCGCGAATATCCTGACGGCCCGCGGCTTCGTGGTCGACGGCATCGAGATCCAACCCATGCCGGAACGCATCGTCGTCGGTAAGATCGACGCGCTCGAGCGCCATCCCAACGCGGACCGCTTGCAGGTCGGCACGGTCGACGTCGGCACGCAGAAACTGCAGATCGTGACCGGCGCGACCAACGTCGCCGTGGGCAATCGAGTGCCGATCGCACTGGTCGGAGCGCAGGTGTACGAACACGGCGCCACCGATGGCGCGGCGGGATCGACCAAGACCATCCGCGCAAGCGCGTTGCGGGGCGTGCAGTCGGACGGCATGATGTGCTCGTCGACCGAGCTCGCGTTGCCCGGCGAATTCGAAGACGGTATCCTCATCCTCGATGACGACGCGCCGGTCGGCGTCGATTTCTGGAGCGCGGTACGCTACGGCGGCGCGGTGCTCGATCTCGAAGTCCCCTCGAACCGGCCCGATTGCCTATCGATCATCGGATTGGCACGCGAGGTGGCGGCGGGGCTCAATGTGCCATGGCAAGAGCCGCGCTTTGCGGAGAACCTCGGTACGACCGAGCCGAAGATCAGCGTCGCGATCGAAGATCAGGCGCTGTGCCGGCGTTTCGTCGGCCAGAGATTCTCGAACGTGACGGCGCGGCGCTCGCCGATGTGGATGACGCTGCGGCTGCACGGCGCGGGAATGCGCAGCATCGACCTGCTCGTCGACGTGTCCAACTATGCGATGCTGGAGACGGGCCAGCCGCTCCATTTCTACGATGCCGTCAAGATCCGGGGTGCGGCTTTGACCGCGCGAGCCGCGCGTGAGGGCGAGACGGTCGTGACGCTTGACGGCGTCGAACGCGCGCTGCCACGCGGGTCTCCGGTCATCGCCGATGCGCAGGGCATCGTCGGCGTCGCCGGCGTGTTCGGCGGCCAGGACAGCGGCGTGAGCGAGTCGACGAGCGAGCTGTTCCTCGAGGCGGCGAATTTCTCCGGATCCGCAGTGCGCCGCGCGGCCGTCGCACTCGGATTGCGCACCGAAGCGAGCGCGCGCCACGAAAAGGATCTGCCGCTGGAGCTCCCCGAGCTTGGACGCCGCGCCGCCGCCGCGCTGCTCGTCGCAGCCGGCGCGGTGCCGTCGCGCCTGGTCGACGTCGGCATGCGGGCAGGCGCGCCGCGGACGATTGCGGTGCGCCCGGCGCGCGTGAACCACGTGCTGGGCACGCAGCTGTCGGACGCCGCAATGGCGTCAGCGCTGACGAGCATCGGTTTCGGCGTCGTCGAGGCGGCGGAGCTAGCGGTCACCCCGCCGTTTTGGCGCGGCGACGTCACCGAAGAGATCGACGTCGTCGAAGAGATCGCGCGCGGCACGGGGTACGATTCGATTCCGGAACAGCGTGCCAACGCATCGCCGCAAGACGTCGATGAAGGCCTCTTCGATCAAGAGACGCTGCTCGCTCGCCGCTGCGCCGCGCTTGGCTATCACGAGCTCGTCACGCTCGCGCTGCAGGGTTCTGCCACGGTCGGCGCGTGGCAGCGCTCCGGCCTGCCGTTTTGGAAAGATCCAGTGCCCGTCGTCAACCCGCTCTCCGACGAGCAGCGGTTCTTGCGCCCCAGTCTTCTGCCGGGCGTGCTTGAAGTGGCTGCGCGTTCATGGCCGCGCGCCGGCGCCGAGTTGCGCCTGTTCGAGATCGGGCATGTCTTCCGCGCAAGCGACGCGGAGCCGGCCCACGCGCACGTCCACGAGCCGGTCGTACGCGTGCCGCTGCCGCCGTCAGGCGCATATGAGATCGACGGAGTGCTGGAATGGCCGTCGTTATGTGCCATCGCAGCCTTCGCTGACGGCACCCCTGACGGAGCGGTCGATCGCGGCTTGCTGCAGATCAAGGGCGAAGCCGAGACGCTCGTGGCCGCGCTCGCCGGCACGGCCGGCGCGACGAAAACTCACGCGCGCGGATATCTCCACCCCGGTGCCGCGGGCACAATCGAGGTCGAGGGACGAGCGGTCGCAAAATTCGGGCGCCTGCATCCGCGCTTGGCGCGAGCATACGAACTGCCTGAGCACACGTACGTTTTCATGCTGTATCTTGAGAATCTGCCTGCGAGGCCGCCGGTGGTCGCGTTCCGTCCGCTCCCGAGATTCCCGGGCACGCAGCGCGACATCGCCGTGGTCGTCGACGAGCAGGTCGAAGCAGGAGCCCTGATGGACGCGATCCGCGCCGCTGCCGTTCCGGCGCTCGAAGAAGTCGGCGCGTTCGACGAATACCGTGGGCTCCAAGTGCCCGCGGGCAAGAAGAGCATCGCCTTGACTATTCGGCTGCGCAAGGCAGACGGCACGATCACCGATGAAGAGGCGGATGCTTCGATGAGCACCGTCCTGGCGGTGCTGCGCGACCGCTTCGCTGCCGTCTTGCGTGGAAGCGCGCAATGACCTGGATCGACGGCATGGTGCTGTTGACGGTCGCGGTGGCGTTCTACTGCGGATGGCGCGCTGGGCTCGTGGCTGAGTTCTTCGATTTCGGTTCGCTCGTCGTCGCCGCGCTGCTGGCCGGGATGTGGTCGGGTGGTTTCGCCAGCGGCCTGCCCCCGACGTGGCCGCTGTCAGAGTCTGCCCGCCATCTCATGGCGTTCTGGTTCTTGTTCATCCTCATCTACGGCTTGATGCGCGCGCTCGGTTGGTTCCTCGCGCGCTATCGCGAATGGCCGGGGTCATTCTGGGTGGGCGGAATCGGCGGCGGCGTAGTCGCGTCGGTCAAGGTGCTTGCCGCGCTCTTCGTGCTGCTCTATCTCGCGCTGTTCGTGCCGATCGATCCACAAGTGCGCGACACATTGCGCCATTCGCCGGTGGCGAGCGCGTTTGACGCCCATTACGCGCCGATCAACGACGCGGTCATCGAGATGTCGCCACGAGTCTACCGTTTTATCGTGCGCCCGTACATGTCTCACCACCGCCTCTAAAGGAAAGGCCCCGGGGTTCTCCCGAGGCCTGCACGCTTCTCGTCGATCGATTCCTATCTCGGGTTGCCGTGCGGCTGCGGAGCTTTGGGGCCGCTGCCGTTAGCGCCGCCATTCCCGCCGCTCCCATTATTCCCGGGCGCGCCGGTCGTGCCTGAGCCCTGCTGCGGCGCGTGCGCCGCGGGCGACGCCGCCGGCTTGGCGATGATCGACTGGATGGTGCCCGAAGGCGGATAGCGGAAGATATTGGGAGTCAAGGCAGTCGAATCGGTCGCCAAGATGGACGGGCTGAAGTTGATGAAGTAGACGTGGCCCGACACGAGCTGCCCGAGCACCGTGCACGTCAGCACCATGCCGGTTCCGTCGAACATGCAGTTCGCAGTCGCTCCGGCAAACACGCTGACCGCGGTCGTCGATATCGGCGGCGCCGGCGGAATCTGGTCGGTCACCGAGATCATCGATACATCGCCAAAGGCGAAAGTGGACGCGTTAAGCACCGGTTTGCTGAAGTTGAACGTGAAAATGGGCGACTTGGGATTCGCGATCGAAGTGTTCGTCAACGCAACCGTGAAGCTGCCCGCGCCGGTGCCCGTCGGCGACGCGGTCACGCACGCGGCTCCCGATGGAGTCGGCGGCGGACAATTGACCGTTGCCGCGCTGCCATTATGGCCGATCGCCAACAGCGCAGCCCCCACGCCCACCAGCAGCGCCAGCACGTCGAGCGCGCCGTTGTTGCTGTGGTTTTCGGTGGCGGTCGGAATCGCGGGTCCGGGCTCTTGGCTGATGAGCAGATCGCCGATCTCCGGCTGGTAGCTCGGCGACGGGTTGAGGATCTCGACCACCGCGTCGGTGCCCGTGATCTGCGTGATCTGCGCCTCGGCGACTTTCTTGCCGGAACGCACAACGTTGAATCGCTGCCCGAGATGGAAGCCGTTGGCCTCGCCCGTGTCCGCCTGGATGCCCGAGGGCCCGACGGCGAAGATGGTGCCGGTGTTCGTGCGCGGCGCCTCAAGGGTCGCGAGATCGTTGCCGAATTGGGCAGCGAACGCGTGCGCGTCGCTGGCCGGGAACACTTGTTGGAAGATCTGCGAGCGGCCGAACGTCACCGGACTCACTTTGTAGATCGTCATGCGGTAGATGATCTTGCCGCTGGTCAGACGCAGGACGTCCGTGATCAGCACTTGATCGGCTTCCGCTTTACCCGCGGCTGCGAGCGCCGCTGTGGTGGCGTCGCCGTCGGATGCGACCTGGACGCTGATCGGGCCGCCGCCCTTGACGTCGTAGCGCCCGGTGGCGACGACGCCGTCATATAATGCTTGAGCGACCTGCGAGAGCACCGGCGGCGCCACCCCGGCGCTGTTCTGAGGCGAGATGACGGCGATGGCGATCGCGCCTGCACCGCGCGCAGCCGGCACGCCTGGAACGAGCGACACCGCGATGCACGCGAACGCGGACAACACCGCGAGGACGCGCGACATCGTCGTCAGGAAGAACTTGCGATTCACGGCAGGTATGACTCCTTACGCTATCCGACCGCCACGCGTGGCTTCGCAGCTTCCGCCTGTGCGAAGACGGCGTTCGCGGCAGCGATGCCGGCACCGGGCGACACCGTGACGCCGCTGTCTCGCAATGCCGCTTCCAGCGCTGCGATGGCGGTGAGGATGTCCTTGCGTCCGATCGCGCCCATGTTGCCGAGCCGGAGAATGGTGCCTTCCAACTTCATCTGACCGCCGCCGACGACGACCCCGTACTTCTCGCGCAACATCTGCTGCAGCGCTTTGTGGTCGGTGCCGGGTGGTGCCGACACGGCCGTGACCGTGTTCGAATACGCACCGGGACGCGCAAAGATGCGCAGTCCCATCGCGTCGCACCCCGCGCGAATCGCCTCGGCGAAACGGGCGTGGCGGGCAAAGGCAGAATGCCGCCCCTCCTTGCTATAGTTATCGGTCGCCTGTTCGAGTGCCAATAGGACGCCGAACGGGGGTGTCCAGGGCGTCTGGCCCTTGTCGGCGGCCGTCCGCGCCTTGCGGACATCGAGGTAAAAGCGGGGCATTTTAGCGGTCTGCGCGGCCTCCCACGCTCGCTCGCTCAGCGCGATCATGGCCGCGCCGGGCACGCCTGCCAGCGCCTTTTGCGAAGCGCCGATCGCCACGTCCAAGCCCCATTCGTCCATGCGAAGGTCCGTTGCGCCGACGCTGCTCACAGCGTCGACCACCAGCAGCGCCGGGTGATCCGCGCGGGCGCGAGCCAGCGACGCCAAGTCGGCCTGCACGCCGGTGGACGTCTCATTGTGCGTCACGAGGATGCCCTTGATCTCACCGGCCGGGTCTTTGGCGAGCCGGTCGCGCAGGCGCTGCGGATCGACCTTGTCACCCCACTCCGTCTCGATCACCTCGACCTGTGCGCCGTATGTGCGTGCGATGGCCACGTGGCGATCGCCGAATGCGCCCATGGGCATCGCGAGCAGCCGATCGCCGGGCGAGAAGAGATTGACGACCGCCGCTTCCATCGCACCCGTCCCGGACGATCCCAGCAGCAGCACGGGCTGCGACGTCTGGAAAACATCTTTGAGCCGCTCGGCGAGACGCGCGTAGACCCCTGCCGCGAACGGGCCGCGATGATTGCGCATCGGCTGCGACGACGCAGCTAAGACATCCGGGGCCACGGTGACAGGGCCCGGAATCATGAGCAGTTCTTGCATTTGGCGTCGGTTCGAGCCGTTCCCAAAGGGCGCCTGTCGCCGCGGGGTAAACGGTCTTTGGACAGATGGAGCATTCCATGATGATCGAGAGCGCGGCGCCGCGCCTCACGAAGATGGTCGCGTGCGCTGGCTGCGCGTCGAAGATGGAAGCCGATGTGCTCGCGCGCGTCTTGCGCGAAATGCCGGCGATCGACGACGCGCGCGTGCTCGTGGGCACCTCGACGCGCGACGACGCCGGTGTTTTCAAGCTCGGTGACGACCTCGCGCTCGTCGAGACCGTCGATTTCTTCACCCCTATCGTCGACGACCCGTACACGTTCGGCAGCATCGCCGCCGCGAACGCCATCTCCGACGTCTACGCGATGGGCGGCACGCCGCTCTTCGCGGTGGCGATCACGACGTTTCCCGAATCGGGGCTCGATCTTGAGATACTGCACGCGATCGTGCGCGGCGGCGCCGAAAAGGCGCGCGAGGCCGGCATCCATATCATCGGTGGCCACACGGTCAAGGATCCGGAGCCGAAATATGGTCTGGCCGTCACCGGGCGCGTGCATCCCGATCGCATCGTGCGCAACTCGACCGCTCGAGCCGGCGATCTTCTGGTGCTCACCAAACCGCTCGGCACCGGTCTCTACACGACCGCGCGCCGGCGCGACGTGATATCGGCCGACGATCTGGACGAGGCCGTGATCTCGATGCAGACGTTGAACCGCGCCGCCTCGGAGGCGATGCTCGAAACCGGCGTGGATGCGGCGACCGACGTCACCGGCTTCGGGCTGCTTGGACATCTTCATGAGATGACGTCGGCGAGCGGCGTCGGCGCGCGCATCGACGCCGCCGCGGTCCCCACGTTCGAGCTGGCGTTGTCGCTCGCAGAGCGGGATTGTGCCCCAGGCGGCACAAAGGCGAACCTCGCGCTCGCGCTCGCCAACGGCGTGTGTTTCGCAGACTCGGTGCCGGCGGCGCTGCGGGTCGTGCTGTGCGATGCGCAGACATCCGGCGGCCTGCTCATCGCCGTATCAGAGGAGAACGCCGCGGCGCTGCTCGACGCCCTGGCCCGGCGCGGAGTCGCACAAGCCGCGGTGATCGGCAGCTTCGGCCCGGATGCGGGCATCAGTGTCGCCTAATCCCAGGAGGAACGCGTGAAGCAAGCAGGTTCGACGCTCGATCGCGGCGCGCTCGAGCAGTTGTGCATCAACACGGTGCGCACGCTGTCGATGGACGCTGTGCAAAAGGCCAACTCGGGCCACCCTGGCACGGCGATGGCGCTCGCCCCGCTCGCGTACGCGCTGTGGACCAAGCACATGCGCTACAATCCACGCAATCCGGCGTGGGTCAATCGCGACCGGTTCATTTTGTCGGCGGGCCACGCGTGCATCTTGCAATACGTCATGCTGTTCTTGACGGGTTACGACCTCACGCTCGACGACCTCAAGCAATTCCGCCAGTGGGGCTCCAAAACGCCCGGCCATCCTGAGTACGGACACACCCCCGGTGTCGAGTGCACCACTGGCCCGCTCGGCCAAGGCTGCGGCAACGCCGTCGGGTTTGCCGTGGCGGAGGCGTTTCTTGCGGCGCGCTTCAACAGCGGCGGCCTCGACGTCGTCGATCACCGCACCTACGTCATCGCCAGCGACGGCGACATGATGGAAGGCGTGTCCGGAGAGGCGGCGTCGCTGGCCGGCCACCTCAAGCTCGGCAAGCTGATCGTGTGCTACGACGACAACCACATCACGATCGAGGGCAACACGTCATTGACGTTCGACCAAGAAGACGTCTGCCGGCGGTACGAAGCCTATGGTTGGCACACGCAAGCCGTCGAAGACGCCAACGACGTGGCGGCGATCGACCGCGCGCTCGAAGCGGCCAAAGCCGACCCTCGACCCTCGCTGATCCGCGTCCGCTCGCACATCGGCTACGGCGCGCCTAATAAGCAAGACACGGCCGAGGCGCACGGCGAGCCGCTGGGCGAGGACGAGATCAAGGGCGCGAAGCGCTTTTACGGATGGCCGGAGGATGCCAAGTTTCTCGTGCCCGACGAGGCGCTGGCGCATTACCGCACCGCGATCGAACGCGGCCAGCGCTACGAGCGCGAATGGAACGAGTTATGGGCGAGCTACGAGCGCGCCGACAAGGCGCGCGCGACGACGTTTCTCGCCGAGCAAGCTGGAACGCTGCCCGACGGCTGGTCGTCCGAATTGCCACGGTTCGCGCCGAGCGATGGCCCGATGGCCACGCGAGACGCGTCGAGCAAGGCGCTCAACGCGCTGGCCAAGTCGGTGCCATTCCTCCTAGGCGGTTCGGCCGATCTCGCCGGCTCGAATAAGACGAACCTCAAAGACCTCGGCGACTTCGAGGCTGGGTCCTATAAAGGACGGCAGATGCACTTCGGCATCCGCGAGCACGCCATGGGCGCGACGCTCAACGGCATGGCGCTGCACGGCGGCGTGCGGCCGTGGGGCGCGACGTTCCTCATCTTCTCCGACTACATGCGCCCGCCGATCCGTCTCGCCTGCCTGATGCGCATCGATCCATTCTACGTCTGGACGCACGACAGCATCGGTTTGGGCGAAGACGGCCCGACGCACCAATCGATCGAACAGCTCGCAAGCCTGCGCGCGATACCGAACATGACGATGATGCGTCCGGCGGATGCCAATGAGACGGTGATCTGCTACGAGCTGGCGATGGAGCATCGCGACGGACCGGTCGGCTTCGCGCTCACACGGCAGAAAATCCCGGTCTTCGAGGCCGCGGCGGTCGCCGGCGCGCGGCGCGGCGGCTATGTGCTCGCCGCCGAGGAGGGTGCGCTGCAGGCGATCCTCATCGGCACAGGCTCCGAGGTGCATGTCTGCTTGAGCGCGCGCGAGCTGCTGCAAAAGGCGGGCATCGGTACGCGCGTGGTCAGCTTGCCGTGCTGGCAGATCTTCGACGCGCAAGAGCAAGCGTATCGCGATTCGGTGCTGCCGCCGGCTGTATCCGCGCGCGTGGCGGTCGAAGCGGCCGCGCCGATGGGCTGGGAACGCTATGTCGGGACGCGTGGCCGCGTCGTCGGCATGACGCGCTTCGGCGCGTCCGCGCCCGCAGACGTGCTGTTCGAAAAATTCGGCTTCACGCCGGGCAACGTCGCCGATGTGGCCAAGTCATTATTGTAGCAGCGCGGCCGCCTCGCCGCGCAAAGGAAGATAGCAATGCCTAACCCACTGCAGCGCCTCATCGATTTGGGCCAGAGCTTCTGGCTCGACAACGTCAGGCGCGGCTTCACGCGCTCCGGCGAGCTGCGCCGCATGATCGACGACGACGGCTTGCGCGGCGAGACGTCGAATCCGACGATCTTCGAGAAGGCGATCGCCGAGAGCGGGGATTACGACGAGCAGATCGTGGCGCTCGTCGCGCAAGGCGCGGGCCCCGCGGCGATCTACGACGCGTTGACCACCGACGACATCCGCGAGGCTTGCGACGCGTTTCGCGATCTCTATGACGCGAGTTCGGGCGGTGACGGCTACGTGTCGATCGAGCTGCCCCCGCAGCTGGCCAAGGACACCGACGCGTCGGTCGCCGAGGCGCACCGGCTGTGGAAGCTGGTGGCGCGGCCCAATGTCATGATCAAAGTGCCGGCGACGTCCGAGGGCATGCCCGTGATCCGCCAGCTCATCGGCGACGGCATCAACGTCAACATCACGCTCATGTTCGGCGCGGGATACTACGAGCGCGTCATCGACGCGTTCATGAGCGGGCTCGAGGACCGGCTGCGCAAAGGCCAGCCGATCAGCTCCCTCGCGTCCGTCGCGTCGTGCTTCGTCAGCCGGGTCGACACCGAAGCCGATAAACGCATCCAAGCCGTCATGAGCAGCGCGGACGCAACCACCAAGGCGCGCCTGCAGGCGCACCTTGGAACCACCGCGATCGCCAACTCGAAGCGCCTGTACTCGGTCTATCAGCGTTCGATCGCCGGCCAGCGCTGGCAGGCGCTCGCAGCGGCGGGCGCGCGACGGCAGCGTCCGTTGTGGGCGAGCACGTCGACCAAGAACCCCGCGTACAAGGACACGTACTATGTCGAGGCGCTCATCGGGCCCGACACGGTCGACACGATGCCGCCCGCGACCATCGACGCCTTCCGCGACCACGGCATCGTCAAGCCCACGCTCGACCGCGGTATCGACAAAGCCGAAGAAACGCTGGCGGAGCTCGAAGAGCTCGGCATCTCGCTCGTGTCGATCACCGATAAACTGCTCGCCGACGGGTTGGTCTCGTTCCAGACCTCTTATGACCAGCTGCTCGACGTGCTCGGACGCAAGGCGCACGCGCTCCAAGGCGCGGACGACCGGCTGACGATGACAGGCGTCTCCCCGCAAGAGCAGGCCGACGCGCTGGCCGGGCTCGAGACGGACCGCTTCGTCGCGCGCTTCTGGCAGCGCGACCCGGACTTGTGGAAAAAAGGCGACGCGGAGCACGCGGCGATCATCCGAGATCGGCTCGGTTGGTTGACATCGCCGGATCTGATGTATCACCGCACGCAAGAGCTCTCTGCGTTCGCCGACGGGCTGCGCAAGGACGGCATCGCGCACGTCGTCGTCATGGGAATGGGCGGCTCGAGCCTGTGTCCGATCGTGCTGCGCGAGACGTTCGGCACGCGCAAAGGGTATCCGGCGCTGCTGGTCCTCGACAGCACCGTGCCCGCCAGCGTGAGCGCGATCGAGAAGGCGATCGACCTCAAGTCGACCGTCTTCATCGAGTCGAGCAAATCGGGCACGACGCTCGAACCGCGCGTCTTCTCCGAATACTTCTTCGAGAAGGTGTCGAACGCGCTCGGCGGCGCGAACAAGGCCGCAGCGCGCTTCGCGTGCATCACGGATCCCGGCACGCCGCTCGAGACGCTCGCGCGCGAACGCGGTTTCCGCAACGTCTTTCTCAATCCCGAGGATATCGGCGGCCGCTACTCGGCGCTGACGTACTTCGGACTGGTCCCGGCCGCGGCAGCGGGGGTCGATGTCGACGGACTGCTCGACCGCGCGCGCGGGATGGCCGCGGCGTGTGCTGCGGGCGTCAAAGCATCGGAGCATCCGGCGGTGCGTTTGGGCACCGCGCTTGCCACGTTGGCGATGCGCCACGGGCGCGACAAAGTGACGGTGCTCGCGTCGCCCGGAATCGCGACCTTCGGGCTGTGGCTCGAGCAACTTATCGCCGAAAGCCTCGGCAAGGAAGGGCGCGGCTTGATACCCGTTGCGGGCGAACCGCCGGGAGACCCAGGCGCGTACGGCGCTGACCGCGTCTTCGTGCATCTGCGCCTGGGCAACGACGCGACGCTCGATGCGCGCGGCGAAGCGCTCGAGCGGGCCGGCCATCCCGTGTTGCGCATCAGTTTGCGCGACACGCTCGATCTCGGCGCGGAGTTCTTCCGCTGGGAGTTCGCGACCGCGACCGCCGGCTCGTTCTTAGATGTCGACGCCTTCGACCAGCCCAACGTCCAGGAGAGCAAGGACAACACCAACCGCATTCTGGCGCAGCGCGATGCGTCTGGATCGCAGGCCGCCGAGGCGATCGCTCCCGGCGACGACGAGGCGCTCGCACGCGTCGTGCGCACGACCGCGACCGGCGATTATATCGCGCTCATGGCGTTCGTCCACCAGACGCCCGCCCGCGATGAGATCTTCGATGACATCCGTTCGACGCTGCGCGATGCGACCAAGGCCGCCACGACCTTCGGTTACGGCCCTCGTTTCTTGCACTCGACCGGCCAGCTGCACAAAGGCGGGCCGAACACGGGCGTGTTCATCCAGCTCGTCGGCGCCGCTCGCGAGAAGCTGCCGATCCCCGGCCAGCCATTCGATTTCGCAACCCTCGTCGCGGCGCAAGCGCTCGGTGATCTGCAGTCGCTGCGCGCGCATGGCAGGCGCGTCGTGCGCGTCGATCTCGGCGCCGACGTCGATGCATCGCTTGCGACGCTGCGCCGCACGGTAGCGAAGATGGCGGGCTCGCTCTCGCCGGCCGGCAGCGGCAGCAACGCGTGACGCTCGGTGGGCGGCGTTAGCGCGATGGCGACGGCGACGGTCGACAATCCATTCCGCGAGGGGCTGCGCGAGGACCGCGCGACGCGGCCCGTTCAGCTGGTCATCTTCGGCGCGTCCGGCGATCTGACGTGCCGTAAGCTGCTGCCGGCCATCTACAATCTCGCGCAGGCAGACCTGTTGCCCGAGAACTTCTGCGTCGTCGGTTTTGCGCGTTCGCCCATGACCGACGAGGAGTTCCGCGAGCAGCTGCGCCGCTCGGTCGCCGGCTCAAGCGAGATCCGCGTGCGGGACCAGGCCGTCCTTGAGGAGCTCGCCTCGCGTTGCCGATATGTTTCAGGCACGTTCGATGACGCGAGCGCTTTCAAACGGCTGGGCGGCGTGCTCACCGAGGACGATCTCAAGTACGGCACCGCCGGCAATCGCATCTTCTATATCTCGACGCCCGCAAGCCTGTTCGGCATCATCGTCGAGCAGCTGCATGAGGCCGGCTTGACCGGGGATGGCGGACCCGCCGACAACTCCGTGCGCATCATCGTCGAAAAGCCGTTCGGCCGCGACCTCGCCAGCGCCAAAGCGCTCAACGACGAGATGCTCAAGTATCTGCGCGAGGACCAGATCTACCGCATCGACCACTATCTCGGCAAAGAGACCGTCCAGAACATCTTGGTGCTGCGTTTCGCCAACGGCATTTTCGAACCTATCTGGGACCGCAACTACGTCGACAGCGTGCAGATCACGGTGGCGGAGAGTTTGGGCATCGAAGGCCGCGGCGCGTTCTACGAAGAGACCGGCGTCGTACGCGACATCTTGCAGAACCACGGGCTGCAGCTGCTCTCGCTGGTCGGCATGGAACCGCCGACGACGTTCGACGCGCGCGATTTCCGCGACGAGAAGGTCCGAGTCATCGAGGCCATCCGCCCGATCGACGTCAAGGAAGCGGTGCGCGGGCAATACGGGCCAGGTTTCGTCAATGGGCAACCGGTGCTGGGATATCGCGAAGAGCAAAACGTGGCACCGACCTCGATGGTGCCGACGTTCGCTGCGCTGCGCCTGTTCGTCGACAACTGGCGCTGGGCGGGCGTGCCCTTCTACTTGCGCTCCGGAAAACGGCTGCCCAAGCGCGTCACCGAGATAGCCATCCAGTTCAAGGAAGCGCCCCATTTGCCGTTCCGCAAATCGCAGATCGAACAAGCCGAAGGCAACGTGCTGGCGCTGCGCATCCAACCCGACGAAGGCGTGACCCTCAAGCTCGAGGCGAAGGTCCCCGGCCCGAGCATGCGCATCCGCTCGGTCGCGATGGACTTCTCGTACGGCGCGACCTTCGGCGCCGAAGACGCGTCGCCGTACGAACGGCTCATCTTGGACTGCATGAAAGGCGATCAGACGCTGTTCGACCGCGCCGACGGCGTCGAGGCCGCCTGGGCGCTGGTCGATCCGCTGCTGCAGGCGTGGGATGCGGATCGCTCGATCGTGTTCCCGAACTATCCGGCCGGCTCGTGGGGGCCCAAAGAGGCCGAAGATCTCATCCAACGCGATGGGCGTGCGTGGCGGCTGCCGTGAGCACGCAGGGCGACGGCGCTGCGACGCCGGTCTGGGCCTCCGGGTTTGAGCGCGTCCGCATAGAAGATGCCGAATCCACATTGACCTCGCGCTGGCGCGAGGTGGTCGCGACGGCCGGTGCGACACCGAGCGCACGCTCGCTCACGCTCAATCTCGTCACCTACGTGGACCGCCCTGAGGCGTGCGCCGACGTATCGAAGATTCTGGCGGAGATCGCGGGCACGCATTCGATCCGCGCCGTGACCATCATCGAAGATGCGACGGTCGACGAGGATGCGATCCAGGCGTTCATCCATCCCGACGAGCGCGCGGACGAGCAAGGCTTCAGCGAGGAGGTCTTCGTACGCGTCCACCCGCGCGCATCCGCCTCGGCGGCGTCCGCGGTGCTGGCGCTGCTGGCCGCCGACCTGCCCGTGTATCTGTGGTGGCGCGGCGATTCGCCGTTCGGCCGCCCGCTGTTCCGCTTGCTCGCGCCCTTGGTGAAGAAGATCGTGGTCGACTCGATGCGCTTCGGCGATACGAACGCCGCGCTGGACACACTGCGACGCCTCACCGAACGCCGCGCAGGTCACGTCGCGGTGGCCGATCTCAACTGGAAGCGTCTCAAGACGTGGCGTCAAGCGGTCGCTGCCTGCTTCGACGACCCGCAAGTGCTCGCGCTCATCGGCGGCTTCGACAAATGCCAGGTCGAGTACGCCGCGGATCTCGACGTGCCTAACGCGCAGCATAAGACCGCGGGCGCCACGCTCTTCGCCGGCTGGCTAGCACGCTGCGTGCCGCGGCTGCGCGGGCGCGTCCGCCTCGCTCCCGTGACCAACGCGGGGGCTCGGCGCGGCCGCCTTATCGCGGTGCTGTTCCAATCGTCGCGCTCGCAAGCCACGTTGGCGCTCACGCGCCAGGACAGTCCGCGCCAGATCGTGGCGGAGGCGCGCGACGCACAAGGCGCGCTGATACGCAGCTGGAACTTCCATGTCGTGAAGGCGTCCGAAGCCGAACTGCTGCATCGCTCGATCGACGATCCGGCACGCGATCCGATGCTCGAAGCGGCCCTCGCCGAGGAGTAGCGTATGACGCACGACGGACGCGTCATCGTGCTGGCCACGCCGGACGATGTCGCGTATCAAGCCGCGACCGAGTTCGAAGTGCGCGCACGCGCCGCGATCGAGGATCATGGCCGCTTCGCCGTCGCACTGTCGGGCGGCACGACGCCGCGCGCGCTGTTCGCGCTGCTTGCGTCGCCGCAATTCGCAGAAGACATCGATTGGTCGCACATCCACTTCTTTTGGGGCGACGAACGCTGCGTGCCGCCGACCGACGAGGCGAGCAACTACGCACAGGCGTTTAACGGGCTGCTCGGCCCGATCGCTGTGCCCCCCGAGAACGTGCACCGCATGCGCGGCGACCTCGAGCCGCACGCGGGCGCCATCGACTACGCCGATCAACTGACCAAGTTCTTCGGCGGTGCGACGGCGCTGGACTTGGCCTACCTCGGTTTGGGCGAGGACGGCCATACGGCATCGCTCTTCCCAGGTGACGCGGCACTCGATGCCGATCAGCCGTGCGTAGCAGTGCACGTGCCGGACAACATCATCGCGCCATGGCGCCTGACGCTGACCTATCCCGTGCTCAACGCCGCCGAAGCCGCGATATTCCTGGTCGAGGGCGCGTCGAAGTCGGCCGTGCTCGCGCGCGTGCTCGACGGGCCGCGCGACGCGCACAACCTTCCTGCGCAAGGCATCTCACCGGCAGAAGGCTCGCTCATATGGCTGGTGGATGACGCGGCTGCGAGCAGTCTGAAGCCGCGCGTCTGAGGGGCTGCCGCTGAGCAAGACGCAACGATCGATCACCGTCGCCGACACCGCGTACTGGGTCGCGATGTATCGCGCGATCGAATCCGAGCGCCCGGACGCGGTGTTCCAGGACCCCTACGCGCGAACGCTCAGCGGCGCGCGCGGCGAGGAGATCTTGGCGACCATTCCGCGCGCGCGCGTGTATGGCTGGCCGATGGTGGTGCGCACCGCGGTGATGGACGACATCATCGCACGGCTCGCTCCCGACGTCGATGCCGTGCTCAACTTGGCGGCTGGTCTCGATGCGCGGCCCTACCGGCTGCCGCTGCGCAGCGATCTGCGCTGGATCGAGGTGGACTTCGCCGCGACGCTCGATTATAAGGCGGCCCTGCTCGCGAGCGCGACGCCGCACTGCAAGCTCGAACGGGTCGCGCTCGATCTCGCCGACCGCAGCGGGCGCCAGGAGCTTTTCGCGCGCGTCGGCTCGGAATGCCCGCGCGTGGCCGTCATCAGCGAAGGGCTGCTCGTGTATCTCGCGCCTGCGGACGCGGGCACGCTCGCAGACGACCTTGGCGGACAGCAGTCTTTTCGCTCATGGGTCACCGACGTCGCGTCGCCGTGGGTGCTGCGCATGATGGAGCGCACGTGGGGCAAGCGGTTGCGCGAGGGCGGTACCCCGTTTCAGTTCGCACCGGCTGACGCCGCCGCGTTTTTCGCGCAGCACGGCTGGCGCATCCGCGAGTACCGCGCCAATGTCATCGAGGCTGCTCGGCTTAAACGTGAATTCCCGATGGCGTGGTTCTTCAAGCTTGTTTTCGCGCCGTGGTACCGGAGCGAGACGACGCGGCGCTCAGGACCCATGGTCGGGGTGGTGCTGCTCGACAACGCGAAGAGCACGGCATGAAAACCCGGCCGGTCGTTGGGTTTGTCGCTATCCTTATCGTGACGCTCCTCGGGGCGCCGGCAATTGCGGCCTCTGCCGACAAGTGCCCGCTGCACGCCGCGAGCTTCATGCTGGTCGCGCGGGGCGAAACGGGCAAAGTGGACCGCTACGTGGTGGCGCTGCTGCTGACCGGCAGTGATCCCGTTACCGCGAACCTGCAGGTCCCTGGGCTTCAAAACGACATCACCACGCCGGTCGTCGCTCCGGATGCGAACGGCGGGGAGTCGATCAACCACTACGTCATCGATATCCCGCGCGCGGTCTCAGCGACCGGCATCACCGTCTATGGGCTGCTCGTGCATGGCCGCGGCGATCACGACATGACGTGCAGCCAGCCCGTGCGCTTGGTGACCACCGCGCCGGTCGGCTCGCTTTCACAATTCGATGACAGCGGACTCTCGCCCAGCGATCTGCTCTATCCTCAGCGGGTGACCGAAGCGCGCGTCTTACAGTCTGCGCCAGCGGCCTTCCCAAGCGACGCGCAGATCAGACATCCCGCGACGATCGTGGTGGCTCTGACGGTCGGCGCCGGCGGCGACGTCGTCGCGGCGCGGATCGATCAATCGTCCGGCTATCCGGCGCTCGACTCGGCTGCGCTCGGCGCCGCGCGCAAGACGGTGTTCAGCGCGCCGCAATTCGACGGCGTGCCGATCGCACTCGAGTATTTCGTGTCGTACCGCGTGGGCAGCCGCTAGGCGGCTAGCAGCCTTCCGATCCCTGGTCGCCCAGATCGGCATTCGGGTCGATGCTGTACAGCGCTGCCGAGTGCTGGTAATCGATCATTGGGGGCGAGGGCGGGACCAAGAAATAGCTGAGCGTGCTCGCTCCGATATGGTTCGCAAGCCTCGCATCCACTTCTAGCGTTGTATCGACGCACGCCGTCACGCTAAATATTTTTGTAGCCCAGCCGTCGTGCGAGAATCTCAATTCGACCTGCTTTTCCGGCGTCACGCCCACCAAACTGTAAAAGCCGTGCTTGTCCGTGTACGTTTCCATCGACTGGCTGCGAGAATGCAGACGCACTAAAACTCCGGCCAAGGGCATCTTGGATTCGGAATAGAGGTCTGAAACGTGCCCTTTGATCGCGGTGGTTTCAGCGCGCGCAGCGTTCGTGAGCAGGGCGCCCACAGCGGCGACCACCACCGCAAAAGCAGCCAGACGAACGAAGCTCGTCATCGTGCAGCTGCGGGCAGTTGGCGGCTTGAACGCCCGTTGGTCGTCGCGATGCGCGCGATCATCGGCGAGCCCAGCGCTTCTTTGAGCACTTCCGACAGCTCGTCTGCGAACACGAACTTCAGCGCGCGCTTGGCCTCGGGCGGCACATCTTCTGACACGTCGGGCTCGTTGCGCCTGGGCAGGACGATCTTCTTGATGCCCGCGCGCCGCGCGCCGAGCACCTTTTCTTTGATCCCACCGACCGGCAGCACTTGGCCGGTGAGCGTGATCTCGCCGGTCATGGCTACGTTCTTGTCGACCTTCTTGCCCGTGACGGCCGAGACGAGCGAGGTCGCGATCGCGACGCCGGCCGACGGCCCGTCCTTGGGCACTGCACCCGCGGGCACATGCACATGGACGTCATGCTTGCTGAAGAAATCCTGCGCGAGCTTGAGCTCGGACGAGCGGCTGCGCACGAACGACAGCGCCGCTTGCGCCGACTCTTTCATGACGTCCCCGAGCTGACCGGTCAGCGTCAACTTGCCGTTGCCCGGCATCACGCTTGATTCGATGAAGACGATGTCGCCGCCGACGGGCGTCACGACCAGGCCGGTCGCGACGCCGCGCACCGCGGTGCGCTTGGCGACTTCCGCGAAGAAGCGCGGTTTGCCAAGGAACTTGGGCAACGTCTTGGGCGTGATGGTGGCCTCGAAGCTCGGCTTCTCGGCGACCTTGCGCGCGACTTTGCGGCAGATGGTCGCGATCTCGCGCTCGAGATTGCGCACGCCCGCCTCGCGAGTATAATCGGCGACGATGGTCTCGAGCGCCGGCGTTGAGATCGCCGCTTGTTTGGCCGTCAAGCCGTTGGCTTTGAGCTGCTTGGGCACGAGGTACTTGCGCGCGATCGCGACCTTCTCGGCCTGCGTGTAGCCGGCCAGCTGGATGATCTCCATGCGGTCGCGCAGGGGCGGCGCGATGGTATCGAGCTGGTTGGCAGTGGCGATGAACAGCACCCGGCTCAGATCGAACGGAAGATCCAAATAGTGGTCGCGGAACGTGTTGTTCTGCTCGGGATCGAGCACTTCGAGCAGCGCGGACGACGGGTCGCCGCGCCAATCCGCGCCGACCTTGTCGATCTCGTCGATCATGATGAGCGGATTGCTCGTGCCAGCGTCGCGGATCGCGCGGATGAACGACCCGGGCATCGCGCCGATGTAGGTGCGCCGGTGGCCGCGGATCTCGGCCTCGTCGCGTACGCCGCCGACCGAGAGGCGGATGAACTTTCGATTCATCGCGCGCGCGATCGAGCGGCCAAGCGATGTCTTGCCGACGCCGGGCGGCCCGACGAAGCACAAGATGGGACCGGACAGCGTGTTCTTGAGCTTGCGCACCGCGAGATACTCGATGATGCGATCTTTGACTTTCTCGAGATCGTAGTGATCTTCGTCGAGGATCTTGCGCGCCTTAGCGATCTCAAGACTGTCCTCGGTCGTCGTGCTCCACGGCAGCGTCACCAGCCAATCCAGATACGTGCGGATGACCGAGTATTCAGGGCTGGCCGAAGGGATGCGCCCGAGCCGATCAAGCTCGCGCAGCGCGGCTTTGTGCGCCTCCTCGGGCATCTTGGCGGCTTCGACCTTCTCGCGCAGCTCGTTGACGTCGGCCTGCGTCGGGTCCGACTCGCCCAGCTCGTCCTGGATCGCCTTGAGCTGCTGGCGCAAGAAATACTCGCGCTGGTTCTTGTCCATCTCCTTTTGGATGTCCGACTGGATCTTGTGGCCCAGTTCGAGGACTTCCAATTCACGCGTGAGATACACGGTGAGCGTGCGCAGGCGCGCGAGCGTATCGCGCTCCTCGAGCACGGCTTGCTTTTCCCCCGTGTCCAGCCGCATGGTCGACGCGATGAAATACGAGAGCAGATTCGGGTCGGCGATGTTGTTGACTTCCAGCTCCAGCTCTTTGGGCGCGGACGGCAAGAACGCCAACAGGCGCGTGTACTGCGCGGCGATGTTGCGCGAGAGCGCGGTGAGCTCGTCGCTGTCGGTCGCCTGATCCTCGAGCTGCTCGACTTTGCCGACCAGGTATGGCTCGGCGCGCGTGAACTCGGTGATCGTGAACGGAACGGTGCCCGAGATGATGCAGCGCAGCGTGCCGTCCGGCACCTTGATCATCTTCTGGATGATGGCGACGGTGCCGACGGTGTAGACGTCGTCGGGCGCGGGCGGCGATGCATCGCGGTCTTTGAGCGCCACGACGCCGATGGGCACGCTCGCCTTGAGCGCGTCCTCGACGAGTTTGATGCCGTGCGGCTTGGTGACCGCAAGCGGCATGACGGTATTGGGGAACAAGACCGAGTCCTGCAGCGGCAGGATGGCCAGCTCGGAGGGGATGCTATTGGCTTCGCGCGCCTCGACGTCGCGCTGGTCGGTGGCCATCAGCCGCGCCCCCGGATCGCCATGCGGATCTCCATGCGGTCGACCCCGTCGACTTGGCCGCTGTCGGAGACAGGCAGCTTGATGGTCAGCGTGCCGTCGTGATATTCAGCCTTGGCAGCATCGACCGCCACGACTGAGGGCAGCGGGATGCGCTTGAGGAAGCAGCCGTATTCGATCTCCTTTTGCAAGACGGCTTCGGCGCGCCGCAAGTCCGGCTCGCGGAAACCGGCGAGATAGAGGCTTGCGCCCTCGACGACCAGCTTCACGTTAGCGGGGTTGATGCCGGCCAATTCGACGCGCACCATGACCGTGCGGCCACGGTCGGTCAGATAGACGTCCGCGTTCGGGTTGAACGACCCACGCCGGGCGTGGCGGGTCAGGGGGAGGCTCAACTCCGCGAACAATCGGTCGAATTCGCGTACGAGGTCGTCGGGCTGCATCTGTGATGGCGCTCCTGGAATGGCGGGAATGGCGCTATTTCGGCGTCCCGGGCCCTCCTACCCGCAGGCGAGATTTCCGATACAATAAATGCGGGAGTACTGGATGGCCACAAACCTCAGCATCGAGTGCGCCGACCGTTCCGTTAGGTGGTACCTGACGCCCGGACAATCGTCGCGATACGAAATAATCGTTATCAACAAGTCCGGGGACGAGCATGTCGACTGCACCATGTCGTTGGACGAGCCAGCCGAAGGGGGGACCTTCGAGCCGGCCTCGTTCAGCTTACGCCCGCGCGAGCGCAAAACCGTGGCGCTCACCTTCGCGGAGACCGCGCAGGTGCCGCGCGATCAACTGACGCTGATCTCGGTCCGCGACGCCGCCGGCGACGTCATCGCGTCGCTCGAGCGCGGACTGATCTCGGCGGGCGGCATCGACTGCACCATCCAGCTCGCATGGAAAGAACCGATCCTCGACGGCAACGCCGTTCGCGGTTTTGTCATCTCGTGCGCGGTCAAGAGCTTGAGCGCGACGGCCGGCCAATTCGCGTTGCAACCTACGCCGACTCCATCGCTTGAGTTCGTCGACGTCGCGCCGATCAGGCTCGAACCAGGTCAGACGCAGACCGTCACGATTCCGATCCTATGGAAACGAACCGTCAGAGACGCGCAGGGCAACAACCATCCGCATGTCGTGGAGATCGGCGTCGCGGTCTCGCAAGGCAAGCGCACGGGCCGCTTGTCGTGGGATACGATCGAGAGCAAGCTCGCACCGTACGTCAATGGCGCAGAAACATCGGAGAGCGCCGCGGCGCCGCAAGCACCGCAGCCTGTACAACCTGCTCCGCTGCCGGTCGCTGTTTCCCCGCCGCAGCCGCCGCAAGTCCAGTCGGCGTTCGCGCTTGAAGCGCCTACGCAGCCGTTCGCGCAAACGAGTCAGCCGGCCGCGCCCTTCGTTCCTCCGCCGGCGCAAATTGCCGCAAGCGTCAGTCCTCCGCCGGAGGCCATGCGCCCGAACGCGCCGCAGCCCGATTTCAGCAATCCCGAAAATGACGATGAGCTGATGTCGCTGCTCGTCGGCAAACCTGTATCTCCGCCAGAGGGCTGGCGTGGCCCGGGCCGCGACGCGCCGGACGCTCCCGCTGCGCCGCCGCCGTCGATCTACGCACGCACGCCCGCCACTGTTCCCAAACCGCAGCCGCCGCCGCAACCGCCCCCGCAGCAAGCACCGCCCGTCAGAGCGCAAGCACCCCCGCCAGTCGCGCCGCCGCCTCCGCCCGTGTCTGCCGCTCCGACACAAGGCGCGCCTGGCGAAGCCGGCGATGCGGTGCCGCAGCCCTATCGCCGCACCTATGTGGCACCGGGCATCGCGACGAACGAGCGCGAGACGCCGGCACAGGAGCAGCCGGAAGCCGAAGGGATTTTCGGAGAATCACCGCTCGAGTCGGCAGTCGTCGGCCCGCCGCCCTCTCTCGCGCGTGCCATCGAAGCCGGCAAAGAGCGCAAGGCGAGCGCGCGCCGCACGATCGAAATGCCGGATCTGCCGGCGCTGCGATCGCACGAAGGGCAGCTTGGCACGCTCGCGGTCGGCGGCACGGCGATCATAGCTCTCGCGCTGGTCGTCGTGTTCTACCTGATGCGCCCGACGCTGGCTCCCCAATCCACGCCGCAAGCGGTACCAAGCGCAGTCGTGACCGTTCCTCCCGCCGTCGTGTTAGAGACGCCGCCGGCGCAAACTCCGGGCCACACCAATCAGACCAAGCCGAACGCGTCGCCCGGCCCGAACGCGTCCGGTAAGATCGCAGCGCCCCCGAGCGTCGCTCCCGCTGCGACGGCGAGTGCCGCGGCGCAAGCGACGCAGCGCGCGCTCGCGACGACGGCACCGACCGCGGCGCCCCGCCCGGCGCCGACGGCTGCGCACGTCGCCCTTGCACCGAAGCCGGTGCACACCGCGGCGCCCAAACCGCGCGCGCCGCGCCACCACTATCAGCCGGCCAATCCGAACGTCGTCGTGTCCATGCAGGGAGTCGATGCGCACTACGGGCCCGGCGGTCACGCCGTGCGCGTGCTCTGGGGAGCGAACGGGCAAGCGGCGGCGCACGTCGAGTTGACCGACGAGCGCGGCGACGTGCTGAGCTCGACCGACGTCCCCAGCGGGCGCTACGACGCGGTGCTGTACGTCCCGCGCACCTATCGCGGCTCCGTGTTCATCCAAGTCGTCTCGGTAGGAGCGCAAGGCGAGCGCGTCACACAGTCCATCTCGCTGCCTGCCTTCGCGCACTAAGAACCAACCGGTTCCTCGACAGGTAATCCGTTCCCATGGACGCGACCACGCAATACGCGCTTGCCTATGCGCTGACGACGACCGCCGGTCTGCGCGGCTTCCTCACGCTGTTCGCGGCCTCGGTGGCGGCGCATTACCACGTGATCCATCCGAGTCCGGGCTTCATGTGGCTTGCCGCTGACGGCACGGTCATCGTCCTGGGCATCTTCGCGTTGCTCGAACTTGCGGCTGATAAGATCCCCGCGGTCGATCATGCATTGCACGCCGTCTCATTCGCGGTGCGTCCGGTGGCGGCTGCGATCCTGGTTGGCGGCACCGTCAACACGAGTAATCCGGGGGAACTCGCCGGATTGATGGCAGCGGGCGCGCTCAACGCGCTGGTCGTGCACACCTCGTCGGCGACTGCGCGCGCCGCATCCTCGGCCACGACCCTCGGGTTCGCCAATCCCGCCTTGAGCATCGTCGAGGACGTGATCGCGATCGGCGGTCTTATCATCACGTTCGCCCATCCGATCCTCGCCGCGGTGCTCGCCCTCATCTTGGTGATCACGCTGATCGTGATCGGCCGCAGAGTCTATCGCGGTGCTAGAGCCGTTTGATGAAGTGGTACTCCACGCTGTTGCTCAGGTCGTCGAGCTCGCGCGAATCCGGTAGGCGCGTGTAGCCCAGACCCTCGTACAGGCGATGCGCATCGAGAAAACGCGTGTCGCTCCACAGCTCGACGAACGCGGCATGCCGGCGGACCGCTTCGGCCTCGACTAGCCGCACGAACGCGGTGCCGAGTCCGGCGCGCCGCACCTTCTTCGAGACGTACAGGTGCTTGAGCTCGACACCCGACGGATCGTGCGCGGGTGCGATGCCTCCGCAACCGACGATGACGCCGTCGAGTTCGGCCGACCAGAAGCGCCCGCCCAGCTCGGCGAACGCGGTCGCGATCGCTTTGAGCTGCGGCATCTCATGTTCCAGCTCCAGCACGCAGCCCGGGTACTCGGAAAACGTCGCGTCGATCAACGCGATGAGGCCAGCCGCGTCGTCGTCGCGTGCGTCGCGTATGCGAGGTCTGGAACGGTCGAATTCATTTGACCGGGCCTGCGTCACGGAGGCGGCAGGTAGCGGCCGTACAGGAACGTCTCGCCATCGGACTCGAGCACCCAAGTCGAGCCTTTCTCCCAGCGCAGCTCGCTCTCGGTCGCCAGGCCGTCGTTGACGAGATTGGTCATGAGATCTGCGATGACGTCGCCGTGGCTGCACAAGAGCGCCGGGCGCGAGCCAAGCGTCTTGATGAAGGCGAGCACGTCGTCGGCGTCGGTGTTCTCAGCCAGTTGGTCTGCCGTCTCCACCGGGAGCTTGCGCGCTTTGGCCAGCGGCTCGACCGTCTCTTTGCAGCGCACGTGCGGGCTTGTGATCACGCGCGCGAACGAGAACGCGCTCAGGCGCTGCACCAGCTCATCCGCTTGGCGTCGACCTGCCTTGGTCAGTGGCCGCTGCTCGTCCGCCTCGGTCCACTCGCTGCGGTTGAGCGCTTTCGCATGGCGCACGAGATAGATCGTCGAGCTCATCTGATTGCGCAGCGATGCGCGGCCCTGGCGCTCGCCTCCGGCTTGCACTGCCGCGGCATCGATCTCATTGGAAAGCCCGCGCAGCAGCGCGCGGTCGTGATTGTAGGTCAGAAGCGCGGAGGCTTGGCGCACCGAGACCCAGCGCAGTTCGTCCACCTCGCGGCTGGGCCGGAAATGGCCGGCGAGTGCGCGCATAACCCAGTAGTGGACGACCTTGGGCCGTCCACGATGGTCCTTATATTTGGTGCTGCCAAGAGCGCGTTCGAGCCGGCAGCGCATGCCCGTCTCTTCTTCGACCTCGCGGATCGCGGTGTGCTCCTCGCGCTCGCCGGCCTGCAGCTTGCCCTTGGGAAAGGTCCAATCGTCGTAGGATGGGCGGTGGACGACGACCAGCTCGAGAGCTCCTTCGGGTTTGGAGCGAACGATGATCCCGCCGGCGGCGCGGACGACACCGTTCACATCCACGAACGCAGCTTCTTCCTATCGAACGCGCGCCACGCTTCCGGCCAGGCCGCGCGCGCGGCGTTCGCCGCGGTCAGCTCCAGCGCGCTGAACTGGCCGGCCACGAACGTCAGCGCCCCGCTGCCCGCATGTTCGCGCACCCATTGCATCGCGACCACGGCATCGTGGTGCTCGCCGAGCACTTCTTGCAACGACGCCGCGGCGCGCGCGAAACCGCGCGCACGCCTGCCGATGACCGGCGTGACGGCTTCGGCGGCGTAGCGGCAGCGCTTGGCCCGGATGCGCAGTTTGTGCAATTGATCGTCGGTGGGCTGCTGGCCGAAATCGTCCACCATCGTGCGCACGTTGCGATATAGACTCGCGATCAACGGCGGCAGCGTCAGCATGCCGGCCTCGGCGGCGATCGGCGCCAGCTGCGGCGCGCGGGCCGAATCGACCAAGCGCTTGAGCAGATCGATGTAGCGCGGTTCGTGGATGGTGGTGTTGAGCCGCTGCATCGCTGCGGCGCGCTGCGCGGCCAGCAGCGCGAGGATCTGGGCGCCGGCGTTGCGGTCGCGGGGCGGCAGTGCACCCGCATGTCTGCGCAGGCGATCCATCAAGACGTCGGCATCACGCACGGCCCCTAACTCGTCGGCGAGCCAGCCGAGCTCCTGCCGCAGCGAGCCCGCCCACTCGATGTCCATCAACGGCAGGAACGTGCGCAGATGCGAACGCAGACGGCGCACTGCGACGCGCGCTTGATGGATGTCTTCGGGATCGGTACCTAGCCGGATACCGGCGTCGTGGCGCAGCAAACGGGTCGATGCGAGCGCAAGCGCACGCCGCAAAACGGCGCCGGCGGTGGCCTCGGGTGCGAGTTCTTCGACATCGAGCTCGGGCGGACGGCGCGCCCGCGTGCCCAACGCGCGGACGATCTTCGGCGTCGGATCCGCCGCGCCGGCGCCCGCAGCCTGGAGCCGTTCGAGGATCGCGGGCAGGAGCGTTTCGGGCGCCGCTTCTTTGAGCTCGATCTCGATCTCGCGGAAGCGCTCGGCGATCTTGCGGCCGTCGAGCACTGCCACGTCGTCTTGGACGGTCTCGGCGAGCGGGGTGCCGTCGGGCCCCTTCAGCGTGATCATGTGCCGCGTCGTGCGCAACCGCGCGATCTCGTGCACCGCGCTCTTGCGAAGATACGCGGTCAGCAGGTCGAGCGCCGCGGTCGGCGGCGCCTGCGGATCACCTTGGAACACGTGCTCGCCGCGCACCAGCAGATCGCCGTTAGATTCAAGGGGACCCGGCAGCTTGACGGTCCATCCCTGGCCGATGCGATAGCGCAGGCTGCAGCCCCAGCGCGTGAGGCGCAGGTCGCGCGTGTCGAAGTAGGTCGTCTTGAGCTTTTCGGTGATGGTGTCGGCGCTGGCGACGTCGATCGTCACCAGCGCGAGGTCGGGGAGTCGAAAGGCGGCCGGCGCCCCGAGTTTGAGTTCGCGCTCAAGCACTGACGTCGACGGGCGTGTGAGCCTGCAGCCGCGCGGTGGCAAGCTCCTGGAGCCGGCGGTGCGCGTTGAGATGAAGAATATCGGGCACCTTGTGCCAGACGCCCTCCGCATCGAGAGTCCACGCGAGCGCATCGTCGGCGAAGTCCACGTCGAGGATCTCTTGCAAACGGGCTTGGAGCAGCGGGTCGGTGACCGGGATGACCGCTTCGACCCGCCGGTCGAGGTTGCGCTGCATGACGTCAGCCGAACCGATGAAATAGTCCGGCCCGCGTGCATCGCTGCCGAACCGCATGATGCGCGAATGCTCCAGATAGCGGCCGACGATCGAGCGAACGCGGATGTTGTCTCCCGACCCGTCCGCCCCGGGCTGCAGGCAGCAGATACCGCGCACGATCAGGTCGATCTGCGTGCCCGCTTGGGCAGCGCCGTACAAGGCTTGGATGATGGTGGGGTCGACGAGGTTGTTCACCTTGATGACGATGCGGCCGTCGGGGGCCTCCGTTTCGCGCTTGATGAGCTCGATCAGCGCGGGGCGCAGCGTGCCGGGCGCCACGAGCAGCTTCTTGTAACGGCTCTGTTTGCTGTATCCGGTGAGATAATTGAAAAGCTCCGTGAGGTCCGCACCCAGATCCTGGTCGCTCGAGAGGATGCCGATGTCCTCGTACAGCCGCGCGGTGGTCGGATTGTAGTTCCCGGTCCCGACGTGGCTGTAGCGCTTGATGCCCGACGCCTCCTGGCGCACGACCAGCGTGATCTTCGCATGCGTCTTCAAGCCGACGATGCCGTAGACGACGTGCACGCCCGCTTCTTCCAGCGCGCGCGCGAAATTGATGTTGGTCGCCTCGTCAAAGCGCGCCGTGACTTCGACCAGCGCCACTACTTGTTTGCCAGCTTCAGCGGCACGGATCAGCGACTTGATGATCGGGCTATCGGGCCCGGTGCGATACAGGGTCTGTTTGATCGCCATGACGCGCGGATCAAGCGCCGCTTGATCGACGAACGCCTCGACCGACGTGAGGAACGAATCGTAAGGATGGTGGACCAACATGTCGCCTTGGCGCAGCACGCGGAACAGGCGCAGCGTCTGATCGCCGGCCACCGAGAACTGCGCGGGCGTGAGGGGCAGCCAGGGTTCGTATTTGAGCGCCGGACGATCGAGGTCGGCGATGGCCCACAGACCGCCGAGGTCGAGCGGACCGTCGACGACGTAGACGTCGGAATTGTCGAGCTCGAGCTCGCGCATCAGCAAGCTGCGCACGTCGTCGGACATCGCACGCTCGATCTCGAGGCGCACGGCGTCCGGAGAACGCCGGCGCATGCGCAGTACGGATTCAACGGCCTCGAGCAGGTCTTCGGCTTCATCTTCTTTGAGCGCGAAGTCGGCGTTGCGCGTGATGCGGAACGCGTGGCTCTCGACGATCTCCATGCCCGGGAACAGCGAGTCAAGATGCGCGGCGATGATCTGCTCGACCGGCACGAAGCGCTCGCCGTCGGGCATGCGCACGAAGCGCGGCAGCAGCGGCGGGACTTTGAGCCGGGCGATGCGCGGTTCTGCGGCGGCGGGATCACCGACAAGGACGGCAAGGTTGAGCGACAGGTTGGAGATATACGGGAACGGGTGGCCGGGGTCGACCGCGAGCGGGGTGAGCACTGGAAAGATCTGGTCGTAGAACATCTTGTCGAGGTGTGCGCGATCGCCCTCATTGAGCTCAGACCAGTCGGCGAATCGGATGCCAGACTGGGCCAGCGCCGGTTTGAGCTGCTCGGCGAAGATCCGAGCGCTGCGCTCCACCATCTGCTCGGTGCGCGGCTTGATGATGTCGAGCTGTTCGGTGATCGTCAATCCATCCGAGCTTGTGCCGCCCAGCCCCTCACGCAGCTGCTCGTGCAGGCCGCCGATGCGGACCTGGAAGAACTCGTCGAGGTTGCGGCTGAAGATCGCAAGGAAACGCACGCGTTCGAGCAGCGGCACCGTCTCGTTCTCGGCCAATGCCAATACTCGCGCGTCGAAGTCGAGCCACGAGAGATCCCGATTGAGATACTTCATCTGGTCCTAGGCTAGCAGGGGATGATTAAGGTTAACTAAAGCCGCCGCCTAGTCCTCGGAAGTCTCCTCCAGCGCGAAGTTCACACGTAGCACGAGCGGTCCGAGCCGCATCTCGAATTTGGTGCCGGCGAGTTGCATGTGTTATGCCTCCAATCGCCGCCAGCGCAGCGTCGCAATGGTGACGCCGACGCACGCGATCGCGGCCAGCGCGAGCGCGTCGATCGCATCGCCGTAGCCGAGTTCGTATACACGGTAGAAGTACTCGTTTCCCCAAAACGGAAAATACGCGAGAGGATTCGGGAGGTTGGCGATCTGCCAGATCTTATGCAGCGGCGGGGACAGCGGCAGCAGCCCGATCGCGAGAAGGCCTTGGCAAACGGCCCAGAACGGCCCGATGACCGCGCCCTGCCAGCTGCCTTTGATGCCTGCCGTGAGCGCTTGCATCGACCCGAACATTGCCACCGGGAATGCCAGGAACCGCGCGAGCGTGACCAGCGGCGGAGTGTCGAATGGAACAACCGCCGGGTACGGCTGCCGGGCGAGCGCCGACACGACGAACCAACCAGCCGCAAAGGACAGCCCGAAGGCCGCAAGTATGCCGGCGATGTCGATGAGCAGGATGCCAATCGCCTGCGCGCCGCGTGCGATCGGTTTGGTCCATGTCAGCGGAAGATGTCCGTCGTTCTCGATCGCCAGACTCGCGCCGAAGCCCGAGCCGAAGATCGCCGCCAGTATCGCGGCGATGTAGCCGATCAGAGGATACGGGCTCTGCGGATAGCTTGTGGTGATGGTGGTGCGGCACGAGGGGCAGGCGGACATCATCACCACGAGCGTGAGGCCCATAAGCAGGATCAGAATCCCGATCGCCCCGATCAGTCCGTTTCGGACGCGCAACAGCTCGACGTAGAACATGGTATCGCTCCTATGCCTGCAGCCGGCGCCATTGCAGCGTCGCCAGCGCCCAGCCGCCGACAGCGATCAGCGCGAGCGCGATGCCGCTCGTGAGCCCCGGAAGCGCGGTCGAGCTCGGACCCGTGATGAGGGAAAAGTCCGATTCGTGGTACTGGACGTAGATCAGCGGATTCACGATGTTGAGCGCGACCATGATCGTGTGCCACACGGCGGGCAGCGGAACGGCGTATAGGACCACAAGGACGATGGCGATCAGCCAGATGAGGCCCTGCGCGCGCGCGCCGCCGCGGGCGCTCGCGCTCAGCGCATTCAAGAGACCGTACCAGGCGAGCGGGAACAGCGCGAAGCGCGCGATGTTGACGAACACCCCGGCGCTGAACGCCCACGTGATGGGCGCGTGAACGACGCGGAGAATGGCCACAAGCGTGACAAAGCCCAGGAGCACGGAAATGACCAGGCACGCCGCGTCGACGAGGGTGACCGCGGTGGCGTATTGCGTGCGGGAGAACGGTTTCGTCCACGCGATTTCGAGGTGGCCGTCATTCTCTTTGGCGAGCGGCGCGCCGAGAACAGTCGCCATGATGCCGCCGACGAGCAGCGCTGCTGTTCCGAACAGTGCTATAAAGCTGGTCGGACCGTCTGAGTGTGGAGTGTCGCCGGCCTGAACGCTCACGTGACCGTGCGGCGACAGGGCGCTGACGAGGATGACGACGCCAAGAGTTACGGCCAGTGAGATCACGAGCCACATCATGGACCGGCTGACGATCAAGATCTGTTTGTAGTACATCCTAGTTCTCCCGGTTCAGCGTCGACATCGCGGCGCTGGAATCGTCGCCGACCGCCGCGAGGAAGATGTCTTCGAGGTTCTGGTTGAGCACGCGCAGGCTCACGGGTTTGGCTGCGTCGATCACATTCGCCACTCCGTTACCGCCGTCGCGGATGTAGGCGCGCAAGATGCGGCCCTGGCGCATGACGCGGCGCACGTGTGGATCGGAGTCAAGCGCGGCGATCGCCGGCGCGTCGCTGTCGAAGGTCGCTTCGACGACTTTCTCGCCGGCTCGAAGCTCCTCGACGTCACCCGCCAGCACGATCTTGCCCTTATGCATAATCGCGACGTGGTCCGCCGCGCGTTCGACTTGCCCGATCTGATGCGAACTGAACAGAATCGTCGAGCCGCCGGCCGCCGCGTCGATCATCAGATCGAGCACGTGACGCTGGTGCACGGGATCGAGACCGCTCGATGGCTCGTCGAGCACTAAGATGTCAGGCCGGATGGAGAAAGCCATGGTCAGCGCGAGTGCGCTCTGCTGGCCCTTGGAGAGCTGCTTTGCCTTCTTCTTCACATCAAAGGCGAACAGGTCCAACAGCATCTGCGCGCGCGCCGCATCGTAGCGGCGGAAGGACCGCTTGGTCATCTCGAGATGCTCGCGGCCGGTCATCCAGCCGTACAGCGCACTCGTCTCGGGCACGTACGACATGCGTTCGAACAGTTCGGGCCGCAGCCGTTCGCCGTCGAAGCGCACCTCGCCGGCGTCGGGAAACGCCAGACCGAGCACGCACTTGAAGGTCGTCGTCTTACCGGCGCCGTTCGTGCCGAGCAGACCGAAGATGGATCCTCGGTTGATCGAAAACGACACGTCGTCGACGGCGAGCGTCCGGCCATAGCGCTTGCTCAGCGCGTGGACGGAGATCATCGGGGTGTGTTCGGTTGTCATGATGCTGCGTTCTCCTCTGACGCATCGGTCGGGTACCAGCGGTCGAGCGCTCGCTCGAACAAAACTTTCAGCTCGTCGCGCGACAGGCCCATCGATTTGCCCTCGCGGACGGCTTGCACGATTGCTTGATCGGCGACGTCAGCGACGGCGCGCTTCGCGCCGGCGACGGTGCCGGTGCCGGCGATGAACGAGCCCCGGCCGGCCATGGTTTCGATAACGCCGTCGCGCTCGAGCTCTCGATAGGCGCGGGCGACGGTGTTCGGATTGACGATGAGATCAGCGGCGAGCTGCTTGACGGTCGGCAGTTGCTCGTGTGGTGCGAGCACACCGAGTGCAACGGAGCGCTTGACCTGCTCCACGATCTGGAGGTAGATCGGCACTCCGCTGCGCGGGTCGACCGTGAAGATTGCTGGCATCGGAGTTAGATCCTCGGCCCCCAACCTGGGAACACGGAGTTGCTGTTGGCGTTAGGAAGGCGGACGAACGGGTGGCTGACATCGTCGATGGTCTGGACGCCGTTAGCGTTGGTTTGGGTCGACAGCATGGTGGGTGTCCTTTCTTATTTACTGTTATACTAGTGAACTAGTACGATATGAGTATAGGTTGCCGAACCACGCTTGTCAATACCATTTTTGTCCCGCGCCTAGGGATTCGAGGCTATTTGACCCGAACCGGGCACGGCATGGCGATTGAATATCACTACGGCTCTTTGACGTGGCCCCAAGTCAAGGAAGCGGTCGCGGCCCGCAAAGTCGCGGTCGTGCCGGTGGCCGTCCTTGAGGACCACGGGCGGCATCTGCCCATCGACACCGATCTGCTGCTGTGCGACGCGGTGTGCGAGCGCGCGGTTGCGGCGTGCTCGGACCGGGCGGTGCTCGTGCCTGCCATCAATCATGGCTACACGCCGCACCACATGGATTTTCCGGGCCCCATCACGATCGGATGGAAGACCTTCATCGCGTACGGCGTGGACGTGTGCCGTAGCCTCGCCCATCACGGCTTCACGCGCATCCTCATCGTCAACGGACACGGCAGCAACACGCCGTTCGTCGACATCATCGCGCGTCTGACGGTCGTCGAGACCGGCGCGCTCGCGGCGGCAGTCAACTATTGGAACGCGCCCGGCGTGCACGAGGTGGCGGAAAGCCTGCGCGAATCGGACAAGATCGGCGGAATGAATCACGCGTGCGAATTCGAGACCTCGATCTACCTCGCGCTGCGGCCTGACCTGGTCGACATGTCCAAAGCGGTGCGCGAGCTCTCGCACCGCCCGACCAAGAATTATTGGACCGACCTGGTGGGCGGCGACGGCCCCCTAGCGATGATGGAGCACTGGAGCGCGCTTTCGGACAGCGGCGTGATGGGCGATCCGACCGTGGCCAGCGCGCAAAAAGGCGAGCGTCTCTTGGCAGCCGCCGCGCAGGGCATCGTCGAGCTCGTGGACGAGTTGCGCGCGCGCCCTGATGCTCAACGGAAGGACCATCATTAAGAGCGCGGTCGCGCGGTCGTTGATCGTGCTGGTCGCCGTCGCGGCGTTGGCCGGATGCACGAAGATCCAAACCGCGGTTGCGCCGCATGCCGGAGCCGGCAATGCGTGGACCATCCCTGGCACGCTGCGCGTCGCGAGCAGGCAGGAACCCGATAATCTCAATCCTATGCTCGGCACCGAAGTCATCGACAAGGATGTCTCGATGTTCTGGGCCGGCTATCTATTCAATTGGAGCGACCGCAACGAGCTCGTGCCGGAGCTTGCGGCTCAGGTGCCCTCGCTAGCCAACGGCGGCATCTCAAAGGACGGTTTGACGATCACCTATCACCTGCGGCGCGGCGTGAAGTGGCAGGACGGTGCCCCCTTTGGCGCCGACGACGTTATCTTCACCTGGCAGCAGCAGCTCAACCCGGCGAATCCGGTCGTCAGCCGTCTTGGCTTTGACGACATCTCGCGAATCGACAAACTCGACGACCACACGATCGTCGTACATCTTAAGCGCCGCTTTTCGCCGTTCGTCAACATGTTCTTCACGATGAGCAACAATCCGGTCGCTGTGCTGCCCAAGCATCTGCTCGCGCGGTATCCTGACCTTACTCGGGTGGCGTTTAACCGCCAGCCGGTCGGCACGGGACCGTTCAGAGTCGTCGAGTTCGTGCATGGCTCGCACATCACGTTCGAAGCCAATCCGCTGTACTGGCGCGGTCCGCCCAAGCTCAAGCGCATCGAATGGCAGATCGTGGGCAACGACAACACGATTCTCACGCTGCTGGAATCGCATCAGATCGATTTCTACTACCGGGCGACCGAGGGGTTGGCACCGAGCCTGCGCGGAATCGCCGGCACGCGCGTGATCATCTATCCGTTCACCCAGTTCGCCGACATCGGGATCAACGCGTCACACCCGCCTCTGGACGACGTCCGCGTCCGACAAGCCCTTGCCTACGCGACCGATCGCGCGGAGCTCATCGCGAAGGTCAGCCACGGAATCAACGCGGTAGGCGACACGGATCAGCCGGATTTCTTCTGGGCCTACGATCCTCGTGCGACCAAGTACCCGTACGACCCCAAGCGCGCCGCCGCGCTGCTTGATGAAGCCGGCTGGAAATTGGGCGCCGATGGCATGCGCTCCAAGGACGGCAAGCCGCTGCAGCTGCAGATGACAGGTTTCACGGGCTCATCGACGGTCAGCGGCGCCCAAGTCGTGATCCAGCAGCAGTGGCGTTCGGTCGGCGTGGACATCCAGATCAAGGACTGGCCTTCCAACCAGCTTTACGCGACGCTCGCCACCGGCGGTATCGAGCAGAGCGGGAAATTCGACGTCGCCTACGAGGAGTGGGCCAACGGAATCGACCCGGACGAGTCGATCCTGGTCACCTGCACGATGGCGCCGCCCGCGGGCTGGAACATCTACCATTTCTGCAGTAAGCGGCTTGATGCAGCCGAGACCGATGCGCTCGCCACGTACGATCAGGCGCGCCGCAAAGCGGACTACGCGGTCGTGCAGGAAGAGATGACGAGAACCTTGCCTTTCATCATCATCTGGTACGTGCGGCGCATGGACGTTATCAACACGGACTTTCAGAACTACAAGCCGGCGCACGCGGTGACGCCGTTCTGGAACACGTGGGAGTGGTCGATCTGACGCGTTAGGGGACGAGGATCACTTTGCCGGTCGTCTTACGCGCTTCGAGGTCGCGGTGCGCTTGCGCCGCGTCCGCCAGCTTGTAGACGTGGCCGACGCGCACGTGCAGCTCGCCGCGCTCGATCATCCCGAACACCTCGTCGGCTCGCGTGCGCAGCTCGTCCGGCGTCGCCACGTAATCGACCAAAGTCGGGCGCGTCAAGAAGAGCGAACCTTTGACCAAACGCAGCGGCTCGATCGCCGGCGCCTTGCCGCTCGACTGGCCGTAGCTTACCATCATCCCGCGTGGCCGCAGACAGTCCAGCCCCTTCTCAAACGTCGTCTTGCCGACCGAATCGTAGACGACGTGCACGCCGGTGTTGGCGGTCAGACGTTTGACCTCTGTTTCGAAATCCTGGTGCGTATACAGGATGACCTCGTCGGCGCCCGCGTCGCGGGCGAGCGCAGCCTTTTCGTCGGTCGAGACCGTGCCGAAGACGCGCGCTCCGATGCGGTGCGCCATCTGCGTGAGCAGCAGCCCGACGCCACCGGCGGCCGCGTGGACCAGCGCCGCGTCGTCTTTGTGGAGCGCAAAGGTGGAGCGCGTGAGATAGTGTGCAGTCATGCCTTGCAGCAGCACCGCCGCCGCGCTCTGATCGTCGATGTCGTTGGGAACTTTGACGAGCTTGTCCACCGACGCTGCGACGTAGCCCGCGTAGCTGCCGCGCACGTTCCAAAATGCCACGCGATCGCCGACGCTCGCGCCCGCCGCGCCCGATGCGACCGCCTCAACGCGTCCTGCGCCCTCGTTACCTGCGATGAACGGCAACGGGCCGGGATACAAGCCCATGCGCTGATAGATATCGATGAAATTGACGCCGATCGCGGTGACCCGCACGAGCGCCTCGCCGGGCCCCAGCGTCGGGATCGGCATGTCCTCGTACGTGAGCGCTTCTGGACCGCCGTGGGCGTTGACGACGATGGCGTTCATGCGTTCCTCCCCAGTGCGGCGCGCAGCGCAGCCACCTCGCGCGCCAACGCTTCGTTCTCCTGCCGCAGCTGCTCGGCGGCCACGTGTTCGTACCCGGTGCGCGCGCCTTCGGCTAGGCCCTCCAGAGAGCGCACCTCGTTGGGATCCAGATCCTCGCCGCTCACGTGCGCGCCGTAGAGCGCGACCGCGACGAGCGCGTTGTGGATGATCACCGGCACGGCGAGAACCGGAGTCGCGGCATCCGATGGCAGGTCTGGCCGCTGCCAGTGCAAGTCGAAAGTGCGTACCGGCGCCATCTCCGACGCCAGCACGAGTACGAGACGATCATCGGCGTCGAGCAGCGTGGCGGTGCCAGCTCCCCAGCCTGTCGCCGACCGGCGGATATACCCGGCCCCCTCATCGCCTTTGCGGAACACCGCGGCCGACGCGAGCGCCAGCGCATCAGCCGGTTCGCTTTGCAGCAATCCATCGACCGTGTCGATCGAGCTGGCATTCGGCAGTGCGTTGCCGACGCGCCGCAGGCGCAGCTCGGCCTCGTGGCGCTGGCGGAAGAAGACGCGTTCGGTGAAGTTCTCGAGGCGCTTGTCGAGCACCGCCAGATAGTAGCTCAGCAGGACCGCGACGACGATCTCGACGGCTGTCGCAAGCCTGCTCGCGAGCAAGACCTGTCCGATCAGATAGTCGATGACCGAGAAGATCAGCACGATCATCGCCGTGAGGATGCCGTACGTCAACGCGCGATTGATCACGAAACGCACGTCGAACATCCGGTGGCGGATGACCGCATACGCGACCGCAAGCGGGAGCGCCACGCTGAGCAACAGCAGCAGCGACTGGCCGACGATCGGCACCTCGAAGGGTGCGTTGCTGTAGACGAGCACGTCCGCCGTGAAGATGCCGACCACGCCTGCCAACAGGCCGACCACGACCCAGACGATGCGCTGCCGGATCTCGCCAGGCGACCTCGCATACGTGCCAAGCAGCGCGGCGACCGCCAGCGCGAGGATGGCGCCGCGCAACAGCAGGCTGCACGTCTGGACGGTCTCGGCTTTGAGACCGAGCGCGAGGTTCGCATAGTCGGGGTACATCGTGAGGGCCGCGCAGACGACGAAGAGGTAGGGGACCGAACGTTCCGCCCAGCCCCGCCAACCCGAGTCGTCATCGTTGGCGAAGCGTAAGCCGAACAGCAGCAGACCCACGACTCCGGCGCTGATGAACATGTCATCGAGCACCGTGGTGGCGATGTTCGACGCCGCCGACGGGTAGCGCGACAGGCTGACGAAAAACGTCTGCGGATTCAGGCCGACGCAGAAAAGATAGAAGCCCCACGTCGCCGGCCCCGGGCGCAGGAGCACCAGCACCGCGCCGACGATGAGAAAGACCAGCGTCGCCAAGCGCCGCGCGATGATCGCCAGCTGATACGGACGGGGATACTCAAGCGGCGACGACGTCAATGCGACCGCGGCCGGTCCAGCGCGCCGCATGATCCACAGCGTGATGGTGGTGCCGACCGGGACGTTCGACTTGGCCGGCAACACAAGATTGCGAGCGTCCTTCGAGGTGAGCTGGAGGTCGATGACATCGCCTTGGAGCAAGCCCGCTCGGGCGGCGGGCAAGCCGGCCGTAACGCCCTTGATACGGCCGTCATAGTCCGCGCGCATGCCGAACGTCCCGGGCGGTTGCCACAGGAAGATGAGATTCGCCAGCGACATGCCGATAACCCAACTAGCGAGCAGTGCGACCGCGCCGACGCGCGCGATCGTCCGTGCCGCGGTAGGCTGTTGTGTTGCAGCGTCCATTGTCGTGGACGCCCGCTTCGCTGGCGAGCGTGGTCGGCACTTCAGACCCTGTAACAAGCGCACCGACACGATGGTCGTACGGCTAGCACGCAGTAAAGGAGAGGCTGCTCGATGAGGAAACACGCGCTGTACTTCGCGGCCGCGCTGGCGCTGACGGTGGCGGCAGCGCTGCACCCGGCGCCCGCGCAAGCGAGCTTCAAGGTCTGCAACGAGTATAAGGACCATATCAGCACCGCGGTCGCTTACTACTCGGCGGACTACGACTACTTCATATCCGAGGGCTGGTGGTCGCTCGACCCCGGCCAATGCAAGACGGCGATGGCCGGCGATCTCAAGGTAAAGTACGTCTACGTGTACGGGATGAACGACAACAATTCGTGGGAGTGGGGCGGCGACTACAAGATGTGCGTCAACCCCGACGACCCGTTCACGCTGTACAACGCGCAGAACAAATGCCCGTTCGTCTACAAGAGCTTCCGCGAGGTGGACACGGGCGACTACAAATCATTCACCTACACGTTCAAATGACGTAGACCCGGTGTGCCGGGCAACCTTATCCGCGGCGTAACGCGAACAAACCGGGGTCCTCCGCAGGGACCCCGGTTTTATTGCGCAGAACGCGAGCGTCGTTGCGCACCAGCCAGTTCGGTCCACTCACGCGAACGGTTCCGGTCATCGGCCAAGGGACGTGGCAGATGCACGCCACTGGGGCGCGGGCCGCCTCGGCCGTCAATGCGCTCGCGCTGGGCATCGACCTTGGCATGACCCACATCGATACGGCCGAGATGTACGGCGACGGACGCGCCGAGGAGATCGTCGGCGATGCGATCGCGGAGAAGAAGCGCGACGCGCTCTTCATCGTCTCCAAGGTGCTCCCCCAGAACGCGAGTTACGAAGGCACGCTTCGGGCGTGCAGGCGCTCACTGAAGCGGCTACGCACCGAGTATCTCGACGTCTACCTGCTCCACTGGCGCGGCCGCCATCCGTTGCAGGAGACGATGTCCGCTTTCGAGCGGCTCGTCGACGAGGGCTTGATCCGGGCGCTCGGCGTGAGTAATTTCGACGTCGACGATATGGATGAGGCGCGTGCGGCACTCACCCGCCATCCGCTGGTCTGCAATCAGGTGCTCTACAACTTGGACGAGCGCAGCATCGAGCATCGCGTGCTCCCCTATTGCCGCACGCATGGCATCGCGGTGGTCGCCTACAGCCCGTTCGGGCATGGCGAATTCGCAACCGGCTCGTCGCAGGGCGGCCAGGTGCTTGCAGCGATCGCAAAACGTCACGGCGCGACGCCGCGCCAAGTCGCCCTCGCGTTTCTCACCCGCTACCCTGGCTCGTTCACCATTCCCAAGGCCGAGCGCGAAGATCACGTGCGCGAGAACGCTGCCGCCGGGGATCTTACGCTCACGCGCGACGATATCGCGGCGATCGACGCGGCCTTCCCAGTCGGACGCAGCACCGAACTGCCCACGCTCTGACGTCGACTGTAGGATGGAAAAAGCCCGGCGGGGTCACCACCGGGCTTTGTCGTCGTGTGGAGCGGTCGAGTTTACTCGACCGTTACATCATGTCGTAGCCGCCCATGCCGCCGCCGCCGCCGGGCATTCCGCCGTTTTTCTTCTCCTCGGGTTTCTCGGAGATGAGCGTCTCGGTCGTGAGCATGAGCGCGCCGATCGAGGCGGCGTTCTCAAGCGCGGAGCGCGTGACCTTGAGCGGGTCCACGATGCCGAACTTGAACATGTCGCCGTACTCGCCGGTCATGGCGTCGAAGCCCTCATCGGCCTTGAGCGTCTTGACCTTCTGGACGACGACCGAACCCTCGAAGCCCGCGTTCTCGGCGATCTGCCGCAGCGGATCCTCGAGCGCGCGGCGCACGATGCTGATGCCGACCAGCTCGTCGCTGGCCTGGCCGTTGCCGCCTTTGAGGTTTTCGAGCGCCTTGATCGCGTGCACGAGCGACGCGCCGCCACCCGCCAGCATGCCCTCTTCGACCGCAGCGCGTGCGGTGGAGACGGCATCTTCCATGCGATGCTTCTTCTCTTTGAGCTCGGTCTCGGTGGCCGCGCCGACCTGGATGACGGCGACGCCGCCCGACAGCTTGGCCAGCCGCTCTTGCAGCTTCTCGCGATCGAAGTCGGAATCGGTCTCTTCGACTTGACGCTTGATCTGCTCGATGCGTCCCTTGATCTCTTCCTTCTTGCCCGCGCCGTCGATGATCGTGGTCTCGTCCTTGGTGACTTTGACCGTGCGAGCCTTGCCGAGCTCGTTGATCGTGACCTTGTCGAGCTTGAGGCCGAGCTCTTCGGAGATGACGGTGCCACCGGTCAGCACGGCGACGTCCTTGAGCATCTCCTTGCGGCGGTCGCCGAAGCCCGGCGCCTTGACCGCGACGCACGTGAACGTGCCGCGCAGCTTGTTCACCACGAGCGTCGCGAGCGCTTCGCCCTCAACGTCCTCGGCGATGATGAGCAGCGGCTTTTGGACCTGGACGACCTTCTCGAGCAGCGGCAGGATGTCGGCGATCGCCGAAATCTTGCGCTCGGTGATCAGGATGTACGGCTCGCTGAGCCCGGCTTCCATCCGCTCGGGATCGGTCACCATGTACGGCGAGATGTAGCCCTTGTCGAACTGCATGCCTTCTTTGAGCTCGAGCTCGGTCTTGGTCGAACGCGATTCCTCGACCGTGATCACGCCGTCTTTGCCGACCTTCTCCATCGCCTCGGCGATGACCGCGCCGATGGCTTTGTCCTTGGCCGAGATGGTCGCGACTTGCGCGATGTCTTCGTTGGTCTTCACTTGGCGCGCCATCTTCTTGAGCGCCTCGACAGCCGTCTCGACCGCCTTCTCGATGCCGGACTTGATGCCCAGCGGATTCGAGCCGGCCGCGACGTTACGCAGACCTTCGCGGATGATCGCTTGCGCGAGCACGGTCGCGGTGGTCGTGCCGTCTCCGGCGATGTCGTTGGTCTTGGACGCGACTTCTTTGACGAGCTGCGCGCCCATATTCTCGAAGTGGTTGGGCAGCTCGATCTCTTTGGCGATGGTCACGCCGTCGTTGGTGATCGTCGGCGAGCCGAACTTCTTGTCCAGCACGACGTAACGGCCTTTCGGACCGAGCGTCACCTTCACGGCGTCAGCGAGAGCGTTGGCGCCGCGCTCGAGGGCGCGCCGTGCGTTCTCGTCAAATAACAGTTCTTTAGCAGCCATGATATGTTCGTGTTTCTCCTTAGCGCTTCACAACAGCGAGAACGTCTTTCTCGCTGACGATGAGGTAGTCTTTACCGTCGAGCTTGATCTCTGAGCCCGAATACTTCGAGTAGATCACCCGATCGTTGACCTTGAGGTCCATCGGGATGACCTCGCCTTTGTCGGTCCGGCGGCCCGGGCCGACGAAGATCACGATGCCTTCTTGCGGCTTTTCTTTGACGGTGTCGGGCAGGATGACGCCGCCGGCGGATGCTTGCGCCTGTTCGACGGCTTCGATGACGACGCGGTCGCCGAGCGGTTTAAGTTCGAGTTTGGACGCGGTAGCGGTAGCGGGCACGGGTTGACCTCCTACAGGCGTGTGCTGGGTCCGGATGTGGATGCCGGCGCGAACCCCAAGCGGGGCGTGTGCACGCCGGCGTGAAACTCTGGACCTCTAGGATGCGCCCCGGACGGGGCCGTTCTGTTGAATTAGCAGTCTTAGCACTTGAGTGCTAATCTCAGTATAGCGGGAGGTTCAGGCTTTGACAAGTGGTTCCTGCCCCTACGGCGGCGCCCGTGTCTGAGGCCGCTTCCTGGGTCGAAATCGACCTTGCGACCCTTGTCGCGAACGCCCGAACCCTGGCCACCAAAGCCTCCCCCGCAACCCTGTGCGCGGTGGTCAAATCCAACGCGTATGGGCACGGGCTGCTTCCGGTAGCCAACGCGCTGGCTGGGTCGGGCATCGCGGGATTGCGGCTGGCGGTCTTTTCAGCCAGCGAGGCGTTTGCGCTCCGTGCGGCGGGCATCGAGCTGCCGATCCTGGTGGTGGGTCCGGTGGCGGGCGCCGACCTTGCGCAGGCGGCGCGCCAGCGCCTCGAGCTTGCATTGCTCGACGAGCGCATGGCCGAGCCCTTCGCTCGCGCGCGCGTCGCAGCGCATCTGAAGATAGACACCGGCACCAGCCGCTTCGGCATCCCCCACGATCAGGCGTCGCGCGTGCTCGCGCGCTGCGCCGAGCTCGGCGTGGACATCGTGGGCATCTACTCGCACCTTGCCAACGCGGAAGAGATCGACATCGCCTTCGTCACGCAACAGCTGCAGAGACTTCAAGGTGTAGCGGCCGAGTTTACCCGGCCGGCGCGCGGTCGAATGAGTTCGACCGCTCCAGGACCGCTGCTGCACATCGCGTCGTCGGCGGCAGCGATGATGTGGCCGCAGAGCCGCCTCGACATGGTGCGCTGCGGCATCGCGCTCTACGGGGCATGGCCGTCGGCGGAAGTCGAAGCCGTCATGGCGGGACTCGATCCCGGGTTCGCATTGCGTCCGGCGTTGCGCTGGTACGCGCCGATCGCCCAAGTGCGCGACGTGCCTGCGGGCGAGAGCGTCGGATACGGCAGGACGTTCGTCGCCGCGCGCGGCTGCCGCATCGCCGTGCTGCCGGTCGGCTACGCGGACGGGTTGCCGCGCGCCGCCGGAGGCGGGCGCATGCGCGTGCGCATCGACGACGCGCGCGCGCCGATCGCCGGCCGCATCGCGATGAACGCCTGCATGGTCGACGTCAGCGACGTGTCGCCACCGCCGCAGCCCGGCGACCGCGTCGAGTTCGAGATCGAAGCGCTCGCCAAGGCGGCGAGCACGATCAACTACGAAATCCTGGCGCGCCTGCCCGAACATCTGGAGCGGCGCTACACGTGATCGCCGGCCACGGCATGCAGCTCGCGCTGCTGCTCGGCATCGTCGTCATCATCACGATCGCGACGGCGCGGCTGCGTATCCCCTACACCGTCGGCCTCGTCATCGCCGGCTTGCTGGGCGTGCTGCTGCCGGCGCACCAGATGTTGTCGCTGACGCCCGAACTCGTGCTGTTCGTGTTTCTTCCGCCGCTGTTGTTCGCGGCCGGGCTGGGCATCAGCGTGCCGAACCTTCGCGCGAATTGGATACCCATCACGTTGCTGGCGACGGTGGGCGTGCTGCTCGGCATTGTGCTCTCGTACATCATGCTGCATTTCGGCGCCGGTTTCTCGACGCGCGACGCCGTGCTCTTCGGTGCGATGGTTGCGGCGACCGACCCGGTCGCCGTCATCTCGATCTTCAAGACCCTGCGCGTCAACCAAGGGCTGGCCTCTCTCGTGGAAGGCGAAAGCCTGTTCAACGACGGCACGTCGGTCGTCACGTTCAGCGCGTTGCTCGCGGCCACGGCGGGCACGGGGGCGTCGATCAACTTCGGCATCGCGCTCGGCCAGTTCGCGCTCGTGACTGCGGGCGGCGTGCTCGTCGGTCTCGGTTTCGGCGGTCTCGCTCTGTTCGCGATCCGCTGGATCCGGGAGGATCCGATGCACGTCGCCGTCATCAGCGTGGCAGCGGCGTACGGCTCATACTTCGTGGCCGACGATCTTCACGTCTCCGGCATTTTCGCGGTGATATCGGCGGCGCTGGTCTTGGCGGGCGCCCGGGGATTGGGCGCCCTCCCCGTCGCAGAGCGCGAGATCGTGACGAACTTCTGGTCGGTGGTCGCTTTCATGGCCGAAACGCTGCTCTTCTTGCTCATCGGAACGTCGATCGACCTCGGCGCGCTCGTCGCTGCGTGGCCGTATGCGATCTGGGCGATAGCGGCCGTCATCATCGGGCGACCCGTGATCGTCTACGGACTCGCGCCGGTCTCAGCGTTGCTGGGGCGGCCGATTCCGCGGCCCTGGCAGCACGCGGTCGCGCTGTCTGGCATGCGCGGCGCGCTTTCGATGGCCTTAGTCCTGAGCTTGCCGTCGGGCTTCCCGGATCGCGCGCTTCTCGTCCCGATGGTTTTCTCGGTCGTGCTGTTCACCATCATCGTGCAGGGCATCGCCCTGGAGCCCTTGCTCAAGCGGCTGAACTTGATGGCGCCTGGGCCTTTGACCCCTTCCGCAGAACAGGCTTGACGGACGGTCTTGCCGGAGCTCCGTACTAGGTATACGGAGATGCGCTAAGCCGGTCGATCTGCCAGTTCGATCCAGTGCCGGTGAGCGGCGTATTGCAGAAGGGGCACACGGCGACGCCGGGATCGACGGGCGCACCGCATGACGGGCAGTGCGCGGGCGCGCCGGCGCCCACCGCTTTCGGGGTCGTCGTGCCCGCCGGGCGCACGAACACGGCGAACTCCGTGAACAGTGCCGGCTGCTTCGATCCGTCGGTCACGACGCAGTTCGAGTCGTCGGCGGTATACCGCAGCGCCTGGCCGGAAAAGCGGACGGTGATCAGCTGCTGCAGGCCGTCGACCGACACTTTGAAGGTCATCGGCGAATCGAGTTTCACGTCGCTCACATGGCGCACGAGTCCGGCGCTTTGCCACTGCGTCACGCGCTGCGTGAGCTGATCGACGAAATGAGCGGTCGCGTGATCCCCGAGCTCTGATGGATTCATATCGTTCTCGGCCTGCAGCGACGCGAGATACGTCTTCGTGGCTTGTTCGAGGAACGCGACCTCGGAGAAAGCCGGATCGATCGTGGACAGCGAGGCGATCTGCGCTTTGGCCTGCTGCCACATGGGCGTGGCCGGCACCTCGGCGGTGGCCGCACCGCCGGCATCGCTGAAAGCGTCGGGCGGGATGTCGATGCTATCGCTCGTCCACGCGCGCACGGTCGAGCTTGAATTGCCGTTGATCAGCCAGGCTATGAAATTGAGCAGTCCCATCACTTACATCGCTTCGTCGACAGCGGCGCCGCGCGTCTCGCCGCGGTGCCAGCCTTCTAATATATCGGCCGCTTCTTCCGGCGTGCGCGCGTACGCATCCGGTTCCCACTCCGCGAACGCTTCGGCCGGGACGGGCCTCCACAGCGCGGCCACGGCGCGCACGCCCGCGCCGCGTGCGGCCTCGATATCGAGCGGCGTATCGCCTACGTACGCGCATTCGGCGCCGCTCGCATCAAACGCCGCCAGCGCGTAGATAAGCGGTTCGCTCTCCGGTTTGTGCCGCAACGTGTCTTCCTTGGCGACTACTACTTCGAAGGGCCGGTCAAGGTGACACAGGGTCAGGCCTCGCAGCGCGGTGTCCCTCAATTTGGAGGTCACCACCCCGAGCCGCAGTCCCGCTTTCTTGAGGCGGTGGACCAGGCGTGCGACGCCGGACATCTGGCGGACGCTCGCGTCATGCCGCTCGAGGTTATGCGCGATGTACGTGTTCATGGCGCGCTCGAGATCGTCGCCGTCGAAATAGCGGCGCAGCGTATCGCGCAGCGGCATGCCGAGATCAGCCCTGATCTGGTCATGCGACATCACGCGTCCAAGCTTGCGATAGGTGTGATCGAACGACGCGATGATCAGCTCGGTCGAATCGATGAGCGTGCCGTCGAGATCGAATAACACGACGCGCAGCGGCGGCGGCGCTCGCAGCGTCACGATGCACGGACCCCGCCGCGCGACAACGCGGCCTGGACGAGCCGCTCGATGAGCGCGGGATAGCCGATGCCAGCCGCGGCGGCGGCTTCAGGAAAAAGGCTCAACGGAGTGAGACCCGGCAACGTGTTGCATTCCAAGAAGTACGTCGAGTTCGTGACCGACATCAAGACGTCGACGCGCGAGTAGTCGCGACAACCCAGCGCTCGATGCAAACGGACGGCGTGCTCTTGCATGCGCTGCGCCAGATGATGGCCGAGGTCCGCCGGCACGCGGTGCGTGCTCGCGCCCGCGGTGTACTTGGCATGATAGGTGTAGAAATCGTCGTGGGGCGTGATCTCAACGACCGGCAGCGCACAATCGTCCAAGATCGCGACTGTGAACTCGCGGCCCTCGACATACTCCTCGACCACGATCGCCGGCCCGAAGCGGCTTGCCTCGCGCACGGCGTCCCCCCATTGCTCCGGAAAATGCACGACGTTCACGCCGACGGCAGAGCCTTGGGCGAGCGGCTTGACGACACACGGCAGACCCGGCATGTCAGGGATGCTGTCGGCCTCGCCGGCGGCGACGTCCAACCGTACGCCGAGGGGAACGGGGATATCGAGCGTCCGAGCGAGCGTCTTGGTGATCCACTTATCCATCGCGATCGCGCTGGCGCGCACGCCCGAGCCCTGATACGGCATGTGCAGCCAGTCGAGAATGGCCGCGAAGGCGCCGTCCTCTCCGGCGCCGCCGTGCAGCGCGTTGAACACGACATCCGGACGGGTCTCGCGCAGCGCGTCGACGAGATGCTCGTCGAAATCGAGCTGGACGGTCGGATACAGCAGCTCATCCAAGGCCGCCACCACGCCGGCCCCGGTCTGCAGACTGATCTCCCGTTCGGCGGAGTCGCCGCCCATCACGACCGCGACCTTCGCCCGCGTCATCGTCTCCGTGCGTCTACCCCCCGAGAAGATGCACTTCCAATTCCAGCTCGATGCCGTGCTTCGCCTTGACGGCCTCGCGCACGCGCTCGATCAGCGCCATCACGTCGGCATAACTTGCGCCGCCGCGGTTGACGATGAAGTTCGCGTGCTTGTCCGATACCTCTGCGCCGCCCCAATGCCAGCCCTTGCAGCCGGTGGTCTCGATGAGGCGCGCGGCGTAGTCGCCCGGCGGATTGCGGAAGATGCTGCCGGCGTTCGGCAGCTCCAAAGGTTGCGTGGCGTTGCGTTTGCCGATGCGCCGTTTGAGCTCGGCCTGCACCGTCGCAGGATCGCCCGGCTGCAGCTCCAGCTCGGCCGCGGTCACGACGGCGCGCCGGTCGAGCGACGAACGCCGATACGAGAACTCCGGCGTGGTGAACGTCTGCAGCGGCTCGCCCGCGATGAGCACTTCGACGCGCTTGATGACGTCGCCGATCTCGACGTCGGTCCCCGCGTTCATGCGCACCGCGCCGCCGACGGTGCCGGGAATGCCGACTAGCGCTTCAGCGCCGCTCAGCCCGGCGAGCGCGGCTTCGCGGCACAGCGACACGATCGGCGTCGCGCCGCCTGCGCGCACGCGCGTGCCGTTGATGCTGACCTTGGTGAAATCGCCGATCAGGCGCACGATGAGGCCGGGATAGCCTTCGTCGGGCACGAGCAGGTTGCTGCCGAAGCCGATGATGGTCCACGGAATCGACTGCTGCTCGCACAGGCTCAGGACTGCGGCGAGATTCACGACGCCGCCGATCTCGGCGTACGCCGCGGCCGGTCCGCCGACTTTCATCGAGGTCTTCGGAGCGAGGGGGGCGTCGAATTCGATGTGCTTGCCGAGCATGCTCGTCAGCGAGGCGCGCTGCTCGGGCGTGAACACCTAAGCCGAACCGATCCCGGCGTCGGCGGCCGAGAGCGTGGCGGCAAGCTCGTGCGCGACGCCACCGATGTCGCCGGCGCCGAGCGTCAACGCCAGGTCTCCGCGCCCGAGCGTCCGCTGCAGATAGGCGAGCACGTCGGCAGTCTTGGGCAGATAGGTGACGTGCTTCGCCGCGTCAAGGTCGCGCACGCATTCGACGATCGACTCGGCGCGCACGCCCGGCAGGGGCACTTCGCCGGCGGCGTAGATGTCGGTGACGATGATCTCGTCCGCGCCGAGCAGCGCGTGTGCGAAATCGCGGAACAGATATGCCGTACGGCTGTAGCGATGCGGCTGGAAAGCGACGACGATGTGACCCGACCAATAGGCGCGTGCCGCGGCGATCGTCTCTTGGACCGCGGTCGGATGATGCGCGTAGTCGTCGACGATCTTGAGGGCCTGGTCGTCGTACAGGATCTGGAAGCGGCGCGCTACGCCGCGGAAGCGGGCCAACGCCTGCGCGATCAATTCGAAACGCACGCCGAACTCGAGACCGACGGCGATCGCGCACAATGCGTTGTGGATGTTGATGCGCCCGGGCACGCGCAGGCGCACTTCGCCGAGCAGCTCGCCGCGCTGGTGCACGGTGAAGGCCGAGCCGAAGTCTGCCAAGCGCACATCGTCCGCGCGCACTGCCGCCGCAGCGTCAAAACCGGCGGTGATCACCTTCGGATCACCGAGGAGTTTGGGCGATTCATGCAAGCGCCGGATCAATTCGGTGACCGCGGGGCAGTCGGCCGAGGCGACGATGCTGCCAGACGGCGGCACGCGATTGATGAACAGCGAGAATGTGTCGATGAGGTGCTCGAGGTCGCGATAATAGCCGAGATGGTCGTTCTCGATGTTGGTCACGACAGCGCACGTCGGCGTGAGGCGCAAGAACGACGCATCGCTTTCGTCCGCCTCGGCGACGACGACGTCGCCGCTGCCCAGTCGCGCGTTGGCACCGAGATCGTTGACCTCGCCGCCGATGAGCACGGTGGATTCAAGGCCGCCGGCGTCGAGCACGAGCGAGATCATCGACGTCGTGGTCGTCTTGCCGTGCGTGCCCGAGACGGCGACCGCGCGCTTGTCCGCCATGATCTGCGCCAGCATCTCCGCGCGCTGCAGCACGGGGACACGCGCGCGCTGCGCGGCGATGACTTCAGGGTTGTCCTGCGGAATAGCCGAGGATATCACGACCGCATCCGCGCCTTTGATGTTGCCCGAGCCGTGTCCGAGATGGACGTGGGCGCCGAGCGCGCGCAGCTTTTCCAGCGTGCTGGTCGTCTTGAGATCCGAGCCGGAGACCGTCAGGCCCATAGCGAGCAGCACCCGCGCGATCGCGCTCATGCCGACGCCGCCTATGCCGACGAAGTGGACGTGACGGTACGATATCATCCGGACTGTTGATTTAGGTGTCCCGACATTCGGCCCCTTTGCTTTTGTTGTGAGCGGGCGCAACTCGACATCAAAGCGAGCGGCCCCGAGGGATGCCAGGACTCCTACAACCAAGCGGAGGAACGGCGCGTACAACGTCGTTGATCCTTCGCCGCCGTCTTACAGAGGAAGGACCCATGAAGCGCCTGTGTTTGTTGGCCGGACTGGCCGCGCTTGCTTCAACCGGATGCTCGGCCGCATCCGTCAACCCGGCTCCGCCGGCAGCGGCCCATAGCGTCTACGTCAGCAACTTCACGGTCGGCACTTCCCAAATCGCCGTGGTCGGGCTCCCAGTGACCGGCAGCTCGATTCCGACCATCGTCGCGCCCGCTGGATTGCACTCGGTGATAGCGCTGGCTTTCGACAGTTCGGGCAATCTATGGGCGGTCAACGATTTCTCGACGGCTGCCGTGACCGGCTACAGCCTGCCGCTCTCCAACACCAGCACGCCGTTTGCCACGATCAATATTCCAGGCGCGAAAAACCCGATCGCGATCGCGTTTGACGGCTCGGGGGATCTTTGGGTCGCTGACGGTGGGACCAATGATGTGCTCGAGTTCACGCCGCCGTTCAGCGGTTCGATCACCCCGACTCCGGCGGTGACGATCACGAGCGTCACGGCGCCGGGCGGCCTCGCCTTTGATGCCGCTGGACACTTATACGTTTCGAAAGGAGTGGGTGGCATTGCGATCTTCAATCCGCCGTTCTCGACCGGCCAATTGCCGACGGCGACCCCGCTTACCGGATCAGTCTCGCCCGGCGCCCTGACCTTTGATGCCGCCGGCAATCTCTACACCCTGAACAACAACGGCAACATCGACCGCTTCAACGCGCCGACTGCAGGCGGCGGTCCGATCAGCGTCGAGCTCAGCGGCGTGGACACCCTGATCACGGATGCGGGGGCGCTTGCCTTCGATTCAAACGGGAACCTCTACGCCACCAACATCCAAAGCCCGCAACTGTACCTATTCTCAAACGCCAGCGCTACTTTCAGCGGCAATATGCCCGTTCCGATGCTCCTGACGATCACTGGATTCGGGGTGAACGGCACGGGCGGGGTCGCGATCCACTAAGGCCGATTCGGGCCGATGTAGCGGTCGAGAAATACGGCGATCTGCGTGTACGCGACGATGCGGTTGGCGTCGCGCGCTATGCCGTGGCCTTCGTCGGGGAAAATCGTCAGCTCCACCGGCACGCCCTTGGCCTTGAGCGCGTCGGCCATTTGCTGGCCTTCGGCCGCCGGCACGCGCGGATCGTTCGCGCCCATGAAGATGATGAGCGGCGCTTTGATGCTGTCGACGTGATTGAGCGGTGAGATCGACTCGAGGAAGTCGCGGTCCTGTGCGAGCGAGCCGTAGACGCCTTCGCGGTTGGCGCGCCGGTACGAGCTCGTGTGCTCCAAGAATGTGACAAAATTGGAAATGCCCACGATGTCGACGCCGGCGGCCCAATCGTCGGGGAACTCGGTCAATCCGGCCAGCACCATGTAGCCGCCATACGAGCCGCCATAAAGCGCGATGCGTTTGGGATCCGCGCCGCCGTGCGCGATGAGCCAGTCGTGTGCCGCATGGAGATCTTTCACGGAGTCCAGCCGTTTGCGGACGTCGGCGAGGTGCAAGTAGGTGTTGCCGTATCCGCTGCTGCCGCGCACGTTGGGGACCAGCACCGCGTAGCCGCGGGCGACGAAGAACTGCGTGATCGGATTGAAAACCGGGCGCGCCTGCGCCTCCGGACCGCCGTGGACGTCGACGACCACCGGCAGCGGACCGCTCGCGTTCTTCGGCTTGTAATACCACGCCGGAATCGAGCGGCCGTCGAAGGACGTGAACGAGACCAGCGCCGGCTGCACGAACGTGCTCGGTGCGATGCCCGCCAGCTGCGGCGCCGTCACTTGGCGCGCGTGCTTACGCGCGAAGTCATAGACCCAGATGGCGCTCGGGTTGGCCGGGCCGGAGAATTCGAAGGCCAGCTCGTCGCCCTTGACCGAGAAGGTCGGCGCCGCGGCGACGCCCGGCGGCAGCGCCGGCGTCGCGAGCGTCTTGCCGGTCGCCACGTCCACGACGATCAGGTCGCCGTAGCCATCGCGGTCGCGCACGTATGCCATCTTCGCGCCGTCGCGCGAGAGCGTCAGCGAGTCGATGTCGTAGGACTCGTCGTCAAGAAAACTGATGCGCTTGGGGCCGGCAAGGTCGATGACCGCGCGCCCGCGATACTCGCGCCCGCCATAGTCGCTGATGCAATAGATCTTCGAGTCGTCGCCGGAGAAGTGGCAGCTCTCGAAGTCCGCGTTTCCGGTATGAGACGTCAACAGCCGGCCGAGGTACTTGTCCTGCGTGCGATCCACGAGCACCAAGTCGTTATCGAAATTATCCCTTCGGATGCTGACCAGTAAGCTGTTGCCTGTATGCGACCACGCGACTGGCCGGCTATCACCGTTTTGCTGGAAGACCAACTGCGGCGCGGCTGCGCGCGTCGCGTGCATCGTGTAGACGTCGAAATATTGCTTGTCGCGCACGTTCGATGCGAATGCGATCGACCGGCCGTCGAACGAATAGCCGCCGAAGTTGTGCTGGATTCCATCCTCGTCGAGGAGCGAGGCGAGATCACCGCCTTTCGGGGCGGTGGACCAGAACTGCCAGTTCTCGTCTCCGCCGTGATCGCGGCCGAAGATGATGAGGTTGGCATTGACGGGCGACCACGCTTTGAAATCCGCGCGCTCTGGTCCGCTTGTGATCTCGATTGTCTCGCCTCCGGCGAGCGGCGCCACCCATACCTGCGAAACGCCGGATTTGGCAAAGCTGAAGGCGACGTTTGATCCGTCCGGCGAGAGCGACGGTCCGGTCTGGCCTTTGATCTGCAGATAGGCGGCTACGTCGGCGGGTGCAACCGCGGCATAGACTGGCAGCGCCGCCACGACGGTGATGAGAAGGTTGAGCAGTCCGTGCGTCACGATGCGACCTCTTGTCAGGCGGGGGCCGGCGTCTTGCCGATCTGGCCCTTGATGATGCGCTCGACCATCGTCTGCAGCGCGCGCGGGTGCGAGAGCGACGCCGCGCCGAAGCGCATCGCGCTCAGCTTCTCGGGGGTGAGCACTTGCAGCAGCGCCCAGTAGAGCGCGTCTGAATCGAGCTTCTTGTCGTCGATCACCAAGGCGGCGTTGTGCCGTTCGAACACCGCCGCATTCTTGCGCTGGTGGTCGTCGGCGGCGTGCGGATACGGTATCAGGATCGACGGCAGCCCGACCACCGCGAGCTCGGCCAGCGTTGACGCGCCCGCGCGGCACACGGCGATATCCGCAGCTGCGTACGCAAGCTCCATCTTGTCCAGGTAGCGCACGAGCTGGTAGCGGTTCGCATTGGCCTCGACCTTGCGCTCGGCCGCCATCCACTCGTGATCGCGCTCGCCGGCGATGTGCAGCACCTGCAAGCCCGGCGGCAGCCGCCGGCGCGCGACCATGCCGCTCGTGGCGACGTTGATCGTGCGCGCCCCCTGGCTGCCTCCGAAGATGATGGCGGTCGCGAGTTTCGGGTCCAAGCCAAGGCTGCGGCGTGCTTCGACTTGCGTCGGGCGCGCGTAGATCTCGGGCCGCACGGGAATGCCGGTGGCCACGAACTTGCGTCCAAAAAACGCGGCCGTCTCCTCGAACGCGCCCCACACCTCATCCGCCGCGGCCGCCATGAAGCGATTCGCTCGCCCGGGTTCGACGTTTGGTTCCAGCAGCACGATCTTTGCGCCGCGCAGCGCGCCCGACGCGCGCAGCGTCGCAGCGGCCATCACCACCGGCACGCTCGCGTAACCGCCGGTTGCGACGACGACCTGTGGGTTGAACTTGCGCACGATCGGCAGCGCCTCGCCGGTGCCCAGCACGTTGGCGGCGACGCCGCCCGCGGCCGCGGCGAGCGACGTGCGCGACAGCGGACGGCTGCGCACGTACTCGGCTGCGACGTTCGCGCGAGCGACGATCTGCGTCTCCATCCCGCCCCGGGTGCCGACGAAAAGCAGCTCGTGCGCGTCGTTCGGAAATGCAAGGCGCGGCTCGCCGTCGTCCGGCGCGCAGACCCCTGGATCAGCGGGCGCGCCGGAGAGCGCTTGCGCTAGTGACAGCGCGGGGTACAGGTGACCCCCCGTGCCGCCGCCGGTGAGCAGGATGCGCACTGCGTGGTTCCCTCATGCGTTCTTCGGCGGCAAGCGCCGTTCGCGACCGACCGCGCGAGATGCCGGCCAACAGGCCCACACCGAACAAGCTCATGACCAGCGACGTGCCGCCGTAACTGATGAACGGCAGCGGCACGCCGGTGACCGGCCACGTCGACGTCACGACGCCGATGTTGATGAACGCTTGGAGCGCGATCGACGCCGTGATGCCGACCGCCAGGAAGAAACCAAAACGGTCCTCGGCCTTCATCGCGATGCGCAACCCGCGATAGGCGAACAGCAGAAAGAGCACGAGCACCGTCGCGGCGCCGATGAACCCCAGCTCTTCGCCCAGCACCGAGTAGATGAAGTCCGTGTACTGTTCGGGCAGATAGCCGAATTTCTGCCGGCTCGCGCCCAGGCCGACGCCGAAGATGCCGCCCGAGCCCAGGCCGTACAGCGACTGCAAGATGTGATAGCCGGTGCCTTTGGGGTCGGCGTTGGGATCTAAGAACGCGGTGAAGCGCGCGCGCCGGTACGGACTGGCATACACGAACGCGAGCAGCGCCGGCACGGCCACCGCCACGCCGATAGCGAGATGGCTCAAGCGCGCGCCGGCGGCGAACAGCATGAAGAACGCGATCATCAAGAAGAGCGTCGCCGTGCCGAGGTCGGGTTGGCGTAGCACGAGCATAAAGCACACGCCGACCCAGAACAGCGCCGGGAATCCGATCGCGCTGAAGTCCCGCGCGCTGTCTTCTCGGTCTGCGAGCAGTTTGGCCAAGAAGACGATGAGCGCCAGCTTTGCGAACTCCGACGGTTCGAACGAGAACGTGGCGAACTCGTACCAGCGCCGCGCGCCGCCCTCCATCGCGCCGAAATGCGGGAACAGGACCCCCACGAGCAAGACGACGGCGATTCCCAACAGCCATGGTGCGGCGCGGCGCAGCAGGCCGTAGTCGAGCTTCATGCCGAGCCAGCAAGCAAGACCGCCGAGCGCGACCCACACCAGCTCGCGCTTGAAGAAATGCGCCGCGTCGTGGTAGCGCGTGATGCCGACGACCGACGATGCGGAGAACACCATGATGGCGCCGATCGCGGTGAGCAAGGCGGCGACGATGAGCAGCGTCGCATCCGGCGAGCGCCGCTGCGTCGTCACGATGCGCTCGCAGTCGCGCCGTGCAGACCGCGCACCGCGGCGGCGAAGACCTCGCCGCGCTGCTCGGCGCTTTCGAACATGTCGAACGAGGCGCAGCCGGGCGAGAGCAGCACGACGTCGCCGCGCGCGGCGACCTCGGCTGCGGCGTTCACCGCGGCCTCCATCGAATCGGCGTAGATGATCGGGCCCTTTTCCATGAGCGCGCCGATCTCGCGCGCGCTCTCGCCGATCAGCACCACGAGCTTCGCGCGCGCCGAGGCGGCTTTTGCCAGCGCGCCGAAGTCGGTCCGCTTGCCGCGCCCGCCGGCGATGAGGATGAGCGGTTCGTCGAACGCCGCCAACGCCTTGACGACCGCGTCAGGGTTGCTCGCCTTGCTGTCGTCGATCCAGCGCACGCCGCCCGATAGCGCAATCGTCTGCATGCGGTGCGGAAGCGGCTCAAAACTGCGCAGCCCGGCGGCGAACGCGTCATCAGACGTGCCGATCTGCGTACCGCGCATGAGCGCCAGTGAAGCGGCCAGATATGCGGCCATCGCATTGGCGACGTTGTGGGCACCTTTGATCTTCAGTTCGGAGGCCGCGATGACCGGCACGTACTTGGCCGCCTCGTTGGTTCGGCCGCGGCGCACGATCCAGCCACCTTTGACCGCTACGTCGGCGATCTCCGACCCGAGGCCCGAGAACCAGGCGTCCCCGCAGCGCAAGCGTTTGATCGGTCCATCGCGCAGTTCGCGAATAGCCGCGTCGTCGGCGTTACCCACGAACCAATCGCTCTCGAGCTGGTTTGCGAAGAGCCGGAACTTGGCTTCGCGGTACTCGTCCATCGACGGATAGCGGTCCAGATGATCGGGCGAGATGTTGAGCAGCACGCTGACGCGCGGATGGAACGTGCTGATGCCCTCGAGCTGGAAGCTTGAGACCTCGGCGACGAGCCACTCGCCGGCCTGGGCGAGCGCGGCCTCGCGGATAAGCGGGTTGCCGATGTTGCCGCCGGTGCGCACGGACGCGCCGGCGGCGCGCAGCAAATGCGCGGTCAGAGCGGTGGTGGTCGACTTGCCCTTGGTGCCGGTGATCGCGATGATCGGCGCCAGCGCGATACGATAGGCCGCTTCGATCTCCGAGATGACGGGGACGCCCGCGCGTTGGACCGCAAGCACGGCCGGATTGTTGAGCGGCACGCCGGGAGAGAGAATCGCGACGTTCGCACCGCCGGCGGCCGCTGCAAGACCGTCTTTGCTCGTCAGTTCGACGCCGAGCTTGGCGAGATCGTCGCGCTGTGCCGTGAGCTGCTCGAGCGGTTTATCGTCGTAGGCGGCGACGTGAAGGCCGCGGTCGCGCAGCACGGCCGCGGTCGCCATGCCGCTGCGGCCGACGCCGATGACCAGCGCGCGGTCGCCCTCTACGAGCTTCACTACGACATCGTTCGGCATCTACAGCGCGAGGCCTCGCGCGCCGATCAAAAGGAAGACCAGCGCGCCGAACGTGACGCACAACGATGCGACGATGAACGCACCGGTCACGCGGCCTTCGGGCCAGCCCGACATCTCGAAGTGATGGTGCAACGGCGTCATCTTGAAGACGCGCCGGCCGGTCGATTTGAAACTGATCACCTGCACGATGACGGAGAGCGCTTCGAGCACGAAGACGATTCCGATGATCGGCAGCAAGAGCAAGAAGTTGTATTCGATCGCCAGCCCGCCGAGCAGCGCGCCGAGAGCGAGCGCGCCGGTGTCGCCCATGAAGATGCGCGCGGGATGCCGGTTGAAATACAGAAAACCGGCGCAGCTGCCGACCACCGCCGCGGCGATCGTCCCGGCGAACAGAAAGCTCATCAGCATGAGCGGCGGCATCGCGACACCCGCGGCCAGCCCGTCGAGGCCGTCGGTGAGATTCACCGCGTTGGCAGCGCCGACGATCGCGCACACCGCAAGGAAGGCCCATAACCATACGGGCAACGCGACGTACCCCGTGAACCAGATCGCGGCGAATTGATGCTCCTGCGCGGCCCATGCGGTGAAACACGCTGCGACGATCAGGAGCAGCGCGAACTTGACCCGCGCTCGCAATCCGAGCGGGCGGCGCCGGACCAGCTTCAGGTAGTCGTCTGCGAAACCGATCGCCGCGGCCGCGAGGACGAGCGACACGACGGGCCAGCGCCAGACGGCATCGATCGGCGGGATGAACGCGCCCGCGAGCGCCGCCGCGGCGAACGCGATGCCGCCCATCGTCGGCGTGCCACGCTTGACCTCGTGCGAGGCCGGACCGTCTTCGTATATCTGTTGTCCGAGCGCGCGCCGCCGCTGCCACGCGATGAGGGCAGGGATGATCGCCGCCGACAAGACGGCGCCGACGCCAAATGCGAGGACGAGGAACGTGAACGGGCCGGTCGGGGTCATCGGAGCAGCGGCGAGGAAGCGGGCGAACCCGCTGCCGGCCTGTGCTTGAGCACGACGATCGGCGTTTGCTGATCGCTGTTGCCGTGCGGGTTGTCGCGCAGGCACACGCGCACTGCGTCGCGGTCGACCGCTGCGCTGGCGCCGAGCACTTCGACTTTATGAAGGTCGTTCGCGTCGACGATGGCCGCATGCGCGCCGCACGCGGCGGCGATCTGCTCGGCGACTGCCTGCGGATCATGCGGACCGAGCACGATGTGCCGCTCGTAGGGCGGCATCGTGCCGGTGTAACCGTCGATCTCGGCGACTGCGGGGCCGAGGATACGGTAGAAGTCCCCGCGCCGGCCGATCAGCCTGCCCGCCGCACCGGCGACGGCCGCGGCCACCACTTTGGCCGCGCCGACGTTCTCGATCACCAGTTGCATCGACTCGGGCTGGCTCATCGTCGCGTATGAACCGGCGCGGTCGGCGAGCATGCGCGCAAGCCGGCCCGGCCGGATCGCCTCGGCCGGGATCGAGCGGCCCTGCGCGATCGCCACTGCGGTCTCGGAGATGCACACCACGTCGTCGCTGCCCGCGATGCCGCGCACGCAGTCCGCGACGAGCCGAGCGAGGTCATCGCCGGACTTCACGAGCGGAGTGCGGACCGGCAACGCAACGATCCGCGCGGGCAATTCAGGAGCTTGCACCGCGAACGTCTGCGCGCGCCAGCGCTGCCCGTCTGCCGCACCCGCGCCGAGAACGCCGGGGAGCTTCGGGATAGTCTCCCTCCCCGGCTCGGCTTCGGCGGCTCTCGCCGCCTCAGACGTCTCGGCTTTCGGTGCCGCAGACGAGCCGCTCGCAGGAGCGAGCAGGGCGTCGAGGATCTCCTCCATGCGTTGCACGCGCGATCCCTTGAGCAAGACCGCATCGCCCTCGCGCAGCTGATCGCGAAGCGTTTGGGCGATCTCGGCGTTGGTCACATATGTGTGCACGGCGGTCGGCGCCATGCCGGCCTCGAGCGCGCCGAGCGCGATCGCTTGCGCGTGGTCGCCGCCGCAATACAGCGCTTCGACCCCCGTCTGCGCCGCCGCGGCGCCGGTCTCCGCGTGTCCGGCAGCTGCCCCCTGGCCAAGCTCCGCCATGCTGCCGAGGATGGCGATGTGCCGCCGTGCGGGCAACGATGCGAATGCGCTCAGCGCGTGTCGCATCGAAGTTGGGCTCGCGTTGTATGCATCGTAGACCGCCGTCGCGCCATTCGGGAGTGTGTGCTGTTCGAATCGACCTGGCGGCAAACGCAAGTCGCCGAACCCATCGATCGCCTCCTCGAATCCGACGCCGCACTGCAGTGCGGCGGCAGCGGCAAGGAGCGCATCGCGCAGATGGTGCTCGCCGAGAAGGTGCCATGCGGCAAACGCGTGCGACGCCCCAAGCGACAGCGGCACGCGCCCGTCGCGCGGTTCGCCGGCTTCGAGCGTCAAACCGGGCATCTCCGGCTCGCCGCACAGACGCACCCATAGCGCCCGCTCGGCGATGTCCGTTTCAACCGCCAGGCGGCGCGTCCACTCGTCGGCCGCGTTGCACACCGGGCGAGCGCCCGCACCGAAGATGGCGAACTTGGTGCGCGCGAGCTCTTCGCGACTCGCGAAGAACTCCAGGTGCGCCTCGCCGACGTTCACCAGCACGCCGACGTCGGGCGCTGCGATCTCCACAAGTTCGGCGATCTCGCCGGGGTGGCGTGCGCCGAACTCCGCGACGGCGACGTCGACGTCGCCGCTCTCGGCGATGGCGTAGCAGAGCTTGGCCACGCCGAGCTCGTTGTTCTCGTTCTGCGGCGTCGCGATCACGCGCCGGAAGCGTCCGATGAGCTGGGCTGCAAACGCCTTCGTGGTCGTCTTGCCGACACTGCCCGTGACGGCGACGACCAGCGTGCGCGCCGCCATCCGTCGCGCAGCTGCGGCGCCGCGCAGATATGCGGCTTTGGTGTCGTCCACCACGACCACGGTCGCCTCGCTGCCCGCCGGCACCGCCTCCGGGCGCTCGACGACGAGTCCCGCCGCACCAGCCGCAAGCGCAGCCCCTATATAATGATGGCCGTCGAAATTCTCGCCGCGCAGGGCCACGAAGGTCTCACCGGGACGCAGCGTGCGCGAGTCCGTGCTGGGAACGAACGGCACGTCCGCCTCGAGCCGAGCTGCGGCGGCGAGCCGGCCCTGCGACGCCTCGAGGAAACGCGACAGCGTCAGCCTGCTCATGCGCCTGCCTTGCGGATCGCGGCCTCGGCCATGCTCACGTCCGAGAACGGCACGCGGTCGTCGCGGATGAGCTGGTAGGATTCGTGGCCTTTGCCGGCGATCACGACGACGTCACCCGGTTCGGCTTCTGCGATCGCGTTTTCGATGGCGCGCGCCCGGTCGGGTTCGATGCTGTAGCTGGCGCCTTCGCCTTCCATGCCGGCCAGCACGTCGTCGATGATGCGTTTGGGATCTTCGAAGCGCGGGTTGTCGGTCGTCAACACCACGTGGTCGGCCAGCTCGCGTGCGATGCGCCCCATCACCGGCCTCTTGAGCGGGTCGCGGTCGCCGCCGCATCCGAACACGCACACGACGCGATGTTCGGTGAGCGCGCGCGCCGCCCGCAAGACGTTGCGCAAACCGTCGGGCGTGTGCGCGTAGTCCACATACACGCCGATGCGCTCGGCGGGCACTTGCGTCATGCGGCCCGGCACCGCGCTGACCGCGAGCAGGCCTTGCGCGATTGCTTCCACGTCGAAATCGAGCGCCGTCGCGCAGGCAATCGCCGTCATGGCGTTGGCGACGTTGAACGGTCCAGGCAGTCGCATCATGAACGGTGCCGGGCGCAGCGCGGGGACCGAGAAGCGCGAACCATCGGCGAACAGCTCGACGTTGACGGCGCGCAGCGCAGCATCGGGATTATCCACCGCGTACGTCAGCGCTACGGGCAGGTCGGCGGCGAGCCGTTTACCCTCGGGATCGTCGAGGTTGAGGACGCACGTGCCCGGAGGCTTCACCTCGTTGCGCCGCGCCAGTTCGAACAGACGCCGTTTGGTGGCGGCGTAGGTCTCGAAACTACCGTGAAAATCGAGATGGTCGTGCGTGATGTTGGTCAGCGCCGCGACGTCGAACTCGACGTCGTCGACGCGATGCATGGCGAGCGCGTGGCTGGACACCTCCAGCACCGCGCCAGTGGCGCCCGCTGCGCGAAAGCGCCCGAGCAACGACTGCAGATCGTGCGCATACGGCGTCGTGTGCGCGAGATCGACCGAGAACTTGTCGCCGAGGCGCGCGCCCAACGTGCCGATCAAACCGAACGAGCGCCCGGCGGCCACGGTGATCGCTTCGAAGATATGCGTCGTCGTCGTCTTGCCGTTCGTGCCGGTGACGCCGACGCAGGTCAGCGCATTTGCGGGCCTGCCCCACAGCTCGGCCGCGATCGGGGATAGGGCTGCGAGCACCGATGGGACGACGACCAAAGGCGCGCTGCCGATCTCGACGTCATGCTCGGCCAGCACAGCCGCCGCGCCGGCGACGACCGCCTCCGCGGCGTGCGCGTGGCCGTCCTCGTGCAGACCGCGCAGACACGCGAACAGGGCGCCTCGCTCGATGCGTCGCGAGTCGATGCTGATCGAGGTGACGAGCACGTCGGGATCGCCGCTCACTCGCGCGTCGCTCACGCCGGCGAGCAGACGCCGCAGCAGCGTCGGCATCGGATTCGTCATTGATGTATAGGCGTCGTATTCCTCCGAACGGTGGCGGGCGCCTCGCGACGCACCGGCGCGGGTCTCGGAGGCTGCGCAGCAGTGGTTTCGGCCAGGTCGCCATCAGCGCGTTTGGGCAAGACGCCCTCGCGCCATAGCACGCGCAGCGCGAGCTCGCGGAACGCCGGCGCGGCGACGATCCCGCCGTAATATGCGCCGCGGGGGCGCTCGACGTTGATCAGCACGACGTATTGCGGTCTGTCCGCGGGCACGATGCCGATGAAGGACGCGATGTATTCGCCCTGCTGGTACTCCCCGTGCTCGACGATCTGCGCGGTGCCGGTCTTGCCGGCCACTGCGTAGCCGGCGATCTGCGCATTCGTGCCGGTCCCCTCCCGGACCACGTCGCGCAGCATCGCGAGCAGCGCTGCCGCGGTCTGCGGCCGCATGACGCGGCGCACGGCCTCCGGCGGATACGTGCGCACGACGCGTCCGTCAGGATCCAGCACTTCGCGCGCGATGAGCGGACGCATCAGGACACCGCCGTTGGCGATGGCCGCATAGGCGCGTGCGAGGGCGAGGCCGGTCACCGAAACGCCCTGGCCGAAAGCGATCGTGGCTTCGCGCGAGCCGTACCAATGATCGGGCGTGTCGATGATGCCCGGGCTTTCGCCCGGCAGGTCCACGCCGCTGACCTCGTCGAGACCGAAACGCTTGATGTAGTCGCCCATGGTCCGCTTGCCGACGCGCAGCGCGACCTCGGCCGCGCCGACGTTGTGCGAGAACGTGACGATATCAGAAAGCGTCTCGCGCGCATGCCCCGATGGCATGAGGCCGTCATCCGCGTTGTGGATCACGTAGCCGCCGACGTCGATGACGTTCTCGGCTGGAAACGTGTCGCTCAGACCGACGCTTCCCGAATCGATCGCCGCGGTCGCCGTGATCAGCTTGAACGTCGAGCCCGGCTCGAAGGGATCGGTGATCGCGCGATCTTTGTACGAATCCTGGGGGAACGCCGCGTAATGATTCGGATCGAAGTTCGGCCAGTTCGCAAGCGCGAGGATCTCTCCGGTGCCGGCGCGCAGCACGATCGCGCTGGCGCTGCGGGCGCTGTATGTTGCGGCGGTCTTGGCAAGCACGTCTTCGGCCGCGAGCTGCAGCGAGCGGTCGATGGTGAGCACGACCGTGTCGCCGGTGACGGCCTGCTGCACGACTCGCCGCCCGAACGGGATCGGACGCAGCTGGCTGTCGGTCTCCTCGACGACCTGGCCCGGTTTGCCCGCGAGCACGTCGTTGAACGAGACCTCGATGCCGGCGAGCCCTTGATTGTCGATGCCGGTGAAGCCGATCACCGTCGAGCCGATGCGGCCTTGCGGGTCGACGCGCAAGCCCGTCGGCTCGTCGCTCGTGCCGATGCCGGGCAATGCCAGGCCGTCGATGCGCTCGCCGAGCGCCTTCGGACGCATGCGGTCGAGATAGATGAAGGTCGTGTGCGCGGAGAGCTCGCGCTCGAGCAGCGGCGCGGGCTGGTGGAGCAGCGGCGCGAGCGTCGCCGCCGCGGCGCGCGGGTCAGAGACGTCGGGCGGTTGCGCGAAGATCTGCACGGCGGGCGACGTGCCCGCGAACACCGCGCCAAAACGGTCGACGATGCGGCCGCGGCGGCCGCTGACCGGGTATTCCGCGCGATGCTGATCGACGGCGATCGACGCGAGGGCGGCGCCGTCGCGCACTTGCACTTTATACAGCCGCGCGGCGAGCAGTCCCGTGACGAGGAAAAACACCCAGAAGATGAAGATCGCGCGCGCGCGAAGGCGGCTTCGTTCTTTCTCCTTCACGCGGTGAGCCGGCGCGCCTCTAGCGCGCGAAGAACAAGCGGGTGAAGCGCGCGATTCCGGCGGCAAACGCCGTCGTCGTGGGCTTGCTGCTTGGCGCGGGCAGTCTGATCACGGCGACGCGCGCCGGTTCCTTCATATGTAGTGCGGCGGCGGCGGCCTCGAGGCGGGCGACCGATTGCGCCTGTGCCACGCGCTGGCGCAGCGCATCGTCCGTCTGCACCAGTTGCGCCTGCAATGTTTGATCGGCGCCGAGCCGATATGTCTGAGCGGCCAACTCGGCCGTCAGACCGACGTAGCCGAAGATCATGACGAGCGGCACGATGGCGATGGCGACGATCCGCGCCGCTGACACCGTTTTGCGTCGCGTGGCGCGGGTGCCGGCGCTGCGTCTGCGCGCGTTGCGCGGCGCCGGCGTCAGGCGCCGGTCGAACTCGAGTTTATACGCGTGCGCTGTTGCCATCGCTACGCGCTTCTCGGCAGATTCTGGTCGGTGCGCGCCGCGGCGCGCAGCTTGGCGCTGCGGCTGCGCGGGTTGGCTGCGATCTCCGTCTGCGTCGGGCTCAGCGGCTTGCGCGTCAAGACCTCGGCGACGCCGGCGCGGCGCCACGCCGCGAATTGGTGTTTGACGACGCGGTCTTCGCCGGAATGAAAGCTGATGACCGCTATCCGGCCGCCGGGCCGCACGCAGGCGATCGCGGCTTCGAGGCTTGCGGCAAGGCTGTCGAGGTCTTCGTTCACCGCCATGCGCAACGCCAGAAAGGTCCGCGTCGCCGGATGGATGCCTCGACGATGGGCGCCGCGCGGCTGCGCGGCCAGGACGGCGGCGACCAGATCGGACGTCGTGCGCAGCGGCGAGCGCTCGCGCCGTCGGACGATCTGGCGCGCGATGCGCCGCGCGTTGCGCTCGTCGCCGAATTCAAAGATGATATCCGCGATCTCGCCCTCTTTGGCGGTCGCGAGCAATTGCGCAGCGGTCGCCGCGTCGGACGTCGGATCCAAGCGCATGTCGAGCTCGCCCTCGCCCGCGAACGCGAATCCGCGCGCGGCGTCGGCAAGCTGCAACGACGACAGTCCGAGGTCGTAGACGACGCCGTTCACGCTGCCCACTCCGAGGGAAGCAAGCACGTCGGCGAGCTGTGCGAAATTGGCATGGACCGGCGTGAGGCGCTGTTCGTAGCGCTGTGCGAGCACGCGCGCACGGTCGTACGCTTCCGGGTCGGCGTCCAGCGCGATGACGCGCGCCCCGGGTATGCGGGCCAGGATGCCTTGCGTGAACCCGCCGGCGCCGAAGGTGCAATCGACAAGAACCGGACTTTCGACATCTGCCGGCGCGAGCAGCGCGAGCGTCTCATCGAGCATGACTGGCACATGGCTAGTAGAGTCCAAGCTCGGTCATCAGGTCGGCCATCCGCTCGGGCGCCGCGCTGGCTTTGCGCCAGTTGCCGGCCGCCCACATCTCGATGCGCGTCAACGCGCCGACGAGAATCGCGTCGCGATCGAGCTGGGCATACTCGCGCAGCGCCGGCGGGATCAGGAGCCGGCCCTGCGCGTCGAGCGTGACCTCCTCGGTGTGCGCGAACAGATGACGGACGAAGGTGCGGTACTGCGCGTCCTTGCGCGGGGCCGCTTCCAGCTTGGCGCAAAAATCCGACCAGGCGGATTCCGGATACAGCGCAAGGCATGGTTCCGGCGGGGCGATCGTCAACACGAAATGGTCGCCGAGGCGCGCTCGAAGACGAGCCGGGATGGTCAAACGACCCTTCTCGTCCAGAGAATGTTCGAACTGTCCCGTAAACTTCGGGAGAGCGCTCATAATAGAGATCCCAAGCCCCACGGTAAGCCACTTTGCCCCACTATACCCCACTTATCGGTTGTTTGTAAAGTGGGACACACGTGTTCGGGCGCTTGGAAACGCGAAGAGCCGCGCGTGTGCGCGGCTCCTCGGGCTTGATGTCGTCGCGTGCGCCCCGTCTCGGTGGCGCTCGATCGCCTACGAGGCGAGGACCGTGATGCTCGCTTTCGCCGCGTGGCCGTCGACGTTGACGTCCATCTGATCTACGCCGCCGGGTGCCAGGGTCATGTGCCACGAGCCTTGGACCGGGCTGAGCGGCACCACTTGAAGCTCGACGCGGCGCGTCGAATTCGGGCCGAGCGACACGTCGCTCTTATATGGATCGCAGACCTTGTCGTAGCAGAAGGACAGCACCCACTTCTTGGGCACGTTGACGGCTGCGAGGTGCACCATGCGCGCCTGCGACGCGGCGTTGCGCACGGTCACCCACAGCTTGGCCGGCGCCGTGCCATTGGTCGCCACGTTGTCGGACCCTGAAATCGCGACGTAGACCGGTTGCGGCGAGAGCGCCGCCAGTTGTTCGTCGGACTGCTGGGCGACGATCGTGCCCGGGGCCATGATGGACGACGTTGCCAGCGAGTACTTGGCATCGTCATCCTTGCCCGCCATGATCTGGGTGCGCCCGGTCTTGAGGAAGACGCGGCCGACTTCGTAGGCGGCATGCTTCTTCAAAGGATGATTCGCGTAGGTGAGCGTCGCCAGGATGAGCGCCGTGCGTTCGGCCGCCAGGGCGTCATCGTACTGCTTGAGCGAATTCAGCGCCGACGCCAGCGTGAGCCAGCTTTCCGGATCCTTCGGCGCGATCTGGGCCTCGGTCTCAGCGGCGGCTCGCGACGTCGCGTAGTCGTGCTGCTCGTACGCCGCTAGGTAGATGCCATCGTCGGCTTGGGTGTCCTTGGGGTTATAGACGGCGGCCTGTTTGTAGTAGCTTTCCGCCTGCGCGAAGCGCTCTTCGTCTTCAGCTTTTTGGCCGAGCAGCAGCGCCGCATGCTCGAGGTCGCCCGATGTCGTCTTGGCCGAGGGCTGGAGCTGCGCCCGCAGCTGATACGCCTGCGCGAGCTGCGCGCCCAACGCGTCGCGCTGCTGCGAGCTAAGCCAGAAGTTGATCGCCGACTGGTCGTCGGAACTCTGCAGGTCGTCGAGCTTCTTGTTCGCGGCGACTCCGGCGTCGATCGCCTGGCCCGCTGCGGCTACGGCAGCCGCCTTGTCGTGCGCGGCTTGCGCGGTCTTCGCACGCGCGAGGTCGGCGCTGACGGCTTGCGCGCCATCAGCCGCAGTGGCTGCGAACTTCTGGCCAAGCGCGGACTCGTTGGCCACGCGCCCCGCCAGCGCATCGTTGAGCGCGCTCGCCAGAACGGCGCCGGAAAGCTGATCGACTTGCCGGTACAGGATGCGTCCGTCGCGGCCTATGACGTATGTGGTCGGAATCGCGCGCACGTCGTACGAATCGTTGACCTTGCCGTCGCTGTCGAGCACGACCGTGTATGCGACGCCCTTGGCACCGGCGAATTCCTGGACGAGCTGCGCCGACTCTTTGACGTCGACGCCAACGAAGATGACGCCGCGGGCGCCGTACGCGCCGGCCGTGCTCACGAGATCGGGCGTCTCAGCGCGGCATGGCGGGCACCAGGTCGCGAAAAAGTTGAGGACGACGACTTTGCCGCGCATGTCCGACAAGCGCAGCGGCTTGCCGGCCGTGGTCTGCAGCGAGAAGTCAGGGGCGGGCGAGCCGACTTCGGGAGCGGCCGCTAAAACGGCTTGGGCCTGCAGGCAGCAGGCCAGCACGGCGGTGATAGCGGCGGCGATAAGAATGGAAGGTTTTGAAGGGCGCATAGCGTTAGTTGTTACGCGCGCGCTTCCGCCATGGCCTGCACGGTTGCTTTTCGGTGAGCAGTTGTGCTAGAGTTTTTCCACTGTTTCGTGGCCGCTCATCAAAGCCACGGACATTTTCGCGTTTCCAGATGGTGGAACTGAGAGCGTTAAGTGGCATTGCAAGACCGCACGCTGACCTGCCGCGACTGTGGTTCCGAATTCATCTTCACGGTGGGCGAGCAAGAATTCTACGCACAAAAAGGCTTCGAGCACGAACCAGCCCGTTGCCCGAACTGCAGGCAGGCGCGCAAACGCGATCGCTCCGCCGCGAGCGGAGAGCGGACGATGTACGACGCGATCTGCTCTCAATGCGGTGTGGCGACGCAAGTCCCGTTCTCGCCTCGCCCCGATAAGCCGGTGTATTGCCAGGACTGTTACAAGACGGTCGCCGGCCGCCGCGCGCGGACGTAACCACCCCGCCTCAGCCCCACCCCGACGTCGCTGCGTGCACCCGTCTGTGCGAGTGTCCGGCGCTGGCTTGCTCGCGCGGATGAGAGGTTCGTTAAGCCGCTGGATGCTGCCGATACGTTAGATGTAGAGCCTCCGGCCGCGTTGAACGGGTGCCGGAGAGATGGCGAAAAGGAGCTTTGCGACGTTGGCAGACGCTCAGCGCGCTTTTTGGCGTACGGCGCCGGTGGTCGCGGCGGCGGTCCTCGCGGGCTGCAGCGGCGGCGGATTTTTGCCGTTCGGCCAAGGCCCGCACAGCATGGCCCAACAGCGGCTTGACACCATCGTCAGCCAGCAGGCCAAAGCCAACCACGTCGACCCCAACCTCGTCAAAGCCGTCATCCGCGTCGAATCCGGCGGCGATCCATCGGCGGTTTCGACCGCGGGTGCCATGGGATTGATGCAGCTCATGCCGGGCACTGCACGCGCGTACGGCGTCGCCGATCCGTGGGATCCGGAACAAAACGTGGCAGGCGGCGCCAAACATTTGAGCGATCTGCTGCGCGAGTATAACGGGAACATCCCCTTGGCCCTTGCCGCGTACAACGCCGGTTCGGGCGCGGTCGCCCACTACAAGGGCATCCCACCGTACGCCGAGACCGACGCATACGTCAGCAGCGTGCTCTCGCTGTACCACGCGCCGGCAGCGCACAAGTAGGTATAGGCGCCTGATGTTCGGCGCCTTTGGCCGGCCGATCTCGCAATCCACCACACTCGGCCCGCCGGCCGCGCCGACGGCGCCCGCATCATCGGGCGAACGGCTTGATTGGCTATCGGCCGGGCATGGGACGCCGCAGCCCGCACGCGGACTCGGATCAAGCTATTTCTCGCTGTCGATCCTCGACCAGTATCTGACGCGCGAGCTGCTCGCGCCGTTCGGCTTCGCCATCGCGGCCTTCACGCTGTTCATGCTCATCAATTCGCTCTTCTTGGCCGCTGAATACGTCATCAACAAAGGCGTGCCGGCGATCCTCATCGCCAAGTATCTTGCGCTTCAGCTGCCCGCCCTCATGTATCTCATCCTGCCGTTCTCGTGCTTGTTCGGCATCTTGCTGGGCATCGGCCGCCTCTCCGCCGACAACGAGATCGCCGCCATGCGCACGAGCGGCATCAGCTTGCAGCGCATCGCCTTGCCCTGCTACGTGCTGGGCGTCATCATGACGTTCATCGCGTTCGGCATCAACGAAGAGATCGCGCCGCGTTCGCAGGCGAAATCCGTCGAGCTGTTCCGCCAGATCGCGTTCCACTCGACCCAAGCGATCATCCAGCCCTACCAGTTCTTCCGCACGACCGACGGCCAGCACGTGATCTACATCCAATCGGTCGATTCGGGCACCGGCGTCATGCACAACGTGCAGGTGTTCAACATCGGCGCCGGATACTGGCCCGAGACGCTGACCGCACGCGTCGGCCATCAGGTCGGCGGCAAGCTGGTGCTAGAGGATGGCGTGGTGACCACGACGGGCTACCAGGGCACCGTGTCGCAGGTGAAGCATTTCGACAAGCTCGAGTTCCCGCTCGGCGACACGAGCCTGCTCTATTCGCCGCAAAGCGCGTTTGAGACAAATTCGCGCGAGCTCCGCCTGCAGATCCAAAACTTGCGGACCGGCGGCGCGGACGTCACCCAGCTGGAGATGTCGCTGCAGCAGAAATACGCCATGCCAGCCGCGTGCTTGATCGGCGTGCTCATCGCCCTGCCGATGGGCATTCGCTTCGGCAAGCGAGGCCGGGGCGTGGCGGCGATCTTCGCGATCGTGATCCTTCTTGGGTACTATCTGATCATGGCCGCCACCAATGCGCTCGGCAAAAGCGGGGCCATGGCGCCCGTGCTCGCCGCGTGGGCGCCCAACATCATCATGGGCTCCGCGGGACTCGTGCTGCTCTTGCTCGAGGAACGATAATCCGCCATTGCGCCAACCACGCAATCGCACGTGGGGAGTCGCCGCCGCAGCCCTCGCTGCGGTGCTTTTCGTGGCCGCGAACGGCGGACACGCAAGCGGGGACCAAGGAAATCAAAACGGGATAAGCGCATCGCCCACGCCGGGATTGACGCCGGCGCCGGCGACAGGCTCACCGTCGCCATCGGGCAGCGCCGTGCCGATGCCGATGATGACGCAGCCCACCGTTCCGCCCCAAACACCCGCGAGCAATCCCACCGGTCCACCTGACCCGGACTCGTATCCCACGCTCGTCCATCCGCTACAGGCGCCCGCTCCGCAAGCATCCGGCTCGCCGCCGGTGACCGAGACCGCTGCGCCCCCGTCGCCGCCGCCCGGGTTCGGACGCCTCACGGCCGACCGGCTCTACGGCAAGGCGAACGGCGACATGGACGCCGACGGCCATGTGCTCATCGTCTCCGGCGATTCGAGCATCACCGCTGACCGCGCGCATTACGACGCCGCCAGCCGTACCGTACGCGCGATCGGCAACGTCCATTATGTCGCCGCCAACGGCGACAGCGCGACGGCCCAAGCGCTCGACTACGACGTCGCGCACGATCGCGTCATCATGGACGGGGTCGAAGGGCAAAGCTCAGCGGTCGCCTTCCAGTCAGAACGCATCCACGGATTCGTCTACTACAAAGGCCAGCGCATCACAATCGACCACAACGGCCATGCGGTGCTCGAGCACGGCTGGGTGACGACGTGCGATCTGCATCATGTCGCCTACCACATCACCGGCAAAGAGATCGAGCTGCGGCCGAACGACCGGCTCATCGCGCACAGCCCGGCGCTGTATCTGGGCAAGTATCTGGTCGCCGGACTTGGCATTCTCGTCGTTCCGCTGACCCAAGAGGGCGAGCGCAGGCCGAGCGCCATCGCGCCGCGCATCGGCTATAACTCGATCTACGGGTTTTTCCTGAAGAACTACATCAATTTCTATTCGAGCCAGTACTTTTACGGCACGTACCACGTCGATTTCTACCAGAAAGCCGGCATAGGACTTGGCGCGGACCTGTATTTCGCGCGCCGCGACGGCACCGGATCGGGCGAATTCACCATCTACGACCTGCACAGCAACAACTACCAATTCCAGAACACCGGCGTGCGCAATTCGCTGAACTCCGGGCTGACCTATCAGCGCATCTTCTCGCATCACGTGACGCTGTCGGCGAACGCGAGCTACGTCAGCCAATCGCTCCTCAACACGATCCCGCCGACGCTGTCCGCCAACATCAACGTGGTGCACAACGGCGCGCGCAGCACGACCAGTTACGGCGGCACGGCGACCACGACGGGGCCGAGCAGCTCGGTGGGCGCGCTCATCAACCATAACATCGCGTTCTCACCGGCGTTCTCCGAGAACGTCTCGCTGCAGCTCCAGTACAACAACTCGGTGTTCGCGGCTGGAACGCCGTTCGAATCAAGCTCGTTCTCGCGCTCGGTGCTCTTCCAACAGGACACGCGCTACTCGGCGCGCGCATTCGACGCCGATCTGCTCGTCTCGACCAACCACGGCCAGACGAGCAATACGACCTCGAGCGGCGAGACCACGCAGCCGGTCATCGGATTGCAAAAGGTGCCTGAGCTGACCATCCGCAGCCGGCCGTTCTCGATCAACGACTTACGCCTGCCCCTGCAGCTCACGCTTATCGATGGCGTCTACGACGACGGCTACGACAAGATCACGACCGCGCGCTACGAGCTCAACGGACAGGCCGGCACGGCGCTCTACCGCATCGGCGACAGCGCGACCGCGTCCGGCCTGGTCGGCATCCGCCAGGACATCTACGGCACCGGCGACGAGCGCGGCGCGATCACCGAGCAGTTCTCGCTGCAGAAATTCTTCGGGCGCCATGCCGACGACACGCTCGCCTATCAGGAGCAGAGCGTGCGCGGCTACACGCCGATGCCGGCGTACGATCTACTGACCGGGTACGATCAGATCAACGAGACGTTCAACTTTTACAACGCCAGCGTCTACCACTTCACGGCGACGACGAACTACGACTTCAAAGACAAGTTCATCGGCTCGATCAACTATCAGATGACCGTGAACCCGTCGCCCTATGCGAACGTGCTGCTCGGCGACTCCTACGACCCGCACGGCACGGGTTATGGCCCGCTCGCGATCACGCTGTCGACGCCGCTCGGCCGCAACGACTACCTGCAGTTCCTCGGCAACTACGACTTCAAGCTGCACGGACTGCAGGGCCAGAACTATTTCTTGACCCACACGGTCAACGATTGCTATCAGATCCGGCTCGCATACCGCCAGGCGCTGCACGAGCTCGACGTCTCGTTCGCGCTGCTCGCGTTCCCGACGCAAAGCGTCAACTTCGGGCTGACTGGCAACTCGATCTTGCCGCAGAGCTTCGGGTCGCCTTAGCTGCCGGGCGTGACGATGATCTGGCCGCCGGCGATGAACAGATTGGGATTGGCCGGACCCATCTTGGTCGGCGGTGAGGTGAGCTGGTTGAAATACGTGGCGGATTTCGTCAGGTCGACCGGCAGGTCGTAGCCGCTGGTCAACAGGCTGCAGCAGCCGAGCTGGTCTTGCGGTACGTGTTGCGCGGTGTTATCGGTCGTGATGTAGTTGACGTGCAGCAGCACCGCGGCAGGCGAGCTGACGGTGGGGGGCTGCGTGCCGTTCGGGTTGGAGCGGATCGACAGCGCCGCGATGGGCAGCGTGATCGAGAGGGTGTTGTTGACGCCCGTACCGGTCGAAAGGCTCGGGTTGAAGATGAATTGATTGGTCGTCAAGATGATGGGCACGAAAGTGACGATGCCGCCGGTGCCCAGCGCCTTATACGCGTAGTTGAAGCCGTTGGGCGCGGCCGCCGTGTCGAACCCGTAGACGAATTCCTGATCCCAGTGGGTGAACGAACCGGCCTGGGCCTCGGCCACGGTCGGCATGCCGGCCGGCTCGCCCGGATTGACGCTCGTGCCATCGGCGGTCACCGCGTTGACCGCGATGATGTAATCGCCCTGCGATTGCGTGATCGCGCCGGCGACGATCAGCTGAAATTGGATCGTGCCGCCCAACTGGCTGATCGGCGGCGGCGTGAGCGGACCTCGCCCGCACGCCCCGATCAATGCGGCGGCGAGGAGGGCGGACGCGGCGCGCGCGAGCGCGAACGGTGAGCGTCGTGGTCGGTAAGAATTCATTTCTCTTACGTCTGCTGCTGGCGATCGCGTGCCCGCTGCTGGCGGCGCTGGCGTTCCCGAAGACGGATGTCTGGCCGCTGGCGTTCGTCGCGTTGGCCCCCCTGTTCTGGCTCTGGTCCGAGTCGTCCTGGAAAGCGGCGCTGGGCTGGTGCGTGGTTTCGTGCACCATCTTCTACGCGATCGTCGACCAATGGATGATCTTCTCGCTCGGCGACGAGATCGGTGCCGCGCGCTTCGTCGCGCTCGGGCTGCTGTCGCTCATCGAGAGCCTGTTCATGGCCGTCGGCGCCGTCGCGATCTCGCTGGTCGCGCGCGGACGTTTTCGTTCGCCGATGATCTTCGCCGCGCCGGCAGCGTGGCTGATCATGGAGTCGGTACGCACGAACGGCTCGGCCAGCATGCCGTTCGCTCAGCTCGGCGCCATCGCGCCGCACGTGCCGTGGCTATTGCCGCTCGCCGCATACGCGGGCATCTACGGATTGACCGCGATCATCGCGCTGGCTAACGGCGCGTTCGCCGGTCTGTTGTTCGGCGATCGCGGCACGCGCGTGACTGCGGTCGCCGCGCTCGGCTGTCTCGTGGTGCTGGTGGCGCTCGGCGATGCGGCGCGCGACGGCATCGCGCTGCCGGCCGCCGGCACGCGGATCGCGATCGTGCAAGGCAACATCTCGCAACGCGTCAAGTGGTCGCCTAGCCGCTTCGCACAGACGATCTCCACGTACTCCACGCTCACGCGCCGTGCGGCCGCGGCCGGGTCGCGCATCGTCGTCTGGCCGGAGACCGCGATCACCGACTACCCGCTCGAAAAGCCTGAGATACTGGGCGAGCTGCAATATCTCGTCCGCGAGCAGCACGTCTGGCTGCTCGCCGGAACCGTCGACGCGCCCCGGCCAGGTGAGACGTACAACGTCATCATGACGCTCGATCCGCTCGGCCAGCTGCACGACGTGTATCGCAAACACATCCTCGTGCCGTTCGCGGAGTACTTGCCGTTCGACTCGATCTTCCGCAGCCTGCCGGGATTCGATGCAGCCTCGAACTTCACGCATGGGCCGGGCGCAGCGCTGCTGCCCGTCGAGGGCAATCGCTTCGGCGCGCTGATCTGCTTCGAGTCGGCCTACTCGTCGTACGCGCGGCAGACCGCGCTGTTGGGCGCGACCTCGCTTCTCATCATCACCGACGACGCATGGTTCGGCCCGACATCGGGCCCGCTCATCCACGCAGACCTTGCGGCGATCGACGCGGTCGAGACCGGGCGCTGGGTCGTGCGCGGAGCCGACACGGGCATCTCGCAATTCATCGACCCGAAGGGGCGCGTCGTCGCGCAGCTCCCGCTCGACACGGCCGGCGTCTTGAGCGCGAACATCGGCGCGCCGATCGACACGCCCTACGTGCGTTACGGCGCCGGCTGGCTCGGCGCGCTCGGGCTGATCGCGTTGCTCGTCGCAGCGGTCTGGCGCCCGGTGACGGCGAAGGCTCGCCGCATATGATCTACGGGTTTCTCGAAGCCGCCAAGGGGCGTTGGCCGCTCTGGTTCGGCATCGCAGGCGGCGCGTTTGCGCTGACGATCGTCGGCTTCGTGATCGCCGGGCTGATGACGCCGGATCTCGTGCCGGCGACCGGCAACTCGAAGATCGTGATCAACCACATCAGCGGCCAAGGGCTGCGCGAAGGCAAGACGAGCTGGCATTTCGCCGCGGAGCGCGCCGAGTTCAGCGTCGACGGCACCGTGCAGACCTACCACAACGCGACGGCGACGTACTTTCTACGCGGACGGCCGATGTACAAGATCAAAGCGGGCGAGGTCACCATCGACACGCGCAGCCTCAACTATTCCGCCGACCAAGGCGTCCACGTGTGGTCGATCGGCTTGCCGGAGAGCCAGCATTTCATCACGCAGGCGCTGGTCTGGAACAACTCGACGCAGATCCTCAACTGCCCCGGCGACACCGACGTGCTCTATCAGGGCGTGGAGACGCGCACCAACCGGCTGTCGGCGAACCTCGTGACCGGGATGATCTCGACCGGCCAGTCGATCGCTAAGGTCGGGGCGCCTTCGCCAGCTCAGACTTCAGCCAGTCGATGACTGTGACAGGGGTGGGGTCCTCACCGTCGGCATACGCCAAGTAGCACGACGCGAAATCACCGAGGTAGACGAGCGACATCGCGCGGGCCAGGCGGCTTTCGCCCGATGCCCAGACTTCGCTGACGCTTGCCGCGCGTTTTTCGACGATAGTCTTGGTGAGCTCCGCGCGCCGGCGGATGTGGTCGGGCTCTCGGTCGTCGCGCAAGAATACGACCGCCAACTCGCGTTCCGGCCGTTCCTGAGCCGGCCGGCGACTGCTGTCGTGGCCGCTCCAGCCGACGACGTCGTTGTGGTCGAGCTCGGGCAGCACGCCGGCGGCGGCGAATGCCTTTGCGTTCTCGTTGATCTGCGTCTTCCAACGGTAGGCGACGACGCCGCGCTCGCCTTGCGAGCCATAGATGACTGGAATCGCTCCGCGCCACTGCGCCGCGAGCTGTTTGGCGCGGTTGTCCGCTTGCGCGACGTCGGGCGCGGATGCGTTGCGCACGCGCTCCAGGGTTGCGATCATCTCGTCGAGCTCATCGAGCAACGCCGCCGGCATGAGCGCGAGGCGCGCAGCGGCGACGATGAGCGGCACGAACGAGTAGCCGAGCGCGGCGCGCGGCTGCAAGCCGCCGGGGATGATGATCGCCGGCACTCCGTCGTGCGCGCAGCGGGCCGCAAGCTCGCCGCCGGTCGTGACCGCCAACACCGCGGCGCGTGCCTTGCGCGCGCCCGCGTAGGCCGCGAGCGTCTCCTCCGTGTTGCCTGAATAGCTCGCGGCGATGACCAGCGAGTCGGCGCCGACGTACCCGGGCAGGTGATAGTCGCGCGACACCTCGAGCGGTACGCGCAGGACGTCTTGGAAGACCGAACGCAGGAGGTCGCCGCCGATCGCCGAGCCGCCCATGCCCGCCACGACGGCGTTGGCGAACGTCCGTCCGGCGAGCGCCCCGACGCCGGCGTCCGAGGCGATCTGCTTGGCGCGCGCGCATTGATCGGGCAGCGAGAGAATCGCTCCCATCATGTTCTCGGGGTCGGCGGTCCGAAGATCGATGGCGTCGAGCATCGCGGCACCCATCCGTTGAAAGAAAAAACGGCGCGGAGACGCATCCGTCCCCGCGCCGCGCTTCGACCCTCTCTTAGGAGGCCGCCTTCTTCGCCTCTTCGATCAAGCGCTTGACCTTCTGGCCGCCTTTATGCCCGATCGCCTCGTAGAAGCCGGTCCCATACTTGTCCTTGACGGCGTTGCCGCCTTTTTGGCCGATGCTGCCGTAGAAACCAGCGCCGTGCCGCTCTTTGGTGCGCTCGCCGCCTTTGCGCCCGATCTCCTCGTAGAACGAGGGGCCGTACTTTTTGCGCACCGCGTCGCCGCCCTTTTTGCCGGCCTCGCGCACTGTCATGGCCGCGGTCGGGGCGTCCTGCTCTGTTCGTTCTTCCATTTCACCTTCGCCTCGGTTTGGCGGCAGACGTCGCGTGCGCACCTTCATACGCGGCTGCCTACTCGTCGAGGAAACGCACGCAGCCTGCGAAACGTGCCGCCTCGTCCCGAGGGCCCCGTGGTCCTCATCGGGAATTAATACGCGCGAGGGCGGGCCTCTTGACCCGCCGGCATCTGCGCGTGACATGACGGGCGGAGACGAATCGCTTGCTTGGAGCGTTGTACCTGACGTGAGGATCTTCTGCGCCGGTGCGTTAGCAGCCGGCGTTCTTTGCGGCGCGTTGACGCCGATGGCGGCTCTGGGCCAGGCCACCGGCGGACACGCGCAATCCGGCGTGGTCCGCTCCGTGCACGCTGGCAACGCGAGCGGCGCCGCAGCCACAAGCTCGGTCGGGCGCGCGCTCCAGGCTTCGCAGTCGGCGGGCCTAACGACGCGCGAGACGCCGATCGATCGAAGCGTCGCACCGGGAACCACCCCGTACGCACAGCGCCCGTGGATCGAAGGGTACGACCCGGCCCGCGAGGACGAGCTCTTCCGCGCCACGTACGCGCTGCTGCCGACGCACAACATCCTCAAGGTCTACGTCTCCGACGCCGGCGACTACGACGCCGCGGGCATTCGATTCTCGGCGCGTGTCCCTCATACGATGCGCGATATCGACGCCGCCGAGATGGAGCACGAAGCGGCCCTGTTGGTCCGCACCGCCTTTGAGCGCTTCGACGACCTGCAGGCCGTCGACGTCTGGGCTACGATTCCGGTCGACAAGAGCGCATTGACGAGCGTCGAGAACACCGTGTTCTCCGTCTCGGCCGATCGCGCCACCTACGCCGCGATCCGCGACCGCGACCTGTCCGATGGATCGTTTCTAGCCGCGTTCGGCCGCGTGTGGCTCGCGCCGCAGGTGCCGCGTTGATGCGCCGGGCTGATATCGCCATGCTGGCATCGGTCGCCGCTGCGGCGCTCATGATCCTCGGCGGGGCACCCGCCATGGCGGCGGACAACCCCATCGCCTCCGCCGATGAGCTCGCGCCGAGCGAGCGCGCGCATGCCGGCGGGATGGCACCCGATGGCCGCGTTTGGTTCGTGCCGATGCAGCGCAAGGAGATCGCGCTGACCTTCGACGACGGGCCGTATCCTTTCTATACGCCGCTGTTGCTGCACCAGCTCGAGTCGGACGACGCGCACGCGACCTTCTTCCTGGTCGGCCGCACGATGCAAGAGTATCCGCAGCTCGTCGAGCGCATCGTCGCTTCAGGCGACGAGATCGGCAACCACACGTTCAATCATTTCACCCTGCCGGGTCTGTCCGACGACGAGATCGAGGATCAGATCGCGACCTGCGGCGCGCTCATCGAGAACTACACCGGCGGCACCCCGACCCTGTTCCGGCCGCCGCACGGCCATTACGACACGCGGGTGGTCGAGATCGCGCGCCGGCTCGGCTATCGCGTGATCCTGTGGAGCGATGCACCCGACGACGCCAAAGCGGACGCCACGGAGCAGCCCGTGTCTGTGATCGTGGAGCGGGTGGTCGAACACGCCAAGCCGGGCGGCATCGTGCTGTTGCACAGCGGCCAGTACAACACGATCGTCGCCTTGCCCGAAATCATCGCAGATCTGCGCGCGTCAGGGTATTCGTTCGTCACCGTGACGCAGCTGCTGGCCGACCAAGACCAGTAGGGCCGGCCCGCCCGTTATCCCGCTGCGAGCCGATGCCAGACCGCGTCGACCTGGCGCGTGAGGCGATCGATGTCACCGTCGTTGTTGATCACGAAACGGGCCCGGCGCGCGTATTCGTCATCGGCCAGCTGCGCGCTCATGCGGGCGGCGACGGCCTCTTCCTTCATCTGATCGCGCTGGGCGACGCGCGAGCGGCGCATGTCCGGATCGGCGATCACCGCGACCGTGGTGTCGCACAACTCGTCGAAGCCGGACTCGAACAGCAGCGGCACGACGACGACGACGACCGAACCGGCCGGCAGCTCCTGGATGCGTGCGAGCGTGCGCTCGCGGATCTCGGGATGCGTAAGCCGATTGAGCAACTCGCGTTGCCGCGGATCGGCGAAGACGATCCGCGCCATCGCTTCGCGATCCAGCCGGCCATCCGGCGTGAGCACGGTTGGGCCGAATTCGTAATGGATTGCGTCGAGCACCGGGCTCGGCGGCTCCACCACCTCGCGCGCGATCGCGTCGGTATCGACGATGGTCGCGCCATGAGCGGCGAGCATACCGGCAACGGTGGACTTCCCGGACCCGATCCCCCCTGTCAGTCCGACGACCATGCGCTGGTATTACAGGACCGACGGCGCGCGCCCCCCTTTGCAAACGAAAAGCGCGCCCATCGGGGCGCGCTTTTCATATCGGTCCTCGGTTTCTCGCGCTATGTCGCGGCGTCAGCGGTCTCCTCAGCCGCGTCTGGTTGCTCCGTCGCCGCCGCGCTGTCGTCGCTTGCTTGCACGCCGCTCGCGTCGGCGTCATCCGACTCGGCTTTGTTCACGCTCGCGTTGATGCGCCGCGATGCGGCGTTGATCGACAGCAGCTTCACGTTGAGCTGCTCGCCGACCGCGACCGGCTTGGCGGGATCGAACTCCGACTTGGGCACCATCCCGGTCACGCCGGGAAGCACCTCGACGAGCAAGTAGTTCGACGTCGCTTTGATGAGCGTCGCGGGCACGATCTGGCCTTCGCTGAGCTGATCGGGCACCGTCTTCCATGGATCCTCGAGAGAATGCTTGAGCGACAGGCTCACCTTGCGCGCTTCCGAGTCGAACTTCATGATCTCGACTTGGACCTTGTCGCCGATCTGCACCGCCTCGCTGGGGTGTTTGATGCGCGACCACGACAGCTCGCTGTTGTGGATCAGGCCGTCCACGCCGCCCAGGTCGACGAACGCTCCGAAGTCCGCCAGCCGGACGACCGTGCCTTCGCGGATCTGCCCGGGCTGCAGCGTCGACAACAGCTCTTGTTTCTTCTGGTTGAGCTCTTCTTCGAGCACGACGCGCTGGCTCAACACGACGCGCCGGCGCTTGTGGTCGAGATCGATCACTTTGAGGCGCAGCACTTTGCCGACCATCTCCTCGAGATTGCCGACCGGGTGACGGCGGATCTGGGAGGCAGGCACGAAGCCGCGCATGCCGAGATCGACGAGCACGCCGCCCTTGACGACCTGCGTCACCGTCGCCGTGATCGCTTCGTTGTTCTCGTGCGCTTCGAGCACGCGCTCCCACGTCTTGAGCGCGCGCGCGCGCCGTTCGGAGAGATACATCGCGCCGTCGCCGTCGCCGTCGATGCGGTGCACCAGCACCTCGAGCGTATCGCCGACCTTCAGATCGGCGACGCGCATGCCCGGCGAGAGCTCGCGCGCGGTGACGATGCCTTCGGATTTCCCGCCGATGTCGACGAGCAGTTCGTCGTGCGTCTTCGCGACGATCACGCCGGTGAGCACCTGACCCTCGTCAAGGGTCTTCAGGCTGGCTTCGTAGAGCTGCTGCTCGAGCGCGAATTCGTCTTGCTCCGTCGTTTGCGGGTCCGCCGGTATATCAGTCATTAACAAAAGTTAACCTATCCCTCTTCCGAGTTATTTCGTCTTGGCTATCGCGTGGAACGAGCTGGATCAGTGCTGGCACACGGGGCAGAAAAACGTCCCTCGTTGCGCGAGGACAACCCGCCTGATCGCCGTTTTGCAGCGGCGACACGGCAAACCACCACGCCCGTAGACAGCGAGTTTCTTCTGAAACTCCCCCGGCATTCCTGCACCGTCGACGTAGTCGTCGACGCTGGAACCTCGATAGAATATGGCTTTGCGCAACACTTTGCGCAGACTCGACAACAGCGCCGCGGCTTGTGCGCGGGTCAGGCGACCGGCGGCCACGTTCGGGCGGATGCGCGCGAGATATAACGCCTCGCACGCGTAGATGTTGCCCACGCCGGATAGGCGGCGCTGATCGAGCAGCCACGTCTTGATCTTCGTGCGCCGCCCGCGCAGAAGCGCATGCAGGCGCGCGGGGGTAAGCTCGGGGTCGAATGGGTCGATGCCGGTGCCCAGCTCCGCTTGCGGATCGCCGTCGAAGATCCGCCAGCGGCCGAACTTGCGCGCGTCGGAGAACACGAGTGCGCCGCCGTCCGCGAAGCGCAGCGAAAGGCGCGTGTGCGGCAGTGCCGTCGACGGATCGGCGATGAGCCTGCCGGTCATGCGCAGGTGCACGGCGACGTGCCGGCCGCTGCGCAGGTCGAAGAGCACATACTTGCCGAGCCGGCGGACGCCTGCGATGGTCTCCCCATCAAGCGTGCGCGCCGCTAGGCCGCGCGGATCGACGGTGCGCTGCCAGGCGACGTCCACGCCGCGGATCGTACGCCCGCTCACGCTGCGCGCAAGACCGCGTGCAATCGTCTCGACTTCGGGAAGTTCGGGCATGATTAGTCGTCGGCCGCCTCGGCCTCGCCCCACGTCGGGCCGATCTTGAAGTCAACCGTCAGCGGCACGCTCACCTCGATCGCGTGTTCCATCGCCTCCTTCACGAGCGCGCGAACGGAGGAGACGTTCTCCTTGGGCACGTCGAGGATCAGCTCGTCGTGCACCTGCAACACGAGCCGGGCGCCGAGATCGCGCGGCGCGAGCGCGCCGGCAACGCGATTCATCGCGATCTTGATGAGATCGGCCGCGCTGCCTTGCAGCGGAGCGTTGATGGCCATGCGCTCGGCGGCGGCGCGCAGGCCGTAGTTGCGCGAGCGCAAATCGGGAAGGTTGCGGCGCCTGCCCATCAGCGTGGTCACATATCCTTCGTCCCGTGCGCGCTCGAGCGCGTTGTCGATGTATTCGCGCACGCGCGGAAAGCGCGTGAAATATGCGCCGATGAAGTCGCGCGCCTCTTCGCGCGAGAAACCCACGCTTTGCGAGAGACCGAACTCGCCTTGACCGTAGAGGATGCCGAAGTTGACCGCTTTCGCGCGGCGGCGCATCTCCGCGTCCACCGGGTTGCCGGCGCCGATGTCGAACACGGCGCGCGCCGCGAACTCGTGGATGTCCTCGCCGCGTGCGAACGCGTCGATGAGGTTCGGGTCTTGCGACAGATGCGCGAACAGCCGCAGCTCGATCTGCGAATAGTCGGCCGCGAGCAGCACGTTGCCCGGCGTCGGCGCGAGGAACGCGCGCCGGATCTCCCGCCCGACCGCGCTGCGGATCGGGATGTTCTGCAGGTTGGGGTCGCTGCTCGACAACCGGCCGGTCGCAGCGCCGAGCTGGTGGAAGGTCGTGTGCAGCAGACCCGTGCCCGCATCGACGAGCGCGGGCAGCGCGTCGACGTACGTGCCTTTGAGTTTGGCGACCTCGCGGAACTCGAGCACCTTCGCCGCGATGTCGTGCTCCGCAGCGAGCGGCGCGAGCACGTCGATGCCGGTCGCGTAGCCGGTCTTGGTCTTCCCGGCATGCGGCAGGGCGAGCTTTTCGAAGAGCACATCCCCAAGCGCTTTGGGCGAATTGATGTTGAACTCGTGTCCGGCGATCGCGTAGATCGCCGCCGAGGTCTGTGCCATGACCCGCTCGAGGTGTGCGCGGATGCGCGCGAGCTCGTCGTGGTCAAGACGGAAGCCGGCCCGCTCCATCGCCGCGAGCACGAGCGCGAGCGGCTGCTCGATGTCGCGCAGCAGCGGTCCCATCCCCGTGGCCGCGATCCGCTCGCGCAAGAACGGCGCGCCGCGCCATAGCGCGTCGGCCGCCGACGCGTGGACGGCCTCGAGCGCGGGCGCCTGCTCGAAAAGATCGTTGCGCTCGGTGTGCGCAGCGGCTGCAGTGTGGATCGCACCCGCGCCCGCGAACGCGAGGGTATCCGCCAGGGGCGGATCGACGCGACTTCCATCGAGCAGGCCGTGCGCGAGCTGGGCGTCGAGCGCGATGCCGGCCAGCTCGAGATGGTTGGAGGCCAGCCAACCCGCGAGCGCTTTGCTGTTGTGCACGATTTTCGCGGCGCGTCGATCGGCGAGCAGCTGTGCGAACTGTTCGCGGACGACCGCGTCGTGCAGCGCGAGCGACGACGGGATGGCGTCGGCTCTGCCGGGCTCGGTTGCGAGTGCGAATGCGAGCGGCTCCGCGCTGCGCCAATCGGTCAGCTCCGGCAATGCGGCGAGTGCCATCTCCGGTGCTCGTCGCGCCGCGGCAAGCGCGTCGACCGCTGCGGCGCGATCAGCGATGACCCGGTATGATGTGGGAATGGTGGCGACCACTGGCGGCGTCACTTGCGCGACCGGAAGCGGGCCGCTGAGCTCCGCGGTCGTCTGCGCCTCGGCGGTCGTCCGATGTCCGGCCGGCGTCGAGCGGCCCGGCATCGCCGTCATGAGCGAGCGAAAGCCAAGCTCACCGAAGAGCTCGTTGCGCGCACCCGGGTCGCCGGAGCGCAACTCGCAATCTTCCCAACGCAGCGGGATCGCGAGGTCGCGTTTGGCGGTCGAGACCTCGCGGCATGCGCGCGCCTGATCCGCATACCGCGCCAACAGCTCGCCGATGCGTTTGGGAGAGACCTCGCTCGCGTGCGCAAGCGTCTCGTCGAGCGAGCCGTACTGCGCGATGAGGCGCGCGGCTGTCTTCTCGCCGATCCCGGGCACGCCGGCAAGATTATCCGATGGATCGCCTTTGAGCCCGCGATAGTCGGGCAGCTGCGCGGGTGACAACCCGTAGCGCTCGCGGACAGCAGCTGCATCGTAGCGCGCCATGTCGGAGATGCCGCGCCGCGTCACGACGACCGTCACGTTGTCGTCCACCAGCTGCAGCAGGTCGAGATCGCCCGACACGATGACGGTGCGCAGCCCTTCGCGCGACGCGCGCGTGGCGAGCGTCGCGATACAGTCGTCGGCTTCTTCGCCCTCGACCTCGACGATGGGGATGCCGTACGCGGCGAGCACGCGGCGCACGATCGGGAACTGCGAATCCAGATCGTCAGGCGTCGCAGGGCGGTGCGCTTTGTAGTCCGGGTACGCCTCGAGCCGCTCGGCCGGTATACCCGCATCGAAACACGCCACCACGTGCGTGGGCACGACGTCATTGAGCACGCGGTTGAGCATTCGCTCGAAGCCGTAGACCGCGTTGACCGGACGTCCATCCGGCGCCGTCAGCGGCGGCAGCGCGAAATACGCGCGGTAGACGAGCGCGTAGACGTCGATGAGCAGCAGCGTGCGCCCGCCAGAAGCCATCGGCCGTCTAGATCTTGCTTACGGCGAGTACGATAGGCGCGCGGTTATGATGCTCATCGGGACGCGGAATCCGAGCGACAGGTCGACCGGCTTGCCGGGATCGAGCAGGCCGCCGACCTGAAAATTCGGGATGTGGATGTCGCCGCCGTCGAGCGCGCGGTACTGCGCCAGCGTGTTCTGATCGATCAAGACGAAATGCTCGGGCGACATCGCCTGGGGGATCGGGTCGCGGTTCGTGTAGGTCACGTCCATGACCAAGATCGCATTGTTGTAATCGTTGGCGTTCTGGGTCGGATAGATGTTCTCGTTGTGGAGCACGAACGAGCTCGTGTCGACCGTGATGCCGGCCATCGTCGGGTTGGGCGAGGTCTTGCAGCCGCCGAGCGCCAGCACGAACGCGCAGCTGAGGAAAAGCGCCGAAGCGGCGCGGATTGGCGAATTGCTCATAACGCAGTGCTTTTTCGGCGGCCTCATCCGGCAGGCCTGTGCGCGACGCGTGCCGGGCGTGGCGCGCACGCGCGATCCATCCCCGCGAACGACCCGCGACCGAAGAACACGTGACGCGCGATGCGCCGTGCCAGCGGCGAGCCGAACGCGGCGCACGCGAGTTCGAGCATAGCCTCACCGGAAATCCTCAGCAGCGAGCGCAGCGCGCGGCGCGCGATGAACCGGGACGCGCAAGCGCGGCCGTCATAGCGTTGCAGCGCGCCTCCTTCGGGCCGGGCGAGGTGTTCGGGAATGATGCGCGCGGCGAGATCGGAAAGGCGCACGCTGCCGTCGAGTCCGCCTGCGGTCAGCGGCGAGACCGCCCCCGCCGCGTCGCCGACGAGCAGTCCGCGCGCGCACGCGATGTTCGCGAGCAAGCCGTGAGCGGGGATAAGGCCGCCGCGCCGCTCGCTGCGGCGCGCCCGCGAAAGCGTGAGGATGCGGTTGTCGGACACGAACGCGCGCAAGGAATCGCCGGGTGTGACTCGATCCGCGTCGCCGGCGAGACCGACATGCGCGTCCGTGCCGGCGTGCGCGATCCACGCGATGTATCCCGGAGCACGACGCGGATCGAGCACGCAATGCAGCGCTGCCGGCGAGGCCTGCGTCACGCCTTCGTAGACGTCTTCGATGCCGGACAGGAAGTCTCGGTTGCACGCAAGGCCGAGCTCGCGCGCGACGCGCGAGCGAGCGCCGTCGGCGCCGACGACGAAGCGCGCGCTGACGTCGGCGTGCGGCGAGAGGCGGACCGTCTGTGGCGAAGCCGTCGACGAGCCCAGGTAGCGCGTGCCCGGCCGCCAGGTGACCCCGGCGCGTACGCAATCGTCGAGCAGCCAGCGGTAGATCGCGCGCATGTCGGCGATCCAGAACTCGTCGCGCGGGCTCTCGAACTCGATCGCTCTGCGCCGCGGGGAATACAGGATGGCAACGCGGATCGGCGGGCCGAAGCAGGCGTGCGGCAGATCGAAATCTTCGCGCGTGCTGCGCACGAAGATGCCGGTCGTGCGGACGAACTCGTCAACGGCGCGGTGCGCGTCGACCAGGAGCACCGCAACGCCCCGCCGCGCCAATCCGCGTGCGCACCACAGGCCGGCGAGGCCGGCGCCGACGACGGCGACGTCATATCGTTCCAGGCGAGCCGCCCTCCACAAGAGTCGCTTTGCAGTGCAAAGCTTAGGCGGATTTTGCTTTGCAAGGCAAAGTCACCTGCCGCTGGATGGATGCGCGCGCGGCGGAGGGAAGCCCCGGCTGATGCACGTCGCCAGCCTGCCCTCCATCGTGATCTTTTTCGCGCTGGCCCTCATCGTGGTCGTGGCCCCGCTGGCGAGCGCGCTGCTGGCGCGACGCGCGCGCAGCGGCGAACGCGCCAGGCACGCCCGCTACGCGCGCTCGCTGCTGATCCTATGGTCCATGACATGGCTGTCGATCTACGCGCTTTCCCTATGGGGCCAGCGGCCCGCCGACGTCGGATGGCTGCCGCCGAGCAATCCGGTCTATCCCTACCTGCTCGTCTTCGTCTTCATCGGGATTCTCGCGCTGCTCGGCGCGCGCGCGGCGCGTTCCGTCGATCAAAGCTACGCGCAGCGCATCCGGCTCATCGCACCGGCGACGCCAAACGATTGGTTGTGGTACGTCCCGGTGGCACTGACCGCCGGCATCTGCGAGGAATTTCTCTATCGCGGCTATGCGTTGCACGTCGTCGCAGCGCTGACCCACAGCGTGACAGCGGGGGTCGTCGTCTCGACGGCGGCGTTCGGCATCGCGCATATATATCAAGGACGGCGCGGCGTGATCGGCACGACTGTCTTCGGACTCGTCTTCGCGTTCGTGGTCGTCGTCTGGGGCTCGCTGTGGCCGTGCATGATCGCCCACGCGCTGCAGGATCTTATCGGCGGCGCGCTCGTCTCGCGCCGCCTGGCCTCGATGCCTGAATCGAGCGGCGACGCGCCGCTGCCGGCGGAGGCGCAACCGGATCCACTCGCCTGAGGCCCCGCTGCCGTTTAGAGCAGCCGCGTCTGTGCAGGCGCGCTGTCCGCCTCGGCCGGCGCAGCCTGTTCGACGATCTCGCCGGTGAGCGGAGCGAGCAGGCGACGCATCTCCATCGCGTTGGCTGCGGCGCGGCCCAGATGATGGTTGTTGAAGAACACGAAGGTCGTCTGCGCCCGGTCGGCGACCTCGCCGATGCGCGGCAGCCATGCCTCAAGCTCGCGCTCCGAGTACTGGTACGAGTAGCGCTCGTGCGACGCGCGTCCCTGACGCCACCACTTCTCGTAGTTGCGCCCGTGAAAACGCACGTACCCGATGGACGACGTCACCTCAGCGCCCGGACGCAGCAACGAGCCGAATTGCGGTTCGTCGACGTTGCACCAGCCCAGATCCAACTCGCGCAAACGGGCGAGGATGTCGGGCCGCTGCCAATCGCGGTGGCGGAACTCGCACACCAGCGGCAGCGCAGGCCACCACTCGCGCAACGCCTCGAGGCGCCGATAGCCGTCTGCGTTGGGCCGAAAACCATGCGGGAATTGCGCCAAGACTGCGCCGAGCTTGCCGGCCGAGATCAGCGGCGCGACGCAGGCCGCGAACGCCGAGACTTCGCTCGCGAGCGGCTGTGCGTCGGCGGGCACGTGGGTGATGCTGCCAGGCGCCTTGACGGTGAACGTGAACGGCGCCGGCGTGCGCGCCGCCATGCGTTCGAAAAGCTGCGGCGCCGGGATCGCGTAGTACGTGCTGTCGATCTCGACCGCCGGAAACCGGCGCGCGTAGAATTCGAGCATCTGCGCGCTAGTGGTGCCCGCCGGATAGAACGGGCCGATCCAGTCGCGATATGAAAACCCGCAGGTACCGATGAGGATCTTCACGCGCCGCGCACTCCCGCGATCGCCGTATCGATGGTGGCATGATGCATCGCCACGCGCGCCTGCATCGGAAGCTGCGTAGGCGACTCGGGCACCAGCGAGTGTTCGCTGTGCCGCTCGAACAAGTAGATGGAGAAAAAGCCGACCAGCGGAGACAGCGTCTCTTCGGCAGGCTCCACGCAACCGCCGATGAGCGCGCGGCCCTCCACCGTCGGCGCATCGCTGATCGGCAAGCCGATCGCGCGCACCGCGGCGACGATGGCGGAGCACCATGGCACGCCTCCGTCGCGCACGTGTTCGTACACGTAAAAACCGCGCGCCTCGGTGTCTTCGTGCAGGTCGATGCCGCAATCAAAGCGCCGCCCGTCGAGCGTCCAGCGCACGAGCTCTGCTTCGTACGGCGCGCGCTCGAGCCCGAACGTCCGGTTGAGATCGACGCCGAGATCGTTCACGCGCGTCCCTGCGATGAAGCCGAGCGGGTTGACGCACGGCAGCGCCGTGATGCCGACGTCCTGCGGCAACGCCGGCCGTTCGAGGAACGCCAGCAGGGCCTCGACGCCCGCCGGCTCGTCGCCGTGGATGCCCGCGCTGATGACGAGCCGAGGTCCGTCGTCGGGACCGCATTCGAGCGCGAAGACGGGCAACGCGTAGCCGGAACGGCGCAGCACGTCGACGACCGAAAGACGTACGCCGGAGCGGCGCCCGATCTCCTCGAGACGCCGAACGATTTGCGTGTAGCGCCCGATCGCCATCGCACGCGGCATGTCAAACGCCTTCAGTAGGTCCCGTATGCCATCCTTGAGAATACCGAGTAGCTTCAACACCCTTCGGAGGAACCGCCGCCAGTGACCTATGTGATCTGCCAACCGTGCATCGGCGTCAAAGACAAGTCGTGCATCGACGTCTGTCCCGTCGATTGCATCAAAGGCACGGACGAAGATCAGATGCTCTTCATCGATCCGAGCACGTGCATCGACTGCGGAGCGTGTGTGGCGGCGTGTCCGGTGACCGCGATCTACAACGAGACCGAGGTGCCGGAGCAATGGAAAGAATACACCAAGATCAACGCCGACTATTTCAACAAGTAAGCCCGAGCGTCAGTCCTGCGGTTCGGACGTGAACTTCAGGTACGCGTCCGCGTCCTTCGACGATCTGCGGCCGCCTTCGACCATCACGTAGCGCAGCGCCAACCCGCCGGCCAGCACCAGCATCGGCTTGACCACGTCCCAAAGGCTCGACGTTCGCGTGTTCGGCAATGCCAATGGCGCGGCGATGCCCGCGCCCTGCACCGCCTTTTCGAAGATATCTTTGAGCGGCGGCTCGCGCAGCGGTTTCGCGAACTCGCCGACGTCGGACAGCCACAGCGCCATCGCGATCGCCTCGGCGAGCGACGCCATGCGCTCGGCATTGGCCAGGCGCTTACGCGCGCGCGTCGAGCCGACGCCGAAAAGTTCTGCGAGCAGCGCGATGCCGGCCGCCCCGGTCGCCAGCGACGACGACGCGAACAGCGCGGGCAGGAACGGCGACTTGGCCCACATCGGGATGCTCGAGTGGCTGAGCAGCACGCCCGTGTAGGAACCGACGAACAGCGCGGACGGAAGTCCTAAGAGCGCCGCCACGGTGCGGGCGAAGCCGCCGGCCTCGGCGAGATTGACCGCGGCCGCTCCGGCGGCGGCGGCCGACAGCGAGGTCATCCCCCACACGCCGGCGTTCATCGGCGAGCTGGGCTTGAACACGCGCAACATGTGATGGAAGCGCTCGGGGCGGCCGAGATGGCTGATCAGCAGCGGTGCGCTGATCCCCATCGCGATCGTCGAGACCGCGTAGCCGAGCTTGGCGATCTCGCGATCATCTTTATGACCGCGCAGCGCGGCGAGCGATGAGGCCACAAACGCTCCCGCGCCGATACCGCCGATCCATAGATAGCCGATGACCGACCAGCCCCAATCCGGCGGTTTGAGGACCGGCTGATCGTAATAGTTGGTCGCGCCGTCGCCGCCGGCCGCGCGCAGCGACCGTTGCTTCATCTCCATACGCTCAGTCCGAATCGAAGACGAGCGCCATGGTCGCGGCAAGGACGATCGCCGTGCCGAGGCCCCAGAGGTATCCCTTCGCCATGGCACGTCTGGGCGAGCGCGGATAGCGCGGCAGATTGTACGTCTCGGGTTCGTCGAGCAGCAAGAAGAACGAGTTGAGTCCGCCGAGCGCGTGATCCTTGGCCGGCATGCCGTACAGCTGCGCCTTGCTCTCACCCCGCGCTTGCAAGACCTCGACGCGCCGCGCCGCGTATTCGCGCAGCTGGTCGACTTCGCCGAACAGGATCGAATCGGTCGGACAGGCCTGTGCGCAGGCCGGCTCCATGCCGTCTTTGAGCCGGTCGTAGCACAGCGTGCACTTGTGCGCGCCGCCGTCAGTGTTCGGCGCGGCGTGCGCGGTTTCGATGACGCCGAACGGGCAGGCGACGACGCAATAGCCGCAGCCGTTGCAGATGTCCTGCTGCACGTAGACCGTGTCGAATTCGGTGCGGATCAGCGACCCGGTCGGACACGCGTTCTCGCATGGCGCGTCGACGCAATGCTTGCACACGTCGCTGTTGAACAGCCAGCGCATCTTGCCGCGCTCGTCTTGCTGCTCGATGAATTGAACGTGACGCCACGTGGTCGCGCCGAGCGCGACGGTGTTGTCGTAGGACATGCCGGTGAAGCGTTGGCCGTCGGCCGGCAGCTCGTTCCACTGTTTGCACGCGACTTCGCACGCCTTGCAGCCGATGCACACGGACGAATCCGTGAAAAAACCCATCGGGCGCGCTTGCGGCGGCGCGTCGACCCGTTCGAACGCTTCGAAGAAGCTCATCGCGGATCGTTCTCCGGCGCGGTGGTCTTGCCCGTGCGCCTGCCGGCCCGGACGTCACAGGTGATGGCCTTCACTTCGTAGATCGACACGTTGGGCTCCAGCACGAGATGGGTGAGGTCATTGGGTGTGTCGCCTTTGGTCACCCCCATGTAGCTCCAATGCATCGGCACGCCGATCTGATCGACCGTCTTGCCCTGGATCTGCAGCGGGTGCATGCGCGGCGTGACCAGCGCGCGGCCCTCGAATTGCCCGCGCAGCGTGCTGACCGTGATCCAGCCGCCGTTGACGATACCTTTGGCGGCGGCGAGCTGCGGGCTCAACTCGACGAACGCTTCGGGCTGCAGCTCCGCCAACCACGGCAGCCAGCGCGTCATCGCGCCGCTCACGTGATGCTCCGTCACGCGGTAGGTGGTCATGACGATCGGGTGATCGGGGTCGCCGACCGGCGCGATCGGATTTTCGTGTGTCGCCGCGAAGGTCTTGGCGGTCGGGTTTGACTGCTGGCCGTAGAACGCGTTGTGCACCGGCGACTCGTAGGGCTCGTAGTGCGTCGGCATCGGGCCGTCTTTGAGCCCCTTGGGGACGAACAGCCAGCCGCGGCCGTCGGGCATCATGATGAACGGGTCGCTGCCCGAGAGCGCATCCATGCCTCCGGCGCCGGGCTTGGCAGGCGTCTCGGGATCCTTGGTGGCCGGGAAATCGGGGACATCCTCACCGGTCCACTTCTTTTGCTCCTCGTCCCACCAGATGTACTTCTTACGATCCGACCAAGGGCGGCCTGAGGGGTCGGCAGACGCCCTATTATAAAGGATGCGTCGATTCGCCGGCCACGACCAGCCCCAGTTCGGGAACACGCGGCCGCGGTTGTCGCGCGACGCGGCGCGATTGCGACCCGGCTCCGGGTGGATGCCGCTGTAGATCCACGAGCCGCACGCCGTGGTGCCGTCGTCCTTGAGCTCGGCGAAGCCGCCCAGCAGCTTGCCCGTGGCCAGCTCGCGGCCGTTGATCTCCTGCACGACGCGGTCGAGGTCGGGCTCGTCGAGGATGCGCGATCCCGGCTCGGGCTCTGCGCGATCGTAGTCCCAGGTCAGCGCCTGGATCGGCGCGTCTCGTTTGAGCTTGCTGCCGGCATAGTGCTTCTTCAGACGCTTGGCGAGCTGATGGATGAACCAGGCGTCGCTGCGCGCGTCGCCCGGCGGGTCGATCGCCTTATCGCGCCACTGCACGAGGCGCTGCGTGTTGGTGAACGAGCCTTCTTTCTCCAAGTGCGACGCGGCGGGAACGAAGAAGATCTCGGTCTTGACCTTGGCCGGGTCCTCGCCATCGGGCGCGGCATACCAGAACGCCGCCGACTCGATCTCGTACAGATCGCGCACGACCAGCCAGTCGAGGTTCGACAGCGCCCGCCGCTGCAGGCGCGCGTGCGCCGAGCCCGAGGCCGGGTTTTGCCCCATGATCAGCATGCCTTTGATCTTGCCTTCGACCATCGCGAAGGTGGAGGCGAGGTGCGAATGATCGCCGTTGGTCTTGGCCACCCAGCCGTAGCGATAGTCGTTCTCCTTGGTCGCGGCGTCGCCGTACCACGCCTTCAAGAACGAGACGATGTACTTGGGGAAATTCGCCCACCAGCCGGTCGGCCGCCCCGCGGCATTGATGTACTTGTCGAGCGTGCCGTGATCGAGCAATGCGCTCGGCTGCGGCATATAGCCCGAGAGCAGATCGTACAGCGTCGGCACGTCCGTCGATCCCTGGATCGAGGCGTGGCCGCGCAGCGCGAGGATGCCGCCGCCCGGCCGGCCCATGTTGCCGAGCAGCAGCTGCACGATCGCCGCGGCGCGGATGTTCTGCACGCCGTGGCTGTGCTGCGTCCAGCCGAGCGCATAGCAGAACGCGGCGGTGCGTTCGCGCCCGGAGTTGTCGGCGAGGATCTCGCACACGCGCAAGAAGTCGTCCTTGTCGACGCCGCAGATGCGCTCGACTTCCTCGGGCGTGTACCGCTCGAAGTGGTACCGCAGCAGGTTGAGCACCGTGCGCGGCTTTTTCAGCTCGGGGTCGGTGACGGTGGCACCCTTCTTGTCGCGCTTGTATTGCCATGACGAGATGTCGTAGGCGCGGGTCTGCGGATCGTAGCCTGAGAACAGGCCGTCGAGCGCTTCGGTGTCCTCGAACTTGTCGTCGATGACGGTCAGCGCGTTGGTGTAATAGTAGACGTAGTCGTGGAAGTAGCGCTCGTTGACGAGCAGCCAGCGGATGATGCCGCCGAGAAACGCGATGTCGGAGCCGGCCCGGATCTGCAAATAGTGGTCCACCATCGCCGAGGTGCGCGAGAAATGCGGATCCACGTGGATGACCTTGGCGCCGCGTTCTTTGGCTTCGAGCACGCGCGCGAACGCGACCGGGTGGGCTTCGGCCATGTTCGAGCCCATGATGAGGACCGCATCGGAATTGACGAGATCTTGCGGGAACGTCGTCGCGCCGCCCCGGCCGAAGGAGGTGCCCAGACCGGGCACCGTGCTGCTATGTCATATCCTCGCCTGGTTTTCGATCGGGATGATGCCCAGCCCGCCGCAGAACAACTTCTTGATGAGATAGTTCTCTTCGTTGTCGAGCGTGGCGCCGCCGAGCGATTCGATCGCGTAGCACGCGTTCACGGTCGTGCCGTCGGGCAGCTTCTCAACGAACGTCTCGTCGCGCGTCTGCACGATCCGCTCGGCGATGCGATCCATCGCCCATTCCAGCGGCTTCGTCTCCCAATGGTCGGAGTAGGGCGCGCGATACTTGACGGTTGTGATGCGCAGCGGATTGACGGCGTACTGATAGGTAGCCGCGCCCTTCGGGCACAGGGTGCCGCGATTGATCGGGCTGTCCGGGTCACCCTCGACGTCGAGCAGGACGCCGTCCTTCACGTAGGCGAGCTGCGCGCAGCCGACCGCGCAGTACGGGCACACCGAATGCGCGACATGCGCGCCGCGGGTCCGCGGGGCTTTCTCCACGCTCTCCCGCGAGAACGGACGCTCGGGCGACAGCATAGCCCGCGGCTTCGGCCGCGGAACGCCGCCCCCTGCGGGGGCGAACGCGTGTCCGCCCGCGAGCCAACGGCGGGACAGAGCATCGACCGACGCTAATTGTCCCGTCTCGGCACTCCGATGGTTTGTAATAGCGGATACACCGGCGCGCGAGCGCGTTCGAAGAACGCGCCATTACGTGGGGTAGCTCTTGGACGACTCTTCTTCGGGAATCAAACGCAGATTCCGCAAGCTGCTCGGCTTCGTGACGGGTGAGCGCTCGCCGCTACCTCAGCCCACGGAGACGCCGGGCGGGCTTATGCCACCTGCCGGCGAGACGCCCGCAGACAGCGAGCCGGGCAACGAGGTGCAGCTCGAACCGGTTCCGGCCGCGAGCGGACAGCACGAGAGGCCGGCGCAAACACCTCCGCCGGAACCGCCACCGCCGCCCAGCTCGATGATCTTCGCGGCACCGCCGCCGACCGCCGAGCGCGACGAGGACCTCGAACAAGTCCTCAACGAGAACCGCATCCGCTCGGTCTTCCAGCCTATCATCAACCTCGCCGACGGCACCGTCTTCGGCTACGAGGCGCTGTCGCGCGGTCCGATCGGCACGCGTCTCGAGGGCGCCGACGCGCTCTTCAGCGCGGCGGCTACGGTGGGCGCGACGCACCGTCTCGAACGGGTCTGCCGATTCCGCTCGATCGCGGCGGCCGCGGGCATCCCGAGCGGCTGTTACCTGTTCTTGAACTTGAGCCCGCGCGTGCTCGAGGAGCAGAACGCGGGTCTGTCGCGCGAGGTGATCGAGCAAAGCCACCTGGCGCAAGAACGCGTGGTGCTGGAGATCACGGAGAAGCAGGCGATCGCCGATTTCGACCTGCTCAAGCGCGCGCTGCTCTATTACTATAGACAAGGTTTCAAGGTCGCGATCGATGACGCCGGCGCCGGCCACAACAGCTTGCGAGCGGTCACCGAAGTGCGGCCGCATTTCATCAAACTCGACATGGCGCTGGTGCGCGACATCGATCGCGACCGCGCCAAAAACGCGCTCGTATCGGCGATCATCATCTTCGCCAAGCGGATCGACGCCAAGGTGCTCGCCGAGGGCATCGAGACGGTCGATGAATTGGCCACCCTCATCGAGATCGGTGTCGATCTCGGCCAAGGTTTTCTCTTAGGCCGGCCCTCGAGCGGCTTCATCGAACCCAAGCCCGAGATCGCCGCCTTCATCCGCGAACGTTCATCCACGCTGCGCGCCGTGCCGATGCCCAAGCGCATGGCGGTCAGCACCATCACCCGTCGTGCGCCGGCGCTCATGCCGACCGCCTACACGAGCGAACTGCTCGAGATCTTCGATCGCAACGCTGATCTGGACAGCGTCGTGCTCACCGAATTTGGCGCGCCGGTCGGGCTGGTCAGCCGGACCAAGCTTTACGAGCGCCTCTCGCAGCAGTTCGGCTACTCGCTGTATTCCAAACGCGCGGCGCGCCTGGTCATGGACGATTCGTATCTCGCGGTCGATGCCAAGGACTCGATCGAAGAAGTCGCGCGCAAAGTCACGCACCGGCGCAGCACCGAGATGTACGACGAGATCGTCGTGCTCGAGGACGGCGTGTACCAGGGCGTCGTCTCCGTACGCGATCTCCTGCATACCATGACCGAGTTCCAAGCGACGATGGCGCGCAACACCAATCCGCTGACCGGCTTGCCCGGCCGCATCCCGCTGCAGCAAGAGATCGACCGGCGCTGCGAATCCAACACGCCGTTCGCGGTGCTGCACATCGATCTGCTCAACTTCCGCGCATACAACGAGCGCTTCGGCATCGAGCGCGGCGACGAGGTGATCGCGCTGCTCGCCGAGACGCTGTCGACGGTGGTCTCCGAATCGAACGATCGTCAGGCGACCGTCGGCCATCTCGGCGGCGTCAACTTCCTCGCCCTGTGCGATCCAGCCAACGTCGAACGCCTCGGACGCACGATCATCGAGGCCTTCGGGCGCAGAGCGGCTCCGCTGCATGTCGCGCGCGACCTCACATCAGTCGAACATGGGAACGCTGTCCCGCCGAGCGTGGGCTTGGCGCTGGTCGGCATCACGGCCACCTCGCCGCCGTTGCCCAACCTGGCCAGTCTGCAGGGCAGAACGGCGCGCTACAAACGGGTCGCCCGAGCCGCGGGCGGCAATGCGTTCGTGCTGGATGGACAGCTCATCGCCGGCCGCGTTCTGAGCTTCCCGCAACAGGCAGGCTGACCGCTTCCAGAGCGCTTGACAGCTCCTCAAGTATAAACGTATCATTAACTATTGGGGGGCCATTTCGAGAAGGACGGCGGGGGCTGCACGCTCCGAAATGTCCATTTTTGGTTTTCTGTTCAAGAAGAAGCCCGGCGGTTCTGGTTTAAAACCGCGGCTCTCCAGCCGTCTCGCGGTTAGCGAACCTGTCCGCATGGTCACACCGACGGGTTCGGAACAGCCCGCTATTCTGCAAGACGTATCGGCAGGCGGCGCTTGCCTGCGCACGCACCAGCGCTTGCGCGTCGGCGAGCAGATCGGTCTTTCGATGTACTTCGGCTTTGAACAACGCTACGAGATGCAAGCGCGCGTCGTATACGCGCAGGGCGGTGCGGGCGGCTTCCACGCGCGCTATGGCGTGCGCTTCGTGTGGATCAGCGATGATGAACGCCATCGCTTGAACGCATACGTGACAGAGCGCGTGAGTGCGAGCCAGTTCGGCGTGCGCGCCTTCTCGGCCATCCAGACCCCCGGCGATCTTCCCCGATCGTAGAGCAGCGGGCGCGCTGCTCGCGGACCGTTTGCGCGACGAGGCATCCCCCGTCGTGCTCGGAATCGCGCGCGGCGGCGTCTTGGTCGCACAGCCTGTGGCGCGCGCGCTTCACGCACCGCTCGACGTGTGCGTCGTGCGCAAAGTCGGACACCCGTCGCAACCGGAGCTGGCAATGGGCGCAGTGTCGGCGACAGGCGATGTCGTCCTCACCGAGCACGCGCGCGACGTGGCGCCGGCCCAGCTCGACGAACTGATCGCCGGTGCGCGGGTGCGGGCGAAAGCGCTCGAGTTCGAATTGCGCGGTGGCCGAGCGCCGATCGATCTGAGCGAGCGGACGGCGGTCCTCGTCGATGACGGCATCGCCACTAGTGCGACCATGTTATGCGCGCTTGAGACCGCACGCGGCCTCGGCGCCGCTCGCGTCGTGTGCGCGGTTCCAGTCGCGCCAGGTGATTTCTTGGACCGGCTGCGCACGAAGTGCGATCGCCTCGTCGTGCTCGTCCCCGCCCATGAATGGCATTTCGCCGTCGGACGATATTACGCCGATTTTCGCGAGGTCTCGGATCAAGAGGTACGTGCGGCGCTCGCGGCCGAACCTGGCCCATCGTGACACCGACGCAAGCGTTGTGGGCGTACGTCGCCGCGAACCACGGACCGTTGGCGCACGCCGCGCTGGTACATGCCGGCTTGAGCCTTTCCGCGTTGGCGATCGCGTGCGCGTTGAGCATCCCGCTCGGGATCTGGACCTCGCGCCATCGAGCCGGCTCGAGCGTCGTCGCGGTCATGACCGCGCTGCGCTCGATCCCAAGCCTGGCGGTGCTGGCCCTGGTGTTGCCAGTGCTCGGTCTAGGCACCAAACCTGCGCTCGTGGCATTGACGCTGCTTGCCATCCCGCCCATCCTCATCAACACCGATGTCGGTTATCGTTCCGTCGACGCCGCGGCGATCGAGGCAGCGCTGGGCATGGGCATGCTCCCGCAGCAGATCCTGCGCCGCGTCGAGACACCGCTCGCCGCGCCTGTCGTGCTGGCCGGCGTGCGCACCGCGGCCGTCGAGGTGATCGCCTCCGCCACGCTCGCCGCATTCATCGGCGGCGGGGGTCTGGGCGACCTGATCGTCGCGGGATTGCAAAACGATGACGTCGGCGAACTGCTGGCCGGCGCGGTGTGCGTCGCCCTGCTCGCGCTCGTCGCCGAGGTGCTGCTGGGCATTACGCAGCAGCGCCTGACCGCACCGGCGCAGGCGACTGCGTGAATATGACGGACCCTCGTTGATCTCGCGACGCACGGTGCTGGCCGCCATCACGGCGTTGGCCCTCGCGCCGGCCGCGTGCGCGCGCCGCGATGCGATCAAGGTCGGCTCGAAGAACTTCACCGAGGAGCTCATCCTCGGCGAGATGTATGCGGCGCTGCTCGAGCACGCGGGCCTGCCGGTCGAACGCCGTCTCGACTTGGGCAGCACGCAGGTGATCATGCCGGCGCTGGCACGCGGCGACGTCGATCTGTATCCGGAGTACACCGGCACGGCCCTGCTCGTCGTGCTCAAGCAGGCGCCGCAGTCGGATCGGGGCGCGGTCTACGACCTGGTCAAAGCGCAGTACGCGCAGCGCTTTGATCTGGTGCTGCTCGACCCGGCTCCGATGAACGATACGCAGGCACTGGCCACGACGCCGGCGCTCGCCGCGAAATACGGTCTGCGCGACCTGAGCGATTGCGCGCGCGCGGCGCCGAAGCTGCGCCTTGGCGCTCCGCACGAATTCCTCGAGCGCCCCGACGGCCTGCCTGGACTCATCAGGGCATACGGCGGTTTCGCCTTCGCGCGCGTCGTGCCGGTCGACATCGGACTCAAGTACAAGGCGCTCGAGATCGGGGCCGTCGACGTGGTCGTGGCCTTCGGCACCGACGGTCAGATCGACACCGACCACCTTGTCGTGCTCGACGATGACCGTCATTTCTTCCCGCCATACGCGGTCGCGCCGGTGGTCCGCGCGCAGGCGCTGCGCGCGCATCCGCAGATCGCCCCGACGCTCAACCGCGTCGCGCCGCTGTTGACCGACGCATCCATGCGCCGTCTCAACGAGCAAGTCGACGGACAGCGCCAGGAGCCGAAGGACGTGGCGCGGGCGTTCCTCACACAGGCCGCGCTGCTGTAGCGATGCCCGACGCCCAGCCGGCGATCGCCTTCGACCACGTCGTCAAGACGTATCCGGGCGGCGAGCATGCCGTCAACGACGTCAGCCTCGACATCGCGTCCGGCACGTTCGCCGTTCTCGTCGGGCCTTCGGGCAGCGGCAAGACCACGCTGCTCAAGACGGTCAACCGCCTGTACGAACTCACCTCCGGGCGCGTGCTCGTCGACGGCGTCGACGTCTCGACCACGGACCCCGTCGCGCTGCGCCGCGGCATCGGATACGTGATCCAGCAAGTCGGTCTGTTCGCGCATATGACGGTCGCGGACAACGTCGCGGTCGTGCCGGCGCTGCTGCATTGGGACCGCGCGCGCATCGACGCGCGCGTCGACGAACTGCTCGACCTCGTGCATCTCGATCCGGCGCAGTACCGCGGCCGTTATCCGGCGCAGCTTTCGGGCGGCCAGCAGCAACGGGTCGGGCTGGCGCGCGCGCTAGCCGCCGATCCAAAGATCCTTCTGATGGACGAGCCGTTCGGCGCGCTCGACGCGATCGAGCGCGAGCGCCTGCAGCACGAACTGGCGGCGTTGCATGCGCGGCTGCACAAGACGCTGCTGTTCGTGACCCACGACGTGGACGAAGCGCTGCGCCTTGCGGACCTGCTGGTGGTGATGCGCAGTGGAAGAATAGAACAGGCCGGCACGCCGCTCGAGATCATCACCGGGCCGGCCAACGTGTTCGTCGCGGCGCTGCTCAACGCCGACGACGTGATGCGCCGCTTCTCTGTGATGAAGGTGGCCTCTGCCATGTCCGAGGCTGGGTCATCACCGCCAGCGACCGGCCATCGCATCGGCGTGGATCGCGACTTGCGCACGGCGCTGTCGTTGATGATGCAGGCCGGCGTTCAATCGTTGCTGGTGGTCGATGCGCGGGGTGCGCCCGTGGGGTCGCTCACGCTCGCCGACCTCCAGCGAGCCGCTCGGCCGGCCACCTCCAGGACCTGACGTGCGCTACATCGCCGCCCACCCCGACATCGTCCTGGCCGCGCTCGGCCAGCACATCTGGCTGAGCTTCGCAGCGCTGGTCGTCGCCTTGGCGTTCGCGATACCGGTGGGAGTCTTGGCCGCGCGTTCAAAGCTCGCACGCATGCCGATCTTCGCGCTGCTCGGCGCGATCTACACCATTCCGAGCCTTGCGCTGTTCGCGCTGCTCATACCCGCGCTGGGCTTGGGCTTCACGACCGCGCTCGTAGCGCTGGCCGCCTACGCGCAGATGATCCTGGTGCGCAACATCGCCGCCGGCATCAACGGCGTGGACCCGGCGGCGCGTGAGGCCGCGCGCGGCATGGGGATGGACGGGTGGCAGGTGTTCTGGAACGTGGAGCGGCCTTTGGCCATGCCGGTGGCGTTAGGCGGCGTGCGCATCGCTGCCGTATCGATCATCGGCATCGCCAACGTCGCGGCGTGGATCGACGCGGGCGGCCTTGGCACGCTCGTGCTCGGGGGCATCCAGGCGGATTATCCGGACAAGGCGGTCGCGGGTGCGCTGGTGTCGGCAGCGCTGGCTATGACGGTCGATTTCTTGTTGCGGCGGACAGAGGCTGCGTATCGCCGGCATCTGCCGGCCAGCTAGCGCGCGAGCAGCAGATTCGACGTGAACGTGTTCTCCGGATCTTTCCAGGTCTTGGCCACGTCGAAGCCGGTCGCGTTGGCCAACGCTTTGATCTGATCGGCGTCGTATTTGTACGACGACTCGGTGTGGATGCTCTCGCCCGGCTCGAAGCGGACGTCCATGCCAAGCTGGTCGATCGCGACGTCCTGCACCGTGTCGCTGATGAGATGCATCTCGACGCGCCCTTCGGCGGCGTTGTACGAGGCGCGGTGACGGAAGGCGTCGAGATCGAAATGCCCGCCCAGCTCGCGGTTGATCCGCAAGAGCAGATTCTTGTTGAATGCGGCGGTGACGCCCAGCTTATCGTTGTAGGCGCCTTCGATGATCGCGATGTCCTTCTTCATGTCCGCGCCCATGAGCAGCGAGTCGCCTGGGCGCAGGGTGTCGCGCACGGCGCGCAGCGTGCGCGCCGCTTCGTAAGGCTCGAAGTTGCCGATGTTGGAGCCGAGGAACAGCACGAGCGTGCGCTCGACGCCGTTGCGCGAGAAGCGGCGCAGCCCCTCGTGGTAATCGGCGACCTGGGGATCCACCGTGATCGCCGGATATTCGGCGTTGAGCGCGTGCACCGTCTGGTCGAGCGCCGATCGCGAGATGTCGATGGGACTGTAGCGCAACGCCCCTTGGCGCGCGAGCGCCGCATCGAGGAGCAAGCGCGTCTTGGTGGCCGTGCCGCTGCCCAGCTCGACGATCTCGAGCGAGTCTCCGACAGACGCGATGATGTCGCGCGCGTGCGCGCGCAGAATCGACGCCTCGGCGCGGGTGAGGTAGTACTCGGGCAAAAGGCAGATGACTTCGAAGAGCGCCGATCCAAGGTCGTCGTACAGGTATTTGGTCGGCAACGTCTTCGGGTGCGCGCTTAGCCCGGCGCGGACCTCATCCCCCAAACTCATCGCCGCTGGTTCTCGCCTCGTCCACCGAACCCGGCCCGCTTGCGGGACGCTACAGCGAGCCTGTGAGCGGCGGCTGCATGGTCACGCTGGATAACCGCCAACCTTCGGGAGTTCTGACGGCACGTTCATACACGACAGAGCTCGTCACGAAAGTGTCCTGATTGGGGATGTCTTCCTTGAACTGCACGGGCAGCGTCACGTCGGCCGCGTCCGGACCGACCAGCCGGATGTTAAGCGAACCATAATCCGGCAGCACGCTCCACGAGCCCGATTGGTACATCGCGGCGAGCCGACTCACGGCGGCGTCGTGGCCCTGCAGCGTCACGGGGCCGTCGGCCCACGTGAATGCCGGCGAATCGAGCAGCAGTGCGCCGATCACGTCGAGATCGTGCGAGTTCTGGGCGTCGTTGAAACGCACGACGAGCGCACGCACGTCCTGCCAGGCTTTTGGCGGATCAGCCTGCGCACGAGCGGGCTGAGCCCAGGCCGACGCCAGCGCGAGACAGGCGAACATGGCAAATACGATTTTCTTCATATCAGCCTTGTACCCAGACGCAACACGTTTGAGGACGAGGCTGACTGGGAAATGGGTCGCTCCGGGTGCCTCTTAGACCGCCGCGTCGTCGAATGTCTTGTTGAAGACGTAGAAGCGTTCGTCTCGCACGTAGCCTTCCGACGCATAGAGCGCCTGGGCGGTTTTGTTGTCGAAGGCCGTGCTGAGGGTCAGACCGGCGGCGCCCGTCTCGCGCGCGTGCTGCTCGGCGCGCCGCATCAGCTGCCGGCCGATGCCGGTCTTGCGCGATCCAGGATGGACGTACAGATCGTTGAGGAGCCAGAAGCTGCGCATGCCGACAGACAAGAAAAGCGGATATAGGTGCACGAAGCCGACCGGATCATCGCCGGCGAACGCGATGAACAAGGCGGATTCGCGCCGGGTCCAGCGCTCGCGGAGGAACGCGTGAGCGCCTGCCGGGTCGGACGGCGCCTTGTAGAAGACGCGATAGGCGTCGAACAGCGGTGCCACCTGGCGGATGTCGTTCTCCGACGCCGCCGGCCTGATCCGGATGGAACCACCGTGGCTCAGCTCTGCTTGCCGTTCTGCGACACGAGGTAGTCGACGAGCAACGGGATGTCCGCGTCCGCGATGGGGGCGCCGTAGGCCTTTTGCATCTTCGTCACTTCGGCCGTCCACTGCGCTTTGGTCAGCGGGGGCTGCGTATACACGTAGTCCGCCGAGTGGCAGATCGTGCATTTCGCCTGAGCAAGCGCGGCGTTGGGACCGTCCTTGAACGTGTTGTCCGGCGGCGGCAACGTGATGGAGCCGTTCGGGTCGGCGCGCGTCATGCCGACGCCCGCGACCACCAGCGCCGCTGCCAACGTCAGCGTCAGGACTGCGAGCTTCTTTATCATGATCATGCCGATGCCTCCACACGGACCGTCTCGACAGTGTTGCGCAGATAGCCGCCTGGATTCCAGACGGGATTATCCAAGCGTTGCGCCTCACCGATAGTGTTCATCGCCAATGACGCGAGCGTGTATCGCTTCCCGACTTGCGGCGTGAAGCGCGCTTGCCATGGCCGGAATGCGTATTTGCCGTAGTCCTTGCCGAGCGTGGCTGGCGTCCAATGCGCTCCGCCGTCCGACGAGAACAAGACGCTTTGAATGCCATACCCGCTGTCGAAAGCGATGCCGTTGACCGTCAGCGCGCTACCGGGCGCGACGCGTGCGCCGTCCGCGAGACTAGTAATGAACGAGCGCACGACAAGACGATTGATCGGCACGGTCTTGACCGTCGTGCCGGGCTGCTGACAGCCGCACGGATCCGCCGGGATCCGATACGCGGTTTTCATCCAGAAGTTCTGATCGGGCTCGGCGATCACTTCGATATCGTTGAGCATCTTCACCCAATAGGTAGCGAAGTACCCGGGCACGATCAGACGCACCGGATACCCGTTGAGCACCGGCAGATCTGCACCATTCATCGAATATGCGACGATCACGTCATCGCCGGTCGCGACGTCGACGTCGAGCGCCTTGATGAAGTCCGGCGTCGTCGGGAGCACCGGCGTCTCCGCGCCGTTGAACCGGACCTGGACCGCTCCATCCCGCATCCCGGCCTTGGCGAGGATGTCCTTGAGCCGTACGCCCTTCCACACCGCGTTGCCCATCGCGCCGTTTGCCCACTGGCCGCCTGGCGTGCGCGGGTTGAACAAACCGCGGCTGTTGCCCGAGCACTCGCACACCGCAGCTATTTCGACCGAATCGAACCCGGTCTTCAGATCGGCGACGCTGAGCTGCAGCGGCGTTCCGACCAGGCCGTGGACATTGATGCGAAATGCGTTGACATCGACGTCGGTCGGTACGCCCGCAAGATGCCAGCGCACGAAAAACGCATCATTGGGCGTGAACTCACCGTCGTTGAAGATCGAAAACGGCGTCTCGAGCTGCACGGGTCGAGTGGTCAGGACGATCAGGGGCCGCTTTTGCGGATATGCGGCCAGCGGCCGGACGCCGTTGGCGAAGGGAAGCGTCACCGTTTGCGCGAGCGCGGGGGCGCCGCGTAGCAGCGCGCCGCCGAATACCGCACCACCAATGAGGAACTCGCGCCGACGCATGCCTGGAAGATGTGCCATCGCTGGACCTCCTCTCACGGTATCGTCACCGTTTCGCGTCGCCGCCAATGGCAGCTTTCGAAGGCGGGACGCCGATAGCCGTCGGCGAGGCGCCGTGATCGCCGCCAGCATGTCGGGCGTTCCTGCCGTGCGTTCGAGGTGCGGGAAGCGCTCGCCCCCGTGATAGTCGATTGAGATCAGCGAGAACGTCTTGCCGCTTTGCGCGATGAGGGTGATCGGCGTGGCCGTGCGCGACGACTCTCTTAGGGGTAGACGCCGCGCAGCTTGGTCGCTTCGGCCACGCGGCCGACCGCCACGACGTAGGCGCCGTGTCGCATGTCGGTCTTGTATTTCTTGGCCTGCTCCAAGGTCTCGCGGAACGCGCGCACCATCTTGCGCCGCAGACGCTCGTTGATCTCGTCCTCTTCCCAGAAGTTCTCTTGTAGGTCTTGCACCCACTCGAAATACGATACGCTGACGCCGCCGGCGTTCGCCAAGATATCGGGCAGCACCATGATGCCGCGTTCGTGCAGGATCTGATCGGCCTCCGGCAGCGTCGGCCCATTGGCCGCTTCAGCGACGATCTTCGCTCTGATGCGCGAGGCGTTCTCACGCGTGATGACCTTCTCGAGCGCGGCCGGCACCAGCACCTCGCAATCGCACTCCAACACGTCTTTGTTCGAGATGCGCTCTCCGCCCGAGAAACCGGTGACCGTGCCGGTCTCTTGCTTGAACGCGGTGAGGCCGCCGACGTCCAGGCCTTTCGGGTTGGCGACGCCGCCGCGGCTATCCGAGACGGCGACGATGCTGTAGCCGTCTGCCGCCATCAGCTCCGCCGCGTACATCCCCGCGTTGCCGAATCCTTGGATCGCGACGCGCGCGCCGTCGTGTTTGATGCCGAGCTCTTTGATGGCTTCGTTGGTGACGTACAGACAACCGCGCGCGGTGGCTTTGTCGCGGCCGAGCGATCCGCCGATCGCGATCGGCTTGCCGGTGACGACACCGGGGATCGAGTATCCCTTTTGCATCGAGTACGTGTCCATGATCCACGCCATGATCTGCGGCGTCGTATAGACGTCGGGGGCGGGGATGTCTTTTTCGGGGCCGATGATGATCGAGATCTCGCTGGTGAAGCGGCGCGTCAGACCCTCGAGCTCTTTGAGCGACATCGATTTGGTATCGCAGATCACGCCGCCCTTGGCGCCGCCGAAGGGGATGTTGGCCAGCGCGCACTTCCACGTCATCCACATGGCCAGCGCTTTGACCTCATCGAGCGTCACGTCCGGATGGAAGCGGATGCCGCCTTTGCCGGGTCCGCGCGACAGATTGTGCTGGACGCGGTAGCCTTCGAACACCTTGAGCTTCCCGTTGTCCATACCGACCGGCACCGAAACAGCCAAGACGCGCTTGGGCTCGCGCAGATATGCGTGGATGTTCTCGTCGAGGCCGATGAGGCTCGCGACCTCGTCGAGCTGGCGCTGAGCCATCTGCCAGACGTTTTGCTGCGACTGGACGGCGGAACGATCGAGCGTGGACGACATGAACCCCCCTTTGCGCATAGGACGCTCATTTGAGTGCGTGCCGAAGACAGGACTTGAACCTGCACGTCCTTTCGGACACAAGTACCTGAAACTTGCGCGTCTGCCAGTTTCGCCACTTCGGCTTGAGGACGTGAATGGTTTTCCTCACGGCCCTTTAACGCCTGCCGGAGACGCCGCTGTGCAGCGTCACGTTCACTCTACATGAAGGTGTTTTCTCGCATGACTGCTCGCTCGCTCCTCGCCGCCACAGTCCTCGCGCTGACGGGCGTCCCCGCGTTCGCGGCGCAAGCGGTTCCATACTTACCCGTGCAGCACGATGCAGCCGTCATTTTGGAGACAGGCTCGACCAATGCGCTCGGCTATCGTATCGTCGTGCAGCGCAGCGGTGCCGCTGAGTATATCGAAGGCGCGGTTCGCCGGACGACCACGCTGCGCGGGAGCACCACGGCTAATTTCTTCGCCGATCTCAAGGCTGCGATGCCGCTGTCGACGCTGCCGGCCGCACGTTGCATGAAAAGCGCATCGTTTGGCAGCTCGACGTTCAGCTGGTGGCGCGGCCAGCGATCGCCCGATCTGCAATGCGTCGCCGATCCTCGCGCCACCGCGCTGTATTCGGATGTCAAGACGATCGCCGTCGAGCTCGGTCTAGGACAGCGCGTGATCCCGCCGCTGCCAAACGAACCGCGCCGCCCGATGCCCGAGCCCAGCCCGACGTCGTCGCCGCAGTAGCCGCCTTTAGAATTCGGTTCCGCTCGTGAAGTTGAAGTCGTGGATGCACGCGGCCGGCAGCACGTGGCTCTCGCTGCGCACCAGCTCGCTGGCGAGCTCGCAGCGCCCGAGCGCGCCGACGATCGATTCGTTGAAGCGCATGTTCTTCAAACCGTGTTCGATGCGGCCGTTCTGTATGAGGAAGAGACCGTCGCGGGTCATCCCCGTGATCACCGTCTGCTTCTGATCGACCAGCCTGATGTACCAGGTCCGCGACACGAGCACGCCTTTCTCGACGCCGGCGATGATGTCGGCCAGCGAACGCGGTCCAGGATGGACGACGACGTTGAGCGGGAGCGGTCCCTCAGGGTTGGGCGCCGGCAGCGCGTGGCCGGTGTTCACGTGGTCGAGCTTTGCCGCGTAGTAGGAGTCGTACACGACGTCTTTGGCGATGCCGCTCTCGATCAGCGTGACCGGCCAGCGAGGCGCTCCTTCGAAGTCGAACGGAATGCCAAGCCCGAGCAGTTGCGTGAAATCGTCGCGGATCGAGACGTTCGTCCCCATCACCCGTTCGCCGAGCTTGCCGCTCATGAACGACGAGCCTTGCTCGAAGGGCTGCGCGCCGAACGCGATCCAGGACAAATAGATGAGGAATTCCCGAAACGCCGGCGGCTCGAGGATGACGGTGTACTTGCCCGGCTCGAGCACGCGGGGCTCGGCGCCGTCGACCGCTTTGCGCGCGGCGCGTTCGGCAAGCGCTTCCGGCAAGAGATCGGCGAAGCGGCGCGCGTATCCTTCGGCATAGCCGCTCGACGTGTCGCCGATCGCTTTGATGTTGATCGCGCTGTCGGAACCGCGGAACATGCGCCGCACGCCCTTGGAATTTGCGACTGCGATCGTGTCCGAGCGGCTCGACACGTAACCTGCGGCGTACAGGTCGTTGCGCCGCATGACGCGCACGATCTGCGCGACCGCGTCGGCGCGCGCATCCGGCGGCAGCGAGCCGGTCTCCTCATCGTAGGTCGAGGGGATGTCGTCGCACGGAGTGGCGTCATCCGGTAATCCGGGGAAATCGTGGTCCTCGGGGGTGAGGCGCGCCATCTCGCCGGCGCGCGCCACGACGTCGGCGACGCTTGCCGCGTCGAGCCGGTTGGTAGATGCGACGCCGATGCGCTTGCCGATGACCGCGCGCACCGAGAGCTGCCAGTTCCTCTCGACCATGCTCTCGTGGATATAGTTGTGCGTGTACCGCGTGAGCGCGCTCTCGCTGCCCATGAGCAGCGCTTCGGTCTCGTCGGCCTTCGAAGCGGCGAGCGCCTGATCGAGCGCTTCCTGGACGGCGCTCTGGTCGACGACGAAATCAACCGCCATAGCCTACCCCCACGGCGACGTTGCGAAAGCGCGCCGGCGCCGAGCCTTGGCACGATCGAGCCGTTTGCAACGGCTCACCCTTGCCGCAATTGGGCGTGCCCCACGCCACCCACGTCGAGCGATCGCCGATCGCGTCGCATGACGCCCAAAACGCCGGCGTCATGCCCGCATAGGTCGGATTCTTGAGCAGCCGGCCCTTCTTGCCGTCCACGATCTCGTATCCGACCTGGCACCCGAACTGGAAGTTCAGCCGCTTGTCGTCGATGGACCACGAGCGGTTGCTTTCCATATAGATGCCCTGTTTGATGCCGTCGAATAGCTCCTCAAGGGAAGCCGCGCCGCCGGGCTGCAGATTGACATTGCCGATGCGGATCATCGGCAGCCTGCCCCAGTACTCGGCGCGCACCACCCCGGCGAGATCCACCTTCGCAACCCCCGCCGTGTCGCGCCCCGCCATATAGCCGACGAGAATGCCGTTGCGTATGAGATCGACGCTGGTCGCCGGCGTGCCCTCGTCGTCGTAGCCCTCGGTCGCGAGCGCCAGCGGACACGTCATGTCGCACACGACGGTCACGATATCGCTGCCGTAACGAAACGTGTTGAGCTTGTCGAGCGTGGCGAACGACAGTCCCGAGAAATTCGCCTCCCAGCCGAGCACGCGGTCCAATTCAAGCGCGTGGCCGATCGACTCGTGGATCTGGAGCGACATCTGGTCACTCGACAGCACGATATCCATGGTGCCGCTCGGGCTTTGATCGGCGCTCAGCAGCGCGACCGCTTCTTCGCCGGCGCGGCGGGCGTTCTCGAGCAGCTGTGCGTTATTGATGATCTCGTATCCGCCGGTCTGATAGAGTCCGGCCGTTCCCGGATACAGGCGGTCCTGAACGTCGCCGTCGCCGACCGCGAGGGCCGAGAGCGCGCTCCCGCACTGCACGAGGTCCTGCTCGATGCGGCTCCCCTCGGTGCTGGCGAAACACTTCTTCGTCCGCCACACGTCGATCCAGGCGCGTCCCACGGTCACGCCGGCGGGCGCGCGGATCTCCTTGTCGACGGCGAGCAGGTAGGCGACGCGATCGGACGTCGAGACGGTCGCGGGGTCGATCGCCACCGGTGTCTTGTAGCTGTCAACGAACTTGCCGGCAGGCAGAATCTCGATGCGGTGGGTCTGGACCGCTCTGCTCGCGCGGGCGATGTCGGTCGCCAAGCCCGCGACGCGGTCGATCTCGCCGGCTTCGATCAGCGCGCTCGAGGCGAAGCCCCACGCGCCGTCCACCAGCGCCCGGACGGAAAAACCGCTGCTGTCCGAGTCGACCAGCCCTGCGACGACGCCGTTGCGCACCTCCGCGTGCTCATCGCGAATGACGCCGAAGCGCACGTCCGCGTACTGCGCCCCCTTGGCGGTGGCGATGTCAAGCGCTCGCTGCGCCTCGGCCTCGAACTGCACAGTGGGTACTCCGAATGCAAGAGGGCGAGCCCGCGCTCGTCCCTTCAGGAAACACGGCGGCCGCTTCGGGCGCGCAGGCCGCCGGTCCCCCGACAACTAAAGAATACGCAGATGTTCAGGCTAGAGAACGAAGAGGTTGACCCAGGGAACGGGGTCCCGAACCTAATCGAGTTTCAAGAGCGCGCGGCGCTCGTCCCCGCGGTCGACAAGGCCTTTCGACTCCTCACCGCCTTGAGCGAATCGGCGGAGCCTCTGGGCGTTTCGCAGCTGTCGCGCACGCTCGGCTTGGGCAAAAGCACGGTCCACGGCTTGGTCACCACGCTCGAACGCTTGGGGATCATCGAATCGCCTGTGGGAGCGAAGCGCTATCGGCTGGGGCCGGGGCTGTTCGCGCTCGCATCTCGCTCGGCCGGGCAACGCGACCTGCGCGACATCGCGCGGCCGGCCCTGGAGCGCCTTGCGGCCGTCACCGAGCAGACCAGTTTCCTGGGCGTGCCGGCCGAGGACCACGTGACGATCCTCGACCTCATCCACGGGCGGCCGACGATGTCCATCTCCGCGCCGATCGGGTCGGCGATCCCGCTTCTCGCGGGCGCCGTCGGCAAGGCCGTCGTCTCGGCCTGGGACGACCAGCGCCGTGCTGAGTTCTTCGGGGAGGGCAAGCTGCCGGCGTTCACGGCCAACACCATCCGCGACGTTTCGCACTACATGGAGGCGGTCAAAGCGGCCGCGGACGACGGCGCGGCGATCGACATCGACGAGTATGTCGACGGCATGCGCGCAGCCGCCGCGCCGATCTTCGGCCCGGATCGTCAGCTGGTCGCAGTCATCTGGGTCGCGGGGTTCTCCCGGCACGTGGATCGCGAGCGGCTTGCCGAGATGGCCAAAGAGGTGGCCAAAGAGGCCGCCGACATCAGCAGGCTCTTGGGCGCCTAAACGCTGACGCTCCCGTAGCGGACCGGCGTCGCTTAGCGCGCGCTCGCAACGATGGCGTTGTCGAGATCGCCGATGAGGTCGCGTTCGGCCTCGATGCCTACCGACAGCCGCAGCAATCCATCCGTGACGCCGCGCGCCTCGCGCACGTCCTTGGGTATAGAGCCGTGCGTCATCGTGGCCGGGTGGCAGATCAGCGACTCGACGCCGCCCAAACTCTCGGCGAGCGAGAACAGCTTCGTGTTCGACGCGAAGATGCGTGCCCGGTCGGGGGCACCTTTGAGCGTGAACGACACCATGCCGCCGAAGCCTCGCATCTGCACGGTCGCGAGCTGATGCTGCGCATGCGAGGCGAGACCCGGATAGTAGACGCGCTCGACGTCGCGGTGGACTGCCAGGAAGGCGGCGACCGCCCGCGCGTTGCGCTCGTGCTCGCGCATGCGGATCGCGAGCGTCTTGGCGCCGCGCAGCGTCAGGAAGCAATCGAACGGTCCCGGCACGCCGCCGACCGCGTTTTGGTGGAACTTCACGACGTCGTGCAGTTCCGGTTTGTTCATCGCCACGAATCCGCCGAGCGCGTCCGAGTGGCCGCCGATATACTTGGTCGTCGAGTGAACGACGAGATGCGCACCGAGATCGAGTGGATTCTGCAGGTACGGCGTGGCAAAGGTATTGTCCACCGCCAAGAGCGCATCGCCTGCGGCGCACAGCTGCGCCACCGCCGCGATGTCGACGAGGTGCAGCAGCGGGTTGGTGGGCGTCTCCACCCATACCATCTTGGTCTTGGGACCCATCGCCGCGGCGACGCGGGCCGGATCGGTCGCATCCACGTAGGTGAACGTCAAACCGTAGCGCGTGAGCACTTTGTCGAAGAGGCGGAACGTGCCCCCGTACAGATCGTCCGTCACCACGACGTGATCCCCGGCGGAGAGCAGGTTCATCACCGCCGATGTCGCCGCCATGCCGCTGGCGAAACACAGGCCGAAGCGGGCGTTCTCGAGCGCCGCAAGGCAGCGCTCCAGCGCTACCCGCGTCGGATTGACGGTGCGCGAGTAGTCGAAACCCTTGTGGCTGCCCGGCGCGGCCTGGGTGTACGTGGTGGTCTGATAGATGGGCACGATGGTCGCACCCGTCGTCGGATCGGCGTCCTGGCCGACGTGGATCGCCTTGGTCGCAAACTCCATGAGGCCCCTTACTGGTTGGCTGAGAGGTACGAGATGATGTCCATCTTGGTGAGGACGCCGGTCGGCGCTCCCTTGCGCGCCACCACCACCGCGCCGTGTCCGAGCGACAGTGCCTTATACGCGCGCTCGACCTGGTCGAACTCGTCGAGCACCGGGAACGGACGCGCCATGACGTCCTCGACGGGCTGGTGCGCGACGTCGGCGCGATCGTAGATGAGCTGCATGACCGCGACCTCGTTGATGCTGCCGACCATCTCACCGCCGTCGACCACGGGGATCTGCGAGATCTGGAATTCGCGCATCAGCTCGATGCCGCGCTTGACGGGGTCGCTCGGCGCGAGCGTGATGAGCGGCGGCAGCTGTCCTTTGGCGCGCAGCACGTCGCCCACGGTCGCACCGGGCCCCTGCTCGCCGAGAAAACCGTTGGCACGCATCCACTCGTCGTTGAAGATCTTGGTCAGATAGCCGCGGCCGTTATCGGGCAGCAGCACGACGACGATCGCGCTATCCGGCAGCTCGCGCGTGACGCGCGCTGCCGCCACGAGCGCGGTGCCGGACGAGCCGCCCACCAGCAGCCCCTCTTCGCGACACGCACGCCGCGCCATCAAGAACGAATCCTTGTCGGAGACGCGCTCGATGTGATCGATCGCCTTCAAGTCGACAGTCGCGGGCAAGAAGTCTTCGCCGATCCCCTCGACTTTATACGACTTGGCGGTGTCGCCGGAGTAGATCGAGCCTTCGGGATCTGCGCCGACGACCACGATCGCGGCGTTTTTCTTCTTTAGATAGTGCGCCACGCCCGAGATCGTCCCGCCCGTCCCGATACCGCTGACGAAATGCGTGATCCTGCCGGCCGTCGCTTCCCAGATCTCCGGCCCGGTCGTCATCTCGTGGGACTTGGGGTTGAGCATATTGGCGAACTGGTTAGGCTGGAACGCGCCCGGGATCTCTCCGGCCAGCTTGGCCGCCACCGCGTAGTACGATTCCGGGCTGCTGGCCCCCACGTTCGCAGGCGTGATCACGACCTCGGCGCCGTACGCGCGCAGCAGGCGTACCTTCTCCTCGCTCACCTTGTCGGGCATGACCAGGATGCAGCGGTATCCTTTGATGGCGGCGACCATCGCGAGACCGGTTCCCGTGTTGCCCGACGTCGCTTCGACGATGGTACCGCCCGGGCGCAACAGGCCACGCGCTTCGGCATCGGCCACCATCGCGAGCGCCGGACGGTCCTTGACCGAGCCGCCCGGGTTGAAGAACTCGACCTTGGCCAGCACGAGACATCTTGCGTCGACGACGCGGTGCAAGCGGACGAGCGGGGTCGAACCCACCGTCTCGAGCAGATTGTCGTAGTAGCGCATGCCGCGGTCGTGCAGCGGCCCGAGCCGCGACTCCGCGTTGACGTCAGTCTGCACAGATACGTGTCCTCACGAACTGCGGCCCGCCAGAAACGCTTCGGTGCGGCGGTCGGCCGGCTTGTTGAAGATGAGCGGCGTGTCCCCCGATTCGACGATCTCGCCGTTTGCCATATAGATGGTGATGTCCGCGAGCCGTGCGGCCTGCTGCAGGTCGTTGGTGGCGATGATGATCGTGTGATCGCGGCGCAAGCGCGCGATCACGTCTTCCACCGCCAACGCCGCTATCGGGTCGAGCGTCGCCGTTGGGTCGTCGAACAGCAGCACATCCGGATCGACGGCCAACGCGCGCGCGATGCACAGGCGCTGCTGCAGGTCGTCGGGTAGCGCCGCGGCCGGCGCGCTCAAGTCTGCGCTTAACCGTTCCCACAAAGAAGCTCGCCGCAGCGCCCGCTCGGTCGCGTCGCGCAGTTGGCGCTCGTCGCGCATGCCTTGCGCCAGCAAGCCGAACATAGCGTTGTCCTCGATGCTCGTCGGCAGCATCGTCGGGCGTGAGAACACCATGCCGACGCTGCGCCGCAGGCGCGCCGTGTCGACGCCCGGTCCCAAAATCTCCGCACCGTCGATCTTGATGCTGCCTTGGACGCGTGCATCGGGGTTGAGGTCATGCATCCGGTTGAGCGCGCGCAGCAGCGTGGTCTTACCGCAGCCGCCGGCGCCGATCAACGCGGTCGTCGTCTTCGAAACGACGTCGAAGGTCACGCCGCGCAGCGCCTGTGTTTCGCCGTACCATACGCCGACCTTGTTGACCTCGATCTTGGTCTCGAGCGGTGCGCGTTCAGCCATCAGCGAGCCTCCTGCGGTCCGCCCGCATCGGGATTGGAACGCAATTGGGCCATGCCCTGAAGCAGCCAGATCAGAGCGGAGAGCAGCAGCGCTCCCGCCGCGGTGGCGCCGTATCCGCTGACCGTGCTAGCCCGGATCCACACGTGCACGGCTAGCGGCCACGCGTGGATCGGCGCGGCACCGATGGTGTTCGGGACGTTCGCCCCGGCGATGATCGCGATCGCCCCTGCGGCGCCGATGATCTGCGTGCCGACGATGGTGACCGCTCCCCACAGACCGCCCATGGCACGCGGCAAGAGCACGTGGCGCACGAGGAACATCGGCGTCGCGCCGGCCGCGGTGGCCGCCTCGCGGATCTCGGCGGTGCGGCGCGTGAGCACGGTCAGCGCGAGGCTTGTCATCAGCGGCATATTGATCACGGCGAGCAAGAGCGCAGCTCCGGTGAGCGTCGGCCGCCACCCGACGGCGTTGGCGCACAGCGCAGCGGAGAACGCGACGATCACCGTCGGCACGCTGCCCAACAGTCCCAGCGCGCTGCGCATGCCGACGGCGGCCGAACCGAAGATGCGGATGTCCGCAGCGCCGATGGCGGCGAACAGGCCGACGGCCGCAGCCAGTGGCAGCGCGAGCGCGGTGACGTAGAGCGTGGCGACCAGCGGGCGGAGCACGCCCGCCGGATCGAACGGGTTCAAGACCCGCGTGCCGCTGGTCAGGCCCGTCACCGCGAGCCAGCCGACGATCGCGACCACCGAGAAGCATAAGACCGCTGCGCACGCCGCGAAAACGACGGCCGGCAGCGGCGCGATGGCACGCGCCTGCGAATCAGTTGGTTCCAGGGCGGTCACGGCCACGGCACGTGCCCCACCGCGCGGCGCCCGAGGACCATCGCGGCGATCGCCATTGCGAGCAGCAGCAGTGCGACCGGTGCGATGCCGAGCAACGCAAACGAGCGAGTCGAAGCTCCCACTTGCAGCACCGTGCTCGCCAGCGTGCCGGGCAACGCCGGCATGCCGAAGGCCTCAGCCTTGACCGCGGCGGCCGCGAACACGATCTGCAACGCGGTCGCCTCGCCCAGCGCAAGCGCGAGCGACGACCACCAGATGCCGGCGATCTTGCGCTGCAACGCCGGAAGCACCGCTCGCGTGGCCGCGTTGACGGGATCTGCGCCGGCGGCGGCGGCGACCACGCGCAGTTCTTGAGGCAACGCGGACAGCTCGCGGCGCGTCTGCACGAAGACGACCGAGGCGACCATCACGGTGATGACCATCGACACGATGGCGATCGTCACCGCCAAGTTCGGCAGCAACGGGGTGACGAGCAGCGCGCCGGCCGCCACCACGCCGTATCCGACGGCGGGCACCGCGTGCAGCGCCCCGACCAGCGCCTTGATCGTCTGGCGCAAACCCGGGGATGCGATCTCGACCGCGTACAGGGCGGCCCCCACGCCGAGCGCCGTACCCATCGTCGCCCCGATCAATCCAAAAGCGACCGAGCTCAGCAGCAGCCAGAACGCCGCGTCTGGGGGCATCGACACGCCTCTGACCAAGGCCGCGACCGTGGCAGCGACGAGAGCGATGAGAACGAGCGGCGCGACGGCCACGACGGCCGCTGCGCTAACGCGCGCCGCCGCGATGAAAAGGCGCTCGACACCGGGTGACACGCTCTTTGCCTTAGCGGGCCTCCTCGATGCCCCCTTTTCCGGGCGCTATTTGTCGTCCGGCTCGGCAGCCAGCACGACTCCCAGCTCGCGCAGATACGACAGGTGCGCGCGCAGCGATGACGCCCCTCTGATGGACGCCCATTCTTCATCAGGTATGCGGATCGAGCCGGGACCGTCGAGCATGATCGACGTGCTCTTCGCATGACCGGGATTGCGCGTCATCGGGATGTTGGACGGAATCGCGTCGTAGCGCGCCATGGCCGGCGCGCTTGCGAGCGCGCCCGTGAGCGGCGTCGCCATCGCGTCGTAGATATTCAGCGGATCCAGCCCGAAGAGGGCCTCGACCGTCCGCAGCACCGAGGGGATGCTGTAGCGAGTGTGATCGATGTATCCGCGGCGCACGTACGGACCGATGAAGAGCGCCGGCTGGCGATGGGAATCGACGTGGTCGCCCGTCCCCTGGGGGTCGTCGGTCGTCACGAAGACCACGGTGTCGCGCCAATCCGGCCGCTTGGAGAGTCCGGCGATGATCTCACCGAGCGCTAAGGTCATTGCTCGCGACATACGAGGCCGGCGAGTAGAAGCCCGGATCGCTGCCGGCGGTGTGATCCGTCGGCAGCGTCAGGTAGGAGTATTGCGCAAGCCCGTTCTTGGCCACGTCGTCGAGGAACAGCTTTGCGCGCGCCGTGTCGAGGATGTCGAAGTCGATGTGCGCACCCGGATAGTCGCGCGCTGCATGTGCCGCGAGTCCCGGCACGATGCTCCCGCTCGGCAGCATCGTCATCTGCTCGCCGTAGACGCGGAAGGAGACGCCGTGGCGGCGCAGTTCGTCGATGAGCTCGCCGCGCGGGCCGAAGACGGCGCTCACGTTCACGCGCGGACCGCGCGGCAGCGCCAGCAGATCCTGGAACCAATCGAAATCCATCGTGGCGACCGGGATGGCGTCCTCGCCGTACAGATAGATCGGCCAGATCGATCCTGCCACCCGCGCGTCGGTCTTGGCCGCCGGATCGTCCGCCGTGTGCACGTTGCGCTCGAGGTAGTCGTTGGCCAGGCCTTGCGTAGTCCAAGAGTGTCCGAAGTCGCTCTTCTCGCCGTTGCCCATGAAATTATCAAGCAGCACGTAGCGATCGGCGAGCGCGTGCGCGTTCGGCGTGAATTTGCGCCCGTACAGGCACAGCAACGGATCCGAATTCGCCGCCGGCATGTCGCCGAACACTTCGTCGAAATGCTTGTTCTCACGCACGATGAAAATGAAGTGCTTGATCCGCGGCATCGACGCCGCGGCCGGATGCGGTGCAGCTCCCAGGCGATTGTTTCTCGCGACGATGGCTGACCACTGAGCGAACCGCGCGGGCTCGACTACGAGATGCTGGATCAGTCCGGTGTACGTGCCGTTCCACTCGGACCCCGGATCGGGCTGTGAGCCGAGGCCCTGTGCGCTCACGACGAAGAGCTGCGGCTTGATGCGCGGGTCATCGTCGATCGTCGGACCTGCCACGAAGACGACGTCCATCGGATACCATGCCGTGGGGATGCGCCCGGCCACTGTGCCGCTGTGCACATCGACGACCGCGACGTCGTTGAAGCCGGATTCGGCGACGAACAGGTGCGTGCGATCGGCAGAGAGCGCCATTCCCGAAGGCGTCTGGCCCGGCGGCTGATCGGCCGTCAATCCGAGCTCGAAGCGGCGCGTCACTTTGGCGGCGCCGGCATCGACCTCACAGACATCATGTCCGTCGGCGTCAGCGACGAAGGCTCGATCGCCGTCGACCAGCAGCGCGGTCGGATGAGGTCCGGTCGCGATACGCGTCGGGCTCGTCGCGCCGCGCGGCCACGCATCGATATGGTCCGAGTCATACAGCGTCGCGACGATCGCATCGCGCATAAAGCCGACCTCGAACGGTTGGCCGGTCGCAGCGAGCCGCGTGACGACGGCGCCGGTTTGCGCATCGAGCTCCACCACCTCACGGTCGGCCGTTCGAGCGACGAAAATGCGGTGCGTCGCAGGATCCTCGGCGATGCCGTTGAGCAGGCCGCCGATCTGCAAGTCGGCGCCTTTGGGCGTCAACGGGCCGGTGGTAGAGTTCGGGTCGTAGCTGAATTGCGAAATGGCGCCGCTGTAGCCGCGCGATACGTACAATCCGTCCTTCGTCCACGTCATCGCGGTCGCCCAAGGCACTACGAGGCGCTGGACGAGTTGCGTATGTTCGCCGACGGCGATGACGTCGATCGCGCCGCCGTCTTGCGAAAGCACGGCGAGCAGCGTGCCGTCCGGCGAGATCGCCTCCGATGAGGCAAAGCCTTCCACGGGCGTGGTGAACCCCGCCGGCGTCACCGAGCGCCCGTCCGGCAGCGTCGCCGCGCACGCGGCGCCGGCCGCTAATGCGCTTGCCAGCGCGAGAAGGACGCCAGCGGTTCGTGCGCTGCTACGACCCATGCGCGCGCGCACGAGCCGCTGGCTCGATCGCCCGGACTTGCGGCGCCACCATGGCGCGCACGCTGTGGCGGCCGACGACGACCGGCCGCGCGCTCGCGGCCAGCACGCCGACAGTCGCGAAGACGGCGATGCCGGCCACGGTGCCGCGGACGAGCCGTGCCAAGATGTCGTCACGTTCGAACATGGTGCGCTCCTTATAAAGCTCCGCCGCGCCGGGGGGATAGCCGGTCGCGGCGGCGGGCGACGCCGGCGGGTCGCAACCGCCGGCATCTATGGCACGCTGTTTAGCGTAATTTGTAGCTGTAGATGAACTCGATCGTGCGCGGCGTGAGGCCGAACTCTTCCGTCGCGCCGGCGCCGATCAACGGCGTGTAATCGGACGGCCCGGCGAACTGGTTGAGCGCAAGGGGCACGCCGTCGCCGATCAAGCCCTCCGGGAATGCGTACTGCTGGAACAGATTGTTGACGACGACGTTGAAGACGCCGCGCTGGCCGGTGTTGACCGACGCAATGAGATTCGTGTAGTTGTAGGCAGGCATGTTTTTCGTATTGTTCGACGCGACCCAATATGTCTCGCTGCGCAACTCGACGAGCTTCGCTACCGTCCAGTCGAGCGCGAAGTTCGCTTTCTGCAGCGGGATGCCGGGGAGCTGGGATCCGGGGACCAGCGTCAGGTTGCCCTGGAGGACGCTGATCGGGACATTGGTGGGAACGCTGGAGTTCGTCGCGTAGCCGTAGTCGATGAAGAACGAGGGGGTGATGCGTTGGCGTCCTGTGAGATCGATGCCTTGAGCCTCGCCTGAGCCGATGTTGACCGTGCCGTCGACGCCGAGGAACGCCTCCGCTTGGGCCGCCGTGCCTCCGCAATCGGCTGCGTAGATCGTGGCGTACGGCGTCAGAGCGCCGTATCCAGTCGATCCGTAGAAGCCCGCGGGGAAGTTCAGCGCGGGAATGGTCTGCGTGTAGAGTTGATTCCAGATCGGTTCGCTGTAGAGGGAAAGCTGGAACGCCGAGTCGCCTTCGCCGAACCGGTGTCCCCAACTGAACTCCGTGTCGCTGGCGCGCTCGGGTCCGAGACTCGGGTTGCCGCCGCTGCCGATTGAGTTCAGCGTGCCGCAACGCACGTTCCCGGCGAGCGAGCCCGGAGCCGAGCCCGAGAAGGGCGAGGTCACGTCTGAGAGCGTGGGCTGCGTGCTGACGTATCCGAACGCCGCCCGAAAGACGTCATTGGGATTATTCTCGACAAACGCGATGCGCGGATCGACGAATGACGTGTTGGTCAGCGTCGAATGCTTGAAGTACGCGCTGACGTACGTCGTCACCGGCGAGTTCAGCGGATGCCACGAGTCGCGGAAAAAGGCGCTCGTCTCATTTGCGATGCTGCCGATGGCCGCCGAGCCGTCCTGCGAATCACGGTCGGCCGTGTTGTTGTAATACGCGCCTAACCCGAATTCGTTGTTCTGGCCGACGATGTTGTAGGTGCCGATGACACCGCTGTTCGTCGCCCCCTCGTTGTACCAATCCGGGCTGGATGAGAGCGTGCACGCCGGATTGCAGCCCGCCCCAAGGGGTGTCGCCGGCGGTACGAGCACGTAAGGCAGCTGGTTCGTCCGGTCGTACGTGTGATAGTAGACGTTTGAGAAGCCGTCGATGTTCAGCGTGTTCTGCCCGAATTCCATATCGTAGCGCAGCTGATAATCTTGGTCCGTGAACGCCTGCCAAGCGGGTCCGGCGCCCTGCCAGCCGTAGTTGAGCCCTGCCCACTGCGATGGCGTCACGCACGTGATACCGCCGTCGGGCGTCACGCCATCGGTTCCGTACCCGTACGCGTTGCCTCCGGTGCCGACCCCGACGAACTGACCCGCTGGACAATCTGGTGGATTGTAGGCGTTGAACGGCGGCGCATTGCCTGCGTTCGTGTAGTTCGCGAGGTGATTGTTGGCTTCTGCTATCGCAGTGTCGTGCGGCAGGAAGTCACCGTCGCCGTTGCCGGTCTTGTTATCCCAGTAGTAGCTGCTCATCACGACACCGGTGAGGTGCGCGTTGTTGCCGAAGCCGTAACGCAGCTTGTACATCTGAGAGCGGTTCGCGATGTTCGAGTTGACGTCGTATTGATCGAGCGCGGCGACTGATGGTTCGGTGGCCGAAGGATCGAACGCAGCCGCCGGCTGGAAGAAGACGGTATTTCTGATCGTGCCATTGGAGCCTTCGGTACCGAGCGCCAACGCGTACCCCCAGCGGTTCGCGTCGATCGAACCCGTTGCGGTCAACGCACTCGTCAGCTTGCCGAAGGATCCCCAGCCCTGCGTATAGACCAGCTGTTGTCTCGGCGTCGGATCGAGCGTCTGCATGTCGATGACGCCACCGATCGCGTCGACTCCGTACAGGTCGCCGCCGCCTGCGCCGTACACGACGTTGACGGCGCGCAACGCGAACGACGGGCTGATCTCGTAGTTCAACCCGCCGATGCCCAGTGCCACCGGATGGCCGTCGATCAGCGAGACCGTCTCGAGATTACCGATGCCGCGGATGGCCAAATTCACGTCATCGCCGAAGGACGCGGTATAACTGCTCGTATTGTCGACGGCACCCACCTGCATCAGCGCATCGCCCGTACGCGCGATGCCTTGGCGCTGCAGCGTGTTGCCCGATATCTGCTGGTAGATGACGGATGCTTTTTGAAGCGATGCTGCGGCGGTGACGGTCGTTACGCCAAGCGTTCGGATCTGACTGTTGTTGGCGCTCCGTTGCATCGCAAGCACGAGCGGGAGTGAGAAGCTTCCCCCGACGGTGAACTCTTCAGACACGGTCCTATCCCAGCCCGCGAGCACCATCTGAAGGCTATAGACGCCCGGCGCCAGTCCGTCGAACTCGAAGCGGCCAAGGCTGTTGCTGGTCTGCGCCGCGCCTGTCGGACCGATCGTGGTGAGCTTGACGCCGGCGAGCGGCAACCCCGTACCTGCGTCCACGACCTTGCCGGTGATGGAGTAGCTAGCTGCCGATGCCGTCATCGGCGCGAGAAATAAAAAGGCCGCGGCGAGCGCGCCCACGGCGATGGAAATCCGTTTCAGCAACAGAGGCTCTTTCCAGGACGGCGGTTACGTGACGGACGCGCCGTTACCGGCCTTCACGAATGGTCCACGGTAACGCGAGTGCAGACGCGTGCGGTCTCCGTCCTGGTACGATGCTACGGGGAGTGGATTAAGCCCGAGTTATCCCTTGATTAACCGAATCGCCCGGTAATGTAATCTTCTGTTCGCTTCTCTTTTGGGGTAGTGAACATCTTCGAGGTGGTGTCGAACTCCACCAGCTCGCCCGTGGCGGCCTCGCCGGAGAGCATGAAACCGGTGAAATCCGAGCAACGCGCTGCCTGCTGCATATTGTGGGTCACGATGACGATGGTGTATGCGCCGCGCAGCTCGCGCATGAGCTCTTCGATCTTCACGGTCGAGATCGGATCGAGCGCCGACGCCGGTTCGTCCATGAGCAGCACTTCAGGATCCACCGCGAGCGCGCGCGCGATGCACAGGCGCTGCTGCTGGCCGCCCGACAATGATGTGCCTGCCTTTTGCAGCTTGTCTTTCACTTCGTCCCACAGTGCCGCGCGTCGCAGGCTTTTCTCGGCGATCTCCTCCAGCGTGGCGTCTCCGGGCGGTTTGCCCGCCAGCCGGACGCCCGCGAGCACGTTGTCCATGATGGTCATCGTGGGGAACGGATTGGGGCGCTGGAACACCATGCCGATGCGCCGGCGCGTGTCGGTGGGGTCGACGCCTGGTTCGTAGAGGTTCTGGCCGTCCAACAGCACCTCGCCCTCGACGTGCGCATTGGGTATCACTTCGTGCATGCGATTGAGGCAGCGCAACAGCGTCGATTTCCCGCAGCCGGACGGCCCGATCAAAGCCGTGATCGCGCCAGGTTCGAAGTACATGTTGACCCCGCTCACCGCGAGGTGTTTGCCGTAATAGGCGCTGAGGTTCTTGACCTCGAGCCTCGTCGCCGTCTCGGTCGCGGGCGTTGTCATCGTCGTCGCCATGTCTACCTTTCCATGCCTAATTCGCCGAGACGCGGCCTGCGAAGGCGAAGCGGGCGATCAGATTCAGCGCGAACACCAGCGCCACGAGCACGAGCGCACAGCCCCATGCGATTTGCTGCCAGTCGCGGTACGGGGATATCGCGTACTGGAAGATGATGAGCGGCAGCGCCGCGGTCGGAGAAGAGAGACCGCGTGGCCAGTACTGGCTGCCGAATGCGGTGAACAGCAGCGGTGCCGACTCGCCGGCGACACGCGCCACTGCGAGGAGAACGCCCGTGACGATGCCGGCGCGGGCGACCGGAACGGTGACTAGCAGCGTCGCCTTCCACGCGGGAATGCCGAGCGCCAGGGCACCCTCGCGGATGACGCCGGGCACGAGACGGACGGCTTCTTCGGTGGTGCGCACGACGATTGGCAACATGATGATCGCCAATGCCACCGCGGCCGAATGCGCGGAGAAGTGCCCGGTGGGTATGACGATCAGCGAATACGCGAAGACGCCGATCGCGATCGACGGCATGCCGGTGAGCACGTCGCTGTAGAAACGCACTGACGCTGCGAGCCGTCCACGCCCGAAAAGGGCGAGATAGATGCCGGCCAGGACGCCGATCGGCACTGCGAAGAGGGTCGCCATCGCGATGATCTCAAACGAACCGACGATCGCGTTGGCGACGCCGCCGCCCGTCATGCCGACCGGCAGCGGCAGCTTCGTGAAGAAATCCCAGTTGAGCGCCTTGTAACCCTTGCCGATGACATAGATCACGACGGTCACCAGCACCGCGCCGCACAGCACAGCGCACAGCGCGCTGACGACGATCATGAATCCGCTCCAGGCCTTGCGGATCGGCGTCGACTTGAGGTCTATCATCAGCGGCGGCCCCGCCCGCTTGCGTTCCAGACGAGCAAGCGCGCGAACACGTTGACGATGAGGCTTACGACGAACAGCAGCAGGCCGATCTCGATCAGCATGGAGATGTAGACTTTACCGGTCGCTTCGGAGAACTCATTGGCCAGCACGCTGGCCATCGTGTAGCCCGGCGCGAACAGCGACGCGACGATTTGGGGCTTGTTGCCGATGACCATGACCACGGCCATCGCCTCCCCGAGCGCGCGGCCCAGGCCGAGCACGAGTGCGCCGATGACGCCCGAACTCGCGAACGGTAGCACGGCCTTGGTGAGCATCTCCCACTTGGTCGCGCCGAGCGCCAGCATGCCCTCGCGCTGATCGTTGGGAACCGCTTCGAACACGTCGCGCGATATCGCAGCGACCGTCGGGACCGCCATGATGGCGAGGATCAAACCGCCGGCGAGGAAGCCGACGCCGTAGATGGGCCCTTGGAACAGCGGCAAAAAACCGAAGGCCTTCTGGAGCATAGGCCCGATGAAGATCCTGATCGCGGGCGTGAGCGCGAACAGCCCCCACAGACCGTACACGACGCTTGGCACCGCGGCGAGTAGTTCGATCAGCATGGCCACCGGCGTTGCCAGCCTGCGCGGTGCGAGCTCGGCGAGGAATAGGGCTGCGCCGATGCCGATCGGCCCGGCGACCAGCAACGCGACGGCCGACGTCACGATCGTGCCGTAGATGAACGTCAGCACGCCGTAATGGCCGCCGTTCGGATCCCACAGCGTCGTGAACGCCTGCAGGCCCACGTGTTGAATCGCGGGGAGCGACTTCTGCAAGAGCACGATGAACACCGCGAAGATGATCGCGATGACCAGCCAGGCGGCGCCGTACAAGAGCGCCATAAAAAGCCGGTCGCCGAACGGCGAGGTGTGCGAACGGCTTCGGCGCGCAGCCGCGCCCGTCATCGCGCCAACCATTTCGACGCCGTCTTGCGACATGGACTCCGTCTTCGCAGCTGAAAAGGACCGAGGCGGTATCGCCTCAGGATTTGTCGCCTGATGCACCACCGCCTCTTGGACCTCGCTGGTCACGTATTAACGATTCTTACTGATGCCCGCGACCCGCAGCGACGTCACGAGTGGACTGAGCCGAGCGCTTTGAGGGCTTCAGTCTGGACGTTCGACGGCAAGTCGACGTAGTTGACCGCGGTGGCCAGCGACTGCCCACCTGTGACCAGCCACTTGAGCATCTCGGTGAGCTGCTTGCCGCGAGCCGGATCGGCTTGATTCTTCCAGATCATGACCCACGAATATCCCGAGATCGGATAGCTGTCTTTGCCGTCTTGATCCACGATCGAGAAATCGTCCGGATTTACGTTCGGTTTCTGCGCCGCCGCTGCGCGAACCGAGTCGATCGACGGCATGACGTACTGGCCCGCCTTGTTCTGCATCGCCGCGTACGAGATGTCGTTCTGCAGCGCGTACGCCAGCTCGATGTAGCCGATCGAGCCCGGCGAATTGCTCAGCTGCCCTGCGACGCCTTCGTTGCCTTTGGCGCCGACCCCAACCGGCCAGTTGACCGACTTCGCGGTGCCGACTTTCGTCTTCCACTCCGGGCTGACTTTGGAGAGGTAGTCGGTGAAGATGTAGGAGGTGCCGCTGGCATCCGCACGGTGCACCCACAGGATCGCAAGGTTCGGGAACTTCACGCCGGGGTTGGCGGCGGCGATTGACGCATCATTCCAATTCGTGACGTGACCAAGGGCGATGTTCGCGAGCGTCGCAGCGCTCAGCTTGATGTGCTTCGGGGCGCCAGGCACGTTGTACGAGATGCACACGCCGCCCAGGGTCACGGGCAGCTGGATGACCGCACCGTTGGCGTCCATCGCCGCGGCCATCTCCGTCTTCGTCAGCGGCACGTCAGTGGCGCCGAAATCGACGGTCTTGGCTGTGAACTGCGAGATGCCGCCCCCGGAGCCGATGCTTGCGTAATTGACGGTGACGCCGGCGTGATCTTGGCTGTACTTGTAGAACGCGCGCGAGAAGAACGGCGCGTCAAACGTGGAGCCGGCGCCGAGGAATTGGGTGTCGGCGAGGGCTCCCATTGGGACGACAAGGCCGGCGACGACGCCGGCGGCGACGATGGTCTTCAGGCTAAAAGTCTTCACTGCTTTTCGTGCGCTCCTACACGCGAAAAATCGCGCGGCCGTTAAAGTGACAAATGCACCAATCACGACCCTATCCTAGAGGCTTGAAGACGACGTTAAGACAGCCTTAAGGGAACCTTAAGAGGGCAAAACCATCCGGAATGAGCCGTTGTCGACGGTTTAAGAAGCGGCCGTGTCGCCGACGGTGCGCGCGCCGAGCGCCTCGGAATGAGCGATCGCCTGGTTGATCTCGACGACCGATCGTTTGAGGTGCTTGGGAACGCCCTCGACCATGTAGACCACACGTTCGCAGATGTTGGTGGCGTGGTCGGCGATGCGCTCGAGGTAGAGCGCGACGAGGATCAGGTTGCTGCCTCGGCTGATCGCGCGCGGATCTTTGGCCATGAACTCGATGAGCTCTTTGAAGACCGCCCGGTAGAGCCGGTCGACTTCGTCGTCTTTTTCCGGCACCTTGTGCGCGATGTCGGCGCTGTGCTGGGCAAACGCGTCGAGCGACTCGCGCAGCATTTCGCGCGCGGTCGTGGCCATCAGCGGGATGTCGATGAACGGCTTGAGCTGCGGTTCGGTCGCAAGATTCTTGGTGATCTGGGCGATGTCGCAGGCGTGGTCGCCGATGCGCTCGAGGTCGATGATGATGTCGAGCATCGCCGCGATCGTGCGCAGATCCGATGCCATCGGCTGCTGCAAGGCGAGCAGGTTGAGGCAATTGGTCTCGACGCGCACGCACAGGTCGTCGACGATGTCGTCGCCCTCGAGGATCTCGTCGGCAAGCTTGACGTCGGAACGCGTCAGCGCATCGACCGCTTTCGCGGTCGCGTCTTCGACAAGACTGCCTAGGCGCAGCGTGTCCTGCTGCGTCTCGTCGAGTACCCGATGGAAGTTCTCGCGGCCCAAACGCCCGCTCCCTCTAGGTGGAAAAGGTCCCCTAGCATTATAGGGCGATGCGGGACGTTTGTAAACTATGAGGGGCTTAAATCTTGAAGCGGCAACGCAGCGTCGTGCCTACGCCGAGTTGGCTTTCGGCGACCACCGTGCCGCTATGCGACTCCACGATATGCTTGACGATCGCGAGGCCAAGACCAGTGCCGGCCGAAGAGCGCGCGCGCGAACGATCGACGACATAAAAGCGCTCGAAGATGTGCGGCAGCGCCGATGACGGTATGCCGGGGCCGTCGTCGGCGACGCTGAGCACCGCGTGTCCGTCGTCACTTCTCACCGCGACCTTGACGTGGCCGTTCGGCGGAGTGAGCCGAAGCGCGTTGTCGAGCAGATTGAGCACGACCTGGACCAGCTTGGCGCGATCACCGAGCATCGCGATCGGCTCGTCGGGCGTGCGGACTTGCAGGTCGATGTGCAGCTGTTTGGCGCGCAGCGCCTGGGTCGCGACGACCTCTCGGCACACCTCGCACAAGTCGACGGAGGCGAATGGTACGGCGAGCGTGCTGCTCTCGAGCTTGGCAAGTCCGAGCAGATCTTCGACGAGCGCGATCATGCGGTCGGTCTCGCGCGCGATGTCTCTGAGGAACCCCGCCTGCGTCGTCGCATCGACGCCGCCCTGCAGCGTCTCGACGATGATCTTCACGGACGTCAGCGGCGTGCGCAGCTCGTGCGACACGTTGGAGACGAAATCGCGCCGGATCGCCTCGAGTTCGCGCACGCGCGTGATGTCATGGACGACGGCGACCGCTTCGCGCGGCGGCTCCGTGCCGCGCAACGGCCGCGTGGTCAGCTCCAGCTTGCGCTCCGCCCCCGCGTTGTAGGTCAGCTCCGCGGTCTGTTCGACTCCGCCGCGCAGCGCGTTCCAGAGCCGGCGATCCAGCTCGAAGCTGCGCACGCTCTCGATGAGCGCGCGGCCCAGCGCACGTTCGCGCGGCACCCCGAAGATCTCGGCGGCTGCGGGGTTGAACACGGTGACGCGGCCGTCTTCGCCGACCACGATGACGCCGACCGGCAACGCGTCGACGAGCGCGTCGAAACGTTCGACGAGCGCGGTCGTGCGGTCGGTGAGCGCGGCGCGCGACGATGCGCCTTCGGTCTTACGTGGCTTGCGGAATTGGTCGAAGAGCGGCATGCCGCTTCTACGCTTTGCTACTCTTTGAACAGATACCCGCGGCTGCGGACGGTGAGGATGTATTTCGGATCACTCGGGCTGTCTTCGATCTTCTCGCGCAGCCAGCGGATGTGCACGTTGACCGTCTGCAAGTCGCCGTAGAAGTCGTATCCCCACACGCGGTCGAGCATCGCCTGGCGCGTGACCACGCGGCCCTTGTTCTCGAGCAGTACCTGCAGGAGGCGGAACTCTTTCGGCGCGAGTTCGATGATCGCGCCGGCTTTCGTCACGCGATGCCGGCCGGCGTCGAGTTCGATCTCGCCGCCTTTGAGCACACCTGTCTCGGCGGGCAGCTGCACCACTTGGAGACGGCGCAGATGCGCTTTGATGCGCGCGAGCAGCTCGTAAACGGAGAACGGCTTGGTGATGTAATCGTCAGCGCCGATCTCGAGCGCCAGCACCTTGTCGATCTCCTGGTCCTTCGCCGTGAGCATGAGCACCGGCGTGGTCGAGCGCTTGCGGATCTCGCGGCATACTTCGATGCCGTCAAGCTCGGGGAGCATGATGTCGAGCACGATGAGGTCCGGCTTCTCGAGCTCGGCGACCGAGAGTGCGCGCCGCCCGTCGCCGGCCGTGCACACGGAATACCCATTCTTCTCGAGATTGTAGCGCAAGGTCTGCAGGATGGTGGCCTCGTCGTCGACGACGAGGATCTTAGCCGCTGGCGCTACTTTCGTTTCTGCCATGATGTCGCGCGCCGCGTTCGCCGGGCTCCCCATGCGTGACCTTTATGCATCAGTACCGAGGTACGACCGCGTACGCGTGATAAGCCCAGGAGTACCATATCCCATACGCGTTGGCGATGACCGACCACACGATGAGGGCGTACGAGAATGCGAACCTGACGCGCTCGAGGCCGCGCGCGACCAGCGGGATGATGAACGGCGTGAAATCGAGCGAGTGGCGCATGCCATATTGCTCAAAACCGTTCACATAGTAGAGCAGCGATGGGATCGCAGTGAGCACCACGGCCGCCCACAAGAACCACGTTTCGCGGCTGCGCGCCGGCGCGAAGAACGCGAGCGCGAGCGCCGGACTCGTGAACGTCAGCGCGACGCCGTATCCGGTGGGCTTGAGCCATGGCGGATCGGGGCTGAATTCGGGCGGCAGCATGAAGAAACTGTAGAGATTGCCGGCCAGGAAGCTCAAACCGAACGGGCTGCCGGTCTTCGAGCCGACCGGATCCTCGTGGAACCACGTCGTGTAGCCGATGTCGGCGAACGTATGCCAGCGGCCATAGTTGTAGAGCAAGAAGAGGATGAGGACCGGCAGCGCGCCGAGCGCGGTCTGGGAGAGCACGCGCAGACGCTCGCCCTTGGGAGTCTCGAGCAGCAGCCAGACCACGAACGGGATGCCGGCGAGCGCCATCGGAAAACGCGAGAGCGCCAGGCACGCGAAGAGCACGCCGAGCAGCCAGGGTCTGCGGCGCCCGTACCACTCGGCGAGCGCGATCATGGCGAACATCGCGCCGGCGATGTGCGCGTACATCCACAACGAGCCGAACGATGCGCACCACCAATACACCGTGCCGAAACCCAAGAACACCGTCGTCCAGATCTGCACGTCGCGCGAAACGCGCATGCGTCCGAGCATCACCCAGCACGCGCAAACCCCGATGGCTGCTGCGATCGCGCAGACGACCGCCTGATTCGCGTCGAGTCCGAATATCAGCACGAAGGGGATGCACATGATCGCCGGGATCGGACCTTCGATGACGTAATGCTGGCCGTTCCATGCCAACGCTTCGATCGCCGGCCCGGGCCAATCGATCCACAGGCGGCCGTGCGTGAACGCGTACGCGAGCCGGACGAAATTGTCGTAGTACGCGTGGCCGCCGCCGGTGGACAGCCAGAACAGCGCGAGCGCAGCGACGAACACGATCGCTGCCGACCAACGCGCCGCGAACGCTTTCATCCTGCCGACACTCCGGCGGGGTGCAGCACTTCCTGCGGGATGGCGGCCGGGAACGAGTAATCGCTGAATTTGATCACATGCTTGAACTGGTCCGAACCCATCGTGCATTGCGCCGACACGCTCGACGGCAACACGTACTGCCCGACCTGGGTGAACTCGATCTGACCGGACCCATCGCAGTCGCGCGTCGCGACGGTGAAGAGCTCGCGCACCGGCATGCCCGTCCCAGGTTCGATGGCCAGCTCGGTGATCGCGAATTCCGCCGGTGAGATCCGATTGGTCTTAAACGCGAAAGCCTTATGCCCGTTCACCGTTGCAGTACCTGCAAACGTCGTGTCGTAGTCAGTTGCCGGCACGTCGAACTGATCGGGGAAGTACGGCCAAATGGCGCGTACGAAGGTCTGCGTCTCCGGCGGCCGCACCGGCGAATCGTCGATGGCGATCGTGTCGTTGCGCTGGTTGCCATCCTTGTCGCGATACACGCGGTGCACGCCGCTGACGATGCGCGTCGGCCCGGTGCGCACCTCGCTGTATGTGAACACCATGTTGGCGGGTTTTTGCAGCGCGCTCATGAGCGCGTGATATTGCGCGAGCGCCTTCGCGGCAGCGGCCGCGGGTGATGGGAGGGCTCCCGCCGCCGCGGACGACGCGAACGCCCAGTGCGCGATGAGGAACGCCAGAGCCAAGCCGGTGCCGACCCGCATTCGCGCGTCAGCCACGAACGGCTTTCTCGATGGCGCCGGGAACGGCGGCCAGCGCTGCGTCGATGCCTTGCGCGTTCTTGCCCGCTCCTTGTGCGATCGCTGGGTTGCCGCCGCCCTTGCCGTCCACGAGCGGGAGTATGGCGGCGAGCACGTCTTTGGCGGACAATCCTTTCTTGGTCAGCGCGTCGCCGGCCGCGACGACGACCGACACTTTGCCATTCTCGCGCGCGGCGACGACGACGAGGCCGTCAGGCAGCTGCGCGCGGATCGACTCGGCCAGGTCCTTGGCGCCGACGCCCGTCTCGTCGCCTGCGGAGACGGCGACGTAGCGCACACCGGCGACCTCTTTCGCGTCAGCGACGTATTGCGCGGCGCGCTGCGACGCGAGCTGGGTCTGCAGCGTCGCGAGTCTGCGTTCGAGGTCGCGCTGGCGTTGTGACAGCCGCGAGACCGCTTCGGGGACCTGGTCGCTCGACGTCGACAGCGCGGCGCCGACCTCGTCCACCGTTTCGCGCACGGATTCGACGTAGCGGTCCGCCGATTCGGACACGACGCCCTCAACGCGTCTGATGCCCGCGCCGATCGCCGACTCGCTCAAGAGCACGAAGTGGCCGATCTCACCGGTCGACGATACGTGCGTGCCCCCGCACAGCTCGATGCTCGGACCGAAGGTCACCACGCGGACGACGTCGCCGTAGTCCTCGCCTTTCATGTAGGTCACGCCGCGCGAGAGCGCCGCGGCGAACGGCATCGTCTCTTCGCCGACGTGGTAATCGGCGCGGATCAGCTCGTTGACCCTGCTGGAGATCTCGGAGCGCTGTTGGCGCGTCAGCGCGCCCACCGGCGAGTCGAAGTCGAAGCGCGTGCGCTGCGGAAACACCGCGCTGCCGCGTTGCGCGACGGTGTCGCCGAGCGCATCCTTGAGCGCGCGCTGCAGAAGATGGGTGACCGTGTGATGGCGGCGTATCTCGCGCCGCCAATGCGGATCGACCAGCGCGTCCACCCGATCGCCAAGCGTAAGGACGCCTGCGGTCATGACGCCTTTGTGCATGATGCGCCGGTGCGTCTTGTCCTCCCACTGCGTGTCGCGCACGTCGAAGGACGCGCCGCCGGCGGCGATCGCTCCGCGGTCGCCCGCCTGCCCGCCGCGCTCCGCATAGAACGGCGTTTCATCCAGCACGATGACGCCCTCGGCACCGCCCTCCAAACGTTGGAGCGGTGCACCGGTGCCGTCGAACAACGCGATAATCGAAGCCTGGTTCTCGAGGCGGTCGTAGCCGACGAACTTCGATTGCGGCGCGTCACCGGAAGCGGAGTTCGCCACGCGGACTTCGCCGCGCTTTGCCAGCGCATCGGCGCGCGCCCGTTCGCGCTGCGATTCCATCGCCGCGTGATAGCCCGGCATATCGATCGCGATGCCCGCTTCCGATGCGATCTCGCGCGTGAGATCGACTGGAAATCCGAAGGTGTCGTAGAGCTCGAAAGCGTCGACGCCCGGCAACTCGCGCGCTCCTTTGGTGCGCAGCATCTCGAGGCGCTCGGCCAGCCGGGCCGAGCCCCGCGCGAGCGTCGCGCCGAATTGCTTCTCTTCGGCCTCGAGCACGCGGCGAACGCGCTCGTCCGCGCCCGCGAGCTCGGGATAGCCGTCGACCAGGGTGGCGATTACGACAGGCGTCAGCTGGGAGAAGAAGCCGTCAGGGAAACCGAGCAGCTTTCCACCGCGGATCGCGCGGCGCGCGAGGAAGCGCAACACGTAACCGCGATCGGTGTTGCTCGGCACGACGCCGTCGGCGACCAAGAAGACGCACGCGCGCGCATGGTCGGCGATGATGCGCTGCTGCACCCCGCGATCGGCCTCGCTCAAACGCGATTTCCCGACCGGCGGCAGCGCCGCGATAATCCTTTGATACAGGTCGGTGTCGAAGATCGACGTCTCGCCGGCGAGGATCATGCACAAACGTTCGAATCCCATGCCGGTGTCGATGCACTGCTTGGGCAGCGGATGCAACCGTCCGTCCGCGTCGCGATCGTATTGCTGGAACACCAGATTCCAGAACTCGATGTAGCGATCGCAGTCCGGGCAGCCGACGCCGCAGCTGGGCTTGCCGCATCCCGCCTCGGGGCCGAGGTCGTAGAAGATCTCCGAGCACGGCCCGCATGGCCCGGTCGGACCCATATCCCAAAAATTGTCCTCGCGCATGCGCGTGACGCGCTCGGGCGGCAGACCGATGTCGCGGTGCCAGATGTCCGCCGCTTCGTCGTCGTCGACGTACACGGTCGCGTAGAGGCGCTCGGCGGGCAAGGCCAAGGTCACCGTCAGATATTCCCACGCCCACGCGATCGCTTCGCGCTTGTAATAGTCGCCGAACGAGAAGTTGCCCAGCATCTCCAGGAACGTGCCGTGCCTGCCGCTGCGGCCGACGTTGTCGATGTCGTTCTTGCCGCCCGCCACCCGCAGGCAGCGCTGCACCGTGACGACGCGAGGCGCCGGCGGCGGGGCTTCGCCGAGGAACTGCGGCACGAACGGCTCCATGCCGGCGATGGTGAACAGCGTGGTCGAGAGCGCGTCGGGTACAAGGCTCGCGCCCGGCACATGACGATGGTCACGAGCGACGAAAAAGTCGACGAACGACTGACGGATCTGCGCGGATGTCATCCCGAGGGACTAGTTTGCGTGTTCGGGGCGCGACTCTTCTAGCGCAAGGCCCTTCATCTTGGCGAGTGCGCGCTGCTGCAAGCGCGAGACGTGCATCTGCGAGACCTGCAGACGCCGGGCGATGTCCGATTGCGAGGCGTTTTCGTAGTAGCGCAGGTAGAGGATCACGCGCTCGCGGCGGTCGAGCAGCGCGAACGCCCGCGCAAGCAGATCCCGGTCTTCAGCCAGTCGCATCGCTGGATCGTCGCCGCCGAGATAATCCCGCAGCGTCGCGCTTTTGCCCTCGCCCTCACCGGCCAGCTCGACGTCGAGCGAGAGCGGCGCATACGCCTGCCCGAGCTCGTGCGCTTCGATGACTTCTTCTTCGCTCGCACCGACCGCTTCGGCGAGTTCAGCCACCCGCGGCGAGCGGCCTAGCTCCACCGACATCGTGTCGATGGCGCGATTGACGGCGGCGTTGAGCTCTTGCAGACGGCGCGGCACGCGGATCGCCCAGCCCTTGTCGCGGAAGTGGCGCTTGATCTCGCCGATCACCGTCGGCGTCGCGTAGGTGGTGAATTCCAAGCCGCGCTCCGGCTCGAAGCGGTCGATCGCTTTGATAAGCCCGAGCATGCCGACCTGGATCAGGTCGTCGAGCGGCTCGCCGCGGTTGGCGAAGCGCGATGCCAGATAGCGCACCAGGTTGAGGTGCTCGATGACCAGCTGCTCGCGCACCTGCGGATCGCGCGACGCTGCGAACGACGCGAAGAGAGACCGCACGCGCTGCTTGTCAAAACGCGCATGCGTGCGGTCGTCCTGCGAAGATCTAGGCTCCGCGCCCACGCGAATCGGACGCAGGACGGACGTGTTTGGTCATCGTCAGCCGGGTACCGCGGCCTGGATCGACCTCGTACGTCACGTCGTCCATCAGGGTTCTGATGAGGAACACGCCGAGGCCGCCTTCTTGCGGCTCGCCGAGCCGGCGCGGTGCGACCGTGGTTCCTTTGAAACCCTTGCCTCGATCCCGCACGATCACGACGAGCTTGTCCGGATGGATGGTGCAGATGATGCGCACCTCGCCGCTGTCGTCGGCGTGCTGGATGCAGTTTGTGTACGCCTCGGCCACCGACAGCTTAAGGTCTTCGATGTCCTCGATAGAGAACTCGAGCCGGCTGGCGATGCCGGCGACGGCGAGCCGCGCCACGCCGACCCACTCGGCCTTGCTCGGCAGCCGCAGTTCGATCGTGTTGTTCGGGACCGGCTCGTCTTTCGCGGAGATCATAACGCCGCGCTGGCGCTCGATTCGGAATCGTAGATGCCGAAGATCTTCACCAAACCGGTGATGTCGAAGATCTTCTTGATCTGCGGGTTGGTGCAGATGAGGTTGACCGTACCGCTGTGCTCGCGCACGCGTTTGAGTCCGCCGATCAGCACGCCCAGACCGGTCGAGTCGATATAGCGCACGTTCTCGAGGTTGATGATGAGATCGTAGTGGCCTTGATCGATCAGCTCGCTGATCGTCTCTTTGACGCGCGGCGACGTGTAGACGTCGATCTCGCCGTTCAGGTCGACGACACGCACGCCGTTCTTGCCGGGGATCTCCTTGACGTCCACGTTGATATCCACGCTCGGCCTAACCGTTCGAGAGTTCGTCGATCTTGGATTGGGCGGCGTGCTTGGCCGCGTTGACCGCGCTGTCGGCTCGTTTGGCGGTCGACTCGTACGCGACGCGCGTCCGCTTCGCCAGATCGTCCGCTTGCTTGCGCAGGTCGTCGGCCAGTTGATTGGCCAGGTCGCGCAGATCCGATGCGAGGTCGAGCGCTTTGCCGCGCGCCTCTTGCGCCTTGCCCGAGATCAATTCGCGCGTCTCTTCGCCCGTCTGCGGCGCGAGCACCAGCGCGAGCACCGCGCCGGCGAACGCGCCGATCACGAGACCCGAGAGAAAACCGACCCCTGAATTGCTGCGATCGTTGTCCATGTGCGTCTCCTTCAATTCGTTCCGTTGTCTTTTCCGCGCGACTTGGTGAGAAAGGCGCGCGCGCCGGCGCTCACGCCGGCGATCAGACTCGCGATCTTCACGACGGTCGGCGCGATGCTCGCGCTTGCCGCATCAGTCGCCTTGTCGACCGCCCCTGCGGCTCGTTCCGCGACCGAGGTGACCCGGTCGACGCGCGCGACCATGCTGTCGACGCTGCTCGCGATATTGCCGACGGAATCCATCGTCTTCAAGATGGGGGCGTCGAGCTGATCGAGCTTGCCGTCGGCTTTGGCCAGGGTCGCCTGCGACTGCGTCAGCAGCATCCCCAGGCGGATACACACGTACAGCAGGCCGCCGCCGATGGCGAGGCTCGCGATCCCGATGGCCAGCCACATGAAATCTTGCGTGCTCATACGAGGACCTCAGTCATTCTCGGGTGCGTGGGGGACCTCCCCCAAGTACGAGTGCATCTGACAGCGAGCGCAACCTTTGTATGATACCCGGGAGATGCGAAAGCAAACTCGCGATATCGGCTCTGGTCGTACCCCTGCCAAGCGAGAAACGGACCGTTCCTCGGGCTTGCGTCGCCGCAAGTCCGATGGCCGTCAGCACGTGCGATGGTTCGAGCGACCCGGAGGTGCACGCGCTGCCCGTCGAGACCTCGAAGCCGGCGACGTCGAGGCCGAGCACCGCCGTTTGGCCGTCGATGCCGTCAAAGCGAAGGCTGGCGTTGTTGGGCAGCCGTTCGCCGCGAGACCCGTTGAGCGCGGATTCCGGGATCCGAGCGAGGACGCCGTCGATGAGCTCGTCGCGCAGCGCTCTCGTCGCGGCGGCTTGGCGCTCGACGTCGCGCGCCGCAAGCTCCAACGCGACCGAAAGACCGACCACGCCAGCGACGTTCTCGGTCCCCGCGCGCCTCCCGCCCTCTTGTCCGCCGCCATGCACGAGCGGCGCCGGGTGCACGCCCGAGCGCACGTACAGCGCGCCGACGCCCTTCGGTCCTTCGAACTTGTGCGCCGATAGCGAGAGCGCATCGACGCCGAGCGCCCTCACGTCGACGCCGATGTGTCCTACCGTCTGCACCGCGTCGGTGTGGAACAGCGCGCCATGCTCGTGCGCGACCGCGGCGAGCCGGCCGACGCGCTCGATCGTGCCGATCTCGTTGTTGGCGTGCATCACGCTGACCAGCGTCGCGCCTGCAGCGGCGCGCTCGTTGAACGCGCCGCGTTCGAGCGCCTCGGCGAGCGCGTTCTCGGATACGAATCCTTCGCGATCGGCCGGCAACGTCGTGACGCGGTGGCCGCGCGCGCGCAAGCCGTCGGCGGCGTGCAGCACTGCATGATGCTCGATGGCGCTGATGATCAGGTGGCCGGCCGCAGCACCCGCCGCGACGACGCCGAACAACGCGAGGTTGTCGGCCTCCGAGCCGCTGCCGGTGAAGACGATCTCGGCCGGACGAGCGCCGATCGCAGCGGCCGTGCGCTCGCGCGCGTCGTCGAGCGCGCGCCGCGCCCTTTGGCCTGACGAGTGCGGACTCGACGGATTGGCGTACTCCGCGCGCAGATATGGAAGCATCGCGTCGAGGGCTTCCGTGCGCAGCGCGGTAGTCGCGGCATTGTCGAGATAGACGGCCATGCGCGCCGTTTCGCGACGGGGTCGGGCGAACCCCGGCGCCGAAGCCGTATGCCCGTGACTTCTGACCACGTGTCCGCGGCGGCCGGGCGTTGCCTAGTCGTCCTTCCGACCTACCAAGAGGCCGACAACATCGGCGCCACCGTGCATGCGGTGCTCGCCGCCTCGCCGCGCCTGGACGTGCTCGTCGTGGATGACGCCTCCCCTGATGGGACCGCGGCGCTCGTCACCACGATGCGCTCGCGCGAACCACGCATCGCGCTGATCAACCGCTCGGGCAAGCTCGGCCTGGGCACCGCGTACATAGCCGGATTCAAGTACGGTCTCGCGGCCGGTTATGCGGCGATCGCGACGATGGATGCCGACGGTTCGCACGATCCAGCGGCGCTGCCCGACATGCTGAACCACCTCGACGCGGGCGACGCGGATCTCGTCATCGGCTCTCGCTACGTCCGAGGCGGCTCGGTCGAGAATTTCTCCGTCGCGCGCAAGATGAACAGCGCGGTCGCGAATGCGATGGCGCGCATGCTGCTCGGATTGCGCGTGCGCGATTGCACGTCGGGTTTCCGCCTGTACTCGTCCACGCTGCTGCGCCACATGCGGCTCGCCAAGCTCAAGTCCATCGGCTACTCGATGGTGCCCGAACTGCTCTACGAATCGGCGTCATCTGACGCGCGCATCGTCGAAGTGCCGATCTCGTTCCGCAATCGCGAGCGCGGTATCTCAAAAGTGACGGTCGGCGAGATCCTCAGCTGGATGCGCACGGTCGCCGCGTTGCGGCGCTGAAGCCAATGGCAGACGAACCGCGCTTGTTCGAAATCGCGCCATCCGCCTCGGAGAGCGGCGACGAGCCGCTGCCGGCGGGCGCGCCGCTCGCCGCGCGCATGCGTCCGCGCACGCTCGACGAGTTCGTCGGCCAGCAGCGCATCATCGGTCCAGGTACCGCCTTACGGACGGCGGCCGAACAACGCAAGATCCCGTCGCTCGTGCTCTGGGGGCCGCCGGGCAGCGGCAAGACGACGCTCGCGCGGCTGCTCGCGAAGGCGGTGGGCGCGCGCTTCGTCGGTTTGTCCGCGGTCTCCGCCGGCGTCGCAGATCTGCGCCGCATCGTCGCCGACGCGAGACGCGTGCGTGCGCGCGGCGGCACGATCGTGTTCATCGACGAGATCCATCGTTTCAACAAGGCGCAACAGGATGCGATCCTACCGTTCGTCGAGCGCGGCGATATCACGTTCATCGGAGCGACGACCGAGAACCCGTCATTCGAGGTCAATAGCGCGTTGCTGTCGCGCAGCCGCGTCTTCGTGCTCGCGTCGCTCGGACCGGATGAGATCAGCGCGATCGTCGATCGGGCGCTCGCCGACCGCGAGCGCGGCCTCCCGGCTGCCGTCGAGCTGGCGCCGGAGGCGCGCGCCAAGCTGATCGCGCTGGCGGACGGAGACGCGCGCTCCGCGCTCAATGCCTTGGAGCTAGCGTCCGAGATCACCGCAAGTCGCGGCACCGCCGTGCCTCTGGTCGAGGCGCGCGACGTCGAAGAAGCCATGCAGCGGCGCGCGTTGCGCTACGATCGAGCCGGCGACGAGCATTACGATCTCATCTCAGCGTTCATCAAGTCCGTGCGCGGCAGCGATCCGGACGCAGCGGTGTATTGGCTCGCGCGTATCCTCGAAGCCGGTGAGGATCCAATGTTTGTCGCACGCAGGCTCGTGATACTCGCGGGCGAGGATGTGGGCCTCGGCGACCCGCAGGCGCTGCCGATCGCGACCGCCGCGCACTACGCGGCGCACGCGATCGGAATGCCTGAAGCGATGTTCCCGCTCGTCGAAGCGACGCTCTACCTGGCGCAGGCGAAGAAGAGCAACTCCGCGCTGCGCGCCTATGCGGCCGCGCAGCAAGCGATCGAAGAGACGGGCACACTGCCCGTGCCGCTGCACTTGCGCAACGCGGCCACCGGGTTGATGAAGCAATTGGGCTACGGTCAGGGCTACCAGTACGCGCACGATTTCGAGGACGCGAAGATACACCAACAACATCTGCCCGACGAGCTGAAGGATCGCACTTTCTTCGAACCCTGAAGTGGAGCGGTCGACCGTGGCCAAGTCATGGAACGGTCGAATTTATTCGACCGTTAGTGTGACGTCGCAGTCGGCGCAGGCGTTGCAGTCGGTGCGGGAGTCGCGGTCGGCGACGGCGTGGGCGCGGGCGAGGGCGATGGCGACGCGTACTGCGCCGGCATCGACTCGTTGGTGAACGGCGACGGCGCCTGCGGCGAGAGATGGCCGCTCGGAGTCGGGAAGGGCGTCGGCGTCGGCGACGGATTGGACAGCGGGAAGATCGCCATGATCCCGCCCATCATCTTGAAGTAGTCGCTCTGCGTGTTGTACGTCAGTTCGGGCGTGTCGAACGTGCGGCCGTGCGGCTGCTCGGCGTGGACGCCGCCGGTGACGTGCAGCAGGTGCGTCGCATCATTGAGGCTGATGACTTGGCCGGTCATCGAGCGAGTGCCCTGGACGACTTTCGGATTGCCCGTGGCGGTGTAGGTCTTGGCAGGGCCGTCGAGGCGCACGTGCGAGGCGGTGAGCACGGTCGGGTCTTTGTCTTGCGGCATCTGCCGGCGCATGACGACGTTGCCGTCGAGATTGAAGATGTTGGTCTTGGTGTTGCCGGCCGCGCGGTCGGCGCGGAACGCGTCGGTCGAGGAGCGCCCGGTGACCTGCGAAGGCGCCGACATCGCTCCGCTGTCCGTATGGTAGGTCACTTGGGCGGTGTCGGCGCTGCGATCCGGTTGCTCGGTCGCATGGACGCCGCCGGTCAGCTTCACGATGTGCACGACGTCGTCGAAGGTGAGCAGCGGCGCGCTCACCGTGCGCGTCGCTTGCGCGATCGTCGCATTTCCCTGCGCGACGTAGCGTTTGTGCCCTTCGTCGATGTGGATGTGGTCGGCGCTCAATGTGGTCGGGGTCTGATTGGCTCCCCTGGCGCGCTTACCCGAGGTGCGCACGATCGCGTGGCCCGTCAAATCGTAGACGCGCGTCTTCATGTTGCCGTGCACGCTGTCCGCGGAGAAGTCGCCTTCGCGGGCTGCCCCGCGAATCGCGCCCGGAACCGTGATCGCGCCGCTATCGACGTTGTAGGTGAGCTGCTGCGTATCGAAGCTCCGGTCGGGCGGTTGCTCGCCGTGCACCCCGCCGCTCAAGTGCAAGTCGCCGGTCGCGTTGTTCAAGGTCAGCTGGGGTGCCGTCACGACCTGCGTCCCCTGCTCGATCTTGACTCCGCCGGATGCGGTCACCGTCTTGGCCTGGCCGTCGTAGTGCAAGATGTCCGCGTACAGCGCGATCGGCTCCTTGGATGGCCCGTTCGCCGCGGCTCCCGAATGAAGCACGACGTCGCCGGTCAGCGTGACCTGGCCCAGCTTGACGTTTCCGTCGGCGCGGTCGGCGCTGAAATCCCCGTTGTCCGTCGTGCCGCTGACCGGGCCCGGCGCCGAGATCTCACCCGTGTCGTCGTGATAGACCAATTGATCCGTCGCCAGCGAGCGGCCAGGCGGTTCGGTGATATGGACGTTGCCGCCGAGCGTGAACACGTGCGCTGCGTCGTCGAGCCGCATCTGATCTGCGCTCATCGTCCGTGAGCCGACGATCGCGCTGACGTTGCCCAACGCGATATAGGTCTTGTTGCGTTCGTCGATGGTCGCCGTATCGCTGTTCAACGTGATGGGCGTACCTGCGGATTTGCGATGGGCTTGGACGTTGCCGACCAGCGTGATCTCTTGGCGCTCGCGATTGCCGAACGCGCGATCGGCGCGGAAATCGCCGTCGGGGCCCTTGCCGCTCACGCCGCCGGTGAGCACGATGTCGCCCGTCTTCAGATTATAGTTCGAATTGCGGAACTCGACCGAGAAGCGCCCGATCTGGAGATCGGCCCGCGCGGCGCGCGGCATCGCGCTCACGACCAGCGCGAGCGTGACGAGGGCGGCGACGAGGTTGCGGGATCTCATGATTCGGCGGTCACCGACGCGATCATCGCATCGTCCACCGCGCCGCGGCGCACGATCCGCGCGATCTTTCCGGTGCAATCAACCACCGTGCTTTCTTGCCGCAGTCTGGTCGGCCCTGTGATCAGCGCGAGCGTCGCGTCGGGTAGTGCGCGCAGATCTGCACGCTCGCCTGTGTAGGCGTCGCCGCCTGAGATATTCGCCGAGGTCGCCGCGAGCGGTCCGGTCGCGCGCAAGATCGCGGCACACGCTGGATCGTCCGGACAGCGCAGCGAAAGCGTCGGACCGCCGAGCGCGGCCGCGCTCGCCATTTCGGGCGCGCGCTCGACGATGATCGCCACTGGACCGGGCCACAAGCGCTCGATGATCCGGCGCGCAGCGAAGCTCAGCGTGCGCGCGAACTGCGCAGCTGCCTCGGGCCACGCGAGATGCACCGCGAGCGGCTTGTCGGCCGGCCGCTGCTTGGCCCGGAATATCGCCTCGACCGCGGCGCTGTCATCAGGCGCACAGCCTATGCCATAGACGGTCTCGGTCGGGAAGATCAGCGTTCCGCCGGCCGCGATGCACGCTGCCGCCTCGGCGAGCGTCGCTTCATCAGGGATACCCGCCGTTCGTATCACCCGCACGCGGGTACGCGCCTCGTGGCCGGAGGGCGAAACGAGCCATTTGGAAAAGGTCTAGTCATGATGTCCCGCCTTCGCAGCCAGCTCTTCTATGCCGGATTGGCGGTCGTCTTCGCCGCCGTCTACTCGGCGCTGGTGCCGATCGGGATCGGCCGGGAACTGCGCCGCAATGCGGGCAACCGGGTCGAACGCGCGCGCCGGCGCGTCATGCGCGCGGGTGCGAGCTTCGTGCGCCGCCTGCGCTCCGCCGCCTGACCGCGCCCCTCAACCGCGCTTCCTACTTGATGTTCTCGAAGTAGATGCCCCACGTGCGCTGCCACGAATTGAGCAGCCCCGTCTTATCCATGTCCGTGATCTGATCGGCCACCCACTTAGCCAGCGCGTCCTCGCCCTTCTTGGTCGCGACGCCATACGGTTCGCTGCTGTAACGGCCCGGTAGGATCACCGCGCCCGGATCCTGCTGCGCGTACGACTTGAGGATGGAGCTGTCCGTCGAAAACGCTTGGACCTTGCCATTCTCTAGCGCGCCGAGCACCTGTCCGTACGTGTCGAATGCTGCGAACGTGAGCAGCGTGTCCGTGCCGGCCTTGGCCATGAGCGCGCTCGCGGTGGTCGTGTCCTTCGCGATGCCGATCGGCTTGCCGGAAAGATCGGAAAGGCCTTTGATGCCCGACATCTTGGGGACGAGCAGTGCGATGCCGTCCGTGTAATACGGCGGGCTGAAATTGTACACGATCTGGCGCTCGGGGGTGATCGTGAATGTGGCGATGACCATGTCGACTTCGCCGCTGTCGAGCAGCACGCCGCGCGTGCTCGGCGTCACCGCCATGAAATTGACCTTGTTCGGATCGCCCAGCAAGCGCTTCGCCAGCTCGTGGGCGATGTCGATCTCGTAACCCTCGTAATGCTCCGTCTTAGGATTGAGGTAGGCGAACCCGACCACGTCGGCCTTGACGCCGACGTTGAGCGTGCCGCGCGCTTTGATGGCGGATAGCTGGTCGGCGTGCGCGGGTCGCGCAAGCGCCAAACCGAGCGCGAACGCGGCGAAAGCGAAGGTCGCGAGCAGACGAGTTCTCATGATCGCCTTCCTATCTCACATGCGGACGTGTTGGCCGGTGCCGATGACGACGCACGACATCGGATCGTCGGCTACGATGACCGGGATGCCCGTGACTTCGCTCAACAGCGAATCGAGACCGCGCAGCAGCGCACCGCCGCCGGTGAGCACGATGCCGCGATCGATGATATCGGCCGCAAGCTCCGGCGGCGTCTTTTCGAGCACCGCTTTCACGGCGTCGATGATCGAGCCCAGCGGCTCGGCCATCGCCTCGCGCGCCTCCTCCGACGTGATCGTCACCGTCTTGGGCAGACCGTTGATCAGATCGCGGCCGCGGATATCCATCGTCATCTCGGGATCGAGCCGGTAGGCCGACCCGATGCCGAGCTTGATGTCTTCTGCAGTGCGTTCGCCGATCATCAGATTGTAGACGCGACGGATGTGGCGCGCGATCGCCTCATCGAGCTTGTTGCCGGCGACGCGGATCGACTGGCTTACGACGATGCCGCCGAGCGAGATCACCGCGACGTCGGTCGTGCCGCCGCCAATGTCGACCACCATGTTGCCGCTCGGGCCGTCGATCGGCAGGCCTGCGCCGACCGCCGCGGCCATCGGCTCTTCGATGATGTCGACGCTCTTCGCACCGGCGAGCTTCGCCGCATCTCGCACCGCACGCTCCTCGACCGACGTGATCTCGGCGGGCACGCAGATGGTCACCGCCGGTTTGGGGCGCAAGAACGAGAAGAAGCCGTTGCTGCGCGTCACCTTCTTGATGAAGTAGTTGAGCATCGCCTCGGTGACTTCGAAGTCTGCGATGACGCCGTCGCGCATCGGGCGAATGGCCTGGATGTTGCTCGGCGTCTTGCCGAGCATCAGGCGCGCCTCCTCGCCGACCGCGAGCGTCTTGCCGCTGCGCACGTCACGCGCGACCACCGACGGCTCGCGCAACACGATGCCCTTGCCCCGTACGTACACCAAGACGTTGGCGGTGCCCAGATCGATTCCGATTTCCAAGATTCTTCCTTATATAATATACGTTAGGGTGCGAACGGCGTCACGACTCGCGGCAGCGTCTCTGTCGCAGTGATGTCTGGCCGCGGCAGAATCGGCGCGAGCCCGCTGACCCGCATCGCCGATGCGCCAAGCGCGGTGAGTTTCTCCTCGATGAACTCGTAACCGCGGTCGATGAACTCCAAGCCGCCGATCTGCGACGTCCCCTCGGCGGCCAGCGCGGCCAACACCAGCGCCCCGCCCGCTCTGATATCCGGCGCTTCGACGACGGCATCCTTGAGCTTGTCAACGCCGTTGACGACTGCATTGCGCCCAGAGACCTTGACGTCGGCCCCCATGCGCGCCAGTTCGCTGACGTAGACGAAGCGGGCGTCGAATATAGTTTCTTCGACGAGCGACGTTCCCTTTGCCAAACTCAGATATGCGACCAATGGCGCCTGCAGATCGGTCGGAAAGCCCGGATACGCGGACGTGACGACGTCGACCGGCTTCCAAGCAGGAACCCCCTGCACGCGCAGGCTTACGCCCTGCGCCTCCACCGTCGCGCCGGTGGCGCGCAGTTTGACGGACAACGCATCCAGCATCGCCGGATCGAGCCCTTGCAGCGTGACATCGCCGCCTGTGATGGCGCCGGCGATGAGGTACGTGCCGGCGACGATGCGGTCAGGGATGACGGTATGCTCGCAGCCGTGCAGCTTGCGCACGCCGTCGATGGTGATGGTCGGCGTGCCTTGACCGTGGATGCGCGCGCCCAACGCATTGAGAAAATCAGCCAGGTCGACGACCTCGGGTTCCTGCGCGGCGTTCTCGATCGTGGTGGTGCCGCGCGCCTTGGTCGCGGCGAGCATGATGTTCTTGGTCGCTCCGACCGATCGTTTGGCCAGCGTGATGGCCGCGCCGCTGAGGCCTTCCGCATCGGCGATGATCGTGCCGTGCTCGAGATTGATGTCCACGCCCAGCGCCTCGAAGCCGCGCAGGTGCAGATCCACCGCGCGCGGACCGATGACGCAGCCGCCCGGCTGCGGCACTTCGGCGCGTCCAAAGCGCGCGATGAGCGCGCCGGTGACGTCGAACGACGCGTTGAGACGACTGACGAGCGCGTATGGCGCGCGATACGAGTTCACGGACGAGGTGTCGATGACCAGCGTGCCGCCGGCTTGTTCGCGCACGCGCGCACCTAAACTCTCGAGGATGGCGGCCATCACGTCGACGTCGGTGATGCGCGGCACGCGATGCAAGACGACTTCGCCTTCTGCGAGGATCGCCGCGGCCATGATGGGCAGGGCTGCGTTCTTGGCGCCGGGCGCATGCAGGACGCCTTCAAGGCGGCGCCCGCCGTCGATGACGAGCCTGGTGGAAAGCCCGTCGAGGGAATCCATCATGGCGCGATCATACTTTGCTGCAGCGGCCCGCTAGATCTCCCGGCCGGCGACCTCAAGCTTGGCGTGCGCCCACGCCAAAGCGGCGCGTTCCTCGGAATCATCGGGGCCTTTCTTCTGCGCGAGCGCCTCTTCGGCCCGCTTGAACTCGGCGCGAACGGCGTCCACATCGACCTCGTCCTTGGCGAGCGCCATGTCGGTGAGCACGATGACGCGGTCCGGCAAGACCTCCATAAATCCACCATTGACGGCGAAGGCGGCGTCGCCGGCTTTCACTATGCCGATGCGCAGCGTGGTCAGCAGCGGCGCGTGGTTGGGCAGCGCGCCCAGATCGCCGGCCGCCCCTGGCGCGATCACCAGCTCGACGTCGCCTTCGAACTTCTTCGACTTCGGCGTGACGATGAGCAGATGCGTGGTCGCCACGGATCGCTACGCTTTGGCGGCGAGCGCATCGGCGTTCGCCTTGGCTTCGTCGATGTTGCCGCACATATAGAAGGCCTGCTCGGGCAGATCGTCCAGCTTGCCGTCGACCAGCTCCTTGAAGCCCGCGATCGTCTCCTTGAGCGGCACGTATTTGCCGGGGCGACCCGTGAACGCTTCGGCCACGAAAAACGGCTGGCTCAAGAAGCGCTGGATGCGCCGCGCGCGGCCGACGATGACCTTGTCCTCTTCGGACAGCTCTTCGACGCCGAGAATCGCGATGATGTCCTGCAGATCTTTGTAGCGTTGCAGCGTCTCTTGCACGCGGCGCGCGACATGATAGTGCTCCTCGCCGACGTAGCGCGGCTCGAGCAAGCGCGACGTCGAGGCGAGCGGGTCGACCGCCGGATAGATGCCTTTGTCCGAGATCGAGCGCGACAGCACGGTCGTCGCATCGAGATGTGAGAACGTCGTCGCGACGGCGGGGTCGGTGAGGTCATCAGCCGGCACGTAGACCGCTTGCACCGACGTGATCGATCCTTTGCGCGTGGACGTGATGCGCTCTTCAAGCGCGCCCATCTCCGATGCGAGCGTCGGCTGATAACCGACGGCCGATGGCATGCGGCCGAGCAGCGCCGACACTTCGGATCCGGCCTGCATGAAGCGGAAGATGTTGTCGATGAAGAGCAGCACGTCTTTGCCGGCCTCATCGCGGAAGTACTCAGCCATGGTGACGCCGGTGAGCCCGACGCGCAGGCGCACGCCCGGCGGCTCGTCCATCTGGCCGAAGACGAGCGCGGTCTTGTCGATGACGCCCGAGTGTTTCATCTCCATCCACAGATCGTTGCCTTCACGCGTGCGCTCGCCGATGCCGGTGAAGACCGAGAAGCCGCCGTGCTCGGCGGCGATGTTGCGGATCAGCTCTTGGATGAGCACCGTCTTGCCGACGCCTGCGCCGCCGAACAGACCGACCTTGCCGCCGCGCACGTAGGGGGCCAGCAGATCGATGACCTTGATGCCGGTCTCGAACATCACCGTGGTCGGATCTTGCTCATCGACTTTGGGCGCGGGCCGATGGATGGGATAGAACGCTTTGGCGTCGACCGGCTTGTCCGAGTCGATCGGCTTGCCGAGCACGTTGAGGATCCGGCCCAGCGTGGCTTCGCCCACCGGCACCGTGATCGGTGCGCCGGTATCGCGCACTTCCTGTCCGCGCACCATGCCGTCGGTGCCGCCCATTGCGAGCGTGCGCACCTGGTTGTTGCCCAGCTCGCTTTGCACTTCGAGCGTCAGCTCATGCTCTTTGCCGTCTGCGCCCTTCAGCGTCGTAAGCAGCGCGGTGTTGATGTCCGGCAGCGTGTCGAGCGTGAACTCCACGTCGACGACGTTGCCCAGCACTTGCGTGACTTTCCCCTTACCTGGCATGTGCTATCCCTTCAGCGCTTCTGCGCCGCCGACGATCTCCAATATCTCTTTGGTGATCGACGCTTGGCGCGTCTTGTTCATCAGCAATGTGATCTCGTCGATGAGCTTGCCGGCGTTGTCAGTCGCGTTGGTCATCGCGATAAGGCGCGCGGCATACTCTGACGCCTGCGTTTCCAGCAGTGCCTGGAAGATGGTGAATTCGAGATACTTCGGCAGCAGAGCCGCAAGCACTGCCCCGACGTCGGGCTCGAACTCGAACGAGTTCTTCGAGGGTCGCGTGCCTCGCCGCTCGACGCTGCGATCGGCAACAGCTGTATGGACGTCGGGCGCTGCACCATCGTCGAGACGAAGCGGCTGGAGATGAGCATCACCGAGTCGACTGCGCCCGATGTGAAATCGCCGGAGACCCGCTGCGCGATATCCGTCGCGCGTTCGGCGAACGGCGTTCCGCCAAGGTCCATTCCGCCTCGATGTGATACGGCGTGCGTCGCAGCTGAACGCGTCCTTTGGTCCCGACCAGGTAGAGAATCGCCTCGGACTCTAGAGGGAATGGCAGTGTCGCAGGAAGTTCAGTCTGCGGCTGCCTGCGGGCTTCCACAAGCGCGGCACGCACCAAGTTAGAGTTGAACGCACCGCAAAGCCCCTTGTCCGCCGTCATGAGCAAGATGGCGCGCTTCTTGACGTCGCGCGCTTCTAGCAGCGGATGATTGAGGCCGCTACCGCCGGCCGACGCGAGTTGGGCTAGCATCTCGCCGATCGCGGCCGCGTACGGGCGCGCGGCGCGCATGTCGAGCTCGGCGCGCCGGATCTTCGCGCCCGCGATCATCTTCATGGCACGCGTGATCTGCTCGGTGTTCTTGAGCGACTTCACGCGGTCGCGAAGTTGGCGAAGCGTCGGCATCGGCTATGCGGCCGCCTTGAAGCGCTGCTTGAACTCGAGGATCGCCGCATCGAGCTTCGCACGCAGGTCGTCGGTCAGTTCCTTGCGGTCGGCGATGAATTTCGGGATGTCCGGATGCGCCGTTTGCAAGAACTCGTAGAACTGCTTTTGGAACTGGGGTACGCGCGCGGTCGGGATGTCCGCAAGATAGTCTTTGACCGCGACGTAGATCTGGATGACCTGTTTGTCGAGGTCGAGCGGCTCGAACTGCGGCTGCTTGAGCGTTTCGGTGACTTTCTCGCCGCGCGAGAGCTGGGCTTGCGTCGCTTTGTCGAGATCGGACGAGAGCTTCGAGAACGCCGCGAGGTCGCGGTATTGCGACAGTTCGAGACGCAGCTGGCCAGCGACGGCTTTCATCGCCTTGGTCTGCGCGTTGCCGCCGACGCGCGACACGGACAACCCAACGTCCACCGCCGGGCGGATGCCCTGATAGAAGAGGTTGGTATCGAGATAGATCTGGCCGTCGGTGATCGAGATCAGATTGGTGGGGATGTACGCCGACACATCGCCCTGCTGCGTCTCGATGACGGGCAGCGCTGTCATCGAGCCGGCGCCCAGCTCGTCGGAGAGTTTCGCCGCGCGCTCGAGCAGTCGCGAGTGCAAGTAGAAGATGTCGCCCGGATATGCCTCGCGCCCTGGCGGACGGCGCAGCACTAACGAGATCTCGCGATAGGCCTGCGCGTGCTTGGAGAGATCGTCGTAGATGATAAGCACGTGCTTGCCAGCGTACATGAGCTCTTGGCCCATCGCGCAGCCGGCGTATGGCGCGATATAGCGCAAGCTGGCGGGGTCCGCGGCGTTGGCCGCGACGATCGTCGTGTAATCCATGGCGCCTGCGTCGGTGAGGATCTTGTAGATCTGCGCCACCGTCGACGCCTTCTGACCGATGGCGACGTAGATGCAGATGACGTCTTTGCCCTTCTGATTGATGATCGTGTCGAGCGCGATCGCGGTTTTGCCCGTCTGGCGGTCGCCGATGATGAGCTCGCGCTGGCCTTTGCCGATCGGGATCAGACCGTCGATGGCCTTGATGCCCGTCTGTAGCGGTTCGTGCACGCCTTGGCGCTGCACGACGTTGGGCGCTTGCGTCTCGATCGGCCGCGTGCGCGTCGTGTTGACCGGTCCTTTGTCGTCGAGGGGCTGGCCGAGCGGGTTGACGACGCGGCCGATGACGCCTTCGCCCACCGGCACCGAGACGATACGCTTGGTGCGGCGCACGGTGTCGCCTTCTTTGATCTCGTTGTCCGAACCCATGATGACGACGCCGACGTTATCTTCTTCCAGATTGAAGACGATCCCGAACAAACCGTTGGGGAACTGCACGAGCTCGCCCGCCTCGGCGGCGCTCAGTCCGTACACGCGCGCGATCGAGTCGCCCACCTCGATGACGGTGCCGACCTCGTCTTCGCGCACCGGCGTCTGCGCGCTCTTGATCTGCTGTTTGAGTATTCCGGCGATTTCGTCGGCGTTGATCATTTCAATCCCCTGTGGCGGTCGGATTCATTCGACCGTTCGCTTTCCATTGGTTGAGGTGGCGGGCCATGTATCCGTAGTCGCGAGCAGATGGCGGCGCAGTTCTTCCAGTTTGCCGGACACGCTCGCGTCGACGTAGCGGTCGCCGACTTGGACGATGATGCCGCCCAGCAGGTCGGGCTGCACTTTCACCTGCGGCACGATCGTCTTCTTGTAGAGCTCTGAGAGCCGGCGCGTCAGCGCCTCAAGTTCGGCTGGCTGTGGCGGCGCGGGCATGTCGATCGCGGCGCGTTCGATGCCCGCATGCCGGTCGAGGAGTTCGTGCATCTGGCGCGCGATGATCCGGATGAGGTTCTCGCGGCGCTTGCGGGCGAGCAGGATGACGAAGTTGCGCACGAGATCGTTCGCGCCCGACAGCGCCGAGGTGAGGATCTGCTGCTTGGTCCCGCGGTCCACGACGGGCGATTCGAAGAACTGTTCTAGTGCCGGATCTTCGCTGAGCGCAGTCACGAACGCGTCCAACTCCTTGACCGTCGCGTCGATGGCGTTCGCTTCGCTGGCAAGCGCGAACAAAGCGGTCGAGTAGCGGCGCGCGACGCTATCCTTAAGCACGTTGCGCCTCGAGACTCCCAATCACGCCTTGGACGAGCTCTTCTTGCCGAGCCGGCGTGAGTTCGCGCAGCGCGATGTCGCGAGCGCTCTGTGTCGCGCGCTCGACTGTGTCTTCGAGCAGTTCGCGGCGCACGCGATACCGCTCTCGCTCGAGCTCGCCGTTCGCGTGTGCGAGCACGCGCTGCGCGTGGTCTCGCGCCTGCGCGATCTCGTCGGTGACCAGGCGCTGTGCTTGCGCCTTGCCGACCTCGACCATGCGCACGGCATCGGTCTTGGCCTTGTCTATCGCCTGTCGCGCTTCTTCGACCGACGCCGCCGAGCGCGCGACTTCGGCTTGCGCGTCCTCGACCGCTTTGTTCTGCGCCTCTTGTTGCGACACCAGCCACGGATTGCCGTATTTCTGATACACGACGACGACGGCAATGGCAAAGATGACGAAATCGACCACCTTTGCGACGAAGACCGGATCGCCTAGCACGTGCGCGTCCATTCCCTATGCGACCCGTTCGACGCGCAACGCGTGATCGGCCATCGTGCGCGCGAGCTCGTCCACGAAAGGACCTTGTTTTTCGACGGCCTGCGCGCGCTCAGCCGATACGGTGGCGTGCGCATGTGAGATGTTAGCCGCAGCTTCGTCTGCCGAGCGGCGCTCGATCGCGTGCGATTCATCGGAAGCGCGCGATGCCGCGGTCCGCATCGCCTCGTCCGTCGCGCGCCGCGCCTCTGTCAGGATCGTATCGGCCTGCACCTGGAGCTCACGAGCACGCGCCTTTAGATCGTCGGCCTCGCGTCGCTGCTCTGCGATGTAGTGCAACCGCTTCTCGATCGCGCGCTGCGTCGGAGCGATGAACACGTAATTGAGCAACACCCAGAACACGATGAGGTTCAGAATCTGGATGAGGAAAGTGCCGTCGATCGAGAGCAGCATGTGCGTTGCGCGGCTGTCCTAGTGCGTGCCGAGGATCGGCTTGAGCGCCTGCATCACGCCGAGTCCGCCACCGCCGATGAGAAGGAAGAACGCGAGCGCGATCGCGATGATTGGGAACGCCTCCAGGATGCCGAAGCCGAGGAAATAGAAGAAGAATATGTTCGGCCGCGCCTCGGGTTGGCGCGCGATGGACTCCACGGCCTTGCTGCCGATGATGCCGTCGCCGATGGCCGAGCCGAATGCCGCGAAGCCGACCATGAGCGCGAAGCTGAGGATGACGGCGGACGTGAGAATTGCGTTTTCCACAGAATTGCTCCCTCTTAGTGCTCTGTTGATTCTTCTGTTGGTACGACGAGATAGCCGATGGTAAGCAGCGTGAACACGACGGCTTGGATCAGACCGATCAGCAGATTGAAGATATAGATGGCGAACGGCGCGGCGATCGTGAGCTTCGATATGTTAATTGTAAGATCGAATCCGCGTATATCGTAGACAGCGTCGAGTACAGTCCCTCCCGGACCCAGCCCGGGAATAAGAAGCCCGATGAGGTGATACGGTCCAAGGACGATTCCGGCCAAAATAACGGCGGCTGCAACGACCAGCAAGATCTCTCCGGCGAAGATGTTGCCGAATAGCCGCATCGCTAGGGTCACTGGACGGGCTAGCTCATCGATCAGCATGAACGGCAGCATCGGGACACCGAGACCGAGCGGCTTGATCACGAGATGTTTGTAGAAGCCCGGACCCTTGTTGCGGATGCCGACGACTTGTATAAACAGAATGGTCACGATCGCCAGTGCGGCGGTGGTATTGAGATCCGCCGTCGGCGACTTGCCGATGAACGGGAACAGCCCAATCTCGTTGAGCAAGAAGACGAAGATGAAGATGGTGATAATGTAGGGCGCGAGCGGCGCACCTTTTTTGCCCAAGATGCTGGCTGTCAGATCGGACAGCCCGCCGACGAGCAGCTCCATGATGCTGTAGCGCTTCGAAACGATCGTGACCGGGTGGGTGGCAGCGAGCAGGCCGAAGATCAGCAGCGCCAGCGCCATGACGAGCCATGTGATTAACACCGTATCCGCGTGCGCCGTGTTGAACGGCGCCGGCAATGGAAGATGCCACAGCGGATGGCTGCCGACTTGCTCCTGCATCGTCACCCTCTAGACGGAGGTGTTCGCCGCCGTCGTTTCGGTCGCGCCCGCTTGGGCGCACTCGTCATCGATTCTATTCTTGTAGACCCAGATGGCCACTGCCAGCGGTGCGACAAATCCGGCAAGGTACGTGAAGTAGCCGAGCCACGGGCCACGGCCGACGATGAAGAACGGCGCCGCGCCGGCGAGCAGCACTCGCAGGATTGATTCAACCGTCGAAAACGGCAGATAACGCTTGCCGCCTTTCGTCAGCCGGTCGAAGCTTGTAGCGATGTGGAAAAGGTAGGCCATGCCGATGAGCGTGCCCGCGAAAAGGGCGATCGCCGGCAGCGTCTGATGCCCGAGGGCCAATGCGACCGCCGCGGCAGCCCCCAACGCCAGGCTGCGCAACGCCACCGCTGCCTGAAACGTGCGGAAGCTTTCCATGGAATTACGATGGTTCGGCGGCTTCGGAAACCGCCCTCCCCTTCGAACGCTCGTACTACTTCAGAGCTGCGAGCTGGCGGAACATCGAGAAAAAGCCGGACACGAAGCCCGCGAGTATTCCGACCGGCACCGCCCAGCCCCAATGCAGAAATTTGTAGGCGGCAAAACCGAGCAGCCCGCCGGCGATGACGTTGGCGATCAACGAGAACCCGATCGCGCCCAGCGCCGACACAGATAGGGGCGTCTGATCTTTCACCGCGCCGCGGACGGCAGCGTCGGCGGCCGCGACGGATCGAACTCGTCAGGCAGCGCGCCGTTGCGGTGAAACGCCCACAGGGCATCTGCGATGCGCCGAGCGGCTTGCCCGTCGCCATACGGATTCGCAGCGTGGGCCATGCGCGCGTACGCGGCGGGATCGTCGAGCAACTCGTCGAGCGCGCTCGCGACCGCCGCTTCTTGCGTGCCGACGAGTCGCAGGGTACCCGCCGCCACGCCTTCAGGCCGTTCGGTGACGCGGCGAAGCACGAGCACCGGTTTGCCAAGACATGGCGCTTCTTCTTGCAAGCCGCCGGAGTCGGTGGCCACGAGCGTGCAGCGTCCGATCGCCCCGACCAGATTCCGATAGCTCATCGGCTTGACGAGGTGGACGCGCGGCTCGTCTTCCAAGATGCGCCGCGCCGGTTCGACGACCGCCGGATTCAGGTGCACGGGCCAGATCACCGACACGTCCGGGTGGCGTTTGACGACCCCGCGCAAAGCGCGGCAGATCGCTTCGAGCGGTTCGCCGAGATTCTCGCGCCGGTGCGCCTCGACGAACACCATGCGCTCGGTGCCGACGGCGGGCACGTCGCTCGGCGTGGTGCGCGCGTGCACCCACAGAAACGCGTCGATGACGGTGTTGCCCGTGACCACGATGGTGCGCGGATCTTTACCCTCGCGCAGCAGGTTCTCGCGCGCCGTGGGCGTCGGCGCGAAATGATGGGTCGCGAGCACACCGGTCAGCCGCCGGTTCATCTCTTCCGGAAAGGGCTCGTAGATCGTGTCGGTGCGCAGCCCAGCCTCGACGTGGCCCACCGGAATCTTCTTATAATAGGAAGCCAGCGCCGCGGCGCTGGAGGTCGTGGTATCGCCGTGGACGAGCACCACATCGGGGCGGACGTCCCCCAGCACGGGCCCGAGGCGTTCGAGCACGCGCGTCGTCACGTCGGTGAGCGTTTGGCCTTCCGTCATCACTGCAAGATCGTGCTCGGGCACGATGCCGAACAGCGCGAGTACTTCGTCCATCATCTCGCGGTGCTGCCCGGTCGCGATGGGGACGCACTCGAAACGCGCGTCGCGCGCGAGCTCGAGCATCACCGGCGCCATTTTCACCGCGTCGGGACGGGTGCCGAAGACGACGGCCACCCGCAGCGGACACATCAAAAGATATGCGGTCCTTTAGGCAGCGAGAGCACGATGGCGACCACGCCCAAGATCCCGCACACGGCGTAGATCAACAGTACCGCTTGGCGCTGCGACAAGCCGAGATCGAGCAGCTGGTGGTGCACATGCTCTCGGTCGGCGGCCGAGAGCGGCGCGCCTTTGTGGATACGCCGGGCGATGACTTTGGCGGTGTCGAGGATCGGCAGCGCGAGGATCAGCAGCGGCACGACCAAGGAGATAGCGACCGCCTGCTTCTCGGTTCCCATCACGCCTACCGTCGCCAGCACGAAGCCGATGAACAGCGACCCGCCGTCGCCCATGAAGATGCGCGCCGGAGTATAGTTGAACGGCAAGAAGCCGGCTGCCGCGCCGGCGATGGCGCAGGTGGTAATGGCGACCAGATACTGCCCTTTGAGCAGCGAGATGACGGTGAGCGCGATGCACGCGATCGTGGTGTAGCCCGCGACCAGACCGTCGAGCCCGTCGAGGAAATTGATCGCGTTGACCATCCCCAGATACCAGAACAGCGAGAACGGGATGCCGAACCAGCCGAGCTCGACCACGCCGAGGTGCGGCAGGCGCAGATGGTAGATGGTGAACCCGTAGAAAAGCACCGCGACGAGCGCCACCGCGAACTGCGCGATGAACTTGTTGCGGGCGCGCATACCCATCACGTCATCCCACAAACCGACGCCCATCATGAGCGTGCCGCCGAACAGCAGGCCGATGATCTTGGCCAGGTCCGGCGTGTCGAGGTAGCGCGCGATGACGCTATTGTTCGAGAGCGCGACGTTGAGCGTGACGAACAGCGCGAGCGTGAAGCCGAGATAGATCGCGATGCCCCCCAAGCGCGGCGTCGGCTCCGTGTGTATGCGGCGATCGCCATCGGGTTCGTCGAAATGTCCGAGCTTGATCGCCGCACGGATCACCAGCGGCGTCACCAGCGCGCACGCTGCAAACGCGAGCACGAACGTCGCGGCGCACAACGCGTAGATGTTGATGCTGAAGCGGATCGGCGCCGCCAGAGCCACGGCAAGCGCCAGCAGCGTCATCGAGCCCGCGTCGCGAGCCGGTCGAGCTCCGTGCCGGCCTCATGCAAGAGGGCCGCGGCCAGATCGTCCGGGTAGGCCGCTTCGTACACGACGCGCGTGATGCCGGCGTTGATCAGCAGCTTCGCGCACGTCAGGCATGGATGGTCGGTGCAGTAGATCGTGCCGCCGGCGATCGAGGTGCCGTAGCGGGCGGCCTGCACCAACGCGTTCTGTTCGGCGTGCGTCGAACGCGCGCAATGGCCGTCGCGCATGTCGCCGCCGGTCGAATGATCGCAGTGGCGCATGCCGATCGGCGCGCCGTTGTAGCCTGTCGCCAGGATGCGTTTATCCTTGACGATGACGGCGCCGACGCTGCGCCGCGAGCAAGTCGCCCGCGTCGCCACCGCGCGCGTGATCGCCATGAAGTATTCGTCCCACGATGGGCGGTCGTGGGTGGCCGGCTCAGGGATCTGCGGCAGCGTCTCTTTCACGTCGATGTCGGACTACGGCACGTCGAACTGCGCGGTCAGCTCGTAGACGCGATCGCGCAGCTGACGCAGCTTCGCACGCGGCCCGATGTCGTCCATCGCTGCGCCGATGATCGCCGCGATCTCGCGCATCTGCTCTTCTCGCATGCCGCGCGTCGTGACGGCGGGTGTGCCGATACGCACGCCGCTGGCGACGGTGGGCGGATTCTTGTCGAACGGAATCGTGTTCTTGTTGACGGTGATCCCGATCTCGTCCAGGTAGAGCTCGACGTCCTTACCGGTCAGCCCGCGCACGGAGACATCGACGAGCATGAGGTGGTTATCGGTCCCGCCCGTCACGATGCGCAAGCCGTGTGTCTGCAGCGCCGCCGCCAGCGCCTTTGCATTGCTGACGACCTGGCGCGCGTAGGCTTCGAACTCGGGGGCCAGCGCCTCCCGGAACGCGACCGCTTTGGCGGCGATGATGTGCATGAGCGGACCGCCCTGGATGCCGGGAAACACGTTCTTCGCGATGGCCTTGCCGCGTTCGGCGTCGCACATCACGGCGCCGCCGCGCGGCCCGCGCAGCGTCTTGTGCGTCGTCGTCGTGACGAAATCGGCTTGCCCGACGGGCGTCGGATGAATGCCGGCGGCCACCAATCCGGCGACGTGCGCGATATCCGCCATCAACACAGCCCCGACCTCGTGCGCGATGTCGGCGAACGCTTTCCAATCCGGGATGCGCGAGTACGCGCTCCAACCGGTGACGATGAGCTTTGGCTGATGCTCCACGGCGAGCGCGCGGATCTCGTCGTAGTCGAACTGCTCGCTCTGCCGGCTCACCGTGTAGCCGACCGAATTGTAGAGCTTGCCGCTGAAGTTGACCTTGCTGCCGTGCGTCAGGTGGCCGCCGTGGTCGAGCGCGGCCCCCATCACTGTGTCGCCTGGCTTGACGGCGGCGAAATACACCGCCATGTTCGCCTGTGCGCCCGAGTGCGGCTGCACGTTTGCGTATTCGACGCCGAACAGCTGCTTGAGGCGCTCGATGGCCAGCGCTTCGGCTATGTCGACGAACTCGCAGCCGCCGTAGTAGCGCTTGCCGGGATAGCCCTCCGCGTACTTATTGGTCATGACGCTCGCGGCCGCCTCGCGCACCGCAGCGCTGACGTAATTCTCGGACGCGATTAGCTCCAGATTCTTGCGCTGGCGCTCTTCTTCTTTAAGGATCGCGTCGTAGACCTCGGGATCTTGCGTCGAGAGTACCGCGTGCTCGAGCAGGCGTGCGTTCATGTCTACACGTGGTCCTTGCTATCCGGATCGTATTCGTCGATCTCCGCGACACGGCGCGCGTGGCGTCCGCCTTCGCCCTCGGTCGTCAACCAGACGCGCAGGCACTCGACGATCATCTCCCAGCCGACCAGCCGCTCCGCGAAACAGATGATATTGGCGTGATTGTGCTCGCGCGACAACCGCGCGGAATACGGCTCGGCGACCGGTGCCGCACGCGCACCGCGCACTTTGTTGGCTGCCATCGCGATGCCGATGCTCGAGCCGCAGACCAACACGCCGCGCTCGAACTCGCCGCTGCCGACTGCCTCACCGACTTTGAAAGCGATGAGCGGATAGTCGACGGGGTCGGTCGAGTAGGTTCCGAAATCCACGACCTCGTGGCCCCATTCGCGCAGCAGTTCCGCGAGCTTCTGCTTGTAGAGGAATCCGGCATGATCTGCGCCCACGGCGATGCGGTAGACGTGCGCGTTCGAATCGTTCATACGGACCTAGCCTTCGTTCGCGCCCGCTGCGTGCCTGGCCTTGAGCTCGGCAAGCACACGAGGCATGCCCGCGACGAGCTGGTCGCGCACCGCCCGATATTCTTCAAGGCTGCGACCGTATGGGTCGGGCACGTCTCCCAATCCCGTGAGCTCGTCGAAGCTGACGATGTGCTTGGCGTCGGGTTCATGCAGTCGCAGCCACGACCGATGTGAACCGGTCGCCGCGACGACCAAGGCGGCCTCGCGCACGAGTTCGCGCGTCGCCTGGCGGGCGCGATGGCGTCGCAGCGTCAGCCCCAGCTCTTCGATGACCTGGCAGGCCGTATCTTCGGCCGGCATGTCGACGAGGCCCATCGTTCCCGAACTCGCGACGCGGATGTCGAAGCCGGATTCCCGTGCCGCATGCGCAGCGATCGCCTCAGCCATCGGACTGCGGCATATGTTGCCGCTGCACACGAAAAGAAGCATCGGGGCAGCGCGGGAGCCGGTATCGGGCCTTGGCATCGTCGTAGTCTGCTTCGAGGCGAAAGGGCGGGAGTCCGTCGCGAAGAACGGCGCACACGATGAGACTGGCGCTAAGCTCCCGGAGTTTTGAACGCAGCTTGAACGACAAGCGCCTCACGCAGCTCGAGTGGATCGACCTGTGCAGCGCCGAGGCGGCGCTCGACGGCGTCGACCTGAGCATCGAACACTTCCCGCGGCGCGACGACGACTACCTTGCCCAGATCAAAAAGCTATGCGTCGACCGCCGTCTGACGATCGCCGGCGTCAACACTACACTGGCGCTCGGCGCCGGCGAATTCGACGCACAAGCCGCTGAGATGAAAGCGATCGTCGACTCAGCCGCTATGCTGGGCGCGCCGCTGATGCGCTTCTCGTGCGGCGCGGCGTCGGGCTCGCCCGGCATCGCCTGGCGCGAACTGATTCGAGCGCTGAAGTATTCGAGCGAGCACGCCAAGCGCCGCAATGTGACGTTGGCGGTGATGCCCACTGAAGGGTCTTTGATCGCCGGCGAAGCCGACCTCAAGCGCGCGTTCAAAGAGTGCGATTCAGCGTGGCTGCGTCTGGCCGCGCCTGCAACCGTATCGTGGGAGACCCAAGCCGGGGACGCGGTGATCATGACGGCGGCACCGAGCGGAGACGATCTGGCCGCCGCACTGCGTTTTCGGGGGTTCGTCAGCCTCGAAGATGAGAGCGGCACGCTGGACGCGCCGCGATTGCACCGCTGGGCGCACAGCTTCTTCCCATAACAAAACGGCTCGCTGTTCGCGAGCCGTTTCTATGCTCTACCCCAAAGTGCCGTTGCCCGCAAGGGATCTGAACCTGCTCTCGCAGGTGGGTGCTCACCCGGCCGGACACAGGCTTCCCTCTCGCGGAGGGCTTGCTCAAAGCGGCTCGGAGATCGGCTCCCGTTGTGATTGCGTTGGCTCAATCACAAAGCGAACTGGCGCACACCGCAGGGAGATCTCGCACGATCGCTCGCGCGTGGCACCACACTAGCACTTGGCGCACGATAAGACAAGTCTTGACTTTGGCGAGGAGCTCGTTCTCGAGAGACTAGGTGCGCGCGCGGCGCGATGCGAAGATGTTGTGAAGGGAGCCTGCAGCCAATGCTGGATCGTTATTTCGCGGAGTATGCGTCGTACCATATGGATCGGCGCAATCTCATCTGTCACGAGATCGGCATCCCGCTCATCGTCTGGGCGCTGTTCTCGTTGCTGGAGTTGGTCAAGATCGGCCCGATCGATCTCGGAATGATCGTCGGCGTGCTGGTCATCGCATTTTATCTGCGCCTCGACGTCCGGCTCGCGCTCGTCGCGCTCGTGGCCTTCGCAGCGCTGTATGTCGCTGGACGCTATACCCCGTGGCCGGTCGCCGTCGGCGCATTCGTCGTCGGCTGGATCTTCCAATTCATCGGCCACGGATACGAGGGCAAGAAGCCCGCATTCCTCAACAATTTGGTGCATCTGCTGGTCGGCCCGTTATGGATCTGTTCGCTGGCGATGCCCGGGGCCTCGAGAGCGAAGGTACCGTGCCGTGAGCACTATCGTCGCTATCTTCCCCACCAGCAATCCGATCTCGACGCTCGCGCACGAGATCAAAGCGCGCGGCCTTGATGTCTCTCGCCTCGTGGTGATCAGCAACGACGAGCCGACGGGATACCTCGCGTCGGTCGGAGCGCGCTTCGTCACCGCGCTGGAACCGACAAGGATCTATGGTGACGTCAACACGCACGTGCCCGGGTTGCGCACCGGCAACCTATCCGACTACGATGCGGCGAACTCTTCGCCGGCGCTCGAAGCGCTGAGCGATCTTGCCGTGCCCGATGGCCGCACCGATGACTTCCTCAAGGCGGTCGACGCCGGACGATGCGTTGCCGGATATCCTACCGCCGAGAACGCCGAGGCTGTGCGCGCGATGTTCTCCGCCGCCGGCGGCAACCCGGTCTGGTCGTTCTAACGCCGGATCGGATGGGCGAAGACAAGCCCCGGCTTGAGCTCGAGCCGCTCGACCTTCGCCTGCGCCATCGCTTCACCATAGCGCGCGGATCCGAAGACGTCTCGCGAACGCTGATCGTACGTCTGCTTGCTAACGGCATCGAGGGGCTTGGTGAGGTGACGCCTTCGCAGCGGTACGACGAGAGCGTCGAGCTCATCGAAACGCAGTTACACTCCATCTCGCTGCGCGACGAGGACCTCCTGGACGTGCAGGCGACGCTTGCGCGCGTACCTGCGCAGCAGCGCGGCGCGATGTGCGCGCTCGATCTTGCGCTGCACGACTACGCCGGCAAATTCCTGGGGCTGCCCGCCTACGCGCTGTTCGGACTCGATCCGGCGCAGGCCAAGGCGACGTCGTTCACCATCGGCATCGCGAGCCTCGACGAGACCGTCGCAAAAGTCCGCGAGGCGGCGCACTTGCCGATCCTCAAAGTCAAACTCGGCGCGGGCCGCGAGATCGAGACGCTCGAAGCGATCCGCGCGAGCTACAGCGGCACGATCCGCGTCGACGCCAACGAAGGCTGGACTCCGGAGCAAGCGGTCAGTTGCCTGCGCGAGCTCGCGCGCTTCGATCTGGAGTTCTGCGAACAGCCGGTGCCCGCTGGACATCCGGAGCAGCTGCGCTACGTGCGCGAGCGCTCGCCGATCCCGATCTTCACCGACGAGGACTCGGTAAGCGCGGACGATCTTCCACGGCTGCAAGACTGCGTCGATGGGATCAACGTCAAGCTCGTCAAGTGCGGCGGCATGCGCGCGGCTGCTCGCATGATCGGCGAAGCGCGCGAGCGCGGCATGAAAGTCATGATCGGCTGCATGATCGAATCGTCGGTGCTTTCGACGGCCGCGGCGCATCTCACCCCGCTCGCCGACTACGCGGACATCGACGGCCCGCTGCTCATCGTCGACGATCCATTCGAAGGTGTGACGTACGATGGCGCGCAGCTGCGTCTGCCGGATGCGCCGGGGCTAGGGGTCCGCGCGCGCGCGACGGCGTAGTTCGGACGTATGGGCGTGCGCCGCTATGCGATCCTCACCGAAGGCCAGCTGCTTGACAGGCGGGCGAAGACAGCGCATGGCGTCATCCAATACGGCCACGACGAGATCGCGGCCGTGATCGATTCCCGCTTCGCTGGAAGCGACGTGAGCGACGTGCTTCCGCGCCTCCATAGGTCCGCGCCGATCGTCGCGTCGCTCAGCGAGGCCCTCGCCTATCGGCCGACGTCGCTGCTGCTCGGCGTCGCGAACCAAGGCGGTTTTATCCCCGAAGGGTTCCGGCCGCAGATCCTCGAGGCGATCGATGCCGGCCTTGAGATCGTCAGCGGTCTGCACGAGCTGTTGCACGACGACGAAGAATTCGTCGCGCGCGCGCAGCGCTCGGGATCGAAGCTGTGGGACGTACGCGTGCCGCCTGCCGACATCCCATTGTTCTCCGGTGCGGCCTATCGTGCCGCGCAAGTGGTGCTGCTCGCGGTCGGCAGCGACTGCGCGGTCGGAAAAAAATCAGTGATGATCGAGCTGGATCGCGCGGCCCACGCCGCCGGCGACCGCAGCGAATTCGTCGCGACGGGGCAGACCGGCACGCTGATCGCGGGCAAAGGTATCGTCGTCGATCGCGTCATCTCCGATTTCATCACCGGTGCAGCGGAGCAGCTGGTCCTGGGCGTCGCGCCGGATGCGCGCTACGCGCTCGTCGAGGGCCAGGGAAGCCTCTGGCATCCGGCCTACGCCCCCGTCACCATCGGCCTGCTGTACGGCTGCGCCCCCGATGCGCTCGTCATGTGCATCGACACGGAGCGCGCGGCGATCGAAGAGTACGGCGTGACGCTGCCCGCGCTGACCGACATGATCGACGCGCATGAAGCGTTGCTCGCGCCGATCAAGGCCTCGCGCGTCGCGGTCGTGGCGGTCAACACGTCGAGTCTTGACGATGGCGCGGCCCGTGCGGCGATCGCGCACGCCGAAGCGAGCTCGGGCCTGCCCGCTGACGACGTCGTGCGGTTCGGCGGCGCGCGGCTGTGGAGCGCGTTGCGCACCGCTGCGCAACGCACTCCCAAATGGCGCGCGCGCGTTACAGCGCCGTGAGGAACGCGCTCGCCGCGTTACTTGTTGCAGTCATGCCGCTAATCGGATGCATCGGGTGCAGCGGCTCTAACGGTCGAACACATTCGACCGCTCCAGGAGTTGCTGGGAAAGCGGGCGGGAATCCGTGGACCGTGCACGGCGTCGTTCGCTTCTCAGAGCAAGAAGAGCCGAACACGCTCCTCAAGATGTTCTCGAATCAAGAATCCGCAGACGACGTCAGCGCGCTGTTGTTCGAACCGCTCTTCCGTTTCGACGACCAAGAGCGGCCCGTGCCCGCACTGGCCACGGCGTTCCCTAGCGTGCGCAACGGACTAGTCAGCAAAGACGGTTTGCGCATCACGTTCCGCCTGCGACCGAACGCGGTGTGGTCCGACGGGGTGCCCGTGACGGCCGACGACGTCATCTTCACGTGGCACGCGATAATGGACGGGAACAACCCGGTCACCCACACGGCGGGGTATGACAAGATCAGGACGATCGTCGCGGACAACCCCCACCAAGTGACCATGGTGCTGCGCCAGCCGTTCGCGCCGGCGGTCTACCTATTCTCCGAAGGCGACTTTCCGCCGCTGCCCAAGCATTTGCTCGCCGCCTACCCCACGCTGAACAACATCTCATACGATGCCGCACCGATCGGCGATGGTCCGTTTGTCCTCAAGCGCTGGGAGCACGGCTCCGAGCTTGTCTTCGCCGCCAATCCGCGCTATTGGCGCGGACGTCCGAAACTCGACGAAGTGGTCATCAAGATCATCCCGAACACCGACACCTCGATGCAGCTGCTGCGTTCGCACGAGATCGACGTCATCGACGGCGTCCAAAAGGCGCATGTCCGCGAACTTGCGGATGTCGAAGGCGTCCGGATCTACGTGCATCTCATCGCCGCATACCGGCACCTCGATTTCAACCTCAAGAATACGATTCTGGCGGACGCCGCAGTGCGCCGCGCGATCGCTCGCGGCATCGACTTCGAGCGCATCATGAACACGGTCTATGCCGGGTACGGACAACGAGCGTCGACCGATATCCCGCCTTTCTCGTGGGCGGCGACCGGTCAAGCACCGATCCCATACGATCCAGACGAGGCGAAGCGCACGCTTGACGCAGCCGGTTGGCGCGTCGGCGCAGACGGTATCCGCGAGAAGGCGGGCGAGCGATTGGCGCTGTCGATCTCCAGCGCGGCAGGCAATCGCTCCGCCGAATCCGCCGAGGCGCTCATCGCGCAGCAGCTCAAAGCGATCGGCGTCGAGCTCGCGATCAAGAACTATGCCGGACCGTTGCTGTTCGACGAACATGGTCCGCTGTACGGCGGCACCTACGACATGGCGTGGATCGAGAACACCGAAGGTGTGGATCCGGACGACCTCGCGGCCTGGGGCTGCGACTATTTTCCGCGTGCGGGCGCCAACACCGACTTTTATTGCAACCCGCACGTGGACGCGCTCTTGCGCGACGCGCAGCGGCAGGCCGATCAAGCGGCGCGCCGGCGCGATTACCAGCAAGCGTGGACCATCATGCTCGATGACGTTCCGGCGGTCATCGTCTATTGGGATAAGAGCGTCGTCGCGGCGAACTCCGACTTGCGTAACTACAAGATGTCTCCGGTCGTCACGGACTTTTGGAACTGCTGGGAATGGGAGATCTAGCGCGTGTCGCGCTGCTCGTCGCGCTCTCGACGCTCGCCGGAACGCGCATCGTGAGCGGCGCCGCATCGGTGGATCCGAACGACCGCATATGGTTCGCGGACGTGGCCGGGCCCGCCGCCGTCCAGCGCAGCGCGGACGTGCCTGGCGGTTTCTTGACCGCAATCGCCTCATGGAACGTCCAGACGCCCGGCGGCTCGAGCATCGGCGTCGAGCTGCGCGCGCGCATCGGCTCGCGCTGGACCCGCTGGTACTCGATGGGCATGTGGAGCGCGGATCTGCAAGGCGGCCATCGCCGCTCGATCGACGGCCAAAAAGACGCCGACGGCGAGGTCGACACCGATACGCTGACGCTGACGACGCGTGCCGATGCGTTCGACGTGCGCGTGACGCCCTCGGCCAGCGACAATGGCGCGCAGCCGGTATTGCGCGCGCTGGCCGTTGCGACGTCGCTCGCGCCCGACGGCGGCGACCCGAGCCGCCCACCGGGCAGCGCCGTCGCCGAACTGCCCGTGCCCGAACGCAGCCAGCGCATCGCTTCGTCGCCGGACGCCAAAGGAGGCGGCGGCGACTCCTGGTGCAGCCCGACCAGCGTGTCGATGGTGATGGCGTATTGGGCGCGCGTGCGCGCGCAGCCGCAATGGGATATCGACGTGGCGCGCGTAGCCGACGGCGTGTACGATCCCGTGTACGACGGGTGCGGCAACTGGCCGTTCAACGTCGCCTTCGCGTCCGAGCATGGCCTCGCCGGATTCGTGCGGCAGTTCCCGTCGCTCGACGACGTCGCGCTGCTCGTCGGGCGCGGCATCCCGGTCATCGCGAGCATTGCGGTCAAGCCGGGCGAGCTCGACGGCACGCCCTATCCCAAGACCGAGGGGCACTTGCTCGTCATCCGCGGCTTCACGCCGGCCGGGGACGTTATCGTCAACGACCCGTACGGCTTGCCCGGCGAGATCCGGCGCGTGTACCGGCGCGACCAGTTCGCACACGTATGGCAGGGCGGTTCGAATGGAACCGTGTACATCATCGCCCCGCCGGATATCGTCCAGACGCTGCGTTAGGATACGCGATGCCAATCAAGGTCATCGGAATCGTCGCCGTCGCGACCGGCCTCTGCGCCGCATGCGCGATGTGCGGGTCACCCGCGCGAGCAGCCGGCAACGCGCCCGGCCGAGCATGTGCTGGGCGGGAACGACATCTTCGACCGCGCGCTCGCGTTCGTGCGCGCGCAAAGCTATCCGGCATATGTCTCCTTCGTCGTCACGGTCGACACACAAGCCAAAGGCCGGTGGCTGGTGGAACAGTTCGATTCGGTGTGCCGCACGCGCGACGACCGGGTCGACACGACCGCGAAGCCGCTGAGCACGACCAATCTGGCCGACAATCCGTACCGTTTCACGCTCAAAGTGAAAGGGCTCGCCGTGCACGACAGCCCGAACATCGACGAGCCGTTCGGGCTGCCCCAGATCTCACCGCTGTACGACTTCGGACTCTCGCGGCTCGTGCCGGCGACATCGGCCTCGCGCGCCTATGACGTGTCGCTGTTGGGCGCCGAATCGCTGCATGGCCGCCGCGCTTATCTGCTCGAGCTGACCCCGCTGCTCGACCCTAAGACCTACAGGCTGCGCGAGCTCTGGGTGGATGCCAAGACGTTTGCGGTGCTCAAACTTACCAGCGCCGGCGCGTTTCGCACCGGCCAAGCGACGACGGTAGCATGGACCGTCACCTACACGCTCAACCATGGGCGCTGGCTGATCGAAAGCGAGTCGACGTCGGCCTCGATGGTGCTCGGTGGATACGCACCGGCCGTCGACTCCTATGTCGCGTTGCCGGGCGCGACGCGATACGATGGCGTGAGCTACACGTTCACCGGCTTCCAATTCTTGAAAAACGTCTCCGATCTGCTGTTCGTCGAAAGCAGGTCCAGCGAGGCGACGCAGCAGTAGCCTTTAGAGAGGGCACGTCGGCGGGTAGATGCGGGCCCGCGCGTACACCTCGTCCGGCACGTCTTTGATCCGCTTGTACAGCGTCACGCTTCCGTCTCTGGCGATGGCCTCGAAATAGCCGGCGCACACGACCGCCGCCAGGCGCGGCACGATGTTCTTACGCCACGTGAGGCCGTCGTACTGCGCGTCGTAGACGAAATAATCGGGCGTCACGTACATGCCGATGCGCGCGTTCGGGTCGAGCGACAGATGCGTGAAGGCCTCGTCGAACGAGCCCACGTTCGCATCGCGCGGCACGCGTGCGATGATGCGATCGAGCGACGCATCGCGTGCCGTGCGCGCGCGGTAGTAGTGTCCCCAGTGGGCGGGGCTGGCGACGATGAGATTCAAAACGCACGCGCCCACGCACAGCGTCGTCAGCAGCCGAGCGCGCGCCATGTCGCGCGCGGCGATGGCGGCCACCGCCACCGCGAACGCCGCGAGCACGTACGGGATCCAGACAGCCGCATAGTGCGTGCCCATCGTATAGGTGACAGGCCAGCGCGACGAGAGCACCTCGAGAAGACCGGGCACCGCAAGCCAGAGCCAACGCGACAGGAACGGCAGGAACAGCAACGGCGCGAAGACCTCGAGCAAGAACGTCAGCCGGCCGAGGACGACCGTGATGCCGTGGGGCAGATCAGCGTCGTGCGCCAGATAGAAGTCGGCGACGAAATAGCGCCCGCCCGCGTTCGGCTGGATGACGTCGAAATACAAGGCCAGCACCGCCAGCGCAGCCGCCGCGACCGCTCCGCCGAACAGCGCTCCCGCGCGATCGCGCGCGCGCAGGCTCAGGATGAGATACGCGCCTCCCAGCACTGCGAGGATGATGGCTTCGTCTTCCTTGATGCACAACGCCAGGGCCGCGAAGAGGGCAGCCCAAGCGAAACGCCTGCCGTCGACCGCCCACAGCAGCCACGCGATCACCGGCGGCGCCAGCCCATTCTCGTGGAACTCGGAAAGCGACATGGCGAACAGCGGCGGATACAGGAGCGTGACGCACGCGATCAGCGCCGCCAGGCGCGGCTGCGTGCGCCTGCGAGCGATCAAGTAGATGGCTGGGGCGGTGAGCGCGCATGCGACTACCTGAAGCAGCTCGAGCGTCAACGGCGAGCGCGCGACCCCGAGCAGCGGCGCCACCAAAAAGTAGATCGGCGAGAAATGGACCAGGAAATGGCTGCCGTGTTCCACTTGATTGGAAAAGCCGTGGAACGCAGCCGCGATCGTCTGCGTGAACAGCCCGAGATCCGCGCCGTAGCCGTAGGTGATGTAGCGGTCGGTCGCGAGTGCGCTCGCCAGCGCGACGAACGCCGCGACGGCCCCCCAGAGGAGACGCCGCGCGCCTGCGTCCGCGTTTACATCGCCCGCCACCCTACGAAGCGGATCCGCTTTCGTTCAACGCGCGATGCGCGAGCGCCGTCCCGATGACCACGCTCGGCAACATCTCGCAGAGGACGTTGTTCGCGCGCGTGATGCGCGCGCGCTCATCGGCGCTCACCTCCACGCGCGCGAGCGCGTCCTCGCGCAGGTTGAAGACGTACGGCAGATGGCGCGCCGCGGCGATCGCCGCGTCGTCGGTCTCGCGGCACAGCGCGGCGAAGCGCGGCGTCTGCATCGCCGTCTTCATGTCGCGCCAGAACAGCTCGAGCCAGTCCGGGAATGCGCCCATGAGGCGATAGTCCCCGCTGACGAACGGCGCGCCCGTGGCCGCTTTGATGTCTTCGTACACCGCGCGCACGCGCAGCGGCGCATCGCGCTCCTCGATGGTCGCGACGTTGAGGCCGCGATAGTCGCGCGCCAGACGTTCTTCGTCGCCGCTGAACTGATGCGTGCCGATCCCGGCCCCACCGATCTGCGCGCCGCTCATCGCCAGGCGGACGGCATGGGCTATGACCAGCAGCTTGGGGTCGACGTCGACGAGCATCGATGCGATCTCGCGCATGCGCACGATGTCGCCCTCGCCGACGTTGCGGGCGCGCAGCTGTTCGGCATGATCCCCAAGCGCCCACGTCGCTGCGGCTCGCTCGGTCTGTTCGCCCAACGCGCGTGCATGGTCGACGAAGGGTTTCGCCAGCACGTTGGGGCGCAAGCGGCGCCACGTGTAGTCGAGAAAGCGAGGCACGACCGCATAGGCTTGGAAGAGACTGCTGACGATCGGCACGCGCAGGCTCGCCTTGATGTCTCGGTATGCCTCGCGCACGCGTTCGTCGACGGCGTCGGGTTCGCGCACCAGCGTTATGGTCACGGATCGCTCCTCAATCGCCCGGCTTCTTGAGGCCGGGACTGCTCGGTTGGTCGATCTTGATGCGCAGCTCGCGCAGCAACTGCGGCTCGATGCTCGACGGCGCGTCGATCATCAGATCTTGGAACTTCTGGTTCTTCGGAAACGCGATGACCTCGCGGATCGACTCGGCGCCCACCATGAGTGCGATGATGCGGTCGATGCCGAGCGCCATGCCGCCATGCGGCGGCGCGCCGTAGGAGAACGCTTCGAGCAAGAATCCGAACCGGCGCTCGACCTGCTCCTCGCTGTAGCCCAGCAGTTCGAACACCCTGCGCTGCATGTTGGCATCGTGGATGCGGATCGAACCGCTGCCCAGTTCCGATCCGTTGAGCACGACATCGTAATGCTGCGCGCGCAGACGCAGCGGATCATCCACCATGAGATCCTGACCGGGCGCGGGTGCAGTGAAAGGATGATGCATCGGACCGATCGCACCAGTCTGGGCATCTTTTTCGAACAACGGGAAGTCGAGCACCCAATTGAATACGAAGCGCGCCGGGTCGCGCAGCCCGCGCTCGGTGCCCAGATGCAGCCGTAATTTGCCGGCGATCGTCTGCGCCGCGACGCGCTCGTCCGCGACGAAGAAGATCGCGTCGCCTTCTGACGCCTTGCCGAGGCTGCGAAGCTGTGCCAGCGTCTGCTCGTTCAACGCCGCCTTGGGAAGCGACGTCTTGACGCCCTCAGGCGACAGCGCGATCCACGCCAGGCCCTTGGCGCCCCATTCCGCTGCCGCGGTCTGCGCGAGCGCGTCGAACTCGCGCCGCGACCGGCTCGCTCCGCCTGGATCGACCAACCCGACGATCGCATCGCCCTTGGCAAGCGCGGCGGCGAAGATCTTGAACTCGGTGCCCGCGAACGCCGGCGAGAAATCAGCCAATTGCATCTCGAAGCGCAAGTCGGGTTTGTCCGAGCCGTAGTCCGCCATGGCGTCGGCGTAGGTCAAGCGGCGGAACGGCGGTTTGACGTCGACGCCGAGCGCCTGCTCGAACATATGCGCAAGCGTGCCCTCGATCACGGCGATGACATCCTCTTGGGTCGGGAACGTCAGCTCGATGTCGATCTGCGAGAACTCGGGTTGGCGGTCCGCGCGGGAATCCTCGTCGCGAAAACAGCGCGCCATCTGGAAGTAGCGGTGGAAACCGCCCACCATGAGCAGCTGCTTGAACAGCTGCGGCGATTGCGGCAGCGCGTAGAATTCGCCCGGATGCAGGCGGCTGGGCACGAGGAAATCGCGCGCGCCTTCCGGCGTCTGCTTGATCAGCATCGGCGTCTCGATCTCGAGGAAACCCTGCGAGTCGAGGTAGTCGCGCGCCGCCTTGATGGCGCGATGGCGCAGCGCGATGTTGCGTTGCATCTGCGGCCGGCGCAGGTCGATGTAGCGGTACTTCATGCGCAGGCTCTCGTCGACGTCGCCATCGCCATGCAGCGGGAACGGCGGCGTCTTCGACTTGTTGAGCACGTCGAGCGTGTCGACGGCCACCTCGACCAGGCCGGTGGTGAGGTTCGCGTTCTCGGTGCCGGCCGGTCTGCGCCGCACGGTGCCGACGGCCAGGATGACGTCTTCAGAGCGCAGATGGCCGGCCGTCTCGTAGGCTGCCTTGTCGGTCGTGCGCGGATCAAAGACCACCTGTGTCATCCCGAAGCGGTCGCGCACGTCGACGAAGATCAATCCGCCGTGATCGCGCGTGCTGTTCACCCAGCCGCGGACGCCGACGCGCGCGCCCTCATCCACGACGTCGAGCTCGCCGCAGGTGACGAATCTATACCCGCTGCCCTGACCGGCTGGTGTCACGTGCGTCGTGCTCCATCGGGCTCGCGCAATGCGCGCTTCACCCCGTTCAAATAGTAGTATTGGTATGCGATCTGGCGCGCGATGAAGGGCCAGGTGTTCTTGCGCGGCGCCTCCTGGCCTTCACCCGCGCGCTCGATCGCCCGGCGCAGCGGTCCTGCCGCCTGCAACACGGAGTGCAGCGCGAGCGAGACAGGCGTCATGCCGAGATTCGCCATCACCGCGACATCGCGATGCTTCCGGTAGAAGCGCACGGTGGAGACGCCCGCCAGCTCCATCTTGCTCTTCTGCTCTTCGTAGCCGACCGGATGCCAATGATAGTTGATCGCGTTCGGGTCGTAGCGCAGCTCGACGCCGGCCTTTTGCAGCCGGTAGCCCAGCTCGAGGTCTTCGTGACCATAGCCCGTGAAATCCTCATCGAAAGCGCCGACCGCGAGCAGATCTTCGCGCCGCACGGAGGCGTTGCCGGTCAAGAAGTACAGCCATGAGATCCGCCGCCGCGACGCGGGGTGCAGCGGCTTGCGGCTCGCCGCATGGTCGCGCTGCGCGCGGTAGTCCTCGAGCGAGCGCACCTGCAGCTCGCATCCGACCACGGCGGCCCGCTGTCCGGCAGACTCGTGATCGGCGACGTGGCGCTCGAGCAGGTCGGGCGACGCGATGATGTCGGCGTCGGTGAAGAGCACGAGCGGGGCGGCGGCAGCCGCGATGCCGGCGTTGCGCGCCGAGGCGCGGCCGGTGTAATCGCCGGGAAGATGGCGCAGCACTGGTGCGCCCGGTTCTTGCGCCAGGCGCGCGATGAGCTGCGCGGTGCCGTCGCTGCTGCGCGAATCAGCGATGATGACCTCGTAGTCGGTCTTGGGCAACGTCTGGCCGAGCAGGCTAGGCAATACTTCGCGCAATGTGTCGACGCGATTGTATGTCGGTACCACGACGGAGATCTTCATGCTCGTGGATCAGACCACCGGACTGGGTTTGCGCGGCAGCGCGCGCACGCCGGACAGCACGTCTTCGATGAGCGGCGCCGTTTCCGCACCCGGCGGCGGCTTGCAGAGCACCACGGACGGCACGCGCCAAGGGCTCCACTCTTGCGAGCTCAGCCGAAAATAGCGCCGCTCGTAGACGCCGACGACGGGTACGCCCAGGGCGGCGGCGACGTGCACGGCACCGCAATCCACGGTGATGAGCGCGGCGCATCTGCCGATCGCAGCGGCCCAGTCCAACGCCGGCGTCTCTCCGAACCAGACGACATTGCGCGCGGCAACGGCTTTGCGCAGGCTCGTCGCCTCGTCGTGCACGTCGGTTCCGTAGGTCACCAGCACATCGCTGTGCTCCGCCGCGAGGCGCTCGATCAACGTGCGCGAGGCAGCGGCGCCGAAGTCATCTCCGAACCAGCGCGGTGCGAGGTTCACGCCGATCGCTCCCGATGGGATAGCGCGCGCGACGGTTCGCGCCTCGTCGCCGACGTCGAGCACCAGCGCGTCAGTGAGCGTGTCGCCTCCCGCGAGGCGCACGAGCGCGAGGACCTGATGCACCTCATGCGCGACCGGCCGGTCCGGATAGCGGTCGGCAAGGTCCGGATCGGCCTCGGAGATCGCGTGCTGCGTGAGCATGAAGCGTGCCGCGAAGCGCGAGAGGTAGCGCCGGCGATAGACGTAGCCGATGCGCCGCGGCGCGCGCGACCACAGCGCGAGGCGGTAATCCGGCGTGCGCGGAGCGAGCGCGACGGCGAGATCCGCGCCGTGGCCAAGACGGGCGGCGAGCGCTTGCGCTTGCACGCGCGTCGCCGACCGCGGCAGCACATGGAGCGCGTCGACGTCAGGGTTGTAGCGCACGATCGGCTCGTTGTAGTCGGAGACCAGCAGATCGATATGGGCGTTCGGCCACGAGCGCCGGAATGAGGCGATCGCCGGCGTTGAGAGCACGAGGTCTCCCAGCCGATCGGTGCGGATGAGCAGGATGCGGCGATAGTCGGGCAGCGGCGCCTACCGTTTCACGTCGCGCGCCGAGCGCGCTCGCCGCAATTCGCCGTAGTACTCCGCGCGCGCGAGACGCGCTGCGGCCCAGCGGCGCAACCCCGACGGCAATCCGTCATCGCCCGCCTGGGGTGCGGCAAGGCTCTGCAGGACGCGCGGCCAGCCGAGCGTCTCGGCCACGCCGCTCCACCAGAGGAGCGGGGCGACTTGGCCAGTCGCCAAAGCGACGCGCCAATGCGGATGCTTGTCGATGAACTGCACGGCCGTGCGCGCCTGCGCGCGCGCTTGGCGCGCCATGCCCGCGAATGCACCAGGCGGCGCCGGCGGTTTGTAATGGTAGACGAGCGCATCTTTGGCGAGGATTGACGGCACGCCCATGTTTCGCAGCCGCAGGCCGACGTCGAGGTCCTCCCAGCCGTATTCGCGGAAGCTCTCGTCAAAGGCGCCTGCCTCCTTGAGCAGCGCGAGCGGCACGGAGACATTGGTGGTCCAGAAGTACGCACCCGAATAGTTGCGCCACGAATATCTGGCAGGGGGCAGATCCTCGAACGAGGACACATTGATGACGCCGCCGCGGCAGATGGCGCGCGGATGCGCGCGATGACAGCGGAGATGGGCGCTCAGCAGTCCCGGAGTGGCGAGCACGTCGTCATCCATGAACATGATGACTTCGCCGCGCGCGCGCGCGATGCCCGCGTTGCGGCCGGCGGCCAAGCCGGCGTTACGCTGGCGCACGACCGTCAGCGCGCAGCTCGGGCGCAATCCGGCGATCACGTCGTCGTAGGTGCCGTCGGTCGAGCCGTCATCGACGAGCACGATCTCATAGTCCGACGGCGAGAGATCTTGCTCGAACAGCGCTTGCATCACGCGCCCGAGCAGCGCGCGCCGGTTGTACGTGCACAACTGGACGGTGACGAGCGGCGGGCTCATGCGACGCTCGCGGTCATCTGGGCTGCCGTGCGCGCTGCCGCCACGATGACGCCCGGATCGAGGGCGCGATAGCACGCGAACGTCTTGCACGTCTCTTTGCGGCACCACGGCGGGCATGGGTATGAAGGCTCGACGACGACAACGCGATCGCCCAGCGGCCGCCAGCGCTGTGGGAGATCCGTGCGCAGCGCGAAGATGCCGACGGTCGGCGCACCGACGGCCGCGGCGATGTGCATCGGCCCGGAATCGAGCGCCACGACGACCTCCGCGCGTGCGAGCAACGCGGCGAGCTCGCGCAGCGTCGTCTCTCCGGCGACGACGGCGTGCGGGGCGCGCATGCCGGCGCCGATGCGCGCGATGACCGGCGCTTCATCGGCGCTGCCTGTCAGCAGCACCGGCGCTTCGAAGGCCTCGCCCAGCGCGTCGCCAATGGCGGCGAAATTGTCGACCGGCCATCGCACGCCGTCCAGGCGCATGCCGCGTGCGGCGTGGAAGATGACGAAGCGTCCACTCGGCGCCGCGCGATGGAGGAGAGCGTCCGCCTGCGCGCGATCGTCTGCGCCGATCGGGATAACAAGGCGATAGTCGTGCGGCACCGGTTGCACGCCGAGCGCGCGCGCATAATCCATCTGCACGTCGCTCCATCGGCTCGAACGATCGCCGCGCTCGGTGCGCACCGGTACGCGGATCGTGTAGCGCCACGAATACAGACGGCGCGACTGTCCGACGCGGACGGGGATGCCTGCTCGATACACGATCGCCGCGACGCGCGCGGTCGACCAGAACACGACCGCGTGGGTGCAGTTCAGCGCTTTGACGCGTGCCGCCGCGTCGTCGATGGACTCGCGCTCGTCGTCGACGAGCACTGTTTCGACTGCCGGATGCCCTTGCAGCAGCGGCGCCGATGCGGGCGATGCGAGCACGGTGAGCTTGCGCTCAAACGTACGAGCGAGCGCCTGCATCGCCGGCGTCGCCGCGAGGAGGTCGCCGCTGCCGCCGCCAGTGCAGACCGCCAGGACGCGCGGCTCGATCGGCGGCGTCATGGGCGGGCGTCGAGCGCGCGCAATTCGACGATCTGCGCTCCGAGCTGCTCGCCGAGGCGCGCGGGCACTCCCGGACCCAGCAGCGGTTTGACGATGCAGCGCGCCGGGGCGGCCCACGGCCGCCACTGGCGCGAGAGCTGATCGAAGCGCGTCGAAAGGAAGAGATCGATCACCGGGACTCCGAGCATGCCGGCTGCGTGTGCGGCGCCTGTATCCGGCGTCACGAGCGCTGCGAGCGAGTCTATGGCGCGCAGCCACAGCGGCACGCCGGTTGGGGGTGGCAGATGCGCGCGCGCGCGCACGTCGCTGTCCAAGTGTTCCAGCAAGGCCGACGCGAGGCCCTGGTCGGAGGATGCTGCCAGCAGCGTCAAAACAGGCAGGCCCGAAGCGTGCAGCGTCGCAGCGCACAGCTGCGCCAGCGCCGCTGGACCCCAGCCGTCCGCCGTGAGTTTCGCCGCGATTTGGAATCCGAGCGCGCCGCTTCGCTCCTGCGCCGCCGGCGGATCGAATGCGAGCCATCCGCGCAGCGCGCTGATATCGCGTGAAGGCGGGGGCTGCGCGCCAAACGGCAGCGCAAGCCGGTAGAGCGCTTCGACTTCGGCTTCGGGCCGCGAGCTCCACGCCGCAGGCCGGTAGACGCGATCGGTCAGCTGCGCGAACTGCCATATCGACTTAAACGGCTTTTCGAAGCGGTGCCAGAAGCCGGCGCGCCGGCGCGCACCTGACGCGCGTGCGAGCTCGTAGCCGGCGACCTCTTCGGTGGCGACGAGCGCGTGCGTGTACCCGGCGCGTCGCAGCTCCGATCCGGACGACTCGACGGGCGCACCATCGTAGACATGGACCGTGACGCGCGGCGAGAACACCTGCGCATTTGCAGGCGAGCACACGGCGCCGAACGTCGCGTCGGGATATGCTTGGCGCAGCCCTTCGAGCGCAGGCACGCATGCCAAGGCGTCGCCGAGCCCGTCGAGCCGGATAAGAAGGAAGCGCGGGAGCTCAGTCACCGGCGCGCCGCAGCGCCGCCCGCAACGCGTCGATGTAGGCCGCATCCGCCAACGCGTCGGCCGCGACTGCGCGCGCGCCGGACAGATGGCCGTCGTCCGCGCCCGCGATGCGCACATACAGGCGGCGCAACGGCGGTGCGCCGACGAGCGCAGCGCGTGCGAAATTGGCCGCATATGCACCGGTGGCGAGCTTGACGGGCCACGTCGGAGCTTTGCGCACGAAGCGCGCCGCCATCTCGCCCTTCTCGCGGGCGAGCGCGAGCCGGCGCGCGAGGGTCATCGACGACGGCGGCTTGACGTGATAGATATACGCGCCCCACGCGAACACGCGCTGCATGCCGTGCGCCCGCAGGCGCACGCCGAGGTCCGTATCCTCCCACCCATAGAGATCGAACGATTCGTCGAAGCCGCCCACTGCGTCGAGCGCCGCTTTGGGCGAGCTGACGTTACACGTGCAAAAAAACGCGCGCGAGTAATGCGCGGCGGTCACAGGCTGCAGATGCTCCGCGTCCGGCACGTTGACGATCGGACCGCTGACCACGCGGTCGCCCGCGCTGCCATGCGCGTCCAGATGGGCGGCGACGAACGCCGAGGGCGCCAGGGTGTCGTCGTCACAGAAGATCACGATGCGTCCGGTCGCCTCGGCGATGCCCACGTTGCGCGCCTTTCCGCGGTTCGGCTCGGCGGCGTAGACGCGCCGAGCGAGCGGTGCCGCGGCCTCGACGACCGCTGCGGTGTCGTCGCTCGACCCATTATCGACCACGACGACGTCGAATCGCCCCGCCTCCGTCTGCTGTGCGAGGCGGGCAAGACAGTCGCGCAAGAAGCCGGCGCGATCGCGCGTCGCGATGACCACCGTGGCCTCGGGCATAGCTACGATGCCGCTCCGGCAGCCGATCCGACAGCCTCGGCCGCGACAACCAGCGCCTCACGCGCCATCCTCGCCGACGCACCGACGTCGCGCGCGTAGAGGCGCGACAGTTCTTCCCCCATCGTGCGCAGCGCATCCGGATCGGCCAGCATCGCCAGCGCACGGCGCGCGATCTCGTCCGCGGTGAGCACGCCGCGCATCTCGGGAACGAGCAGCTTGTCGGCGTCGATGTTCGGCTGCGCCACGTACTTGAAGCGGCGCTCGAATGAGAGCGCGAGCCAGCGTTTGAGCGACAACCCCACGAGCGGCACGTGTCGCAAGTAGCCGCCGATGCCGGGGATCACGGCGTCGTCAAGACGGTTGAACGGCAAGATCACGAGCATGGGCCGCCCGAGCACCGCAGCCTCGATGCACTTCGTCCCCGGCGTCGCGATCACGAGCGCTGCCCGCGCGAGCGCCTCATACGACCCCGAGCGATCGACCGCGATGCATGCGCCCTCGACCGCGATGGTGCGGCCGCCGTCCACGAGCTCCCCGTGCACGCCGCCGAAGGCAGGATCAGGAGCGCGCAGGCTTGCGCTGATCTCCTCATCGGTATTGAATGGCGAGACCGTGACGCTTGCGTTCAACCCAGGACGCTCGCGCATCACGCGCAATGCGGCGTCGAGCAAGAACGGCAGCAGCGAACGCAGTTCGGGCGGCCGGCTGCCCGGGAAGATGCACAGCGTCTCGCCGACACCGGGCGACGGCGCGGGTTCTGCCAGGCTGTCGACGACTGCATCCGCCACCAAGTTGCCGACCACGTGGACGCGTTGCGGCGGGGCGCCGCTCGCGCGCAGCGTTTTGGCGTTGGCTTCGTCCACCGCGAAGAAACGCACGAAACAATGCGCGTAGTTGCGGCGCGAGAACTTGTATGTCATAGCCGTCAAACCGATACGCTTGGCGATCGTCTTGGCATGATAGAGGTCGCCGCCCAGATATTGGAGCGCGCCGGGGCCCCGTTCCATGCCCGCGACGGCGCGTCCCATGAGAAAGCGCGCGTATTGTTTGGGAGGCACGACAGTGGCCTGCGGGAACATCGCCTGTGCTGTTGCGGGTTCGCGCCCCGTCGCGTACGGACACGGAACGAGGACGATGGTCACGCGCGCATCCGGGGCTTGCGCGTAGAGCGCGCGCACGAACGGCCGGCCCCAACCCATGAGCTCACCCGGCCCGTTGACCGCGACCACCATCCGCGGCGTCATTGGCCGCTGCTTTCGCGGATGCGCTGCAGCAGCGTGCTCGTCGAACGCCCCTCGACGTGCGGCGCCAGCACGATCGAAGCGCCGATCTCCGCCACTGTCGCCGCCTCGGGCAGCTCTTCGAGCTTGTAACCCGCGCCTTTGACGTGGATGTCCGGCTTGAGCACCCGCAACGTGGCATCGGGGCGCTGCTCGTCGAAGATACATGCGTAATCCACGCACGCCAGCGCAGCGACCAGCTCGGCGCGCTCGGCGGCGGGAACGATGGGCCTCATCGGATCTTTCCCAAGGGCGCGCACCGACGCGTCTGAGTTGACGCCGACGATCAGGACCCCGCCAAGGTCGCGCGCGAACTCGAGGTAGCGCACGTGGCCGATGTGCAGCAGGTCGAACACGCCGTTGGTGAAGACGACCGCACCGCGCTGCGCGCGCAGTTGCGGCAGCAATGCGGCGATGTCGTCGCGCGGACGGACCTTATCGGCGGCGCGCACGGCGCTTGCCTTTGGCGGGCTTCGCCTGCAGCCGCATCGGATGTGCCACGCCTTCGCGCTGCGCGAATTGCCCGATCTCCTTCGCCGTCGCAGTCGCGGTGCCGAGCTTCTCCACGACGACGCCGGCGGCGAGCGATGCCAGCACGACTGCGTGGCGGATCGGCGCGCCGGCCGAGAGCGCGAGCGTGAGCGCCGAGATGACGGTATCGCCCGCGCCGCTGACATCGTACACTTGGCGCGCGACAGCCGGCACGGTGAATGGCGCCGAGCCGGCGCTGAAGAGCGTCATGCCGTGTTCCCCGCGCGTGACCAGCACGTAGCGCGCCTGCGCCGAGCGAAGCAGTTTATTGGCAGCGCGGGCGAGACCGGCGTCGCCGTCGATCGCCGTGCCCGCGGCGCTGGCGGCTTCCGCCAGATTCGGCGCGATGCAATCGACGCCGGTGAAGGCCGCGAGGTTGGACGGCTTGGGGTCTCCGCTGACGACGACGCGATGTTTGTGCGCCAACAGCGCCCGCACGATCGGCGCGCTCACCATGCCCTTGCTGTAGTCCGACACGATCGCGCCATCGATCGCACCGTCGAGCGCGCGCAAGCGCTCCAGCACCGTGCGCTGCGAACGCGCGTCAAGCGGGCCGCACACCTCTCGGTCGGCGCGCACGACTTGCTGATTGTGCGCGACGATGCGTGTCTTGCGCGTCGTCGGCCGCGCGCGCGCGACAGCCACACCTGACGCGTCGATCCCCAGCTGCCGGCACAAGTCGAGCACGCGCTGCCCCGCCTCATCGTCGCCGACGACGCCGAGCAGACGCACCTTGGCCCCGAGGGCGGCCAGATTGTTGGCGACGTTGCCGGCTCCGCCGAGCGTGAACGACTGCGAGCTGACCTCGACGACCGGCACCGGCGCTTCCGGCGAGATCCGTTGCACGCTGCCCCACAGCCATTCGTCAAGCATGATATCGCCGGCCACCGCGATCCGCTTGCCGCGCATGGACACGAGCAGGTCGGCGACCCACGCGGGCCGGTCAGCGCTCATCGTGTCGGGGCGGGCCGAGCGGCGCTCGCGTCCGCGGTGATGATGAAGCGCGCCGCATCGGCGAGGTCGCGCGCGCGGTATAGCGGTGGCGCAAGCGCGAGATCTTCGGGCGGCTCATGCGGCGGCACGCCGGGCACGAAGACGCAGCGGCAGCCGGCCGCATAGCCGGCTTGCATGTCGAGCAGCCGGTCGCCGATCATCCACGAGCGCCCGAGTTCCAGGCGCAAGTCGGCGGCGGCGCGCAGCAGCAGGCCCGGCTTGGGTTTACGGCAATCGCACTCGGGAACGCCTGGCGGACGCCGATCGGGCGGCCAGTGCGGACAGCGATACATCGCGGCGACGGGCGCGCCCGCAGCGGCCAGCAGCTCGCGCACGCGTGTGTCGACGGCGTCGGCGTCCGACTCGCTGAAGTATCCGCGCGCGATCCCGGACTGGTTCGAGATCACCACGACCGCGTAGCCGGCCTGGTCGAGCAGGCGGACGCCGTCCGCCGCGCCGGGGACCAGCATCACACGCGCGGGATCGCCGACGTAGCCGGTGTTGACGTTGAGCGTGCCGTCGCGATCGACGAAGACGGCTTTCATGATCCCGCCAGCTCGAGCTCCGCCAGTTCGCAGATGATGTGGCCGAGCGCGAACTGCACTTCTTGCACTTTCCACGACGGGCCGTGCGGCCCGATGATCGCGATGTCGGCCTGCGCGACGATCGGCCCGCCGCCGTTTCCCGTGAGCGCGATGCAGGTCGCGCCGCGCTGGCGCGCCGTCTTGAGGCCCTCGATGACGTTGGCCGACTTGCCGGACGTCGTGATGCCGACCGCGACGTCGCCGCGATGCGCCAGCCCTTCGAGCTGGCGCGCGAAGATGCGGTCGAAGCCGTAATCGTTGGCGATCGCGGTCAACGCGGACGTATCCACCGTCAGCGCGATGCCCGCGTACCCAGGTCGCTCGAGCATGAAACGGCCCGATAGCTCGGCGGCGAGATGTTGCGCCTGCGCCGCGCTGCCGCCGTTGCCGAAAAAGAACACGCGCCCGCCGGTGCGGATGCAGCGCACGATCGCGTCGCACGCCGCGTGCACCGGTTTTTCGTAGTCGCCCTCGCGCCATAGGTCAGCGCGCTCGGCCATGCAGTCGGCGAAGCGCTTGCGCTTCGCCGGCGCGCTCACGTCTCGATCCAAAACAGCTCCTGGTGGAGCGCGGCGAGCTCGGCGTCCTGCATGCAGATCTTGACGACCTTGCCGTCGTATTCGCTCACGATCTCATTCATCAATTTCATCGCTTCCAGGATACACAAAACCTGCCCTTCGCTCACGGTGTCGCCGACCTCGACGAACACGGGCGCGTTCGGCGCAGGCGCACGATAGAACACGCCGACCAAAGGCGCGAGAACCTTTTTGACGTTGGGCGGCGCTTCATCGTGGCGCATCGCGGGCGCCTGCGCGCTGGCGGATTGCGGCGCAGCCGTATGAGCCGCCGTGGCCGCCGCGTCGCCGTGCTTGGGCGATGTCATGCGCAGGTCGAGATCGAGATCGCCGACGCGCACGCGCAGCCGGTCGAGCCCGTCGCGCTGCATGAGCTCGACGAGCTGATCGAGGATCTTCTTATTGAGATCCATGTTCGCGCTCCGTTGGCGCCTGCAGGTACGCGGCTATTGTGTCGGCGACGTCGGAGATCTTGATGCGCCGGCGCTCGCGGGTCTGCAGGTCCTGGATGGTTGCTTCGCCGGCGGCGCGCTCGTCGCCCCCGACGATGATCGCGAATCTCGCGCCATTGTCATACGCCGCTTTGATCTGCTTTTCGAGTTTGCGCCGCGTGTAGTCCATGTCGGCTCCGATGCCGCGCCGGCGCAGCTTGTGCATCACCGGCATGAGCGCCCCGACATCGTCTGCTTCCAACGCAACGAGTACGACGTGCACCGCCGCTGGGTTGTCGAGCTTCGCGCTATGCGCGTCCTCGACCAGCATGAGAAGGCGTTCCATGCCCATGGCAAGGCCGACGCCCGGCGTATCGGGACCGCCCATGTCTTTGACCAAACGGTCGTAGCGGCCGCCGCCGCAGATCGAGTTCTGCGCGCCCAGCGCCTGCGACACGATCTCGAACACCGTCCGCGTGTAGTAGTCGAAGCCGCGCACGATCCTCGTATCCAGCTCGCTGACGATGCCCATGGCGTCGAGCAGCTCGCGCACGCCCGCCAGATGTGCGCGGCACGAGTCGCACCAGAACGCGTCGATCGTCGGCGCGCCGGCGAGCACGCGACGGTCGCCTTCATCTTTAGAATCCAAGATGCGCAGCGGGTTGCGCTCCAACCGCGTGCGGCTCGTCTCGCTCAGGTGATCCGCGTGCTCTTCGAGGTAGCCGACCAGCGCCTCACGGAACTGCGCACGACACCGCTCGCAGCCCATCGAATTGATGCGCAACACGTGATCGCTGATGCCGATCGACTCGATGATCTCGATGCCGAGCGCGATCACTTCGGCATCAGCCTCCGGCCCGGCGACGCCGAAGCACTCGATGCCCCACTGATGCGCTTGGCGATATCGGCCTTTCTGCGGGCGCTCGTAGCGGAAGATCGGACCGCGATAGTAGAGCTTGAGCGGCAGGCTCTGCAGCAGGTTGTGTTCGAGCACCGCGCGCACGACGGGCGCGGTGAACTCCGGACGCAGCGTGATGCTGCGTCCGCCGCGATCGGTGAACGTATACATCTCTTTGTCGACGATATCCGTGCCGACGCCGATCGTGCGGACGAACACGTCCGTGCTCTCGAAGATCGGCGTGCGGATCTCGCCGTAGCCGAACCGGCCACAGACCTCGTCGACGATGCGCTCGAGGGCTTGCCAGCGACGCGCCTGCGTGGGAAGGACGTCGAACGTGCCGCGTGGCGCAGCCGCATGCTTCACAAGGGTTCGATAAGTGAACCGCCGTCAGCAACCCTCCTTTGGGCTCGGGCCTGTTGTGTTGGTCCTCGCGGCGACGGCCTTTGCGTCGAGCGAACCGGCCGTCGCAACGTCTGTGCTCGCACCTGCACTGCAGATGGGCTTTCGCATACTCGTCAACGCCGTGTCGATCGTGCTGGCGGCGGGCCCGTATGTCGTCGCGGGTGTGCTCGCCGCGACGCTGGTCGCACGTTTTGCTCGATGCGGAGGCGTCGTCGCGGCATGCGTCGCCGCGCTCGCACCCGGCTGCGATTGCAGCATGAACGGGTTCGCCGCGGCGCTGCGCGGATGCCGCGTACCCCTGGCGGGTGCGGCGCTCACTTGGGGAGCCACGTGCAATCCGTTGACGCTTGCGATCACGGCTGCAGTGCTCGGCCATCATCTTCTCTATGCGCGCATGGCCGGCGGATTGGTCGCGGCGACGGCGGTCGCCGTTTCGTGGTCGCTCACATCATCCGAGCGGATGGCGGTGGCCCACGCACATCTATGCGCGGCCCAAGACATTTCACTGCGGGATCATCTCGAGAGCGCGCTTCGTCTGCTGGTGCCGGCCGCGTGCGGCGCGTCGCTCGCGCTCGCCGTCGTGCCGCACCCAGCGGATGCTTTTCATTCGCCCCTTGTCGCCGCCATCGCGGGCGCGGTCCTATCGCCGTGTTCGAGCGCTGACCCGATGCTTGCCAAGCTCCTCGCCCGGTCGCAGCCCTCCCAGGCCGCGTTTATGATCGCCGCGCAATGCCTCGATGTTCGCCAACTCGCGCTGTTGCAGCGTCATTTCGGTAACGTGCGAACGCTGCTCGCCTGCCTTTCCGGCGCGGCCGGCTGCGTCGTTGCCGCCGCACTCGCTTGACGCGCGCGCTCAGCTTGTCCGGTTTGCTCGCGGGTGCCGCGCTCGCCGCGGTTGCGACCGGCTCCTGCCGCATCTTGGTCGCGGCGCCCAGCGTCGTGATGGCAGCGTTCGGGCTGGCGACGCTTGCCATCGTGCTCGCGCCCGAGCGCACGCGTGCACGTGCGGTCGCGTCAGCGTGCGCAGGTCTCGCGCTCGGAGGGGCGCTGCCCAGTTCCCTGCCTGTCGAGAGGATCGTCACGCGGGCTCCGGCCGATCGGCGTGCAGGCGATCTCTTCGCGCTGCTCGAGCGATTAGATCGACAACCGCAGGCGGTGGTCGGCCGCGCGGTTGCAGTGTCGGGAGTGTGGACACCTGCGCGCGCGGATCGTGACGCCAGCGTGTCGCGCCGCATCATGGCCTGTTGCGCGGCGGACGCACTCGACGTCGGGTTCGACGTCGCGGCGCGAGGTCAGGCACGGATCGAGGCCGGCGCCGAAGTGTGCGTCCGCGGAATGCTCGCGGCCCGACTGCAAAGCGGCGAGTTGCGGTACCGCATCGAGGGCGCGACCATCCACCGCGCAGCCGCGGCTAGTCGATGTACCTCACGATGACGTCTTTGCCCGCCGCGACTTTGAGCAGGTCGCTCTTGTTGCGGGCCTCCATCTCAGAGAACATCACCTCGACGAGATCGCCGGCCGGCTCGGCGCCGGGCGGGCCGACGGGCTCGAGCGCGCGGACTTTGCGCACACCCATGAAGACCAACCGCTCGGCACCCGCCGCCGACGGCGCCGGCGCAACCTCGTCGCCGTCATCCGGCTGCGTTGAGTTCTCCGCTGCGTCGGCGTTGCCGAAGTCGGTAAGTTTCTGCACCGCCTCGTCGACGTCATCGGCTTCGACCATCATGACGCGTTCCCAGAAGTGGCACGGCGGGTCGGGGTTATCGTCGTTGGGCGCCGTGCGCGACCAGATGATGAGGCTTCCTGCGAACCATGTCATGCTGGCGACCTACTCCCGTGCGGCGGTCATCAACCGCAGCGTGTCGAGCACGTCCGCTGCGTGGCCCGGTATCGACACTTTAGGCCAGACGTGGCGGATCACGCCGTGCGGATCGATGAGAAACGTCGAGCGCTGGAGTCCCATCGACTTCGTGCCGTCGTCAGCGACGCGCTCGACGAGCGTGCCATATGCCTTGCACAGCGCTTCGTCGGTATCTGCGAGGAGCGGGAACCGCAATCCCTGCGCCTGCGCGAACGACTCATGCGATTGCACCGAGTCGCGGCTGACGCCGACGATCTGGGCGCCGGCGCGCTCGAACTCGGGTTGGGCATCGCGGAACTGCGACGCCTCGTTGGTTCACCCGCTGGTGTGGTCTTTTGGATAGAACCACAGCACCACCCACGAGCCTTTGAACTCGTCGATGCTGCGGCGGCGGCCGGATTGATCCGGAACAGGGATTGACGGCGCGGGCGCGTTAACCTCGAGCATCCGATTCCTTCCTCGTCGGTCATTGGAGGACGCTCATGGCATTCGACCATTCACTCGTCACCACCGCTCTGGAACTGCCGGGCTACAAAGTCGCAAAGAACTTCGGCATCGTGCGCGGCATCGTCGTCCGTTCGCGCAGCATCTTCGGCAGCATGGGCGCGAGCCTGCAGCAGCTGGTCGGCGGTAACATCACCTTATACACCGAGTTGTGCGAGAAGGTGCGCATGGAGTCGTACGAGCTCATGATCCGCCACGCAGACCAGATCGGCGCCAACGGCATCATCAGCATGCGCTACGACGCGACCGAGATCGGCCCTGGCGTCACTGAAGTGCTGTGTTACGGAACGGCGGTCACGCTGACGGCAGCGTAACTAATGGAGGAAGTAGCGGCGTGAGGTGAAGACGAGCGCGACGTTCAGGCGGCGCGCTGCCGCGATCACTTCCTCATCTCTGATCGATCCGCTGGGCGCGACGACCGCGCCGATGCCGGCGCGGGCGGCCGCTTCGATACCATCCGCGAACGGGAAGAAGCCGTCGGTCGCCAGCACGGCGCCTTTGGCCCCGTCGCCGGCGCGCTGGCAGGCGAGCTCGACTGCCGCCACCCGGTTTGTCTGCCCTCCACAGATGCCTAGCGTCAGCTCGTCACCGATGACCACCGCCGCATTGGACTTCACCTGACGGACGACACCGAACCCGAAGAGCATGTCGCGCCATTGCGCATCGGTGGGCCGGCGCTCGGCGACCACGCGCCACTCGTCCGGCGCGGCGTCGGGATCCGGATATTCAAGCAGCACCCCGCCGAGCGCGGAGCGGACCTTCGCGACGGCGAGCAGCCGGCTTGGCAAGTCGCGGTCGAACTGCAGCACGCGCAGGTTCTTCTTCTTTCGTAGGATCTCCAACGCCGCGGGCTCGAAGCCCGGCGCGGCGACCACCTCGAGAAAGCGCGAGTGCAATAGCTGCGCTGCTGGCGCGTCGAGCGGCACGTTGGATGCGACGATGCCGCCGAACGCCGAAATGGGGTCAGCGCCGAGCGCGGCGCTGAGCGCGTCGAGCGGCGTCGCGCGCGCTGCCACGCCGCTCGGCACCGTATGCTTGACGATCGCCGCGCAGGCGCGGCGTGGCGAGCGAGCTGCGGCTGGAAATCCGCGCGGTTCTTCCACGGGCGCGAGCAAGCGCAGGCACGAGTCGACGTCGAGCAGATTGTTATAGGAGAGCGTCTTGCCCGACAGCTGCGCCGGGATCTGCACCGACCGTGCGACGTAGAACGCGGCGCGCGCCCAAGGGTTCTCGCCGTAGCGCAGCCGGCTGGCCAGCGGCAGATCGACGTGCAGCGTGTCCGGCAACTCGTCGTCGCCGCCGCTCGCCGCGAAGTAGCGCGCGATCGCCGCGTCGTATTGCTCGCAGCGCGCGAATGCTGCCGCGGCCCAACGCCGGCGCTCCGGCAGGCCCGGTCCACCGCGCTCGAGCGCTTCGACGAAATCTTCGAAACTCGCCGTGTCGGGCAGCACGCTGACGCTGCCGTAGTTCTTCGCGGCGGCACGCAGCAGCGTGACGCCACCGATGTCGATCTGCTCGATCACCTCGCTCTCGGTCACGCCCGCGCGCGCGACCGTGCGCTCAAACGGATACAGATTCACGGCGACGACTTTGAACTGCGCGATGCCGTGCGCGTGCAGCTCGACGGTGTGCGTCGGATTGCTCTCATCGGCCAGTATGCCGGCCATGATCTTGGGATGCAGCGTCTTCACTCGGCCGTCGAGCAGCGGTGGAAAACCGGTGAGGTCGCCGACTTCTTCCGCCTCAAGTCCCAGCTCGCGGATCGCGGCTGCGGTTCCAGTGGTCGCCACAAGGCGGTAGCCATGCTGCGCCAGCGCGCGCGCGAGCGGCTCTAGACCCGTGCGATCAAAGAGCGAGAGCAGCGCTGCCGGTCGAGCGCTAGGCACCCACCTGCTCCAGCGCCAGCGAGAGCAGGTTCGAAACGCCGGGCTCACCCATGGTGACCCCGTAGATGCGGTCCGCGAGCGTCATTGTCGCTTTGTTGTGGGTGATGATGACGATCTGCGCGCGATTGGCGAATTCTGCGAGCACGGAGCCAAAGCGGCCGATGTTGGCTTCATCGAGCGCGGCGTCGATCTCGTCGAAGATGTAAAACGGGCTCGGCCGGACGCGCAGGATGGCGAAGATGAGCGCCACCGCGGTGAGCGCGCGCTCGCCGCCGGACAAGGCGTTGAGGCTTTGCATCTTCTTGCCGGGCGGCTGCGCGGCGATCTCGACGCCCGCTTGGGCAGGATCGTCGGACTGTTCGAGCCAGATCTTGCCGACGCCGCCGGCGAACAGCCGGGAGAACATCTCGGAGAACGCAGCTGACACTTTTTCGAAAACCGCGTTGAACTGGCGTACCGACTCGGCGTCGATCTCCGCGATGACCGCCAGGATGCTGGCGCGCGCGTGCTCGAGGTCCGTGAGCTGTCCGCGCAGGAAATCGCGCCGCTCGAGCAGCGCGGCGTGATCCTCGAGCGCGTTGAGGTTGACGCCGCCAAGACGCGCCAGCTCTTCGCGCAATCGCCGGATGTCGGCATCCGCGTCGCCCTCGTATGTCGCATAGCGCGCCGCGACATCGTCGCATTCCTCCGGCGTGGCCGGATTCTGCGCGAATTGCTGCTGCAGGACGGACAGCTCCGCATCGATCTCAGCGAGGCGGATGCGTTGGCGGTCGAGCTCGAGCGAGCGCTCTTTCGTCTGCGATTGTTCGGCGTTGAGCTGTTCTTCGAACTCGCGCACGGCCGCGCCGGAGACATCGCGTTTCGCGCGCAGCTCCTGGGCGTCGCGTTCGGCGCCCAGCAGCGTAGCGTCGGCGACGGCGCGCGCTTCGAGCACCGAAGCCAGTTCGCGTTGGGCCTGCTCGCGTTTGTCGCGCGCCGCCGCGAGGGTTTCGATGCGGGCAGCGTGGGCTTCGCGCCGCTCGATCACGTGTGCGCGCGCACGCTCGACGTCGTCGCCCGCCTGTGCGACGCGCTCGACCAAGGCCGCGGCTGCGGCAGCGGCGTCGCGATGGCGATCGCGCAACTCGTTGAGGCTCTTTTGCAGATCGTCGGAGGCATGGGCGGCGTCTTGCCGCTCGGCCTCGACGGCGCCGACGGCCGCCCGGCCGGCGCTGTTGCGCTCGTCATGCTGGCGCCATTGCGCGTCGATGTTCTCGAGCGCGACGCGGGTCTCGCCGAATTCCTTTTCAAGCGCTTCGATGCTGCGCTCGAGTCCGGAGCTCTGAGCGGCGGCTCGCTCGACCGACACCAGCGCGTCGTGCTTGCGGGCCTGCGCTTCGTTGCGCCGGACGCCGGCTTGTTCTGCTTCGGCCGACGCTTTGTCGAACGCGGCGCGCGCATGCGCGAGAGCTGCTTCGCTGCGTTCCGCCGTGGCCCGGGCGGCCGAGAGCGAGCGTTCGAGTTCGGCGATCGCCGCGCGGCGCGCCAGCGGCCCGCGGTCGTCGTCGCGGCTCCCGCCGGTCAACGACGCATTGCGCGCGACTTCGCCGGCGAGCGTCACCACGGTCGCGTGCGCGAACTCGCGAGCGAGTCGCTGCGCCGTGCGCAGCGAGTCCACGACGATGACGCCCGCGAGCGCGTAGTCCACCGCTGGGCGGACGTCGTCGGCGCAGCGCACCAGATCTCGGGCCTGGCCGATGACGCCGTCGCGTTGGCCGACGTCGACTAGCAGCGGCAGTTCCTGTTGCCCGACGGCGTCGAGTGGCAGGAACGTGGCTCGTCCGCCTCCGCCTTTCTTCAGATGTTCGATGGCGGCGTTCGCATGCGCACCGGTGCGCGTGACCAGCGCATGTGCGGCCGGACCCAAGGCGACGTCGATCGCCTGCGCGTATGCCGCATCGGTGTCGATGCGCTCGGCGACGACGCCGAGGATTCCGTGCAACGCGCCCGCCGCGGCGGCGTCGAGCACCGCGCGGACGCCCGACGGCATGTCGTGCCTCCCAGTCGCCAGATCTGCGAGCGCCCGCATGCGGGCGTCGGCCTCGACGGCCGCCGCGCGCTTGCGCTCCAGATCGGCGCGTGCGTCTTCGAGTGCAACGCCGGCCGCCTCGCGGGCGCTTGCTGCGCGCGCGATGTCGGCAGTTGCCCGCTCGACCGCCCGGTCCAGCTCCGCGAACGCCTCTTTGAGTCCTTGCGAACGCTTTTTCTCGGACGCCAGTTTTTCGCGCGCGGCGTTCAGTTCGTCATCGAGACGGCGCGCAGCATTGCTCAGCCGTTCTTTGTGGGTGAGATGCGCCTGGGTCGCCGCGTCCGCTTCAGCCGCGGTCGCCGCCATCGCAGCGCGCCGGTCCTCGACCGTTCGCAAGGCCGCGTATGCACGGTCCCATTGCGCGGCGGCGCTGCGCTCGGCCGTCGCGCGCGCTTCGACCGCGCGCATCGCTTCATCGCGTTCGGCACGCGTCTGCGCGAGCGCCGACACCAATGCCGCCACTTGGGCTTCAGCGGCCGCGACGTCGCGGGCCGCTGTGTCGACTTCGCGTTCCAGCGCTTCCACGCGACGGCCGCTCTCGTCGACGTGCGCCTGCGCCGTGGCTTGCGCGGAGGCAGCGGCCTGCACGGTGGTCGCCGCTTGGGCATGCGCTGCGTTGCGCTCGTCGAGCGCAAGCGTGGATTGGTACTCTTCGTGGCGCGCCTTGACCAAGCGCGCCTCCAGCGCGGCGCGCCGCGCGTCAACGGCAGCGCGCTCGATCTCCTGCGCGCGCACGGCCTCGCTCAGACCGCTGCGCTCCTCGCGCCGCGATTGTGTGTTGCGGACGAACGACAGGATTTCGAGGTCGCGCACGCGCTGCACGACCTTCTGGTGACGCTTGGCCCGGCGCACCTGTTGCTCGATGGCAGGCACCTGGCGCTCGAGCTCCACGAGCAGATCGTTGATGCGCAGCGCGTTGGCGTCGGTCTGCTCGAGACGGCGCTGTGCCTCGTGCTTGCGGGCCTGATACTTGCTCGTGCCGGCGACCTCTTCGAAGACTTCGCGCCGCGCGATCGGCTTGGCGGAGAGAATCCCGTCGATTTCGCCCTGCGAGATGATGGCCGACGCGTCTGGACCTAGCCCGGTGCCGAGCAGCAGGTCCATGATGTCGCGCAGCCGGACCTGCGACTTGTTGAGGAAGTACTCGCCCTCACCGTTGCGATAGACGCGCCGCGTGACGGCGATCTCGCCGAACGGCGTGGGCAGCGCGCCGTCGCTGTTGTCGAACGTCAGCGTGACTTCGGACATGCCCAGCGAACGGCGGCGATTGTTGCCGGCGAAGATCACGTCGTCCATCCGCCCGCCGCGCAGCTGTTTCGCGCTCTGCTCGCCCAAGGTCCAACGCACGGCGTCGACCAGGTTCGATTTGCCTGAGCCGTTGGGTCCCACGATCGCGGAGATACCCGGTTCGAAGACGAGGCGCGTCCGCTCTGCGAACGTCTTGAAACCGAAGAGATCGATACTCTTAAGGTAGATTGACGGTTTGCCTCGTAAGTTTCCTAAGGGCCTGGGCGGCGGCCTCGGCCTGCGCAAGCTTCTTCGTCGGACCCGTGCCGGTTCCCACTACGCCCCCAGCGGACACGTGCGCAGTGAAGACGCGAGCGTGCGCTGGGCCGCTTTCGCCTTCAAACGTGTAGCGCGGCGGCTGTTTGAACCTGGCCTGCGTGAGCTCTTGCAAAGCGGTGCGCGGATCGATGCGCGCCGCGTCGTCGGCGTGCGCGAGATGTGCGCGCTCGACGAAGCGCGCCGCAGCGTCGTAACCCTCGCACACCAGCACCGCGCCGACCAATGCCTCGAATGCGCCGGCTAAGATGGAAGGACGTCGCTCGCCGTGACCGGCGGCTTCGCCCTTTCCAAGGCGCAGCAACGGACCAAATCCGAGCCGGGCCGCGGTCTTCGCGAGCGCCGGCCCGGAGACGAGTGCTTGCCGGCGGCGCGACAGCCGCCCCTCGGGTTCGTTCGGGTGGCGCGAATAGAGCCACGCCGATGCCGCCAACCCGACGACCGCGTCGCCCAGGAACTCGAGTCTCTCGTTCGCGGAGAGCCCGCGGCGATCGCCGCGCTCGAACGCATACGAGTCGTGCGTGAGCGCGGTGTCGAGCAGTTCGCACTCGCCGCTCGCGGCCGACTTGAGGCCGAGCCCCTTGCCGAAGGCGCGCAGCGTCTTGCGCCGCGCGAGGCCCTGCGACAATCAGCTCTCCGCGAACCGGCGGAAGACGATGACCGCGTTGTGACCGCCGAATCCGAACGAATTCGACATCGCGATGTCCACGGTCGCCTTGCGCGCGACGTTCGGCACGCAATCGAGGTCGCATTGCGGATCGACGTGATGGTAATTGATGGTCGGCGGGATCAGGCCGTCGCGGATCGTCAACACCGTGCAGATGCCTTCGAGCGCACCAGCCGCCCCCAGCGCATGGCCGAACATCGACTTGTTCGAGCTCACGGCCAGCGTCTTGGCCCGCTCTCCGAACACCCGATGGATCGCTTGGGTCTCGGCGATGTCGCCCAGATCGGTCGAGGTCGCGTGTGCGTTGATATAGTCGACTTCCGACGGCTCGATGCCGGCGTCGCGCAGCGCGCGCTGCATCGCCAGCGTCACTCCGCGCGCGTCCGGGTCGGGCTGTACCATATGGTAGGCGTCCGACGACTTGCCGTACCCGACGAGCTCGGCATAGATGCGCGCATCGCGGCGCCGCGCGTGCTCCAGCTCCTCGATCATGAGCGCTCCGCCGCCCTCGGCCATAACGAAACCATCACGCTCTTTGTCGAACGGCCGGCTCGCGGTCGCGGGCGAATCGTTGCGCGTGGAAAGGGCGCGCATAGCGCAAAAACCGGCCACTGCAAGCGGTGAGATCGGGGCTTCTGAGCCCCCGCAGATCATGGCGTCGGCCTCGCCCAGCTGCACCGCGCGGTAGGCTTCGCCGATGGCATTGTTCGATGACGCGCACGCCGACACCGCGGTGAACGTCGGCCCGCGCACCCCCATGTTCATCGAGATCAGGCCGGGCGCGATGTTCGAGATGAGCATGGGGATGAAAAACGGCGACAGCCGGTCCGCGCTCTGCTCGAGCATGACCTTGTGCTGGTTCTCGATGGTGATGATGCCGCCGATCCCCGAGCCCATGATCACGCCGATGTCATCTCGGTTGTCGTCGGTGATGTGCAGACCCGAATCCGCCAGCGCCTCTTTGGCGGCGATGATCGCGAACTGCGCGAACCGGTCGGCCTTACGCGCCTCTTTCTTGCCCATCAAGGCCGGGGCGTCGAAGTTGCGCACCTCGGCGGCGAAGCGCGTCGGCAGGTGCGAAGCGTCGAACGATGTGATGTCGCCGACGCCGCTCTTGCCTGCGATGACGTTGGACCAGAACTCAGAAACGCTGTTGCCGAGCGGCGTGACCGCGCCGAGTCCGGTGACGACGACGCGTCTCGAAGGTCGCATAGGGTGTACAGTATGAGTTGTGCCCGCATATCTCTCCTGCCCGGCGCGTGCGGAGCGAAAAGGGGAACGCTGCGTTGAAACGAACACACACTGCGTGGGCCAGTCGTGACCCCGTACCCTCCGGCATCGTGCATAACCGCGCGGCTCCGCACCGGCGGAACAGACTAGGTAGATCATAGCGGCGTACAGCAACGCCCCGCGAGCACCGGAAGTTCAGAGGGAGGTGACCTGCGCACCGTGGCCAAGAAAAAAGCTAAGAAGAAAGCAACGAAAAAGAAAAAGCACTAACGCGTTAACGTTCGCGTTCTAGAAGCATTGAGGGGTGCCGCACCAGGCGGCGCCCCTTCTTTACGCCAAGCCGTCGTCGATGGCTCAGCCCGGCGACGGTTTTGGCACCCGCAGCGTCCACGACGCCCGCGCCGGCACGCCCGCCAACGCCCCCGCGCGCACGCCCATCTATCAGTCAGCCGGTTGGACGTTCGCCGACCTCGGCCAGGTCGATGCGATCTACGAGCGGCGTATTGCCGGCGCGATCTACGGTTCAGACGGCAATCCCAATCTCATCGCGCTCGAAGCGCAGATCGCCTCGCTCGAGAGCGCGCCGGACGCGCTCGTCACCTCGGCGGGGATGGCCGCATTTGCAGCGACGTTCATGGCGATGTTACGCAGCGGCGATCGCGTGGTCGAGGCGCGCGAGGTGTACGGCAACACGCTGCGCCTGCTGGGCGATTTCGAGCGTTTCGGCGTGAGCGCCGTCCGCGTCGACGCCACGGATGCCTCCGCCGTCGAAACCGCGCTTGCGGGTGGTGCGCGACTGCTCGTCGTCGAGACGATCTCGAATCCCCGTCTGCGCGTGGCCGACATCCCATCGCTCGCGCAAGCAGCGCACCGAGCCGGCGCAGCGCTGCTCGTCGACAATACTTTTGCGACTCCATATCACTGCGCGCCGCTCGTGTTGGGCGCGGACCTTGCGATGGAAAGCGGCACTAAGTTCCTCGGCGGCCACCATGACGTGGTCATCGGAACGCTGGCCGGGTCGCGCGAATTGCTCGCGCCGATCCGCACCTTCGCCGTGCGCGCGGGCATGGTACCGGGGGCGTTTGACGCGTGGCTGACCGAGCGCTCGATCGAGACGCTCGCCGTGCGCATGGCACGCGGCGCCGAATCCGCCCTCGCGCTTGCGCGCTGGCTGGCGGGTCACCCGAAGGTGCGTCGCGTGCACTACCCCGGATTGACGCAGCACCCGGATCACGCGATCGCGCAGCGCGTATTGGAGCGCGGCTTCGGTTCGATGGTCTCGTTCGAGATCGACGGTGGTGCAGCAGCGGTTGACCGCCTGTTGGCGGGGCTCGCGCGCATCAAGCTCGTCTTGAGCCTCGGCGGCACGGCGACGACCCTGTCGCATCCGGCGAAGTCATCGCATCGGGCGCTCACGCAGGAGCACCGCGACGAGTTGGGCCTGCATGACGGTTTTCTGCGGATGTCTGTCGGCATCGAAGACGTCGCCGACATCCAGACGGATCTTGCGCGCGGTCTGGACGCGCTTTAAAAAGAAAAGCTAAGGGCGCCGGCGGTGGTCGCCCTTAGCGCGAGGGCCGCATTAGAGCTTCGGACCCCAACCCCGGAAGATCGACGTGTCGGGACCGCGCCGCACGTGCACCAGGGTCGAGCGGTTGTCCAGCAAGTCGTTCTCAAGCTCTTCCTCATCCTGCGGGATGTAGTCGTTCTTCTTGGCGTTCATTTCGATCTGCGTCCTTTCATGGTCGGCAGGCGAGGGCGGCGTGTGTCGTGCCCTTCGCTGACCTTATGGTACGCGGACCGCAGGGGTGCCCGAATCGGTACAAGCACGGGTACTCACGGCCGGAGGGTACGGAGAATGCCGGTCTGGGTCTACCTTAGCCGTGACACGCTTGCGTCCCGGAATCCGTGAACGTCGAGCCCGGCTCCGGTATGAAGCGCCAGTCAAAGGAATGCGGATGGAGCGTGACTGCCAGGATGCCGTAGGTCTGGCCGTTGGTCACCTGGCTGTTGGGTTCGAGCCGCCCGATCTTATAGTGGCTGCGTCCACCGGTTCCAGCGACGATCTCAGTGATGCCGTGCACGGGATCGGGCTGCGCGTCCGGCGTCTGCGGAGCGAAACGCTCGTAGTCGTGGTCGTGCCCGCCGAGCACGAGATCCGCATGCGCGGCATAGAGCGCGCGCCACAACGCGTCGTAGGCCGGATCGCTGTGATGGACTGCGCCCGACGAGAAGCGCGGCTGGTGCCAGTACGCCAGCGTGCACGCGGCGTGGTTCGCGGCCAGGTCCGCGGTCAACCATTGGACTTGCGGGGAATCGGCGCCGCACCCGCCGATCGCGTTGCAGTTGCCGTTCAAGGCGATGAGATGCCAGCCCCCAAGATCGAAGCTATAGTAGCCGCGTCGCGGGTCACCGGCGAGCGAACCGAAATAGGCGAAGTACCCGCCGCGTTCGGCGTGTGATACTCGTGATTGCCCGGTGCCGGGTGGGTGATGCTCTTAAAAGCGCCCCACGACTTGTCGTAACCTGCGTTGAACTGAGCCAGCGCGCCGTCCGCGTATTGTTCGTCGCCCAGCGCGAGCACGGCCGCCGGATGCAGCTGCGCGATAAGCTTCGCGGTCGCATCCATATGGCATGTGTTCGGCCCGCTTTCATCACCCGCCGGCGTGGCGGTCGTCGGCAAGAGATCGCAAGCGATGTCGCCTGCAGCCGCGATCACGGTGGCTGCGCCGGTGGTCTGGGCAGTGGAGGCCGCGGTGAGCGCGACAGTGGCAAGAAGAACGCCAAGCCTCGCCACGATCATCGTTTTCATTCTCATGGCGGATTGGCTTGGCGTCCGGACTGATGGCGGTCCTTCGACCGGCGATTAACGCTGCTTAACCTTAGATCCTAACGCCCCAGCCGCCGAAGATGGCGGTGAAGAAGCCGTTTGGGCTGCGCACCAGTTCGGTGCGGGTCGTAGGAAGCTCGTAGTCGCCGTGTGCGAGGCCGATCAGATGTGAGTTGCGACGGGGATTCATGGTGCTCCAGCCTTTCTTTGTCGTCTGTCTGCACTGACATCATAATACGCAGCACGTAACCTGTCAATACGATTAGAAAGTTATTTTTCGCCGCATTATGCGGGACAAGCGCGTTGTGGAATAACCTGTAAATGTCATATAATGGCGTCGAAATGGCGATTCCCGCGAAGAATCTCGGCAGCAAGCCGGCCCCCGAGCCGCTCGCCCTCGTGCAAGGCTTCATCAATACGGCCGAGCACGAGAAAGGGACCGATGAGATCGCCACGCCGGAAGGCTTACGCGACTGGCTGGCGCGCGTTGAGTTGATCGATGGCGCGGCTTCGGTCACGCAGGCCGACGTTGCGGCGGCCCTGTCCGTACGCGAGGCGCTGCGCAACTTGACGCTAGCCAACAACGGGTATGAGGCGGATCCGAGCGCGCTCGATACGTTGAATCGTGCGGCGCGCAGCGCGCAGTTCGCGGTCAGCTTTCGTCCCGATGGCGGCACCGCGCTCGAGCCGTTAGCGCCGGGCGTTGACGGAGCTCTCGGCCGCATCATCGGCGTCGCTTTCGCGGCGATGTCGGACGGGACGTGGGCCCGCCTGAAGGCGTGCCCCGCCGAGACCTGTCTCTGGGCGTTTTACGACGAGACGAAAAACCGCTCGGGCACCTGGTGTCTCATGAGCGTGTGCGGCAACCGCACGAAAGCGCGCGCGTATCGGCGGCGGCACACGCACGCGGGCGCGGCGAGCGATTTCTCGTCGTGGAGCGGCCGGATCGTGCCGGCCGCGAAGCCAAACCCTCCTAGGTGATCGAGGCCGGCGGCCGTGCGGACCCGCCGCGCAATGCAGCCAATTGCCGCTCGATCGGCCATTCGCCGAACGCGAAGATGAGCAGCACGATCAGATTGACGAGCGGGACCAGCATCAGCAGGCTATACGCCCCTGGATATCCGGCCTTGCTCGCGATGCGCCAGTAGATGACGATCGAGATGATCAGCACGATGAGCACGAAGATGCCGTAGGCCGCGAAGAACGCACCCATGGCCGGGCCGGCCATCGATGTCGATGTCGTGTTGTCGTCCGCAAGCAATGTTAAAGCGGCGAGGAAATGCATAAGTCCACCCTCCTGTGGCCGCGCTGTTGCTCCCGTGAGCGCTGCCGACCTTCCGCGCGCGGTCTCTTTAGTACGGCGTGCACAGGGGATCGCCGATGACGACCTCTTTCCAGACGATCTCCGAGAGGCCGGCCCAAAACGACTCGCCGAGCGTCCGGCCGGCGGTGTACGCCGCGAACACGCTTGGCGGGTCGGGAATAGCGTTGAGGTATGGTTCGGTGACATCGCCATGCACGCCGGTGACGCCCTGGTGGATAAGATCGGCGATCTGGCTTTGGCCGCCGCCCGGGGTGCGGATGTTGCTTGCGGACGTGCTCACCGCTGTCTCGGCGATGCCGCCGGGCACAAAGGTGAGCGCGTGGTACGTCGCGAGCGAGAAGTGCGCGTCGTTGCTGCCCCAGCTCACGTAGCCGATGAGCGGATTGGGCGGCGCGACGAACGCGATCGTGTTGTCGATCTGGGCGTCGAACCCGGCCGCGGCAAGCTGCGCTTGGGCTGTCTGCATCGCGGTGTTGAAGACGGTGTAACCGTCGGACTTGGTCGGATCGACGTCGAAGAAGAACTCGCCGTGGGGACGCGTGCCGTCGCACGTGAGGCCGTTGGTGATGAGGCCGTTGACGTCGGCTACCGAGCGTCCGTCCAGCCGCGTGACCAGGACCATGTTGTAGGTGTCTGACGAGAACGGCGTGGTCGAGCCGTAATACGGATTGAACGTAGCGCCGCTGCTGGGGAACGCGCCCTTGGCTTGCGACATGATGCCGTCCACACTGTAGCCGCTGAACGTGCCGCCGCCGTTGACCAGGTACGGCGTGCCATACATCATCACGACGAAATCGATGCGCGTGCCCGCGGTGTGCAGATTCTTGATCGCGGTGGCCACCGGCGCGAAGAGGTTGGTCTGGAGATCGGGCGTTTGCGCGATCGTGTAGGTGTTCGGATCGGCCGACAGCGACACCGAGACGAGATTTCCGGGCGGGATGTGGCGGCCCGCCATGTAGGTCTGCGCGAGCTGCACGCTCGCGGGGATAGCACTGTTGGCGACGACGAGCACATGCACGTTGGCGACCGGTGTCGGCGGTGAGGTCGGGACGACAGGCACGCCTGGAACGCCCGGGCCGCTCCTTCCGCCGCCGGTGCAGCCCGACGCGAGCATACCCGCCAGCAGCAACGCTGCCCATAGGCCAGACCGGCCTCCACGCATCTTCACCCTCCCAGCCTACCCGTTGGCACGACGCAAAGGCAAGTGACAAACGACAAGGGCGGCCGTGCGGCCACCCTCATCGTCGTAGCACTCGAGCGGGGCTCGAGACAAGACCCCGTCGCCTACAGACCCGAGACCTGGCGCCCCTGCAGCGCCAGCGACACTTTGTTCTGCAAGTTGTCGAGGTGTGCGCGCGTGATCTCGTCGAGCGAACCCGAGTTGAGCGCCGTGCGCAGCGTGCCGGACAGACTCACCAGTTTTTCCCGCGCCAACGCCTGGGCATCGCTGGGCGTGCCCTTTGCCGGCGCGAGCACCATCGCGATGAGCATACGAGTGTACTCCGCTTGGAGATTGCGCGTCAGCAGCGGCACGTCCGCAAGACTGCGCGTGCGCAAATCGCCGTACACGCTATCCTGCGTCCAGTCGAAGAGATCGGTCAGCGACATCGTGCTGCCGGGTTTGGAGCGGATACCGATCTCGTCGATGCGCTGCAGGCGCAGCGGCTGATACAGCGTCGCCAGCAGATATGTCTGGAGACCGCCGATGACTTCGACGATCGGCACGTCGTGACGCGCCGGCGGGTTGTATGCCCAACTGCCGTTCTCCAGCGGCTCCCACTCCTGATACGTCATGCGATTCAGAAGATCGGGCGGCAGGTTCATCGCCGTCGCCGAGAAGACGTAGCGGTCGAGATTCTGCCACGCGCGCCGCTGCGTCGAGCGCGCCACTGGGGTCAGCGGCGTGGGTGCACCGGGATCGCCCGGACGCGCGCGAGAGAGATACTCGCCGCCGATGTAGTGCTCGAAGACGAGGCTGCAGCGGTTGTACTCCCGCAAGATGAACGAAAACGCCGTGCGCTCTTCCTGATATGGGTGCTCGGTGCGCGGGTACCTGGAGTTGAGCTTGTCGAGCAGGCTGTGCGCGAGATCCATGCGCGTGTCGCACCACGAGATGTTGTCGTTGGTCAGGTCGAATTGCACAACGCGCGGATCGATCGCGTGCGCATCATCCCACGAGACGTCCTCGTCAGATGCGAAGCGGTACCACGGATTGGTCGATTGTGCCAGCCACTGGTGAAGCGTCGGCAGCTCGTCGTCGGGCGTGCGCGCGCCCGGGACCGGCGCGTACGCCCAGTGGATCGCGTAGTAGTCGTAGGGGCCGAGCGTGGTCATGAACAGGGCGCCGTGTGACTGCCCCTTGGGCCAGAAGTTGATGGGGTTGTACTCCATGACCGACGACGACATGCCATGCTTGGCGGTGAAGTCGGCATCCTTGACCTGGGCTGCGCTGAAGGCTTCCGAGCCGATGAAGTTATGCATCATACCCATGTCGTGGCCCACTTCGTGCAGCGTGCCGTCGATGAGGAAATCGTCGATGTATTTCTGGGGAACGTCGCCGCTCGGCCAATCGCCCTCCAGGCGCATGGCAAGCGCCCCGAATCCCGCTTCGTTGCGTTTTTCGGCGCTGTAGAACTGCTCGTTCGCCGCGAACGAGCGGCCGTGGCCGCGCGTCGCGTCGATGAAGAACGGATACGCCAAGTCCCCGAAGTTCACGTAGTCGGCGTCGAAGATGACGCCGGTGCGGAACTCCTGGCCGGTGCGCGGATCCCAGTAGAACTGCGCTTCGAGGAACCCGCCCTGGTTGGAGTCCGTCAGCCAGCGGAGCACGCTGTAGCGCACGTCATCGGGATCCCAATTCGGATCATTCGGCTGGTCCTTGACCTGGACCGCGTCGCTGATGCCGATCGCCATGAATGCCTTGTTCCATTCCAGCACCGCGCGCCGTATCGCGCTGCGGTAGCGGTCTGGAATGGTGTCGGTCATGTAGAATACCATGGGATGTTTGGCAGGCGAGACCGCCGCGGTTGGATCGGTCTTCTGCATGTTCCAACGCATGATGTAGCGCTGCTGGCGATTGACGAGTTTGTCAGACCCGAAGTTGAGCCGCACGTTGTCAAAAAAGCCGATCCGGTCGTCCGCATAGCGCGGCATGTAATCGCCGTCTTTGGGCGGTTCGATGAAATTATAGTCGATCCGGAACTCGATGGCGCGCGGATCCGGCACGTTGTCGATGATCGACGCGTCGTCGGTCGTCCAGGTCTGACGCACGTCGATCAGCGTGTTGTCGGGGAACGATTTGGTGGGACCGAAATACGTTCGGTCCGCGTCGAGGTGGTACAGTTTGCCGGGCTCGGGATTGCCGAGCGCGCCTTTGAGCGTGTCGGCGAAGTCGATCACGTCGCCCAGCAGCGGCGCAGCGTCGACGACGACGTCGCCGCTCGTGCCGTCGGTCGCGACGACTTTGGTCACGCCGACCACCGACTTGGCGGTCTGATCTTCGACCGCATGGGCGTCTGGCGTGTTCGGCGGCGCCACGAAGATCTCGTTCGGGAAGAGGATGGCGATCTTGTCGTCTTGGCGCACGAACCGCACGATGTGCGGCGAGAAGTAATCCGCGCCGCCGGCCGAGATGAAGTAACCGCCCAGGCCGTTGCCCGGCACGGCGCTCAAGATGAAATCATGGCCGAGCTGGGAAGGACTCAGCTCGAGGTAGACCTTGCCCGCCTTGCGCCACACCGTGAACAAGCCTTTTTGCGGCGTCAGCCCATCGGTGAATTTTGCGAGCGCGGCCGGCGCGGTGTCGTCGTCCGCGCGCGAGGCTGCCGGAATCATCGCAAACGCGACGGCGATTACCGCCGCCGCTATGACAAACCGCTTCATATGGGTATAAGACCTTTCGCTGGGAAGGATCGCCGTTGGCGGATGGTTCTGGCGCCGTGCGTGTCGATACCTACCGGGGCAGGTGAACAGGCGCAAAAATAGGAGGGGTGACCGCATGATCCGCAAGCTGCCGTCGGGCAAATACCGCCTCTATTCGAGAAAGGCAGACCCGCGCACCAAAAGACGGCGCAACCTGGGCACGTTCGAGACGCGCGCAGCCGCCGAGAAACACGAGCGGGCGGTGCAGTACTTCAAACGCGTACATTGAGCGCGTTTCGATTGCGGCAGCGTTAGCGGACAGCATTTTATTCGCCACATCCCCGCGACGTGAGCCGCGCCCGCGTCTGCTTCGATCTTCGAGACCGAGTCGACGATAGAAAGCGAAGGTGGCGTCCAGGTCTCGGACGACGAGGTTCATCTGATTGAGCGCTACTGGCTCCGGCGGCTTGAGTTGCGCCGCTACGGTGGGAATTGCGTTTCACTCGTCCCATAAGGCGAGACGATGTGAGTTTGACCGAGTGGCGTCGCGTTTGGTATACTTCCCATGCGTCCGTTCTCGGACGATTCCGTTTTTCTAGGAGCCTAACTCGAAGTGTCTTTCACCATCAATCTGCAGCGTTTCGCGCACAAAAAAGGACTCGGCTCGTCTCGCAACGGCCGCGACTCCCAGAGCAAGCGTCTGGGCGTCAAGCGGTTCGGCGGCGAGACCGTTATCGCCGGCAACATCATCCTGCGCCAGCGCGGCACGAAGTTCTATCCCGGCTCCAACGTGGGCATGGGCAAGGACAACACGCTCTTCGCGCTGGTCGACGGTAAGGTCGCATTCACGCGGCGCGCTAAAGACCGGCAAGTCGTCGCGGTGACGCCGGACGGCACGGCCGCCTAAGATCGAGCGCAATCCTCTCGAGGAACCCGCGATCGTGCGGGTTTTTCCTTTTTCACGCGAAGTAGACGGCACATGTTCGTAGACGAAGCGCCGATCACGGTGCGAGCCGGTCACGGCGGCAACGGCGTGGTCGCGTTCCGGCGCGAGAAATTCGTGCCGCGCGGCGGGCCTAGCGGCGGTGACGGTGGGCGCGGCGGCTCGATCTATCTTCTAGGCGACCCGCAGCGCACCACGCTTTTGGATTTCCGCCACAAGCGCACGTTTGCCGCGCCGAACGGCGAGCCTGGCGGCGCCGACAACTGCCACGGCAAGGACGGCGACGACATCGTCATCCCAGTACCGCTCGGCACGCTGGTCTACGAAGGGGATCAGCTCGTCGCCGATTTGCGCGACGACGGCGCACGCGTCTGCGTCGCGCGCGGCGGGCGCGGTGGGCTGGGCAACCAGCACTTCGCAACCTCGGTCAACCAGGCGCCGCGCTACGCACAGCGCGGCGAACCGGGCGAAGAGCACGCGCTCGAGCTGCAGCTTAAGCTGCTCGCCGATGCCGGCATCGTCGGCGCTCCCAACGCCGGCAAGTCTACGCTGCTCGCCAGCGTCTCGGCCGCGCGCCCGAAGATAGCCGACTATCCGTTCACCACGCTCGAACCGCAGCTCGGCGTCGTGCAGATCGATATCGATGCGAACTTCGTGCTCGTTGATGTGCCCGGTCTGATCGAAGGCGCCAGCGGAGGCGCAGGTTTGGGCGACAAGTTCTTGCGCCATGTCGAGCGCACGCGCGTGCTCATCCACCTCATCGACGGCGGACTCGCGCCGGATGAGGCGCTTGCGCAAAAGGCGATGATCGAAGCGGAACTGCGCGCGTGGAATCCGGCGCTGCTCGAAAAGCGCCGCATACTCGCAGTATCGAAGATGGATCTGCCATCCGCGAAAGATGTGCTCGCGGCCGTCGAAGCCGTGGCTCCCGACAAAATCTTCGGCATCTCGGCCGCGACCGGCCTCGGGGTCAGGCCTCTCATGGCTGCGGCATACGCGGCCATCGTGGAAGCCCGCGCCGCGGCGCAAGCTCAGGTCGAAGGCGTCTCGGGCGTCGTGTTGCGGCCGAAGCCCACCTCGTCGCGCCGCCGCGTCGAAGTCGCCAAAGAGGGCGATGCGTTTCGCGTCGCAGGTGCGGGTCTCGAACGCCTCGCGACGATGACCGACTTGGATTCCGACGAGGGCCGTTCGTTCTTCGCGCGCGCGCTCGCACGCAGCGGCGCGTTGCGCAAGCTCGAAAAGCTCGGCTTGCGCGCCGGCGATACCGTGCGCGTCGGGGCAGCCGAGTTCATCTTCTCGTAGGGGCTTAGCGCTTCGCCGGGCTCATCTCGCCGAAGAGCTCAAGCAGCGCCCAGTTGGCGAGCGCTGCGTGCTTTTGCAGCATCGAATACAACACCGGCCGCGTGGCGTCCAGATGTTTGAGCACGAGCCGCTGTGGATCCGAGAAATCGGCCTGATTCTCGATGTACCAGATGCGCGCGTGCGGGTGCGCGTCCAGCCACGCGATCGCCGCTTGCGGCGGCGCCGGATAGCTCATCAGATACACCTCGCGCCCCTTCACGTCTGGTGAATCCTCCACCACGAGATACGGTTCCATCTGATTGAAGACGAGCGCGTCGCCGCGTTGCGCGTGCTGGTGCAGCGCGATCTCGACCGCGTACCAATCGGTCGTCTGGTAATATGGATCGAGGAAATAGTTGGCAAGCGCGACCGAGTTCAAGGCCAGCACGACGAGCACGAGCAGCGCGCCGGCGATCCGCGCGGGCGACCGCCACAACCAGATCGCCGTCGCCGCCAACGCGATCGCGAACACCGGCAGCGAGAGCGCGACGTACCGATAGATCAGCAGATCGCGGTGCAAGCCGACCGAGATCACGACTTGCAGCGCCAGCGGGATGAACAGATAGGGCAGCGGCGTCGCGCGGCCGATCCAACAGCCGGCGGCGATGATCGCCAGCGCGGCGAGGCCGATCGCGATATCGAATCCGGGCGAAATCCAACTCTCGGGCGGCGTCATCAGCAACACTGCGCGCGCGACCGGCGTGAGATCGACTGCGGCACCGGGAAACGCTCCGTTGGGAAGTTGTATGCGGATCGCCCACGACCACGGGATCAGTGCCAGCGCCGCCGCCACCGCCCACCCCGCGGCCGGCAGCGCGCCGCCGCGTCGGACCAGCGCGTAGATCGCCTGCGCCACGATCACAAATGCGCCCAGGTACAATATGTACGGGATCGCGATCACCACGGCGCCGTACGCCAGCCATAACCAGCGCCGCCGGACGCCGAGTGCGTCTTGCGCTTCCATCAAAAGCCACCACGATGCCATGGCGAGCGCGGTGACGATGACGTACATGCGGAACAGCCGGTCTTCGCTCACCAGCATCGGCATGGTCGCAGTGACCACGCCGGCGATCGCCGCAGCTGGGACCCCGAACCAGCGGCGCGCAAGCGCCCAGGTCGCCACGATCGTGAGCAGGCCGAACGGAGCGGTGAGGTAGCGATAGTCGGGAGCAGGCCAATGCAGCCAGCCGTTGAGGTAGTGGAACACGAGCTGGAAGAGCGGCGGATGGAAGTCGCCGTAGACCGCGACGTGGATGAGCACGGGCAACGGCGCGATGGCCTGGCGATACGAGAACGCCTCATCGGGCGTGAGGCTCTTGTCGGTGAGGCGCCAAAAGATCAGCGCGGCGCCGACGAGCAACGCGACCCAAAGCCATGCGGCTTCGGCGCGCGTCAGACGTTGCGGCGCGGTGCCTTGTGCGACGTCGCTTTGCAGGCCGTCCCTCTCCTTTGTAGTATGGGTGCTGTTGCGGCGGATGTGTTTGCACCGCCTGCAATATCGATTCGCCCGTCACGAAAGGTCGCATCGCTCGCGTGACTGCTCGGCGCACCGGCGTGCTCGGCGGCACGTTTGACCCGATCCACTACGGCCATCTGTTCATCGCTGATGCGGTGCGTGCGCGCGCGCGCCTCGATCGCGTGCTTTTCGTGCCTGTCGGCGATCCCGCGCACCGCGCCGTCCACGCGTCGGGCGCGCATCGCTTGGCTATGGTGCAACTCGCGATCGCCGGCAATCCGGCGTTTGCCCTCGACACCACGGCGCTCCAGCAGCCCGGCCCGGTGTACACCGCCGACACGCTCGCGCTCATGCGCGCCGCGTACCCCGGGGACGAACTCAACTTCATCGCCGGCGTCGACTCGTTGACCGTGAGCCGTTGGCGCAGGCTCGAAGAGGTGGCGTCAGCGCTCGCGCGCTTCTATGTGGTGCGTCGCGAAGGCACGCGCACGGAAGACCTCGCTGCCATCATCGGCGACCTTCCGAAGGAGCTCCAAGCGCGTTTCGAACTGCTCGATCTGCCGCTCGTGGACATCTCGGCCAGCGTTATCAGAGAGCGTGTGGCGGCTGCACAGCCCATACGGTATCTAACGCCCGACGACGTCGGGCGTTACATCGATACGCAGCGATTATATCGCTAGTTCAGGCTGAGTGCGGGGAACGAGAACGTGCCCGTCGCAATCGGTCGCGTGGGTCGCTTCGCGCCGGCCGGGCCCGGCAATCCCAACAGGATGATGCGGATATTGCCCGCCGCGCGGATGAGGCGGCGCGATGACTCGTGCGGATTGATCAACAGACGTGACCTCACGGCATTGATGAAAAGGAAGATCCAAGGGGTTCGGTATCCTTGAGTATACGCTCGGATGCCTCGGCTCACAATGCCGAACGTACGGTCGATGTGGCGCTTGGCGGCTGCCGCCCATTCGAGCTGGCGAAACAGTTCGGCACGCCGCTGCTGGTGATCGACGAGGCGGTCCTGCGGGCGCACATGGAACGCTTTAGGCTCGCGTTCTCCGGTTCCGGGCGAGCGGGGCGTGCGACCCCGATCGCGGTTGACGTGACATACGCGGCCAAGGCGTTTATGCTCAAGGCGATCGTGCGGATCGCCTTCGAGGAGGGGCTTGCGATCGACGTCTGTTCGGCCGGCGAGCTGCACACCGCGCTGCGTGCGGGCGTGCCCGCGCAGCGCTGCCTGATGCACGGTTGCTTCAAGACGCCTGAAGAGATCGAGCTGGCCGTGTCTTCGGGTGTGGGTTATGTGATCGTCGACCATCTGGCTGAGATCGATGCGCTCGACGCTGCGGCGCGCCAGCGCGGCGTGCGCCAGCGCGTGCTCGTGCGCGTCAACCCTGAGATCTCGACCGACACCCACGAGCACGTGCAGACCAGCGGTCCGGATTCGAAGTTCGGCTTTGCGATCGCCGATGGTCAGGCGCGTATGGCGATCGAGCGGGTTGGCGCGGCGCAAGGCCTTGTGCTTGCGGGCATCCATTGTCATATCGGTTCGCGCATTTACGATCTTTCGAAGTACGACGAGGAGATCGCCGCGCTCGCCGCATTCGTGCGTTCGCTGCGCGGATTGCCCGGTGCCAGCTTCGCCGCGATCGACGTCGGCGGCGGCATCGGTATTTCGGAACGCGGCGAGAGCGCGCCCACGGCCGCGCAATGGGCCGAGGTCATCTTCGAAGCGTTCGAACGTCATTTCATCGGAGCCGGCCTTGAGTGCGCACAATTGCTGGTGGAGCCGGGCCGCGCGCTCGTCGCCTCCTCGGGCACGACGTTGTATACGATCGGCGTGCGCAAGACGCTGCCGGACGGCTCGCGCGCGTTGATCGTCGACGGCGGGCTGTCCGACAATCCGCGGCCCGCATTGTACGACGCGCGCTACGACGTGACGTTGCTGCGCGCGGCACGGCCGCAGGACGCGCCGGCCAGCGAACCCGGCACCGCCGCGCGCCCTGACCTCTACACCGTCTTTGGGCGCCACTGCGAAACCGACCGTCTGTTTCCGGATGTCCGTTTGTCGGACCCTAAACCGGGCGATCTGCTCGCGGTGCACAACGCAGGCGCCTACACCTATTCCATGGCCAGCAACTACAACCGCTTCCCGAAGCCGGCGGTCGTGCTGGCGCGCGCGGGGCAGGCGAAGCTCATCGCCAAACGCGAATCGCTCGACCACATGCTGGAGCTCGATCTGTGAGCCGTCGCTCTCTGGCGCTCGCCGCAGCGGTCGCCTTCGCGTCCGCCGCCGCTTTCGCGCTGACCGCGTGTTCGGCGAATTCCGAGGCGCCGGACAACCTCGCGGCGATCGACGACATCCATCAGCACAAGAACGGGCAAGAAGTGACCGTCGAAGGAACGGTCGCCCAAGTGCTGCCCAACGAGTCGAGCGCGACCGGCCGGCACGAGCGCTTCATCTTAGATGTGCACACCGGCAGCGGCGACGAGCAGCTCATCCTGGTCGCGCATAACATCGACATCGCGCCGCAAGTCCCGCTTGCGGAGGGCGATGATGTGATCGTGCACGGCGACCTTGAGCTCGACGCCTCAGGGCCGGTCATGCATTGGACGCATCACGACCCGAGCGGTCGCCATCCCGCGGGCTTCATCAAGGTGCACGGCCAGATCTATGAATGAAGGCGCGTCGAGAGAACGCGCGCCACGCCTGTCGGTCGCTCTCGCTTCGATCTCGCCCCGCCGCCGCCAACTGCTCGAGAGCCTCGGTCTTACCGTGGTGGTCGTGGCAAGCGGGTACGATGAAGACGAGCACGCCGAGCGCTACCCGGATCCCAAAGACATGGTCCTGGCCCACGCACTGGGCAAGGCTGCGGAAGCGCACGCTTCCGGCCCGCCGCTGCTCGTGGCGGCCGACACCGCCGTCGTGATCGAGGGCCAGGTACTCGGCAAACCGCGCGACGCCTCCGAAGCCGCGGCCATGCTCCGGCGCCTGTCCGGCAACCGCCATGTAGTGCACACCGGATTCGCGCTGCTCGACCGCGCCAGCGGTAGATCGACAAGCGGTGTCGAGTCGACCGCGGTCACGTTTATGGAGCTCGACGAGGCGCAAATCGCGCGTTACGTCGCCACCGGCGAACCGCTGGATAAGGCCGGCGCGTATGGCATCCAAGGTCGCGGTGCGTTGCTTGTCGCATCCATAGACGGGGACTTCTATACCGTCATGGGACTGCCGCTCGCGCGCCTGGGGCGCGCGTTTGCTTCGCTAGGACACGAACTGCTCTAACACACGCATGTCCGCAGCATTTGACTCGATCTACGCGCATTTCGCGCCGGAGATCTCCATCGACTTGGGCACGGCGAACACACCGGTGTTCGTGCGCGGCCACGGCGTGCGTTTTATCGAGCCGACCGTCGTCGCGGTCGACTCGCATTCAGGCGAGGTGTTGACGGTCGGCGAGGGCGCGCGCCAGATGATGGGCAAGGCGCCGCGCTCGATCACCGTCATCCGCCCGCTGCGCAACGGCGTCATCTCCAATTACAAGTACACGGAAGCGCTGGTGCGCCAGTTGCTCGATCGCGCGACGCGCGGTTCGCTCATCCCGCCGCGCGTCATCATCGGCGTGCCCGGCAGCGCGACCGATGTCGAACGCAAAGCAGTGCGCGAAGCGGCGATCGGAGCCGGCGCGGGGCGCGTCTACTTCGTGCAGCAGGCCATCGCCGCGGCGGTCGGCGCGGGGCTGCCGATCATGGACGCGCACGGCAACATGATCGTCGACATCGGCGGCGGCACGACGGAGATCGCCGTGCTCTCGCTCGGCGGACTCGTGGTGGCGCGTTCGCTTAAGATGGGCGGCAATCGTCTGGATGAGGCGATCATGGCGCACTTGCGCGCGACGCGCGGCGTGCTGATCGGCGAACGAACGGCCGAGCAGCTCAAGATCGCGCTCGGCTATTACGGCCGGCCGCGAGGACGTGCGCCCGAACGCATCGTCGGTCAAGACATGCGCGCGTTGCGGCCGGGAACGTTCGAAGTGCGCGAGGAAGAAATCGGCTCGGCGGTCGCTGAGCCGCTTGGCGAGATCGTCGATGCGGTGCGCGCGGTGATCGAAGTGACACCGCCCGAGCTGGTGCGCGACATCGCCGACGGCGGTTTCGTGCTGGCCGGCGGCGGGGCGGCGATCGCGGGTCTGGCGGAGACGCTCGCGCTCGTGCTCACGATGCCGGTGCGCGTCGCCGACGATCCGATGTTGTGCGTCGCGCGCGGCGGAGCGCAGATCCTAGCCGATCCGCGTCTCTTCAATGCGCTGTACCCGACTCCGCAGTCGAGAATCGGCAGGTGGTTGCGATCTATTCGTTTTGGGATGAGCGAAAACTCCTCGTATTCGTCGCGCTGATCATCGTGGCTGCTAGCGTGTCGCTGCTCGAGATCGACGCCTCGCGCAACGGGCGTCAGAGCCCGATCGACGTCGTCGTCGGCGCGGTCTACACGCCGTTGCAGGCCGGTCTCACGCGCGTGGTCGAGGCCGTCGGCACGGGCGTGCACGACGTGCTGCACGCGGGCGAATTCGCTGCGCAGAACCAAGCGTTGCAAGACAAAGCGGGCAAACTTGCCGCGGCGAATCAACGCTTGCAGGCCGATGCCGCCGAGAACCGCGAGCTGCGCCGCTTGCTTGCGATGAAGCAGACGCTGCCGGGCGACGCCGTCGTCGCCGATATCATCGGCTACGTGCCTGAGTCCACGCGCCGCGAGGTGACGGTCGATCGCGGCTCGCGCGACGGGGTGCATCGCGACAGCGTCGTGGTGAGCGGTGACGGATTGGTCGGACACGTGTTGAGCGTCGGACCTCACGAAGCTCGCGTGCTGCTCGTCATCGATCCCGAAAGCGCGGTGCCGGCGTACTTGCGGCGCTCGCGCTCGTGGGGTATCGTCACCGGCACGTGGCTGCACGCCAAGATGAAGTACATCGATCAGAACGCCACCCTGCAGCAAGGCGACATCGTGGTCACAGGCCATGGCGAGATCTATCCGAGCGGCATCCTCATCGGCACGGTGCGCGAGATCGATCGTAAGGACAACGCGCTCTATCAGACTGCGGTGCTCGAGCCCGCGGTTGATTTCCACTCGCTCCAACACGTGCTGGTGTACACCTCGCCATGAGCGCTGACATGGTGCGCAGTTCACCGCCGCGCGTGTTGTTCGGACCGCAGCGCCCGGTCGATGCAGGCGCGGCTGCACCGCCGCGCTTTGCGCTGCTGCTCCTCCTCGCCGCCATCGCAGTGCTGCTGCAAGTCACCTTCGCCCACGCCTGGACGCTGCGCGGCGCGCAGCCGAGCCTGTTGACGGTGTTGATCGTGTGGACGGGATTGCGTTGCGGCCCGACCACCGGCGGGTGGCTCGGCTTGATCGGCGGCGTGCTCGAAGACGCGCTCGGCGGCGGCGGCGCGAACGTGCTGGGCGGCGCGCTCGTCGGATTTCTCTCTGGGCTGCTCAGCAGCCGCTACTTCGCCGAATCGCTGACCGTGGTGATCGCCGCCGTCGCGGGCGGCACGATCGTGCGCAACGCGGTCTCCTATATCGTGCTTGAAATCGCCTACGGTGATCGGGGCACCTATCACCGCTTTGCGCACGCGACAGCCTGGGAAGTCCTGCTCAACTGTGCGCTTGCCGCGATCGTGGTGCTTGCGTTGCGCTGGTGGTCCAACCGCCGGCCGGCGATCTAACCGATGCAAGGACTGTGGGGACGACACGGACCCGAGAACGCGGACGAGCGCGCTGCGCTGCCGCGTCTGCTGATCTTCCTCGGCGGCGTCGCGATCGCGATCGCGGTGTTGATCTGGCGCCTGGCCGACGTGCAGCTCGTGCACGGCGCCTCATACGAAACGCTCGCGGATCAGAACCAGCTGCGCACGATCCCGCTGACCGCGCCGCGCGGCCTGATGTACGACCGCCACGGCGTCATCGTCGTCAGCAACCGTCCGTCCTTCGTCGTGCAAGTCGTGCCGATGCAGATCGCCGATCCGGCGGCGGAAATCGACGAGCTCGCGAGCATCTTGCACGTGACGCCGGCGAGCCTATGGAAGCGGCTGTTGCGTTATAACGGCGTCACCTATCCGACGTTCGACGCGCTTGCCGGCGCCGTGCCGCTCGGTCCGATCACCATCGCCGGCGATCTCAACCCGGCGACCGTCGCGCGTTTTTCAGAGCGCGCGGACCGGCTTTCCGGCATGGCCGTCGAGCTGCTGCCGGTGCGCAGTTATCCGTACGGCACCATCGGCTCGCATATCGTCGGCTATGTCGGGCGCATCACGCAAGATGAGTACGACGCCCGCAAACATCTGGGATACGAGCCCAACGACACGATCGGCAAAGAGGGCCTGGAGTACACATACGACGAGATCATGCGCGGCGAGAACGGCGGCCGCCAGATCAAGGTCAATTCGGCGGGCATGGCGGTCGCCACGCTCGGCGAGCGCGAAGCGGTGCCGGGCAACAGTCTCGATCTCACCGTCGATTGGCGTTTGCAACGCGCGGCCGAGATCGCGATGGACAAGCAAATTCGCGTCATCGCAGCGCGCATCGGCCACCGTATCGCCGGCGCCGCGATCGTCGAGGACGTGCACAGCGGCGCGATCCTCGCGCTGGTGAGCCAGCCGAACGTCAATCCGAACGATTTCGCGCTGCCCATCAGCGAAGCGCGCTACGACCAATATCTGAACGATCCGCTCAAGCCGCTCTTCACGCGAGCGATCGCCGGCAAGTATCCGACCGGATCGACCTTCAAGATGATCACGAGCTCCGCCGCGCTTGCCAGCGGCGTGCTGACGGCCGACAGCGTGCGCTACTGCCCTGGCTTCTTCGACCTCGGCGTCATCTTCAACGACGATGCGCGCGGCGGCCACGGCACGCTCAACGTCGTCCAGGCCATCTCGCGTTCGTGCGACGTCTTCTTCTATAAGGTCGGCTTCGAGCTTGGGATCACGCGACTGGACCGCTATGCGGCGGCATACGGGATCGGAGCGCAGACCGGCATCGATCTTCCCGGCGAAACGATCGGCACGCTGCCGACACCCGATTGGAAAAAGCGCGCGTACGACGATCAGTGGTATGCCGGCGATACAGTCAACATGGCGATCGGCCAGGGCTACGTCGAGGTGTCGCCGATCCAACTGCTGCGCGTGGTGACCGCGGTCGCCAACGGCGGCACGCTGTATCGTCCGTTTCTGCTTGCCGACGTGCGCGACGCGCACGGCCATGTCGCCGCGCGCTCGCAACCCGTGGTGGAAGGCCACGTGCCGGTACCCGAAAACGATTTGCAATTGGTGCGCGAGGGCATGCTCGGCGCTATCGAAAGTCCGTACGGCACGGCATACAACGTGTTGATCCCCGGCTTCCACTACGCCGGCAAGACCGGTACCGTCGAAAACGTGCGTACGCCGGACAATCCTGAAGGGCGCAATCATGCATGGTTCGTGTGCTTCGCGCCGTACGATCATCCGCAGATCGCGGTGGTCGTGTTCATGGAAAAAAGCGGCGGCTTCGGCGCCGTCAATGCGGCACCGGTCGCACAAGACATCGTGGAATCGTACTTCCGCCTCAGCCGCGAGGGACCGGCCGGCAGCGGCATCCACGACTAGATGCGAGGGACGCCGTTTCGCGTCCGCGAAACCCGAACCATCATGCAAACGACGACGTTTCCGCTCGCCGAGTCTATGCGCCGTCTCGGCACCGAGAGCGCCTTTGTGGTGCTGGCGCGCGCCCGCGCCCTCGAGGCGGAGGGGCGCAACATCATCCACTTGGAGATCGGCGAGCCCGACTTCGACACCCCCGAGCACGTCAAAGAGGCCGGCATCAACTCAATCCGCTCCAACCGCACGCATTACACGCCGGCTTCGGGCATCGCCGAATTGCGCGATGCGATCGCAAAGCACGTGACCAAGACGCGCGGCGTCGACGTCACCCGCGACAACGTCGTAGTCAGTCCGGGTGCGAAACCGACGATCGCGTTCACGCTCATGGCGCTGCTCAATCCGGGCGATGAAGTCGTCATCCCCGATCCAGCCTATCCGGCGTATCGCTCGATCGTCACCTACGTGAACGCCGTGCCCGTTTCGGTCCCGCTGCTCGAGAGCAATCAGTTCCGCCTGGATCCGGCCGCGCTCGAGGCGGCGATCACGCCCAAGACCAAGATCTTGGTGCTGAACTCGCCGCACAATCCGACCGGCGGCATCTTGACCAATGAGGACATCTTCGCCATCGCAGCGATCGCGCGCAAGCACGATATCCTGGTGATCAGCGACGAGATCTACAACAGCCACTGTTACGACAAGGAATTCGCGTCGTATTATGGACTTGCCGCGATGCCCGAGCGGACGATCCTGGTCGACGGCTTCTCAAAGGCATGGGCGATGACGGGCTGGCGCCTGGGCTTCGGCGTCTATCCGAAGTATATCGCCGACGCGGTCGGCGCGCTGATGCTCAACACCGTCTCGTGCACGACGACCTTCGTGCAGGATGCGGGCATCGCGGCGCTTCAGGGCGACATGCGGCCCGTGCAGGCGATGAACGAGGAGTTCCGCCGCCGCCGCCAGATCCTCGTGCACGGGTTGTGCGATATCCCGGGCGTGACATGCCAGATGCCGGGCGGCGCGTTCTACGTCTTCCCCAACGTGTCGGCGATCGAGCACGACGACATCAAGCTCGCCACTTACCTGTTAGAGGAAGGCGGCGTCGCGGTGCTCGGCGGCTCGACATTCGGACCGAACGGCCGCGGCTTCATCCGCCTGTCGTACGCAGCATCTGAGGAGAACCTGCGCGAGGCGCTCAAGCGCATGAAGACCGCGCTAGCGCGCTACCCGCGCAGCTGAACTGCGCGGCCAGTGCTCGAACAGAGCGCCGGAGCGCAACCTTCGAACGTGCTTAGACCGATGCTAGAGGCAGGTTTTGCCTTTGCATCCCGGCGGCGGATTCTGTGCAACCACCGAAACATGACTCATCGAAGGGCTTTCGGCGCCACCATTCTGAGCAATCGATGTCATGCGCTTCCGTGATGCAATACCTACACGATGTAGGATAGCCGGTCGCGTCCGAACCAGGATCGTTGAAATCAATTGGTTGATTGAAGAACGTCCATGAACTATGGACTAAATACCAGTCGTCTGGAAAACCGTGCAACAAGTGTAATTCTCTTAATTGGCTTCACGTTGATAGCCAGCGCTTGCGCAGGCACCAAGGAAACGCATCATGACGTGCGGGCAAGCCAAAGAATAGCCCCCATCGCGCTCGCAACGAAAACACATGAACGTCTTCAACCGCGACATTCCGCTCACGGCATGTTTTGCGAAGCCTCGGGCGACGGCAGATCAGGCGTGTACAACTACAGCGTGAACGAGATTGGTCTTTCCGACGTTCCTAGGCTGTCGGCGACTGAAAGGCAAGAAGCCATGAGGGCAACGACGAGCGCCAATCAGGCCACCCTAAGGTTTGCGATTCTGAATCGCGACGGCCGGCGAGAATTCGTGATTTTCGATGCAACAGACGGCCCATGTTCCGACAACGCACCAGGGTATCCAGTTGTCAACGAACCCGGCCAGAACTCATTTTATTCTCCGGGCCTAGAACCGTTCGAAACTCGTGGTGGACCCCCATACTAGTTAGAACTCAGAGTCCAATCACTGATCTGACCTCTGCGAGCGTAAGCCTTGCGATATCGCGCGCGCGGCGCGTTCCATCCGCGAGCACCTCTTCCACGTAGCCTGGCTTTGATTCGAGTTCGCGGCGACGCTCGCGCAGCGGCGCGAGCGCAGCGTTCAGATGGACCGCCATGTCGGCTTTGTCTTCCACGCAGCCGAGCTGCCCGGCACGGCAACGGTGCGCGATATCGGGCGCGTTGCCCGGATTGAATATCTCCTGGAAGAAGAACACGGGGCAGATCTCGGGATGGCCGGGATCGCTCTTGCGGATCTTGCTCGGATCGGTATACATCTCTTTGACTTTGGCCGTCGTCTCGGCCTCGGTGTCGCTGAGCAAGATGCTGTTGTCGTAGGATTTGCTCATCTTGCGCCCGTCCAGCCCGGGTACCGCGGGAAAGTTGGAGAGCACGGCCTCGGGTTCGGTGAGCACGTCCCCGTATAGATGATTGAAGCGGCGCACGATCTCGCGGCACAGCTCGAGATGCGGCAGCTGATCCTGGCCGACCGGCACTCCTTGACCTTTGAACGCGATGATGTCGACCGTCTGCAGCACCGGATAACCCAAGAAGCCATGCGTGGCGATCTCGGGACCCAGTGCCGCGATCTGATCCTTGTAGGTGGGCACTCGTTCGAGCCACGACACGGGCGTGATCATCGAGAGCAGCACGGACAGCTCGCTGATCTCCGGCACGCGGGATTGGATGAACATCGTGCAGCGCTGCGGATCGAGCCCTGCGGCCAGCCAGCCGAGCGCGATGTCGTGCACGGAGTCAGCGATCTCCTTGCTGCGCGCGAAGTTCGTGGTGAGGGCGTGCAGATCGGCGATCTCGTAGAAGCAATCGTTGCTCTCTGCCAGCGCGACGAAGTTCTGCAGCGCGCCGAGCCAATGCCCGACGTGCAGTTTGCCCGAGGCGCGCATGCCCGCCATGATGCGCCGGCGTTTGGCGGTTGCAACCGTTGCCGTCATGCGCGTCCCTTAACCCGCGCGCGCCGTTGCGCCTCCAGTTCCGAACGCACGAATCCGCGCGCGCGACGGATGGCCGCGTGAAGCTTCATGCCGCGCGCGAGGTGAACCGCGATCGCGGCAGCGAGCGTACAGCCCGTGCCGCGCATGCGCGTCGCGATCCGTTGTGCGGAGAAATGCGTGATGCCATGCGCGTCGGCCAGCACGTCGACGACCTGCGAGCCGCGCAGGTGGCCGCCAGTGACCAGCACGGCGCAGCCTCGCTCGTGAATACGGAGCGCAGCGCGCTCCGCGTCGGCGACGGTCCGCACGGGCATTCCGCTTAACGCCTGCGCTTCTGCCGCGTTGGGCGTCGCGAGAGTGACGAGCCGCAGGAGCCCCTCGAGGGCACCGAGCTCCGCCGGCCCCAAGAAGCGGTGCCCCGACGATGACGATATCACCGGATCCAACACGACGGGCAGGCGCTTGGGTTGGGTACGCAAGAAGCGCGCGACCGCAGCGATGAGCGGCGCATCGGGCAGCAGGCCGATGCGCAGCGCATTCGGACGGCGCTCTTGTACGATCGCATCGAGCTGGTTGCGCAACGCACGCGGGGGCAAGGGATAGACCTCGGTCACGTGCCCCGAATTCTGCGCCGTCACCGCGGCGACCGCGAAGACGCCCGCGGCCCCGAGGCGTTCGTAGACGATCAAGTCGCGTCCGATGCCCGCGGCATTGGTGGGATCGCTCGAGCCGATGCTGCAGACCAGCGGTTTACCGTGCGTGCGAGGCTTCAAGATAGCTTTATCCACATATTCACAGGCTCTGTGGAGAACACCCGTTTGCCCCCACCTACGTGTGCGGCGCGGGTGGCGCGGGTGTGGGAGTCAGCGGCGCGATGTTCGCCGGCACCCCTTTGCCTGAGGTCTGATATATCTTGCCGATCTCGACCCGGAACTGATCCATCAGGCGCGAGATCTCGCTCGCCGGCGCCAACAGGTTCGGCGTGACATACCAGTGCGAGGCCTCGGCGTCGAACAACGCCTCTTGCGTGCTCTCGCGTTGGAGAGCGCTGTCCCCGCCGGCCGCGCGGCGAGCATCGCCGAGCGCAGTCCACATCTTCGCTTGATTGAACGTTCCCATCCAATACGTCAGCGCACCCTCGTCGGCGGCCGGCTCGAAACCGTATGAGGTGAGCGTCGGCGGATGCGTGCGCACGTACTGGCCGATCGAGACCGAATTCGGTCTGCCCGAAGAAAGCGCGGCGGCCAACAAGTCGACCACGCGGGCGCGATCCGGCCGGCGATCCCACAACCCGTCGGCCTCGATGCGCAGCACGATGATGGCGCCGTCGCCCGCGCGCGCGCCGGCCGATGCGGCCAGCTCTTGCACGCGTACGCCCATCGCGCCCGCGGGCAGGCGCGGTGACAGCACGCTCAGCGCCGCTCCGTCGTCCTGGCTCCAGAAGAGCGTCGGCAGGGGCGGGCCGGCGGCGGCGCGCAGCGCGTACGCGTGAAAAGCGCCGGCGTCAGCCGCCATGACGGCCTCGCGCGACCCGCCGATCGGCGACGCGCGCAATACGCGGTCCGAGAACAGCGCAAAGCTCGCGTGGTGCTGCTCGAGCATGGTCGCCGAGTTATCATCGTACGCCCCGTGCGGCGAATACAGGCCTGGGGCAACCCCTGAGAGCAGGTTCGCGCTGCGCAGCGCATGATCGACCATTGCGGCGGCGTCCGCAGCCGCGTTGACCATCACGACGTTGGGTCCGCTCTTGCCGCCGCCGTCGATCAACAGGGGAAGGATGGGCTCACCGGCAGGGTCGGCCACGAGCTCGAGTTGGCCAGAGGTCGCCAGCTCTTTCAAATCGTCAAGCGTCTTGCGGTCTGCCGCCGCCAGCTCGTTCACCGCGCTCAGAGCCTCAGCGTCCGTCAGCGAGTTCTTCTGCAAGAGCGGGGAACTCGCTGTCAGCTCGCCGGCCGCGGCCAGGCGCACCAGTGCGCCAAAGCCGGCGAATTCCACGTAATCGCCCGCGGTGAACGTCGCCGTGCGCTGTCCGGCCAACGCGAGGGGCGCAGTCGCGGCGAGCGCGCGATAACGCCGTGCCGACGCAAGCATGGTCAAGGAGTCGTCGAGCAGCGGCACTTGCGCCAACACGCGCATCATGTCCGAGCGCGCGCCACCGACGAGATGACCTTGCGCCATCGTCTGCAAGGCGGTGTCTCCCGCGGCCGCACGAGCCAACCCGTCGAGCGCGCCGGCATCGACCGCCAGCGAGAAGTGCGCGCGCGGATGCGCGTGGAGCGCGCGCTCGATCGCGCCGAGCGAGTCGGGCGCCGATAACGCGATCGCGGCGGCGCGTACGCTCGCATCCGCTGAAGTCGAGGCCGCCAGGTGCCAGATGACCGCGACGTCGGCCGGGCGCACAGGTGTCGGCACGGGCGTGGGAGTCGGCGTCGGCGTCGGAGCAGGCGTCAACGGCAACGGCGAGACCACAGGCGGAGGCGTCGCCACCGGTTGACCGGTCGGCGCGGCTAGCGGGGTCGGGCTTGCTGTCGCGAGCGCGATCACGAGTGCTGCCCAGATCATGTCCGTCGAATCGCCTCAGCCCGTAGTTATTCGGTGAAAGAAAAAGGCCGGACTGCGCCGGCCTCGAGAGCGTCTTGATATCCGTCGGAACTTAGAGAACCGTCACCGTGACTGTTCCCTTGACTCCCGAGACGGTCGCATTGAGCGTCGCGGTCCCGGGTGAGGCTCCGAAGACGCAGATGTTCTGCAACACGGTGGTGCCGTTGTACGGCGTCGCGCAATCGCCGTTGAGCAGCACGAGCGCGCCGGTTCCATTGACGGTGGTCCACGTCGCACCTTGCGTCGACGAGACGTACTGCTGGCCGCCGTAACTATAGTACGCCGTCGCCACCATCAGAAGCGTGTGGCCACGGGAGACTTGCGGGATGTTGACGCCGCTCTGCACGGCGATGCCGACCTTGTTGACGACCGCCGAGCTGCGCGACGAGCCCGAGCCGATGTTCACGCCAAGACCACCGCAGCCGACGAGCGCGAGAATGGCCGCCGCTGCACCAAGCGCAACAACCGTTCGCCGCATAACCTGCATCGCAAGCCCTCTTTCGTGCAAACAGCCGGTACGAAGAAGAAGCAACACGTCCGTGCAGCGCCTCGTAGTGGCTCGACCGCGCGTTGCGTGTGTTACCGGCTCTTGCGGGCGGTTCGAAGGGGTCTCGGGCATATCCTCCGGCACGGAGCAGCGGCCTTGGCGGACCGCCTTGCGGGCCGCAAACCGTTACAACGTCTTGAGATGGATGGGCCCGACGACGACACCAAAAGGCTGCTCGGCGCCGTCGAAGATCGCCGGCGCGACGGTCATCGTCAGCGTCTGCTCCTGGTCTTTCTTTTGCGCGACGGGGAAGTTGATGTAGCCCGACGCCTGGCGGCCGGGCAGCAGGCGCAAGCCTTCGAAGAAGCCGAGGTCGTTGAGCGGAAACGTCGCGTCGTTCAATGCCGGGACTTTGGCCGCGCCGTCGTCGAGCACGCTCTTGCCCAAGGGGAGCACCTGTGCCGGCGTCGTGCTCCCGTTGCGGATCGTGCAATCGATCTGGATGCGCTTGTCATAGAACTCGATGCGGTGCACGGTGATCGCGATTCCTTGCGCGCTGCCGGTGATGTTCGGCGCATAGGATTTCCACGGCTGATACAGCTGCTTGACGCGCCACGCGCCGTTCTCGAGCAGCGCGAAGTACGGCTCTTTGACCGCGCCGCTCACGACCGCGCCTGTCGCCGCATTCACGAACGTCGCCTGCTGCGAGACCGTGATCTCGACGACTTGGTCGTGCGGCAATGCGCTGACGATCTCGAATTTGTGGATCGCGTATTGGGTCGCGCGCGCGTTGGACGCGAAATTGTTGACGTTGCCGAAATAATGCTGCTGCGCCGACGTGAGCAGCGCATACGCCGACGCGTAATCGTTGTGCGACAGCGCGGTCACGTACTGGGTGACCGCGGCGATCGCGTGCGTGTCGACCTGTTCACCTGGCTCGCCCGGCGCGATCGGCGGCGATGCGCCCAGCAACGCCAAGGCCAGGACCGTCGCGAGCCACGTCGCTCTCATGTTTCCTCCGGACAGATGCGATCGACGATGCGTTGCAGCTCGTCGTCGTCGGCGTAGTGGATCTCGAGCGAGCCGCCGCGCGCCGCTCGGCGCAGCGTCACCCGCGTGGCCAGCGCGAAGCGCAGACGGTTCTCGACTTCGGCCAGGTCGGGAGGAAGGGTGGCGTGTGTGCTGCGCGCCTGCGGCGCGGCGGCCTTACCGCTGGCCCGCAACGCCGCACGCTCGATCTCGCGCACGCTCCAACCCTTGGCCACTGCTTCGCGCGCCAGCCGCTCGGCTTTCGGTCCGGACAGGGCGGCCAGCGCGCGCGCGTGTCCGCCGGACAACTTGCCGTCGCGCACCATCGCCTGGACCGAATCCGGCAGTGAGAGCAGCCGCAGCGCATTGGCGACCGCGGGGCGGCTCTTGCCGAGGCGTTGCGCGAGCATCTCTTGCGTGAAATCGTGCTCTGCGATCAGCTGGCGATAGCCCGCCGCTTCTTCGATCGCGTTGAGATCAGTGCGCTGGAGATTCTCGAGCAGTGCCAGTTCGATGGCCTGGCCGTCCTTAGTCTCGCGCACCATCGCCGGAATCGTGCGCAGGCCCGCGAGCTTGGCGGCGCGCCAACGCCGCTCGCCGGCGATGAGCTCGTAATGTGCCGGGCCCTCGCGCTTGGGCCGCACGAGCACCGGTACGAGCACGCCGTACGCCTTGATCGAGTGGGAGAGCGATTCAAGCTCGGTCTGATTGAAGGCGTGACGCGGCTGGTGCGGGTTGGGCGCGATGTCGGCGAGCGCGAGCGGGATGACCGTGCGCGCGCCGGCCGGCCGTTCTTGCGCGCTGGCCCCCGGGAAAAGCGCGCCAAGGCCGCGCCCCAAGCCTCGCTGCGGTTTGCTCATCGTGCCATCACCTCTTCGGCCAGGGCCGCGTATGCTACCGCACCCTTGCTTTTCGGGTCGAACGCCGCGATCGGCGCGCCGTACGAAGGCGCCTCCGACAGCCGCACTGTGCGCGGGATGCGCGTCGTGAAGACCTCGCCGGGGAAATAGTTCTCGACTTCGGCGACGACCTGAGTCGCCAGATTCGTGCGACCGTCGTACATCGTGATGAGCACGCCCATGATGCGCAGCTCCTCATTGAGGTGCGTGCGCACCAAATCGATGACGCGCGTCAACTGACCGAGCCCTTCGAGCGCGAGATACTCGGCTTGTACGGGCACGATGAGCCACTGCGAGGCGGTCAGCGCGTTGAGCGTCAGCAGACCCAATGACGGCGGGCAATCGATCACGATATCGTCGTACCGTTTCGCGCTGCCCCGCAGCGCGTTTCGCAAGCGCTGCTCGCGCGAAAAGGCCGACACGAGTTCGAGTTCGGCGCCCGCGAGGTTCAAGGTCGCCGGCACCAGCGCGAGATTCTCGACGCTGGTGGACATCGTCGCCTCGTCGAGCTTCACGTTCTTGAGCAGCACGTCATAGATGCAGCGCTCAACCTGTGTCTTCTCGATGCCGAGCGCGGTCGTCGAATTGCCTTGCGGATCGATATCGACCAGTAGCACGCGCCGCCCACGGCTGGCGAGCGCGGCCGCGAGATTCACCGCAGTGGTCGTCTTGCCGACGCCGCCTTTTTGGTTGGCGACTGCGATGACACGATTTGTCCCGTTATGCGAACTTATCTTAGGCATTTGTCCCGTTATGTGGGTCGCTTTGGGCGGGCGTCTTGGCCAAAATGCGGCGTGCGATGGCGTGCAAAGTGTCTCGCTCATTGCGAGCGGGGTCCTCGAGGACCTCTTCGAGGCATGCCTGCAAGACTGCGCCCACTCGATCGTCCCCGCGAAAATCGCCGCCGGCAAGGCCGAGCTCCCGCATGATGGCGATGACATCGTTGCCGTCGATGGCCAAATCGCCGACGCTGAGCGCCGGACGCCCGTGGAGCATGGCCGCCACGCGTCTCTCGAAGCGCTCGTTCTCGCCGTGATCGTGCGGGGGCAGGCCGCTGGCGACGATGTCGGCGTGGCGCAGCGCGAAAAGCCCGTCGATATTGGCCGGGCCGACCTTGCGGATGAAGCGGCGGATGCCGGCGTCGGTGATGACGTCACCCGTCGCATACATGTGGTTGGCGATCAGCCGGGCGACGCGTTCGATCACCTCGCCGCTGAAACGCAGGCGGCCGAGCAGGTCGCGCGCCATCTGCTCCCCGACCTGCTGGTGGCCATAGAAATGTGGCCCTTCTTTCGTCCGCGGCTTCCCTACGTCGTGCAGCAGCGCGGCGAGGCGCAGCACCAACTCGGGCGGCGCGGCATCAAGCGTTTTGAGGCTATGGTAATAGACCGTGTAGGCATGGTACTCGTTTTGCTCGACCTGCCAACCTTCGAGCAGCTCGGGCATCACCACGGCAAGCGCGCCCGTCTCGCGCAGCAGCTCGATACCGACGCTGGGCAGGGGAGCCAGCGTCAGAAGCTTGGTGAGCTCGTCGGCGATCCGTTCGGGCGCTACGGTCGCCACCCGGTCGGCGGCGGCGCGCATGGCCGCAAGCGCCGATGGGGTGGGCGCAAGCTCGAAGCGGGCCGCAAACTGAGCGCCGCGCAAGATGCGCAGCGGATCTTCTTCAAACGCTTCGGCGCGCAGGGTGTCGAGGCGCTTGCGCTCGAGATCGGCCCGGCCGCCGTGCGGGTCGATAATCGCGCCGCTTCGCAGGTCGCGGGCCATCATGTTCATGCGGAAATCGCGGCGGCCGAGGTCTTCCTCGAGCGGGATGTCGGGGGCCGACTCGATGGCAAAATCGCGGTGGTGCGGCCCGGTTGAGCGCTCGCGCCGGGGCAACGCGATGTCGACGGTCCGGTCGTGTAGGGTGAATTTGATGACCCCGAACGAGGCGCCGACGACCTCGACCCGCCCGTGGCTGCCGAGGCGCTCGAGGATCGTCGCCAGCGGCACGCCCGTCACGAGGTAGTCCTGGTCGGGCTGGCGCGCCTGGCGTTGGCCCAGTTCGGCCAGAACGGCATCGCGCACGCTGCCGCCGACGGCGTAGACGCCGGCCTCGGGCAGCGTTTCGATCAACAGCGCGCCGACGTCCTTACCCGGCAGGTTCACAATGCGTGTCCTGTCAGCGCCGATTGTTTCCCGTGAAACAATTCACCCGGTCCGTTCGCCTTTGCGGCGCATGCGGGCCGGGGCAGGAACGCTCGCCGGCGTCGGGCCGGCCTTCTCGATGATCCAGACATGTCGTTGCGCACCAAGGTACGGAACCACGACCTCCCGCGCCTCCACCAGCTTGCCGCCGAGCATGCCGAGCACCGCCAGCTCGGGCTCGCCTGGAGCCGCCTCGCGCCCCGTATACATCGCCAGCCGCCCGCCGCGCGCCAGAAGCGGCAACGCCAGCACCAGCGCGGCTTCCGGCTTGGCCAGCGCCCGGGCCAAGACCGTGCCCGCACGGTCGCGCCATTGGTCGCGGCCAGCCGTTTCCGCCGATACCTTGACCACCTCGACGTTGTCCAGGCCGAGCGCCGCCACTGCGGATCGGAGAAAGTCTGCGCGTTTGGCGCGGGGCTCTAGTAGCACGAACCGCACGCCCGGCCAGGCCAGCGCCGCCGGGATGCCGGGCAGGCCGGCGCCGCTGCCCAGATCGACGACCGGCTCCCTCAGACGCGCTCCCGCCAGCGGCGCTAGGCTATCGAGAAGGTGCGCACCGACGAGGTCGTCGAGCGACTTAGCGCCCACCAAGTTGGTGCGTTGGTTGGCCGCGAGCAAGAGACGTCCGAACGTCGCCAGGCGGTCGCCGAGGGCATCGGGTTGGGCGAAGCCGAGTTGCGCCAGACCGCTCGTCAGTCGCTGGAGCGGCTCCTCGCTCACGCTCCGGAGGCAGCCAGCGCGGGCGCCCCGCGTCGATACAGGAAGACAGACAACACGGCGACGTCGGCCGGGGTGACGCCGGGGATGCGTCCGGCCTGGCCGAGGGTCTGGGGGCGTTGCGCCGCGAGCTTCTCTTTGGCCTCGCGCGAGAGACCGCGACAACCAGCGTAATCGAAATCCGCCGGGATCAGCGCGTGTTCGGCCTTGGCGAGCCGGTCGACCGCCAGAGCCTGGCGCCGGATGTAGCCCTCGTAGCGCAGATCGATGACGACCCGCTCTCCCAGCTCGGGCTCGATCGCGCCCGTCCCCGCGACCTCCGCGTAGTCCGTCCCTTGGCGGCGCAACAGTTGCGCCAACGTCACGCCCGGCTCGGCGGCATGCGCCGCCACCAGCTGCGCGTCCGCTTTGGTGGCCTCGAGCCGTGCGCGCTCGGTCGCCAACCTTTCCATTCTGCTGGTGAACGTCGCCCATGTGTCGTCGTCGACAAGCCCGACCTCGCGTCCGACCGGCGTCAAACGCTCGTCCGCGTTATCGTGGCGCAGCAGCAGGCGGAATTCCGCGCGCGACGACAGCATGCGATACGGCTCGGGCGCTCCCTTGGTGATGAGATCGTCGATCAGGGTGCCGATGTACGACGTGCTGCGCGAAAACGTGACCGCATCCTCACCGCGCGCGCGGCGCGCTGCGTTGATGCCGGCGACGATGCCTTGCGCAGCGGCCTCTTCGTAGCCGGATGTGCCGTTGACCTGGCCCGCATGGAAAAGCCCGCAAACCCTTATGGTCTCTAGGTTTGCGCGCAGTTCGGTCGGCGGCACGAAGTCGTATTCGACGGCGTAGCCCGCGCGCAGCATCTGCGCTGCTTCGAGGCCCGGCAGCGTATGCAGCATCGCGAGCTGCACCTCGTCCGGCAGCGACGTCGAGAAACCGCCGACGTAGATCCACTTCGTCTCCCAGCCCTCGGGCTCGAGGAAGATCTGGTGCGACGGGTTGTGCGCGAACTTCATCACCTTGTCTTCGATGGATGGGCAATAGCGCGGACCGACGCCCTCGATCACGCCGAGCCCGTACATCGGCGAGCGGTGCAAGTTGGCACGGATCAGCGTGTGCGTGCGCTCGTCAGTGTGGGTGATGTGACACGCGAGCTGCCTGCCAGGAAATGCGGGCCTGCTCCGATACGAGAACATCAATGGCACGGGGCTCGGCGGCTGGACTTCGCACCTGGAGAAGTCGATCGAATCGGCGTGTACCCGCGGGGGCGTACCGGTCTTCAGACGCCCGGTCGGAAACCCGAGCCGGCGCAGCGCGTCAGACAATCCAAGACTCGGCGCCTCGCCGACCCGCCCGCCCGCGGTGCTCCTCTCGCCGGCGAACATCTTGCCGCTCATAAACGTTCCCGCGGATAACACGACCTGGCGCCCCCGGATGAACGATCCGTCGGCGAGCGCGACGCCGGCGATGCCGCACGCGTCCGTCGCGAGGTCGGTGACGAACGCCTCGAGGAGCGATAGGCCGGGCTGCGCGGACACGGCGGCGCGCATGCGGCGCGCATACGCGGCCTTGTCGGCCTGTGCGCGCAGCGCGCGGACCGCCGGACCGCGGCTTTCATTGAGCCAGCGCACGTGCAAGAAGGTGTCGTCGATGCAGCGACCCATCTCGCCGCCGAGCGCGTCCACTTCACGCGCCAGTTGGCCCTTCGCGGGGCCACCGATGGACGGGTTGCACGGCATGAGGCCGATCGAGTCGAGCTTGCCGGTGACCATCAGGGTGCGCGCGCCGATGCGAGCAGCCGCCAGCGCAGCTTCGCAGCCGGCATGGCCGCCGCCGATGACGATGACGTCGAAATCTTGTCGTGACACGATGCATGGACAATTGCTCAGCCGTCTGTGAAGAACCTACGGCATGTCATCGTTACTTTGCCGCGCAAAGTTATGGGTTCGACCGGCGAGCGGCTTTACTTCCCGACGCAGAAACGCGAGAAGATGCCGTCAAGCACGTCCTCGGTCACGGTCTCGCCCGTCACTTCGCCGTACGCTGCGATCGCCGTGCGCAAGTCGCCCGATAGCAGATCGACAGGTGCGCCGGACGAAAGCGTCGCTTCGGCGTGGCCGAGCGCTTCGCGCGCGCGCGTGAGCGATTCGAGCTGGCGCGCGTTCGCGACCAGCGCCGTGTTCGCGGCGATCGCGCCGCCTCCCCAACCCAGCCGCGCGATCTCGCGACGGACCGCCTCGATCGTCGCAGCCCTGCGCACGCTCCCGCCGATGTGCTCGCATGCCGGATATTCGCGCGCGAACTCGCGCGCCCCGGCGTCGCCGACATCCAGCTTATTGAGCAGCACGATGCGCGGGCGACCCTCGCTGGCACGCAGCGCTTCGCGCGCTTCGTCGGTGAGCGGCGCCGACGCGTCGAGCACGACGATGATCAACTCGGCGTCGCCCATCGCGCGGCGCGCGCGCGTGACGCCTTCCGCTTCGATCGCATCAGCCGTCGCGCGCAGACCCGCGGTATCGCGCAAACGCAGCACCACGCCGTCGACCGCGACGCGATCTTCCACGATGTCGCGCGTCGTGCCGGGCGTCTCGGAGACGATCGCTCGCTCGGCCTCGACAAGCGCGTTGAGCAGCGACGACTTGCCGGCGTTGGGCGGGCCGACGATCACGCAATCGAGACCATCGCGCAGCGCGCGCGCCGGCCCCGCACCAGCGAGCAGCCGATCGACACCGGCGCGTTGATCCCGGATGACCGACTCCAAACGGCGTTCGTCCGGCGCCGGCACTTCGTCCGGATAGTCGACGTGCGCTTCGACCTCGACGAGGCGCGCGGTCAGCTGCGTGCGCAGTTCGCTCAAACGCCGGCCCAGTGAGCCTTCCAGCCGCGCCGCAGCCGCCGCGGCGGCTTGGCGAGACTGCGCGTCGATGAGATCCGCCACGGCTTCAGCCTGCGCGAGGTCGAGCTTGCCGTTGACGAACGCGCGGCGCGTAAATTCTCCAGGCGCCGCGAGCCGCGCGCCGGCGGCGACCACGTGCGCGAGCACTGAAGCGACCACGCCGGCGCCGCCGTGCACGTGCAGTTCGACCACGTCCTCGCCGGTGTACGAATTGGGGGCCGCGAACAGCAGCGCGAGCGCATCATCGAGATGCTGGCGCGTGTGCGGATCGCGCACCCAGCCGCGGCGCGCGCGCGCGTTGCGCAGCTCCCCGCCGCGCGTGGGTTCAAAGCAAACCGCGCCGATCGCGCGCGCCTGCGGACCCGAGATGCGCACGATCGCGACGGCCGACACGCCGGGCGGCGTGGCGATGGCTGCGACGGTGTCGTCGTGCGGCGTACTCACGTCGCGGTGGGATTGCGACGCGCGCCAAAGCAGCGCCTTGGCGTTCGCGGCGACACCGGCAAACGACGACGCGCCCATGCGGGCGCGTCGGGCGGTGCTGTCGCGGCGCGCGGCGCGCGCGTCAGTACGCGGGCTCCTCGTCGAACTCCGGCGGACGCTCGGGCGGTGCGTCGCGCGGCACGATCACGACGCGGCGATTCGAGCCGCTGCCCGTCGACTCGGTGGCCAGCGCGGGATGCGCGGCCAACGTCAGATGGATGATCCGGCGTTCGGAGGGCGGCATGGGCGAGAGCTCGATCGCGACGCCCTCGCGCAACGCGCGATCCGCGCTGCGTTGCGCGATCGAACGCAACGTCGCGACGCGACGCGAGCGATATCCCTCGACGTCCACCGCGAAGAACAGCCCTTCCGATTCGCCTCGATGCATGACCGCGTTGACGATCGCGGTCAGCGCGTCGAGCATCGCGCCGTGCTTGCCGATGAGAATTGCGAGATCGTCATCGGAGCTGTCGTCGTCGCGCCGAAAACGATCCGGCGGACCCGCCGGCGCCAACCCGCGGATGTCGATCATGACCTGGCGCCCGTCGCGCGCAGGCTCGACGCCTCCGTACGACAGCCGCGCAGGCAGGCCGAGCGCGGCGATGAGGCCGGCTAAGAAATCACGCGCTTCTTTGAACGGCTCGACAAGCTCGGGCGGGCACGTCTTGCGCGGTGCAGGGCGTCCGCGCCCGCCATCGCGCCGATAGGCGCCGCCGCGATCGTTTCCGCCGTTGCGGCCGTCAGGGCGACGGCCTCCGAAACCGCGGCCACCAGAGCCGCGGCCGTAACGCGGCGCGCCGCCGCGGTTGCTTTGCGGCCGGTCGCCGCGCCCGTGGGGGGGTCCGTAGTCGCTCATGAGCCTTGCTTTGCGCCTCCACCGGATTGATTAAGGGCGGCTGGCGCGTTGGCCGCGCCGTTGCCGCTAGGTTGGATCTTGCGCACTTTGGCGCCGCATTTCTCGCACTTGCTTCCCTTGACCACGACCAAGCGCTGGTTGCAGGACGGACAGTCCAGCGGATATCCGGCCAGCGTCGCCGGCGTTTCGGCCGGCGGTGCGCCGATGCGCGAGGGCGCGCGCATGATGATCCATTGCTGCGTCATGCTGATCACGTTGAAGCCCAGCCAATACAAGATGAACGCCGACGGGTAGCCGCGCAAGAAGAAGAAAAGCGCGAACGGCATGATGAGCGAGTTGATCTTCATCATCTGCGCCTGCTGCGGGTCGATGTTCGGCGTCGGCGTCAGACGCACCGAGAAGTACAGCGACACGGCGTAGAGCAGTAGCAATACCAAGTCGCCTTGGGCGAGGTTGGTCGCGAGGATCTGCATGCCGAAGACCGGCGGCAAATGGTGCGAGAGCGGCGAGCCGATCCACGCCCATGTCGCGGCTTTGAATTGGTCGTTGTGATCCCGGATGGCCTGATAGACCGCCCAGAGGATCGGCAATTGCACGAGCAGCGGCAGACAGCCGCCCAGCGGATTGACGCCGTGCTCGCGATACAAGGCAAGCGTCTCCTCTTGGAGCTTTTGCTTGTTGTCTTTGTACTTGTTCTGCAGCCGCTTCAGGTAGGGCGCTAGTGCCTGCATCTCTTTGGCGGACTTGAACTGCTGCACGTACAGCGGGATGAGAGCGACGCGCACGACGAGGGCGAGTACCAGCATGGACCAGCCGTAGTTGTGTGTGATGCCGTTGATGTAGTCGATGACGCCGGCGAAGAAATGCCACATCGGATCGAATATCGGCGCGAACGGGTTGGCAAACCCGAACACCACGGCGGACACGGAAAGGATCAGGCTCGCGATCGTCATTCTCTCTTCTTATATAACGTCTATGGAACCGGGTCGAAGCCCCCAGGGTGCCACGGATGGCACCGCAGCAGCCGCTTGGCGGCCAGCGCCGACCCGCGCGCGCCGCCGTACCGCTCGATCGCCTGTGCCGCGTACTCAGAACATGTGGGCGTGAAGCGGCACGCCGGCGGCAGCAGTTTCGAGATCGTCCGCTGGTAGGCGCGGATCGCGACCACTAGCGGGTTCATACGCGTTTCCGAAGCGGTCGAGCCTCGGCGTCGCGCGCGCGCGCGAGCGCGCTTGTCAGGTTGCGTCGTAGTTCGTCGAAGGTCAGACCGGCGGCGCCCGGCCGGCACGAGACCACGTACCAGCGATGCGGCGCGCCCAGACCCTCGGCATCGAGGATGGCTTTGCAGCGGCGCCGCAGCCGATTGCGGCGCACCGCGTTGCCGACCGTTTTTGGGATCACCACGCCGACCTTGGTCGCGGTCGCCCCGCGCGGCGCATACCCATACAGCGTGAACGCATCGCGTTGTACCGGCGCGCCCCGGCGGATCACAAGCGTGAATTCCCGCCGGCCGCGCAGGCTGTCGAACGTGCGCATGGCGCGCTGTCCGTCGGCCGCCGTCCTTAGTCCGGCGTGAGGCGTTTGCGGCCCTTGCGGCGGCGGGTAGCCAGCACGCGGCGGCCGTTCTTCGTGGCCATCCGCGCGCGAAACCCGTGCGTCCGCTTGCGCCGGCGGTTGTGCGGCTGAAATGTGCGTTTCACGTCGTATCGGGGCTCCTACATACCAAGTGCCGCCCGCGGCGGCACTTGCGATAATGGCGATTGGAGAAGCTTCATTATAGATGCGGGCCTGCAATACCGTCAAGAAAGCCGCTGCTGTCATATTTGCGGGACGTAGGCACTCTCGCACCGGGCACGGAAGCCGGTGAGCCCCTCCGTGGACAGGCGGTGTATGACGATTCGAGAGGCGCGAATCGAAAAAACGCGCAAAAGCCCGGCGATCAAGGGCAAGAGCGTTTTTTGCGGCGCTCCTAGCTTCCTTATTCACACCTGTGGATAACATTGTGGATACTTTCCCGTGGAGCCGCAACCGCTTACGCGGCCTGCCATTGCGCCATTTCGCGCGCGAAAAAGCCGTAAATCTTGTGCGCGAGCGCACGCGAGCGATCGGAGTTTCGCGCGACGTCTATTCGAACGCGCGCTCCCATCTCGCAAGCGCTTGCGCGATGCCCGGTGAAACGTATCCACACGCGCATCGCTTTTGCTGTGGATATGTGCATAGAAAAAACGCGCAAACCCTGAAGGAATAAGGATTTCCGCTCCCTAAAGCGCGGAGCCCGTCCGAATTGCGGCTCACGATTCGGATTGCGATTTCCTTTACGAACGAATAGAAAGAAGTGATGGAAGTGGCGACCGTTCTCGGTACCAATGAAGAATATCTGTGGCAGAGCTGTTTGAGCGCGCTGGAAAACCGTTTCACCAAACCGATCTTCGAGACGTGGATAAAACCGATGCGCGTCCAGCGCATGACCACGGACGAGATCACGCTGACCGTGCAAAACGCGTTTGCTAAAGATTGGGCTGAGAACCGTCTCAAGGTGACTATCCTCGGGACCTTAACCGAGATCATGGGCGCGCCGATGAGCGTGCGTTTCGTCGTGGACGAAGCCTCGGTGGACCCCCTGGCGGGACAAATGGGGGCTCCGGCCACGACTGACGCCACCCCCCAAGTCACCACCGTGACCGATGATTTCCGGATCACCGGCCTCACCGACCGCTACACCTTCGAGCAATTCGTCGTCGGCGCCACTAACCGGTTCGCGCACGCGGCCGCGCAAGCGGTGGCCGACTCGCCGGCTCGGGCGTACAATCCGCTCTTCATCTACGGCGCGGTCGGCTTGGGCAAGACGCACCTGATGCACGCGATCGGGCATAGGGTGTTGGTGTCCGACCCGAAGGCGCGCGTCGTCTACGTCTCGTCCGAGACGTTCACCAACGAGTTCATCACCGCGATCAAGAACAACCAGACGGTCGAATTCCGCAACCGGTACCGGACCGTGGATGTCCTGCTCATCGACGACATCCAGTTCTTGGAAGGCAAAGAGCAGACGCAAGAAGAGTTCTTCCATACTTTCAACACCTTGCACGAGGCCTCCAAGCAGCTCGTGATCTCGAGCGACCGGCCGCCCAAGGACATCCAAACGCTGGAAAATCGCCTGCGTTCGCGCTTCGAGTGGGGCCTGCTCACCGACATCCAGCAACCGGATCTCGAGACGCGCGAAGCGATCCTGCGCAAGAAAGCGGAAAGCGATCACATCGACGTGCCGCACGAGGTGACGTCGTATATCGCCAAGATCATACCGTCGAACATCCGCCAGCTCGAAGGCGCGCTCATCAAATTGACGGCCTACGCCTCGCTCTACAAGAAACCGATCACGGTGGAGCTGGCCACCGAGGTGCTGCGCAACGAGATCCAAGAAGTGCCGCTGCGGAAAGTGACGATCGCGCTTATCAAGGAAAAAGTGGCGCGCTTCCACGGCATCACGCTCAAGGAGCTCGAAGGCCAGCGCCGCGACCATCGCTTGACCGTGCCGCGGCAGATCGCGATGTATCTGGCATGCGATCTCACCAACGCGTCCTTGCCCCAGATCGCCCGGGAGTTCGGCAAGAAAGACCATACCACCGTGATGTACGCGCGCAATAAGGTCAAGGACCAGACCGAGCGCGATCCGGAGTTCCGCAGCAAGCTCAAATCGGTCGTCGCCACCATAAACCAAGACGGCTAACGCGCGTTCCAACCCGCCCGTGGATACGCTGCGGATGGGGTGGATAGCCGGCTCCGGATGCCGCGTGCCGGCGGCCGGCTGTGCAACCGGTGCATGGCGCGGCCCGCGCTCCACAGCCGACACGGGCGCGCGAACGCAACAGCCACGGACAACGCCGACGTCATCCTCGCTATACACCGCACTATTACGAAGATGACGAGATATAAAAACTAGATAGATCTACGGAATGAACTGAGCGGCGTTGCGAATAACTACGCTCAACGACACGCTACGAGGGACGACGATGAAGTTCAGTTGCAACGCGAAGGATATCGCGGGGGCGGTCGCCGCTGCCAGCAAGGTGGTCAATGCTCACACCACGATGCCGATCCTGGGCAACGTCTTGTTGACGGCCAGGAAGGGGCGTGTGAGCGTCCGCGCCACCGACCTCGAGCTCACGCTCGAGAACGCGTTCAACGCCGAGGTGACCGAGGAAGGACGTTGCACCGTTCCGGCGCGTCTGTTCTCAGGTTATCTGGCCAACCTGCCGGCCGCCACCCTCGAGATGACGGGCACGGCGAGCCGCGCGACGCTCAAGTGCGAGCGCTCGAACTACGAGTTCTTCGCGTTGCCGGCCGACGAGTATCCGCCGTTGCCCGAAGGCACGTCGTCGGACGAGTTTCGGATCGACGCGAAGGCATTTCGCGAAGCGGCCAACGCCGTGACCTTCGCCGCCTCGAGCGAAGAGGCGCGCGGCCCCGTCCTCATGGGCACGTTGCTCGAACTGGACGGCGCGTCGCTGACGATGGTGGCGACGGACGGGTATCGCCTGGCCCGCTATCAGCTCGGGCTCACCGAACCGGTCAAACAACCGGCTCGGCTCATCGTGCCGGCGCGGGCGCTGGGCGAGGTCGTGCGCGTCGCATCGGGCGGCACCATCGAAGCCACCGTGTTGGGCGGACAGGCCAACCAGCTCGTGTTCAACACCGGCGACGTGAAGGTGATCGCGCGGCTGATCGACGGCCAGTATCCGAACTACCAACAAGTCATCCCCAAAGAGTTCGACAAACGCGTCATCGCGAGCACCGAGAAGCTGCTCGCAAGCTTGCGCCGCGCCGAAGTGGTTGCCGGCGATCGCGCCAGCATGGTCAAGCTGGCGATGGACGGCACGAGCCTCGTGATCACCGCAAGCTCCGACACCGCTGGTACCGCGTACGAGGAGATCGACGTCGAACGCAGCGGCGATCCGCTGACCATCGCCTTCAACGCCAAATATCTGGTCGAGATCCTCAACCACGTGGGTGCCGACACGGTCGCGATGAGCTTCCAAGGCGCGCTCAACCCCGGCGCGATGCGACCGGCGACCGGCGAGCTCGCCGAACGCCAGCTGTACATACTCATGCCGCTGCGGCAGTAGTCAGTGCGCGTCGACTCGCTCGAACTTGCGAATTTCCGCAACTACGCCGCCCTCCGCTTTGACCCGCCGGAGGGCGCGTGCATCTTGGTGGGCGCAAACGCACAAGGAAAGTCCAACGTGCTCGAAGCGCTGGCGCTGTTGGCGCTGGGCAAATCGTTTCGCACGGTGCGCGAGTCGGACCTGATCCGCTTTGACGCGGCAGCGGCCAGCGTCTCGGCGCAGGTGCACACGCGTACGGGCATCGCGACGGCCGGCTGCGTGATCACGCGCGCCGGCGAAGGCGCGCGCAAACGTTTCATACGCAACGGGCGCGGCGTCTCGTACGGCAGCTTTCTCGGCGGCATCACCGCGGTGACCTTCGCACCGGCCGACCTCGGCCTGATCACCGGGCCTGCCAGCTTGCGGCGGCGGCTCCTCAACGCGGCGCTCTCGCAGCTCGATCGCGGCTACTATCACGACCTGGCGGCGTACCTCAAGGTGCTCGCACAGAAGAATGCCTTTTTGCGCTCGCCGGACTCGGGCGACCGCACGCTGCTCGCGACGTACAACGCGCAAGTGACCGACATCGGCACGCGGCTCGTGAGCGCGCGCGCCGCCTACGTGCGCCGTCTCGGGCACGAAGCGGAAGCCGCTCACGCGCGTTGGGTCGGCAGCCGAGATGCGCTGGAGGTCGCATACGCTCCATCTCCGGCGCAAGACGCATTCACGCCCGACGCGATCTCGACGCGCCTCGCCGAAGCGCTGGCGAGCAATGCCCGGGCTGAGGTGGCGCGCAAGGTATCGCTGATCGGGCCGCATCGCGACGACATCACCTTAAGCCTCGGTGGACGCGCGCTGACGCGTTACGGGTCCCAAGGCCAGCAGCGCACCGCAGTGCTTGCGATCAAAGCCGCCGAGTACGCGCTCGCGCATGCAGCCGTCGGCGAGGCGCCGTTGCTGTTGCTCGACGACGTGCTCTCCGAACTCGACGAACAGCGCCGCCGCGCGTTCATGTCCAGCATCGCTGGATTCGAGCAAGCCTTTATCACTGCGACGGATCTATCCGACGTCGCGTTCGACGCCCCGCATCACGTCGTCTACGTCAAGAACGGCACGCTCGTGCAAGACGCGCGCCGAGCGGCAAGCGCATGACGGGGCCGAAAACGCTGCGCGCGCTGCTGGCGGCATACCGGCCGGCGGGCGAACGCGTCGTGGCCGGCGGCGAGGCGGGCGCGCTATCCTCGGCGTGGCCCGATGCGGTCGGCGCCGACGTCAGCCGGCGCACGCGGGCAGGATCGTTTCGCGACGGCACGCTGACCGTATTGACGCCGAGCAGCGCGTGGAGCCATCAACTGACGTTTTTGGCGCCGACGATCATCGAACGGCTGCGCGAGCGCTGTCCGGGGGTGGATCTGCGACGCCTGAAGTTCGCCGTGGCGAGCGGCCGCAGTCGCGCGCTGCTCGCCGGCAATGTGGGGGCGGGTGCTTCCGACGCGCGCTCCCTGCGCGCAACCGCCGAGCCGAATGCGGGCAAAGCAGGGGCGGGGGTTGACGACACGGTTACCGAGGGGGATGACCTTGAAAGCGTGCTCGCCCGATTGCGGCGCGCACAAGACAAGCTCGACGAGCGCCGCGCGCAAGCCGGCTGGCAGCGCTGCAGCGCGTGCGCATGCTGGTGCACCTCGCCGCCGCTGTGCAGCGTTTGCCGCGAGCAGGCGCGCCGCGCCGCCGACGGCGCAATCGCAAACGTACTGGCCAACGCTCCCTGGCTGCGTCACATCGAGCTGCGGCGGGAACTGCCGGCCGCCGACGCGCGCAGCTACGAGCGCGTGCGGCGCTCCCTAATCACGCAATGCGAGCTGCAGATGTTCAACGCGCGCGCACGCTTACGCCGGGACCGTCTCGAAGCGGGCGACCGCGTCGCCGCGTGGAGTTACGCCATGCTCGCGACGCAGCAGCGCAAGGAGGCGTTGAGCGTCGCAGTGCTTGCGAGCGTGGTCGGACGCCAATGGGCGGATGCGCTACTTCGCGACGGCGAACGAAAGGCGCCGCGGCCTGTTCGCGAGAAGGCAGATAAGTAACGATTCTATCGGATGAATAGGTATGCAGCGGTCGAATTTATTCGACCGATGGGCGAGCGCGGCTCGCCCGCTTTAACGCTTTAGGGTAAGATTTTGGCGAAACGACCGAGCGACGGCGAATACGGTGCCGCGCAGATCAAGGTGCTCAAGGGCCTGGAAGGCGTGCGCAAGCGGCCGGGCATGTACGTCGGCGATACGAGCACGCGCGGGCTGCATCAGATCGTCTTCGAAGCTGTGGACAACGCAGTCGACGAGGCGCTGGCAGGCTACTGCCGCAACATCAGCGTCACCATCCACAAAGACGGATCGCTCTCAGTGGAGGACGACGGCCGCGGCATTCCGGTCGACGTCATCCCGAGCGAGAAGAAGCCCGCCATCGAAGTGGTCATGACCGTGCTGCACGCGGGCGGCAAGTTCGATCAGCTCGGCTACAAAGTGTCGGGCGGCTTGCACGGCGTCGGCATCTCGGTCACCAACGCGCTCTCCGAGTGGATGATCACGCGCGTCAAGCGCGACGGCAAGCTCTACGAGCAGAAGTTCTCGCGCGGCATCGCGACCTCGAAGCTCAAGGTGCTCGGACCTGCTGACGGCACGGGGACCATCCAGCACTTCAAGCCGGATCCACAGATATTCGCGACGCTCGATTTCTCGCTCGACATCCTGCAGCAACGCCTGCGCGAGCTGGCGTTCCTCAATCGCGGCTTGCGGATCGAGCTCATCGACGAGCGCACGGACAAGAAACAGACCTTCATGTACGAAGGCGGCATCAAGAGCTTCGTCGAGCACATCAACAAGAACAAAGAGCCGCTGCACGACGTCCGTTACATCGCGGGCGAACGCGGTAAAGTGGCGGTCGAGGTCGCGTTCCAGTACAACGACGGCTATATCGAGCAGGTCTACGCCTACGCCAATAACATCCACACGGTCGACGGCGGCACGCATCTGGTCGGCTTTCGTACCTCGCTGACGCGCGTCCTCAACAACTACGCGAAGAAGCACGGCATGCTCAAAGAGTCCGAAGGCAACCTGGCCGGCGAGGACGTGCGCGAGGGGCTGACCGCGGTGGTCTCCGTGAAGCTGCCGAATCCTGAGTTCGAGGGCCAGACCAAGGCCAAGCTGGGCAGCACCGAAGCGCGCGGCGCGGTCGACGAGATCGTCGCCGAGGCGCTCAACTATTACCTCGAAGAGAATCCCGGCCCGGCCCGGCGCATCATCGAGAAGACGATCAACGCCAATCGCGCGCGCGAGGCGGCGCGCAAGGCGCGCGACCTGGCGCGGCGCAAGAACGCGCTCGACGGCGGTTCGCTGCCCGGCAAACTTGCAGACTGCTCCGAACGCGATCCGGCCAAGAGCGAGATATTCCTGGTCGAAGGCGAATCCGCCGGCGGCAGCGCCAAGCAGGGCCGCGACCGGCACTTCCAGGCGATCCTGCCGCTCAAAGGCAAGATCCTCAACGTCGAAAAGGCGCGCTTGGACAAGATCGTCGGCCACGAGGAGATCCGCGCGCTCATCACCGCGCTCGGCACCGGTTTCGAGGCGGATTTCGACGTCAGCAAACTGCGCTACCATCGCATCTACATCATGACCGACGCCGACGTCGACGGCTCGCACATCCGCACGCTGCTGCTGACGTTCTTCTTCCGCTACATGCGCAAGCTCATCGAGGACGGCAATCTGTTCATCGCGCAGCCGCCGCTCTACCAGGTGAAGAAGGGCAAGAAGATCTGGTACTGCTATCGCGACGACGAGCGCGACGCGGTGATCGCGCAGGCCGGCGATGGCTACTCGATCCAGCAATACAAAGGCCTGGGTGAGATGGATCCCGAGCAGCTGTGGGAGACCACTATGGATCCGGAACGGCGCATCGTGCGCAAAGTGCTGCTCGAAGACGAAGTCGCCGCCAACGAGATGTTCACGATCCTCATGGGAGAGAAAGTGGACCCGCGCAAGCAGTTCATCGCCGACAACGCGCGCGACGTCAAGAACCTCGACGTCTGACGCGCCGGCTGATCATCACCGCCGATGACTTCGGCGAGTCGGCCGAGGTCAACGAGGCGATCGAGCGCGCGCACCGCGACGGCGTGCTCAGCACGACGTGTCTCATGGTCACCGGCGCGGCAGCGGCCGATGCGGTCGCGCGCGCCAAACGCCTGCCCGAGCTGCGCGTCGGACTGCATGTCGTGCTCGTCAACGGGCGCCCGGCGCTGCCGCCTGAGCAGGTCCCCGATCTGGTGGACGAGCGCGGCGAATTCTCCGAGCAGCTCGTACGCACGGGCTTCAGATACTTCTTCAATCCGAGTGCGCGCCGCCAGCTCGAAGCCGAGATCCGCGCCCAATATGCTGCCTTTGCGGCGACGGGGCTGCCGTTGGATCATGTCAACGCACACAATCACATGCATGTGCACCCGACGATCTTCAGTCTCATGCTGCGCATCGGGCGCGACTACGGCGATCCGCCCGTGCGCATCCCGCACGAGCCGATGCTGGCGTCGTGGCGTGCGCGCCGCACGGATCTCGCTGGCCGGTTCGGCAACGACGTGCTGATGGCGCCGCTGTTCGCGCTTATGCGCGCGCGTTGCCGCGCCGCACATGTCGCCTACAACGACTTCGTGTTCGGGATGGATGACACAGGCAACATGAGCAGCGAAGTCGTCCTGCAACTGCTGCGTCAGATACCCGACGGCTGCAGTGAGATGTACTTCCATCCGGCGACGGACGGACCGCGCGCGCGCGAGCTCGCCGCACTGCTCGATCCTGCGGTGGCGCATGCGCTGCGCGACGAAGCCATCGAGCGCAGCTCCTTTGGCGAACTGCGCGCGCGCTCGTCGGCGCCGCGACGCGCACCCGGCTGATGCTGCACGCGACGCTCGCCGCAGCGTTCGGGCCGATCACGCTGGCGGCGCTCGGCTATGCCGTGGTCGCGCTGTGGCGCGTACTGGCATTCGGCGCATGGTTGACGCGATACGAGCATGGCGCGCCCGCGGCGGGATTGCCGGGCATCACGATCCTCAAGCCGGTGGCGGGGTCGCCGGAAGGTTTGGGTGACGACTTGCGGTCGTTCTGCGCGCAAGACTATCCACAATTCCAAGTCGTGTTCGGCGTTGCGGACGCGAGTGATCCGGCGGCGGGAGTCATCGATGGCATCGTGGCTGAGTTCGCACACCGGTCCATAGCGCGCGTCACGGGTGGTCCGCACACCGCGCCCAACCCCAAGATCGCGCAGCTGATGAACATGGTCGAGGCCGCGGCCTACGACGTGCTCGTCGTGGCCGATGCCGACACGCGTGTCGGGCCCTCGTACCTGCGCGCCGTCGCCACGGCGTTCGCGGGCGATCGCGTCGGCGCCGTCACCTGCGTGTATCGCGGCGTGCCGCGCGCCAGCATGGCGTCGGCGCTCGGTGCGCTGATGATTAACGATCAGTTCATCCCGTCGGTCCTGGTCGCAGCGCTCGGGCGCGTGCGTTTTTGTCTGGGTGCGACGATGGCCGTCACGCGCGCGGCGCTCGGCGCGATCGGCGGCTTCGGCGCGCTCGCGGACTACCTCGCCGACGACCAGATGCTCGGCGAGCTGGTCAGTCGCCAGGGTTTCGGCGTCGCGCTCGCGCCATACGTCGTCGGGCACGCAGTCGCCGAACCCAATATCGCTTCGCTTTGGTCGCACGAGCTGCGCTGGGCGCGCACCAGCCGCGCCGCGCGCCCGGCCGGTTACACCGGCTACTTCCTGACCTTCGCATGGCCGCCGGCGTTGATCTTCTTTCTTATCAGCGGCTGGTCCGTACTGGGGGCTGGGCTGCTCGCGCTCGCTCTCGTCCTGCGCATCGCGCTGCACTACGCGGCCCGCGTGGCGCTGCGCGTGCGCACTCCTGACGCATTGTGGCTGCTTCCGATGCGCGACCTCATGGGGCTGTGCGTGTGGGCCGCAACCTTTTTCGGACGCCGGGTACGCTGGGGTGACCGGCTCATGCGCATCGACAGACACGGCAGGATCGTCGACCTGTCGTCCTAAAGGCCCGGCACGCGGGCGCACCAAAGTCGTGGTCCATGAAGCGCAACGCGATCGCTCTCATACTCGTGTCGTGCGTGGCTATCTGCGCGTGCAGCAGGGTGAGCACGCAAATCCAACCGGGGGCCGCGGGTCATGCATGGATTCATCACGGCGTGCTGCGAATCGGCGAGAACCTGGACCCCTCGACGCTCAACACCGAGCTGACGACCGACCAGACAACCGTCGACCTCTCGATGTTCTGGGCCGGCTATCTGTTCAATTGGAACGACGAGAACCAATGGGTGCCGGAACTTGCCACCGAGGTGCCGACGACCGAGAACGGCGGCATCAGCAAAGACGGCTTGAGCATCACGTATCACTTGCGGCGCGGCGTGAGGTGGCACGACGGTGCGCCGTTCGGCGCGAACGACGTGATCTTCACCTGGCATGCAGTGATGAATCCGAACAACAACGTCGGGTCGCGCCTCGGCTACGACATCATCAGCCGTATCGACAGGCTCGACGATCACACGATCAGGGTGCACATCACGCGACCCTACGCACCCTTCGTCGCGACGTTCTTCTCGATGAGCAGCGCGCCGTACGCGATCCTGCCCGCGCATCTGCTCGCATCGCTGCCCGACATCAACCGGGCGTCGTACAACAACTTGCCTATCGGCACCGGTCCGTTCAAAGTGGCCGAGTGGCATAAAGGCAGCCTGATCAGGTTCGTCGCCAATCCGGACTACTGGCGCGGACCGCCAAAGCTCACGGCGATCGAGTATCACATCATCCCGAGTGACCAGACCATCCTCACCCAGCTGCGCACGCACGAGATCGACATGGAGTATGCCGCGTCGCAGTCGCAGTTGCCCAGCCTGCAGGGCATCGAGGGCACGCGGGTCGTCCTCAACCCGTTCACCGCGTTCGCGATGCTCGGATACAATCTGTCTAGCCCCATCCTGCGCGACCTCCGGGTGCGCCAGGCGCTCGCGTATGCGACCGATCGCGACACCATCATCGACAAGGCGGCGCATGGCGTGCCGCTGCACGCGAACAGCGACCAGCCCAGCTTCTTGTGGGCCTACAATCCCGATGTTATGAAGTATGCGTACGACCCGGTGCGTGCAGGCGAGATGCTCGATGAGGCGGGCTGGAAGATGGGTGCCGACGGCTACCGTTCTAGAGATGGAAAGCGATTGGAGCTCTATGCGGCCGGCACTGTCGGTTCGGCGATCGACGACGTCGTCTTCGGCGTGCTCCAGCAAGATTGGAAAGCGGTCGGCGTCGACCTCATAGAAAAACGGTATAGTCCCGCCATCATGTTCGCCAACTACGCCGCGGGCGGCATCATCCAGACCGGCAAATACGACATCGCGTTCTTCGGGTGGGCCAACGGCGTCGATCCCGACGACTCCGCCTTCACGATGTGTGATCAATGGCCGCCCAACGGTCAGAACGTCTATCACTACTGCAACCCGCAGCTCGATACGGCAGAACGCATCGCTCTAAGCGTCTATCGCCAGGCCGAACGCAAGAAGCAGTACGATCTCATCCAGCGCCTGCTCGCAGCCGATCAGCCCTTCTTAGTCCTCTGGTTCAACCGCCGGCTCGGCGTTGTCAGCACCGACCTGACCGGCTTCAGGCCGGCCCACGCCGTGACCGAGTTCTGGAACACCTGGGAGTGGTCTATCTAGAATCTTCCTTATAGTACGTATTACAGCTGGCTTGGACGACCGGGGCGGGTCGTACGTGGGCTGCCAGCCATGGGCGGGGCGGCGCACCAGGGAATAAGGTTAACCACATGTTCTCCCTTCGAGCGGTCGCGCGTGGGGTGGCGCTCGCGGCCGGGCTGGCCGCAGCGTGTGCGGTGCTCGCGGTCAGCTTCGCCGCGCCGCGCTCGGCCCTGGCGCGTTTCGCGCTCGGCGCGTTCCTGGCGGTACACGGCATGCATCTCGCCGGCGGCGACCTTGCGGTCGGGCGAGAGCGCCTCGATGCATCCGGCCTTGAGATCGACGACGACAGCGGACGCGTGTTGTACGTCAAACGGCTTACGATCGAGTACGATTGGCGCGCGCTGATCGGGCGCAGCGACCGGCGCTTCGGGCTGCGCGCGGTGGAGATCGACCAGCCTGCGCTGCGCGTCGTCGTGTTGCCGGACGGCTCGACTAACCTTTCAACCTTTATAACGCCGGCGTCGCCGCCCGCCGCCGGGGTGAATACCGTCAGCCCGCTTGCCCCGCTCGCCCTGACGCTGCGCGTCGCCGACGGCAGGCTCGACGTCGAGAATCCAAGCGCGTACGCACGGCCGGGGCGGTGGTTCTCGATCACCGGCATCGAGGCCGATGCCGCGCTGTCGGGCGGGATCGGCCGTGGCGAGTTGCGTGCGACATACGCCGCGCAAGGAACGGCATCGCATCTGCGCGGCGCGTTTTCGGAAAACGATCCCGTCGGGTTCGCGCAGTTGACGCTTGACGCGCCGTCCGTCGCATTCGCGCCGCCCCTCGATGCGTTCATCTCGACGCCGTTGTTCGTCGCCGAACGCGGCACGGCGGACGTGGTGGCGCGCTCGTACGACCTCGGCTACGCAGACGGTGCCGGTCCGTCATGGCGCTTCAGCGCGGGCGCGCGAGTGCGCGGGGGCACCATCCATGTCGTGCCGTTGGACGTGCCGGTGCGTGACATCGCGGGGACGATCGCGCTGAGCGGCGGCTATCTCGGGTTCGGCGATTTGCGTGGGGATGCAGCGGGCCTTCCCATCGTCGCGCGGGGCGGGATCCGTCTCGGCGGCGGCGTTCGCTTGGGTTTCGCCGCGCACACGCGCGGCGATCTCCGCCTTGCGAAGCGGTTGCTGGCGTTCTCGCGCGCTCAAACGATGGACGGCGCATTCGAGGCTCGAGTGCGCTTCGATGGACCGCTCGACGACGTGCACGTCGCCGGCGACCTGAACGGGAAGGCTGGATCCGAGCACGTCGACGGAGTTCCGCTCGCCGCCGCACGCGCTATCTTCTATTATCACGATGCTCACGTGACGCTGCCGCACGTCGAGGCATCGTACGACGGCGGACGCGTGTCGGGCGGCGGAGACATCGCTCTCGGCGCGCAACCCGCCGTCCAAGCCATCGGTACTGCTGACGCGCGGGCGCGTGCGGTGCCGGTGATCGCAAACCTCAACCGCGGCGGTATCGTGCAGGTGCTGGCATCGATCGACGGCCCGGCGAGCAGCGCGCGCTTTGACGCCTTCGGACGCACGCTCGGCGGCACCGGCGCGAGCGCCGCGGTCGCCGTGACCGGAACGGCGGGCTCGTCGGCGTTCAGCGCCTTGCGGATCGCCTGGCCGCGCGGCGACATCACCGCGCGCACGGCGTACGACCACTCCAATGCGGTCCAACGCGCGTTCTTCGCCAGCGTCATCGCGTCGCACGCGCCGGTTCATATCTTCGCCGGCAGCGCAGGCCTCCCGGGAATCACGCCGCTCGTCACGCTGCCGGAGGTCGTCGGAACGTTTGATGGGGTTGCGCGGAGCAGCGGCTCCGATTCGGCAGACGGCACGCTGGGAACGGTCGTGGACCTGCGCGGGCGCGACGTGGTCGTGCAAGGCGAGCGAGTCGACGCCGTGACGGTCCGCGCCAGCGGAAGGGGACCACGCATCGCGCTCGAGTCACTCGCGCTGAGCGGCCGCGACGTCGCAGTGCGGGCCTCCGGCGTCGCGCGCGTCGACCCGCAGACATTGCGGCTCGCCGGGGATATCCGTGGAACGGGCGCGTTCGCACTCGACCCGATCGCGCGGATGGCCGGCGTTCCGGCGAGCGGCGACGTGAGCGGCGACTTCGAGGCGGTGTTCAGCGCCAGCGGCTGGGCCGCGACGATCGCTTCACGTGACGGGAACGCGATGCTTGACGGATTGGCGTTAAGCGGTCTGACGCTTGAAGCGGCCGGAGGCCCGGCCGCGCCACTGCGTTACGCGGTGAAAGCCGATGCGCTGCGCGGCACCATCGGCGCGACGGGTACGCAAGACGGCGCGAGCATCTTCGCGAGCGGCATCGACATGGCCGCGCTGCGCGGCGCCGGCTTGCCGTTCGACGCCGGCACCGCTGTGGTGATCGGCGATGTGAGACCCGCCGCGCACGGCGCCGATCTTTCAGCTTCATTCTCCATGGCGGGCGGGCGCGTGAACGGCACGCAGGTGGGAGGATCGGGGGATATCACATACGCGCAGCGCGATCTGCACGCGCTGGGAGACCTGGATGTCGCAGGTACGCGCGTGCGCGTCAGCGGCAGCGCGCTCGGCGTGGCGCCCGGCGCTGCGCCCTCGGACGTGACGCTGGACGCCACCGCGTCCGTACGCGATGGCGATCTCGGCGGCGTGCTCGCGCATGTGGTGCCGCGCGCATGGCCGGTCGCGGGCGCGTTCGACGCCGACCTCGCCGTGCGCGGCAACGCATCCGATCCGCAGGTCGCCGGCACGCTGGATAGCGGCGCCGCGACGCTGCGCGGCGTGACGCTGCTTGGAAATCGCAGCACGTTCTCGTATGGCGGCGGCGCCTTCGTCCTGCGCGACGGCGCGACGCAGCTCGGCGACACGGCGCTGGCTTTCGGCGGACGCTACTCGCACGACCGCCTCGCGCTGCTCGCTCGCAGCGCACGTGTGGACCTGTCCGACGTCAACGACTTCTTCGAAGGGCGCGACGTGCTCGACGGGATCGGCAGCGTGTACGTCGCGCTGTCGCTGCAGCCCGGAAGCGCACGCGCGCACGGGAATCTTGCGCTCGCCGATGCCTATGCCGCGGGAATACCGCTCGGTTCGATCAGCGCTGCGATGCGCGAGGCCGGCTCCGATGGTCTGCACCTCGACGTCGCCCAGAACGGAGAACTCGGCGCGAGCTATTTCTCCGGCGATCTCACGTTTGGCGGCAGTGCTTCAGCCCTTCCCGACCTGCACCGCGCGACGTATCGTGCGACCGCGCAGACGTCGGACGTGGATCTCGGCTTGATCGCGCGCCTCACAGGACTGGAGGACTGGGGTCTGCGCGGCACGCTCGACGCGAACGGCTCGTTGAACGGCACGTTCGCCAAACCAGCTGTCGACGTCGCGTTTGCCGTGCATGACGGATACGTCCGCAAGCTGCAGCTGCTCGGTACGACTGGGCGCATCACGAGCGATGGCACGCAGGTGCAGCTGCGCGATGCGGCGGTCGACGTGTCGTTCGGGCATGCCGTCGCAAATGCGCGGCTCAGCCGCAGCGGCGCTCTCTCGGGCGATGCGCAGATGAACGTGAGCGATCTCCGCGGGCTGACGCGGCTCTTCGGCTCCGACGTGGAGATCAGCGGCGCGGCGCAGACGGACGTGGCGCTCTCGGGCACGGTTCACAAGCCGGTCATCAAGGGAAGCGTCATCGCCACGCCGGGAGAGGTGCTCGGCATCGGCTACGATCAGCTCGCGGCTCACGCCACATATTCGGCGAACGAGGTCGCCATCGGCGACACCCTGCTGCGCCTTTCGAAAGGACACGGGCTGCTGACGCTCTCGGGGTCGCTGCCGCTCGAGCTCGTGCCGTTCGCGCTCGGTCCGCCCAGCCGGCCGGTGGGCCTGCGTCTGGACGCCTCGGGCATCGACATGACTGCATTCGATCCGCTCCTCAAACAGACGATGACGCTTGCGGGCACGCTCGACGCCAGCGCTGCGGTCAGCGGCACTGCGGGCAAACCGGAACTGCAGGGGTCGGCGCGTTTGCGTGGCGGCGAATTGACGTCGCGCTATCAGACGGTGCCGCTGCGCTCGATCAACGCGGATATTGTGTTCTCGCACGATTCGATTACGCTGACCGATCTGGCGGGCACCGGAGGCAAAGGGACGTTCGACGGCAGCGGCAGGGCGTACGTCGTACCGGCGGTCGGCTTGCGCAGCACCCCGGGTCTTGCGTACTACGCGACGCTACGTGCGGTCAATCTGCCGCTCGACGCGCCGAATTGGGTATCCGGCACCGTCAACGGCGACCTCGGCCTGACGCAATCCGGTTCGACGCCGCTGCTCGCCGGCACGCTGACGCTGCGCGACGGCACGATCCCCGTGTCGGCGATCTATCAGCTGGCGACGACGCTGGGCGACACATCGGGACCGCCGCCGACGTCGAACATTCCCGGCGTGCCGGAGCTGCTGCCGGGCCACACGATCGCGTACGGCGGCGGCGTCTACCCGCCAGGCGATCATCTGCTCACGCCGGCTGCGCTCTCCACACCCGCGCCGACATTCTTCGACTTGCCGTCGCTCAACATGCAGCTGGCGACCGACGCGCGCAACATGCGCGTGCACGGCGGCCCAGTCGATCTGACGACCGACGGCACGCTTGCGATCGGCGGCAGCGTGCGCGACCCGCAGTTGACAGGCGAATTCACCACCAAGCGCGGCACGATCGGCGCGTATGGCGTGACCTTCCGCGTGGAGCGCGGCGTGCTCTCGTTCGAGCCGGACCAAGGAGTGTTGCCCTCGCTGGACGCGACCGCGTCGACCGTCGTCAACGGCGATCGCGTCACGCTGGATATAAGCGGACGCGTCGACCACCTGAGCACGGTGATCTCTTCGAGCAGCGGCCAAACCCCCGAGCAGATCCTCGCGGGCATCGTCGGAGGATCCGACATCGGCGCGCTGACCGGCGGGGTGACGCAGCAGACGTTGTCAGTCGGTGCGCAGCGCTTGCTCAGCGCCGAGCTCTCGCGCAGCATCCTCTCGCCGTTCTCCACGGCGCTCGCGCAATCGCTCAACATCGAAGAGGTCTCGCTCGAATTCAACCAACTGGGCCAGATCGTCGTCGAAGTGCGCAAGTTCGTCTCGCCGACGGTCGCTGTGATCTACGGGTCGACGACCACACAGCCGGTCACGCAGTATTACGGTGCGTCGTACAGCGTGCGCGACTACGCCGCGCTCGAGTTCACGTCGACCACCGCGCCCTCAGGATTCATCACGTACCGGGTCGGCATGCGAGTGACGTTTAAGTGAGGCCACAGGAGCCCGCGCGGGCAGGAATGTGCGGGAAAACGTGGGAAGCCAAGTCGCTCAAACCTACGCCAACGCGGCCCACAGAAGCACTCGCGGGCGGCGGCAAAGACCGGGCCGCCGTCCGCTCGGTTGTCTGCCCGGACCCGAGGTCGCCGGCCCGCCGGCACGTTTGATGAGGAGTCCCCGACTGTTGCGTCTTGTCATGCGAAGTGCGGCTGTGGTGCTCGCCGCAGCGGCCCTCGTGGTGGCCTTCGTGCCCCAGGCGACGCCTGCCGCGCCGACGCCCATCATCACCGCGGTGAACATCAAGGGCAACACCCACGTCCCCACCGATAAGATCGCAGCGGTGATCAAGAGCAGGCCCGGCACGCCGCTCGACACCAAGCAGATCGCGGCCGACCAGCAGGCCATCCTCGGTCTCGGTTATTTCTCAGACGTGAAGACCGATCTGCGCGCGGCTCCTGGCGGCGTCGCCGTGACCTACCTCGTGATCGAGAATCCGGTCGTCACCAAGATCACGTTCGACGGTAACACGCACGTCTCGAGCGACATCCTCACCGCGCTCATGGACACCTCGACCGGTTCGGTGCTCGACACCAACACGTTGCGCGACGACGTCGCCAAGATCAACTCGTATTACGACAAGCTCGGCTACACGGGCACGCGGCATGTCAAGAACATCCATATCGATGCAGACGGCCACCTGCTCATCGACGTCAAAGAGGGCGTCACCGTCGCGAAGATCGACGTGACCGGCAACCACATCATCAACACGCAGGCGATCTTGGCCGTCATGAAGACGAAGCCCGGTTCGACGTTCTCGCAGCAGCAGTTCAGCGACGACCTGCAAGCGATCCAAAACTTGTACAAGGACCTCGGCTTCTCGGCGATCGTCGACGGCAGCGTCGATCCGAACAGCGCGGGCGTCGTCGACGTGAGCGTGTGCGAATCGAAAGTCGGCGCGGTCGAGATCCTGGGCAATTCGAAGACCAAGGACTACGTGATCCGGCGCCTGTTGCTGCTCGGACCCGGCGATCTCATCACCGACAACCGCCTGCGGCGCGATTACGAGGCGATCAACAACACGCAGTTCTTCAAGACGGTCGACCTCTCGATCAAGCCGTTCGGCGACAAGTGCGGATACGTCACGCTCGTGTGGACGGTCCAGGAGCAACGCACCGGCACGGCCAGCGTCGGCCTCTCGTACGGTGGCGGCGGCACGTACGGCCAAGGCCTGTCGGGCAACATCTCGTATTCGGAGAGCAATGTCGACGGCACGGGCAACGGCGCATCGATCGCCGCCTCGCGCGGCCAGTACACCTCAGCGGTCAACTTCGGCGTCACTATCCCCTACCTGCACAAGTTCAAGTCGACGTCGCTGGCGGTTAACATCTTCAATAACGTCACCAACAACCAGCCCTACCCGGTGTATAAAGAAGCGGGCAACAATCCGTTCTACTCTCTGTCGCCGCCGGGCGGCAGCATCTCGAGCGGGCCGCTCACCGCGACGCCCGTGCCCGGCGTCACCGTCGTGTGCCAACCGAGCTCGACGCCATGCACGAACCAGTTCGCTGATTTCTCGTCGCGCCAATCGGGCGTGTCGATCACGACGGGCCACCCGATCGCCGAGTACACGCGCCTCTATTACGGTATCTCCGCGACGCGGCTGTATCAAGAATTCACCGCGCAAGGGTTCCCGAACTCGCTGCTGGACCAGACCTCGATAGGCGTCACCACGCCGGGCAACGGCGTGACGGTCGGCGGCAACCAGCCGAGCCAAGCGCTGCGCTCGCTCAACGCGAGTCTGGTCCGCGACAACCGGGACGACGTGCAGAACCCGCGCTACGGCGGCGTGACCTCCATCTACGATGAAGCCGCGCTAAAGTTCCTCGGATCGGACTACAAGTACGACAAAGGCATCTTCCAGCTCACGCGTTTTTATCCGGTCAAACGGCACTCGACGTTCGGCTTCAACTTCGTGTGGGGATTCTCGACCGGCGGCACGACGCTGCCGTATAATGAGTTGTTCAGTTTGTCGGACCAGCAGCTGCGCGGCACCAAGTACGTGTACTACGGCGATCGCGAGCTGCTCGGGCAAGCCGAACTGCGCATGCCGGTGACCGCGGACCGCAAGCTGGAGGTCGTGCTCTTCACGGATACCGGCAGCGCGCCGTACGTCCAAGCGGTGGCGGGTCCGACGCCTGCGCCGACGCCTGTGCCGCCATCGGGGCCGCACGCGCCGGTCGTGGTGGGACCGCGCCAGACTTTCACCTATAAGCAGCTGCCGTACAGCTTCTTGACGGACGTCGGTTTCGGCATCCGCCTGACCACACCGATTCTGCCGCAGCAGATCCGCATCGATCTGGCCACGAGCTCGCAAGGAAGTCATATCTCATTCGGCTTCGGCCAAGCATTCTAGGAGAACCATAAGACAATGCACATACGCTTCGTTTCGGCGATCGCGTTCGCGATCGTCGCCGCACTAGCGCTCGCGCCGCAGGCGCTGGCGACCGACGTCAACGACATCGGCTTCGTCGACCAGGGCGCGATCGGCGGACTGCCCGCGTTCGCCGCCGCGCAACAGCAGTTCGCGCAGTTCCGCGATCAGACAGCGCGCGATTTCCAAGCAGCGATCAAAGGCAAGAGCCAAGCTGACCAGCAGCGCATCTACGGCGACTACAACCAGAAGCTCGCCGCCAAACAGCACGAGCTGTTCGATCCGTTGCTCAACCGCGCGCAGACGGCCATCGCGCTGGTGGCGGCGCAGCACAGCTTGAGCGTCGTCGTCGACAAGCAGATCGTGATCTACGGCGGCATGGACATCACCAAGGACGTGCTCTCGACGATCAATCAAGCCGGCATCATCGTGCCGCCGGTGAACACGCCGCCGCCGTCCGAAGTCGGCTACGTCGATCAGACTCAGATCGACCAGCTCCCTAAGGCGAAAGCCGCCGCGGATGCGTTCCAAGCAGCGCGCGCGAGACTCGGGCAAGAGCTCAACAAGGAGCTCGCCGGCAAGAGCCAAGCGGACCAGCTGGCCCTCGTGCAGTCGTTCAACAACCAGCTTAAAGATGAGCAGAAGAAAGACGTCCAACCGCTCAACGACCAGATCCAAAAAGCGATCTCGGACGTCGCGCGCAAACAGAAGCTGCTGCTCGTCGTCGACCAGGCCGATCGCGTCTACGGCGGCACCGACGTCACCGCGGACGTGCTGGCAGCCCTGAAGTAATTGACACACGCCAGAGCACTCGCCGCCGCGGCGCTGGTCGTCGCGCTCGCGGGGTGCGCGAAAGGCGGCGCTCCGTTCGCACAGGGCGGCGGCGCCGGATACGTCGACATCGACAAGGTCATCGCTGCGCACCCGTTGCACGTCGAACTGGACACGCTCGAGTCGCAGATCACGTTGCTCAGCGGGCAGGCGCAGAATGCGCCGGCGCCGCAGACGCCCGCGCAGCAGCAGGCGCTGGCGCAGATGGAAGCTGACCTAGCCTCCGCCGACCAGCAGTTCCAAGCGCAGATCAACGCGCGGCGCACGTACTACCAGCAGCGCGAAGCGGCGGCGATGGCGACGCTGCAGACGCAAGTCACGGGCGCTTCCGCTCCCATCGGCCAGCAGCTCGGCGCGCAAGCGCAGAAGGTGCAACAAGACGCGCTCAAAGCGTTCACGGAATACCAGAAGCAGCTGTATCAAGCCGACGGCCTTCATCTGCAACAAGTGGCCCGCCAACTGCAGCAAGAAGTGGGTCTCAAGCTCGGGGCGCGGCGCGCGCAGCTCGAGAAATCTGAGACCGACTATCAGATCGACCTCGCAAAGCAAAGCCAGAGCCAGCGCCTCAACCTCAAAGCCAAACTCGAAGACCTCAACCTCACCCAAGACGAGCGCCAGCAGGCCGAGAGCCAGCTCGCCAATATCGAGACGCGCGAAGAATCGATCATCAATCAGCTCAAATCGCGCGACAACGCGGACCTCAAGACCTACGAGGACTCGCTCCAACGCGATGCCGCCGCGCGCTTCAATACGGCGCGTACGGCGGCCATGAGCGCGACGAACGACAAGCTCAAAGCCCGCCAGAAGCAGATGAACGACCAGCTGCACGTGCAGCTCTCCGGGCTGGGCACCCAATACCAGGCGCAGGTCGCCAACGCCAACGCGCAGCTGGAGAAAGATCCGAAGGCGCGGGCGGAGATGGACAAGATCCACAGCGAGAACCAGGCGCAATACGCGGCCGAATTCTCGAAGGCGCTGGCCGCGTACCAGGAGACGCGCAAACAGCTCGTCGCCAAGTACAGCGCGATCGGACACATGCAATTCATCGACGACGTCGCGATCCAGAACGAGACGCAAGATCTCGCCGCCCAGCGCCGCGACCTGTACGGGAAGATCCTGACGCAGGTCCAGACGCAGGTCGGCGACGTGGCGCGCCAGCGCGGTATCGCCATCGTGTTCACCAATATCCGCGGAGCTGGTTCCGCGGTCGACCTCACCGATCAAGTCATCAAGGCCGTCGCGGCGCTGCCGGCGCCGCCTTCGCCGGCAGACCTAGTCCCCGCGACCTCATCTCCACCGTCACCAACCACACCATCCGGGAGCAGAACGTGAAACAGACATTCAGACACATGGCGCTTGCGGCCGCCGTCGTGGCCTCCGTCGCGATCGCCGGCTGCGCGCAGGCGCACTCGCGCATCGCCGTCGTGCGCGTGACCGAGCTGGAAGCCAACTGGCCGAAGTTCCAGAACTACTACAACCAGCTGCAGGCCAACTACCAAGCCATTTCGCAGAGCAAAGTGAGCGCGGCCGAGAAGCGCAAGGCGCTGGCCCAGTTCCAGGACCAGGAGAAACGCTGGAACGATGAGGTCACGAACGAAGTGCGGGCCGCGGTCACCGATATCGCCAAGCAGCGCAACTACGCGATCGTGGTGACCAAAGAGGGCACGGCGTACGGCGGTGACGACATCACGCCCGACGTCGAAAAAGCCCTGCACATCACACCGCCCTCACCGACGCCCAAATAAGCGGCATACCGTGAGCGCGCGCCACCTAGGCGATCTGGCGGCGATCGCCGGCGCATCGCTGGTCGGCGACGCGCGCACGCCGATCGAGCGCGTGTCGTCGGTGGACGAGGCGGTGCCAGGCGCGCTCACCTTCGCCGTCGACGAGCGCTGGGTCGAGCGGGCGCTCGCATCGCGCGCGTCGGCCGTGATCGTGCCGGGTTCGGCAGCCGGCGCGGCGCGCGGCGACAAGTCGCTCCTCGTCGCCGACGACGTGCGCGCCGCGCTTGCCGCGATTCTCGCCTCGTTCGCGCCGCCGCTGCCCCGCGGTCCGTTCACGCATCCGAGCGCGGTGATAGACGACCGCGTGAAGCGCGGCGCCGACGTGTTCATCGGCGCGGGCGTCGTCGTCAGTGCCGGCGCGCAACTCGGAGACGGCGCGATTCTGATGGCCGGCGCGTATGTCGGGCGCGATGCGTCGATCGGCAAGCGCACGCTGCTGCATCCGCGTGCCTGCGTGCTCGACGACTGCGTCGTCGGCGACGATTGCATCCTGCATGCGAACTGCGTCATCGGCGCCGACGGCTTCGGCTTCGTGCGCGTGGGCGCAGAGCAGATCAAGATACCGCAGCTCGGCAACGTCGTCGTCGGGGATCGCGTGGAGATCGGCGCGTGCAGCGCGATCGACCGCGCCGTGACCGGCTCGACCACCATCGGGAGCGGCACCAAGATCGATAATCTCGTGCAGATCGGCCACAATTGCACGATCGGTCCGGACAGCACGTTGTGCGCGCAAGTCGGCATCGCCGGTTCGACGGACGTCGGCGCGCTGGTCACGCTCGCCGGCCAGGTCGGCGTGAACGGTCATATCACGATCGGCGACATGACGATCGCAGGCGGACAGACCGGCATCACGTCGGACCTGCCGCCGAAATCCAAAGTGTGGGGAACGCCGGCGCTGCCGATCCGCGACGAGATGGCGCAGAAGGTCATGTTTAGAAAACTGCCTAAACTGTTCGAACAAGTGCGCGAACTCATGGACGCAGTGGCGGAACTGCGCAAACGCCTGTAGCGCCGACGTGCCGTCATGAACTTCGATAAGCAGCACACGCTGGCGCGCGACTTCACGCTGCGCGGCGTCGGCCTGCACACAGGCTCCGTCGGGGCGGTGACAGTCGCTCCGGCACCGGCGAACGCCGGTTTTTCATTTGTCCTCGCCAATGGCCAGCGCGTCGCGGCCACCCCTGACAACATCCGTTCGACCGTGCGCTGCACGACGCTAGGCACGGGTTCCGGCGTCGTCCACACGGTCGAGCACGTGCTCGCAGCCCTCGCGGGCATGGCGGTCGACAATGCGACGATCTCGATGGAGGGCGAAGAGGTGCCGATCCTCGACGGCAGTGCGTTGCCCTTCGCGGAGGCGATCGCGGGCGCCGGCATGGTCGAGCAGCCGGCAGCGCGACGGGTGCTCGAGCTGCGCGAGCCGGCGTGGTTCGAAGAGGACGGCAAGCTGCTCGCCGTGCTGCCTGCCGACGCGTTCTCGATCAGTTTCTTCGTCGCGTTCCCCGAGCCGGTCGGCCAGCAGTTCTTGGCCACGCCGGCGATCACGCCGGACTACTTCATGCGCGAGATCGCGCCAAATCGCACGTTCGGGTTCAGGCACGAGATCGAAGCGCTCGCCGCGCAGGGCCTGGCGCTCGGCGGTTCGCTCGACAACGCGGTCGTCGTCGACGCCGACGGCTACATGGGCGAGCTTCGTTTCCCGGACGAGATCGTGCGCCACAAGGCGCTGGACCTGATCGGCGACTTCGCCTTGCTGGGCATGTATCCACGAGTGCGCGTCGTCGCGATCAAGTCCGGCCATGCATTGCACGTCGCTGCCGCACGCGCACTGCGCGCGTTGCTGGCGCCGGCGGGCTGACGGGCGAGGCACTATGGCCGACATCGACATCCGGCGCATCATGGAGACGTTGCCGCATCGCTATCCGATGCTGCTGCTCGACCGCATCACCGAGCTGGAGCCGCTCAAGCGCGCCGCTGGTTTCAAGAACGTCACGATCAACGAGCCGTTCTTCCAAGGCCATTTCCCGAACAACCCGGTGATGCCGGGCATCTTCATCATCGAAGCGATGGCGCAGCTCGGCGGCACGGTTATCCTCGAGCCTAAAGCCGCGACGACCTCCGTGCCGTACCTCGCCGGCGTCGACAAAGTCCGCTTCCGGCGGCCAGTGCTGCCCGGCGACCGGCTCATGATGGACGTGCACGTCGAGTGGCTGCGCAAGACATACGGCAGTCTTCGAGCCGAGTCGCAGGTGGACGGCCAAGTCGTGTGCACCGCACAGCTGATGTTCTCAGTGGTGACGGATTCGCGGCTGTTCCAGCTCGACGCCACGATCCTCGACATGTGACGCCGGCATGAGCAGGCCCCGCGACACCGTCAGCATCCACACCCTCAACGTCCATCCGACCGCCGTCGTGCATCCGGGCGCGCGCATCGGCCGCGACGTCGAGATCGGGCCATATTGCATCATCGGCAAGAACGTCGAGATCGGCGACGGCACGAAGCTGCTCGCCAACGTGGTCGTGCACGGGCATACGCAGATCGGCTCGGAGAACGTGATCTACCCGTTCGCGGTCATCGGCGGCACGTCGCAGGACAAGAAATTCCGCGGCGAGGTCTCGTACGTGCGCATCGGCGATCGCAACCAGATCCGCGAGTACGTGACGGTCAACCGCGGCACGGACGCAGGCTCTTCGAGCACTATCGGTTCGGATTGCCACTTGCTCGCGTACGTGCACATCGCGCACGATTGCCACGTCGGCGATCGGGTCGTGATGTCGAATCTCACGCAGCTTGCGGGTCACTGCATCGTCGGCGACGGCGCGAACATCTCGGGCATGGTCGGCGTGCACCAATTCGTGCGCATCGGGCGGCTGGCGTTCATCGGCGGGCGCAGCAAGATCCTCAAGGATTGCCCGCCTTTCATGCTCGTCGAAGGCAACCCGGCGTGGGTGCGCGGAATCAACCGCGTCGGCCTCAAGCGCCAGGGCGTGTCCGCGGCGGCGCAGACCGAGCTCAAAGAGGCGTATCGCGCACTGTATCTAGGCGACGGCACGCTCTCAGGCGCGGTCGAGCAGCTGCGCGATCGCGTGACGACGGACGAGGGCAAGGAACTGGTCGCTTTCTTCCTGGACGGGTCGCAGCGCGGCTTCACCACGCGCGAGATACGCCGCGGGCGCGCCGTCGCGCCGACGGAAGAGGAAGCCGGATTCGACTGATCGGCAGGCGCCTGTCGTGACGTCCGACATCTTCATGAGCGCCGGCGAAGCGTCCGGCGATCTCGAGGCCGCACTGCTGCTTGAAGAGATCCGCACGCTGCGCCCTGGCGCGACGTGCGCAGCCATCGGATCGGAGCGTTTGCGCGCAGCGGGCGCAAACATCACCGTCGACTCGAGCGACTGGGCCAGCATCGGCCCCGTCTCGGCGTTCGCGAAGATACCGCGGCTGTACATCATCATGCGCCAGCACGACGCGATGCTGCGGCGCGAGCCGCCGCGGGTGGTCATCCCGGTCGACTTCGGCGCGTTCAACCTGCGGCTCGTCGAGCAAATGCGGCACGGCGGCTATCGCGGTCCGATCGTCTATTATTTCCCACCCGGCGCGTGGCTCGACAACGAACGCCAAGCGCGCGCGGTCGCGGGCGGCGCGATCCCGCTGACGGCGCTGGTGCGCCAGCGCGATTTCTATCACCGGCTCGGCCTGCGCTGCGAGTACTTCGGCCACCCCCTGGTGTCCGCGATCGCGCCGCGCGCCGCCGTGGATGCGCAATGGCCGGCCGAGCTCGGTTTGGAGGGCAGTGCGGGGCCGAAGATCGTCGTGTTCCCCGGCAGCCGCGCCGAGGAGATCGCACTCATGGCGGACCGGCTCGCGGCGGCGGCCGCGATGCTTGCGCGCGACGAGCGTGCGACCTTCGTCATCGCCGCGGCTTCGCGGGTACGCGCCCGACAGGTCGAGCGGCAATGGCCGCGCGCTTCAGGCGGCATGCGGCCGGTCATCGCGAGCGGAGAGTCGATCCAGCGCGCGCTGCGCGCCGCCGACGTGGCATGGGTAGCGTCGGGGACCGCAGTGCTCGAAACAGCCCTGCGCGAGATACCGCAGGTCGCGTTCTACGCCATCAGCCGCACGCAGTACCGCATCGCGCAACGGCGCGTGCCACAGTTCGTGCGCGGGCCGCTGACCTTGCCGAACCTGATCCTGGGGCGCACGATCGTGCCCGAACTGCTGCAAGACGACCTCACGCCACAGGCGCTCGTCGACGCGACGCGACGGCTGCTGTCGGACGATGGCGCGCGCGCGGCGCAACTGCAAGGCTACCGAGAATTGCGCGCGGCGCTGGGTCCGCCCGATGCGCTGACGCGCATCGCGCGCTTCGTCGTCGAGACGATGGATGCGGGCGGGCCGGCATGAGCGCCCGATCCCTCACCGTCTACCACACGGCTGACGTGCATGGCCGCCTCGGCTTCGGCGCACGCCTCGCCCGGCTCGTCGAACCGACGGCGCTGCTGGTCGATTGCGGCGACAGCCTGCTCGGTTCGTCGACCGTCTATCGGCGCGACGAGCCCGTCATCGCCGAGTTCTCCGCTGCGCCGTATCGGGCACAGGCGGTCGGCAACCGCGAGTTCCATTACGTCCACGCCTGGTTCGCAGCGCGCGCCCGGGCGATGCCGATGCCCATGATCTGCTCGAACCTGCTCGACTTGCGCGCGCGTCCAGCTCCGTTCCGGCGCTCGCTCGACGTCGAAGCCGGCGGCGTGCGCGTGCGCTTGCTCGCCTTGCTCGCGCCGCAATACCGCACCGGCAGCGGGTGGGAAGCCATTTTCGGATGGCGTTTCCTCTCCGTGCGGGCGGCTATGGATGAGATGCTCGCCGGGCATTCGGATGCAGACGTCACCATCGTGCTCTCGCACCTCGGGCTGCGCTCCGATCGCGAGCTGGCGCGCGCGCATCCACGCATCGGTGCGATCATCGGCGGCCATAGCCACGACACGCTAGCCGATCCTGAGGTCGTCGACGGCGTGCCGATCGTCCATGCGGGCGCTTTCGCGAAAAACGCCGGGCGGCTCGAACTCGATCTAGACGGTGCGCGACCCCGCGTGGCCTCATTCCGGTTGATTCCGCTCCTGATGCGGACGGACGGATGAGCCCGAAAGCGCCCAACATCTTGTTGGTCAGCAATGGATACGGCGAGGCCGCCATCGCCGGCTATCTCGCGGCGGCGATCGCGGCGCGCGCGCCCGATGCGATCGTCGAGCACTTCCCGATGGTCGGCGGGCCCGACGCCGCCGGCGCTGCGGCGGACGCGACGCAGACACGCGTGGTCGGACCAGCGGCGCGCATGCCGAGCGGCGGCCTGATCGCTTATTGGAACATCCGCAATCTCATGCGCGACATCGGCGCAGGCCTGCTCTCGCTGACGGCTCGCCAATTCGCGTTCCTGCGCCGCCAACGCGCGCGCGACGCGATCGTCGCGGTGGGCGATGTCTATTGCGCTGCCGCATGTTTCGTCTTCGCGCGCCGCCCGACTGTCTTCGTCGCGACCGCGAAATCCGAATACGTCGCCGGGCACTCCGGCCTCGAGCGCGCCGTCGCGCGCCGCGCACGCGCCGTGTTCGCCCGCGACCCCGCGACCGCAGCGGCGCTGGCCGCTCAGGGTGTGCCCGCGCGCTACGCCGGCAATCTTATGATGGACGGCGTGCGGCCGACGGGCGCCGACTTGGGCGAACCGGCCGGCGCCCTCGCCATCGCGGTCCTGCCGGGCAGCCGCGACGACGCTCCCGCAAACGCGTCGGCGGCGATCCGCCGTCTGGTGCTCGTCGCGCAGATGCTCGCCCCGCGACCCGTCCACGCGTTCATCTCGCTCGCACCGGGCGCGGACCAGGCCGCGATGCTGGCCGCGTGCGCGCAAGCAGGCGCAATCTTGACCCCATCGGGCGCGCGCGCCGGCGTTGTCGCGACCGGATCCGCCGGCACGCTTACCATCAGCCTCGTGAGCGGTTTGTTCGCCGACATGCTCTCGCGCAGCGTCATCGCGCTGGGCCAAGCCGGCACGGCGAACGAACAAGCCGCCGGTCTCGGACTGCCGGTGATCGCGTCCTCGCCGCGCGGCGATCCGGCGAGGGTCGGCTGGTATCGGATGCGCCAGCAGCGGTTGCTCGGCGATGCGTTGCTGGTCTTGCCGGACGAGGACCGTGAGTTCGCGCACGGCGTCGTCAGCCTGCTCGGCGACGGTCCAAGGATGCGCATGATGGGCGAGACGGGACGAGCGCGGATGGGCGGACCCGGCGGCGCTGACGCAGTGGCACAGGCTGTGCTGGCGCTCGCGTCGCACCACCCGTAGATGACCGCACCCCTGTCGCGCGGACAACGCGCCGAGCTCGCGCTCCCCTTCGTCCTGTTCGCGCTGATGCCGGTCTTGCCGATGCTCGTGCTGCTGGCCGACGTGCTGCCGCGCGGAGTCGCGATCGGCGGCAAAGGCTACGCAGTCGCGCTGATGGTCATCGCGGCCATCGCAGCCGCGATCACACTGACCGCAGTGCTCGTGCGCCGCGGCTGGCGCGGGCTGATCGAGCCTCCGCTCACCGGTCCGCTGCTGGCGATGATCGCGACCGCTTCGCTCGCCGGAGCGATCGGCGTGTCGTTGCGCGCGAGCGCGTTCGAGATCGTCTGCGAGATCGGCAACTTCATCGCATTCGTCGCGATCGTCTGGAACGCGTCAGACGAACGCGTGCGGCGCGCGCTGCTCGCAAGCTATTTCACGACGGGCATCGCGGCGACCATATTCGGCGTCAGCCTAACGCTCACGCGGCATCCGCCAGAGATGTTCGCCTATCAGCATGGTCGCGCCGCCGGCACGTTCCTCCAGCCCAACGAATTCGGGGGCTATCTGCTGTTCTTCATCGCCCTCGGTTTGGCGCAAGCCGCTGCGCCGCCGTTGCTGCGCAGGCTCGGTGCAGTGGCGGCGATCGTCGGCATCATCGCGCTGGCGCTGTCGGTCTCTCGCGCCGCGTGGCTCGGGCTGCTCATCGGACTGCCGGTGCTGATCTGGCGTTTCGGGCGCGCAGCCAAGATAGCATACGTGTGCGCGGCGGTCGTCGCGCTCGTGCTGGGCACGACGACGTTTCGCGACGTCGCGCATGATCCGAGCGAGAACCCGTCGCGCATCGCGGTCTGGCAAGGCGCGGCGCGCATGGCCGAGCGGTTCGCGCTCACGGGCGTCGGCCCGCTCGGTTTTTCCAAGGTCTACCCGGCGCTCAAACAGCCCGATGCGGCAGTCGACGAAGTGCACGCGCACGACCTGCCGCTCAACGTGCTGATCGAGAATGGCGTGCTCGGGCTGGCGGCGTTCGTCTGGGCGATCGTCGCAGGCGTGCGCGAGGCGCGCCGCACGATCCGGCGCATCTCGCCGGACGATCGCGAACGCGTGCTGCTGTTCTACGCGCTCGTCGCCGCCTTCATCGCCTCCGCGCTGCAGAACGTCATCGACGTCGTATCGACGTTCGTCTTCCTTTTGTGGTGGCCGATGCTCGGATTGATGATCGCGCTTGGCCGGGCACCGCAACCAGCCGCCGACGTGCCGGCCGATGCACGCGTCATCACGCGCCCCGCACATGCACCGGTTCATGCCGTCATCGCCGCGCTGGCGGTCGCGGCCGCGCTCGTCGCGGGCTGCTCCTCCACGCCGCAGACCGCGTCGACGCCGTCCGCTTCACCATCGCCGGATGCGCAGGCTCCTTATTACATCATCGCATCGTCGCAAGACGGCAAGCCGGTCGAACTCAAAGAGATCCACGACGGCCAGCTGGAGTATCTGCTGCGTGCGGCCCAGATCGCATATGCGACCGTCGATTCTCAGGGGACGTTGAGCGATGTCGCGTTAAGCTTCTATAAAGGAAGGACGCTGCGCTTGAGGGTAACGGCCCCGACGGCGGCAGTGCGGCCGAACGACCGAAACGTCTCGTTGCGCGGCGGCGTACGGGCCGCGGGCGCCAACGGCGCGTCGATGTCGGCCGACTCCATGGAATACGACGGCAACCGCCACGTTCTGGTCGCGGAAGGCGCCGTCAAGGCGCATGACGACCGCGGCAATTCCATCGCCGGCGATCGCGCCGAGGCAGACCTCGACCTGCAACGCGTGCATGTCTGGGGGCCGGACGGCGAACAGACCGTGACCTTCGGGAAATAGGACGTGCAAGCGACAGGAACGCCCATCGAGATCGACGTCAGAGGTTTGACCAAGAGCTACGGTCCGCGGACCGTGGTCGACCAGGTCAGCCTCAACGTGCGCGGCGGCGAAGTGGTCGGTCTGCTCGGCCCGAACGGCGCCGGCAAGACCACCACATTCTATATGGTGGTCGGTCTGGTGCGGCCCAACGACGGCGCCGTGCTGCTGGTGACGGATAACGGCAGCACGGTCGACATCACACACCAGCCGATGCACATGCGCGCGCGCGAAGGCCTGGGCTACCTCGCGCAGGAGTCGTCGGTCTTCCGCCGCCTGACCATCGAAGACAACATCCGCCTCATCTGGCAGCAGCGCGGGGTGCCGCGCCACGAGCAGGACGAGCGCCTCCCCAGGCTGCTCGCCGAGTTCGGGCTCGAGGGGCTCATCCACGCGCGCACGGAGACGCTCTCAGGCGGCGAGCGCCGGCGCGTCGAGATCGCGCGCGCGATCGCGACCGACCCCGCGTTCTTGCTGCTCGACGAGCCGTTCACCGGCATCGATCCGATCGCCGTCGCCGATATCCAAGAGATCATCCGGCTGCTCAAAGCCAAGGGCTTGGGCGTGCTGATCACCGACCACTCCGTGCGCGAGACGCTGGCGATCGTCGATCGCGCCTACATCCTCAACCGGGGGCGCATCGAGGTGTCGGGCAGCGCAGAGGACGTCGCGAGTTCGCCCACCGCGAGGAAGTTCTACTTGGGAGAGAGCTTTCGTCTGTGAAGCTTCTCGACCGGTACATGGTCACGGAGCTCGGCGGACCGTTCTTGTTCGGACTGGCCGCGTTCACGCTGCTCTTCGTCGCCGGCGAACTGCTCAACGTCGCGCGCCTGGTGTCCGAAGAACACGCCAGCCTGCTCGCGGCGGCCAAGTACTTCATCTATACCTTGCCGCAGACGCTCGTGCTCACGTTCCCGATGTCGATGCTGCTCTCGGTGCTGCTCTCGATGAGCCGGCTCTCCGGCGACTCGGAGATCACCGGCATGCGCGCGGGGGGCATCAGTCTCTACCGCATCGCGGCGCCGGTGGCGGCGGTCGGCCTGCTCGCCTCGCTCGTAGGACTAGGATTCCAAGAGTACGTCGTGCCTGGGGCTACCGCCAGGGCGAACGAGATCCTGACCAGCGAGATCCAGTCGGGCAACGTCAATATCCTTTCGAATGAGGTCGTGCGCACCGCGTTGCCGAACGGCGATGCGCAGGTGACGTACGCCGCCGGCTTCGACACCTCGACGCAATCGCTCGAAGAGATCACGGTGCAAGTGTATCGCGGCGAAACGCTGCTCTCGCTGCTGGTCGCACCGCGCGCGCGCTACCAGAACTCGACCTGGGTGCTGCATGACGCTATTTCGTATCGCTTGGCACCCGTGTGCTGCACGCTCGGCGCCCTGCCGCTCACCAGCGTGAACATCGGCGCAAGTCCGACCCAGCTCATCGAGCTCTCTAAACGCCCGGAGGACCTGTCGCGCAATCAACTGCGGCCGCTGCTGCATTCGGCGGTGGCTTCGGGCGACCAGTCGCGCTACGCATTGCTGCTGGTGACGTACGACAGCAAACTCGCCCGTCCGTTCGCGAGCCTGGTCTTCACGCTGCTGGCAATACCGCTCGGCATCCGCCGCCAGCGTTCGACCTCGGGCGCCGGCTTCGGCATCAGCATCGCGATCGTGTTCGCGTTCTACGTCGTCACCACGATCTGCCTGGCGATCGGACGAACCGCGCCAGACCTGAGCTTGGTGATGGCCTGGCTGCCCAACATCCTCTTCGGCGCTATCGGCGTGTGGCTGCTGCAGCTGGCGGCCAAGGTATGATGGCGCTGGTGCTGGCGTTCGACATACGCCCCGTCATCACGGTGGCTGGCATCGTCGTGCTCGCCGGGCTCATCGCATTCGTCGGCGATCGCGTCGGCCACCAGGTCGGACGGCGGCGCATGACGCTGTTCGGCCTGCGTCCGCGCTACACGAGCACCATCTTCGCGGTCGGTTTCGGCATGCTCATCGCGCTGTTCGCGGTCGGAGTCGTCGCGGCGGTGAACCAAGAGGCGCGCCAAGCGCTGTTCTCGATCAACACGCTGCGCGATGAGATCAAGACGCTGACCGCGCAGCGCGATCAGCTCTTGCTGTTCGTGCGCGAGGCGCCGCTCGTCTTCCGCAATGGCGAGCCGATCTCGCGGCCGGTGCTCATCGACACGACGGACGATGAAGCGACCATCGAGCGCAACTTGACGGCGCTGTTCCACGTCGTCGCCCAGCATTACAGCACCATTCCCGACGTCCAGCCCTATCCGGAAGAGCTCACGCCGGCCGCGCGCGCGAAGATCGCAGCGCTCGCGCGCCAGATCAAGACATATACGCCCGACGACGCGATCGTCGTGCCGGTCGCCGGCGAGAACATTTTCCGCCACGGCGCGATGTCGATCTCGTTCAATGTGTTCCGAGACGGGCTGATCTACCGCAAGGGTGACGCGATCGCCGCGGTAAGCATCGCGGATGGACGCGATCCGCAGCTCGCCAGCGCGGGGCTGCAGCAGCTGCGCATCGCCATCACCGACAACGCGACCGCGCATGGGATGCCGCCGACCATCGCCGACACGCCTGAGGCGAACGTCGCGGCGTTCGACGACGCTTACAAGCAGCTGCGATCGATCCACGGGCCGGCGGTGATGCGCGCTATCGCGGCGCGCGACGTCAAAGCCAGCGGACCGCTCACCACCGAGCTGATCGTCGCGCCCGCACGCTGATGCGCACGCCGCGACGGCGCTACATCGGCGTCGATCCGGGCCGCTCCAAATGCGGCGTCGCGATCGCCTACGACGACGGCGAGCGCGTCGATCTGCGAGTGGTGCCGACTCCGCAGCTGCACGCGTATCTTGCCACGCATGCACCCGACCCGGACGTCGCCGGCATCTGCGTGGGCCATGCGACGACGTCAAGTGCGGTCGTGGAGCTGTGCCGGACGGCCTTGCCGGACGTGCCTGTCAGCATCGTCGACGAGAGCCGTACGACGTTGGAAGCGCGCCAGCGCTACTATCAGGATCATCCGCCGCGCGGCCTTGCGCGCCTTATACCACGGGGTTTGCTCGTTCCCAGTGAGCCGCTCGACGGCTATGCGGCGCTGCTCATCATCGAGCGATTTCTAAGCCGCGACAAGGCGTGATTTTGGAGTCCCACCTTTCGGGAACGGCCCAGGCTCCCGACGAGCGGCCAAGGGCAGGAATGGGCAATTTTAGCGGCCAACCCAGCCCGTGCAGGTTGCCGGTGCAGTGCTTCGCCTTTGTCCTCATGGGCGATACGGCGCCGAATATTTGTGCCGCTGGACGACATGATGGTCGTTTGGCGTCCTCGGGACCCATCGGAACTGGATTCGCAAAGCAGGGAACGAAGATTCTGCGCGCGTCAAGGTTCGAAACGGCCCCCGAAGTCTGTGCCTCTCGCTAAGGAGGACCGCTTTGAAGAGATTCGCCTACCTCGCGGTAAGCGCGTTCGTCGCCGCTTCTGTTTTGTGCGTCAAGCCGGCGTCTGCGACGCCGTTCAACGACGTTCCGGCGAACAGCTGGGCGGCGGACTACATCCAGACGCTCGCGGCAGACGGCATTCTTGCCGGCTATCCGAATGGAAAATTCCTCGGCAACCGGCCGATGACGCGCAACGAGGTCGCGGTCGCCTTAGCGCGCGCGATCGCCAAAGTGGAAGCCGAAGGCGGCGCGAGCAAAGCCGACCTGCAAAAGCTCGCCAGACTGATGGACGCCTACAAGGACGAGCTCGACGGCATGGGCGTGCGAGTCACGCAGATCGAGGACAGGCTCGCGGCGCTCGACAAAGCGACGAAGTTCGCGCAAGGCTTCACCGTGCACGGCACGCTATGGGGAGGCTACTCGCAGCGCGAGCAGATCCAGAACCCGACCGTGCTCACCGGCGCGCCGTCATGCGCGACCACCAACCCGCTGCCGGCCAACGCCTGCTTGGCGCGTTCCGATCCGGTCTTCAATTTCACCGACCAGTTCATCGAGAACGACCAGAGCAACGACCCGTACTACGGACGCGTCGGCCCCGGCATCTTGCTGCCGCGCGCGCAATGGGAGTTCACGCCCTCGTACGCGGTCAATCAGAACCTGATCATCTCGCTGCCCATCAACATCGTTGACTACTACGTAGGCGGCTACCAGCAGCAGCAGACCGGCGTCGGCATCAACCCGACGCTTGAGATCAACGTGCCGAATATGAACGGCGTCACCGGCCTGAACATCCGTGTCGGGCAGCTGCAGAACATCAAGGGCTCGCTCACCGGCCTGACCTACAGCCCGGCCGACAATTTCCACATCAACTACACCGATCCGTTCCGACCGTTTCCCAACGGCGTCGACGTGACGGCGACGATCGAGAAATATCTGGACGTGCAGGCATATGGCACGAAGATAGACCCGGTCGGTGTCCTGAGCAACGAGCCGGCGTTCGGGCCGACCCCCGGCTACATCCAGTCGAACACGTACCTGGGCCCGTACTACTTCCAGCAGACGACCAACGTCTACGGCTCGGCGCCGACGACCGACACGTTCACGTCGGGCACCGGCACGCTGACCTCGGTGACGTTGAGCGCGCTCGCGCAGCCGGGCACGGTCTTCGTCTCGTACTACCTCGGGCCGCCGACCTGCTTCACCGGTTGCTTCTTCACCGGACCGAACCAGCCCAACGAGCCCAGTTTCAACTTCGTGCAGACCCCGAACATAGTCGTGTTCACGTCGCCCAGCCCCATCCCGGCCGGCGTGACCGTCTCGATCACGTATCAATCGTACAGCGTCTCGAACAACACGTTCCCGCAGCGCTATGACGTCGGCGGCCGCGCGGTTTACCGCATCCCTGGCATCCCGAGCGCGCAGATCGGCTTCTCGCTCAACCGCCTGTTCGACCTCAACGCCGGTAACAGCGCGTCCGGTAACACCATCTATCTGCAGTCGGCGTCGGTCCCGAACACGATCGTGAGCGATACCGTATTCGGTTTCGACTTCGTCATGCCGCTGGCGCGCAAGTGGGGTCCGGTCGTCACACCGGCGCTCTACGGCGAAGTCGCGAACAGCAAATACACGCCTGACTTCCAGCGCATTCCCGCGGAAAGCGATACCGCGGGCGTGATAGGCCTGAAGTTCAAGCTGTGGGGCGGCGACGAGACGCTGTCGTACCAGAGCGTCGGACCGAACTACATCGACGGCGCGTCCTTCATGTGGGCGGGCCAATCGCCGGCGCTGTTCTCGTTCTGGAACATGCCGCAGCTGCCGACCGGCTTCGGTATCGGCAACACGCTGGGCATCAATAAGCAAGTCGACAACGTCGCGCTGGCCAACGGTTACGCCGGCCCGCTGCTGCAGAACACGGGGCAGTTCCCTGGCGGAACCTTCGACTTCCCGCTGTTCAACCAGTTCAAGGCGCAAGGGCCGTACTTCTACAGCACGTTCGCGCCCAACACGCGCGGACCGTCGGTGCAGCTCAACTTCCCGGTCCGCATCGGCGGCGTCAACCTCAAACTGCGCCTGGGCGGCCAACAGCTGCAAGAGATCCGTCCGAACTCGTTGTCGGCGGCGATCTTCGGCCCGCAGTACATCACTGGCGTTGGTGCCAAGTACCAGACCGTCGGCGGCGGGTTCACGCTCGGACTGCCGATCTGGGATCGTACGGCGACGCTGAACTTCGACGCACTGTACGAGCGCATCCAGCGGCTGGACCAAACGCCCTTCGTGTACGCGGCTGATCCGCTGCTCGGCGTTCCCGGTGCGTACGATGCGCTTGGCAGCACCGAGTTGACCGGCACGGGCCAAATCGTGTACTTCTACCCGAACTACCAGAACGTGCGCCACTTGGCGGGCAGCGGCTCGCTGGCATTGCCCATCACGGCCGCCCTCACGGCGAACGTGACCTACGTCAACCAGGCGTGGGGTGGTGAGGCGCTCAACACGCTCAACCAGAGCATCAGCCAGACGAAGACGGCCCTCAACGCGGGCATTCTCTACAACATTCCGAACACCAACTCGTCGCTTAACTTCTTCTTCACGAACTATCAGTGGAAAGACAACCAGCTGCCGACCTACAACTGGACGCAGAACCGGCAGAACATCTACTACACGGTCAAGTTCTGACGTGATGTAGTCCCGCGATTTCGATCGCGGGAAGTCGACAGCGAAAGGGGGTCAGGCAATGCCTGGCCCCCAATCTTTTCGAATGCGTAAAGAGGCGATCGGCGCGGGCGTGCTCGCGCTGGTCCTCGTCGGCGTGCTCGCATGGCGTCCGCTCGCGGCGTGGTGGTTCGACGACCTGGGCAATCTCGCGCTCGCCAAGGGCGATGCAGCGGGAGCGCAGTCGTGGTTCGACCGCGGTCTCGCGCTGACGCCGCACTCCCGCCTGCTGCTCGAGGACCGTGGCCGTGCGCTGCTCGACAGCGATCCGGCGGAAGCGCTCCGCGATTTCCAAGCATCGGCCTGCGGCGCGGCCTGCATCGCTGAAATGGGCGACGCGCAAGCGCGTCTCGGCAACGCGGACGCCGCGGTCGCCGACTATCTGCAGGCCAACGCGGCGGTGCGGCTCGCCGCCATGGAGGACCGCATCGCGCAGACGGGCCGTTACGACGAAGCGATCGCGCTGGAGACGGCACTCGTACAACGGCTGGGCGGAGACATGCTGTTGCGGGCCGATCTGGCGGCTGCCTACGCCAAGATAGGCAAGCTTTCGGCCGCCGCGAGTTACGCGAAGCCGCAAGCCGCCGACGGATATCGCCGGCGCGCGATCGCGTCGTTCAAGCGGGCGACCGAGATCGCACCGTTCAACGAAGGGTACTTGCTCTCGTACGCGTCGGCGCAAAAGGACTGGGGCGACAAGAACGCGGCGCGCGAGGCGTACATGCGCGTCCTCTCGCTCCATCCGCATCAGGCCGACGCCGAACAAGCGCTAAGCGAGCTCGGCGTGGCCCCGTCACCGACACTGCACGTGCATTGATGCGCGTCGCCATCGAGACGCAGTTCGCGCGTGGCACCGCGACGGGCCTTGGCGTCTATTCGAGCGCGCTCGCGAACGCACTGCGCGCGCGCGGGGACGTCGACGTCGTCGAGCTGCGCGATGACAGCTTCGACCTGTGGCGCTTCGACCGGCGCGCGTACTGGGATCAGCTGCGCGTGCGACGCCTCGCGCGTGCGGCCCGCGCTGACGTCGTCCATTTCACGGGCGGCACATTGCCCTGGCGTCCGCCTCATCCGTGCGTGTTGACGCTGCACGACTTGACCTGGCTGCGCACCGCCAATCGCGGCCGCGCCTACGTGCGCTGGTACTTCGGCTCGTGGCAGCCGCGCCTTGCGCGCGCCGCCGATGCGCTCGTCGTGGATACGCACGCCGCAAGGGCGGATGTCGCCGAGGGTCTCGGCGTCTCGCCGGAATCGATCCACGTGGCGGGCGCCGGCGTCGACGAACGTTTTTTCGCGCTTGCGCGTTCCCCGGCGCAACCGTTATTCGTGCTCGCGGTGGGCACTGTGGAGGAGCGCAAAGACCTTATCACCGCGGTGCGCGCGGTCGCGCGGCTCGGCGGGATCCGTCTGGTGTGCGCGGGTCCGCTCACCCCGTATGCGGACGAGGTGCGCCGCGAAGTCGCGCGCTTGAATGCCGGCGATCGCGTGGAGCTGCTCGGTTTTGTCGACGACGGCCGCTTGCTCGACCTCTACGCTCGCGCGGCGGCGCTGATCTTCCCCTCGCGCTACGAGGGCTTCGGGTTGCCGCCGCTGCAAGCGTTGGCCGCGGGGCTGCCCGTCGTCGCATCCGACATCCCGGTGTTGCGCGAAGTCCTCGACGACGCAGTTGCTTTTTGCCCACCGGGTGATGCGCGCGCGTTTTCGGATGCGCTCGCAGACGTATTAGCGGGAGGCAGCACGCTCGCTGAGCGCGTCGAGCGCGGCCGCGCCTGGGCGCGCACGTTCAGCTGGACGAAAGTCGCCCAAACGATGGTCGCGGTCTACACTGGTCTGCTAGCCTAAATGCTGGCGCTGAGCAGCGCCTGCACCTTGTAACGCCACAACAGATTTTGACTGTTGGCGCCCAGGCCCCAGATATCGAACGCCGACACGGAGAACCTGCGGCCGAGCCTGCCGACTACGCTCGGTCCCAGAGCCGACACGTACACTCCACCCAGCGCGAAGTTGACGCGAGCCTCGTAGAAAAGCGACACTGATCCGCTGGTCTTTGCGTCGACGTACGGCAGCGCCTTGAGATCGTAGTAGCTCGACCACGTAGAGCCGGGCGGCACGATGACGCTCTGCACGAACGTGTTCTGCAGCAGCAGGCCGCCGCGATCCGAGTACAAACGGAAATCATAGTGCGGTCGCAACTGCGTGTCGTCGCTCTTGACGTTGTTGGTCACGGTGGGCAGCACGAGTTCGGCGGAGAACGTGCGGTCAGAATGGGGGCCGGCGCGCGGGAACGCGAATACGATGCCGATGTTCCCAAGACCCGACTGCGGCGCCCGGCCCGCCGAGTAGCTGGTCACCAGCGGGATGTTGACGTTGAGCTGCTGCCCTGCAGCGAGCTTCGTGCCGAACGTAATGCGGTATTGTGCGCGGCCTTTGCCGCCGGTACTCGACTGGAAGTAGTAGCGCGGCCGCACCGCGGCCCCTAGTGAGAAGAGGAAATCCCCCGGCCCAGCCTCCGCATCGTCGATTGCTGTTGCCGCCGCAGCAGGCGCCGGCGTGGGCGTCGGCGTGGGCGTCGGCAAGGCTGCCGGCGTGGCGACATCAGCGTCAACGGTGATCGGAGCGGCGAGCAACATGAAAACCACAACGGCTGCCGCGAGTGAGTGCACGCGCACGTCAGTGCTCCAACCTAGTGGACCGCCGAGGAGAGATTCCAACCTGCACCTTCCGGCGGATCGGAGGCGAACAGCAAGTTGACCGGATATGACGACCCGCCTTCGGGCATGGTCACGACGCTCACGTGCACGAAACCGCGAGCGGGCACGCTGAAGCGGCGGACAAGCGCCGGCTTCATAGCGTCGACCGGGTGAAGCTGCACGACGTCATCGTCGATGAGCAACGTGCCGGTCGCTCGGCCCCCGCGAGGTTCGAACCACAGCCCGACGTCCGCCGGACGATCGGTCGGATTCAGCAGGTTGACGTCGGCGCTCTGCTTCACGCCGTAATCGCCCCCGAGCACGTCGCCTTCGACGAGGTTGGGCAGCGGCAACTTGCCGATCGCCAGCGTCGTCGGCGCGTCGCCGACCGTGTACGACTCGTCGTAGAAGAACTCGGGGATCTGGTAGACGCCGCGCGCGTGCTTGACGGCGCTGGAGAGCAGCGTGTCGGAGATGGGCTCGATCGGCGACGCATCGGCGGCTTGGACGACGACGGCCACGCGCAGCCCGGGCCCGGCGATGACGCGCATCTGCATGATGCCCGCGACCAGGTTGCCTGCGGGCAGCTGCTGGTCCACGACGTTGATCGTGGCGCGCGGCGGCACTTCGAAGACCTCGCCCTCGCCTGCGGCCTCGCGCTGCAAGAAACGCAGCGTGGAACCATGGCCGACGCCCAAGATGTCGGTGTACGGACCGCCGATGCCTGCGATCATCTCCAACAGGCTGGCGTCGGCACCGCTGTTCTCCACCTTGACCAGCACGCGCCGCAGCGGCGCTCCCGCCGGCGCGTAGTGGTAATACAAGAGCCGAGCCGGCTTGTCGAAGGTGACGTCGCTATAGAAGAGCGTGCCGTCTTCGGTGATCGTCTCCGGATAGTCGGACACGAGCAGCAGGCGCGGCGCGAGTTGCGGCTGGGCGAGATTGGTCACGCGCACCGCCACGACGGTATGGTACGCGAAGTAGCCGTCGCCGGTCACGTCGATCGGCACGTGTACGATGGTCGTGTCGTCCGGGGCCAGCTCGTGCGAATCCTCGACCGCGCCCGCGGCGATGTGCGTGCCCTGCTGCGCGTAGGTCACCTGCGTGGCGGCTTGCGTCGCCATGTCGGCGACGAACTGCGAGGATGCCGGGTGCCCGGTGATGTTGATCGTCGTGAACGAATCGGCCCGGCCCGCCGAGATCTCAACGGCCACGCCGAGCGTGGCGGTCAGGCCTTGCTGGCTCGTGACGGTGACGGTCGTCGTGCCAGGATGCAATCCGAACAGGTCGATCGTGCGCTCGACCGGGTTGAAGATCGCGCGCACGACGTTGTCGTCGAAGCCCGACAGCATGACGATGCCGCTGGGCGGTGAGAGCAGCCTGGCGGACGCGCCGTGGCCGAGCAGCACGCGCACGCTGGGCGGATTGACGCTGACCGCCGGCGGCGGAGGCGGCTGCGTCGACATGTACGTGCCTTGCGGCAGCGGACTGCAGTCGCCGGCGCCCGATGCGCACGGGCTTGGTTCGTAGGTCGGCTGGGGGCCCGCATTCGAGGCGCTCGGCCCCGGTGCGGGCGCGGTGGGCACGCCGGAAGCCGGCTGCGCTGACGGCGGCGGGGGAGGCGATTGGTCGCCGCGCGCACCGCTTGTACCGAGAGCAGCGACGGCGAGCGAGAGCGCGAACGCGCCGCCGATGACGGCGGCGCGGAACCTCTGCGCGTGCTGCGCGCGGGTCACTTAGGCGATTTGCTGGCGGGCAACCGCAGTGGCGAGCAGCGTCTTATACCCATGTGCCGGGAAGAGCACCGTCACAAGGTCGCGCTCGGCGCGTTCGACCGTGCCTTCGCCGAATTTCGGGTGCTGCACGATGTCGCCGATGCGGAATTCGCTGGCCGTACGGGCGTGTCGAACAGCTCGACCGTGCCGCCCTTGGCGAGCTGCGCGCGGCAATTGTCGCACGCGCCGCAGTTGGGCAGATCGTAGTCCTCGCCGAAATAGTTGAGGATGAACTTGCGCCGGCAGCTGCGCGTCTCGCAGTATTGCAGGATCATCTGCAGCTTGCTCTGGTCGTACGAGCGCTTCGTCTCGTAGCTGGCGAGGTTGAGCGCCAGCCCTTTGCTCTGCTTGAGCAGCGGCGCGAGCCCGTATGTGGACTTGGTGACGTTCTGGATGAAGCCGCCCTTTTTGAGCAGCGCGAGGATCACTTTGAGCTTGGTCAGGGGCAGCTGCGAGATCTTGCGCAGGTCCGAAAGCGAGACGCCGTTGTCCTGGCTCTCGAAGTATTGCAGCGTACCGAAGACCTTTTGGACCTCCTCGACGTCCGGATACTTGCCGGTGAGGAAGTAGTTCTGCACGCGCGTGTCGCTCTGACGGTACAGCAGCAGGCAGGTCGACTCCATGCCGTCGCGGCCCGCGCGGCCGGCTTCTTGCGTGTAGGCCTCGACGCTGCCCGGCAGATCGTAGTGGATGACGAAGCGGATGTTGGGCTTATCGATGCCCAACCCGAAGGCGTTGGTCGCCACGACGATCTTGACGTCCTCGTTCATGAAGCGGTCGTGGACGCGCTCGCGCTCGGCCTTTTGCAGCTTGCTGTGGTAGACGTCTGCTTCGATGCCGAGCTCGGTGCTGCAATACTCGGCCACCGCGTACGTGTTCTTGATCGTCGCGGTGTAGATGATCCCGAGCGCGCCGGCAAGCGGGCCGGAGAACTTGGCCTTGAGCACGCGCAGCTTGTCGGCTTCGGTTGCGGTGCGAGCGACTTCATAGACGAGATTGGGACGATCGAACCCACGCACGATCGGCTTGGTGTGCGGTATGCCGAGCTGCGTGACGATATCCTCGCGCACTGCCGGCGTGGCCGTCGCGGTGAGCGCGAGCACCGGCGGCTTGCCCAGCGCAGCGATGACGCGGCCCAGGTTCAGATATGCCGGGCGGAAATCGTGGCCCCACTGCGAGATGCAATGCGCTTCATCGACGACGAACAACGGCACGTGCAGCCGTTTGAGCACCTCGACGAAGCTTTCGTCTTCGAGCCGCTCGGGCGTCACGTAGATCAGTTTGAGGTTGCCGCGCGCCACCCGCTCGAGGTGCGAGATCTCTTCTTCGTCGGACAGCGTGCTGTTCAAGGCGATCGTGCTACTGATGCCGGCCTCGGCCAGCATGTCGATCTGGTCCTTCATGAGCGCGATGAGCGGCGATACGACCACCGTCGTGCCTGGCAGCAGCAGCGCGGGCAGCTGATAGCACAGCGATTTGCCGGCGCCTGTGGCCAAAATGGCAAGCGTATCCTTGCCCTCAAGGACGCGCTTGATGACTTCTTCTTGTCCCGGTTGAAAACGCTCGTAGCCGAAGTGCGTGCGGAGCGCTTCGTGCAGGTCGAGATCGACCTTCATAATCTGTGCCTCTGGAGCGGCCGGATGGACCCGGCCGTCACTGCGTAATGCGTCGCCGTGGATGACGAACTCCGGCCTCTTCTATAGTATTCGAGGTCCGGCGAATCGGCGGATGTACCGCCTGACCATTATATACCCGGATACCCACGGACCGAAACGACTGTTTCAACAATCCAAGCGGGACGTCCCGGCCTGTAGGTGAACCGCGGCTGAAGCAGCGGCATACCGTCTATTGGTTGCCCCAACGATACCATATCTGTCAAGGGAATTCGCAGAGAAAAGTGGACCAAGAACTCGTCCAACGGCTGGCTGCCGACGACGCTACGGCGCTTGAAGAGGCGTATCAACGCTACGCGTCGCGGTGCAAGGGCGTGGCCTTTCGCTTGTTGCGCGACGACACGCGTGCCGAGGACGCCGTCCAAGAGGCGTTTCTCGCCCTGTGGCGGCACCGCCAGGGCTTGGTCGTCAGGACCGGGGGGATCAGTCCATGGCTATACACGGTGACGCGCAACGCCGCGCTGGCAATCATGCGCTCTGAGTCGCGCAGAACCGCGCGCGAGGAGCGCGCCGGCGTGGACGACCAAGCTCCCGATCCGCTGACAGACATCGTCTCCGCCGAGGACGCGCGCGGCGTGCGCGCCGCGCTCGCAGAGCTGCCGCTCGAGCAGCGAACTGTGATCTCGTACGCGTACTTCGGCGCGATGACGTTCCCGCAGATCGCCACGCGCACCGGAGCTCCGCTGGGCACCGTCAAACGCCGGGCCCAGCTCGGTCTGTCGCGTTTGGCGCGCGCTTTGAGGCCACAAGCAATATGACGCAACACCCATACGAAGAAATCGAAGCGTTCGCGCTCGGCAGTCTGGACGACGCCGAACAGCGCGCGGTCCTTGATCACGCCGATGCATGCGCGACCTGCGCGGTCGTGCTGTCCGACGCCATGGCTGGCGTCGCCGCGCTCGCCATCCTCGAAGCGCCGCGGCCGATGGACCGATCGCTTGGGCTTCCGACACCTTCCGTAGTCGCGAAGCGCAGGATCGGCCCTTCCGGGTGGGTTGCGACCGGCGCACTTGCGGCATGTCTGGCCCTGCTGTTCTGGAACGTGCAGCTGCGCGACGACACGCTGACGGTGCCCGTGGCTACGCTGGTCCACAGCCACTTCGTCCACCATCCGTTGACGGGCGGCGCCGGGAGCACCGGCAGTGCAAAATTCCTGCAAGCACCGAATGGCGGCTGGATATACGTTGTTGCTGATGGACTGGCGCCGCGCGGCCATTACACCGTGTGGGAGACGCGCGGCGGCACGACACAAGAAGTCGCGCAAGTCACGGCGGACAGCCATGGGCAGGCAGTTCGCTACATCGAACAGCCGCAGGGCACGATCGACGCTGTCGTCCTCTCGCCCGAGGGCAAACCGTACACGGACACGAGCGCACTGCGCTGGCCGTAACGGTCTAGGAATGGACGAAGAGGCGAACGAAAGCGGCTGATGTGCCCGACACCGCTCCCGCTGCGCCATTAACGCTGTATCGTAAACATCGTCCCGCTGCCTTCGACGAGCTCGTCGGCCAGCCGGCGGTCGTGCAGGGTCTGACCGCGGCGGTCAAATCGGGCCGGGTCGCGCACGCGTACTTGTTCTCTGGTCCGCGCGGCACCGGCAAGACCTCAGCCGCGCGCATCCTCGCGAAGTGCCTCAATTGCTTGACGAACGGCCCGCGGCCGGACCCGTGCGGCGTGTGCGAGGCCTGCACCTCGATCGCCGCGGGGACGGCTTTCGACGTCGTGGAGATCGACGCGGCCAGCAATCGCGGCATCAACGAGATCCGCGAGCTCCGCGATCGCGTGCAGTTCGCGCCCTCGCAGTTCCGCAAGAAGGTCTATATCATCGACGAGGTCCACATGCTGACCTCGGAGGCGTTCAACGCGCTTCTCAAGACGCTCGAGGAGCCGCCGGAGTACGTCGTCTTCGTGCTGGCGACGACCGAGCTGCATCGCGTGCCGGCCACGATCCTATCGCGCTGCCAACGCTATGAGTTCCGGCGCATGACGCCGCCGGTCATCGCGGCACGGCTCCAAGAGGTCGCCAAACGCGAGAAGATCGCGCTTGACGAGACCGCTGCCCGGCGCATCGCCCACCTCGCGGATGGCGCTCTGCGCGACGCGCTGGTCATGCTCGAACAAGCCCGCGGTTTTGCGGGCGGCAAAATGATCGATCCCAAGGTGCTCGACGCCGCGTTCGGCGAGTCGCATAAAGACGTCGTCGACCGCCTGGTCGACGCGATCATCGCGTCCGACGCGGCGGCAGCGCTGCAGGCCGTCGCGGATGCCAGCGCGCAGGGCGTCGATCCCGGCTGGCTCTCCAAAGAAATGCTGCGCTGGTTCAGACTCGCGTTGTTGGCGCGCACCAGCCGCGAAGTGCTGGAAGCCGAAGCCCCGCCCGACGAAGCGCAGGCGGTGGCGGCGCGCGCGCAAGCGCTGTCCAAGACCAAGATCATGACGGCGTTGCGCGTGCTCTCTGACGCGGTCGCACAACGCTGGTCGACGCAGCCGCGCATCGATCTGGAGCTCGCGCTCGCGCGCATCATCGCGCCCGCGGACGAGCTGACGCTGCAAGGCCTCTCCGATCGCTTGCGGGCGCTTGAGGAACGCGCCGACGCCGGGTCAGGGCCTGGTCCCGCCGCTACGCCGGCGGCGCCGCCAGCATCCGCGCGCAAGCCGCGCGCGGCCACCACAGCGGCGAAGGCCGTCGCACTCGAGCCAGGTGCGCCCGAGACCGAGACCACCGCTCCAGCGACAGAGCTGCACGCGCCTACGCTTTCCTCAGCACCCGCCGCAGCGGTGCCCGCCGCGACCGGCTCGCTCACGCCGACACGCCTCGCCGCGATGTGGCACCTGGTCATGACCGCCGTACGGGAAAGCTCGAACACGGTGTTCGCCTATCTGCAGCACGCGACGGTCGCGGATGCGAGCGACGAGACAGTCACGCTCTCGGTCACCAAGAAGCACTTCCTGGAGAGCCTCAGCGACGTGGGGACGAGCGCGCTGATCGCCGAGGCGATCGAACACGTCAGCGGAATCAAACCGCGCATCGCACTGGTGCTGGGCAGCGCGCCGGTACGTCAAGCGCAACCCAAAGGCGAAGGGCCGTCCGGCTTCGCCCTGGCCGAATCCGTCTTGGGCGGAGAACTTCTGTAGATATGAACCCCAATCTGTTGAAACAGGCCCGCCAGTTGCAGCAGCAGCTCGCCAAGATCCAAGAAGAGCTCGGCAATGAGACGGTCACCGGCAGCGCCGGCTCGGGAGCCGTGCTCGTGACATTGGACGGCCACGGCCAGTTGCGCAGCGTGAAGATCGACAAGGCGGCGGCGGATCCCCAAGACGTGGAGACGCTCGAAGACTTGATCGGCATCGCCTTCAAAGACGCACAAGCCAAAGTCGCCGAGCTCTCGCGCACCCGCATGGGTCCCCTGGCCGGCGGGCTCGGCATCCCTGGCTTCTAGACGCGACGACGTTGGATCATCTAGCCGGACCGCTCTCCACGTTGATCGGTGAGCTTGAGAAGCTGCCCACCGTCGGCCCTAAGACGGCCGCGCGGCTGGCGTTCTACCTGTTGTCCTCGAGCCGGCAGGACGCACAGGCTTTGGCCGACGCGATCGTCGCGGTCAAGGACAAGGTCAAGTTCTGCAAGCGCTGCTTCAGCTTGACCGAAGGCGACGAATGCTCGATCTGCGCCGACCCGCGGCGCGACACGTCGCTGATCTGCGTCGTCGGCGAAGCGAAGGATGTCTATGCGGTCGAACGCGCGATGACGTTCAACGGCCGCTATCACGTGCTGGGCGGCCTTATCTCGCCGATGGAGGGCATCGGCGTCGGACAGCTGCACGTCAAGGAGCTGCTCGACCGGCTCGGCCCCGAAGGCGTGAAGGAAGTCATCATCGCGACCAATCCCAACGCCGAAGGTGAGTCGACCGCGCTGTACCTGCACCGGCTCATCGAGCCGGCGGGCGTGAAGGTGACGCGCCTTGCGTATGGCTTGCCGATCGGCGGCGAATTGGACTACGCGGACGAGACGACGCTAGCGCGCGCGCTCGAAGGACGCAGGGCGCTCTAGCGGCGCGATCCTACGACGACGGCTTCTTGCGCAAGCGTTCGATGAAATCGACCGCGACGTTTTTCGCACGCTCCACTGCCTCGCGGTAGAGCGCGCCGATCTTCTCGGGCGCCATCCGGTTGCCGGTCTCGTAATAGAACGTCGCTGCCTGGCCGATGACCAGCGTACCCGCATACGCGATGCCGGCTTTGATGACCGGGCCTCCAAACGGGATGAAGCCTGACGCTTCGCGGGCCAATGCGCGCCAGCCATAGCCGCCGCCGATGACCGGCATCAGCTCTGCGATGCGCGCGAACTCCGCCTTCTTGCCGAACGCCGCAGCGATGCGCAACAGCATGTTGACCTGCATGCCCGTGATCACGATCGTGTCGCCGGCCGAAGCGATGCTGCCGAGCAGCAAACCCAACACCGGGATGTGGTCGACGAGCGCCGACGCGAACGCCACCTGCAGGCTTTGCAGCGCGCAGTCGACGGTGATCTTGGCGGCGACGCTCGGCCGGAAGATCGGCAGCTTCGCCGCGAGCGAGATCTCGACGTCGCGGCACGCGTGCACGATGTCGGGGAGCACGTGTCTGCCGAGCTCGAGCGCATCGAGGGAGCTGACGTAATAGCGGGCGGGCTTACCCGGACCCGGTTTGTGCGCGGGCGAGCCGGTCGGCTGCCCCGTGCCCGGCGACGTGCCCAGCGGAGGCCGGTCGATGACGAACACCGGCAGCGACGAAGACTCGAAATGCGCGAGCGCTTCTTCGGGGACGCTGCCGCTGCTTGGGCAGAACACGATCGCCCTGCTCGCGCTGTCGGCGACCATCCATCCGGGCGCCTCATCGAGCGGCTGGAGCACCGAGCCGCGCGCAGTCCGTTCGGGATCCAAGACGTCGGCCAGTCCGCCTGCGCCGTCGCCCGCCAGCAGCAGCCGCACGGGCCGGGCGGCCTGCGCGTCGAGCACGCTCAAGTTGATGCGCTCGCGGAACTGATTCACCCACGCGGCGAGCTGGGCACCCGGTGTGTCCGAACCGGGGATCGCGGGGACATCGGACGACATGCGCATATCTACCGTACCCATACGAGCGCGACCTTGTGACAAAAAAATCCCGGCCTCAAAGGGCCGGGACCATTCGGGTCGTGCTCGTAGCTACTCCGACGGTTTTTCGGCGTAGCCCTCGTACCACAGGCCAAGCGTGACCTCGAGCGATTCGGGCGCGAACTGCTTGGACAACGCGAGGTCGATGAACGGCTTGTTCGCCTGACGCTGCTCGTTGATGACGTTGGTGACCGGCACGCGCTCCTCAGCGGCCAGCCACGAAGCGACTGCGACGTCACCCGCCGACATACCGAGCTGCTGCGTCTGGTTGAACGTCGGTGCGTCGATGCCGAGGCGCGCATGGATGGCCTGGGTGAAGCTATCGTAGCGCACTTCCGGATATGAGACGCCGAGCATCGTGATCTGGGCCTGCTCCTGTCGCGATTGCGCGGCGAAGTACAGCGCGTGCGCTTTCTCCGAGGCGTCGGCCGCGACGTCGAGCTGGCTGATCGCCGCAACCGCCAACGGTTTGAGCTCCGCCGCGGTACTGGGCGAGATGTCGCCGCCGAAATCGAGCTGCGCGCGCGACAGTTTCTTGAAGTAGGCGTCGAGCGCCGGCACGCCTTGCCAGGCGAGCGCGGTCGCCCCGCGACTCGCGGTGACCGCGGTGAGCGAGTCGTTGGACGACTGGTTGAGCTGCGCGATCAGGCTATTGTAGTACGGGAAGTTGCGCAGCGATTCACCGTTAGGGGCTGTCTGATGAAGCGGAGCATCCATCTCGTTGAGCGTGCTGACGATATCCCGTGTCAGGTCCGAAACGTTCTCCGTGATGTACTCGCCCTTGGCCAGGACAAGATCGATGTCTTTACCCATGTGCTCGAGGTCGGACAACACGCCATCGAGCCGGCTTCCTGGACGGATATCGATGCCCGAGAGATCGGGGATCTCGTAGGACAGCTCTTCGAGCCGCTGGTCGTAGTTGTGCAGATCGATGCGCTCGAGGCGCGCGCGCTCCAAAATCGCCTGCTGGTTGTTGTGCACGTTGATCTGCGCATTGCCGATGGCGGCGCGCAGCGGGTCGAGATTCTTGTTGAGCAGCGGCTTGGGCGGCGTATCGGCGGCGAGCATCGCGAGGTCGTGTTGCGCAGCGGCCGTGCCGGCCTCCGTCTGATGGTTCTTGGCGACCTGCGTCAGCGCGGTTTGGCTCTGATCGAAGCTGCCGAGCGCCAATTCGTCTTGGCCTTTGTTGAGCAGCGCCAGGTCGTTGGTCGGATCCGCCTGGAGCACGTCGTTGAACTTGCCCAGCGAATAGGCGTACCGGCCTTCGCCCTCGTCGTGGATCGCTTCTGCGAGCGTCTGTTGCGTGTCGCTCTTCGCGAGCTGCGGATAGCCCTCGAGATGCGAGACGCGCGCAACCGATTCAGGGTGATCCTCGAAATACTTGTTGAGGACGTCGGTGTCGCCGGCTTCTTCCTTGCCGAGCCGATCCATGAACGACACCATCGCGTTTGGATCGTAGCCGGCGCGGCTCATGAGCATGAGGCCGTATTGATCGGCCTGCAGCTCGTCTTGACGCGAGATCTTCTCGATCGCCGCCTCGCCGATCAGGCCGCCGAAACGATATGCGACCACCGAGAAGATCGACAGGATGCCGACGAGCAAGTTGATCGCTTCCGCCTTGGCGGGAAAGCGTGACGACGTGGCGGCGCTCGACGTGGCCCATCTCGTGGCCCATGACGCCCGCGAGCTCGTCGTCGGAGTTGACGAAGTTGAGCAGTCCGAAGTTGACGTAGATGAAGCCGCCGGGCAGCGAGAACGCGTTGATGTCATCGGTGTCGATGATCTTGAACGTGTAGTCGATATCGGGGCGGGCGCGCTCGCGCTTGAGGTTGTCCGCGACCGTCTGGACCCAGTTGTTGAGCACAGGGTCGTTGACGATGGCGTTCTCGTTGTCGACGTGCTTGACTTCGTCCTGACCTTGGCGGATCTCGGCCTGCGTCGAAACGGCGCCTGCCGGGATGGGCACGCTCGTCAGCGTCAGAACCGCCAGCATTGAGCCGGCAAGGGCGCGCTTCCAAATCTTCATGGACTGTGCTCCTAGGAGGGGTGACGTACTTTGCGACGAGCCGCGCCCGGGCACCTTTGCGCGGCAGTGTCCAACGACAGGCCGTCGTCCACAAAACGTTCACAGTCCCTTCACAGTGTTGTCCACAAGGGAATCGCATGGTGCCAAGTAACGTATGAGCGCAGGCGGCTCGGGACGCTTTTCAGGTTGGCCGGAGCGGCATTCATCCGGCCGGAGTGACGGCTTTTGCAGATCAAGGGCACGAAATCGGGGTTGCTGTTGCACCTCTACGAGCGGCCGCTTTCGGCCGCTGTGTCGCAATTGCGCGACCGCTTGCTCACCCAGCCCGGCTTCTATCAGGGCAGCCGCGCGGTGCTCATGCTCGGCTCGCTCCCGGCCGAAAGCGCAGAGCTTGCCGCTATCATCGCGACGCTCGAGCAGTTCGGCATCGTCGCCGACGGCGCGGTCTGCGACACCGACGAGGTCGCCCGGCTAGCCAAGTCGGCGGGGCTGCGGCTGGTAGGGGCGAGCATCGCGGCATCGCCGCGCGCGCGTGACGATCGGACCGAGCACAAGAGCTCGGAGCGCGTGCCGGGCGAGCGCGGTAGCGGCGAGCGCACAGCCAAAAGGGCCCGCAACGGACAGACGGGCGAGGCCGGCGAGACGCTGTATCACAAAGGCACCGTGCGATCTGGACAAAACATATCCTCGCGCGGCAATATCGTCGTCATCGGCGACGTCAACGCGGGCGGCGAGCTGGTCGCCGCCGGCGACATCGTGGTGTGGGGCGCCATGCGCGGCATGGCGCACGCAGGCGCAGAAGGCGACGAAACCGCAAAGGTCTTCGCCTTGCGCCTCGAACCGATGCAACTGCGCATCGCGACCAAAGTGGCGGTCGCGCCCGACGAGCGCCGCAAGAAGGCGGCGACGCCGGAAATAGCCCGGCTGCGCGACGGCGGCATCGTGACCGAAGCGGCGCTGTAGGGCAAGGGGAGAGGGGATTGGCTGGAACAGTCTACGTGGTCACCTCGGGCAAGGGCGGCGTCGGTAAGACGACGACCACGGCGAACCTCGGCGGTGCCTTGGCTATACTGGGGCTCAAAGTGGCGCTCGTCGACGCGGACATAGGCCTGCGCAATCTCGACCTCGTGCTTGGGCTTGAAAAACGCATCGTGTACGACCTGGTCGACCTGGTCGAGGGGCGCTGCCAGTCGCGTCAAGCCCTTATCAAGGATCGGCGCTTCGACGATCTGTACTTGCTGCCGGCGTCGCAAGTCAAAGACAAAGAATCGGTCTCCGAAGATCAGATGCGCATCGCGATGCGCAAGCTTGCGGTGGACTTCGACGTCGTGCTGGTCGATTGCCCGGCCGGCATCGAGCATGGCTTCCGCAACGCGGTCGCCGGTGCGGATCAAGCGCTGGTCGTCACCACGCCCGAGGTCTCGGCCATCCGCGACGCGGATCGCATCCTCGGGATGCTGGGCAGCCGCCGCGCGCGCCTGATCGTCAACCGCGTGCGGCCCGAGATGGTGCGCAGCGGTGACATGCTCAGCATCGAGGACGTCAAAGAGATCCTCGGTCGCGAGATCGTCGGAGTCGTCCCCGACGATGAAGAGATCATCGACACGACGAATCGCGGCGAGCCGGTCGTGCTCGACGGCACTCGCAAGCTCGGACGCATCTACAACGCCATCGCCCGGCGCCTGCTGGGCGAGGACGTGCCGTTCACGAACCTCGCCGACGACGGCCTGCTCGTGCGGCTGCGCCGGCTCATGATCGGATCGTGAGGATGATGGACACGCAAGAGAACGACGGGAGCCGCCCCAGCGCCGCGTTGACGGTGGAGGAGGCGATTGCCGCTGCGGCCATGCCTGCCGCCGCCGCCGCTCACGACTCGGTCGCTGCCGGCGCAGGACACGAGCGCAGCGCGAGCAAGCCCCCGCAAGCCTTGGGCCGCACGATCGTGATCACGTCGGGCAAGGGCGGCGTCGGCAAGACGACGACGACTGCAAATCTGGGCACCGGCCTTGCCGAGGCGGGCAAGAACGTCGTGGTCGTGGACGCCGACGTCGGCTTGCGCAACCTCGACGTGGTGCTCGGCCTCGAGAACCGCGTGCACAAGCACCTGCTCGACGTCATCGAGGAGAAATGCTCGCTCGACGACGCGCTCGTGCGCGATCGCGTGCGGCGCAGCCTGTATCTGCTGCCGGCCGCGCAGAACCGCGAGAAGGACGACGTGCCGACCGACGCGATGGCCGCGCTCATGCAGACGCTGGCGGCGCGTTTCGATTTCGTGCTCATCGACAGTCCGGCCGGCATCGAAAAGGGCTTCCGCAACGCCGTCGTCGGCGCGAAGGAAGCGATCATCGTGACGACGCCCGAGGTGTCGGCGGTGCGCGATGCGGATCGCATCATCGGCCTGTTACCGCCGGATGTGGAGGCGCGGCTCATCGTCAATCGCGTGCGCCCCGCGCTGGTCAAGAAGGGCACGATGATGAGCGTCAGCGACGTGGTGGACATCTTGCGGCTCGATCTCGTCGGCGTCGTCCCCGATGAGAAAGAGATCATCATCGCGACCAATCGGGGCACGCCGGTCATCGACATCGATGGGTCGCAGACCGGTGCGGCGTTCCGGCGTATCGTGAGGCGGCTGCTGGGCGAGGCTGTCGCCATACCATCGTTCCAGGCGCCCGAAGGGTTCGTCTCGCGCTTGAAGTCGACGCTCGGCTTGGGCAAGCCATAGGCCGCGGGGGAAAAACGGCAATGTTGGATTTCATCAACAAGTTCTTCCGGCGAGAAGAGGCGAGCAAGACGCAAGCCAAGGAACGCTTGCGCTTGGTGCTGATGTCCGACCGGGTGTCGCTCGCACCAGACGTCTTTGATTCGATGAAGACCGAGATGCTCGGCGTCGTGCGCCGTTACCTCGACATCGACGAGCGCGGGCTGGACGTCCATTTCGAAAATGCGGAGCGTCAGTTCATGCTGCTCGCGAACATCCCCGTGCTCAAAGTGCGCCCGCTCGCCGAGAGGGGAACCGGGAACGGCGCTGCGGCTGCAAACGGCACCAACGGCGCCAATCCGGCGTTCGTGCTCGAGGCGCCCGCCGCTTCGCGCTCGCGCAGGCGCCGCCGGCGGCGCAAGCACAATCCGCAGGAGCAGGACTCGCAACCGCAGGGAGAGCCGCCGCAGTAGCACGCTCGCGGCTCATCGAAGGCTCGGCTTCCATGCTCGAGCGTCCGTGGTATCTGTCGTTCAACTATCCGCTCGCCGCGTCCGCGATCGCGCTCGGCGTGTTCGGCTTGGTCGTGATCAAGAGCGCCACGCTGCACGAACAAGGCGGCCACAGCGATTTCATGCACCAAGCGGTCTACCTGACGCTCGGGATCATCGCGATGCTGGCGCTTGCGTTCATCGACTATCACCTGTGGCAGCGGCTCGCCTGGCCGATCTACATCATCGACATCCTGATGCTCGCGGCGGTCGCGCTTGCCGGCCACCAAGCGCTTGGAGCTCAACGCTGGATCGGCGTGGGGCCGTTCGTGTTCCAGCCATCCGAACCGGCCAAGCTGTTCACCATCCTCGCGCTTGGCGCGGTGCTCGCCGACCCGCGCCGCAACTGGTCGCGTTTGCGCGAGCTGTGGTTGCCGCTGGTGATCGTCGGGATCCCCGCGGCGCTGGTGATGAAGCAGCCGGATCTCGGCACGGCCTTGGTGCTGATGGCCATCCTGACGGCGATGCTGTTCTTCGCGTTGCCGAATCTGCTGCACTTCGCAGCCTACGCGGCGACGGTCACTGCGGCGGGCGCGATCGCCGTGATGACGCCCTACTTCTTAAAGGGCTACCAACGCCAGCGGCTGCTGGTGTTCTTGGATCCAAAACACGATCCGCAGGGCGCTGGTTGGAGCCTCATCCAGTCCAAGATCGCGGTGGGTTCGGGCGAGTTGATGGGCAAGGGGCTCTACCACGGCACCCAGACCCAGCTCGGCTTCGTGCCCGAGCACGCGACCGATTTCATCTTCGCGGTGATCGGCGAAGAGCTCGGATTTCTCGGCGCGATGCTCTTGCTCGGGCTCTACGCGGTGCTGCTGGGCACGGGTACGCTTGCGGTGAGCGCCGCGCGCGACAAGTTCGGCGTGCTGATCGCCGCGGGGATCATCGCGATGTTCGCCTTCCATATCCTCGTGAACATCGGCATGACCGTCGGCATCATGCCGGTCACCGGCATCCCGCTGCCGTTCATCTCCTACGGTGGATCGAGCCTGATCACGTGCTTCATGGCGGTGGGCATCCTGCTCAACATCCACCTGCAGCGCGACAAGATGCAGTTCGATTAGGGGCCACTGGAGCTGTCCCGTTAGAAGGCATCCCTGGCGATTCTGAAGAAATAGGATGGTGCTGGGCCACCCTGCCGGAGGCCCAAAGCGCGACACCCCGTTGCACGCCTGGCGCCGCATGGTCCTGAGAATGACAAGAGGACGCCGCCAGAGAGAAAAGTTTTCGAAGCCCTCTCGCACACGCAACGACTCACCGCGACAAAGCTCCTCCGGCCGCTCCCCACGACGAGGGAGCGCCCAGCTGCGGACACGTCACCGCTTGAGCCGGCTGCAGCAAACGCAGCCAGCCGCTCGCGGGCCAATGCCGCAAAACCCGGTTTGGAGCGATACATTTCACGATCGACGACCGCGGGCAGACGGCCCGCGCTCACACTAGGCAACACAGATTCCGCCGCGTCCGATCTTCGATCGGCACGCGCTTTTCACTTTGCATCTCTAAAGGTAGACTTTTTTGAAAACCGAGATTCTCATCTCAACCGACGACTGGGAAAACCGCGTCGCCGTCCTGGAAGAAGGCGCGCTTGCTGAGATCTACTTCGAACGCGAAGAAAAGGTCATCGGCTCGATCTACAAAGGCCGGGTCGAAAACGTCCTGCCCGGCATGGGCGCGTGCTTCGTCAATATCGGCCTCGGCCGCAACGCCTTTCTCTATGTAGACGACATCCGCCGCGAGCCGATCAACATCGGGGAAGAGGAGATGACCGAGCGCCGCCGCGGGCACACCGTCGGCGATCTGCTCAAGGTCGGCGATGAGATCCTCGTCCAGATCGTCAAGGAGCCGCGCGGCCTCAAAGGCGCGCGCGTCTCGACCAACATCTCCCTGCCGGGCCGCTATCTCGTGCTCATGCCGACCGGGCGCTACTCGGGCGTCTCGTCGCGCATCGAAGACGAGAAAGAGCGCGAGCGCCTCAAGCTGATCATGCGCCGCCTGCGACCCGAAGGCATGGCGACGATCGTGCGCACGGCAGCCGCCGGGGTCAGCGAAGCCGAACTGCTCGCCGACATCGGCGTGCAGGTCCGCCTGTGGCACAGCATCCTCGAATCGTATCGCCGCGCCAGCGCACCCGCGCTGCTGCACAAAGACCTCAACCTCGTGTTCAAGGCGGTGCGCGACTTCCTCACCAGCGACGTCGAAAGCGTCATCATCGACTCCAAAGAGCAGTACGAAGAGATCCGCTCGACGATGTCGCTGTTCGGTCCGCAATATCTGAACCGGCTCAAGCTCTGGCAAGGTCCGGGCAACCTCTTCGAGGTGCGCGGCATCGACGAAGAGCTGCAAAAACTGCTCAAGCCGAAGATCTTCTTGCCTTCGGGCGGCCATTTGGTCATCGAATCCACCGAAGCACTGACCGTCGTCGACGTCAACACCGGCAAGTTCACCGGCGGCCGCAATCTCGAAGACACCATCGTGCGCACCAACATCGAGGCCGCTGCGGAGATCGCGCGGCAAGTCAGGCTGCGCGACATCGGCGGCATCATCGTCGTCGACTTCATCGACATGGCGCACGAGCGCAGCCGCGAACAGGTGATCGCGACGCTGTCGGAAGCGCTGCGCCGCGACCGCACGCGCAGCACCATCCAGATGTTCTCCAACCTCGGGCTGCTCGAGTTCACCCGCAAACGCGTGGGCAAAGATCTCGCGGGCCAGCTGCGCTCCGAGTGTCCGTACTGCGGCGGCTTGGGCGACGTCATGTCGTCGGAGACGCTCGCCATCAGCCTGCTGCGCCAGATCCGCCAGAACGGCATGGACCAAGGAAGCGGCAAGAATTGGGATGTCGTGACCGATCCGTCGGTCGCGACACAACTCATGGGCTGGTATCGCGAGGAGTTCGAGAAGCTCGGCAAGTCGCTCAACTCGGATCTGCGCCTGTACGTGCAGCCGCAGCGCCATCGCGAGCAGGTCTTAGTCGAGCCCGCGCAGCGCCAACGGCGTCCGATCGGCGTCGGCAAGGAAGTCGAAACTGACCTGCTGCCGGTGCGCATGCCGGATCCCGCGTCCGGCGTCGCGGTCGTGGACAACTGGCTGGTCGAAGTCAAAGACGCGGCCAACGGCGTCGGACAAACCGTCAAACTGCGCATCACCGCTGCCGACGGCAACTTGGTGCGCGCAGAGCTCGCCGAGCCGTTGCAGGTGGCCAAGCGCCGCCGGCGCCGGCGCGGCAAAGCAGCGGCAGAGTCCGAAGCGGCGGCCAAGCCGTTGCCGCCGGCACAGCCCGCGCGTCTCGATCGCATCTCGGTTCCCGCCAACGTGTTCGGCCTGGATGAAGACGAAGAAGAGGATTACACGATGCGTGGCCGGCCAGCCGGCAGCACGCGCGGTGTCAGCGCTTCGACCTCGGGGCGTGCGCCGGCTGGGCGCGCGCCGTCGCGGGCCGCAGATAGCCGCACATCGCGCGGCGGACGAGGCCAACCGCGCGGACGGCGCAGCCGCAGCGCGGCAGAAGAGCGCGGCTTCAAGCCGCTTGTCGTCGGCGGTGAATCGGATATCGATTACGAGGACGATGACGAGTCGTCGGTGGTGGTCGTACCGGACAAGACCAAACCCGTGGCACCGGTCGTGCCGCTCGTCCGCGAAGGCAGCTTAGAGGACGCAGACGGTGCTCCGCGCCGTCGCCGCCGCCGCGGGCGCGGAGGTCGCAAGCCGGCCGATGCGCGCGAGATGGCACCGGCACACGCCGAAGGCGAGATCGTCGCCGACACAGGCGTGGATGAAGATGGCGAGCCCATCGCTCACCAAGAACACGAGCGCCGTCCGCGGCGCTTCTCGGGACCCATCCGCCAGCTCTACGGCGCGCCCGTCGAGCTCGGTCACGATGCGCCGGAGCGGCCCGTTCGCGAACGCGAAGAGCGGCCAAGCCGCGAGCGTGACGATCGCCGGCCGCGCGGACGCGAGACACCGCCCGGACGCGAGCGCGATGAGACGCGCGCGCCGCGCGAGGCACGGCCGATGCGCGAAGCCCGGCCGCCACGCGAACCGCGGCGCGCGGAGCCCTCGATTCGCCACGCGCCCGACGACGTCGATGTGGACGATGAGCTCGAAGCCGTCGTCGCACCGGCCCGCCCGGCTGCGATCGACATCGAGTTCCTGCCGCCGGGCAGCGTGCGTCCTCGCCGCATCGACGAAGATCGCGAGTCGCAACGCGACGGCCACGTTCGCCGCGACCGCGACGAGCGCGCACCGCGCGAGCGAGACGATCGTGCGCCCCGCGAACGAGACGATCGTGCACCGCGCGAACGGGATGATCGCGCACCGCGCGAACGGGATGATCGCGCACCGCGCGAACGAGACGAACGCGCACCGCGCGAACGCGGCGGACGGGGCGGGCGCGGTGGGGACCGCGATCGCTCGGGTCGCGGCGACCGCGGCGCTCCGCGCGCGCCGCGCACGGGGCCGACGATGAAACAGCTCTACCCACCGCCGGACGTGGAGCCTGAAGCGCAGCCTCCGGACGACGGGAGCCCGGCAAAGAAACCGGCGCCGTTCGGAAAGCGCAGGCCCTCACATGGCGCGCTGTTCGGCGGTCCGGGCCAAGCGCCGCCGAAGGGCAAAGTGCGCCAGCTTTATCCGCCTTCGCTCGACGCCCCTGAAGTCGTCGAAGTGGCTCGCGGGTTCGACGAGACGGGCGCTCGGTTCGAAGCAGAGCTCGTGAGCGCGCCGGAAGCGTCGGAACCGCCGGCATGGACGCGCAGCGGTTTCGACGCCGACGACGGCAATGCGCCCGACGCCGGCCTATTCGTCTCGGGAGAGCAAGAGCTCGAGGAGCGGCGCCGCCGCGCGCGAGAGCGGGCCGAACAACGGCGTCTTGACGACGTGCACAAGCCCGAGCCCGAGCTCAACCCGCCCTATCACCTCGGCCTGGACGATCACGAGGAATAGCGATGGCGTGCATCCTTCCCTTCAACGGCAAGACGCCGCGCATCGGCAAGGGCGCGTTCATCGCGCCCACAGCCGCCCTGATCGGCGATGTCGAGATCGGCGAGGGCGCCAGCGTGTGGTTCGGCGCGGTCCTGCGCGGCGATGAGGCCGCGATCCGCATCGGCGCGCACACGTCGGTGCAAGATAACGTCGTTATCCATGTCTATGAAGGCCACGATACGGTGATCGAGGACCACGTCACGATCGGTCACGGCGCGATCCTTGAAGCCTGCCACGTCGGCAGCTACGCGCTCATCGGCATGAACGCAGTCGTGCTCGATCGCGCGAAGGTCGGAGCACGCAGCCTCGTCGCCGCAGGTTCCGTGGTGCTCGAGGATCAGGAGATCCCGAGCGGACATCTCGCGGCGGGCGCGCCTGCAAAGGTGAAGAAGCCGATCGAGGGTGGCGCCGCGGGATGGCTGGAGATCTCATCGGATGCGTACATCCGCCTGACGCGCGAATATCGCGCGCAAGGCGTCGGGATCGTCGACGGGCAGCTGGTCGAAGACTGATCTCCTAACACCGTTTCGGGCGTCATCCGTTGCGCAGGGCGAAAGCCTTGAACGCAGCGATGCCGTTTTTCGTCAAGACGCTCAGTTCCCGGAACAACGCATCATCCACGCTGGTGAAGTTGAAGCACGCCTTGCCTTGCATCCGCCGCTTGAGCGCCGGCGATATGCCCAGACCGCGCGGCACTACGTAGAGCGGCATGAGATGGTAGCTCACGTAGTTCTTGTTGAGCACGACGCCGACGACGAAGATCGGCTTGCCTTTGTGCGCCGCCGATTTCATCCCGAGATGATACCTGCCAGGCTCATCCTGCGACACGGGTAGGTTGCGTTCGTACGGTTTCAGTATCCGCTTTAGCGCCTCGAAGACAGCTCCGAGCTCAGTTCGCGATGCTTTGGGCACGGTTGATCCCCCTCAAGATCTCTTCGGCGGCGTTGAGATCCTCGAGCCGGTCGACGTTGACGGCGAGGTCCGGCTCGTCGCAGCGCACGCCGCGACAGCGCAGCCCGCTCAGTTCGTCGGCCCGTCGTTCGAGTTCGGCGATGCGCACGCCGCCGAACGGCAAACGCAACAGCAGACCCGCAGAGAAAACGCCCGCTAAGCCGCAACGGTGATTTACGCAGCGCCGCCACCTTGCGCAGCAGCTCTGCCGCCTGCGTCGCGGCGCCCGCACGCAACACGCTCACGCCTCCCCCGCAGAACACGCCTTCGCGCAGCGGCACCCAGGTGTGGCGCACCTGCGGATATTTCGCGACATGCGCTTGGCGGCTCACGAAGCCATAGCCGATGTCGTACTCTGGCTGGACGTCGCGCGCCTGCGACGCGAACGCGTCGATCGCCGCGGCATTCAGCAGCGGCAGATCGGTCGCGGAGACAAGGGTCATCTCGTGCTCGTCAAGACCCGCGAACCCGGCGAGCATGCTATCGATCAACCCGGAACCGGGCGCGATGACGTCGTCGGCGAGCGCCGCCCCGTCCGAACCGAAGGCGGCCGCGAATGCGTCGGGCTGCGTCACCACGCGGATACGCCCGACCGAATGCGAGCTGCGGAACGCGCGCAGCACGCGCTCGAGCATCGGCGTCCCCGCGATCGGCAGATAGGCTTTGTTGGCCGCGCTGTAGCCGGCCTTGCGGAAGTCGCGCTCGAGCGTGCCGCCGGCGAGCGCGATCACGGTGAAGGACGGGTCAGGCATCAGCGAAGCAGGTCGCCGTCGCCCACTCGCCCTCTCCGGTCTTCAGCGACCTGTGCGCCGCAGCCGCAGCCGCGTGCGTCTCGAAAAACCCTGCGACGCAGGAGCCGCTGCCGCATAACAGCGTCGCCGCCGCACCAGCAGCGCGCAGGCGCTGGCGCGCCTCGGCGACGCTTGGGAAGATCAGCTCGACGACGGGCTGGAAATCGTTGTAGAGCAACGAGCAGGCGAACGCGAAGTCGCGCGCTTCGATCGCCCTGCACAGCTCGAGGAGGTTGGCCTCGGACGAAGGCGACGGACCTGCCTGCCTGCCGGCATCGAGCAACCGATACGCTTCGGCGGTCGGCACCCCGACAGGCGGACGCAGCAGCACCAACCCCCATGGCGGCGCCGCCAATGGCACGCGCCGCACGATGTCGCCTGTGCCTTCGACGATCTTAAAACCGCGCACCAGACACGCGTTGACGTCCGAGCCGACGCGCGCGGCATTGCGGATGCGTTCGTCCGGTATCGGTGCGCCGCGTTTGGCGAAGATATCGCGCAATCCGCGCAGCAGTGCGGCTGCGTCGGAACTGCCGCCACCCAAGCCGGCCTGCATCGGGATGCGCTTGCGGATGATCACATGCAGCCCCGCAAGATCGATGCCAAGGCGCGTCGCCGCTTGCCACGCGACGTTCTCGCGCTCCGGGATCTCGGCGCCTTCGGTGTCGACGCGGAAGTCGCCGCCGCGCTGGCTGATCTCCACGTCGTCGCCGAAAACCAGGTCGCCGACGAGCGAGCGCACGCCGTGCAGTCCACCCGACTGCAGGCCAAGCACGTCTAACCGCAGGTTGAGCTTGGCCCGGGCGGCCTGCACAAGCGGGGGGGCACCAGTCATACCGCTGGCTTCGGATGGCCGAAAACCCCGTCCTTGTCCCACTGCCGCCCCGGCAATCGAGGACAAAGGCCGGAAATGCCGATATAATATGAAGACACGCCGGCGGCCGGGCCATGCGCTTGCCGCGCGACGGCGTGGCCATATCGCCGGGAGTGCCAAATCTCGTGGATAATTCCAACGGTCGCCCGTCGACCACCCTCGATCTCGACAGTCTGCTGCGGCAGATGCTGGCGATGGGTGCGTCCGACCTTCACCTCAAGGCCGCAGCGCCGCCGATCGCCCGCGTGCACGGCGTGCTGACGCCGCTATCGGAGCGGCCGCTCTCTTTGCCCGAATGCGAGAACTTGATCTTCTCTTCGATGACCCGCGCGCAGCAGCAAGAATTTCTCGAGACCAAAGAAGTCGACTACGCGTACGGCCTCCACGGTCACGGCCGTTTCCGCGTCAACGCGTACTTCCAACGCGGCACGATCAGCGCCGCGTACCGGACCGTGCGGCTCGACATCCCCTCGTTCGAGGAACTGCGCCTGCCGGCATCGCTGCGCGACTTGTGCGAGTATCAAGACGGCATCGTCTTGCTGACCGGCGCGACCGGCACCGGCAAATCGACGACGCTGGCCGCGATGATCGACTATGTCAATTCGACGTCGCGCCGCCACATCGTCACCATCGAAGACCCGATCGAGTACATCCACGTCGACAAGCTCTCGATCATCTCGCAGCGCGAGGTCGGCATCGACACCGAATCCTACACGATCGCGCTCAAGCAAGCGCTGCGCCAAGATCCTGACGTGATCCTGATCGGTGAGATGCGCGACCCCGAGTCGATCATCACCGCGCTGACGGCCGCAGAGACCGGCCACTTGGTGCTCTCGACGCTGCACACGCAGAACACGACGCAAGCGCTCGAACGTATCATGGATGCATTGCCCGAAGCCAACCGCAAGATGTTCATGGTGCAGTTGGCGACCTCGCTGCGCGGCATCATCTCGCAGCGGCTGCTGCAGCGCATCGACGGCTCGGGCCGCGTGCCCGCGGTCGAAGTGCTCATCGCGACGCCGACGATCAAGAGCCTCATCATGGAGGCAAAGTTCAGCGAGATGTACGGCTACATGTCGACCGGACGCATGGAAGGCATGCAGACGTTCACCCAATCGCTGCTCGATCTGTATCAGAGCGGCTTGGTCACCGAAAAAGAAGCTTTTTCGAAGGCGGACAAACCGACGGAATTCCGGCTGGCGATCGAAGGCCACATCACCAGCGGCGCAGACTTGCAGGGTTCGGCCACGTTCTAGCCGTCCCGCGCACGATCAAGAAGGCGGCTACGGCCGCCTTTTTGGCGTCCTGGTTGTATCTAGTGGGGTTACACGCCGCTTGTAGCACGCTACAATAATGGTGTGGAGCGGTCGAATTTATTCGACCGAATCGATTAAAGGAATCATCATGGCTGACAAAGCGGAAAAGCAACAGGACAAGACGCCCAAGCACAAGGGCACCGAGAAGGTCAAACGCGGGCTCGCCCAGATGCTCAAGGGCGGCGTGATCATGGACGTCACCACGCCCGAGCAGGCGACGATCGCGCAAGAAGCCGGTGCAGTCGCGGTGATGGCGCTCGAGCGCGTGCCCGCCGACATCCGCAAAGAGGGCGGCGTCGCGCGCATGGCGGCCATCGAGATCATCCAGCGCATCATGGATGCGGTGACGATACCGGTGATGGCCAAAGCGCGCATCGGGCATTTCGTCGAAGCGCAAGTGCTGGAAGCGCTCGGTGTGGACTTCATCGACGAGAGCGAAGTGCTCACTCCTGCCGACGAGCACTATCACATCGACAAGCGGCCGTTCACGGTGCCGTTCGTATGCGGTGCTCGCAATCTCGGCGAAGCGCTGCGGCGCATCGCTGAGGGCGCCGCCATGATACGCACCAAGGGGGAAGCCGGCTCCGGCAACATCGTCGAAGCGATCCGCCATCTGCGCGAGGTGACCAGCGAGATCCGCCGGCTCTCGACGCTATCTGAAGAAGAGTTCGTCGCCGCGGCGAAAGATCTCGGGGCACCGGTCGAGCTCGTGCGCGACGTCGCCGAGCACGGTCGCCTGCCGGTCGTGACGTTCGTCGCCGGCGGCATCGCGACGCCCGCCGACGCGGCGCTGTGCATGCAGCTTGGATCCGAAGGCGTGTTCGTCGGCTCGGGCATCTTCAAAAGCTCGAACCCGGCCAAGACCGCCAAGGCGATCGTGGAAGCGACCCACTACTTCGACGATCCCAAGGTCGTGCTCGAAGTGAGCAAAGAGCTCGGTGCGGCGATGCCCGGACTTGAGATCAGCCAGATCCCGAAAGATCAACTGCTGGCCGGACGCGGGTGGTGACGATCGGCGTTCTCGGGCTGCAGGGCGACGTCGAAGAGCACCTCGCGATGCTCGAACGCGTCGGCGTGACTGCGACGCGCGTGAAGACGCCGCACGAGTTGGCGCACGCCGACGGACTCATCATCCCCGGCGGCGAGTCGACGACCGTCGGCGCCATGCTCAACCGCTTCGGGCTTGCCAAGCCGCTGCTCGAGCGCGTGAAGAAAGGCATGCCGGTGTGGGGCACGTGCATGGGCATGATCGTGATGGCCGAGCACGTCGTCGGGTCGGACCAGCCGACGTTGGGGCTGCTGCACATCGACGTCGTGCGCAATGCGTTCGGACGCCAGGTCGAAAGCGCAGAAGTGCCGCTGACGATCGCGGGGTTGGGCGGCAAACCATTCCCAGGCGTGTTCATCCGCGCGCCCTGGATCGAAGCCGCGCGCGGCGATGCGAAGATCGTGTCGTCGCTTGACGGTAGGGGCGTGATGGTGCGCCAGGGGAACCTGTTGGGCACCTCGTTTCATCCCGAGCTCACGGACGATCCGCGCATCCATCAGCTGTTCGCCGATATGGTGCAGCGTGCCAGGCCGGCGCTGGCCGCCCGCTAGCCTAGCAGGGCGACCTCCCCCCACGCGCCCAAGACAATAGCTACAATGGTAGCCGCTTGTCGGGACCACATGTCGTGACCGACGTGCTGGTCCTCAACGCGACGTACGAAGCGCTGAACGTCACCTCGCTGCAGCGCGCGGTCAAGCTCGTCTTTTCGGGCAAGGCCGAGGTGCTTCATCAGAACGAACGGCTGCTGCGCGCCGCGACCTTCCAGATGCGCATGCCGTCGATCATCCGCATGCTCTACTACATCCGCCGGCCGCGCCAACAGGTCGCCCTCACCAAGAAGAACGTCCTTTTGCGCGACGACTATCGGTGTCAGTACTGCGGCAATAAGTCGAACGGCCCGATGACGGTGGATCATATCGTGCCCAAGAGCGCGGGCGGTCCGTCGACGTGGGAGAATCTCGTCTGCGCGTGCCTGACGTGCAACAACCGCAAGAACAACCGCACGCCGCAAGATGCGAACCTGCACCTGCTGCGCAAACCGCGCCGGCCGAAGTACATCCCGTGGATCCAGGTCAAGCGGCACACCGTGCCGGGCGAGTGGTATAAGTTCTTGTTCTTGTACGACGTGTCGATCGAAGAGCGGGTCGAATCCTGAAGGTCGCCGAGCTCTGGCGTTATCCCGTCAAGTCGTTTCGCGGCGAGCGCGTGAGCAGTCTTCGGTTCGATGCAGGCGGCCCGCAAGACGATCGCCGCTTCATGCTCGTCGATGAGGCCGAACTGCGTCGCGGCAAGCGCTTGACCGCACGCGAAGTACCCGGCTTGCTCGGTTTTTCCGCCGCGATGGAAGATGGCGCGGTTGCCGTGATGGCGCCGGACGGCAGACGTGTGCGCTCGGACGCCTCCGACTTCGAAGCGCGCCTGCGGGAGTTCGTCGGTAGGCCGATGTCGCTGCACGAAGATCTCAGCGGGGCAAACCACGACGACTCTGACGTGCTGGTCATAACCCTAGCATCGGCGCGCGCCCTTGTTGAGGAATACGGCACGCCGCGCAGCTACCTTCGCTTTCGTCCGAACATCGTCTTGGACGGTTCCGATCTGGCACCGTATGCAGAGCTCGAATGGATCGGGAAACGTTTTTCGGCAGGCGGTGTGACGCTCGAAGCAGCCGCCCCGAACTTGCGCTGTTCTATTCCAACGGTCGACCCGGATACGCTCGAGATCGATCCTGCATTCTTGCGCTTCATCGTCGAACAGCACGAAGGCATCTTCGGCGTTTACTGCAAGGTGCTTCAGGCCGGCACGGTCCGCGAGGGCGATGACTGGCTCGCCGCCGGTTAGAGCGGAACTCGGCGCGCGGGCGCTCTAAGGTCGCTTTGAGGTCGGTCCAATATGATTAAAGGCAATGCCTGACGGCTCAAAAGTGCTCGTCATCGACGACGAGCGTCCGATGCGCGAAATGCTGCAGCTCGGCCTGGAGCGGCACGGCTATTCCGTTCGCACGCTCGCCGATGGGCGCGGTGCCCAGGAGCTCGTCAGCCAGTGGCAACCCGACGCGATCGTGCTGGACGTGATGCTGCCGTTCGCCGACGGCTTCATGCTGCTTCCCGGGCTGCGCCGCCAGACGCAGGCGCCGATCATCATGCTGACGGCGAAGGGCGCGCTCGACGACAAGCTGGCCGGGTTGAATCTCGGCGCCGACGACTACGTCCAAAAGCCATTCGCGTTCCCGGAGCTCATCGGCAGGCTCGAGGCGTGCATGCGCCGCCCGCACATCTCCGCGCCCGAGATGCTGCGCGTGGCGGACCTCGTGGTCGACCTCAAGACGCGTGAAGTGCGGCGCGGCGAGACGAGGATCGATCTGACGAACAAAGAGTATAGGTTGCTCGTCACGCTCATGCGCGAACCGCGGCGCGTCTTCGGCAAGGAAGAACTGCTGCGGCTGGTGTGGGGTGAAGATTTCGAAGGCGAGATCGGCAACGTCGAGACGTATATCTCGTACTTGCGAGCCAAGATCGACGGAATAGGCCAGACGAGCCTGATCCACACCGTCCGGGGCGCAGGCTACTCGCTGCGCGGCGAGCGCTAGCTAGTCCGACACAACGACGCGCGCGTGCCGGCGCAGCCCGGAGAGCTCGGCGAGCACCTGAAGCCCAGAGTGCATGAGCACCGTGACGGCGTTGCCCGCCCAATCCATCGCGCGCACGGAAGCCACCAACGCGCCCCAGCCTTCCGACGTCGCGCTGCGGGTCGCGCGCAGATCGACGACAGCCTCTCGCCGTAGCGCGCGGCGCAAGCGGTCCGGGGCCTTACGGATCCTATTGCCGGCTTTTGCATCCAAACATTCATCGACGAAGAAAACGAGCGGTGTGCGTTCGATTATCGCTTCCATGAGGCAAACGTACAGCCGCTCGCTCAGCCGCTTCTGGGAAACTGGGACGCGGCTGTGATGTCAGACCGAAGTCTGCGACGTACGTGGCTTCCAGGCGGGGAAACGCATCTCGACGGTCGCCCCTTTGCCCGGCTCGGTGTGCAGCGAGACCGAACCGCCCGCACGCTCGGTCGTGCGCGCGACGATCGCCAGGCCTAGCCCGGAACCCGGTATCGACCCGCTCGTGTCGCCGCGCGCGAAACGTTCGAACGCGCGCGCGCGTGTGTCTGGGCTCATGCCGGGTCCGTCGTCGCTCACGGTGACGATGATCTCGATCGCCTTGCGCGCGCACGCGCGCCGCGATGTGCGATCCGGGGGCATACTTGAGCGAGTTGTCGATGAGGTTGCCGATCGCCTGACGCAGCTCGGTCTCCGAGACCTGCACGAACGACCCTGGCTCGACCTGCGCGGTAAGCGTCGCGCCGTTTGCGAGAGATTTGAACGAGTCGACGACGCCTTGCACGACGTCCGCCGCGTCGATGATCTTGACGTCGCTCGGCTCCTGGCTGTCGAGGCGCAAGAGGAAGAGAAGATTCTGGATCAACGCCCGCATGCGTTCGCCCTGGCCGTCGATCTCGGCGAAGATGCGCCGCTCCATGACGTTGTCATCCGACGACGCGTGGCGCAGCAGGTCGACGTAGCCGGTGATCACGGCGAGCGGTGTGCGCAGTTCGTGGCCGGCGTCCGCGACGAAGCGCCGGATGTTGTTCTCGACCTCTTGTCGCGCGGCGACCGTGGTAGCCACCTCGCTTGCAGCCGCGTTGTATTCTTCGACGAGCTGGTGTACGACGGGGTCGTCCGGGTCGGCCGCGCTCAAGCGCGAGTAGTCGCCTTGTCCGAGGCGCGTGAGCGCGGCGCGCACGACCTCGAACGGGCGCGTCGTCGCGCGCAGCAGCCGCTGGCCGAGCAGCAGCGTGATGGCGAATGCCGCCAGCGCAAGGCCGAGGGCGATCCAGCGCGTGCGGCTGAGCACGTCGGCGGCCGTGTCGGTCGAACGCGTGAAGAGGACGCTGGCTCCATCGATGTGGACGAACGACACCGGAGTGTGCCATATGTCCGCTCCGCTCGGGCCGAATCCGGGCCGGTGGAACGTGAAGATGACGTTGTTGCGCGCTTCACCGGGTCGCGGCGGAGGGCCACCGGCTTGCGGACCGGCGCCGAACACCGGCGGCCCGAACGATCCGGGACCCACAGGTCCAGGCGGACCTCCAGGCCCCGGACTGCGTTGCCCTGGTTGACCCGTTGGCCCGGACACGTTCCCGCCTGGCACTCCAGGTTGGACCACGCGTATCGAGCCCGGCAGTGGAAACGGATTCGCGGCTGCGATGGCCGCATCGCCCGCTAGCAGTTTGCCATCATCGCCGACGACCGCAGCATCGTAGCCGTGCACGGAACGCACCACGGCGACGATGTCGTCCGCCATCTGTTTCTTGGTCGCACGCTTCGCGGCCGGGGCTTGCGACAATTCGATGATCTCTTCGGCGATCTGCGAGCGCAGATTCGCGTCGATCGTCGTCTCGCGCAGCGCAAAGCCGTAGCCGAGATTCACCGCGAAATAGACGAGCAGCGCCATGATCCCCGCCACGAACGCGAGCGCTACCGCAGAGCTCCATATCCGGTTGTTCACAGTTCGCGGTCTTCGCGCACCAGGTGGTGCATCTCTCGCATCGGCGTGTAACCTGAGACCAAGCTGGGAAGGTGCCTCACACCGTGAGCACGATCTTGCCGAAGTTCTCGTTCGCTTCTATCGCCCGGTGAGCCTCAGCGGCTTGCGCGATCGGCAGCACGCGGTCGATCGGCACTGCGATCGCGCCGTTGGCGATGAGCGGCAGGACCGCGCCGGCGAACGCGCGAGTCGCGGCGACCTTTTCCTCGAGGCTGCGGTTGCGCAGCGTCGCGCCGGACAGACGCAAGCGCTTTTGCATCACGATGCGGATCGAAAGCTTCACATCCGAACCGCTCAGCGTGGAGACGAAGACGAGTCGGCCCTTGGTCGCCAGCGCGTTGAGATTGCGCTCGAAATAGTCCGCGCCGATGAAATCGATGATCACGTCGACGCCGCGGCCATGCGTGACGCGCATCGCCACGTCGTCGAACAGCTGGGTCGAGACGTCGATCGGCACGTCAAGGCCGAGTTCGACCGCGCGCGCCAACTTCGCCGCGCTGCGCGACGTGCCGAGCACCTTGGCGCCGATCGCGCGCGCGATCTGCATCGCCGCGAGGCCGACGCCGGATCCGACCGCGTGGACGAGAACCGTTTCGCCCGGCGCGAGCGAACCTTGCGTGAAGAGCGCATCGTGCGCGGTGATGTACGCCTCCGGAATGGCACCGGCTTCAACATCAGATATGTTGTCGGGCACCGGGAGCGCGAGCACGTCCGGAATTGTCAGGAATTCGGCTTGCGCGCCGCCGCCGGTCAGTCCGAACACGCGCCGCCCAATGCGATGGTGGCGCACGTCTGGACCTACCGCTGCGACTTCGCCGGCGAACTCCATCCCGGAATGTCTTCGGGAAAGCCCGGCGGCGGCGGATAATGTCCGCGCCGCTGCATGGTGTCGGCGCGATTGACGCCAGCGGCGCGCACGCGCACCAGCAGCTCGTCGCGTTTGGGTTCGGGAGCCGGCACGTCGGCGACCTCGAGAACTTCGGGTCCGCCCGGACGGGTGATGCGCAGCGCCTTCATTCGAATCGAGCTTCGCCCGGCACGAGCGCTCCGACCTGCGGCTCCTTCGCCGGCCCCTGCGGTCAGATCAGGACTCTTGGGCCCCACCCTCGGAACTGCCCCGCGTTGGCGTTGACTTGTGCGATGACCCGCGGAAGATCCGACACGACGTTTGCGCCGGTGCCAAGCTCCACGGCGATCTCCTCGCCGCAATCGCTTGACGGGCTTTCTCGGATAAGCTGACTCGTAGACAACAGAGACCTCCTACAAAAATGAGGAGCGGCCGGGATTGCGGCCGCTCCATTGGATGAACTGATGTATGTGTGTTAGACGGTTGCGTGGACGGGGAGCTTGTGGAACGTCGAGGTGCCGACCTCATACGTCTTGACTTGTGGGCTGCCGTCAAGCATGTTCGACAACGCCTTGAGAAGCTCGGGATATGTCGCGCTATTGTACGCGTCCGCGCTTTCTTTGCTATCCCACATGCTGATCGCGACGATTTCCACGCCGTTAGGGCCGACGAGTGTGATCTGATCTTGGAAACCCTTCTCTTTGCGCAGCGCGGGAAGGATATGCTTGTCGAACGCGACGTTCCAATCGGAGATATGGGCAGGCTTGAGATTCATCTTGAGGATGCGAGCGTACATGGAAGCTCCTTACAGTGATGGACAACAGTCGATATCATTCGTATTCACCAAGAAATAAGCCACCCGACAGTGATGTACGCCGTTGCGGCAGTACGGGGGGTGGCTATCTGGAAATGCCTAGAGTCGCTGTGCCCTCATTATACCATATCCCGGCGCCTCGTGCCGGGATGGAGGGCGACGAGCCGCAATCCCGAAAACGCGCGTCATGGTCCGCTACGCCGCGCGCCTCGAACAGCTCCACCGACTGCTCCCCGCATGCCGGCACTTCTGGGAATTCTGGTAAGCTAGCTCCTCTTAGTACCCCCGGCCGCACGTGGCCGGCTTCGGCGCCACCACACCTGAGGAGCATTTCCGTGCCCCGACTCGACCAACGTCGCACTCCGTATTTCGACGTGCTCATGGACTACGTCGTAAGCGGTACCATTCCGTTTCACACGCCCGGCCACAAGCAGGGCCTTGGCATGCATAAGCGGCTGCGCGATTTCATCGGCGACAACGTGCTGGCCATCGATCTGACGCAGGTCGGGAACCTCGACGACCTCAATTCGCCGACCGGCCCGCTGCGCGACGCGCATAAACTTGCGGCCCAGGCATGGGGGGCCGACCACACCCACTTCCTCATCAACGGATCAACCGCGGGCAATCAAGCGATGCTGATGACCGCGCTGCGGCCGGGCGACACGGTGATCCTGCCGCGCAACAGCCACAAGTCCGCGGTCAGCGCCCTGATCATGAGCGCCGCGCGACCGGTCTACATCCAGCCGGAAGTCGACCAAGAGCTGCACCTGGACCATTGCGTCACGCCACAGACCGTCGAGCGGGCGCTGGCAGAACATCCGGAAGCGAAGGCGGTCTTCATCACGAGCCCGACGTACTACGGCGCGACTGCCGATCTTGCGGCGATCGAACGCATCGTGCACGACAATGACAAGCTGCTGCTCGTGGATGAGGCGTGGGGTCCTCACCTGCATTTCCACCCGGAGCTGCCGCCGTCGGCGACGTCGGTCGGCGCAGATGTCTGCGTCAACTCGACGCATAAGCTGCTGGCCGCGATGAGCCAGTCGTCGATGATTCACACGCAGGGCGCGCGCATCGACATGGGCAGGCTCACGAGCACACTGCGCATCTTCCAAAGCACGAGCCCCAACCAAGTGCTGCTCGCCTCACTGGACGTCGCGCGCATGCAGATGGCGACCGAAGGCGAGAAGCTTCTCGGGCACACGCTCGAGCTCGCGCGCGGTGCGCGCGCGCGGCTCAACGCCATCGCGGACGTCTACTGCATGGGTCTGGACCAGGTCGGCAGGCCGGGTGTCGCCGGCTACGACGAGACGCGCATCGTCATCACCGTCAAAGGCCTCGGCTACACCGGGTACGAGGCGGAGCAGATCCTGCGCAAACGGTACAACGTCCAGGTCGAATTGGCCGACCTGTTCAACGTCGTCGCGCTGATCAGCCTCGGCAACACGCAAGACCACATCGATCGGCTGGTGTCCGCGGTCGGCGAGCTGGCTCGCGAAGACCGGCAGATCGACATCTATTCTCCGACCGGCGTGCTCGACGAGCGTTTGAAGAAGAAATCGTACCGTTTGCCTCCGATTCCCGAACTCGTCGTCACGCCGAGGGAGGCCTTCCTGAGCGACCACGTCGAAGTACCGTTCCGGAGCAGCGCAGGGCGCGTCTGCGCAGAGGTGGTGACGCCATATCCGCCCGGCATCCCAATCGTATGCCCGGGGGAGCGACTGACGAAAGAGATCATCGACTACCTGCGCCTGGAGTTGCGCGCCGGCGTCCACATCCAAGGACCCGTGGACCAAACGCTGCGCACCATCCGCGTGCTCCCATAGAACAAAACCAGAGGTGACGATTACTTGAAAGAGGACCTTGCCGCGACCCAAAGCGGCGACTGGGAACTCTACGCGCTCCTCGACATCTTTCCGCCGGCTATCCGCCAGGCGCTCACCCGCCTCTCCAACCTCCACGATCTCATCGAAGTCATCCTCGACCTCGGCCGGCTGCCGGAGGCGCGCTTTCCGCACGACTTTTGCTACCTATCCCAGGTCCCGGTGGACGCCGACGACATCGCGTACGTGGTCGGGCGCATCGGTGCGTTCGGCAAAGACAACCGGGCGGGCATCGAGCAGACGCTACACCGCATCTCATGCCTGCGCAACCGTTCGGGCAAGATCGTCGGGCTGACCAGCCGCGTCGGCCGCGCGGTGTACGGCACGATCGACATCATCCTCGACGTCGTGCGCGCAGGCAGGTCGATCCTGTTGTTGGGCAAGCCCGGCGTCGGCAAGACGACGATGCTGCGCGAAGTCGCGCGCGTGCTTTCCTCGGGCGACGTGCGCAAGCGCGTCGTCATCGTGGACACGAGTAATGAGATCGCCGGCGACGGCGACGTGCCGCATGCCGGCATCGGCCACGCGCGCCGCATGCAGGTCGATGCGCCCGCCAATCAACACGCGGTGATGATCGAAGCGGTCGAGAACCACATGCCCGAAGTCATCGTGATCGATGAGATCGGCACCGAAGCGGAAGCGCTCGCCGCGCGCACGATCGCCGAGCGCGGCGTGCAGCTCATCGGCACCGCACATGGCATCGATCTCGATAACCTGATGGTCAATCCGACGCTGTCGGATCTCATCGGCGGCATCGGTGCGGTCACGCTGTCGGACGAAGAAGCCAAACGGCGTGGTACGCGCAAGACGGTGCTCGAACGCAAAGCACCGCCCACCTTCGACGTGGTGATCGAAATCCAAGACCGGAACCGCCTCGCCATTCACGCGCCGGTGGACGAAGTCATCGACGCGATGCTGCGCGGCCACGAACCTAGACCCGAGATCCGCGTGCGCAACGAGCGCGGCGGCGTCGAAGTGGTGCAAAAGGCCGAAGCGCAGACCGTGCAGACCCGCTACGACGGCAATGGCAACGGCAACGGCCACCACAAGCGAAATGTCGTGGCGCGTACGCTGAACGCGCCCTTTGAAGTGGAGCCGGAAGAGGACGAAGGCGCCGCCGAGACGGTGCGGGTCTTCCCGTATGGGGTGAGCCGTTCGAAGATCGAGCGCGCGGTCTCCAATCTGCGCGTGTCGGCGCAAGTCGTGCGCCATTGGGATGACGCCGACGTCGTCCTCACGCTCAAAGCGCTCGAACGCCGCGATCACGGCAAGCTCAAGGCGATGGCGGCGCAGAACGTACCGATCTACGCGCTCAAGACGAACACGACGTCGCAGATCCAGTCGTGCATGCGCGACCTGTTCGACCTGCCGACCATGGATGACGAAGAGCTCGCGCTGCGCGAGGCCGAAGAGGCCGTCTACCAGGTGATGCTGCACAGCAAACCGGTGGAGCTGTCGCCGCAATCGTCGTATATACGGCGCCTGCAGCATCAGCTGGCTGAGAAGTACAATCTGCAATCGCGCTCGACCGGCGCTGAGCCCAATCGCCGCGTGCGCGTCTTCAAGGAGGCGCTTCAATAGCCCGAGGGCTGTTCGTCACCTTTGAAGGCATCGAGGGTGCGGGCAAGACGACGCAGGTCCGCCTGCTCCACGACTATCTGGCGCAGACCACCATCCCATTCATCTTCACGCGCGAGCCGGGCGGCACGCCGCTCGGCGAGAAGCTGCGCGAGCTGCTCATCGACCCGCTCGGCCAGATGTCGCGCGAAGCGGAAGCGCTGCTGCTCTCGGCGTCGCGCGCCGAATTGGTGGACAAAGTGATCGAGCCGGCGCTGGACGAGGGCCGCATCGTCGTCTGCGACCGCTTCTGGGATGCGACGCTCGCCTATCAGGGATATGGGCGCAAGCTGCCGGTCGAATCTCTCATGCAGATAACGATGTTCGCGGCGCGCAACCTTGCGCCGGATCTTACCTTCTTGCTCGATATACCGGTCGACGTGTCGCGCGAGCGTCTGCGCGGGCGAAGGCGCACGACCGATCGCATGGAACGCGAGAAGCTCGACTTTCACGAGCGCGTCGCGGACGGCTACCGCCGGGTCGCCGCTGCGGACCCCGGCCGCGTGATCATGCTCGATGGAACGCGCCCTGAGGACGAACTGGCAGCGCAGATCCGCGAGGTGGTTCTGACTCGCCGCGCGGGCGCATAACTCCAAGTACGAGGCTGACCTTGTGACGTCGCCGAAAGCCGTCGGCGTGCCGAAGCGCAAAGCGGAGGCGTTGGCGGAGCCGCCTCCGAGACCGCCGGCGCCGAAACGTTTCGTCGACCAGGAACATGTGGTCGAGTATTTCCGTCGGGTAGGCCGCGACGGTTTGGCGCATGCGTACATCTTCTACGGTCCGCGCGGCGTCGGCAAGAACACGTTCGCCCGCGCGCTGGCGCTCGCGTTGCAATGCGAGGATCCCGAATCTTTTCCGGTCGGCTATTGCGGCGAATGCGGGGCGTGCAAACGCGGTTTTGCGGGCAGTTCGGGCGATACGATCGTCGTCGACGACGAGTTCGTGCGAGCCGCGGACGCGTTCGCCGGCAAGCAGGAGCGCAAGACCAGCGATATCGGCATCGAGACGAGCCGGCGCATCATCCAGCTGATGAACCTCAAGAGCTACGAAGGCAACAAGCTCGTAGCGATTCTGCCCGATTTCGACAACGTCACGAACGACGCGACCTACAACGCGCTGCTCAAGGAGCTTGAGGAGCCTAACCCGGGCAAGCTGTTCTTGATCACCACCGAGCATCTCGATAGCATCATCGAGACGATCCGGTCGCGCTGCGTGCTCGTGCGTTTCGATCCTATCAGTGACAAGGAGATCGAGCGGCAGCTCGTCACCGAATACGGCGTGCCGCGCCCACGTGCCGCCGAGATCGCTCGCCGCGCGCAGGGCAGTCTGGGCGACGCGATCGACGAGCTCGACGAAGATTCTGCGGCGCTGCGCGCTGCCGCGCGTGAATGGCTGCTCGCCTGTCTGCGCGCGCCGGACCGGTTGCCGCCGATGCCCGAGTTTGAAAAAGACGACCGCGAGGCCGCGCGGCGGCAGCTTGACGAGGTCTTGCGCCAGGCACGAGTGACTGCGCGCGACCTGATGGTGAGCGCACTGGGCAACAAGAAGGCGCTCTTCGAGCCCTCAGAGTCCGCTGAGTACACCAAGACCTTGAACGCGCTCGGCCCCGACGGGGCCCGCAAGGCCGCTGATGCCATCGACGCCATCAACGACGCCGCGCGGGTCGCGGGAACCAATGTCGCTCCGATGACGACGTTTGGCTGGCTGCAGATCCAGTTGCGCAGCCTGTGATGGACCGGCGCGCATTTCTTGCCGCGTCGTTGACGGCCGCATCGTCGCTGCATTGGCTGCGCGCCGGCGGACTTTTCGGGCATACGCCGCTCGCGTTGGCGTCAGCGCCCGGCGCGGCTGCCCAGCCTGGCGGCACCGTGTTCAGCGCGATCGTCGGGGCAGTGCTTCCAGCCGACGATCCGCGCTTCGCGCTTTCGCCGGCTGCGGTCACGGCGAACGCCAGCAAGCTATTCGCACTCGACAACGACGCCGCGCTGCAGCGCAATCTCGCGCTTTTCGACGATCTCCCATCGTTTGCCGCGCCGCCGGACTCGCTCGGCGCAGCCGAGCTCGCGCTGTATCCGCCGGAGCCGAACGAGAAAGGGGCAGCCTCGCCGATCGCGACTCGCCTTGCCGTGGACGCGCGAGCATATCAGGCGCTCAGCGCCCACTGGCCCCCCGGAACGGCATCGTTCACACAACTTGCGCTCGCGGATCGACGCGCGTATCTGATGTTGTGGGCCCACAGCGCGCTCGGGCTGCGCCGGCGCTTCTATAGGGCGGTGAAAACGCTGGTCATGGCGGCCGCGTACTCCATGGATGCGGCATGGCCTGCCATCGGCTACGCCGGCCCGCTGCTCCACCTGCGCGCGCCATGACGGGTCTCGACGCCGACATTCTGATCGTGGGCGCCGGCGCGGCGGGCGGCGTCATGGCCGCGACGCTTTCGGAGTTTAGCAACAAGAAGATCGTGCTGCTCGAGAAGGGCGGCTACTTCACGCACGAATTCTTCGACCAGCGCGAGCTTGATATGAGCGTGCTCTACGCGCAGCGCGGCGGGCGCGCCACCCAGGACGGGTCGATGCCGGTGCAGGGCGGCGAATGCGTCGGCGGCGGCACGACGGTCAACTTCGCGTTGTGCTTCGACCCGCGCCAAGACGTCTGGGGCCGCTGGCATCACGACTACGGCGCGGGCCCATTCTCGTTCGACCGCACGGCCAACGACTTAGGCATCAGCGGGCTCAACATGGCCACATGCCTTGGCGAGGTGCGCCGCCGCATCAACGTGCACCAGCCGGCGGACAGCGAGATCAACGACAACAACCGGTTGTTCGCTGCGGGTTGCAAAGCGCTGGGCATCCCCACCAAACGCTTCGAGCTGAACATGGTGGATTGCATCGGCTGCGGATTCTGCGGCCAAGGCTGCGCATACGATCGTAAGATGAGCACGATGGCCACCTATGTCCGCGACGCGCTGCGGCGCAACGTGCAGCTCATCCACCATTGCGACGTCGAGTCGATCCAATTCGCACAGCGCGGGAACGACAGGGCGCCGACCGGCGCCACGGCGATGGTGCGGCCGACGACGGCCGGGTCGGAACGCAATTCGGTCGAGCCCGGGCCGCTCGCCATCGGCGCCAAAGTCGTGATCCTCAGCGCGGGAGCGATCGAGACGCCGTCGCTGCTGCAGCGCTCGCGCGTGCCCGACCCGAACCAGCTGATCGGCGCAGGTCTTGTGCTGCACCCGAGTCTGCCGGTTGCGGGCGTGTTCGACCATCCGCTGGTCAACTATCGCGGCATCACAGGCAGCATCTACAGCGACCACTTCTACCAGAGCCACGGTTTGTATTACGAATGCCTATTCGACCATCCCGTGAGCGCATCGGTCGCGCTGCCCGGCATCGGCGCCGAGAGTTTCTCGCTGATGTCGCGCTACGCGAATCTCGCGGGCTTCGGCGCGATGCTGATCGATGCGCCCGATCGGAATAACCGGGTCACGTGGGACGAGACGAGCGGCACGCCGGCGATCCACTACCGGCTGAGCGAAGACGACAAGAGCCGCCTTCGTTTCGCCGCGCGCACCGGCATCGGTATCATGTTGGCCGCCGGCGCGAAAGAGGCGGTGCTGACATCGGAGGAACAGCTTCCGGGACTGCCGAGCACCCGCTTCAAAACGTCCGCGCAGGCGCGCGCGTGCGATCAGCTGCAGTTCCTGCCCTGTCAGACGTTTCTGACCTCGGCGCATTGCCAGGCGACGGCGAAGATGGGCGAGGATCAAAAGCGCTGCGTCGTCAATTCGCGCGGTGAGGTCTACGGATCCAGGAATCTCATGGTGTGCGACTCGTCGGTGTTCCCGACCTCGTGCGGCGCCAACCCGATGATCTCGGTGATGACGTTGGCGCGCTATCAAGGCAGGCGCATCGCCGCCGAGCTCGCCCGCTACGGCCTCTAGCCCAGCCGCGCCCCTTGGAGCGCCGACCCGCAGGTGCAGGTGCGCTCTTTGGGCATGCGCGCCACCATCTCGTGGATGACAAGCTTGACGCGTTCGTTGTTCTCGGTGAACACTTTGATCACGGCCTCGTGCGTCACCGGCTCGATGCCTTCCTCGCCTTCAAGGCCGACGTCGTAATCGGTGATGAGCGAGATGTTGGCGTAGCACATCTCAAGTTCGCGCGCGAGATAGGCCTCCGGGTACTGCGTCATGTTGATGACTTCCCAGCCCGCCGCTGCATACCAGCGGCTCTCCGCGATCGAGGAAAAGCGCGGTCCCTGGATGCACACCACCGTGCCGCGCTCATGCACGGGGATTTCCAGCTTACCGATGACGTCGATCGCGAGATCGCGGACCTGAGGGCAATACGGATGGGCGAACGAGACGTGCGTCGTCACAGGCCCGTCATAGAACGTGTCTTTGCGTGCATTCGTGCGGTCGACGAGCTGGTCGGACACGACGAAGTCGCCTGGCTTCACCCAACCTTGCAGCGATCCCGCAGCGGTGGGTCCGATGATGCGCTGCACGCCGAGCTCTTTCATCGCCCACAGATTCGCGCGATAGTTGATCATGTGCGGCGGCAGTGAGTGCGTCTTGCCGTGGCGCGGCAGGAACGCGACGCGGCGCCCGCCGATCTCGCCCAGCGCGACGACGTCCGACGGCGCACCGTACGGCGTCTCGACCTTGATCTCGTGCATGCCGTCGAGCAGCGAGTAGAACCCCGAACCTCCGAAGACGCCGATGTCGGCCGAATGCGTCATCCGCGTCAGGACTCGGTCTTGAAATCGCTTGGCTTGAGGCTCTCGATGTATTTCTTGAAGCGCTGCAGCTCCTCTTCCTCAGCCTTCTTGTCGTACACCGACTCTTCAAGCACGATCTTGTCGCTCACGTAGATGGGCGCGTTGGCGCGCAGCGCGAGCGCGATGCAATCGCTGGGGCGTGCGTCGATCTCCTGATCCTCGCCGTTGCATTCAAGGACCAGCTTCGCGAAGAAGGTGCTGTCGCGGATGTCGTGGATGACGATCTTCGTCAGCTTCGCGTTGAGGCTGTCGAGCATCGACTTCATGAGATCGTGCGAAAGCGGGCGCGGCACGGCCTGGCCTTCGAGCGCGAGTTGGATCGCGGTGGCCTCGAAGGCTCCGATAAGGATCGGCAAGTAACGCCTGCCCTCCAAGTCCTTCAGTATCACTACTGGATCGTGTGTGAGCAGGTCGATGCCGAGTTTGTCCACTTTCATTTGGCGCATGTGAAATCGACCGCGCCCTTCGCGCAGAAAAATGGTGGTTCCTATCGTTGCGGCTGACGCGGCGCAGGACCGCTCGGATGCGCTCTGGAAGGCCGCGGGCCGTGCAAGCGACGCCCACACCCGCCGCGCCCGCGTTTCCCGGCGCGCCTTCTTCTGCGTATCACGCGACTCTCGTCCAAGGCTACGAGACCGCAGGCGCGTTGCTTATCGCCTTCATCGTGTGGCGCGTCACCCACGCCGGCGTCGATCGCTTCTTCGCGCGCCGCCTGCTGCTGCGCCATCCACGCATATCGACGTACCTCACGCCGATCAAGTCGATCGTCGATATCGCGATCGCACTCGTGCTCGTGCTCGTCCTGCTTGATATCTGGCACATCAACATCGGTCCGGCGGTCTGGTCCGCCGGCGCGATCACGGCCGTGCTCGCCTTCGGCGCGCAGTGGATCGTACGCGATATGCTTGCGGGCTACTCGATCTTCGCCGAGAACCAGTTCGAAGTCGGCGACCGCATCGAGATCCTGACCGGTATCAACAGCCAGCTCGCGGGCATGGTCGAGGCGATCGGCTTGCGCAGCACGCGTATCGTCGACAGGCACGGGCGCACGGTGTTCATCGCGAACGGCAACATCTACGCCGTCACCAATCTGAGCAAAGGAGTCAAGCGGCTTGAGATCAGCGTGCCGGTGGGCTGGCACGATTCGGTCGCCAACATGAAGCGCGAGATCCTGGCGATCGCGACCGCTGCGATCGCAGGTTCGAAGATCGATCCCAAAGATCTGGAGGTCTCTCTCGACGAGTTCACCACGGATCAGGCCATCTTCCGCATCTCCATCCGCACGCCTGACGCGTTCTTGGACGCCGACGAGGGCACCGTGCGCGAGCGCATCGCCGCCGCGCTCCAAGACAAAGGCTGGCTGCCGGCGGGCCCAGCTCCCGGCAACGTGGCGCCGAGCTGATGTCGCTCGCGTGCGGCATCGTCGGCCTGCCGAACGTCGGCAAGTCGACGTTGTTCAACGCCATCACGCGCAGCAGCGTCGCGGCCGCGAACTATCCGTTCAGCACCATCGATCCGAATGTCGGCATCGTGCCCGTGCCCGATCCGCGCCTCGGCGTTTTGGCGGAGATTTTCGCCAGCAAACAGATCGTGCCGTCCACCACGACGTTCGTCGACATCGCGGGTCTGGTGCGCGGCGCATCGAAGGGCGAGGGACTCGGCAACGCGTTCCTGTCGCACATCCGCGAAGTCGACGCGATCGCGATGGTCGTGCGCTGTTTCGAAGACAGCAACGTCGTGCATGTCGAGGAGAAGCCGGATGCGCTGCGCGACATCGACATCATCACGGTCGAACTCGCGCTCGCGGATCTCGCGACGGTCGAAAAGCGCCTCGAGAAATCGCGGCCGCGCGCCAAAGCCGATCCGAAGCTGGCTGCAGAAGTCAGCGCGCTGGAGCGGTTGAGCGCCGGACTTAATGAAGGCAGGCCCGCGCGCGCTTTCGCGCACGACGAGCTTGAACTGTCCCTCTCAAAGGAACTGACATTGCTCACCGCCAAGCCGATTCTTTACGTCGCGAACGTCGACGAAGCCAGCCTCAACGCCGATTCAGCGCCCGTCGCCGCCGTGCGAGCTCGAGCGACTTCGGAGCAGGCCGAGTGCATCGTCGTCTGCGCCAAGCTCGAAGCCGAGCTTGCGGCGCTCCCGCCAGATGAAGCGTCGGCTTACGCGAAAGAGTTGGGAGTGGAGCAAAGCGGCCTGGATCGCCTGATCATCGGCGCCTACCGGCTTCTCGATCTGATGACCTTTCTCACCGCCGGTGAAAAAGAGACGCGCGCCTGGACCATCGAGCGCGGCACCAAGGCCCCGCAGGCAGCCGGCAAGATCCACAGCGACATCGAACGCGGCTTCATCCGCGCGGAGATCGCGTCGTACGATGACCTCGCGCGCCTGCGCAGCCTCGCCGCCGTCCGCGATGCGGGCCTGCTGCGCTCGGAGGGCCGCGACTACGTGATGCAAGAGGGCGACGTGGTCAACTTCAGGTTCAACGTGTAAGGAATCGAACATGGCAACCAAAGTCGAGAACAACCAACCCACCGGCGGCCTGCAGACCAAAGAGCGTTACGCGCACGAACCCGGCGTGTTCGGCGAGGCGATCGCGTATTTCAATGAAGCCGCCGACCGGCTCGACCTGCCGAGGACCATACGCCGCATCCTCACGCACCCGTCGCGCCAGGTGATCATCTCGATCCCCTTTCAACGCGACAATGGCGACTTCGAGGTGTTCACCGGGTATCGCGTGCAGTATAATTTCGCGCGTGGTCCGGCCAAGGGCGGCATCCGTTACCATCCCGGCGTGACCCTTGACGAAGTCACGGCGCTCGCGTTCTGGATGACGTGGAAGTGCGCGGTCGTCGACTTACCGTTCGGCGGCGGCAAGGGCGGCGTGACCTGCGACCCATCGAAGCTGTCGCTCGGCGAACTTGAGCGCCTCACCCGCCGCTATACCGCGGAGATCATCGAAGTCATCGGCCCCGATAAGGACGTGCCCGCGCCCGACGTCGGCACCAACGCGCAGACGATGGCGTGGGTGATGGACACCGTCTCGATGCATCTGCGCGCGCACACGCCGGCCGTCGTCACCGGCAAGCCGTTGTGCGTCGGCGGATCGCGTGGTCGGGTGGAAGCGACCGGCCGCGGCGTCATGATCTGCATCCAAGCCGCGCTTGAGAAGATGGGCAAGGAGCTCCGGGGCCAGCGCGTCGTGGTCCAGGGATTCGGCAACGTCGGTTCGATCACCGCACGGCTGTTGCACGAACAGGGCGCCGTCATCGTCGGCATCAGCGATGCGTTCTGCGGACTGCACAACAAACTGGGGATCGATCCGAACGGGGCAATCGCCTACATCAGCGATCCGAAGAACACGAAGCACAGCCTCGAAGGCTTCCCCGGTCCCGAGCAGGTGAGCAATACGCAGCTGCTCGAGCTCGATTGCGACATCCTTGTGCCGGCCGCGATCGAGAACCAGATCACGGAGAAGAACGCGAAGCGCATCAAAGCGTTCCTCATCGCCGAGGGCGCGAACGGTCCGACGACGCCCGAAGCGCACCAGATCCTCTCCGACGCGGGTGTCACGATCATCCCCGACATCCTTGCGAACGCCGGCGGCGTCACCGTCTCGTACTTCGAATGGGTGCAGGACCGCATGGGGTACTATTGGCGCGAGAGCGAGGTCAACGAGCGTCTCAAAGACGTCATGCGCGAGAACTTCGACGAAGTGTGGCAGATGTCAGAGCGCTACAAAGCGCCGCTGCGCCAAGCGGCGTACATGTTGGCGATTCGGCGCGTCGTCGACTGTTACCAGACGCGCGGCATCTACGCGTAGCGTATAGCCGAGGCGGAGTCTCACCTGAGCACGCGCATGCGAGCGGTTCTCGCCTGGACCGCGGTCGTGGTCGCAGTCGTTGCCGGCAGTGCAAGCGCGCGCGCCGATTGCGATCCATCGTTCGTGCTTTCGCAGCCGCTGTTCCGCACGATCGTCCCTGAGGAGGGCGCCACCGACGTCGCATTCAAAGCGCCGCGCGTGGTGATCGCCACTGACGCGGCGGATTTCTCGGCGGTCGAGCGCATTCGCCTCGTGCCCGACTCGGGCACGCCGCTCGACGTGCCGGCGCGCGAGGTTGCCGCGCGCTCGGCCGACCTCGCGGGCATCGAGTTCACCTCGCTGTACGGCAAGCCCGCGGCGCTCGCGGCGATCCACCCTAAGATGTTAGCCCCGTCGACGACGTACGAGGTGATCTTCGTCGTGCGGACCATCGCGCCGCAGGATTGTCCGCGAGCGCTGACCGAGCGCGTGGGCAGTTTCACCACGGAAGCGGCGTCTGCGCTTGACGCGTTCGGCGATTTCGCCGGTGTGCCGGATCAGCCGCCCACCGGCGCCGCCGCGGAGATGTCCGGGCGAGCGATCTTCGACAAGACGCGCGATGTGTTGCGGACGGTCCGTTATCCGACGTACCTTTCATTTATCGTGCATGTCCGCTCCAACACCGGCGGCAAGCCCTTCTTCGAGTCGTTCCGCTCGGTCGTGCGCGCGCAAGACGACATCGTCCTGACCCACAAGACGCCGCTCGAGACGACCAGCAAGCCCGACAACCCCTACGGCACGAATTTCGCGATCCTCGGCTTCACGATCCAAACGCATACGAAAGGCCATCAAGAGGAGCCTTTCGGCGTGCCGCAGATCTCGCCGCTCTACTCGTTCGGCCTGCGACCGATCGGCGAGATGACATCGCTTGCACCCACACCTGCACCGGATCAATCGGACATCACCTCGCTCGGCCACGTCGAGTCGATCGCGCGCGATTACGATATCACGCTCATCGACATCAAGCCCTTTGGCGTCCGCTGGGCGTATCATTTGAAGCTGGTTCCGCTCGAGCGCCCCGACGTGTTTCGCTTGCGAGACATGCTGGTGGATACGGAGACGTTCGTGCCTTGGGAACTCACCAGTGACGGCATATTCCCCAAAGGCCCTGCGGCAGCGGTTCCGTGGAGGATCAGGTACACCATCTCGCAAGGCGCATGGCTCATGACCGAGGAGACGACCAGCGCGACCCTGCGCGTCGGCGGCGTCATGCAGGGGACAACGTCGCGCGGCTACGATGGCCTCACGTACACCTTTTCGGACTTTGCGTTCACCACGGCCCCATCCGATTTCTCATTCTTCGAAGTCGGCACGAGCGAGGCCTCAGAGTACTAGCAGCCGGAGCTTGGGCCGCCCAGCGCGAAACGAGAGGTTATGGACACAGCAACCGCCGCCACGAAACTCGACGAGTTCATCCGGCCGACCACGTTCCCGGTCGCCGTCCGCTTCTTACGCAACGGTGAAGCGCCACCGCCTAAGGCGAAGCGTCCGCTCGCGGATATGGATCGCCATGTCACCGTGTGCCAGGGCTGGGGCATCGCACGCAAGTACGGCTGGACGACCGTGCTGCGCGCCGAGGACATGAAATGCCCGCTCGGCGCACTCGTCGCCGGCTTTGCTGCGCCCAACGCCTATTATGAAGATGGCAACCTGTGCGCCGGCATGTACACGAAAGATGAAGCTGGCGGTGCGCGCAGCGAGGCTTCGGTCGAGAAGTTCGTCCCTGGAGAGATCGACGCGATCGTTTTCGGGCCGTTGGCCCGCGCCGACTACGAGCCGCACGTGCTCATCATCTATGGAAACGCGGCCCAGGTCATGCGACTCGTGGCTGCCGCCCTGTGGAAAGAGGGCGGTCGCATCGCCTCGTCGTTCGCGGCTCGGATGGACTGCTCGGATCACCTGGTCGTCCCTTTGCGGACCGACGAGTATCAAGTGATCTTGCCGTGCAACGGCGACCGCATCTTCGCCGGCGCGCAGGACGACGAAATGGCGTTCAGCCTGCCGTGGCACAGGATCGACGAACTCGTCCAAGGCCTCGAGGGCACGCAAAAGGGCGGCATCCGCTACCCGATCCCGTCCTTCCTGACTTACGAGCCGGGCATGCCCAAGAAATACCAGGAGCTGCTGGAGATGCAGGCTGCGCAGCGGGCAGAGGCGGCCAAATAGCGGGTCGCGAAGACTCCGCCCTCCAAGGGCGCGGGTGGGTGACTCTCATGGGTAGACCCGAGGTAGGCCATATCCCCCTGACCCCAGGCAGCGCAAAGCGATTCCGTCGATATGCGCTGGTCGGGCTGTTAGTTTTCGTCGCCCTGTCGTTCGCGCTGCATCTTACGCTTGGTCCAACGGTCACCGCCATTTCGCCGATCTTCCGCACGCCTGACACGCCGGATCAAGGCGTTTCCGTCGTGACGCTGTCGCGTGCCAAATTAGCGATGGTCAAACCCACGCCCACGCCGACGCCGCCGCCCAAGATCTACCTGCGCAGTCTCGCGAACCTCGCACCGATGAAGTATCTCGAATTCGGATCGAGAGGGGCGCGGCACGCGATTAAACCGCCGGCGCGCCGTACGGCGATGCTCTCCGTCCATCCCGAAGTCGGGCCGAGCCCGACCGCTGGTCCGGATGCGGCGGCCGCCACCGACCAGCTTCCCGCGGCCGCACCGCCGAAAGGCGACAGCGGGCAAATGGACACTGGTGCGGACAAGAACCGCGTCGCCGGCGCTGTCGTCTGGGGCGACGACAATCCACCACGCGTGCTCGCCCTTGCTTCCCTCGCCGGCGGTGCGGCGAGCGCGCAAGCAGGGCGCCACGTCCGTCTGGAAGTCGACATCGGGCCAGAAGGAGACGTGTTGGACGTGCGCATCGTCATCCCGTCGGGCGATCCGACGCTCGACGCAGCAGCCGTCGACGCCGCGCGTAAATCTACATATCGCGCTGCCACCCTCAACGGTCTGCCGGTGCACGGCACCGTCACCCTCGATTTCCCGCAAACGCCCGCAACCACGACGTGATCTCGGTCGAGGCTTCGCCTAAAGACCGAATCATCGCGCGCGCCAAGGAGATCGGATTCGATCTCATCGGCATCACCGGCGCACAGTCGTTTTCCGCGGCAGAACACGTCTTCAAGCAGCGCGCGGCCGATGGGCTGTTGGCAAATTGGAGCTATCCGGACGCGACCGTCGAGCGAGCCTGCCGGCCTGCGGATGTTCTGCCCGGTGCGAAGTCGATTATCTGCACGGCCACGTCGTATCTGACCGAATTCGAGCCGTACGATCCCACAGCACCGGGTTTGCGCGGCGCGATCTCCAGCCACGCATGGGGAAGCGACTATCATCGGACGATCGGGACGCGCTTGCGGGATCTGTCAGCATTCATCTGCGCGAACTTTCCGGGCGTGCAGTGCCTGCCGTGCGTCGACACCGGGCCGATCGTGGATCGGGCCGCTGCCGTGCGCGCCGGCATCGGCTGGTTCGGCAAGAACGCCAATGTGCTGACGCGCGAGTTCGGTTCGTGGGTTCTGCTCGGCGAAGTGATCACGACGCTTGAACTGCCGCCGGACGAGCCGCTCGCCAAGTCATGCGGGCGGTGCGTGGAATGCATCGGGTCCTGTCCGACTGGCGCGATCGGTGCTGACGGCAGCGTCGACGGCCGCCGCTGCATCTCCGATCTGACGCAGTTGCGCACGCCGATCCCGCGCGACCTCCGTGCGGCGATCGGCAACCGCTTGTGGGGCTGCGACGACTGTCAGACCGTGTGTCCGGTCAATCAGCGCAAAGAGCTCGCGGCCAAGACGAAGGCGCACGCCGAGTTCGCACCGTTGCCGCACATCGGCACATCGATGGACTTGACCGCCGTGTTGCGCATGACCAAGTCGCAGTTCCGCGCGTGGTTCGGCCCGACGTCGATGGCCTGGCGCGGCAAGGGCGTGTTGCAACGCAACGCCGCGGTGGCGCTCGGCAACTCGCGCGATCCGGCTGCCGTAGCGCCGCTTATCGAGGCGCTCAACGATCGCAAGCCGCTGGTGCGCGGCCACGCGGCGTGGGCGCTGGGCAATCTGCGCAGCGCTTGTGACGAAGATCTGCTCGAACGCACCAGGGCCGCGCTCCGTACAGCGATGAACGCGGAGTCCGACGCGTGGGCCAGCGATGAAATGACGTTGGCGCTACAGCAGCTCGACGACCGACGACAAAAAAGCGCCTGAAGGCGCCCGCACCGAGACGTCGCAGCGCGCCGTGGCCGGCGTCTCGTCCGGGTTGACCTCGACGACGAATGCGCCGCGTTCGCGCGCGACCTCGACGAGCCCGGCGGCAGGGTAGACGATCGCAGAAGTACCGGCGACGACGAAGACCTCTGCGTTGGCGGCCGCTTCCCAGGCTCGCTCGTAGGCGCCGGCCGGCAGCGCTTCGCCGAACCACACGACATTGGGCCGCAGCAATCCGCCGCACTCACAGCGTGGCAGACCCGTGCCGCTGAGCGGTGTATCGACGCGTCGCGCGCAGGTCACGCATCGAGATGTGCGCACGTCGCCGTGCAGCTCGATGACATTCGTGGAGCCGGCGCGCAGATGCAGCCCATCGACGTTTTGCGTGATGACGCTGAACGAGGGCAAACGCCGCTCGAGCTCCGCAAGGGCGAGATGCCCAGGGTTCGGCGCGGCAGCGCCATGCGCGCGCAGCCGCTCGCGATACCACTCCCACACCAGTGCCGGATCGTTCGCGAAGGCTTCGGGGGTCGCAAGCGACATCGGGTCGCGATCGCGCCACAGCGCACGCGACCCGCTTCGAAACGTCGGCAACCCGCTCTCCACCGACATGCCCGCGCCTGAAAGCGCGGCCGCTCGGGTGGCTTGGCGCAAACGCGCCGCGACCTCGCGTGCCTGTGCCTGAAAAGTCATGGGCGCCCGCTACGCTGTAGGCAGTCGTTGCGCCTGGCGTGGGCGAAGTGGAGCCGCCCCTACCCCCTGCCTTTCGGAGTGCGCATACCATGAATCTCGGAGCTCTTGAAATCACATTTTGCGGCCACGCCGCGTTCTCGTTCAAGACGCCCTCGGGCAAGCACGTCATCGTCGACCCGTGGCTGGAGCAGAATCCGGCCTGCCCGCCGCGCTTGAAAAATCCCGCCAAAGTCGACACGCTGCTCATCACCCACGGCCACTTCGACCATATCGCCGACGCCGTCAGCATCGCAAAGAAGCATGACGCCACGTGCATCGCCATCTTTGAAACCGTGCTCTGGCTGGGCAAGAAGGGCGTGAGCAAACTGATCGGGCTCAACAAAGGGGGCAGCATCGAGCACGACGGTATGAAAGTGACCATGGTGCACGCGGCGCACAGCTGCGGCATTCAAGACGGGGATCAGGTCATCTACGGGGGCGAAGCCTGCGGGTACGTCGTCACGTTCGAGAACGGCGTCAAGGTCTATCATGCGGGCGACACCTGCGTGCACAGCGACATGAAGATCATCGGCGAGCTCTACAAGCCGGACATCGCGCTGCTGCCCATCGGCGATCTCTACACGATGGACCCGTTGCAAGGCGCCTATGCAATCCGGCTGCTTGGCACCAAGGTCGTGGTGCCGATGCACTATGGCACGTTCCCGGTGCTCACCGGCACGCCCGCACAGCTGCGCGAGCTCACCAAAGACATTTCGGACCTGCAGATCATCGATCTCAAGCCCGGTGAGACGTTGACCGGGGAGCTCAACCGCTTGGCGCTCGCGTAAGAAGCCCTAGGCGACCTTCACGACGATCTTGCCGACCAGCTTGCCGATCGCGTCCGCGCGATCGGCGCTGTTGCTCAGGTGGCGGTAGATCTCGCGCAGTTTGAATATCTGCTGGAAGTCGGTGGTCTCGAAAAGTTCGGCCAGCGTGCGCCGATACAGGGCCTCGACGTCGTCCTCCGCGCTGCTCGCCTCAGCTGCGTGCTGGGCGCACAGCGTTTGATCGTGCTCGAGAGCCGAGATGGCAGCATGGATCGCGTCTGTCGCGCGTGAGATCAGCTTGACCATTTCGACCATTGCCGGTGTCGGGACGACGCCAAAGAGCGAGATCTCGCACGCGGCGTTATCCAGATATGCGATCATGTCATCGATCGCAAGGGCGAGATTGTAGATGTCCTGACGATCGAAGGGCGTCACGAAGGTATCGGTAAGCGCTGCTATCGTCTGCTTGAGGATCTCGTTGCTCTGCTGCGCCAGCTGCGCGACGCGTGTGATGGCCGCCGGGTCGGGTTGTTCGACGTAGCGCTCGAGCGCTTGCGCAGCTTCGAGGAGCGCTTCGGAATGCTGGCTTTGCAGGCTCGCGAACAGCCGCTGCTTGCGCGCCGTGAACATATCGGACAGCCACATCATGGGGCACTCATCCTTTCGACCGCCCGCTAATACAACGCCCTCATTTGACCCAGCGGACGATCAAGCCCGCCAGCATCCCGAACGAAAACGCGACCGGCATGGTGATGAGCCACGCGCCGACCAGGCGCGCCACGACCCGCCAATAGACGCGGCGCGGCCGCGCAATCGCACCGACGCCGACGATCGCGCTCGCGGTCGTCTCGGTGGTGGACAGCGGAGCGCCGCCAAACGACGCAGCCATGACGGTGACGCCCGCGGCGGCTTGGAACGCAAGGGCGTGCTCGGGTCTGATGGTGAACAGTTTGCCGCCGACCGTCTTGGCCACCCGCATGCCGCCGATCGCCAGGCCGCCCCCGAAAGCCGCGATCGCCGCCGCGATGGCCCACAGCGGCACGTGAAACGCATGGCCGGCGACCTGCGGCACGACGGCGGCCGCCATCAAGCCCATCATTTTCTCTGCGTCGTTCGCGCCGTAGCCCAGCGCCTGCAGCCCGACCGTGCCATACTGCAGTTTCATCAAGTGGTCGCCTGTCGCACGCGAAACGGGCCGCAAGAGCACGTTCAGCAGCGAAAAGGCGAGCGCGCCCATCACGAAACCGCAAGCGCCGACCCGAAGGCGCTCACGACCACTTTGATGACGCCTGGCCAATGGACGACGTCGGCGCCGTGACCGACGACGAGCGATCCGACCATCGCGCTCACTAGTGAGAGCGACATCATGGTCGGGAAGCGCATAGCGTAGGAGAGCAGCACGGCCGCCAGCGATGCGCCGATGGCTGCCAAAAGCAGGGGCATTCCCACCGTGGAGTAGTCGGCGATCCCCGCGCCCAGCGTCGCGGCAACAGCCGTACCGAGCACGAGCGGGCCCACGAACGCAAAGGCGACGATGAGCACGAATGCGATGCCTACAGGGATCGTGCGGCTCGAAGCCGCCGCTGCCAGCAGGTTGCCTCCGTCGTTGAAACCGGCGACGACATTGAAGGCCAGCGCAGTCATCACGATCGCGATGACGAGCCCGTCGTGCGTCTCGTTCCTCCTTACAAGATGCTCTTGCCGAGGGCCGAACAGATCAGCTCGACTGCGATCGACGCGGTCTTGTTGTGCTCGTCGAGCACCGGGTTGACCTCTGCGACCTCGAGCGAATCCGCGCAACCGCTCTGCGCGATCATCTCCATTGCCAGGTGCGCCTCGCGATAGGTGAGGCCGCCCGGCACCGGAGTGCCGGTGCCCGGCGCGAGGGCCGGGTCGAGCGAATCGACGTCGAGGCTGACGTGCACGCTGCGCGGTCCGCGGCAGGCGATCGTCAACGCCTGTTCGACGATCTTCCCGATGCCATAGCGATCGATGTCGCTCATGGTGAAGCACGTGAAACCGCGATCGCGCAGTGCTTTGCGCTCACCCGGGTCCAGGTCGCGCAAGCCGATGAAGACGCAGCGTGCCGGGTCCACCGAAGGGGCCGGGAACCGCGCGCCTGGGAACAACTCGGGCGCGTCGCCCATCGCGATGGCGACGGACATGCCGTGGAGGTTGCCGGTCGGGCTCGTCGCAGGCGTGTTCAGGTCGGCATGGGCGTCTATCCAGATGACACCCTGCGGCCCATGCACGCGCGCGAGGCCGGCGAGCACGCCGATGGCCATAGAATGATCGCCGCCGATCACGACGGGGAAATGGCCTTCTTTGGCGGAGCGCTCGACGGAGTCAGCCGCATGCTCGCTTGCTGTCCGGATCGCCTCGACGTGGCGCGGCCGCCCCGGGCCTCCCCCTGCGTGGTCGCTCGACTCCGGCACGACGACGTTGCCGCGATCGTGGACCGAAAGGCCTAGCCGTTCCAGGCTTTCCACGAGGCCCGCTTCGCGCACGGCGTCGGGTCCGAGGCGCACGCCATGGCGGCCTGCGCCATAATCTATCGGCACGCCGATAATATCGATATCGAGCATCGGGCTGTCGGTTCGTGACCTAGGCCCCGATTCATGCCACTCTGAAGGCGCGGGCAGCCGGCGAGGAAAAACACGATGACAATGCGGCTTGCATTTTTCGCGATGTTGATTGCCGCTGCGCTTGTCGCGGCAGGCGGCAGCGCGTCGAGCGGTCTCGTGCTTACGGTCGACGCCGGCGCGCGGCCTGCGCTTGAGGCGCGCTTACAGGCGCTCGCGCCGCAGCTGCGACGGCTAGCCAACGACACACCTGGTTTGGTCGCGATCACGGTCTCCGACGCGCAAGGTCAGACGCCGATCGATATCAACGGCGATGACAATCTTCCGGCCGCGAGCGTCATCAAGCTCGCGGTGATGGTGGAAGTGATGCGCCAGGCGTGGCTCGGCCGCTTCGGCCTTGAGCGCGAGGTGACGCTGCTCCCGCAAGACCGCGATTGCGGTTCGGGTGCGTTGTGCGACAGCGACGCGGGCATGCGGTTCTCCGTGCTCAATCTCGCGCGCATCATGATCGTCAACAGCGATAACACTGCGACTAACATGCTGATCCGTCTCGTAGGCCGTCAGAACATCAACGACACGATGGCCGGTCTCGGCTTGAGCCAGACGCGCCTCGGCGATAGCATCCATGCGAGCGACAGCAGCATCAGAACGCTGCGCACGAGCACCAATGACATGATGCGGCTGCTGTCGATGATCGCGCAGCGGCGTCTCGTGAACGAGGCGGCCAGCGATCTCATGCTTTCGATTCTGGCAGAACAGCGGCACAACGAGCTGCTGCCCAAGCCGCTGCCAAAAGGCCTAGTTGTGGCCCACAAGACGGGGACGCTGCACGACACCTTGAACGACGTCGGCATCGTCGATCTCGAAGGCTCGCCCTATATCATCTGCGTCCTCACGACCCACCTCGACGACCTCGATGACGGGGCCCGCTTCATCCGGCGCGCCTCGAGGGCGACCTACCAAGCCTTCGTCGCGGCCGAGGCGGACGACGCTGCGGCCCAGGCCTCCCCGAGCCCGTCGCCGGGGGACGTTCCCCCCGAGCCCGACCCCTCGCCCTCGCTCTAATTATCCACAGTCACCGCCGGTCGAACACGTGTGCGTGATGAGCGTCATACTGTGTTAGCCGCGTCACAAACTTGAGGGGATGTGGGTCACATGTTCGATATACTTATACACAGGGACCGCGACCCCGGGTAACGCTCGTGAAGATTTCGATTTCTGGGGCAGCGGAGATCCCGCGAAAGGTTCCGGTGAGCGTCATGGCTGTGGCAGGGCAGGCGCAACTCGATCGGATCAGTTCACCTACTGATCTGAAGCAAGATGTCTTAGCCTGGCGTCAGGGACTCAAGATCGCTTACTATTGGGCGCTCTTGCTCGCCGGCGCAGCACTCTTATTGCTCATCCCACCGCACTTCGATTTCACCCCGGTGACTGTCTTGAGCGTCGCTCTAGTTGCCATCTTCTTAGCGCTCAACGAGCGACCGCAAGAGGGCTTCCGCGTGGTACACGCGCCCGTGGCAGCGATTCTGGCCGCTGCCGCCGCCACCGTTGGTTGGTGGGCGCTTCCGCTCGGGATCATCGGCCTTGGTGCGGTTCACCTTCGTCTTCGCGAAGCCGGCCGGCCACTCGGTTCGACCGTATCGGCCTTGGCCGGACAGCTGGGAATCGCTGCCCTCGCGATCTTCGCGATGATTCACAGCTACACGCTCATACAAGGGCTCGCGGATCATGCACCACACCTCGCATACGCGCCCTTGCTGTTGGTCGGCATCGTCGGTATTGGTATGGTCTGGCAGACGGTCAACAATGCGCTGGTCATAGTCGGATTTGCCATACTTGGCCAACCGGCGTCATTCGTGCGTTACTGGCGCGCAGGTTTTGTTGCAGCTCTATGGGCCTACCTTTTGGCGGGGATGTACACATTTGGCGGCATCCTCGGAGCGGTCGTCTTCTACTACGTCGTGGCGCACACGCGCATGTTCGAGCGCATCATCCAAGCCGTCGAGGCACGCGACGAGCGCGACTTCGTCGCAAACCAATTCCACGAGATGATTCGCGAGCTGGTCGGCTTGCTTAGCCCCGAGGACGCGCAATTCGCCGGAGACGTTCGGTATTTGGCGCTGCAGATGGGTCGCAAAGCTTCAGATGACAAAAGCTGACCTGGAGAACCTGGGTTGGGCGGCAGAGTTTCATGAGATCGGCAAATGTAAGCTCAGTCCGGATGCTAAGGGCCGGCGTGAATCTGACGGCCCCACAGCAGCAAGAGGTTCTTCGCTACCCCATGCTTGGAGCTCAAGTACTGCGCAAGGCGCCAAAGATGATACCTGAAAACGTGGCCTACGCGGTGGAGCATCAGTGCGAGGCCTTTGACGGCACCGGATATCCGCACGGTATGCGGGCGTCACGTATCCCCGTTTCATCGCGCGTCATCGCGATTGTGCGCGACTACCTGCAGCTCCTGACGGGCCATAACGGCTCCGCCCCTCTAAACAAAGAGGGTGCCCTGCGCATCCTAACGGAGCGCGCGGGCACCCAATACGACCCAGCTCTCGTCGACTTGCTGTGTCGCGAGATTGCGTGAGAGCCTAGATGCTCAGCCTACTCGCAGATCAACGTTTCCGCTGCGTGCGCGGGGGCCGTGATCAGAGTCTCGGACGTGGTCGCCGGGCTCGTGATCAAGGTCTCGAGCGAGTGCATCCAGTTCATCAGCTGGCTTACGACGACGCCAGCGTGTATCGCAAAGGCGTGAAAATCGCTGCCGAAAAGATGCATGACTAGCCTCCAAGCGGTCTGTTAATTCGGGGAGAGATCAACACGCCTCAGATCGCACCGCCACTGCCAGGCGGTGCGGTCGCTCTTTACTGACTATCCAAGGCTAAAAATGTGGAATCAGCCCCCCAAGTACCCTTACGATACCACCACGAACCGCGCTTTGGATATGTTCTGCCAAACAGTTTCCAAAAGAGTGATCGCGACTCGCGACGATATTCGTTTGTTACAGCGCCCACTCAACGTGTGACGCTGGTCACAGTCGTTATAGGCGCTCCAACAGGCTCCTTCTTGGGGTCTCGGGACAGGGCGGCGCAGCTCGCTAGGAGGCCGCCGCTCTTTCCGTCTGGTGGATTTTAGCAGGCGCCCGTATCGTAGGTCGGCGTCAGCCAGTGGCGATAACCGGGCAATTCGCCCATCGTCGCCTTCCGATAGAGGTCGCGAAGAGCTGCCGACTTCGTGCCGACCTTGCCGGGTCCGACCGGGCGGTGGTCGACCTCGACGACGGGCGCCACCTCGACCGCCGTCCCCACGAGGAACACTTCGTCTGCCACGTAGAGCTCGCTGCGATCGATGCTGCGCTCGAGCACCTCTGTGTTCAGCTCCCGCTGGCACAGCTCGATAATGGTACGGCGCGTGATGCCTTCGAGGATTCCGTCGCTCACGGGAGGCGTGATAACGACGCCGTTGCGGACGATGAAGATGTTCTGCGCGCTGCCTTCGGCGACGTGGCCGTCGCTGTTGAGCATGATGGCTTCGTCGAAGCCGTTTGAGACCGCCTCGGTCTTGGCGAGCGCTGAGTTGACGTAGATGCCGGTCAGCTTAGCCCGTGCCGGGGCGACGTTGTCGTCGATGCGCCGCCAGGATGAGATGCACGCCCGCAACCCGGCCGTCGCATCGAAATAGGCCTTGTGTGGCACCGCGGTGATTGTGAACTCGTGCGAGACCTTGTGCAGACGCACGCCGATCTCTTCGGCGCTCTTATATACGAGCGGCCGGACGTACAGATCTTGGCGGAAGCCGTTCACGCGCGCCAACTCAGCAGTGCGCGCACACAGCCGTTCCGGCGATTCGGTCAGCTCCATCAAGAGCAGCTTCGCCGAAGCGGCGAGCCGTTCGTAATGCTCGAGCAGGCGGAAGAAGTAGAGCTGGCCCGCCTTGGCGTTCCAATACCCGCGGATGCCCTCGAAGCAGCCCGTGCCGTAGTTGAGGCCGTGGGCGAGAATCCCGACCTTCGTCTCGGCGTACGGCACCAACGTGCCGCCACGGTAGATGATGAGCTTGTCCAGATCCATTCGGTGCTCTCTCCTTGGCGCGCAGCCTCGAACGACTTTCCGCACAGCGCCGGTGCTGCCCTCGCTCGACGCGTCCATACGGGCGGCGGGTGGCACAGGAAACGCCCAGAAAACCACGCCCTCATCACTATACGCCGCCGATATGTGCGCTTTGACCGTGCAGGTGGCCAATGTTTGTCAAAAGCTGAGGAGACCGGCTAGCCACATGTCGACCGTCGCCGTCGCGGTCAATCTGTCCGGAGTGGGCCTGTTCGTCTGGCACTGGGCGCTCGCATCGTTCTCGATGTTCTGGGCCGTGCTTTGGTCGCTGCTGCTCGGCTTTCTCTTGTCGGCGATGATCCAGGCGTACGTCCCCAAGGATGGACTGAGCCGGATTCTCGGCAAGGTCGGTTTGCGAGAGGTTGCGCTCGCCACCGGGCTGGGCGCCGCAAGCTCGTCGTGCAGCTACGCGGCGGCGGCGACGGCGAAGTCGCTGTTCAAACGCGGCGCCGCGTTCACCACTGCGATGGTCTTCATGTTCGCGTCGACGAACCTCGTCATCGAACTCGGCCTCGTGCTGTGGCGGCTCATGGGCTGGCCCTTCGTGGCCGCTGAGTGGCTCGGTGGGCTCGTGCTGATCGCCGTCTTCGTGCTGCTGGCGCAACTGCTATTGCGGCCCAGCGTCATCGAAGGGGGCCGGGAGTTCTGCCAAGCCGCGGACACCGCAAGCGACGAACACGATCATGGCGACATGCTCGCGCCCGGTGCGACCCTCGGCGAGAAGCTGCGCTCGCCGACCGGCTGGCGCTACATCGCGCACTATTTCCAGATGGATTGGTCGATGCTGCAATTCGATCTGATCCTGGGATTCGTCATCGCCGGCTTCTTGGCGGTGGGAGTGCCGGACGCGTGGTGGCAGCATCTGTTCGTCACCTCGGCGCCGCCGCTGTGGCGCATGCTGGAGAACGCATTCGTCGGACCGATCATCGCGGTGTTGAGTTTCGTGTGCTCGATCGGCAACGTGCCGCTCGCGGCGGTGTTGTGGCAGGGCGGCGCGAGTTTCGGCGGCGTCGTCGCGTTCCTATACGCAGACTTGATCGTGCTGCCCCTGATAGACATCTATCGCAAGTATTATGGCTGGAAGCTCGCGCTTTCCATGACCGGCGTCTTCTATCTCTCGATGGTGGCCGCCGGCTTGATCGTCGAGTTGCTCTTCGCCTGGACCGGTCAGATCCCGCACCCAGCCGGCAACCTTCTTAGTGGACGTCGAGCATATAGGTCTCGACTACACGACCGTGCTCAACGTGGTGTCCGCGGCCGGGGTGTTCGGGTTGCTTGGGCGGGCCGCACTGCATCGTGGCGCCGCCGACAAGCGCATCAATCATGATCATTAAGCGACTAGCAATAGAAGGCGCGCCACGTTCTCTGATGTCCATCTCGCGCGCCCCGAGCAAGGGTGTCGGTGACCATGCCTACGTCAAAGCTGTCATCCAATAGGCACTGCTGTGCTCTTAGAAACAGCCTTCCATCGTGATCTTCGAATCCCCAAGTGCCGAAACGTTTACACCAATCACCGGATAGATGGTTCCTTTTTGAAGCTTATCTGGATCATGGCGAGACGTGAGCAGCGACAAAACCTTTTCTGCAATGTCCCCAGGGGCAGCTTGGTGATATCGGTACCGAATCCCAACGGGCCCGTCCTGGTAATACACCGACCCACTTCGCACCTGAAACAGCCAGCCCACGGCATCGCCCGAGTAGATTATCGCCGCGCTGTGGTCTATGATCGAGGCGTCGCCTTGCCCAGCAAATGGTAGATTCGTACTGCGCCACGATTGCGCGTACTCGCAGCCGAGCATGCCATTTGGAGCGTTAACGTTCGGCGGCGGTGTCGAGAGCGCGATCATAACAGACAATACTGCGAGTGCTTGCATCATGCGACTAGCCCTTATACGGACCTGTGAAGCAGCTTTGCGCGAATCCGCCCACGTTTGTAATCGCGTTGACGAGTGCGTTAGGACCATTTTGAGCAGCCGGATAAATCCCTGCCGAACCGTTCGTGATAGCCTGATACAGTGACGACGTTGATGGAATGAAGTTTAAGAACTGAATCCAAACGCCAACCGCACTCGCGTTGAGCTCAATGTAGGTAGGTGACGAGCCGCTTTGATAGTATAGCCAGCCGGCTACTACCATACCGCCACCGGCCGTCGGGGCAAAAACGGTTTGTATATTCGTTATGTTGGCCCCATTCTTAGGGTAACTGTTTCCTAAGCCCAAGGTCGAGCCATTGCACTGAGAATTCGCCGTCGGCGGAACCAGCACAAGGTCTCCGGATGTGTCTGTATTGTAGTAGCCGCAGGCCGCATCACAGACGAGGTAGTCCGTGCCGTCGCACATGTAATACTGTACGCTGCAACCCCCAAATCCGCCCTGAGCAACGACATTAACGGGTCCCAGCGGGATCGGCGTGGGAGACGCGTTTCCGCCCCCATTATCGCCGTTACCGTTTCCACCGTCGCTGGTTCCCCCTCCATTGGGAGTGGTGCCCAGCGGGTGCATGGTCGTCGAGCCTGCAGTCGTCGAGTGGGAGGGACCCGGGGGGATCACACCTTGACTACTGCATCCGAACGCGAAAGCGATTAATGCGGCGCTGGCGCCTATTAGCAGGCCACGGTTTAGCATCGTACACCTTTCGATTGAGCTGAAGTGGATTGGGCTCGGCTCGTTGGGCGGGGGCCTTCGAGTCCCTGTCACTTGGCCACGACATCAACCCGTAACAAGAGTCCACCCGGAAATCGAATCGTTTCGCTCATCGTAGGAAGGCACCGTCCTTTGACCGTCCGCGGAAAGATCCAACAGAGTGGCTTTCAAGCCGAGAGGCGGGACACAGATGGAATTCCGCACAAAATTTTGGAGACTTCGTTCGGGGGTCTGACGTTTGGTTACGCTGGGCATTCTAACGGCAAGAGCAATGAGGCACAAGATTCTGCTTTTCGGTCGGCCGCGAATTCTCGCGTACGATCATCCAATGGAACGCCACATCAAGCCGAGCGAAGTGCGTCTGCTCTGTTATCTTGCAATTCGGGGCGCCGCGCGACGGCAGAATATCGCTTTCAACCTCTGGCCGAATGAACCCGAAGATGCTGCGCTCGGGAAACTCCGCCGACATCTTTACAACCTCAGGATAGCATTCGAGTCGAAGAACATCGGGCCCTCAATCATCGCGGCCGAGGATTCAACCATCCACCTTAACGCCGAATCATTTTGGGTGGACACGACGGAGTTCGAACGGCTTGTTGCACAGCGTACCATTGTCAGGTTGCCGCGGAATTTACACCGCTGATTTGTTAGAAGGATACGACGACGAGTGGGCCATCGTGGAGCGGGATCGCCTTAGAAGCCTTGCGACTAGCAATCTTGCAAGGTTAGTCACATCGCTTCGCAGCAAGCGGGATTTCGGTAGCGCGATTCGGTACGCGGAACGCCTACTCGTTTTCGAACCATGGCGCGAAGACATTATCCGCCAATTGATCACGCTTCGTTACGAGTCTGGCGACCGCAGCGGTGCGCTCAACGAGTACGAGCGATTCGCTACTAGGCTTCACGTAGACTTGTCGATCGATCCAATGCCCGAGACACGATCGCTCATGATCGCCATTCGCCAGAATCAAGCTGTTCCAGAAGACCCGACACGTAAGTCATCAGATTCAATCTCACCAAGCAAGCAACGCTCGCATTTCGCGTTTGTCGGACGCGAAACGGAATTGGAGTTCCTGTCTTCCCGCTTCCTTCGCGCCGCGGCTGGTAGCGGCGGCGGCATATTCATCGCAGGCGAATCAGGCATCGGGAAGACGAGGCTAGCTCAAGAGTTCGGTGCGCAGGTAGAGCGGCAAGGCGGACGCACTCTCGTGGGCAGCACGTCAGCGCCAGAGGCGTGGCCGTTCCAAGGGCTATCGACTGCGTTAACACACGCGCTTCCCATTCTTGGTGCGGCCGATGCGGAGCCGATGTGGCTCAGCGTGCTCGCCCAAGTCGTGCCTGACATTCGAGTGCGACGCGGCGGTTTGCCCGCTCTCACGCCCCTCGAAAAGGATCGCGAGCAGCTCCGGCTCTTCGATGCGATTGCAAGTTGCTTCGAGGCCCTTGCAGTTTCCCGACCGCTCGTCATCCTGATCGAAGACTTGCATTGGGCGGGGGCAACTTCGCTTGCTGCGATCGAGTTTCTAATGCGCCGCGCCACGTCAAGGCGAATCGTGCTGCTCGGAACGTATCGCACCGAGGAGGTCTCGTCCGAGCACCCCCTTGCAGCCATCCGTCGGCGTCTGCTGCGCGAGGGCACCGCCACGCAACTTGGTCTGCCGCGGCTTGATCGTGCCGCCGTGCTAAGTCTCACCGAGCAAAACGTTGCAGATCACCGATTCAGGTCTGTCTCCGCGGATCGCATCTATCACGCGAGTGAGGGTAATCCCCTTCTGGCGATACAGACCATGATTGGGATATTGGAATCCGATCAAACTGAAGCGCCCCCAGTTCAAGAAGGCACAGACAATAAGGACTCAATGGACGACGCGATACGCCGAACCGTAACCGACCGGATCGCTCGCCTTTCAACGACGGGCAAAACTGTCGCGAGCGTCGCCGCAGTTATTGGGGTCGGCTTCGACGTCGAGACGATCGAAGAGTCAACCGGGTGGAGCGGCAGAGAGGCGCTCAACGCCCTCGACGAGCTAATCGATCGGCGATTGATTCGTGAAGGCGATGCCAGTTGTGATTACGCTTTCACGCACCACCTTATCCAATCGTCAATATACGCGGAGGTTCCTGTAGACGAACGGCGGCGACGCCACCACCGTGTAGCAAAGGTTCTCGAGCGCCGTTCGAACAGTGGCGGCGTAGACCTCGCTCGCGCCATCGCGTTCCATTACGAGCGGGCCGGCGAAAACCAATCGGCGAGCATATACGCTCTCAGGGCTGCGCGGAGTGCCTCTGTCGTGTTCGCCCACGAGGAGGCGAACATACTGGCAAGCAGGACGATCGAGCTTTGTGACGACGCGCGTATTCGGTTCGAGGCGTTGGCGCTACGGCTGGAGGGCAATAAGCATCTTGGCAATAGGGGAGGGCAGCAAGCCGACCTCGAGCAGATGGATCAGATCGCGCGGAGGCTCGCAGATACTCACTTGGTTTGTAAGGCTCTCTATGAGCGGACTCAGCTCTCGCACGATCTCGGGGAACGCGATTCGTACCGACGACTGACCGCCGAGCTCCAGCAGGCCGCTACCCGTTCGGGGTCGGGGTTCTGGAAAGCTCAAGCGGCCAGAATGGAAGGAGCGCGGGAACTCACGCGTGGGAACTACGCCCTTGCCAAGGCGAAACTCGAAGGCGCTCTAGAGTGGCATGCGCTATCGGGTGATGCGCGTGCTTCATTCGAATGCCTGAGCCTTTTGGCCGACTCGGCCCTTCGATCGGATCAAATTGGTCAACTGCAGACGTATCTGCATCGATTGCGTTTGCTTGCGGACGAACAAGAAAACAGGCTCATGTCGTTACGCGTTCTCGAAATGGAAGCCCGAATCGCTTACAAGCGACAGAATTACGAGGATACCGCCCGTTCGGCCACGCGCTGGCTCGCTGAGGCTGAAACGGTTAACGACGTAAAGGCACAGGCCGAAGCGCTTTCGTTGCTTTGCGAAGCTGAGGTCCGGCTTGGGAAGTACCAAGACCCCTACCCCCATTACGAAAGGGCAAAAAAGATCTTCAGAAGGCTGCGCGACGAGGCTGGGGAGGCAGATCTTGAAACTACCCATTCGATAGTGCTGGCGCGTCAGGGAAGGCTCGTAGAGGCGCGAGCAAGCGTGTTACGGATACTCGGAGTGTTTAATCGAACAGGCAACGCGAGTGGCCGAGCGCGCTCGCTTCTCAGACTTGGGTACTTTGAAGCGTATCTCGGAAATGCTCGCGCATGCCTTGCGGCCTCGATGTGGGCCTTCAGGCTGGCGCGGCGCACGGGCAGCCTGGTCAACGTAGCGATGTCGCTGGTTAACATGTCCTATCCCGAAAGGGAACTAGGACGCCTCGACAAAGCCCTCAGCCACATTCGCGAAGCGACAAGGCTTTTCCAAGAGCTGCAACAGCCTCCAGGACTCAGATCGAGTTGCCATGCGAGCTACGCGCAGACCCTAATGCGCTTGGGCGATTTCCTTGGTTCCCGACAGCAAATAGAAATGGCGCTCTCGTTGCTCGGGGACAACGCGAAATCTTCAATGGTTTTCCACCACGATCTTTATTTCTTCGCCGCGCGGACATATCGCAGCTTGGGTGAAAGCGCGAAATGCGGGGCAATGCTCGAAGTCGCCCGAACGGAGCTCGATAGAGCCGTAGCCTTGATATCCGATGCTTCATGGAAATCTGCCTATCGAAGCGTTCCGATCAACAAAGAAATCTTAGACGCTTTCGAACACGATGTGTGGCCGCCAGACGGGCCGATGCCAGGGGACGTCTTACCCGAGGGTTGGTCCGACGCCAACTCATCGCAGCCAGCGACAGCATAAGATTCCTGCTCGCGCAGAGGTGGGGCACAGAGTTTCCAACCGCTCTTTACATTCTGGTAGCTTTGTGCTACAAAGTATAAGGCATGAACGTCGAAGTCGAACGCGCGCTCGCTGATCTCACCGAGGTCAGGGATCGCCTCGCCAGCGTCCAGCGCTTCCGCGGCTATTCCAGCCGCGTGGCTGCCGTCAGCGGCGGCATCGCCCTGCTGGGCGGCCTGGTGCAGGCCCAACTCGTGCCGCACCCGAGCAGCCTCGCGGACGTGCGCCTATACGTGACGATTTGGATCTCATGCTTGGTGGCGGCGCTCGCCGTCTACTACGGCAACTTGCTCGGCTGGTATCTGCGCAACGACGGACGCCACGCCCGCTACCAATCCAAGACGGTGAGCTTGAGCCTGCTCCCAGCGCTGGCGCTGGGAGCCGTGCTTAGCCTCGCGGCCTACCTTCACGGCGTCGCCTGCGATGCTGCCCGGCATCTGGTACGCCTGCTACGGTCTCGCGCTCTTCGCCTCGCGCAACCACGTGCCGCGCGGCGTCTTATCGGTCGCCGCGATGTTCGGCCTGATCGGCGCAGCGTTGCTGCTGATGCCCGACCAGTGGAGCGCACTCGCGTGGTGGGTGATGGCGGCGGGTTTTGCGATCGGGCAATTCTGGATCGGCTGGCTCATCGCCGCCGAGGGCGCAACAGAGACGAATGCGATGTCGGAGATCTCCAATGAACACCAATAACGCCCGCAAGGCGGGCAAGAAACCAGCACGTGCCAATGGCCGCGAGGCGCCCTATGCCTACAGCGGCTTGCAACGGATCTTCCACGAACGCGGTAGACTCGCCGTGTGCACGTGTCTGGTCGCCCATCCCGAGGGCCTGAGCTTCACCGATCTGCAAGACGCGTGCGGACTCACCGACGGCAATCTGAGCCGGCACCTCACCGCGCTCGCCGAGATGGGCGTCGTCACGATCATCAAAGAGAGCGGGCACGGACGCCCGACGACGATCTGCCGCATCACCAACGCCGGCCGAACGCGCTTTCTCGCATACATCGACGAACTCGAGTCGGTCGTGCGCGAGGTCCATGCAAAGGCCCAACCGCACGCCGCCGACGGGCGCTCGTCCGCCCGCCTCGCAACCACTTAGCGCTCGCAATACCGAAAGGCACGTCAGGTCTCACCGATGATTTCGACCAAACCGCATAGGCTCATAGAGCTCGCCGACGCACCGATGCCCGCGCACGTGGCCATCATCATGGACGGCAACCGCCGCTGGGCGCGCGAACGCAATCTGCCGGTGGCAGAAGGGTATCGCCGCGGCATCGCCACGCTGCGCGAAACGGTGCGCGCGTGCCGCGACTTCGGCATCGGCATGCTCACCGTCTACGGCTTCTCCGAAGAGAACTGGTCGCGCCCCTGGACGGAGATCTCCGTGCTCTTCGACCTATGCTGTGCGTTCGCGTATCAGGAGCTCGACGGCTTGCGCCGCGACAACGTGCGCGTCCAGGTGATCGGCAAGTGGGAAGCGCTGCCGGAACGTCCGCGCCGCGCGCTCGAACATCTCATCGAGAAGACCGCGGGCAACTCCGGCACCGTGCTCAATCTCGCGGTCAACTACAGCGCGCGTACCGAGCTGCGCGACGCGGTGCACGCGCTCGCCGGCGACATCCGCAGCGGCGCGCTCGATGCCGACAAGATCGACGACGACACGCTGGGCACGTACTTGTACACCAAAGGCATGCCGGATCCCGATCTGCTCATCCGCCCCGGCGGCGAGTACCGGCTATCGAACTTCCTGCTGTATCAATGCGCGTATACCGAGCTCTACGTGACCGAGGTCTGCTGGCCCGATTTCAGCCGCGATCACCTCGCGATGGCGGTGGCGGAGTTCCAACGCCGCCAGCGTCGCTTCGGCAGGTAGTCGCCTAGGAACCCTTCGCGCAGATCGCGCTGTCGGCGGCGATCCACGACGTGCCGCCCGGTGCGCTCAGCTCATCGATCTGCGTCGTCTTCGTGTCGCTGATTTTGGTCACCGTCGTGCGATAGCCGAAGGTCGGCATGCCGTTCGCGGTCAGCGTGCCCGTCCACACGAGCGTGTTGCCATTCCAGCCAGGTGACGTCTGCGAGCTGGATCCTTTGGTCGCCGTCGTCGTCTGGGTCCACTCCCGTTTGCTCGCATCGAGCCACATCTGGCCGCCGCCGTCTCCGCCCGCGACAGTTCGGCTCAGCATCTTGGCGCCGTCAGGGGACATCGTCGAGACGGTGGTGACCTGCGGCGTCGAACCATCTACCGCTTTGACCGAGCAGGTCCACGTCCCCAACAAGAAGCGCATGCTGGACATGCCTTGCGCTGCGCCTGGCGCGGTGTCGGCGGCGACTGGGCTCGCATTGAGCGTCGACGCGAGCAGCAACGCGGCCGCCGGCAGTGCGTAGATCCTTTTCATAACGATGACTCCATGGCGCTGAGGTAGTGGTTGTCAAACGCGTGCAGCAGCCCTTCGGCGTGAGAGTAGGGTCCCGGCGTGTATGCGCGCGAGCTCACTCCGGCCTGCGAAAGCTCGCACACGTGCCAGTCCTGGCGATTGGTCATATCCCAGAACTCGACCGCGTCGCGCGCATCGAAATCCGGCTTTGCCATCTCATCCGGATCGAACAGCCACACGCAGGTGACGCGCGTCCGATCGGTCGCGATAGGCGTCAGATAATGCGCCATCACGTAGTCAGGATGCAGGCTGAGCAGCAGCGACGGAAAGATCTCGTAGTAATAGACGCGTTCGTGGTCCTCGGCGGGCAAGCCGGGCAGCGGCGGGCGCGCCGTATGGCCGCTCAACGTCATGCTGTCGCTGCCTTGACGCAACGACATGTAGCCGCCCAGCACGGGTCCCTCCCCGAGATCGTTGCGACCGCTATCCCACGGCGACACCTTGTCGAGCTGCGGATGCACCAACGGGCAGTGGTAACACTCGGAATAGTTCTGGAGGATCAGCTTCCAATTGCACGCCAGGTCATAATCGATCCGAGCGCCTTGGCGCAACGTGCCGATATTCCAGCGCTCGAAGCGGCCCGCCAGCGCCGCCAGCGCCTGCTCGAACGGCGGGGGCGAATCGGCGAGATTGATAAAGATGAAGCCTTCCCAGATGGCGAGCGCCGCGGCGCGCAACGGGAACGCGCTCTCGTCGAAGCCGGGCACGTCGCGCATATTGCGCGCGGTCATGAGCCGGCCGTCGAGCCCGTAGGTCCACGCATGGTACGGACACACGATGGCGCCGGTGAACTTCCCGCTCGGCGTCTCGCAGATGCGAGTGCCGCGATGGCGGCAAACGTTGTATAGCGCGTGCACCGTGCCTGTGGCATCGCGCACGACGATGAGATTCTCGCCGCCCACCTCGGCGATGAAATAGCTCCCTGCCTGCGCCAGCTGCTCTTCCCGGCCGACGCAGATCCAATCGAGGGAGAATATGCGCTCGCGCTCGAGCGCAAACACCTCACCCGACGTGTAATGTCGGCCTTCAAGCGTATGCGCGGCCTTTGAAAGTCGCAGTTTGACGAACGTCGCCACGGGAAACAGGTTCTCGCGCGAGGGCGGCGTCACCCGCGGACGCGAAGCAGGCCCGCCACATGCTGTGCGACCTTCACCTGCATAGTGACCGCAGCGACGGCGAGTTCCCCCCCGACGCCGTCATGGACACGGTGGCATCCGCAGGCATCGGTGTGGCGGCGCTGACGGATCACGATACGACCGCAGGACACGCGATCGCGCGCCGGGTGGCCGAGCAACGCGGCGTACGCTTCGTCGGCGGCATCGAAATGACCACGTATGGGGTCGGGCGCGTCGTCCACGTGTTGGGTCTCAACGTCGCAGACGGCGACGACGGACTGGAGTACGCGAACGCGCACGCGCAGAGCGTATTCGGTGCGAATCAACGCCGCTGGATCGAGGCGCTCGCAAAGCAAGGCCTTGACGTCGATTGGCAGCGGGATTTTCCAGACGCACCGGTTCGCTTGCCGGTGTTGATCGAGCGCCTGTGCCGGCGCGGCTACCTAGACGGAGATCCCCGCCGCTGCCACGCCGCCTTCAAAGAGTTCTTCGGCGCGCTGCCGCCGGAAGCGTTTGCGGGTTTGCCCACGCCGGGCCAAGGCGCCGCGATCATCCGCGCCGCGGGAGGGGTTGCGTTCTTGGCCCATCCCGCCGAGCTCGTCGACGATGGTTTCGCCGACGGCCTGATCGACGAACTCGACGGGCTTGAAGCGATGTACTTGCGCTACGACGCGGACCGGCGCTCCGAGCTGTGCAGCCTCGCGCGCCGCCGCGGCAAGCTCTACTCATGCGGCAGCGATTGGCACGGCTGGTTCCAGGGCGTCTACGTCAACCCGAACTTCGAAACGCCGCCAGAACTGCTCGCGCGTCTCACAGCCTAGCGCGCTTGGCCGCGACGAAGCGCAGCACGTCGTCCACCTCTCGCGTATTGAGCACGTCGGCCTTGGTGAGGCCGGCCTTTCGCGCGGTGCCCACGCCGAAGCGCAGATTGTCGAAATCTTCAAAGTGGTGCGCGTCGGTGTCGATCGAGATCGTGCAGCCAAGCTCTTTCGCGCGCCGCGCCATGCCGGCGCTCAGATCGAGGCGCGCAGGATTCGCGTTGATCTCAAGCGCGGTGCCCGACTCGGCGGCCGCGCGGAAGACCGCATCGCTGTCGAACTCGTAGCCCGCGCGCTCTTCGATGAGCGCGCCCGTCGGATGGCCGATGATGTTGACGTTCGGGTTCGCGATGGCGCGCAGCAAGCGCTTGGTCTGCTTCTCCTTATCGCCGGCGAAGCCCGAGTGAATCGACGCGACGACGATGTCGAGCTCCGCGAGGACTTCGTCGGGAAAATCGAGCGTGCCATCCGCGCGGATGTCGACTTCGGACGAACACAGCAGCCGGATGCCGTATTTCGTGGCGGCCTCGCGCACCTGCGCGATCTGTTCGCGCAAGCGTTCGACCGACAGACCGTTGCCGACGGCGCGGCCGCGTGAGTGGTCCGAGATCGAAAGATACGCAAGGCCCCGGCCGGCCGCTTCGCGCGCCATTTGTTCGATGCTGCGGGTGCCGTCGCTCCACGTCGTGTGATCGTGCAGGTCGCCGCGGATGTCGCCCAGCGACACGAGTTCCGGCAGCTCATTCCGGCGTGCGAGATCGATCTCGTCGAGCCCGAGGCGGATCTCCGGCGGGATGAACTGCAATCCGAGAATCTCGTATACGCCGGCCTCGGTCGCCGACGTCCGAACGCGCCCGCTCTCGACCGTCTCTATGCCCCACTCGCTCACCTTGAGGCCCTTGCGGATCGCGTACTCGCGCAGCTTCACATTGTGCTCTTTATTGCCCGTGAAGTGCTGCAGCAAGTTGCCGAAGCAGCGGTGCGGCACCACGCGCAGATCCGCCGCGATGCCGGCGCGCAGCCATACGGTCGCTTTGGTGTCCCCTTTTGCGGAGATGCGCTCGACGCCGCTCATCGCGCAGAAATAGTCGAGCGCTTTGTCCGGCGTCGAGCTCGTGCAGATGAAGTCGAGATCGCCGACCGTCGGCTCCATACGGCGCAGGCTGCCCGCGGCGACGATGTTCTTCGCGATCTGCGCGCCCTCGAGCGCGGCCGTGATCTCCTGCGCGAGCGCCCACGCGTCGCCCAGCCGCATGCGCTGCGTGTGAGCCGCAAGTCGCGAAAGCGCGAGCTTCAGATTCTCGACGCCCTTGGCGCCAAGTCGCGGTAACGTCGCGATCGAGCCGTCGTCGACCGCGCGTCGCAGATCCTCGATCCCGGCGATGCCGAGGGTTTGGAACATCGCGATCGCGGTCTTGGTGCCGACCCCGGGCACGTGCAGCAGCTCGAGGATGGTCGGCGGGAACTTGGCGCGCAGCTCTTCGAGATACTTGCACGTGCCGGTGTTCTCGATGTCGACGATCTTCTGCGCGATCGCTTTGCCGACACCCGGCAGTTCTTGCAACGCGTCTGTCGCGATCAGTTCGCGCGCCGGCGTCTCGGCGTCTTCCAGACTTCGCGCCGCTCGTTCGTACGCTTTGATCTTGAAGAACGGCTCGCCGTCGAACTCCATGAGAGCGGCGATCTCGTTCAGCCGACTGGCGATGTCGGAATTGGTCACATGCACGCCTCCGCGGGCGTGGCTTTCTCGAAGGCGATGGCGCGACCCCGCCCGAACGCTTGGGGCCACCATGGCGACGCAAGCGCCTGCCAAAGGCAAGCGGCTGGACCCCGCGATCCTGAATCTGCCGGTAGAGAAGATGCGTGACGGATATTATTCCGACACGTACTTCAATCGCGTCGTCCAGATATTGCAGGCCGACAACCACCATCCGCGCGTCCTCATGCAGGTCTTCCAAAAGAAGAATGCGGTGCTCTGCGGGATCGACGAAGCGATCGCGATCCTGAAGCTGTGCAGCGGGCGGCGCCGTCCCAACGGCTCGTGGGAAGACGGCTGGTCGCAACTCGACGTCCGCGCTCTGTACGACGGCGACAAGATCTCACCGTACGAAGTCGTGCTCACGATCGAGGGCGACTATTCGCTTTTCGCGCACCTCGAGACGGATTATCTCGGCGTGCTTACCCGTCGGACCAAGGTGGCGACCAACACCAGCGCCGTGGTCGCCGCGGCGAACGGCAAGAATGTGCTCTTTTTCCCGGCGCGCTTCGACCACCATCTAGTACAGACGGGCGACGGATACGCTGCGTACGTCAGCGGCGCGCTGGGCGTGAGCACCGATGCGCAGGCCGAGTGGTGGGGCAGCAAAGGCATCGGCACCGTTCCCCACGGACTCATCGCGGCGTACGGCGGCGACACCGTGCTTGCGACTGAGAAGTTCGCCGAGTACGTCGATCCCTCGGTCAACGTCATCTCGCTCGTCGACTTCGATAACGACTGCGTCAACACGTCGATCGCGGTGGCGGCTCGGCTCGGCCGGCGGTTGTGGGGCGTGCGCCTGGATACGTCGGAGACGCTGGTGGACAAGAGTTTGTGGAACTCGATGGGGACGTTCAAGCCCAACGGCGTCAATCCGGAACTGGTGCTCAACGTGCGCCGCGGGCTCGATGCGGCGGGCTACGATTGGGTGAGGATCATCGTCTCGGGCGGTTTCGACGTCGCCAAGATCAAGCAGTTCGAGGATCGCAAGATCCCGGTCGATGCGTACGCCGTCGGTTCGGCGCTGTTCCGCGGCATCTATGACTTCACCGCGGACATCGCGCTCGCCGAGAAAAATGGCGCGATGGTGGAATGCCATAAAGTCGGGCGCCCGTATCGCCCGAACCCGCGGCTCGAAAAAGTGCTTTAGGGCAGCAGCGAGTTCTCGCCCGCGAAGAGCCCGTCCGAATTCGGCAGCCATGCCCACACGAGGATCGCCCGCACCGCCGGATGCACGAACGCGAACTCAAGCGTCGCGTCGGCGGGCAGCAGTCCGTGCGCGCGCAACGCCGCGGCGCTCGGCTCTTCGTCGGTCGTCCAAGGCGCCTGGCCGTAATGCTGTTGGCCGCCCTGCAGCGCGTTGTAATGCACGTGCCGCGGGATCTCGTACCACGCCGTGGCCGGGACCGCGGCGAACGCCGCCGGCAGCGGTGTGCCCGTCATGAATTGATAACCGCAGGCCACGAGCCGGCCGGCCTCGTCGTACACCAGCATCGTCGGGTGTGCAAGATCGGGCGGATTGAAACGATCGTGGTTGGTGAACATCAGACCGACTCCGTCGACGTAATCGGTGCTCTGCACGTACTGGTCGCCGCGCGCCCACGTCACCAGCCGATACGGCTCTGTGGCGGTGCGCACCGCCTGCGCGAATGGCGAGCTGTAGCCGTCATCATCCGCGCGCGCGAGCGACGGCAACGCCGCCGCGAGCGCGACAAAAGCGACGAAGGCAAAACGCGTCGACCTATTCATCCTCTCCATTGTTATCGGCAAACGACACGAGGGACGAGTGACGGCTCCCCCCTCCACGCCGTTACACGTACGCGTTGGTCTGGTAGCGCAAGAGATGCGGGCGGCGTAGCCCGCATCGCTCGGAACCCCTTGCCACCGGGGCAGTTCACGGGGTTGGGCATGGCCGGAGCGCCCGACGTCGCGCGGGCCGCAGTGAGGCCTATCACCGCCGGGATAAGCGCGGTCGCGAGAGGCGCTCGGTTCATAAAATCTAACCTCATAGCCGATGTCTTAAGAAGTAAGGAAGCCCCAGCCCGGAGGATCAGTTTGGATCATCGCGTCAGCGGCGCTCGCCATGTGCGCCCTCGTCGCAGCCGTCAGCGTTCCGAGTCTCGCCGACGCGCCGCATCTGTTGCCCGGCGATACGCTAACATACGATATCACCATTCAGGTGAACGAACGCAACACGCCGCCGCGCGCGTCCACCTCACGAGTCCGAACAGACTCCAGCGCAGGAGCGGGCACAGCGACGCTCGAGATCGTCGGCGTCGATCCCGACGGCACGGCGAGCGGCAATCTCAGCGTCGAAATGCTCGGGTTCGCAGCTGGCCAGCCTATCATCGTGCGAAAGACCGTCGCCGTCAAGGTCGCGCCTAACGGCGAGATCCATCCCTCGAGCACGATCGATCCGCTCATCGATCAGGCGCTCGCGCTCGCCGATCAAAGCATACGCGACATCGCCGGACACGACGTCCACGCGCAGCCGAGTTGGCAATGGCGCTTGCCGGCAGCGACCTATCCCATGACGATCGCATTCGACCGGGTGCTGCGCGGCGAGCAGGCCTATCAAGGGCTGCCGACGCTCATCGTCCAGACGACCGGCAGCGGCCAGTACGCCGCGGACGCCGATCCCGTGCAGGCAAGCGTAAGTCTCGCAGGCACGTACTACTATGACCAGCGCGATGGACTCTTCGTCGGGCAGGCGATGCGCAGTGACACGACCGTGGCGGATGACACCGCGGGCAGCGTCGACGCATCGTCGCTCGTGACGATCGTGTTGCGCTCGTTCACGCGCGGCCAACAACCCGCAGCGACGCCGTCTCCCGCGGCATCCGGCGAGACGGAACCGACGCCCGCTCCGGCAACGCCTGCGCCGACGCCCGTTCCCAACGAGGTCGCGCCCTCTCCGTATCCGACGGTGACGCTCGCACCCTCCCCATATCCGACGGTAACGCCGAGCCAGCAGTAGGCGCGTGACGACGGTACGCGCGATATCGATCGTCTTCGCCGCAGCAGCGGCGGCAGCGACGAGCGTGGCCGCGCTCGGCGACGTCGGCAACCCGAGCTCGGTGCCCAACGCGTTTCTTCCTAATCGTGCGTTCGGCATCGGCGAACAGCAGGTGTACGTGATCGAGCGGCATCAGACGGTCGACGTGCATTTTCGCGCGCCAAACGGCGATCTGGTTTCTAAACACGTATCGCGCGATGACATCCACAGCGTCGCGTTCACCGTCGAGGGCTCAGACGCCGGCGACATCGTGCTGGCCGCGGTGAGCGATGCGCCGGCTCAGATCGATTCGGCTCCGAGCCCCACGGTTCGCGCGGATGGCACGATTGCAGCGGCAGGCCCTTTGGCGGCGATCGGCGCCGGCGCGCTCGTGCTGGGCTCGGCGCCACCGGGTCTCGATGAAGGCGCGACGTGGAACACGAGCGGAACGCTGCAATTGCCGTTCGGCGCCCTGCAGCTGCAGCTGACTAATACCAGCGCCGCCTGGGAGGGCGGAGACGCCGTTTTGCAAGTCACCTCCACGGGGTCGGCCGACACCGATGGAACCGTGACCGTGCCGGGCTTCGGGCCGGCGTCACTTCGAGGCAGCGGTTCGACCAAAGGCGTTTCGTTCATCGCCGCCGACCTGCGGCTGCTGCTCGGATCCGCGTATACCATCTCCGGCAGCGGCAACGCGCAAAACCGGCGTGGCGAGCACGGCACCTATCTTATGAAAGCGGCGTATACGCTCGAGCTCGCGCGCTACGTCCCGGGCAGGCCGGGAATGCCGGCCTACGCGCCGACCGAGATGCCGCGGATGATCGAGACCGTCTCGCCTGACCAGATCATCCACGGCGGCGGCGTGGACGAAAACGCGCATCCGGCTCCGACGGACAACGTCTTCAGCGGTTCACCGCTGCCGGCCGGATCGCCCATCCCGCTCCCTGACGCAAGCCTTGCCCCGGTGCCCCTGACGGTATCGAGCGGTGCGCCGCTCGCATCGCCGCTGCCGCCGCCTCCGACGCCCGTGCCGACGCGGATGCCCCGCTAGCGCCGAGTAGCGGAACGAGCCTGCGCTCGAAGAAAGTCTCGCTTCGTGATTGCACCAAGCGAGCTCATCGGCGGGACAGGCCAGATCACGGGAATCGTCGCGGTCGAGACCGATCCCGCGGCCGGCACGGCGACGTTGTACCGTCGCGAAGGCGCGGACGTCGAGCGGTTGGTCGCTCCGTTGCAGTCGTGGGTATTGGCGCGTAAGACGATGGACGACAGCATCGAGCTTGCCGGCCGCCATCCGCTGCGCCACTTACTGGTCACGCGCTCGGGACGCGCCGTCGAGTTCGCCCGCTCGCTGGCGAGCGATCAGCGCCTCGCGTATCTCGATCCGGTCACGTCGCATCTGGTCGCCAGCGGCGAGACATTCTATCGCGGCCTGCCGTTCGAGCAACTGCGCCGCCTGCAGTTCGACCTCGAGACGCTGGACATCTATCCCGAGCGCCCCGACGCGGCAATCGTCCTCATCGGCGTGCACGATTCGAGCGGCTACGAGCGCGTGCTCGCGCTCGACGAATTCCCGAGCGAATCGCAGCTCATCGAGGAGTTCGTGCGCATCGTCCGCGAGCGCGACCCAGACGTCCTCGAGGGCCACAACGTCTTCAATTTCGATCTGTGGTACTTGAACGAGCGGGCGCGACGCCAAGGCGTGGCGCTGACTCTCGGGCGCGACGGCTCGCGCATGTGGCTCGATGAGAGTTTGCGGCGCAGCGTTCCCAACGGCATGGTCGCGAGGTACTACCGCATCCCAGGCCGTCAGATCGTCGACACGTTCTACAGCGTCATGCGCTGGGACGTGGCACGCAAGCTTCCAAACTACAAGCTCAAGCACGTGGTTCGCCATCTCGGCATCGGCGACGAAGGCCGCGCACTCGTCGATGCGGCTAACATGCGCGCGCTCTGGTCGAATCCGGACGAGCGGGCGAAGCTGAAGCTGTACTGCCTCGACGACGCGCGCGACACGGACCGGCTCTCGCGCTTGGTGACGCCCAACGAGTTCTATCAAGCGCAGATCGTGCCCGAATCGCTTCAAGGGATCGCGTTCGTGGGCATCGGCAGCCGGATCGAACGGCTCATGGTGCGCGCCTATCTCGCGCGCCAGCATTCCATACCGCGTCCGCGCACCGCCGCGCCGATCGAAGGCGCATTCGCCGCCGCGTTCGAAGTCGGCGTGTTCCACGACGTCGTCAAGTGCGACGTCGAAAGCCTCTACCCGTCGCTCATGCTCGCCCGCGGCATCGAGCCGCAGGACGACGACCTGCACGCGTTCTTGCCCATGTTGGGCGGCCTGCGCGATCTGCGCATGCGGGCAAAGCGCGACGCGCAAGCGGCCCAAGCGTCCGGCGACGTACATGCGCATCTCGCCGCCGATGGCCTGCAACAGGCGTTCAAGATCCTCATCAATTCGTTCTTCGGCTTCTTGGGGACCAACGGTTTGCATTTCAACGATCCAGCCGCGGCGGCGCGAGTGACGGCCGCCGGTCGCGAGATCATGGAGCGCATGGTCGCGGCGCTGCGCGAGCGGGGCGGTCGCGTCATCGAAGTCGACACCGACGGCGCGTTCTTCCAGCCGCCGCCCGGAGTCGACCCAGCACAGCTGGTCGAAGCGGTCGGCGCCTCGCTGGGAGACGGTCTACGCCTGGTACTCGAAGAGCGCTATCCGGCGATGCTATCGCTGATGCCCAAAAACTACGCGCTGCGACGTTCGGCGGGCGATCTGATCCTGCGCGGGTCCGCGCTGCGCTCGGCGCGGGATGAGCCGCTTGGCCGCTCGTTGGTATCGGGCATCGCGCTCGCGCTGCTCGAAGACCGAACTGACGACATCGAAGGCATCGTCGCTCAGGCGGTGGCGCGCGTTCGTGAGGGGCGCCTGAAAGTCGAAGACTTCAGCCGGCGGGAGTCCATCACGCCCAAGACCTTCAACTCGCCCGCCAACCAGCGTTTGGCACGTGCGATCGCCGAGAGGGGCCTTGCCGTCGGCGACAAAGTCCGCGTCTATCAACGCGTCGGCGGCGAGCTCGCGCTCTCGGAGGAGTACGCGGGCGATGAAGACCGCGAACATCTCGTGCGTCGGATCGCCGACTTCGTCGCCCGTTTCGGGTCGCTCGTGCCCGCGAGCGCTCGCGCGGCGGCGGGCGAACCCGAGCAGCTCTCGATGAGGTTGTAACAGGTGGCTGCAGAAACGCTTCGCGTCGCCGTGGTGGGCATGGGGTTCGGCGCGCGCGTGCAACTGCCGGCGTTCGGCGAGCACCCGCAGTGCCGCGTCGTCGCGGTGTGCTCCGGATCGCTCGAGCGCGCACGAGCGGCGGCGATGCAGTTCGCGATTCCGCATTTCACCGACGACTATCGCGCGTGCGTCAAGCGCGCGGACGTCGATCTGGTCAGCATCGTCACGCCGCCCAACCTGCACGCGCCGATCGCGCTGGCGGCGCTGCGCGCCGGCAAGCACGTGCTGTGCGAGAAGCCGTTCGCGCTGTCGGTGGGGGAGGGCAAACGCATGGTGGCGGCAGCCCGGCGCGCGCGGCGCGCGGGCTTCCTCGACCACGAATTCCGTTTCATCCCGGCGCGCGCACGCGCGAAGGCGCTGGTGGATGACGGCTGGCTCGGCGAGGTCGAACGCATCGCGATCTGCGAAGCGACGCCTTGGATGCATCCGTCGAGCACGTTGCGCTACGGCTGGCAATCGCGCAAAGCCGACGGAGGTGGTGTGCTGGGCGCGCTCGGGTCGCACTATATCGACTATTGCCGCTGGATCGCAGGCGACGTCGGCGAAGTCAAAGCCACGCTGCAGACGCGCGTGAAGAAGCGCGCGCGCCCGGATGGCTCGATGGGGACCGTGGACGCCGACGACAATTTCTCGCTGAGCATGCAGATGACCGGCGGCGCGCTGGCGACGATCGACCTCACCGCCACCGCGAACGCGCAGTTCAGTTCCATCTTCATAAGCGGTGCTAAGGGCGCGCTGCTGCTGCGCGACGACCGCGAGATCTTCGGACTGCGCGCCGGCCGCGATCCGGTTCCGGTGACGGCTCCGAGCCGCTTTCCGCGCAGGCTCGGCGCGACGGGCATCAGGCTGCTGGGACCGTTCTACACGCTCATCGGCGAGGTGCTGGATCATCTCGCCGGCAAACCGTCCAGTGCGCCGACGTTTGAAGACGGCTTGAAGGTCCAAGAAGTGCTCGATGCCGCGCGGCAAGCAGCGCGCTCTGGGCGCGCGGTGCTCGTGACGAAGTCTAGGAGACGCACATGACGTTGGACCACGCGCTAGGCCCGGATTTCGAGTACCTGCGGCGCGTGCACGGCGAGCCCGACGCGCTCATGCGCGAGCTCGAAGAGCGCGGCGAACGCGACGGGATCCCCATCGTCTCGCGCGAGGTCGGCCAGTTCTTGTCGGTCATGGTGAGCGCCATGCTCGCGGGCAACATCTTGGAAGTCGGCACCGCGTACGGCTGCTCGACGCTGTGGATGGCGCGCGCGCAGCCCGAAACCGGCCGGATCTGGACGATCGATCCGGATGTCACGCGCACCGACATCGCGCGCGACTTCTTCAGGCGCGCCGGCGTCGCGGATCGGATCGAGATCTTCAATCAGCCCGCGCTCGACGTCATGGGCCGGCTGCCCAAAAACATCTATGACATCGTGCTGCTCGACGCGCTCAAAGAGGAATACTTGGCATACCTCGAGCTGGCGGTGCCGCTCGTGAAGCACTCAGGGCTCATCATCGTCGACAACTTGTTATGGCACCATCGCGCGGCCGCGTCCGCGCGCACGGGCGACGACGCGCCGACCACGGCGATCCGCGCGTTCAACCAGAAGTTCTTACACCATCCCGCGCTCAACGCGACGATTCTGCCGCTGGGCGATGGTGTCGGGGTGGGCGCCAAGATCGTGTGAGGAACCGACCAATGAGAACGCCTCGGATCATCCTTATGACACTCGCGCTGACCGGGGTTGCGATCGTCTCGCTGTCCAGCCCGCGCGACAGCCATGCAGCAGACGTCACCACCCCGCGCCAGCTCATGACGGTCGCGGCGCCGATCGCGGTCCCGCGGGCCATCGGCCATTTCGAGCATCTGACCGTGGACGAGAAGTACCGGCGGCTGCTCGCGGTGCATACCAGCAGCAACGAACTGCTGGTGATCAATCTCGAGAGCGGTGAAGTCGAACGCCGCGTCACCGTCGGCCCGGGGCACGGCGTCGCAGTCGACGTGTACGATGGGAAGATCTTCATCGGCACCTCGGACGGATACGTCTCGCAGCTCAACCGTCGCTGGCTCGTCGAAAACCAGCGCATCTACACGAGCGGGCCGGTCGGTGCCGTCGCATTCGATTCGAAGAACGGCAAGCTGTACGCAGCGCATGAAGACGGGGCCGAGGACTATGTGATCCAAGGCAGGACCGACAAGCTCGCCCAGTTCTCCGTGCCGGTCCCTAAAGGACCATCGACGATCGTCTACGATCCGGTGACCGACAAGCTCTATCAGAACATCACGCCGGCGAGTTCGGTCGTCGTGATCGATCCTGCGACGAACGCCGTCACAGCGACCTGGGCGCTCGGCCAGGCGACAGAGCCGCAAGGTCTCGCGGTCGACGGCAAAGGCCGGCGGCTGTTCAGCGCAGGCGGCAACGGAAAGCTCGCGGTGCTCGACCTGACCAGCGGGCAAGTCACGCAGACCATCGACATCCCGCCGCGCGCGGACCAGATCGCATACGACCCCGTGCTCAACAAACTGTACTGCGCGAGCGGCACGGGGCTGCTCAGCGTGATCGGAGATACCGGCGAGGGCTTCGACCGCATCGGCGACGTCACCATTCCGCGCGGCGCGCACACGCTGGCGATCGATCCCAAGACGCACGACGTATGGATCGCATACGGTGGCGACCAGAACGACTACGTGGTCAAGCTCTCGCCGCCGGCAACGCCATCGCCCTCGCCGCCGCCTGCGACAGCGACGCCGCCGTCCACGCCGACGCCGTCCCCAAGCCCCTAGGTCTGCAGGACAATGATCGTACCGCTGCTCATGGTCGTGGATTTCATGAACTTCAAGTACGCTGTGTCGCCATGTTCCAACGTGCCTCCGCCCGTGCTCATGAAGAAAGGGACCTATTCATACTTCGACCAGAAAATGGGCACGGGCTTCGACGTTTCCGTCAGCAACGTGAAACTCGGCAGCCTAAGGCCCGGCACGCAGCAGGCGGTCGTGGTCCTCGCATGCGACTTTCCGATCGGCGGTACGGCGGAGGCGTTCGCCTACGACATCCGAGGGAACTCGGCGCAGCTGCTTGGCCAGGTCGGCGGCGCCGACTGGGGCGGCGACTGGGGACAGGGTCCGGACTCGATTCACATCACGTTTCGAAACGATTATCTCTACGTCGATTCGTGCAAAGACGACGACTGCACCGCGCGTGAGGTCAGGACGTACGCCTTACGCGCGGAAAGGCTCGTCGTGGTGAACGTACAGACGCACAAGGCCGGCGACCCGTAGCCCTAGGTGGCTCTAGGTCTTGATGAGTTTCATCTCGATGGAGTACGAGTTGGTGGTCTGTTGCGGGACTACACGCAACACCTCGTTGACGTACACGGCCGTCTTGATGCGCGGGTCGAAAAGATAGCTCCCTTTTTGGCTCAGCGTGGTGTAGCGGCCGCCTTGCTGTTTTAGCGAGCCAGTGGAGTTGATCAGGATCAGCGGCGGCTGTTCGGGAATCGTGCCCTTTCCCTCTAATGACAAATGCGCAATTCCACGTGTAGACTTGTCCTGCGAATCCGGTGCTGATGCCCGGCGAAAACGTCGCCCGCACGTTATAGTCCTGTTTCCAGCTCGAATTCAATCCTGCGGACAACGCACTGAAATAGCTCTGCCCGAGAAGCGGCACGACCGCGGATTGCATGACCGTCAATGAGTACGGGGGCTTCGAGCACGTGACGCCGCCGTTCGCGTACACCTCGCATGTGGAGCTCTGTTTTGGATGAACCGTGTTCCACCAGGAATCTGTCGCGGTCACCATCATGCCACCGTCGCTCGCGAGGCCCCCGATATCGATCGTCGTCGTTCCGGTATTATTCCCCTGGCTCGCCGCTTTTGTGTTGTAGCCGAACTCATAGACGAGATGGCGCAGCGTAGGCAGCCCGGCCGCAGCCGGCGCGGCCGTGGGTGCCATCGATGCCGAGGCGGCAGACGTCTGCGCCGCCCCCGCTGGCGACGCCGCGAGCATCGCGGCGATGGCGAAAGCAGCGGTTCGTAGGTTAGTCATGGATGGTCTCCTCCTTGCGTGAGGTCGCGATTCGTCACGTCCGGTCGCTCAGCCTGGAATACGTCCAGCGGCTAATCTTCGCCGAGGTATGCCTTGCGCACGTCGTCGTCGGCCAGCAGCGCGGATGCCGGCCCCTCCTTGACGACCGAACCGGTCTCGAGCACGTACGCGCGCGCGGCCACCTGGAGGGCCTTGCGCGCGTTCTGCTCGATCAGCAGGATCGGCACGCCGCGCTTGTTGATGTCGACGATGACCTCGAAGATCGTCTCGACCAAAATGGGCGATAGCCCGAGCGAGGGCTCGTCCAACAAGAGCACGCTGGGCCGAGCCATCATCGCGCGCCCGATCGCGAGCATCTGCTGCTCGCCTCCCGAGAGCGTGGCGCCCTTTTGTCCTCGCCGCTCGGCCAATCGAGGGAACAGTGCGAACACGGCGTCCATGTCGGCGCGCACCTCACGTTGATCGGAGCGCGCATACGCGCCCAATTGTAGATTCTCAAGCACGGTCATGCGCGGGAAGATGCGCCGGCCCTCCGGCACCTGGACGACGCCAAGGCGCACGATCTCATCCGGAGTCACGGCCGTGATGTCCGTGCCATCGAACGTCACGCGGCCGCGTGCGGGGCGCACCAGACCTGAGATCGTGCGCAGCGTCGTGGTCTTGCCGGCGCCGTTGCCGCCGATGAGCGCGACGATCTCGCGCTCGCGCACCTCGAGGCTGACGCCGCGCAGCGCCTGGATGCGTCCATAGAACGTCTCGATGCCGTCAAGACGCAGGACGGCGCTCATGCGCCTTTGCCGAGGTACGCTTCGATGACGCGCGGGTCGCGCCGGACAAGTTCCGGATCGCCTTCGCTGATCTTCTCGCCGTAGTCCAGGACGGTGATGCGATCCGAGATCCCCATGACCAAGCGCATGTCATGTTCGATCAACAGCACCGTGACGCCGCGATCGCGGATCGAACGCACCAGCGCCATGAGGTCGCGTTTCTCGGAAGGGTTCGCGCCGGCGGCGGGTTCGTCGAGCAGCAGCAGCTTCGGCTGCGGGCCTAGCGCGCGCGCTATCTCAAGCCGCCGCTGCATTCCGTACGGGAGGTTGCGCGCCCACTCGTTCGCATACGATGCCAGTCCGACGAACTCGAGCAGCTCGCGCGCGCGCTCGGCCACGGCGCGCTCCTCCCGCTGTGCTCGGGGCGTGTGCAGCGCACCGTCGAGCGGGGTCGCGTGCATCGTGGTCTGCTGCCCGACCATGACATTTTCGAGCACCGACATGAACGCGAACAGCCGGATGTTCTGGAAGGTGCGCATGACCCCGGCCGCAGCGACCTGATACGGCTTGCGTCCCACGAGCGCCGCCCCGTCGAAGGTGATGGAACCGGCGCTCGGCGCGTAGATGCCGGTGATCACGTTGAACACCGTCGATTTGCCGGCGCCGTTGGGGCCGATGAGGCTTGCGATCGAGCCGCGCTCGACGTGCAGCGCGAGATCCTTGACCGCGGTGAGCCCGCCGAAGCGTTTGGTCAAACCCTCGATCGCGAGCAGCGGCGCGCTCATTCGACGCCCGGGGCCGAAGCAGACGCCACGGGTTGCGCGTGATGCAGTTCAGCGCGACGCGAGGCATTGGAGATGAGCCCCTCCGGGCGGAAGAGCATCACGAGCACCAAGATGAGCCCGTAGATGATGTAGTGTAGGTCGGCGTTCTGTATCGCGTCGTTGTGCAGCGCGGCTCCCAGCGCGTGCGTCCAGTTCGTGACCTGCGGCAACACCATGAAGTTGAGCAGCGCGAGCAGCAGTCCGCCGATGAAGGCGCCAAGCAAGCTGCCCATGCCGCCGAGCACGATGGCCGACAGGATCGTCACGGACACCGTGAAGTTGAACTCATCAGGACTGATCAACGTCAGCTTCGCGGCGTAGATGCAGCCGGCTAGTCCTGCGAACGAGGCGCCCATGGCGAACGCGAGCAGCTTCGTCGTGACGGGATTGACGCCCATGTGCGTCGCGGCGAGCTCGTCCTCGCGGATAGCCATCCACGCGCGACCCAGGCGCGAGCGTTTCAGGTTGTTGAGCAACACGATCGCGATGAGGATGACGACGACGTACAGATAGTAGTAGGGAACAGGATTGAATCCGAAATGATAGCCGAACAACACCGGCTGATCGACGTTGGAGATGCCATTGGGGCCGCCCGTGTACTTGTCGAGGTTGAGGAACACCTGCGGCACGATCTCACCGAAACCGAGCGTCACGATCGCCAGGTAGTCGCCGCGCAGCCGAAGCGTCGGCGCTCCGAGGATAAGGCCGAACAGCGCCGCCACGCACGCGCTCATAGCGAGCATCGGCCAAAAGTTGACGTGCAGGTTGAATTGCGTCGAGGCGACCATCGCGTACGTGTAGGCGCCGATCGCGAAGAACGCGGCGTACCCCAGGTCGAGCAGACCCGCGAAGCCCACGACGATGTTCAATCCGAACACGAGGAGAAGGAAGTAGCCCGCGTCGGCGACGGCGGAGATATGGCCCGCGTTGCGGTCGATGAGCGGGAAGAGCGCGAACAGCGCGATGACGGCGACCAGACCGCATGCCTGCAGCGGCGAGACGTCGCCGAAACCGAGCGGGAGGCGGACTCGGCGACGGCCGAATGAAGTCGACCCCTCCATAGCCATCAGACCTTCTCCGGCAATTGCTCGCCCAGCAAGCCGCTGGGGCGGAAGACCAAGATCAAGACGAGGATCGAGAAGACGACCACGTTGGTCCACTGATCCGAGATATAGCCCGAGGTGAACGCCTCGACGATTCCGATCAAAAACCCGCCCAGCATCGCGCCGGCGATGTTGCCGATGCCGCCCAGCACGGCCGCCGTGAACGCCTTGAGTCCGGCCTGATAGCCGTTGGTGAACATCGTCGTTCCGAAATACATGCCCGAGATGAAGCCGGCGACGCCCGCCAGCGCCGACCCGATGAAGAACGTCCACGCGATCGTCGAATTGACGTTGATGCCCATGAGCGCAGCGGCGTCGCGATCCTGCGCCGTGGCGCGCATCGCCTTGCCGATCTTGGTGTTATAGATGAACAGCTGCAGCGCGATCATCATCGCGATGCTCACCGCCACGACCAGCATCTCGCGCCCGTCGACGTGCACGCCGCCGAACGCGAACGTCGGATTCGGGAGGAACTGCGGGAACGAGATCTCCGACGGGCCCTTCCAATTGCGCATGATGCCCTGCAGCAGGAAGGACACGCCGATGGCGGTGATGAGCGGAGCCAAGCGCGGCGCGTTGCGCAAACGGCGATACGCTAGGCGTTCGATGAGGACGCCGATCACGCCGCACAGCAGCGCCGCGAGTGCGATGACCAGCAGGGCGATCAGCGCACCCTGCCAGCCGCCGATCACGTGGCCGCCCTCTGCGACGCCGATCGCCGCGAGGATCGCGATGCACAGGAACGTCCCAAGCGTGTAGACGTCGCCGTGCGCGAAATTGATCAGCTCGACGATGCCGTAGACCATCGTATAGCCCAAGGCGATGAGCGCGTACATCCCGCCTTGAGCTATGCCGTTGATGAGCTGTTGAAGGAAGTATGCCACGCGGGCGGACGGCGGTTACGGGGTGCCCGCGAAGTTCTGCTGGGTCACGAAGACCCACTTATCCTTGACAGCCTCGTAGAACGAGATGATGCGGTTGGTCGTATCGCCGTTGGGATCGAACGAGAACGTGCCGACGACGCTCGGGAAATCCTTGGTCTGGCGGAGCTGATCCAGCACTTGGGTGCGGGTGGGCGCCTTGCCGCCATTGGCCTTAACCGCTTCGCCGATCGCATGGATGAGCACCGCCGCCGCGGCATACGCGTTGGCGGAGTACGGCCCGACGGGCTGCTTGTACTCGGCTTCGTAATCTTTGAGGAACTGCGCCGCCGCAGGCAGCTTGCTCGCGTTGACCGACGCCACGGTCACCCACACGTTATCGGCGGTCGCACCGGCGTCTTGCAGGAATTGATTGTCGCTGATGCCGTCGGCGCCCGCATAGGTGGTGGAACCCAGGCCCGCGTCGGGCATCTGTTTGCGGATCAGGCCGCCGCCCGTCGACGTGTTGCCGCCGAAGAACACGATGTCGGGATGCGCGCTGGCGATGCGCGTCAACAGCGCGTGGAAGTCTTGCTGGCCCTTGGTGATGTGGTCGTGGCCGAGCGAGACGCCGCCCAGCTTCTTGAACGCCCCCTCCCATTGGTCGGCGACGCCCTTGCCGTAGGTCTCGTTGTCGTCGATCACATAGGCTTTGCGTGCGCCCAGTTTCGTGTATGCGTACGCCGCGCCGGCGGGACCCTGGATGTCGTCCGTCGTGCAGACGCGGAAATAAGCGATCTGATCCGGGTGATCTTTGCGCATCGCCAACGCATCGGCTCCTTTGGTGAGCGTCGGATTGGTGTTCGACGGGCTGATGAGCGCGAGCAGCAGACTGTTCGAGAGCGGGATCTCCGCGCGCGCGACGTTGCTGTTGAACGGCCCGATGACGCCCAGCACGGCGGGATCTGCGCCGAACGATTCGATGTTCTTCGCGCCCTGTGCGGGGTCATGGACGCCGTTGACCGCGTCGTCGAGCACGTCGGCCTCGAACGTGAACCCAGGAACGGCGTTCTTGGCATTGGCCTGCTTGACCGCAAGCTCGGCGCCGTACTGCGTGGGCACGCCGATCGATGCGTCCGCACCGGACACGGGCAGATCGATGCCGATCTTGATAACGCTGCCCGCCGGTCCGGCTCCGGTGGTCGATGTCGACGAGGTCGATGACTGTTGCGTGCAGCCGGCTGCCAGCATGCCGGCAAGCGCTAACGCGATGATGAGAGGACGATGCATGGAGCTCGCTCCTTGATGAAAGGACGAAACGAAAGCTTTGTCGGGTTCGCGAGCGGGAAAGTCGCTCCTTGCAGACCGAAGCCGGTGTGCGTGTGCACGCTGCTCATCTGGAAGCACCAGCATCCCGAGCACCCGATCATCGTCGCCGCCAATCGCGACGAGTTCGAAGGTCGTCCGTCCACCGACCCGCTGCGGCTGCGCGAACATCCGCTCGTCGTCGGCGGGCGCGACGAGGTCGCGGGCGGCACGTGGCTCGCCGTGTCGGAACTGGGCGTCGTCGTCGCGCTCACCAACCGGCGTGGCGCCGGACGGCACGATCCGGCCAAGCGGTCGCGCGGTCAGCTCGTTCTCGAGCTCTCAGCGCTTGCATCCGCGGAGCAGGTCGACAAGCGCCTTCGCCAGCTCGACGCGGCGCAATACAATCCATTCGTGTTCGTGGCCCTCGACCGGCGCGATGGGGTCGTCGCACACGCCGGCGATGACGGCCTGCGAGTGGCACCGATGCCAGACGGGCTGCACGTCGTCACCAACTGGGAGATGGACGACGATCGTCATGCGAAGTCGCGGCGCGTCGCCCAGCTCGCAGCGTCCGTCGACACGGCCGGCGGGGAACCGGCCTTGGTAGAGCGCTTGCACGAGCTCTTAGGCGACCACGCGCCGGGCGAGCGCGGCGTCGACGGCAGCCTATGCGTCCATCGCCCCGAAGAACAGTACGGAACGCGCTCGAGCGCCGTCGTCTTGCTGCCCAGGGCGGGGCCCGCGCGCTTCTACTATAGCCGCGGACATGCGTGCGAAAATCGCATGCACGACGTATCCTCGCTTCTGCGTGCAGAAGATTCCGCCGCGCGCGTCGAACGATAAGCCGATGCCCTCTCTTTCACCAGACACCCTGATCCGCGAAGTCGTCGAGACGCACAAGGGCGCCGAAGCCGTCTTCGCCGCGCACGGTTTGCCGTGCGCCGGCTGCCACGTCTCCACGCGCGAAAGCATACGCGGCGGCGCCGGCGTCCACAATCTCGATCTGAACGCGCTCATGGCCGACCTCGATCGCTTCATCGCCGACGGCACGGTCCCGCCGCAGCGCCACAAGCCGGCTGGACCGGCAACCCCGCCGCAGCGCCAGCGAAAACCAGGCATCGAGCACGTCATCGCCGTGATGTCCGGTAAAGGAGGCGTGGGCAAGTCAGCCGTGACTGCGCTGCTCGCCGTCGCGTTGCGGCGGCGCGGCGCGAGCGTCGGCATCCTCGACGCCGACATCACCGGGCCCAGTCAAGCCAAACTCTTCGGCGTCACCGCCCGTCCATTCCAAGGCGCCGACGGCAAACCGCATCCACCTGTCACGCGCACCGGCATCCAGCTGATGTCGATGAACCTGATGCTTGACAACGAGACCCAAGCGGTGATCTGGCGCGGTCCGATGGTCGCGAAGGCGATCAATGAGTTCTACAACGGCCTTGAATGGGGCAAGGTCGACTATCTGTTCATCGATCTGCCGCCCGGCACGTCGGATGCGCCGCTCACCGTGCTGCAGTCCCTGCCCGTCTCCGGCACCGTGCTCGTCAGCACGCCTCAGGGTCTGGCGACGATGATCGTCAGCAAGGCGATCAAACTCGTGAAGCAGCTGAACGCGCCCATCTTGGGCCTTGTCGAGAACATGTCATACTTCATCGATCCGGAGACCGGCAAGCGTTTCGAGCCGTTCGGCGCGAGCAAAGGCGTGCAACTGGTCGTCGAGAGCGGTGCGCCGCTGCTCGCCCAGCTGCCCATCGATCCGGCGCTCGCAGCGCTGTGCGATGAGGGCAACGTCGAGGACTACGAATCGAGCGATTACGAAGCCCTCGCCGGCAACTTCATCAAGGTCTTGCCCGCGCTGGCCGTGGGCGTGCCGAGCGCGTGAGGCGCAACGCGGCCGTCATGGCCGCGGTCGTCGCGCTCGCGCTCGTGTCGAGCCTGAGCGGCTGTGCACGCCACGACAACGCCGAGCGCTCGGCGCTGCGCCTGCCGGTCTATCCGCACGCCAACGCGGTCGACGTGCCGCCGCAGATCCGGGCCAAGAACGCCGGTCACGTGATCGAAGTGTTCACGACGTGGGATTCGTTCGACAAAGTGCGCGACTGGTACAGCGCGATGCTTCCGCGCACCACGCAAACGGTTGTCAATGAGGTGCAGCGCCAGGCGACCTTCGCCCTGTTCGACGATCGCCGGCGCAGCGTCCATCTCGAGGTCAGCGGCAATCAGGTGGTGATCTATCTGTCCGGTGTGGACACGGCCGTCACTGGACGATAAGCACCGTCCGCATGCCGTTGCTGGTGTAATGGAAGTGGCAGCCGAAGTAGTAGATGCCCGTCACCGCTGCGTGGTACACGGCTGACGAACTTCCCGTGTTGAGCGGACCGGTGCTGAAGTTGGCGCTGCTGATGTCCGTTCCGGCGGTCGCTACTGGATGATGATGACGGTGCGGATCGGCGGGTTCGACAGGTAGCCGAAGAAATCGCCGAAGTAGAACATGCCCGTCATCGCGCCGGTCGAATACGTCTGCGAACAGATGAAAAGGCCGCACGCCGTCGCAAGCGTGCCCGTCGAGAACTCGGGATAGGTGATCGCCGTGCCCGCCGGCAGGCTGCTGGTGCCGTTGGTGTTGGTGAACGTGGCGGGCCAGTTCATACCGTTCGCGGGACCGAGCAGCGATGCGGTGTGCCCCATCCCTTTGTCGAAATTGACGAAGACGATCGTCTGATTGGCGGACACGGTGATGATCTGCGACGGCGCGGGCGTGGACAACGGCGACGCCGTCGGCATCGCTGCCAGCACGCCATAGCCGGAAACGACGCCGTAGACCGGGTCGGTGGTCGGAGCCACGGTCGCGGCGATGGAGATGAAGTTCTGCGGCACCGGGGTTGGCGTCGCGCCCGTGGGGGTGGCTGTCGCTGAGGCGGTCGATGACGGCGCCGGCGTCGGATTCGTGCTAGAGGCGCTGTTCGAACAACCGCCCGCGGCGATCGTCATCGTCGCCACTACCGCGATGACTGCCGCAACCACGCGGACTTTCGGCGAGAGCAGCCATCGAAGTCCATCAAGTGTCCGTTGCAATGGGAACCTCATCCTCATCTACATCTGTTCGATATGCTGCGCCTTCTGCAGCATCATCTCGTAGCTCATCTCGCCGTCGATCGCTTCGCGGATGACCCCGTTCTTATCGATGAAGAACGAGCTCGGCATCCCCGCGAGATGCAGCTGCGTGCCCAACACCTGGTCCTGATCGGCTCCCACCGGGAACGTCACGCCAAAGCGTTTGGCGAATTGCGCCGCCGTTGCGGGAGCTTCGCCCTGATCGACCGCGACGACGACGAGCCTGCCCTGCTGCTCGCGCGCGAGGCGTTCGAGCGCGGGCATCTCTCTGCGGCACGGACCGCACCAGGTCGCCCACAGGTTCAGCAGCACGTCATGTCCGCGCAGCGTCTGCAGGTCCAGGTCGCCGCCCGCGACGAGCGGCACGGTCAGGGCCGGCGTGGTCATGCCGACCACCTGCGCCGGCCCGCGGCTCTGGTCGATCTCGTTCGGGAAGAACGCAGCGATCAGGACCACCAGCGCGACCGCGACGACTGCGCCGACGATCCAGCGAAGCACGCCGAACCACTTTGCGAGCGCGAGCGCGCGGCCCTGCCGCGCGTCGCGCCCCGAGCGCGGGGTAGGTCGCCTGCGCAGCGCGAAATAGGCGCAGCGTGAAGACGATCTCATCCATAGACGACGTGCAGGCGATGCTGGCAGAGCATCGCTATGTGGCCGACCGCACGCTCGCCGTATCCATCTATCTGGCCGCCACGCTTGGCCGCCCGCTGTTCCTAGAGGGCGAGGCCGGCGTCGGCAAGACCGAAGTCGCGAAGGTGCTGTCCGCAGGTCTGGGCCGGCGGCTCATCCGCTTGCAGTGCTACGAGGGCCTCGACGTCAATCACGCGCTGTACGAATGGAACTACGCCAAGCAGATCCTCCACATCCGCCTTGCCGAATCGCACTCCGGCGGCGAAGAGCGCGCCAAGATCGAACGCGAGATCTTCGGTCCGGAATTCCTCATCAAACGGCCTCTGCTGCAAGCGATCGACGATCAGGGCGGCGCGCCGGCCGTGCTGCTGATCGACGAGATCGATCGCGCGGACGAGGAGTTCGAGGCGTTTCTGCTCGAGCTGCTCTCCGATTTTCAGGTGACGGTGCCCGAGGTCGGCACGTTCTCGGCCGCGACGCCGCCGTTGGTCGTGCTGACGAGCAATCGCACGCGAGAGGTGCACGACGCGCTCAAACGGCGCTGCCTCTACCATTGGATCGACTATCCCGACGTCGAGCGCGAAGCGCTCATCGTCGAGTCGAAGGTGCCCGGCGTCGGGCATCGGCTCGCGTTGGAGGCGGCGGCGCTGGTCGCGAGCTTGCGCAGCGACTCGTTCTACAAGCATCCGGGCGTGGCCGAGACGATCGACTGGGCGGCGGCGCTAGTCGCGCTCGGCAAGGCGACGCTCGACGAAGGCGCGGTGTCGGAGACCATCGGCTGCCTCCTCAAGTATCAGGAAGACGTCGTCAAAGCGCGCGAAACCGCGCTTGCCGCGCGCGTGGAGCGGGCGCACAAGGTCGCTTCGCAGGCGTGAACGAGCGCGGCCTGATCGTCGACGCCGACGAGCTCAAGCGCTTCTCGCGACTCGGGCGCAACGTCGTCATCTTCGGTCGCGTGCTGCGCGATCTCGGGTTAGGCGTGCAGCCCGACAAAGTGATCTTGCTCGACCTGGCGCTCGATGCGGTCGGCATGCGTTCGCGCGAGGACGTCAAGGCCGCGGCGCGCGCCGTGCTCGTGCGCAAGCCGGAAGAGATCCCTATCTTCAATGCTGCCTTCGACCTGTTCTGGAGCAAGGCGGTCATGCCGCCGGGGCCGGCGCAGTCATCAACTCTGCCCGAACGCCCGCCTGATATGGGGGGCGACCCGCGCACGGCGCCACAACCGCCAGGGCCGGGACCACAGGCACCGCTGCCGCAGGCGTCCTTCGTGCGCAGCGACGGCAACGACGCCGGCGCCTCGGACGAGCAGCCCCAGGCCGTCGAAAGCGATCGCGCGTTCACCTACAGCTTCGCCGAAGGCCTGTACCAAAAAGAATTCTCACAGCTCAGCGATGCCGAGGCAGAGCGCGCGCGCGAACTCACGCGCCGCCACGTGTGGGAGCTGGGCACCAAGCGCTCGCGCCGCATGAAGGCCGGCGCGGGAAGCGGCGCATTCGATTATCGGCGCGCGCTGCGCAACAGCTTGCGGCGTGGCGGTGAAGTGCTGTCGCTGCCGACGCGGACGCGCAAGCGCAAGCAGCGCGATCTCGTGCTGCTGTGCGACATCTCGGGATCGATGGACCGCTACTCGCGTTTGCTGCTGCAGTTCGTGCACACCGTGCGCCACTCGGTCGGGCGCGTCGAGGCGTTCGTCTTCGGCACGCGCCTGACGAGGATCACGCGCCAGATCCGGCATCGCGATATCCGCGAATCGCTCGACGAAGTATCGGCGAGCGTCGCCGATTGGGCGGGCGGAACGCGCATCGGGGAATGCCTGCGGACGTTCAACCTCGAGTGGGCCGATCGCGTGCTCGGACGCGGCGCGATCGTGCTGATCATCAGCGACGGCTGGGACCGTGGAGACATCGATCTGCTCGCCACCGAGATGCGCCGCCTGCAGCGCGGTTCGTACCGGTTGATCTGGCTGAACCCGCTGTTGGGCTCCTCGCGCTATCGGCCGCAGACCGTCGGCATGCAGGCCGCATTGCCGTACATCGACAACTTTCTGTCCGCGCACAATCTGCGCAGTCTTATGCAGCTCGCCGAATTGCTCAACAGCATCGAAGACCGCCGCCCCGTGCGGGCACAGCCCAGGGCGTCGTGAAAGACATCCTCGAGACCATCGAGCGCTGGCACGCCGACGGCGAGCGTTTCGCGCTCGCGACCGTGATCAACGTCGATGGTTCGGCGCCTCGCGACGAGGGCGCGACCATGCTCATCTCGGAGAGCGGCAAGATCGCGGGCTCCGTGAGCGGCGGTTGCGTCGAAGGTGCGGTCGTCGAGGAGGCGCGCAGCGTCTTGGCGGGCGGGCCCCCCAAGATCGTGCGCTATGGCATCAATAAGAACATGATGTGGGACGTCGGGCTATCGTGCGGCGGCGCGATCGACGTCTTCATCGATCGTTTTGCCGGACCGCCGCAAAGCGCGGACATCAGGCGTCCGCTCGCGCTCGCCACGGTCGTGCGCGGACCCTCGCATGTCGGTGCTAAGCGAACGGTGGATGCGCAAGGGGCCAGCGGCAGCACCGGCGATCCCGCGCTTGATGCGCGCATCGACGACCTGGCGCGCGGCACGCTCGGCTGCGGAATCGCCAAGACCGGGTCCGCCGGAGCCCATGACATCTTCGTCGAGCCGCTGCTGCCCGATCCGCGCCTTATCATCGTCGGCGCGGTGCACATCGCCGTCGCGCTCTGCGACCTGGCGGCCCGGTCTGGATTCGCGGTGACCGTCGTCGACCCGCGCGACCGCCTGAACAACCGGGAGCGCTTCCCATCCGCCCGCCGTTTGGTCGTCGGCTGGCCCGAGGACGAACTGCCCGCGCTCGCGCCCGATGAGAACACCTACGTCGCAGTGCTCACCCATGACGAGAAATTCGACGACCCGACGCTCGCCTACGTGTTGCGGCTCCCGGTGCGCTACGTCGGCGCCATCGGCAGCCGGAAGACGCAGGCGGCGCGCCGCGCTCGTCTCGAGCGCGACGGCTTTCCGCCGGCGGTCGTCGACGCGGTGCACGCGCCCATCGGGCTCGACATCGGCGCGCAATCGCCTGAGGAGATCGCGGTCGCGATACTCGCCGAGATGATCGCCGCGAAATACGATCGCACCGGTATGAAGTTGAAAGATCGCGCCGGCGACCACATCCACGCATCATAAAGTCGATTTTTCGTATGCCGATGAAAAGAAGGAGATGGTCCGCGCGCTGGGCAACGTCGCGTCAAGCTCAGTACGAGCGTGTCACATCCATTTGCTCCGCAGAATGGGGGTGAGTTAGAATGGCAAAGAAGAAGAAAGCAGCCAAGAAGTCCAAGAAGAAAAAGCACTAGGCGTAACGTCTAGCGCAAAGAAGAAGAGCGAAGCGTTCCTTCGCTCTTTTTTTCTTCTCTAGTCCTGCGTGACGACGAGAACGCTATGGCCGCGATGCTCGTCGAGAAACCGCAGGCCATCGGTCATCCACAGGTCCAGCCCCGCTGAGGCGTGCTCGCCGACCTCGCGCGCCACGTGTTCGCGGTCGCGCAGCCAGCGCACGTGGGTCACCCCCTGTGCCAGCCAGACGACCTCACCGCAATCCTCGCAAGCGAACCCTGCCTGGGCCATCAGCCGACCCGCCCATCCGCCGGCTCTGGCGTGACCTCGTGCCGAGTCTGCCCGTCGCTCGGCTCCCCGGTGACCGGCGAGCGCTGCACCCTGATGATCAGCAGCGCCAGGTCGTCGGCGACGCGGCCCCCTGCATAGCGGCGCAGGCTCGTCACGACCTCGTCAGCCAGCCGTTGCGGATCGGCGTCGCCGCGCTCGATCCAGCGGCTCGTCTGCTCCTCGCCGAGCATGATGCCGGCCGAATCGCGCGCTTCGGTCAGACCATCGGTCGCAAGCACGATGACGTCACCGACGCCGAGCTGCGTGCGGCGGCTCACGAAGGCTTCATCGCGCTCCAATCCGATGAGCGGCCCAGTAGCCGGCAGCGTGGACACGTGGCTGCCACGGCGCACGAACACGGACCCATGCCCTGCGCTCGCGTAGGTGAGCGTCAGATCGCGATCCTCGACGATGCCGAGAAAAACGCTGACGAATGCGCCCGGATCCGCGGCCGCGCGCTCGAAGATGGCGTTGAAGCGGTGCAGGATGACGGCCGGATCCGATTCGCTCTCGGCAAGCGTGCGTATCGAATATTTCACCAACGCCGTTTCAACCGCCGCGGCGACGCCCTTGCCGCTGACGTCGGCGACCATGATCAGCGCGCGGTGGTCGTCGAGCCGGTACACGTCGAAGAGGTCGCCGCCGATGGCGGCTTCGCGCGTCGACGACACGTACGCCGTGCCGACGCGCAGGTACGGCAAGACGTCCCAGCCGCTCAAGAACGCCCGCTGCAGCGTGTCGGTCACCGCCCGCTCGCGCGTGAGCGCGGCTTGGCTGCGGCTGCGATAGGCCTCGGCGATGAGCGCCGCCAGCCCGAAGAGCAGGATCAGACCGGCGGTCGCGATGGCTGTGTTACGCAGCAGCTTGGACGATTCGTCGAATAAACGTTGAGACTCGCTGTCGAAGATGTGCGCGACCGTCGCATAATCGTTGCGGATGCGGTCCATGATGATCTTGCCGCGCTCCAGACGCGCGACGACATCGGGCGCGTTGGCGTTCTTGACGAGCGGGCCTTCGATTTTGAGCTCCCATACAGCGTGTTGGCGCCGTATGTCGAGCACCGGCGCAGACGCGCCGACCACACCTGAGTCGTTGACGAAGCGCACCAGGTCGGCATAGGTCGGGTCGAACTGGGACTGCGCGGTGACCAGCGGATCGAGGAAATACGGCTTGCCCGTGCTCAGGTAGCCGCGCAAGGCCGTCTCCTCATCCGTCTGCAGCTGGAGGACCTGCGCGAGCCGCTCGCGGGCCCCGTCGAACGCCTCGTGCCGTATCAGGATCGAGCGGACGGTGGTGTACGAGAACCAGGAGCCGACGACGGACACCACAAGCGCGACCAACAGCACGGCCCCGGCGGTGATCGTGCCCGGCGGACGTTCGAAACGCGTCGGCACTCGTGTCGCTGACGGCAGTGTTCGATTTCCCATCTCTTAAAGAAGAAGCTGGTAGGGGCCGTACGTCTTCGCCGTGCGGCGCGGCCCGTCCCGGTTCAGGCGGGGTCGGTGCGGCTAGCGGACCGGCGTCTTGAACGCCTCGTCAAGCAGCGGCGCAAGCTCGCCGCGTTGATGCATCGGGCCGAGGATGTCCGTATCTCCGTAGAACTTGCCGTTGATGAAGACCTTCGGCAGCGTGGGCCAGTCGGTCAACTCCGTCAGCGCTTGACGTTTTGGCATGTCCTCGAGCACGTCGATGACTTCGAAGGGGTACGCGAACTGATTGAAAAACGCGATCGTCTCCATCGTGAAGCCGCAGCGCGGAGCGTCCTTGGTGCCTTTGCCGTAGACGAGCACTTTGTTGGTCTTGATCTCGTCTTCGATCCGGCGCTTGAGGTCGTCAGTCATGATTTTTCTTCTTCCGTTAGGGTCGTCAGTTCGACCGCGTGCAGCCGGCCGTCGCCGAGCGCGTCGCCCAGAGCCTTGTAGACCAGCCGGTGCCGGTCAAGGGGCGACAGTCCGGCGAAGCCCTTGGATACGACTTTGAGGTTGTAGTGGTCGTGCGTGCCGGTTCGGTCGTATATCTCGACGCGGGCGTCGGGGAGGCTGCGGCGGACCAGTGCGGTCAATTCGATCGGTGTGATCACATCGAGTAGCTTCTTCGGAACGTCGGTGCACCTCTGCCGAACGAGGCGCTGTCCCGAGTATTCACTGCACGTTTTGCCGGACCGTGCCGATACATGACCTAGATGGACTACTTCAATATCTATGCCCTTGCGGACAAGCTCAGCGACGTCATCCACGACCATCTTCCCATCGCGCTCGGCCTGATGGTGCTCGGCGGCGTGCTCAGCAGCCTGAGCCCCTCTAGCGTGCCGCGCATGGTCGCGATTCTCAATTACGCGGGGCGCGAGGCGCAAGGCGCCGGCGCCGCCGCCGTTCTCTCGTTGGCGTTCATCGCGGGCATCTGCGCAGTGTACTGCGCGGTTGGAGCCCTAGCAGGCTCGATGGGCGCGCTGCTGACGATGACCGGCTTTCTGTACTACTTCACGGCCGCGCTGTGCCTGCTTATGGGCCTTTCGATGATCCGCCTGATCGAGATCCCCATCAAGGCTCCGGCCCTCGGCTTTGCCGGCCACGGCGTGATCGGCGCGTTCCTGCTCGGCTTCGGCTTCGCATTCCTGATAGCACCCGACGCGACGCCGTTCATGATCGGCGCGCTCGCGGTCACCACCTTCCAAGGCGAGCTCGGTCTTGGCGCTCTCCTCATGCTGGCGTTCGGCATCGGCCACGGTCTCCCGGTGTTCGTGGTCGGCGTGCTCGCGCCGTGGTACACGCACCACCCGGCGGTCAAAAAATGGCAGCTCGCGGCGGAAATGGCGGCCGGTTACGTGCTCGTCTTCTTGGCGCTCTTCTTCGTGGTCATCGCATGAGCACCAATCCGCAAGTCGCAGCGCCCGCGGACGCTCCGCACGCGGCGGTCGACGTCCGCCCGTACATCATCAAGACCTACGACCGGTGGATCATCCTCGTGCTCGTGCTGGTGGCCGGGTGGCTGCTCTTCAGGCCGCTCTTCGCATTCTCCGTGTACTATCGCGGGCGTGAGTTTCGAGCATATGCTGCGGCTGCGCGTGGCCGAGCACTATTACCGCAAGGCGATCAGCGTGGACCCCAAGATCCCGGAGGGTTGGCTCGGCCTGGGCGAGCTGCAGATGATGCGCGCGCGCTCCGAACCCGCTGATTATGCGAACACGATCGACACCTTCACGCGCGGGCTTGCGTTCAATCCGAAAAGCGGCGTGCTCGCGTTTTCGTTGTGCCGAGCCTACTATGAGATCGGCAAGGACTATCCGCACGCGCTTGCCGCGTGCCAGCGCGGCTTCCAGAACGACGAGAACAACCGGTTCGCATGGGACTACGCCGCCTGGGCGAGCCTGCACGTGGGCAAGCGCGACCAGGCGTTGGAGTATTGGCGCGAGGCGCTGCGCCGCGGACACTCGCCCGCGGCAGCCTTCATCAAGCGCTACTCGAAAAGCGGCTAAGACGCCGCGGCCGCCGGCGAGGCCTGGCGCAGTCTGAAGGACCAGACGATCAGCATCGCGCCGAAGATGATCGCGTAGATCCCTAACACCCACACGTAGGCCAGCAACGCTTCGATCGGCGCCCACGCGAAAATGATGCCGACGATGATCGAAAGCCCGCCGCCAAGGCCAAGCAGCCACGGCGCGCCGCCGCCGCCGCCGAACCGGAAGGCCGCGACGAGCTCGAAGATGCCGGTCGCGATCGCCCACACCGCGATCACGAAGGCGACGACCACCGCGCTGAGGCCTGTGAAACGGAAGAACACGATGCCGACCGCGATGCCGACGATCGCCTCGAAGATCAGCGGCCACCAGCGGTCGCTGTGGACGCCGAGCCGAAATGCTTGGATGAGCGCGAACGCGCCGTCGACCAACGCATATGCGCCGAACAGATAGAGCAGCGCCACGAGCGTGATGCCCGGATAGAAGATGAACAGCGCTCCGAAAATGATTCCGATGATTCCGCGGATCAGCAGCACCCACCAATGGTCGGCGATCGCGCCGACGATATCAGCCGCTAGAGCCATGGCCAATCTCCTTTGAATCTCGCGAGCGAAAGACAGTGCGTGTCGAGCGGACTTTGGAGTTGGCGCCAGAGCGGGCGTCGCACCCGCCCTCGCCGGGACGATGACACGCGCGCGCCAAAGGTGAACACCACAGAGGGAGATCGATGCTATGAGCGTTTCTCGGGCTGGCTTTTTGAGCGTGCTCGCCGCCGCAGCCGGCATGGGCGTCGCCACGCGCGCAGAGGCGGCGAAGCCGCCGTGGGACCCGTTGCCGCCGCCGCTCAAGCCGCCCAAGCAGCGAGTCGGACGGCGTGCGCTCGTGCTCAGCGGCGGCGGCGCGCGTGGCTCCTACGAAGCCGGCGTGCTCAAGTATCTATTCAAAGACGCGGACGAAGAGGGTCCGCCGTTCGACCTGGTCTGCGGCACGTCCGCCGGCGCGATCAATGCGGCGTTCGCCGCGCGTGGGACCCAAGCGTCCATTGCGCAAGCCGAGACGTTCTGGCGCGATCTGCCGAACGAGAAGATCATGGTGTTTGAGCCGCAGTTCCAGCAGGGCATCACCGCCGTCGACTATATCTTGCAGTCGTCTCACCATGGTTATCCCGCCAAGCTGTCCTATCTCGCGCGTGCCAACCGCTCGTTTCACGCCATGGGGCCGCCCAAAGAGCTGGTGTACGTCATGGGCGCTGTCAACGACGATGCGATCCAAAAACTCGTACGCAAATACGCGATGACGCTCGACGAGCTCAAGCTCAGCCTCGTCATCACGGCGACCAACGTCACGGTGCTCGGCTCCGACACGTTCTACAATTTCAACGGTCCATTCGGTCCCGCGATGCAGCAGAGCTTCTTGACCGCCGCACGCCTGCTTGCGGCCAACCAGATCATCGAAGACGCCGACGTCGAAACGCCGCGCGACAGCTACGATCATCGCTACCGGCTTTCATCCGACAACTTCATGGATGCCGTGCTCGCCTCGACCGCGGTGCCGGGCGTGTTCCAGCCGGTGAGCGTCGTGCATGACGAAACGGGTGCGGTGAACGACTACGTCGATGGCGGCGTCGCGAACAACGTGCCCGTTGGCGTCGCGGTGAACGCGGGAGCGACCGACGTCACGGTCGTGATGGTCAACGCCCCCGACGAGATCGTGCCGCCGCCACCGGAGACGCTGCCCGACCTGCTGCAGGCGTGTTTCAATCTCATGCAGCGCCAGATACTTGAAAGCGATGTGCGGCTAGTATTCACGCGCAATCTCTTGTCGCGGCACCGAGAGGTCGAAGGCCTCAGCCCCGACGCGGCCGACTTCGTCAACGCGCTGCATCTGGAGCATTGGGAACCGATCCGCATGCGCGTCATCCGGCCTGCGCAGACGCTCGACGTGACGACGATGGGCTTTGACAATGCCGACGGAATCGCCGCCGCGATCGACGCCGGGTACCAAGACGCGCAGAACCCCTTGCTGTTTTCGGCCTAATAGGAAGTAGCGCGAAGCGCTAATCCACAGGCGTTGCCCGAACGGCTCGCGTATCTCTATACTTTCACACGTTCTGACAGGAGCCGCAGTTCGCTATGAAACTGTCGCGATCGGGATTTCTCGCCGCGCTCGGAGCAGCCGGCGCCGCCGCTGGAGCGGCGCGCGCGGATGCCGCGTTGCCGCCGTGGTACCCGTTGCCGCCGCCGTTGAAGCCGAAACTTCCGACGCGGGCACTGGTGCTCAGCGGCGCGGGGGCGCGCGGCGCCTATGAGGCCGGTGCGCTCAAGTGGTTATACAAGGACGTCGCCACGCAAGGCTCGCCGTACGACATCGTCTGCGGCACGTCCGCCGGCGCGATCAACGCGGCGTTCGCGGCGCGTGCGACTGCCGAATCGATCGCACAGGCCGAACAGCTGTGGCTGTCCATGCCGCAGGCCAATGTGCTCCAGCTCGTGCCTCCGGCACAGCACGCGATGGATGCGGGCGAAGCCTTTCGCGAGTCGTCCGAACACGGCTTCCCTGCGAAGCTGAAGTATCTCAGCCGGGCGAATAAAGAGCTCAAAGCCATGGGCTCGAAAGAGGACCTCGCGAAGGTGATGGGAGTGGTCAGCAGCGACGGCCTCAACGCGCTGGTCGAGAAATATCCCTTCACGCTGACCGAGTTGCAGACCGGCCTCATCATCGCCGCCACCAACATGACCCGCTTCAGCTCGGATGCGTTCTACCATTTCACCGGGCCAAAGGCCGACGCGCAGAGCCGGCATTTCACGACCCGCTTGGCGATCACCGCCGAGGACAGCAACGTCATCGCGCAGCCCAGCAACAACCGCTTCCGTTTGACGCAGGACAACCTGGTCAAAGCCGTGCTCGCGTCGGCGGCCGTTCCCGGAATCTTTCAACCGGTCGAGGTGCCGGTGACGGAGACCGGGGCCGCCGATCTGTACGTGGATGGCGGCGTCGCGAACAACACGCCGGTCAGCACAGCGGCGATCGCTGGCGCGACCGATGTCACCGTGCTGATCGCCACGTCACCGGACGAGGGCAAGGAAAAGCAGCCGACGACCCTGCCGGGCCTGCTGCAGGCCTCGTTCGCGGTCATCCAACGGGAACTGCTCGAGGGCGACTTGCGGATCGCGCTCGCGAAGAATTTGCTTTCGCGGATGCGCGACTACAGCGGTCTGAGCGCGCAAACAGTAGAATTTCTGCAGGCGATCCACTCGTCGGATTGGGAGCCGATCAAACTGCGCATCATCCGGCCGAAGACGGTGATGGCGCTCACCGCCATGGGCTTCAACGACGCCGCGGACCTGCAAGCCGCGTTCGATATGGGTTACAATGACGCCCAGACCCCGACGATATACTCGCTGTGAGGTGCGATATGAAAGTCTGGTACTTAGCGCTGGCGGTGATGACGCTGCTCGGCGCCTCTCCCAGCCCGGTCCCGACCGCGTCCGACGCACCGACCGCCGCGGACATCCTCGCCCGCATGGTCGCGGCCCGAAAGGGCCTCGATACGTACATCGTTCCAGTCCATTTCGACGTCAAGATGCACCGCCCGCTGGGGGTCTCCATGGGGATCGACGGCACCCGCTACTTCCAGCGCCCCGACAAACAGGCGCTGGACATGAAATCGGTGCCGGCCGCCGCCAAAGCGTTCCAGCAGATGACCGCGTCGCTGGGCACCGCCGAGACGTGGCCCAATACGTACGATATCACGCTCGTCCCGCCGAACCCATCAGCCGGCTACTACGAGTTACGAGGAGTTCCGAAGAACAGTAGCAGCACCGTGGACCACATCCTTATCGATGTCGCCAAGGACACGGTCGCTCCGATGCGAGCGCGCTGGTTCTATCACAACGGCTCGACCATTGACATGACGATTGACAACGCCATGGCTGGCGGCCAATATCTGATGCCCAACACCGAGACGCTGGATTTGTCGTTCCCGTCATTCGCAGGACACGCGGTTGGGCACTACGGCGACTACTCGGTCAATCAGCCCATCCCGGCGTCGGTTTGGGGACAGAAGTCAGGATCGTAGCGAGCAGGGGCCGTGACGACGCGCGTGGGACTTATGGCGTCCCTCGCATGAGCAGAAAGGTTCGGGACCATGTACATCTCGGTAGTGACGTTGTTCGTCAAGGATCTCGACCGGGCAATTGATTTCTACACCAAGAAACTTGGTTGGGAAAAGACCATGGACGAGCCGATGGGTGAAGGCATGCGCTGGGTGACCGTCGCCCCCGCCGGCGCGCAGACCGCGTTTACGCTATCGGCGGACTCGGAGCGAGGGAAACCGGGTTCCACCGGCGTTGTCTTGGAAGTCGACGATGTCTACAAGGCACACGAGACGCTCTCGAAGGCGGGCGTCGAGTTTGACGATCCCCCGCGCACCGAGCCGTGGGGCGGATGGGCGATGATCAAGGACTCCGAGGGGAACATCCTCGGATTGCACTCGGCTGCAACGGCGGGCGTCAGCAATAACTAGGGGCCTATCGACACTTCGTCGTTGCCCGTGGGCGCGGGCCGAGCCCGAGCTGAGTTACCACGACGAAGAGTGGGGCATCCCGCTCCACGACGATCACAAGCTCTTCGAGCTCCTCATCTTGGAGGGCGCACAAGCCGGCTTGAGCTGGGACACGATCCTGCGCAAACGGGCCAGCTATCGCAAAGCGTTCGCAGGATTCGATCCGGTGAAGGTCGCGCGGTTCACCCCGGCGCGCATCAAGAAACTCATGGCCGACCCTAGCATCGTGCGCAACCGCTTGAAGATCGAGTCGACTATTTCCAACGCCAAGGCGTTCTTAGCCGTTCAGCGCGAATTCGGGAGCTTCGACAAATACGTTTGGCGCTTCGTCGACGGGAAGGCGATCGATGATAAGCGTAGGCGGATGTCGGCTGTCCCCGCATCGTCCAAACGCGCCGAGACGTTGAGCAACGATTTGCGCGAGCGCGGCTTTCGCTTCGTGGGCCCGACGATCTGCTATGCGTTCATGCAAGCGGTCGGCATGGTCAACGATCACCTGCGGGACTGCGCGTTTCACGATCGCGCGAAGGCTCGCTCAACGCGCGCTCGGCGCCCGTAGCTCCGCCAGTTCGTCCGGACTGAACATGCGCGCACCCGTTGTGAAGCGGATGTCGTCGGCCGCCTCGAGCGAAAAGCTGCCGCTCGCTGACGGGACGACGTCGATGATGAACTGCATGTTATCGCCCCACTGCTTCAGCTGAGCGGCACCGATGTAGAACGGACATCCTTCGATCGTGCCGAGCAGCACGTCGTGCGACCCGACGCGGAAGTCGCTTTGCGAGAAGCACATCGGCGCGCTTCCCTCGCAGCATCCTCCGGATTGATGGAATATCAACGATCCGTGACGTGCCTTCAGCCGCCGAACGACTTCGGCGGCTGAAGGTGTGAACGCGACGCGGTCGACCATCGGGGCTTAGAAGAAACCCATCGCCTTTGGGTTGTAGCTGACTAGCAGATTCTTGGTCTGTTGATACGCCTCAAGGTCGATCTTGTGCGTTTCGCGCCCAAAACCGGACTGCTTGTAGCCGCCGAACGCCGCGCCGGCGGGATAGACGTGATAGCAGTTGGTCCAGACGCGTCCGGCTTCGATCTCTCGCCCGAGGCGATACGCGTTTGCGCCGTCGCGGCTCCACACGCCCGCGCCCAAGCCATACAGCGTGTCGTTGGCGATGGCGATGGCGTCATCGAGGGTCTTGAACGTGGTGACCGACAGAACCGGGCCGAAGATCTCTTCTTGGAAGATCCGCATTTTGTTGTTGCCGACGAAGACCGTCGGTTTCACGTAGTAGCCGTTCTCGATATCGGACTCGACGGTCGCGCGACCGCCGCCGGTGACGCACCGTGCGCCTTCTTGTTTGCCGACGTCGATGTAGCGCAGGATCTTGTCGAGCTGCTCGTGCGAGGCTTGCGCGCCCATCATCGTCGCCGGATCGAGGGGATTTCCGACCTTGATCTTTTCGACGCGTTTGATGGCGCGGTCCATGAACTTGTCGAAGATAGATTCTTGGATCAGCGCGCGCGACGGGCACGTGCACACCTCGCCCTTGTTGAATGCGAAGAGCGTGAAGCCTTCGAGCGCTTTGTCCAGGTAATCGTCGTCGCTGTCCATGACGTCGGCCATAAACACGTTGGGGGACTTGCCGCCGAGCTCAAGGGTCATCGGTATGATGTTCTCCGACGCGTACTGCATGATCAGCCGCCCCGTCGTCGTCTCGCCGGTGAACGCGATCTTCGCGATGCGCGGGTTCGCTGCAAGCGCTCTGCCGATCTCCGAGCCCTTTCCATTCACGACGTTGAGAACGCCTGGCGGCAAGATGTCGCCGATCAGGTTCATCAGCACCATGACGCTCAACGGCGTTTCTGAGGCTGGTTTGAGGACGACGCAGTTGCCGGCGGCCAGCGCCGGGCACAGCTTCCACGCCGCCATCAGCAGCGGGAAGTTCCACGGTATGATCTGCCCGACCACGCCGAGCGGTTCGTGGAAATGATAGGCGACCGTATCGTCGTCGAGCTGCGTGATCGCGCCTTCCTCGGCGCGCAGGCACGAGGCGAAATACCGGAAATGATCAGCCGCGAGCGGCACGTCCGCTGCGAGTGTTTCGCGGATCGGTTTGCCGTTGTCCATCGTCTCGACGCGTGCCAGCAGTTCGAGATTCGCATCGATCCGGTCGGCGATCTGGTTGAGCATCTTCGCGCGAACGGCCGGCGCGGTCTTGCCCCACGCGCGTCGTGCGCGGTGGGCCGCATCGAGCGCTAGCTCGACATCCTCGGGGCTGGAGCGAGCGATCTCGCAGAGCGGTTTGTCGTTGATCGGGCTTGTATCGGTGAAGTAGCGCCCCTTCACCGGTGGCGCCCACGTGCCGCCGATGAAGTTATCGTATCGGGCCTTCAGTCCGTTGTGCTCGCGCGCGAATGCAAGCGCGTCCTCGAACAGTGATGGTCTGGTGATCACATTGCTAGCCATGACGTACCCTCCTGTGGTTTGCCCCCTCAACGTATCCAAGTGGTGTACCTTATATGTGAAGGCGGCCGCGAGGGTCATTCACCGCGGCTTCCCGCGGTGTTCATAGCGTGCTTCTAGGATGAGTGTGAATACATCATCTGTTCAGGAAATGAGGAAACCATGGCTACGACTTTAGGCGCACCGAACCCGACACGGCACGCAAGCAGCCAGCGTCCTGCGAAGACAATGAAAGCCGCCGTGGTACGTGAATTCGGCAAACCGCTAATCATTGAAGAGCGCCCTGTACCGATTCCGGGCCCGGGCGAACTCCTGGTCGAGGTCGTCGCATGCGGCGTTTGCCACACAGACGTTCACGCCGCTGATGGAGACTGGCCCGTAAAGCCGGCACCTCCGTTCATCCCAGGTCACGAGACTGCCGGAAGAGTCGCAGCGATCGGCGCCGGTGTCGATGACTTCAAGATCGGCGATACGGTCGGGGTCGCGTGGCTTCACGACGCCTGCGGGAAATGCGAGTACTGCATCACCGGTTGGGAGACGCTATGCACCGCCCAGCACAACAGCGGTTACAGCATCAACGGCGGGTTTGCCCAATATGCGATCGCGTCGGCAGCATACACTGGGCGTCTGCCGGAAAACGTCAACTTCGCGGAGATGGCTCCCATCATCTGCGCGGGTGTCACCACCTACAAGGGTATCAAAGAGACAGAGACTCGACCCGGCGAGTGGATCGCGATCTCCGGACTCGGCGGCCTCGGGCACATCGCCGTACAGTACGCGAAGGCGATGGGCTTAAACGTCGTCGGGCTCGACATCACCGACGACAAACTCGCGCTCGCACGCTCGGTCGGCGCTGACGTCACGGTCAATGCGCTCGACGCCAACGCGGCGGAAAAGGTGGTCGAAGCAACGCATGGTGGTGCGCACGGGGTGCTGGTCACAGCGGTGTCGCCGGCAGCATTCTCTCAGGCGTTGAAGATGGCGCGCCGTAAAGGGACCGTTACTCTGTGCGGGCTGCCCCCCGGTGGTTTCCCGATCCCGATCTTTGACGTCGTTCTCAATCGACTGACAATTCGCGGCTCAATCGTGGGAACGCGCAAAGATCTGTCCGAGGCGATAGCATTCGCTACGGCGGGGAAGGTCCGCGCGGACATCCACACGGCCAAGCTCGAAGACATCAATCGGATCTTCGCCGATCTGAAAGCGGGCAAGGTAGAAGGACGCGTGGTGCTCGATTTCGCGTAAGCACGTAGCGTCATGTGACGAAAAGCCCGGCAGTGATCTGCCGGGCTTCCTTATTTCTCTAAATGGTGCCGGCCGCAAGCGCAGTCTGACCTTGCGCCACGGTCGAAAAACGTTGGAAGTGGTCGAATACGCCCGTAAACGTGCCGGTGCCGCTCAGCACAAAAGCCTTTCCTCGATACGAGCCGTCAATGCGCGTGACATACCACACGTTGGGCATGGCCCAACCGCCCGTCTCGGTCACGCTGCCGAAGGTGGCATGTGGCGGAAGCACGTTCGGGATGTACGTCAGCCTGTCGACACGGCCGCTGGCCTGCTCGATCCACACGGTCCCACTGCCGTGCTGGGTGTCCTTTATGGCGCTGCCGAAGTTCACCGCGCTCGTCCCCGAGGGGCAGGCCGCGCAAGGTTGCGGGGGTTCGAACGTATAGTCGGCCGTGAAGCGCGGATCGTACGGCTCTTTGAAGAAGATCTTGCCCACGGTCCAGTCTTGGTTCGTTTGCGCGTCGCGCGCAGCGATCTGCTGTGCGCTAAACGCCTTCCCGTCGTCGGCTATTCTGTAGTACTTGGCGCTTGCGAAGGATCCGTTGTTGAGCAAGATCCCACTATCGCTCTCCTCGGTATGATGGACTGGCCCGGCATGCAGCACCGTGGAGAAGTGTCGCTGCATGCCGATGATGCCCCGCACGTTGGTCGTATAGACCGCCGCGGCCCGCAGCACCAGAGCGGGGACCGCTCCGCTCGGCGTGGCGCTCGGCGTACTAGCGTGGACATCGGCGGTCGTAGTCACACAGAGCACTGCGCACAGCGTCAATCCGTTTCGGATGACGTGCCAATCCAAATGCATTGCTCTGCGCTTAGTCCTACGTCGAGAAGAATCCGAGCGAGACCGACTGACAGGCCCCGCTTGGCTGCCCAAGGGACGCCGTGTACGTACGGCCTGGGATGAGGCTCGGAATCGACGATGCGTAGAAGAAGTCCGAAGCATAGGGGTGCGGTCCGCCTGGATCTGGCACAAGTCCAAGGCCTCCGCCGCTCCACGTTTGACCGGCGCTATCGGTGAGCGTGACGGACCACTGGCCGTAGGTATTGTAAAGTGTGTTGGCGTTTCCGTCCGCGACGATGACAACTCGGCCGATGGCGGTCGAAACGCCGCCCTGACCCTGAGTCGGGCTCGCCAGCTGCACAGCCGTGCCCGTGCTGCAAAGCGGGGCGCCGCCGCACCGCATAAGCGCCAACATGGCCGCGACCGCCAGTGTGCCCATGAAGAGCGTCGGCCGGATCAACATAGCGGCAAACCTCGATTCTTAAGCGCTAGCCCCCGTGGCCCTGATTGCCGTTTCCTTGGTTTCCGTTTCCATGGTTTCCGTTTCCTTGGTTGCCCTGGTTCTGGTTGCTGTTGCCTTCGTTGCCCTTATGCTGTTTCCAATACTGTTTGCAATGACCCGGCGGCCAGCACGGGGGCTGGTAGCCATGCGGGAAATACGCATACAAGTGCGTCGGTGCGCAGCGAGGACCAGCACCGTTGAACGCACACGCCTGCGATCCGTTGTTGCTCAAGTACGTGACGATACCGCCGCTGTTTGGGTACACGACGCGGCCGTCACCATAGATGACGCCGCCATCGGCCGTGTAGCCGACCACGGTGTTGGCTTGCTGCGCCGCCGTGTTCGCCGCGGCCAATTTGTGCTCGTAGTTGTTGTACAAGATGATACCGGCAGCCACGGCGACCGCGCCGAGGATGATGTTGCGCGTGGTCGCCGCGGTATCGGCTCGCGTTGGCGCTATCATCCCGACGAACATCGAGAGAACCAAGGCCAGCAGGATGAACGCCTTGGACGATTTGCCAAACGACGATGTCATGAAGTTCTCCTTAGGCTCGGGCAGTGCTGCGACTCAACGCTCGCGCGATGAACAGAAGTATGATGCTTCCGATGAAGGCCACGACGAGACTCGGGATGTTGATCCCTGTCGCGCCGACGTGACCGAAGTAGTTCCAGATCCAACCGCCGAGAATCGCACCGATGATCCCGATGATCAGGTCGCCGAGGACGCCGCCCGGCCCTGTGCCGGGCACGACGAACTTCGCCAGCCAACCGGCGATGATGCCAACAACTATCCAAGCGATAATACCCATGGTAAACTCCTTAATCGATAAAGAACGGCCTAGTTCGACTGCTGCACCTGGCCGGCGGCGTTCAGCACATAGATGGTGTCGGCATTCGTTTGGCCGACGAGATTCCGGTCGTAGTAGATCTTGACGAGCATGTTGCGTTTGATCTGTGCCATCTGGTATGTCGTTTTCCCATCTGCGGAGAAGACGTTCTTGAACTCCGGCAGTATCAGGAAGCTCTGGGTTTGCGTGCCCTCAGAGTTGATGACTTTGATGTTGTTCGTCGACACGTGGACGACGTAGCCGGACCAGATCTTGTTGACCGCGGCTGCCGGCAGTGGCTGTATGGCTGCGCAGGCGACGACAAGCGCCACAAATGCGAGTATGGATCGTCGGTACATTGAAAGGTTCCTTTCAGTTCTCAATCGCGAATACGGATGTTATGGCGCGCGAACCGGCGCCGGCTGGGTATCTATGCTTACGAGACGCCATCCATCCGCCGTCTTGACGGCGTGTTCGCGGACCATCGAACTGGTCATCATAGGATCAGATTGCAAGCTCTCCGACCTGAACTGGGTCGGCATCATGACGTCAGCTTCGGTCGAGCTGAGGAGGTTGATCGTCAGGTTGCCGTAGTCTGGAAGGACGGTCATCGTGCTTCCATAGAGATCGGGCAACAGAGCGCTCACAGCGAGATGACCACGTTCGGTCGCAAGCCCGCTCGACCAGGAAAGATCGGGCGAATCCAGCAGAAGGGCCGAGAGCACCCCGGTGTTTTGGGAGTTCTCGGCGTCGTTGAACCGCACGACGAGAGCGCGCACATCTTGCCACGCTTTGGGCGGGTCGGCATCAGCGCGCGCGACGCTTGCTGCCGCAGTCGCGAGCGACAAAGTGATAAGAGCGGCGCATACGAACGTACGCGCGCCGCGCCCGGTGTCCGGATTCACAATGGTCTTCATTTCACATCTCTCATGTCGTTGGTGCTTGCACAAGCCTCACGGCGATCGTCAGCGCCGCGCTCGGCGCGGCCTTGGCAGTGCGGTGGAAGGCCTGCCCGATACTTGCGAGGGTAGATTTTGCCGCTAGTGCGCGTTCAAGCACTTGATCGCTGATGCACTGCTGGCAGACTTGCCACGAATTGACGCGAATGATACGATGAGAGCGTTCCTCGCAGAGATCACAGATCATGATATACTTGCCCACTTCGCCCCGAGCAGCACAAGGGTGATTCCCGTACCAGCCTCGTATTTCAATGATAGACCTCGCCAGAGCACATATCGGTACGCAAACGCACGAAGGGCGGGCCCCTTTTGGGGCTGGGAGCAGTATCGGGACGGAATATGCCTAAGAACGACGTTTTCGATGGCAACGCGATCTTATCGAGTCTAAAAGGCAAAGAGAAGGCGCTCGCGCTCGACGCCGGCGAGCTGGTCGATGTGAAGCTGCGTCAGACCATCTATCAACCGGAAGACCACATCACCGAAGCGTACTTTCCGCTCGGCGCAATCCTTTCCGTCGTCGCCCAGATGCAGGACGGCGGGATGATCGAGATCGGGACGATTGGTCGCGAAGGCACCAGTGCGGTACCACTGCTTCTGGGCAGCGAGACCAGCGCGAATGAGAGCTTTTGTCAGGTGCCGGGAAAGGCTTGGAAGATGCCGGCCGAGACGTTTCGCAGCCTGCTGGCCACGAGCCAATCGTTCCGCGAGTTTCTCAACCGGTACTTGCAGGCGTACGTCAACATGCTCGGTCAGCTGGCCGCCTGCAATCGATTGCATAGCGTCTACGAACGATGCGCGCGCTGGCTGCTTATGACCGGCGATCGTGTCGGCAGCAACGAGTTCCCATTGACTCACGAATTCCTGGCGATTATGCTGGGCTCTCGGCGCGCGGGCGTGACGGTCGCGGCTGCGATCCTGCAAAAGGCGGGATTCATCCACTACTCGCATGGCACGATAACGATCGCTGACAGGGCGGGTCTTGAAGCCACCACCTGCGAGTGCTATAGGATCACGACGAATCAGTTCGGCGATCTCTTGAGCCTTCGCCCCGCTGCTGTCGACACGTCTCGCCGCACCGCACGCTCTCGGTAAGGGAGCGGTTCCGTACATCGGCACTCCTTCATCCAGTGGTATACTGGAACGAGAAAGAGTGTGATGTGGTATGAAGACCAAACACGTCTCGAGTGGATTGTCCATCCTTTTCTTGTGCGCGGCGTTCTTGACGTTCTCCAGCCAGCCAGCCCGATCCGACGCCGTGCGAATCGTTGTGAACGGCTCACAGGTCCAGTTCGACCAACCACCCATTGAGCGAAGCGGGCGGGTCTTCGTGCCACTTCGCGGAGTATTTGAGCAGCTCGGGGCAAGCGTCGTCTACGACAACGGCACGATCAACGCCACCGGCAACGGTCGCACGATTCAGCTGCATATCGGGAGCACGCAAGCTGTCGTCAACGGCCAGGCGCAAACACTCGACGTCGCGCCGTTTCTGGTCGGTGCGCGCACACTCGTCCCCCTGCGTTTCATCTCCGAGGCGCTCGGTGCGAACGTTCAGTACGACAACAGCACCCAAGTGGTGAGCATAAACAGTGGTCAAGCGCCGCCGCCAGCTCAGGCTCCGGCGTCGCTCACGCTGACGAACCTACAACCGCGCAACGGAGGGAACGTTCAGGTGGCGCGCCCCGCGGTCTCCGGCAGTTTCAGCCAACCGGTCGACCCGAATACCGTCAAGCTCACGCTCGATGGCCGCGACGTCTCGAGCACGACCTACGTATCGCAAAGCGATTTCCTGTTCACGCCTACCTACGATTTGTCGCAAGCCAGACACACGGTCGAGGTGAAGGGGAGCTCGGCTACGGGCACCGCATTTGACCGAACGTGGTCGTTCACATCGAGCGCGACCTCGAACAACAACGGCGCTGTGAACTATCTTAACAATCTGACTCCGACCGACGGCTCTACCGTCGGCAGTACGTTCACCGTCTCCGGAACGACGCTCCCGAACTCGACGGTCAAGATCGCAGCCACCGGTTCCGCGTTGCTCGGCGGCGTTCTCCGGATTGGCCTCGGCACGTACACCAGCACCGTTCAGGCGGACGGAAACGGTTATTTTTCACAGTCAGTCAACGTCCAGGTGCCGAGCGGCGGCACCATCGCCGTGCGCATCACGTCGATCGCGCCCAACACGAATGCAGGCGCGGCCTCGACCTTGAATCTACGCACGTAATCGGCCCGGGAGTCGTATTCTAGCGCTTGAGCTGGACGTTCGAAAAGTCGACCGTGCGCACAAGCGTTTGCCCGGCGTAGCCGAGCACGGCCACGGGGAAGTGCGTGGTTCTCGAGATCTCGATGACTTCACGCGTGAGCCCGGTGTCGTTGGCTGATTTCGCGGGGATCAGCGTGACTGTGTCGGTTGCGACGCCGCTGATCACCGGCCCGGGCTTCTGGGTTATCGGTCCTGCCGTGTCTAGCCCGTGGGCGAGGATCGCGCTGAAGCTCAGTTGGTCGATCGATGCGCCGCGGATCGTCGTCACCTGAGGGTCGTGCAGTGAGAACGTCCGTTTGAACATCGCGGTAAGACCGGTACCCTTGTGGGCTACTACTGTGCTTCCGCCGCTCCACACGAGCGTGCCACCGGCATTAGGGCCTCGGATAACGGTCATCGTCGCACTCGAAGGCTTGCTAAAGGTATATGTAAAGACCATATTTTGGATCACGGTCCCCTTCCGTTCGTACACCGTGTCCGTCGCGCTATACCCTTTGACACCAGCCCATGCGTTGGTGAACGCGACCCACGCCGGCGGCAAGGAACGCCCGAGGACTGCCGACGGCGCGAGCAACGCGAGGATTAGGAGCGCGACACCAAGACGGCGGCGGCCGTCGAAGGTTTGAAGTCGCGCGATCATGTCACACGGTTTTTCGCCCGGTCAGCAGATTGACGATCAGAACGATAACCGCGATCACCAACAAGAGGTGGATCAGTGCTCCACCGAAATGCAGAAGAAAACCTAGCAGCCACAACACGAACAAGATCACGACAATCGTCCAGAGTAAATTGCCCATCGCGAAACCTGCTTTCTAGCTTCCTACGGGTTGTGGGAAGCAAATTCGAAATCCTACGCTCCTCGGACCGATCCTGTGGAGCGCGCCGCAGCACATGACGTTAACAGGCGGCGCGCTTATCAGGTGCAGCAGAAGACCCACGAGATCCAACGAGACATATCTGGCAACTCCCTAAGAGCGCGCGCTGTCTCGCAGGCTCGAGGCAGATCACACGGAGATCTGGAATGACTCCTTACCCGCGTGGCAATCCACGTTGTCGCCCGATCGGCCGTTGAAGTCGAGGGTGAAGGTAAGGTCCGTCGTACCGACTCCGGCATCGTCCGAACGATCGAAGCTGTATATGACTTTTTGCGACTGGTTCTGGCCCAGCGGCTGCAGGCCGATGCGGTCGACTCGCTGACCGGCTTGGAACACGTCCACCGACTGGAGCAGATTGCTCGGTTGTGGAACGTCGCCTTGGTTCCGAACAGTGATCGCGACCGAGTAGTGGTTCAACCCACCGTTTGTCGTGACGGATTGGACGTTTGCGGAAAGTATACTGGGGTTCGCGCACGACGCTCCGGTGAGCGCGGCAACAAGCAAGAATGCGAGCATCTGGCAACTCCTTCTGATATCTGGTGTGGTATCACACGTATACCCGAAAGAGCGTCGGCTCAAGCGCGCACCGCGGTCCGCAGTCGCAAATTTCTCAACGGCGGACAGCTGGTGGAGCTGCCGCCGTCAAAGAACGCGTGGCTCAATAGCCTTATGGTCCGAAGAACAGCCCCGCGACTGACGCTTCCGATATCGAGAATCGCAGCGGGCTCGCGGCTGCCAGCGGCGGCGCGAACGAGGTGATCATGCCAGAGCCGCTGTTCGCGATGTAGATGTTCCCGGCGCTGTCGAACGCGAATTGCGTCGGCGAATTCGTGCCGCTCGGGCCTCCCGTGATCGTCGTCGCGGGCGTGCTCGCATTCGAATACGGCGGATTGTAGATCCATACGTTCGCAGTCACCGCGTACTCGGAAATATACAGATTGCCCGTCGCGTCAAGGCCGATCGGTTCCGTGCACGAGGCGGCGGGCGGTGTTATCGTCGCCGTCGCAGTCGTGGTGTTCGTGAATGGCGGCGTATACACCGTGACGGTACTGCTGTCGCAGTTCCCCGCGAATAGCTGACCGGCTGCGTTGAGCTGAAGAACGTACGGGCCGCCGAGAGTATCAGCGAACGACACCGATGCGGTGCTCGTGCTCGTGATGGGTGGAACGAAGCTGTTGATCGTGTTGTTGCCGCGATCCGATACCCACACATTACCTGCGGAGTCCTGGGCGAAACCGCCGGCAAAAGCGGGAGCCCCGACGTGCGCGACCGGCGTGCTCGTGGCAGTGAGCGGCAGCGAGTAGACGTACCACCCGGAGCCGTTGGTGCCGACGGCGACCTGATTCGTCTTCGGTAGGTAGGCTCCCGACACCACGCATACGGCGCCTGACGGGAACGGCACGCTGACAGCCGGCGTCGACGTGTTGCTGAAGGGCGGTTTGAAAACGTCGATCATGTGTGTGCCGGTGCACTGCGTCGCGTAAAGGTTGCTCAATCCGGCGGGCGGAGGCGGCGCCGGAGTGCTCGACGACGAGCACCCGCTCGCGAGCAGCGCCGATATCAAAAGTGCAAAAGCGGTGGTGCGAAGCGGTTTCATGAGGCCCTCCTTGCAGCGCGGCACGGATCACACTTGCGGCATCAAGTCCTATTTGGATGGTGGAGATGAGGGGACTCGAACCCCTGACCCCTTACATGCGAAGCAAGTGCTCTACCAGCTGAGCTACATCCCCACGGGGTCCGAAGCGGTAGTATAGCATACGGCGAATCGCCGCGGCAATCCCGTGAGGCGACGCAGCTCTTACGGACCAGGCTCCGCCACGATGATCCGCGTGATGCCCTCGATGAAACGTCCGCGCGTCGCGTCCCCTTCGATGACCAACGTCGCGGTTCCGAGCGGTGCGGGTTTGGCGTCGACCGTGTACGCCAAGAACACGTGCTTGCCCGCGAAGTCGTTTTCGAACTCCGGGAAAGCGACGATCGCCGAGTTGCCGCCGACGCCTTGCACTAACGCATAGGCTCGCGTCGACGTGCTGGTGCCGCCTTGGTCGAGCGGTTGCGCGAAATCGATGATGTTGCGCAACACCGCCCCGCTAAAGGTATGGAAGCGATGTTTGCCGTCGGCGTCGACGATGCGCATCGTCAGTGACGTTGAGGGCAGCTTGCGCAGCTGCTCGAGCGTTATGATCTGCGGCTTGGCGACCAAACCTGAGATGACGATCGCAGTGCCTGGAGGCGGCAAGGCCAAGGTCGCGTTGGGCGCCGGCGTCTGACCAGGCGGCAGCGTCGGCGCGGCGAGCGGTGGAACGGTGGTCGCGGGGCCCGGGGTCATGGGATGGGCAGTGGCCGTTCCCGGCGACGGCAACGCCGGCAGCGTCGTCACGGAGACGACCGGCGTCGGAGCGGGCGTGTTCGCCGCGCGCGACGACGTGCCGCCGGCGGCAAGGGCCAGCACGACGACGCACGACGCGGCGAAAAGGAACGGCGCGAACTTGTTCATGCTTCATCCCCCGAAGATGTCGTAGTGGTGGCGTATTCGAAGCCGGTCGCCTGGAGCCATCTTGTCACGACGAAACGGGCGCGCTCAGCGCAATCGGTGTGGTTGGCTTCGATCAGCTCGTACGTCTTGGGCTCGCGAGCTTCGTCGTAGAGCTGCCTGACGGCGGACGGTGCGACAAGCGCATCCTTTGAGCCCGCGACGAGCAAAACCGGCCGCGATGCAAGCTCTCCGATCCGAGCTGTGAACGCATCCATCGCGATGGTGATCTCGAGCGGTCCGGCGCCATCGACGTAGGCGCGCCGGTTGAGCAGTCCGCTCACCAGACCGTCGCCCTCGAGTTTGCGCCCGCGGTGGCGGGCGGTGCTGATGGCGATGATCCCGTCGACAGCGCGATCGGAAAGCGCGGCGCCGATCGCCGTCGCCGCGCCCATGCTGTGTCCGCCGACGACCAAACGACGCACGAGCGGATGCGCCCGCGCGAATGCAAGCGCATCGAGCGCGTTGACGACCAAGTCGTCGGCGCGCACGAGCGGCAGCGAGCTCGCGCCGAGCTTGTGGCCGAGAAAATCAAACGCGAGCGCGATGTATCCTTGCGCCGCGAGATGGTACGCGAGCGGATCGACGTTGTGCTTGCCCGCCGAGTAGCCGTGACACAGCACGACGCAGTCCGCAGGCCGGCCGCTGTGATAGAGGAGGCCGCGTACAGTGCCACCCGCACTGGGAAATTCGATCGGATCGATGACGATATGCGAGAGGTCGCGGATGCGGATCGTCATATCAGCGTCTTCAGCTCGAACGAACCGGTATGCTGTCGGCCGCCGTGCTCGTACGTCAGCGTGACCGCCGTGCCTGGCGCGCCCGCGAGCGTGGCGCGCACGGCATCGAGGTCCGTGGCGGCCTGGCCGTTCACGGCCACGATCCGGTCGCCGGGCTGCAGCGCTAGCTTCGCGGCCGGAGAGTCCGGCAGGACGCTCTTCACCGTGATCGCGTCGCCGCGTACGATGAGCCATACGCCGCTGCGATCGCCCGTCGAACGGCGCGCGTCCGACACCGAGGCCAGCGCGAGTTGCCCCGCCGGTTCGTCGAACAACACGCTGAAGTTATCCAAGAATCCGTTTCCGACGTATCCGGTCACTGCGTGGCTCTGTGTTTCAAAGACGCCCACCAACGGGCGGTCGAGCACAAACGTGCCAAGCGCGAAGGAGACGGACCGCGCCATCTCGCCCGCGAGCAAGCCGCTCGGAAGCCAGCGCCGCAGTTCCGGAATCGACGCCACGAACGCGACTTTATTCGACTCGGCGAAATCAAACGACACGTCGGCATCAGCATCAGATGCGGTGTCGACGACGAAGCCGGCGCTCGCTCCACCGTCGAAACGCGCGTCGATCTCGGGCTGGCCCTTGACCATCCGCAGCGGAAAGACGCGAGCGTCGGGCAGCGGGCTGGCTGCGACAACCGCTTGGGCGTCGCGAAAGACGGTGATCGCGCACGTACGATAGTCGATGCGCACCGCGTAGCGCGAAAACAGCTCCTGCCCGAGCACCCCGTCCGCCGCTTTGCCGAGATACATGAGCGAGCCCGCGGAGACGCGCGTCACGCCGGCTCGCAGCCCATTGAAGCGCAGCTCGCCGATCTGCAGCGTGCTCAAACTTACCGGCACGTCTTTCGACGGCGCCGCCGCAGGATCGATCGTGGAAAACGGTGCGGATGAATCGAGCAGGAACGTCTCCGGCCTGCCGTCGACCACGACCGCCACGAAAATGCGGTTTCCGTGCAGATCGCACGGGACCGTGAACGAGGCGGATCCTGAAAGCCACAGGTCCGGCGGTGCGGGCGGCGGCGAGAAGGCGCTGGGGCCTGCGAACGGCGCGGTGGTCTGGGTGATGCCGTGCGCGTCTTCCGGCCGCGAGATAGGATTGGGCAGCGCGGTCTGAACCGGCGTCGGACTCGAAGGCGTCGGCGCCAGCTGCGGCACGAACGAAGGGGCCACTCCATCACCGGCGGCGGGGAGCGGACCGGGCGATGTGAGGGCGACGATGCCGACGATCGCGAGAGCCAAGGCCGCGCCGATGATCCGGAGCACGACGCTCCGGTTCGCCGCTCGGCCGGCCAATCCCAGCGCTCCTACGGGGCAGGCGCGATCGTGATGTTACCTTCGCGGCTATAGATGATGATCTGTGCGCCGCCGCCGCCGACGGTCATCGAAAGCGCATGCTGGCGCGAGAGGCTGACCGCGGCGACAGACGGATCGAGCATGTTGACCACCGTGCCCGCGTCGCTCGTCGCGTCGATGTTCGCTCCGACGCCGGGACGCACGTAGATGCGCGCCGAGCCGGAGCCGAGCACGATGCGATACGGACCCCCGCCGACGCCGGCGATCGTCCATTCGATGTCGCCGCTCTGCGAGAAGAACTGAGCGCGCTCCAGCTGCGGCCCTGACCAGACCGTGATGCGTCCGGCCCCGGTCGCGACACCCATGTTGCCCTGCGGATTGCGCACATCGACGTTGCCCTGCGTCTGAACCCAACCCATGCCCGCCACTGAATGCAGCGCCACGTCATTTTCGCCGATGATGATGTACGGTCCGCGCGTGCGCTCCATCAAGACCGGGCTCGCGCCGGCCTGGATATACATCAGCTCGACGCGATTGGGCACGCCGACTTCGAGATCGCTGCCCGGATTGGTGATCGATACACCGTGCGGGCCCTCGCGCAGCGGCAGCGCGCGGGGGGTGCAGCCGCCGGACTGTTGCCCGAGCGGCCGCGTGCCGTGGCGCGGGTTGAACAGCGCGGGGCGGGGTACGCAAAATGTCCCCATCGTCTGCGGATTGACGTTGAATCGGTTCATCTGCACGCCGGGCGCGTTCCCGGGCACGCGCACCATCCCGTCGGGCTCGCCCGAGTGAATCGTGATCCTCCCACCGGTCGATTTGATCACCGTCACCGGCGCGCCGTCGTTAAGCTGGCCCAGGTCGGCTTTGGCCGACAAGACGATGAACAACGGGGCGGCCAACGCGCCCAGCGCGATGGCGGTGAAGTTGATGCGTTTCATTGTAGTCGGGCTGAAAAAGCCGCGGGCGCCTCCACCTTTGACCTTACCGTGGGGCGGCGCACAGCGCATGAGACCGGCGTGAACCGGCCGTGAGGACGCCGTGAGAGGCCGCGGCGCGCCTTTCATGCATCGCCATCCCCGGCGAGCGCGAGCGCGGGCAGCGTGACGGAGATCGTCGTGCCCTGGCCGACCGTGCTTGCCACCGCGACGTCGCCGCCGTGGGCACGCACGATGCTGCGCACCACGGCAAGCCCAAGGCCGGTGCCTTCCACGGCGCGCGAATGGGCGGGATCGGCGCGATAGAAGCGCTCGAAGATGTGCGGCAACGAATCCGCCGGGATGCCCGGGCCTGTGTCCGCGACGTCGATACGAGCGTGCGAATTCTCGGCCCCTGTCGAGATCGTCACGCCGCCGGCGCTGGTGAACTTGATCGCGTTCTCGGTGAGGTTCAAGACGAGCTGGCGCAGTAGCCCGGGTTCGCCCAACACATACGCGTCGCCGTCGTACTTCGTTTCCAGCGTCAGGCCTTTTTCCGATGCGCGCGGGCGCAGCGAGGTGGCCACATCGTTGACGATCGCACGCAGGTTGAGCGGTTCGACCGCGAGCGTCGTGCCGGTGTCCGTCTTGGCCAAAGTCAGCATGGCATTGATGACGCGCGCCATCTGCGTGCTCTCGCTGCGGATGGCGGCCAGCGCATCGCGGCGCACCTGCTCGTCGCGGTCGCCCCAGCGCTCCAGCATCTGCGCATTCGCGTTGATGACGGTGAGCGGCGTCTTGAGCTCGTGCGAGGCGTCCGAGATGAAACGGCGCTCGCGGGCGAACGCCGCTTCGAGCCGCTCAAGCATGTCGTCGAATTGCGCCGCCAACCGGCCAAGCTCGTCGCGTCTGCCTTGCCAGTTCAGACGCTTGGCGAGGTCAGTGCCGCCGATCTCCTGGACCGACTGCGAGATCTCGTTGATGGGTCCGATCGCCGCGCGCGAGAGCCACACGCCTGATGCGATGATGAGCACGGCCGCGCCGATGAAACTCAAAATCAGAAAGGTCGCGAACGAGACCAGTGTCTGGTTGACGCTAAGCAGGGACTGCGCGACGTAGACGGTCGCGACCGGGCGACCGTTGTCGCTGACGACGTGCCAATGCGCGAGCACCGGTCCGAGCGCGGTTCTGGCGGTGCCCCAATCGCCCGCCGCGATGCCCTCCATGTGCCAGCGCCGATAGCCGGACGTCGGCAGGTCGGCGTCGGCCAGGTTGCTGCTGCCGCCGATGCGCGCGCCGCTCGGGTTGAACGCCTCGACGTACAAACCCGGTCCCGCAAACGTGTTCAGCTCGGTCTCTTGCGAGAGCAGTTCGACGACCGATGCCGATCCAAAGAGCGGATTGCCCGCGCGCGCGTACGACTGCAGCGCCATGGACGCTCCCTCGATGCGCTGCGCTGCGGACAGGTACAGCACGCGATACGCGCCGAGCATCACGACGGCCGCGAACACCAAGAGCAGCACGGCGACGGCGACGACGTACCAGACGGTCAGTCGCCAGCGCAGGCTCTCGAAGAACGGAGGCCGGGTCGCGCGCTCAGGCGCGGAGGGCGTAGCCGACACCCCGGATGGTCTGGATGAGCTTCTCATCGGCAGCGTCGTCCACTTTGTTGCGTAAGTAGCGGATGTAGACGTCGATCAGGTTCGACTCGCCCAAGAAATCCGATCCCCACACGCTGTTGAAGATCTCATCGCGCGTGTGCACCTTGTTGGGATACATCATGAGGAATTCCAGCAGCGAGAACTCTTTCGCGGTCAGGCTGATGCCGCGTCCGCTGCGCGACACCTCGTGCGTGTCGCGATTGAGCTTCAGATCTTTGATCTCGAGCACGCGCTCGCCGGGTTCGCGTTCGCGCAGCTGCACGCGGATGCGCGCGAGCAGCTCTTCGATCGAGAAGGGCTTGGACAGGTAGTCGTTGGCGCCGGTGTCGAGTCCGGTGACGCGATCGGGCACCGCGTCTTTGGCGGTGAGCATGATGATCGGCACGGACGAGTGGCGCCGCACGCGGCGACAGACTTCCAGGCCGTCGATGCGCGGCAGCAACAGATCGAGGATGATCAGATCGGGACCTTTGAGGGCGCGTTCGATGGCGCTTGCGCCATCGCCGCAGACCTCGACCTCAAAGCCTTCGTGCTCGAGCTCGAGGCGCAGGACCTTGGCGATTTGTACGTCGTCCTCGACGACGAGGATCTTGCGCTTGGCCTGGTCGGCCGCGTGCGAAGGTAAGGATGAATGCGACATTGTGGCGGTGCTCCTGTCGTGTCCAGCGACTGGTGGTTAGCACTGCGACTCTCACGTGCGTCGCCCGCTATGGTACGAGCATACTGCGGCAGCCGAGCATGCCACATTAAGCGGCCGTGAGAGCCTGCCCGCCGGAAGCCGGGAGCGGCCCGCGACCGCCCGAACGTGGCACGTCATGGCCCTGTTCGCGGCGATCGAGCTGGACGAGGAGGCGCGCCGAGCGGCGTTGCGCGCCATCGAGGTGCTTGCTGGCGCCGCCATCCCCGTGCGTTTCGAGCGCCCGGAGAAGCTGCACGTGACCCTCGCCTATCTCGGCACGATTCCAGCGCCACGCATCGCGGAGTTCGCCGCCTCGCTGGGCATCGCGGCAGCGGGCTGCGCGCCTTTCGAGATCGTCTTCGACCGCCTCGGCGCGTTTCCGGACGAACGCCGGCCGCGCATCCTTGCGCTCGGCTGTTCGCAGCCTCAACCAGGATTCGACGCGTGTGCCGAGACCGTCCGGTCGGAATTCGAAAAACTCGGAGCGCGTTTCGCGCAGCGCGCCCTGCCGCACATCACGCTGGCGCGCGCGAAAGAACCGCTGCGGCGCCTGCCGAGCATCGAACAACCGCTGCGCTGCGTTCTTGCAGTACGCGAGCTCGTGCTCTTCGAAAGCATCCAGGAGGGCCCGACCACACACTATGAGGAGAGGTCCATCGCCCGCCTCTCGATCACGGTCGAATGAATTCGACCGCTCCATGGGTTCAATGAGGAGACCGAACATGCGCTTTTTGCTCTCGCCGGTCGCGCTGTTGATCGCCGGCGCCTTAGCCGCTGCCCCGGCAGCCGCCAATCCCACGCCGCCCCCGTCGCACGGCATGACAAACATGATGATGATGATGGAGCACCACATGACCAGCGTGTCGGTGCAAGGCACGGGCGAGGTCGAATACACGCCCGACCAAGCGCATATCACGCTCGGGGTTAACGGTGAGGCGCCGGGTGCCGCCGCCGCTGCGTCGGATATCGCCGGTCGCGCCAACGCGGTCATCGCAGCGCTCAAGAGCCTGGGCATCGGCGATTCCGCCATCACGACGAGCGGGTACACCCTCTACTATCGCCAGGCCACCGACGCCGTCAAGGCGGCGTTCGTCGCGTCGGAGACCATCGGCGTCAAGATGCCGATCGACAAAGCCGGCGCCGCTATCGACGCGGGCATCCGGGCCGGCGCGAACCAGACCTACGGCCTGACGTACGATACGACGCAGCGCGACGCGCTCTACAAGCAGGCGGTGCAGCGCGCGGTCGTGCAAGCGCACGACTTAGCCGACGTAGCGGCGACGGCCGCCGGCGTGAAGTTGGGATCGGTCATGACGATCACGCTGGGCGGCAGCATGCCGATGCAACCGTACATGCCGGTCGCTCGGCTGGCCACCATGTCGGTCGCTGCACCGCCGCCGATCGCGCCGGGCACCGGCACCATGAGCGCGACCGTGCTCGTGACCTATTCGATCGCCAGTCCGATGCATATGTAGAATTGCGTGAGAAACTTTCGCCGGGGTGCGAGCGTTATAAAGGAAGACGCTGAGCCGCGCAGCGCACCCCGCGCGACGCAGCGTCCAAATGAAATCGAGGCGGACCACGGTCTGCCTCGAATCATTTTTGGCCTCGAGCCGCGCTCGGGCTATGTGGGGTAGCCGGGCTTAGGCGGCTTTATGCTGCTTAGCGAGCGCGATCGCCCAGCCACGCTCCGTCCGCTTGCGGACGAGATAGCCCTCGGGCGTGCGGTCGAAGACTTCGAAGCCGCTGGCGACTGCTTCGGCGAGAGTGTTGAAGATGAGTATTCCTTGCATGGGCTTGCTCCAGTGCGTTCCCCCATTACTATTACGTCGTATGCCCGTGATTCGTTCACGCCAGACGTCCCCGACGAGGGGCCAGGTAAGACTATGACACAGGTCACGTTTCGAGGGTCGCGCGTCTAGGGGCGCGAACAACGCCGGTCAATGGCATCCGAAACGCCGCTGCTGGAAACAGCCACCTTGATCAGCCGGGAGCAAGTCGCTCCCGGTTTTTGGTTCTTAGCCCTGCGGGGCCCGCGGATCGCTGCCCAAGCGCGTGCCGCCAGCTACGTCGCGATCGACCTTCCTGGGGCGTTTGCCGTCCGGTTGCCGCTGGGGATATGGACCGTCCGGGGCGACGAATTCGGACTGCTGTTCCGCGAGTGGGGCGACCGCACGCGCCGCTTGGCACGGCTGGCCGTGGGAACGGGGCTGTCGTGCATCGGCCCGTTGGGAAATCAGTTTAGCATCCCTGTCAAGGGGTCCAAAGCGCTGATCGCCTCGGGCGGGATCGGCATCGTGCCGTTCTGGCTGCTCGCCAGAGATCTAAAAAATGTCGGCGTCGAGGCACGAGCGATCGTCGGCGCACGCACCAAGGCGCATCTCACTGGTGTCGCGCAGCTGCGCGAGCTCGGCCTCGACGTCACCACATGCACCGACGACGGCAGCGAAGGCGAGCGCGCGACCGTGGTCGATCTGGTCAAGCGCGCATCCGCCGCCGACATCATCTACGGTTGCGGGCCGCCGGGCATGCTGCGCGCGCTCTGCAGCCATGCCACCCAAGCGCGCGTCGCGTGTGAGATATCAATGGAAGAGACTTTCGGCTGCTCGATGGGCACCTGCTGGGGCTGCGTCGTGCCGGTGCGCCGGGGCAGCGCGCAGGGCTCGGGGTATCCGCCGGCGCCTCGCGACTCGCGCAACTATGACTTCGCGCGCGTCTGCTCGGATGGCACCGTGTTCTCCGCGACGGACCTCGTGTGGCTGGAGTCCTCAGCGTGAGCGAGCGCAACGGCGCGCGCTCGATGCCGGATACGAGCGTCGACATCGGCCGCCTGCGTCTTGCCAACCCGACGATCGCGGCCAGCGGCTGCTACAATCGCGGCGCCGAGTTCTCTCGCATCGTCGATATCAGCGCGTACGGCGCGATAACGCTCAAGAGCGTCACGCGCGAGCCGCGCCTGGGGAACGCGATGCCGCGCCTCGCGCTGACGCCGGCCGGCATGCTCAACGCCATCGGCCTTGAAGGTCCCGGCATCGAGCACTTCGTCAAACACGAAGCGCCCAAGCTCGCTGGCGCGTCCACAACCATCATCGCGAGCGTTGCCGGGTTTTCGGTCAGCGAATTCGTCGACGTCGCCGCCGCCATGGACGGATTGCCCGGCATCGCCGCGATCGAGCTCGACATCTCGTGTCCGAACGTCGACAGCGAAGGCGAGTGCTTCGGCGTCGATCCGCGCGCGACCGACGCCGTGGTCGCCGCCGTGAAGCGGCGCGTCAAACTGCCGGTGATCGCCAAGCTAACGCCTAACGTCGCCGACGTCCGTCCGATCGCTCGCGCCGCCGAAGAGGCCGGCGCCGATGCGATCTCACTCATCAACTCGCTGCGCGGCATGGCGATCGACGTCGAGCGCACGCGGCCCGCGCTCGCCAATTACACCGGCGGGCTTACCGGCCCGGCGATCAGGCCGGTGGCAGTATATCAGGTATGGGAAGTCGCGCAGACCGTGCGCATCCCGATCATAGGCATGGGCGGGATCGAGAACGGCCGCGATGCGCTCGAGATGATGCTGGCCGGCGCGACGGCGGTCTCGATCGGCACGGCGAACTTCCGCGACCCTGAAGTGCCGATCCACGTGCGCGACGCTATCTCCGCGGAAGCCGCCAAACGCGGTTTCGCAAGCGTGCGCGCGCTGACAGGATTGGCGAACCCAGGCTTTGCGGGCAGCCGTTGGCCGTCCGACAGGCGTCCGGAGCACGCGCAGGTGAGACGATGACAGAACTGATCGTGGCCCTCGACGAGCCGACCTTTGATGAGGCGAAGGCGGTGGTCCACAAGACCGAGGCGGTCGCGCGCTGGTATAAAGTAGGCTATCAGGCCTTCTACGGATATGGCGATCGCATCATCGACCTTCTCCGCGAGCGCGGGCTCTCGCTGTTCCTGGATCTCAAGCTGCTCGACATCCCGAACACGGTGGGCGCCGGCATCCGGTCGCTCGCGCGTCACCGGCCCCAGCTGCTGACGGTCCACTCATCCGGTGGCGCCGACATGCTCGCCGCGGCGGCGCGCGCGCGCGATGAGGCAAACGCGGCGGGCGCATCGCTGCGTCTGCTCGCGGTCACCGTCCTGACCAGCCTCTCCAAAGACGAACTGGTGGGCGCCGGTGAAGATCTTGACCCGCACGAGCTTGTCGCCGTGCGAGCCGAGCTGGCGGCGAACTGCCGCATCGACGGCGTCGTCTGCGCGGTCGACGATCTACCCGTCGTGCGCGCACGCACCGCCGGCGCATTGATCTCGGTATGTCCGGGCATACGCCCCGCGGGCGCCTCAGCAGACGACCAACGCCGCATCGCCACGCCGTTCGAAGCAGCCCTGGCGGGAGCGGACTACATCGTCGTCGGCCGGCCCATCACGGCGGCCCCGGATCCGGCCGCGGCCGCGGACGCGATTCGCGCGCAGCTGCAAGCCGTCAAACCGCTCGGCGCGATCTGATCATGACCCCGCACGAAGTCTTGGCGCTGCTTGAGCGACGCGGCGCGATGCTGTCCGGCCATTTCACGCTGTCTTCGGGGCTGCACAGCGATCGTTTCATCCAGAAGTTCCGCATCTTCGAAGACCCGCCAACGGCCGAAGCGATCTGCGGGGCGCTGGCGGATCGTTTGCGTTCGGCAGATCCGCACGTCGTCGTGAGCGCCGCGGTCGGCGGGATCATCCCCGGCTACATCGTGGCCAAGGGGCTCGGCGTGCGCGACATCTTCGTCGAGAAAGAAGGCGGCGTGCCGGTGCTCCGTCGCGGCTTCTCCATCGAGCCCGGCGAGCGTGTGGCGGTCATCGAGGACGTCATGACCACGGGTAAGTCCGTCGCAGAAGTGCTCGAAGTCGTCGCACGCGCGGGCGGCAAGCTCGCGGCGATCGGCGCAGTCGTCAAACGTGGCAAGCCGGTGCTGCCGTTGCCGGTGACGGCGCTGCTCGAGCTGCCGTTGCGCGACTACGCGCCCGACGTTTGTCCGCTGTGCCGCGATCGCGTGCCGCTGACCGACCCTGGCAGCCGCCGTTCGTCATGAAGCTTCAGATCGTGTCGGACCTCCATCTTGAGGAGAGTCCGCTGGAGCCGTTCGCGCCGCAAGCCGACGTCTTGATCGTCGCCGGCGACACGCATGACGAGCCGGCCGGTCTGAACCGCTGGTTGCGCGGCCTGCCAGCGGACGTTCCGGTCGTGGTAGTCCTGGGCAACCACGAGTTCGACCACAAGGATTTCGCGACGGCGGTGGCATCCTATCGCGATGCCGTGGCGGAATTCGCCAACGTCCATCTGCTCGAACGCGAGCGCGCGGACATCGGCGGCGTGACGTTTCTCGGTGCGAACCTTTGGACGGACATGCGCGGCGGCGCCGATGCGCCCGCCGTCGCACGCGTGCTCAAACGCTTCGACATGCGCGGCGTGAACGTCGACGACCTCATGGCCGTGCATCGGGCGAGCACGGCGTGGCTCGAAGACGCCTATCCGCACGATCGGGAAAGGGTGGTCGTGGTGACTCACACCGCGCCGTCGTTCCGCAGTCAGCACCCTCGTTTCGAAGGCTCGCCGCTCAACGGGTTCTTCGCGAGCGATCTGGATGCGCTCGTCAAACGCCTAGGGCCGACGCTGTGGGTGCACGGTCACATGCACGACGCCGTCGACTACTCTATTGGCTCAACGCGCGTGGTCAGCAACCCTCGCGGTTATCCGGGCGAGAATCCGGGCTGGGATCCGAGCTCTTTGATCACGGACGTCTGACCTGATTCGCAACGGTCGCGACGCCGGTTACTCCTTGACGAAGAAATGCCTCGCGCGGGGGTCGATGGCGATATAGCTTGCCAGCCGGTTCATCTCCGGATGTAAAACCCAAACATCGCTTCTTTGCATTCGAAAATCGCTGCGCATTTCTCCATTCGGATCCACAATGGTCAGCGCCCCACGAAGAGCAAGTGAATTGTCGTTCGAATCATAGCTCCAGGCACCCGTTCGATTCGCGATGATCCGGTCTGGCGTGTTGCCGTCTAACGCGTCTTCCGTTATCTTTTCGACGTATGCTCCGGATGGCAAGAGCTTGAGAGAAACGATCATCAGCGTCTCACGTGAGGTGTCGTAAGATAAGATGTAGGTGCCCGTGAGCTCATGCTCGGACGGATGGGTCCGGCCGATGAGGATCAACGCGATCAGCGCCACGACCGCTAGCGCCGCGGCGAAATACCAAATGCGCCCGACGACCCCCATCTAGCCGAGAAGGACGCTTGATACGACTTGCGTGCCGAGATGCTGCGCGGTGAGCAATTCGACGACCGCCGCGTGAGCGGGAGACAGATCGAGGATCTGCGCTGCTTGCACGCCGGCGCGCACGCCAAGCGCAGCGGCGGTCAAACGGTGTGCCAGATCGTTTGAGAGCGAACCGCCTCGCGCGAGCGCAAGCGCTTCCGACGACGTCAGTTCCGGGATGATGCCCGACCCATCCGAGGGCACGCCGCCCGGATGCGAGCCGAACAGCAGCCGGATCGCGCCGATCGCGCCGGCTAAGGCGCGCGCCGCCTCGTCTGCATCGACCGGCATCCGCGCGCCCGACACGCCGGCTCCTTCAGACGCCAGCACCGGGATATAGCCGCGCTCGAGCAGCAGGCACAGCAGCGCGGTGTTCACGCCCCGCAATTCCGCCGCGCCGTCATCGCCACGCGCGAGCATGAGCATGCCGGCCGACGCGCCGTCGAGCCCGACCGCGTCTCCGCCGATCCGATTGATGTTGCCGATCAGCCGTTGCGCGACGAGCCGCGCAGCAGCTTCGTGCACGAGCACTGGCCGGATGCCGACGCGGCGCATGAACACGACATCCGCGGCGAACGTCGGTGAGGCCCCGGCCGACTCGTCCACCCGAACGACAAACGAACGGCCGACGAACGGTCTGCAGGTCGGGAGTCCGGATGGGTCGGGGGACGAGAAGGCGTCCATCGGTGTGCCTAACGCCGTCTCAGCAGCAAGTTGAGCACTATCGTGAAAACGATGGAGAGCAGCAGCGAAGTTCCAAGCAGCAGGGTTGCTTGCCATCCCTTGCCGCCGATGGTGACGTCGCCGGGCAAGGAGCCGAGATGGAGCTGCCGCACGTAGAGGACGAGAGCGCCGACGGCGATGAGCGCGAGGCCCGCGCCGATGAGAAATCTGCCGATCTGAGGCGTGACGTCCAAGTCGTCCTATATATTAGATGGTCGGCGGCGGGTCTCCGCCCGCTGCGTTGAGCAGCGCGATCGCGCCTTCGATGCCCTCGTCCAAGAACGTCTCGATTCCGGCGACGCAGCGCTCGATGACGGCGGGCAACGCAGCTTCCTCCTCCTTCGTGAACGCGCTGATGACGTGGTCGACGAGGTCGCCGTCCTGGCGCCCGACGCCCACCCGCAACCGGGGGAACGCCGTCGAGCCGAGCTGCGCGATGATCGACTTCAAACCGTTGTGCCCACCGTCGCTGCCGCTGCGCCGCATGCGCAAGCGCCCGAATGGCAGGTTGACGTCATCGCACACGACGAGCACGCCGCGGACCGCGACCTTGAAATACGCGGCCAACGGCGCCACGCTTTCACCCGACAGGTTCATGTACGTCTGGGGCAACGCGAGGATCGTGTCGAGATCCGCGAGCTGCGTCGTGCGCGCGTCGAAGCGCTTGCGCCACGCGGGCGCCGCATGTGCTTGGGAGAGCGCTTCGACCACGCGAAACCCGACGTTATGCCGCGTTCGCGCATACGAACGCCCCGGGTTACCGAGTCCGACGATGAGCCGGGCGGTCCGGGGCGTGCGTGCATCCGCTGCGGGTTGCGCTTTAGGACTCCTCGGGCTCTTCCTCGGCTGGTTTCTTCTCTCCGACGAGCTCCGGCTGCGCAAGCTCCGTAGCCGCGACTGCCGGGACTTCCTCTTCGGCCTTCTGCGGCGCGAGCACGGACAGCACGATGTCGTCGGCCTCTTCGACGATTCTCACGCCTTCGGGCGCCTGGAGGTCGCGCACGTGGACGTTGTCGCCGATGTTCAAGCTGCTGACGTCGACCTCGATCTGCTCGGGGATCGATCCAGGCAGCGCCTCGACCGCGATCTCGCGCAGCACGATGTCGAGCACGCCGCCCTCCTTGACGCCGGGCGCGTTGCCGCGTGCGACGACTGGGACGTTGGCCTCGACTGCTTCGGCGAGGTCGACCGCGTACAGATCGATATGGATCAGATGATGGTTGATGACGTCGTGCTGGCGGTCATGGACCATGACCGGCGTAGCGCCGCGGCCCTCGATCTCGAGCGTGAAGACCGAATTGATGTTGTGACCGGTCAGCGCGCTGCGCAGATCCCGAGCCTCGATGACGATCGGCAACGGATCATTGAACTGGTGGCCATAGACGACGCCCGGAACTTTGCCCTCGCGGCGCAGTCTGTGGACCGCGTGGCTGCCGGTCTGCGACCGCGGCTTCGCGGTGATGGTGATAGTCTCCATGATACCTTTCTAGTTGGGTCTTTTTTCCAAGCCCGCTCCGCTAGCTTGGAGGCCGGCGGTGCTCTCTGGAGCGTTCAAGTTGAAAAGCGGCTGGTCGTCGATCCCGTCTTGGCCAAGCGTGCGCTCCTGCTCGTTGTACAGCTCCGAGACCGAGCGGTTGGCCGAGATGCGCCGGATGCTCTCGGCGAGCAGCCGGCCGACGGATAGCACTTTGATCTTCTCGCCGCGGATGTCGTCGGGCACCGGAATCGTGTTGGTGACGATGACTTCGCTGATGGGCGAGTCGTTGAGCTTCTGCGCGGCGCCCGCCGCGAAGATGCCGTGCGTCGCGCACGTGATCACCGACGTCGCGCCGCGCTCGAGCAGCGCCTCGGACGCCTTGACCAGCGTGCCGCCGGTCGAGATCATGTCGTCGATGATGACCGCGGTCTTGCCTTTGAGGTCGCCGACGACTTCGCTGACCTCGTTGACGTCGGGTCGCGGCCGGCGCTTGAAGACGATCGCCACCGAGGACTGCAGTTTTTTCGCAAACGCCTCGGCGCGCGCCACGCCGCCCGCGTCGGGCGACACGACGACGACGCCCGGGCCGCGCAGCTTCTTCGTGTTGATGAGGTAGTTGGCCAAGATGAAGCTGGCGGTGAGATTGTCGACCGGTTCGTCGAAGAACCCCTGGATCTGCGCCGCATGCAGGTCCACGGTGAGGATGCGCTGCACGCCCGCGGTCGTCAACAGGTTGGCGACTAGCTTGGCCGAGATCGGTTCGCGCCCTTTGGTCTTTTTGTCTTGTTTCGCGTACCCGTAGTACGGGATGACCGCGGTGATGCGATAGGCGGACGCGCGCCGCAGCGCGTCGATCATGAGCAGCATCTCCATGAGCGAATCGTTCACGGAGCGCCCGGGTTCGGGCGGCTTGCAGATCGACTGGATCACGAACGCGTCCGCGCCGCGGACGTTCTCGTGGATCTCGATGCGGCACTCCTCGTTGGCAAACGTCGTGACCAACGCCTTGCCCACGTGGGTGCCCATCATGTGCGCGATCTCGACGGCGAGCGCGCGATTGGAATTGCCGGAGAAGAGGACCGGTTTTGCCGTAGCCATAACAGCGGTCTCCCGTCAAGCGATAGAGTTACATATGGGCCCGGAGGCCCGTACCCATGTTCTCCGAATATGACGGTTCGACCCCCCAACGCAGCGCCGCAAGCGCGACCCGACCCGCGAGGAATCGATGCCCGAATTCAAAGTGGAAGCGCCTTTCCAGCCCTCAGGCGACCAGCCCGAAGCCATACGCGCCCTCGTCGAGGGCATCGAGCGCGGCGACCGCGCGCAGACGCTGCTCGGCGTGACCGGCAGCGGGAAGACCGCGACGATGGCCTGGGCGATCGAACAGGTGCGCAAGCCCACGCTGGTGCTCAGCCACAACAAGACGCTCGCAGCGCAGCTGTGCGGCGAGTTCAAAGAGTTCTTCCCGAACAATGCGGTCGAGTATTTCGTGTCTTATTTCGACTACTATCAGCCCGAAGCGTACATACCGTCCTCGGACACCTACATCGAAAAGGATTCGTCCATCAACGAGGAGATCGAGCGCCTGCGCCACTCGGCGACGCAGTCGCTGCTGACGCGCCGCGACACGATCATCGTCGCCTCGGTCTCGTGCATCTTCGGCTTGGGCTCACCATCCGACTACATCGAGATGTCCTTGAATCTGCGCCGTGGCCAGGAATACGACCGCGACAAGCTGCTGCGCAAGCTGGTCGACATGCAGTACACGCGCAACGACCTGGCGATGGTGCGCGGCACGTTCCGCGTGCGCGGCGACGTGCTCGAGTTCGTGGCGGTCGACGACGAGATCATCACGCGGCTCGACTTCTTCGGCGATCAGATCGATCACATCACGCGCGTCAACCAGGTGACAGGCGAGATGCTCGACGACCTGGACGAGTTGACGATCTTCCCAGCCAAGCACTTCATCACGCCTGAGGAAAAGCTGCTGCGCGCGGTGGGCAGCATCGAAGCCGAGCTGGAAGAGCGCCTCGCCTACTTCAAGCGCGAGGGCAAGCTGCTCGAAGCGCAACGCCTAGAGCTGCGTACTCGCAACGATATTGAGATGCTGCGCGAGCTGGGCTACTGCAACGGCATCGAGAACTATTCGCGCCACCTCACCGGCCGCGCGCCCGGCCAGACGCCGTTCTGCTTGTTGGATTTCTTCCCTGACGACTGGATGCTGTTCATCGACGAATCGCACGTGACGCTGCCGCAGGTGCACGGCATGTACCAAGGCGACCGCTCGCGCAAGGAGGCGCTCGTCGAGTACGGCTTCCGCTTGCCGTCAGCGATCGACAACCGTCCGCTCACGTTTGAGGAGTTCGACAAGCACCTCAATCAGGTCGTCTACGTCTCGGCGACGCCCAGCGAGTACGAGCGCAAGCATTCGACGCAGGTGGTCGAGCAGATCATCCGTCCGACCGGATTGGTCGATCCCAAGGTCGAGGTGCGCCCGACCAAAGGCCAGGTCGACGACCTGATGGACGAAGTGCGCAAGCGCGCGCAGTCCGGCGAGCGCGTGCTGGTCACGACGCTCACGAAGAAGATGGCCGAAGACCTCACCGACTACCTCATCGAGATGGGCGTGCGCGCGCGCTATCTGCACTCGGAGATCGACACGCTCGAACGCATCTCGATACTCCGCGACTTGCGCTTGGGCGAGTTCGACTGCCTCGTCGGCATCAATCTGCTGCGCGAAGGCCTCGATCTACCGGAGGTGTCGCTGGTCGCGATTCTCGACGCGGACAAAGAAGGCTACCTGCGCTCCGAGACCTCGCTCATCCAGACCATCGGACGCGCGGCACGCCACGTGAGCGGCACCGTGCTGATGTACGCCGACAACATCACGCAGTCGATGGAGCGCGCGATCAACGAGACCGAGCGCCGGCGCATCAGACAGCTGGCCTACAACGAAGAGCATCACATCGATCCCAAGTCGATCCTCAAGTCGGTACGCGACATCTTGTCGTCCGTCGGAGCAAGCGAGGAGACGCGCAAGCGCGCCGCCGGCAAGACGTTGCAGGACGTGCCGCGCGACGTGCTGATCGCGACGATCGGCAAACTCGAGAAAGAGATGCGCGCAGCCGCGGCGCGGCTTGAGTTCGAGAAGGCAGCCGCGCTGCGCGACGAGCTGTGGGAACTGCGCAAGCAGCTGCCCGACGGCGGCGATCCCGCGCTCTCGCGTAAGGCGCCGCGCGTGTTCGGCGAGGCGTTGCGCGAGGCCGCGCTGTTCTGATCCGCGCGATCTTCTTCGACCTCGACGACACGCTGGTCGAGGACACGCTCTCGCTCGAACGCTGCGCTGAAGCCGCGGTCCGCGAGGTGTCACCCGATCTCAAACTCGATCCCCACGCGCTCGCAGTCGCGTACGTGGACGCAGCCATCGATTTCTGGGAAAGCCTCGAACCGGGCGCGTCACCGCCCAAGGCCGGCGATATCAGGCCCTCGATGTGGCGCGCGGCGTTGCGGCGCTTCGGGGTCGACGACGCGGCGCTGGCTTCGCGCATCGCCAAGCGCTACGACCAGCTGCGCATCGAGCGCGTCGAGCTTTTCCCCGACGCGGTACCTGTGCTGCACCGGCTGCATGGCAAGTATAAGATGTCGATCATCACCAACGGCTTCGCCGAGACGCACGACGTGAAGATCGCGCGCCTCGAGCTCGGCCGCTTTTTCGACCACGTGATCCTTGCGGGCGAGATGCAGCTCGTCAAGCCCGATCCGAAGATCTTCCAGCACGCGATGCGGCTGGCCGGCGTGGAGCCGCACGAAAGCATCATGGTCGGCGATCGCTTCAATCGCGACGTCGCGGGCGCGCACGCCGCCGGCATGCGCGCGGTGTGGGTCAACGTGCGCAACGAGACGCCGCCGGCGGGCGTGCGTCCTGCGGACGCGACGATCGTCAACATCGGCGAGCTGCCTGCAGCCCTCGAGCATCTTTGACCTGCAGCGCTCGGCCGCTTGCCCGGGGGGAACCCGCGCGTCCCTGGTCTAACGCGCTGTCGGCGTGTGGCACCCTTGCCGCATCGGCGTTCTTCGCTATCTTCGTAGGAGAAACAAGTAATGCGTAAATTCATCACGTTTGGCGTGCTCGCGACGCTTGCCGCTCTCGCGGCGATCTCGCTTTCCAGCACCGCGGCGAGCGCGAGCTTCAACGCGACCGGCGTGTACTGCGTGCAAGCCACCGGCAACCAGTTCACCAAGGGCCTGATCCACATGACGCAGACGAACAACATCATCGTCGGCAGCTATGGACATGGCGGACAGCTGAGCGCGACGCTCACCGGCACGACCGCGGCAGCGAAATGGAACGATCAACGCGGCGCGGGCTGGGCGACGCTCAACTTCACGCCTGCGGGTCGCGACTTCTCCGGGTCGTGGGGCTACAATGGCCGCAAGGCCGAAGGCGATATCGTCGCCACGCGCATCGCCCAAGGGACCACGAACGCCGCCGCCTGTAAATAAGAATAGGTACGGCATGACGCGCGAGCCCGCGGAGACGCGGGCTCTTCGTTTTCACGGGATTCCAAAGGCTCGGTGACGAAATACCGTCGTCCCAATGAGCCACAAACCTAACGGCGCGTCGTCCGACCCTCTCGCCGCCCCGGTCAAAGCGATTCCAGCCCGCCACGGACTGGAATCGATCGTCATCAAGGGCGCGCGCGAGCATAATCTCAAGAACATCGACCTCACGCTGCCGCGCAATCAGCTCATCGTGATCACCGGACTGTCAGGGTCGGGCAAGAGCTCGCTCGCGTTCGACACGATCTACGCCGAAGGCCAGCGCCGCTACGTCGAATCGCTGTCCTCCTACGCCCGCCAGTTCCTGGGTCAGATGGAAAAGCCCGATGTCGATTACATCGAAGGGCTTTCGCCCTCGATCTCGATCGACCAGAAGTCGGCCAGCCACAACCCGCGTTCGACCGTCGGCACGGTGACCGAGATCTACGACTATCTGCGCCTGCTGTACGCGCGCATCGGCAAGCCCCACTGTCCGAACTGCGGCCGCCCGATCACGCCGCAAACCGCCGAGCAGATCGTCGACCAGATCCTAAAGCTGCCGGAAGGCGCGCGCATCCAGCTCCTTGCCCCCATGGTGCGCGGCCGCAAAGGCGAGTACCAGAAGCTGTTCGAGCAGGCCATCAAAGACGGGTATGCGCGCGTGCGCGTCGACGGCGAGATCCGCGAACTGCGCGAGAAGATCAACCTCGACAAGAAGCGCAAACACACCGTCGAGATCGTGATCGACCGGCTGGTGATGAAGGATGGCCTGCGCAAGCGGCTGACCGATTCGGTCGAGACAGCGCTGCGTCTCACCCAAGGGTTGGTCACGGCGCTCGTCCAGCGTCCGGGCGGCAAAGAAGAAGCGCTGCCGTTCTCCGAAAAGCTGTCGTGCATCCATTGCGGCTTGTCGTTCGAAGAGCTGGCGCCGCGCCTGTTCTCGTTCAACTCGCCGTATGGCGCATGCCCGGACTGCACGGGTCTGGGCGTCAAGATCGAGATCGACCCGCGCCTGCTCATCCCCGACCGCAACAAGACGTTCCGCGAAGGCGCGATCGTGCCGTGGACCAAGAACTTGGCGGCCGGCATGAACGCGTTCTACATCCAGCAAGTCGAATCGCTGCTGCGCAGCGAGGGCTACGATCTGAACACGCCGGTGAAGAAGATCCCGCGCGACTTGTTGGACCTCATCTTGTACGGCGACGACGAGGAAGACGACAAGCGCAAGTTCACGTTCCGCACCAAGTCGGGCAAGAAGTGGCAATACGAAGGGCGCTACCGCGGCATCATCCCGCAGCTGCAGCGCCGCTACGAAGAGACGTCGTCGGATTACGTCAAGGAAGAGATCGACAAGTTGATGACGTCGGTCAAGTGCCCGACGTGCAAGGGCGCGCGTCTCAAGCCCGAAGCGCTGGCGGTGACGGTCGGCGGGCTCAACATCGCGCAGCTGACGGCGCTGCCGGTCGACCGCGCGCTCGCCTTCATGGAAAAGCTCAGTCTGAGCGGTCGCGACGAGCAGATCGCGCGCCAGATCATCAAAGAGCTGCGAGCGCGGCTCGGCTTCTTGGTCAACGTCGGGCTCGAATATCTCACCCTTGACCGGGCCGCCATGACGCTCTCCGGCGGCGAGGGCCAGCGCATCCGCCTTGCCACGCAGATCGGTTCATCGCTGGTCGGCGTGCTGTACGTCTTGGACGAGCCGTCGATCGGCTTGCACCAGCGCGACAACGCGCGGCTGCTCGCGACGTTGAAGACGCTGCGCGACTTGGGCAATACGCTGATCGTGGTCGAGCACGATGAGGAGACGATGCGCGAGGCCGACTACATCGTCGACATCGGCCCCCGCGCCGGCGCGGAGGGCGGCAGCGTCATCGCAGCGGGCACCATCGCGGATATCGAAGCCGCTCCTGCGTCGCTCACCGGCAAGTATCTCAAGGGCGACGCGTTCATCCCGATCCCGCGTTCGCGGCGCACCAGCAAGGCGACGCTCTCCATCAAGAACGCACGCGCCAACAACCTGCACGGCATCGACGTCGACTTCCCGCTCGGCGTGCTTACGGCGGTGACCGGCGTCTCGGGTTCGGGCAAGTCGAGTCTGGTCGAGCTCGTGTTGTATCGCGCGCTCGCGCACCATCTGCACGGCCAGCCGCCCGACGAGACGTTCGGTCGCGTGACCGGTCTCGAGCAGCTCGACAAGGCGATCGTCATCGATCAATCGCCGATCGGACGCACGCCGCGCAGCAATCCCGCGACCTACACCGGCGCGTTCGATCCTATCCGCGAGCTGTTCTCGCTCACGCCGGAAGCGCGTGCCCGCGGCTACGCGCCCGGCCGTTTCTCGTTCAACGTCAAAGGCGGCCGCTGCGAGGCCTGCTCGGGCGACGGCATCATCAAGATCGAGATGCACTTCCTGCCCGACGTCTACGTCCCGTGCGAGGTGTGCAAAGGCAAGCGCTACAATCAGCAGACCCTCGACATCACATATAAAGGAAAGACGATCGCCGACGTGCTCGAGATGCGGGTCGATGAGGCAGCCGAGTTCTTCGCCAACGTGCCGCGCGTGTATTCAAAATTGCACACCATCAGCGACGTCGGGCTCGGGTACATCAAGATGGGCCAGCCCGCGACGACGCTGTCGGGCGGTGAGGCGCAGCGCGTCAAGCTGGCCACCGAGCTGTCGCGCCGCGGAACCGGGCGGACCTTCTACATCTTAGACGAGCCGACGACCGGGCTGCACTTCGCGGACATCGCGCATCTGCTGCGCGTGCTCGACCGGCTTGTTGACGCTGGTAACACTGTGCTGGTGATCGAGCACAACCTCGACGTCATCAAGACCGCCGACCACGTCATCGATCTCGGGCCCGATGGCGGCGAAAAGGGCGGCCGCGTGATCGCGACGGGCACGCCGGAGCAGGTCGCGCAAAACGAGCGTTCGTACACCGGAAGGTATCTGCGCCGTGTGCTCGCAGATCCGCGCGCCCATATCGCCATCACCAGCGGGGATCACGCCGCGGTGGCAGATTTCGAGCGTGCCAATCGCGAGCTGCTGCGCGCCCTCGAAGGTGCGAAGACGCCTTGAGGGACAGTGTAGCGGTTCAAGTCCCGCAGCTGACCTGCCGATATGAGTATCTGAGAGGTATGAACTCCCATGGCTGACGCACTCGATACCGGTGAGCTGCCAGTAGCGCTTTCGCTTCCGGTCTCGATCACTGCGCGAAACGCAGATCTCAAGCTCGACATCATCGGGCGGGCCACTCATCTCGATGAGAAGGGGCTGGTCGCGACGTTGCAGGTGGAGGTGCCCGAGGGCACGGTCCTGTTCACGACCATCGATATGCGCAGCATCAACTCCACCGTGCGCGGGCTGATCAAGGTCAAATCGCAGGCCGCGATCGGCGAGCACGGGGGCTATCGCACGATCGCGGACTTCGTCGATCTCAACGATGACGGCAAGCGCAAAATCGCCAAAATGCTCGGCGGTCCGGCTGAAGATCTCGCGCCGGTCGCCTCACGCAGTTTCGCGGTCGATCAGATCGCCACGCAGCACACCGGTGGCTACGTGCGCACGCCGCAGGCCGCGGCAAACGCGCCCGACTATCGGCCGCCCGTCAGCGCTCCGTCGTCTCGCCGTCCGTACTTCGAACCGTCGCCCGCGCGCACGCAGGTAAAGGCGTCAGCGTCGACCCGTTTTTGGGGTTCGTTGGGCGTCACGTTCTACGTGGCTCTCATCCTGATCATCATCGCGTTCTTCCCGCAGGGCCGGGCCTTCGAATGGATGGTGCTCAGCTACATCGGGTACGCGCTCGAGCGCATGTGGTACTGGGCGAACAACATCGGCCACGTCAAGCTGTACGACAACAGCTAGTCCCGTAGAAGCTCGCGCAGCCCCGCTTCGTCGATGATCTTCACGCCGAGTGATTCCGCGCGCGCGAGTTTCGTGCCGGCGGCTTCGCCCGCGACCACGTAATCCGTCTTCTTGCTCACCGCGCCGCTCACTTTGCCGCCCGCGCCGGCGATGAGCGCGCTGGCCTCTTCGCGGCTCAGCGACGCCAACGTGCCCGTCAACACGAATGTCTTACCGGCCAGCGGTCCCGAGGCCGCGCGCGCCCGTCGTTCGCCGCGCAGGTTCACGCCCGCGCGCCGAAGTTTTTCGATGATGGCGCGGTTCTGCTCTTGCGCGAAGAAGGAGACGACGCTTTGGGCGATCGCGGGCCCGATCTGCTCGACCGCTTGCAGGTCCTCGACGCCCATCGCGGCCAGCGCGTCCATGTCGCCGGTGGCGTCGGCGAGTAATTGCGCGTTCTGGAAGCCGACGAAGCGGATGCCAAGCGAGTAGAGCACGCGCGCAAGGGACCGCGTCTTGCTGCTCGCGATGGCTTCGAGCAGATTCGCGATCGTCTTATCGCCCATGCGCGGCAGCTCGTGCAGTCTCTCCGCATCGAGCGAATAGAGATCGCCGACATCGCGCACCATGCCGGCCTCGACCAGCACGGCCGCCGACTTGTAGCCCAAGCCCTCGATGTCCATCGCGCCGCGCGATGCGAAGTGCGCGAGCCGCTCGATGAGCTGCGCGGGGCACACCGCATTGGGGCAGTACGCCATCGCTTCGCCTTCCGCGCGCTGCACGGGCGTGCCGCACACCGGGCAGTTCTTCGGCAGATGATAGACAGGCAGTTTCTTATTGCCGCGTGCTGCGACGAGCGGCCCGACGATCTCGGGGATCACTTCGCCGGCGCGCCGCACCGTGACCGTGTCGCCGACGCGGATGTCCTTCGCGTGGATGTAATCCTCGTTGTGCAGGGTGGCCATGGAGACGGTGACGCCTCCGACCTGCACCGGCTCGAGGACGGCGTAGGGGTTGACGCTCCCGGTTCGTCCGACGTTGACCTCGATCGAGTTCAACCTGGTCGTGACTTCTTCAGGCGGATACTTGAACGCGATGGCCCAGCGCGGTTCGCGTCCGACGGCGCCGAGCGCACGCTGGAGGCCGAGCTGATCCACCTTGACGACGATCCCATCCGTGCCGTAGTCAAGGCCGATGCGCTTGGTCTCCCATGCGTTGCAGAACTCGACCACTTCATCGAACGACTCAAAGCGGCGCGCTTCCTTATTGACTGGAAAGCCGAACGCGTCGAGCGCCGCGAGCAGGTCCCACTGAGTGGCGGCGCGCAGCACCGGTTCATTGGCGCCCACGCCGTACGCGAAAAAACGCAGCGGGCGCTGCGCGGTCGCGGCCGGGTCGAGCTGGCGCAAGCTGCCGGCGGCGGAGTTGCGCGGATTGGCGAACGGCGCCTCGCCTTCGGCGACCCGGCGCTCGTTCAAGCGCTCGAAATCCGAACGCCGCATGTAGACCTCGCCGCGCACCTCGAGCAGCCCCGGCACGGGCACGCGTAGGCGTAGCGGTATCGATCGCACGGTGCGCAGGTTGGACGACACATCCTCGCCCACCACGCCGTCGCCCCGCGTCGCACCCGATTCGAAGAGGCCGTCGCGGTAGCGCAGCGAGACGGCCAACCCGTCGATCTTGAGCTCGGTGGTGAAGGCGCCTGCATCGCGGCCGAGCTGGCGGACGACGCGCGCGTGCCACGCGCGCAAGTCATCGTCGCCGAACGCGTTGCCAAGCGACAGCATGGGCACGCCGTGCGGATACGACGCGAAGGATGATGACGGCGCCGAGCCTACGCGCTGCGTCGGGCTGTCGGGCGTACGCAGTTCCGGATGCGCTTCCTCGAGCTCGCGCAGTTCGCGCACGAGCGCGTCGTATTCCGCGTCGCCGACGCTCGGGGCGTCGCGCACATAGTACTCTTCGTTGTAGCGTTCGAGCAGTTCGCGCAGATGCGCGGCTCGCTTGCCTGGCGTGGGGCTCATCGCGGCGCTGGGTTTAGACGACTCGTCTCAGGAATCCGTCGTCGTCCTCTTCGCGGTCGTGCAGCCAGTGCAGCGCGTCCTGCAGATCGCGCGCGACGTCGCCGGCGAGCACGCTATGCTTGTGCTCGCTCGCTAAATGATCGGCGGTCACGCCGTGCCAGTACGCGCCGATCGCCGCGGCCTGGCGGGTCGTGCAACCGGCGGCGATCATGGCGCCGATGACCCCCGACAGCACGTCGCCGGTGCCGGCCGTCGCCAGCAGCTCGTTGCCGGTGAGGTTGACGTAGGACGCCTCTTTGGTGGCGATGATGGAGCGCGGCCCCTTGAGCAGCAGCGTGATGTCGTGCGCCTCGGCGAAGTCGTCGGCCGCCTTCATGCGGTTGGCGATCGCGGAGTCTGCGTTCTCGCCCAGCAAACGGGCGAACTCGCCGTCGTGCGGCGTCAGCACAGCCTTCTTGCCGTCGACCAGACCGACGTGGCCGGCAAGCGCGAACAGCGCGTCGGCGTCCACGACGAGCGGCCGAGTGCTGGCTTCGATGAACGATCGGATGATCGTCTGTGTCGACTCCTCGCGCCCCAGCCCAGGGCCGATGACGACTGCGCCCGCGTGGCGAGTGAGGTCGAGCAGGAACGCGGTCACCGCTTCGGAGTCTCCCTGCGGCCACGGTGCGATGATCTGCTCCATGACGTGGTGTCCGATCGCGTCGGCCGCAGCGGCGGGGCAGGCGATGGTCACGTAGCCGGCGCCGGCGTACTGCGCGCCCAGCGCCGAGAGCGCGGGGGCACCGACATATTCGGGGCTGCCGCCTATGATCACGATGTCTCCGGCGGTGCGCTTGTTGGCGAGCGCACTGCGCGCGGGCAGCCAGAAGAAGAACTGCTCTTTGGTCATGATGTGGTAGCGGCCGCCGACGTCGGCGAGGATCGCCGGGGGAATGCCGATGTGCGCCACCCAGAGTTCGCCGACGTACGAGGCCGCGGGATACAGCAGCATCCCGACTTTGGGCGCGGCCATCGTGACGGTCGCCGCCGCGCTCACCGCCGGCCCAGGCACCATGCCGGTGCTCGGGTCGATCCCGGTCGGGATGTCGACGGCGATGACCTCGCGCGCCGCGATGTTGATCTCGTTGACCCAGGTGCGATACGCCTCGCGCAGCGGGCCGGAACTCCCGGTGCCGAGCAGACCGTCGATGATCAGCGCCGCCGCGCGCAAGCCCGAGCGGAAGAACTCAGGCGACTGCTCGCGCAGAAAGCTGATGGACGCGCCCAGGCTCTCCATGATCTCCAGCTGGGTGCGGCACAGCTCGTTGCAATCGTCCAGCTTTGCGGCCACGTAGATGTCAGGCTCGTACCCGAGCTGCATGAGATAGCGTGCGGCGACCAACGCGTCGCCGCCGTTGTTGCCCGGCCCCGCGACGACCGCGATGCGGATCGGGTCGCCCTCGAGCTGCTCCACGAAATCGCGCGCGAGCTCGGCGACTGCCCGTCCGGCCGACTCCATGAGGATGATCGGCGGGATGCCGACGTCGTCGACGGCGCGTTGATCCGCCGCGCGCATCTCCTCGGGCGTCAGCGCGTTCATTGAGCCACCGAGGCGACGGCCACCGGCCGCGGCTTGGCTACCACTTCGTCAGCCTCGAGGATGACCGTCGCGACGGCATTCGTGCGGCTATGCGAGATGGTCAGGTGCATGCGGCTCACGCCGCGCAGCGCGGTGAGCCGCTCGGCGCCGCCGGACAGAGCGACGTATGGCTTACCGCTGCGCTCGTGCCGGACGCCGACCTGGCGCCATGGGATGGCGTGGCCGAAGGCCTTGCGCGTCGCTTCTTTCGCAGCGAACGCGCCGGCGAGCCGCTCTGCGAAGTGACGATGGCGCAGCGCGTGCGCGACCTCCTCAGCCGTGAACACCTTGCGCGCGAAACGCGCCAGCTTGTCGGGCGCGAACTTAAAGCGCTCGACTTCGGCGACGTCCATTCCCAATCCGATGATCATGTCGTGTTGACTCCGGCGTGCGTCGTTGCGGAGGAGTTCGCGGCGCGCGGTGGAAAATCCAAAGCCGTGGAAAAGATCGGGCTCGTGCCCATCAACACGGTCGCCGCGGAATTCTGCGAACGCCTCGCTCCATGTCTCGAGGAGCGTTTCCTGCACAAGTTCGCAATCGAAAAGCCGCTCACCCTCTCACCGTCGCTCGCCAACGCCACGCGCCATCAGTATTTTCTCACCACCGTCTTCAATAAGATGACGGGCGCCGCGCCGAACCGCGACGGTTTCCTGCTCGGGATCATCGCCGACGATCTGTACAAGACGTCGCATAGTTTTATCTTCGGCGACGCGAGCGACACCGACCGCATCGCGGTCGTGTCGACGTTCCGCTTGCGGCCGGAGTTCTACAACGACAAGCCCGACGACGTCGTGCTTTTCAACCGGACGCTTAAGGAATGCGTGCACGCGCTTGGCCACGCCTTCGGGCTCAAGCATTGCTACAACGCCCGCTGCGCGATGTATTACAGCCACTCCGTGTACGACACCGACGGCAAGCAGAACTATTTCTGCGACACCTGCGACAAACGCCTACGCGCCAACCGCTGACGCGGTGTGAAAGAACTCCGCGGACTCTGGCTGTTCGGCGTGATCCTCGCGGTCGTGCTCTTCATCGTGCTGCAGAGCATGCTCGGATTCTCGTGGGACGCATGGACGGTCGGGTTCATCGTCATCGCCCTCGTCTGGATCCTGTTCCAGTGGTATCGCCGCTACCCGCGCGGCTGAACGCGGCGCGCCCAGGCGAGCGCGATCTGCGTCTTCGCGTCCGGCAGCTCATCGCGCTCCACCATCGCCCACGCGTCTTCGACACGCATGATCTCGACGTCGATCGACTCGTTGGCTTCGGGCTGCGGAGCGCCCGGCGTCAGGCCCTCGGCGACGAATAGGTGCAGCAGTTCGCTGCAGAAACCAGGCGCGCTGTAGAAGGACCACAGGCGGCGGATGCGCTCGCAACGGAAGCCGGTCTCTTCGAGCAATTCGCGGCGGGCGCAGACTTCCGGGTCCTCACCGAGCTCGAGTTTCCCGGCTGGAACTTCTAGCAGCGTGCGCGCGGTCGCGGGGCGATACTGGCGGACGAGGACGATCGTCTCGGGCTGCGGCTGCGCGATGATGCAAACGCCGCCGTTGTGTTCGACGATCTCGAACTTCGAGGTGTGCCCATTGGGCAGTCGCACGTCGTCCACGCGCACGTTGAGCACGCGGCCTTCGTAGATGCGGCGGGTCCCAACGACGTCGGTCACGAAAACGTCGTTCAATACGCCTTCCCCCATCTCCTAAGGATATCGAAAAAGACGCCATGCGCGAAGTCGTCATCGCTGCTGCGGCACGCACCCCGATCGGCCGGTACGGGGGCGCGTTGCGCCATGTCCGGCCGGACGATATGTCGGCCGTCGTATTGAAGGAGCTGGCGCGGCGCGCCGACCTCGACCCGGCGGACATCGAAGACGTCGTGTGGGGCTGCAGCAACCAGGCCGGCGAGGACAATCGCAACGTCGCGCGCATGTCGGTGCTCGCCGCAGGTTTCCCAGAATCGGTCGCAGGGGCGACGATCAACCGCTTATGCGGTTCAGGTTTGCAGGCGATCAACTTCGCGGCGCAGGCGATCGCCGCAGACACGGGCGAGATATTCCTCGCGGGCGGCGTCGAAAGCATGACCCGTGCACCGTACGTCATGCCCAAACCGGAAACAGAATTCGCGCGCATGCCGCAGCTGTACGACACCACGCTCGGCGCCCGCATGTACAATCCGGTTCTGACGCAGCGCGGCTATCCGCCGATCTCGATGGGCGAGACGGCCGAGAACGTCGCCGAGCGATACCGCATCGGACGCCAGGAACAAGACGAGTTCGCACTTGCCAGCCAGCAAAAGACGGGCGCGGCGCAGCGCAGCGGCGCTTTCGCGGCCGAGCTGATCGGCGTACCGTTGCCGCGCAACGGCAAGCCGGCAAAAGACGCCAAGCCTGAGATTTTCTTAGAGGATGAGCATCCTCGCCCGGATACGACGATGGAGCAGCTCGCCAAGCTCAAGCCCGCATTTCGCGAAGGCGGCACGGTGACCGCGGGCAACTCGAGCGGCATCAACGATGGCGCGGCCGGTGTGGTGCTCATGGCTGCGGACGAAGCCGTGCGCCGCGGCGTCACGCCGCTTGCTCGCATCGTCACGAGCGCGGTCGCCGGCGTCGATCCCAACTTCATGGGCCTTGGCCCGATCCCGGCGACGCAGAAGGCGCTCGTACGAGCGGGCTTGCGCATCGACGACATCGATCTCATCGAGCTCAATGAGGCGTTCGCATCGCAGTCCATCGCGTGCGTGCGCGAACTCGAGCTGCCGCCGGAACGAGTCAACGTGAATGGCGGCGCGATCGCGCTCGGGCATCCGCTGGGCTGCAGCGGAGCGCGGATCCTTGTCACGTTGCTCCACGCGATGCACACGCGCGGGGCGAAGCGCGGCATCGCGACCATGTGCATCGGCGTGGGCCAGGGAATCGCGACCATCATCGAACGTATGTAAGCCGTCTTAGGAGAAGTACATGGCAACGACCCTTGGATCCACGACCTACGATCTGCTCATCAACGGACATTCGGTCAAAGCGGCCAGCGGCCAGACATTCGCGGCGATCAACCCCGCGACCAACGAGAAGATCGCCGACGTCGCCAGTGCCGGCATCCACGATGCCGACGCAGCGGTGGATGCGGCGCGCAAGGCGCTCGACGGCAAGTGGTCCACCATGGCGCCCGCGCGGCGCGCGCGCGTGCTGTTCAAGATCGCCGAACTCATTGGCGACCGCATCGACGATCTCGCCCATATGGAAGTGCTCAACAGCGGCAAGACGATCGCCGGCGCGAAGGCGGAGATCGGCCAGGTCATCGAGGATTTCGAGTTCTATGGCGGCGCAGTCACCAAGCTGACGGGCACCACTATTCCTGCGCCGCCGAATTTCTTCAATTATACGCTCAAAGAGCCGGTCGGCGTCTGCGCGCAGATCATCCCGTGGAATTATCCGCTGCTGATGGCCTCCTGGAAGGTCGCGCCGGCGCTCGCGGCCGGCTGCACGATCGTCCTCAAACCGGCCAGCCCGACGCCGATCACCGCTCTGATGCTCGGTCAGATCTGCATCGAAGCGGGCTGCCCGCACGGCGTCGTCAACGTGTTGCCGGGACCCGGTGCGACCATCGGCGCGCATCTCGCATCGCATCCAGGGGTCGACAAGATCGCCTTCACCGGCGAGACGTCGACAGGGCGCACGATCATGGAGTTGGCGGCCGGCACCATCAAACGCGTCACCCTTGAGCTGGGCGGCAAGTCGCCGTGCCTCGTCTTCGAAGACGCCGACGTCGATGCCGCGGTGGCCGGCGCGCTGCATGCCATCTTCTATAATGCGGGCCAATCGTGCGATGCCCGTTCGCGCATTTTGCTGCACGAGCGCGTCTACGAAGATTTCATGCACAAGTTCGTCGCGAAGGCCAAGGCGCTCGTGGTGGGCGATCCACTCGACCCGGCCACGCACGTCGGCGCGATCATCTCCAGGAAGCAGCTCGAGAAGATCGAGGGCTACGTCGGCATCGGCGCCCAAGAAGGTGCGACGATCGCATGCGGCGGCACGCGGCCCGACGGCGCGCTCGCAAAAGGCAACTTCCTGTTCCCCACCGTGCTCGACAAGGTCACGCCCGCGATGCGCGTTGCGCAAGAAGAGATTTTCGGTCCGGTCGCGGTCGTCACGACGTTCAAGGATGAAGCCGAGGCGCTGGCCATCGGCAACGATTCGATCTACGGGCTGGCCGCGTCGGTGTGGACGCGCGACGCCGGTCGCGCGCAGCGAGTCGCGAGCAAGCTCAAGGCGGGCGGCGTCGCGATCAACTCGCCGGTCTCGATCATGCCGGGGGTGCCGTTCGGCGGTTACAAACAGTCAGGCTACGGGCGCGAGCTGGCGATGCAGACGCTCGACCTGTACACCGAGACCAAAGGCGTGGTCATGTACACGGGCGCGAAGGCGATCGAACTCTTCAAGGTCTGAAGCTCACGACGTTTGTAGCGGTCGAATTTATTCGACCGCTGTTACGTGCGCCTGCGCGCTCGTAGCCAGCGCAGCACGGCCCCGGTCAAGAACGCGGCGATGACCACACCTGCACCCGCCGCGACGGCCGCCCACGCTGTCGCGGTCACCCGACGAGATCGGCGACGATGCGATTGCTCAGCCGTTCGATGACCGCGACCTCGTCGGCGGTCTGGCCGATCGCCGCATCGAGCGACGCAGCGCCCGTGACGCCGTTGACCGACACCACCATGACGTAGAACCTGTCCGGCTGCGCGAAGAGCGGCTCGACGTGGACGTCGCGCTGCGTGCCGTCGTCCGCCGTGAAGAGGTAGCGTACGCAGGCGTGGGTGCAGTGTCCGGCGATCTCATCCCAGCCGGGTTCGGGCGGTGCGTGCGCACGCAGTACTGACGCCGGGTTCACGCCCTCGAGCGCTTGGACCGTGCCGGTGGCCTCGACGCGGACGCGATACGGCGCCGCCATATCGACGATCGGTGCGGCGATGCGCACGTCGTTGCGCAGCCGCTCGATCGCCGACACCGCGACGTGCGCGCTGTTCTCAGACGCTTCGATGTGCGTCTGGTCGACGACAAGCGCGCGTCCTTGCACCGGATCGCTGAACAACACGCCGGTCGGGATCTGCGTGAGTGATGGATAGTCGCGATGCAGCTCGCGCAGCAGGTCGCCTTGCATGCCGGCTGTGAGCGGCTGGCTGACGGTGTTGCGGTACAGCCCGAGCGAGATCTTGGTGAAGGCAAACGGTGCGAGTTTGATGTCGGATTCCTTTCAGCGTCGCTACTTCTCGAGCGTGATACTTTCGCAGCTCAGCGTCAGTTCTTCGATCGCCACGTCGCCCGGAGCCTGATTTCCGGGGGACGCCGGCGATAGAGTCGGCCCGGTGTATTTGGTCGGCCGGCAGCCGGTAAACTTGTAGGTGCGCGTCACGCCGTTGGGGAGCTTCGTGGCGATCGTCAGCGTCTTCGATGCCGCACTCGCATGCCAGTCGGCGAACTGTGTATTGCTTGTGAGGCCGCGCTTGAGCGTCACGGTCTCATAGCGCGGATGACCGGGCACATGCTGCGAAGAGACGAGCCCACTCGACCGGTAGACGGCGGTGATTCCGTTTACGCCCTCGAGCTTGAGGCCTTGGGCCTGGACCGTGAAGTTCGACGGCGCGCGCCATGACGACGGCAGCGCGACATCCGCCGTATGGATCGGCGCGGGTGATGGAGCCGGCGGGTGCGCAGTGCCGGCCGGATTCGCCGCGAAGACGATGAGCGCCGTCAAGATGCCAAACGCCGCCATCATCGGCCGCCTTTCTTGGCCTGCTCGCGTTCGCGCAATTCGATGCGCCGGATCTTGCCCGAGATCGTCTTGGGAAGCTCAGCGACGAACTCGATCTCGCGCGGATACTTGTACGGGGCGGTCAGGTTCTTGCAATGCTCCTGCAGTTCTGCGGCAAGCGCATCGGACGCGCTATAGCCGGGCGCGAGGATCACGAATGCTTTGACGACCTCGCCGCGCATCTCGTCGGGTGACGCGACGACCGCCGACTCCGCCACGGCCGGATGCTCGATGAGCGCGCTCTCGACCTCGAACGGTCCGATGCGATAGCCGGCAGAATTGATGACGTCGTCGCCGCGTCCGACGAACCAGAAATATCCATCTTCATCCACGAACGCGCGGTCGCCGGTGATGTACCAATCGCCTCGAAACGACTTGGCCATCTCCTGTGGGTTCTTCCAATATTCTTTGAACAGTCCGACCGGACGTCTGGGCGCCACTCGCACCGCGATGTCGCCCTCCTTGCCCGTAGGGACGGGCGTGAGGTCATCCCCGATGACCGCAACCTCGAAGCCAGGCGATGGCTTGCCCATCGACCCCGGTTTGACCTCAAGCGGCGGGAAGTTGCCGCACAGCAGCACGGTCTCGGTCTGGCCGTAGCCGTCACGGATGGTCATGCCGGTATGGCGTTTCCACGTGTCGATGACTTCCGGGTTCAACGGCTCACCCGCCGCCACGCAATGGCGCAGCGCTCTTGGTTTGAAACGCTCGAGCGCTTCGAGCACTAGCATCCGATACGCGGTAGGCGGCCCGCATAACGTCGTGATCGGGTGTTCCTCGAGCAGATGCAGCGTCTGGGCGGCGGAGAACTTGCCCGTCGCGTTGTTCACGAAGATCGCGCTGCCGCACGCCCACGGTCCGAACACGCTGCTCCACGCCGCCTTCGCCCAGCCCGTGTCCGAAAGATTCCAGTGAAGGTCGTCAGGCTGCAAGTCGAGCCAGAATTTGCCTGTGATCGTGTGGCCGAGCGGATACGACACGTGCGTGTGCAGAACCATCTTCTGATTGCCGGTCGTACCCGATGTGAAATAGATGAGGCACGGATCGGACGACTTCGTGCGCGGACCGTCGAAGCTCGTCGGCCGATCCGCAAGCAGCGAGTCGTAGGCATGTGCGCCGCCCGATGCTGCGCCGAATACGATGATGTGCTTGAGCGTTGGACATTGGTCGCGCACCTCGAGCAGTTTCGCGAGATTCGCTTCGTCGACGAATGCTACCACCGCACCAGCGGTGTTGGCGCGATACACGAAATCCTTGGGCGTGAGCAGCGTGGTGCCCGGCACGGGGATGACGCCGGCGCGGATGCAGCCGAGCAATGCCTCCCACCACTCCGGGATGCGCGAGGCGACCAGCAGCGCGCGGTCGCCCGGCTGCACGCTCAGCGAGCGCAACGCGTCTGCCACGCGCGACGACGCGTCGGCGAAATGCGCAAAGGTCAGCGTGCGCGGGTCCGCGGCCTCGCCGGTCCAGACCATCGCGATTTTGGAGCGGTCGCGCGCCCATCCGTCGATGGTGTCGGAGGCGAAGTTGTAATACTCGGGCACCTCGAGCGCGAAGCTACGCCGCGTGCTCTCGTAGTCGGTCATATTGGGCGTGCGCGCGATCATCGGGCGTATACTCCCGCGAGGCGAAAAGAAAAGTTCAACAGAGGGATATGCCGCGTCAATCGGCTCGACCTCCGAGCCCAGAACTTCCGAAGGGCGGAGGGAATGGCCGATATCCAAAGAAAGCGGAACTCGCCATAATAGTTGTTGCGGAGGCCCACCCTTTTCGAATGGATATCAAGCCTTTCACCGATAAACCGATCAAATTTCTCGAGTATGACGGCACGCCAGCCGGCGACATCGCATCGCTCGATCTGACCAACGAGCAGCTGCTCGTCATGTACCGATGGATGGTCTTCGTGCGTACGGTCGACGATCGCGGCTACATCCTCGTGCGCCAGGGCCGCGCCGGCTTTTACGCTCAGGTTGCGGGCCAAGAGGCATCACAGGTCGGCAGCGCGTTGGTGCTCGGCAAGAACGACTGGATGTACGGCGACCATCGCTCCCAGGGAAGCCAGCTCGTCAAAGGGCTCAAGGCGTCGCAGTGGTTCGCACACGTGCTGGGCCGCATGCTCGATCCGACGCAAGGCCGCATGATGCCGCACGGCAGCGGCAGCAAAGAGCTGCACATCGTGCCGCCGTCCTCGACCGTCGGCAACAAGATCACCGAAGCGGTCGGCACCGCGATGGCGCAGCGCTACAAGAAGACGAAGGATCTCACGATCACGTACTTCGGCGACGGCGCCACCAGCGAAGGCGACTTCCACGTCGGCTTGAATTTCGCGGCGGTCTACGGCTCGCCGGTGTTGTTCTTCTGTCAGAACAACCAATACGCGATCTCGGTGCGGCTCGAAGAACAGACCCACACCAAGACGATCGCCGAGAAGGCTCGCGCCTACGGCATGGACGGTTACTTCGTCGACGGCAACGACATCTTGGCGGTGTATGCGGTCACCAAGCTGTGCGCCGACAAAGCGCGCGCCGGCAACGGACCCACCCTCATCGAAGCGTACACGTATCGCTATGGTCCGCATTCGTCGGCCGACGACGACACGCGCTACCGCCCGAAGGGCGAGCTTGAGATGTGGCGCACACAGCGCGATCCGATCACCCGCTTCCGCAATTTCTTGATCGGCAAGAAGCTGTGGGACGACGCGAAGGAGCAGAAGCTGCTCGAACAGGTCAAGGCCGAAGTCGCCGCCGCGTTCGCGGAAGCTGAAGCCAGCCCGGTACCCGAGCCGCTCACGGTGCTCGACTACGTCTACGAGAAACGTACTCCCCACCTCGACGCGGAACGGGCAGAGCTCGCCGCCGAGCTTGGCGTGTCGTAGGAGGCAGCGCGAACATGGCAACAGTCGAAGCACAAAAGAAACAGACCTATACGATGGTGCAGGCCATCCGCTCTGCGCTGATCGACGAGATGACGCGCGACGTGAACGTCGTGACCTTGGGCGAGGACATCGGCCCGCGCGGCGGCGTCTTCTTGGTGACCGAAGGTCTCATCGATATGTTCGGCAAGGAGCGCGTGATCGACACGCCGCTGGCCGAGCTTGGGATCATCGGAGCCGGCATCGGCATGGCGCTCTACGGTCTGCGCCCGATCGCCGAGATCCAATTCATCGACTTCCTGTATCCCGGCTTCGACATGCTCGTGTCCGAGGCGGCGAAGCTGCGTTACCGTTCGGCAGGCGAGTTCCAGGTGCCGATGGTCGTGCGCTCGCCGTACGGCGGCGGCGTCCGCGGCGGCAGCTACCATTCGCAATCCCCCGAGGCGTATTACGTGAGCACGCCGGGCATCAAGGTCGTGGTGCCGAGCAATCCGTACGACGCTAAGGGCCTGTTGATCTCATCCATCCGCGACAACGATCCGGTGCTCTTCATGGAGCCCAAGAAGATCTACCGCGCGGTCAAGAGCGAGCTTCCCGAGGGACCGTATGAAGTGCCGCTGGGCAAAGCGGCCATCGCGCGCGAGGGCAAGCACGTCACCGTGATCGCGTACGGCGCGATGGTTCCGGTCGCGCTCGAAGGCGCGGCCGCGATGGAAAAGGACGGCGTCGACGTCGAAGTGCTCGACCTGCGCACGCTGCAGCCCTACGACACCGAAGCCATCCTTGCATCGGTCGGCAAGACCGGGCACGTGGTGTTGATCCAAGAAGCGCCGCGGATCGGCGGCTACATGGGCGAGATCGCCGCCTTCTTGGCCGAGAACGCGATCGAGTATCTCGAGGGGCCCGTCGTGCGGGTGACCGGTTGGGATACGCCGTTCCCGTATGCGCTCGAGAAGGCGTATATGCCCAACGTGGAGCGGCTGTCGCGCGGCATCAAGAAGACGTTGAATTTCTAAGAGAGTGATATGGAGCGGTCGAATTCATTCGACCGAAACGAGATGCCCGTAGAATACGAGATGCCCGAGCTGGCCGAGTCGGTCATCGAGGGCGAGATCGTCAAGTGGCTCGTCAAAGAAGGCGACCACGTCAAGCAAGATCAGCCGCTGGTCGAAGTCATGACGGATAAGGTGACGGTCGAAGTGCCGTCGCCCTACGAAGGCGTGCTGCTCAAACAAGTCGCCGCCGAGGGCGAGGTCGTGCCGATCGGCAAGCCGATCGCCATCTTCGGCAAGGAAGGCGAGACACTGGCCGATCACGCGCCTGCGGCCGCGCCGAGCGCGCCGGCAGCCGCAGCGGGTAAACCGGCGGCAGCCGCGAGCAAACCCGAAGTCTCGAAAGCGCCACCCAAACCCGAAACGGCAAAAACTGCCAAGCCAGGCAACGGCCAGGCCGGCGCCGTCGCACCGTCCGAAAGCGCGATTCCGGGGCCGTACGGCCGACCGCTCGCCGCACCCGCCGTGCGCAAATTCGCGCGCGAAAAGGGCATCGATCTCAACCGCGTGCGCGGTTCCGGCGATGGCGGCCGCATCACGCGAGACGACGTCGAGCGCGTCGCCTCTGGCTCCCCAACCCCTGGAGCGGTCGAGTTTACTCGACCGTCTGTGGCGAGGCCGATTCCCGGTCCCACCGGCGAGACCGAACGCATTCCGCTGCGCGGCTTGCGCCGGGTCATCGCCGATCACATGGTGCACTCCAAACACACCGCCGCGCATACGCTACACGTCGACGAGGCGGATGTCACAGAGCTGGTTGCGATGCGCGCGCGAGCCAAGACCGCCGCCGCGGAGCGCGGCATCAAGCTCACCTATCTGCCGTTCTTCGTCAAAGCCGCGTGCGCGGCGCTCAAGCGCCATCCGTTCATGAATGCCTCGCTCGACGACGAGAAGCACGAGATCATCCTTAAGAAGGACTACAATATCGGCATCGCCGCCAACACCGATGCCGGGCTGGTCGTGCCCGTGATCCATCAAGCCGACCAGAAGAGCATCTTCGAGCTCGCGATGGAGATCGCCGAGCTGGCCGACAAGGCGCGCGCCGGCAAACTGTCGCACGACGAGATCAGCGGCGGCACGTTCACCATCACCAACGTCGGCTCGGTCGGCGGATTGTTCACCTTCCCGGTCATCAACTGGCCGGAGGTCGGCATTCTGGGCACGCACTCGATCCAACCGCGCCCGGTCGTGCGCGACGGACAGATCGTCGTGCGCGAGATGACCTATCTCTCGATCTCGTTCGACCACCGCGTTGTCGACGGAGCTATCGCAGCGCAATTCGTCAAAGACGTGGCTGCGGCGCTCTCTGCGCCCGACGTGCTGCTGATGGAAGGCTGACCGACATGCCCACGAAATACGACGCGATCGTCATCGGTGGCGGCCCGGGCGGCTACAGCGCCGCGATCAGGCTCGGACAATTGAAGAAGAGCGTCTTGTGCATCGAGCGCGAGCGCATCGGCGGGGTGTGCCTGAACTGGGGCTGTATGCCGAGCAAAGCGCTGCTGCACGTCGGCGAAGTCATCGCCTCCGCGCGCGAATTGGCCAATATGGGCATCGACTTCGGCGGTGCGCCGGCGATCAATCTTCCGAAGCTGAACCAGTGGAAGTCCAAGATGATCGATGACCTGGTGAACGGCATCGTCACGTTGTTCAAGGTCAACAAGGTCGAGTCGATGACCGGCGACGTCGAGTTCATGGACGCCAAGAGCGTGCGCGTCAAGAAACAGGACGGGCGCGCCGAGCAGATCTTCGCCGACAGCTTCATCATCGCGACCGGCTCAGAGCCGGTGTCGCTGCCCGATTTCGAGCGCGACAGCATCAAGATCCTCAATTCGGACGACGCGGTGACGCTGGCCGAGATCCCCAAGAGCATCCTGATCCTCGGCGCGGGTGTCATCGGGCTCGAGTTCGCCACGATCTACAAGCGCCTCGGCGCGGAGGTCACGGTGGTCGAACTCGCCGACCGGGCGCTTGCCGAAACCGACATCGAGATCTCCAACCTCCTCGTGCGCACGCTCAAACAGAAGCAGGGCATCGACATCCACCTGAAGACCAAAGCGGTGCGCGTCCAGGAGATCGGCAAGCGGGTGCGCGTGACGTTCGAAGGCGATATCGCAGAGCCGATGGATTTCGAGAAGATCCTCGTCGCCGTCGGACGGCGCCCGCGCACCGACAAACTGGCGCTCGAACGTGTCGGCGTGGCATCCGAACGCGGTTTTATCCCGGTCAATGAGAAGCGTCAGACCAACGTGCCGCACATCTACGCGGTCGGCGACATCACCGGTGCGCCGCTGCTCGCGCACAAAGCCATGAAAGAGGGCGTCGTCGCGGCCGAGGTGATCGCCGGCCTGCCCAGCGCCTACGATCCGCTCGCGATGCCGAACTGCGTCTACACCGATCCGCAAGTGGCGACGGTCGGGATGTCCGAGGAACAAGCCAAAGCGGCGGGTTACGACATCGGCGTCGGAAAGTTCCGGCTCGCGGCGCTAGGTCGCGCCCGCACGATCGGGCTTTCGGACGGCATGGTGAAAGTCATCACGGATAAGAAGACGGATCTCGTGATCGGCGTGGGCATCTTCTCACCGATGGCCGAGGCCATGGTGGCCGAATGCACGCTCGCGATCGAGATGGGCGCGACCGCCGAGGACATCGGTCTCACCATCCATCCGCACCCGACCTTCTCAGAACCGATCATGGAGGCCGCCGAGGTGTTGCACGGGCGGGCGATCCACATCGCCAACACGCCGGTGACGCCCGTCCCCGCCAAGACGTGATCGAAGCGGTCTTCGAAGATCTCGGACGCATCGGCTACAAGGACGCCTGGGATCTTCAATTGCGTGTGCACGCCGAGCGCGTCGCAGACGCGCGGCCCGACACGCTGCTGTTCTGCGAGCACGATCCCGTGCTGACGATGGGCAAGTCGGGCAAAGGCCAAAACTTGCTCGTCTCGCCTGAAGAGCTGCATCGTCGCGGGGTCGAGTACTATGCGATCGAACGCGGCGGCGATCTGACGTACCATGGGCCCGGCCAGCTCGTCGCCTACCCGATCTTCAAATTGCCGCGTCTGCGCGAAGTGCAGAACTTCGTGCGCAAGATGGAGCGAGCCATCAACCAAGCGCTGGCCACGTTCGGGATCGCCGCACAGCAGCGCGCGGACCACGCGGGCGCATTCGTGCACGGCGCGAAGATCGCATCGATCGGTGCCGCGGTGCGTGCCGGCGTCACCTATCACGGCCTCGCGCTGGACGTATGCACCGATCTTGCATACTTCCAATTGATCAACCCGTGCGGCATGCCTGGTGTCGCGGTGACGTCGATCGCGCGCGAGCTGGGCCGGGAGGTCAGCGTGCAAGAGGCGAAAGCTCCCCTTCGCGACGCCATGATAGATGTATACGGACTCGATGTCCGCCCAGGGCCAGAATGGAGCGGTCGAATTTATTCTACCGGTGCTCGATGATCGCGCGCAAACCCGAGTGGCTCAAAGTCAAGTTGCCGGCCGGGGACAACTACGTCAAGCTGCGCGGCATCGTGAAAGACCGCGGGCTGCACACCGTGTGCCAGGAAGCGATGTGTCCGAACATCGCCGAGTGCTGGGGCGTGGGTACGGCGACCTTTATGATCCTCGGCGATACCTGCACGCGCGGCTGCCGCTTCTGCAACGTCAAGACGGGCAAGCCATACGAACTTGATCCGCTCGAGGCGATCAAGCTTGCCAAGTCCATCGAAGACTTACATCTGAACTACGCGGTGATAACCTGTGTCGATCGCGACGATCTGCCGGACGGCGGCGCGCAGCAGATGGCAGATGCGATTCGAGCGATTCGCCATCGCACGCCGCATGTCAAGGTCGAGGTGCTGACGTCGGATTATCGCGGGGACGAGGCGGCGCTCAAGAAGGTGATCGACGCCGATCCCGACGTCTTCGCGCACAACATCGAGACGACGCGCGCGCTGACGCCGCACGTGCGCGACCGCCGTTGCGGCTACGACCAGTCGCTGCAAGTGCTATTAAATGCTAAAAACATGCGGCGCGGTAAGTTCACCAAGTCAGGCATCATGTTGGGGCTGGGCGAGACCGACGAAGACGTGCTGCAAGCGGCGCGCGACCTGCGCGCGGTGGGCGTCGACATCTTAACCCTAGGACAATATTTGCAACCGACCAAGCGTCACCTCAACGTGGTGAGCTTCGTCACGCCCGACAAGTTCCGCTGGTTCGCGGAACAGATCAAGCCGATGGGCTATCATCAGGTCGTGTCGGGGCCGCTCGTGCGATCGTCCTATCACGCCGAACAGGCATTCGCCACGCAGCTCTAGGATACAATAGCACACACCCCGAGTGCAGGGCCTGTTGGGGCCGCCCGGCACGCTCCCCAATGACACTTGAAGGAGACTGTATGGTTCAGTTCCGCAAAGTATTTCTCGCGCTTGCTATCGCGGCGCTGCCCGTGATCGCCGGTTGCAGTTCATCGTCGACAACTCCGGCGCCCACGCCGACGCCGTTTCCCATGACGCGGCTCTACACGTCGAACGACGGTGGATCCGGCATGGTCCAGATCTTCGCTCCGCCGTTCTCCGCGGCGTCGGTTCCCGCCGTCGCATTCAAGGACGGCACGTCGACCGATGTTGACGATGTCGCGTTCGATTCGACCGGCCGTCTCTACGTCGGCGACTGGACGAACGGTACAATCGATGTCTTCACGCCTCCGTTCTCGAACGCCAGCACGTCTTCGTTCTCCGTAGCGACGACTGTCACGGGACCAGAAGGCGTCGACTTGGACACGTTGGGTAACCTCTATGTCGCCAACGCCCATGTACCATCGGTGACGATCTACGATGCGCCTCTCAGTGGAACGAGCACCGCAGCCGTCACCATCGCGACAGGGCTCTCGCATCCTGTTGGCCTGAAGATCTCAGGCGGAAACATGTATCTCGCCGATAACGGTAACAACTGGGTCGGAATCTACAATCCGCCGTTTGCTACCGCGAGCGTGCCTACGATCAAGGTGCCAGTCACGGGGGCGTGGGGAATCTCCATTGATTCGGCTGGCAACCTGTGGGTTTCCGAGCCCGTCGCGGGTACGACCGAGAAGTTCACGCCGCCATTCACCAATACGAGCACTCCAGCGCTGATGATAACGACCGGCGCGGGCTCATCATACCCCGCGCTTGACGCATCTGGAAACCTCTACGTCTCTGTCCCCAGCGCGGGCATCGCGGTGTTCATGGCGCCACTGTCGGCGGCAAGCACAGCGGCGTTTACCATACCAGCTCCCAATCCGAACGGAATCCGCTTCGGGCCGTAAACGGTCGGCTGAGACAACCAAACCGCCAGATCGACAAGACGGACCGTCACCGGTCCGTCTTTTCGTTACCTTAGACCTAGCGCACGCGACAAACCGCCAGGCTTTTACCGCTTACCTAGGGGATATAACCCTATACACCATGAGTGCAGCGCTTCTTGGGGCTACCTCCCCGCACCCACTCCAAAGACACTTGAAGGAGACTGAATGATTCCAGTTCGCAGAGTCCTTTTGGGACTCGCCGTCGCGATGCTACCGCTGTTTGCAGGCTGTAGCTCGTCGTCGACGACAACTAATCCGACCCCACCTCCCGCGGCGAGCTTCGTCTACTACGCATCCGGCGACGGCTCTACCGGGGCGCTTGGCAGTCCGCAGTTAGGCATCGCCGCATATCCGATCACTGCGACGTCGACGGTATTGACGACGCTAGATGCCACAGCCGGCAATGGCTTCGTCTACACCGAGAACCTCGCGTTTCAGGGCGGGAACTTGTACGTCGTCAACGAGAGCACGCCAAACACCGTCATCGTGTTCACGCCTCCGCTCACGGCGACGAGCAATCCCATTGCGATCCTGACGCTCCCCGCAGCTATCCAGGGCGCGTTCGGCATCGCCTTCGACTCCGCGGGCAACATGTGGATCAGCGATATCTTCAACGACACCATCTCCAAGTTCACCTGTCCGTGCACGACGACGGCGACGCTCGTGGCGGCCGTCACGATGGTGTCTCCTCCCGATCCCAACGGCATCGCGTTCGATAGCACCGGCAATCTTTGGGTCGCTCTCTTTGAGCCCACCCTCAGTATCGGCGAATACGTTCTCCCGGCTGGCGGCTTTGTCAACACAACCACGGTCACGGTATTCCTCGATGGCCTCGCGGACGCAGGCTCGGTCGCCTTCGATCATAGCGGTAATCTGTACGCTGGCGGAGACCCGCCAAGCGGCATCGCGGTGAAACGATATCTGCGCCTGCGCATGCCGCTTCGTAAGGCAGCCGCGATTCACCCCAACGTCGTCGAAGGGGACGGGATCGGTTTCTGGCCGGTAGCGAATCTGGTCAATAACGGCCTGCCGACCATCGTGAACAGCACCGGGTTGGCGGTGGGCTTCACCACATACCAGCTCGCGATTGACCCGGCGGGCAACCTCTACGACGCAGACTGCGGCAACACTGCGCACCTCTACGTCTACCCGACGGGGACCAGCGCGTGGAGCACGTCACTTGCGCCGGTCGTCTATACCGACGTCAGCATCACAACCAACGATTGCGTTTCAGGAGTCGCGATACACTAGCGCCTGGGTACCACCTCACAGCACTAACACGTGGCAAGACGGCCCCTCACCGGTCCGTCTTCCCTTATAAGGTGTCTTACGGCTCTCGCCGATAACCTGATAAAGCAAGGACGCCATCATAGCTTCTTGGGAGGGCGACATGACAATATTCTACCGGGCGATTTTCGGCGTTGCTTTGGCGGCACTGTTGGTCGGCTGCAGTTCGAGCTCGACTGCGCCGACGCCGACGGCAGCGCCGCTAATGCACTTCTATTTCTCGGACGACACGGTATCGGTGTTCATCTACGGCTTGCCGCTGACCGCCGCGAGCGTGTCGACCGGGACGATCACAGCCGCTAATGGCCCCAGCGGACTCAAAATCGGCGCGACGGGAAATCTTTACGTGGCGAACTTCGCCAACGGCTCCGCTCAAGTGTTCAACGCACCGCTGAGCGCAACTAGCGTGCCCTCGGCGACGATCACTGGACTCAACCAACCGGAAGACGTGGCGGTCAATGCGGCCGGCACCTTGTACGTAGCTGCGTCCGGCAGCAATTCGATCGCCGTGTTCAATCCGCCGCTCACCAATGCGAGCACGCCAGCCTTCAGCATCACGACCGGTGTAGCGCACCCCTTTGGACTCGCGTTCGACGCCTCGGGGCACCTCTATAGCGAGAACAGCGCCAATATAACCGAGTATTCGCCTCCGTTCTCCGGCGCGAGCGCGCCGGTCGCGACCTTCGGGGGCAACATCTCCAGTTACGGGCTGGTGTTTGGCGCGACGGGAACGCTGTACGCCTCGAACGGTCACCTCGTGGACGTCTTCGTACCTCCATTCGCCAACGGTTCGACCAAGTCGTATTCGATCACGCTGCCGTCCGGCGACAGCACCTACTATCTAGCGTTTGACAGCAGCGGGAATCTCTACGTCTCCGGATTCTCGGGGAAGGTCTATGTCTACACTCCGCCGTTTAGCGCCGCGAGCGTGCCGTCCGTGACGTTGCCAGCCACGACCGCGTTCGGCATCGCGATCGGACCCTAGACTAGAGCGCCGACACATCCCCAAGACGGACCGCCACCGGTCCGTCTTTGGTTTCCAGCTGCAACGCACCGTCGTCCGAAAGTCCGTGCGCGATGCCTTCGTGCAGCAGGTCGCCGTTGGCGGCGCGCACGCGCAAGGTTCGCCCGGCGATCGCGGAGCGGCGCGACCATTCGCGTATCACATCGACTGGCCGCGCCACAAGATCGTCGTAGCGCCGATCATACGCGCGCAGCACGGCGAGCGCGAGTGCAGTGCGATCGACTGGGCCGGCGGCCGCATCGGAAAGCCAGCCCGCCACACCCTCAAGGTCGGCCGGTGCCTGAGCCGGTCGGTTGGCGTTGATGCCGAGGCCGATCACTGCGCGCGTGAACTGGCCCAGCGTGCGGCCTTCGACGAGCAAACCAGCGACCTTGGCGGCGCCTAGCATCAGATCGTTGGGCCACTTGAGCGTCGGCCACACGCTGCAGGCTTCGATCACCGCGTCGGCCGCGCACAAGCTCGCCCAGTACCCTAGTGCTGGCAGCGTCTGATGCGCCAGCTCAATCGGCATGATGGTCGACATAAGCAGGCCTGCGCCGCGCGGTGAATCCCATGTGCGACCCGCTCGTCCGCGCCCGATCGTCTGCAGTTCGGCGATGATCGTCGTGCCGAACGCTCGATCATCGTCGAGCAGCGTCAGCGCGATGGCGTTGGTCGATTCGACCGAGTCCTCGTAGCGCACGCTTCGGAAATGCGTGCAGCCTGCCAACCCGGAGGTGAGCCCTGCCGGGTCGATCGGCTGGAATCCGCCTTCCATTTCGAGCGCCATGAGCGTTGAGCGTTCGTACACAGGCTAGGACAACCCCCCGCGCGAGGCAAACGTTCGAATCTGCAATAGCCTGGCCTACGGAGCGATGAAATTGGTGGAACGAACCCTTATCCTCGTCAAACCCGACGGCGTGCAGCGCGGCCTGATCGGAGAGATCATCAGCCGTTTCGAACGGCGCGGCCTGCAGATCGTCGGGCTCAAATTCGTCAGCGTCTCGCATGCGCTGGCCAAGACGCATTACAAGGAACACGTCGGCAAACCGTTCTTCAAGAGCTTGGTGGACTACATCACCAGCTGTCCGATCGTCGCGATGGTCGTCGAGGGCCCCAAGGCGATCGACCTGTGCCGCGCGACGATCGGTGCGACCGATCCGCTTGCCGCGACGCCCGGCTCGATCCGCGGTGATTTCGGTGCGACGGTAGGGCGCAATCTGGTGCACGGCTCGGATAGCCCGCGTGCCGCGAAGCGCGAGATCAAGCTGTTCTTCCGCGCGGCCGAGCTGCGCACGTACAGCCGCGCGCTGACGCGCTGGATCGTGGAGTGAGCGACGTGGAAATCAACGCGCCGCTGATCGAAGAGATCCACGCCCGGGAGATCCTCGATTCGCGCGGCAACCCGACGATCGCGGTCAGCGTGACGACCAGCTACGGCGCGGTCGGCGAGGCTTCGGTTCCTTCGGGCGCATCGACCGGTACGCACGAAGCAGTCGAGCTGCGCGACGGCGACAAGCGCCGGTACGGCGGCAAAGGCGTGCTCAAGGCGGTGAAGCACGTCAACGAGACTATCGCCGCGCGTTTGCGCGGCCACAGCGTGCTCGACCAAGCCGCGATCGACGGCGCTATGATCGCGATGGACGGCACGCCCAACAAGAGCAAACTGGGCGCGAACGCTATCCTCGGCGTGTCGCTCGCGTGCGCGCACGCGGCTGCGGCGTCGCTCGAGCAGCCGTTGTACCGCTACCTCGGCGGCGTTCAGGGGATGACGATGCCGGTGCCGATGATGAACGTGATCAACGGCGGTAAGCATGCCGAGGGTGCGCTGCAGTTCCAAGAGTGCATGATCGTGCCAGCCGGCGCGCCCACCTTCGCGGAGGCGGTGCGGTACGGCGCTGAAGTGTTTCACGCGCTTGGCGGGTTGCTGCGCAAGAAGAAACTGCAGACGCTCGTGGGCGATGAAGGCGGCTACGCGCCGCCGTTGCGTCATATCGACGAGGCGCTCGGCCTGATCGTGAATGCGATCGCCGCGGCCGGCTATAAGGCGGGCAAAGACGTCAGCATCGCACTCGATCCGGCGGCAAGTGAGTTCAAAGAAGACGACGGGTATCGCGCCGAGCTCGGTGCGAAGGTCTTATCATCGTCGAAGATGGTCGCGCTGTACGAAAAACTGTGCAAAGCGTTTCCCATCGTCAGCATCGAGGATGGGCTTGGCGAGGACGATTGGTCGGGTTGGCGCGAGATGACGAAAGCGTTGGGCGATCGCGTCCAGCTCGTCGGCGACGACCTGTTCGTCACCAACGTGAAGTTCCTCAAACGCGGCATCAAGGAGCACGTCGCGAACGCGATACTCGTGAAAGTCAATCAGATCGGCACATTGACCGAGACGATCGACTGTGTCCAGACGGCGCAGCGGGCAGAATACGGTACCGTGATTTCGCACCGCTCGGGCGAGACCGGCGACACGACGATTGCGGACATCGCAGTCGCGCTCAACGCCGGCCAGATCAAGACGGGCTCGATGTCGCGCAGCGATCGGGTCGAGAAGTATAACCGGCTGATGGCGATTGAAGAAGCACTGGGGAGCGCCGCGGTCTATCCGGGCAAGGCGATATTCGCGCCTTGACGCCTCACGACTCGCTTCTATATACTATGGGGGTGCGCTTGGCGGTCTGGGCCTGTAGCTCAGTGGTTAGAGCGGCCGGCTCATAACCGGTTGGTCGCAGGTTCAAGTCCTGCCGGGCCCACGCATGACACGGATGGATCGCGCCCCCATCGTCTAGAGGCCTAGGACACCGCCCTTTCAAGGCGGCGACAGGGATTCGAATTCCCTTGGGGGTACCAAGTGAGACCGCGCAGATGCAACGCATCCGCGCGGTTTCTGTTTCTAGAACTTGGTCTGATTGCCGTACTTGCTGAATTCTAGATAGACCTTGTTATCGGGGTAGTCGAATGTCAGATCGAACCGCCGCAGCATCTGATAGCCGATGAGCCCCTGCCGCAGACGCGACGATGCGAGTCCGCCGAAACCGCCAAGTACGTCCGCTTCGAGTCCGAAAAACTTGTAGGGTCCGATGTCGATCTCGTCAAGCGTCCCGATGTACCCGCTCTGCGTCTCGCCGCCGCCGCCCACGAAGCGCGCCTCGGCGCCGCGCGCCACGATACCCGGGTTTTGATCCACGAATGTCCGGAAGAACGTCATGGAGGATCCATCGCCCGTATCGAGGGTCATGAACACCTGCCGCTTGGTATTCACGAGGGCCTGGATCTCGGGCGTTTGATTGTCGAGGGCGACGATCAGCGCGCCGCGTTTCGGATCGCCCGCGTAGCCCGCCGGATTCACAAAGGTGAGCTGCTTCTTGTCGAAATCCACGTCGCAGACAGTCTGGGCCAACACGTCGTAACCGACAAAACCGTCCGCGTCCCCCTTGGCGCCGATCCATGCGTAGAAATCCGAGAGATCGACGTCGCCGATGCGCAAATGCCCGATCCGCGTGGACGCGAGGCCGAATTGACCCCCAGCGCTGGTACCGGACGTCGTCTCAAGGGGCGTCAGATGCGCCTTAGACGCAAAGTCCGGAGTGAGAAATACGCCTGCCGCGCCGGTGTCGAGCACGAAGTGGCCCTTGACGCCATTGACGGTCGCCTCGAACACGATCGAGTCCCGTTTATCATCGAACGGTACAGTGCTTGACCCAGTTGATGGGAATGTCGCATACGAGCGACGCGCCGGCGCATCGAAATCGGTGGCCGGGAGCGGGGCATCCCAAAGAAATTTTGTCACCCTCGAGACGGCAGCGCCCGAGGTCAGCGTCATGGCCACCGTCACCGGGCCGCTTCGTTGGTAATCGCTGTAGTCGACGGTTTCCGGGACCCCCGCAGGATTGACGACCGCTCGATCGATGAGATACGTCTTCTTGTTGAAGTAGACATCCGCGGGCATCGCGGTCGGCGGGTGGATGCGCACGACGTAATCGTCGGCGGTGCCGGTCATCATCTCGGGCGAAAGCTCCGGGCCGAAGCTCTCCGCCCCGATGACAGCCCAGGCAACGTCGTACTGGCGTCCAAGGCCGAGCTCGTAGAGCACGTTGCCGTTCCAGTCTTGGATCCAAAAGCCGTGTCCATCGAAACCCCACGCGCCACTTCGGCCACCGTGCACGGACTGATCGCGGAAGTATGCTCCGGCTTGCTCGTGACGGCTCTTGCTCGTCCTTCCCGTCTCTCGATCGGTGGTCGCGCTCTCGATCAGATAAGGTTTCGCGCGGCCATCCGACAGCGAGTAGCCGACGGCGGCGGTGTGCTTGGCAAAGATATCGAGCGGGTCGACGACATCAGCGGCGCGCCCCACCGCGTGTACCATAAAGCACGCGATAAGCGCAAAACATACACCCGACCAATATGCGCGCACGCCAAAGCCAATTGGATGAAGCCGAAACGACACCCTCGCCTTGGCTGGGGCGCGATCGCGCGCGGCGATATCCCGGCTGGGAATCGACAACAGGAGCTGCAAGAGCAGGCCAGCAAAGCCTCCTCGAGCGCAACGCAAGAAGCTCACGGGCGAATAGCTCAGTTGGTAGAGCACCTCCCTTACAAGGAGGGGGTCACAGGTTCGAGCCCTGTTTCGCCCAGTGGAAAAGATCGACGCCGTAAGCTGATGCGGCGTCATTGTCTTGCGCCGGCAGCGCGAGCGGAGCACTTTGCTGTCCACTTCGCTGAATCAACAACAGGCTGAACCGTTAACTTCGAGTCTCTGAGCGCGAAATACACTTCCTTACCCCTGCGGGACTCAGCATGTGCCTCGCAGCCGCTTCGGGTGGCTAAGCAAGAAGGCGGCCCCAGGGCAGCCGTCGACTGCCAGAGAACAACAACCGCCCTCCTCGTCCTTTGTCTTTGGCTTTTCGTCAGGAGAATCGCATGGTTCATCTTCGTAACGTGCTTCTCTCGTTTGCCATTGCGTCATTAGCGCTGCTAGCCGGCTGCAGCAGCAGCAGCACGACGTCCGGACCGCCGCCTGCGCCATCCCAAACCCGGATGTATATCTCCAATGGGCTAACGAGCGGCGGCTCGACGTTGGCTTTCGCGCTTCCGATAACGGCGAGCAGTACGCTTATCGGTGGCTTGGTGACGTCGAACGGTCCTTTCTCTCTCTGTGTCAACGCAAGCGCCCCAACCAAGGGCGCCCTTTTTGTGATTCAGTTTTCTGCCAACAATACCACGCAACCAACGTTGCTTGCATTCGCTCAGCCGATCGCGATTGCGGCATCACCATCATTCACTCTCGACGTTGGAACCTTACCCACTGGGTGCGCCTTTGACAGCATGGGAAATCTCTATGTTTCCAGAGAGCCTCTCGCCAGCGCGATCACCGTCATCCCAGGTCCCGTGTCAGCGTCAAGCGTGCCGGGTACATCGATCACCTCGGGCGTCTCGTTCCCCGGCGGGGTCGCCGTGGACGGCTCCGACGACGTGTTCGTCTGTAACCAAGGGAAAGCGGGGATTACTGAGTACTCGAAGTATCCGACCAATTCGCTGATGTTCACGTTTGGCAGCGTGTTTGCCACTTCAGGGTGCGCCATTGGACCGGATGGCAATCTGTACGTTGCGAATGGCACGAGCTACGGAGAGATTGATGTCTACAAAGCGCCGTTCTCGAACGCGAGTACCGTCGATCATTCCATCGCGCCGGCGCTCGCGACGAACATATTCGACATCAAGTTTGATGCCGCGGGCAACATGTACGTCGCTGCTGATACGACGACGGACTCGGCCGTGTATGTGATGGCCCCACCCTACACGGCCGTAGCGGTTAAGTTCACCCCGCAGCCTGGCGGCGGTGATAATCAGGTGAGAGGGCTTGCGCTGACGAACTAGCGCGTCGGCGTCCTGCCTCCAGCGCTGACGCACTAGCTCCTGACCGGCGTGCCGGCGGGGCGCTGAACGCCGCGCTAGGCGCGAAGTGAGCGTGTGCCCGTCGTGTGCCCTGAGCAGTCCGGACCACGCTGGAGCATTGCGAAGCAGCATGAAGCGGCACAGAACGAGCGAACCCTTACAGCGTCGAGCATTGTGGAGTTTCTGAGAGCATAGCTCGCCGCCCTTACAAGGAGGGGGTCACAGGTTCGAGCCCTGTTTCGCCCAAGTCGCAAACGTGGGGAGGTTCTTGTGAGCCCTGCTCTTATTGGGCTGTTCTTTTCAAGTCGTACCCGAGCGTCCGCATTGCTCTGCGCCGTTGCATGCTTGGCCGTCGGCTCAGGCTGTGCCGCACGCAACACGCAAGCGGGGACGGTCGCGCCGACGACACGCACGTACTATATCGCCGCGGACGAGGTCATGTGGAATTACGTACCCAGCGGCACGAACCGGATCAGCGGCAAGCCGTTCATGGGCGTCGAGCAAGTCTACACGCAACGCTCAGCGCATCACATCGGACCCGTCTATCGAAAAGCCATATATCGAGAATATACGGACGCCACATTCACCACCCTCAAGCCGCGACCGGCAGACCAGCAATATATGGGGATCCTAGGACCTATCATACGAGCGCAGGTCGGCGACACGATCAAGGTGGTCTTCAAGAACAACGCCTCGCGGCCATATAGCATGCATCCCCACGGCGTACTCTACGAGAAAGCCTCTGAAGGCGTTGCCTACGGCGACGAGAGCGGGGCCGACAAGATGGGCGGGGCGGTACCGCCGGGCCGGACCTTCACCTATACCTGGCAGGTTCCCGATCGTGCCGGCCCGGGGCCGGGCGATCCGAGCTCGATCGTATGGTTGTATCATTCGCATGTCGACGAGCTGAAGGACGTCGACGCGGGCCTCGTCGGCCCGATCATCGTCACGGCGCGCGGCATGGCCAACCCCGACGGCAGCCCAAAGGACGTCGATCGGGAAATCGTGGCCATTTTCAATTTCTTCGATGAGAACCAAAGCTGGTATCTGTCTCGCAACGTGGCGCAGTTCACGCCCGCCCTCAAGCGCGCCGACCTCGCTCAGACCAATCCGATAGACTCCAACGGCGCGATCACGCTCACTGGCTCCGGCTTCGCCGATTCGAATTACAAGGCGACGATCAATGGATACCTGTACGGCAACGGCCCCAAGATGACGATGAAACAGGGCCAGCGCGTGCGCTGGTACCTTATGACGATCGGTTTTGGTTTCAATTTCCACACCCCGCACTGGCACGGGAACACGGTGCTCTTGGCCAAGCAGCGCACCGATGTGATCGCGTTATCGCCGGCGCAGATGGTGACTGTCGACATGGTGCCGGACAATCCCGGCACGTGGCTGTTCCACTGCCACGTCAGCGACCACATGGACGCCGGCATGATCGCGCTGTACGAGGTCGACCCCTAAGCGCTGATTCCGGCCGGGTCGAGGCAAAGGGCATGCTGTATCGTCTGATCGCCGTGGTTGCGGCCGCATCATGTATCGCGTGCTCGTCGCCGGCGAGCGGCCCGCCGCTGCGCGGCGTCAAAAATGTGCGCGTGCTCGAGGCGGGGGTCCACGTCGCCGCCATCGCCGCCGCACCAAGCGGCGATATATGGCTCGCGACCCTCAACTACGGTAACGGGCCGTCTGGCGTCGTGCTCATCACACCGGGTGGCGAGCTCAAGCGCTTCACGCGCATCGAATCGTTCAACGGCGTTGCGGTCGACGCTGCGGATATCGCATGGTTCACGGTCGGCGCCGGCTCTGCGGGGCAACAGCCCAAGCTCGTGCGGATCGACACAGCCGGGCGCATGCGCGAGTACGCGTTGCCTCCCGAAGGCAACTTCCAGGGGATCGCGATCGGCCCCGACGGCGTACCTTGGTTTGCCAACGCTTCGGCCGGCGAGATCGGGCGCATCTCGTCCAGCGGCGCGATCACGTACTATGGCCCCACGACCGAGGATCCGACCGCCATCGTCGCCGGATCAGATGGCAATCTATGGTTCAGCGAGCCGGTCGGCAATCTCATCGGCCGGTTGAAACCCGATGGCGCCATCAAGGAATTCACGCTCCCCGCCAAAGGCAGCCGGCCCACCGCGATCACGCTAGGCCCCGACGGCAACGTATGGTTTTGCGAGTTCGCAGCGGACCGGATCGGCCGGATTACCCCTAGCGGGAAGATCTCCGAATACCGTATCCCGACCCCCGCTTCGTTCCCCGCCGGCATCGCGGCCGGAGACGACGGCGCCCTGTGGTTCACAGAACTGACCAGCGGCAAGATAGGACGCATCACGCGGACAGGCCGGATCTCGGAGTTCGCGTCGCCCGGAGGCGGATATCCGGGGCCGATCGTGCGGGCGCGCGACGGCAGCCTTTGGTATGTCGGCAACGCCAAGCGGGACCCGGTGCTTGGCCTGACCGAATCCAGCAGCGTACTCGTGCATTTCACGCCCCGCTAAGGGAACATCAGAGTCATGGAAGCGATCATCGTCAGGCACGCCGACGCCGGCAAGGCCGATTCGCGAAAATATCCCGATGACGCGCTGCGTCCGCTCTCTCCGGAAGGCGAAAAGGAGATGGGCCGCGTCGCGCGCGGCATGCGCAAGATCGACATCGAGATCGAGCACGTCTTCGACAGCGGCTATGAGCGAGCGCGTCAGACGGCGCTGTGCATCTGCAAGGCCTATGGGATCGACCCAGCCTCGATCCGCGTGCTCAAGTCGCTCGCGCCCGATGCCGAGCCAGCGAAAACCGCGAGCGAGCTGCGCGCGCTGCATGATCTGTCGCACATCGCGCTTGTCGGCCACATGCCGCAGCTAGGCCGATTGGTGGGTTACTTGGTGGCGGGGAACACCGAGCTCCAACTCGAGCTCAAGAAGGGCGCCGTCTGTCTGCTTGACGTCGACCGCTGGTCGCCCGGCGGGGCTACCATCTCGGCATTGCTGCAGCCAAAAGCGCTGCGCAAACTCGGCAAGTAGCGTCAGCTCGCCGCGAGGTCCGTTTCGATGTCGCGGATCATCTGCGGATCGCGCGAGCGCACGTACAGGAAGCGCGACACACCGAGCGCGAGCAGCACGATGAAGACGTACGGGATATAGCTTTGCGGTGGCGGCGGCACGGGATAGATCGTGCCCACGATCGCCACGATCATCGCGACCACCGCCACGGCAGCGACCACGACCGCCCCTAGCCGCAGCTCTCCGCGCCGTCGCAGATACACCGGTGCAGCTACGCTCACCAGCACATACGAGAAGAGGACGCTGAGCGTGCCGAGCGTGCCAAGGTCGCCGAAGATGTCGAGCAGCGCGAAGTGGCTTGCGAGCAGCACCAGCGGACCGACCAGCACCGCGATCGCGGCAAACGTCACCGCGACGTAGGGCGTCGCGTGGGTGGCGTGCGCGTCGCCGGCCGAGGCGTGGAACAGGCCATGGCGCGACATCGTGTAGAGCACACGCGAGCCGGCAGTGATGCAGGCCAATGCACACGCGAAGAAGCCGATCGCGACGCCGATGGCGATGAGCAGCCCGAAGATAGGGATGCCGGCTAGAGCGGAGAGCACGTTCAAGGGCGCGGTCGACTGATCGAGCGGCGGATTTTGTCCGTGAAACGCCATGACGAGCACGTACGTCGTGAACACGAAGTATGCGCCTACTGCGACGACGGTGAACAGGATCGAGCGCGGGATGGAGCTCAGCGGGTTCTTCGCCTCGTGTCCCAACGAGGCTGCGCTTTCGAACCCGACATAGCTGAAGATCGACAGCACGAGTGCGTGGCCGATGTTCGCCGGTGTGACGCCCGCCAACGTCAGCTGCGGCGGGTCGAGCAGGGTTCCCCGTTTGAAGAAGAACACGAACGACAGCGTCATGATGAGTACGATCGACGCGAACTCGATCCAGAGCATGAGCTGCGTCGACAGCTTCACGTCGCGATACGCGATGTACCAAGCACCCCCGGCCGCGAGCACCATCGCGCCGACCGTGAGCACGCCGTCGAACCTTGGTCCGACGAACTCGTGCGCGACCACCGTGACGTAGTTGGCGCAGCCGGCGAGCACCGATCCGCCGATGATCAGATACGCGATCACCATCGACCAGCCCGAGATCACGCCCCATGTCGGGCCAAGCCCTTGCGCCACGAAGGTGTACAGCGAGCCGGGCGACACCGAGCGGCGGGCGAATTGATTGACGTTGAGCGCGACCAGCAGCAGGATGGCCGTCGCCAGCACGTACGCCAGCCACGACCCGTTGCCGGTGATGCCGTAGATGAGCGAGACGACGAGCGCTGGGGTCGCAGACGGCGCGATATTGGCGACCGACTGCGCGGCGATATGCCAAAAGCCGAGGATATCGCGTCGCAGCCCCGATCCGCCCGCCGTGGCTTCCGCTTCAAACGGCATGCGCGTTGCCTTTGACGTCGGCCGTGATCTCGCGCGCCACGGATTCGCCGGTCTCGACGGCTCCGTTCATAAAGCCGCCAAACGCGAGCGAGCACTGCTCACCGCAGAAGTGCACGTTGCCCTGGCGCACCGGTTCGATGCCGACGAACGTCGTGCAGTTGCCGACGCCCCAGTACGAATACGAGCCGCGATGCCAACGGTCTTTGGTCCAGTTGTCGAGGAAGGCTTTGCCATTCCACAGCTTCGAGATGCCGGGATAGACCGGCTCAAGCTGGCCGAGAAAACGATTCACGAAGACCGGCGAAGCCGGTCCGAATGACGGCGCGTCGAACGAAGCGCCGAGATGGCCGCCGGTGTAGTCGACGAGCACGCCTGCGGTGCCCGCTTGCGCGCGCGTGTCTTCCCACGTCTGCTGATAGCCGGTGTCGGAGTAGGTCGCAGCGTTGGATCCATGGGCGAACCAGGCGCGCTCTTTGAATTGCACGTGCAGCTTGGTGTTCGTACCCATCGGCATTTGCGTGATCGCCGCCATCTTCACCGCGGAGAAGCCGGCTTGCGAAAGATCGCACTGGCGCAGCGTCGTGAACGGCAGCGCGAGAACGACGTGATCGAACGAGGCGTCGAACGTGTGCTGCACGGATGAGAACGTGCAGATGTAGCCGCCGTCCGAACGCCGTCGCAGCGCTTGCAGCCGGGTGTTCAGGTTGATCGTTTCAGGCGGCAGCGTGCGGGCCATGCGCGCGACGATTTGATCGTTGCCCTCGCGCACGCGATAGCGCTCGTCGGTTCCGACGAGGTAGAAACCGCCTTTAGGATTGTAGCTCGGCATGTATGCGAGCATGTAGATGAGCTCGAGGGAGCTCTGCTCGCTCGATTCTCCGCCGTTCTCGGTGATGGTGTCGATATCGAGCAGCCAACCGATATTGGACGTGGCGCCCCCCGGCACGTTGCGCTCGATCCACTGGCGCGCGGACATGTGGTCGAGCTCGTAGCCGGCCTGCGTGTGATGATCGTAGCGCGTGTCGCCGGCTGCCGCACTGGCGGCTTCCAGCTTCGGGAAGACGCCGGCGTAGTCGCGCAGCATGTCCGCGATCGCGTAGCGCTTGCCGTGGATCCAGTAGATGTCCCCCGTGGTGTGTTGTTTGGCGTCCCAGGCGCGCAGATCGTCGAGCGTCAGTGCGAGCTCACCCGACAGATGCCGGATCGCCAGATGCTCGCTCGAGATGAACTCGCCGCCGTTCTCGGCCGTCTGATCCTCGTCGAAGAAGCCGCGCAGCGTCCAGGTGCGTCCACCGAGCCCGCCGCCTGCCTCGTAGATCGTGCTGGCGATGCCGGCCTGCTTGAGGCGATAGGCGCAGGTCACGCCGGCAAGGCCGCCTCCGACGATCGCGACGCGAGGTCCGTTCGCGGCGAGCGGGCGTTCGGTCGAATAAATTCGACCGCTCCATGCGGTCGGAATTCGACCGTTCCATACGATCGGCGCGATGGCCGCGCAAGTCTGCTCGAGAAAGCGCCGGCGTGCGAGCGTCTGGCGTTCGAACACCTCGTCGGCCGGCATGCCGCTGCGCTGCGCTTGCCGGTACGCGGCGTGTATCCGGCGCAGCAGGCCGGTGAGCTCGGTGCGCGCCACAGACAGCCGCGCCTTATATCTTGAAGTTGACTTGGAGCACCGCTTGGATCGGCAGCTTCTGGCCTTCTTGGCCGATCTCGATGTTGTTGTACCAGTTGCCGTACGGATACGCCAGTTGAATGGGCGGGTTGGCGACGAAGTTACCGGCCGGCGCGAGCAGGTTCGAGGCCAGCTGCGCGTACATGCACGTCGAGCCGCTATCCCAGGGCATATGGTGCTGATAGCATTGGTCGACCAGATTCGCAAACGTGAGCGTCGTGGTCACGTGCGGATTGATGTCGTATCCGATGGCCAAGCCCATCGTCAGCCGCTGCGGCTGCGCGAACTCACCGAGATTGTCGAAATGGCCCGTGTACTTGTCGGGGATGAACAAGAAGTTCGAGCAGGTCTGCGTGTTCGCGGTGTTGCCGGCTGACGTTCCGGTGCACGTCGTTGGATCGTAGCCGGGCCAGATCAACGGTGATCCATACTTGCCCTGCGTGCTGTACGTGAAGCTCGGCGTGACGGTGAAGGGGCCGTGTTTGTAATTGACCACCAGCGACGACTGGAACGGCGTGGCGAAGCCGATCGCGTTGTTGAAGGGCGCTGGGATCTGATCGTACGTCGTGTACGAGCCGTTGCGGTCGAACAGCGGCTGCATCGCCTGGCCAAAATACGGATTGGCGATGGAACCGGGCGCGCACGTGTCGTCCGGTGTGGTGCTGCCCGGCAAGAAGCAGGCATGCGCAAGCGAGTTGCCGTTGAGACCGCACGGACCTTTGAGGCTCGACGTCGCCGTCGCGCAGGCCGACGTGTACGAGTTGTAGTTCTGCACGTATTGGTTGAGCAGATCGATGATGTTCAACCCGTTCGGGAAATCGCCATACTTGATCGTGCTGTTGGTGTACGTGGCGGACAATTGCAGCGCCAGGCCATTCGCCGCGAAGTTGCCCTTGGTAAAGGTGAACTCCACGCCTTGCGAGCGCTGCTGGCCGACGTTGAGTCCGTCGACGACGCCCTGCGCGTTGAGCGAGAGATACTGGATCTGGTTTTGGGTATTGCGCAAGAAGGGCGTGACTTTGAGCGACATATCGGTGTGCGGGATGTGCTGCTCGATCGACAGGTCGTAGTTGTTGGCGATGTCTGCGTGCGTCTCGTGGAACGGCGAGTTGTACCCGAACGACAAGAACGAGCCGATGAAGCTCGGCAGGTTCTGTTGGATCGTGTTGAACTCCAGATACGACGTCGGCGCCGGGCGCGAATAGCGGCCGTACGAACCGCGGATGACCGTATCCGACGACAAGGCCTGGGTGAACGCGATGCGCGGCTCCCACACGACATCGGTCACTTTGCCCCCGGCGTAGTTCTGCAGGTTGACTGGCGAGGTGTTCGCCGGACACGGAGCGGGCAGTCCCGTCACCGGGTCGATCGTGGTCTGCTGCAAGCCCAGACCCGGACCAACGCCTTGTCCGAAACAGAACTCGCGATTGTATGCTTGGAACCAGAACGCGCGCGCCGGATACCCGTTCTCCAGGTTTTGCAGCGTGTAGGTGTAGCTCTCCAAGCGCAGGCCGAGGCTGATCGTCGTCTTGTCGCCCGGGCGCCACTGATCCGAAAGCGATGCGGACGTGAAGTCCGGCCGCACGTTGTCGACCTGCGCGTTCTGGCCGTTCTCCGTGATAAGCCATTGCGCGCCGTTGTTGGCGCCCGGCGTGAGCGCCGGCGGCACGGCGGGAGTGAGATTGTACGTGCACGGCGGCAGGGTGATGGCACCCGTACATGCGGTGCCGCGCGACGTCGATCCGGGCGTCGTGTCGAAGCACGTCGAGTACGCGCCCGAGGCGCCGTCATAACAATTGCCGCCGGCATCCACAAGGTTGGTCATAAATCCGTCGGTGAAGCCCATCGAATACGTCTGCAGCTTGCCGGTGAAATATGAGACGGTCGCGTTGAGCAGATGCTTGTCGCTCATCTGGCGCGAGAAGATCGCCGTACCTTGCCAGTTGTGGCCGATGACTTCGTAGTCGGGCAGCTGATCGCCGTACGTCAGGTTGGCGCTCACTGGTCCCGTGATGAACCACCAGTTGTAGTTCGACGCGCCGTAGACGCGCAGATAGGTCTGCGGGTTGAAATTCTTCTGATACTGGAGCTTGATCAGCGCCATGCCGTTTTGGGAACCCTCGCGCTCGCTTTGCGGTATCGGCGCCAGCGGCATCCGATCGGTGCCGGTTCCTGGGAACAGCATGGTCTGGACGTTCGACGGATTCGGCTGCTGATAGATCGAGCCGTTATAGACCGGGATGTCAAGATAGGTCATCGGGCTTGAGCCGTAGACGTCGATCAGCGTCGAAGGCACGTTCAGGCCGAGATCGTTCTGCGAGCTGTAGAAGTTCTGCAGGATGTTGCTATAGATGTAGAGCGCCTGGATGTCGTCCTTGCCTGAATCGTACTTGTGCGGCAATCCGAAATGGAAATTGGTGATCGCCTCTTGGTCGGTGTTCGACGCCTGCGCGTAGGTCACGCCGGGCGCGAAGATCGCCGTGCCATTGCCGTCGTATACCGTGCCATTGAGCGGCGTGCCGATCGACAGCGGGAAGAAGAAGAGCGGGTTGCTGACGCCGTTGTTCTGGTCGCCGTAGCGGAACGATTGCGCCGAATTGGCAAAACCGACATAGTAGCTGAAAAGACGATTGGGAGAGGCGCCGCCGATCTCTTCCACGCTTCTGTTGTACAACGCGGGCGAGCCGATGCCGAGCGAGAGGTTGGCGAAGCCCGGATACGTGCCGGTGCGGATGACTTGATTGATATAGCCGGACAGACCGGATGCTTCCGCCGAGGCGGGCGTGCCGCCGGTATAGACTTGGACTTCAGCTTGGCCGAGATTGGACAGCGTTGAAACGGGCGCGCTATCGGACACGCGCATCACGGGGATGCCGTCGAGCTCATAGGCGACTTGATCGTTATCGCCGCCGCGGATGTAGACGTTTTGATACCAGCCTTGCTGGCCTTGCTGGTAGACGACGCCCGGTGCGCTGGAGATCGCGCCGTACGCCTGATTGAGACCGCCCGAACCGGCCAACGCGTTCGTCGCCTTCTGGCCGGCAGAGTTGATCGAGAAGACGTTGCTGGTGGTGCCGGGGCGCACGAGCGACGTGCTGCCGGTCGCGACGACCGTGCCGAGCGATCTCACCGAGCGCTGCAAGGCTATGGTCACCGTGCGCGTCTGGTCGGAGATCACGGTGACGCCGGGAATGCTCTGTACGGTGTATCCTTGCTTCGAGGCGGTCACGGCGTACGTGTCCGGTGCGAGCGAGATGAAGCTGAAATGCCCGTTCGTATCGGTCTTCGTCGACGCGTTTTGCGAAGGCGAGGTGACGGTCACCGCCGCATCGGCGACCGGGCCGCTGCTGACAGCGTCGACCGTCCTTCCAGTGATGCCGCCGGTCGTGCCGGACAGTGACGGCGCCGCGAACGCGAAAAGACAAGCGGCCGCTACAAACGCGACCGCAATCCTTTGAAACGACATGCGACAACTCCTGACAAACGTCAAGGCAGCAGCTCTGGTTAAGAGTGTACTAAGAAATAAAGCCTCCGACTATGTCCGGACGCCACAATTTTCCTTCTCGTCTTTGGCGAGGAACTCCAAAACGCGAACCGCAAGCTGCAATCGGAACCGCACGTCCGGATCTTCCAGATCGAGGTGCGTGGCTTCTACGGCGCGGGTCAGGCGATAGCGCAGCGTGTTGGGGTGGATGCCAAGCGTCTCCGCCGTTTCCTTGAAATTGAAACCGGACGCAGCGAGAGTGAGCAGCGCTTTGGTGAGCGCCTCACCGCCGCGGCGCGTCTTGAGCGCGCCGAACAGGTCTTCGACGAACGCCGTGCGGGCACCGGGGTCGCCCATCAGCACGCGCGGCACGAGCGCGTCCTCAAACGTCCGGACCCGCGCGCCGTTCTGATAGTTGAGCAGCGACTGCGCCTCGCGGTAGCTGCGCCGCGCGCCCTGGGTTCCGGCGTATGCCCTACCGATGAAGACCGTCACGCCCTCGTCGCTCAGGCCGGCGACGATGTCCTGGGTTTCGACGCTGTCAGGCAGCAGGAAGGCGACCCGGTTGAGCTGCGCGGTCAGCTGCGGCCGCGCGCCCGTGGTCGCCAGGCGGCTGCGCAGCTGCTCGGCGACACGTTCGCGCCGTAGGAACGCCTCCCGGCTGAGCGGCAGCGGTTCTGGGATGACCGCAATGCCCACCCGATGCCGGCCACGCGGATCGAATCCGAGCAATCGCGCTCGCTCGATCGCCTGCGGGTCATCCTCGGCGCCCTCGAGTAATGAGAGGAACGAGGCGTAGCCGAGGCGCGCCTCAGTGCTGGCCAATTCGCGCTGATGCGCGATGTGCAGCGCGGCGACGAGCGCCGCTTGTTCGGCGGCGCGGTTATCCAGCTCTGACAAACTCGAATCGCCCTCGATGATCCAGACAAGACCCACCAGCTCGGAGCCGATGCGGATCGGACACACCACACGCGGACTCGAGAGACCGATCTCCGGCATCGCCTCGATGCGCAATGGGCCAGAGGCCGCGCGCACCTTGGCCAGCAACCCCTTTGCCTCCATTGCGTCGATCATCGATGCCGGGCTTTGCTCTTTGCGGACCGTTTCGCGGCGCACCGCGTCCTCGTCGCCGCCCGCCTCGTAGAACGCGAGCAATTTGCCGTCGGGATCCTCGAATGTCACGGAGCGCCAGATCAGCTCGCCGAGCGTGCGCGCTAGATCGCGCAAGTTGGAGCCGCGCGTCGCGGCAAGTGTGAGCTCCCGATGGATCTCCTCGGAGCGTTCGATGACGCGATACTGTTCGGCGAGGATCGCGCGGTGCAATTCCTCGGTGATCTGGGCGAATGGGACTTCGAATGGGATCTCGAGCAGGGGCAGGCCGAGCCGGTCCGCCTCTTCTCTGGCAGCGGGCGTGAAATGATCGAGATAGCGCGGCACCGCCAGCGCCATCGCCGCGAGCCCGGCCCCGGTGAGCGATCGGATCTGCGCCCGCTGGTCGTTCTCGGACTTCGGCCATGCGAAACCGGTCGTCAGCAAGAACTGGCCCGGCCGCACCCAGGGGGCCGGATCGGGCATGTCGATCACGTGGGCCCACCGGACCTCGCGCTCGAGGCCTTGTGCGCCGGCTACGACCTTGGCTTCACGCAGCGACTCGGTCGCCAGCGCATCCTGTACGTTCAATGTGCCGCCGATACGAAGTCAGAGTAATATTTTGTGCTTTGGGCACGTCGCTTTCGGCACTCGGACATTGATACACTACAAGGAGAGCATCGCGACAGCCCACATTTCGGGACAGGAAAGGACGCTGGGAACGTGGCTATTGCACCGTCACGGACCGCCTCGCTTCTCGAGTTGCGCGCCTCGGAAGTGGCGCGCGGCGTCGGTAATACCCACCCGCTGTTCATCGAGCGCGGCTCCGGCGCGATGGTGTGGGACGTCGAGGGCACGCAGTATATCGATTTCGTCGGCGGCATCGGCGTCCTCAATGTCGGTCACAGCAATCCGCGTGTCGCGGCCGCGATCCGCGCTCAGCTGGACCGCTTCTCGCACACGTGCTTTCAAGTCGCGATGTACGATTCGTACGTCGAGCTGGCACGCAGGCTCAATCGGCTCGCGCCTGGCCCGAGCCGCAAGAAGACGCTGTTGCTGAGCACCGGCGCGGAGGCGACCGAGAACGCGGTCAAGATCGCGCGCGAGCACACCGGCCGGCCGGCCGTCATCGCGTTCCAACACGGCTACCACGGCCGCACGCTGCTCGCGCTTTCGATGACCGGCAAGAACGAGCCGTACAAGCAGCATTTCGGTCCGTTCTGCAGCGAGATCTACCACGCGCCGTATCCATACGAGTATCAAGGATGGACGACGCAGCGCAGCCTCGCGGCGCTGCGCGACGTCTTCGAGTCCGAGGTCGCGCCAGATCGCGTCGCGGCGATCATCATCGAGCCGATCTTGGGTGAGGGCGGCTTCGTACCGGCGCCCATCGACTTCTTGCAGGCGCTGCGCGAGATCGCCACGCGCCACGGCATCGTGCTCATCTGCGACGAGATCCAGACCGGATTCGGACGCACAGGTGCGATGTTCGACATCGAGCATGCCGGCATCGAAGCCGATCTGTTGTGTATCGCCAAGAGCGTCGCCGCAGGCTTGCCGCTTGCGGCCGTCATCGGCCGCGCAGAGATCATGGACGCGCCGGGGCCCGGCGGTTTGGGCGGGACGTATGCCGGCAATCCGTTGGCGTGCGCGGCTGCGGCGGCGGTGCTCGACGTGTTCGAAGAAGAGCGTTTGGTCGAGCGAGCGGTCACAATCGGCCAGAGCGTGCGCGCCGCGATGCTCGAGCTCAAACGCCGGCATCCCGATCGCATCGGCGACGTGCGCGGACGCGGCGCGATGATGGCGATGGAGTTCAAGTACCCACCCGGCGGCGAGCCGCCGACCAAGCCGATCATCGCGGCGGCGCGCGAGCGCGGGCTGCTGTTGCTCTCCGCGGGTGCGAAGGGATGCGTCCTGCGCGTGCTCGTGCCGCTGGTGATCAGCGACGCTGACCTCGCGGAAGGGCTCAAGAGAATGGCGGCGGCATGCGACGCCGTTCTGAAGGAGACGACAAAATCGTAAAACAGAACGTCGCGGAAGCCAACGCCTACGCGAAGAAAGTCCTGGCGCTGATCGACAAAGAGGAGATCACGCCGGCGGACGCCGCCTGGATCACCGAAGAGACCGTCGAAGGTTTCCGCAATCACGTCAATCCCGGCTTTCTCGAGTATCGCAAAGCGACCACGGTCGAGCACGCGATCGCCGCGGTCGAATGGTCGGACGCAGGTCTGAACGCCTACCGCGACGTCAACGGCAGAGAGTATATCGACTGCCTCGGCGGTTTCGGCATCTTCAACGTCGGCCATCGCAATCCGCGGGTGGTCAAGGCCGTCGCCAATCAGCTGCGCCGGCAGCCCTTGCACAGCCAGGACTTGCTCGATCCGCTGCGCGCCATGCTCGCGAAAGCGCTGGCGCTGCTCACACCGGGCGAGCTTGAATATTCGTTCTTCTGCAACAGCGGCACCGAAGCCATCGAGGCGGCGCTCAAGCTCGCGCGCGCGTACGATCCGGCCAAACAGACGATCATCGGCGCGACCAAGGGCTTCCACGGCAAGAGCTATGGGGCGCTTTCGGCCAGCGCCAAAGGCGAATTCAGGCGCCCGTTCGGCGCGATGCTGCCGAACATCGAACACGTTCCGTTCAACGACCTCGTGGAGCTGCGCCGGCGCATGCACACGCTCAAGATGGTCGGCGAAGAGGTCGGCGCGGTCATTCTCGAGCCCATCCAGGGCGAAGGTGGGGTCAACATCCCCGACGACGATTACTTGCCGGGCGTGCGTGCGCTGTGCGACGAGTACGGTGCGCTGCTCATCCTCGACGAGGTGCAGACCGGCATGGGGCGCACCGGTACGATGTTCTGCTGCGAGCAGTACGGCGTGGCGCCGGATCTGATGTGTCTTGCCAAAGCGTTCGGCGGCGGAGTCGTCCCCGCTGGCGCGGTGGTCGGAACGAAGGCCGTATTCTCGCGCCTGTTCAACAACCCGTTCCTGCACACGACGACCTTCGGCGGCAACCCGCTCGCCTGCGCGGCCGCGTTGGCGACCATCAGCGTGCTCATCGACGACAAGCTGCCCGAGCGCGCGGGGCGCATGGGAGCGCGCATGCTGGCGGGCATGAAAAAAGGCGCCGCCGGGCACGAGAGCATCGTGCTCGACGTACGCGGCCGAGGGCTGCTCATGGCGCTGGAATTCGCGAGCAATACGCTGGGCTTCGCGTTCGGCAAAGAGATGCTCGCGCGCGGCGTGCTCGTCGCGGGGACGCTGGTGAACGCGCTGGTGGTCCGAGTCGAGCCGCCCTTGACCATCACCGAGGAACAGGCGGACTACGTCTGCAAGGCGCTCGCAGAGTCGCTCGACGCGGTCGAGCGGGCAGCCGTGCCCGCGTAGAGACCGTGCCCTGAACGCGGGATATTAAAAGGAAGAGAACCATGCTCGCTGTGTCTGACGACCTCCTCAAAAACCTCAAGACCAAAGACGGCGTCTGCCTGATGTACGTCAACGGCGCCTGGGTGCCGGCCTCAGACGGCGGCGCGCGCGAGCTCGTCAACCCGAGCAACGAAGAAGTGGTCGCGCGAGTCGCCGAGGGCACCAAGAAGGACGCGCAGACGGCGATCGCGGCGGCGCGCGAGGCGTTCGATAACGGCCCGTGGCGCGACACAGCGGCGCTGGACCGCGCGAAGCTGCTGTTCAAGCTTGCGGATATTATCGAAGAGCACGCGCCCGAGCTCTCGCGGATGGAGACGCTCAACAACGGCAAGCCGCTGCGCGAGACCGAATACGACGTGACCGACGCGGCCAATTGCTTCCGTTATTACGGCGGGCTGGCGACCAAACCGCAGGGCCAGACGTTCGACGTCCCCGCGGCCTCGCAGACGATGGTGGTGCGAGAGCCGATCGGCGTGTGCGGCCAGATCATCCCGTGGAACTATCCGCTGCTCATGGCTGCCTGGAAGCTCGCGCCGGCGCTGGCAGCCGGCAACACGTGCGTGCTCAAGCCATCCGAACTGACGCCGCTCACGGTGTTGCGCTTAGCGACGTTCATCGACGAGCTCGGGTTCCCCAAAGGTGTGGTCAACATCGTATTAGGGTCCGGCCCCATCGTCGGGGCGGCGATCGCGGAAAGTCCGGACGTGGACAAGATCGCGTTCACCGGCGGCACCAAGACAGGCCGCTCCATCATGCAAGCCGCCACGGGCAATCTCAAGAAGATCTCGCTCGAGCTGGGCGGCAAATCTCCCAACATCGTGTTCGCCGACGCGGACTTCGACACCGCGGTCGACTACGCGCTGTTCGGGATATTCGCCAACGCCGGGCAGGTGTGCTCAGCGGGTTCGCGGCTGATCGTCGAGGATTCGATCCACGACAAGTTCGTCAAACGCCTGGTCGAGCGTGCGCGCCAGATCTCCATCGGCGATGGGTTCGATCCGAAGACCGAGATGGGCCCGCTCATCAGCCGCGCGCACACCGAGAAAGTCGAATCGTATATCAAGACTGGGATCCAAGAGGGCGCCAAGCTCGAGACCGGCGGCAAGCGGCCGCCCGGAGAACTCGGGCGTAAGGGCAATTTCGTCGAGCCGACGATCTTCACGAACACCACGCCCGACATGCGCATCGTGCGAGAGGAGATCTTCGGACCCGTCCTCGTGGTGCAGCGCTTCAAAGACGAAGCCGATGCGGTCAAGCTCGCGAACGACACCGTGTACGGTTTGGCCGGCGCCGTGTTCACCAACGACATCGCCAAAGCCCACCGCGTGATCAAGAAGCTGCGCGCCGGCATCACGTGGATCAACACATATCATCCCACCTATAATGAAGCGCCATGGGGCGGCTACAAGCAGTCCGGCATCGGCCGCGAGCTCGGCACGTACGGCTACGACCAATACACCGAGGTCAAGCAGATCAACGTCAATCTCGCGGTCGAACCCAGCGGCTGGTTCGCCGACAAAGACAAGTAAGCGATGGCGACGGTCACCGGCGTGACGCATCACCCGCTGCCGATCGCCGGCGAGCGCCGGCGCACGGGCAGCGCGCAGCCGATCACGAATCCATACGACGGTTCGACGGTCGCGACGATCGGCGTCGCCACAGACGCCGATCTCGACGACGCGATCGCGGCTGCGGTGCGCGCCTTCACCGGCTTCCGGGCGTGGCCGCGCTACAAACGCAAAGAACTGCTGCTCGGCATCGCCGCCCGGCTGCGCGAGCGGCGCGACGCGTTCATCGAGCTCATGATCGCCGAATCCGGCAAGCCGCGCGCGTACAGCGGCGTCGAGGTCGACCGCGCGGTCACCACGTTCACGCTCGCAGCGGAAGAGTCGACGCGCACCGGCGGCGAGGTGCTGCCGTTGGACCTGTCTGCAGCAACGGTCGGCTACACGTCGATCGTGCAACGCTTTCCGATCGGCGTCGTGGCCGCGATCGCGCCATTCAACTTCCCGCTCAACCTGGTCGCGCACAAGCTCGCGCCGGCGTTCGCGGTCGGCAACACGGTCGTGCTCAAACCGCCGCCGCAAGCGCCGCTCTCATCCTTGCTGCTGGCCGATGCGTGTTTTGACGCAGGCCTGCCGCCCGATGCGTTGTCCGTGGTGCACGCGCCGATCCCGGTCGCGCAGCGGCTGGCCACTGACGAGCGCATCGCCATGCTCTCGTTCACCGGCTCCGCCAAAGCCGGCTGGCACCTCAAGAGCATCGCCGGCAAGAAGAAGGTCGTGCTCGAGCTCGGCGGCAATGCGGCCGCGGTCGTCGCAGCCGACGCGGATCTGGCGTGGGCGGCCAAGCGCTGCGCGCTCGGGTCGTTCGCGCAGTCGGGCCAAGTCTGCATCAAAGTGCAGCGCATCTTCGTCGAGCGGCCGGTCTACGATCGCTTCGCGCAACTGTATCGCGACGAGACCAAGGCGCTTGGCGTCGGCGATCCCGCGCAGCAGTCGACCGTCGTCGGGCCGCTGATCGACACCGCGAGCGCCGACCGGGTCGAGTCGTGGATCGGCGAGGCGGTGGCCGCGGGTGCGACGCTGGTGTCCGGCGGCGTGCGCCACGGCAACGTGATCGAGCCGACCATCCTCACGCAGACCAAGCCGTCGATGAAGGTCGAGAGCGAAGAGGTGTTCGGACCCGTAGCGACGTTGACGCCCGTCGACTCGATCGACGAGGCGTTCGCGCGCGCAAACGAGACGCGCTACGGGCTGCAAGCAGGCGTGTTCACGTTTGACGTGCGCATCATCGCCAAAGCATTCGAAGAGCTGCAGGTGGGCGGCGTGATCGCCAACGACTATCCGACGCTGCGCGTGGACAACTTCGCCTACGGCGGCGTCAAGGACAGCGGCTTCGGCCGCGAAGGCGTCCGTTACGCGATGGACGAGATGACCGAACTGAAGACCCTGGTGGTGAAGTACCGGTGATGCGGCGCTGATGCAGGCGCCGCGGCGCTCGATCCTCCAGCGGCTGATGGCGGTTCAGCCGCTTTCGCGTGTCCGGCCAGAAGAAGAAGGCCGGCCGACGCTGCGCCGAGCGCTGGGCGTACCCGCCCTCATCGGCATCGGCCTGGGCACGATGCTCGGCGGCATCTTCACCACGATGGGATCGGGCGCGCAAGCCGCAGGTCCCGGCGTGATCCTGGCGTTCGTATTCTCGGGCGCCGCGTGCGTCTTCGTAGCCCTGTGCTACGCTGAGTTCGCGTCGATGGTGCCGGTCGCAGGCAGCGCGTACACGTACGCGTACGCAACGCTGGGCGAGTTCGTCGCCTGGATCATCGGCTGGGACTTGATCCTCGAATACGGCATCTCGGCCGCACCGGTCGCTTCGTCGTTCTCCGGCTACGTCCAGGAGGGTCTGCAAAGCATCAACATCTCGCTGCCCGCGTGGATGCAAAGCGCGCAGCTCGCGACCTCATGGGCGCCCGCTGCGATCGGCGGCTGGCATTTCAGCGCGCTCCACGTCGACCTCGCGGCATCGCACTACGACATCATCGCGGCGATCGTCGTGCTGCTGATCAGCGTGCTGCTCGCGATCGGCATCAAGGAGTCCGCCGGCGCCAATGCGATCTTCGTGTGGGTACAGGTCGCCGCGTTCGTCATCTTCTTCATCGCCTGTCTGTCGGCGCTCCATCCGGCCAACTTCACGCCGTTTGCGCCCAACGGTTTCCATGCCATCGTGCGCAGCGCTGCGCTCGTGTTCTTCGCCTACATCGGCTTCGACACCGTGACGGTCGCCGCCGAAGAATCGCGCAACCCGCAGCGCGACGTGCCGATCGGCGTCATCGGATCGCTGCTGATCGGCGGCGTTTTGTACATCTTGATCTCGGTGTTCACGATCGGCGTCGTCCCCTGGCAGCACGTCGACGTCAACTCGGCGCTGGGCCAAGCGGTCCGGCTAGCGGGCAACAATCACTTCTTCGTGGCGGCGGTGACCATCGGCGCGGTCGCCGGCACGACCAGCGTCATGGTCACCTCGTTGTTAGGCCAGACGCGGATCTTCTACGTCATGGCGCGCGACCGCATGTTGCCGCCGGTCTTCGCCGCAATCCATCCGCGCTTCCGCACGCCTGCGCGCATGACCGTGATCACGGGCGTGCTGGTCGCATTTCTCGCGCTCATCGTGCCGCTCGAGAATCTGCTCGAGCTGGTGAACATCGGTACGCTGTCGGCGTTCGTCATCGTGAGCATCGGCGTGTTCGTGCTGCGCTTCGTCGCGCCGCACGCGCATCGGCCGTTCAGGGCGCCGTTCGGACTGGCGATGTCGGTACTGGGATGCATCTCGTGCCTGTGGATGATGGTCGCGCTTCCGGCGGCGACCTGGATACGCTTTGTCGTATGGTTCCTGATCGGCGTAGCCGTCTATGCGAGCTACGGCTACCGCCACAGCCTGCTGCGCAACCCGCCGCCGCCGGCCGACGTGCCGGCCGCGGTCGAGGCCGACCCGACTACCTGATTTTAGTCGCCGCGCTTTCGCGTCGACGTCGAGAGCCGCGCGTGTGCCGCGGCTAGCAGCGCATTCGCCGTTATTCCGTCGTCGGGGCAGAGCGCAGCTCCAAGCGACGGTTTGCCGGCGGTGCCGGTGCGTTTTCGTAGAGCCGTCGAAAGCCGCGATGCGACCCGGCGCACGTGCGCGCTGTCGGCGCCGGCCAGGATCGCGATGCAACCGCGCGCGGTGACGCACACTTCGTCCGCGCCGCGCAGGAGGCCCGACAGCGCTTGGGCGGTCGCTTCTGCGGCTTCGCCGGGAACCGACACCGCAAGCACGCCGAATCCGATGTCGCTGGCGCGATACCATGCGAGCTCGTCCGCGAGCAGCGCGGTCGCGTCGGCCGGCTCCACTGCGGGCGGAGGTGAGATAGCGCGCAGACGGCGCGTCGCATCCGAGCGGACCGACGGGGCTGCGTTTCGGGCGGGCGCAGGTGCACGGTCGAATGAATTCGACCGCTCCATATCCGTGCGGGGCGAGCCGTTCAGCATGTCGAGCCACGCCTGCGGCAGCTTGCCGGCGAGATAGTCGCTGCGCGGGAACACCACGACGTTTGTCGGCACGTGCGTGGAAAAGATTCCCGCGTCTTCCGCCGCGATCGCCACCCGCGCACCGGCGAGCAACGCGACGATCGCATCTCCGACGCTGCGTTCGCCCGCGCGTAGCGGTACGACGCACGCAGAGAAGCCGTACGTGCCGTCCGCTGCGGCGCGCAGCGTCGCATAGCGGGATGAATAGTGAACGCGGTGCCCGCGCGACGTCAACGTCCGTCCGGCCGAGCGGCAGTCGGCGCAGGGCCGGGTTCCGTCGCAGGCCAAACAGGCGACGTTGACATTGAGCGAAGGTGAGGACGACGCGCTCACCTGCGGTGAGACTCCATGATGCGGTTTCCTTGCGCGCGGGCTTCCAGGGGGCGGTCACTTCACCACTGCGCCGCCGTGAGCCTCGCGGCGCTGCGGCAGCTTCGCGCAGTATCTGGGCGCCACGTTCATACCTGATTTCGCGGGCAACCGGGTCGAGCTGTCCCTAACGACGAGGCTTTGAAACCATCCCGCCCCGAACTGGTATGCAGGAGCGGAGGTATCGTATGAACGTCACACCCGAAGCCACTGAGATCATCAACGATTACGTCGACCGCGTGCGCGCCGCGTTGCCGCTGGCCCCGAGCACGCGGCTCGCGGTCGCCGACCGGCTGTATCACGACATCCTCAGCGCCAGCTGGGCCAAAGCGCAGTCGGCGGGCTCAGCGACGGTCGACGCGGACGTGGTCCGCGCACACCTGGAGACGTTGGGCACGCCGCAGACGTGCGCCAACTCGCTGGCAACAGCATATCGCGCAGGTTCGTGGCAGTGGCCCGGCGACTACGTCGCCGATCAATTCCAAAGCGGCCGCTTCAGCCAGCGCGCCGAAGAATTCGCGCGCGTGGCCGCCGAGAAGGGCGAGCATATCGCCGGCGTGACGATGGATTCGGTCGCGACTGCGCTCGACATCGCCGCGAAGAAAATTCGCGAAGCGGCCGAACGACTCAAAACCAGGCAATAACCGGGCCGAACTCAAACCAGGAGAGCCATGCGCACGAACGCCATGCGGCGCGTGGCTCTTGCTGTTGTCATCATCGGGGCGCTGGCATCGTTCATCGCGGCCGCCGTGCGTTTGCGCTACGAGCATGCCAGCAAGTACGTCGAGATCTCGATGGACCAGCAGGATCTCGCGGACTTCACGAGCGCGTACGGCTACGACCAGAACGGTCTGTTGCGGCTCATGAAGGCCGCAGGGCTGACCTCGCTCGCGATCTACGAGGAGCTCGGCAACCGCATCAACCTGGGCAACCACGCCTACGCCCAGACCGGCCAGCAGATCATCGACGCTGCGCGCACGTCGCCGCTCACCGACCCGATGCTCGCCTCCCTCGAACGGACGAACGCGCTCGAATCCGGCGCGGTCTACATCCTCGTGTTCGACCGCCCCACGCTCGACCGCTACGTCACCGTTCTGCGCAACCAGCTCGAGGCGCGCAACGTCATCGTGCTGCGACCGAAGCTGCCGGCGCTGCTCGAGGTCCGCACGCAGATCGATTATTTCAACGATCTCGGCTTGGGCATCCCGCAGGAGAACATCGATCAAGCGCACGCGCTCGGGCTGCTGATCGATCCGCGCGTCCAGAACAGCGAACGGCTCGATGCCGACCATATCGACGTCGTCTTCCGCCAGATGCTCGCGGGCGACACGATCGGCACGGTCATCTTCTTCGGACTGCGCAACGAGGTGCTCGGCTTTCCGTACAACCTCGACGCGACGGCTGACGCATTCCGGCGTTACGACGCGCAATACCACGCGCTGTTCGGCAACGTCGAGGCATACGATCCGACGCAGTTCCAAAAAGGCGGCGATACGCTGGGCCGCAAGATCCCCGGCTTGACGGTGCGCGTGCAGGCGATCTCGCGGCTCGAGCTCGACAAGCTCGATCTCGACACGGTCGTCGCGCGCTACATCCTGGGCGTACGCGAGCGAAACATCCGCGTCGTCTACCTGCGGCCGTTCCCGCACCTCGCGCAAGTGCGGCAGAAGGACGGCACGTATAAGACGCTGACCGCTCAAGCGACCAACCTCGAGATGCTGCATCGCCTGCGCGATGGTTTGGTCGCGAACGGTTTCTATCTCGGCCGTCCCTCGACGCTGGTCGACTTCGGCGGCCTTTGGCTCGACGTGCTTTACTGCCTCGCCGCGCTCGGCGTGACCGCCGGGTTTCTGCTGCTGCTCGACGTGTACGGCTGGTCGCGCGATTGGTTCGGGTGGACGTGTTACGCGCTGACGCTTGCCGCATTCTGGGGGCTGCGCGCGGTCGGGCACGACGATATCACGCGGCGGGTCTGGGCGCTCGGTGCTGCGCTGACGTTCGCGGTGGCCGCCGGCACGACGCTGGCGCGCTACTTCAAGGACCCGGCGCCGCCTGGCGACACGTGGTCGTCCAACGCGCGAGACGGATTGCGCTGCACGCTGACCGCTGTCGGCGTCGCTCTGGTCGGCTGCCTGTTCGTCGTCGGCCTGCTCGCGCAAACGACGTTCATGCTGGAAGTGCAACAGTTTTTCGGCGTCAAGGCGCTGTTGGTCGTGCCGCCGATCGCGCTGCTGCTGCTCTACGCCTTCGCACCGCTCTTCGGCAACCCGGTGAACCCGGCGCAAGCTGGCGAGGCACCGGTCAAACTGTGGCAGCTGCTGGTGGGATTCGCACTGGCCGGCGGCGCGGTGCTGCTGCTGATGCGCTCGGGCAATCAGCCTGACATCGGCGTGTCGGATTTCGAAACGCACCTACGCGGTTTCCTGACGACGCTGCTCGGCGCGCGGCCGCGGTTCAAAGAGTTCTTGTTGGGCTTCCCGGCGTTGATGTTACTGCCCGCGCTCGCGCCGGCGCATCGCCGCGCGATCGGCTGGATCATCATCATCGCTGCGGGCATCGGGCTCTCGGACGTGCTCGACACGTTCTCGCATATCCACACGCCGCTCATCATAAGCGTGCTGCGTCTGTTCAACGGTCTGGTCGTCGGCGCGGTCATCGGCATCGCGGCGCAATGGCTGTACCGGCGCCTGCGCGCAGCGCTTCCAGCGCCTGGACCATGACGGGGCGCGCATGAGCGACCGGCCGGCGCGCCTGCTGCTCTCCGGCTACTACGGCTTCGGCAATTTCGGGGACGAGGCGATCCTTGACGTCTTCGTCGAGCAATGGCGCCGCCGCCGGCCGATCGACGAGCTCGTCGTCTTGTCCGAAAACCCCGAGCAGACGAGCCGCACCTATGGCGTGCAGGCCGTGCCGCGCATGGCGTGGCGCGCAGTCTCGGACGCCGTACGCGCCGCCGACGTCACCGTCAGCGGCGGCGGCGGCCTGCTGCAAAGCGCGACCAGCTTGCGCAGCCTGCTCTACTACGCGAGCGTCATCCGCGAAGCCAAACGCGCTGGGCGAAAGGCCGCGATCTTCGCACAAGGCGTCGGGCCGCTCAACTATTTCGGGCGCGAAGTCGTCAAGCGCTCGTGCGCCCACGTCGATCTCGCCAGCGTCCGCGACGAGCTGAGCCAGGGAACGCTCAAAGCGCTGCTGCCCAACGTCGAGGTGCACCTGGCCGCCGATCCGGTCTTCTTGGCCGACACCGCCGAATCGCCGCAAACGCGCGACGCGCTCATGCGCGAAGGATTGCGCGACAATCTGCGCGACCTCGTCGCAATCGTCGTGCGACGCGGTCCGGCGCTCGATCACGTCATGGACCGGCTCGTCTCGGTGTGCGACCGGCTGTCTTCAGCGCACGGCGCGCAGATCGTCTTCGTGCCGCTGCAGCTGCCGCACGACGCCGAGGCCGCGATCACGGTGATCCGGCGCTGCAAGTCCGCGCCGGCCCTGCTCACCGGCGGCTACGACCTCACGACGATGACGGCGTTGCTGTCGCGCTGCACGGCGGTCATCTCGATGCGTTTGCACGCATTGATCCTGGCGGCCCGTCTTGGCGTGCCGTTTCTCGCGGTCCCGTACGATCCGAAGATCGAAGCGCTGACGGCTGGGCTAGCCTATCCGCTGGCGCCGCTTACGCGCGAAAGCCAGGCCGACGAGCTGACCGAGCAGTGGTGGTCGCGCAGGCCCGCATTGCGCGACCATCTGCTTGCGCGGGTGCCCGGCATGCAGGCCCGCGCGATGGCCGCTTTCGACTGGCTGCAGGCGCTGGTCGAAGGCGAAGGCGCGCCGCAGCCCGAGAGATAAACTCGCAGGTACCATGCTCGTGCGCTCAAGCTGGCGGATCGGAAGTATCGCCGGCGTCGACATCGCCATCCATCCAAGCTGGCTCGTCATCTATGCCCTGTTCTCGTATGCCGCCATGACGTCGGCGCGGTATATCGCCGGTGCGGACGGCATGCCGCTGTCCACCGGCAATATCGTCGTTCTGGGCCTGATCGCGGCGCTCGTCCTCTTCGCATGCGTCGTGGCGCACGAGCTCGCGCACGCGCTCGTGGCTCGCCGCTTGGGCATTCCGATCGGCAACATCACGCTGTTCTTGTTCGGCGGCGTCGCAAGCATCTTGCGCGAGCCCGGCACGCCGGCGGATGAGGTGAAGATGGCGGGCGCCGGCCCGCTCGCCAGTCTGGTCCTCGCGGCCATCTTCGGCGCGCTCGCGCAAGTGACCGGAATGGCGCACTGGTCGTGGATCTACACGCTGTGCCTTTTCTTGGCGCTCACCAATCTCGTGCTCGCGGTCTTCAATCTGCTGCCCGCCTTCCCGAGCGATGGCGGCCGATTGCTGCGCGCTGCGTTGTGGCAATTCTCGGGCAGCCAGGCGCGCGCGACCGCAATGGCGAGCACGGTCAGCGCGGTGGTGGCTGCGCTCTTGATCGTGGCCGGGGCCTTCATGGCGTTCAACAAGATGTGGAACGGTATATGGCTCGGCCTGATCGCGCTGTTCTTGCTGCAAGCCGCCATCGCGAGCGGCCGCCAAGCGCGCATGAGCCTCGCGCTCGAGCGCATGCGCGTCGGCGACTGCATGGCGCGCACGCTTATCCCCGTGTCCGAAGATGCACCCCTCACGTCGTTCGTCGCTGAGGTATCGCAAGGCAATCGAACCGGTTACCCGGTCGTCGACAACGGCGCGTTCGTCGGCCTCGTGAATCCGCGCGACACCGGAAGCGTGCCGCCGGGCCTGTGGCCGCACACACCGGTGCGCGCGATCATGACGCCGGCGGCGAAAATGCCTGCCTTGACGGTCGACGCGCCTGCCAGCGACGCGCTCGCCGCGCTCGTCAAAAGCGGCGTGCGCAGCCTGCCGGTGTTCGAAAACGGCGAGCTGACCGGCGTGGTGTCCGAGGACATCATCTACTCGGCATTGCGCGAGCGCGCGGCGGCGCCGGCGACGTGATCGATCCCATCGGAGACAAGCTGTTCCCCACACCCGGCATGCTCCAGGACGCGCCGATGCGCGAACTTGGCGTGCTTGAGTTCTGGCGCGACGCCAAGATCTTCGAGCGCACGCTGGAGCAGACCGTGCACGGCGCACCGTACGTGATGTTCGAAGGCCCGCCCACCGCCAACGGCAAGCCGGGCGTCCACCACGTGTTGGCGCGCGCGTTCAAGGATTTGTATCCCCGCTTTTGGACCATGCGCGGCCATTTCGCCCTGCGCAAAGCGGGCTGGGATACGCACGGTCTGCCGGTCGAGCATCAAGTCGAAAAGGAGATCGGCATCCTCGACAAGAGCCGGCTGGAGGCCGAGGTCGGCATCGCCGAGTTCAACAGGCGCTGCCGCGAGAGCGTTTACCGCTACGTCAGCGACTGGAACAGCATGACCGTCCGCATGGCGTATTGGACGGATCTTGAACACCCGTACGTCACGCTCGACAATTCGTATATCGAAACGGTGTGGTGGCTGCTCAAGCAGCTATGGGATCGCGGGCTCATCCAGCAGGATTACAAGTCGGTGCCGTACGATCCGCGCATCGGCGCGACGCTGTCGGACGCGGAAGTCGCACTTGGGTATCGCGAGACCGACGATCCGTCGGTGTACGTGCGCTTCCGGCTCAAGGACGATCCCACGACGTCGTTCCTGGCGTGGACGACGACCCCGTGGACGCTGCCGGCGAACATGGCGCTGGCCGTGCATCCCGACGTCACCTATGCCGTCGTCAAACGCGAGGGCGAGAAGCTGATCGTCGCCGAGCCGCTGGTCGCGAAGGTGTTCGGAGACGAAGCGGTCGAGATCGACCGGCGCGCGAGCGGGCGCGAGCTCGCGGGCACGCGCTACACGCCGCTGTACGACTACTGCGTCAGCGAGAAGGATCGCTACTACGTCATCGCCGCGCCGTTCGTGACCACCGAGGACGGGACCGGCATCGTCCACGTGGCGCCGGCGTACGGTCCGGACGACCTCGCACTGGGCAAGGCTCGCGATCTTCCTATCTATTATAGTGTCGACTTAACGGGCCATGTCGTGCCCGAGGTGGCCGTTGCAGCAGGCGAGTTCTTCAAGGACGCGGATCCGCCGATCATCGCCGATCTCAAGAAGCGCGGTTTGATGTTCCGGTCCGGGACGATCCGTCACACCTACCCGTTCGGCTGGCGCACCGACGATCCGCTGCTGTACATCGCGAAGACCGCATGGTTCATCCGCACGACCGAATTCAAGGCGCAGCTGCTCGCCAACAATGACGCGATCAACTGGGTGCCCGAGAATATCAAACAGGGCCGCTTCGGCAACTGGCTGGAGAACAACGTCGACTGGGCGCTGTCGCGCGAGCGCTTCTGGGGGACGCCACTGCCGCTGTGGACCGACGGCACGGATTACATCTGCATCGGGTCGGTCGCAGAGCTGTCGGAGCGCACCGGACGCGATCTCTCGGACCTGGACTTGCATCGGCCGGCGATCGACGAGATCACGTTCACGCACGATGGTCGCGAATATCGGCGCGTGCCCGAGGTGATCGATGCCTGGTTCGATTCCGGCTCGATGCCCTACGCCCAGTGGCACTATCCGTTCGAGAACGAGGATCAGTTCAAGCGTTTCTATCCGGCCGATTTCATCTGCGAGGCGGTTGACCAGACGCGCGGCTGGTTCTACAGCCTGCACGCCATCGGGACCATGCTCAACGCGTTGGATCCCGCGCGTTTCGCGGCGCCCACGTACCGCAACGTCGTCTGCCTCGGACACGTCGTGGACGAGCGCGGCGAGAAGATGAGCAAGAGCAAGGGCAACGTGCTCGACCCCTGGGAGGTGTTCGATGCGCTCGGCGCAGACGCGCTGCGCTGGTACTTCTTCGCGGCGAGCCCGCCGGGTGTGGCAAAGCGCGCGTCCGTGGAGCTGGTCCGCGAAGGCACGCACGCCATGCTCAACACGCTGTGGAGCACGGTCAACTTCTTCACGCTGTACGCGAACGACGACGAGATCGGGATCCCTGCCGACGTGCCGCTTGCGCGGCGAGCGGATATCGATCGCTGGGCGGCGGCGCGCCTGACTGGGCTGATCGCCGACGTGACCCGGCGTCTCGAGCTGTACGACGCCCAAGGAGCTGCCCGCGCGATCGAGAGCTTCGTCGACGAGCTGTCCAATTGGTACGTGCGCCTGTCGCGCGACCGCTTTTGGGCGTCAGGCACCGGCGCCGATAAAGCGGCCGCCTATCGCACGCTGTACGAGGCGCTGTGCACGGTCAGCCTGCTGATCGCTCCGTTTGCGCCGATGTTGGCGGAATCGCTGTATCAGATGTTAGTGCGCTCGCTCGATAAGAAGGCGCCGGAAAGCGTCCACCTCGTGCCCTGGCCGCAAGCGCAACAAGAGCGGGCGGACAGCGCTCTCGTGACCGCGATGCGCGCCGCCCAAGAGGCGGTCGATCTCGGCCGCCAAGTGCGCGCAACCGCCAAGATCAAAACGCGGCAACCGTTGCCGACGGCATACGTACGTCCGCGCTCGGCGGCCGACGGCGAGGCGCTGATGCGCTTTCGCGCGCTGGTGCTCGAAGAGCTCAACGTCAAGGATCTGCAGATCGTCGGCCTCGATGCAGCGTTCATCGAGTATGCGATCCGGCCGAACCTGCCGCGCCTCGGCCCACGCTACGGCAGCAAGCTGGCCGCGCTGCGCAAAGCGCTGGCGACGGTCGACGCGCGTGCCATCGCGTTGGCGGTCGCCGAAGGCCGCACGTTTGACGTGTCCGCGAGCGGCGAGACCTTCTCACTCGGCCCCGACGACGTCCTGATCGACAGCAAGTCAGCGCGCGGGCTGGCGTCGGCCGAGTCGAACGGCATGTTGGTCGCGCTCGACACGCGCCTGGACGAGAACCTGCTGCAAGAAGGGCTCGCGCGCGAAGTCGTGCGCGCCGTGCAGGACGCGCGCAAGCATGCGGCGCTGCACATCAGCGACAGGATCTCGGTGGTGGTGGCAGCGGATACGGACTACGCGGCGGCCGTCGAGGCATGGCGCGAGTACATCATGGCGCAGACGCTCGCGACCAAACTCGACGTGACGCCGGCGGAATCGCTTTCCGTCACCGTGCGCAAGGTCAGCTGATCGGCGACGCCGAGTAGGAAGCTACGCCCGCGAGGGTTTCTTGCCGGCGTCCGCGGGCTTCTTCGCGGCGGGAGCGGCCGGCATCGGTTGGCGCTGGCCGAGCCAGATCATGACGACGCCGAGGATGACCATCGCGATGGTGAGATACTGCGCGCCCGTCAAGCCGAAGAGAATGATCCCGGGCTCGCGGTAGAACTCGACGACCGTGCGCACCAGACCGTAACCGGCGATGAAGGCCCAAAAGACCGCTCCCGGCCTGAATATATCAGGCCGCGAACGGATCAGCCACACTAGCGGCAGCACCACGAGCACCATGCCGATGCCTTCGAACAGCTGCGACGGGTAGCGATAGCCGGGGATGCCGGGGAAGAGGATGCCGACCGGCGAGTCGGTCACGCGGCCCGGAAGCTCGTCATTGATGAAGTTCGTGCAGCGCGTCAAGAAGATCGCGACCGGCATCCACAGCACAGCTTCGTCGAGCACTTTCCAGATCGAAAGTTTGATATGGTGCACGTAGATGGCCGCGCCCGCGATGCCGCCGAGCAGGCCGCCGTGGAACGCCATGCCGCCCGTCCAGATCGCGATGATCTGCAGCGGATTGGCGAGATAATAGTCCAGCGAATGGCCGCCGGCTGAAAGCGGCGTGAGCATGTCGGCGACGAGGAAGAAGAGGCGGCCGCCGATGATGATGCCGACCATCGTATAGACGATGAACTCCTGCGCCTGTTCGACCGTCAGTCCCGTGCGCGCGCGACTGCTCTTGCTTTGCAACTGGAGGTAGACGAGCAAGGCGCCGATAACATACGAAATCCCGTACCAGCGGATGCCGAAGTTCGGGCCGATGTGGATCGCGACCGGATCGATGTGCGGATAGGAGAACCAGTGACCGGCATCGAGAAGAACGGCGAGCAATCAATCACCTCCGGAACGACCCAAGAGCCTACAAGGAACCACGCCCGATGAGCACCGCCGCCGGATCCGTCGAATCCGCGCCAGCCCCCATCTCAGTCCGGCGAGAACTCCTCGCACACTCGATCGTCTTCGTGCTGGGGTTCACGCTGGTCTTCGTGCTGGCCGGGGCCTCGGCGAGCGCGTTGGGCGCGCTATTCAAAGAGCACCAAGTGCTCATCGCGCGCATCATCGGCGTCGTCATCATCCTTCTCGGGCTCAACATGATGGGCCTGTTCCGCATCCCGTTCCTCGCGATGGACAAGCGCTTGCATTTCGCGCACACGTCGACGTCGTATCCCGCGACGCTGGTGGCGGGGATCGGTTTCGCGGCCGGCTGGTCGCCGTGCATCGGCCCTGTGCTCGCCGCCGTGATCGCGCTCGCAGGCAGCACGAGCAGCGTCGGGCTCGGCGTCGCGTACCTGCTCGTGTATTCGCTTGGCTTGGGCATCCCGTTCATCTTGACCGGGCTGGCGCTCAACTACGTGTTGCCGGTGCTCAAACGATTCCGCCGTTATCTGCACACGATCGAGATCGTCGCCGGGTTGATCGTGGTCGGCATGGGCCTGATCCTCGTCACTAATTCGTTCTTGCGTTTCACCGGTTTTCTGTACAAAGAGTTTCCGGCGCTCGCCAACGTCGGCACGGGACCGGACATCGGCGGCGGCGCGTTGACCTTCGGCGCCGTGTTCCTCGCAGGCGTCGTGTCCTTCATCTCTCCGTGCGTGTTACCGCTAGTGCCGGCGTATATCTCGCTGCTCACGGGGCGCCGGCTCGAAACGCTGGTGGACGCCTACGAGGTCAAGCCTGCATCGGCGTAGAGCCCGCGGGCGCGACGCCAGGAAAAGCCCTCGGTAGCGAAGGAAAACAGTCAACGACATGTCGTTTGTCTTCTTTGTGGTGGCCGCGCTCGTCGTCGGACTCGATCAGCTCACCAAACACGCCATCGCGACCCAGTTCTTGCCCGACGAGAGCCGCATCGTCGTGCCGCACGTGCTGTGGCTGACCTACGTGCAGAACCATCGCGGCGCGTTCGGGATGTTCGGCTCGCATCCGTTGCTGTTGGCCGGCTTCGCCTTGGCCGTCGTGCTCGTGTTCTACTATTGGTACCGCCAGGACGGCGCGACGATGCTCACCCACATCGCGTTCGGCTTGATCTTGGGCGGTGCCGTCGGCAACATCCTCGATCGCGTGCGCCTCGGGTACGTCGTCGATTTCATCGATTTCAAGACGATCGGGTATCCGGTCTTCAACGTCGCAGATTCGTCGATCACCATCGGCGTCGTCTTGCTGCTGCTGCGCATCTTGGTGCACGAACGCCGGCGCGAGCCCGACGCGGTGCCGGTCGCCGAGCCCGTGCCCTCGTCGCTTCCAGAACACAGTCCAGCCGAGCCGTGAGCCAGACCGTCGCGTTCACGGCGACGGACACCGAAGCGGGCGGACGCTTGGACGCGGTGCTTGCGCAGCGCGCGCAACGCTCGCGCGCCGAGATGTCCGCGCTCATCCGCTCGGGTATGGTGCGCGTCGACGGCCGGCCGGCCAAACCGGCGCATCACCTCAAACCCGGCGAGCGCGTGGAGGCGCTCCTGCCCGACCGCGGCGTGCGCGAACCTCAAGCGGAGACGATTCCGCTCGCCATCTTATACGACGACGAGGATATCGCAGTCGTCGACAAGCCGGCGGGCATGGCGACGCATCCGGCGCCTGGCAGCCGATCGGGCACGCTCGTCAACGCGTTGCTCGCGCGCATGGGCCCGTTGCCCGCGCTCGGCGACTCGGCGCGTCCGGGCATCGTGCATCGGTTGGACAAGGACACCTCGGGCCTGCTCGTTGTCGCCAAAAGCGAGCGCGCGATGCGCGCGCTGTCCGCGGCCATCGCGGCGCATCACGTCGAACGCGAATACGACGCCGTGGTGTGGGGCGTGCCGCCCGCAGACAGCGGGGCGATCGACGCGCCGCTTGCGCGCGATCCCGCGTCGCGCACGCGCTTCGCGGTGCGGCATGAAGGCAAGCGAGCGGTGACGCACTACCGCACGGTCGAGACGTACAAGGTGCGCGCGCAACGCGATGCACGGTCGAATAAATTCGACCGCTCCATCGGGAAGTGAGGCGGCGTTGTTGCGCGTGACGTTGGAGACCGGGCGCACGCATCAGATCCGCGTCCATTGCGCGGCGATCGGCCACCCGATCGTCGGCGATCCGATCTATGGCGCAGGGTATCCCGGCATGGGGATCGAGCGCCAAGCGCTGCACGCCGCGAGGCTGCGGTTCGTGCACCCGGTCAGCGGCGCGCCGCTCTCGTTCGATGCGCCCTGGCCCGACGATTTCGCCGCGCTTATCGCTCGGCTGCGCGACGGCGCATCGGCGTGAGCGCGTTCACCCTTGAGGCCACCGATGGCGGTGCCCGCGCCGGCACGTTGCGCACCGCGCACGGCGACGTTCAGACCCCGATCTTCATGCCGGTCGGAACGCAGGGGAGCATCAAAGGGCTCACGCCCGACGAACTGCTCGGCAGCGGCGCGCGCATCGTGCTGGCCAATGCCTATCATCTTTATCTACGGCCAGGTGCCGACGTGATCGAGCGGGCCGGCGGCCTGCACGCCTTCATGAGCTGGCCCGGTGCCATCCTGACCGACAGCGGCGGTTTTCAAGTGTTCTCGCTCGCCACGCTCGGATCGGTGGATGATGAGGGTTACCATTTCGCATCGCATCTGGACGGCACGCGCCACACCTTCACGCCGGAGTCGGTCGTGCAGCTACAAGAGAGGCTGGGCAGCGACATCGCGATGGTGCTCGACGACGTCGCGCCCGCCGGCGTCGACGAGGAACGCGCACGCGAAGCGGCGGACCGGACGCTGCGCTGGGCCGAGCGCGCGAAGCGAGCGCGCACGCGGGCCGATCAGCTGACCTTCGCGATCGTCCAAGGCTCGACGTACGAGTCGCTGCGGCGGGAGAACGCGCTCGCGCTAGCCGCACTGGACTTTCCTGGCTACGCGATAGGCGGGCTGTGGGTCGGCGAGGCGAAGAGCCGCAGTCTCGAGATGGTGGAGATCGCTAGCGCGGCGCTGCCGGCCGCCAAACCGCGCTACGTCATGGGCGTCGGCACGCCGGAGGATCTGCTCGCGTGCATCGGCCGCGGCGTGGACATGTTCGACTGCGTGTATCCGACCCGTTGCGCGCGTCACGCGCTCGCGCTGACCGCCAACGGCCGGTTGAACCTGCGCAACGCGCGCTTCACGACCGACTTCGGGCCGCTGGACCCTGCGTGCGCCTGTCCGACGTGCACGCGCTTCTCGCGCGCATACCTCGCGCATTGCTTCCGCGCCAACGAGGCGCTCGCGCCGCGGCTCGTGAGCCTCCACAACATCTGGATGTTGGAGCAACTGAGCGCAGCAGCTCGGGCAGCGATCCTCGAGGGTCGTTTTTTGACCTGGCGGACCGGCGTGTTGGAATCGTTGGGAGCCAAGCCGACCGAAGGATAAGTGGCCCGCACCTTGGAACGAATCGAACGTGTGAGTGATGCCGAAGCCGGCGCGCCGGTTCGGGATGTCGCGCAGGCCCTGCGGGAGCTGCGCGGTCGAATCGAACGGGCGTGCGCGCTCGCCGGCAGGGACGCATCCGCGATCCGCGTCCTTGCCGTCACCAAAGGCTTCGGGCCGGAGGCGATCGAGGCGGCTATCGAGGCGAACATCGCAGACATCGGCGAGAACTATTATCAGGAAGCGCAGGCGAAATTCGCCCGCGTCGCCTGGCCGTCGTCCTGCACGCGCCATTTCATCGGCCGGGTTCAACGAAACAAGGCGCGCAAGATCGCAGCCTTGTTCGACGTCGTCCAGACGGTTGACGGCATCGAGCTCGGCCACGCGCTCGATCGCGGCGCGGGCGAGGCAGGCAGGAAGCTTGACGTCTTGATCCAGGTCAACGTCGCGCACGACGACCGCAACGGCGTTTCGCCCGAGCAATGCCAGACGCTCGGCCGCGAGCTGTCCGCGCTGGCGCATTTGCGTCTGCGCGGCGTCATGGCGGTAGGGCCGGCAGACACATCCCAGTCGGCGGCGGCGTTCAAACGCGCGTCGCTCGCATACGACGAGCTCGCGCGCTCGCATCGCGACGTCGATCTGCTGTCGATGGGCATGTCTTCAGATCTCGAAGCGGCGGTCGCAAACGGTGCGACGATGGTGCGTGTGGGCACCGCGTTGTTCGGGCAGCGCCCCGCGAAAGGCAAGGTATAACGCTCATGGGTGTATGGACGAGCATCGTCAACTCGATCGGGTTCCGCGATTCCGACGAGTTCGAGGATGACCTGTTCGACGAAGAGGGCAAGCCCAAGGTGGTCCCGATCAACGACGCGCGCGGTGCGCGGCGCATCGGCGTGTCCGTCTTCCATCCCAGGCAGTACGAAGAGGTGACGGACATCGCGGACAACCTGCGCGCCCGCCTGCTCGTCGTCGTCAACCTGGTGGGCGCCGATCGGGCCCTCTCGCAACGTGTGATCGACTTCCTCAGCGGCGTCGTCTACACGCTCGACGGCAAGATGCAGCGCCTGTCCGAGGGAATCTTCCTCTTCGTGCCGAGCAACGTCCAGGTCAACTCCAAAGAACCGGAACAGGCCGTCGGCGGCTCGTACGAGGCGTGGTAGCCGGAGAGCAGGTCATGAAGATCACACCGGTCGACATCCAGCACAAGCAGTTCAAGAAATCGCTGCAAGGATACGCGCGCGAGGAGGTGGACTCGTTCCTCGACGAGATCATCGAGACGCTCGAGGTGGAGATCGACGAGCGCTCCAAGCTCGAAGCGCGCATCGGCGAGCTGCAAGAGAAAGTCGCGCAGTACAAGGCGATGGAAGAGAGCCTGCAGAGCGCACTTGTGCTCGCGCAGCGCACCGCCGATGAGGTTAAGGCCTCGGCGCACAAAGAAGCCGATCTCGTCAAGCAGCGAGCCAAGCTCGACCTCGACCAGGTGCTAGCGGACGTGCGCGCGCATATCGGCGATGCCAAGCGCGAGCTTCAGCGCCATAACGATCAAGTGGCAGCGGTCAAACAGAATCTACGCGCGTTCTTGGCGCGCCACAGCGCGCTGCTCGATGAAGAGGTCGCCGCGTCGCGGGATGCAGGGATGGTCCCGTCGATTCCGCTGCCGTCGGACACCGAGCACGATATCATCATGCGCGAATCTTCCTAACGACCGCGTCAGCGGTAGACGCCGAACTCCAAAATCACGGGCCGCCCGCGCAGCACCAGGGTCCGGTAGGTGCGCGTCAGCGCCGTCATGACGAACGCTTTAACGGCAAGCCCGGCACGTAGCAGCGACCAGGCCCTTGCGCTCAGCGTGATGAGGTCGAGCGAGCTCTTCTGACCTCCGGCGGCTATGGCGAGCTCGTGGTCGTCGATGGTCTCGGGTGCGTCCGGAGGGGCCAGAGCGTTGGGGCCGTGGGCGACCACCTGCGCAAGATCGCGAGTGCCAGGCGAACGGCCGATGCTCATACGTCCGCCGCCAGCAGCTCAAGCTTTGCACGCAACAACGCGATCGCGCGACCGTGCAGCTGAGAGATGCGCTGCTTGCTCACCCCGAGAACGCGTCCGATCTCTCCGAAGGTCGCACCCCGGCAGTAGAACGCGAGCACGATCGACCGCTCGCGGCGCGGTAAGCCGTCGACCGCGGCGGCGATGATCGCTTTGTGCGCTCGCTCGGCGGTCTCCGACGCGGGATCGCGCTGCGGCGATGCGAGGCGTTCCGAGATCGGCGGACTTTGTGCTCCGGCGCAGGGGCCATCGATCGACAACGAAGTGAGCTTGCCCGCCTCATGCACGGCGGCGAGCTTCGATCCGCTCAAGCTTGCGGTGCGCGCGGCTTCCCGATCGCTGGGCGCGTAGCCGGTGCGCTGCGCGACGATCCAGCGCGCCTCTTCGAGTGCGCGCGCATCGCGCCGCACGCGCTCTGGCACTGCGTCCATGCGCCGTAAGCCGTTGAGCATGGCGCCGCGCACGATTCGTCCGGCCCATGATTCGAACGAGACGCCGAACGTAGGGTCGTAGCGATCGACCGCGCGCAGCAGGCCGACGCAGCCGTCGCCGACCAGATCCTCGTAGCTGAAATGCGAGGGAAGCCGGCGGCGGACCACCGTGGCGATACGGCGCACCAACGGCATCGCTGCCTCGCACAGCCGGTCGCGATCCTCGCGCGAACGCGTCGCCGCGTGGGTCGCCGCGAGCGCGTCAAGCGCCGCGCACGAGACCGCGATCATGGATGAAGGCGCGCGAGCGCCTGCGCGAGCTCTCGTCCGATCCCAAAGCCGCCATCGCGTGCAAGCGCCAGCGCCAGGGCGTCGGCGAAAAACGAATGCATCAGATCGTCAGCGCCGCCATCTGCGTTGCCGTCCGTTTCGCTCGACGAATCCAAGCCGTGCATCCGCCCGAGGCCCATAGCATCGATCAGTGGGTGGATCATCACGGCTTCGAACTGCCGGCATGCGTCGAGCAGCACTGGGTCCATCGTCGCTAGCCGCGCTCGAGGTTGTTCGCCAGACGCAGCATCTCGTCGGCGGCCTGCACGCTTTTCGCATTGGCCTCATACGCACGCTGCGCAGCCAGCACCGACATCATCGCGTTGACGACGTTGACGTTCGCGCGCTCGAGGCAGCGTTGCCGCAGCTTGCCGAAACCGCCTGAATCGGGCGCACCGCGCAGTACCGGCCCGGTGTCTCGAGAAGCGTAGAAGAGGCCGTCGTCCTCGAGGCGCAAGCCTGAGAGGTTCGCGAACGAGCACAATCTCACGCGGCCGGCGTCGACGGGGGCGGGTTTGCCTGCGACGCGAGCGTGTATGCGGCCGTCCTGATCGAACGTCACCGCCAGCGTGCCGGCCGGCAAGCGGACGTGCGCGAGCGCCGCGTTGTTCGGCAAGCGTAGGGCGCCCGCCGTATCTCTCGTGAAATTGCCCGCACGCGTGTAGGCGACGGCGCCCGAGGCCGTGCGCACTTCGAACAGCCCTTCGCCGTCGATCGCGAGATCGAAATCGTTACTGGTCGGGTCGAGCTTGCCTTGCGAGAACAGGCGCGCGGAGCGCTGCGAGAGCGCGCCCATCCCGCGGCCATCGGGTCCGATGAGCGAGGCGAACTCAGGCCTGTCAGCGCGAAAACCTGGCGTGTCGACATTGGAGAGGTTGGCAGCGATGATGTCGAGCACGTTTTGCTGCGCGGCCATGCCGGACGCGCCTGCCGCCAATGCGCGGTTCATGACTTCACCGCCGGCAGCTCCACGACCGCGCGCTTGAGCGCGTCATCCGTCTGCTGCGCCGCTTTCTGGTCGGCTTCAAAGGCACGCTCGGCGGCGACGAGCGATGTCATCTCCGAAATCGGGTCGACACCGGATTCCTCGAGATAGCCCGCGCGGACGGACGCGTGCGCCCGGCGCGCGACTCCGCCGTCAAAGTCGACGATGCGCAAACGGTCGATCACCTGGCCGTGCGAGAAGATGCGCCCGTCGGAATGGATGGTGGCATCATGCGGCAGGTGTATGGCGCCGAGCGAGCCGAGGACGTGTCTGCCGCGCACATCGCATAGCGCGCCGCTGGCATCGACCGACATCCGGCCATCCCGCGTGTACTCGACGCCGTTCGCGCCCGCCACCGCGAAAGACCCGGGGCCGACCAACGCGAGATCTGTGGCGACGCCGGTGTGGCGCAGCGCTCCCTGGACGGAGGCGGTGACGACTGCGCTTTGCATCTGTTCACCGAACCCGCGCACGAGCGCGCGCCTCGGGCGATAGCCGGGCGTATCCGCGTTGGCCAGGTTCTCGGCGATGGCGTCGAGGCGGGACGTCTGTGCTCGCATGCCCGCCGCTGCGCTGGTCAGAGCATTGGGAAGTTGCATCGCGTGCCTCCATCAGAGCCGGTCGCGCGACGTCGCGCAGCGCCGGCTGGAGACACAGAAGCTACGCCGCTTCTATGAGCGAGCAGTTATCACAATGTTGCCGAAATGTGAACTTAGGGACGGCTAGACGTCAGGGGCCGATTCTGTCGTCAATAGTCAAGGAATCAGGCTCTTGCCCGTCATCTCCGCCGGCTTGGGTAGACCCATGAGAGCCAAGATCGTCGGCGCCACGTCGCACAGCAGGCCGCCCTTGCGCAGCGGACCCGGACCGTCGCCGATCAGCACGAACGGCACCGGATTTGCGGTGTGCGCCGTCAGCTCTTTGCCGGTCTTCAGATCGATCTTCTCTTCGGCGTTGCCGTGGTCTGCAGTCACGATGAGCACGCTGCCCGATTCCAGTACCGCTTTCTCAACCTTGCCGAGACAGTCGTCCACCACGTCCAGCGCGGTGATGATCGCTTCCCATTTGCCGGTGTGCCCGACCATGTCGGGATTCGCATAGTTCATCACGATCAGAGCGAACGTGCCGGACTTGATCGCGTCCAACGCGGCCTGGGTGATCTCGGGAGCGCGCATCTCCGGCTTGTGATCGTAGGTGCCGACATCGCGCGCCGACGGTATCAAGACACGCTCTTCGCCTGCGAACGGCTCCTCGCGGCCGCCGGAGAAGAAGTACGTGACGTGCGCGTACTTCTCGGTCTCGGCCAACCGCAATTGGTGCAGTCCCGCATCAGCCACCACTTCGCCAAGCGTCCGCTCCTCGAAGATGCGTCCGAACATCACCGGATTGGAAAACGAATCGTCGTACAAGGTCATCAGCGCGAATACGAAGTCGGTGAAATGCTCGACCGGGAATTCGCTGAACGACGGATCGGAAAATGCGCGCGTGAGCTCGCGCGCACGGTCGGGCCGGAAGTTGAAGAAGAGACATGCGTCGCCATTGTGCACGATCGACGCCGCCTCTCCGATGAGGGTCGGCTTGACGAATTCGTCGGTCTCGCCGCGCGCATATGCCGCCGCAAGCGCTTCCTCGACATTGGAGGCGGTGAAGCCGACGCCGCGCACAAGCGCGTCGTACGCGACCTGCGTGCGATCCCAGCGCTTGTCGCGGTCCATCGCGTAATAGCGGCCGCAGATCATCGAGATCGCGCCGTCTTGCATCTGCGCGCACTTGGCTCGCAGCTCTTCGAGGTATGCGCCGGCGCTCTTGGGCGGGGTGTCGCGGCCGTCGAGGAAGGCGGCCACGCGCGTTCGCACGCCCGCCGTCTGGGCGGCGTCGAGCAGTGCCCACAGATGTTTCATCGAGGAGTGCACGCCGCCGGGCGACACGAGCCCCAGCAATTGGAACGTGCCGCCGGTGCGTTTGACGTGTTCGAGGCATTGGAGCAGCACGGGATTGCGCGCGAAGCTGCCGTCGTCGATCGCCTTGTCGATGCGGGTGATGCTTTGATAGACGACGCGCCCGGCGCCGAGGTTGAGGTGGCCGACCTCGCTGTTGCCCTGCTGCCCGTCCGGCAGGCCGACGGCCGCGCCACCCGCTCCGATCTCCGTATGAGGATAGGCGGCCAGCATCGCCCGATAGTTCGGCATGCGCGCAGCGGCGATGGCATTGCCGCGCGTCTCGCTTGAGATGCCGAAGCCGTCGAGGATGCATAGGACGACGCGCTTGTCGCCCTCAGATGCGGGCATCGATGCCCCGCAGCCCGCTCTCCACCAGCGCGGCGAACGCCGCCGCATCCAAGCTCGCAGACCCGATCAAGCCGCCGTCGATGTTCGGTTGCGCGCACAGCGCATGCGCGTTGTCTGCTTTCATCGATCCGCCGTAGACGATCGTCGCGTCGAGCAGGCCGCCGGCCGTCGAGCGTATGAACGCAATCGTAGACTCCGCGTTCTCGGGCGTGTCGGCAAGGCCGGTGCCGATCGCCCAGACCGGCTCGTAGGCGATCACGATGTCGGCGCGCTGATCGTCGGTTAGATGGCCGAGCCCGCCGGCGATCTGCGCGGCAACCCGCGCGCGCGTCTTGCCGGCGCGATTCTCCTCGAGCGTCTCGCCGACGCACACGATCGGCACGATATCCGCCGCCAAGAGCGCGGAGACTTTCTTGGCAACCGTCTCATCGGTCTCGCCGAACATCCGCCGTCGCTCCGAATGGCCGACGATGCAGTAATCGACCCCCTCGCCGGCGAGCATGATCGGGCTAATCTCGCCTGTGTAGGCGCCTTCGGATTCCCAGAACACGTCCTGGGCGCCGATCTCCACGTACGTCTCGGCGACGAGCAGCTCTTCGTGCAGCGGCACGAGATCGATGAACGGCGCGCACAGCACGATCGCGGCGCGCTCGCGGAACGCTTCAGCCAGCGGCACGAACGCATTCGCGAAATCGCGCGTCTGCGCCGGGGTCTTGAACATCTTCCAGTTTGCCGCGAAGAGCGGCTGCCTCATGCGTTCGCGGCGCTGCGCAGCGCAGCGACTCCGGGCAGTTCCTTGCCTTCGAGGTACTCGAGCGTCGCGCCGCCGCCGGTCGATATGTGCGTCATCTTGTCCGCGAAGCCGAGCTTGTGCGCCGCCGCCGCCGTATCGCCGCCGCCCACGACCGACATGGCGCCCGAATCCGCGATCGCTTGGCCCACCGCCTCGGTGCCCGCAGCGAACGCGTCCATCTCGAACACGCCCATCGGTCCGTTCCACAGCACCGTCTTGGCATCGAGGATGACGCCTGCGAACTTCTCGGCGGTCGTCGGGCCGATGTCGAGGATCATCTCGTCCGAGCGGATCTCGTCGACGTCCGCAAAGCGCGTCTGTGCGTCCGGTTTGAGCTCTGTCGCCACCACCGCGTCCTCGGGCAGCAGGACTTCGACCCGCGTGGCCTCGCGATCGATCTGCTCGCGGATCTTCTTCGCCGGCCCCAGATCGGCGTCACGCAGCGACTTGCCGACGTCGAATCCTTCGGCCGCAAGCAGGGTGTTGGCCATCCCGCCGCCGATGAGGATCGCATCGCAGATCTGCATGAGCCTGGTGATGACTCCGATCTTGTCCGACACTTTGGCGCCGCCGAGTACCGCCACGAACGGCCGGCGCGGCCGCTCCAGGATCTCGTCGAGCACGTCGAGCTCGCGCTCGAGCAACGGTCCCATATAAGAAGGAAGATAGCGGGTCACGCCGACCGTCGAGGCGTGTGCCCGGTGCGCCGTGCCGAAGGCGTCGTTCACATAGACATCGCCCAACGAAGCGAGCTGTCGCGCGAATTCGGGATCGTTCGCCTCTTCTTCGGGGTGGAAGCGCAGATTCTCGAGCAGCAGGACGTCGCCGTCCGCTAATGCTGCGACCGCCGCTTGCGCGGCCGGCCCGATGGAATCGGGAGCGGTCTTCACGGGCGTGCCCAGCGCACGCGACAGGGCCGCGGCGACGGGCGCCATGCGCAACGACTCGACGACTTTGCCGTCGGGCCGGCCAAGGTGCGACATGACGATCACGCGCGCGCCGCGCTGCGTGAGATTGCGCAAGGTCGGCACGGCGGCCTGGATGCGCGTGTCGTCGGCCACCGCCCCGTCCGCCAGCGGCACGTTGAGGTCCTCGCGCACGAGCACGCGCTTGCCGCGGACGTCGAGCTCGGCGATGCCCTTGGTCACCGCGCCGCGACCGGCTCTTTAGCCAGGACGAACGCGGTCAGATCGGCGATGCGGCACGAGTAGCCCCACTCGTTGTCGTACCAGCTCACGATCTTGACGAACGTGTCGCCGATGACCATGGTGGACAGGCCGTCGATGATCGAAGAGCGCGAATCGCCGCGGAAATCCGTCGAGACCAGCGGTTCATCGGTGTAGCCGAGGATGTCTTTCATGCGCCCGGCCTCGTACTTCTTGAACAGCGCGTTGACCGCGTCTTTGCTGGTCGGCTTCACGACCTGCACCGACAGGTCGACGATCGAAACCGTCGGCGTCGGCACGCGCAGCGACAGGCCGTCGATCTTCCCCTTAGCCTCAGGCACGACAAGATGCAATGCCTTGGCCGCGCCGGTGGTCGTGGGGATGATATTGATCGCGGCCGCGCGCGCGCGGCGCAGATCCTTATGCGGGAAATCGAGGATGACCTGATCGTTGGTGTACGAATGGACGGTGGTCATCGTGCCGCCGACGAGCCCCAGTTCGTCGACGATCACCTTGACGAGGGGCGCGAGACAATTCGTCGTGCACGAAGCGTTGGAGATGATCTTATGCTTGGCGGGATCGTACTTGTCTTCGTTGACCCCGAGGACCACGGTGAAATCCTCGTTGGTGGCGGGCGCGGAGATGATCACGCGCCGCGCGCCGGCGTCGAGGTGCGCCTTGGCTTTGGCTCCATCGGTGAAGTGGCCGGTGGATTCGATCGCAAGGTCGACGCCCAGGTCCTTCCAGGGCAATCGCGCCGGATCGCGCTCGGCCAAGTACTTGATGGTCTTGCCGTTGATGGTGATCTGCCCTTCGCCCTCGGTCACCGTTCCGGGAAAACGTCCGTACGTCGAGTCGTAGCGGAACAGATGGGCGGCGGTCTTCTGGTCGGTCAGGTCGTTGACCGCGACGACGTCGATCTCGGGATGGCGCTCCATGATGGCGCGCAGGCTCTGCCGGCCGATCCGGCCGAAGCCGTTGATGGCGACGCGTTGGCTCAAGGACGTGCCCTCCGTTATGCTGTGGGGTCCTCAATATACGGATATCGAAGGGCCGCGCCCTCCGGTGTCGCGCTGCCGGCGCTACGGTTATCCGACCGAAGTAGCCATCCGTTCTATTTCGCGCAGGCGGTAGGCCATCGCGGCTTTGCTGATGGGCGGCTTCGCGCGAGCTGCCAGCTGCGCCAGCGTCAGGTCGGGATGCGCGATGCGCAGCCGGGCTGCCTCGCGCAGCGCGCTGCTCAAGCGCGAGACGCGTGCTTGCCGCATGACGAAAAGCGCCGCTTCGCGCTGGCGCACGCTGGTGGCCGCCGCGCGCGCCGCGTTGGCGGCCTCGCTATTGACGCGCCGGCGCGTGACGTTTTTGGTATAGCGCAGCGCGAGCAGATCGTCGAGCGCAAGCATCGCGCGCGTCGCTCCCATCTGCCCCAGCAGTTCGGCGACCGCTGATGCTCCTTTGACATAGACGACGGGCCGGCTGCGCCGGCGCGAAACCCCCGCATCGACGCGCAACGCCGCCAATCCGAGCGCCAGCGCGCGGGCTGCATCATCGTCGGGCAGGACGAACTCCAAATGATAGCCGCGATGGGGATCCGCGACGGAGCCGCAGGCGAGAAACGCCGCGCGCAGCCATGCGCGCCGGCAACACGTGCGCGCAGGCACGCGCGTGCTGACCCTCAACGCGCCACCCCCCACCTCGAGTGCGCTGCGGCCGAAGCGGCGGCCGGCGCGTTTCGCCGGGGCGACTTCGATGCCGGCGAGTTTGGCGGCGCGCAAGGTCGCGCGCACCACCGATGCACGGTCAGTCGAGACGATGCGCGATGGAGCGCCGCCCGAAAACGCGGCGAGCGCCCGCACGAACGTCGCCGGGCAGCACTCGCGCTCGAAGACGACGGCTGCGACCTCGTCTTTTGCGTCTGTCGAGAACATGGCCGTTGTCTAGAGCGCTGCGGACGAGGGCGTGCACACCTGTGCGTATTGCTCCTCGAGCTTGTCGGTCAGCGCTTCGAGCGAATACGGGCGCGCGACGTTCTTGGCCGACGCGATGCGCCGCGCACGCTCGTCTTCGCCCGCCCGCACCAGGGCGACGAGCGCTTCGCCGAGCTCGCCGGCGCGCTCGGCGCAGAGCAGGCCGGACTCGCCGGCCACCACTTCGCGCGAGACCGGACAATCGACCGCCGCCACCGGCACGCCGTGCGTCATCGCCTCGAGCAGCACCAGACCTTGGGTCTCGGTCGTCGACGCGAAGACGAACGCATCGGCGGCCGCGTAATACGCGCCCAGCTCGCGCTGATCGAGCGCGCCGGTGAAGCGGATGCGCGGCGAGGACGCCAGCTCGTTGGCATGGCGGCGCAGCGCCTCTTCGTGCGGCCCGGAGCCGACGACGATGAGGCGCAGATCGGGGATGCGCCGCGCGGCGACGTCGAACGCGTCGAGCACGAGATCGACGTTTTTCTCCTTGCCGAGCCGGCCGACGAACAGCGCGATCGGTCCGCCGCCGGCGCGGATGCGCGGCGCGTCCGCGACGCTCAGCTCGAACACGGAGACGTCGACGCCGCTCGGGAGCACGGTCGCTGGCCGGTTGACGCCGTACGTCGCCAGCAGCGTGCGGATCCCATGCGTCGGCGCGATGACGCGCGTGGCCCGATTGCAGAACTCGCGCGACACCCACACGGCCTGCGCCCGCGTGAAGCCGGGATCGACGGGCACATAGTGCGCGTATTCGGTCCACAGCGTGTGGTAGGTGAAGACGAGCGGCATCCTGCGGAACTGCGCGAGATATGCGCCGAGACAGCCGATGAAGAACATCGAGTGCACGTGGATCACATCGAACGGCATGCGCGGCAGCGTCGCGAGCAGCTTCGCCGGCAACGGAAACGCCATGCGAAACTGCGGATAGAAGGGGAAGGGCGAAGAGCGCAGGCGGAACACGTCCGGATCGTCGTCGACCGCGCCTTCGTGCGACGGCGCGATGACGATGACGCGATGCCCGCGGCGGCGCAATTCGCGCGTCGAGCTCACCAGCGAGGTGACGACGCCGTTGATCTCGGGTAGATACGAGTCGGCGAACATGCCGATCGTGAGACGGTCGCTCGGCAAGGCTCCTCTACGCCGTTCGGCGTTCTTCGAGCACGGCATACAGCGATTCGGGTTTCACTCGCGCGCCGGGCCGCTCCGGCAACGACAACACGCGGACGCGGAGGTCGCGCGATGCGTAGTGGATGAGCAGTTCGTCTCCCACCTTCACCACATGCGAAGGCTTTACCGCTCGCCCGTCCAGCTCGATGCGGCCTGCGTCAAGCGCCTCCTTCGCCTCGGTGCGGCGCTTGGCCAGGCGCGAGACCTTAAGGAACTTGTCCAGTCTCATGTTCCTTGGCGCGCTTCCAGAGCACGTCGAGATCTTCAAGGCTGCGGCCTGCGAGTGCGGTCGCGCCGCCGCCCGCCATGCGCTCCATCGTGGCGAAGCGCTCGCGGAACTTCACGTTGGCGGCGCGCAACGCCGCTTCGGCGTCGACGCCCAGGCGCCGCGAGAGATTGACCAAGGTGAAGAACACGTCGCCGAGCTCCTCGCGGATGTGCGCGTGCTCGCCGCTGCGGACTGCACCGCGCAGTTCGCCCATCTCTTCGTCGACTTTCTCGACGACGCCGTCGGTCTTGGGCCAATCGAAGTTGACCGTCGCCGCCTTCTCCTGCAGGCGCTGCGCGCCGAGCAATGAGGGCAAGCTCTTGGGAATGCCGTCGAGGAGCGACTCGCGATGCTTGTGGCCGGCCTCCGTCGTCTTGATCAGCTCCCACGACTTCATCTGCTCTTGCGACGTGGAGATGCTCGCGTCGCCGAAGACGTGCGGATGGCGGCGGATCATCTTCTCGGCCAGCGCGTTGATGACGTCGGCGACGGTGAACTGACCCTTTTCCGCGGCGATCTGCGAGTGGAAGATGATCTGCAGCAGCAGATCGCCCAGCTCCCCGCAGAGTTTTTTCGGATCGGCCTCGTCGACGGCTTCGACGACTTCGTGCGCCTCTTCGATCAGATAGGGCAGCAGTGACTGGTGCGTCTGCTCGCGGTCCCATGGACAGCATGCGCGCAAGCGCGTCATGATCTCGACGAGCTCTTCCCACGAGTGATGCAGCGCCACGGGCGGCAATGGCAGGAGCGGCGCGGCCGTCGCGGCTTGCAGCGACGCGCGCGGCACGCCGGGGATCAGCTCTACCTCGACCGCTGCGGCTTCAAGCGCGCGCAAGAGATTGGGAAGCCCGGGAAAGTCGAGTAGCGGATGGCCCGGGACGCCGAGCGCCGCGTCGCCCTCACGCGCAAAGGCAACGATCGCGTCGATCGCACGCTCGGTTCCGCGCAGAAGGTCCGCGCCGTCAGCTGGCGCTGGGACGATGCGAACGCCGTTCGAGCGCAGGTAGTCGGTCACGGAGGCGGGGACAGCGCAGACCGCGGCCCGCGGCGCGCGCTGCAGCCGCTCAAGGGCGCCGAGCGTCAGCAGCGAGCTGTCGCTGGGTCCAAGCCCGACGATGGCAAGCTTAGCCATGGAGCGAATCTTACGCGCGCGGCTCGTCCCGGCCTGTCGCAAGACCGGGCCGAGGAACTAAGCGTTTCACGCGTGCGTTTCGAGAACGAGACCGATTCACCGAACAACGGTTTCGTGCTGCCCGGATGCTACCTTTGAGATCGTGCACTCGTGACGGAAGGGAGTTCCTCAGTGCTGAAATTCTCTATCGCAGTCCTGACGCTCGGTCTGCTCGTCGCGTACGTGCACGAGCCGGCGAGCGCCGCGGTCACCGCATCGCTCGCGATCAACAGCCCCGCCAACTATGTCGGGTCGTGCCCGACCACCGTCGTGGCCACCGGCACGATCAACGGTACGCCGGGCACCAAGTTCACGTACAGCTGGAACCGCTTTATCAATGGCGCGCAGCAAGTCGTCAACGGCGGCACCGTGACGCTGTCGGCCGCGTCGTACCCCGTCACCGATTCATTCCAGATCTCTTCAAACGCAGGCGCCAACACGTTCGATCAGATCTGGGTGCACGGCATCTCCGGCAGCCAGCCCGACGCCTACAGCAACAAGGCGACCTTCTCGGTGACCTGCGGCGCCCCGCCCCCGACCCCGACCTCCGGCGGCAGCGGGCCGACCAATCTCACAAACACGACGAGCCAGACCGTGTGCGGCCAGCACGGAGGCCTCGCCGGCCTTTTCTGCCCGGACGCGCTGCATAACGGCTATCTCGTGCTCGTCTGGAATTACGCCAATCAGACCGGGGTCGACGGCTATCACGTCTACCAGACCGACCACGGACAGCACACGCAGGTCGACGATCAGAAGAACAATCAGGTGACGGTCTCGTTCTTGAAACCGACGAGCGCCGGCTTCCTCGGGAACTGCTACGTCGTGAATCCGTACAAGAACGGTGCAGATCTGGCGCCGAGCAATACTTTTTGCATGCCGTCGAAATATTCGCTGGGGCCGGTGAAACTCGGACAGAGCCTCAGCCCCAACATGACGACCTTGAGCCTGTTCCGTTGGGACTACCGCGTCAACGATTACACGTGCTTCGGCTGCCTCGGCGGCGAGTACGGCAAGGCGTGCCTGACGCCGTGCGTCGGCTGGGAGACCTACAAGAGCGGGGACGGTCCGTCCCTCAATCACGAGATCACCGTGTGGCGCAGCTACCTCGCGTTCAACTGGACGATCCCGTTGCACAACCTCAACGTGTACAAGGCGACCGTCAATCTCACCACTGCGCCGAACAGCGACCCGAGCTGCTACGGCGGCATCGCCCCGGCGCTCGCGCAATGGGAGGGCAACAAGGACTGGGTGCAAGGCGACTTCACGTACAACGAGCCGCACACAGTCAACGGCACGACGTTCTCGATCGACGTCACGAGCATCGTCCGCGATTGGGCGAGCGGCAAGGTCAGGAACTTCGGATTTGTGATGTCCGGATCGAACGAGACCGGGTCGGAACCCGACAACGCGGCCTGCATCCTGAACTTCAACAACGGCGCCACGCTGACGATCGAGCACTACTAGCGACGCCGCGGGGCACAAGAAGAAGGGACCCGGGTGATACCCAGGTCCCTTCTTCGTAGATTCGCGCTTGCGTTACTTGGTGGGAGCTGCGCTCGCGGGAGCCGGAGCCGGCGCCACCGGAGGCGGCGACGGGAACAGATCCTGATAGCGCGGATCCTCGACTTCGATCTTGGCGCTGGTCCGCAGCTGGTTCATGAACGGCTGGATCTGCAGCGACTCTTGCTGCTTCTTTATCTGGTCGATCGCCGCGTCTTTGGTCAGCGGCTTCACGGCCTCGACCTGGATGATGTGCCAGCCGAACGGCGTCTGCACCGGCGCGCTGATCTGACCGGGCTTGAGCGCGAACGCCGCGTTCTGGAACGCCGGCACCATCTGGCCTGGGCCGAACCAACCGAGGTCGCCGCCCTTGTCCTTGGTGCCCGGATCGATCGAGTACTGCTTGGCGAGCGTTGCGAAATCGCCGCCCTTCTTGAGCTGTGCCTCGATCATGTCCGCTTGCGCCTTGCTCTTCACGAGGATGTGGCGCGCTTCGACTTGTGCCGGCTGCCCGATCACAAGGTGCTGCTGCTTGAGGTAATCGTTGACCTGCGCATCGGTGACCGTGATGTTCTGGTCGACGGCCTTGGTGGTCAGGATGTTCTGGCGCACGAGCTTGCGCGCGTCATCCATGCTGATGCCCTGCGACTTCAACATCGTGTCGAATTGGCCCGGCGGGAAGTGCGACTCGATCTCCTTGAGCTTGTCGTCCACTTCGGCATCGGTCGCCGTGATGTTGTGCTCTTTGGCGTACTGGAAGATAAGGTCTTGCTGGACCATTCCGGCGAGAGTGTTCTTGCCGCCCTGCTGCTCGAGTTTGGCGTCGAGCTCACCTTTGGTGATCTTCTCGCCGTTGACCGTCGCGACGGTCTTTTGGTCGCCGCATCCCGTCATGAGCAGCACCGCGCATGCGGCGGCCATGAGCGATGCGAGCGTCGCGAACCTGGACTTCATCATTCCTCCATTTACAATGCCGCTAGAATCTCACGCACAGTCGCAAGCTTGCCGTCGCCGGCGGAATCGTGCGGCGGAAGCTGAGCCACAATCGCGCCCTGAGTGAAACGGAAGTTTCCTCGAGTGAGGGACGTCAGAGCCGGAAGTGAACTTTCGGAGAGCGAAAAACGGCGCCCGACTTCGAGCGTCAATCGACGGCCTTCGAGCGCCAGTTTTTCGACTCCTTTCCCCGCAGCGAGTAAACGCAAGCGGGCGAGCTCGATGAGCGCGTCGACTTGCTTGGGCCGAGGACCGTAGCGGTCGCGCATCTCGTCGGCGACGCCGGCGAGCGCCTCGAGCGAGCGGGCGGCGGCGATGCGCTGGTAGAGCGCGATCTTCTGGCTCGCGCCGCGCACGTACTCGTTCGGGATGTAGGCGCTCACGCGCAGGTCCAGCACCGGCGGAGGCTCGTCGGGGACGTGCGGCTGGCCGCGCAGCTCGCCGATCGCGTCCTCGAGGATCTGGCAGTACGCGTCGAACCCGACCGCGGCGATGAAGCCCGACTGCGCATGCCCGAGCAAGTTCCCGGCGCCGCGTATCTCCAAGTCGCGCATCGCCAGGCGCAGGCCCGACCCGAGATGCGAGAATTCGCGGATCGCTTCGAGGCGTGCCTGGGCGGCTTCCGAGAGCGCGCGGTGCGGCTGGTATAAGAAGTAGGAGTAGGCTTGGTGCGCGCTGCGCCCCACCCGTCCGCGCAGCTGATATAGCTGCGCCAATCCGAAATGATCCGCGTTATTGATCACGATGGTGTTGACGTTGGGGATGTCGAGGCCGTTCTCGATGATCGTCGTCGACACGAGCACGTCGAAATCGCCGTTGACGAAGCCGATCATGACGTCTTCCAGCTCGTGCTCGTCCATCTGACCGTGGCCGATCGCGATGCGCGCGCGCGGCGCGAGCGCCTGCAGTGCGTCGCGCACGCCGTAGATCGACTCGATGCGGTTGTGGACGAAGTAGACCTGGCCGCCGCGGTCAAGCTCCTGTTGCAGCGCCGAGGCGATAAGCGCGTCGCTGGTCGGCGTGACGACCGTCTTCACCGCCATGCGATTGCTCGGGGCGGTCTGGATCAGCGAGAGATCGCGCACCCCGACAAGCGACATGTGCAGCGTGCGCGGGATCGGCGTCGCCGACAGCGTCAGCACGTCGACCGAGCGGCGCATCTCCTTGAGGCGCTCTTTGTGCGCCACGCCGAAGCGCTGCTCTTCGTCCACGATCACTAGACCGAGGTTCTTGAAGCCGACGTCGCGCTGCAGGATGCGATGTGTGCCGATCACGAGGTCGACGCTGCCGTCGGCGAGCCGTTTGAGCGTCTCTTTCTGCTCTGCTTTCGAGCGCAAACGTGAGAGCAGCCCGACGTTCACCGGAAAAGCGGCGAAGCGCTCGGTGAACGTGCGGTAGTGCTGGGCGGCGAGCACCGTGGTCGGTACGAGCACGGCCACTTGCTTGCGATCCATGATCGCCTTGAATGCGGCGCGTATCGCGACTTCGGTCTTTCCGTAGCCGACGTCGCCGCACACGAGCCGGTCCATCGGCCGCGACCTCTCCATGTCCGCCTTCACGGCCTCGATCGCGGTGCGTTGATCCGGCGTCTCGTCATATGGGAAGGACTCTTCCAGCTCGGCTTGCCACGGCGTGTCCAGCGCGAACGCGTGACCCTGTGCCGCTTCGCGCTCGGCGTAGAGCCGAACCAAGCCTTCGGCGATCTTCTCGACCGCTTCTCGCACGCGCGAGCGCGCACGCGCCCAGTCGGAACCGCCCATTTTCGAAAGCGCCGGCGGCGAGCCGTCGCCTGCGACGTAGCGCCGGACCAGATGCATCATCTCGACCGGCACGTAAAGCCTGTCGGCGCCCGCGTACTTGAGCGCCATGAAATCGCGGCCGACTTCGTTGACGACGATATGTTCGAGTCCGAGATATTGGCCGATGCCGTGATTGGCGTGCACGAAGTATTCGCCGACTTTGAGGTCGGCCTCGGTGATCGGCACGCCTTCCTTGACCGCTTTGATCTTCTGGCGGCGCGCCGCGTGGCCGAACAGCTCTGCATCGCCCAGGACCACGACCCCGAGCGCCGTCATCTCGAAGCCCGCGTCGATCGCGCCCTCGGCGACGACGACGCGCCCGCCATCGCCGCGCTTCCACGACTTGGGCGGCGGCTGCGACCGCGACATCGTGCTCGTCGAGCACTTCGCGGATGCGCCGGTGGCCGACCGACGCGATGGCGATCAGTTCGCCCGCCGCCACGCGGGCGCGGATATCGGTGACGAAACGCTCCATGCTGCGATTGAAGACCGGCGCCGGCACGGACGGAATCGCGACACTGACGTCGGCTGCGCGCGTGACGCGCGGTCCTGACGTCGCGAAGTTCACGATCGCGCGATCCGAAAGACGATTGGCTATGTCGTCGAGTGCGAACGGTGGAAGCTCGGGCGGCGCGAGCGGCCTCTCCTGCGCCGGGGACGCCGGAGAGCTTCGGGATATTTCCCCTCTCCGGCTCGGTGGCTCCGGCTCTCGCCGGCGCCAACGCCCCGGCTTTCGGAGAGACCGCGCGCGCCTCCGAGCTTTCGCTGTCCGCCGCTGCGATCGTGCCGTCGTCGTGTTCGGCCGCGAAGCCGTGATCGATCGCTACGATCAGCTCTGCGTCGTCGACGACGAACGGCGCAGAGGGCACATAGTCGCCGATGAATGCGCCGTCGTTTGCGAGCGCGTCTTCGTTCCATGGGGCGATGACGACTTCGTCGATCGAATCGATCGAGCGCTGATCCGACAGCGAGAATTCGCGAATGCTCTCGAGCGCGTCGCCGAAGAACTCGAGCCGCGCCGGCCGGTCGGCGGTGGCCGCGAAGACGTCGATGAGACCGCCGCGCACGGTGAACTCACCGACCGCGCTGACGATGTCGACCCGATCGTAACCGAGCTCGACCAGGCGCGCGAGCAGCGTCTCCCAGTCGTACTTCGCGCCGCGCCGCAATGTGAACGAGGCGTCGCGCCAACGGTCCGGCGACGGCAACGGCTGGCGGATGCCAGCGTGCGACACGCAGTAGATGCCAGGCCGCCCAGCGGCCAACCGAGAGAGCGTTTCGATACGTGCGCTGCGCTCGGTCGGGTTGAACAGCCCGCCCACTGCGCGATCGCGCGGTCGCAGCACGTGCACGACGTCGCCCGCATCGTCGAGATAGAAGGAAGCGTCGTTGGCGAAGCGGTCGGCGCCGTCGGGCGTGGCGCTCCATACGACAAGGCAGCCGCCGACGGAACGCCACAGCGAGGCGGCGAGCGCCGGCCGAGCAGCGGCTGTCGTTTCGGTCACATCGGTCGCCGCCCGCGCTCCGACCGCTCGCGCGGCGCGCGCCAGCGCATCGGACGCGTTCGTCACGATTCGCGGGATTAAGGGACCGAGGGAGGCGGCCACGAACTATCTCCAAAGCTCTTTGGCCGGGTCGCGCGCGACCCGGCCTATCTCAAACCGATGCACCCGAGCTCGTCTCGGGCCACCTATTATAATTGAAAATAAACAGAATCGCCACCACAATTCTGGCCTGCGGGCTGCTCGCGGCGGGCTCGCTCGCGGCCCTGGCTGACGACGGGTCGGCCGGGCGTGACGGACTGCCGGCTGGGGTGCCGTACGCCTCGGACAAGGACCCCGTGCGCATCACGGCAGTCAACTTCTCCCCCAGCGAGCCCAAGCGCGGCGACTTGGTCACCGCGCAGGTGACGTGCTCGAGCAACGCCGCGGCGGTCACCGTGGCGGTCGGTACGATCCGCGTCATCGTGCCGAAGAAAGCGCCCGGCATCTTTCGCACGCAGTTGCGCGTCCCCACGTTCGCTTTCTACCCCGCGCATCAGACAATCATCGTCACCGCGATCAGGACGGACGGCGCGACCGTGCAGCGCTCGGTCTCCGTCGACATCCACTGACTCGTGTCCGGTCGCGCGGTCATCGTGCTCGTCATCGATTCGGGCGGTGTCGGCGCCGCGCCGGACGCCGCCGCGTTCAACGATTCGGCGAACGTCAACACGCTCGGCAACACTGCCGCGGCCGCCGGCGGCTTGGCGCTGCCGAATTTTGAGACGCTGGGATTAGGAAACATCACGGATATGCGCGGCGTCGCACGGAACGCTGCGCCGCGAGCGTCCTGGGCGCGCTTGCGCGAGGTGAGCGCGGGCAAAGACACCATCACCGGGCATTGGGAGATGATGAACATCATCATCCGGACTCCATTTCCGACCTATCCGAACGGATTTCCAGCACAGCTGGTCGAGCGCTTCGAGGCGCTCATCGGAAGGCGCGTACTCGGCAATCGGGCCGCCTCCGGAACGCAGATCATCGAAGAGCTTGGCGCCGAACACATGCGGACCGGCCGGCCGATACTCTACACGTCTGCGGATTCGGTTTTTCAGGTTGCAGCACACGAAGACGTCGTGCCGTTGCCGACGCTATGGCATTGGTGCGAGCAAGCACGGAGTATGCTCACCGGCGCCGACCGGGTGAACCGCGTCATCGCTCGGCCGTTCATCGGCGAACCAGGCCGGTTCACCAGGACCGCCGGCCGTCGCGACTACGCCGTGGCGCCCCCGCAGCCAAGCGTCCTCGATCGCCTGGCGGCCGCAGGTGTGCCGACGTGCGGCATTGGGAAGATAGGCGACATATACTGCTGCCAGGGTATTGCAGCGGGGAGCCGAACGGGCGACAACGCAGAAGGAGTAGCTCGGACGCTCGAGTGGTTGGATGCGGGACAGGGCGGCTTCTGCTTCACGAATCTCAACGATTTCGATTCGAAGTACGGCCACCGTCGGGACCCCGACGGCTACGCTAAAGCACTGCTGGCGCTGGACCGGAGTTTGCCCGACATTCTCGATCGATTGAAGGACGGAGATCGACTGATAATCACGGCTGACCACGGATGCGACCCCACCGCAGCCGGCACCGACCACACGCGTGAGTACGCCCCGCTCCTCGACTACGCTCCCGGGAAACCCGGCCGCGCGCTGGGCGACCTCGTATCGTTCGCGCAGGTCGGCAACCGCGTCATGGAGTCGTTTGGTTTGACAGCACCGGAACCGCTTCTCGCATGATCGCCACCAGCGCCACCGCGACCGCTCAATCCGTCGTCGGCCATGCACTCCCCGACACACAACGCCGCTCGCGCTGGATCAAAGAGGACCGCGTCGCGCCGCTCTCATGGCGCATCGCAAAGCGCGCGCTGGACATCGTTTTGTCGGCCCTCCTGCTGGTGGTGCTCGCACCACTCTTCGCGCTCATCGCGATCGGCATCAAGCTCAGCTCACCGGGACCGGTGTTCTTCTCGCAGATGCGCGTCGGCAAACGCGGCCGCGAGTTCCGCTTCTATAAGTTCCGCACGATGGTCGACGGCGCACATCTGATGCACGAACACGTGCTGCATCTGAACGAGCTCGACGGTCCGGCGCTCAAGATCGCCGATGACCCGCGCGTGCACGATTTCGGCAGCGTGTTGCGGCGCACGAGCCTTGACGAACTGCCGCAGCTGTGGAACGTTCTGCGCGGCGACATGAGTCTGGTCGGACCACGCCCCGCGCTGCCGCGCGAAGTCGCCGAACTACGAACCGCACTATCTGCATCGCCTGGCGGTCATACCCGGCATCACCGGCTTGTGGCAGGTGAGCGGCCGGGCCAACGTGCCGTTCCGCCGTTGGATGGCGATGGACGTCTGGTACGCGCGCCATTGGAATCCCGTGCTCGATCTTGTGGATCTTGGCGCGCACCGTGCCGGCGGTCTTTCGCGGGGAAGGCGCGTGGTAACGGTTCCCTCCTTGTTGTTGCCTCCCGTCGTCGATCAAACCATCCACCAAACGCCGCTCACAATCGTCTCTGCAGTGTTATTCACGCTCGCCGGTATCGGCGCGTTGTGGCTGACGCCTGCGCCGCCCGCAGTGGGCCGCTGCCCTCGTCGCCTTTGCGATCCCCTTTGCGTTCTATCGCGACATCATGGTCACGACGGTCACGCTCGAGAAAGTGGTGGTCATCGGCGTGGCGATCGGCCTGGTGCTGCGCGGCGCCCCGCTCGTGCCCGCCGGCGCACCCGCGCGCCGCATCCTGTCGCCGGCCTGCTGGTGCTCGGCGGCCATCGTGATCTCGGGCTTCCAAGCGACGTACGTCGGACCGGTGTTGCGCGAGGGGCTCAAGCAGCTCGAGTACCTCGTGATGTTCTGGTGCGCGGTCAGTCTGGTCATCGATCAGCGCGAGGACTTGCGCTGGCTGCAGGGCGGCATCATCGCCTCGGTTCTCGTCGTTTCGTTTGATGCCGTCGCCCAGGGTCTGCTGGGCGGAGCGCCGTCGGGCGTATGGATCAACGGTCATCGCCTCGCCGCGCGTGGCCGGCCCGCTCGAAGGGCCCGAATCAGCTGGGCGGATTCCTCCAGATGGCGCTGCCGGTGCTGTTCTTGTCGCCGCTGCTGCTCGGCGAGCGTCTGCGGTGCGTTGCGCTGGGTCGCGATCTTCGCGGCTGCGCTTGCGATACCGATGACGCTGTCGCGATCCGGCGTCGCGTTTGCGCTGCTCGGCTTTATCGCTGGTCTGGTTCATCGACCGTTCCGCAGCGCGTAAGTCATGGCTGCCCTTCGTGGCCGGAACGCTGGCGGGCTTTGCGGTCGTGATTCCAATGGTATTGGGGGGCGACCCACAGCTTCGCGCTGCTCGGCGATATCTTCCGGCTCTCCGAGGTGCCGCTGCAAGACCCCGGCGGCGTCGGTACACGCAACGAGCTATGGAACGCCGCGCTCGCCATGTTCGGCGCGCATCCGCTCATCGGCGTCGGGGCCGGCAACTTCGAGCACCTGCTCTCCACCGTAGGCTTGCTCAACGTCCAGACGCATGCGAACAGCCTCTGGCTCCAGACGCTCGCGGAGCAGGGGCTTATAGGATTCATCGCGCTGCTCGCTCTTATACGTCGTCGTGTTGCGCGAATGCGGGCTTGGCCTTGCGCAATCGTGGATAGCGCGCGCGGCACTGATCGCTACTATCTGCCTGCTGCTCCACCAGGTCTTCGACGATCTGTTCTTCTTCCCGAAGGTCGGCTTGCTGTGGTGGCTGTTGATCGGCGCGACGGCCGGCGATCTGGCCGGCGCACGGGTCGAGGCGCGCGCGCCGGCCGCGCCGGCGTCGGCCGAACTGCGCGAAACCGCTACACCGATCGCCTAATGCGGGCCGGCATCGCGCACGCGACGATTGCGTCGCTGCTCGCGTGCGTACCGCTGATCGCGCAGGCCGCCGGGCCGCCGGTCGATCCGCGCGCTCGCGGCCCTGCCCGCTCCCATCCGCGTGACGGCGCACCGCGTCGAGTACTACGGCGACTCCGCGTTGATCGTCGCGCGGGGCGACGTGCACGTCACCGAACCCGACGGTTCGGTCGATCGAAGGCGACGTCTTCGTCATGAATCTCGGGCTGCGCCGCTTTCTTGTCGCCGGCCACGTGCGCTTGCAGACCAAGGCCGGCTCGATGTCGGGCGCGGCGTTCGCGGATTTTCTCGTCTTCCGGCGCCAGTATTTCGTGCCGCTGGATCCGGAAGCGGATCGTTGGACGTTCTTCAACTACGATTTCGCGAATCCGAAGAAGGGCCGGCAGATGCCCGGCGACGCGTTCTTCATCCCGGACGTCTCGGGCACGAAACCCTATATCGTCGGGCGTGCGGTCACGATCAACGCCTCGACCTATCTGCGCATGACTCCGGCGACCTTCGTCTTGCTCAACGGCGCGCTGTGGACCACGCCGCTGCCGCCGTACACGTACAATTTCTCAGCCTAACCAGAATTTCGGCGTGAACGCGCTCAACGGCGCCAGCTTCGACGTGCCCTACAACCTGGCGGGCTCGCCGGTGTCGCTCGACGCCCTGCATCTGCGCTACGACCAGGTGCTGCCGGTCAGCACGTACTGGTCGCTCGAACACCATTCGATCTTCGGCGCCGGTTATGCCGTGGTGAGCCTCAACCCGGCGAGCGAGCCGCCCAAGCAGTGGAACCTGCTCAGCTACGACCGCATGTCGCCCGGTGAGCGCGTTGCGGCTCAACACGCAGCTGTTCACCTACCAGTACGGCTTATCGCAGCCGCTGTCGTCCAGCGGCTACGCCGACCTGCAGTACAATCAGGGGATTCGCCAGTCGTCGCTGCTGGTCGATCTGACGCAAGAATATTCGAGCTTGCTGGCGCAGCCGGCGGCCGGTTACTACGGCGATCCGTCGCATCCATGGATCCCGAACCACCCGCTCATCGGTGGCCTGCAATGGCAAGGATACTACCAAAAGCTCTGGCGCACCGGGCTCACGTATCGGCTCGCCTCGGGCGCCGGCACGATCCACGACGCGTTCGGGGTGAGCACGAGCGGCCAGCCAGAGGTCAACAGCTACTATTTCGCGGGTTCGGTCTTCACGCCGGTCTACCACGGCCCGCTGGGCACTGGCATCAACGCGGCCTACACTATCTGCCAGTCATACTTCAGCTTCCCGAACATCGTACAAGAGCAGACGACGACGGCGACGATCAGCCGGCGTCTCACGCCGCATCTGCTGTTGATCGGCTCGGACGTCATCGACAGCGCGACCTCGCGCAATTCGTTCTCCATCATCTCACCCAACCAGGCGACGGGCGCTGTGCCGCTGCCTTCGTCCATCAACGGCCTGCCGATCGTGCTGGGACCGTTCTTGCGCGCCACCAACCGGGCGTACGGCCTCAATACGGTCTGGACGCCGTCGCCCGACTTCCAGTTCACGGTCGCGGCGACGCAATCCGACTATTCGCCGCAGCAGGTGCCGCCGGCGACCGGCCCGCCTCGATATCAGATCAGCGGCGACGTGCGCATGCGCATCACACGCGTTCTGTTTCTCGACGCGCAACGCGCGTATCTCTTCAATTGGGGTGGGCAGACGTGGTCGCCCCACTTCCAGATCTTGATAACGTCGCAATGAAGAACATAGTGGCGCGATCCGCTTCTGTGATGGCGCGATCTTCGATCGCGCTACGCTTTGCTGGCGATACCGCTGGCCGCGTTTGCGTTGCCGACGCCGATCCCTCAGGCATCGCAGACGCCGCCGCCCGACCTGGCCGCGCCCTCGGCGACGCCGTTGCCGCTGGTGGTGAACGGGCAGGTCATCGACATCGAGCGCGGCTTTATCGTATTCACAACCGGAGACGCGTTACGGCTGGCGACGAATGCGGTCTTCCTCGATGACGCAACAGGCGCCACGCTGACCACCACGCCCGCGCCGGGGATATTCGCGCTTGCCTCGATCGATACGGCGAGCGGCACGGTGACGTCCGTACGGTTCTCGCGCAAGCCGTTGACCCAAGGGACTGCCATCACGCAGATCCCGCGTCAATACGTGGTGCAGGCCTCGCCGACGCAAGCCAACCCCGAGCTCGCGCCGCCCAAGCCGAAATACACCAGCCAACTCAGCAGCGATACGCTCGTGCGCGTCACGGTTCAGGTGCCGCCGAACACGCCGTTCACCGACGACGTGTTCATGACGACCGATACGAGCGGGTGGAATCCGCAAGCGGTGAAGATGCAGCGGCGAGATGCGATCCATTTCTTCATCGAGCTGCGGTTGCGCACCGGGACCGAGTTCCATTTCCTGTTCACGCGCGGCTCGTGGAACAGCGCGGAACGCGACCGCAACGGGCTCGAGCCGAAAGCGCGGGATCTGCTCATCGAAGGAAGCGACTTGCTCACCATCGACACGACGGTTTACCGCTGGGCCGACATACTGTGATGCTTTATTGGTCACCGTTGAACAGCTTGAAGCAGAAAGATGAGATGCAAAGGTCATCCGCAGATGACTCTCGCAGGCCGTCCCGCAAAGAATCCGAAAGCGACGTCACCTAGCTGATGAGAAAACGCGTCGGGTTCGATTTCTACGTCGAAAGCCGCCCGTATACCGAGTATCTCAAAACTAGGGGTCGCGGTGACTACGACAAGTACATCCTCACGATCGAGTCGCTGAATCCCAAACGGTCGCTCGACGTCGGCTGCGGGGTTGGCGCCGTCGTCGCCGCGTTGCGCGCACTAGGGCGTGACGCGCTCGGCTGCGATGTGTCGGGCCCGTCGGTCGAGACCGCCCGCGCGGAATCCGGACCCTACTTCGAAGTCATGGCTTCGCAATCAAGTCTGCCCTATCCCGATGCGTCGTTCGATGTGGTCGGCTGCATGAACGTGCTCGAGCACGTCGCGGACCCCTCGGTGCTGCTGAACGAGATGTGCCGCGTGCTCTCGCCGGTTGGCCGCCTGGTGATATTCTCGCCCAACATGCTGTCGCTGACGTGGCCGCGGGCGCGCGGCGGACTTCGCAATCCGTGGCTGATCCGGCTGCAAAACGCGTTGTACCTCGCCGCCCGGGCCCTGCCGATGGGACGTCCGGCGGATAGCGAATTCATGCTGATCGAGAACACTGTTGACGAAAGCGCGCTCGAGCCGGACGAGGATGCGATCTGCCTCATCAACATATTTGATCTGCGTCGCGCCTTGCGCCGCCGCGGCATGCGCATCACCAGCTATTCCGCGACGCAGCGCATCCAACCGCGGCCTGGCTGGATGCCCTCTATCGAACGCCGCTCGGCTACGCGCTGGGGGCGGTCTGCATCACCGCGAAGGGCGTGACGTCGCAGGGGGCAGCGCAAGCGCGGGGAGAGAAGCTCGCCGCCGTGAGTGAAGGCGACGGCGCTCCATCGACGCGCCGGTGGCGCATCGCGTGCGTGCTAGGAGCTCCACCGACCGCGCGCACCTTGGCGGGCGGCGACCGACATGAATTTGAGGTCTGGCAGCGCTGGGCAGCCCGTCCGGATGTCGAGATGCACGTGGTCGCGTGTTGGACCGGCGCGCAACTCGCTCAAACTCTCGGGTACGATCTCCCTATCACCTTGACGGAGTCGCACGCATCGGGCATCGGTGCTCTTCGACTGGGATACATCGCCCGTTGCCTGCGTGCGCTGCGCCGCTTACCCGAGGTCGGACGCATCGACATGGTCTACGCGGGATCGCCGTTCTTCTACGACGTGCTGCCGGCGGTCGCGGCGAAGATCCAAGGACGTACACGTCGTATCATCGTGCCGTTTTATCACGTGACGCCGCCGCCGACCAATCGGACGGGCAATCCGCTGGCGAACCTGCTCGCATGGATCGAACAGCGCGTCATGCTGCGGCTCATCGCGCGCTACGCCGATGTCGTGCTGGTCGCATATGCCGGCGCTCGCGACGACCTGATCCGCAACGGCATCGCGCCTACAGCGATCGTCACGACCGGAATGGGAGCGCGCCCTGGCCTCGCGGCGAAGGCGCCACCGCGCTTCGATGCGATCTGCATCGGCAGGTTCGCCCCCGCTAAAGGGTATCGGCGATCTGCTCGACGCGTGGGCGGTCCTTCGGCGCACGCTTCCAGCCGCACGACTCGCGCTCGTCGGCGGTGAGATGCCCGGCTTCGACGTCGCCTGCGAGATCGAGCGGCGTTCGCTCGCGTCCGCGGTGCAGATCTTCATCGGCCCCTCCGATGATGAGGTGCGCGAGCTCATCAGCGCGTCGCGGTCCTACATCACCGCGAGCAGGGAAGAGGGGTACGGGCTTGCGGTCGGCGAGGCGCTCGCGGCCGGTCTGCCCTGCACCACATTCGACGTGCCCGCATTCGCCGCAGTGTTTCCGCTCGGACGCCACGCGGCATGCGGCACCAGTGCGGAAGCGCTCGCCCAGGCCGCCCGCGACGTGCTCACCGATGAAGCGTTGTTCCGCCGGCTCCACGACGAGGCGTGCTCGTGGCGCTATCCCTCGTGGGACGAAGTAGCCGACAAGCTATGGTGCGAATGCGTAGAGGCGTGAGCAAGCCGGCGGACGAGTTCTACGCCAAGACCGAAACCGACTATCCGGTCCTCGACGACCGCTTGCGCAAGGTGCTCGCGCAGTGCGAGCGCGCGCGGCCGTCGATCCTGCTCGACATCGGTTGCGGTCGGGGATTCTTCGCCTCCGCGCTGCGCGAGAAGCTGCCCGACGTGCGTTGCTACGGCGTGGAGCTTTCGCCCGGACTCGCCGATCAAGCCGAGCGCAGCGGAATGACCGTGTTTCGCACAGATGTAGCGGATGGGGTTCCGTTGCCCGACGACAGCGTCGATCTCGCGTTGATGGGCGAAGTCATCGAGCACGTCTTCGACCCGGATGCGTGCGTGCTCGCGGTGCGCCGTGTATTGCGGCCTGGTGGCACGCTCATCATCACGACGCCCAATCTCGCGAGCTGGACGAATCGCGTGCTCGTGCCGCTCGGTATCCAACCGTTATATTCAGAGACGAGCACCCGCAAGCGCTATGGTCGATGGTTGAAGGTGCTCGGCCAGGGCGGGCGGAGTTTGCAAGGGCATCTGCGCTTGTTCACGCGCGGCGCGCTGGTCGAGATGCTGCGCGATCTTGGCTTCACGATCGAGCGCGTCCTCGGCAATCGTTTCTTCGAATTGGATCGGGTGCCGCTCGCGAACCTTGTGGACGCGATCATGTGCGCGCGGCCGTCCCTTGCGAGCGGCCTCATCGTGGTCGCGCGAAAGACATGACGCCGCCGTTGCGGCGTTAACGTGACGCCCGGCTGGTGCCGTACAGCTCGCCCGGATGTCGCGGCCGCCGATCGAGCAACCCAAAAACGGCCCCCGCGAGCTCCCAAGATTTCATCACGATGAGGCCGCCCCCGAGCACCGGATGGCGCACGAATTGTCCGGCGTTCACGAGGAGGGCCCTGCGCATCGGCGTGAGCCGCGCCATCGCTGCCTTGCCGTGTTTGCGCACGAACTGCGGCAACGCCCGCGCGTAATAGTACTTCTTTGCGAACAGCAAGGCGAGCGTTTGGCGCCCTTCATCGTGACGGATCAGTCCTGTGCAGAACACCATCCGTGCGGCGCCGAGGGCGCGGATCGACATATCCCAATCCTCGGTGCCCGTCATCGTCTCGTCATAGCCACCGAGCTCGAGGATGTGTTCGCGCTCGAAGAAACGAGCCGCCGTCACTGTCTGGTCGAAGCGATAAAAATCCCGTTCGAACGCTTTGCAACGCGACCAGAAGCCGGGCCCGAACGACTCCTCCGGAATGCAGATGCCGCGTGCGCCGCTGCGCTCGGATGCGGCCAAGCAACTGCTCACCACGTCAGGATCGAGCACCATGTCCGAATCGAGGATCGCCACAAAGCGGCCACGCGCCGCGCGGATGCCGGCATTGCGCTGTGCGGAGCGCTCGGGTCCGGCTTGCAACACGACGTCGGCCAGCTCATTCGCGATTTGGAGCGTATCATCGCTCGAGCCGTTGTCGACGACGATGATCTCGAGCGGCGCATGATCTTGCCGGCGTGCGCTCTCAAGACAGGCGCGTAGCACCGCGCCCGAGTTCTTAGTGGTCACGATCAGCGAGACGAGCGACTTCGTCTCAGGCTTTGTCTCGATCACACGCGATGGTCTTCTGCAGGCCCTCTTGGAGTTCGACGCGCGGAACCCAGTCGAGGAGAGTCGTAGCGCGCGAGATGTCGGGGCAGCGCCGCGCGGGATCGTCGACGGGCATCGGAGCGAAACGGAACTCTTCCCTGACGGCGCACACCCGGCTCACGAGCTTCGCGACCTCAAGCACCGTGTACTCGCGAGGATTTCCCAGGTTTATCACTTCACCGAGCGCGCGTTCCGATGTGGCGGCCTTGAACAGACCGTCGACTAGGTCGCTCACGTAGCAAAAAGAACGCGTCTGAGAACCATCTCCATAGATGCTCATCGCACGGCCGTGGAGCGCCTGATCCACGAACGCGGGGATCACGCGGCCGTCGTGCGCTCGCATGCGCGGCCCGTACGTGTTGAAGATACGAACGATCGTCGCGCGCAGCCCTCGCGCGCGGATATACGCCATCACGAGCGCTTCGCCAAAGCGCTTCGATTCGTCATACGGCGAGCGTGGGCCGACCGGATTGACATTGCCCCAATAGGTTTCGTGCTGTGGATGCTCGAGCGGATCGCCATACGTCTCGGAGGTGGATGCATACAACAGCCGCGCTTTGCACATCACAGCGGCGCGCGCGCACGCATCGGTGCCGGCTGAGTTCGCGGCCATCGTCTCAAGGGGATGGGCGGCGTAATCCACTGGGCTCGCCGGCGAGGCGAGATGCGCGATAAGATCGGGGCGTGCCGGCGCGGCTACGCCGTCCGCAAAACCGGGTGCCGCGACGTCGCATTCGACGAACCGAAACGCGCTATGACGGCGCGCGTGTTCGAGATTGGCAGGGTCGCCGGTCAGAAGGTTGTCCACTCCGACAACCTCCCAACCCTCCGCGATCAGGCGGTCGACGAAATGCGAGCCGACGAAACCGGCGGCACCCGTCACGAGCGCTCTCATCAGACTGTCTGCCGGCCCTTTCGGCCGCGGCCGACGCCGATGTGCGTGAACCCTTGGTCCGCTAGCTGCGCCGGATCGTAGATGTTGCGCGCGTCGACGAGCACGCATCCACGCATGCGCTCGCGCATCACCGAGAAATCGAGCTGCTTGTACTCGTTCCAGTCGGTGGCGACGACGACTCCGTCGACGTCTCGGACCGCATCTTGCCACGAGGCGGCGTAGTCGACCGACGCGCCGAGCACGACACGCGCTTGGCCGACCGCAGCCGGATCGTGCACGCGTACCTTGCAGCCCGCAGAGGTAAGCGCGCTCGCGAGCGCGATAGCCGGTGATTCGCGGACGTCATCCGTTTCCGGCTTGAACGCCAAGCCGAGCACCGCGACGGCGCGCCCATCCAGCCCGTTCAGGGCTTGACCGAGCCGCTCGACGATCAGACCGATCTGCCTGCGGTTGACGTCGAGGGCGGCGGCAAGCATGTGCGCGTCGATGCCGTGCGACGCGGCCAGATCGTGAAGCGCGCGCGCGTCTTTCGGGATGCACGAGCCTCCGAACCCCAACCCGGCGCGCAGGTATGTCTCGCCGATGCGCGAGTCGCTGCCGACACCTGCGACGATGTCTTCGATGTCGACGCCGACCTCGTCGCAGATCTGCGCGATCTCGTTGACATAGGACAGTTTGAGCGCCAAGAACGCGTTCGCTGCGAGCTTAATCAGTTCTGCGGCGCGTTCGTCCACCACGATGATGCGCGCATCGAGCGGCTTGTATAGCTCGCGCATGACGGCTTCAGCGTGCGCATGCGACGAGCCGATCACGATGCGGTCGGGATCCATGAAATCGGAGATCGCCGAACCCTCGCGCATGAACTCGGGATTGGAGACGACGGCGACGTCGAAAGCGGCGGTTTTGGTCTGCTCGATGATCTCCCTCACCAGGCCGGCCGTTTCGACCGGTACCGTCGACTTGTTGACCACGATCTTCGGTCCGTCGAGCGCGCGCGCGATGGAAGCTGCCGCCGAACGCACGGCGGCGACGTCCAGTCCGCCATTCGCGCTGGCGGGCGTGCCGACGGCGACGAAGATGACATCGCGGTCGCGAACGGCTCTGCTGACATCGGCGCTGAATTCAAGCCGGCCGGCGTAGCGGTTGCGTTCGACGAGTTCCGTAAGACCCGGCTCGAAGACGGGCAGGCGGCCAGCGGTGAGCGCTTCGATGCGCGCGGCGTCCACGTCGACGCACATCACGGAGTTGCCGAGTTCGGCGAGACACGCGCCGGTCACCAGGCCGACATACCCGGAGCCGATGACGCCGATCTTGTGCATGGCGACGGCTTTAGCGCGCCGCGCGCTCAACCCTGGCTGGCGCGTCAGCGTCGCGGCGTGTCGAGCAGGCTTTCGTACAGCGCCGCGTATGCGGCGCCGATCGACGTCCAATCATGCCGCGACTGGACGGAGGCACGCGCGGCCACGCCGAGCGACTGCGCGAGAGCGCGATCGGAAGCGAGCTGTCCGATCGCCGCAGCGAATCTGTCCACATCGCCGAGCGGCGTGAGCAAGCCGGTGCGGCCGTCCTCGATCAGCGCTCGAGCGCCGGCGTTGGCGGTCGAGATGCACGGCATCCCCGTCGCCATGGCTTCGAGCAGCGACATGCCGAAACTCTCGGACCAAGACATGCTTACCAGCGCGTCGGCGGCGGCGTATTGCGCGCGCAGCGCGTTCTCATCCAGGAAGCCGGCGAATCGCACCGCATCGCCCAAGCCCAAATCGTCGCGCAGCGTCGTGAGGTTCGCGCGCTGCGGGCCGTCCCCGGCGAGGATCAGCCGCACATCGGCGCGAGTTCGCGCGAACGCGACCGCGCGCAGCAGCAGATCGATCCCTTTGCGCTTGACGAAATACGAAGCCGACAGCAGCACGAACGGGGACGTGCGAGCGGAGCGATCGACCACATCGAAACCGCCATAGTCGATGCCCGCCGGGATGACGGTGATGGGCGATCGTATCCGGCGCGCCTGCAGATACGCCTTCGTCTCTTCGGTGATCGCCACGATTGCATCTGCCGCATTGAGACAGCGGTCGGAAAGACGATGCGCCAGCCCGCCGATCAATCGGCGCCGTCGCGCGCCGCGCGGCGCCTGTGCCGGCGCATCGAACTCGCGGCGATACAACGAACCGATGTCCTCAGCGGTGCCGCCGAGCGCTTCATCGTGCGGCAACTGCACCGGGCCGATCACGATGCGCGTGCGCGCCGGCACACCCAGCGGTGTGCGCCGGAACAGGATGAGCGGGTTGAACGTGATCGGTGAGAACGGCAGGACATGGTGAAGGATGTCCGGCGGGTCGCGCCGGGCGATGGCGAGACCGCTGCGCCAGTAGCCCGACATGAACGCCGCCGCCGTGCCCACCGAGAACAAGTGTTGGCGCGCGACCGGCAGCACCTCGTGAACGGCGACGTTCGGGCCGAACGATCCATTGCGCAGTTCGCCGAGGACGACATCGGCGGCGCGTATGCGCGGCGCAATGTGCGCGATGATCTGAAACGGCCAGCAGAATTCGCTCCCTCCGACATCTGCACCCGTGAAGTAGTGCGCAGGGGCGAAGAGAACGCGCGCCTCACTCGCGTGCACGGCGCACTCCTGGATCAAGCACGATGCATGCGATCAGACCGAGCGCCACGAGCAGCGAGAGGATCTCGCCTAACGCCAACTGGCGATCGACCGAGTACTCGAAGGTGACGCCGGAAGCTTCGGCCGGCAGATCTGCCGCGGCGAAATCGCCGACGCTGCGCGAAGGCGCGCGGGGTTCGCGAGCGTCGGGTGCTGAAGCGGTCGACCAAAGAAGCGACGCCGACATGGGTCCAGCGAGCGTGCCCGAGACCCGCCCCGCCCCAGCCAGCGTTGCCGGGAACTCACGGGTGGTCTGCAACGGAAGGGTCAGATAAGCATCGTGCGTGCGACCGGCAGCAAACGCCGCAGCGAGAGGTATGAGGATCGAGATGGTTCGAGTTGGCCGCGCTAGCCCCAATGCGGCCGGATCGATCAAGCCGTGATAACTGGCCGGCACAAAAGCGACCGATTCGATGCTGATGTCCATGGGTGGACTCGCGCGCGCATGCAGCGTACGCGGAACGTCTTCGGCCGGCAGCATTACGTCGTAGTCGCCAGGGCGCGAAACTCCTCGGATCTCGTAGCCGAACGCGGTCTCCGGTGTCCGAAGCGCGAGGTACGGACGCGCCGCGCCGACGTGCCCGACACGGATGCCCACGTCGACGTACCCGGTCCAATCCGGTACCTCAAGCGTGGCGCCGTACCGATCGAGGACGACAGGGCCGTCGCGTTCGGGCACCAGGCCATCAACGCGAAGCGCGCCCCTCGATGCGAACATAGTGTCGCGCGGCGGCCGCGCCGCGACCAGCGCCGGATCGCGAGCACCGCGGACCCCCGACGGCACGGGGACGAGCCACGCACCGACGGCGGCGCCGCGCGCCGTCATGCTGACGGCTGAGCCGCGCATGGGCGCTGCAGAGCCAGCGTCGCGCACGGATGGGATCTGTAGAGCATTGACGCGCAAGGCTGCGAGCGCGGGGTCCGCGGAAAAGCGCATGACGTCGCCGACTTTGAACACGCTCAGCGCGGGACCGTCGAACAACGGCGCGCCGAACGCACCAAGCGCGGCATAAGTACGGATGGTCCGAAACGCGACGTACGTCGGCGGATAGGCAAGCGACGCGCTCTCATTGCGCAGCAACACGATATAGCCGATGCCGAGCGAGCGCAGCGCTCGCGCGAGGCGCTGGCTGTCGGACAACGAGCTCGCGCCCTCGACGGCGATCTGCGCGAACCAAAGCGCATCGACTGCCGGGTGGCGATTGTCGGGCGGCACGAATCGATCCGGAATGGGAGCCCAGAGCACGCGCGACGGCACCGGATCGGCGCTCAAGGCCTGCGCGAGGAGCGTCTCATCGGCAGCGGGCTGCTTGGGCCAGTAGAGCTGCGTCTGCGCACCGGTGAAGACAGGCCGCGACGGCGACAACGCGAGCGCGATGAATGCGGCGGCGGCAACGCATTGCATCCAGCGCCGCGGCATCCGTGCGACGATCGCGGCCGCGCCGATGCCGAACGCGAGCGCGTAGCCCGGCAGCATCAACGCGGTGAATTTCGACGGATCGCGGAACAGATGGATGTACCACGTGTGCATGAAGAGCCAGACGTACGCCGGACCGAACCACGTGAGGGTGCCGGCCACGAACACGGCTCCGACCGCGACCAGCGCGAGCATGACAGCGGCGCGCGGCCGTTGGTCCGGATCGCGCAGCATCACCCAGAATCCGACCACCACCGGCACGAGGAAGGAAGCGAACTTCCAGCGCCACGTGTGCACCGCGTTGTCGTACCACAGCGGATGGTCGAACGTGAGCGCTTGCGCGAGCGAGGTGAAGCTCAGGCGCGAAAGCCAACCGGGGTCGCCGTAATCCGACGGCGGCGAGAACTGCAAGTGGGAGGCCAGCGTCGGGATAAACGTATACAAGAGCAAGAGCGCGAGCGCCCCGCCGATTGCCCCCGCGCGCCCAAACTGTCCTGCAAACGAATCGCGTCGCAGCTCGATCGCGCACAGCGGGATCGCCGCCGTACACGCGAGCAGCGCGATGCGAACGTCGCACACGAATGCCAATCCCAGACACAGCGCCGCCAGCGCGGCGTCGCGTGCGCGGCCACCGGGCCGGACAGCGCGAACGCACGCCGCAAGCGCGATCGCCGACCAGGCTGCGGACTCTGCAACGGTCATCTGCCCGCGTCCGACGATGACGTCGACATAGGCGTTGCAAGCGTAGAACGCGCCCGCCAACCAGCTTGCCAACACGCTAGCCGCATAGGTGCGCGCGAAGACGTAACCGCCGGCCGCGAGCAACACGATGGTAGGGAACATCACGATGAGGCGGGCAGCGAGGTCAGGCGAGGCGCCGAGGCGTGCGACCAGCGCCATGAGGCTGATCATCGGATAGAAGTTGATCGAATCGCGATTGTCGGCGCCGAGATTCAGCGTGAAGTCGAACACGCTGGGCGACGGGAACAGCGCGTGCAACTGCGCCGCGGAGTACACTCGCCAGTCTTGGTCTGTGATGATGCCTGGTAAGAACCAGCGCCAGTGGATGGCCACGACGACTGCGGCAAGTAAGGCAAGCGCCACAGCGTCAGCTCGTCGAAGGCCGAGTGGCTTCACGCCGCTGCTCGCCTGCGCAGTGCGCCGCCCGCCAGGACTCCCGCGATGCAAAGCCACGCGACGATCGCAACGCTCCAGGCGGCGATGAGCCCTGCAGTTCTCCCGTCCGAGATCGCGACTTCGCCCTCGGCGCCGGCCGGCACGAGCCACCCGTTCGCATAGCCGTCAACCCGGACATGCACAAGATCGCGGCCGCCGGCGCGCGCGCGCAATGCCGGATCGAATTGCGTATCGACGACGAGCATCCGGTCGCTGCCAAGCGAAAGCGCTCGTGCTTGCGCTGTCGGTTCGCGCAGCGCCGGCCCGAACAGCGCGAACCTACCGTCGCCCACGCAGTCAAACGACTCTTCGCACAAAGCGAGCGCGAACCGAGCAGAGCGGGGGTCGTAGACAAATCTCGCTGAGGGGTTTACACGCGTGTCCGCCAGCGCCGGCGCAGCGACGATGCTGGCGCCACCCGCAAGCTCGACAAATGCGACGCCCGCGCCGCCGAAAAGACTCGCCGAGACCGGCCCGTCGTGGGGGTCTACGAACCGGCGGTCATCGAGCGGCGGCTCGATCTCGGATTCGTGCACGCCGAGCGCACCTGCGTCGCGCGCGAAGATGAAGTCATGCCCGCCGCCCAGCGACGTCAATCCGTCGAGCCAATCGTCGGGCACGATGTCGACGCGATCGATCGCGCGGCGCGCCGCAGGCACCGCATCGATCTGCTCGAGCGAATCGGTGGGACTTGCGTAGACGCGCGTCGTGCGCAGAGCGTCTGCGCACTTCGGCGATCTCAAAGGCCCGACCGGCGACACAGCCTCGGCGGTGCGCGTCAGGTCAAGCCGCCGCCAGATATAACGCACGCGCATCGCGCGCAGGAGAGGCCCCGCGCATCCGAGCGGCAGCATGCGCGCGACGGCCACAGGCCCGGTCGGGAAGTACTCCTCGACGATCGGGTGAGCGCCCGCGCGGCCGAAGAATGGATCGAATCCGCCCGCGTCGTTCTCCGTGGCCTTCAAGAAGCGGCCGTTGGGCTGCGGCCAGGCCCGGTCGTCGCCCGGCATTGCAGCCAATGCATCGAATGCCGCGACGTGCGGACGCAAGTCGCTGGAACTGAGCACCGCGTCGTATCGGGCCAAACATCCGACGGCGATGACGAGCGCCGCCGCGCCCCACACTGCGAGCCGGCCGAACGTGACACCGGCGGCCCGCGCGGCGCCGATGACGTACGCGACGGCCAGCAGGGCGATCAAATCGTACAGCTCGCGGAAGACGGTGGCCGCCGGAACGTTCAAGAAGATGTTGTCAGCCACGCCTCTCCATGGTAGATGATAGGAGCACACGACGGCGAGGATGGATGCCGCGCCCGCGGCGACGATCCAGCCGGCCCTGCGCAGACCCGGGAACAGCAAGAGCCCAAACCATGCCGCCGCAGCGAAAGCGTAACACGCGATGGCGGCTGCGTGATGGAGGCCGATGGTCGCGATCGCGTAGGATTGGGTGAAGTAGCCGTCGAGCCGCAGCGCGAGCCGGAGCGGCGGGCTTTGGATCAGCTCCCACGGGCTGCGCGCCAAGAACTGGCCGTACGCATCCGCGCCCAACGCGTTACGCACCTCAAGGGCCAGCGGCGTTTGCGTGGCCGCGGCCAGCGTGCCTCCCGCGGACGCCGCAAGTGCGCCGCGCAGGCCAGCGAGTATGGCGCCGGCGGCGATCAGTGCGACCAACGACGCCGCGAATATCTGCAACTGAGGCGCCACCAGCGCGAGCGCCAGCGCGGTTCCGCCGACTGTGAACAGGATGCTGCGATCCCGCATTGTCCTGATCGCCCAGAATGCGAAGGGCAGCGCCGCATACGCAAGCCAGACCGTCACCTGTCCGCTGACGATCTTGTTGAACGCGTATGGGCTGGCGGCGTATGCCACTCCGATGAGCAATCCGCTCGCGCGATCGGCGCCGCACGCCCGCGCGAGCGCTGCCGCGCCCACCGCGCCTGCGATCGTCGTCCAGAGAAGAAAGAACTTGAGAGCCGCGCTGCTGCCGATCAGCCCCACCGGGAGCGCAGCAAGGAACAGCGCCGGATATGCCGCCACATCCGTGTTCGGCCCGCCGAGCGAATCGAGCCGCGAGAAGCTTGTCCGCGAATGGAACAGATCGACGATTTGTGCGGGCGCCGGCGACCATGCCCAATCGTGCGCGAAGTTCGGCGTGCCTGGGGAATAGAGAAACGACCGGTACGCGATCGCGCAGAACACCGCAGCGGCAGCCGCGACCGCTAGAAGCTCACGCGAGCGCTGCATCAACGAGTGGTCCGCGAAGGTTCCGAGGCCTGCGGTCCGGCGCTGGCGGGCGATTGCGGGAGATGCCACACACCCTCGTTGAGGACTACGCCGGAATCCCCCTCGACGAATTGGTGCGAGATGATGGCGAGCATCGCATCCGTCGCCGCATCCCATGAGAAGGTCGCGGCCCGCTCGACGGCGCCGCGCGTCAGCGCCTCCCGGCGGTTCTTGTCGCTCAGGACGGCGGCGATCGCGTCCGCAAAATCCTCGACCAGCGCACCGCGGTCGGGCACGATGATGCCGCTGACGCCGTCGACGATCGCCTCGCGCAAGCCAGGGACGTCGAATGCGACGGCTGGCGTGCCGCAGGCGTTGGCCTCGATCACCGAGATGCCCCATCCCTCCACCAACGATGCAGTCGCAAAGACCCACGCTTGCTGCAACAGCTGACGCTTGCGAGGCTCGTCGACAAAGCCTTCGAAAATCACCGATTCGCCGAGTTCGAGCTGCTCCGCCAACGCGCGGAGCCGTGCCGCATCCTCGCCGCGTCCGGCGATCCGCAACTGCGCCTCCGGCAGCTGCGTGCGCACGCGCGCAAATGCGCGCAGGAGCAGATCGATCCGCTTATATGGCTTCAAGCGGCCGAGATAGAGGATCGTGGGTTGAGCCGCCTTGGTCCCCGGCAGTAGAAGATGATCCACGCCGCTCGGCACCACGAAGATCGGCCGTCGCGTCAGACGCAAGCGTTGCATCTCGTCGCGCGTGTTCTCAGAGATCGTGACGAACGTTACATGGCGATAGACGAACGGCATCACGCGGGTCTCGATCCACGCCAGCAGCCACGAGAGCGGCGGTCGCAGTTGCGTCAGGAAGACCTCGCGATGCACGTGGTACATCACGCACAGTTTCGCTTTCAACGAGAACATCGGCGAGAAAAATGGTATGCCGTTCTCGGAATCGATGATGAGGTCGAAGCGGTCGACGCAGGAGCGCAAATACTCCAGCGGCACCGCGAGATACACGGTCAGCGCATTGCCGGTCCGCGTGATGGAGACGCCGTCGATGACCTCGTGACGCGGGGCGCCCGAGAACCCTGACGTGAGCCAAGAGACCGATTGCCCGCGCGCGACCAGGCGGCGCGCGATCTCGTGGAGATAGAGCTCTGCTCCGCCCGCTTGGGGGTGGTGGATGTCGCGCCAGTTCAGGATCAGGATACGCAGGTGGTCGCGCATGCGCAGCGGCTTTGTCGGTACGACGCGGTCGAGCCACGGCACGAACGGGTGAAACGGCGAGTGGCGCAGGCGCAGCCGCAGGAGCGCGGCGAGCATGAGCATCGAGCTCGGCACGACGCGTAGGCTCGAGCCCGTCCGGTCTTCCCAAACGGTCGGCAGCTCGACGATGCGTCGACCCGACTGCGACAGCAGTACGAGCAGATCGACGTCAAACGCGAAATTCGCCGTCTCGAGGCGATGGAGGATCGGGCGCAGCGCGTCCGCGCGGAACACTTTGGCGCCGCATTGCGTGTCGGAAAAGGGCAGGCCGAACATGACGCGCACGATCGCGTTGAACGCCCGGCTCGCAAAACGCCGCAGTCTTGTCTGCGGCACACGCACCACCGACGCCTCAAGCCAGCGCGATGCGATCACGCCGTCAGCGTCGCCAAGCGCCTCGCACAACCGCCGCATCTCCGCAGCTGATGTCGAACCGTCGGCGTCGACAAACCCGATGATCGGCGCACGGGCGAGCATCATCCCGGCGCGCACCGCGCCGCCTTTTCCGACCGCTAGCGGCAGGGCGACGAGACGGACGTCGCCGCGGCCGTCGCACGTCGCGCGAACGCGTTCCTGGGTCGCATCCGTGCAGCCGTTGAGGACGACGATCAGCTCGGAGTCCTGGAAGGAGCGGAGATAGTCGCTCACGACCGGCCCGATGCGGTCCTGCTCGTTATGCGCGGGAATAATGATGGAGTAGCGCGGGAGTGCCTCACTCATGGGTGTTGCTGTCTCGCCGCTGGCCTTGAGGTATCCCTGCAATCAGCGCGTAGGCGGCCGCGGCACATCCCGCAAGCAGGACGTAGGCGCCAGCACTGGCGAGCGGGAGCGCGGCGACGTCGTAGAGCCCTTGCGATGCCTCGTATAGCGCAAAGCCGGTGCAGACCAAGACGCCGCCGACGGCGATCGCACTGCGCGTCAGTGCGTCGTCGCGCCGCAGCCACAGGGCGCCCGCCAGCGCGGCGACGAAGGCTGCGATGGTTTGCGCCGCTTGCATCGTGCCGCTCTCATGGCCGGCAGCCAACGCGCGCACGGCGACGAGCGCGATAAAGGCAAGCGCCGAGCCAGCGACCAGGCCCGCGACCGCGCGCATCAGCTCCTTCGCCTCCACAGCAGAGATAGAAGATAGATGGTCAGCAAGGACGCGCTCACGATCGAGATGGTCTGACCGGCGATCGCGAGCCTGCGCGGCGCATATTCGATGTCCACTTGCCCCGGCCGGTCGACGTAATAAGCGTTGAACACGTCGTCGACGGGCAAGTGGAGCAACGCTTTGCCGTGCGCGCGCGCGACCCATCCGGCATCGTAACCCTGGCGGAACACGATCCAGGCCGGCGCAGACGGTACCTCAGCGCGATAATGAAGATCCTCGAGTTGCGCAAAGATTATAGGGATCGAGCGGACGTGCAGCAGCGCCGGAGTTCCCAGCAATAGGCCGGATGCGCGCGGCGGCAACGGGGCGTCAGATGTGCGGACGACATGCGTGCCGCGCGCGACTGTGCGTGGCGCGTCGTATATCTGATCGTCGATGCGGACCTCAGGGAGCTTCTCTTGGCCGCGCGGCTGGTAGGCGCAGGTGCCAAGCTGAAGCGGCGATGAAGCGCTAAGCCGCGCGACGAGTCCTGCCATTGAGGGTGGGGGTTGCGGAGAGCTGATTCCGACGAGGTATGACGGCGTCTGCGCAAGCTCGTCAGCACGTGCAACGTCTTCACGCGCGATGTCGCGAGCGCCTGACACAAGCATGTGATCCCTCGCCGACCAACGAGCGTGTTCGGACGTGGGACGCAGCGCCGCACACGCCGCGACCAGCCCGCCACCCGTGGCCGCCGGGGGGGCATCGCTCTGGAAGTCGATGTCGGGCTTCAGCGCGCTGCGCGCGACATCCAGCGAGACGTGCAGCAAGCCGTGGGAGCCATGAGGTGCGTTGCCAAGCGCTATACCCGTCACTATGAAGTCATCGGCCGGTGCCGGATGTGGATAGGTGACCATCAAGGACGAGGCGACTGGACGCGCCAGCGTGCCCTTTTGCGTTTCGGCGTTTTCGAATGTCACATAGGACTGCACATCGACCGAACGCGTTCTAGGTTCCAGCGGCACGACGAGGCATGATGGATCGCCTTGGCCATCGCGGAGGATCACGCCGATCCAGGATGGGGCGGGTCCGCGCACCACCCGCCAGCCAAGCTGCGGTTTGCCGAACAGCGGCGCATCGAACGGCGGCCGGATGACCGCGCCGGCCGGCGCGCCGCAGGGCGTGCGCGAGGCTGTCGAGGACCCTACGGGTACATCGGCGTCAAGCAGCGGAACGCGCACGATCGGCGATGCGCTGCCGATGGGGAACGGCGACAACTCGATCGGTGCGTCCACGGTGAAGGTCTCGGGTGCGAGAGTCGCCTGCAGCGAGTCGACGATCGTCGCAGGCAGTTGGCCGGCGAGCGCCGGCGCGCCGGCCAGCTCAAGATCGCCCCCAGTCGCAGCGATCGCAAGACGGCCTCGATAGACTATTTGGTCGCCTGAGTCGGCATGTGCTATCGTCGTGCCGTCGAGCGTTGCGACGAGCAGCTGTGTACCCACGTCCGGGTGCTTGATCGTCACGGCGATATCATGCCACTGGTCATCGCGCAGCGGCAGCTGCGCAGTCGCAAGCACCACCGGTTTGCCATAGCGATAGCGCACGAGGCGCACGTCGCGACCCCATTCGAGCGCATAGCCATCTGCACAGCCGGAAGCCGTCCACTGGTCCTCGGCGCAGTAGATCGTCAGCGAGAGTCTCGTGACGCCTCCGGCCGGCTTGATGCGCGTCGACAGCGTTACCACGGACGACGGACCCGCCTCCGGCTGCGCGAACATGCTGTCGCTTGGAAACAGCCGCCGGCTCGCCGGAAGGGTAAGCCCTCCATCCGCCGCGCGTTCGGCGCCGACGAGGCCGATGTCAGCGGCGCCGTACGCGCGTGTGGCAAGAAGGTCGCCGCCATACCACAAGTGCGACGCAGCCATTCTCTTGCTTGCCGAGTCGCCTATGCCGACCTCGACCGCGTCCGGCGGTGGGGTCGCCGTAACGGGAAGCACGAACGTCGGCGCGTCGAGCGCGCCTTCGGGCAGTGCTGCATTCTTGAGATGGCGCAGATCGGCCGGAGACGCACCGCGTAACAAAATCGCCGCGCTTGAGCCGGTCACCAGCGGACGCGGATCTTTCACTCGATACACGTCGATGCCGCCGAAACGACGGTCGAAAGCAAGCCACGGCAGGCGCTCGAGCACCGTGACCACGTGGGCTCGCGGCGTGAAGCCGGCGGAGAACGCCTGCTCGTCGACGCGTTCGTCGGGGACGACGAAGTACCTGACGTCGAGATCGCGCATGAGCCAGCCTGAATATGGTTGTTCGATCCAGCCGAGACTCCACGAGTTGTCTTCATTATCATTCGTGTAGTAATAGAGAGGGCCGGGCAGGTCGGCGAGCGCTTCGATGATCGGATGCTCGCGCGTGCGCACATGAAACGTAGCGCGGCGCGGCATCCACACCACGCGAGAGAAGCGCGCATCCCGCGTGATGTAGTCGATAAGCGCGGTGTACTCCGCGGGGACGTCGCGCGCACGGATCGCCCCGCCGATCTGGGGCGACAATGCATAGCCGTGCCCGATGAGCACAAGCAGGATCGCCGCAACGGGCAGCGCGCGGGCAAAGCGCGGGAAGACGCCCCCGAGCAGGGCCGTCGCGTAGCCGATCAACGCCGCCTCTGCGAAGACGATGACGCCCGCGAACTTGCTGGGATCGCGGAAGCCGTACATGCCGGGCACGTGTTGATAGACCCAGACGTTGATCTCCGACAACGGAGGGCGCGCGCCTTTCATCAGCAGCGCGAACAGGATCGCCATGCCGGTAAAACCGACGACCCACGCCTGCCTCGGACGCAGCAAGATCGGCACGAGCGCGAGCGCGAATAGCGCTACATATGGAAACACCAGCGGATCGGCCGTACCATAGCCGGGCATCTTCCATTGATGGTAGAGCGTGAGCGCTTCGGGCAGCGTGAAATAGCTGAGCACGTCGAACCAGCCGCGCGCATCGAAGCCAGGGGGCAGCTTCGGTTCGAGCTTGTGGTAGTAGTAGAGCGAGGGAAGCACCCACGCCGCATGGACGAATAACAGAGTTGCAATGCTGGAAGCGCCGATGCCTAGCAAAGACGGCACCGCCCGCAAACGCCGCACAGCGAGATAGCCGGCTGCCATCAAGACCCCGACGAGCATCGCGACGTACGCGATCCTGAGATCGTACGCCAGCATCGCGCCGAAGACGGCGACCATGCCGGCGCAGCGAGCCGGCGTGACGCCGCGCATGAGTTTGATGAAGAGCAGCGCGAAGAGCGGCAGCAGGCTGGCCGCAAGGAAAATCGAGATCTGGCCGAGCCCCAAGATGCGGAGGCCATAGCCGTTGACGATCGACACGGCGCTCGCGACGATCGCAGCAGGTCTGCTTTGGGTCAGTTCAAGCGTCAGCGCATACGATCCCGCGATACAGATGATGAAGGCGGGCACGTAGTAGACAGCTCGTTCGAACACCGCAAACGGCACGTGGGCCAATGACGCGAGCCCGCACAGGAAGTCCAGCAGAAACCCGGGCAGCGATGCCGCGGAGCTCCAGCCGACGCCGTTGTACGCCACCCACCCCTCGCGCATCGGCCAAAAGTCCGCCATCGTTTGCGGCGCGAGGTACGGCCAGTCGGCAAAGGCGATTGTTCTAAGAGAGAACAGCCAGTCTCGGAATATCCAAGCCGCTGGTATGAGGACGAGCGACCACAAGAGAACCAGGTACCAGTCGATACGGCGCACGGACCGATGGGTTCGTGTCGCTGCACATCGAATACTCTCGGCGCTTTGCGACACATATGAATATCAGCATCTTGATCCCGGCCCGCGACGAGGCCGCCAACGTCGGTCCGCTGCTCGAGTCGCTCCTCGCAGCGGATTTTGGCGCGCACGCATTGGCCGAAATCCTCGTTTATGACGACATGTCGACCGACCAAACGGCGGCTATCGTCGAGGGGATCGCCGCACGCCACCCAACGGTTCGGTTGATCCGTGGCACCACGCGTGTCGGCTGCAGCGGCGCGGTCGCACACTTGCTGAAGGCGGTGCGCGGCGATGCGATCCTGCGCGTGAACGCGGACGTGCGCGTGTGCGACGGGGCCATCCGGGGCTTAGCAGATGCCATCGAAGCCGGCGCGTCTATGGCGATCGGCGCGCAGGAACCGATTTTGCGGCGCGTCACGATGCCCGCGCTCGCCTCGACGTTCGCGTTTGACGTCATCGAACGCCTCAAGGCAAGCGAATACCGGCACCACTATGCGGTCGGACACTTCATCGCGTTTGCGCGTGATGTGGCCGCCGATGTAGAGTTCCCCCCCGATATCATCAACGACGATCATTATCTCGCGATGCACATCTTTCGCAAGGGCGGCACGATCGTGTACGTACCCGAGGCGCGGTGTCAGCTCAACCCGGCCACAACGTTCAAAGACTACTGGCGCGTTTCACGGCGCGTGCTCGAAGGCGAACGCCAGCTGCGGCGCGGCTATGCGGTCGACGCGACGCCGCTTCGCGTGCTCGTGGGCGCCGTGCTGGCGAGCGCGGCGCGCAAACCAGCGCGCGCTGCATGCTGGGCCATCATGTATGTCGTTTCGAGCAGCCTGCCTAGCCCGGTTCGGAATTCGGCGTGGGAGACTGTTCGGTCGACCAAGGTCCGGATCGCGTGATGTCCTCTCCGCGGACCGTGCGCCTGTTCGTGACGAGCCCCAGCGTCAGGCCGGTCGCGTACGCAGCATGGTGAATGACAAGGCCGAACGGAGTCAACGCTCGCACGCCCCAGCCGTCCGACGGCCTCGTTCCCAGCAGCGCCAGCGCCGCGTATGCGCACGCGGCCGCTAAGAGTGCCGCGGGGATCGGCACTCCGGCGAAAGGCAGCAGCGCGAACCCGAGCACGCCGGCCAGAAACACGAATGGACCGGCAAAGGCGAGCCGTCTCGAGCGCGAGTCTTTGGCGCGTATGAAACAGCCGCGCGAACGTCCGACGTTGTAGATCTGCCACGCGTGTGCCGGCCACAACTGCCGGCGGTAGTGATAGACGAAGAGACGTGGGTCGTAGCGCAGCAAACCGCCTCGATCGGCAAGCCGCGCACACAATGTCGTATCCTCGCCGCCGTACCAGTTCGTCGCCCATCCGCCGACGGACGTGAGCCACGGCCGGCGGACGAACATATCATACGCGGGGAAATCGTCGCAGTCGCGCGCGGCTTCGGATACGAAGCGGAAGCGCAAGGGACCGCTGCCCGCCGGCGATGCGAGCACGGCCGCACTCACGCGCTCCCAGAAGGTCTGATCGTCAGGCATCAATCCAGGGCCGCCGGCGCCCGCGGCATCCGGGTGTTGATCCAAAACGGTGGCGGCTTCATCGAGCCACTGCGGCGGTGGATATGCGTCATCGTCGAGATAGGCGTAGACGGCGGCATCAGGGCGCGCGAGGGTAGCGATGTCGCGCTTGGCGCCCGGACCGGTTAGTTCGCCGGCACCCGTGACGACGTTGATAAAATGCGGATCGTCCGGAAGCTCAAGCGGCTCGTCGGAGACCACGCAGACAGTGCGCGGCTCGTACGTCAATCGCGAGCACGCTTCCAGACATCGCGCTAGGCGTGCGTGATACCGCGCCACGGGTATCACGACCACGAACCGTTGTGTGGTCAAATCCTCAGCCGTTCCCCCGGCATGCCCCCGGCGCGTAGTTATGTCGCGACGCTACACCGCCCTGCGCGGTAGGCAGGCGCCGCCGCGGGTCCGAACCTTGGCGGTCATGGCAGTCGCGAAGGCTGCGGAGCCTTCTCAGAGTTTTCTCAACTTACCGTCCGCTCATGTGACGGCTTCGACGCTCGCCGTGATGTTGGCGACGCTCGCGAGCATGCTGCTCGGTTTTGCGCGCGAGGTCGTCAACGCGAAGTACTTCGGCGAAGCGTGGGAGTACGACGCCTTCATCGTCGCGGCCATCATCCCGACCCTGGTGTTCGGTGTGTTCAACGGCGCGTTGGTGAGCGCGCTGGTGCCCGTCTTCAGCGATTACTTCGCTTCAAAGAAGGAAGGCGAAGCCTGGCGGCTTTCGAGCACGGTCATCAACGTGCTGCTCATCTTGCTGGTCGCCTGTGCTGCTATCGGCTGGATCGCGGCGCCGTGGATCGTCAAGCTGGTCGCGAACGGCTTTTCACCCGATCACGCGGCCGTGACAGTGCGCATGACGCGCATTCTCATGCCGACGATCATCGCGACGTCCATCGCCGGCGTGCTGCAAGCCGTGCTCAATGCACAGCAGCGCTATCGCGCGGCGGCGCTCCAAGGCATCGCGCTCAACGTGTTGACGATTCTGGGTGTGCTGCTTTTCTTCAACCAGTATGGGATCTATTCGCTCGTCTTCGGCACTGCCGCCGGAATCGTGGCGCAGTTGCTCGTCCAAGTGCCGAGCTACTTGCGGCGCAACCGCTACATGCCCGTCATCGATCTCAAACATCCGGGCATCGGCGCGCTGTTCGTGATCCTGGGGCCGATCATCGTCGGCTCGGCCGTCGGCCAAGTGAACCTGCTCGTCGACAAGTATTTCGGCTCGCATCTGCCAGCCGGCGCGATCGCGGCGATGAACTATGCCACCAAACTGGTGGGCTTTCCGCAGCAACTGTTCGCGGTGGCCATCGCCACGGTCATCTTCCCAATCCTGTCGGCGCAATTCGCGACGCGCGAGACGACCGCGCTGCGCCAAACCGCGTCGACCGGCCTGCGCATGACCGCGCTCATCACGATTCCAGCAGCGGCAGGACTCATCGTACTCGCACAGCCGATCTTGAGCGTGCTGTTCGAACGCGGCGCGTTCACCTACGGCGACGTGGTGCGCACCGCCGGTGCACTGCAATACTACGCCGTCGGGTTGCTCGGGATCGCCGCGAGCATCGTGCTCACGCGTTGCTTCTTCGCGATGCGCGATTCGCGCACGCCTGTTATCGTCGCAATGGGAGTGATGGCGCAGAACGTCGTGCTCTCGGCGCTGCTGGTCGGCCCATACGGCGTCAACGGCTTGGCCGCGTCGAATTCGATGTCGTCGCTCACCGAGGCGCTCGTCCTGTTCTGGCTGCTGCATCGGCGCATCGGGCCCGTGGACGAAGGGGGCGACCTCATCGGCTCCTGCATCTTGCGCGTCGGCATCGCATCGGGCGCGATGGCCGGCGCGGCGCTGCTCGTGCATCGGCTGCTCTGGCACGACGCCGGGACGCTGTTCCAGCACGCGACGACGCTTGCCGTCGCCATCCTGGTCGGCGGAGTAGTCTTCCTGGCGGTTGGAACCGCGCTGCGAGTGCGCGAGCTGGCGATGCTGCTCGCCATGGGCGCAGAATACGTCGAGCGGCGCGCGGCCTCCGCCGCGGCACCGCGGTGAACGCGCCGAACATAATCAAGTGAAGATCGCCGTCATCGGTGCACCTGGGCAGTTCGGCAGCGATCTCGTTCGCCTCGCGCGCGCGCGCCGTCTGGAGGTCATCGCGTTGTCGCATCAGGATTGCGACGTGCGCGATCGCGCCTCGCTTGACAAGGCGCTGGCGAACATCGGTCCAGGCGACGCGGTCGTCAACACCGCAGCCATGAACAAGACCGATGATTGCGAGCTAATGCCGAAGGCGACGGTGGAGGTGAACGTCCACGGCGCCTATCACGCCGCGTTGGCGGCAGCCGCGCGCGGCGCCATCCCCGTCTACATCAGCACCGATTACGTCTTCGACGGCAGCAAGCGCACGCCGTATGTCGAGAGCGACCCGACGCTGCCTCTTTCCGTCTATGGATCCAGCAAGGCGGCGGGCGAGGCGCTCGTGCGGCTCAACAAGCAGCATTACATCATGCGCGTCAGCAGTCTCTTCGGCGTCGCGGGCAATCGGGGCAAGGGCGGCAACTTCGTCGAGACGATGGTCGTGCAGGGCCAGCGCGGCGAGCACCCGCGAGTCGTCGAGGACATCGTCTCGTCGCCGACCTACACGGCGGATGCCGCCGGCTTGCTGCTCGACCTGCTGGAACGGAACGCGCCCGTGGGCACCTATCATCTCGCCAACGAAGGCGCGGTCTCGTGGCGCGAGTTCGCCGATGAGATCTTCACGCAGTGCCGCATGCGCGTCCGGGCAGAACCGATAAGAAGCAAGGATCTTCCGATGGGCGCGCGACGGCCTGCTTACTCAGCGATGGCGAGCGAAAAGCTCGGCGCACTGGGGCTGAAGGCGCGGCCGTGGCGCGAAGCATTGACCGACTACTTGAAGGCGAAGGGCCATGTCAAGTAGACCGCGGCGATGGAACGAGACGCTCGACGGCATCCGCTGGCTGCCGCGGCTCATCGACAAGGCGCGCATGGCACAGCGCGGCGAGCTGGGAGCCTATTTGTTCGGCCACTCGCCGGTAGACATCGGGCTGTTGCGCAGACTCGGGCTGACGACGAGCGAGTTCGCGCAGATCGTTGCCGTGAATCCGGACGACGAGGGCGTGCTTGCGGCGTTGCGGCTACGGGGCTTCGATGAAGAGCGATTATTGCGTTGGTCGAAACGTTTGCCGGCGCGCCATCCGTGGATCATCGGGCTGATCGACCGTGACGAGGATTACGTGGCGCACGGGCCTTGGTTCGTGTTGATCGCGCCGTTCAGAGCGACCGAAGGCTTTTGGATGGGACTGGTCCGTCGAGTGATGAGGGCGCCATAGCGCCGTTGGCCGCGTCGAGCGGCTCTACATCCCAGATCGAGCGTTCACCGGCGTGGGTGGACACGATCTCCTCGAGCAGCGTCATCCATTTGATGTTGTAGTAGCGCGGATGGGCGAGCTCGGATGGATCTTGCAGCGGCAGCTGCTTGAGCATCCGCTCGATCGACTCCAGCACGGTCACATGCGGTGTGAATCCTAAGCGCTCAGTCAGCTTGCCGTTCGCGCAGCGATAGTCGCGGTTGATCTTCGGCAGCGGCGCATCCTCGAGCCGCACGATCTTGTCGTGCAGCGAGAGCGAGCCGGCGACGAGCATCGCGAGCTGGCGTATCTGGAAGTTGCCGTGCACGACGTTGAAGATCTGGCCGCCGACGTCTGCCGGATCGGCCGCGAGGCAGCGCACGTGCGCTTGCGCGACGTCGGTGATGTCCACCAACGGACGCCACATCCAGCCGCCGCCGTGCAGAAATAGCGTGCCGCGCAAGAGCGCGTCTTTGATGAACGTGTTGACGACCAGGTCGAGGCGCATGCGCGGGCTGTAGCCGTAGACCGTGCCCTGGCGCAAGATGACGGGCGCGAAATCCGCATCGGCGAGCTTCAGCAGCGACTGCTCCGCCGCGAACTTCGACAGCGAGTACGCACCGCGCGGCTTGACCGGCGCAGTCTCGTCGAACATGCCCTCACCGAGACCGTCGTAGATCGAGGCGCTCGAGCCGAAGGTGAAGCGCGTGATGCCGCGATGCTTGCATGCGAGCGCGAGATGTGCGGTCGCATCCGCGTTCATCTGCCAGTTGGCGTCGGGATTATACTCAGCCGTCGGATCGTTCGAAAGACCCGCGAGATGCGCGACCCCATCGATCCCATCGAGCACCTTTGGGTCGATCGCGCGGACGTCTTCGTGCACGATCTCGAGGCGCTGGCGCAGGTGCGCCAGCGGTGCGTATCCCCAATACAGACGATCGAGCACGCGGACCTGATGTCCGGCATCGAGCAGCTGCTCGCAGAGCACAGCGCCGATGTAACCGGCACCGCCGGTGACGAGAATCTTCAACGACAAGCCTTTACGGAAACAGTTGAAACGCGATCGTTCCGAAGCGTTGACCTTCGAACCCGAAATAGTAGGACCTGCCGAGTTCGAGCGACAGCGAGCGGTTGACGCGGAACCTGACGTCGGCGCCGACGACCCACGGCGTCACGAGCACGCCGTCGGGCAGCTGCGTCGATGCAGTCCCGTGCGAGCCCGTCACCAGCAGCGAGAACACGTTGCCGTGGTTGTACTGGAACGTGGCGGTCTCGGCGTCGAAATGACTGGCGTAGCCGGCGTTGATGGTCGGATAGCCGTCGTGGATCGGCGTGTCGACGATACCGCCGCTCAACGTGACAAAACGGTTGACGCGCTGCGTCACCGTCAGCGCGTAGACCTGGATGCTCTCGAGATGTGGCAGCGTGTCGTGGAAGAAGCGATCGTCCGCCGACGCGTTGAGCGTCGTGGCGGGCCCGAGCACGAGCGGTTTGGTGGCGACGTACGCCTCGAAGCCGACGTGCGCGTACCATTGCGGCAAGAAGATATCCGTCGGGTAGGGCGAGTAGCCGGGTGTGATGGGTGTGTGGGTCGTGCCGATCTCGGAGCGCAGGTGGAAGAGCAAGTTCGAGAAGACGCCTTGTTTGGCCAACGCTTCGTCGTAGCTTTGCCACGCGAGCAACGCTCCGAATGATTGATGATACTGCGAGCCGGTGAGCTCGAGGAACGAGCGATGCACGCCGTCCCTGACGTCGTACGAATTGATGGTGCCGATGCCTTCGATGCTCGTCGACGTGAGCGATTGCTGCGTGTGGCCGTTGATGCGGTCCTGCCAGCTGAAATTGAACGTCTTCTGGTTGCCGAAGAGCGGCGAGAGCGAGCCGATCGCGTAGCCGCGCGGCGTGTCGATGATGCGCTGGTCGAAGCCCAATCCGAACTTGATGTCTTGCCGGTAGATGAAGTGAAGGCCCTGCACCGAGTCGCGCGTGCTGCCGAAGTACAGCGGCACGTCTTCGCTTGCGCCGGCGAGATTGCTGATCGCGTAGCCGGGATCGGACGAATACGTGTAGACGTACGACGGTAACGGCAAGCTGCGCGCGCCGGGTAGCGCCACCTTGACATTGCTCAGGCGCACGTCGGCGCCCACGTGCGCGACCGCGCGCGACGCAACCGCGAACGGCGTCTCACCGGCGTAGTCGGGAACGGTCAACGGTTCCGCCGGCTGCGCGCTCGGCGGCGGCTCGCCGCCGATGACACCGCCTTCGATGACATGGCGCACGGGCGGCTCATCGAGTGCGACGAGCAGACCTTGGTTCTTGGCGAAGTCTTCGCCGAAGACATCGCCGCGCGCGATGTGGATCGAACCGGTTGCGCTCTGCGCGGACGCGGGAGTGACCGCGACGTTGCCGATGGCGAGGTAGCGCTTGGCGCGCAGGTCGAGCGTGATGTGGTTCGCGCTGACGTGTACGACGCCGTCGTCCAAGTACGCGGTGCCGGTCGCATCGAGCACTAGATGCGATGCGTAAAAACGCACTGCGGTGCCCGAGATGGAGACGGTTTGTCGCGGCGGACCGGCCTCCGCGGGCGTCGCCGCCACGAGCGCGACGATCGCAAAGAGAAGGGCGGCGCCGCTACCGTTTCGCCAGATGCGTTTTCACCAGGTCTCCGAGCCGCTCGATCCCGGTCACGAGCGCGTCCTCAGAGGCGTTGCTGAAGTTCAAGCGCATGGTGTTGCGCACGTCTGCATTCACCCAGAACGGCGCGCCAGGGACGAACGCGACCTTCTTCTCCGCGGCGTGCACAAGCAGTTCTTGCGTGTCGATGCGCAGCGGCATGCGCGCCCACAAGAAGAGCCCGCCGTCAGGCCGGGTCCACGACGATCCTTCGGGCATCGCGCGCGCGAGCGTCTCGAGCATGAGGTCCCGGCGGCGCCGGTACACCGGCAGCATCTCCGCGATGTGGCCTTCCACTTGTCCGGGCACGCGCGCATACGCATAGACCGCGCGCTGCGTGAAGCTGGAGGTGTGCAGATCAGCAGCCTGCTTGGCGGGCACGACCCGCTCGAACAACCCGGCGTCGGGCAGCACGAGCCAGGCGACCCGCATGCCGGGCGCGATGATCTTGCTGACCGTGCTCATGTAGATCGTGTTATGGCCCTTGGCGAGCGCCATGATCGACGGCAACGCCTCTCCTGAGTAGCGCAGCCGCCCATACGGATCGTCTTCGAAGATCGGGATGCCGTGCTCCGCGCATACCCTGATCAGCTCGTGACGCCGCTGCAAACTCAGCGTCACGCCGGTCGGGTTCTCGAAATTGGGAACGAGATAGACGAGTTTGGGTTTCGCGGGCGCTTGGCGCAAGAGCCGATCGAGATCTTCAGTGCGCATGCCGTCGTCGTCGGAGGCGACGTTGAGGTAGCGCGCCTGATAGGCGTCAAACGCTTGGATGGCGCCGAGATATGCGGGATTCTCGATCACGACGAAGTCGCCCGGATCGAGCAGCACTTTGCCGATAAGGTCGAGACCCTGCTGCGAGCCGCTGATGATCAGCACCTGATGCGGTTCGCACTCGATCGCGTTGCTGGCGCGTAGATAGTCGCAGACCCACCGGCGCAGCGGCGTATATCCTTCGGTCACGCTGTACTGCATCGCCGCAGCGCCGTCGGATTCAAGCACCTCCTGACAGGCGCGCGCGAATTCGCGGACAGGGAACAATTCGGGTGCGGGAAGGCCGCCGGCGAACGAGATGACGTCGGGCAGCTCGGTGACTTTGAGGATCTCGCGGATGGCGCTGGCCTTGAGGCGGCCCATGCGCTCCGCGTAACGAAAGACGTGGGTGTCGGCGCCGGGATTCGATGGGGCGGCCAAAGACATGCGAACCCTCCCACCCGTGGTTCTGCGCGGACAGTGCCTGATTCCCCTCAAGTTCCTGGGAGAGGCGCCGCCGCCGCACGCCACAAACCAGGTCATGATGGAAGACACATTGCGCGGGTTGCTTGACGCTCTGCGTACGGGCGCCGTCTCGGTGGATGAAGCGCTCGCGCACCTGCAGGGCGCGGGCGCGAGCGATCTGCCGTCGGTCACGCTCGACCATCTGCGCGCCGAGCGCACCGGCTTTCCTGAGGTCATCTACTGCCCGGGCAAGCGCGAGGACGAGATTGCCGCGATCGCCGCGCGCCTTGCCGCGTCGAGCGGCCGGTTTCTCGCCACGCGCGCGACGCCACGCGACCACGCGGCCGTGCGCGCCGAAGTGCCTGACGCGCGCTACGACGAGGCGGCACGCGCGATCGTCTTCGAGCGCGAGCCTCTAGAACGCGTCGGGCTGGTCTGCGTGGTCAGCGCCGGCACGTCCGATCGCCACGTCGCCGCGGAAGCGGCCTGCGCGCTCGACATCATGGGCAATGCCATCGCGCGCATCGACGATGTCGGCGTCGCCGGACTGCATCGCGTGCTGGGCCACGTCGGCGCCTTGCGGACGGCACACGCGATCGTCGCCGTCGCGGGCATGGACGGCGCCCTGCCCGGCGTCATCGCCGGCCTGACCGATCGCCCGGTCGTGGCTGTGCCGACCAGCGTGGGCTACGGCGCGTCGTTCGGCGGCTTGGCGGCGCTGCTGACCATGCTCAACGCATGCGCCGGCGGCGTCAGCGTCGTCAATATCGATAACGGGTTCGGCGCGGCGTGCGTCGCATCGCGCATCAACCATCTGGCGGTCTCGGAGCGCGAACGCGCCGGATGAGCATCGCGTTCTTCGACGCGTTCGGCGGCGCGAGCGGCAACATGATCCTCGGCGCGCTGGTCGACGCCGGCCTGAGCGTGGACGCGCTCGAGCGCGAGCTGCGCCGTTTGCCGGTGCGCGGCTGGAAGATAAAGACCGAGGCGGTTCACAAGTGCAGCATCGGCGCGCTGTATCTCGACGTCGACGTGCCCGGCGAGGACCTTGAGCACGGTCACGGTCGAATAAATTCGACCGCTCCATTGGGGAGCGAGCAGCATCACCATGAGGGGCATCCCCATCGCTCGCTCGCCGACGTGCTTGAGATCATCCGCGCGGCGCGCTATCCGGCGCAGGTCGAATCACGGGCGGTCAAGATCTACGAGCGCCTCGCAGCGGCGGAGGCGCGGGTGCATCGCGTGCCCGTCAACGACATCGCGTTCCACGAGGTCGGCCAAGTGGATGCGATCGTCGACGTCGCCGGTGCTGTGCTGGGCCTGCATCTGCTCGGCGTCGAATCGATCTATTGCTCCCCATTGCCATGCGGGCGCGGCACAGTCCACGGTGCGCACGGCGCGATGCCGTCGCCGTCACCAGCGACATTGGATCTGCTGCGCGGCGTGCCGACCTACGCCGTCGATCTCGACGCCGAGATGGTCACGCCCACCGGCGCCGCGATCCTCACAGGTCTGGCGAGCTTTGCGTTGCGGCCGCCGATGACGATCGAGCGCATCGGATACGGCGCCGGCCGATCGGAGTTTCCGTTCGCCAACGTGCTGCGCGTCTCGATCGGGGAGCGGGCGGGTTCAGAGAATCCGCTGCTCCAGCCCGAGGATGGCGACGTGGTCCAGATCGAGACCAACATCGACGACATGAATCCGCAGCTCTATGCGCACGTCGCAGAACGCCTCATCGCGGCCGGCGCGCTCGACGTGTGGACGCAGGCCGCGCAGATGAAGAAGGGGCGCCCCGGCACGTTGCTCGCCGCTTTGGCGCCGGCCGAGCGTTCGGAGTCGGTCGCGGCCGCGCTGCTCGCGGAGACGACGACCATCGGCGTGCGCCGCTGGCCGGTCACCCGCGTCACCGTGCCGCGCTCGAGCGAAAGCGTCACCACGTCGCTCGGCCTCGTGCGCGTCAAGGTCGTCTCATCGCCCTCGGGCCGGCGCGCGCGGCCCGAGTACGATGACTGCGCCGCCATCGCACGCCGCAGCGGCATGGCGCTCGGCGACGTGATGCGCACGATCGAAACCGAGGTCGACGAGTGGCTCAAACTTCAAGTCTAGCGTCACGTGACCGCGAGCTGCGCGCGATCGTGCGCGGCTTGCGCAGTGCGGTCGTCGCCTATTCGGGCGGCGTCGACAGCGCGCTGCTCGCGGCGATCGCGCAGAGCGAGTTAGGCGACCGGGCGCTCGCGGTGACCGGCGTATCCGCTTCCGTGGCACAAGGTGAACTCGAGGCCGCGCGCGTGCTGGCCGCGCGGATCGGCATCTCGCACGAGACCCTGGACGACGCAAGAGTTCGAGAATCCCGCGTACCGCGCCAACCCGGCCAACCGCTGCTTCTATTGCAAAGACGAGCTGTTCGGGCGCCTGGTGCGGCTCGCGCGCGACCGCGGCTTCGAGCATGTCGTCGATGGAAGCAACGCCGACGACGGCGCGGCCGCGCTCGACATCCGGCCGGGGCGCGGCGCGGCGATCGCGCATGCCGTACGCAGCCCGCTCGCGCAGGCAGGCCTGACCAAAGACGACGTCCGCGTGCTCGCGCGAGCGCTCGATCTTCCTGTCTGGCAAAAACCGGCGACCCCGTGCCTTTCGTCGCGCGTGCCGTACGGCACGCGCATCGAGTTCGACGATCTGCGGCGCATCGACCTCGCCGAGCGCTACCTGCGCGCCAGCGGTTTCCCGACCGTCCGCGTACGCCACTTCGGAGCGCTCGCGCGCGTCGAGGTGCCTTTGCCCGACATCGCGCGTCTGATGGAACGACGTGCGAACCTTGCGCGCGCGCTGCGCGACGTCGGATACGAGCGGGTCGAGATCGATCCTCGTGGCTACCGCACCGGCAGTCTGAACGACGCCGGTGCCTGAGCAGGCCAAGCTCGCACCAGCCGCGAGCCACGACGCCGCGTCCGCATTTTCGCTGCGCCGCATCGGGGGCGATGCCGCCATCATCATCGGCGGCTCGTTCACCGCCAACGCCTTCAATTATCTGTATCATTTCCTGATATCGCGCCGGCTGGGCCCCGCCGACTACGGCACGTTGGCGACGCTCGCCGCGGCTGCGACCATCTTCGGCGTGTTCGGCGGACCGCTCGGCATCGTCGCGATGCAGGACACCGCACGGCTGTGGGCACTGCGGCGCATCGAGGGCGTGGGGGCGTTCGTCCGCGCCGTCGCGCCGGCGGCGCTGGGCGCGTCGGTCGCCGTCGCGGTGATCGCTCTGTGCATCGGGTTGTTGTCCGGTCCGTACCTGCACATCGTGCAGCCGTCGCTGTGGATCGCGTTCGCGGCCTATCTCGCGATCGCGATCTTCAGCGCGTTTTTCCGCGGCGCGGCGCAGGGGGCGCATCGCTTCTGGCTCTTCGCGGGATCGACGATCGCGGAGATGTCGGTCAAACTCATCTCGGCGCTTGCGATGGTGATCGCCGGCTTAGCCGTGCTCGGCGCGATGGGCGGCTTCGTCGTCGGCGCAGTCGCAGGGCTCGCTGTCGTTGCCTTGCCGCTCCTCTTGGCACGCGCCGATCCGAGCGAGACGTCCCAGCACGACCATCTCGAGCTGGGCGGGCGCGCGATGTCGCTGTTGTGGATCTCGGCGTGCGTCCTCTTGCTGCTCTTCATGGACCAGCTGTTCGCGAAGCATCATCTTTCAGGCACGGACGCGGGGCTTTACGGGGCGGCTGGGATCATCGCGCGCACGATTCCGTTCGGCGTCGGCATGATCGCGCTGGTCATGGCGCCTAAAGCGGCTGCCGCGCAGCACGTCAGCCGCGAATTGCTGCAGCGGCTGCTCGCATTGACGTTCGGCGCGGGCGTGCTGCTGTCGGTGCTGGGGTTCGCGATCGCCGCGCTCTTCCCGGGGCTGTTGCTCGGCATCACCTTCGGCCCGGCGTTCGTGCAGGCGCAGTATCTGCTGCGCGAGTACGGCGCGGCGCAAGCGCTGCTCGCGGTCGACGCGCTCGGCATCGCGTATCTGCAAGCGGTCGGCAGCTATCGGTGCACGCCGGTGCTCGTCGCCGCGGTCGTCGTGGAAGCGGCGTGCATGGCGGCGTTCGGCACGACCGGTCCGCGGCTCATCGCCATCTCCGGACTCGTGAATCTCGCGTTGCTGCCCGTCATTGTCGCATACATCGCAGCGACGCTGCGCGGCGCGCCGCAGGCAGCCGCCCCCCTCTCCGACGAAGCCGTTCTGCTCGATGAGCCACGTCTTCTATAGAAAGCTCGGCGTCACGCCGCCGACCATCGTGCGCGCCGAAGGCGTCTATCTGTACGATGCCGGCGGCAAGCAATACCTCGACGCGAGCGGCGGCGCGATGGTCGCATCGATCGGCCATGGCGTGCGCGAGATCGCCGACGCGATCGCGAAGCAAGCAGCAACGGTCGCCTACGTCAACGGCACCGCGTTCACGTCGCCGCCCGTCGAAGAGCTCGCCGACGCGCTGGCGGCCAAAGCGCCTGCCGGCATCGACCGCGCGTATTTCCTGTCCAGCGGTTCGGAAGCCGTCGAGGCTGCGCTCAAACTTGCGCGGCAATACCACGTGGAGCGCGGCGAGCCCGATCGCACGGTCGTCATCGCGCGCACCCCGGGCTATCACGGCAACACATTGCTCGCGCTTTCGGCCTCGGCGCGGCCGCACTACCGCGCGGTGTACTCGCCATGGCTGGTCGACGTGATGATGATCGACGCGCCGTATCCGTATCGGGCGCCCAGCGACGACGATCCCGCCATGACCGGCGACGCTTTGGAAACCGCGATCTTCGAAGCCGGGGCGGAGAACGTCGCCGCGTTCATCGCCGAGCCGATCGGCGGCTCGTCGACCGGCGCCTCCGTGCCGCCGCCGGGCTACTACGCGCGCATCCGCGAAGTCTGCGATCGCCACGGCGTGCTGTTCATCGCCGACGAGGTGCTGACCGGCGTCGGCCGCACCGGCAAGTTCTTCGCGCTCGAACATTTCAGCGACGCCACGCGGCAGGCCGATCGTGCCCGACATCATCACGTTGGGCAAGGGACTCAACGGCGGCTACGCCCCCTTGTCGGCGATGCTCGCCAAGCGTTCGCTCGTCGACACGCTGGCGCGCGGCAAGTTCGGCGGCCTGGTCCACGCCCAGACCTATTCGCACCACGCGCTGTCGAGCGCGGCGGCGCTTGCGGTGCTGCGCTACATCGAGCGCCACGAGCTGGTGCAGCGCGCGCACGACGTAGGCGCATCTCTGCAGTCGTCGCTGCGAGAGTTGCAAAACGACGCGGCTTGTGCGGGAGTCGTCGGCGACGTGCGCGGCATCGGCATGCTCGCGGCGGTCGAATTCGTCGAGGATCGCGCGAGCAAGCGGCCGTTCCCGCGCGAGCGCAAGTTCGTCGAGCGGATCATCGCGCGCGCGCGCGACAACGGCCTCGTGCTGTGGCCCAACGTCGGGCATGCCGACGGCATCAACGGCGATCTCGTGATGATCGCGCCGCCGCTCACGATCTCGCGGGCACAGATCGACGAGCTGGTCGAAAAATTGCGTACGACGATCGCAGAGGTCGTGCGGTCAGACGCGGCCGCCGCGAGCAACGGTCGAATGAATTCGACCGCTCCATCCGTGTCGGTTCCAGTGGAATGAGGAGCAGACCATGAGCGTTCAAGCGCCACGCAAGCAGCCGAAGATCACATACTCAGGCGTCGGCGGGAATATGGATGAGATCCACGCAGGATTCGACGCCGCGCTGCGCACCGTGCGCGGCGAGCTCGGCGCCGTCCATCATCCGTTCGTCAACGGCGCACATATCAAGGGAGAAGGTCCGGCGCTCGAGTGGCACAGCCCGATCGATAAGGACACGCGCATCGGCGCGTTCTACAGCGCGAGCCCCGCGCAGATCGACGCCGCGGTGGCCGCGGCGCACACCGCCCAGAAGCGCTGGGGCGCCCTGCCGTGGCGCGAGCGTCTTGCGATCATGCGCCGCGCCGCCGAGAACATCCGCGCGCGCCGCTACGAGATCGCGGCGGTCATGAGCATCGAGGTCGGCAAGAACCGCATCGAGTCCCTCGGCGATGCGGAAGAAGCCGCCGATCTGATCGACTATTACGCGGACCAAGTCGACGGCGCTAACGGCTACGCGCGTCCGCTGGGTCAGCTCTCGCCCAACGAGCAGACGCAAGACGCGCTGCGACCGTACGGCGTATTCGCAGTGATCTCGCCGTTCAATTTCCCGCTCGCGTTGGCGACCGGCATGTCCAGCGCCGCATTGCTGGCGGGCAACGCGGTCGTGCTCAAACCTTCGGTGATGGCATCGCTGACGGGCTCGAAGCTCGCCGCGGCCTATCAGGATGCCGGCGTTCCGCCAGGCGTTTTCAATCTGATCTATGGATCGGGCGAGGGCGTCGGACAACCGCTGCTGCGCCACGCCGGCATCGACGGGGTCGCCTTCACCGGTTCGCAAGAGGTCGGCATGCAGATCCTGCGCGACGTCGGCGCGAGCGGCGCGTATGCCAAGCCCGTGCTGGGCGAGCTGGGCGGCAAGAACGCGGCGATCGTCGCAGCCAGCGCCGACCTCGACGCCGCCTCCGACGGCGTCATGCGCTCGGCGTTCGGCTATCAAGGGCAGAAGTGCAGCGCGTGCTCGCGCGTGTACGTCGACGAGCGCGTGGCTGACACGTTCATCGAGATGCTGCTCGACAAGACGAGCAAGATCGTGATCGGCGATCCCACCGAGCGCGCCGTCTGGTTCGGACCGGTCATCAACGAAGCGGCGACGCGCAAGTTCGACGAGGCGGCGGCGAGCGCGCGTAAGGCTGGAACAATGCTGGCCGGCGGCGAGCGCCTTGCGGGCGAGCGGCTCGGCAAGGGCAACTTCGTCGAGCCGACCATCGTCAAATTGCCGCTCGAGCACGAGTTGTATCAGCGTGAACTATTCTTGCCGTTCCTCGCGGTCGGCATCGTGCCGTCGTTCGACCGCGCGCTCGAAGAGGCCAACCGTTCGAAGCTCGGCCTGACCGGCGGGCTGTTCTCGCAAGACGACAAAGAGATCGAGCGCTTCTTCAACGAGATGGAAGCGGGCGTGCTGTACGTCAACCGGCGCACCGGCGCGACGACCGGCGCGTGGCCGGGCGTCCAGTCGTTCTGCGGCTGGAAGGGCTCGGGCATCACGGGCAAAGGCGGCTGCGGACCGTACTACGTCGAGCAGTTCATGCGCGAACAATCGCGCACGCGAATGACGTAGACGCCGCTGCCTTTCACGTCGCCGAATAATATTCGGTGCGGAGGTTCCGCGGTCTACGAAACGAAGATATGAAGCCTGCTTAGTGCGGGCTTCATTCTGTGTCCGCGGAGAACCACATGGCAAAGAGCTATCCGAAGATCCTCGTGTCGCCTCCGGGCCCCAAGGCCGAGGCGGTGATCGCGAAGGACAAGCAATACTCGTCGCCCTCGTACATCAAGGAATATCCCCTTGTCGTGGAGCGCGGCGCTGGCGCGATGATCGAGGACGTCGACGGCAACCGCTATCTCGATTTCATGGCGGGCATCGCCGTGGCCGCGACCGGCCACTCGCATCCCAAAGTGGTCGCGGCGATCGAAGAGACAGCCCGCAAGTTCCTGCACATCTGCTCGACCGACTTTTATTATCCGCAGTTCTCCGATCTGTGCGAACGCCTCGCCAAGCTCGCTCCGGGACCGGGCGCAAAGCGCACGTTCCTCACCAACTCCGGCGCCGAGGCCGTCGAAGGCGCGATCAAGCTCGCGCGCGCACACACGAAACGCCAGAACATCATCGCCTTCGAAGGTTCGTTTCACGGCCGCACGACCGGCGCGATCTCGCTCGGTTCGAGCAAGGTCAAGTATCGCCGCCACTTCGGCCCGCTGCTGCCCGGCGTCTATCATCTGCCGTATGCGAACACCTACCGCTGCACGCTCGGCCGCAGCGCCGCCGAATGCGGCGATGGATGCGATTGCTGGCAGCTGCCGGCGGAGCGTTTGTTCCGCGAGCGCGTCGCCCCCGACGAGATCGCCGCGGTGATCCTCGAGCCGATCCTCGGCGAAGGCGGCTACGTGATCCCGCCGCGCGCGTTCTTGCAATATTGGCGCGATTTCTGCGACGAGCATGGCGCAGTGCTGATCTACGACGAAGTGCAGACCGGCGTCGGCCGCACCGGTCGCATGTTCGCGGCCGAATTGCTCGACGTCGCACCCGACGTGATGTGCCTGGCCAAGGGCCTAGGTTCGGGCATGCCGATCGGCGCGATCGTCGCGCGCGAGTCGGTGATGACCTGGGACCACGGCAGCCACGGCAGCACGTTCGGCGGCAACCCGGTCTGCTGCGCCGCCGCGCTGGCGACGCTGGATCTGGTCGAGCACGGCCTCATGCAGAACGCGGCGCGCATGGGCTCGATGCTGCTCGCGGGTTTTCGCAAGCTGGCCGCCAGACACGAGGTCATCGGCGACGTGCGCGGCGCCGGTTTGATGCTGGGCGTCGAATTCGTCACCGATCGCAAGACCAAAGAGGTGTATCACCACTTCGTCCATGCGCTCGAGCTCGCCGCGTTCAAGCGCGGCCTGCTGCTGCTGGGCTGCGGGCAGAGCACGATCCGCATCGCGCCGCCGCTGGTCATCGATGAAGAAGACGTCGCGACCGGCCTGCGTATCTTCGAAGAGGCGCTTTTGGAACTGCGCGTTCCGGCTTGAGCCTGGCCAGCCCGAAGGTCATGGACATGCGCGAAGCGGTCAACCGCTTCGTGCGCGACGGCGACACGGTCGTCATCGAAGGCTTCACGCATCTCATCTGTTTCGCCGCGGCGCACGAGATCATCCGCCAGCAGCGGCGCGACCTCACGCTCGCGCGCCTCACGCCGGATCTGATCTACGATCAGCTGATCGCGGCAGGATGCGCGAAAAAGCTCGTCTTCTCGTGGGCAGGCAATCCCGGCGTCGGTTCGCTGCACGGCATGCGCCGCGCGGTCGAAAGCGCGCAGCCGGGACCCCTTGAACTCGAGGAGTATTCGCATTTCGGCCTGGTGGCGCGTCTGTCCGCGGGCGCGGCGAAGCTGCCGTTCTGGCCGCTGCGCGATTACCGCGGCAGCGATCTGCCGGCGGCCAACCCGCTCATCCGCACCGTCGAGTGCCCGTATACCGGCGAGCAGCTGGCCACCGTGCCTGCGCTAAATCCCGATGTCGCCATCATCCACGCGCAGCGTGCGGACTCGTCAGGCACGGCGCAGATCTGGGGATTGTACGGCGTGCAAAAAGAGGCGGCGTTCGCAGCGTCGCGGGTCATCCTGGTCGTCGAAGAGATCGTCTCCGAATCGGTGATCCGGGCCGATCCCAACCGCACCGTCATCCCGGGCTTTATCGTCGACGCGGTCGTGTGCGAGCCGTGGGGAGCGCATCCGTCCTATGCGCAGGGCTATTACGATCGCGACAATGACTTCTACGTCGCGTGGGATGCGATCTCGCGCGACGAAAAGGGTCTCGAAGCGTGGCTCAACGAGTGGGTCTACGGCGTCGGCAGCCGCGCTGAGTATCTCGACAAACTGGGTGAAGACGTCGTCGCGCGCTTGTCCGCCAAGCCGCGTATCTGCGAAGGGGTCAACTACGGCTTCTGAGATTGCGGCATACACCAATCGCGAGCTGATGGCGGTCCGCGCGGCGCGCGAGCTCGCTGATGGCGACGTCGTCTTCGTCGGCATCGGGCTGCCGAATCTCGCATGCAATCTCGCGCGCGCCACGCACGCACCCAACCTCGTGCTCATCTACGAGTCGGGAGCGGTCGGCGCGGTGCCCGAGCGCCTGCCGGTCTCGATCGGCGATCCGGCGCTGGTGACGGATTCGCTCGGCGTCGCCTCGATGGCCGACATCTTCCAATTCTACTTGCAAGGCCGGCGCATCGACGTCGGCTTCTTGGGCGGCGCGCAAGTGGATCGTTACGCCAACATCAACTCGACGGTCATCGGATCATACACCAAACCGAAAGTGCGGCTGCCGGGCAGCGGCGGGGCATGCGAAATCGCGGTTCACGCAAAACGCGTGATCGTGGTGGCGCCGCTGTCGCCGCGTTCGTTTCCGGCGGAAGTCGACTTCTACACCTCGCCCGGCCACGCGGGCAAGTACGGCACCCGGCGCGAGTTGGGGCTGCCCGGCGGCGGACCGATGCGCATCGTGACCGACGTGGGCATCTTGCGGCCGTCGCCGCACGACGGCGAACTCGAACTGGCGGCGGTCTATCCGGGCGTCGACCCCCAAGAGGTCGTGGGAAAGGTCGGTTGGCCGCTGCGGATTTGTGGCACTCTGGAGCCCGTGCCTCCGCCGACGGCCGAGGAACTCCACCTGCTGCGCGACGTATTGGACCCACAGCACTTATATCTTTAGGGCCGTAAAAAGCCACGGCGTAGAAAAAGGAAACCATCTGTGAACAACCGTCACCGCACCACGGCGGCAACACTTGCCGCCGCGCTTCTCGCGGGAGCGCTTCCCCTCGCGACGTCCGCTGCCACGACAGCGCCCCCGGCTTCGCCCGCGCCGGCGATGTCCGCGCCGGCCACCTCGGCCCCGGCCGCGAGCGGTCCGCTTCTGCCGGCCGACACCGGCGTCAATTGGAATCTGACGCCCGAGCAGATCAATACCACGTGCGAGTCGGCGATCCAAAAGGCGAAAGACGCGATCAAGCAGATCGAGACCACGCCGATCGGCCAAGCGGGCTTCAGCACCGGCATCAAAGCCGTTGAGAACGCGATGGCGGATATGAACGACGCGCTGGTCGCGCAGGGCGTCCTGTCACAGATATCGGTGGACAAGAACGTGCGCGACGCTTCGACCGCGTGCGACGAGAAGCAATCGCAGTTCGGGGTGGAGCTTTCGTCCGACCCGTACATCTACGCCATGGCGCAATTGGGCGCGGCCACCGCGACCAACGCGCAGGATCGCAAACTCGCCGAGCTTTACATGGAAAGCGGACGGCGCTCCGGCGCTGGCCTCGATCCGGCCGCGCGCGCCCAGACGACCAAGCTCTTCGATCAGCTCAACGACCTCGAGCTTGCGTTCGGCCGGACGCTGTCGGAAGACACGTCGTCCATCGTCATCGACAAGCAAGAGGCCGCTTCGCTGCCGCCGGCGATGGTCCAGACGTTCAAACCCTCAGGCGATGGCTATCGCGTGCCGGTGAACGAGAGCACGTACGTGCAGTTCATGAGCAACGAGCGCTCGGGTGCCGCGCGCCAACGCTTCTATATGGCGTATAACAATCGCGGCGGCGACGCCAACGTCAAGCGGCTCGAGCAGGCGGTCGCGATCCGCGATCAGCTCGCGCATCTGCTCGGCTTCCCCAACTGGGCGTCGTATCAGCTCGATGCGAAGATGGCGAAGACTCCGCAGCGCGTCGACACGTTCCTCGCACAGATCGACGCCAAGCTGCTTCCCAAAGCGGATGCAGAGATCGCCGTTCTCAGGGGTCTGAAATCAGGCTCGGGGGATGCCCAGCCGTTCGAGGCGTGGGATTACTTGTACTACGAGGACCAGCTCGTGCGCACCAAGTACGCGCTCGACCAAGAGCTCGTCCGCGAATACTTTCCGGTCGACAAAGTGCTGCCGGGAGTCATGGGCATCTATCAAAAGCTGCTCAGCGTCACGTTCCACCCGATCGTGCCGGCCGACGCGTGGGCGCCCGGCGTGCTCGAGTATTCGATCAGCGATAATGCGACGAACAAGCCGATCGGCTGGTTCTTCTTGGACCTGTATCCGCGGCCCGGCAAGTACGATCATTTCGCCAACTTCCCGCTGCGGGCCGGACGCGTGTTGCCCGACGGCACGTGGCAGATGCCGATCTCCTCGATCATCGGCAACTGGCCCGTCGGCGCACCGGGCAAGCCGGCGCTGCTCAGCCACGACGACGTCGTGACGTTCTTCCACGAGTTCGGACATCTGATGCACAGCACGCTCTCGACGGCGCCCTACGAGACGTACTACGGCACCGCCGTGCGCGGCGATTTCGTCGAAGCGCCGTCGCAGATGCTCGAAAACTGGATGTGGCAGCCGTCGATCCTCAAAGAAGTCTCGAGCAACGTCAAGACCGGCAAACCGCTGCCCGACGACCTGATCAACAAGATGGTGGCGCTCAAACATGTCGCCGACGGGTACGTCTGGACGGGTCAAGCGTTCTACGCGACCTACGACATGAAGATCCACAGCGCCGCGCCGCCGATCAACGCGACCCAGACGTGGTACGACCTCAAGAAGAAGATGACGCCGCTCCCGGCGGTGCCGGGCACTATCCCCGAGGCGAGCTTCGGGCATCTCATGGGCGGCTATGACGCGGGCTACTACGGATACCTGTGGTCGCGCGTCTTCGCCCAAGACATGTTCACCGTGTTCCAAAAGGGCGGCCTTGAGAACCCGGTGGTCGGAGCGCGCTACCGCCAGGACATCTTGCAGCCAGGCGGCAGCATCGAGCCCGATCAACTGCTGCGCAACTTCTTGGGACGCGACGTGAACTACGACGCCTTCTACAAGGATCTCGGGATCACGCGCTGATCGTGAGGCGCGCGCTCTGGCTGTTCTTGATCGCGTGCGCGCTCGTGTCACCGGCGGCAGCCGACACGATCACGCCGCAAGCCGCGATCGCGCGCCTCTTCACCTCCGACCGGGTCGATCCGGATTGGTTCGCCCAGTCCTTGCTGCAGCAAGCTCCGGCGTCGCAGGTCCAATCGGTCGTCGATCAGCTCAAGGCGCAGCTCGGCGCGTATGAAGACGTGCGGCCCGACGGCGATCACTTCTCCACGGTCTTCGCCCAGGGGAGCGTGCCGACGTACATAACGCTCGATTCGAGCGGGCGCATCATGTCGCTGTTCTTCAAGCAGCCGGTGTCGACGCTCAAGGACCTGCCGGGCGCGATCAGCGCGTTTCGGGCGCTGCACGGCAAGGTGGGCTTGATCGTCGAGACGGACTCGACGGTGACGCAAGCGATCGACGCGGACGAGCCGCTGGCCGTCGGCTCGGCGTTCAAACTGGCCGTGCTCGCCGCCATCAAGAAGCAAGTCGACGCGAAGCGCATGTCCTGGGCGCAGATCGTGACGATACGGTCGGCCTGGAAAAGCCTGCCGACGGGCGTCCTTCAGACATGGCCCGACGGCTCACCGCTGACGCTGGACAGCGTCGCCGCATTGATGATCTCGCAAAGCGACAATACCGCGGCAGACCTCGCGCTGCGCACCGTCGGCCGCTCCGCGGTGGAAGCGGAAGCGCCGCGCGATACGCCGTTTCTGACCACGCGCGAGGCGTTTCAGCTCAAGGATCCGGCCAACGCGCAGCTGCTCGCGCGCTGGCGCTCAGGAAACGCGGCGACGCGCCGCTCGGTGCTCGAGGCGCTCGCGTCCAAGCCGCTGCCGAACATCGATATCTTCACCGGGCGTGTCATCGCGCCCGATGTCGAGTGGTTCTTCAGCGCGCGCGAGCTTTGCGCGCTCATGAATCGCGTGGCTTCGCTGCCGCTCATGAGCATCAACCCGGGCGTGGCGGATCCGAGCCGTTGGGTGCGAGTCGCGTATAAGGGCGGTTCGGAGACGGGCGTGCTCAACCTGACGACGCAGCTGGTGAGCAAGAGCGGGAAGACGTACTGCGTCTCGGCGAGCTGGAACGATTCGCAGCCGGTCGACGAGAGGCAGTTCGAGCTGACGTACAGCCTGCTGCTGAACAGCCTGGAATGATGGAGCCCGCTCCGACTATTGCGGAATCGCGGGCGGTCCCGAAGCCGCGGGTCCTGACGGCGGCGTGAACGTGCCGACCTGCGGGTTCACCGCCGTGTAAGGCACGCCTTGCGCGCCCAGCAGGCCCGGGCGCGTGCGCATGAACGACACCAGCGCGGCGCCGAGCGCCAGCGCTCCGATGATCGAGAACATGATCACGGACAGCCATGTGGGCGTGAAGCCGGTGAGGACTAAGATGACCCCTAGACCGGCGCCGACGATGGCGAGCGGCTGCGCCTCATTCACTTTGGCGATTTCGAGCAGGCGCCGGCCGAGGAACGCGGCGATCGCGGCTTTGCCGATGAGGTAGGCGAGCACGAAGGCGATCAGTGCGACCGGGATGAGCGGAATCGTCACCACCAGCACCGCCAGCACGACGATCACGAACACGAGGAAGAACGGCGCGAGCACGCCCAGGAAGATGGCGAGCAGCGGCTGGGCGACGAGGTGTTCCTCGACGTCTTTGGTGCGCAGCGGGAAGAGGAAGAACGCGAGCAGCGTCAAGAGCAGGTCAGGTACGATGATCGAGGCTCGTACAGCCCACCCGTGCATCGGCGACTCGGGCGCCGCCGGCGACTTCCGGCGCCGCGTTCTCCGGCGGCATCGACATCATCGGCTCAGGCGTCTCCACCTGAGGCGGCGGCACGACGTGCTGCTGCTTGGTCTTCGGGGGCGTGGCGGTCGAATCGTTGATGATCTCGCCGCCGAACGAGACGGTGTCCTTCTCGACCGAACCTTCAGGATAGATGTGCAAGTCGCCGCCGAAGACGACGGCGCTGCCGTCGACCTTGCCGTGGATAGAGACATTGCCGCCGAAATCGACGACATCGCCGTGCACTTCCTGGTCGGCCGGGATGTTGATGTCGCTTCCGAACTCGACCACGTCGCCATGGCTGTGGCGTACGCCGCTGGCTGCGGCCATCGACGATCCGCTGACGAGCAGCACCAGCGCGATCAGCGCGGCCATTGGAGCGGTCGAATTCGTTCGACCGATACCGATCTTCATCATATCGCTTGAGCCCCCGCGATCCACCCGGACAGCCGGGGGAGGTAGTGCCGCAGGGCGAGCGCCCCTGCCGCAAGCACCAGGAGCTCGATGCCTAGCGCGCCGGCCGCAAACGCCGGTACGTGGAGTCGGGTGCCGACATCGACCAACGTGGATCCGGCGACGCCGGCTTTGCCCAGTTCGGTCGCGACGGCTGCGAAGCCGTGCTGCCAGTCGATCACGCGCGCCGCGGTCAACGCGATGAGAAGTGCCCATGCCGCTGCGACGTAGGCGAGCAGCCAGCGCACGCGTAGCCGCGCGGGTTTGGGAACAGGCAGCGCGGCGACCGCAGCCATCACGCCGAGCGTGAAGTCGGGCCGCGGCTCGATGCCGCGCAACCCTTCAAGCCGGATCTCGACCGCGTGCAGATCCTGCGCCAGAGCGCGGCAGCTCGGGCAGCCGTTCAGATGTGACTCGATCAGCTGCACATCGCGAGGCGACGCATCGCCTTCGAGATATGCGGCGAGACGAGATTCACAGGCAGAGCAGTTCACGTCCGCCTACCTCCTGCGTTTGATTTGCATTGACCATCGCCGCTTGCCGCGAACGGCCCAGCGCGCGCGCGAGCGACGCTTTGCCGCGATGGATCAGCGTCTTCACGTTTCCCAACGAGACGCCCATCGTGTCTGCGATTTCTTGGTATTCCATATGCCGGTAGTAGCGTAAGGAGAGCGCCATCCGCATCTTGTCGGGCACCGTCAGCAGCGCGCTGCGCACCGTCTGCTGCTCTTCTTCGGCGAGGATCATCGCGTCAGGCGAGGCCTCGCGCCGGGTGTCCGGGAGCCGTTGCTCCAAGGTCTCATCTTCGTAGAGCTCCTCATGTTGCGGGCGGCGACGTTCCTTTCCGAGATGCGTGCGCGCTGCGTTGCGCGCGATTTGGTAGAGCCAGGTCGAGAACTTCGCGAGTTGCGGGTTGAAGGTTCCGAGATGCGAGTAGGCACGGATGAAGGTCTCCTGGGCGAGGTCGTTTGCGTCTTCGGTCGATCGGACCGTGCCATACAGGAAGTTCACGATGCCCCGCTTGTGCCGCTCGACCAGCGGCGCGAATGCGCTCGAATCTCCCTGGAGGATAAGCGCCACCAGCGTCTCATCCGGCACCCCAGCGTTGATCGTCGACCCTCCCGATTGATGAACTCTACTCCCGAGCCGGCGGGAAAGTTTCGGGACAGGCCCGGCGAACCCCGCGAACCATGAGCCAGGCCGACAAAAGTCCTACCGCGCTGGCGCCCAAGCCTGTGGCGGCTTCAGCCTCTACCCTGGCGACCTTGATGGAGCCGGCCGACGCCAACCCGATGGGCAACGTCCATGGCGGCGCTATCATGAAGCTCGTCGACCAGGCTGCGGCTGCCGCTGCGATCCGCCATTCCAGGCGCATCTGCGTGACCGTCGCAGTCGACAGGCTCGATTTCTTCGGGCCGGTCCACGTCGGCGATATGGTCGTCCTCAAAGCGGCGGTGAACTACACGCATCGCACGTCGATGGAGGTCGGCGTGCGCATCGAGGCCGAGTCCTTGCGCGATGGCGAGGTGAGGCAGGCGGGTACGGCACTGCTGATCTTCGTCGCGCTCGACGACCAATGCCGTCCGATCGAAGTGCCTCCGATCCTGCCGCAGACCGAGGAGGAGCAGCTGCGATACCGCCAAGCCGAGCTGCGCTACCGCCACCGCAAGGAATTGCGCGAGAAAGAACGCGCGCTTCGGAACACCCACACGTCTTGACCGGCCGTTACGCGTTCCTCGCGCTCGGCATCGCCGGCCTCTCGATGGCCGGCATTTTTTACAGTCTGGCCCACGCGCCGGTCGTGACCATGGTCGCGTATCGCATGGTGTTCGCCGCGTTATTGATGATGCCGGTGGCGTTGGTCGCGCGCGGCAGCGGCGCAGCGCAGACGCGCGCGCCGTTCACGCGCGCGGACGTGTGGACCACTGCCGGCGCCGGTGCGCTGTTCGCGTTCGACCTGATCATCTGGGCGCTGAGCCTCAAGTTCACCTCGGTCGCCAGCGCGGCGCTGTTCGTGAGCACGCATCCGATCTTCGTCGCGTTGCTCGCGTGGCTGATCTTCCGCGAGCGGCCCACGCCGCTGATCTTGGCCGGTATCGCGATCGGCGTCATCGGCATCGCGATCGTCGCTCGGCATGATGTTCAGCTGTCCGGCCGCGCGCTTATCGGCGACGGGCTGGCGCTGCTCGCGGCGCTAGCCGAGACCGGTTACCTGCTGTGCGGGCGAAGCGTGCGCCAGCGCATCGACGCGCCGCGCTACGCGTTGGGGGTCTACGCGTCGTGCGCGGCCTTCGTCTGCGTCGCCGCGTTTGGGACCGGCGCCGGTTTCGCGATCTCGGGCCACGATCTCATGCTGGCCATTGGGCTCGCCGTCGTGGCGACGGTGTTGGGCCATACGCTCGTGTCGCAATCGCTCGGCTACATGCCGGCGGCGGTGGTCGCTGTCTCCTTTCTCGCCCAGCCCTTGCTGGCGGCGGTGTTCGCGTTGATATTCTTAGGGCAGGTGATCCCGCTGACGACTGCGCTGGGCGGTCTTGTGGCGCTTGCCGGCATCGGCGTGGTGGCCTATGCGAACGAACGCCGCCCAGCCGAACCCCTAGAGATGTAGCGGTCGAATTCATTCGACCGTCCCTGAATAAGGAAACCTCCTAAAACCGACCGAAGGCGGCGAATCGATGGCGAAAAAACGGGCGCTGATCACCGGTATCACCGGCCAGGATGGATCGTACCTGGCCGAATTTCTGCTCGAAAAGGATTATGACGTCTTCGGCATCACGCGCCGCTCGAGCACCAACTCCTTCGATCGCATCGCGCACATCATCGACAAGATCACACTGCTCTCTGGCGACCTGCTCGATGAACACTCGCTCGTCAGCGCGCTGCGCGAGTCAAAGCCGGATGAGATCTACAATCTCGGCGCGCAGAGTTTCGTGCCCACGTCGTGGGCCCAGCCGGTGCTCACCGCGGAGTTCACCGCGGTCGGCGTGACGCGCTTGCTCGAAGCGATGCGCAACGCCAAACCCGATGCGCGCTTCTATCAGGCTTCGAGCAGCGAGATGTTCGGCAAAGTCTTGGAGACGCCGCAGCGCGAGACGACGCCGTTCTATCCGCGCAGTCCATATGGTGTCGCAAAAGTGTACGGTCACTGGATCACGATCAATTATCGCGAGTCATACGATCTGTATGCGTGCTCCGGAATTTGTTTTAACCATGAATCGGCACGTCGAGGACTCGAGTTTGTAACGCGAAAAGTGACAGATGGCGTCGCTCGCATCAAGCTCGGAATCGTGCAAGAGTTGAGACTCGGCAACCTCGATGCGCGGCGCGATTGGGGACACGCTCTCGATTTCGTGCGCGCGATGTGGCTCATGCTCCAGCAGCCGAAGCCTGACGACTACGTGATCGCCACCGGCACGACGCGCACGGTGCAGGATCTCGTCGCCGCCGCGTTCGGCCACGCAGGCCTCGATTGGAAAAAGCACGTCACTGTGGATCAAAAGTTCATGCGCCCGGCCGAGGTGGACGTGCTCGTCGGCGACGCGTCCAAAGCCCATCGCGTCCTCGGCTGGCACCCGGAGATCACGTTCGAGCAGATGATCGCAGAGATGGTGGACGCCGACCTCGCGCGCTTGCGCAAACTCAACGGCTGACGGTGCGCTCGCTCGTCACGGGCGCCGACGGATTCGTCGGCCAATGGCTCGTCCGCGAGCTGCTCGACCACGGCGACGAGGTCACCGGCGTCACGCGCGGTGACCACACGCTGCTGACGACGCTGAGCACCGACGCCGCAACCCAAGTCCGCTGGTTAAGCGCTGAGCTGCTCGAACCGGAGACGCTGCGCGCCGCGGTCAAAGAGTCAAAGCCGCAGGCCGTCTATCATCTGGCGGCTCAAGCGTCCGTCGCGCAGTCCCTCAAGGACCCGGCGTCCACCATCGAGACCAATGTGGTCGGTACGGCCAACGTGCTCGAAGCATGCCGCGACGAGGCCCCTGACGCACTGGTCCTCGCGGTCGGTTCGGCGGAGATCTACGGCAACGCAAATCCCAAGGCGCTTCCGCTGCGTGAAGACGCACCCATCCGCCCCAACAACCCGTACGCCGGCAGCAAGGCAGCCGCTGAGGTGCTCGCGCTGCAGTACGCACAAACCGGCTGGCTCCGAGTGATCGCCACCCGTTCGTTCAATCACACCGGTCCGGGCCAGAGCACGGCCTTTGCCTCGGCGGTGTTTGCAAAACAGTGCGCAGATATCACCCGCGGCAGGCAGGCGCCGGTGCTACAGCACGGCAATCTGTCTGCCCAGCGGGATTTCCTCGACGTGCGTGACGTCGTCGCCGCGTATCGGCTGCTCGCTGAGCGAGGCGCTTCGGGCACGGCGTATAACGTATGCAGCGGGCACGCGATCAGCATGCGCGAAATCGTCGAGGAGCTCACGCGGCTGGTGAACCGGCCGGTCGAACTGCGCCAGGACCCGGAGCGGATGCGCCCGGTGGACACGCAGGTGATCGTCGGCGATCCTGGCCTCTTGCAGCGGACCACGGGGTGGCAGGCGTCCATACCCCTGCCGCGCACCTTGCGCGACCTGTACGACTACTTTCTAAAGGAAGATGGATAAACCGAAACCCGCCGCCCCGCCGCCTCGCAATCCGGCCCAAGGTCAGGATTGGCGAGCTGTCGTCTTCAAGAACCGCGGCCTGCTGCTCGTGCCGGTCGCCCTCGCGCTCATCATCTTCGGGCAGCCCACCGAGCTGAGCGCTAGCATCGGCGTCGCCATCGCGCTATGCGGGGAGTTGCTGCGCATTTGGGCGGTCGGTTACTCGGGCGATACCACGCGCGCCGACGTGGTGACCGCGCCCGAGCTCGTGACCGCAGGACCGTATGCGCTCGTCCGCAACCCGCTCTACCTCGGCAACGCCATCATCGCGATCGGGTTCACCATCGCGTTCTCCGGCGGCATCCCGTTCGGGCAATCGTTCTGGCTCCTGATCTTCGTGCTCGCGGTGGTGATCGCGGTATACGCGACGGTCATCCCGTTGGAAGAAGAGTATTTAGCGCGAACCTTCGGCATGCGCTTTACGGAGTACACGACGTTGGTGCCGCGCTTTATCCCATGGAAAGGCGCACTGTCCAAGAGCAAACAGCAGGGCACGTGGAAGCGAAAAGTGATCGGCAATGCCGAGGTCATGACGATTGCGCTGTTCGCCCTCATGGTCGTGGTCTTGCTGCTCAAATTGACCGCCTTTCGAGGAATGACGGTCCGGTTCTAAAATTCCGCAATACGGGACAAATAGAATCGAAGTCCCGAACAGGCGTAGGCTTGTCCTTCCGACGGACCCGGTGCTATCCTCACAGAGCGGTGTGCGCTGGATGCGCGAAGCCCTGAGGCCGGGTCTGCGGAGACTTCCGGAGAGCGCAGGTTCCCGGAATTTCCGGCCTCGACGGGCGCGGAGCAGTAGGTCAGGATGGATTGCGCCGCATCGAACGACACCGCGATGATGGCCGCCCGAAATGGCGGCCTTCTTTTTTGGAGTATTAAGGGCGGATGACGATTCTCGTGGTCGGAGCCGGTCAGATGGGATCTGGCATCGCACAGGTCTGCGCGGCTGCAGGCTACCGAGTACTGCTGCATGACGTGGACGAGGCGGCGTACCGCCGCGGGCACGCGACGATCGAGAAGACCCTGTCGCGCGCGGTGGACAAAGCCAAGCTCTCGCGCGCGGACGCCGACGCGCTGCTTGGCCGCATCAGCTTTCACGCGGATCTCGGCGCGCCGGTCGACGCCGTCATCGCCATCGAAGCCGCGAGCGAGGACGAGACGCTCAAGCTCGCGCTCTTCCGCCGCATGGACGCAGCGCTGCCCCCGCCGGCGATCCTCGCGAGCAACACATCCTCGATCTCCATCACCAAGTTAGGCGCGGCCACCAAACGCGCCGACCGCGTGATCGGCATGCACTTCATGAATCCAGTCCCTGTGATGAAGCTCGTCGAAGTCATCCGCGGCCTCGCCACCTCTGACGAGACGTACGCGTTCACCAAGCAGCTGGCCGAACAGCTGGGCAAGACGCCGGTTGAGGTCAATGATTTCCCAGGTTTTGTGAGCAATCGGGTGCTCATGCCGATGATCAACGAGGCGATCTACGCGCACATGGAAGGCGTCGGCACCCCAGAAGCGATCGATACCGTCATGAAGCTCGGCATGAACCACCCGATGGGACCGCTCGAACTGGCCGACTTCATCGGCCTCGACACGTGCCTCGCGATCATGCAAGTGCTCTATGAGGGTTTTTCCGATCCAAAATACCGTCCGTGCCCCTTGCTCAAGAAGATGGTGGCCGCGGGCCGCCTCGGCAAGAAGTCCGGCCGCGGCTTCTACGAGTACCCATGAACTTCGAACTGACCGACGACCAAAAAGCGGTGCGCGACATGGTCGCCGCGTTCACGGCGCGCGAGATCGCGCCGCACGCTGGTCGCTGGGATAAAGAGGGCGCTTTCCCGGCGGAGTTGCTGGCGAAGCTGGGCGAACTCGGGATCATGGGCATGTCGGTCTCGGAGCGCTACGGCGGAGCGGCGCTCGACGCGGTCAGCGTCGCGCTCGCGATCGAGGAGCTGAGCAAGGGCGACGCCGGCGTCGGCGTGACTATCTCCGTGCACGCCGGTCTCATCACGCGCATCATCGAGCAGTTCGCCTCTGAAGAGCTATGCACGTTCTACCTGCCCAAGATGTGCGCCGGCGAATGGCTCGGCGCGTTCTCCTTGACGGAAGCAGAAGCGGGTTCCGACGCCGGCGCCCTGCGCACGCGCGCGGAGCGCCGCGGCGCTGACTACATCCTCAACGGCACCAAACAGTGGGTCACCAACGGCAGCCGCGCCAAAGTGTACGTCGTCTTCGCGCGCACCGGCGGGCCGGGGCCGCGCGGCATCTCCGCCTTTCTCATCGATCGAGACACGCCAGGTCTCTCCCATGGCCACAAGACCGACAAGCTCGGCATCCGATCGTCGGACACCGTCGATCTGGTGCTCCGCGATGCCCGCGTGCCCGCCTCGCGCTTGCTTGGAGAAGAAGGCAGCGGCTACAAGATCGCGCTGGCCAATCTGGGCGTGGGCCGGCTCGGAATCGCGGCCCAGGCGGTCGGCATACTCGCGGCGTGCTTGGACACCTCGGTGCGCTACGCGTTGGACCGCTTTCAATTCGGTCGACCGATCGGAGCGTTTCAGGCGGTCTCGTTCAAAGTCGCCGACATGGCGATGGATCTCGACGCGGCGCGCCTGCTGCTGTACCGTGCGGCATGGCAGAAAGACCAAGGCTCGAGCAGCATCGACGCATCGTCAAAGGCCAAGCTCTTCGCGTCCAGCGCTGCGCGCAAGCACGCGGCCGAGTGCGTGCAGATACTCGGCGGCTACGGCTACACGACCGAATTTCCGGCCGAGCGTTACTACCGCGACGCCAAGATCACCGAGATCTACGAGGGGACGTCTGAAGTGCAGCGCATCGTGATCGCCCGTGAACTGCTCGGGCGTTTGGACGAGCGCACTTCGACGGGCCGGCCCAAGCGCAACGGCGGCCGCGGCAGCGACGCCGCGCGCGAGGGGAGCTCCGACAAGGCGGCCGATCATTGAGGCCGCTCGCGTGACGCAGGCGCGGACGCCGGCCAGATTCGAAGATCCGCAAGCGTACGAGCGTTTCATGGGGAGATGGTCCGCCAAGCTCGCGCCATTGTTCCTGGACTTCATGCAGGTGCACGATGGCGATCGCATCCTCGACGTCGGATCTGGCACGGGCAACCTCGCGCTTGCCATCGCCGCGCGCGCGCCGCAGGCGTCGCTCACCGGCATCGATCCGTCTGCGGCCTTCGTCGCGTTCGCTCGGCGTCGGACGGCATTGCCGCCTCAGTTCCGCTTCGAGGTCGGCGATCTCGCATCGCTGCGCTTTGCCGACGATTCCTTCGACCGCGGGTTGTGCCAGTTGGTCCTCAATTTCATCCCGGACTGCCGCGGCGCTCTGGCGACGCTGTGCCGTGTCGTGCGGCCCGGCGGCACGATCGGCGCGGTGCTGTGGAAACTCGGCAACGGCATGGACATGCTCGATGTGTTCTGGCAGGCCGTCGGGCCGCAACCACAGGCTGAGAAGTCAGGCGAACGATCGACCGCGTTTTCGAAAGAAGAGATCGTCGCGCTGTGGAACGAGGCCGGGCTCGCAGACGTCGCCAGCGCCGACCTTGCGATCGAGATGGACTTCGCGTCGTTCGACGACTACTGGGCGCCGTTTCTGCTCGGCCAAGGCCCCGCCGGCACGTACGCCGCTTCGTTGACGGGCGACGAGCGCAGCGCGCTCCAAACGCGGTTGCGCGCCCAACTCCGCATAAAGCGGGCGGATGACCCGTTCTCGCTCACGGCGCGCGCGTTCGCCGTGCGCGGCACTGTAGTCCCGCGGTCGTGATCGCGGGAATCGAGGAACGATGAGACTGCTAGAATATCAGGGCAAGGAATTGTTCGCCGCTGCCGGCATCCCGGTGCCGGCCGGCAAGGTCGCCCAGACGGTGGACGAAGCGGTCGCGATCATGCGCGCGAACCCGGCGCCGAGCGTCGTCAAAGCGCAAGTGCTCATCGGCGGGCGCGGCAAAGCGGGCGGCATCAAATTCGCAAACGACGAACGCGACGTCGTCGAGCCGGCCAAAGCGATCTTGGGGATGAACATCAAGGGCGAGATCGCCAAGCGCATCTGGATCGAGCAGCGCGTCGACATCGTGAAGGAGCTGTATCTCTCGATCACGGTCGATCGCCAGAGCAAACGCCCGATCATCATCGCATCGGCGATGGGCGGCATGGACATCGAGGAGGTCGCCGCGACCCACCCCGACGCCATCGCCAAATACCGCATCGACCCGGCCATGGGGTATTGGCCATTCGTCGGCCGGCGGGTCGCCCACGAGGCGCAGATCCCTAAGGAAGCGACCGGTCAGTTCGTCGACATCCTGGGCAAACTGTACAAGCTTTTCTTCGACGTCGGCGCCATGCTGCTCGAGATCAATCCGCTTGCCATCACAAAGGACGGCCGCGTCATCGCTTCGGACGCGAAAGTCGATATCGACGACAACGGGCTGTTCCGCCACAAAGAGCTCGAGGCGTGGAAGACCGATCTTCCCAACGACCCGCTCGAGGAACGCGCGCGCAAGGCCGGGCTGGCATACGTCCACCTGGACGGCGACGTCGGCATCATCGGCAACGGCGCGGGTCTTGTCATGGGCACGCTCGACGCGGTCAAAGCCGCCGGCGGCGAGCCCGCGAACTTCCTCGACGTCGGCGGCGGCGCCAAGGCCGACATCGTGCGGGAAGCCGTCAACATCGTGACGTCCGATCCCAAGGTGAAGTCGCTGTTCATCAACATCTTCGGCGGCATCACGCGCGGAGACGAAGTCGCCAAAGGACTCGTCGAAGCGTTGGGTGGCGGTGCGTGGAGCAAAGATAAGCTCGTGATCCGCTTGACGGGCACCAACGAGAAAGAAGGCCGCGCGGTGCTGCAGGCCAACGGCATCAAGTCCGTCGAGACGATGAATGAAGGCGCGAAGCAAGCCGTCGCGCTTGCCGGAGGGGCGTGACGTGTCCATCTATTTGAGCAAGTCCTCAAAGGTCATAGTGCAAGGCATCACCGGGCGCGAGGGCATGTATCACGCGAACCGCATGCGCGCGTACGGCACCAACGTCGTCGGCGGCGTGACGCCGGGCAAAGGCGGTCAAAGCGTCGAGCGGTTCGACGTGTTCGACACGGTCAGCGCGGCGCGCGCGAAGACCGGGGCAGACACGAGCGTCATCTTCGTGCCGCCGCCGTTCGCAGCGGATGCGATCCTCGAGTCAGCCGATGCCGGGATCCGCTTGATCATCTGCATCACCGAGGGCATTCCGGTGCACGACATGCTCAAGGTGATGTCGGCCATCCCGTCGTCGGTGCGCGTGATCGGACCCAACTGCCCGGGCATCATCACGCCGGGTGAAGCACTTGCCGGCATCATGCCGGGTCACGTCTTCAGCCCCGGACGAGTCGGACTGATCTCTCGTAGCGGCACGCTGACCTACGAGATCGTCGACCAGCTCACGCGCGCGGGCATCGGCCAGAGCACCTGCGTCGGCATCGGCGGCGACCCGATCATCGGCACCGTGTTCACCGACTGCCTGCACGCGTTCGAAAAAGACGACGCGACCGACGCGGTCGTACTCGTCGGCGAGATCGGCGGCACGGATGAAGAAGACGCCGCCGCGCTGATCCGCGACAAACAGATAAAGAAACCAGTCGTCGCGTTCATCGGCGGCCGTTCGGCACCCGAGGGCAAGCGCATGGGCCACGCCGGTGCGATCGTGAGCGGCGGCGGGGGCACCGCCAAGGCCAAGATCGCCGCGTTCGAGTCTGTGAACGTTCCGGTGGCTGAAAGTCCGGCAGATATTCCAGCCCTTCTCGCCTCCACGTTGCGCGTTCCGGCTCGAGTTTGAAGTATGAAAATACAAGGCTGAAACGCCCTGTTTGCGGCCCTCCGGAACCCGGCGGGCCGCAAGGTTAAAGGAGCCTTAGGAAAGAAATCGTGGGACATGCAGGCCTATACCACTCGTGGTGTAGTCTGTTTTGCAGTATTTAAGCGGCTGAAAAGACGGGTCACCGTCCGAATCGGCGCGCGGATCTGCAACACTCGCTTCTCTTAAGAAGGAACCTTGAAAACCATGAAAGGTTTGCTGAGAATTGCCTTCTTAACCCTCGTGGTAATGCTTGTCCAGGGAACATGGGCACTGGCGGGCGTCACCGGCGGGTTAGACGGCGTGGTTCTGACCGAGCAGACGCATGCACCGGTCGCGCAAGCGAAGGTGACCGCGTCGGCGGCCAGCCAGACCTCAAGCACAACGACCGACAATGGTGGTCACTTCGGTTTCGTCTCGTTGATCCCCGACACGTATACCGTGACGGTGGCCAAGGAAGGCACAATCGAAACGCTCGTGCAGCGCGGCGTGACCGTGCTCGCGGACCAAGTACAAAACCTCACGCTCATCGCGAGGCCGTCGATCAAGACTCTAGCGACGGTCACGACGCGTGCGTCGTCCGACCTCATCAAGCCCGGCACGACGGCCAACGTCTACTCGGTCAACGCGGCCGCGCAGGCGCGCAGCGCAGTGCTCGGCGGCGGCGGCGCTGCCAACCAAGGCTACTCCGCCATCGCGGCGCTCCCCGGCGCGTACGTTCCACCGGGCAACTCGGGCTGGTTCCAAACCGTCAATATCCGCGGCGGCGACTACGACCAGGTCGGGTACGAGTTCGACGGCGTGCCGGTGAACCGTTCGTTCGACAACTACCCGTCGAGCAATCTGTCCGCCATCGGCCAGCAAGAGCTTCAGCTGTACACCGGCGCTGCGCCGGCCTCGGCCGAAGGCCAAGGCTTGGCCGGCTACATCAACCAGGTCATCAAGAGCGGCACCTATCCCGGCTTTGGCAACATCGACCTCGGGATCGGCGGCCCGAGCCTCTATAACAAGGTGGGCATAGAGTTCGGCGGCGCGACCCCGAACCGGAACTTCTCGTACTACGTCGGCTTGGGCATCATCAACCAAGATCCGCGCTTCTACGACGAGAATAACGGCGCCAGCGTGAACTCGACCTACGGGCTGGTGTATGACATGGAGGCGGCACCGGCATCAGTAGGCGGCTGCGGCGGCGCGCAGGGCTCGAACTACGTTCTCTGCTACGCCAACGGCGCGAACTCGATTCTGGGCGTGCCGGTCGGACCGGGCGGCTACTACCTCGGCTCCGCCAACATCCTCACCCCGAAGAACATTGAAGACCGCGAGAACGTCTTCAACTTCCACTTCGGCCTCCCGCACAAGAACGACACCGGTAAAGACGACATCCAACTGCTGTACGACTCGTTCCAGCAATATACCAATTTCTACAACGCGCCAAACGATTGGGGCGGCGGCCCGAGCTTCTTCACGAACAACCCCGGCTCCATCGAAGGTCCGGGTCAGCCGCTGTACTTCTCGGGAGCGCAATACCTGACCCCAGTGGGCACGGTGTTCACGCACGCCGCCCCAGGAGAGGCCAACAACGTCGTCCCCTACGCCTACCCGAACGAAGGCAACGCCTTCTTGAACGACTCGTTCACCGGCCAGAACATTCCGGGGAACAGCTTCGAAGGGTACAGCAACGGCGAGGAGATCTACAAACTCCAGTACCAGCACAACATCGGCACGCAGTCGTACTTGCGCGCTTACGTATTCAGCAACTACTCGTGGTGGTTCATCCAGGACCCGCAGGGGGCGTATAACCTGGACTTCGGCCTCGCCCCCGACTACGAGCTGTGGACGCATACGCGCGGCGCGTCGGCCAACTACGTCAATCAGCTCTCGCCCAAGAACCTGCTCAACATCGAAGGCACGTATTCGACGGCGAGCACGGTACGCGACAACAACACGCAGATGTTCGATACGCTGTCAGGCGTGCGCGGCGACGCGGCACAGCTCGTCAGCGCCGCGAATCCGACGAGCGGCATCTGCTACAACGAAGCGAATCCCATGGTGCCGTCCTCGTGTCTCAAGGCGACCAGAGGCGGCGGCATAAGCGGCAACTACCTCTCGTTCGGCAACCTCACGTGCGGCGCCAACTGCCTGGGATCGATCGGCAACTTCTTCGGACCGGGCGTCGGCATACCGGATCCGAACGCTGTTGCCGGCGTATGCCCCGGTGGTTGCGCGTGGTATGTGAGTGAGAACGGCCCATATGCCACGTTCAATACGGTGACACCCCGCTTCTGGGGCGTGTCAGCGCAAGACACCTGGAAACCAAACGATCGCCTGAACTTCAACATCGGCGTGCGGGATGACGTCTACACGTTCGTCTACACTCCGACGGGGACTGGCACGCGACCGTACTGGTTCAACGCCTGGAACGCCGTGGCGTGCGTCAATCCGCTCTTCAACGGTGGAAATCCGATCGACGAGACGTCGCCCGGCGGAGGCCTAACACCTCAGATGGCCGGCACGCCGTGCTCTGCGCTCGGAGCCGGGTTCACTGCGGCGACGCTGACCGACACGACGGCCAATGGCGGCCAGATCACCTACAACGAGGTCGAGCCGCGGTTCGGCGGAACGTACTCGTTCAGCACCAACGACGTGCTGCGCTTCTCGGCGGGCCGCTACTCAGAGCCGGCCAACGCTGCGTTCCAACAGTACAACAGCCTGGACCAAGACCTGCCGGAGCATCTGCTCGGGTCGCTGTTCTACAAGTACGGGTTCACGTCGCCCGACCACGTCGTAACCCCGTCGATCTCGTACAACTACGACCTGTCGTGGGAGCATCAGTTCGCCAACACGCAGACGTCGTTCGTGCTGACGCCGTTCTTGCGCAAGACGAACAACCAGGTCCAGCAGATCTACATCGCCCCGACCCAAGCGTTCGTCTCCGGCTTGAACGTCGGCAACGAGACGAACCTCGGGCTCGAGTTCTTGGCCAACATGGGCAACTTCAACAACAACGGCTTCGCCGGCCAGCTGGCGTACACGTATACGCACAGCTACATCACGTACAACCCGCTGCCGAACGGCACATCCGTGTTGGCGCAGGACAACATCGATATCCAGCACTACAACTCGTTCACCGCGGCCTGCGTCGGTGCGGTCGCGTCCGCCAGCCCCACAAGCCTGTGCGGCACGGACGGCGGCAACAACGCGCTGCCGACCGAAGTGGGCGGCGTTGCGAATCCGTACTACAACGCTCCTGCACAAGGGCTGCTCAGCTCGACCGCGCAGTACGCGCCGTATGACATCGTTCCCGTCGGCGTGCAACTGTCGTCCATCGGCTATGTGGTGCCGCAGGTCGTGACGCTCATCGTCCAATACAAGAAGGACAAGTGGGCGTTCGTTCCGTCGTTCCAATTCCACGGCGGACAGAAGTACGGCGCTCCGGAGACGACGTACGGCTTCGATCCGAGCAGCTGCGCGGCAGCGTTGGCAAGCCCGGTGACGGGCGACCCGCGCTATCCGTACGGTGGCAGCGGCACGGCGGCCGATGCGACGTCGTGCGGCGGTTCGCTGGTCGTCCCCGATCCGTACACCGGCAAATTCGATCAACCCGGTGCATTCACTGAGCCGAACCAGTACAGCTTGCACATGGGCATCTCATATGCCGCGACGCCTCGGGTCTCGTATCAGCTCAACCTGGCGAACATCGTCAACTACTGCAGTGGCGGATCTAAGGAGCCCTGGACGTTGAACGACAACCACTGGTGCCTGTATAGCAACAGCAGTGGGTTCTTCCCGCCGGTGGGCAACTTCTACAATCCTGGGGATACGATCCAACCGCAGTTCAAGTATCCCTACTTCGTGAACGCAACCGGCGACAACGGAAGCACCGGCACGGTCGTTCCGTTCAACGCCACCTTCAACGTCCAGTTCAAGATGTAACGATCGCGATCTGGACCCTACATCCGTGGGGCCGCCGGCAGGCAAAGCCGGCGGCCCCATGATTTTTCAAAGGGCGCGCTGCTCCAGCGAGCGAAGCCAAGCCCATTCCACCCTTATTGAGAGGATCTTCCGCTTCATGAACGTGCGCGTTGGTTATGCTGTGCTCGTGGCCGCCGCCCTTGCTGTCGCACTCGCTGCCGGGTGCTCCAACAGCACCACATCGTCTTCGGCGACCCCCACGCCGGCCGCGAGCGGTTCGATCGCACCGGATACCTTGTGGGTGCAGGACGCCACGTCCAAAACGGTGCGCTCGTATAAAGGGGCGTCCACCGCTAACACCGGTCTGGTCGCGACCGTGATCCTGCCGACCAGCGACGTCGCCAATCCGGACGTCGTCTACGATCCGCTCACCGACACGCTGTGGTATCCGAATCAAAGCGTCCCCAATACGACGAACAATTCGATCGACATCTGGACGCTCGCCACCACGCGCAACAACATGCTGCCGACGTTCACCGTCACCAACGCCGATACGAACAGTCTGGAGGGCGCGGCGGTCTACGACGCGGTCCACCATCTGCTCATCGTGGCGCACAACAACGGCAACACCGTGGACGTGTACGCGAATGCGCCAAGCATGACCAATGCATCGTTGCCCGCAGGCTTTGTGACCCTCAACATGACCGATTCGACCGCGCCTGGCACGCCGCGCCCGCAGGAGATGCTCTACGACGGCGTCCGCGACATCTTGTTCGTGGCCGACAACGGCACCATCGTCGCGAAATTCCCCGGTTTCGGCACTGCAGCGGCTGCGCTTTCGGGCGGTACAACGATCGCGCAGGGCCAGGCCAGCGCTATCAGCGGACTGGGCCTGGGCAACGGCACGGGACTCGCCTACAATTCGGCGTCCGACATCCTGTTCGTCACCGAGGTCTCTCCGCCGCAGATCAGCGTCATCAAGACTGCGAGCAGCTTCAACGGCTCGACCACGCACTCGCAGACGTTGACCAATTTCGTGCAGCCCAAGGGCCTCGCGTACGACGTCCCCCGGGACATCCTCTTCGTCTACGATTCGGATATCTTCGTCTTTCCGAACGCGACGACGGCCAGCGGCAACCAGAACGTGTGGCCGAACCGGCGCATCATCTTCGATGCGAGCACGCCGCTCAGCGGCTTCGGCATCACCGTCGACACGACGCGCTAGACAGAACCGTTAACCCGGCCGGTCGCGGACATTCGGACGTTCGATAGTACGAACGGACGGCGGAGCGCGCCCCAAGGTCCGTCCCCGCCACGCGGCAAAAAATATGCAGCATGGAACGCCAGTGGGTCAGGGCCGGTGGGACCAGCGAGATGCAGTTCGCGGTGCGGGCGTCGAGCCAAGGGCGTTCGTGGACCGGCTTTGATGCAGCTATCTACGACACGTCGGGCGGGCTCGTCGAGGTTCCCGGCACGTCATTCCATCGCGTGAGCATGCACGTCAGTAGGCCGGTCGTCGCAACGTGCCGCTGCGACGGCCCTATCCAGCGTCGGGTGCAGTCGCCCGGCGACGTGGATTTCGTGCCGCTCGGATACGGCGCCGCGTGGGAAGACGAAGGTCCGGCGACCGTCTTGGCCATCAGGCTGAGCCAATCGTTTATGCGCGAGACCGCCGAATCGATGGGCCTGAACGTCGATCGGATCCTCTTCATACCAAACCTGGAGATCCGAGACCCGCGGATAGAGCACATCGGCTGGGCGCTGACGGCGACGTTGGAAGCGGACGAGCCGGACGACCGCCTGTATGCGGAAAGCCTCGGCACCGCGCTGGCCGTCGAGCTGCTCCGTCGCCATGCGCGGGCCCTGCGCGAGGCGCCCAAGCGCGGCCTGACGCGCCGGCAATTGCGCGCCGTGACGGACTACGTCGACGACCATCTCGGCACCGATCTCTCGCTCGCCGAGCTGGCAGGCGTCGCAGGCGTGAGCGCGTCGCACTTCAAGGCGCTGTTCAAGCAAAGCGTCGGCTCGCCGGTCCATCAATACGTCATCCAGCGTCGCGTCAATTATGCGGCGAGCCTTCTGTCGCGCGGTTCGCTCAAACTGAGCGAGGTGGCGTTGCAGGCAGGTTTCGCCGATCAGAGCCACATGGCGCGCTGCATGCGCCGCGTCATGGGGATGACGCCCTCGATGTTTCTCCACCAGTGCGAATAGAGAGCCGTTAGAATCCCAAGAGCCGGCCGATCACCATGCGCTGGACTTCGTTCGTCCCCTCGCCGATCTCGTTGATCTTGCAGTCGCGCCAGTAGCGCGCGACCGGATACTCTTCCATGAAGCCGTAACCGCCATGGATCTGGACGGCCGCGTTGGCGCAGCGGCGCGACACCTCGCCTGAATTGAGCTTGGCTATCGCCGCCGCCATGGCGAAGTTGCGGCCACGGTCCTTGAGCCAGGCCGCCTTGAGCACCGCAGTGCGCGCAAGCTCGATCTCGACCGCCATGTCGACGAGTTGGAACTGCACCGCTTGGAACTTCGAGATCGGCGAGCCGAACTGCATTCGTTCCTTCGCGTATTTGGCACTGGCGTCGTAGCAGGCTTGCGCGAGCCCGACCGACAGCGCTCCGACGCTGATGCGTCCACCGTCGAGCACGTCAAGGAACTGGTGGAAGCCCCGGCCGCGTTCGCCCAGCAGGTTCTCGTGCGGCACGGCGGCATTTGTGAAGGACAGCTCGCGCGTGTCGGACGCGCGCCAGCCCATCTTCTTATAGGGTTGCGCGCGGGAGTAACCCGCCGTGTCTTGCGGCACGACGATGTTGCTGATCTCGGCTCGTCCGTTTGCCGCTTGACCCGTGACCGCGGTGATCGTCACGCCGCCCGTGATCGGCGTTCCGGCATTGGTGATGAACGCTTTCGTGCCGTTGATGATCCACTGGCCGCCGTCCGAGCGGGCGGTTGTCGCCGTCGCGCCGGCGTCGGACCCGGCCTGGGGTTCGGTGAGGCCGAAAGCCCACAACTGCTCGCCGCGCGCCAGCGGCGGGATGTAGCGTTGCTTTTGCGCTTCGCTGCCGAACATCAGGAATGGCGCTGTGCCGAGCGAGACGTGAGCCGCCATCGTGATGCCGACCGACGCGTCCGCGCGGCCGATCTCCATCACCGCCAGCGCGTACGAGACGGTGTCGGCGCCCGCTCCCCCGTATTTCTCAGGGATCGGCAGGCCTAGCAGCCCTAATTGCGCCATCTTGCGCACGCATTCGAGCGGAAATTCCGCCTTTTCATCCCAGCGCGCCGCATGCGGCGCGACTTCGGCATCCGCGAATTCGCGGCACAGCTTTTGGACGTCCAACTGATCGGGCGTGAGATCGAAATCCATCGCGCGATACGGTTCGGATGCAGCCCCCTCTTTCCCGCCGATAGGGCCGCTCGGCGGGCGCAGCGAATCCGGTGTTTCAGCATGCGATACACGTGCGCCCAGACAGCTCACGGCTGGGCATGATTGCTTTTGAGGACGTCAGCCTCGTCTATCCGAACGGCGTTCATGCGCTCTCGAACATCAACCTGAACGTCGCGCGGGGCGAGTTCTTGTTCCTCGTCGGCAGCACAGGTCAGGGCAAATCCAGCGTGCTCAAGTGCATCTACCGGGAGACCCAGCCGACCGCCGGCGACGTCGTCGTCGACGACTGGCGCCTGTCCACGATCCCGCAGGGCCAGGTCCCGTTCTTGCGCCGCAAGGTCGGCGTCGTCTTCCAAGATTTCAAATTACTGCGCGGCAAGACGGTGTGGGAGAACGTCGCCTACGCGCTGCAAGTGACGGGCGCGAGTTCGCGCGACGTCATGCGCCGCGTGCCGCGCGCGCTCGAGCTCGTGGGGGTCGCGCACAAGAGCAGGATGTTCCCGCACGAGCTGTCCGGGGGCGAACAGCAGCGCACCGCGATCGCGCGTTCGCTGGTCAACAATCCGCTCATCATGCTGTGCGATGAGCCGACCGGCAACCTCGACCCGGAGACGTCTGCAGAGATCATGGCGCTGCTCGCGCGCATCAACGCCAAGGGCACGACCGTCATCGTCGCGACGCACAACCAAGCAAGCGTCGATCGGATGCGCCGGCGCGTGGTCCGGCTAGTCCATGGCCGCATCGCGCACGACGAGGAGCGAGGCCGGTATCACGTTGGACTGGGGTAGGACGCAGTTCTTCTGGGCCGAGGTGGCCCAGAACTTCACGCGCAACGCCGCGATGACGCTCACCTCCATCGGCACGGTCGCGATATCGGTGGTGGTGCTCGGCGTCTTCCTCTTCGGGCGCGCCTCGTTCAACCAGCTGATGGCCAATGTCGTCAACCGGGTGGACGTGGCGGTCTACCTCAAAGATGAGACGTCGCCCGCGGACATCGACACGATGATGCGCCAGCTGCGCGCGGACCCGCGCGTCGACAACGTGCGCTTCGTCAGCAAGCAAGAAGCGCTCGACACGCTGCGCAAGCGGCTGGCCGGCCAGGTCAACCTCGGGTTGATCAACGTCAATCCGCTGCCCAACTCGTTCATCGTGCACACGGCGGATCCGGCGGATGCGCCCGCGGTCGCAACGGAACTGCAGGCCAAACCGACGGTCGCGTTCGTCAATTACGGAAGCAAGGTGACCGAACGGCTGCTGGGCCTGCGCCGCGTGCTCGGCCTCATCGGCCTGGGAGTGATCTCGCTGCTGTTCGTCGCCACCGCGCTCATCATCTACAACACGATCCGCCTCACCGTGTTCGCGCGCCAGCGCGAGATCACCATCATGCAGCTGGTCGGCGCCACGAATTGGACGATCCGTTGGCCGTTCGTCTTCGAAGGGCTGCTCACCGGTCTGGCTGGGGGGCTGCTCGGGCTGTTGGTGTTATGGCCCGCCTACCGGACGCTCTCGCCAAAGCTGGCGATCGATCTGCCGTTCTTGCCCTTGAACCTGGCGGCCGTGCCGGTCGGCCATCTGGCGCTCGAACTGCTGCTGGTCGGCGCTTTCGTCGGCATGCTTGCAAGCTGGCTCTCGGTGAGCCGGTACCTGCGCCCGGCTTGATGCGCGCCACGCTGCGGGCGGCGGCGATCCTGATCGCGATGTTCGGCGTGTGCGCGGGAGAAGCGCAAGCCTTCGCGCGCGTATCGCATCCCACGCCTACCCCGGTGCCGCTTAATCTCAAGATCAAACAGAGCCAGCAGAAGATCGAGCAGACCAAACAGCAGCTGGAGCAGGCGCGCGGCCAGCTGCATCAAGCGCATTTCAAGGTGCAGACGATATCCACGCAGCTGCACGAGACGAACGACGCCATCTCTCGCGTCACGGGCGAGATCGGCGATCTCTCCTCGGCCATCGACGTGACCGAGCGGCGCCTGGCAGTGCGCCGGATGCAGTTGGCGGACATCCAAGCCAGCCTCAAGCGGCACACCGACGCGCTCGACCGGCGCATGGTCGACATCTACGAGCAGGGCTCCACGTCCTACCTCGACGTCCTGCTCGACGCCACCTCGTTCGAGGACTTCGTCGAGCGGCTCGACTTCTTGCGCTTCATCGTGCGCTCCGACACCGAGCTGATCGCGCGCGTGAACGCGGAGCAGCATCGCTATCAGGCGATTGTCGCCGACTTGGAGAGCACGCAGGCGGATCTCGACTCGCAGCGCGACGACCGAGAGCGCAAGCGCGGGCAGCTCTCTAGTCTCGCAGATCGCCGCCAGGAGCTGCTCTATGCCGCGACGCTGCAGCAAAACGTCGTCCAGCAGCACGTACAGCAGCTCGAAGACCTCACCGCAGCCCAAGAGGCGCAGCTTCAGCAATTGATCGTCGAGCGTCAGCGGGAAGAGGCGGCGGCCGCCGCGCGCGCGCGTCTCGCCGCACAGCAGGCGCGCCGCGCTGCCGCCATCGCAGCCGGGCAAACCCCGCCGAACGAGCCGATCGGTTCAGGCAAATTCATCTGGCCGGCGCAAGGCCCAGTCACCTCGCCGTTCGGTATGCGTTGGCACCCGATATTGGGTGGTTACCGCATGCATACCGGCATCGACATCGGCGCGCCGTACGGCGCGCCAATCGTTGCCTCCGACGACGGCGTCGTGCTCTTCGTCGGGTGGTACGGCGGCTACGGCAACACCGTCATCATCGATCACGGCGGCGGCCTGTCGACGCTGTACGCGCACTGCTCTGCAATCCTCGTCTCGCAAGGCCTTTACGTGGCGCGGGGTCAAGCCATCGCGCGCGTCGGCGCCACCGGCTACGCGACCGGTCCACACCTGCACTTCGAGATCCGCGTCAACGGTGTGCCTGTCAATCCCATGACACGTTTGTAGCGGCTGGATTTATCCGGCCGTTTCTGAATTCTCATCGCCTTCTATGCAACTTTCCGCAGGGAAAAACGTCGTATATAGGATATGAGAGTGTCTCATCACACGGTCTGGCGGCTGTCCCGCAGGCCGCTCTCCGAAAGGACCCCCTAGCTTCGTGCCTGCCTATCGCCGCGCCATAGCCGTTGTGCTGGCCATCGTGGCCGCCGCCGGCCTCACCCTCGCGTTCGAGCGCTCCCACCTCAAACCGGCAAACGTGCTCGATCCGCGCGTCTTGGCGTTCCATATCGGCGATGCACGCGGCGATTTCTCGGTCGGCGGCCAGATCGCAAGCGCGGATGACCGCGGTAAAGACCTGAGCATCCTCGACATCTCGCTCGAAAAGGTCCACGAGCATTTCTACAAGCCGATCGACGATCAGGCGCTGCTCAAGGGCGAGCGCACCGGCCTTATCAAGTTCCTGGAGAAGAAGCACGTCAACGCGGTGATCCCGCTGCCGACCGCCGACAACGTGCTCGCCGACGACACGACCGCCGCCAACAAGATGCTCACCGACGCCATCGACTCGTACTCGAGCGCGGCGAGCGCGGACGACATCACGTTCGCAGCGGTTTCGGGCATGCTCGATTCGCTGGACGATCCGTATACCGTCTTCTTGAGCCCGCGCGAGATCGAAAGCCTCAATGAGCTGATCCGCGGCGGCGACTTCGGCGGGATCGGCATCTACATCGGCAAGGATCCCAAGACCAAAGACATCGAGGTGCTCAACCCGATCGACGGCACGCCTGCGTCGCGCGCCGGCCTCAAACCGTTCGATACCATTATCAGCGTGGACGGCCACCTGACCAAGCCTATGGATCTCGATTCGGTGATGAATCTGATCCGCGGCAAGGTCGGCTCCTCCGTGAAGCTGCTGGTGGCACGAAAGGGCGTCCCCGATAAGACGTACGTGGTCGTGCGCGAGCAGATCCACGTCCCCTCGGTCTCGTACCGCATGATCGGCAAAGACGTCGGCTACATCCAGCTCTACGATTTCGGCGACACGTCGGAGCAAGAGGTCACCGCCGCCTTGAACTCGGTGTTCAAGCAGGGCGCCAAAGCCATCGTCTTCGATCTGCGCAACAACGGCGGCGGCCTGCTGGACGCGGCCGTGCAGGTCTCATCCAAGTTCATCGCCGACGGCCCGATCGTCTCGACGATCGACCGCGCCGGCCAAGTGGAGACTGAAGACGCATACCAAGATGCGGTGCCCCCGCATCCGCTCGTCGTCCTCGTCAATCAATACACCGCCAGCGCGTCGGAGATCACGGCCGGCGCCATTCAGGACGCCCGCGTGGGCGTGCTGCTCGGCGTGCGCACCTACGGCAAGGGCGTCGTGCAGACGATCTACGATCTGCCCGGCTCCAGCGCGGTCAAGATCACGACTGCGCGCTACGTCACCCCCAACGGCCGCGACATCAACAAGCGCGGCATCGACCCGAACATCACCGTGCCGATGGACCCCAAGATCGTCGGCCTCGATTCTAAAGATGTGCAGCTCAAAGCCGCGCTCGAGTACGTGCACAAGCAGATCGCTTTGAGCGCGAAGAATCCATAGGATGAAGATGGCACAGATGCACTCGACCCATCGGCTCGCGACGTTCGCGGCCCTCGCCCTCACCGGCGTGCTGCTGCTCGGCAGCCGCCCAAGCGTCACGCTAGCCGCGACCGGCGGCGACGACCTCAACCGTATGATGCTCGACTTCAGCTTCCAGCAAGCCGGCGCGCAGTTCTTCAAAGAGGTCGACGATCAGACGCTGCTGGACGGCGCGGTCGCCGGCATCAAGAAGACCGTCAAGAACAAGGGCGGCGACGCGAGCAAGCTGCCGGCTCTGCATACCCTCGGCAGCAAGACCGCCGACATCACGCAGCTCAACCAGGAGCTGCAGACGGCCGACCGCGTCTACGGCAAAAACGTCGGCGATAAGGAGATCGCGTACGGCGCGATCGCGGGCATGCTCGATTCGCTGCATGACCATTGGACCGTGTTCATGACGCCGGACGAATACAAGTCGCTCAACCAGAACCTCGAAGGCAGCGGCTTCCCCGGCATCGGCATCGTCATCGACACCGATCCGGATACGAAATCGCTGCTGGTCACGCAGGTCATCTCCGGCGGTCCCGCGGACAAGGCGGGCTTGATGCCCGGCGACATCGTGCTCACCATCGACGGCAAACCGACGACCGGGCTGTCGGTCGGCGATGACAGCAAACTGATCCGCGGTAAGCCTGGCACATCGGTCGAACTGGTGGTGCAACGCAAGGGACAGACCGCGAACCTCACGATGGACATCACGCGCGAGTTCATCCACGAGCCGAGCGTGCTGGCGCGCATGATCGACAACAACGTCGGCTACGTCCGCTTGCTCGTGTTCGGCGCCACCACCGGCGAGGAGCTGACGCGCGCGCTTGACGACTTCCAAAAAGCAGGCGTCAAAGGCTACGTCCTCGACCTGCGCTACAACGGCGGCGGCTATCTCAATGCCGCGGTCGACGTCGCCTCGAAGTTCATCCCCGACGGTCCGATCGTCTCGATCGACGGACGGCAAAAGCCGTTCACGACCATCAACGCCGAGGCGACGGCCGTCCAGGTCCGCCCGCTTGCGGTCTTGGTCAACGGCTATACCGCCAGCGCATCCGAGATCGCCGCGGGTGCGGTGCAGGACGACGGTGCGGGCGTGCTGATCGGCACGAAGACCTACGGCAAGGGCGAAGTGCAGACCATCTATCCGTTGCCTGACGGCAGCGCCATCAAGATCACGACGGCGCGCTACCTGACGCCATCGGGCAAAGACATCAACACGATCGGCATCAAGCCCGACATCGAGGTCGCAGACGTCAAGCCGGCCGACATCGGCAATCTGGTCAACGATGCGCAGCTGCAACGCGCGCTCTCGTTCATACGCGATCAGATCGCTGCCGGCAACAGCTCGTCCACGACGCCCGGCACGACGGCGGGAACCGACCAGGGCAAGCCCGCAGGCCAATAGCGTTGTAGCGGTCGAATTTAGTCGACCGTGAACGACGTCGTCTGGACCCCGACGCCCGATTACGTGAACGACGCCAACCTCACGCGCTTCATGAAGCGCGTGGGTTGTGCGACGCTCGAAGAGCTGTGGGCGTACGCGCGCGCCGACATCGCGCGCTTCTATCACGAACTCGTCTCCCAATTAGACCTCGCCTGGTTCGAGCGCTACACGCAGACGCTCGACCTCTCGCGGGGCAAGCCGTTCGCACGATGGTTCGTGGGCGGGCGGTACAACGCGTCCTACAATTGCCTCGACCGATGGGTGCAGTCAGGGTGTGGTGGCGAAGAAGCGCTGATCTGGGAAGGCGAGGATGGCGCCGTGCGCCGCTTCACCTTCGACGAGCTGCTCGCGCAGGTGTGCCGGCTCGCGGGCGCGCTGCGCCGGCTCGGCGTGGAGCGCGGCGATACGGTCGGCATCTTCATGCCTCTGTTGCCCGAGACCGCCATCGCGCTGCTCGCGATCGGGCGCATCGGCGCGATCGCCGTGCCAGCGTTCTCGGGTTACGGAGCGCCGGCGCTCGCCACACGCCTCGCCGACGCGCAGGCCAAAGTGCTGCTCACCGCCGACGGTGTCTCGCGCCGCGGCAAACCGGTCGATATGAAGGCGGTCGCTGACGCTGCGCTCGCCGACGTGCCAAGCGTGCGTCAGGTCTTAGTCTTCGCGCGCACGGGCGCGAAGGTCGGCTGGACGAAAGGGCGAGACCTCGATTGGGCCGAGACGGTCGCCGGTGAAGCGCCGTTCATCGAGGCCGTGCAGACCGCGTCGGACGATCCATATCTGCTGCTGTATACGTCGGGCTCGACGGGCAAACCCAAGGGCGCCGTCCACGGCCACGCCGGTTTCCCGGTCAAGGTGCAAATCGATCAATACCTGTGCTTCGACGTGAAGCTCGGCGACCGCATGCTGTGGTTCACCGACATGGGCTGGATGATGGGCCCGTTCTTGGTGCTGGGCGCCCTTGGACTGGGCGCCAGCATCATGCTGTACGAGGGGACGCCGGACTATCCCGCACCGGACCGCTTGTGGGAACTCGTCGCGCGCCACCGCGTCACGCATCTCGGTATCGCGCCCACGGCGATCCGTTCGCTGATGGCGCACGGTGACGAGTGGCCGCACAAACACGATCTGTCGTCCCTGCGTATCCTGGGCTCGTCGGGCGAAGCGTGGAATCCGCAGCCTTATCGCTGGTTCGCGCAGCACGTGGGCGGCGGCCGCGCGCCGATCATCAACTATTCCGGCGGCACGGAGATCAGCGGGGGGATCCTCAGCAGCTATCCCGTGCGCGAGCTCGTGCCATGCGCGTTTCACGGGCCGGTGTTCGGCATGGACGCAGACGTCGTCGACGCCGACGGCCGCTCGCTCGTGGGCGCGCCGTCTGAGGTCGGCGAGCTGGTGATCCACCAGCCATGGCCCGGGATGACGCAGGGGTTCTGGCACGACGAAGAACGCTACCTCAAGACCTACTGGTCGCGGTACCCGGACATATGGGTCCATGGCGATTGGGCCAGCGTGGATGCCGACGGCTTTTGGTACATCCACGGCCGCTCCGACGACACGATCAATGTGGCGGGCAAGCGCGTCGGCCCGGCCGAGTATGAAAGCGCGATCGTCGCGCATGCGGGAGTGCGCGAGGTCGCAGCGGTCTCAGTGCCGGACGAGCTCAAAGGTGAGACCGTGGTGTGCCTTGTCGTGCTGCGCCCTGCCGCCGACGAAAGCGAAAGCCTGCGGGCTGAGCTCTACGGCCGCGTCGTCGAAGATCTCGGCAAAGCGCTCGCACCGAAAGCTGTGAAGTTCGTCGATGACCTGCCGCACACGCGTAACGGCAAGATGATGCGCCGCGTTGCCCGTGCGCGGTATCTAAAGGTGGAAGATCTCGGCGATCTGTCGGCGCTCGACAACCCGTCAGCGCTCGAGGCGATCGACGCGGCGCGCTAAGCTAGACTTTCGCAGTCACCTTTGAGCGCAGGCGGCGAGCCGCCTCGACCATGTTGGTCAGCGCTGGAAGCACCTCTTCCCAGCTGCGCGTCTTCAGACCGCAGTCGGGGTTGACCCAGAGCTGGTCGGCGGGCACGACGGCCGCCGCCTTTTCGAGCAGCGACGTCATCTCCTCGGCGCTCGGTACGCGCGGCGAGTGGATGTCGTACACGCCGGGACCGATCTCGTTCGGGTACTTGAAGTCGCGGAACGCCTCGAGTATCTCCATATCGGAACGCGACGACTCGATCGTGATCACGTCGGCATCCATTGCGGCAATCGAGTCGATGATGTCATTGAACTCCGAATAGCACATGTGGGTGTGGATCTGCGTGTCGTCACGCACGCCGGCCGAGGCGACGCGAAACGCTTTGACGGCCCAGCGCAAGTACTCGGCCCACTGCGCGCGCTTGAGCGGCAGCCCCTCGCGGATCGCCGGCTCGTCGATCTGGATGACCTTGATGCCCGCGCGCTCGAGATCGACGACTTCGTCGCGGATCGCCAGCGCGATCTGCAGCGCGGTATCCGAGCGCTGCTGGTCGTCGCGCACGAACGACCACTGCAGGATAGTCACCGGGCCGGTCAGCATGCCCTTCATCGGTTTGGCGGTCAGCGATTGGGCATACGAGCTCCAGGCGACGGTCATCGGTCGCGGCCTCGAGACATCGCCGAAGATGATGGGTGGCTTGACGTAGCGCGAGCCGTAGCTCTGCACCCAGCCGGCTTGCGTGAACGCGAAACCGTTGAGCTGCTCGCCGAAGTACTCGACCATGTCGTTGCGCTCGGCTTCGCCGTGCACGAGCACGTCGAGCCCTATCTTCTCTTGTTCGCTGACGGCGTGCGCGATCTCGGCGTTGATGCGGCGGTCATATTCGGCGACGTCGATCTCGCCCTTTTTGAACTTGGCGCGCGCCTCGCGGATCGTGCTGGTCTGCGGGAAGCTGCCGATCGTCGTGGTCGGGAACATCGGGAGGTCCAGGCGTGCACGCTGGGCGAGACGCCGGGTCGGGAACGACGACGTGCGGCGCGTATCGCGATCGCTCAGCGCGGCCTCGCGCCGTTCGACGGCGGGATCGTGGATGCGTGCAGATGTCGCGCGGCTTTGGCGCGCGCCGCGCGCGCCCGCGAAGACGTCTGCGATCTCGGCGGCGTGCGGGCCGAGCGCCTGTTTGAGCGCGACAACTTCGCCCAGCTTCTGTGCCGAGAACGCTAACCACGACTTGAGCTCTGCGTCGAGCTTGTTCTCTTGGTCGAGGTCGATCGGCGTGTGCAGCAGGCTGCAGGACGGTGCGACCCACAGCCGATCGCCCATATCGGCGAGCGGTTGGATGAGCTTGCGCGCCGCGTCGAGATCGGCTCGCCACACATTTCGGCCGTCGATGACGCCGAGCGATAATGTCTTATCCTTAGGATATGCTTTTGCGAACGCCGCGAGCTGTTTCGGAGCGCGCACGAGATCGAGGTGCAACCCGCCAACAGGCAGATCGAGCAGTTCGGCCGCCACCTCATCGACCGCATCGAAGTAGGTGGTGAGCAACAGGTTCGGCGCCCCTTCGGCCACGAGCGTGGCATACGCATGGCGCACGGCTTTGAGCCATTCCGGCCTTAGATCGAGCGCAAGAGCGGGCTCGTCCATCTGAACCCATTTGACGCCTAGTGCCTTGAGCTGTCCGAGAGCCTTCGCGTACACGGGGATCATCTGATCGATGAGCTCGATCGGTGCTATGTGCGATGCCTTTGTAGCGGTCGAATTTATTCGACCGTTCTCGGAACGCCATTTCCCCAGCCGCCAGAAGGTGAAGGGCCCGACAAGCACCGGCTTGGCTGGGATGCCCAGCGCCAGCGCTTCTTTGGTCTCATCGACGAGCTTCGTGCTCGAGAGCGCGAACCTGGAATGCGGCGTGAATTCGGGCACGATGTAATGATAGTTCGTGTCGAACCACTTGGTCATCTCCATCGCCGGCTGCGCGCTCGTGCCGCGCGCCATCGCGAAATAGGTCGCGAGGTCGACGCTGCCGCCGCGCCAGCCATAGCGCTCGGGCACCGCGCCTAGCATCGCCGCCGTATCCAGCACGTGGTCGTACAGCGAGAAATCGCCGACCGGGATCAGATCCAGTCCGGCATCGCGTTGCAGCTCCCAGTGGCGCTTGCGCAGCAGCCACGCGGTCTCCGCAAGCGCGGTGGCATCGGCTTGACCTGACCAGAAGCGTTCGAGCGCATGTTTGAGCTCGCGCTTGTGGCCGATGCGGGGAAAACCTAAATTATGGGCGAGCGCCATCGATCACGACCCCTATGTGCGGTGCTTGTTCCTATTTGCCCAGCAGGGCTCGGGAGATGACGATGCGCTGGATCTGCTGGGTGCCTTCATAGATCTGAGTGATCTTGGCGTCGCGCATCATGCGTTCGACCGGGTATTCGGTCATGTAGCCGTATCCGCCGAGCAGCTGGACCGCATCGGTCGTCACGCTCATCGCGACGTCGCCGCATTTGAGCTTGCACAGCGCGCCCCAATGCGTCACATCCGGTGCGCCTTCGTCGCACTTGCGGGCGGCTTCGTAGAGCAGCAAGCGCGCGGCTTGCGTCTCAAGCTCCATGTCCGCGATCATCCACTGCAGCCCTTGCTGTTTGGACAGCGGTTTGCCGAACGCGACGCGCTCCTTGAGGTACTTAGCGGCGAAATCGAGCGCGCCCTGAGCGATGCCGAGCGCTTGCGCGGCGACGCCGGGGCGGGATTTGTCGAGCGTCTTCATCGCGATGCCGAAGCCCTGGCCCTCTTCGCCCAGCAGTCTGTCGGCCGGGATGCGGCAGCTGTCCAGGACGACCTCGTTGGTCGGTGAACCGCGGATGCCCATCTTGTGCTCGACCTTGCCGAGCTTGAAGCCGGGATCGTCGGTGTGGCAGATGAATGCAGAAGCGCCTTTGGGGCCGAGTTCCATGTTCGTCATCGCGAAGACGATGCAGATATCCGCCACGGCGACGTTGGTGATGAAGACTTTGGTGCCGTTGAGCACGTAATGGTCGCCGTCGCGCACCGCGGTAGATCGCATGTTCGCCGCATCCGAACCCGAGGTCGGTTCGGTGAGCGCATACGACGTCATCCACTCACCGCTGGCCAGTTTAGGAAGATATTTCTTCTTCTGAGCGTCAGTCCCGGCGATCATGATCGGCAACGCGCCGAGCTCTTGGACTGCGACGATCAGCCCCGAGGACGCGCACGCCTTGGAGATCTCTTCGACGACCTTCACATAGGTGAGGAAACTGCCCAGGCCGCCGTACTGTTCAGGCAACGCGATGCCAAGCAGATCGTTCTTGGCGAACAGATCGCGCAGGTCTTTCGGGTACTCGCCTTTGGCGTCGATCTCCGCCGCGCGCGGCTCGACCTTCTCTTTGACGAGCTTGCGCACGGTGTCGAGGATCATCTGCTCGGCTTCGAGCATTTCGGCGCTGCGTTCGGGTGCCAGCATGGGTGCGTGAGCCTCCGGTGAAAGCGGGTCAAGTCAAGTTCTGGGCCGCGTGAAGGTCGCCTTCCGCGCGGCGCAAAACCGCGTGGTGTGGACGACGAACGTCGCAAGAAGCTGCAGCGCTTCCTCGTTCGAGCCGTGCCGATCGCGCTTGTCGCCGGCATCCTCGGATTCTGGCCGCTTCCGTATTACGTGATCGGCCCATGGGCGGCCGAAGACCTCAATCGCGTCGTGCATGTCGCCGGCGCCGAGCCAGCCGCCGGATGCGATGTACGACACGACCATCATCCCGCTGCCAGGGCGCCCGGCGACGGTGATCGCCGCGAAGCTCTTGCCCGGGCCTAGAGGTCGTTCCGCGTTCGTTGCTGGCACCGCCCACGATGAGCGACTTCGACGCCATCCGCTCGAGCTACGCATCGCAAGAAGAAGGTAAGCACAGCGCTGAAATCGTCGCGGCGCATGCCGCCGGTTTGCCGTTCGAGTTCAACCACGTGTACACGGTGGGCGCGCTCTTTCCGAAGCGGCGCGCGTCCCAGTGCTTCAAGCCCGGCGACCAGCTCGTCAGCGTCGACGGCCGGCCGATCGATGGCTTTGGAACCTTGGCGACGGCTGCGCAGTCGAAACCGTCAGGCTCAGCCTTCGACCTCCGGGTCGTGCGCAGCGGGAAAGCGCTTCGCCTACGCTGCACGACTGCTCCGATCGATGGCCATCCGCGCTTCGGCATCAGGCTGGGTGAATTTGACAAGATCGGCCCACTGCCGATCGTCGTGACCTACACGCTGCCGTGGTATCAAAGCGGCGGTTCGAGCGGTCTCATGTTCGCGCTGCAGATCTACCGCACGCTGACGCACGCGGACCTGACCCATGGCGAAGGGGTGGCGGGCACCGGTGTGATCGACGACGACGGCAACGTCTTGCCGATCGTAGGCGCGCGGCAGAAGATCATCGCCGCCAAGCGCAAAGGCGCGACGATCTTCCTGGTGCCGGTGCAGAACTACGAGGATGTCCGCGACACGGCAGGCATTCGCGTCATCCCCGTCAGCAATTTCAATGAAGCGGTGAACTGGCTCTCCTGGCGGCTGCGCGGCTGCCCGAATGCGGCCGTCGACATCGCGTCGCTGACCGGCATCCGCTTCGCCGACCTGCCCATCGGCGACGCTCGAGCTCACCGGCACGAAGCTGCCGGCCGGCTTCCTGCGCCTCGACTACGGCCATGCCGCCTGCAATTTGATCCGTTTCTGGTATTTTTGGAACGATCGCACGCATCCGCTGCATGTGCACTTCCGCAAGAGCTCGATCCGCGACGCGGAACTCCGCATCGTGCACGGTAAGCCGGAGGTACGGGTCACGGACATCCGCGGGCGCACCTACATCAAGACGCTGGCTCACCCACCGGACGCTTTGATCGGCTACTTCATCAGCAACCGCCCCGGAATCGCTCTCTGGACATCGCCGCGGACGTACGACTACGTCGGTTTCGGCGCGGCAGGGCATCACGCTCTGGCACGCTCAGCCGGCGCCATGATGAGACGGCCGACAGATCGACAAGGGGGTCTGGAGCTTCTAGAACGAATGGGGCGGCCCGCCCAAGCGTTTGTCCTCACACGAGAGGAGTTTCGAGATGGCCGCACCCGCTAGCAAACCCGAACTCGACCGCACCGTCCTTCCTATCCCAGATCGACCGTTTAACGGATTGGCAAATCGAACGCTGGCGGGATCGAAACCTGATTTTCCGGTTCCAGCCTACGCTCCGGAGGGAGCGCCGAACGTTCTGCTGGTGCTGCTTGATGATGCGGGATTCGGGAACCCCTCGACCTTCGGCGGCCCGATCGCCACGCCGACGCTGGAAAGCCTCGCGCAGCAGGGCCTTCGCTACAATCGTTTTCACGTCGCAGCGCTTTGCTCGCCTAGCCGTGCGGCGCTGCTGTCAGGCAGGAACCATCATGCCGTCGGGTTCGGCTCGATCGCCGAGCTTTGTGGCGGCTGGCCCGGATACAACTCGACGTGGCCCAAGAGCGCCGCATCGATCGCGGAGATATTGCGCAACAACGGCTACAACACCGCCGCGTTCGGCAAGTGGCACATGACGCCCGATGATCAGCAGGGGCCGGCCGGCCCATTCCGCCGTTGGCCGATCGGGATCGGCTTCGATTATTTTTGGGGATTTTTGGGCGGCGAGGCAAGTCAATACGACCCGGTGATCACCGAAAATAACACGGTGCTCGGCCCGCCGGAAGATGAGAACTTCTACCTGCCCGATGCCATGGCGGATAAGACCATCCAGTGGATTCGCGGCCAAAAATCACAGGACCCCGATAAGCCATTTTTCGTCTACTTCTCCACCGGATGCTCGCACGCGCCGCATCATGTCATGAGCCAGTGGGCTGACAAATACAAGGGGAAGTTCGACGCGGGCTGGGACGCCTTGCGCGTGCAGACGTTCGAGCGCCAGAAGAAGCTCGGAGTCATCCCGGCCGACACGCAGTTGACACCCCGAAACGACGCGATGCCCGCGTGGGACTCGCTGTCCGCCGCACAAAAACAGCTCTACGCACGCCAGATGGAAGTCTATGCGGGTTTCCAAGAAAATGCCGACTACAACATCGGGCGGGTCGTACAAGCAATCACCGATATGGGCATGCTCGACAACACGTTGATCATCTACATCTTCGGAGACAACGGCTCAAGCATGGAAGGCACGAACACCGGATCGTTCAACGAGCTCACGATGCAAAACGGCATCCCGCTCACCGCGGAACAGCAGCTTGCGCTCATCCAACAGTATGGCGGGCTCCCCGCGTGGGGCGGACCCGATTTCGACCCGCACTTCACCTCCGCGTGGGCTTGGGCGGGCAACACACCCTTCCAATGGGGCAAACAAATCGCATCGCATTTCGGCGGCTCGCGCGATCCGATGGTCGTTTCATGGCCGAAACGGATACGCGACAAAGGCGGTCTGCGTTCTCAGTTCACGCATCTGATCGATGTCGTACCGACGATCCTTGAAGCCGCGAATATTCCTGCGCCGAAGTTCGTCAACGGTATCGAACAGATGCCCATGCACGGGGTGAGCTTTGTCTACTCGTTCGACGACGCAAGAGCGCCGGAGCGGCACGCGCAACAGTACTTCGAAATCTTCGCCAACCGCGCCATGTATAAGGACGGCTGGATCGCGAGCTGCAAGCTCGATCGCATACCGTGGGAGGCCGACCCCAAAGCGATGGCAAGGTTCGCGCCAGGCGTTTGGGACCCGGAGAAGGATGTTTGGGAGTTGTACAACACGCTCGAGGATTTTTCTCAGGCGAACGACTTGGCCAAAGAGCATCCGGATAGATTGGACGAGCTCAAGGCGCTGTTCATCAAGGAAGCGGAAAAATATAACGTCTTCCCGCTGCTCGGGGGACTGGCGGCATATTTCGGCTTCCTTCCGACGACGGGCGCTCCTAAGACGAAGTTCGTGTACTACTCCGGAGTCGAAAACGTCTCGTCGGGAATGATACCGCATGTCTACGGCACGTCGTATGCGATCGAAGCCGACGTCGTGATCCCTCCAAGCGGCGCGTCGGGAGCGATCGTCGCCAACGGTGATTTTATGGGCGGCTTCTCGCTCTACGTCCAAGACGGCAAACTCAGCCATACCTATAGCTTCATGGGTGTTCGCAGCGACACGATAAGCTCGGCTGAACCGTTGCCACAAGGTCCCGCGGTGCTGCGATTCGAGTTCACGGCCGATGCGCCCAAACCCGGGACTGGAGGGACGACCCGGCTGCTTGTCAATGGCAAGGTCGTGGCGGAAGGGCGCCTGGAGCACACGGTGCCCTTGCGGTTCTCCGCCTATGCCGGTATGGACATCGGTAAGGATAACAGACGACCCGTGTCACGTACCTACAAATCGCCGTTTCCTTTTACCGGCACGATCAACACGGTGACATTCGACCTCGAGCCGACGCCGAAGAGCGCGGCCGAGCGGACAGAGCAGGAGACGGCACGACATCAAACGCGGATCGTCGCCGGCGTCAACGGATAAAGGTACTTCGTATTCCTCGTGACTGATTTCATCTTTCAGTCAAACGAGTGGTTGTTGGCGATCGCGATGTTGATCGTGTTGGGTCTGTCTATTGAGTTGCCCTATCGCTTCGCCGACGTGCTGCCCTCCGATATGCCAAAGCCCGATTCTTTTAATGCCGTGCAGGCCGGCATCTTGACGTTGTCCGCGTTTGTGTTGAGCTTATCGTTTGCCCAGGCATCGTCGCGTTTCGATTCGCGGCGCGCACTCATCGTCACCGAAGCCAACGCCATCGAGACGACGTGGACTCTTGCCGGTCAATTAGGCCCTTCCCAATCCAAACAATTTCACCAAGTATTGATCGACGACACCGCTGCGCGTGTGAAGGTCTACGAGTCTCACAATGATCAGGAACTTGCTCGGCTTACGGTTGAGCGGACAAGTCATGATCAAGCCGAGCTTTCGGGAATCGCGTCCGCAGCTTTGCGTGCACATCCGTCAAATCTAGGGCTCCAATTGCTGATGCAGAGTCTCGACCATGAGATCGACGTCTCTTCGGAAGCGCGCCAAGCAGCAACAGGCCACGTGCCGACAGCCATAATCATGCTCACGCTGGCCTTAGTCACGCTTGGTGCGCTGTCTTTGGGGTTCCGATTCGCGCTAGATAAATCACGCCCGGTACTCCTGAGCGCGGTCTACGTCGTAGCGTACGTAGTCGTCATCATGATGGCGGTCGATTATGACCGGCCCAACACCGGTCTTATCAGGGTCAACGTGACTCCACTGACAACGCAACTGCAGTCGATGCAACAGACACCCTGAAAAGGTCGCCGGCTCCGTTGTTATTCGAGCTGGCGCTGGAGCAGCCGGATCTCTTCGAGCAGGCGCAACACGACGTCCACGCCTGCAAGATTGATGCCCATGATGTCGGTCATGCGGCGGATCGTGTTGAGCCGGTCGACGTCGGCTTCGGAGTAGAAGCGCACTTCGTTGACCAGCAGCGGCCGCAAGAGTCCCGCGCGCTCGTAGCGGATGAGCGTCTCGGGCGCGACCTCGAACTGGGCGACGACCGCCGTGATCGCATAGAGCTCGCCGCTCACACCCGTCTCCATCAGCGCGTCTTGGCCATTTCAGCGAGCTGCTGCCAGAGCTCGCGCTCTTTCTCGGTGGGCTTGGCCGGCAGCTCCGCAACGAGTTTCACGTAGAGATCGCCGGTGTCGCTTCCGCCAACCCTCGGCATGCCTTTGCCGGAAATCCGCAAGACGCGGCCGTTCTGCGAAAGGGCCGGCACCTTCATGTCGATCTTGCCGCTCAAGGTGGGCACGATCGTCTCGCCGCCCAGCACGAGGCTGTAGACGCTCACCGGATGTTCTTCGTACAGATCGTCGCCGCGACGTTCGAAGATGGGATCGTGCGCGATGTGGACGACCAAGTAGAGATCGCCGTTCGGCCCGCCGCCGAAACCGAGACCGCCTTGGCCCGCCAGCCTGATGCGCTGGCCATCGCGGACGCCGCGTGGAATGGTGACATCCAACGTCTTGCTGACGTTGATCGTGCCGGTGCCACGGCATTCATGGCACAGCTTTCCATTGAGCGTCCCCGTACCGTTGCACCGCGGGCAGCGGGCTTGGGTCTGGACCGTCAGCTGGCGTGAACCGCCGCCGTACGCGTCGCGCAAGGTCAGCTCGATGCCGTACTCGGCATCGTTGCCCCTGATGCCGCGCCGCGAAGACGAGCGCGATGAAGCGGTGCCGCCGCCGCGCTGGCTGAAATCGGAAAAGAACGTGCGGAAGAAGTCGGAGAAGTCGCCGCTCTCGCCGTCCGCGCCGATATCGTGGAACTCGTAGTGCACGCCGTCGCCGCCCGGCTGGTAGCGCTGGCCGGTGTACCCGTAGTCCTGCGCCTGCTGCTGCCAGTTCGGGCCGAGCGTATCGTAGCGCTTGCGCTTGTCGGGGTCGCTGAGGACCTCGTTGGCCTCGGAGATCTCCTTGAACTTCTCCTCGGACTCTTTCTTCTTGGTCGGATTGACGTCGGGGTGCCACTTGCGCGCGAGCTTGCGGTAGGCCGCCTTGATCTCTTTGGTCGTGGCGGTCTTAGGAACCCCGAGGGTCTCGTAGTAGTCCTTATATTGGAGCGGCACTACATTTCGCGTTTGGCGACGACGACTTGTGCCGGGCGCAGGACCTCGTCGCCGATATAGTAGCCCTTGGCCGCTTCGGCAACCACCGTGTTGTCCTCGACGCCGTCCGAAGCGGGTTGGGTCGCCACCGCCTCGGCCACTGCAGGGTCGAACGGCTTGCCGATCACATCGATCGGGCGCACCTTCTCGGCTGCCAGCGCCGACAGCAATTGTTTGGATGTCTGTAGGACGCCGTCGACGATCTTCTCCGCCGACGTGCCGGAGGCGCGGTACTCCTCGGCGCGCGCAAGGTTGTCAAGCACGGGCAAAATGCGCTTGAGCAGATCGCGCCGGCCACGCTCGGACAAGTCGCGGACGTCGCGCTCGGCGCGTTTGCGGTAGTTGTCGAAATCGGCAAGCGCCCGCACATAGAGGCCGCGTTGCTCCTCCGTTTGCGCGCGCGCTTGTTCGAGCTGGTCTGAGAGCGAGCTTTGCGCCCGCGACTCGCCGTCCGCGCGGCCGTCGGCCGCGGCTGGGTCGACACCCGGCAGCGGCCCGCTCGACAGCGAGTCGAACTCGTCGGTCGGGTTGAGCTCAGGCATGCGCCGCTCTTAGTGTTCCTTGAACTCGGCGTCGATGACGTCGCCTTGCGCGCCATCGGGCGCGCCGGCCGGAGCGCCTTCGCTCGGACCTGCGCTCGGACCGCTCGAACCGTTGCCGGTCGGCCCCGCCCCATCGCCGCCCGGGGCCTGGCCCGTCTTCTGATAGATGGCCTGGCCGAGCTTCATGGAGGCGGCTTCGAGCTGTTCGGTCGCGCGCTTCAGGTCGTCGGACGAGCCTGACTTGAGCAGCGAGCGGACGTTGTCGAGACCTTTTTGGACATCGGCCTTGTCGGAGTCGGAGACCTTGTCGCCCACTTCCTTGAGCATCTTCTCCGTCGCATAGGCGAGATTGTCGGCGCGGTTGCGCGTCTCGACCTCTTCCTTCTTGCGCTTGTCCTCCTCGGCGTGTGCCGAGGCGTCGCGCACCATGCGATCGACGTCGTCTTTGCTCAAGTTGCTCGATGCGGTGATGGTGATTCGCTGTTCCTTGCCCGTGCCGAGATCCTTGGCGTTGACGTGCGTGATGCCGTTTGCGTCGATGTCGAAGGTCACTTCGACCTGCGGCACGCCGCGCGGCGCCGGGGGGATGCCTTCGAGCCGGAACTTGCCCAGCGTCTTGTTGTCGCCCGCCATCTCGCGCTCGCCTTGGAGCACGTGGATGTCGACCGATGTCTGGCCGTCTTCGGCGGTGGTGAACGTCTGCGACTTGCGCGTGGGGATCGTCGTGTTGCGATCGATCAGCTTGGTCATCACGCCGCCCAAGGTCTCGAGACCCAGCGACAGCGGCGTGACATCGAGCAGCACGACGTCGCGGACTTCGCCGGACAGCACGCCGGCTTGGATGGCCGCGCCGATGGCGACGACTTCGTCCGGATTAACGCCTTGATGCGGATCCTTTTTGGTGAGCTCTTTGACGAGCTCTTGGATCTTGGGCATGCGCGTCGCGCCGCCCACCAGGATCACTTCATTGAGCTGATCGACGGTCAGCTTGGCGTCGCGCAGCGCGTTCTCGAACGGCGCCCTCGTGCGCTCGGTCAGATCGGCCGTGAGCTGCTCGAACTTCGCGCGCGTCAGCGTGTAGTCGAGGTGCTTCGGACCGCTCTGGTCGGCCGTGACAAAGGGCAGGTTGATGGTCGTCTGCTGCAGCGTCGAAAGCTCGACCTTGGCCTTCTCGGCGCCGTCGGTCAGGCGCTGCACGGCCTGCCGGTCGCCGGAGAGATCGATGCCCTGGTCTTTCTTGAACTCGGCGATCAGCCAGTCGACGATGCGCTTGTCGTAGTCGTCGCCGCCGAGGTGCGTATCGCCATTGGTGGATTTGACTTCGAACACGCCGTCGCCGACTTCGAGCACGGACACGTCGAACGTGCCTCCGCCGAGGTCCCAGACCAGAATCGTTTCGTTGCCCTTCTTGTCCAGGCCATAGGCGAGCGCAGCCGCGGTCGGCTCGTTGATGATGCGCAGGACTTCAAGCCCGGCGATGCGCCCGGCGTCCTTGGTGGCCTGGCGCTGCGCGTCGTTGAAGTACGCGGGGACGGTGATGACGGCTTGGGTCACCTTCTCGCCGAGATACGTGCTCGCATCGGTGGCGAGTTTCTGCAGGATCATCGCAGAGATCTCTTGCGGGGTGTACGCTTTACCGTCGATGTCGGTTTTATGATCGGTGCCCATGTAGCGCTTGATCGAGGAGATCGTGCGCTCTGGGTTGGTGATCGCCTGGCGCTTGGCCAGCTGGCCGACGAGCCGTTCGCCGTTCTTGGTGAACGCGACGACGGACGGCGTCAGATAGCTGCCTTCTGCGTTGGGGATCACTGTGGGCTTCGAACCTTCCATGACGGCGACCACCGAGTTGGTGGTGCCGAGGTCGATGCCGACGACTTTAGCCATTGGGATTCCTCCGGAGCGCGGGGGACGTGCCAACTTCGCGGGCACGCCCTCGAACCTTCTTGTACATTAGGACGCGTTCGGGCGAGCCCCGCTCGCCCGAACAGGAGTGTGGAGTGTGTTAGCTCTGCGGGAGCTGCTCTGGCATGTCCGCGAGCGTGATGTCGAACGGCGTCAGCGAGCCTTTGCGCCAGACCAGCAGCGAGACTTTATCGCCGGTCTTGAGCTTGGCGACGGCGTTCGCGACGTCCGACGGGTCCTTGACCTTTTCGTGGTTGAGCTCGACGATCACATCGCCTTGCGCCAGACCGACTTTGTCGGCCGGGCTGCCGCTGACCACGTTTGTGACCACGACGCCGGCGCCGCCGTTATAGCCGAGGTAGTTGCTGATGCGGTCGTTCATCGAGGTCATCACGATGCCGATATACGGGTGGCTGATCGTCTTGTGCGTCTCGAGCTGCGCCAGGATCGGCTGTGCCGAGTTGATCGGGATCGCGAAGCCGATGTTCTGCGCGCGCGGGTCCACGACGGCGGCGATGCCCACGACCTCACCCGAGATCGTGACCAGCGGTCCGCCCGAGTTACCCGGGTTGATGGGCGCGGTGGTCTGCAAGAGATCGCTGTACTTGATGGATGGGATGTTGAACGTCCCGTCGCCGCCCGCGGTGATGTCGGTGCGATGCAGCGCGGAGACGATGCCCAAGCTGACCGAGTTCTGGAACGACTCGGGCTCGCCGATCGCCAGGACGAACTGGCCCTGCTGCAGCGCGTTGGCATCGCCAAGGGGCAACGCCGGCGGCAAGTTGGATCCGGTGATGCGCAGCACTGCGAGGTCGGAGCGGATGTCCGAGCCGACCTTCTCGGCCTGCACTTTGCGGCCGTTGGCGAGCAGCACTTCGATCTTGTCCGCGCTGAACACGACGTGCGCGTTCGTCGCGACGTATGCGGTATCGCCGTCCTTGCGGAAGATGAAGCCGCTGCCGGAAGCGTGCGCGATGAACGGCTCGCCCGGAGTGCCGCCGCCCGACCCGTTATCGCCGAAGAATTGGCTGAACGGGTCGATCTGCTGGCCGTGCAGCGTCGAGCGGATCAGGACGACCGATGGCTCGGTGCGTTTGACCGACTCGATGATGCGCTGCTCGAGATCGTCGGAATGCATGGGAGCGGCGTACGCGACGCTCGGGACCGGATTGATCGACGCCGGTTGGTGGACGGCGGCGAGGCTTTGCCAATTCGTGACGAGGGCGGCTCCGACGAGAACGCCGACCAGGCCGACGAGCAGCGTGTTGCGTGTTGGGGAACTCATAAGGGTCGTTCTTACTCCTGAACCTAGGTCTGCACCAGGCTTGAAAAATGCGAAAAGCGGCGGGCCACCGCGCCTGCGCATGGGACCGCCCATGCATAGCTTACCTGAAATTCTGACGGATGTTCCTGGGACGATTCTGGGGTTCTTGACGTCCCATATCGTGGTCCGAATATCCTTGGTTTGGGGCATTAGCACTATAGCATTGAGAGTGCTAAACGGTCAAGGAGAGGGAGCGAGCAGTCGCGCACCCGCAACGGTGAAGCTATGAACGTCGTCGTATTCGGCGCGTCCGGTCGGACCGGCAGGCTAGTGGTCGAGCAAGCGCTCGAAAAGGGTCATTCGGTGACCGCCTTCGTCCGCGAGCGGCCGGCGGGCGCCGCCGAGCATCCCAAGCTGCGGGTCGTCGTCGGCGACGTGCTCGACGCGGGGGCGGTGGATGCGGCGATCGCCGGCCAAGACGCGGTCGTCTCCACGCTCGGGCCGGGGATAGGCCGGCACGACACCATCTGCTCCGAATCGATCGCTCGGATCATCGAGGCGATGAAACGCCACGCGGTGCCGCGCTTGATCGTGATCACCGCCGCGACCGACATCGAGGGCGGCTTTCTCTTCGAGAAGGTCGTCCGTCCGTTGTTCTTGCGCGAGGTTTACGAGGACAAAGAGCGCCAGGAGATGGCGATTTTCAAGAGCGGGCTCGACTGGACCATCGTGCGCCCGCCGATCCTGCGCGACGGGCCACGCACGGGCGCGTACCGGCTGGCGATCGACGCGGCGCCCAAGGGCGGTTGGCGCGTGTCGCGCGCCGACGTGGCGGACTTCATCGTGCGCGAGCTGCCGCGCAAGGATTACGTGCACCAAGCGCTGGTGATCGCCTACTGACCTAGCCCATGGAGCGGTCGAATTTATTCGACCGTCAAAGTCATTCGACCGTCGCCAACGTCCGGTCTGATACCGCTTCGTCTTCGATCACCAAGCCATCGCGCAGGCGGATGACGCGCTTCGCGTATCGCGCGATGTCCTCGTCGTGCGTCACCATGATGATCGTGTGACCTTCCTTGTTGAGTTCCTGGAACAGTCCCATGATGCTGTCCGCAGTCACCGAATCGAGATTGCCCGTCGGCTCGTCGGCGAGCACGAGCGCCGGATTGTTCACTAGCGCACGTGCGATCGCGACCCGCTGCTGCTGGCCGCCCGATAGCTCGTTGGGCCGGTGATAGGCGCGATCGGCCAGGCCGACCTTCTCGAGAACCTCCATCGCCTTGGCTTCGCGGTCTTTGTCGCCCACGTAGAAGAGCGGCAGCGCGACGTTACGCACTGCGGACGTCCGCGCCAGCAAGTTGAAGCCTTGGAAGACGAAGCCCAGTTTTTTCAGCCGTATCGCCGCGAGGTCTTGGTCGCTTTGCGCGGCGACGTCGACGCCGTCGAGATGATACACGCCGGTGGTCGGTTTATCGAGGCAGCCGATGAGGTTCATCAACGTGGACTTGCCCGAGCCGGACGGACCCATGATGGCGACGTATTCGCCGGGTGCGATGGTGAATGAGACGCCGCGCAGCGCCGGTACCTCGATGTCGCCGATGTGATAGATCTTCGAGACCTGCTCCATCAAAACGACGGGCTCACTCATAGCGCAGCGCCTCGATCGGGTTGAGGTACGACGCGCGCACCGCCGGATACGTGCCGAAGAGCACGCCCACGCCGGCCGAGAACGCGATCGACACCGCGATGATGGGGCCCCACGCGAACGACACGAGGTTCGGCGTGAGTTGCTTGACCCACACGTGGATGACAAGTTCGGCCAGGCCCACGCCGATGAGCAGGCCGATCAGTCCGCCGATGAGGCATAATAGCAGCGCTTCGACGAAGAACTGTAAGATGATGTCGCCGCGCGTCGCGCCGATAGCTTTGCGGATGCCGATCTCGCGCGTGCGCTCGGTGACCGACACCAGCATGATGTTCATGATGCCGACGCCGCCGACGAGCAGCGAGATGCCCGCGACCACTCCGATGACGCCGGTGAGGATGCCGAACACCCGTTGGATGCCGTCGTTGAGCTGTTTGATATCGCGTTCTTCGTACTGGGCCCGTTCGCCGTGGATCCGTTTGAGCGCGGCGATCGCCTCGTCCGCCACGCGCGTGACCTGCGAGCTGTCCGGCGCGACGATGGTGAGCCCGAAGACGTACGTGTAGCCGAGCTCTGGGATGAGCGTGTAGGGGATCGTCACGGTGATCAGCCCGGCTTGGCCGGTGCTGAGCAGTCCCCCGGCGACCGGCGGCGCTTGCACGCCGACGACCTCGAAATCGCTGCCGTTGAGCCGTACGAACTGCCCGAGCGCGCTGCCTTGATCGCCGAGCAGGTCGTGGCGCGCCTGCGCCGACAGGATCGCCACGCGGCGGTGCGCCGCCAGGTCCTGTTCGTCGAAGAGACGCCCCTCCGCGAGCGGCGTCGTGTCCGTGCCCTGTCCTGCTCCGGCGGTCACGACGCGAATGGTCTTGTCCTGATGGTTGACCCGCGTCTCCATCGGCAGCAGCATGATCGGCAGCACATCCTTGGCATCGCTCAGCTCGCGCTTCAAGCGCAGCGCATCGTCGTAGCGGATCTGAGCCAACAGCGGATCCGGCTGTTGCTGCTTCGGGAAGACGAACGCGGACGCGAGCGAGTACGGCGAGAGGATGTTGAGCACAGTCTTGGTGGTCGAGTCGCCCACGGCGAGGATCGCGATCACCGAGCCGACGCCGATGATGAGTCCGAGCATGGTCAGCAGCGAGCGCATCGGGTTGTGCCATAGCACGTCGAGCGCCTGGCCGATGAACTCGGCGAGCTTACTCATGGCGCAGGCACTCGATCGGCGACAGACCGGCCGCGCGCATCGCCGGGTAGGTGCCGAAGAAGAGGCCGATGAGCACCGAGAAACCGACCGATGCGGTCAGGATCGGCAACCAGTTGATCGAGCCTGCATGCCCCGCGAAGCCGCCGGCGATGTACGAGTTCGCCGCCAGCGCCGCCGCGACGCCGGCGAGCGTTCCGATAAGCCCGCCGATCAGCGTGATAGCGATGGCCTCGGCGAGGAATTGCCACATGATGTCGCTGCGCGATGCCCCGATTGCCTTGCGGATGCCGATCTCGCGCGTGCGCTCGATGACAGACACGAGCATGATGTTCATGACGCCGACGCCGCCGACGACCAGCGCGATGAAGCCGATGGCCGAGATACCGATAGCGACATAGGCGATGACGCTGAGGAATGTCGACGCCTGCTGTGAATAATCTTGGCCCTCGAATGCGGCGCGCGAACCGTGCACGCGCTTGAGGATGCCTACGACTTCATCGATGACGGCGCCGGGGTTTTCGCCTGGTTTGGGAAAGACCTGAAGGTAGAGGATCTGCGAGTTCGTCAGATGGTGGTATGCCGTGTACGGGATGTTGATCGTGTAGTCGCTGCCCGCGGCGCCGCTGAGGATGCCGGCGCTGATCGGCGCATACACGCCGACGACCAAGAACCGCCGTTCTGCGACGCGCACGTATTTCCCGACCGCCGGGCCGTCGCCGAATAGCCGTTGTTTGGCCGGCGTGAAGAGATTGGCGACCTGGCGCGCGCCGTCGATATCGTCGCTGGTGAAGCGCCGCCCCTCCGCCATGGGCAGCTTGTCGACGACGTAATCGGTATCGGACTGCAGCTCGTATGCATCGTTCGTGTGGCCGGAGCGGATCGTGACGAATTCATCGTAGATCGGAAACACTTTGAGGCAGCGAGAGCATGCGTCGCGCACGGTCGCCACGTCCTGCCATTGGAGCTGCACCGTCTTAAGGCGGCGCGCGCCGCTATCAGGCAGAACGATGATGCCTTGATCGCCGAACATCCCCAAGGTCGCCCCGATTGCCGACGACGCGCTTTGACCAAGCGCGAAGATCGCGATGACCGCAGCCGTCCCGATGACGATGCCGATCATCGTGAGGATAGAGCGCGTGCGGTTGGCCCACAACGTCTCGAACGCCGAACCGAAGAACTCCCAGAGCTTCACGAGCCGGGCGATGCGCTCGGCGACGGCGATGCGGCGGGCGTCGCCTTCACCTTCGCGCCATCCTTGAGCAGCTTGACGTTGGTCGTCGCCACGACGTCCCCGCTCTTGAGCCCCTTGGTGATGACGACGTCAGTGTCGCTTGCAAGGCCCTTGCTGACCTCGACTTTGCTGACCTTGCCGCCCTTCACGACGAACGCGTAGTGCTTGTCCCCGTCGTCGAAGATCGCCGCCAGCGGTGCGACGAGCGCCTGGTCCGCCTTGCCGGTGATGATGTCGACGTCGCACGACATGCCGGGGCGTAAGAACGCATAGTCGCGATCCAACGAAATGGTCGTCTCGACGTTTTTCGCGCTGTTGCCCGCCTGATTGACCTGCAAGACGACCGCCGCGATGTTGGTGACCGTGCCGGGCAGCGAGTGGCCAGGGAAATCCTCGCCGGTGATGATCGCGTGCTGGCCGACTTTGACGTTGATGATGTCTTGCTCGTCGACTTGTGCTTTGACCACCATCGGCCCCGCGCTAGCGATGGTGAACAGAACTTCGCCCGGCGTGACCGCGTCCCCGATGGAGAGCGGCGTCGTCGTTCCGGTGGTAGGCGCCGTGCCGAGCTGCTGGATGACGCCGTCGAACGGCGCACGCACTTCGGTGTCCGAAAGATTGGACGAGTGCAGCGCCAGTGTCGCCTCGGCCGAGGCGACTTGCGCCTCCGCGCTGTCAAGCGAGATGCGATCGGCGGAGATCTGCGACTCCAACTGGCCGCCGGTCTCGCGCAGCTGCACTTTGAGCAGGTCGTATTGCCGCTGCGCAGCCTGCTCGCTCGCGACCGCGTCGTCGTAGGTCGCCTTGTCCTTGTCGAGCTGCTGGCGCGGCAAGCCGTTGATCTTGTAGAGCTCCTGATCAGCGTCGTACGTCTCTTTCGCGGTCTGCAGGCTCAGCTTCGCCGAGGTCAACGTCTCCTGTGCCTGGACGAGCTGCGAGGCGCCCGACAAACCGATCGATGACGCGCCCAGGCCGCCCGAGATCTGCCCCTCGTTCTTCGCGTTGATGTCGGCTTGCAGCCTCGCCTGCGCTCCCGAGAGCGTCGCCTGCGCCTCCGCGACGGAGGCCTGATCGCCGGCGACCGTGCTCGCGATCTGCCGGTCATCGAGCTTCATGAGCAGGTCGCCTTTGCGCACGCGCTCGCCCTCGCGCACGAGGATCTGCTGGATGTTGCCCGTCGAGGCGGCGGAGATCGTCGTCGTCTGTGGCCGCGAAAGCACGCCGTTCTCGGGGAGTTTCACCATCAGCGTCGTCGGCTTGATCACGACCGTTGTGGTCTCGACGGCTTCAGGTCCGCGACGGCCCAAGACGCCGATGCCGATGATCAGCAGCACCGCCGCCACGATGATGACGATGCGCCAGCGGGTGTTGGCCCAGATCTTCTTCATATCGCCCCTGTCAGCGTGCCGGTCGCGAGCTTGAGGCGCACGATGCCGAGCACGTAATCCACTTGCGCCGTAAGGAGATCGCGCGCCGCGGTCAAGTACGACTGCTGCGCGGCGGCCACGTCGGTCTGCGTCGCAAGGCCCACTTTGTACTGCACGGCGGAGATCAGCGCCGCTTGGCGGGCGACCCCGACGTTGCTGGTCGCCAGCGTCAGGTTTTGGCGCTCGACCAGAATCCGGCGCACCGCTTGATCGACGTCGACGATCGCTTGTTGCCTGGTGCTGAGCAGGTTCGTGGTCTGCGCATCGATCTGCCGGTGCGCGCTTGCGTGACCCGCATGGACCGTGCCGTAGTCGATGAAGGGCAGCGTCCATTGTGAGATGATCGATATCTCATAGAAATGGGAGCCGCCCGGCCCGCACGAGGACGGCGGAAAGCCTTCGCTGACGCATTGGTTGTAGAACTGCGCATTGTTGGTCGGAGACACTTGGTTGCCCCACACGCCGTTGAGCGCGAGGTTCGGACGATTGGGCGCGTCCACTTGGTAGTTCGATATCACCGCGCTGGCGAGCTGCGCTTGCGCGATCGCGACTTCGGGGCGATTCGCCAGCGCGATCTGGTCGAGCATCTTTTGGTCGAGGTTCGGCAACGGCGGTTCCGGCGGCGCTTGCGGCAGCGCGAATTGCTGGCCGATCGGCGCGTTGATGAGCTGCGCGAGGTTCTCGCGGGCATCCTCTTCGTCCGCGCTGGCGGAGGAGAGCTGCTCGAGCGCAGTCGTGTACGCGACTTGCGCCTTGAGCTCATCGAGGCCCGCGACCTTGCCGGCTTTGTAGTTCGCTTCGGCGATCTGCTTCAGCGCAAGGTTGTAGTTCACGTTCTCGTTCGCGACCTCGGTCAGTTGCCGGTCCTGCACGAGTTTGTAGAACGAGGTTTCGGTGTCGGAGATCGACTGCTCGCGCGCCAGGTAGAGCTCCTGGTTGGCTTGATCGTACGCTTGCTTCTCGGCGCGCGCATTGTAGATGTTGGTGAGATTGATGCCGTTGAACGTGCCGGTGATCGCCGCGGTGTTCTGCGAGAAGTTCGGCGCGGGCGCCACGCCGATCACCGCGTACTGGCCGAGCCCAGTGCTCTTGTCGAGCTGATTCTGGAGCTCGCCGGCGACGGTCGGCAGCGTGAGCGCCCGGTCGCGGGCGAGATTCGCGCCGGCATCGGCTGCCGATGCGACGGCTTTGAGAACCGAGGTGTTGTGCACCAACCCGAAGTCGACAGCTTGCGCCAGCGTCATCTCCGCAGGGGGCGTATTCGACGGCGCCGGGGTCGGCGCCGGCGCGGCTAGAGCCGGACCGCCGAATACCGCGAGCGCGGCTGCGACAAGAAACACGCGAGACGTCATTTCGCGAAGATTGCCAACGAACCGGCCCCGAGCAGGGCGACGATGGCGACCGTGATGATGGCGGGAACTCGACTCATCTTCATAACCTGCTCCAGCGCGATCACGGCGACGAAGAAGAACCAGATGCTGACGATGTTGAACCCATACAAGAATCCCGCAAGTTTAGGCGAGCCATGCACGAGCATGGCGAGCGAGGGCAATCCGTACAGATCGGCGGACGAGTTGATGTTCTCTACCCCGCGCAGCATGACGATGACGCCTGCCACGATGCTGCCGAGGGCGGGGATGATGTACAGATTGACGGCAATGGTCCAGGCGCCTTTGAAGCGCGCTTCACCGCCGCCCAGCGCAGCGCCGATCATGTAGATCAGTGCGCCGACGAGCCAGTAGATCCACGGTCCGATCGCAGCTCCGACGACGCCGGACACCGAGTAGACCGCTTCCGGTATCTTCGAGATGGCTTCACGCGCCGTGGCGGCTTTGTCGGCGCTCATCTGCGCGAGCTGCTGCTCTTGGGTGACGTGGATGAAGTGCAGCGTCGCCGGCATGAGGATGATGGTGCCGAGCACCGTCAAGATGATTCCGACGACTGCTCCCCAGCCCCACGTCGGCACCCGAGCCAGCGTGGCGAAGGCTTCGCCCGGCGCGTACAGGACCTTCAGATAAGTCGCCAAGCCATTGGCCTGCTCCGCAGGTGGTTGTGCGATCGTCTCCGGTGCGCTGCTCATTGCCCCTCCTTCGAGATGTTAGGGATGTTTCGTCAAACTGATGACGAGCGTTTGCGACGGCACGTCGATCTCGTCGATGACGCCCGTATTGGGGTCGAACCAGATGGAGTATGCGATCGGCGAGGCGATTCCGATGCTGACGTCAGCGGCCGGCAGACCCGACGGCTTGTTCTGGGGCGCGGGGTCGACCGTGATCGCGAAGATGCGCGCCGCCGTCGGCACCGCGACCGTGACGCTCGTCGCCTTCGTGGTCTGCAGCACTGCCGGCAGCGTGAGGAAGCTCAGCACGAGCGATTGATCCTGCACCACCATCGCCTGCGTTCCAAAGAGCAGCTTGACAGGAACGCTCAGCCGCTCGCCGTTCTGCACGAAATAGCCGCTGCCGCTCGAGTACGCGAACTTGACCTCCTGCGACTTGCCCGATGACAGCGTCGCGCCGTCGAACGAGAGAGGCGTCAGCGAGTCCGCGAGAACGGTCAAGTCGGCGGTGAGCTGCACCGCCCCCATGGCGGTTTGATTGACCGTCTGCGCCTCGTGGATGCTGATCACGCTGCCCGAGCGCCTCACCGTGACCGCGCTGGTCGCGATGACGGTATCGCCCTGGCGCAGCGCATATTCATACACGCCGTCGGGCGGGAGCGCCGCCGAGGCGGCCGCAGCGGCGGCTGCGATGGCCGCAAGACCGGCCGCCGCAGAACCGAGGATCCGAATGCTCACGTGCTTCATGCGCCTCCAATCGCGGTCTAGGGCTCCCGGCACGGGCTTGAACTTGGACATGACTGGTCGAGCCTCCATCGGAGTGCCGCCGGCGCATCGACGCCGACAGCCACAATTGCGTCATTTGCGGGCCCCGCGCCTGTCCTCGCGCGCGACTTGAGCGACCGCGCGCAGCACATCCCGCGGGGTGAAGCCGTACGACCGCGCCTCGCCGAGGGTTCGCCGGGCGATGTCGGCAAGCCGCGTCTCCTGCGTCGACACGTCGGCATGCTTGCCCGCCTCGGAGACGAACGTGCCGCGCCCGCGCCTGCTGCGCAGCAACCCCTCGCGTTCCAACTCGGCATACGCCCGGTTGACCGTGTTCGGGTTGATGAGCAGGTCGACGGCGACTTCGCGCACCGTGGGAAGCTGATCGCCGGGCTTGAGCTGAGCGCGCGAGATCGCGTGCAACACTTGCTCCTTGAGCTGCAGATAGACGGGTACGCCGCTGGCGTCGTCGACGTGGAAGTTCACTCAGGCCTGTCGGTCCGCATTGTCTCATTGTCCTAGTCGTTTGAGACAATTATAATCGGCGGGGGATAGCGTGTCAACCAGCTCTTGACGACAGAGCGCGACAGCGGGATATGCAGAGCATGTTTGTCATCGCCCTCTTGGCCGCGGGCGTGCTGGCTGCGCAGCCGCCCGCTATCTATAGGAAGAAACCGCATCGGCCGCCGCCCACAGCGGCATTTGCGATCGGGCCATCGATCGCGCAGGAGCGGGCGCTGCGCCGGCGATTGATTCGCCTCGCCCGCATCAAGATGCTGGAGCGGCGGCAAGCGATGCTGCTCGCGTTTCTTGCGAGATCGCACACCGAGACGCCGCTGTTCGAGAACTCAGCGGCCATCGACGTCGGCGGCGGAATTCTCGTCGGGCCGACGTCGGTCACGCTGGATTTCCTGGGCAGTCCGATCATCAGAGCGGACGTGCGCAACGCGTCAAAGGTGCAGGTGTCGACGGTGCTCACCGCGCGGTTGCGCACGAGCGATGGTCAGCTGCTACGCGTCAGCGTCGCGATCGAGCCGCTCGAGCCGGGAGCGACGCGCAGGGTCGAGCTGCTCAGCCCGTCGCGCGGGCGGCCGACCTCATTGACGTGGACGTCGACGCCCTAGGATACAAGTCGCGCCGGAAGCGCCGCGCAAGCCCGTCACTGCAGGCCCCGCGCCGTTCGCGCCTTAATTCTGTTAAGGCATGCAACATGAATATTTCGCGCTCTCGCCGCGCGAGGGCGAAGAAGGGGTAACCAAAACCCCTGCCGGCCCGTACCTGCGGGTCGTACCGCTTGGCGGCTGCGGCGAGATCGGCCGCAACATGTCCGTCTACGAGATCAACGACGACATCGTCGTCATCGACGCCGGCGTCCAATTCCCGGAAGAAGAGATGCTCGGCGTCGATCTCGTCATCAACGACATCACGTACCTGCTCGAACGCAAGTCCAAAGTGCGCGGCCTGCTGCTGACCCACGCGCATGAAGACCACATCGGCGGCGTCGCCTATTTCCTCGCGCAGCTCAACGTGCCGGTGTTCGGCACGGACGTCACGATCGCGCTGCTGCGCGGCAAGCTCAAAGAGCACAAGCTGCTCGATCGGGCGGATCTGCACGTCGTCGAACCGGGCGAAGAGATCCATCTGGGTTCGTTCACCGCGGATTTCATCTCGATCACGCACAGCGTCGCGGGGTCGTGCTCGATCGCGCTGCAGACGCCGGTGGGCACCGTCATCCACACCGGCGATTTCAAGTTCGACCAGACGCCGATCGACGGCCACCCATCGGATATCGCGACGCTGGCGCAATACGGCGAGGAAGGCGTGTTGCTGCTGTGCTCCGACTCGACCAACGCCGAGACGCCCGGTCACACGCCGTCCGAGCGCGTCGTCGGCGAGACGTTCAACGACATCTTCGCGCACTGCGACGGGCGCATCATCGTCACGATGTTCGCCTCCAACGTGCCGCGGCTCCAGCAGACCGTCGACGCCGCCGCCAAATACGACCGTAAAGTGTGCTTCGTCGGCCGCAGCATGCTCAACGTCTCGGGCATCGCGATCGAGCATGGCTACTTGACGCTCGCGCCCGGGCAGCAGATACGAGAACACGAAATAGACGATTACCCTCCGAACAAATTGGTCATCTGCACGACCGGCAGCCAAGGCGAACCGACCTCGGCGCTGGTGCGCATGGCCGCGCGCGATCATCGGCGCGTCAAGCTGGTCAGCGGCGACACCGTGATCTTGTCGGCAACGCCCATCCCGGGCAACGAACGCAGCATCGGGCGCACGATCAACAATCTCTTCAAGCTCGGCGTGGACGTCATCTACGGACGCCAGCGCATGGCGCACGTGTCCGGCCACGGCTGCCAAGAAGAGCTGCTCATGATGCTCAACCTCACCAAGCCGAAGTACTTCATGCCCGTGCACGGCGAGTACCGCATGCTCGTGCAGCACGCGCGCCTCGCGCAGCAGACCGGTGTCGACGCTGCGCACATCTTCGTCGTGGACAATGGTGAAGTCGTCCAATACACGGCCGGTGGCGCGGAAAAGGTCGGACGGATCTATGGCGGCCCGGTGTACGTCGACGGATTGGGCGTCGGCGACGTCGGCGAGGTCGTGCTGCGAGACCGCAAACACCTGTCGGTCGACGGCATGATCGTCGTGACGGTCTCTGTGGACAGCTCGGACGGCAAGGTGTTGGCCGGGCCCTATATCACCTCGCGCGGTTTCACGTACGGCCAGACGGGCGAGCGCGACGGCGTGCTCGAGGAAGTCCGCCGCGCGGCTGTCGACATCATGGAGAGCGGCGCACGCGCCGGCCTTACGGAGTGGACGGCGATCCGCGAACACGTCCACAAAGGATTGCAGAAGTTCATCTATGACCGCACCAAGCGCCGGCCGATGATCGTGCCGGTCGTCATGGAAGTCTAGAGGGCATTGGCCCAGGCGATCCTCACGGTCGACGAGGCGCGCATCGAAACGCCCCACGTCGGCGTGGCCGAGGATGCCTGGCGGCGTTTTCGCAAGAGCCCATCGGCGCTCATCGGACTGACCATCATCATCGTCCTCGCGGCATGCGCGATCTTCGCGCCGTGGCTCTCCGCCCACCGCGACCCGCTGGCGCAGAATTTGGCTGCGACGACGCTGCCGCCGTCAGTGCTGCATCCGGCCGGTACCGACAAGCTTGGCCGCGACATCTACACGCGGCTGCTGTACGGGGCGCGGCTGTCGGTCGAGATCGGCTTCGTCAGCGTCGGCATCGGTCTGGCTATCGGCACGCTCGTGGGGTTGGTCGCCGGCTACTGGGGCAAGATGCTCGACACCGCGCTCATGGGCGGCATGGACGTGATGCTGGCCTTTCCCAGCATCTTGCTGGCGATCGCGATCTCGGCCATTTTGGACCAGCGCGTCAGCGACGTGGTCAAAATATTCCTGGCGGTCGGCATCGTCGGCATTCCGGTCTACGCGCGCATCGCTCGCGCTTCGGTGCTGCAGATCAAAGAGATGGAATACGTCGAGGCTGCCCGAGCGGTCGGCAATTCCACGCCGATGCTCCTGTTGCGCTACCTATTGCCCAACATCGCCGTGCCGCTCGTGGTCCAGGCGACGCTCGGGGTCGGCACAGCGGAGTTGGATTCCGCGGGATTGTCATATCTCGGCCTTGGCATCCAGCCGCCGACGGCGGAATGGGGCTCGATGCTCAACGATGCGCGCGATTATTGGCTCAACGCACCCTGGGCGCTGCTGTTCCCCGGCCTCGCCATCTCGATAACCGTATTGGGATTCAATCTGCTGGGCGATGGGCTGCGAGACGCGCTCGACCCGAAGACCGCGTAAGAAGACCCTCGGGTGCTGCCCTGCCGGGGGAAGCCTCGGATAGGCTCTCGAACGCCTGTGCGGTGGCCAAGACCACGGTTATGAAGCGCACGAAGGCGGCGCGCTCGAGGCGGGTCGACCCGCTTCCGGGCCTCACCCTGAACTTCGAGATCCTCGGCGTCGCGCTCTACGTGATGGCGGGTCTGCTTGCGATCGCGCTGTTCAATGCGGCGCGCGCCGGCGTCTTTGGCGCGTTCGCCAACGCGACCATGCATGCGTGGTTTGGCGGCGCCGCATGGCTCGCAGTTCTCGCGCTCGCGGTCATCGCGTCGATCATCTTTCTCGAGATCCACGTGCCCAAGATCATGGCGGCATTCGCCGCGTGCGCAGCGGGAGCGTTCCTCGCACTTGCCGGTTTCTTCGGCATGGTGGGCGCAGGTGGTCTGGTCGGGGATGCGATCGCGCATGGATTGAGCGCGCTGCTCGGCATCGCCGGAGCGAACATCGTCCTTGGATTCATCGTCGTCGCGTGCATCGTCACGCCGACGGGCATCTCGCTCAAGCGCGTCTTCAGCTCGGTTGGATCGTCGCTCGCGACCGCGGCCACCGGGCTGGCCGATACCACGCGCGAAGCGCTGCGCAGATCGAAGGATGCCAGCGATGCGGCACTCGAGCGAAGCTCGATGGAAGAGCCGCGCCGGGCGATCGCGCGGATGCCCGACGCACCGCCGCCGCCCGCCGCCGAGCCGTCCGCAGAGACCGCTCCTGAAGCTGTGCCGGCCGCTCACATCGAACCGTTGGTGGTTATAGAGCCGCCCACCGTCGAGCCGGCGAGCGTCGTCGAGAACGAAGCGCGCTCGAGCGAGCCGCCCGAAGACGCCGAGCCCGCCCAAGCCGTCCGTGCCGAAGCGCGCGCCAAACCACCGCGGGCCATGCAACGCTCGGAAGGCGGGTATCGCTTGCCCGACTTCGCGCTTTTCAATCCGCCGGAGAAGCGCGTGCAGAGCGAAGCCAGCGCCGCCATGCTGCTCGAGGAGACCCTCGCATCGTTCGGCATCGCCGGCAAGGTGACGCACATCGAGCGCGGCCCGAGCGTCACGCGCTACGAGATCACGCCCGGGCGCGGCGTGAAGGTAAGCGCCATCAAATCGCTTTCCGATAATATCCAGCTCGCGCTCGCCGCGCACAGCGTCCGCATCGAAGCGCCGATCCCCGGCAAAGCCGCGGTCGGCATCGAAGTGCCCAACAGCGCCGTGTCGACCGTGGCGATCCGCGAGATACTCGACCATGTGCCCAAAGGCGAAGGCACGCTGTACTTCGGCTTGGGCAAAGACATCACAGGACGTCCGATCGTCGCCGATCTCACGCGCATGCCGCATCTGCTCGTCGCCGGCGCCACCGGCGCGGGCAAGAGCGTCTGTCTCAACGTGATCCTCGCGTCGTTGCTGGCGACGTGCACGCCCGACCAAGTGCAGATGCTGCTGGTGGATCCAAAGCGCGTCGAGCTGGCAGAGTACAACGGCATCCCGCATCTGATCACCGATTGCATCACCGATCCAAAGCTGGCAGCCGGCGCGCTGTACGAGCTCACCAAGGAGATGGATGCGCGCTACGAACGCTTCGCGCAGGCGGGCGTGCGCAAGATCGAAGAGTTCAACCTGGCGCGTCCGTCCGAGCGCCTCCCATACATCGTCGTGGCCATCGACGAGCTCGCCGATCTCATGTTGGTCGCGCCGACGCGCGTCGAGACGTCGATCTGTCGCATCGCACAGCTCGCTCGCGCGACGGGCATCCATCTGGTCATCGCGACGCAGCGCCCGTCGGTCGACGTCATCACCGGCCTGATCAAGGCGAACATCCCATCGCGCATCGCGTTCGCCGTCTCCTCGCAAGTCGACTCACGCACGATTCTGGATATGGCCGGCGCCGAACGCCTGCTGGGTAGAGGCGACATGCTGTTCTTGCCGATCGACGCGCCCAAACCGCTGCGCGTCCAGGGCGCGCTCGTGACCGGCCCTGAGATCGAGCGCTTGTGCGAATTCTGGCGCGAGCAAGCCGACCCGGCAAACCGCATCGCGATCTCGCCGTCCGAGCTCGAGGACGATGGCGGCGGTCCGGCCGACGAACTCGCACTGGATGCTGCGCACATCATCGTCGAGCGCCAGATGGCATCGGTCGCGTTGCTGCAGGCAGAATTGAAGATCGGGCACCCGCGCGCCGTTCGCCTGATGAAGATACTCGAGCAGTTCCGCGTCGTCGGGCCGGCCGAGGGGACCAAGCCGCGGCGCATCTTGGTCGGCGATGCGGACATGGAAAATCTTGCGACAATTCTCGCACCGCGGAACCGCGCGCAGACGCTGTTGTAGTCCGCGCGCCGGTCACAGGCGGCCTCGCGCGCAGCGCCGAACTGCCCGGGACGATGCCCGACACTCGTCTCTGTGCGATCGCGGACAAAGTGCGCGCGCACCAGCCGCTCGATCGCGCCGACGGGGTGTACCTGTTCACGCAAGCGCCGTTCCACGAGGTCGGTAAGCTCGCGCACGAGGTCCGCACCGAGAAGAACGGCCGGCGCGCTTACTACGTCTTCAAGCGCTATCTCAACACGACCAACGTCTGCTATGCGGACTGCAAGTTCTGCTCGTTCGCGGCGTGGGAGAAAGATCCGCGCGCGTATCGTTGGACGGCGGAGCAGATCCTTGAGAAGGCGTGCGCGGAGCCCACGGATTACGACGAGCTGCACATCGTCGGTGGCCACGACCCCAAACAGACCAGCCTCGAGTTCTGGCTGCCGGTCATCGAGACCATGCACGAGCGCATCCCGCACGTCCAGCTGGCCCTGTTCACCGCCGCCGAGATCGATTATATGTGCAAGCGCGCGAAGTGCTCCTACGAAGAAGGTCTGACGCGCTTGCGCGACGCCGGCGTCACCTCGCTCAACGGCGGCGGCGCGGAGATCCTCGTCAAGCGCGTGCGCGATCTTGTCTGCCCGCGCAAAGCGACGGCCGAGGAGTGGCTGGAGGTGCACCGCGTCGCGCACCGGATCGGCATGAAGACCAACTGCACGATGCTGTACGGCCACGTCGAGACGCTCGCGGAGCGCGTCGAACATCTGGCGCTGCTGCGCGAGCTGCAGGACGAGACCGGCGGCTTCAAATGCTTCGTGCCGCTCGCATTCCACCCGGAAGAGAACGAACTGCACGAGTACGGCTGGACCGGCGGCGTCGACGATCTGCGCACCATCGCGGTCTCGCGCCTCATGCTCGACAACATCGACCATATCAAAGCGTATTGGATCTCGTACGGCATCAAGATGGCCCAGCTTGGGTTGAACTTCGGCGCGGACGACATCGACGGGCCGGTCAACAACGAACAGCGCATCTACCGCGACGCGGGCAGCAAGACCGACCAAGGGACGCCGCTCTCAGACCTCAAGCGCGCGATCGAGGAAGCCGGCTTCGAGCCGACACGGCGCAACCTGCTCTACCGCGTCCTCGAGCCGGCTTGAAGAATGTCTGACGAACGCCTCGTGCGCTGCGGGCGCATCAGCTACACCAACGACCTGCCGGTCTATGCGGCCTTCGACGCGGGGGCGCTCGCATTTCCGGGCACGTTACGCGAGGGCGTGCCGACCGACCTGAACCGCGCGCTGCTCGACGGCTCGCTCGACATCAGTCCGATCTCTTCATTCTTCTATGCGCAGCATCCGCGCGAGCTGCAGATGCTCCCCGATATCTGCATCGGCTCGCGACGCGAGGTCAAAAGCATCTGCTGCATCAGTGCGCTTCCCATCCGGCGGTTGGACGGCACCGCCGTCGCCGTCACGAAAGACTCGGCCACCGGCCGCGCCCTGCTCGATATCATCTGCCGTGGAGCGCACGGGTTCGCGGTGGAGTACGTCGAGTCGGACGACCCGCTCGCGCACTATCGAAAAGGCGGGGCGTGCCTGCTCATCGGCGACGCGGCGATCGATGCCTCGCTGACGGCACCGTCCGAGCACGTGCATGATGTCGGCCTGCTGTGGCACGAGATGACGGGCGTCGATATGGTGTACGCGGTGTGGGCGGCGCGCGCTGAGTTCATCCGGCAACGCCCGCGCGACGTGTCAGCGGCATTGACCGCGCTGCGCGGCTCGCTGAGCTGGAGCGCCGATCATATGCCGCAGGTCGTCCGGGCTGCGCAAGCGTTGCATGAACGCCCGCCCGGCTTTTACGAGTCGTACTATCACACGCTGAACTACACGTTTGACGACGACGCCTGGAATGGCCTGAAAACGTTCGTGTCGCTGGCGGCCGCGCTTGGCGTGCTCGATATCGAATCGCTGGAGCTCAGCGCTCCGGCGGTCCGCCAGGTGCTCTACCATGCCTGACGTCGACGAGCTGCTCGACCGCGCCGCAAACGGCGGGCGCCTGTCGCTTGACGAAGGCATCGCGCTGTATCGCGATGCGCCGCTGCACGATCTCGGCGCCGCCGCCCACCGCCGGCGCACGCAGCTCCATCCGGGCGACGAAGTCTCTTACGTGATCGACACGACGATCAATTACACGAACATCTGCGACGTGCACTGCACGTTCTGCGCATTCTTCCGTCCGGAAGGCCACGCCGAAGGCTACACGATGACGCACGAGCAGGTGCTCGAGCGCGTGCGCTGGGCCGTCGATCAAGGCGCCACGCAGATCATGATCCAGGGCGGCGTCAATCCGGACCTGCCGATCGCATACTACGTCGACCTGTTCCGCGCCGTCGGGCAGCGCTTTCCCGAGGCGGACATCCACTCGCTCTCGACGAGCGAGATCTGCGGCATAGCCAAGCGCGAGCAGATGTCCATCGAAGACGTGCTGGTGACGTTGCGCGCCGCGGGTTTGAAGTCGCTGCCGGGCGCCGGCGCCGAGATCCTGGTGGACCGCGTGCGCAAACGCATCTCGGCGCGCAAAATAGACGATGACCGTTGGATCGAGGTCATGCGCATCGCACAGCGGCTGGGCATGCCCACGACCGCCACGATGATGTTCGGCTCGGTGGAAACGGACGCCGAACGCATCCAGCATCTCGACGTCATTCGCCGCTTGCAAGACGAGATGGGCGGCTTCACCGCGTTCATTCCGTGGTACTACGTGCCGTTCAAAACGCCGCTTAAGGGCAAGGAGGCCACGGGCCTCGAGTACCTGCGTGTGTTGGCGATCAGCCGTCTCTATCTGGACAACGTGCCGCACCTGCAATCGTCGTGGCTCACGCCCGGCCTCAAGCTCGGCCAGCTCGGTCTGATGTTCGGCTGCGACGACATGGGCGGCACTATCCTTGAAGAGAAAGTCGTGACGCTGGCCGGCAGCACCAATAGCGCAAATCGGGGAGAGCTCGAGCGCGCGATACGCCAGCTCGGCTATACGCCGGTCGTGCGCGACACGTATTTCAAGAAGCGCGACTTCGCGCTCGCGACCGCCTGAGCGGCCGCCGGCCTATGGCCGCGCTGCGTTTGCTCTGAAGAATTCCACCAGCGAGGCGAGCGGCGCCGGCAACGGCACGCGTCCGATGACCGCGGTGACGAAGTCGTCGCGGTTGGCGTTCGGTGCGAGCGCAGCGATACGGCGCACAAGTTCGCGCAGATTGATCTCGGTCGAATAGCCGGCATCGGGCCCGAGCGACTGGCGGAAGTTGAACGAATCCGCCATGATGTACAGCAGCTCGCCCGGCCCGGCGGTGCGCAGCGCGAAGACCAGCGACGCTCCTTCTGACGACAGCGGCGGACCGGGATTGCGAAAGCGACGTCCAGGCCCAAGCGGATTCGTCGTCGCGCCCATGATGAGGCTGCCGAGACTATGGCGCTCGGCATCCAGCGAGATCATCTCCGTGCGGATGCTCGCGCCGCATAACGCGACGATCTGTTGCGCAGGCACCACCAACTCGCCCCCGTCGGAGAACCAGACGCATAATGCTCTCGCCTCAGGGCGCAGTTCGACGCTTGCCAGCCGCGCATGCGGCGGCATCTCGACGCTGAGCTCGCCGCTTTCGCGCGGCCGCGACTCTTCGCTCATGTCAGATCCTTGCCCACTGTCTTGAAGAACTCGATCAGGGAATTGACGGGCGGCGGCAATGGCGTGCCGCCGAGCACCGCCGCGAAGAAACCGTCTTGCGTGGCGTGCGGTGCGAATGCCGCAAGGCGACGCACGAGCGCGCGCAAGTTGATCTCCGTGGCATAGCCGGCATCCGGCCCCAATGCTTTGCGGAAATTGAACGAGTCGGCCAGCAGATACCACAGCTCGCCGACGCCGGCCGCGCGCAACGCGAGCGCGAAATGCATGACGTCTTTGGTCGCGATCAGTTCGCCGGTCGCGCTGCTCACCGCGGCTCCGGTGCTGCCAGCGACAGTTTCGGCGACGAACACCTGTCCGCCGCTGATCTTGCGCGGGCTGCTGACCACTTGTTCGTGACGGATGCGCGCACCATGCAGCGCGATGATGTCTTCCGGCTTGGCAACTCGCTCGCCGCCATCGGAGAACATGACGCGTACCGTGCCTGCCGCGTCATCGAAGACGAGGCCGGCGAGGCGTGCGTTGGGCGGGAGTTTGATGCCGAACTCTTCGGTGTCCGGCGTCTGGCCTTCGCTCATAGCGACCACGGCTCGGAGACGTAGTTGTCGATGTGCTGGCCCGTGTACAGCCCCGAGACTTTGTCGTTCGTGACCGCTTCGAGAAAGACAAAGCCCTGCGAGTCGGCGAGGTTGATGCTCACGATGTTGAACGGCGCCTCCGGATCGTTGGCGTTCGCGGCCGCGAGCTCGTACATCACGTGACCGGTCTCATCATAGTAGTCCTTGGTGCGCGTGTCCATGTCTCCGACGATGACGTCATACGCGTCGCGGTGCCCCTTCGCCCCGGTGCCGTGGAGCGCTTTCAACAACTGGTCCTCAGGTATGCCCAGATGCACGCCATGAGCACCGACGTAGGACGGGTCGCTCGCGATCGTCACCGTGATGACCTTATCGGCTTGCAGAGCCGCTTGCCCAAAGGGGTACGCGAGAATGTCGGCTTGCACGCCCGGCAGCGCGAAGGGCAGCGAGCTGGATGGTTTCCCAAGCAGCGCCTCGAGCTGGCTGCGGCTGATGCCGGGCACGACGCCAGCTTTGTACGTCGACGGAGGCGGCCTAGACGTGCAGCCTGCGGCCGCCAGGGTCAGGACGAGCAGACCCGCGCTAGCGGTCCGCGCCCACTTCGCATGCTTCGAAATCGAACGTGTAGACGCCGAGGCCCGCATGGCTGGGCCGCAGTTCGAGGTCATGGTGGCCGAAGTGCTTGTTCATCACCAGGTCATATTCCCGCGCTTGGTCCACTAGCACGAACGCGCGTCCAGCGGCGTCAAACTGTACGTCCGCTCCAGCGTCGGACCGTGCCAGCGGCGCTCCGTCTTGCAGCACGAATAGCGGGATAGCGCCTTGGCTGCCCGGGGCGAGAACGGCCACGACTTGGATCGCCTGGTAGCGGATCGCGACGTGCGAGGGCGATGGCGCGCCTGCGGCGTTGATCATCGCCTCGCCGGATTGGAACCAAGGCCCCGCCAGATACACGCGCCCGTCTTCGTGCGGCGTCGAATCGGAATACGCGACCGTGCCGGCACCCTTGTAGCCCTGCGCGTTCCCGAGCACGCCGTCGCCGCGCCAATCGCCGACGTACATCTCGGGGGTATGACGGTAGCAAACGGCGCCCGGTTTGCTGTAGCGGTCCTGCGGCAGATAATCCATAGGCGCCGGGAAGTGCGCTTGCGGATGATCCGCGCGCAACGCTTGCTGGATGTGCGACTCCATCTCCGGATAGTCGCCTTCGCCTTCGTGATCGGCGATCAGCCTGCCGCTGCCGTCGTAGAGCAGCTCGTGCGGCCAGGCGTCGTTGCCGTACCGATCCCAGATGGTGCGTTCGCCGTCGATGACGATCGGCCACGTGATGCCGAGCCGCTTGACCGCAGCGGCGACGTTGGACGGCTCACCCGAGAACGAGAACTCTGGCGTCTGGACGCCGATAATGGTGAAGCCATACTTCGCATAGCGTTGATACCACGCGCGTTCGTACGGGATGGTCTTGAGGCAGTTGACGCACGTGTATTCCCAAAAATCCACGAGCACGACTTTGCCGGCGAGCGCGGGCAGAGCGAGCGGCGGCGAGTTGAGCCATCCAGTGCCGCCGTCGAAGGACTGCAGCGCGCCAGTCGCCGCCGCGGCGAGCGCGGCGATCGTCGAGACTAACATCATAATAAGTTACGATGCAGCTGCCAATCCGGTTGCGCCGTCCGGCTCGATGATGCCCGAGGCGAGCACTTCGGCGTCGCTCGGGTCGTACAAGACCAGCAGCTGCCCCGGCGAGACGATGCTCGCCGGCACGTCGAGCTCGACCAGCATGCCGCCGTCAGGAGTCAGTGAAGCGGTGGCGCCGATCGGCGCGCTGCGATAGCGGCACGCCGCCATGCCGCGCGCGCTGCCTGCGGCGAATGCACTCGGCACGATCACGTTTGCCGCGCTGCACGCGATCGTCCGTCGCGCGAGATCCTCGCGCCGGCCGATGAACACCGCGTTCGCGCGCGCATCGGTGCGCACGACGTACCACGGTCCGTCGCCCAGACCGGCGGTCGGGATGCCCTTGCGTTGACCGACCGTGAACGCGAGCAGACCTTCATGCTGTCCGATCGTTCGACCGTCCAGCGTCACGATAGGTCCAGGCTGCGCGGCGTCCGGGAAACGCTCCAAGATAAACCCCCGGTAGTCGCTGTCGACGAAGCACAGATCCATCGAGTCCGGCTTGTCAGCCACGCCAAGGTCGAACTCGCGGGCAAGCGCGCGAGTTGCTTCCTTTGTATACGCGCCCAGCGGAGCCACGACGGACGCGAGTTGGTCGGGGCGCAATCCCGCCAGCATGTAGGATTGGTCTTTCGAGCGATCCACAGCGCGCAGCAGCCGCGGGCCGCCCTCGGATCGGCGGATGCGGACGTAGTGGCCCGTGATCATCGTCGTGGCGCCGAGCACTCGCGCAAAATCCAGCAGCGCGCCGAACTTCACCAGATTGTTGCAGGCTACGCACGGGTTCGGGGTGCGCCCGGCGAGGTATTCGCGGCTGAAATAATCGACCACGGCCGCCTCGAACGCAGCCTCGAAGTTGACGACGAAGTGGGAGATGCCGGTGCGCCCCGCAGCCCGCCGCGCGTCCTCGTAGGCGGTGGGACCGCAGCACTGCCGGACCTTTTCGGACAGTTCCCCGGCGCCCGGGCTCCACAGCCGCATCGTCACGCCGACGGCCTGCGTGCCGCCGCCCACCGCAAGCGCGGTCGCGACCGCGCTATCCACGCCGCCGCTCATGGCGGCAAGGGCGAAGCCCGCCGGCCAGCGGCCGGTTAAGGGTTGATGAAGCTCGGATGCCGCAAGGGTCGATATCGTCATCTACGTCACAGAGGGAGGGGTGCGATTCGCCTCCAATTCTCTGTAACGGGCCAGTCCCCATCCATTTCGTCCTTTTCCTACTCCGCTCGCTTGCGACCGGAAGGGTGCGATGTCCGGTTTAGGTCAGCAAATAGCCGATGCGCGCGAACAGCGCGGCATGACGGCCGTGCAAGCGGCCCGGCAGCTGCATATGCGTTCGGAGTTCATCGACGCGATCGAGTCCGAGGATTGGCGGCGCCTTGGGCCGCCGAGCTACGCTCGCGGTTTCATCCGCAATTATGCCAAGCTCGTCGGCCTCGACCCGGCGGTGATCGCGGAACAGATCGACGCCGCCGTTCCCATCCAGATGCCGGCCGCGTCGCAACAGCAAGCGCAGGCGCCCGAGGTATCGGCGGCCGTCATCGAACCAGAGCCGCTGACGTTTCGCGCGCATCGCGCGGAAGCGCCTCGACCGGGATGGTATCCCTGGTTGCTCGGCTCGATGAGCACGCTCGCGGTGGTGCTCGTGATCGCGGTGCTCTACTACACGTTCGGGCCGTCGCCGCGTGAACAAGCGCAGAACAGCGTGCAGAACTCGACGCAGATCTCAGCCCAAGACAACGCGCCTGCATCGCCGGCGCCGCAAGATGACGCGATCTTCAACGGCGGCGACGCCGGTGCGGCGAACGCAGCGAAGCAAGCGGGCGTGAATCTGCAACTGCAACTCACGCAGGACAGCTGGCTCTCGGTCACCGTCGACGGCAAGCGCGTCGTCTACGAGACGCTCCCCGCCGGCACGGTGCGGGATTTCCACGGGGTGCACGAGATCACGTTGCGCGCCGGCAACGCCGGCGGCGTGAACGCCACAATCGATGGCAAGCCGATCGGAACGCTCGGCCAGCACGGACAGGTGGAAGAGCGTAAGTTCGCCGCCGAGGATCCCACGCCGACGACCGGGCCGCGTGAGTAGCGAATTCTCCTTCGACATCGTGTCACGGGTCGAAAAGCAAAGCCTCGCCGATGCGGTGGCCCAAGCGCAGCGCGAGATCGCGACGCGCTTCGATTTCCGCAATTCGAAGTCCAGCATCGAGCTCGGCGAGATGCAGATCACGATCATCGCGGACGACGAGCTCAAGCGCAAAAACGTCGTCGACATCTTGCAGAGCAAATGCGTCAAACGGGGCGTGTCCTTGAAAGCGTTCAAGTACGGCACGCCCGAGGCGGCATCGCAGGGAACCCTGCGTCAGACCATCACGGTCGAGCAAGGCATAGCGACCGAGCGCGCCAAGCAGCTCACCGAGGCGATCAAACAGGCCAAACTTAAAGTGACGACGCGCATCCAAGACGAACAACTCAGGGTGACCGGCAAGTCCAAGGACGATCTGCAGAAGGTGATCGAGCTGGTGAAGGCCATGCCGCTCGACTTCGCCGTCCAATTCGTGAACTATCGCTGATGCGACGCGCTGACCCCGGTGCGCAGGGTCGCGCCGTGCCACGCCGTGCGTTTCTGGCCAGCCTGGGCTGCGCCAAGAACCTCATCGACAGCGAAGTGATGCTCGGCCGGTTGGCAGGCCAAGGCTGGGAGATCACCGCTCGTGCCGCCGACGCCGACGCGGTCATCGTCAACACGTGCGCGTTCATCGATCCGGCAAAAGCCGAATCCACCGACACGATCCTCGAATACGCGGCTGCCAAGCGCGACGGCCAGCGGCTGATCGTCGCCGGCTGTCTGGCGCAGCGCTATGGCGCGCAACTGCGTGAACTGATCCCCGAGATCGACGCCGTCGTCGGCACCGGAGCCTTTCCGAAGATCTCTGAGATCATCGAAGAAGCTGAAGCCGGACTGCGGCCGCTGCATCTCGAGGATCGCGACGCCTACGTCGAGCGCCTGGGTTTCTTGCCGCGCGTGGTCACGACGCCCCGCGCCAGCGCCTACCTGAAGATCTCGGAAGGCTGCAATCATACCTGCTCGTTCTGCATCATCCCGACGTTGCGCGGCCTGGGCAAGAGCCGCACGATCCCGTCGCTCGTGGAAGAAGCCCGCGCGCTCGCGTACGGCGGGGTCAAAGAGCTGATCTTGGTGGCGCAGGACTCGTCGGACTATGGGCGCGATATCGGCGTGCGCGACGGTCTGGCGCGGCTCATCGAAGCGCTCGAGGAGGTCGACGGCATCCGCTGGATACGCATCCTCTATCTGTATCCGACGTCGGTCACGCCGTCGATCATCGCCGCCATGCGCGCGTCGTCGAAGGTCGTGCCGTACGTCGATATGCCGCTGCAGCACGCGCATCCGGAGATCCTCAAGGCGATGCACCGCCCTCCGCAGCCGCAGCGTTATCTCGAATTGTTCGCGGCGCTGCGCGAGGCGCTGCCGGCGGCGACCATCCGCAGCACGTTCATCGTCGGGTTTCCCAGCGAAACTGAAGCGCATTTTCACTATCTTCTCACGTTTCTCGAGAGCGCGCGCCTCGATCGCGTCGGGTTTTTCCCCTATTCGAAAGAAGAGGGCACGGATGCGTACGAGCGCGAGGGCCAGGTGGCCGAGCGCCTCAAGCGCCGGCGGCTCGGGCTCGCGCGCGAGACGCAGCGCCGGATCACCGCCGACGTGAATGCGGCGCGCAAGGGCGAACGCTTGGACGTGTTGATCGAGGGTAAGAGATTGGTAGCGGCGTCGTCGCCGCTGCGCGGCCTCGTCGGAGAGCGGCTCGCCTATGTGGGAAGGTCGCAGCGCGAGGCTCCGGGCGTGGATGGCTTGGTGTACCTGCCCGGCGAACACACGGTGGGAGAGTTCGTCGACGCCACCATCGTCGGCCACACGGATTTTGACCGCGTCGCGCGAGCGCTTGCGCCGGTGCTCACACCCGCTTAAGAACCGGAGAGATATTGTCCCAGCAATTCGTCGATCCATCGAGTGGGCAGCCGCCATCGGGCGTGGCCGGCATCCCGCCGCGGCCGCCGCGTCCAGGAAGAGTCTTCCTCTACAGCCTGCTTGCGCTGATCGTCGTAGTCGGAGCAGTCTCATTCGGCGTGTATGTGAAGCACAAACATGGCCTGCAAAACGCGCTGGCCGAGCTCAACCTCGCGCAGCCCGATCTCACCGAGATATTCGGCAAGCAGAAACTGCGCGTGCTGGTGATGGGCGTCGACGAGAACTGGACCGAGAACGACCAGATGTACACCAACGCGTCGCGCTCGGACACCATGCTCGCGGTCAACGTCGACCTTGCCTCGCACCAAGTCGGCATCATCTCGATCCCGCGCGACCTGTGGGTCCACATACCCAAGAGCGGCTACGGCAAGATCAATGAAGCGATCGCGGATGCAGGCCCCATTCGCTCCGAAAAAACCGTGGTCGACAACCTAGATTTCCCGCCCTTCGACAACTACGTGGTCTTGAAGATCGATGCGACCAAGAATCTGGTCGACGCGATCGGCGGCCTCGACGTCAACGTCGAAAAGGACATGGACTACGACGATAGCTGGGGCCACCTGCACATCCACTTAAAGAAGGGCCAGCAGCATCTCAACGGCGAGCAGACGGTCGGCTACATCCGCTTCCGCCACGATCCCGAGGGTGACTTCGGGCGCATGCGGCGCCAGCGCCAAGTGATCGGGGATCTCGTCAAGCGCATCAAGGATCCGGCGATCTTCGCCAAGCTGCCGTCCCTCATCGGTCTGGTCCAGCAGAACGTGCGCACTGACCTAAGCTACGACAAACTGTTCTATCTCGCGTTGGCGCTGCGCGACGAGACGCCGGCTATGGTGCACACGGCGCAGCTGCCGGTGCTCGAGGGCTTCACCGATGGCGAATCCGTGCTGTTCTACGATGCGGCGTCAGGCCGGCCGATCGTGCAGAAGTACATCGTCGCGGGTTTCGGCAACGAATTCGATCCTTCCACGGTGCACGTGATCGTGCACAACGGTTCGGGTCAGCCCGGGGCGGCGTCGGCGCTCGCCGACTATCTGCGGCAACGCGGCTTCAACGTCGTCTCGACCGGCAATGCGTCGAGCTTCGACAACCCGAAGACGCGCGTGACCGGCGCCGATAGGAACGTCGCCGGCGAGGTCGCCAAGCGCCTGCCGGTCAAAGACGCCGACGTCACGACCGGCACGGTCGACGGCGGCGATATCGAAATCGTCATCGGGCGAGATTTCCGCGCGCAATAGCGTGACCGCGACAAGGCCCGACGGACGCCGTATCGCGTTTTTCATCGCCGCGCTCATCCTCGTGCTGCTTGCGATCGTCGGCCTGCGCCGCTGGGCCCATCACGCTCAGCTCGAGCTGATCCCGGTGATCGTGCCGCCGGCGATGTCGAGCGCCTCCGTGCTCGACCCGCCACCCGCTGCGGTCGCGCAGCGTATGATGCTGGATGTGCGCGAGTCGCTCTCGCCGCCGCAACGTCCGCGCTACGCCGTGCTGACCTTTGACGACGGTCCATATCCGGTGACCACGCCCGCGCTGCTCGCGCAATTGCGCGCGCTTGATGTCCCAGCCGACTTCTTCCTGATCGGCCGCGACGCCACTGAGCAGCCTGCGCTCGCGGCGCGGATCGCGGCGGGCCCGGGTGAGATCGGCAATCACACGGCGACCCACCCCGAGATGGCGACGCTTGCGTTCGCAGCACAGTCGCAGGAGGTGGCGGACGGCGCCGCCCAGATCGAGCGCGTGACCGGCGGACGCATCGTATACTTCCGCCCGCCGCACGGCAACTTCAATGCTGCGACGATCGATGCGGCGCGCGGCCAGAGCGAGACCGTCGCGCTGTGGGATGTCGATCCGGGTGATTGGAGACACGTGACGGCGCAGTCTATCGTCGACAACGTGACGACACACGCCCGCTCGCCTGCCGTCTTTCTCTTGCACAACGGCTCGACCGCGACAATCGAGGCGCTGCCGCGGATCGTCGCCGCCTATCGGCGGGCGGGATTCGAATTCATGACGCTGTCGCAGCTGCAGCTGCGCATGCCACTCGAGCAGATCAACGACCCGGTCAAGGTGTCCCTGTGAAGCGGCAGATCATCAAGACGCGCCCGCAGCGGCCCTACGTCGTCGTCCGGATAACGCTCATCGTCGCGGCTCTCGCAGCTGCGGTCTTTGGCGCGTACGAGCTCGCGCTGCGGGCAGGACTTCATTTTCACTGACCGAAATGCGAAACGACACACCATATCCTCGAAGCCGGCGGCGATGAAGATCTATATCAGAGGCAGGAACGTACGCATCACAGGTGAGCTTCGAGAGCACGTCCAGCGACAGCTCGAACGCCTCTCGCGCCACTACGACCGCATCCTCGAGGCGCACGTGACGCTGCGCGCAGAGCGCGAGCTGCGGATCGTCGGTGTGACGCTCCATCTGCCGCACCGCTTGGTCAAGGCGGAAGAGCGCAGCAAGGGGATCGACGAAGCGATCGACCTGGTGCGCGACCGGCTCGAGCACCAGATTCAGAAAGTCAAGACGCGCACGCTCGACAAACGCCACGCCGCGCCTGCCGTCTAGCCCCGAAGGTAACGCACTCCATTGTCATTGTTCTCAACGGTAAAATCGTGGGTCGACGGGAACGACCGCGAAGTCGCCCGCTTGCGCCGCAACGTGGGCCGCATCAACGCGCTCGAACCTGACCTGATCACGCTCTCCGACGAGGAGCTGGCGGCTAAGACGCCCGAGCTGCGCGAGCGCTTGGCGAATGGCGCCACGCTGGACGAATTGCTGCCCGAGGCGTTCGCGCTTGCGCGCGAAGCGGGCCGGCGTACGCTGAACATGCGCCATTTCGATGTCCAGCTCATCGGCGGCATGGTGCTGCACGAAGGCAAAGTCGCCGAGATGCGCACCGGCGAAGGCAAAACCCTCGTCGCCACGCTCGCCGTCTATCTCAACGCGCTGGTCGGCAAAGGCGTCCACGTCGTCACCGTCAACGACTATCTGGCAAAGCGCGACGCCGACTGGATGGCGCCGATATATCGCGCGCTCGGACTAACCGTCGGAGTGATCCAGCATTTCATGCCGCCGCCCGAACGGCGCGAGGCGTACGCCTGCGACGTCACCTATGTGACCAATAACGAGGCCGGCTTCGATTACCTGCGCGACAACATGGCGCCGCACATCGACTATTGCGTGCAGCGCGAACTATGGTATGCGATCGTCGACGAAGTCGACTCGATCCTCATCGATGAGGCGCGCACGCCGCTGATCATCAGCGGATCGCCCGAAGCGGTGCTCGGTCCAGGCTACCACGATCCCTCGCACCTGTACGATCGCTTCGCGCGCCAGATCATGCCGCAATTAGCGCGCGACGAGGATTACACGGTCGACGAGAAGATGCACGCCGTGCCCATCACGGAAAAAGGCGTAGCGAAGGTCGAGCGGCTGCTCGGCCTGCAGAACCTGTACGATCCGGCGAACTTGGAGTCTGCGCACCAGCTGCAAGCGGCGCTCAAAGCCAAAGAGCTGTTCCGCAAAGACGAGCAATACGTCGTCAAGGACGGCGAGATCATCATCGTCGACGAGTTCACCGGCCGGCTGATGTACGGGCGTCGCTACTCCGACGGCATCCACCAGGCGATCGAAGCCAAGGAAGGCATCAAGGTCAAAAGCGAGGACCAGACGCTGGCCACGATCACCTTCCAGAACTATTTCCGCCTCTATAAGAAGCTGGCGGGTATGACCGGCACCGCCAAGACCGAGGAGCGCGAGTTTCGCGAGATCTATGGCCTGGACGTCATCTCCATCCCGACCAACGTCGGCGTGCGCCGTAAAGATTTCGACGACGTGGTCTACAATCACGAAGACGGCAAGTATCGCGCGGTGATCAACGAGATCATCGAGATGCACGAGGCTGGACGGCCGGTGCTCGTGGGCACGCGCTCGATCGAGAAATCCGAGCGGCTGTCGGGCATGCTGTCCAAGCGGGGCATCGAGCACAACGTGCTCAACGCGAAGTATCACGAAAAAGAAGCCGAGATCATCAAGGACGCCGGCCTATACGGCAAGGTGACGATCGCGACCAACATGGCCGGCCGCGGCGTCGACATCAAACTCGGCGATGGCGTGCCAGACCTCGGCGGGCTGCACATCATCGGCACCGAGCGCCACGAATCGCGCCGCATCGACAATCAGCTGCGCGGCCGCTCCGGGCGCCAGGGCGACATGGGCTCGTCGCGCTTCTACAGCGCGCTTGACGACGAGCTGATGCGCATCTTCGGCGGCGAGCGTATCCGCGGCATCATGGAGCGCTTCAAGATCGACGACGACACGCCGATCGAGGCGGGCATCCTCACGGCGAGCATCGAGCGCGCGCAGAAGAAGGTCGAGGCCCACCACTACGAAGCGCGCAAGCACGTGCTTGAGTACGACGATGTCATGAACAAGCAGCGCACGGTGATCTATGCGGAACGCCGGTCGGTGCTCGAAGGGCAAGACCTGCGGCCGTCGCTCGCCTCGATGTTCGGAGCCAAGGCGCGCCAGATCGTCGAGACCAATTGCCCGGACAGCGTGCACCCGCACGAGTGGGATCGCGAGGCGATCATCAAGGAGCTCGATACCGTGCTGCGCGGTTTCGCCAAGCGCGTCGACATCGAGCAGATCGACAAGCTATCCAAAGAAGAGATGGTCGAGTTCTTGACCGCCCAAGCCGACCAGATGTATACGGAAAAAGAAGAGCGCTTCGTCGAGCGCTACAAAGGGCAGTTGGACGAAAAGGGCCTGCGCGACGGGCTGCGCACGCTCGAGCGCGGCACGATGCTGCAGATCATCGACCGCTTGTGGATCGACCACCTGTACACCATGGACAGCCTCAAGCAGGGCATCGGCCTGCGCGGCTGGGGCCAGAAGGATCCGCGCGTCGAGTACGAGCGCGAGGCGTTCGACCTATTCGAAGATCTCAAGGCGAGCATCCAAGAAGAGTTCCTCGGCGCGATGTGCCAGGGCGAAGATTTTCATCTGGTCGTACAGCAGCCGCCGCAGGCGCCGCCGCCTCAAGCGCTCACCGAGTCGCATCCTGACGGAGCGCCGTTCGAGGCGCCCGCGCCCAATGGGCAGGCACAGCAAAACCGGCCGTCAGTGCCGCTCGACGCGAGGGCCGCGCGCCGCTTTGATCAGCTCCATACCAATCGCGATGATGCGGGCGGGCCGGCGCCCGCGCGCAAAGCCGAGGCCAAGGTCGGACGCAACGATCCGTGCCCGTGCGGCTCGGGCAAGAAGTACAAGAAGTGCCACGGCGCTAGCGCCGCGTAAGAAAAGAGTTGTGCCCGGCCATTATGGGACACTTGAACCGATGACCTTGCGACGATCTCGAATAACGAAACGTCCGGTCACTGATCGAAACGTCCGGTTGTACCTTGGCGCTCAACGATCTTGAATCATGATAAGCGTGCGCGGAACCCTTTTCTCTGGCCAGCCGTGTCCGTCCGAAGGAAGACCGCTAATCATCACCGCTCGATAGTCTTTGCCAAGCGCGCCGACTGAGAACATCGCAATTTCCGGGGGCGGGATTCCCTTAGGTAGCGGCTTGTCGCAATCAGGCTTCGGTTTGCGCTCGGCTCCCGCGGGCATCGCGTGCCGATACCAATCTGCGATTGTCTGCCATGAATCGTCGCTTTCAAGTATCCGTTGATGTCCGCCAGGTGGGAGAGTGAACGCAAGGGACGGCCTCGCGCGAGGGTAGACAGGGATCGGTCCAGCCATCGCTGCCGCGCCGCCTGTCGCTTTGCAGGTCTTGAGCACGAAGATCTGTACGCCGGTCTTGAACGGCGCAGGTTTGCTCGACGAGCGGAGCTGCGCGGTGCACGACGCCAATGTCACCAGCGATAAGAGCAGCAGTACGGCAAACGCCTTTCGCGTTCTATGCATTGCTGCGCTGTTTTGGGACACTGTGATGGAATTCCGCCCCTGGATCAAATATGCGCAACGTCCGGTCATTGATTGAAACGTCCGGTGTCGGCCGCGCTAGAGGGCCGTAGTTAATTGCTTTGCCCATCGGCGATCACGACCAGACGACCCGCGAGCCACCGATCTTTGGTCCGGAAAGGCCCGATCCCCTCGACAAGAATAATGTGCAGGGCGCTCGGGTTATCAAAGGCCATGCGCACGTTGTTTGTGAGAACCGGAACCAGGTCATCCATAAGCCCCTGCACCCTTACTTCTGACAACGACGCGAAGTAGCCCACTGGAAGTTGGAGCTCGTACGTTGCGAGTCCACCGGGTCTTCCACTGCTGCTCCCGCCCGATTGAGCCTGCAACAACGCCTCGAGCTTGCCCCTGGTGGAAAAGCCAGTCAGGTTAAACCATCGCCCGAGGGGAATTCTTTTCTCGAGGTGGGGACGAATCTGGTCAGCCCACGGTTGGCCAGAAATGCGTTCCATAAATTCACGATGCATCTCGAGGGTTTTCTTCGAACTGAATTCACCTATGGACGCAAACTCGCATACACGCCCTTCCTGGTCGAATGCGGTAAGCTGTACCCACAGCCTTTCAGGTGTGGGCACCTCGTGTATGTAGGCGCGTAAATCGGTGAAGATCTTGCGATCAATTAGGCGGTATGATGTCCAGTCTAGATCATCACCCCACGATCCGGCACCCGCGGGGAGTTGCTCGACGTGGCGTTCGAGACCGCGACGTATCAGAGATGAGAAGTTGCCTTGTGACAACTGCGTGGTGTCGCGGCTCTGAAACGCAGCTATATAGCAGCGTAAGGAGCGCTGTGCGAGCCGAGTTATCTCGTCGTCGGTCATTGGCTATTACATCGGTAGAAAACCGGAAGAGCCGGACGTTTCAAGTTCCAGAGATCGGACGAAGCGGAGGGCCTTGGGAAGGTTCGTACTTCACCGGCATGGAGGGGTCGTTGCGGACGCCCGCTCGCGGGCGTTCCCGTCAGGCGCGCGGCAATACCCCCAGTCGAGCGCAAGAATGACACTACTTCCGCGTCGTAGCCACAACCTTGGGAGACCTCGACGCCGCTTCTTGCGTTCAAGCAGCCTCGCGCTTCCCGAAGCCTAGGAAGGCGCGACGGCTGGGCGAAGTACTGCTCGCATCGGCGCGGATTGGAGTATCAGCCCGTCGCCTTTGTCGCATGCAATTGGCGCCCATTCCGAAAGATGAGAGTGTCTGAGACGATAGCAGCCCGCAAGCACCTCCCAACCGGCACCGTCACGTTTCTGTTCACCGACATCGAAGGCTCGACGGAACGATGGGAGCGCCATCGCGAGCAGATGAAATCCGCCGTCCGCCGTAACGGTGAGATCCTTCAGGCGGCGATAGAAACCCACGACGGACACGTCTTCAAGACGGTGGGCGACGCGTTTTGCGCGGCGTTTCACAACGTCGCCGACGCGATCGCCGCGTCGCTCGACGCACAGAAGCGGCTCGCCACCGAGGATTGGTCCGGCGTCGACGGCCTCAAGGTGCGAATGGCGATCCACACCGGGCATACGGACGAGCGCGACGGCGATTATTTCGGACCGGCGGTCAATCGCGTCGCGCGGCTGCTCGCGATCGGCCACGGCGGTCAGGTGCTCGTTTCGGGCGCGAGCACGGATCTATCCCAAGGCGAGCTGCCGCCGCGGGCCGCGCTCCGCGATCTCGGCGAGCACCGTCTCAAAGATCTGACGCATCCCGAGCAAGTCTACCAGCTCGTAGCGCCCGGACTCGCGTCGGATTTCCCGCCGCTGCGCTCGCTCGAAGCGCTGCCGAACAACTTGCCGCTTCAGATCACGAGCTTCATCGGCCGCGACGTCGACATCCTCACCGTCTCGGAGTTGCTCGCCAAGCACCGGCTCGTCACGCTCGTCGGCGCGGGCGGCGTCGGCAAGACGCGCCTCGCGCTGCAAGTGGGCGCCGATCTGCTCGACCGGTACGAGGACGGCGTCTGGCTCGTCGAGCTCGCGCCGTTGTCGGACAATGATCTCATCCCGAACACGGTCGCGTCGATATTCCACATCAGCGAAGGGGCTAACAGGACGATGACCGAGGCGATCGTCCACGCGCTCAAGTCGCGGCGCGCGCTCATCATATTCGACAACTGCGAGCACGTCGTCGAGCCGGCCGCCAGGCTCATCGACGCGATCCTTCGCAGCTGCCCGAACGTACGAATCATCGCGACGACGCGCCAAGGCCTCGGCATCGCTGGGGAGTCCGTCCACCGGGTCGCATCGCTCGCGGTGCCCGAGACAACCGGGCGTGTGAGTGCCGAGGAGGCGATGCGGCACGGCGCTATCGCGCTCTTCGTCGAACGGGCGATCGCGGCGACCGAGTCGTTCCGCCTCACCGACGAGAACGCCCAGATCGTCGCGCGCCTATGCAACCGGCTCGACGGCATCGCTCTCGCGATCGAGCTCGCCGCGCCGCGTCTCAAGGCGTTGAGCCTCGAGCAGCTCGAGTCGCGCTTGAGCGAGCGCTTCCGGATCCTCACCGGCGGCAGCCGGACTGCGCTGCCGCGGCAGCAGACGATGCGCGCGCTCGTCGACTGGAGCTACGACCTGCTGACCGACGACGAGAAGACGCTCTTCCGCCGCGTCGCGGTCTTCGCCGGCGGCTGGTCGCTCGACGCCGCATCGGCGGTCTGCTCGGATGAGAAGATCGAGGAATGGGCGGTGCTCGATCTCCTCCAGTCGCTCGTCGATAAGTCGATGGTCGTCGCGAAGCTCTTCGGCTCGGAGCAGCGTTACCGACTACTTGAATCGACGCGTCAGTACGCACACGAGCTCCTCGAGAAGAGCGGAGAGCTCGAGCCGATGCAGGTCCGGCATGCGAAATGGTTCCTCGACTTCGCGAAACGCGCCACAACGCTCCGAGAGACAGTGCCGACAAGAGCGTACCTCGCGCTCATCGACCCGGATCTCGACAATATCCGCGCCGCGCTCGACTGGGCGCTGACCGAGAAGCACGACGTCGAACTCGGCGCAGCGCTCACCTCGAAGATGTACGACTACTGGTCGTGGGCGGCGTACGACGCGGAGGGCAGGGCACGCGTCGATGCCGCACTGGCGCTCAGCGGCGAGATCTCCTCGAAGGAGACGATCGCACGGCTTTGGACTGGGCTCTACAGGGTCCAAAGCATCGCCCTGCTGTCGTGGCCGAAAGCGCGAGAATACGCTGAACGCGCGTTGCTGCTCTACCGAGAGCTCGATGATATCGCGGGCATTCAAAGCTCTCTTGTCCAAATAGCTGAGACGTGTTTGCGCCAGTTCCAACACGAAGAGGCGCAGCGGTACTTGGACGAGGCGCTGGTGCTCGCGGAAAAGATGGGCTACCAGGGCCGAATCGCCGGCGTCAAATCGGCGATGGCGCGGAATCTGCATTTCGCGGGCAGGGTCGCAGACGCGCGCAGGGTCTATGCCGAAGCGCTCGCCATCGCGCGCGCCGTGGGCAACGATCGCGTACTCTCGACAGTCATCGGCAACCTCGCGGAGATCGAGTTCTCGATGGGCGACGCAGCTCGGGCGGTCGAGCTCGCGCTTGAGAATCTCGAAATCGCCACGGCGAACTCGTATATTGGCTACAATAACCTAGCCGCGTATCTCGTCGCGCTCGGTCGCTTCGACGAGGGCCGACACCGTGCGAGGGAGGGGCTGCGGATCGCGCGTGACGCGCAGGTCCCTTCACATGTCGCGATCAGCATCATGAATCTCGCCCGCGTCGGAGCGGAGAGAGGCGACCCTCAGCTCGCCGCGCGCCTGCTCGGCTACACCGAGGAGACGTTCGGGCGCAATAATTTCAGTATCGAGAGCACGGAACAAGTGTCGCACGACGCGCTTGAAAAGGCGATCAGGTCCGCGATCGGCGACGAAGAGCTCGGGCGCCTTCGAGCGGTCGGCGCCCGCATGACCGAAGACGTGGCGGTCGAAGAGGCCCTTCGGATCTGATCGGCGCGCTGTTTTGGGACGCGTGGGAACCTGAGCGGCACTTATCTGCTAAACAGCATTGAAAGTCTTGAGGCCAGGAGCTTCCACATAAATCCGGCTGGGTACATCTCGGAACTTGGAGTATCCGTCGGGACGACGGCATTCTCGGGCTTGAACTTCGTGCAAATACGCCATTGCAAAGGAGGTACGTCGCCCTGAAATCGCGCTCGATACACGGGTACCCAGTGCTTTGCATCATCAAATCGCATTACCATGGCCGAATTGCAGCACGTGGCAACAACTCGGCTCGTGGTCGATTTCTCCTCGATCTTATAGCCTCTTAGAAGTTCGGCACCCTTTGAGTATTTTATGCGATCTTTACGATAGAGAATATAGGCGGTTCCACCATCTGGACCTAGAATTGGAACAGCGCTGCTCAATGCCTCAATCTGCCGAGAGCCTTCTTGGCAAGAGTCGCAATAGCAGACGACACTCGTAATGGGAGTACCGAGAGCTTCGATCTCTACGCTTCCGCATGAGCAATGAGCGATTCGCATTCCACCACCTTTAGAGACGGGCCTGCGCCCGGAGAACTCTTTGTTGCACTACTGACGTGCCCGCGTTCAGGGCCGTCATTGTTGAATCGCAGCGATCTACCGGCCACGCTTGGGGGTTGACGGCAACGCGCGCCATCGGCGCGTTGCAGGGTGATCTTTTGTAAGCCAGTTCAAACCGCCAAAACAACATACATGCCGTTTTCCAGATGCGAGCATGTCGCACGCTTTCTCGATCCGAATTCCGCGCGTTTTCTCTTGCTTGGCCGAGCTTATCCAGAGAATCCAGTCCCGGCGCGAGATCGGCGTGACGTCCGCCCACATCGCCTGCGCTTCTGGAGCAGCTGCAAGCGCTTTGCGAAGATCCGACGGCACCCTGGTCTCCGGTTCTTCTCCGGTCCGCGTGATCTCCACCAACACTGTGTCTAGGGCGCCCGCACCTGCGGCACGGTGCAGGGCCTTATCAACCTTGAGGCAGTGACTGCCTTTGCCGTTTGGTTCGAGAGCGGCTCGAAACGGGAAGCCATTGATAGTCGCCTCGACCATGGTGACACCTCGCGATGGAAGCTTCGCGCTCGCGTTCTTGGGCAGAGTGAGAAGGGTCGACGATCCATTACCGGTCGCTTTAGGCCGAAACAGCTTGGCACTGAAGCGAATCGTTGGCTTGGCTTCTCGCGACGTAGCCATTTTCATATATTTGTTATACCACCAAATAAAATGAAAAACCCGCCGCCGGAGGGGCCTCCAGCGGCGAAGAAAGAACCGAGGTCCACTGAGGCCTTCGATCCAGAGGGGGCGCACTATGGAAAACTACGGTTCCTCCCTTCGCTACGGAATAGTTTGCGCGATCGTCCTGCTCTTGGGTCTGCTGGTTTCCGGGGCCGCGAAACCGGCGGCACAGCTCGTCCGATCATGCTCAATTTGAGCCGGCATCGGTCGCAGTGTCGCCGCCGGCAGCAACTGCCTACTTCAGCCCGAGGGGAACCAGGACCCGAACGAGTCGATCCACGTCTATGCGGACGTGGATGGCGTAGTCCGTTTTCTCGCGGTGCGTCCACAGACAACGAGCGGCGTCGAGCGCTTGACGCTCGATTGCACCGATGCTGATGCACAGACCAAGACCTATTCCGTCGATCTTCGCTCGGACGAGGCTTTCAAACCGCGCCCGTTTGATGGGTCGCGCACGACTCTGGCGGTCCGGCCCGCACTTACCGGCGACCCGCGTCGCTTCACGCAGGAAGAACTGGTAGAGGCAGGTTACGGACTGCGCCCCGATCCGACGCAAGATCCCGACGCGTACCAAAGGTGGCTGGCTGCGGCGAGCGTGCCCGTGTACCAGCTCGGTAGTGACCAAACCTTGGTGTGGTTCCCGATCTCGCGCCAGCCTTACCTCGAACGATCTGTGGACCCCCCAGAGAGCGTCCAAAAGAAGCCGTCGGTCGGCTGGACCGGGCCCGTCCTCTACGGTTCTTTCCAAAAGAAGGCGACGGCCGCTGAGACGATCAGTTACGGGGCGAGTTCGGCGACGCTCGTCATCCCGAAGTTGACGCCCGGTCCCACTGCCGCAGCGACGATATGGAACGGGCTCGACAATGTTTTCCAAGCCCTCGTCGATGTGACTACGACGCCGACAATCGCACACTTTGGGATTCATCACCAGACGTTTGACAAGCACAGCGGGCACACCGACACTGCAGGAACCAGATTCACTCCTCAGACCGGCGACCACATCTCCATGGAGGAGTGGTACTGCAATGCCAAGGGAGACTTGGATCTTAGCGGTGGCTACGAGTGCACGAACATGGTCGACATCACCCAACACGTACAATGGGAATGCGATAAGGCCGCAAGCTCAGACTGCCCGTCGTACAAGCTCGATGCCGCAGACCTGGGCAACGGCAAGCTCGGCTGGCAGACGGAATACATCATCGAAGATGACTCCAAGCATGCGGGAGAGTGGCCAAATTTCTCGCCGGTGACGATGCATGGGTCCGCCGATGTGATCACGGGCGACGGTACCAAGGGACACGGCAGATTCGTGAGCATGAACTATGGGAGTCTTAGCGACCCGAAGATCACCCTCTATACCGACAACAATAATAGTAACCGGCATCTCCGCATCACCCTGTTAAGCGGGGCAGTCAAATGGGTCCCGACGACATGTGGACCCAAAGACACGTGGGACGCCAATAGCGGAAACTGCGTCCTCAAGAAGTAGGCGCCCAATGAAGAGAACCATTGTACGAGCTATCGCGTCGGGGGCGCTCACCGTAGTCGCCGCTCTGAGCGTCATGTTGTCTGCGGGCGCTGAGGATGCAAAACCGCGCTACCCGAAAATGGCCCCGATCGAACAGTACCTGATTCCGAATCGCGATGCCGAAATAGCGTTGGCGCGAAGCGCAGCGCCCGATGCCATATCCCGCAATGCGACAGTTCTCGTTCTCGGAACGCATGGATACGAGACGGCGGTCAACGGCACGAACGGCTTCGTGTGCATGGTGGAACGCGGTTGGACGAGCGCGCTAGACTGGCCAGAACTCTGGAATCCGAAGATCCGGGGTCCGGATTGCCTGAACGCGCCCGCCGCAAGGTCCCTCTTGCCGGTGGTCAACAAGACCACAGCGATGGTATTGGCCGGATCATCCGAAGCCGAGATCATCGCCGCGATAAAGGCGGGTTACCAGAACAAGACATTGCCCGCGCTCGAGTCCGGCGCGATGAGCTATATGATGTCGAAGTCGGCCTATCTCACCGACGATGATCATCATAATCTGGCTCATGTGATGTTCTTCAATACGCTTCCGGGCGGTCAAATCTGGGGCGCGGACCTGCCCAAGTCGCCGATCGCGTCTGCATCGTACTGGTTCCCCGGCGGCGACGACAACGCCCAAGCCCACGGCTTGCCACCGATACTCGTCTTCGTCGTCGGCGTAAAGCGGTGGTCGGACGGGACGCCTCAACCCATCAAGTGATCGACGCTTCCGAACGCGCCGGACTTACCAGCGTTTCAGCTGCGTTATCTGAACCAGGTTGCCGCAGGTGTCCTTCAGCATTGCGATGGTCGAGCCAGTCACCTCGGTGGGCGGCATCGTGAACTCGGCGCCGCGGGCGCCGATGCGCTCGTAGTCGTCCTTGATCCCATCGGTGAAGAGCATTACGGCGGGCTGGCCCTGGGCAAACGTGGCCTGCTGGTACGCTTTGGCCGCCGGGTTGTCATTCAATGCTAACTGTAGCTGCGTGCCGTCCGGCTCCTCGGGCGAGGCCACGGTGAGCCAGCGGAATGGGCCGTTACTGAAATCGGCCTTCTTGGCAAAGCCCAGCACTTCAGTGTAGAAGCGCAGGGCCTTTTCCTGGTCGTCCACATACACGCTGGTCAGCTTGATCTTCACTGCCGTTCCCCCTATCGGTTAGACTTACGAGCGCTGGCTGAGCGCTTTGTCTTCGTCGAGCCACAAGTCGCGGGGTGTGTGCCGCCTTCGCCCCGTTGGATATGCCCCCTCAGGGTGTCGGACAAACCAGCGCTCGCTCGCGTCGACGAGATACTCGAAGTTCTCAAACACGGCGATGCCTTGCGAGCGCCGCAGAATCGCGATCGCCGGCGCCATGATATCCCAATCCCCTGACGCCTGGGCGGACCAGAGATCGCAGGCGAGGTCTTCGTCGATGATGCCCCGTTTGACGAACAATCCAAGCCGCTCGTAATGGTTTCCGAGGAAGACGATTGGGCGCGCGGATGGCCCCGTCGGAATCGAGCTCAACTCTTTGCGGAACTCGCCCTCGTGCATCCGAGGCTCGAGCTCGTCGCGGATGAAACGTCGCGCTTCCTGGCAACGCTCGCTTTCCAGCATCTCGCCGATATGCAGGATTGCGGCGATCTGGTTGCTCGCGCGGGCATGGCGCAGCTGCACGACCGCGACGATCGCCGTCGCGCCGATGACCGCAAACGTGCCGATCGCCGCGATGGTACTGAGCAGTTCCAGCGACATGCCGCGCGCATTCGCGACCTTCCAGCCTTGACCTCCGAAAGGATATGGCCGCGAAGCGGTGATTCGTGCACGCAATGCGAATCCACCATCTGTGGACGATCAACTGCGAACCGACCTAGACCGCATCAACGATCGCCTGAAGACCCTTCAGGTGCGGCTTTGACTATGCGGGCAAACAACGCGAGATAGCCGCGCTCGAAACGCAGTCGCACGCGACTGACTTCTGGAACGATCCCCATTCCGCTCAGAAGCACATGAAGCACCTCGCCGACCTCAAAGCTGAGGTCGAGCCGCTAACGCTCCTCGATGCGAAGGCGCGCGAGCTGGGCGAATACATCGCGCTCGAAGAGGGCGACGCCGCGTTCGAGGCGGAGATCCGCGCAGAGCTCGAACGATTGCGCACGGATCTCGACGCAGCTGAGACGACGGCGATCCTCGACGGCGAGTTCGATTCCCACGGGGCGATCCTGACGATCCACGCCGGCGCCGGCGGCACCGAAGCATGCGATTGGGCCTCGATGCTGCTGCGCATGTATATGCGCTGGGCCGAGCGCCACGGCTATCGCGCCGAGATCGTCGATAGTCTCGAAGGTGAAGAGGCGGGCATCAAGAGCGCGACCGTCGTCATCGAAGGGCGCAACGCGTACGGCTATCTCGAGAGCGAGCGCGGCGTGCACCGCCTCGTGCGCATCTCGCCCTACGATGCTGCCAAACGGCGTCACACGTCGTTTGCTTCCGTCGATGTCACGCCGGATCTGGAAGAAGGAGACGAAGCTGTCGAGATCAAGCCGGACGAGCTCGAGGTGGAGACCTATAAGAGCGGCGGCGCCGGCGGGCAGTACGTGAACAAGACGGAGAGCGCGATCCGCATCACGCACAAGCCGACCGGCCTCATCGTCGCGGTGCAAAACGAGCGCTCGCAGCTGGCCAATCGCAACCGCGCGATGAAGATGCTGGCGGCCAAACTGGCGCAGCGGCGGCGCGAAGAGCAGGCGGCGAAGCTCGCCCAGCTCACCGGCAAGAAGAGCGCGATCGAATGGGGCAGTCAGATCCGCTCGTACACGCTGCAGCCCTACACTATGGTGAACGATCACCGCACCGAGGTGAAGATCTCAGATGCGCAGCGAGTGCTCGACGGGGATCTGGATCAATTCATGCTGGCGTATCTGCAGGCACGCCGCGCGGCGTAGCCGGCGAGCTCACCGCCAGGAAGCTCATCAGCAGGCCGACGAGCCCCGCGATGAAGGGGAGCCCGGCCCAGATATGCACCTTATAGTAGATGGGATAGCCGCGCACGAGATACGTCGCGTAGTGCGCAGCGAAGTACAAGAACGGTACCGCGAATGCAACCGTGCGGAATTGCCATATGCGCTGCGCTGAAGGCTGAAGCCATAGGACGAGCGCATCGCTGCACAGACCGGCGATCGCGACACCCAGTATCTGATCGTTCCCGCCGTGCTGCGTCTCCATCAGCAGCGAATTGATGAGCAATATCGCGGTTAGCGCGCCGAACGGCAGCCGTGCCCCCCACTGGCGCAATGCGAAGAGGACGATACCGCTCAGAAGCGCGGCATCGAGCAATTGCACCGTCACCGAGCGATCGATCTTGAGCTCGAGCAGGTCGGGTGAGGGCCTCGGACCGATGCCCCATGCGCCAAGCGCAGGCGCGAATTGCGTCATGAACGTCAGGCCGCAATACAGCCACGCCAGCGAGAGGACGGCAGGCCACAGCGAGGCGCCGCGCGGTGTGCTGCCGCGGGCGATTGCGGCGCGCAGCGGTCCGGTCAGCACGAGCGCCATGCCGGTCGCAAGTCCGAGGTGCGTCGGGCTGAGCAGCGCCTCCGTATCCTTCTCGATACCGAAGCGCAGATGCCACGCCAGGTCGCCCACTCCGCAGAGCATGAACAACGCGATGCCGAGCGCCGACCAGGCGTAGCCGGTCGGAATCGCGCGCGCCCAGCGTACGATCGGGTTGGAGCGGTCCTTGACGTTCGCGCCAAGGCCCGAAACGACGTAGGAACCGAAGACGATGGCGAGCAGCGTGAAGGCGCCGTAGAACATCGCGTGCCACGGCGTGAAGAAGGTTTCGATGCGGTCGAGATGGTTGTGCGCCCAGCCGTCGACGTAGAGGCCGCCGACGAACAGCCCGCTCAAGCCCACCATCACCCAATCGAACGTCAGGCTCACGCGGTCAAGCTCGCGGCCGGAGCTCCGCTCGGGCGCCGGGGCTGTCGCGGTCGCTGTCGTGGCCATCGGAGCGGAGGTTCGGCAAAGGACCGGCCCGAATACTGCTCCCGTATCAACCCGCGGCTGTCGCTAGACTAAGAGAGAAACGGGCGACGCACGACGGGAGAAGGGGGTGGTCGCCGTCAGTACAGACACTACCATGTTCCATCAAAGCCTGACCGTCGGCGAAGCATTTGCTCTCCACCCTGGTGCGAGAGCAGTCTTCGCCAACTTTCACCTCGGGGGATGCGCCCACTGCGCGATCTCGGAATTCGAGACGATCGAGCAAGTGAGCGAAGGTTACGGCATCCCGCTCTCCATGATCCTGGACGCGCTCAACGCGCTGCCGCCCATGGAGCCTGCGACGGTCCAGAAAGCCTCGTAACCTGTAGCGGTCGAATGTATTCGACCGCAAATCACGGAACCACCCGACGAGCGTCTGCAAGACGCTCGTTTTTTTTAGAGAAGCAGGCCCGCATGCCCGCGATATCGGTCATCGTGGTCAGCTACGATGCTGCGGACGAGCTCGAAGCCTGCCTGCGTTCGATCGCCGAATTGCCGGAGGTCCAGGCGGACGCCACTTCGCGCAGGTGATCGTCTCGGACAACGGTTCGGCCGACGATAGCGTGGCGCGCGCCAAAAGCGCATATCCAGGCGCGACGGTCATCGAGAACGGTCAGAATTTCGGCTTTGCCAAAGCCTGCAATATCGGCGCGCGGGCGGCGCGTGCCCCGCTGCTGCTCTTCCTCAATCCGGATGCGCGAGCGCAGCCGGGCCTGCTCGCCAACGCCGTCGCCTATTTCGACGCGCACCCGGACGTCTCGATGGCCGGCGCCAAACTGCTCAACGAGGACGGCAGCGTGGCACCGTCATGCGGTGAGTTCGACACGTGGTGGCAGGCGTTTCTGCGCAGCTCCGCGTGGGGCGAGCTGCCATGGTTTCGGGCGCAATCCAACGGCTATGGGCTGCGCGATTTCGACTACTCGACCGAGCGCGACGTCGATCTCGTCGTCGGCGCTGCCATGTTCATCCGGGCAGATGCGTTCGCACGCCTGGGCGGTTTCGACGAACGTTTCTTCCTTTATCACGAGGAGATCGACTTCGCGCATCGCCTGCGCGACCAAGGGGGACGAGTCGTCTTCTTGCCGCAATGCGTCGCGATGCACAAGTCCGAGCAGGGCGGCAGCCGCAAACGCTGGGGGCGGCTCGGCGTGCTCAACTGGCGCCAGCGCAGCCGGCGGCTCTACTGGATCAAACATCATGGCCTGGCCTGGTATTGGTCGCTGTCGGCGGCTCTCGTGGCGCGGTATGTCCTGTATGCCGCGCTCATCGTCGCGCTCGTCGTCGTCGTCCGCGCCGGAGTTGGCGCGTTGGTGCATGGCTGATGGATAGCGGTGAGCGCTCGACCGCGCTAGCCCGCTTGCACGGCGTCGTCGAAGCGTGCCGGCGCTGCTCGATCGGCTACACGCGCACCAAAGTCGTTTGCGGCGTCGGAGACCCGGCATCGCGGCTTGTCATCGTGGGCGAAGGACCCGGCGAGGCGGAGGACCGCCAAGGCGCGCCGTTCGTCGGCCGCGCAGGCGAACTGCTCACCAAGATGCTCGCGGCGATCGATCTGCGGCGCGAGGATGTGTTCATCACCAACACGATCAAATGCCGCGCGACGACCGACGAAGGCGGGCGCATCGCCAACCGCGCGCCGATGCAGGAAGAGATGGCGAATTGCCGCGAGTATCTCGACGTCGAGCTCGAGGTCGTCACGCCGCGCGTCATTCTCGCACTGGGCGCGCCCGCGGCGAAATCGTTCCTAGGCCCGGGCTTTTCCATCACCCGTCAGCGCGGCATGTGGTATGCTGGCCCGCACGGCGCCGACCTCATGGCGACCTATCATCCGGCCTACATCTTACGATTGACCGGCGGAAACATGACTGCCGTGAAGAAACTAGTGTGGGCGGACCTGCAAGCGGTACGCGCCAAACTCGATGCGGTCGGGGCCGAGTCGCTCAACTCGCTAACGACATCGGCGCTTGAGCGCGGCGCAAACGAAGACAAGGAATTAAAACTGGACCTGTGACGACGACGACGATCAAACCCGCGCCGCAACCGGCCGCCGGCAAGCGCGACGCTTTCGCCATCTGGTGGGCGGCGCGCGCGCGCGAAGCGGGCTTCGAAAGCGCCGATGCGCTGGCGCAGGCGTTCGAACTGCCACGCTATCGCCTCGCGCAGATCTACCGCGCCGCGGCCAAGGAGCTCGTCCCGAGCTTCGATCAGATCAGCGTGCTGCCGCGCGCGCTGCGCGACCGTCTTGGAAGCGTCGATGAAGCTTTCGAGCCTCACGTTGATCCACGAGGCGACATCCGCTGACGGCCAGACCACGAAGCTGCTGTTCGGACTCGCGGGCGGCAACGAAGTCGAAGCCGTGCTCATGCGCCATCGCGGCGGCCGCACCACGGCATGCATCTCATCGCAGGCTGGCTGCGCGCTCAAGTGCGATTTCTGCGCGACGGGGCAAGGCGGTTTCTTCCGCAACCTGACCGCGCTGGAGATCTTCGACCAAGCGATCGAGGTCGCGCGGCGCGCCCGTGCGCAGGACCGGACGCTTACCAACATCGTGTTCATGGGCATGGGTGAGCCGTTCCTCAACTACGACAAAGTGATGGACGCGGTCGCGCTGCTCAACGACGCAGCCGGCTTCAACCTCGGAGCGCGTCACATGACCATCTCAACGGCCGGCGTGGTCACAGGCATCGAGCGCTTCACGCGCGAGGGCATCCAGGTCAACCTCGCCATCTCGCTGCACGCGGCCGACGATGCCTTGCGCACCAAACTCATGCCTATCAATAAGAAGTGGCCGATCGCGAAGCTGATGGCCGCGACCAAGGCCTACGTCGCGCACACGCATCGCAAGGTGTTCTACGAGTACATCATGCTCGCCGGGCGTGAACGATTCGCCAGACGACGCCAGACAACTGGCCGATCTGCTTGGCGGCCCGCTCCATCACGTCAACCTGATCCCGTACAACGCGACGGCGGCATCCTTCGGCCGCTCGTCGCCTGCCGCTACGCACCGCTTTCAAGAGATACTGCGCGAGCGTGGGGTGCCGAGCACGCTGCGCCACACCATGGGCGACGACATCGCCGCCGCGTGCGGCCAGCTGCGCGTCGACCACGCAAAAACAGCCTAGTCCGAACCGGAGGCGACCTCTTGCTCGAAGTCCGCAACATCTCCAAGTCGTTCGGCGCGACCAAAGCCGTCAGCGATCTATCGTTCACCGCACAACGGGGTGCTGTCTTCGGACTGCTTGGTCCGAACGGCGCCGGTAAGACCACCACGATCCGCATCGTATTGGACATCCTGCAGCCCGACAGCGGCACGGTCAGCTGGGAAGGCACGATCGTCGACGCGCAGGTGCGCCACACGTTCGGCTACTTGCCGGAAGAGCGCGGGCTGTACCCGCAGATGAAGGTCGCCGATCAGCTCATGTACTTCGCGCAGCTGCACGGCATGCAGCCCGCAGACGCAAAGCAGCGGATCGGCGAGCTGGCAGAGGCGTTCAAGCTCACGGAAAACCTCGGCAAGAAGCCCGCGGAGCTGTCCAAGGGCAATCAGCAAAAAGTGCAATTCATCGCCGCCGTCGTCCATCGCCCGCCGCTGCTCGTGCTCGACGAGCCGTTTTCGGGCTTCGATCCCATCAACGTCGAGATCCTCAAAGACGCGATCCGCGATCTGGTGCACGCGGGCACCGCCGTCATGCTGTCCAGTCACCGCATGGAGCAGGTCGAGGAGTTGACCAGCGACATCTGCATCATCGACCGCTCGCACGCGGTCGTCAGCGGCAATCTCGCGCAGATCAAACGCAGCTGGCCCGACCGCTTCATCCGTATGACCGCGATCCCGGACGTGAGTTTCATCAGCGCGTTCCCGGGCGTCAGCGTGCGCCCGTCGGACAACGGCTTTGTCAACATCAAAGCGCCGCCCGACATCTCGCCGGCGCAGCTGCTGCGCGCCGCCATCACTGCGGGCCCGGTCGACCATTTCGAGGTCGTCGAGCCGAGTCTCAACGACATCTACCTGCACTATGTCAGAGCTGAGGAGAGCGCGGCGTGAACACGACGGGCCTTATCATCAGACGCGAATACGTCGAGCGCATCAAGAGCCGCAGCTTCATCATCGGCACGGCGCTCGTCGTCGTCGGCTTCTTCGCGCTCGCGCTGCTGCCGCTGCTCGGTCCGTGGCTGGGCAACACGTTCACCCCCAAGATCGTCATCGTGGCGCCGGACCCCGCAGTGGCAAAAGCCGTCGCCGGCGCGATCGCCGACGCGTACGACGTTTCGATATCACCCGCCGTCGCCGCCGACGGATCGCTGCCGCCTGCGGTCGCCGCACAAGTGAAATCGAAGAAATACGACGGGGCGCTCGTGGCATACCGAACGGCCGATGGGCTCGCGTTCACATTTTATCCTCGGCAAGCCAGCCTGCTCGAAAAGACCGGCAGCCTGCGCTCGCGGCTCGTGCCGGTGGTGGTCAACGCGGAGCTCAGCGGCCAGGCCGCAACATCGGCCAAACACGCGCTCGACTTCCAATTCAAGACGGTGGCGCTCAACGAACGTTACAAGAGCGAAAGCCAAGAGACGCTCGCCGGCGGATCTGGTGTACGTGTTGCTGATCCTGCTGTACACGGCGACCATCCTGTACGGCGTGCAGGTCGCGCAAGGCGTGATCGAAGAGAAATCCAATCGCGTCATGGAGGTGATGATCGGCGCCGTCCGGCCCGCGCAGCTGCTCACCGGCAAGATCTTTGGAATCGGCGCGCTCGCGCTCACGCAGATGGTGATCTTCGCGATCGCGGCCGCCGGAGCCGCCGTGCTGCTGGTCATCGTGATCGCGGGAACGCTTTCGCACGCGGACGCCGTTGCGCTCGCCCGCCAAGCCGCTGCGGCGCAGGCCAATGTGCCCGGTGCGCCTCACGGCGCCGGCCTGCAGTCGGCCATGGCGGGTGCGATCCCCATCGCGACCCTCATCTATCTCGTCGTGTTCTTCCTCTTGGGGTTCTTCTCGTATGCGGCGCTGTTCGCCGGCGTCGGTGCGCTGTGCAGCAAAGCAGAGGACGTGCAGCAGTATAACGGCGTGATCATGATCCCGATCATCATCGCGTATCTGGTCTCGATCTTCGCGATCAACGACCCGGACAAGTCGTTCGCGGTGATCGCGTCGATGATCCCGCTGGTCAGTCCGATGGTGATGTTCACGCGCGTCGCGCTCTCGAGCGTGCCGTTGTGGCAGGTCGGTCTGTCGATCGCCCTCTCGTTGGCGGCCATCTGGGGTTTGACGCGTTTGGCGGGCAAGCTGTATCGCGTCGGCGTGCTCATGTACGGCAAGCCGCCTAAGATCGGCGAGATCTGGCGCGCGATCCGCGCCCCCGCCTAAGGTTGATGCGGCGCGTTCGGGCGCTCGCGGCATTGGCGAGCGCGATCGTGCTCTTGGCGCCGTCGAGTCCCGCGCAGACGGACCCCAGTCCATCCGCGACGCCGACAGCGGCGTTCGATCGCGTCGACACCGTCACGCTCATGGCGGTGGTCATCGAGGAGCTCAAGCAGGACCAAGGATCGATTCTGCTCGTCACCCGGCCGACATCTGCGATGCCGCGCTGGGATCCGCTCGTGTTCTGGGCGGGGACCGGCGCCGACAAGCATCAGCCGTTCAGGCCTATCGTGTGGACGGTGGCCGACACGAAGTCGAAAGGCTACGAGCACGCGCTCATCCGCGCCTACGTGATGGCCGTGATGGACACGGGCGAAGCCGGGCCGAAATTCAAGAAGGCATATGACGCTGCTTCAAACGAGGATCTCGCACTGCCGAGCGATGCACCCGATCCATATCGCTATCGCCACGCGGTCGCCGAGCCATTCGTCGCCGAGATGACGCAGACCGACGACATGCGCTGACCGCGCGCACAGCGGAAAAGCGCTGCGCGGCTGCGAACCCGGACGCGATGGCATCACTCCGTCCGAAACCGACGATGGAAGAGATCACGGCGCTCGCAAAGCGCCGCGGTTTTATATTCCCGTCGAGCGAGATCTACGGCGGCATCAACGGCATGTGGGATTACGGGCCGGTCGGCGTGGAGCTCAAACGCAACGTGCGCGAAGCCTGGTGGCGCGAGATCGTGGCGCTGCGCGATGACGTCGTCGGCATCGAGTCGTCGATCATCATGAACCCAGAAGTGTGGCGCGCGTCGGGCCACGTCGAGAACTTCACCGACATGATGGTGGACTGCAAGACCTGCAAGAAGCGCTTTCGTGCCGATCACGTGAAGGGCGATCAATGCCCCGCGTGCGGCAATAAGACGCTCACTGCGCCGCGAGCGTTCAACCTCATGTTCAAGACCTACGTCGGCGCGATGGAAGACCAATCATCGGAGGCATACCTGCGGCCCGAGACGGCTCAAGGGATGTTCGTCGACTTCAAGCTGGCGTATCAGACGGCGCGCAAGAAGCCGCCGTTCGGCATCGCTCAGATCGGCAAGGCGTTTCGCAACGAGATCACGCCGGGCAATTTCATCTTCCGCTCGCGCGAGTTCGAGCTGATGGAGCTGGAATATTTCGTGCCCTCCGATGACGAGGCGGAAGGGCTGCGCTGGTATCGCTACTGGGTCGAGCAGCGCTTTCAATGGTGGCTGTCGCTCGGCGTGCAGTCCGAGCGCCTGCGCAAGCACGAATACGAAGGCGCCGATCTCGCGCACTACAGCAGCGCGACCACCGACCTCGAATACGACTATCCGTTCGGCTGGGGGGAGCTCGAGGGGATCGCGCATCGCGGCTGCTTCGATCTCACGCAGCACGTCAACGCCAGCGGCAAAGATCTTTCGTACTTCGACGAAGAGACCAAGGCCAAGTATCTGCCGGCGGTCATCGAGCCGGCGCTCGGCGTCGACCGCGCACTGCTGGTGTTTCTCATCGACGCCTACGAGAAGGATGCCGATCGGACGGTGCTCCATCTGCACCCGCGCCTCGCGCCGTACAAAGTCGCGGTCTTCCCGCTCGTACGCAACAAGCCCGACATCGTCGAACTCGCCGCGCGCATCGAAAAAGACCTGCGCCCGCGCATGCGCACGACCTTCGACGACTCGGGGAACGTCGGCAAGCGCTACTATCGCCAAGACGAGATCGGCACGCCGTTCTGCGTCACCGTCGACTACGAGAGTCTCGAGAACAAGGACGTCACGGTGCGCGACCGCGACACGAAGGGACAGGTGCGCATCGGCATCGATGCTCTTGGCGAATACTTGAACGAGCGTCTCGCGTGAGCGCCCCGCGCGTCGCGCTCGTCACCATCATGGCAGCGGCAGCCGGCTACCGCAAACCGCTCGCCCATCGCTAAACGAGCGGGACTTCAACTGTCCCGCGTCAAAGAATAGCTAAGCGAGCCTTCCTTCGCTTTCTACCGGGCTCGCTCGTTTCTCTGGGCCATTCCTCACAAGCGCCTAGAGTCGGGAGAACGCGGTTTGAAGCCCTCCAAGAGCACAAAGCAGCCGAAATCGTCCAAGAAGATCGCTAAGCCCGCCGCGCACGGCAAAGCCGCCGTCAAGACCAACGGCAAGGTCAAGACCAAGGCGAAGCCTGACGGCCTTGCCGGGCTCGTGCTCGCCGAGATCGGGCCCGACGACCCGGTCCGCCGCATTCCGCTGCCATCGGCCCGCAAAGCGACCTCGCGCAAACCCGAGCCGCCGACCAAGCTGCACCTAGGCAAGATGACCTACTCGTTCGAGGAAGGTGGCGCGGATCTGCGCGACCTGCTCGGCGGCAAAGGCGCGGGCCTCGGCGAGATGACGCGCATCGGCCTGCCGGTGCCGCCCGGCTTCACCATCACGACCGAAGTCTGCCGGCGTTTCTTCGAGCTGGGCCGCCAGTTCCCCAACGGATTAGAAGAAGAGATGCACCGGCGCGTCGTCGAGCTCGAGCGCAAGACCGGCAAGGAGTTCGGCGGCGAAGTCAACCCGCTGCTCGTCTCGGTGCGCTCCGGCGCACGCGTCTCGATGCCCGGCATGATGGACACCGTGCTCAACCTCGGTCTCAACAATCGCACCTGCAATGCGCTCGTCGTGCTGACCAAGAACGACAAGTTCGCATGGGATGCGTATCGCCGTTTCGTCCAGATGTTCGCCACCGTCGTGCTCGGCATGAAGAAAGAGCCCTTCGAGGAAGTGCTCAAGCGCTACGTCGCCAAGGCGCGCGTCGCGTCGGAATCCGACCTCACCGCGCTCGCGTTCCGCAATATGACCAGCGAATACAAAGCGCTGGTGCGCCACTACACCAAAAAAGATTTCCCCGAAGACGTCTTCATCCAGCTGCGCATGGCGGTCGAAGCGGTCTTCAATTCGTGGAATTCCAAGCGCGCGATCGAGTACCGCAAACATTCGCACTATCCTGACTGGTGGGGCACCGCCGTCAACATCGTGACCATGGTGTTCGGCAACATGGGCACGGACTCGGGGACCGGCGTCGCGTTCACGCGCGATCCGTCGAACGGCCAGAAGAAGCTGTACGGCGAGTTCCTGCAAAACGCTCAGGGCGAAGACGTCGTCTCAGGTTCGCGCACGCCGGTGAAGATCTCAGAGCTCGAAAAGCAGCAGCCGAAGATCTACAAGCAGTTCCTCGACGTCGCGGACAAGCTTGAGAAGCATTACCACGACATGCAGGACATCGAGTTCACGATCGAGCGCGGCAAGCTCTACATCTTGCAGACCCGTTCGGGCAAGCGCAGCGCCGCCGCCGCGGTGCAGATCGCGGCCGACATGGTCAAAGAACGCCACATCACGCGTGAAGAAGCGCTCATGCGCATCGAGCCCGCCGCCATCGCGGCGCTGCTGCACGCGCAGATCGACGAGAAGCAGAAAGCGCACGTCATCGTCAGGGGTCTCAACGCGTCGCCTGGCGCAGCCGCCGGTATCGTGGTGTTCGATCCCGACGACGCCGTCGAGATGAAGCGCCAGAACAAGAAGACCATCCTCGTGCGTCCGATGACGACGCCGGACGACGTGCACGGCATGATCGCGTCCGAAGGCATCCTGACGTCGCAGGGTGGCGCGACATCGCATGCGGCCGTCGTCGCACGCGGCATGGGCAAGCCCGCAGTCGTGGGCGCCGAGGCGATGCTCATCGACCTGCGCGCGCGCCAGTTCAGCGTCAAAGGCGAAGTCGTCAAGGAAGGCGACGAGCTGACGATCGACGGCACGACCGGCACCGTGTATCGCGGCATGCTGCAGATGACCGCCGCGAAGCTGACGCCGCAATTCGAACACATCCTCAAATGGGCGGACGAGTACCGGCGCCTGGGTGTGTACGCCAACGCCGACACGCCGGAGGACGCCAAGAAGGCTCGCGATTTCGGCGCGGAGGGTATCGGCTTGTGCCGCACCGAGCATATGTTCATGCAAACGGAGCGGCTGCCGGTCGTCCAAGAGATGATCATGGCCGAGACGCCGGATTCGCGGCGCAAGTGCTTGGAGCAGCTGCTGCCGATGCAGCGCGAAGACTTCCGCGGCATCCTGCGCGCGATGAAGGGCCTGCCCGTGACGATCCGGCTGCTCGATCCGCCGCTGCACGAGTTCTTGCCCAGCCTCGAACAGCTGTTGGTCGAAGTCACCGAACTGCGCGTCGGCAAGTCCGATCCGACTGAGCTGTCGGCCAAGGAACGGCTGCTGCGCCGCGTGCGCGTGCTGCACGAAGAGAATCCGATGCTGGGCCTGCGCGTCTGCCGGCTTGGCATCGTCTTCCCCGAGATCTATCAGATGCAGGTGCGCGCCATCATGGAGGCGGCCACAGAGCTCAAGAAAGAGCGCGTCGACGTGCGCCCGCTCATCATGATCCCCGGCGTCGGCACGGTCACGGAAATGAAGGCGCTGCGCGATTTGGTCAGCGCCGAAGCCGAGCGCATCATCAAAGCGGCCGGCACGCGCGTCAACTATCAGATCGGCACCATGATCGAGATGCCGCGCGCGTGCATGGTCGCGCATCGCATCGCCGAACACGCCGAGTTCTTCTCGTTCGGCACCAACGACCTCACGCAGCTCGTGTTCGGGTACTCGCGCGACGATGCCGAAGGGTCGTTCATCCCGGTGTACCTCGAGAAGAAGATCCTGCGCGAGGATCCGTTCCAGGTCATCGATCAGGACGGCGTCGGCGAATTCATGCGCATGGCGATGGAGCGAGGCCACATCGCGCGGCCCGAGATGAAGATCGGGATTTGCGGCGAGCACGGCGGCGATCCCGTTTCGGTGGAGTTCTGCCACACGCTGGGGCTCGACTACGTCTCGTGTTCGCCGTTCCGCGTGCCGGTAGCGCGTCTGGCGGCGGCGCAGTCGGTGCTCAAGGAGCGCGCGGCCGAAGCGGCGGGCTCCAAGAAAGTCGACCAGGACTAGGCCGTACCTCCCTGGCCAAGACTTTCCGGCGCGCTCGCCCAACGTGATAGACGGCGCATGAGTACCACATTGTCGATCCGTGAAGAGCTCGAGGCCCGCGAGGCGGCCATGCTGTCGCCGTTCGCCACGCTTGCCAAGGATTCGAAGGGCCGCCGTACGCCCGAGCCGCAGGATCCGATCCGCACGTGCTTCCAGCGCGACCGCGACCGCATCATCCACAGCAAAGCCTTCCGGCGGCTGATGCACAAGACGCAAGTGTTCTTGTCGCCGCTGGGCGACCACTATCGCACGCGCATGACGCATTCGCTGGAGGTCATGCAGCTGTCGCGTTCGATCGCGCGAGGCTTGAGTCTCAACGAGGACCTTGCCGAAGCGATCGCGCTCGGTCACGATCTCGGGCACTCGCCGTTCGGGCACGCCGGTGAAGACGCGCTCACGCAGATCTGGTCGCAGTACGAAGCCGGCGCGCGGTTTGTCCATTCAGAACAGAGCTTGCGCGTCGTCGAGCTGCTCGAGCGCCGCGGCGACAAAGTCGGTCTGAACCTGACGCTCGAGGTGCTCGACGGCATCGCCAAGCACAGCAAGCACAAAGGCGCGCTGGCCGGCTACGCGGATATCCCCGCCACGCTCGAAGGCCAGATCGTGCGCTACGCCGATCGCCTCGCCTACATCAATCACGATATCGACGATGCGGTGCGCGCAGGCATCATCACCGAGCGCGACTTGCCGGCCAAGGCTATCACCGTCTTGGGCCACCGCGGCCCGATCCGCATAGCGACCGTGGTCGAGGACATGATCGCCGAGTGCCGCGGCAAGAACGAGATCAGGCTATCGGAGCCGGTGCTCGAGGCGGTCGAGACGATAAAGGAGTTCATGTTCAAGCGCGTCTATTTCAACGACGACGCCAAACGAGAGGAACCCAAAGCGCAGCACGTGGTGAAGCAGCTGTTCGCCTATTATATGGATCATCCGGGCGAGCTGCCCGAGATGTATCGGCAAGCGCCGCTGGCGAGCGATTCGCTGGCGCGCCGCGTCTGCGATTACGTCGCCGGATTCACCGATCGTTTCGCGATCAAACAATTCATCGCGCTCTTCCCGGACGCGGCGGGCTCGGCGCCGCGGGAATGGGACGTGTGATCCAGGTGAAAGCCCGCCATGCCGTTTGACGCGGGCGTCGTCGCCGAGGTCCAAGCCAAAGTCGACCTGCTGGCATACGTCAGCCAATACGTCACGCTCAAGCGACAAGGACGCGAGTACGTCGGCCTGTGCCCGTTCCACGCAGAACGCACGCCGTCGTTCTATCTCAACGCTGACAAACAGGTGTGGCACTGCCATGGCTGCGATGCCGGCGGCGATTTGATCAAGTTCGTCGAGCGCTACGAGAACGTCGACTTCCCGACCGCGCTGCGCATGCTGGCGTCGCGCGCGGGGGTCGTGCTCGCCGAAACGCCCGGTGCGCAGCGCCGGCGCAGCGAGCGCGAGGCGATCTACGAAGCCAACGCAGCCGCGCAGCGGTACTTCGCCGACGCATTGCGCCGCGATCGGCGCGCGTTGGAGTACGTGCACGGACGCGGCATCAGCGACGACACCGCAGCGGTGTTCGGTCTTGGTTATGCACCCGATGGCTGGGAAGGCCTGGCCAAAGCGCTCGAACGCTCAGGCGTAGATCTGCAGCTGGCCGAACGCGCCGGATTGCTGCGCGTGAAGACCGGGTACTACGATTTCTTCCGCAACCGTCTCATGCTGCCCATCTACAATCTTACGGGCGAGGTGATGGCCTTCGGCGGACGTGCGCTGGGCGACGAGACGCCCAAATACCTCAACACCGCGAATACCGCTGCGTACACGAAAGGCGCACACGTCTACGCGCTGCATCTCGCGCGCCGCGCGGCCGCGGCTGACGACACGCTGGTCGTCGTCGAAGGTTACCTCGACGCGATCGCGCTTCATCAAGCCGGCTTCAAGAACGCGGTCGCGAGCCTGGGGACCGCATTCACGCCGGAGCAGGCGCGCGAACTGCGCCGCGTCGCGAGCCGCTTGTATCTGTGCTTCGATGGCGATGCGGCAGGGCAAGCGGCCACGGCCCGCAGCATCGACATGTTAGTAGAAGAAGGGCTCTCGGTGAGCATCGTCGCGCTGCCGGCCGGCACCGATCCGGACGAGCTCATCATCGAAAAGGGTCCGGACGCGTTCGCCCAATTGCTTTCGACCGCGCAGCGCTGGGTGGACTTCAAGATCGATCTGGCGTGCAAGCGCATCGCGTCGAAGTTCACCAGCAAGAGCGACGTGGCGCGCGAGGCGATGGCGGTCATCGCGCACGTGCGCGACCCGATCGAACGCGATCAATACGTGCGGGCGATGGCGCGCCGCCTCGACGTCAGCGAAGCCGCGATGCGCCAGACGCGCGTACCGGCCCAAAATCCGCGTGCGCCGGCCGATGGCGCGCCCGTCAGGCGCGCGCCGGCCGTGACGCAGCCGGTGTCCACGGAACGCGACGTGCTCGCGCTCATCCTCGCCCGGCCGGCGCTGCTGCCGTCTGCGGTGGAACAGTTCAGCGCAGATGACTTCGAGGATGCCGAGCTGCGCTCGGTGTTCGAGCGGCTCGCCGAACATGCGCGGGATTTTGAAAACGGCCTCAACCCGCTCACCGTCTTCGCGGACGATCCGCTGGTGGCGGAGCTGACGCGCATGACGCTGGCATCGCCGCCCTTGCCGCACGAGGACGACGAACGCAGGCTCGCGCTTATCGCGCAACGCTTTGAGCGCAGCCGGCAAGAGCGGAGGCTTTCGCGTATCGACGCAGAAATCAACACGCTCATCACATCGGACCGAGCAGTGCCGGAACCGTTGCGCGAGGAATACAACGCGCTGACGGCTTCGCTGCGTGGACCGTCCAGCGACACACACGAGAAGTAGGTTAACGAACAAGCTATGAGTCCCGGCAAGAAGCCGAAAATCAAGACAGCGCCGCCCTCTGAGCCGACCGCTCCCATCAGCGTGCCCGTCAACGGCCAACCCCCCGCTGCTCCGACGATTCCGCGCGAAGCCGCCGTCAAGGCGCTCGTCGCGCGCGGCAAAGCGCAGGGTTTTGTCACCTATGACGAAGTCGCGGCCATCTCAGCGGCGTACGACGAAGACGATCCGGAAAAGGGCAACGAGCTCGTCGAAGAGATCATGGGCCAAGGCATCGAGATCACCGAGATGCCCGATTTGGTGGCGATCGAAGAAGAAGACGCGGCCGAACCGGCCGAGGCCGCCGCTCCCGAACCCGAGGTCGAAGCCGAGATCCCGGTGCCGCCTGGCATCGCGCTCGACGATCCCGTGCGCATGTATCTCAAGGAGATCGGCCGCGTGCCGCTGCTTGGGATGGCGCAAGAACAGGATCTGGCCAAGAAGATCGAGAGCGCGGAAGAGGAGCGCGAACGCGCGCGCGTGACCGGTCAAGCCGCCGACCAACAGATCCTCGACACCGGCGATCTCGCCAAACGCGATCTCACCGAGGCGAACTTGCGCCTGGTGGTGAGCATCGCCAAGAAGTACGTCGGCCGCGGCATGCTCTTCCTCGATCTGATCCAAGAGGGCAATCTGGGTCTGATCCGCGCCGTCGAGAAATTCGATTACAAGAAAGGCTATAAGTTCTCCACCTACGCGACGTGGTGGATCCGCCAAGCCATCACGCGCGCGCTCGCCGATCAAGCCCGCACGATCCGCATCCCGGTGCACATGGTCGAGACCATCAACCGCCTGGTGAAGATCTCGCGCCAGCTGCTGCAAGAGCTGGGCCGCGATCCGTCAGTCGAAGAGATCGCGCGCGAGATGGGGCTCACGCCCGACAAGGTGCGCGAAGTCATGAAGATCGCGCAGGAGCCGATCTCGCTCGAGACGCCGATCGGCGAAGAAGAAGACAGCCATCTTGGCGATTTCATCGAGGACCCTGATGCCGTCGCGCCCGCTGAAGCGGCATCGGTGACCATGCTCAAGCAGAAGATGGGCGACGTCTTGCTCAACCTGACCGAGCGCGAACGCAAAGTGCTCGTGCTGCGCTTCGGGTTGGAAGACGGCCATCAACGCACCCTCGAAGAGGTCGGCCAGGAGTTCGGCGTCACGCGCGAGCGCATCCGCCAGATCGAAGCCAAAGCGTTGCGCAAGCTGCGCCATCCCAGCCGAGGCAAAGCGCTCAAGGATTACTGGCAGACCGAATAATCCTCAAGAGGCGCCCCCGCGGTGCGCGCCTAACCCCCGGCCCATGGGCAAGAGGTTCATCTTCGTCGCAGGCGCTTGTATTGCGTCCGCGTTGCTGCTGGCCGCATCGCCCTCACCGTCGCCAAGCTCGAGCGCATCGCCCGGTGCCCGTGCCGACGCGCGGCATGGCCGCTCCCACGCCCAGCTTGCCCGACAGTTCGCCCTACGGCCAGATCGGCAAGCTCGAGCGCAATCGCAAGACGACCCCGAGCCAGCTCGAACCGTTTCTCCAGTCCACCGATCCGGCGATCGTCGCCCGCGCCGCGCTGGCGATCGGCCGGTTGCGCAACGTCGCCGGCGTGCCGTTGCTCACGCCGCTGCTGTCGCCGTCTCAACCCGAGAACGTGCGCGCCGCGGCGGCCTTTGGTCTTGGCGTGATCGCATCGGCGGATGCGTTGCCGGCGTTGCGCACGGCCGCACTGCACGGCTCGCCGCTGGTGGCCGGCACCGCAGCGGATTCGCTCGGCCGCATCGGCGGCAGCAGCGCGGTCGAAACGCTCTCGGACCTTTTGTCCAACGGCGACGCGTTCGTGCGCGGCAAAGCCGCGATCGGGTTGGGCGAGTCGGGCTTCGCCTCCAAGCCGCAGATCTCGCAGATGCTCAAGGCCACGACCGGCAAGCTGCTCGACAACGCGTTTACCGTCGAGCGCGATCAGGAGACGCGCTGGCGCATGGCGTGGGCCATCTACCGCAGCTACTACGACACCAATCCCGGCCTGCTGCGTCAGATGCTCGCGGACCAGCAAGAGCTCGTGCGCATGTATGCCGTCAAAGCGATCGGCCGACTCAAAGATAAGACGTTCATCGTGGCGGTGCGGCTGCTGGCGAAGGACCCGTCCTGGCGCGTGCGCGTGGAAGTCTCAAACGTGCTCAGCGCGATGGGCGACAATACCGTCGTGGATACGCGCCCGCCGAACGTTCCCCCGGAAGATCAAGTCGAACCCAAACCGCTGCCATCCGGTGCGCCGGCCGGCGATCATCCCCAAGTGGCGATCGTCGCCAACAGAGGCGTGATCGTGGTCGAGCTGTTCCCCGATGTGGCGCCGTACCACGTCGACGCGTTCTTACGCTTGGTGGACGCGGGGTTCTACAATAACTCGTTGCTTGACCGCGTGATCCCGAACTTCGTCGTCCAGGGCGGCAATCCGGACGCCGGCAAGACGACGGGCACCGGCGGGCCCGGTTTCACGGTACCGGACGAGGTCAACCCAGTCGAACAGCTCACCGGCATGATCTCGCTCGGGCTCGACTATAAAGGGTCATCGCCGATCTTCGATTCGGGTGGCAGCCAATATTACATCACCGAGTCGCCGCAGCTGCACCTCGACGAGTACTTCACGACGTTCGGGCGCGTGGTCAAGGGTTTGGCAGTGGTCTACGCGATCAACAAACACGATCCGAACGACACGAAGAACCCATCGGACGTCGTCGCGCGGATGTATCGCTGCGAGCCGGTGACGCCGCAGACGGCCGACGTCGAAACCGAACTGCGTACGGTCGAGGTCCGCTACAACCCGCGGTAGCCCTCTTGTGCACCGCGCACAACGAGAGCGCGGCAGCCGGGACGAAGCACGCACCATGAAGCTCAGTCTGATGGCGGCCGTCTGTGCGGGCGCACTTGTATCGGGTTCTGCCCCCGCGTTGTCTGCCGGTCAGCAGCAGACCGTCACCGTCTTCGCGGCAGCGTCGCTGCACAACGCGTTCACGGAACTGGGCAAAGAGTTCGAAGCCGCGCACCCGGGCGTCAGCGTCCGGTTCAATTTCGACGGCAGCCAGATACTGGAGACGCAGATCGCCAACGGCGCTCCTGCTGACGTTTTCGCGTCCGCCGACCAGCGCTCGATGGGCAAAGCCGCCGACGCCGGCCTTGTCGGCACGCCGCGTGGATTTTGCCGGCAACACCCTCGCCGTGGTCGCGCAATTCGACGTCAACGTGCGCTCGCTGCGCGACCTCACGCGAGATGGCCTCAAACTGGCCATCTGCGCCGAACAAGTGCCGTGCGGGCGCTACACGCGCATCGCGTTGCAGAAGATGAGCGCGGACAAGGCCTATTGGCCGAAGTACGGCGACCAAGTGATGCGCAACGTCGCAACGCAGGAGCAAAACGTCGAGAGCGTGGTGCAAAAGGTCGTGCTGGGCGAGGCGGACGCCGGATTCGTCTATGCGACCGACGCCGTCCAGGGCTCTGCCCATTTGATCGCTATTCCGGTGCCGGACGAGGATCAGGAGATCGCGACGTACCCCATCGCGACCGTGAAGGCAAGCGCTTCTAAGGACCTCGCGCAAAGCTTCATCGATTACGTGCTCTCCGCCAAAGGCCAAAGCGTCTTGCAGTCGTTCGGTTTCCACGGCCACGCATAATCCACGCGCCGCGCTGCGAGATGGGGCGCTTGCAGGGGCCGGCGCCGTCTTCGCGGGGCTCCTCTTCGCACTCGTCATCGTCGCGCTCGTCGGCTTGCTCGCACATCGCCCGTCCGTTGGGGCGTCGCCGCTGTGGTTCTTTGCCGAGCTGCAGCGCGACGTCGTGCGCCAAGCATTGCTCGTCTCGCTTGAGAGCACGCTGGCCAGCGCCGTCGTCATCGTCCTAGCCGGTACGCCGCTCGCGCTGCTGCTCGCGCGCCGCTTTCCGGGCCGCGAGCTGCTCGAGACCGTGGTGTCGCTGCCGGTCGTGCTGCCGCCGGTGGTCGCGGGGCTCGCATTGCTGCTCGCGTTCGGGCGCAGGGGCTTGCTGGGCCACGCGCTCGCGGTCGCCGGCATCCACATCCCGTTCTCGCTGGTCGCGGTCATCATGGCCCAGACGCTGGTCGCGGCGCCGCTCTACGTCATCGCCGCGACGAACGCGTTTCAACGCGTCGATCCGGAGCTCGTCGACGCCGCCGCCACGCTGCGCGCTTCCTTTACCTATACCGCTTGGCGCGTGATCATCCCACCCGCATTGCCGGCGCTCGGCGCGGCGCTTGCGCTCGCATGGGCACGCGCACTCGGCGAGTTCGGCGCGACCATCACCTTTGCGGGCAATCTCCCCGGCGTCACGCAGACCATGCCCATCGCCGTCTACATCGAGGGGCAAGACGACCTCGACGTCGCGGTGGCGATATCGCTGATCCTGCTGCTGGTCTCATTCGTCGTGCTCGCCGGCGCGCGCATGCTGCAATCGCGCGTGAGCGCATGAGCCTCACGGCTGACTTCAGCGCCCGACGAGACGGCTTCACGCTTGATTTCGCGATCGAAGTCGAAGCGGGTGAAACCGTTGCGGTCGTCGGGCAGAGCGGAGCCGGCAAGACGACGGCGCTGTATTGCCTCGCCGGCCTGCTGCGCCCGGATCGCGGTCGCATCCGCTGCGGCGAGCGCGCGTGGTATGACGACGCGAACCGCGCATACGTGCCCGCCCACCGGCGCGACGTCGGGCTCGTGTTCGCGCGCGGCGCGTTGTTCGGGCATATGACGGCGCAAGCCAACGTCGAGTTCGGACTGCGTGCTGCCGGCGTCGTGCCTGGTTACGCGTGCCGCAAGGGCGCGGGCCGCGCTCGACGTCGTCGGCGCCGCGCACGTCGCGGCCCGGCCGGCCTCCGCGTTGTCCAGCGGCGAGATCCAGCGCGTCGCGCTCGCGCGAGCGGTCGCGCTTGCGCCGGCGGCATTGCTGCTCGACGAGCCGTTGAGCGCGCTCGATATTCGCCTGCGTCCACAAGTGCGCGAGGCGCTGCGCCGGGCGATCGAAGTGACCGGTGCCGCGACCGTGCTGGTCACGCACGACCCCGCCGAGGCGATGTTGTTCGCGCGGCACTTCGTGGTCGTCGAAGACGGTCGCGTCGTCCAATCAGGCGACCTCGCGGCGCTGCGCGATCGTCCGGCCACGCCGTACGTCGCATCGTTCGCCGGCACGAACCTGTATCAGGGCAGAGCGCAAAGTCAGGGCGATGGATCCAGCACACTAGAGGTCGGCGACGCGGCGTTCGTCGTGCAGGGGGATTACGACGGAGAGATCAGCGTCGTCCTCGATCCGGACGCAGTGACGCTGTCAGCAAACCCGCAAACGACATCCGCGCGCAACACGCTGCGCGGACCGGTTGAGAGCATCGTGCATGACAGAGGCGCATTCCGCGTGACCCTTGCGTCGACGCCCGCCATCGCGGCACGCGTGACCGCACATTCACTGGCTGCGCTCGAGATCGAACCGGGCAAACAGCTCTACGCCGCCTTCAAGGCTATGGAAGCTCGCATTCTCTAAAACTCATGCTCACAACTCGGCAACGATTCGCTCGTAGGATTTCACCCTATGGGTCCGACCACGTTGCCGCCGTCCATGGCGGAGCTCGACGCGAGCTTTGTGTTTGAGGGAGCGTATCGATCTCGCGGCTCTATGACGCTTGCCGAGCGCGCATCATATGGGTTGCGAGACGAACCGCAACCCTTCGTCGCCCACATGCGCTGTCGCGCCCTTGGTCCAGAGTTGGCACCGGTTTTCGCCGGTACCGCCGAGCACCGGCAGAATAGCTGCTTCGAGACCGCACGTCCCTTACTGCGCACGCAGGCATCGAGCCAGCTGGCCATTACGTGTCGCGAGATAGCGCCATCGCCACTTCGCCGAGCCGCGACGGCACAATGCAAGCCGCCGCGTCGTCAGCGGACCTCATCGAAGAATGATGTACCCATTCATTTTACGTTGCGGTTGAGTGATCGGATGGTGGAAGGCATTGTGCTCGCGGGCCGCATCTTTGCCGTCCGCCAAACCACAAGGGGATGTCGATGATTGACGTAGACAAAGAGGTGGCGGGAGTCGCTGCTGACCTCCGGCGCGCGGCGCTCGCCGGCGCGACGGGTGATGCGGTTGACCGTCAGGGCGGTGTTCTCGTCGACGCCGGTTTGCAGACTGGTGCTGAGCGATTTGTTCCTAACGCCGCACCGTTGGCGGTCGCCATCGATGGCCCAGGCTTTTTCGTCCTTCGAGACGGCGGGCAAACACTGTATAGCCGCCTCGGCGATTTTCGAATTGATACCGAGGGGCATCTCGTCGACGGCGCTGGTCGGGGTGTGTTAGGGATGCCGGCTGCCGGCGGGAACCAGCCGTTGCAACCTATCTGCGTGCCTCTGCCCGATCAACCGTCGAAGCGCTTTGTGTCGTATCGCATTGACGAGCAAGGTCGGTTGCTAGGCGTTGAACGGCACCAGCAAAAACGCACCGCACGCTTTCGAGAGACGATCGTACCGATAGCCCAACTCGCGCTTGCGACCTTCCCGGTACCGGAGCGTCTTCAGAGATCCGGCCAAGCGGTGTTCGTACCTACGCAGGCCGCGGGGAAGCCGACGCTAAGCGCGCCCGGCGATCGCGGAGCGGGTGGGTTGCGTCTTCACGTCGTCGCGGCCGGTGCGGTCGACCTCGAAGGGGACCTCCGAAAGTTGTGGACCTTGAGACGTAGAGGCGAATTGGAAGTCGCGCTCGCAAGCGCCGCCGACGATTGTGTGCGCACAGCTCTGGGGCTCGTCCGATGACGTTGCGCGCCGGCGCACGAGTTCGTCTACCTTCGTGGCGCAAAGGTGCGAGGCGTCAGCCTGCCCGAGTCGACCGCGGCCCGTTGCTTCTTGGCCGAATTGGACGAGCCGTCGCCTCTCGTGCACCGGAGTTCTTGCGCAGCGATACCGAGGTCACGCTTAGTCCGTTGCAGCGCCGGTTTGTCTCATGCAATGGTGCGCGTCGGGCTTGGCGGCACGAGGAGGACGACCGCGTCGTCTGGTGCGTCGCAGATGAAGAATCGCAACGCGCGCTGTTGGAGTGGGTGTTAGATGGGCCCGGGGCCGTCGTACCTACTGCGGTCGAAAAGACGATTGTGGCCGAATGCATCGAGCGGTTATTGTCGGGGTCGGCTGGATCGTGGACCGAAGCGGATCAGCACGAAATCGACGATGAGGAGGCGTGGCATGGCGTCCTCAATCTGCGCGGCCCTTCGGCGGCCGCACGACTTGAGCTGCATGTCCGTGCCGACGCCGAAGCGGCCGTTGGAGCAGCACCGCACGTCGATGATGTGCCGCTCAGCCTTGAAGGGCGCTTAGCGCCATTTCGCGTGACGATCGGCGATCTCGCACACTTGCGGCAAGGATCATCGTTGGCCATGAGTATCGCGACGACTGCGCCGCCGGCCCTCTTGTGCCTCACGGGTGGCCCAGCCATGTCCGGCACTCTCGGTGTCGTGAATGGCTGTCGTGCAATCCGCCTGAGCGGTGACCTGAAGAGAACGCCCATATGAACGCCACTCCACCGCTTACGCTTGCATCCCTTGGCGACATCGAAGTTACTGTGTCGGTTTCTGTGGGACGTGCTCGTTGCAGCGTGAGCGAGGTTCTGGCGTTCGCTGAAGGGACGATCGTTCCGCTGGGAGTCGGTGCGGATGCGCCCGTTGAGCTGATGGTCAACGGGGTGGTCGTTGCGACTGGAGACATCGTCGAGCTCGACGATGGAACGTTGGCGATCGAAGTGCGCGCCGTCTATGCCAGCGGGACTGGACAAGGAGACCAGCAGTGAGCGGCTGGTATCACCCTGCGCTCTCGGCCTCAGGGGCGTCGCCGCTGGACCTCCTGATGGTGTTGTTCGGACTCAGCCTCGTGCCGCTGCTCGCGATTTCGACGACGTCCTTTACCCGCATCGTCGTCGTGCTCGGGTTGCTGCGTGCTTCGCTCGGCACGCCTGGGCTCCCACCGAATTCGGTGATCGCCGCGCTTGCGGTCATGCTCAGCCTGGTGATCATGTCGCCGACGCTCACTCACATCCGCGCTGAAGCCGTCACGCCCTACATGCATCACAAGATCTCGGCGAGTACGGCGCTCCAGCGCGGCTCTGACGTGCTCAAGCGCTTCATGTTGCGGCAGACGCGAGCCTCCGATGTACGGATGTTCGAACGCTATGCGCGATCTGGTTCCGAGCCGGGTACCGGGAATCAGGAACTACGCCAGGACCCGCCGATCTCGATTGTGGCTCCTGCGTTCATGATAAGCGAGCTGCGAGCGGCATTCGCGATGGGTTTTGCTTTTGCGCTGCCATTTGCGGCGATCGACATCGTGGTCGCTGCCGTCATGATGTCTCTCGGCATGTTCATGGTCTCGCCGACGACGATCGCTTTGCCCATCAAATTGTTGCTCTTCGTGGTCTCGGACGGCTGGACTATCGTCTGCGGTGCGCTCATACAGTCCTTTCGGTGACATCGTGGAACACACTGCGGCGCAGCTGATGGCACATGCGCTGGAAACGGCACTCCTGATATCGGTTCCATTGGTCGGGGCGATCGCTGTGACCGGCGTCTTCACCGGAGCCATCCAAACGATCGTGCAAGTGCAAGATCAAAACATCGCTTTTCTACCCAAACTTCTTGTCGTGGCCCTCCTCGTCACGATAGCGGGAGCGCCCGCGTTGATGCTCTTGGTACGGCTGTTTTCCTTGGTTGCCGCCGGGATTCCGCGCCTCCTCGGCATCTAAGGTGTGGTTGCCATCATCGGACTTCGCTTTCGCGGTCGCACTCGCAGCGAGCGTAGCCCTCGCAGCGACCGTGCCTTTAGCGACTGCAAACACCGTTCCGGGAATCGTCCGGCTTGCGCTCGCTCTCGCGATGACGCCGCTATGCGCCGCGCATTTGCCCAGCGCACCCCATTCGAACGCTGAGCTCATCGAACAGACCTGCATCGCAGCGAGCTTAGGTGCCACGCTCGGACTGAGCGCCACGATCATCGCGTCGGCGGCCGCTGCGGCTGGTTCGCTTATCGATCATGCCGTCGCCGGAGGTCTTTCAGGAGGTCAAGACGGTGGCGACGGAACGGGCCCATTCGCACTGCTGCTGCCTCTTGGGTTTAGCTACGCCTTGTGCTCGGTTGGCGCACTCGACCGGTTGATGATGGGTGTCGCAGCCCTCGGCTCAGCCCTCGCCATACAGGCGAGCACCGGCGGCGTTGTGGGATTAGCTAGGGTCGCATGCGAGGCTGCGACCGTGCTCGCTCTGCCGCCGTTGTTCGCCAACGCGCTCGCGACGATGGTGTCTGGAATGGTCGCGCGAGTCGTTCCGAGATCAAGCGGAATGTTGTTGGTACCCGCGCTCGGTTCGCCCCTCGCGGTCTGCACGGTTCTAGCCGGCGTGGGGTCGACAATGGTCCTGCTGCGCGATCTCGCTTTGGCGACAGGGCACGCGGCGCGACATCTGTGAGCCACGGCGAACGAACAGAATCGCCGACACCGAGGCGCCTGGCTAAGGCGCGCGGCGAAGGTCGATGGGCGCACAGCACGTACGCGTCGGCAGCGCTTGCGGTCGTCATCTGCATCGTACCGGTGTTGGGGGCGTATCACGCGATCGCGAGCTGGCATGACGTCAGCCGAGCGACTGCGCTCATGGCACTCGGCATGCAGAGCGGGCATCTTTCGCCGCTCCTGGTCGAGCAAACGTGGCTGCGCTGGAAAACGGGTTGGCTGATCGTCGCCGCGACCTGGGCGGCCGCGTGCATCGCCGCGACGCTGTCGTCCGCAGCTAGCGGAGCTCTCGGCGCTTCCTTTGCGGCGATTCGTCCGCGCCTCGACAGGCTCTCCTGGGCTGCGGGCGTGCGCCAGCTGCTGGGCTTCGAAGGCGTCTATTCCGTCACGTTCGCCATTGGCGCCACGATTGCGATTCTATGGGCTGCGTGGCCTGCAGTGCCTGACCTGATGGCGCTTGCGCGAGCTTCGTCGCTTCAGGCGATGGTCGCAATTTTCGAAGGGGTGCTCTTCCACGTATGGTGGCGCGTGTGCGCGACGATGTTGGTGTTCGCGATGTTCGATGTTATTCGAACCCGCCGCCGCACGATGCGGATGCTGCGGATGTCCGTCCACGAGGTTCGCGAGGAGCGCGCCGAGGCGGAGGGCCGGCCAGAGGCTCGCGCCCGTCGACAAGCGTCTGTCAAGTCAGCTCGGGACGTGCGCGTCGGAGCGATTCGCAAGGCGACCGCCGTCATCGCCAACCCTACGCATGTTGCAGTGGCGCTGCGCTACGCCCCGCCGCGCGTCGACGTGCCGGTCGTCGTCTCACGCGGCGCCGATCTCGCCGCGATTCTGGTGCGTTCCCTGGCGGTTCTCAACGACATTCCGGTCATCGAATCACCGGAGCTCGCACGCACGTTGTTCGCGCGGGCGGCGTTGGGTGAGCCGATCCCCGAAGAGTGCTATGCCGCGGTCGCCGCTATTTTCGCCCTACTCCTTCAGACGCGAGGCCGACTGCTCGGCGACGAGCGCGGATGACAGCGCCGAGATCTGCGGCGGGCGCCGCCTTTGCCGTCGCAGTGCTGGCGATCATAGCGATGCTTATCGTACCGCTGCCGCCGTGGCTGCTCGACATTCTCTTGGCGCTCGATATCATGGGGGCAGCCGCGGTACTTGTCGTCGCGCTTACCCTCCGAGAAGCGCTGGAGTTCGCCACGTTTCCGACGCTGCTGCTGGTGGCGACGCTTTTCCGGCTCAGCCTCGACGTGTCGGCGACCCGACTCATCCTCACACAGGGCGGCGAACCCGGCGGGGTCGGCACCGTAATTCCGGCTTTCGGCGATTTCGTCATGCGGGGCAGTGTTGTAGTCGGCTTGCTCATGTTCGTGATTCTCATCGTGGTGCAGCTCGTCGTGGTCACGAACGGAGCTCAACGCGTCGCGGAGGTGGCGGCGCGCTTCACCTTGGATGCGATGCCGGGCAAACAGATGGCCGTTGACGCCGACCTTCACGCGGGCATCATAGACGCGGCCGACGCCAAACTCAAACGCGCATCGATCCAGGCCGAGGCGGACTTCTATGGAGCGATGGACGGTGCGGGTAAATTCGTACGCGGTGATGCGATCGCGGCGCTGATCATCGTTGGCGTTAACGTCGTCGCGGGCATCGGAATCGGCGTCGTCAGCAAACACATGGATATCTCCCTCGCCACTTCGACGTTCACGCTGCTCTCCGTCGGCAACGCCCTGGTCACGACAGTCCCGGCGTTCTTGCTCTCGACCGCGATGGGAGTCATCGTGACGCGCGCGTCATCGGAGCAAAGTCTCGGCGAGGATCTGTTACGGCAAGCCATCTCGCATCCGGCTGCGCTGCGCACGGTCGGCGCATCGATGCTCGGCCTAGCACTCGTTCCAGGCCTGCCGCATGTGGCGTTCGGTGTGTTGGGAGTGCTGGGACTTGTCGGCGGGAACGCTGCGCAACGCGCTGACCAGTCGCGTCGGACGGCGGCTTTGGCCAGCGAACGGCAGCGGCGTCGTGCCGACGCAAGCAAACCTGAGGGTGCGGTGACGCTGCTGGGCGTCGAACAGCTGGGGATCGACCTCGGCGAAGCGCTGCTTCCGCTTCTGGATGAGCCGGCCGGGACTGCTTTGTTGCAGCGAATAGGCGGGCTACGGCGGGCGTTGGCCCTTGAACTCGGCATCGTGCTGCCCGGCGTCCACGTCAAAGACGACCTTCGGCTGCCAGACCGATGTTTCGCCATCCGAGTGCGTGACCGGGTCGTCACTCGCGGCCAATTGCATGCCGACCGCGCGCTCTTCGTCGGCACGCCCGCTGCACTTTCGCAGCTGCGCGGTGAAGCGGTCGAAGATCCAGTGACGGGCTATGATGCCAAGTGGGTGCCGTCCGACGAACGTCCGCAAGCCAGTGCCGAAGCGATCAGCGTCGATCCTATCGCGGTGTTGACGAGCAAGCTAGGTATGGTGGCGCGCGAGCACGCCGCGACGTTGCTCGGACGGCAAGAAGTGCAATGGCTCTTGGATCATGTGCGTCGCGTCAACCCCGCCGCCATCAAAGGCGTCGTACCGGAACTCGTCGGCCTCGGTCTTGTGCAGCGCGTGCTTCAGCATCTGGCGCGCGAACGGGTCTCGATCCGAGATCTGGTCGCGATTCTCGAGACGATCGCAGACGAGGCCGAGCGCACCAAAGATGTCGCGTCGATCGGCGAGGCGGTTCGGCGGCGGCTCGCGTCAGCCATTTGCGCGTCGCTCAGCGACTCCGCCGGTGTGATCGGCGCGGTGGCGCTCTCGACAAGCGCGGAAGCTGCATTGTCGGCCGCGATTATCATGACCGAACGGGGCATAGGATTCGGCCTTGAACCAAACGCTGCTTCGGCCCTGGCGACGTCGCTGCACAGGGCGCTGGAAAGCGCTCAGCCGGCGGCGCTTATCTGCGCGCCCAGCCTTCGCTTGCCGCTCGCTCGATTCGTCGAATTATGCGGTGCGCGCATCTGCGTCTTGAGTCTCGCTGAAATCGCACCGGGTTTCGCGGTCGAGATCAAAGCGACCATCGAGCAGCCGGAATTGTCGTAAACCGCCCGTCCGCTTGCGCGTGTCGCGGCAGGACGCCCCTGCCCGCCAGCGTGAATAAGGGTTGCCACTGCGGCTGGCGAATCGCTCTGGGCCGCATTTTCGCGTCCTGAAAGGCCCCGATGTTCTGGTTTCGCTGGAAGAACCCGATTAAACTTGCCATCATCCTCGCGATATGCGTCGGATGCTATTTCGCGTTCAGCCCGCTGCAGCAGAAGCTCAAACTCGGACTCGATCTCCAGGGCGGTCTGCGCGCGCTCGTCCAGCTCGAGCCCACGGACACGGTGCCCAAAATCACCCCGGACATCCTCAACGAAGAGCTGCTCGTCTTGCAACAGCGCCTCGGCGGCCTCGGCGTCAGCGAGCTTACATTCGAAAAGGTAGGCGCCGATCGCATCAACATCGAGATGCCCGGTTTGCGAAATCCCGAGCAGGCGATCGCATTGATACGCCAAGCGGCCGTCCTCGAGATGCGCCCTCTGACCGCGGAGCAGACCGCGCGCGCATACGCTTCGCTGCAGGGACAACCGGACAAGAGCTACGCGCAAAGCGGCGCGTACAAAGACTCTGGAGCTCCGATCATCACTGGCGCCGACATGTCCAGCGCTACCGCCGGCATTTCGCAAATCGGCACCCAGCAAGTGGTCAATTTCACCCTCAATGCCGCCGGTGCGAAGAAGTTCTACGATTGGACCAGCAAGAACATCGGCAAGCCGTTGCCGATCTTCCTCGACAAGCAGTTCATCTCAGGTCCCACCATCCAGTCCGCCATCAGCTCCAGCGGCCAGATCACAGGCAATTTCACGCAGCAGGAAGCGGTGACGCTCGCCAACGAGTTGAGCGCCGGCGCGCTAAAGGTTCCCACCAAGATCATCGAGATCGAGAACGTCGGCCCCACGCTCGGCCAGATCGATCTGCAGAAGTCGCTCGTCGCCTCGCTCGTCGGCTTAGCGGTCGTCCTGCTGTTCATGCTAGCCTTTTACCGCTTGCCCGGGTTCTTGGCCGACATCGCGCTCGTCGTCTACTGCTTCATGATGCTCGCCTACGTGGTGATGGTCGGCGTCGTTCTTACGTTGCCAGGCATCGCAGGCTTCGTGCTGTCGATCGGTATGGCGGTTGATGCGAACGTGCTGATCTTCGAACGGCTCAAGGAAGAGCTGTGGGCCGGCCGCACCACGCGTGCGGCGGTCACTGTCGGCTTCAAGCGTGCGTTTTGGACGGTTTTCGATTCCCACGTCACGACGATCGTCGGTGCGCTTGTGCTCTATGCGTTGGGCACCGGAACCGTCAAGGGCTTCGCGTTCACGCTGCTCTGGGGCACCGTGTTCTCGCTGTTCACCGCCGTCTATATCACGCGCGCGTTCATGGATGCCGTCGTCGACAGCGACGTCGCTACCGCGCCGGCCGTGTACGGAGCGTAGAGCAGCGCGATGTTCTTCCGCAATTTGAACTGGAACATCATCGGGCAGCGGCGGTATTGGTTCGCGCTGTCCGGCGCCGTCATCATCGCAGGCATCATCGCGCTGATCATCCACCATGGCCTGCCGCTCGGGCTTTCGTTCACCGGCGGCACGACGATCGACGTCAAGTTCACACGCTCGGTCACCGAGAGCGAGATACAGCAGGCGCTGCGAAACGTCGTCGTTCCCGAGACGGCAGGCGTCGCTAGCCAGGCGTCTGGCAACGCAGAACTCCAGGCTTCACTCGAACCGTTGCGACGGGGCGAGGCCAGCGTCCAACTCGCGACCAAGGCCGGCGACGCCGCGCCCAACGATCGCGCGATCATCTCAAGCCAATCTTCGATCGCCGATCCTGGCCCGGTATTCACTGCGCTCGACAAGGCTGGACTCACGGTCGATCGCGGCCAGAGCCAGATCACCGCAGTCGGGCCGTCGCTGTCAAAGGAGTATCTCAACAACTCGCTCGCCGCGCTGGCGCTCGCACTGTTCCTACAACTCCTGTATATCGCGTTCCGGTTCGGCAATCAGCTGCGGTTCGGCATCGTCGCCGATCTTGCGCTCATCCATGACGTGTTGGTGATGGTCGGCATCTACGCGATCGCCAACCGAAAGGCGGACGATGCCTTCTTGGCCGCGCTGCTGACCGTCATCGGTTACTCGGTGATGGATTCCATCGTCATCTTCGACCGGATCCGCGAGAACGGCCGGCTCATGCCCGACGTGCCCTACGATAAGATGGTGAATACATCGCTGCTGCAAACGATGACGCGCTCGGTGAACACGCTGGTCACCGTCGTGATCGTGCTCGTGGCGCTGCTCCTGTTCGGCGGCGACACCCTCAAGAATTTCGCATTCGCACTGCTCGTGGGCGTCATCAGCGGTGCGTACTCATCGATCTTCATCGCTAGCCCGCTGCTCGTCATCTGGAAGAACTTCGACCTCCGCAGGCGTGCCTCAGAACGAGCCGCGGCAGTGGCCACCGAAAGCGCAGCCGCCACGCCAGCGTCCACATTGACGTCGTCGCCCTCACGCAAGATCCCGCCCAAACAGAAGCGCCCCGCCGCGCCCCCGCCGCGGTATCGCCGCAAGCGCCAGGAATCGGAAACGACAGAATGGCCCGCGGCGGACGAGGGTGGCGTGCTCACGGAGACCGAGGATGGCGACGCCGCCGGCGAAGCCGAGTCCAACAACCAGAGCTGAGGTGATCGCGCAGGCGGGTGATGCGCGCTTGCGCGCACTGCTGCTGCCGTTCACGACCAACGCGCTGCTCGTCGTGGCGAAATTAGCGGTCTGGCTAGTCTCCGGATCGGTGAGCGTCTTGTCGGAAGCCGTGCACTCGGCGGCTGACCTGTTCATGACGATCGTCCAGTTCTTCTCGATCCGCGCCGCCGCGCGTCCGGCCGACCACGACCACGCGTACGGGCACGGCAAATACGAGAATATCTCGGCCGCCCTTCAGGCCGTCTTTATCCTGGCCATCGCCGCGTTGATCGTCGTGGAAGCCGTTGCGCGGCTGCGCAGCGGCGCATCGGTGCAGCATCTCGATCTCGGCATCGCGGTCATGCTGGCATCCGGCGTTCTCAACATCTTCGTGTCCGGTCGAGTCGCCGCAGACGCAGAACGCGAGCGCTCGCCTGCGCTGGCGGCGCAAGCGGCCGAACTAAGGGCCGATGTCTGGACCGCGGGCGGCGTCGCTATCATCTTGCTGACGATCAAATTGACGAAGCTGACGATCCTCGACCCGATTTTCTCACTCGTCGTCGCTGGCGTGATCGCACATTCGGCCTACGATCTCACAGTCCGCGCATTCGTTGAACTCACCGATCAGCGCTTGCCTCCGCACGATGAGGCTCGGGTCCGCGAGATCATCGAGCGCCACAAGGACATCTTCGTCAGCTACCACAAGCTGCGCACGCGCCGCTCGGGCGGCGGCGAGTTCATCGATTTCCATTTGCAGATGCCGGGCGGCACGCCGCTCAAACAAGCGCACGATCTTTCAGATGCTATCGTGCTCGACATCAAGCAGCAGATGCCGCTGGCTCACGTGCTGATCCATCTCGAGCCGGCCGACTAGATCGCGGGGCAGCGTTGGTCACAAATATGGTGGTGGAGCTCGCCGACTCGCCGCTCGACACCGCAGAAGACGAGGCTGTCCTCGAACGATCCGGCATAACGCTGGTGAATAAGCGTGGCGCGGACGAAGAAGAACAGGCGTGGATCCGTCGCAACTTCACGCCGACGTGGGCGAAGGAGGCATCGTACGCCTGGAACTGGTTTGCCCGTGACAGCGGCGGGGTTGTCGGTTTTGCGAGCTACGAGCAACGGCACTACCGTTGGTGGTGGCTACGCGCGTGGTTGCGACAAACCGATGTCGGCATCTTCGGTCCCGTGGGTGTCAATCCAGCGCTGCGGGGTAGGCATATCGGCTGCGTACTGACACGACGAGCCTTGGCATCGATCAAACAGCTCGGGTACAAGCGCGCAGTGATACCACGAGTCGGCCCGAGAGAGTTCTACCAGCGCTGCTGCGCTGCGCAGGTCGCTGACCAGGTCCGGCTCTTCGGTATCTTCTAGCACCAGGGGCGGTGGCAACTACACCGTGAGTAATTGGGCTCATTGAGCCGAATCACCGTACGCTGGACGCCAGCGAACAGTTTGCTTGTCCTGGCTGCCTTACTATGTGGGTGGTTGGCTTGGTACTCGATAGGAACGTGGCTAAACCAACATGAACGCACGCGATCCGCGCCGCCCGTTTTCGGCGCGCACGAAGAGCCCAGCAAGCGCTTGAAGTCAAAGACGCGGCGAATCTCAAGCTCATCGGCACGCTATTGAAGCGTACCGCAAGGATCACTCAGGTCAGGTTCAATTATTTCCAAGCGAGCTAGTACCCCATTACCTCGCAAAACTACCCATCGATCCAATAAGCGGACGACCATATGTAGTAATGAGGCCAGCTCGATCCGGGGCAATATACGAAATCGACGATGGCAATGCTCTGTCCAGCTTCGGCCCGAAGCCACCACCAGCGCGCGGACTTTTCTATGATCAGAGGTCCGGGCTTGGTGCGATCAATCCATAACAGCACCCACCTAGTGGCAGCCGCCACCTAAGAAAGAGCTCAAATTCTGTAACCGCCGTTGCTATTTGCGGCATTCGGTGGAGATTCGGCAGCCCATCAAGAAAGCTCAAGCGCGACTTGCTGAGTTAAGAGAATCAGTCCTGGGCACGGTGGCGAGGCGGCCAAGAAGCGAGGAGTGAAGATCGCGGAAAGCAATAGACGGCGCTCATTAGTGACCTCAGACAATCCTAGTACCGTGCGACAATTACCCTGATTGCGCAGCAAAAAAGGAATTGAAAACGTGATCAACCCTGAAATGGGATTTACCTCGGACGTTATTCGCGATCCAGCTCGATTTGTCGGGCGGAACGAGTTATATGAGATTGCATGAAGCCGTTGACTCACCACTCGTACTGATGGCCGTCTACGGGAAGCGCGGCGTTGGGAAGTCGTCGCTGCTACGTCAGGTTCAACAAATGGCCCTTGGGGACTATACACTCGCGAAGAAGGCTGGTCTACAGACCTCCATCCCAGCCAATGCTAGAAAATATCTCACTGTCTACTACACATGTGATTCGATGATATCTTCAGGAACCGATTTGCTCTCAAGGTTGTGTAACGATCAGGACGGCGAGGACGGACTACTTCGGCTGGTCCCAGACGATGGTAAAGAGCTCACCGAATTCACGCGTAGCAAGGAGATATTCGGCGGCGCGGATCTGAAGCTTGTCAATTGGGGAGCCAAGGGCATCGAGTCGTCTAAATATGCGCGCGTTGTTCCCGACGGCATTGTTCAAACTTTTCGCAATTTCGTCAATGCAATAATAACTCATCAGGTAAAGAAGCGTATGAGGTACGATGGGTTGCTCATAATTCTCGACGAATTCGACGTCATCAGAGATAAATCAGGGCTCGGGTCGCTAATAAAATCCCTAAGCTCCCCCGAACTGAAGTTCGCCATCTGCGGTGTTGGGCGCGACCTCAACGACCTCGTTGCCGATCATGCCTCGGTAGAACGGTTGCTTGAGGAGGGGTCCATAAATGTGCAGCCTATGCCAGACGCTGAATCAGAAGAGATTATTCATACCGCGGAGAGGCTATTTGCCGGGGCACTCCGGTTCGACAGTGGTGTCGTTAGTGCAATCGCCACAACCTCGCAGGGCTATCCGTATTTTACTCAGTTAATTGGCAAAGAATGCGTCGCCCAGGCTAACAAGTTGAATAAGAGTCTCGTTTCGCGCGATGATTACGATAGCGTGCTCGACGACATTCGTTCAGGCCGAGCGTTTCCAACTCTAGAGTCGGCATATCGGCTCGCTATTGGGAACTCGACCGGCCGCCAACTCTTGCTGCATTTGCTTGCGGAGCAAAAAGAAGATCAACAACTAGACCTCGATGAACACTCTAGTCGTGTCTATCTTAAGAGCACCCGAAAAGATGCAGAGTCGTTCGACATAGAACATATAGATCAACTCTTGCCGCGCTTGGTCGATGAAAAGTACGGTCCTGTCTTGAGTCGCGTCAAGGATGCCCATGGTGTGTATGAATTCATAAACCCAGTTCTAAGGATTTACATAAGTGTGCGTTCACTGCCGCCTAGCTGAATTTGCTAGGTGACATTGACAATTTAGTAGAGCCCCGCGGTTTTTACGATTGGGGGTTGGCAGGAGCCTTTATCTGTTCTTGTCCACGAGCTTTATAGGCACGCCGAGCATTAGCCGCTCGTCCTGTGTTGAGGCGCAGTCCGCCTGGGAGAATTAAGATGGACTCCTTACCCCACTTAGAGAGTATCTACGGGCCGGAGGGCGTATGAGAAAGCGCGATCGACGAGCTCGAGCAGGTTCGCAACGCGAACGGAATCAGTCGGTCTTCAAGCCTGTCATCAACCTCGCTGACGGCAGCGTATTCGGTTACGAGGCGCTTTCTCGCGGTCCGATCGGCACGCGCCTGGAAAGCGCCGACGCGCTGTTCAGCGCCGCCGCCGCGGTCGGCGCGACGCAGCGTCTCGAGCGCGTGTGCCGCTTCTGTTCCATCGCGGCAGCCACCGGCATCCCCAGCGGCTGCTTCCTTTTCCTGAACGTGAGCGCGTCGGTGCTTGAGGAGCAGAAGGCCGAGCCGTGGCGCGAGAGCATCGAGCAAAGCCGCCTGGCGCCGGAACGCATCGTGCTTGAGATCACCGAGAAGCAGGCCATCCCCGACTTCGACCTCTTCAGGCGCACGCTGCTGTATATTACCGCCAAGGCTTCAAGGCCGCCATCGACAACATGGGCGCCGGCCACGACAGGTTGCGCGCAGTGACCGAAGTGCGGCCGCACATAATCAAGATCGCCATCGCGCTCGTGCGCGACGTCGACCGCGACCGCGCCAAGAACGCGCTGGTCTCCGCGATCATCGACCTGCGACAAGCGCAGCGAATCGAGCGTGCTGCCATCAAGGCATCGAGACGTTTGCCGAACTGACGCCGCTGATCGAGATGGGCGTCGATCTGGGCCAGGGCTTCCTGTTGGGCCGGCCCTCGATCGGTTTCATCGGACCCAAACCGGAGATCGCGGCCTTCATCGGCGATCGCTCCTAGACGCCGCGCGCCGAGATTTTAGATCTTTGGCTTCGGCGGCAATGTCCGGTTTGAGCGCCCCCAAAATCGGACAGTCACCTGGCGCTATTCCAAACGTCCGGTGGTTGTCACAACGTCCGTTGGGTCCGACTATCGCGGTGAATCTCTCCGTCACACCATACCATGGTAAGCGTCCGGCATGCTCGTGATTCACGGGAAATAGATCGGCCATTTACGGGTAGTTTCCCGGCGCAATGGACTGAATAACTCCGGATTTCGGACGTTTAATTCACACCGAAAATACGCGAATAGAATCAAACCCTTCGGGTTTATTCAAATTGTGGTTGCTGAACTTGACACCGATAGCGGAACCCAGCCAATTGCGCCCTACGAGCGCGATCTCCGAAAATCGAAAAGCTTGCCGTAGGTGGACTTGAAATCCGGCGAACGTGTTGTCCTTGACTGGCTTGGCACGAGAAATGATGGCAGCTGCGCGGTTGGTCGTCTAGATCAATTTATTAACCAATACGCCTTACACTCAGAGATCAAGGGCGCTGATTCCGATGGTCAGCCGTCGGGTCCGCAATACACCGGGGCGCTGGGCAGACTGCGCTTGGGCGACAGCCGCCCGGTTTACATCGGGAAGGAACTTGACCGCTTGGATGAAGCGGAGGGCTTCGATCTCGATCAAGAAGAGCCGATTCGGTACGGTGCTCAGGCGGATCGCGCGCTAGGGCGGGCGCTGGCGGTTCTGTCCAAATACCCCCAAGAGCAAGTAGCGTCGGATCTCGGTATTTCTGCACGGCGGCTACGTGATATCGAAAAGGGAGTGGCGCGCCCACGGCGCAAGATGAGGGCAGCGATTACAGCACTGTCAAAATCGTATGTTGCGAGTGGATGAGATCCGCGCCTGCCTCGGTCGCCTAACTATCGAAGAATTGCAGCACATGTCATTCCGTGCGGCGAGTCAAGCTGTTCGACTTTCTGCCCTGCCCAAGCCGCTTCGGGTGCTTGAGAGCTTGCAACGCGGCGATAGATCGCAACCGCGAGCTGAAGGTTGCTGGCTATCCGCGCGCTGTCGGGATCATTGCCTTGACAGCCGATTTGCGCGGCCTTCTGGTAGTTTTGGCCAGAAATGAACCACCAGGAGTAGGCATTATCCTGGTACACTTCTGCACACGCCATCGCGTCGGATGCAGAATGCTCAGAATCGGCTTCAAGTGCGATCCAGTTCCGAGCCGATATATGCCGGTTGATCGATGCGTTATCGTCGTGACTTAAGTGATCACAATCCATCGCCGCTTTGTCTGCTTGTGCAGAATCGTCAGCCAGTCCGCATTGTGGCACACATGCAAAAGTTAGCCCAAACAACAAGACAAACAGGGTTACCGGAGGAACGCCACGCTTGGCCATTGAGGTATACCCTTTTCGAAATTCAAGTTCGCGGTGCTGCCTTACCTCATTATCGGCAGTTAGAAGGTTCCCTAATATTGAGCTAGTGGCTTCTGGGAATCCCCGGCTAGATTCCCCATTTTGCGTCGCGCGAAAGCTCCTTACGCGCTTGGTATGCCGGGACGCCCCGTAGGCGCTAACATTGTGTGAGCACGTTTCTACGTTTGTCCCTGGCTAGGGAGCCGACATACACAGTATGCGGAGCGCGAACACCGCCTTCAAGTGGGGCGGGGACTGGATCCTATGGCCCTGCGTGTTGCCGGCCGCGCTCTCGGGCGCGTTCTTTGCCTGGTTCCTCGTCTTGGGGACGTCGCTGCTTATCGGCGGTCAGTCTGCCCTCATTTTGGCACCGCTTTCAGCGGGAGCGGCGATCTACGCGTGGATTCGATGTGGCGTCTTGTGCGCTCCGCGCTTTAGACGCGCTGTCGCCATCATGTTGGCGAACTTGCCCATCACGTTCATCGCGCTCGTATTCTTGCCGTATCCCGGTCGGGGAATCCAGGACCCACCCCGAGCGCAAATCCCGGCGTGTTTGAACAACTGAATGATATCGTCACCATTACCGTCCCGCCCCGGTTCGCCATTTTGTACTACGGGAGTTATCTGGGGCTTATGGCGCTGGGCACGGTGTTGGCGGTGCTGAGCTCCTGGCGCGAACTCGACTCATCGACAACCCCGCTAGAGCTGTCGCCAAGGACCACCAAGATCAGGTGACTCGTGCTAATCCCGCAGCGCTGGCAATGTCGGCGTACGCATATTATTGGCTGACTTCTGACGGCGGCGATCCCGGTTTTGTCGTGTTTGTCGCGGCGGCGACGAGTGCGGTGTTCGTGCTGACAGCGACCGCACTCGCCCCAACGCACAAGCGACTGGTCGGAGTCGCGTGCGTGGTCGCCTCAGTGCTGGCAAGCGCGTTCGTCGTAACCTTCGGCCATCTTTATGGTCTGCCGATCGTGACCCGGCAGTGGGCGCTTGTCGTGGTGTCGCTGCTGGGGGCGAGCCTTGGCCTCTTCGCGGCTTTGAGCACGACGAATCGGCCAGTAATCGTCACGGAGCAGGACGGCGGCTCCCAAGCGTGTGCTCCAATCTCAACGAAGCCACCGCGCTTGCGCACAACATTGCTGTGGGCCACCGTGATCATTGTGCCTGTGTGGGCCTTTATTATCGCACTCCGCATCAGCGCCACCTGGCACACGCCGCTCGTCTTTGAGCCGCCGACCGGCTGGACGAGCTACCCATCCATTCCGTTTGTGACGCCGCAAACCCAGCGCGGCCGATGGTTCCGTGACACGGGGACGATCTGGGTGTTCTCGTGGCCCCTCGGTCAGAACCCGGAGGCCGCGGCACTCTCGCCCAAGAGCTTTGATATGTCAAGAAACGCGGCATACACGCAATACCGGTTGCGGTACGCGCGCATAATCAAGATCTGTGGCGGGCACCCGGCGCTCATGCGGTCGTTTAAGGCCTTCTGGTACGGCGGGGACGACGTGATGACCGACGTGTACACCGTCTGGGGCGATACGATCTATTGGGCGCAATACGTTCGACCTAGTCTCGCACTCGTGGATTCCGCGGCGATGCGAGCATTGCCGACTTTGTGCGGCGGCATGCCGCCGGCACCGGCGCCGCTTCCGAACCCTCTAACGAAACACGGGGCGGTGTAAATAGGCAAGGTTGGCCCCCCTGCCACGAACGCTCGTGCCCCTTGCGCGAAGCGATAGATCAGCCGATAACCGAGGTAAGGGGGTCGCGCTAGGAAGCGTGTGATTTTGCTACTTACGGGAGCGCGACGAATGCCGCGGGTGTTGGCCCTTGCGCTCGTACTCCTTGCACTTATCAGCCCGTTCTCTTCTCGCGCGACACCGAGTCAAGTACCGGTTGCAGTTTCGCATGCCCAGGTTCAGGTTGCGTATTCCTACATCCCGATGTTCGATACCGAAGCGGGGGCGCAAAGGCAGTGCCCAAAGGACGCCGTCGTTTGGTTGAATACAAGGTCTGGCGTCTATCATCTCAAGGGCGAGCGTTGGTACGGCAATACGGAACACGGCGCCTATGTGTGTCAAAAAGAGGCCAACCTTGCGGGATATAGGGAGACACGTAACGGCCAATGAGATGGATCGTGGAGAATTCGATGCAACAATCTCAATTGCGGACCTAGAAAGTTGGAAATGATGAAGAATCTCTCCCTTCTGATGATCGTCATGGCTTGTCTCGGATCAGCGAGTACCGCCAGAGCCGAGGGTACTTGCCCGGCTAAAGTGATAACCGTGGGCATGGGAACGGGAATCCATTCGCTTAACCCAGACGCGGGGAGCCGAACTAATGTTTCCGCCGCCGTCGCACTTCCACGTTGGTGACAGCGTATTGGCTTGCCTAGATACAGTTCCGTTCACAACATCTACTGGCAAAGAATGGATTTCTGTCTTTGATCTTACTGCAGACACGCACTTGGAAAGTATCTACGGGCCTGAGGGCGCTTGAACACCGGGATGAAAGCGCTGGTCTTCGCCTTAGCCGTCGCCCTGGCTTGCAAGATCGCGGCTCAGGTGCTAGCATAGACCTTAGCCGGCTGCGGCATTCTTTAGGAATGGCAGCAGCGGTTGAGCACATCCCGCCGGCAAAACGCTTCTCGACCAGACGGGCTTCTGTTTTGCCGAAAACGAAAGGAATGCTCATGTTCCGTCGTATCCTATTAATCGCGTCTTTTCTTATCTTGGTGTGTGCCTTTCCGACAGTCGCCCAAGCAGGCAGCTTCCGCATCGAGGACAACGGCGACCACACCATCGTCGGCATCTGGGTGTCTCCTTCGTGGGCTACTGCTTGGGGTAATGAGTTGCTCGGTGATGATGTCCTGGAGCCTGGGTACTTCGTAAAGGAATACGTTTCGGGGTGCTACGCAGATATTCGCGTACTATACGACGATCAACAGGTGTTGACACGCTATAACTTTGACACCTGCGTCTACAACTTAGAATCAAACTATTAGTCCGGAGGACCGTACCATGCGTTTCGAAAAGATCAGCACCTTCACGATCTTGGGTACCCTCGTTACCGCCCTCACGTTCCCGGCCACGGCTGATGCCGCTCCGACTGTGAAATACGTACCACAATCGGCAACGCCGACGAAGCAGTTTATCCAGCTCCAGCCGGGTATGCAGCGCACTTCCTTCGGGACAAAGAATGGCATGAACAAGAAGCAATTTATCGCGTCTCTGGAGTTGCCGTCCCAAAAGCAGCGCCCGCACAATTAGACCGAGCTTCCTACCCAAATAGCGGACCCTATAAGCTGCAGAACCTGACGCATCGCAAGAGCTGCATAGCGAAAGCGCTCGTTGCGCTCGGCGCATATAGTCTGCTGACTGTACGACTTGCTGTGGCCGATGAAGGCGCCGTAACCACATTCGCACGTCTAAAGCCAAGTCTTGCTATCGTGCAGTCGGAGGCTGGCAACGAGGTGTCTATGGGCACTGGATTTTGCATAGCCTCTGACAGCAATCGCTCATACTTTATTACTAATAATCACATGTTGATCAGCGATAAAGTCAACCTGCGCCTTGAAGTCGACCACTCGATGTACGCGACTCGCGTTTGCGGCGCGGGGCTCCGCCAATGGATATAGCTCTGATCGAAGTGAATAGGGGCAATATACCCGCGGTCGTCCTAGCTTCGCAGCTTCCAGAGCCGGGCACCCTTATTGCGGTGGCCGGATACCCATCTTTCCACTTGACGTCCGATCTCGAACCTTCGATTCACCTGGGATCTATCAATTCGATCATGGAGGACGGCGTAATCCTTGAGCATGATGCATTGACGGATCATGGCAATAGTGGCGGCCCACTATTTGACCGTGACACAGGAGTCGTCTATGGTATCAACAGCGCGCTCATCCCCTCGCGTACCTCCAAGGAAGTCGTAAACTTCATCGCGTTTGCAATCCCATATGTTGAACCTTTTTTGGACAACGCGAGGGTAGCATATACGCGGGCCGAAGGGGGACAAAGCCCATCGGCTGCTTTAGGGAATGGCGCGCTCCTCGCAGACAAGCCTGGAGCCTTCCGGGTCGGTTACCTAGCGCCTGATGCGCAGCAACCGGGGGCGGTCCCCATCAAGCAAGCTGTCGACAACCATATCCAGCAAGAAGTTGGGCCGATGCTGGGTTCCCAGCTTTTGTCGGTACCGCAAGCGATCGTGGACGTGTCTGACTTGGTGGCGTCATTGCATCAGGTATGCGACTCGCAACGTGTAAACGCGGTCCTGATCATCAATTACGGGTGGGGCGGACAGGTCAAGGGCCCCACAGATCATATAACCGCCGACGTTCAAATGATCCTCGGCGACTGCTACGCGGAGACCGTTTTTTCGGGTAAGGGACACCAGGAGTCTGATTTTGCTGCAGCCACCGCAAATGACATAAGCGCCTTCACGGCCGCGAGCACTGCGACGGTCAATTCAGCCGCGGACCAAGTCTTGACCGAAATGCGCACGCGGATCACTGCTGATCCATCAGCTCTGGTAAACCTTGAGCGCTACGGCTTGCGATCGGGACTCGCGAACGAACAGCTGGGCTGGTCCTAGGAGCTGGTAAGGTCGGCGCTGTTGTAACGGCGATCTCACGGTTCGGGCCAGCTGCGATTGCCGGGCTTCGACGCTTCACACCTCCGAAGACGAAACGGCGAGCATGAAACGGGTTGCGCAGACATTTGAACGCTCTAATCGGCCGACTGGAAGCCGCTGGCGGTAGTTACTACGCCGAGATCCTCCGCGCAGATGGCAAGACTGTCGATGTGCGCTATCAGTCGGAAGATATAGGATGTATCATGAACTAACCACTGCTTCCGAGGCAATTAGACCGCGGGTTATCACGCTGCTCAAAATGCGGCGTTGGTGCAATCTATGGGCGGCACTTACACGGGGCCGATACAAGACTCCAACGGGGGCAATGGCAACCTTCAACTCACGCTCGTTCCAATGCACGGCACCTTGTCTGGTTCTTGGGGTGCCACGTTTGAAAAGCCGACGTTCAACAGCTCGGGTACGCTGTCAGGCGCTACCAGCGGTGGCACCATCACGGCGACGCTAAAGCCATTTGCCGAGGGCTCGTGCATCCTTACGCTTACCGGTACCTTGGCAAAAGACGCTATCTCTGGGAGCTACCGCTCTGCGTCGTGCGCTACCCAAGCAAGCGGCACATTCCAGGTGAATCAGCACGCAACGAGTTTACCCAATATTGCCGGAGCGTAAAGCGGCTCACTTACTGACAATCTGGCTGGCGCAGGAAAATTTACAGTCACTCTATCGCAGAACGGCGCCGCCCTTTCCGGTACGTGGGCCGCGAGCTTTGCAGATCGGCGGTTAAACAATTCGGGAACGGTTAGCGGCATTGTGGTTAATGCCAGTGCTGCCCAATTCTATCTTATATCATCTGTTGCGGGCAGTTGCGTATATTCAGTTACTGCCGTTGTGCAGGGGACAGAGATGAAAGGCTCTTACGCGACCCAGAATTGTCCCTTACCCAATGGCGGATCCTTTACGGCGAATCGCTAAGCATCGACCTCGCGGCCACCGGACGTTTGAGGCGCCTTGTGTAGTATCCCTCGGAGAAACCAATAGTTGCCATCAAACAATGACGTGGCATGTCTTGTGGGCATGGGAACGGTAAAGAAGGCAGCTTGGAGCCGCCGTTCAAAGAAATCGCCATGGCTAAGTTCCTAGGTTTTGACCACATCGACACGCGGGTGCGCTCGCTTGCGGCCGTCGAGCCGTTCTACGACCGCCTCATGCGCGAGCTCGGCCTGCCCAGCAAACGGCATTCATTCGTGGATGCGGCGGGAGACTGGCATAAGCTCAAACCCGGCCAGATCCACAATGTGGCGGAATACTTCGAAGAGCTGCCCGTCGGCAGGGCGGCGTTCTTCATCGGCTTCATCGAGGATCCGGACATGATGCCCACGCGCACGCGCATCGCGTTCCGCGCGGAACTGGCAGAGCTACCGCGCTGGGAAGAGTTCCTACGCGAAATCGGGGCGGTCGCTATCGAACGCTCGGAGTCGATGGAGGAGTACCCGGCGATCTTCTTCGAGGATCCGGCCGGCACGCTGCTTGAGATCGTGGCGCGCAAACCGCACGAATAGGCAGCCGCAGGGAGCGGCCAGTCGAGAGCTAAGGGGACTAGCCCGGAGCAGCACAAACCGGCTGACATAGGAGTCGGGGTCCATGGAAGCTCTGCTGGTTCCCCTTATCCTCGGGATCATCGTCTTACCGATCGTCCTGTCGATCATCGCATTGGTGACGGCATCGGGGCTGCGCGCACGGGTCGAGGCCCTCACCCAAAGTGTTGCGCGCCTCACTGCGGGCGCAAAGCCTGCCGAACCCGCAGCTGCCTGGACAGCGCCGGCGCCGCTGCCACCCGAGCCTGCCGCGCCATCCGCAGCTCCGCCGGCTGCACCATCACCGGCGATGCCACAATCCACAGCGGCGCCGCCACTCGCGCCGCTACCGGAACACGCGTACGCGACTCAGCCAGAGCGCATGGACCTCGAACGCGTCATCGGCGGCAAGTGGCTGAATTGGATCGGCATCGCCGCGCTGTTGATCGGCACCGCGTTCTTCCTCAAGTACGCGTTTGACAACAATTGGATCGGCCCATTGGGCCGCGTCACGATCGGCGTGCTCGCCGGCACGGCGCTCATCGCCTACAGCCAGTGGCTCTTCAAGAAGACATACGTCTATTTCGCGGAGGGCGTGGCGGGGCTCGGCGCCGGCGTCTTGTTCCTGTCACTGTATGCGGCGTGGAACTTCTATCATCTGATCACGAACCTCGAGGCGTTCGGCGGGATGGTCGCCATCACCGCAGTCCTGCTCGGGCTGGCGCTGGCGCGCGACTCGCAGCGCATCGCCGTGCTGGCGCTGGTCGGCGGCTTCGTCACCCCGTTGCTGGTGAACAGCGGGACCAACGCGGAAGTGCAGCTGTTCAGCTATCTCGCGCTCTTGAACGCCGGGTTGCTGTGGGTATCGTACGTGCGTACCTGGCGCAGCCTGCCGCTCGCGTTCCTCTTCTCGGTGCTCTACTTCTGGAGCTGGTACAGCACGTACTACGATGCCTCGGCCCTCACGCCGACGCTCGCCTTCGCGGCGATCTTCTTCGCGGAGTTCGCGGTCCTACCGGCCTTGAACGCGCTCAAGACTGGATCGCAGTACCCGGAGCAGATCGTGCTCGTGCTGCTCAACACGGCATGGTTCGTCGTCGCCTTGCACCTCATACTTTTCACGGATCATCGCTGGCTGCTGACGATCGATGTGGTCGCGTTGGCCGCCGTGTATCTCGCCCTGGCAAGCTTCTCTCCCAGGCCCGCAACCGAACAGCCCACGGCACGGATCCTGTATGCGGGCTTGGCGCTCACCCTGGTCACGCTGGCGATACCGATCAGGCTTGCAGGTGCGTGGATCACCATCGGCTGGGCGTTAGAAGGCGCGGTGCTGATGTGGAGCGGTTTTTCGACCAATACGAGGCTGATGCGCACGGCCGGTTTTGTCGCCTTCCTGCTGGTCGTGGTGCGCTTGGTCGTCTCACCCATCGAAGGCGGCCAGCCGTTCTTCAATCCGCGCTTCGAGACGTTCGCGCTCGTGATCGCCTGTTTAGGCGCGTCGGTATACATGTCGACGCGCCACCGCGACCAAGTGGACGGCGGCGAGCGGACGCTCTATAACATCCTCCAAGTCGCGATCAACGTGCTCGCCCTGTGGGCGCTAACGAGCGAAGTACTCGGCACGCGCTATGTCTCCCAGCGCCAGCAGCTGCTGGTGACCGTTGTCTGGACGATCTACGCTGCGGCGTTGCTCGTCGTCGGCGTGAGCACCAATTCCAGTCTGCTGCGTTGGCAAGGGCTTGTGCTGCTCGGCATCGCGATCGTCAAAGTGTTCCTGTTCGATCTGTCGGAGCTGCCGCTGGGTCTGCGCATCCTCTCGTTCATGGCGCTCGGCGTCGTGCTGCTGGGAATCTCATTCCTGTATCAGCAACGCCTGAAATCCGGGCGCCCCGGGGACCCACCGTGAATCCTGCGGCGCTCGTGATGGCCCTCGCATTGATCGCGTCGCCACCCGGGCTGTCGAACCAGTGGGTGCATTGGCAGGCGTGGCGGCCCATCGGTGCGGGCACGACCTCGGAGTCGCGGCTCGTGCGGTTCCAGCTGCCCATCGCGCTGTTCGGGTCGGCCCAGCCCGATCTTGGAGACCTGCGCGTTGTCGACGACGCAGGCAAAGAAGTCCCCTACCTCATCGACTCACGGCAGCCGTGGCCCATCTATGTGTGGAACGACGCGCCGCTGTCAGACGTCGGCTTCGTTCCCGGCAAATACACGCAGGCGGTGGCCGATGTCGGGTCGACACATGTGCTCCACAATACGCTCAAGCTTTCGCTGCCGGAGAGCGAGAGCGATTTCTTCGCATGGGTGTCGGTCGAGGCGAGCGACGATCGCACCACGTGGCGCATCGTGCGCGAGCGCGCGCCGATCTTCCGGTTCCGATCGGACGGGCTGGAAGGCCAGCAGCAGATCTCATTTGGCGACACGTCGTCGCGTTGGCTGCGCGTCAAAGTACTCGACGGACAGCAACGTTTCTTTATCGACGGCGTCCAGGTGTCGCACGAGGTCGAGACCACGCCACCCCTCCAACCGCTGCTGGTTCCGGTTTCGTTTCAGTCAGAGTCGCCGGGGCGCAAGAGCGTGTGGGAAGCGGATCTGAGAACAGACAACGTTCCGGTCACCAGGATCACCTTCACCGCAGCACAGCTCGCATTCCATCGACCCGTCACGGTCAGCTGCAGCAACGACCGCTCTGCATGGGCGGAAGTCGTGCAAAGCGACACCTACCGCGAGCCCGATTCGCAACAACTGTCGGTCGACGTGCCGCAAGGCCGCGGCCGGTATTGGCGCGTTACCATCTTCAATCGGAACGACGCCCCGATCGACGGGTTGCACGTCAACCTGTTGACGACTCCGTTCTACGTCGTGTTCAGACAGACGCCGGGGCACGCTTACTTCGTGCTGTACGGGAACGACCGCGCGGCGTCGCCCGAATATGATTTCGCCACCGTGACCACACGAGAACAGCGCGCCGCCGCAACGATCGTCACGGCCGGAGCCGAAGCCAAGAACACCGCATACCAAAGCCCCGCGCCGTGGACGGAACGCCACACCTGGATCTTATGGGCCGCACTGCTGCTGGCGGTGGTGGTGATCGGTGCCTTCGCGATTCGGTTGATGCGCTCGACGTAGAGCGCCAACCGCGCTACATATTGTGGGTCGCCTTGAGCCGCTTGGTGCGGAGCGCTTCGAGCAGCGTGTTGTAGTCCTGCTCGTTCTGTTCGGCGTACGACTCCGCGAATTCACCGAGCGCGCGGTCGAGCGCATCGCCGTTGCCGACATAGCCGGCGATCATCGACGGATTGCCCGAACGCGCGTGTGCGCGCGCCAGCGTGCGCCCGCATAGCGCCGCATAATCGGCGAGATCTTGCCGGTCCATGGTCTGCACGGTGGCCGAGTACTTCATGTCGCGCAGCTGGCGCACGTAGTAGTCGTGGTACAGCCCGCGCGCCCAGCCCAAGAACATGTCGCTAGCGGCCTGCATGAGGCGCTGGCCGTGCACGACCCGCTCGCCGTGGTTCGAGTAGCGGCTCTTCCCCAGATAGCGCTCGAGCACCGAGGCCTGCGCTTCCTTTATCTGGAGCAGCAGCGGGTCTGTTTTGTCGCGCCCCATGAACAGTGCGACGTAGCAGCGCGTGCCCACGCTGCCGACGCCAACCACCTTGGTCGCGAAATCGACCAGGTGGTAGCGGCTGAGCAGCATCTGGCGGTCGTTCTCCAGCGTGTCGCGATAGCGGATGATGTCTTGCACCAGTCGCCGCGCGCGTTCGGCGTCGCTCAGGTGCGCCACCAGCGGCGCCTCGTCTTCGATCCGGAACGAGCCGGCTTTGCGGACCACGAAGCTCGGGAAGCCGTGGTGGGTCGTGCGATGGATGGACGCGTGCTGCTCGTGGCGAGCGGCCTTGACGTAGCTGCGCGGCACGATTTCCAGCGCCGTGCGGATGTCGATGCGCGAGTACCAGACGTCGAGGTAGCCGACCTTCGCCAGGCTATTCATCTGCGCGCGGTAATGAAAAGCCGCGACTTGGGCGATCTCGCGGCTCTGGCGGCGGCGCAGCCCGTTGTCGCGCGCGGCGATGAAGCAGCTCGCCGCCAAGCGCTTGAGATCCCATTCCCACGGGCCGCGCAACGTCTCGTCGAAGTCGTTCACGTCGAAGATCACGTTGCGCTCGGGCGTGGCGAAGAGCCCGAAGTTGGCAAGGTGGGCGTCGCCGCAGATCTGGGCTTTGATGCCCGATACCGGTGTCGAGCTCAAGTCGTGCGCCATGAGGACGGCCGAGCCGCGATAGAAGGCGAAGGGCGAGGTCGCCATGCGTCCATAGCGGATGGGCACGAGATCCTGCAGGCGCGTCTTGTTCGACTCGGTGAACAACGCGATCGGGTCGCGTTTGCTCGTCGTCTCCCACACCGCATGGCTGGAGCGGGGCACTTTGTCGCGCAGCGCTTTGCCCGCTTCGTAGCGCTGCGCTGCGGTCGGCACGTCCGCATAGCGCACGAGCACACTGCGCGCCTTCTTCTTAGCCATGAACGCCCTCATAGAGACTGACGATGACGAAGGCGCCTTGACTTGAAGAATGGCGAGCCCGTTTCCTCGGAGAACACGCCCGCCATGAACGTATCTGACCTCAAGGCTAAGATCCGCTCCATCCCCGATTTTCCGATTTCCGGCATTTTATTCCGCGATATCACGCCCGTGCTCCAAGACCCGCAGGCGCTGCACGCCGCCATCGACATCATGGCGCAGCCGTATCAGGCGCAGAGGATCGACGCCGTCGTCGGCATCGAAGCGCGCGGCTACATCCTGGGCACGCCGATCGCGTACAAACTGGGCGCCGGATTTGTACCCGTGCGCAAGCCCGGCAAGCTGCCGTTTGAGAAGATCAGCGTCGACTACGCGCTCGAATACGGCACCAACACGCTTGAGATGCACAACGACGCGATCGCAAGGGGGCATCGCGTGCTCGTCGTAGACGATCTGCTCGCGACCGGCGGCACCGCCGCGGCGGTGCGAGAGATGATCGATCGCCTGGGCGGCACCATCGTCGGCTTCGCGTTCCTGATCGAGCTTGCGGCGCTCAATGGCCGTGCCAAGCTCCCGGGCGTCGACGTGAAGACCTTCATCACGTACTAGCGTCATGTCGCCCGGCTGCACGCTTCGGACCGAGCGGCTCATCGTGCGTTCGCCGCGGCGCGAGGATGCGGCGGCGATCGCGGCCTTCTACAAGAACGACGAGCCGCACATGCGCGAGTTCGCGCCGCCGACGATCGCGATGATGAGCGACACGTTCTGGGCCGGATGGATCGAGCAGATGCGCGACGAGTTCGACACCGGCCAATCGTGCAAGACGTTCCTCTATGAGCTCGACGATCGCACCGTGATCGGCTCGGCGAATTTGAGCAGCATCATCCGCGGCGTTTTCCAGGCCTGCTACCTCGGCTACAACATCGCCGCGACCCACGAGGGCCGCGGGCTCATGCGCGAGGCGCTCCAAGCGCTCATCGCCTACGCCTTCGAGGACCTCAACCTGCATCGCGTCATGGCCAACTACATGCCCCGCAACCTGCGCAGCGGCGGGCTCCTCAAGCGCCTCGGTTTCAAGATCGAGGGCACCGCGGCACGCTATCTGCGCATCAACGGGGTCTGGGAGGACCACGTCATGACCGCCCTCACCAACGAGGCGTGGCAGGACTTGGCCTAGCCTTCCGCAGGGGCTGTGCCGTCTGGCCCGGTTGCGCGTCCCGCGTTGTCCCTGTAGAATAGCAATATCCACATGGCGACAACGATTGCCGAGCTGACGAAGCAGGTCAAGAAGTACTACCCGAGCCTGGACGAGGAATGGCTCCAAGGCGTCTATGGGTTCGCCGAGCAGGCCCACGGCGGCCAGACCCGAGCCAGCGGCGACAGCTTCATCTCGCATCCGCTAGAGGTCGCCACCATCTTGGCCGACCTCGAGATGGATCCGGCCTGCATCGCGGCCAGCCTGCTGCACGACGTCGTCGAGGACACCACCGTGCCGCTCGAAGAGATCGAACGGCGTTTCGGTTCGGAGATCGCCACCCTCGTCGATGCGCTGACCAAACTCACCAAGATCCCCTACCAGACCAAAGAAGACGTCAAGGTCGAGAACCTGCGTAAGATGTTCTTGGCGATGGCCAAAGACATCCGCGTCATCATCATCAAGCTCGCCGATCGCCTGCACAACCTGCGCACGCTGGACAGCCTGCCGCCGGCCAAGCAGAAGAACATCGCCGAAGAGACGCTTGAGATCTACGCGCCGCTCGCGCACCGCTTGGGCATCTACAAGATCAAATGGGATCTCGAGGACTTGAGCCTCGAATATCTCGACCCCACGGCCTATAAAGAGATCGCCGACCGCGTCGCCAAGCGGCGCGCTGACCGCGAGCGCTCGGTGGAGAACGTCATCGCCGACGTGCAGACGCGCTTCGCCGCCGCCGGCATCAAGGCCGACATCTCCGGCAGGCCCAAACATTTCTATTCGATCTACCAGAAGTTGGGCAGCGGCCGCGACTTCTCCGAGATCTATGACCTCACCGCGATCCGCATCATCGTCGACTCGGTCAAGGATTGTTACGGCGCGGTCGGCATCGTGCATAGCATCTGGACGCCGCTGCCCGGGCGCTTCAAAGACTACGTCGCCATGCCCAAGACCAACGGCTATCAATCCATCCACACGACCGTCATCGGCCCGGGCGGCGACCCGATCGAGATCCAGATCCGCACGTGGGAGATGCACCGCACGAGCGAGTACGGCATCGCGGCGCACTGGAGATATAAGGAAGGCGGCAGCGGCGACGATTTCGACGAGAAGCTGGCCTGGCTGCGCTCGCTGCTCGAGTGGCAAGAAGAGACCCACGACAGCCGCGAGTTCATCGAACGCCTCAAAGTGGATCTGTTCGCCAACCAGGTCTTCGTGTTCACGCCCAAAGGCGACGTCATGGGCATGCCTGCGGGCGCCACTCCGATCGACTTCGCCTATCACGTGCATACCAGCGTCGGGCATCACTGCGTCGGCGCGAAGGTCAACGGCAAGATCGTGCCGCTGACCTACGAGCTGCAGACCGGCGACATCTGCGAGGCGCTCGTCAACAAGGGCAGCCCCGGCCCGTCGCTTGACTGGCTCACGATCTGCCGCACCTCGAGCGCCAAGCACAAGATCAAGCAGTGGTTCCGCAAGAACCGGCGCGACGAGAACATCGTCGCCGGCCGCGAGATCGTCGAGCGCGAGTTCGTGCGCCAGCAGCTGCAAGACGTGGCTACGCCGGCGTTCTTCGAGCTGCTCGCCACGAAGATGAACTACACCGGCGTTGACGATATGTACGCGGCTGTCGGCTTCGGCGATGCTTCGCTTGGCTCCATCGTCGCGCGCGGGCGTGAGGAGGCCAAGCGGCGCAACGTCGTGCCGCTGCCGCTCGAGCGCCAAGCCGTCGGCGTGCGCAAACCTGCGCGGCGCCAGGCCTCGGGCATCAAAGTGCGCGGCATGGGCGGCGTGATGGTGCGCTTCGCCAAGTGCTGCCGTCCAGTGCCGGGCGATGCGATTCTCGGCTTCATCACCCAAGGCAAAGGCGTCTCCGTGCACCGGGTGGAGTGCCCGAATGCCGGTTCGCTGGGCGCGCAGCCCGACCGTTTGATCGACGTCGCATGGGACGTGTCGCCCACCGACGCGCATATCGTCGACATCGAGATCGAAGCCGCCGACCGTGCCGGTTTGCTGCAAGACGTCATGAGCGTGCTTTCCGAACACAAGACCAACGCCACCTCGGTCACCGCGCGCACCAAACGCGACGGCAGCGCGAGCATCTCGTGCAGCCTCGAGATCCGCGACCTCAATCACCTGAGCCAGCTGCTGCAAAAGCTCGGCCGGGTGCGCGACGTGCGCAATGCGTATCGCGTGACCAAGCGCGAAGCCCGCGTCGGCGATCGCTAAGGCGGTCTTTACGTGCGGGTGGTGGTCCAACGAGTGAGCTCCGCATCGGTGGAAGTGGACGGCGTGGTCGTCGGCTCGATCGAGCGCGGCTTCTTGGCGCTCGTCGGGGTCGGCAAAGATGACACCGATGAAGACGCAGCGGCGATCGCCTCGAAAATCGCGGGCCTGCGCATCTTCAACGATCCGGCTGGGGACATGAACCTCGCGCTCGCGGACGTCGACGGAGCGGTGCTCGCGGTCTCGCAGTTCACCCTGCACGGCGACGCGCGCAAAGGACGCCGCCCTTCCTTTATAGATGCCGCCGCCGGGCCGGCGGCAAAGCCGCTGTTCGAGCGCGTGGTCGAGCTGCTGCGCCGCGAAGGCCTGACGGTGCAGACCGGGGTGTTCGGCGCGCAGATGCGCGTCGCGCTCGTCAACGAAGGACCGGTCACGATCCTGCTCGACTCGAGAAAAGTGTTTTGAAGCAGCCGCGTTTCGAGCTCGACCTGGACACGTTGCGCCACAACGTGCGCGCCTGGCTCGGTTATCTCGCCGGGCGCGAGTTATGGGCTGTGGTCAAATCGGATGCCTACGGACTCGGTCTCGAGCGCGTCGCGCGCGCGTGCGTCGAAGCCGGCGCGCAGCGCCTGTGCGTCGTGGACATCGAAGAGGCGGTACGTTTGCGCGAGGCCGGCATCACCGCGCCGATCGTGCACGTCTGGTCGACTCCGCTCGAAGACCTCGAAACGGCGATCAAGAATAACGTCGCCGTCACCATCGAAGATCCGGCGGTCGCCAAAGAGTTGTCGCGTCTGGCCGTCGGCCTCGGCAAGATAGCGGTCGCCCACGTCGCGGTCGAGACCGGTACGGGATGGAGCGGCATCGTCGCCGATCGCGCCTCGTCGTTCGCGGGTGCTGTCCGCACGCTGTCGGGCGTGCGCTGGGAAGGAGCCTGGACGCACATCGCCAGCCGCGAACAGATGCTCGCGCAAATCGATCAGTTCTATGGCGCTGTCGACGCGATGCGCCGCACCGGGTTGCCGGTGCCGGTCGATCACTTGGCGGCCACTGCGCCGACGCTATGGGGCGTGGGGGGCCAAGCGGCGCGCATCGGAATCGGACTGTACGGCGCGCACCCGGGAGGAACTATTCGCGGCCTACCGCTTCGCACGGCGATCTCGCTGCGCGCAAGCGTGCTGTACGCCAAGCAGTTCGAGAATGCCACCTCCCTCGGCTACGGCGGCACCGGCATCGCCAAACCGGGTGAGTGCATCGTCACGCTGCGCCTTGGTTACGCCGACGGGTTGCCGCGTTCGCTCGCGATCGGCGGCCAAGTGCGCCTGCACAACGAACGCTGCCCGATCGTCGGAGCGATCGGCATGAACTTCACGATGATCCGCGTGCCGTATGGCATCACGGTGCGCCCAGGCGACGAGGCGGTCATCCTCGGCGACGAAGACGGCGTGCGCCTGGACGAAATCGCGCAGCGCGCCGGCACGATTCCGCACCAGCTGGTTACGTCGCTTTCCGCCTTGTCAGGCCGGCGAAACGTGTGATATACTACGCGGGCTTGCCGTGCGGCTTTCGGGCCGCTGGTGGCGGTCATCCGACCGCCGATTTCCTTCCTGCTCGCCCGCAGCGCCTCGCGCGCTGGTCAGGACAAGCCATCGCCCATGGGGAGGCAGCGCACGCACTGTGTCGCTATACGAGATCACGTACATCCTTCGTCCTGGGCTCGAGGACCCGCAGGTCATCGAGCTGTCGTCGCATTTCTCCGACGTCGTCAAGAACAACGGCGGCGGTGAGATAAACATCGAGCCGATGGGGAAGAGACGGCTGGCCTACGAGATCAAAAAACAGCGCGAAGGCCACTATGTCTGCATGAAGTTCGACGGCCCGTCGGATTGCGCCAAAGAGGCCATCCGGCAGCTGCGGCTCCATGACGACGTGCTTCGCGCCCTCCTCATACGAGACTGAACACGGAGGGTTCATATCGTGGCCGGTACCTATAATCATATCGTGCTGGTCGGGCGGCTCGTCGCCGATCCCGAACTGCGCCAAACCCAAGCTGGAGTTCCGGTGACGTCGTTCCGCATCGCCGTCGACCGCCTGCGCGGCCGTGATGGCGGCGAGAAACAGACCGATTTCTTCGGGGTGAGCATCTGGCGCCAGCGCGCTGAGCGCGCCGCCGAGTTCTTGCAAAAGGGCCGGCTCGTGCTCATCTCGGGCCGCTGCCAGATCCGCGAGTACACCGACAAAGAGAACAACCGCCGCACCGCGGTCGAAGTGGTGGCCGATGATTTCCAGATGCTCGACTCGCGGCCCGGCGGCGCGGGCGCGCCGAGCGCCGAACGCGCGGCACCGGCTCCCGCGGGCGAGCTGCCCGAATACAAATACGATGCAGAGACAGAAGAAGAGGTTCCGTTCTAACATATGCCGCCAAGAATGAAGATGAAGAAGCCCAAGAAGAAGAACGGCGTCGAGCGCAAGCCGAAACGCAAAGTCTGTTCGTTTTGCGTCGACAAGATCACGGAGATCGACTATAAAGATACTCCGAAGCTGCGCAAGTTCGTCTCCGAGCGCGGCAAGATCGTGCCGCGACGCATTTCGGGCACCTGTGCCAAGCACCAACGCGCGCTCACCTCTGCCATCAAGCGGGCACGCGTGATCGCCCTGCTGTCGTTCGCAGCGGAGTGACCGTGAAAGTCATACTCAAGAAAGACGTCAAGGGGTTGGGCGGCGCCGGCGAGATCCACGATGTCGCCGACGGCTACGGCCGCAACTTCCTGCTGCCGCGCGGCATCGCGGTCGAAGCGACGAAGGGCAACCTTGCGCAGGCCGAGGGCCAGCGCGCGGCGCACGCCAAACGCGCCGCGGTGGCGTTGGCTGAGGCCCAGGAGCTGGCGAGCAAGCTCGAAGGCAAGCCGATCGTGGTCCGGGCCAAAGCCGGTGAGAGCGGCAAGCTGTTCGGCGCCGTCACCAATGCGCAAGTCGCTGAAGCGGTCTCGTCATCGCTGGGGATCGAGCTGGACCGGCATAAGATCGAACTTGAAGAGCCGATCAAGGCTGCGGGCGATCATGAAGTCATGGTCAAGCTCGTGCCGGGCGTGAGCGCGAAGCTCACCGTGCGCGTCGTCGCTGAATAATACGGTCGAATGAAATTCGACCGCTACACACACCATATATTGTGGCCGGGTTTCGATCCGGCCACAACTATTCACAGCATCCCCAATTTCTCTCCACCGCCGTCCACAGAATAATTTCGCACGGAGCTTGCCCCACGCCGTCCAGGTGTGATGTAATGTAGCATCATGGCTTTGGCATCACCGATCGATCGCATCCCGCCGCAGAACCTCGACGCCGAACAAGCGGTGCTCGGTGCGCTGATGGTCGATCGCGAGCTGGTGCCGGTCGTGGCCGAGATCGTCCGTCGCGACGACTTCTACGCGCCGCACCACGCTACGCTGTACGAAGTGATCACCGCGCTGTACGAGCGCGGCGAGCCGGTCGACAAGATCTCGGTCGCCGAGGAGCTGCGCCGGCGCCGCCTGCTCGACGACATCGGCGGACTCGATTTCCTCACGCAGCTGCTCAACGCGGTTCCCACTACCGCATCGGCCGAGTATTACGCCAAGGTCGTCTCCGAAAAGGCCATCCTGCGGGCGCTCATCACCGCGGGCGGGCGCATCTCGCTGGCCGGCTTCGAGCCGTCCGACGACGTGGAAGAGACGCTCGACCAGTGCGAACAGCTGATCTTCCAGATCGGCAACCGCCAGCATGGGGGCTTCACGCAGGTCAAAGACCTGCTCAAGCCGGCGTTCGAGCAGATCAACAAGCTGTACCATCAGCAGGGCCAGATCACCGGCGTTCCATCAGGATTCAAATCGCTCGATCAGTTCACCGCGGGCTTCCAGCCCGGCGAGCTGGTGATCATCGCCGCGCGCCCGTCGATGGGCAAGACATCGCTGGCGTTGAACATCGCGGTGCATGCCGCGAAGCAGGCGGGGCGAGCAGTGGCCGTCTTCTCGCTCGAGATGAGCGCCAACCAGCTCATCCAGCGTCTGCTCTCGGCCGAGGCAAGGATCGACGCGCAGCGCTTGCGCACCGGCAACATCAAAGATGATGATTGGGGCAAGATTTCCGCCGCGATGGGCGAGCTAGCGGACCTGTCGATCCATATCGACGACTCCGCAGCGCTCCGAGTGAGCGAGGTCCGCTCGCGCGCCCGTCGGCTCCACGCCAAGTACGGCTTGGATCTGATCATCGTAGACTACTTGCAATTGCTGCAGTCGAGCAACATGAAGGCGGTCAACCGCGTCGAGATCATCGACGACATCTGCCGCGGCCTCAAGACATTGGCTAAGGAGCTGAAGCTGCCGGTCGTGGCGCTCGCGCAACTGAACCGTTCGCCCGAGATGCGCAACGACAAGCGCCCGCTGCTCTCGGACCTGCGCGAGTCGGGCGGCATCGAGCAAGAGGCAGACGTCGTCTCATTCATCTATCGCGACGAGTACTACAACCCGCCGACGCCTGAGAATGAGAATCTCGCTGAGATCATCATCGCTAAGCAGCGCAACGGGCCCACCGGCACCGTGCTGCTGCGCTTCGACAAGAAGTTCACGGCGTTCTCGGACGTCGACCTCGAGCGCTCGGAGTACTAAGGCGCCAGCGGAAACGTCGTGCTCGAACAGCCCGTGCAGCGCAGCGCGAGCGTCGAAGCGGCCGCGCGGCAAATCGAAGGCGGCGACTACGCCCGCGCGTCCGGCCGCGGTAACGAGCGCCTGCGCCGAACTCCAGCGGACTTTGGACGGATCGCTCCACAGCGCGACGCCATAGCGGACCGATACGGGGGACTGGAAGACCAACGTCAGCGTGCCATCGTGGAACGTCGCCGCGGTCAGCGATGGCATCTCTGACGTCTGCAGACGCGGCAGCGTCAGAAACGTCGAATAGTGTGCCGCGCGGTCGAACGGAAACACGCGCACCGGTGTGGTGCGTCCCTCGATGAAGCTCATGCCCGCCGCTCCATCGCGATAGTCGATGGTCGCCGGATATGGTCCGCGGTACGACCACGGCGCCCATGCTTCGGGAACAGCAAAACTCGGAAGGTAGGGAAAAGCGATGGCGATCGGCCGGCCGGCAAAGCGCCTCGCCTCACTCGCCGCCTGTGCCAACGTCACCGTCCGCATGCCGTCCGCCTTGGCTTGCGAGTACAGCGCATCGAGCAGTGCTGACGAGGTCGCGACGGCTGACCAGAACGGAGCGCGCTCCATCTGATCGGTCTCCTGTTGGCTGACCATGACGATGGGTTGGGGCTCTCCCGCCGCTGCGTAAGCGTCGACAAGTTCGCGGACATATTGCGCGCCGTCGCGGCGATCGAAGCCCGCGACCTGCAGATCGTCGGGGTCGGTCGAGTAAAATTCTTCGTGGTCGCTGATCGCGGTGCGCGTGAGATCGCGCGCGGTCCACTCGAGTCCGACCAGGTCGCACGCGCCATTGCGCGCGGGACGTCTGTACGACTGCGGATCCGCGCAATACGCGCCCCACGGGGTCCCCTCGTCGTAATCGTTATCCAGGCCGTGAGAATTCCAGGCGATGCCCCAAAACGCGTGGTAGCCGTCTGCCATGTCGGATGCGATGCCGCGTTCGTAGCCGACGCCTTCGATCGCCACGACAGGCCGAAACCATCCGAACCGTTGCGCGGCCAACGCCGCGAAATGGGTCGGGGTGGGCGACGCGATCGCATTGGGGTTGTGGTTGGTCGGCCGGGTTTGCAGGTCGTCGCCGAACCGCTGATGATACGAGTCGTAGAGGTCGCCGGCGACGTCGAACGTTTTCGGCTGGCCGGTCATCCACGTGACCGGTATGCCGTACGCGTGGGCGAGCTGCGCGATCCGCATCATGCCGATGCGCGAGGGAATCTCGTGGAACGAGGTCGCCACGAACAGCGCTTTGGTCGGGCCGTCAGGCTTGGCCCACGCCGGCACGATCGAATCGCGCTGCGCGCTCAAGCGCGAGCCCGTAGGGCATTCGCTGCGCCGGATCACCGTTGGTGGGAATGCTCCGGGCCCGACCTTGTACCAGATGAGGCCGTCGTACGAGACACGGCAGGGTGCCGCGCCGTCCACTTGGCTGACGACCGCATCGCCCGGAGCAAGAAACGGCTGGCGCAGCTCGGCCGGGCGCGGCCATCCCGCCGCCAGCACGAGCGCCAAGACGGCGAGCACCAGCGCCGTGATGCGCGTGGCCATCAGCGCGGCAGCGCGAACGCGATCACGACGTTGCGCTCGACGCCGCCTGTGAACACGTCGGCGCAGAGCGCGACATACTCGCGTCCGTTCACGACGTAGCGAATCGGCGGCGCGTCAAGCCGGGCGTGCGCGGGCGGTCCTTCGGGTTTGTTGAACAGCGTCACGTACATCGAGCGCGCAAATGCGCGCAGCCGTTCGGTGAACGTCAAATCGTTTTGCACCGTCGGCTCGTCGGCAAGGCCGATCTCCGTGCGCCACAGCAGATCCCCGCGGCGTGCATCCAACGCGTAGAACACGCCGTTCGGCTCCGGCACGAAGACGATGTCACCGGCCGAGAGCGAGCCGCTGATGAACCCCAAGTTGAAACGCTCGCCTGGGCCGCCGGATAAGCGGCGCCGCCAGACCACCCGGCCACTATCCGGATCGACGGCACAGATGTAGTTGATGGTGTGGCGCACCGCCCTCGTGGAACCCGCAAGCCACAACGTGTTGGGGGTGCGCTGACCGACCGGGCCGGGGATGTGTTCGTCTGGCCGGTCAACGGCGACGACAAACGCGAGGCCAGATCTGGGATCGAACGAGGCCGGTCCGATGGCGCCTCCTTGGACACCCGGTTGCATGATCTGGTCGCCGCGCGCGGCGTACATATCGCGTTGCGGCACGATGTTCTGGGACACGCGCAGCTCGGCGCCGGTATCTCGATCGAGGACGTACAGCCAGCCGGTCTTGCCGGCCTCTCCCACCGCGGGAACGCGCCGTCCGGTGTGGGAGAGCGCATCGAATAAAAACGGCGGACTTGCGGCGTCGTAGTCCCACACGTCGTGCGGCGTCTCTTGATACCACCAGCGCATCGTGCCCGTCAGCGCGTCGAGGGCGACGATCGAATTCGTGTAGAGATTGTCGCCCGGCCGAGTCGAGGCGTTGTAGCTGGGCGATGGATTGCCCGTCGAGAGATAGATCGTCGCGCGTCGCGTATCGAGGGCGGGCGTCATCCACACCGCGCCGCCGCCGTGGCGCCACGCGTCGCGGAAATGCGCGGCATCGGCCCGCTCGCGCGCGACGACGCGATGCAGTGAATAGCCGTGCACGCTGGCCACGAACGCGCCTTCCCAGCCTGGATTTGTCGACCACCAGCGCCACAGCAGCTTGCCATCGGCCGCACGATACGCCGAAAACGATCCGCGAATGCCGAAATCGCCGCCCGAGCTGCCGATGAACACCATCCCGCGCCATGCCAGCGGGGCCGCCGTCTCACTGAAGCCGTCGCTTGGATCCCCGACCGACGTCTCCCAACGCTCTGCGCCGGAACGTGCGTCTAGCGCGATCAGCCTTCCGTCGAGCGTGGCCAGAAAGACGAGTCCGCCGTCAACCGCCACGCCACGATTGGCCTTGGCGCAGCAGAACGAATAGCGAGCGAGCGCGGGAGTGAACTCCCACTTCTTGAGGCCGGTCTGCGCGTCCAGCGCGATGACGCTGTCGCGTTCCCCGGTCGTCACGTACATCGTGCCGCGTACGACGATCGGCGAGGACTCCATCTGCCCGGCCGCGGTGCTCTGATACTCCCACGCGCGCTGCAGCGACCCGACGGTGCGCGCGCTGATCTGCGTCAGCGGCGTGTGGCGGTTGTTGTCATAGGTGAAGCCGTACGTCGGCCAGTCAGCATCCGCACCCGATACAAGAACGGCCGCAAGGATAAGAAGCAACTTCATCGGCACGAGCACGCTTTTGCCCGCCACGAAGAAATCACCCGCAAGGGCCGAAACGTGGGTGCGCCAACACGGGAGGACACAGTATGTCGCTTGAGCTCTTAAGCACGGCCGCGTCTATCGGATCGTTCGTGGTCATCGCCGCGACCGCGCTGGCCGCGATCGTGCAGCTGCAACATTTGCGCACAAGCAATCAGCTCACCGGTCTGCTCAACATCCTCGGACGCTCGGAAGATCCGCAATTCTCGGAATGGCGCCAGGGGACGAAGAAGCTCGCGAAAGATGGTGTGGTCGATCCGGCGTTTCGCAAGAGCATCGAAGACAACACCTACAATCGCCAAGACGCGCCGTTCCTTCATCTCTATAACTGGTATGATTACGTCGGCAGCCTGGTCAAACAGCGGCTCATACCGGCCGAGGCCATCATGGACGTGTACTCGTGGGTGCTGGTCAACGACTGGAAGGATGGCGAGGATCTCATCGCCATCTCGCGGCGAGTCGGGGGTTCGGGCATCTGGGAGAACTTCGAGTATCTCGTCGTGCTCGCGCGGGAATGGCTTGAATCGCATCAGGGCAGCGCGTATCCGAAAGGCGCTCGTCGTATCGCTCTGACGGACCGCTGGCTGGCGCAACAAGACCACCCGGCTCGGTAAGGTTCACTCCAACGGGTCTGAGAGGAAACGCGCTTCAGCAGCACCCGTTCGGCAGGCGCGTCGCTAGACCGTTAAGAAAAAGGCGCGTCCCAGTCGTTTGCCGACGTAGCTCAGCCGGTAGAGCAGCGGTTTCGTAAACCGCAGGTCGTCAGTTCGAGCCTGACCGTCGGCTTTGTCATGACACCTCGATCAGGGCACGATCTTGCCGATCTGGCTCGCGTTGAATTCGACGAACCACAGATTCTTGTCCGCGCCGACCACGATTTGAGCGGCGCCGGCTTGCGGCGTCGGCAGCCCGTACTCCGTGACCGAACCGCTCGGCGTGATCATACCGATCCGGTTCGCGCCGTTCTCCGTGAACCAAAGGTTGCCATCGGGCCCGAGCGTGATCCCTTGGGGACTGTCGCTTGTGATCGATGATGGTATCTTAAGCTGATACTCCGTAATCGCGCCGCTCGTGGTGATCTTGCCGATCTTGCTCGTCCCTGACTCGGTAAACCAAAGGTTGCCGTCGGGTCCGGTGATGATGCCCACCGGACCGTCGTTCAACGGGTCGGATAGCGGATATGCGTTCAGGAGCACGCCGCTGGTCGACATCTTGCCTATGTAACCGCTGCCATCGCAAAACCACAGATTGCCGTCTGGACCGGCGGTGATGCCGAAGGTCGAGTCTGAGGTGTGACCCGTCAATGGGTACTTGGTGATCGAGCCACCCGGCGTGATCTTGCCGATAAAACCACCGCTCACCGCGGTGAACCACAAATTGCCGTCCGGCCCCGTCGTGATAGACTCGGGACCAGACCCGCTGCCGCCAGGAATGGGATATGGTGTCCCCACCCCGGCGGTCGTGACCTTATAGATCGTGCCGTTGTTGATCGACGTGAACCAGATGTTGCCGTCCGGGCCATTCGTCGCAGCGTTCCACTGCGGTCCGCCGGCGACGGTGGCGTTTTCGGTGACGACTCCAGCGGTGGTGATCTTTGCGGTCCTATTGGGGATGAACTCCCCGAACCATATGTTCCCATCAGATCCGGCCGCGATACCGTACGGAAAACTCGGTTGGGTGGGAGTTTGATACTCGGTGATTTGGCCGGCCGGACCCGAAGACGGCGAGCCGCCTTTGGGAACGCCGGGGATTCCGGAGCCGCCCCCGCCCGCGCAGCCTAGCAGTGCGAGTACCAGGATAGCGGCGAGCGCGCGGGTATATCTGGTGAGCATCGTGCTGGTCCCCCTTGTCGTCGCATGTATTCGACGCGTGGCCGCCAACGCGTGCAAAAAACGCCTGTCAGTGATCACAATGTACAAATGCCCGGGCTAACGCTTCCGTAGACAGAATAAGAGAGGGTACGTCATGTCGCAAGAGACTTTAAGCACCGCAGCTGCGGTCGGCACGTTCGTCGTGATCGCGGCGACCGCGATCGCCGCCGTCGTGCAATTGCGCCACCTGCGCGCACAGAATCAATTGACGGGTTTGCTCACCGTGTTGGCGCGGGTGGAAGATCCGCAGTTCAACGAATGGGTGGACGCGGCGCGAGAATTGCTAAAACTGCGGCTGCCCGACCCCGAGTACCGGCGTGCAATATTGAACGGCACGTACGAGCGCAGAAACAACCCGTGGTTGAATCTTGCGAACTCGTACGACTGGGTCGGCAGCCTCGTGAAACACAATCTCATCCCGGAGGAATCGCTGCTCGACGTGTATGCCGGCCGGGTCATCAACGCGTGGGAAATCGTCGAGGGCATAGTTCCGCTGGTCCGCAGACGATCGGGTGCCGGGGTGTGGGAGAACTTCGAATTCCTCGTCGTCAAGGCGCGCGAGTGGAACGCCAAGAATGCGAACGGGGCATACCCCAAAGGCGTGCCTCGCTTGAAGATAGACGTCACCTGGCCAGAGCTCGCCTAGGGCGCCGGAGCCGACGGGCTGACTCGGACGGGGAACTCGGTACACGGAGGCCAAAATCAGACGCCATGATGATCGCAGCGTTAAGCGCACTCGTGCTGCAAGTCGCTCCTGCTCAATACGACGTAAAGTTTTCGTGCGATTGCAGGCCGCAGGCCACGCAGAGCTCCGGAACCCTCACGACCGCAGCCAAAGCGGGCGGCGACTTTGACGTCGATTACGCCAATGCCGGCGCGGCGACGCTGGGCTTGGCGCTGCGCGGCGGCCGCCAGACCGTCGCCGACGCTCCCGGTCTGCAAGCCGGGAACAAGTGGCAATCGTCGGTCGGCGTGCTCGTCCAGGATCAGACGTTCCCCGTGCAGGTCGCCGCGTTGCTCACGGGCGTCGACGGCGGGGTCGCCACCATCGAGGTCCACGGGGAGCTTGACAACGTCCCCATGAGGTTGGCGTTTGGCACCGTTCCGATGACGATCACGCTCAGCTTTGTCGAGCACGTGAAGCTGGGGCAATTGGCAGACGATTCCCCGGTCCTGGTCTCGCTCGACGAAACCATCGTCGACCACTTCCAACGAGACGTCTACGGCCAGCCGTTCGACTCGACGGTGAAGGCCAAGCTCACCGCCAAATAAGAGGCGGAGGGCTGTGACGCCGTTCACAGTCCAAAGGTGCCCGCACATCTCCCCACATGATAGGCGTTCTCTCCCGGGAATAGACGATAGTTCTTCATAGAGGGAGGCGAGCGCCGATTTCGACTAATTCCTTAGCCGCCGAACGATCGATGCTGCTCGCCACGTTGGAGGCGACGGCCGATGGGATACTGGTCGTCGACCGCTCCGGCAAGATCGCCCGCTATAACAAACGCTTCGCGTCGATGTGGCGCATTCCGGAGAATATCCTCGAAGCCGGCGACGACGAGCGGGCGATCTCCCACGTCGTGCGCCAGCTCAAGAATCCCGACGCGTTCATCAGCAAGGTGCGCGAGTTGTACGCCGACCCGCACGCCGAAAGCTTCGACATGCTGCACTTCATCGACGGGCGCATCTTCGAGCGCTACTCGATCCCGCAGTTCATCGACGGCGAGCCGAGCGGTCGCGTGTGGAGCTTCCGCGACGTCACCGATCGCGTCGCAGCAGAGGAAGCACTGCGGCAAAGCCGCGCGACCCTCGCCGAGGCGCAGCAGATCGCGCACCTAGGCAGCTGGTCGATGGACCTGGTCAGCGGCGACGTGCACTGGTCCGAGGAGATCTACCGCATCTACGGCATGACCGAGGGCGTGGACAAGCCGGTGGCCTTCTCGCAGTTCGACCATCCCGACGATGCCGCCGCCGTGCACCGCGCGACCGAAGAATCCAAGCGCTTGCACGAGCCGTTCAACATCGACCATCGCATCATGCGTCGCGACGGCACCGTGCGCTGGGTCCAAGAGCGCGGCGATTTCTTCTTCGACCGCAACGGCAAGGTGCTGCGCAGCGTCGGCACGATGATCGACATCACCGAACGGAAAGAAGCGGAGCAACAGCTGGCGCGCCACGCGCACTACGATTCGCTGACAGAGCTTCCCAACCGCACGCTGCTCACCGACCGCGCCAATCAAGCGATCGCGTATTCCGACCGCCACAAACGGCCGACCGCCGTGCTCTTCCTCGATCTCGATCGCTTCAAGAACGTCAACGACACGCTCGGCCACTCGATCGGCGACGCGCTGCTCAAGGCGGTGGCGGGCCGGCTCAAACGCAGCGTGCGAGCGGTCGACTGCGTCGCGCGTCTGGGCGGCGACGAGTTCATCATCGTCTTGACCGATCTGCCCAACTCGCAAGCCGCGATGAAGATCGCGCAGAAGATCGTCAACGAGACCGGCCGCTCGTACGTCGTCTCCGGTCACGAGCTGTTCACCACCGCCAGCATCGGCATCAGCATGTACCCGGCGGACGGCCACGACGTCGAGACGCTGCTGCGCAACGCCGATACCGCGATGTACAAAGCCAAGGAGCGCGGCGGCAACAACTTCCAGTTCTTCGCGCCGGAGATGCACGCGGTCGCCGTCAGACGGCTGTCCCTTGAGAACGAATTGCGCAATGCGCTGCGCCGCGACGAATTCTTGCTCCACTACCAGCCCATCGCATCGCTGCGCACCGGCGAGATCATCGGCGCGGAAGCGCTGCTGCGCTGGCGCCATCCCACGCTCGGCCTGAGACTGCCCGACGACTTCACGGCGATCGCCGAGGACGCCGGATTGATCGTGCCGATCGGCGCGTGGGCGGTTCGCGCCGCCTGCGAGCAGATGAAGAACTGGCAGCGCCAAGGCGTCGCGCCCGCCCGCATCACCGTCAACATCTCCCCGCGCCAGTTCGCCGAGCCGCACTTCATCAAGATGATCGCCGGAGTGCTGCGCGCGACCCGTCTGGAGCCATCGTCGCTGGAGATCGAGCTCACCGAGACGGGCATCATGACCGATGTCAAACGCTCCGTGCGCATCATGCGCCAGCTCGTGTCTATGGGCGTGCGCATCGCCATCGACGACTTCGGCACGGGCTACAGCTCGCTTGCCTATCTCAAGCAGCTGCCGGTCTCGTCGCTCAAAATCGACCGCCAATTCATCCGCAGCATCGAAAGCGACTCGTTCGACGCGTCGATCGTCGGCGCGATGATCACCGTGGCACACAATCGGCGCTTACAGGTCGTCGCGGTCGGGGTCGAGACGCTCGTCCAGCGCGACGCGCTGCGCCGGCTGACCTGCGACGAGATCCAGGGGCACCTGCTGAGCGCGCCGCTGCCCGCCTCCGAATTGCAGCGCCTGCTCGAACAAAGGCCGGCCGCTCAGACCGACGCAGTCTGAAAATCGCTTTTCCAGGAAAAATATCCGGTCCATGGAAGCTTTCCGGGCTCCCGCGCCTGCGTTTGATCTTTGGGAGACCCCCGGCCAATGCACAAGGACCGACAGTTCGGCTTTTCGACGCGTGCGCTGCATGCAGGCACCCCGCCCGATCCGGCGACCGGCGCCCGCGCGGCACCGCTGTACATGAGTTCCAGTTTCGTCTTCGACTCGGCCGAGCACGCACGCGAGCTCTTCTCGCTGCGCAGCTACGGGACGATCTACTCGCGCATCTCCAACCCGACCGTCGCGGCGTTCGAAGAGAAGATCGCCAGCCTTGAAGGCGGCCTCGGGGCGGTGGCGACGGCGTCGGGCCAAGCGGCCCAGCTGCTCGCGATCCTGAGCCTGGCGCAAGCCGGCGACCACATCGTCGCATCATCGAATCTGTACGGCGGCACGGTGACGCAGTTCGCCGTCACGCTCAAGCGCATGGGCATCGACGTCACGTTCGTGCCCAACAGCGATCCAGCGGGCATGCGAGCGGCCGTGCGGCCCAATAGCAAGGCGCTCTACGTCGAGACGATCGGCAATCCGCTCGGCAACATCGCCGACCTTGATGCGCTGGCCGCTGCGGCGCACGGCGCCGGCCTGCCGCTGATCGTCGACAACACCTTTGCGTCGCCGTATCTCTGCCGCCCGATCGAACATGGCGCCGACATCGTGCTGCATTCCGCGACCAAGTTCTTGAGCGGCAGCGGCACGCTCATCGGCGGCGTGCTCGTCGAGTCAGGCAAGTTCGATTGGAACGCGGGCAAACATCCGCTTATCGCGGCGCCGAGCCCCGCCTACCACGGCATGAGTTTTGCCGAGACGTTCGGCGAGTTCGCGTTCTTGTGCCGCTCGCGGCTCGAAGTGCTGCGCGACATCGGCGCGTGCATGTCGCCGATGAACGCGTGGCTGCTCATCCTCGGTCTTGAGACCCTGGTCGTGCGCATGCGCCAGCACGTCGCCAACGCCGTGCGCGTCGCCGAGTTCCTCGAAGGACATGAGGGCGTCGCGTGGGTCAAGTATGCCGGTCTTCCATCGAGCCCGCAGCATGCGCTGGCCAAGCGCTACTTGCCACGTGGCGCGGGTTCGATCTTCACGTTCGGCGTGCGCGGCGGGCGGGAAGCCGGCGTCAAATTCATCGACTCGCTGCAGCTGTGGAGCCACCTCGCCAACGTCGGCGACGCCAAGAGCTTGGTCATCCATCCGGCTTCGACGACGCACCAGCAATTGACCGATGAGGAGCTGATCGCCGCCGGCATCACCCCAGACATGGTACGCTCTGTCGGTGGGGCTCGAAGATGCTGACGATCTCATCTGGGATCTCGATAACGCATTGGCGGCGGCGCAAACCGTCGCGCTGGCCGAAACCGGAGCGGGGCTGTGATCCTCACGACGCCCGAACAGCGGCACGCGCTGCTCGACCGCTCGCACAAGGTCGCTATGGTCGGCGCGAGCGCCAACTCCCTGCGACCGAGCTATTTCGTGTTCCGCTACCTCATCACGCACGGCTTCGACGTCCGCCCCGTCAATCCGAAGTACGGCGACATCGACGGTACCAAGAGCTATCCGACGCTTGCCGCCTACGCCGCGGAGAACGGGCCGCCCGATATCGTGGACGTGTTCCGCAAGCCTGCCGACACTCCGCAAGTCGCGCGCGACGCGGTGGCGGCCGGCGCGAAAGCGATCTGGTTCCAGTACGGCGTCATCAACGACGAGGCCATCCGCATCGCCGACCAGGCGGGGCTCGACGTCGTCGCCGATCGCTGCATGAAGGTCGAGCACGCGCGCTTCGCGGGCGGATTGACCGTCAGCGGCATGAACTCGGGCGTTCTGACATCAAAACGGCGATCTCTGTGACGTACCGCGTCACCGGTCGAATAAATTCGACCGCTCCATCAGGAGTTTGACAATGCATCGTCATCTGTTCGCCCTTGCGTGCTTTGCGCAGTTCTGCTGGCCGGCGGGCTCGAGCGGCTGTACGAAGATCAGCACATCGACATCCGGACGGGTCGACCGAAAGCCACACGATCCACGGCGTGCTGCGTATCGGCAACAACTCCGAGCCCGATAACATGAATCCGGTCGTCGGCAACTTGCAGACCGAGGTGGACCTCTCGATGTTCTGGGGCGGATATCTGCTCAACTGGACCAACGACAACAAGTTCATCGGCGAACTGGCGATGGAAGAGCCGACGCTGGAGAACGGCGGCATCAGCAAGGACGGACTGTCGATCACCTATCACTTGCGTAAGGGTGTGAAATGGCAGGACGGGCCGGAATTCACCGCGGACGACGTCATCTATACGTGGCAGCAGGTGATGAACCCCAAGAACAACGTCGGCAGTCGCGTCGGCTACGATATCATTACCGCGATTGACAAGAAAGACCCGTACACCATCACCGTCCACCTCAAGAAGCCGTTCGCTCCGTTCGTCGCCTCATTCTTCACGATGTCGGCCAATCCGTATCCGATCCTGCCGAAGCACTCTATTCTCTCAATATGCGGATCATCAATCAGGTTCCTTACAATGACAAACCCGTTGGGAACTGGTCCGTTTATCGTCACCGATTGGGAGAACGGCAGCCTTATCACGATGGTGGCAAACCCCAATTATTGGCGCGGGCCGCCGAAACTGCAAAAAGTCGAGTACCATATCATCCCCAACGAGAACACGTTGCTGACACAGCTACAGACACACGAGCTCGATTTCACGTACAATGCGTCGGCGTCGCAATACGAGGAGCTCAAGAAGATCCCCGGCACCAAGGTTTATCTCACGCCCTTCACGCAGTACGGCCAGCTCGGGTTCAATATGACTGTCTCGACGCTGCGGACAAGATGGTCCGACAGGCCCTCACCTATGCGACCGACCGGAACGAACTGATCAGGAAAATGACACATGGCGTGAACATACCTGCATCCAGCGACCAACCCCCGTTCTTATGGGCCTACAACCCGAACGTCAAGAAATATCGATATGATGTCGTCATGGCGGCCAAACTCCTCGACCAGGCGGGATGGAAGCTGGGGTCGGACGGCTATCGTCACAACTCCAAGGGCGAAAAGCTAAGCATTCAGTTCACCGGTGCGACCGGGCGTGCTGATAGCTAAGCTCGAGGAGGTCGTGCAGGCGCAATGGCGCAAAGTCGGCGTCGAGGTGACGATTAAGAACTAGCTATCGAACCTAGCTCTTCGCGAGCTATGGCGCGGCGGCATCCTGCAGCGAGGTAAGTTCGACATCGGATGTACTCATGGAACAATGGAGTGGACCCGGACAACTCGACCCTGTGGATGTGCGATCAGGTTCCGCCGGCCGGCCAGAACACGTACCATCTGTGCGATCCGCAGATCGATGCCGCCGAACATATCGCTCTGACGCACTATGATAGCCCGACACGCGCAAGAAGGCCTACTTCACGATCGCGGAGCGTTTAGCAGAGGATCAGCCCGCCATAATCAACTGGTTCTACCGACGCCTCGACATCGGCAGCGTGGATTTCAAGGGCTACAAGCCGGCGCACGCCGTGAGCGAGTTCTGGAACACGTGGGAGTATTCGATCTGAGCCCCGCGCGTAAAGACGTAATCGCGCCTCTTTTACGCGCGCTCGTCGCGCTCGCGCTATGTCTCGCAGTGGCTGATTGCTCGAAGATCCAGACGAGCACCCAAGCCGGCCAGCAGGCGCCGTCGCACCCGGGCGTCGTGCGCGTCGTCGGCGCGGGCACGCTCGATTCGCTGGTGCCGGAGCTCTCCGCGTCCGCGGCCTCGAGCGACGCGGCGATGTTCTGGGGCGGCTGGTTCTTCCTCGTCGACGACAAGGGCCAGCTCGTGCCGGATCTCGCGACGGAGATCCCCACGGACAAGAACGGCGGCATCAGCGCGGATGGACGGACGATCACGTATCATCTGCGCAAGGGCGTGCTCTGGCACGATGGCGTGCCGTTCACCGCAGCAGATGCGGTCTTCACCTGGCACGCGATCATGAATCCCGCCAACAACGTGGTCAGCCGCACGGGCTGGGATCAGATCGACTCCATGAGCGCACCCGACGACCACACGCTCGTCGTCACGCTCAAGCGGCCGTACGCTCCGGCCATCGCGACGTTCTTCGCGCCGAGCCTCGCACCGATGCCGGTGCTGCCCGCGCACCTGCTCAAAGACCTTCCTGACATCAACCACGCGGCATACAACAACAAGCCGGTCGGCACTGGGCCGTTCATGGTCGCCTTGTATCAGCCGCAGATCGGTATCACGCTGGTCGCGAACCCCCATTACTGGCGCGGCCCGCCCAAGCTCAAAGAGATCGACTATCTGATCATCCCCGACTCCAACACGCGCACCATCATGATGCGCACGGGCGAAGCGGACCTGTATTCGGATGCACAGGTAAACCAGCTGCCCGAATTGGCGACGATACAGCGCGCGACGCTGCATCGCACGCCGTTCAACGAGTTCTACTATCTGACGTTCAACGTCACGCACCCGCCGCTCGATGACGTCCGGATCCGGCGCGCCCTTGCCATGGCGATCGACAAGCAGTACATCATCCGCAACGTGATGCACAACGCTGCCGATCCGGCGGTAGGCGACCAGCCGTCGTACCTCTACACCTACGATCCGCACGTGGGCGCGCCCGTCTATGACCCCAAGGGCGCTGCTGCGTTGTTCGACGCGACCGGCTGGAAGCTCGGCGCCGACGGCATGCGGTCCAAGAACGGCAAACCGCTGGAGCTTGTCTATGTCTTCGACCGCGAGGCGAGCGACGGCGAACGGCTCGGCGCCATCTTGCAGCAGCAGCTGCGCGCTGCCGGCGTCGATCTTTCGATCAAGGGGATCGCGCACAGCATCTATTATGCCGACAAGAACGCAGGCGGTATCCTCTCGCAGGGCAAGTTCGACATCGCCTACGAGGGCTGGATCGGCGGCGTCGACCCCGACGACATCGCGCTATGGGCGTGCGATCAGCGCGGCGGCTTCAACCATTCGTTCATCTGCGACCCGCGCATCGACGCAGCCGAGCGCGATGCGCTCACGCACTATGACACGGCGACGCGCAAGGCAGCGTACGGCCGGATCCAGGACTTGCTCGCCGCCGACGTGCCGGTCGATTTCTTGTGGTGGACGCGGCGCAACGACGATGTGGCCAACTCGATGCACGGGTACGAGCCGGCGCCGGCCGTCACGACCTTTTGGAACTCATGGGAATGGACCAACTGATCGATCTGCGCAGCGACACGGTCACCAAACCGTCGGCCGCGATGCGCGCCGCGATGGCGGCAGCGGACGTCGGCGATGACGTCTACGGCGAAGATCCGACCGTCGCGCTGCTCGAGCGCGAGACCGCGGCCGCCTTGGGCAAGGAAGAGGCGCTCTTCGTCGCCAGCGGCACGATGGGCAACCTGGTCAGCGTCCTGGCTCACTGCGCGCGCGGCGAAGAAGCGATCGTCGGCGACCAAGCGCATCATTTCTTGTACGAATCGGGCAGCGCCGCGACGTTCGGCGGCATCCAGTTGCGCCCGGTGCCAAACCACGGCGGCGAGCTGGATCCGGACGAGGTCGAGCGAGCGGTGCGCGGATCCGACATCCATTTTCCGCGCACTGCGCTGCTGTGTCTTGAGAACACGCACAATCGCGGCGGCGGACGGCCTCTGAGCGTCGCGCGGACGGAGGCGTTGACCGCGGTCGCGCGGCGCCGCGGATTCCCCGTGCACCTCGACGGAGCTCGGCTGTTCAACGCCGCGGTCGCGCTCGGCGTGCCGGCAACTGCGCTGACCAACAGCGTCGACTCGGTCAGCATCTGTTTCTCCAAGGGCCTAGGCGCGCCGGTCGGGTCGGCGGTCGCCGGCAACCGCGCGTTCGTGGAGCGCGCGCGCAAGGTGCGTAAGATGGCCGGCGGCGGCATGCGCCAAGCGGGCGTGATCGCAGCTGCTGCGCTCATCGCGCTGCGCGACGGGCCGAAGCGATTGCACGAGGATCACGCCAACGCAAAGTCGTTCGCTGCGGCGCTCGCATCCGGCGGCGAGTTCGAGGTCGACCCGGCCGCGGTTACGACGAACATCATCATGTTTTCTCTGCCGCAGAAGTCGCCGATCGATCCGGTCGCGCTGGTCGTGGCGTGGCGCGAGGCAGGCGTGCTCGCGAATCACGTCGGCTATGGGCGCTTCCGGGCGGTGACCCACCTCGACGTCACGGGCGAACAGGTCGTTCGCGCCGCACAGATCATGGCGCAGACGGCGGCGCAGCAGCGTAAGGAGGCCGTGCATGTCTAGACGCTTTATCTTCGGCTTGGTCGCAGCGATCGTGGCGTGCGCGCCGCTTTGCGCGCTCGGCGACGACAGCGGCAGCCCCTCGCCGACGCCGGCGCTCGAAACGCCGATCCCGCAACCGGGAGATGCGGCCGTGGCCGTGATCGCCGACGCCTATTACAAAGGCGAATGGAAGTTCAGCCCCGGCACCGCGACCGATATCGGCGTGCATCAGTACGACGCCCAGCTGGGTTCTTTCACGGCCGCCAACATTCAAGCATACGACGCGAGCCTGCACGCGACGCTCGACAAACTGCAGCGCATCGATTCCTCGAAGCTATCGCTCGACGGCCTGACGGATCAACAGATGCTTGAGGAGTCGATCCAGACGACGCTCTTCTGGGATGAAGAGCGGCCAACGTGGCGTGAGCAGCCCAGCTACTATTCGGACATCGCAGCTGACGGCGTGTACGGCATCATGTCGCGCAACTTCGCGCCGCTCGCCCAGCGCCTGGGGCTGGTCATCGCCCGCGAGAAGCAGATCCCCGCGGTGCTGGCCCAGGGCGAGAAGAACCTGCAGCCCGCGCGCATCGCGCCGATCGTCGCCTCTACGCAGACGCTCGACGCCGAGGGCGCAGCTGATTTTTTCTCGCACGACGTGCCGGCCGCGTTCGCCGGCGTCCAAGACCCAGCGCTGCGCGCGCAGTTCGCGGCCGCCAACGCGGCAGCCATCAAAGCGCTCCAAGGCTATGCGGCGTTTCTCAAGGCCGATGTCGTGCCGCACGCCGGCGGCTCGTTCGCTATCGGGGCGGCCGGTTACGCCAAGCTCGAGCGCTGGCAGAACGTCGCCGACATCCCGCTGGCGCACCTGCTGCAGATCGGCCAAGCCGATCTGGCCAAGAACAAGGCGGCGTTCCTCGCGACTGCGCACGCCATCGATGCCTCAAAAACGCCGCAGCAAGTGATGGCCCGCATACGGCTGGACCATCCCAGCAACGATCAGCTGATCGCGGCCGCGCAAGGAGATCTCAACGGCTTGGTCTCGTTCATCAAGCTCAAGGACATCATCGACCTGCCGCCCGCGCCGATCGCCAAAGCGCGGCCCACGCCGAAGTTCCAAGCGCAAACGTCGTTCGCGTCCATGAACTCGCCCGGCCCGCTCGAGACCAAGGCGACCGAGGCCTATTACAACGTGACGCTCGTGGATCCGCAGTGGACGAAGGCGCAGGCCGAGCAGCATCTGGAGTTCTACAACCGGCCGAGCCTGCTCATCATATCCACGCACGAAACCTATCCAGGCCATTACACCAACTACCTCTTCAACAACGAACGCGACCTCAGCTTGGTACGCAAGATCGAATGGAACAGCGCCTTCGGCGAAGGCTGGGCGCACTATGACGAGCAGATGATGGTGGACGAAGGGCTAGGCAACGGGGATCCGCGCTACCGTCTGATGCAGCTCTCGCTGGCGCTGCAGCGCGACTGCCGCTACATCGTCGGCATCGAAGAGCACACGCAAGGGATGACGGTCGAGCAAGCCACCGCGTTCTTCGAGGCGAACGCGTTCATGGGTCGCGAGCCGTCCTATCGTGAGGCGGTGCGCGGCACCATCGACCCGCTCTACGGCTACTACACGCTGGGTAAGCTCATGCTGCTCAAGCTGCGCGCCGATTACCAGGCCAAGCAAGGAAGCGCGTACCATCTGAACCAGTTCCACGATGAGCTGCTCTCGCACGGCGACCCGCCGATCTATTTCCTGCGCAAGTACTTGCTCGGTGCGGACAACACCGGCGCATTGCTGTAAATGTCGACACGGCATTCCAGGACGTCCGGTTCCTCGGTGCGGTCCGATTCATCGGAATCGGCGCGCCGTACGTAGTATTAAGTGAGCGGTTCCCCGTTCGCCCTGCGGGAGCCGCTCATCCATTTAGAAGAATCTACGTACGTATGACGCTGCTTTCGACTGCGCTCGCGCTCGCGTTGACCACCATCCCGCCGGCTGGGCCGGCCTTATCCGCCGCGCAGACCGGCCATGCAGCTGCCTCGGCCTTGAAGCCCGCGCCCGCGCCGCAGTCGATCACGATCGATGCCGTCGGCGACGTGATGCTCGGATGGCGCGTGAGCACGCTGGTGCAGACCGACGGCGCCGATGCGCCATTTGCGGGCGTGCGCTCGATACTCGCGCGCGCGGACGCGACGGTCGGCAACCTCGAATGTCCGCTGTCGGACCGCGGTACGCCCACCAAGTCGAAATCGAAAAAAGACCTCAAGGCGAAAAAGGAGTTCGTGCTGCGCGGGACGCCGGCCGCCGCCCCCGGCCTTGCGGACGCAGGCTTTGCCGCCATGACTCTGGCCAACAATCACATCCTCGATTACGGCGACGACGCGTTGGACGATACCTTGGCAGCGCTGCACGCGAGCGGCGTCGCGACCTCGGGGGCCGGCGATGACGCCGCGCTCGCGTGGCAGCCGGCGTATTTCGAACGGCGCGGAATGCGCTTCGCGTTGCTGGGGATCTCAGAAGTCATTCCGCGCGGTTACGGCGCCGGCAGGACGACGCCCGGCGTCGCGCCCGGCCGAGATCCCATCACTGGCGAGGTCGACGCGTCCTATCTTAGGATCCTCGCACAAGCGATCCGGCATGCGCACGAACGCGCGGATGTCGTGATCGTCTACGAGCACTGGGGGACCGAGCTGCTCGGCCCGCCGTCCGCCGACCACATCCGTCTGGCGCACGCCGCGATCGACGCCGGGGCGACGCTGGTGCTCGGCGCTCACCCGCACGTGCTCGGCCCGGTGGAAGATTATCACGGCGGGCTCATCGCGTACTCGCTGGGCAACTTCGTCTTCGACACCCAACCCGGGATCCAAACGGACAGTGCGATCTTGCAGATCACGCTGCGCGGTCCCGCGGTTGCTTCGTGGCACGCGGTCCCGGTGGTGCTCAAGGGTGGCGTACCGTTTCCGGCAGCAGGGGCCGAAGCGAACCTGATCCAGGAGCTGCTGGCCGGGGTCGTGCAGGCCATTCCTCCTCCGAGCCCCGCCCCGCGCACGGTGGTTTCGCGGCCCGGTCCGGCCTCAGGCGCTGCCGCCCCAGCCGCGGCGCATGGACCCCCGCCGTAGACCTGACGATAATCAAATAGTATGCTCCCCCCGCTGGTGGTCGTCGATCGCCTGACCAAGCGCTTCGGCGATGCCACCGCCGTTGACGGCATCAGCTTTGCCGTCGCGCCCGGCGAGATATTCGGCTTCTTGGGGCCTAACGGGGCAGGCAAGACCACGACGATCAAGATTCTAACAGGGTTGCTGCGCCCCACGTCCGGACGCGCGACGGTGGGCGGTTTCGACATCACCACGCACCCGGTCGAAGCCAAGCGGCTCTTCGGCTACGTGCCCGACGAGCCCGCGCTCTACCCCAAGCTCACCGCCGTGGAATTCCTCAACTTCGTCGGCGACATCTACGAGATGGACACGACGCGCAAGCAGGCGCGCATCCGCGAGCTGCTCGCGCTGTTCGAATTGGACGCCGATGCCGGCGGTCTGCTCGAGAGCTTCTCGCACGGCATGCGCCAAAAGGTCGCGTTGTGCGCGGCGCTGCTGCACGAACCGAAGATCTATTTCCTCGACGAGCCCACGGTCGGTCTGGATCCCAAGAGCGCGCGGCTCCTCAAGGACATCGTGCGTGCCCTGACGCGCGCCGGCGGCGCGGTCATGATGTCGACCCACATCATGGAGATCGCGGAAAGCCTGTGCGACCGCGTGGCGATCATCGATCACGGGCGCATCGCCGCCATCGGCACGGTGACCGAGCTGCGCGAGTTGCGCGGCCGCGACACGCTCGAAGAGGTGTTCTTGCATCTCACGGGCGGGTTCGAAGATCGCCGAATCGCCGATATCTTCCGCGAACGCGCGCCGGCATGAGCCGCGGTGCGATCGCCCAGACGTGGGTGCTCACGCGCAGCCTCATCCGCTTCCGCATCCTTGCGTCGCGCCGCGACTGGACGAGTCGCACGCTCTACCTCGTGGCCGGCGTTGCCTCGACGGCGCTGGTGCTGGGGATCTTCGGCGGCACGTATCTCGGCGTGCGCGCGCTCGTCGCGGCGAACGCGACCGGACTGCTCGTCAGCATCGCCGCGTGGGCGTTCTTGGTCTACTTGTTCACCGATCTGTTCATCGCGTTCGGCCAGGCGCTCAACGACATGTACCTGTCCTCCGACATGCCGATCTTGCTCGTCATGCCGGTGCGCGCCAGCGGTCTGATCGTCGCGAAGTTCGTCCTGGGCGTCGCGCAGAACGAGGTCTACGTCGGGGTCTTCCTGTTGCCGTTCGTCCTCGGCTACCTGTTGGGGATGGGGGCGCCTCCGTGGGCATACGCGGCGGCGATCGCCGGCCTCGCGCTCTTTCCGGCGATCCTCTATGCGGGGCTAGCCACCATCACCATCGTCGCGCTGCGCTTCATCCCGCCGCGCGTCGCGAAGGAGATGTTGTGGGTGATCGGCGCCGCCGTGCCGACGGGCTTCTGGCTGCTCAATTTCGCACGCTTCGCGCACATGGACGGCGACATCAACTCGCTGCACCTGCCGAGCGCTCCTTCATGGCTGCCGAGCACGTGGATGGGCAAACTGCTCTCGTACGCCGGCGCCGGAGACGCCAGCCACGCGATGGCGTGGCTTGGCCTGCTCGCGCTGGTGACGTTCGTCGCGTGTCCGATCGGGCTCGCGGTCGTGTCGCAGGGATTCGTCGAAGGCTGGAGCCGGGCGGCGACGGGCAAGCGCGTGAACGCCATGTCGTCGGGCGCTCCGCCTAAGCTCAGCCCCATCGCGGCGATCGTCTGGAAGGACATCAGCATCGTGCTGCGCTCGCCGCAGCTGTGGTTCAACCACATCGCATCGCTGGGCTTCATCGGCTATCTGCTCGTCGGTCATCAAGTGCAAAGCCCGATCTTACCGCTGACCATCCAGCTCGCGATGCTGCAGATCGGCTTCGTCGCGGTGCTCGACAGCCTCAACCCCGGCATGACCGCATTGTCGCTCGAGCACAAGTCGATCTGGCTGCTGCTGGACGCCCCGCTCACGCCGCGCCAGCTCTTCGCCGCCAAGATCATCAGCGCGTATGCGCAGACCGGGCTCATCACGACGATCGCCGCCATCCTGCTCGGCGCCGGCTATCAGTTCTCTTTCATCCAGACCGCAGCGCTGGTCATCTTCGCGCTCCTCATGTCGGCGGCGTCGATCTGCTACGGCGTCGAGTTCGACACGCGGTATCCGTCCTTCGACTGGGAGAATCCCAACGCCATCAATCGCGGCGTGCGCATGATCTTGCCATTCTTGAACGGCTTGCTGCTCTTGGCGCTGTGCGGTTCGTTCCTGGCAGCCACGCGCGTCGGGCTCCACGACGCGTGGAACGGCCTCGCTGCGGTGCTGCTGGGGCTGGCGTGGTGCGGATTGGTCGTCGCCTGGATCGCTATTCGCACCTCCCACGAGGCAGTGCGCAACATCGCCGGCCTCGAAATCTAGGTGGCGCATGCGCGCGAAGAGGGTGTCATGATCGAACTCGACCGGCCCACCTTCCAGAAGCTGTGGTCGCGCGACCAGTGGACGGGCTTGCCCGTCAATAGGTCGCTGCTGTCACCGCTGTCGTTCATAGAACGCAGCATCCACGTGTATGGCGCTAAAGATGCGATGGTGGACGGTACGCGCCGCCTCACATACGAGCAGCTCGGTGCGCGCACATACAGGCTTGCGAGCGCGCTGCGCGCGGCGGGCATCGAAAAAGGCGACCGCGTCGCCTTGCTCGCCTATAACTCGGATGAAGCGCTCGAGGCTCATTTCGGCGTGCCGCAGATCGGGGCGGTGCTCGTCGCCATCAACACGCGTTTGAGCGCCGACGAGATCGGCTACATCCTGGCGCACTGCGGCGCCAAGGCGATCATCGCGCATCCGGAATTCGCTCATCTCATCGCGCCCGGGCTTGCAGCATCCAACGTCGAGCACACGATCTGGATCGATCACAGCCCTGATGGAGCGAATTCGGCCGCTACATACGAGGAGTTCATCGCGGCGGGCAGCCCAGAGCCGTTCAACCTTGCGATCAGCGACGAAGACGACCCGATCTCGATCAACTACACGAGCGGCACGACCGGCCGCCCCAAGGGCGTGGTGTACACGCATCGCGGCGCGTATCTGAACGCGTTGGGCGAGGTGTATCATTCGGGCATGACCGGCGACAGCGTGTATCTCTGGACGCTGCCCATGTTCCATTGCAACGGCTGGTGCTACACGTGGGCTGTCACCGCAGCGGGGGCCAGGCATATCGCATTGCCCAGGGTCGAGCCGAAGGCGATCTTCGACCTGATCGACCGCGAGCGCGTCACGCATCTGTGCGGCGCACCCACGGTTCTGGTCATGATCGCGAACGAGGCGCCGACCAAGGACTATACGTTCCCGCGCCCGCTGCGCATCGTGACCGCCGGCGCGCCGCCGCCTCCGACGGTCATCGCGCGCATCGAAGCGATGGGCGCGGTTCTCACCCACGCCTACGGCTTGACGGAGACCTACGGGCCGCATACGGTGAGCGAGTGGCAGGCCAAGTGGAACGACAAGCAGCCCGACGAGCGCTCGCGACTCAAGGCGCGCCAGGGGGTCGGCTTCATCCACGCGCCGGAGCTGCGCGTCGTCGACGACGAGATGCGCGACGTGCCGGCCGATGGCGCGACCATGGGTGAAGTCGTGATGCGCGGCAACAACGTCATGAAAGGCTATTTCAACGATCGGGCCGCGACGGAGAAAGCGTTCCGCGGCGGCTGGTTCCACTCCGGCGATCTGGGCGTCATGCACCCCGACGGCTACATCGAATTGCGCGATCGCGCGAAAGACATCATCATCAGCGGCGGCGAGAACATCTCGACCATCGAGGTCGAACGGGTCCTGTACGCGCATCCAGCCGTGCTGGAGGCGGCGGTCATCGGCGTGCCGGACGAGAAATGGGGCGAGGTGCCCAAAGCGTTCGTCACGCTGAAGGCTGGCGCGACCGCGAGCGCCCAAGACATCATCGCGTTCTGCCGCGAAAAGATCGCGCACTTCAAAGCGCCGAAGACGGTGGATTTCGGCCCGTTGCCGAAGACGTCCACCGGCAAGGTGCAAAAGTTCAAGCTGCGCGACCAGGAATGGGCTGGACGGGAGAAGCGGATCAACTAAATGGCAACTATGCTGACCAAACCCACGGCGGAGGTCCTGCTCGAGCTGGACCTTCCGTTCGCGTACGTCACGCTCAACCGGCCCGCCAAACGCAACGCCCTGTCGGAGGGCGTGATGAATGCGCTGGTCGGAGCGCTGCGCGAGATCGGCAAGAATCCCGACGTCGCGGTCGTGGTGCTCAAGTCGACTGGAACCATCTTCTCGTCAGGCCACGACTTGCGCGAGTTGGTCAATCGCACGGTCATCGAGTACAAACGCATCTTCGATCTGTGCGTCGAGGTCATGGAGACGCTGCACGAGATCCCGCAGCCCGTGATCGCCCAGGTGCAAGGTCCGGCGACGGCCGCCGGCTGCCAGCTGGTGGCGGCCTGCGATCTCGCCGTGGCGGCGGACACCGCGTGGTTCGCGACACCCGGCGTGAAGATCGGGCTGTTCTGCTCGACGCCCATGGTGCCCGTGACGCGCGCCATCGGCCGCAAGAAGGCGATGGAGATGCTGCTCACCGGCGAGCCGATTCCGGCGGCCGCAGCGGTGCGCGAAGGCCTTATCAACAAAGCCGTGCCCGCAGCGCAGCTCGAGGCGTCGGTGCGCGAGCTCGGTCTTGCCATCGCATCCGCCAGCCCCAACGTCATCGCCTTGGGCAAGGAAGCGTTCTACCGGCAGATCGACATGACGGAGCGCAAGGCGTACAACTACACCAAGGAGGTCATGACCTTCAACGCGCTTATGACCGATGCGCACGAGGGCATCATGGCGTTCCTCCAAAAGCGCAAGGCGCGCTGGCCGCGCCGGCACCCCTAGCTCGCGATCTGAGGCTGTTCGCGAAAGGCGATCACGGCATCGCGCACCGTCGCGTGCACGCTGAAGACCCGCGACAGGCCCGTCAGCGCGAGCACGCGGCGCATGCCGGGCCTGCTGTTGACGACTTTGACGTCGCCCCCGGCCTCGCGCGCGGTCCGCAGCGCGATGATCAGCGAACGCAACATCGCGGAGCTGGCCGCGTCGAGCTGATCCAGGTCGATGACGTGCAGGCGTCTGCCGAACTTGATGTGGTGGCGGAACTCGCGGCGTATCAGCGCGGCCGAGTCCTCGTCGAACGGCTCGACGAATGGGGTGATGGTGACCGATGGGTAGCGTAACATGGGCATGGCCCTCCTTCGCTACCATCGTACGGCGGCGGGGGGTTGTCCCGAATCGGTGGTTTCACGGACCTTCGCACGGGGCCGGTACTGAGAATCGCCCGGCGCTAGCGGCGGCGTCCCATCAGACTGGCGTAATAGAGCACCTGCATGACCGTTTGCGCGACGGCGGCCAGGTACGTTAGCGCAGCCGCGCTGAGCACGGCCTGAGCGCCGGGCATCTCCTGGGCGGTCAGTATGCCGTTCGCCTGGAGCATGTGCAGCGCCCGGCTGCTGGCGTTGAGCTCGACCGGCAGGGTGACGATCGCGAACACCGCACCGGCGCCGAACAGGATGATGCCGGCCCACGCCAGCTGCGCGATGGACAGGAAGAGGCCGGCGAGGAACAAGATCGGCCCGACCAACGCGCCGACCTTGACCGCGGGCACGATCGCGCTGCGCAGCTTCATCGGCGCATACCCCTCGACGTCTTGGATCGCGTGGCCGAACTCGTGGGCCACGACCGCGACCGATGCCACGGAGTTCTGCACGGAGCTTTGCGACAGGCACATCGTTTTGCGGCTCGGATCGTAGTAGTCGGTGAGCATGCCCGGGATCTGCGCCACGCCGAAGCGATGGCCCGTCCGCTCCATGAGCAGTTCCGCGGTTTGCGCGCCGGTGACGCCCGAAGAGGTTGGCACGCGCGCGTACCGGTTGAACGTGCTCGTGACGCGCCATTGGGCCCACATGCCGAAGAGCAGGGGCGGAATCGCGTAGATGAGGTAGGTCGGATCGAGGTAGAACATGGCTGGGCGCAATTCGCGCGCTTGCCGTGGCGAGCCTACCGGCCCTACAATAGGGTTATGAAGGCCCTCAGTCTTTGCGCGTGCCTGGTCGCCGCGGCGCTTCTCACGATCGCACCGGCCCGCGCGCGCGCTGCCACGTGCGCCGATCCGCCGAAGACGGTGCAGACGTCGACCGCGGCCTATGGCTCGGACACGACCTTTGAAGCGCTCGACGCGTATCTGCCCGCATCGACCTCCGCCGAACCCGTCATCCTGTTCGCGCACGGCGGCGATTGGACGCGCGGCGACAAAGCGCAATATCGAGAACTCGGCCAGCGTTTCGCAGCGTGCGGCATCGCGTTCATGGCGCTCGACTATCCGCTCGCGCCGCAGGCTCACGCCGACGCTGAAGCCGCCGACATCGACAAGGCCCTCAAATGGGCGCTCGACGGTGCGGCCGGCAAGGGCTACGCGCGCACGAAACTGTTCCTGATGGGCCACGGGGCCGGCGCGGAGCTCGTCGCCTTGGCGGCGCTTGATACCAAACTCGCCGCGAGCGCGGGTGTGCCGGCCGGCGCCATCGCGGGCGTCATCGCGATCGACGGCGAGGCGTACGACCCCTCGCAGCAAGCTGCGGCCGCGCAGGCCGATCCGAGCCGCTACCGCTCCTACACGCTGGCGTTCGGCACCGACCCCGCGACGTGGAAACAATACGACTGCTCGCAGTTCCTCAAGGCCGGCGCGCCGCGTTTTCTCGTGGTGCACGGCGTCGACGACAACATCGAGAGCGCCGCGTACTCCACCGAATTCGTGCAAGAGCTCACGGCTGCGGACGATAAGGTGGCCTACTTGCAGCCCGATGGCAGAGATTATCGCGGCGTGCTCGTCAGCATGGTGCGCGATCCGAACGATCCGGTGTTCGGCGCGCTGGTGAATTTCGTCAGCGGTCCATGATGCTGCCGTGGCTGGCGCTGGCGGCGATGATCGGAGCCGGCGGCGAGCCTTCGCCGTGCCCATCCGCGCCGTATGCGGTGGATTCGTCTACACACCTCTACGGCACGGATCGTGAATCCGAAGCGCTGGACTTGTACCTGCCCCACGGCGCGGCGCGCGCGCCACTCGCAGTCTACGTGCACGGCGGCGCATGGGTCGGCGGCGACAAGAGCGACTACGCGCCGCTCGGCGCGGCGTTCGCGCGCTGCGGCATCGCGGCGGCCATCATCAACTATCCGCTCGCTCCGCAGGCGCCGGCGGCCGAGCAAGCAGGTGAGCTCGGCGGCGCGATCGCGTGGCTGCGCGCGCACGCGACGCAAGCGGGCTACGACCCAGCTCGCGTGTTCCTGATCGGCCACTCAGCGGGCGCGCAACTCGCCTGGTTCGCGCTGGTCAACGGGGTGGTGCCGCGCGGCGATGTCGCCGGTGTTGTCGCGCTCGGCGCGGTCGGCATCAATCCGTCGCGCGACGTGACGGCGCTGGCGCCGCAATTCCAGAGCATCTACGATCCGGCATTTGGATCAGACCGGTCGCAATGGCCGCGCTTTGACGTTGCGCCCAAGCTGCGCGGCACGGAGCCGCCGTCGCTGGTCATCCATGGCAAGAACGACGACATGGCGCCGGAAGCCATCTCAGAGCAGCTGTACCAGCAGCTCAAAGCCGCAGGCGATACGGTGCGGTATATCGAGCCTGCAGGACGCGGTCACTGGGACATGATCGAGGCGCTGAGCCGCCCGGGCGATGCGACGATGGCGGCGATCGAGCGCTTCGTATTCGGGAGAGCGATCGAATAAATTCGACCGCTCCAGGCAAGTCTCACCATCGGGTCAGTGCCCTCTCATGGCCGTTTAATCCGGCTCCATGGCCTTTGAGAGTACAACAAAGGGGACATGCTCTTGCTCGTCGCCCAACTCAACTACTCGTGGTTCCGCTGGAAGGGGCTGCTGACAGGCGCGTACTTCGCGCTGCTCCTATCGGTCGGGCTTGCGGTTGGGCCGACGAATACCGCGAACACCGCCGCCGCGGCGCCGGGCGACATCCACAAGATCAAGCACGTCGTGATCATCATGCAAGAGAACCGCTCGTACGACACCTACTTCGGCACGTATCCGGGCGCTGAGGGACTCCCTCGCACCGCGAGCGGCGGCTTTGCCGTCTGCGTTCCCGCTCCCAGCGGCGGTTGCGTCCAGCCGTTCCACGACTCGAGCGATCGCAACGCCGGCGGGCCGCACGGCGCGAGCAGCGCCGTCGCCGATATCGACGGCGGCAAGATGGACGGTTTCATCGCCGAGCAGGCCAAGGGCGGCAAGCGGCATTGCGCCGGAGCGTTCGATCCGCGCTGCGGCGCGGGCGACCATCCCGATGCGATGGGCTATCACGACGCGCGCGAGATCCCGAACTATTGGCGCTACGCCCAAAACTACGTCTTGCAGGACAGCATGTTCGAGCCCAACGCATCGTGGAGTCTGCCCGAACACCTCTTCATGGTGTCGGGATGGTCGGCGCGCTGCAGCTCGCCCGATCCGATGAGCTGCGTCAACGAGCTGCAAAGCCCGCAACGTCTGGGCAGGGGCGGTGGTCAGCCCGATTATGCCTGGACCGATCTCACGTATCTGCTGCACAAGAACCACATCTCGTGGGCCTACTACCTCGCCCAGGGCACGCAGCCCGACTGCGAGGACGATCAGATGTATTGCGCGCCGCAGCCCCAGACTCGCGACGTGCCGCAGATCTGGAATCCGCTGCCGTGGTTTGAGACCGTCAAGCAAGACGGCGAGCTCGGGCAGATCCAAGACGTCTCGAATTTCTTCACCGCCGCCAAGAACGGCACGCTGCCGGCCGTCTCGTGGGTCGTGCCCAACGGCTCAGTGAGCGAGCATCCGCCGTCTCTGGTGAGCAGCGGGCAGACCTATGTCACCAGCGTCATCAACGCGGTGATGCGAAGCCCGGATTGGAACAGCACCGCGATCTTCCTCGCCTGGGATGACTGGGGCGGTTTCTACGATCACGTCGTGCCGCCGCAGGTCGATGAGAACGGTTACGGCCTTCGCGTGCCTGGACTACTGATCAGCCCATACGCGCGAAAGGGGTACATCGACCACCAAACGCTGAGCTTCGACGCATACCTCAAATTCATCGAAGACGATTTCTTGAACGCCGCGCGCATCGATCCGCGCACCGATGGCCGACCAGATCCACGTCCCGACGTGCGCGAGAACTCAGGCCAGCTCGGCAACCTGCTGGCTGAATTCGATTTCGATCAGGCTCCGCGACCGCCGCTGCTCCTGCCCGTGCACCCGACGCCGGGCCCCGCCTCTCGCTGACCTCTTTCGCCGCGCGGCGGGAGTGTTTGATTCAAACGCGAAGCACCCATCATCATCAGTGCTTGGAAGAGACTGACGGATGTTTTATCTGTCAGCTCTTGCGACGCGCTTTTCGATGCAGGAGTTACCGAATGCGTCTGACTCTTCTCACCGTTGTCGCGTGCGCCGCAGGCGCACTGCTCGGCTCCGCCGCGCGCGCGGATACGGCGGCGACCACGCCGCCCTTACCGCCGGGCATGACGCCCGCCGTATACAAGATGATCATGACACCAGGTCAGCCTCATCCGCCAGGTTTGCCCGCCGACGTCGTTCCGCAGCTGGGCTGCATACCGACGATGGGTTTCCACTACGCCGCTCCCGGGGAACTGGCCGATCGGTCCGATCTACGGCTGGTACGATGGAAAGCCGACCTTCACTGAAGTCATGCTTCCGCAGTCCGCCTTCGACAAGGGGATGAGCTGGACCGACGTGCTCAAGCCGTTGCCGGGCTATCAGATCGATCATGTCGACATGTGGTTCGAACCGCACGGTCACCCCGGCTACGCAGTTCCCCATTATGACATCCACGCATGGTATGTGGGAACTCAGAGTCACATGTACTGGTGCGGCAACACGTCGGGCAAGAAGCCGGCCTGGCTCTAAGCCGCTCGCGGTAAGCGTCGCAAAGAAAAAGGCCCGGCGTTCACACACCGGGCCTCTTTTTTTATGTAGCGGTCGAGTTTACTCGACCGGTTGTAGCGGTCGAATTCATTCGACCGTCTTGGTTAGTACGCCGAGCGCTGCTTTTGGAAGCAGTCGCGGCAATACACGGGCTTGTCCCCGCGGGGCTGGAACGGAACCTCTGCGACTCCGCCGCAGCTCGAGCATGTCGCTTTGAACATCTCGCGCTGGCCGCCGCCGCCGTAGCCACGGCTTCCGCCGCCGCCACCGCTACCGCCGCCCATGCGGCTGGCCTTGCGGGCCTGCCGGCAATCGGGGCAACGGCTGGGTTTGTTCTGGAACCCCTTTTGTTCGTAGAACTCCTGTTCGCCAGCGGTGAACGTGAATTGGTTCCCGCAGTCGACGCAGGTGATGAGTTGATCGGTATACACTAGAGTTGAAACTCCCCTTGGTGCATTGTCAGACTCTGACAACACACACGTCAGTAGTTGAACGTTTCGGTGTCCGGTTTCTGACGATCGCGAAGAGGAGTTATCCTGATTCGACGCCCTGGCAGAGCCCCAAGACTTTCCAAAACCTCGCTTATCTTAGCAAAATAGGGCCTCGCATTCAAGGCCCTGGAGCGCAGGGCGGCACAGATGGGCCGAAGAACGAGACGCGCCCTCGCCCACGATGCGCCGAATCACGGCCGAAAGGACGCCTTTCATGCCCAGACCAGTGCACTTCGAGATCAACGCCGACAAGCCGGCTCGCGCCGCCGAATTCTATTCGGGTGTGTTCGGCTGGAAGATAACCAAGTGGGACGGGCCCATCGACTATTGGCTGGTCGACACCGGCGAGGGCGATTCGGGCATCAACGGCGGCATCGTGCCTCGCATGCAGCCGAACATCGCGACCGTCAACACCATCACCGTCGACGATCTCGACGGCTATCTGGCAAAGGTCCAAGCGGCCGGCGGCACCATCATGCGCCCGAAGTATATGGTGCCGGGCATCGGTTGGCTCGCCTACGTCACCGATACGGATGGCAACCCGTTCGGCATGCTGCAACCCAACGACGGCGCGTAACGCTACTTCGGTCGCGCGGGGATGAAGATCGCCGCCACGATCGCGCTCGCCAGCGCGAGCAGCGCGCCGAGGAGCATCGCGACCCGAAACGCGCTGACGTACGAACGCGCGACCGCGTCTTGTACTTCGTCGCGCACGTCCGCTGGCACGTCGGCGGGGGCAGTCGCTTGCGCAAGTTTGGTGCGCTGCGCCGCCATGTGCTGGTCGACATGCGCGCGCAGCTGCGCGGGCATCGGCAGCGCGTTGATCGAGGTGTCGAGCTTCATGCTGAAGACCGACAAGACGACCAAGCTCATGACGGCGACCGCGAACAGGCCCGCCGCTCGCGAGACTGCGTTATTTATTGCAGAAGCCAGGCCTGCGTCGCTTTGGTTCACCGACTCGAGCACGGTCGTCGTCAGCGGCGCGACCGTGATGACCATCCCCAGCCCGAGGACGACGAACGCCGGGAAGAACGTCGTCCAGTAGCTGCCCCCGATGCCGGGCAATGCGAACAGCGCCAACCCGACGGTCGCGATCGCTGGGCCGATGGTCAACGGCAGTTTCGAGCCGTAACGCGCGACCAAACCGCCAGCCCATGGCGACAGCGCGACCATCAGCACGATGAACGGCATCATCGAAAAGCCGGCGGCGGTCGGCGCATAGTGCTGCACCTGGATGAGGTCGAAGGGAACGAAGAACAAAATGCCGGCCAAGGCCGCATAGAGCAGAAACGTCAGCACGTTCGCGCCAGAGAAGGTCGGCGACGCGAACAGCTTCAGCGGCATCATCGGGGCGGGCGAGCGCGCTTCCACCACGATGAACGCGCCGAGCGCCAGCGCGCCCAGCAGCAGCGAACCGATGACCGCCGGATCGCCGAAGCCGACGCCGCCCGCGGTGATCAACCCGTACGTGAGACCGGCCAGCCCGATGGTCGCCAACGCCGAGCCCGTCCAATCCAGATGATGGACGCGCTCGTGATCGCGCGTCTCCGGAACGCCGATCATGCACAACGCCACGACCGCGATCGCCAGCGGGATGTTGAGGAAGAAGATCCAGCGCCAGGACGCGTACTGGACGATCGCGCCGCCGAGCGCCGGTCCGATCGTCGCCGCAAGCGCGGTGAAGGACGACCAGGTGCCGATCGCGCGGCCGCGTGTCTGCGCGTCGAAGGTCGTGCTGATGATCGCCAAACTTCCGGGCGTGAGCAGCGCGCTGCCGATGCCCTGCACGCCGCGCGCGAGGATCAAATGGTGGACGTCGGGCGCGAACCCGCACCATGCCGATGCGGCCGCGAAGATCACGGTGCCGATGACGAACAGGCGCCGGCGTCCGAAATGGTCGCCGAGCGACCCGCCGACCAGCATCAGCGCGGCGAGGAACAGCGTGTAGGCGTTGACGACCCACTGCATGTCGATCGCGTTGGCATGCAAGGCGGTCTGGATCACCGGCAGCGCGATGTTGACGACGGTGCCGTCGATGAACACCATGCTCGACCCTAAAATGGTGGCGACGAGGACGATGAAGCGGGTCGAGCGCGGGTAGACGACGGCTGCGACGGCCATGCGCGTCAGGGCGTCTGCGAGTAGATGCGCGCCAGGTACAAGCGCACGCCGGCGTTCATGCCCACCAACAGCGCGAGCAGAGCGACGCTGGTCAGGCCGAACAAGCCGGACGTCGCCGCCGGCATGCCGGAAGGGTCGAGGTTGAAGCCACCGGTGAAGAAGCGCACCCCGAAACGCAGCGCCAGCACTGCGATGAAAATGATCGCGCCGATCGGCGAGACTTTGACGAACATCGCGCGTGCAGCGCGGTCGACGCGGACGGTCGTGTGCGTGCCCTGGTACCACCCGATCGCCGTCCCCACCGCGAGTGCGGCGAGCAGGATAGCGATGTCGCGGGCACTCGTGACCCCCTCGAAGACGGCGAACCACGTGGTGACCGCGGCGAACACCACGGTGATGGTCCACATGCCAGTGGGACTGTAGCGCTGCTCGTTGCTCATGCGGACGACGCGCACCGCCACGACCGCGATCAAGAGAATGATGGTGATCGCCGGGATCAGGCCTGGCGGAGCGGTCGGCGCAGCGATCACGCTCATGCGAGCAACTCCTCTTGGGCGCTCTGCTTGAACTGCGCCTCGTAGAGCTGCGCGTACAAGCCACTGCGCGCGAGGAGCTCGCGATGCGTGCCCGATTCGACGATGCGCCCGGCGTCGACGACGTGGATGACGTCCGCGCGCGCGATGGTGGACAGGCGGTGCGCGATGACGAGATTGGTGCGGCCGCGCATCAACGGCTCGAGCGCCGCTTGGATGAGCCGCTCGGACGTCGAGTCAAGCGAGCTGGTGGCTTCGTCCAAGATCAAGACCCGCGGATCCTTGAGCAGCACGCGAGCGATCGCCACGCGCTGGCGTTCCCCGCCTGACAGCTTGAGCCCGCGCTCGCCGACGACGGTCTCGAAGCCGTCCGGCAAATCGGCGATGAAATCGTAGATGTTGGCCGCCTTGCACGCCGCGATCAGCTCGGCGTCGCTCGCCTGCGGGTTGCCGTAGCGCAGATTCTCGCGAATCGTCGTGTGGAAGAGGTAGGTCTCCTGTGCGACGATGCCGATGCTCGAGCGCAACGATTCGAGCGTCAGGTCGCGCACGTCATGTCCGTCGAGCGTCACGCGGCCCTCCTGCGGGTCGTAAAAGCGCGGCACGAGGTTCATGATCGTCGTCTTGCCGGCGCCGCTCGGTCCGACGAAGGCGACGAGCTGGCTGGGCATCGCGCGAAACGACACGTCGTCGAGCGCCCACCGATCGTCGACGTAGCGAAAACGGACGTGCTCGAAGCCGACCTCGCCGCGGACACTCGCGAGCGCGATCGCGTCCGGCCGCTGCGGCGCCTCGGGCGACATATCGAGATAGTTGAAGATACGCTCGAAGACCGCGAAGGCGCTCACGATCTGTACCTGCACGGAGACTAGCGCCGCCGCCGGTCCGTACAGGCGGGCCAGATACGCGACGAAGGCGACGATCGTGCCGACCTGCAGGCCGCGCTCGATCGCCAGCCAGCCGCCGCCGAGCCAGATGATCGCCGGTCCGACGACGACCAGCGCACCGACCAACGCGATGAACCAGCGCCCGACCAGCGCGAGGCGGATCTCCATGTCCATCAGCTCGGTGCCGGCGTCGTGGAAGCGCGCTGCTTCTTGGCGCTCGCGCACGAACGACTTCACCAGCGTGATGCCCGATAGCGAGAGCGTCTCTTGGATGAGGCTTTCGATGCGATCGCGCTGCTCGCGCGTCTTCTTGCGCACCGCATACATCGTGCGCCCGACCGGTCCGAGCGGGATCACCATGAGCGGCACGACGACGAGCGAGAGCAGCGCCAAGCGCCAGTCGAGCAGAAAGATCGCGATCAGCGTGGTCACGATCATGAGCACGTTGGTGACGATGGTGACCACCGTGCCGGTGACGACGTTGTCGATCGCGTCGACGTCGCTTGAGACGCGGTTCATGATCTCGCCGGTCTTGGTGGACGTGAAGAACGAGAGCGGCATGCGGTGCAAATGCTGCACGAGCGCGTCGCGCATGTCGCGCATGATGCCCTCGCCGACCGCCGCATTGAGATACCCTTGCCAGACGCCGATGATCGCCGCGGCGAGCGCGACGCCGATCATGCCGCCAACGTTGACCCACAAGCTGTGAAGGTCGTGTTTGGCGATCGAGACGTCGATGATCCATTTCGTGAAGAGCGGCGGAAGCTGGCCCAAACTCGTCGCGATCAAGATGCAGACCAGCACGAGCGCTTCTTTGCGCCAGTACGGCGCGAAGTAACGCAAGATGCGGCGCACGTCGACCTTGGCAGGCGGCGTGCCGCCGTCGCCGGACGCGCCCATCGCGTACATCATGTGGAAAGGGGTGGAGCCGCCGAGCATGAAGCTCATCTCCGGCGGGTCACCTGCCGATTCCCCTAAGAAGAGGGAGGCATCTCACCAGTGCCAGTTCACGTTCCGCCGACCGCCGATGAGGCGACGACGCTAGCGCGCGATGCCAAGACGCTGCAGGCGCGCATCACCACTAAACATGGCGATGTCGTATTCGAATTCTATCCGGATGACGCGCCGACGACGGTGGCCGCGTTCATCAAGCTCGCGCGCGCCGGATTCTACGACGGCTTGACGTTCCATCGCGTCGAACCCGGCTTCGTCGTGCAGGGCGGCTGCCCCGAAGGGACCGGACGCGGCGGCCCCGGCTACAATCTGCGCGAAGAGTTCAACAAGCGCAAGCACGTGCAGGGCACCGTTGCGATGGCGCGCGCGCAATCGCCCAACTCGGCGGGCTCGCAGTTCTACATCTGCCTCGAGCCTGCGCCGTTTTTGGACAATCAGTACACCGTCTTCGGCCAGGTCACCGACGGATTCGACCGGGTCCAGAAAATCAAAGTCGGCGACGCGATGGAGCGCGTACGGATCGAGCCCAAGGCTTCGAAATAGCGCGTTAGCGCTGTTCGGCGAGCGCTCGCTTGATGCTCAGCTTGACGACGTCGCAGCTAAGCATTCCGCCGGCTTGTTCGAGCACGGCGCGCACTTCGGGATCGTCGGCGGCGGGGGCCAGCGCATCGACCGCGGCGAGCTGCACGACGACCGGTTGGCTGGCACTAAGCGCCGCCTGAAGGGCTTTGCGCACCGCCGGCTCCCTGGCGTTCTCCATCAATACGTGGATGATGCTCATCTTCACGCGCGCAGTCGCGGCGCTGTCGAGCGCGTTGATCAGCGCGGCCTGAGCCGCGGTCTCGTACGACGCGTCGGACAGGGCCTGCACGGCGGCCAACTGCACCGGCTCGGGCTGCGAGGCGAACGCGTCGCCGATCCCTTGCGCCACGGGGTCCTCGTGCACTGCTCCGGTCAGCGCCGCGATGATCGCGAGCTTCACCCGAAGAGCGGTCGCGCCCGAGCGCAAAGCATCGAGCAACGCTTCCTGCTCCTCGACCTCGTGCACGCTTTGGGCGAGCGCTTCCACGGCGACGAGTTTGACGGTGAGCGACGCATCGTTGCGCATCGCGTCCACAAGCGCTGCGCGCGCCTCGACGCTGTCGGCATGCTCGCCCAGACGCTGGATCGCGATCACCTTTGCCTGCGACGAGAGCGTCGGCAGTTTGGCGGCGAGCAGCGGGATGTTGTCGGTCTCCTCGGTGCTCGCGGTGTCGGTGTTGCCGGCGTGCGCGGCGTAGCTGTGTGAATCCGCTACGTATTCCGACGAGCCGGCGGCGTAGACGGCAGAGTCCGCTGCTGCGGTGTTGGCTGGCGGGTTGATCACCTGGTTCGTATCGCTCATCAGCGGCGCATGGCGGGCGGGAGCCGGCGCGAGCGCCGGATGCGCCGGCGCGACATAGAGCACCTTGATGTGCTTGATGTGATCGTCGAGCATCTTGATGCGCACGTCGATCTGCGCGATCTGACGGGCCGGCGCTTCGTGCCTGCTGAAGATGAAGTTGCGCGCTCCCACGGCGTTGGAACGCGCAACACTGACGACGCGGTGCACTGCGGTGCCGGCGCGGCGGGCGAATGCCGCCGTGCGAACCGCTGCCGTGACGGCGGCGCGTGCCGCCGTGTGCCGCGACAGGACGAAGACCTCGGCTACGATGGGTGCCGCATCTGCGCGCTGCGCGACTGCGGCGGGGCCGGCGGAGTAGGCGGAATCGGGCATCACTGAGACGAGCGGGTTCACGCGCGACGCAGCCCCCAGCGCGCCGGCCATCACCGCACACAATGTGACGGCTGCGAACCCGGATGCGAATGGGATCGCCCGCCGTTTGGTGTCGAGCAGCCGCTCGATGCGGATCGCGAGCTGGCGTCGCGTCGAGGCGGCTGCCAGGGCGGGCAGCGCCTGGCGCGTCAGCGCGGTCGCTTCGACTAGGCGCGTCAGACACGCGGCGTATGTCAGCGGTTTGCCGGTCGCGGCGATGACGCGATCGTCGCAGGCGATCTCGCGCTCGAGCATGAGCTGGCGGCCGATCAGATAGACCGCGGGATTGAAGAAGAGAAGCGCCTCGGCCATGCGCTGGAAGACGTTGGTGTAGTCATCCCAGCGTTGAAGGTGGGCAAGCTCGTGCAGCCCAACTTGATCGAGCTCGTCTTCCGAAAGCTGGTCGAGCAGCCGCTCCGGCAGCACGATGACGGGGTCGAACAGGCCGATCGCCACCGGCATCGGGACCTTGTCCGACACGCACAGCCTGCAGGCGCGCCGGCCGCCCGTCGCCGCAAGCCAGCGCTGCACGCGGTGCTGATAGAAGACCGACAGCGGCTGCGCCTCTGCCTTGAGCTGCTGCAGCCGGACGTAGCTGGCGATCAGGCGCAGCACGAGAACCGTGGCGACGACATACCAGAGCGCGAACAATATCTGGGCAAAGCGCTGCGGCACGGCAACCGCAGGATCGGTCGCACCCGACGCAGGGGGCGGTGTTGCGCCGGCATGCAGCGCGATGACCGGCAACACGACGACCGCCAGCAACGCCACGCACCACAGCGCATAGCGCAGCGACGCGTTGGCGCGCGGCGCAAAGCGCAGCACCAGCCACGCTAGCAATGCGACGCCGAGCGCCTCCCACAAGCTGTTCAAGATCGCGCCGACGCTGACGCGCGCGAACGTTTCCCCGAGCTGCAGCCAGATCTGCATCACGTGTTCTCCCTGGTGCGTTCGATGAGACGTTTAAGGCGCTGCAGCTCCTGCTCGTCGATGTTCTCTTCCTCGAGCAGGCGCAGCGCGAGCAATCCGGGGGAATTATCGAAGAACCGGTTGGCGAGCTGTTGGGCCGCGTTGCGGATGGCTTCATCGCGCTCGATCAGCGGGTGATAGACAAACGCGCGACCTGACTCGGAGTGAGCGACGTAGCCCTTCGTCTCCAAGATGCGCAACGTGGTGAGCACCGTGCTATACGCGAGCGCGGTGTCATCGGGCAGACCGGCGAGTACTTCGCCGACGGTCGCCGAGCGTTTCTCCCACAGCACCTGCATCAGGCGCAGTTCCGCCTCGGTCAGCGTGGGAGATTTTTTCCGGGCCAAAGCGACCTCCCGGCTAGAATATTAAGGAATTAATAGCTCAGCGATACTGTACTACGGGCGCGGATGCCTTGTCAACTAAGAAATTAATAGATGCCAAAAATGCGGCCTGTTTCTAAAGTGCTTGGCGGGCCAAGTCACTGCGAAGTCCGTCAAGATGTTCGCTGTAGTTGCCGCGCACCAGGCGCGGGAGTCCGTCGCGAAAGGCGATCTCGGTTATCGCTGCATTATCGCTCTTGAGCGACGAGAAGCGCGTCACAGGCTGCCCGCCGGCCCACAACGTCGCAAGGCGGATGATGACGTCGTGCGTGCACACGACAAGCGGCGTGTTGCGCGAAGCGACGTCTCCCACGAACGACTCGAAGCGCGCCTGCACCTGTTCGAGATTCTCACCGTTGGGAAACCGAACCGCCTGCGGGGACGTCTGCCAGCGCTCGAGCGACTCCGGCCAACGCGCCGCGATCTCCGTGCGCAAAAGCCCTTCCCAATCGCCGTGCGAGATCTCGACCAGGCGCTCGTCGAGCGCGACCGGCAGGTCGCACGCCGCGCCGATGAGCTCGGCGGTCCGGCGCGCCCGAGCGAGAGGGCTCGACACGATCGCGCCCGGCCGCTCGTGCGCGGCCAATCGCTGCGCGACGGCCCGCGCCTGGCGCTCGCCGAGTTGCGATAATGGCGGATCTTGACGGCCCTGAAAGCGGCCCTCGACGTTCCACGTCGATTCGCCGTGGCGCACGAAGAGCAGCGTCACAGCTCGATGGCGCGCGCGTCGTGCAGTTCGCCGATGTCGCGCAGCTTATCGAGGACGCCCGCACCGGGCGCGCGATCGACGCCCAACACCATCAGGGCTTGCCCGTCGTCGCGGCGCGCGACGTTCATCGTCGAGATGTTCAGGGCCGCTTCGCCGAGGATGGTGCCGGCTTTGCCGACGATGCCCGGCACGTCTGAGTGGCGCGTCAGGATGATGTGGCCGCGTGGGGCGAGGTCGATCTCGAAGCCGTCGACGTCGACCAGCCGCAGCTGTTCGCCGTGCACCACCGTGCCCGCAAGCGACGTCCGTCCGCCGCGCACGGTGAGGGCCCCGGCGAAACCGCGTTCGCATGGCGCTGCCAGAGTCTCGACGGCGATCCCCATCTCGGCCGCGATCTGGTGCGAGTTCACGACCGAGACGCGCCGGTCGGTCACGCCGCGCAGCAGGCCGACCAAAAAGGCCGCAGTGAACGGCCGCGGGTCGTAGTCCGAGAGCTCACCTTCGAATGTGAGCGAGAAGGCGGGCAGGGTCGGTTCATCGGAGATCTGGGCGTAGGCGCGGCCGAGCACCGCGGCCAGCTCGACGAACGGCCGCATCGCGGATGACGGCGCGACCGGAGCGTTGACCGAGCCGGATGGCGGATGACCCGCGAGCACTGCGAGCACGTCGCGGCACAGGTCCGCGGCGATGCGTGCCTGCGCCTCGTGCGTCGAACCGGCGAGATGCGGCGTGGCGAACACTTTGGGATGGTGCAGCAGTCGCCACACCGGCGCATCGGCAGGCGGCGGCTCGCCGCGCACCACGTCGAGGGCTGCCCCCGCCAGATGGCCTGCATCGAGCGCCTCCAACAGCGCCTCTTCGACGACGAGGCCGCCGCGCGCGCAGTTGATCAATCGGGCGCTGGACTTCATCAAGCCGAGCTCCCGCTGGCCGATGAGGCCTTGGGTCTGCGGCGTCAGCGGCGCGTGCAGCGTGACGAAGTCGGCACGGACCAGGAGGTCGTCGAGCGCCACGAGTTTGGCGCCCAGCGCCTCCGCTCGCGCCTCGCTGACGAACGAGTCGTGCGCGATCAGCACCATGCCGAACGAACGGGCGCGCGCGGCGACCGCGGCCCCGATCCGCCCCAGACCGATCACGCCTAGCGTCTTGCCTGCGAGCTCGGACCCGAGCAGCCCCTTCGCGCTCCAGCGCCCTTCGCTGACGCGATTGTGACCCTCGGCCAAGTGCCGGCAGAGCGCGAGCATGACCGCCATGGTGTGTTCTGCGGTCGCCAGCGTGCTCGCGTCAGGCGTATTGAGCACCACGATGCCTTGGCGCGTCGCCGCCGCGACGTCGATCGCGTCTACGCCGACGCCGGCCCGGCCAACGACGCGCAGCGCGGGCGCACCAGCGAGCATTTCGGCGTCGACCTTGGTCTTGCTGCGCACGATGAGCCCGTCGACGTCGTGCAGGAGCGATCTGAGCTGGGACGGGGCCGCGTCGAACGCCTCGCGCACCTCGACGCCGCCGTCGCGCAGCACGGCGACGCCCTCGGGAGCGAGCGGTTCCGCGACGAGCACGGTCGGTTGGCGCTGCGGCATCCGCTGGCGTTCGTCGAAAGCGCGCGCTTCACTCTTCGACAAAGGTCGAAAGCATTTCGCACGCGCCCGCCTTATACTGTAGTCCCAAGGAGGGTGCGCTCTTGCACACGATCAACGCGGGCGACACCGCTTGGGTGCTCGCCTCCGCCGCCTTGGTGATGCTCATGACGCCCGCCGTCGGGTTCTTCTACGGCGGGCTCGTTCGTCGCAAGAACGTGCTCGCGACGATCATGCACAGTTTCTTCATCTTATGTCTGGTCAGCGTGCAGTGGGCGCTGTGGGGCTATACGCTCGCCTTCGGCCCGGATGCGAATTTCCTCGGATATTTCCACGGCATCATCGGCGGCCTGCAATGGCTGGGATTGCAAGGCGTCGGCCAAGCGCCGTCGTCGTATGCGCCGACGGTTCCGGCGCTCGCCTTTTGCGTGTTCCAGATGATGTTCGCGGTCATCACTCCGGCGCTCATCTCAGGCGGGTTCGCGGAGCGCAAGCACTTCAAAGCGTTCGTCATCTTCACGCTGTTGTGGGCGACCTTCGTGTACGACCCGATCGCGCATTGGGTGTGGGGACAGGGCGGCTGGCTCAACAAGCTCGGCACGCTGGATTTCGCCGGCGGCACCGTGGTGCACATCACGTCGGGCGTGTCGGCGCTCGTCGCCGCATTCATCCTCGGGCGGCGCATCGGCGTGGCGCCCGAGCGCAACACCGAACCGCACAACATGACGATGGTCGTGCTCGGGGCATCGCTCGTGTGGTTCGGGTGGTTCGGGTTTAACGCCGGGTCCGCGCTTGCGGCCAATGGGCTCGCGGCGAGCGCGTTCGTCGCGACCAACCTCGCTGCGGCCATGGGCGCGCTCACCTGGATGACGATCCACTGGTGGCGCAAAGGCAGCCCGAGCGTGCTCGGCGCTGCCGCGGGATGTGTGGCCGGCCTGGTCGCCGTGACGCCCGCATGCGGCTTTGTGACGCCCGCCGGCGCGATCCTGATCGGCTTCGGCGCTGGGGTCGTCTGCTACATCGCCATCCAGTGGCGCGAGCGCATGCATCACGTTGATGACTCGCTCGACGTGTGGGCCGTGCACGGCATCGGAGGCACATGGGGTGCACTGGCGACCGGCCTGTTCGCCACCGTCGCGGTCAACGCTGCCGGCGCTAACGGCCTGTTCGCCGGCAACCCGCATCAGCTCGCGGTGCAAGCCATCGCGGTCGCGGTCTCGTGGGTCTACGCCGGCGGCATGACCTTCGCGATCCTCAAGGCGATTGAGCGCTTCATCCCGCTGCGCGTGTCGCAGGGAGAAGAAGAACGCGGCTTGGACGTCTCGCAGCACGCCGAGGTCGCGTACCAAATGTAGCGGTCGAATTTATTCGACCGTCGGACCCTTGTCGCACGCACGAAGCAGAACACTCGACACGTGCACATAGGCCGGGCCGCCCCGAAGCTCTAGAATAAGCCTATGGAAATGGCCGCATCCTTCGCCGCATTCGCCTTGCTCCTCGCCGGCTGGCTGGCGCTGGGCGGGCGGCGGCCAGCCGCCGAGGCAGAATAGAAAAAGCGCGCCGACCGGCGCGCTTCTTCGTTTGTGCCCGGGACTACATGCCGCCGGAGGCGGACTTGCTCGGCTGTACGTTCGGGTTGAAGTCCGCGAACGCGCCGAGCGGATTGGGCACGAGCCAGACCTCCAGATCCCAGATAGCCGGATACTCAAACGCGAACGCGACCTGGCTCGCATCCTTGGCCTTGCCGATCTTGACGATATCCGCGGCGGTCGGGTTGGTCAGCGGCACGCCGTATTTCGCCGCGGTCTTGGGGCCATAGCCGCCGTACATCACCGTGCCGCCCGTCTGCTTCACGCCGAAATGCGCGTGCTGCTCGATCGTCTGGAAGCGCGAGGCCGAAACTCCCCACATCGTCGGCGCCTTCGCCGAATCCGCTTGGAGAACGGAGAAGTCCGCGCCTATCAGACGGCCATTCACGTCGTACCAGAGCTGCGCCGGGTGCTGCGGATCGCTCTTCCAGTATGACGTGTTCACCCAGCTGATCGCGCCCGTCTCGTCCTCATTGTTATAACGGAAGTAGCCGCCAGCTGCCGCCGCTTTGGTCGTCGCAAAGCGCGCCTGGAGATCGCGCGTGACCGTGTCGACGAACGTCCTCTCCGACGGAGAGAGCGGCGTCACCGGCGTCGGCGCCGGTGTCGGCGTCCCCATCGCGGCGCCGAGGCCGGCAGCCGGCAGAAACAAGCAGGCGCACGCGGCGAGTATGATTCCAAAATTGTGTTTTTGCATAAGGCCCGTAGCGTTCACAGACACGAGGTCCGGCCCCTTCACCGTCGAAAGCGCGCGCACCATGCACCCCTGTGAGGCGTGCACCGGCGAGTGCTGCAAGGTCTACTTCGTCAATCTGAGCGGCTTCGACGTCTGGAAGATCGCGAGCGGCACGAAGCTCGCTCCCCACCAGTTCGTCACCATCGCGCAGGAGAGCGAGGCGACCGGCATCGGCTTCAAGCTCGATGCCACCAAGATGACGTTCGCCATGGTGCTTGCGAAAAACCCTGGACGCGACGGCACACAGCAGTGCTCGTTCCTGATGGAGTTCGGCGACGGAGTATGCCGTTGCGGGATCTACCCGTTGCGCCCATCGGCATGCCGGGTTTTCCCCGCTCGGCTGCGCGAGGGTGCTGTCGCATTTCGCGACGATATCGTCTGCCCGAAAGATTCGTTCAGCGTCGACGGTATCGATGAGCCGGCGTGGCGCATGTCGCTGCTGCGCAGCCAAATGGAATGGGCCGTCTATGCGCGGGTGGTGCATCGCTGGAACGAGATCGCCGGACGCGTGCCGCGCGGCGAGATGCGCACGCCTGAGGAATATTACGCCTTCCTCATAGAGCGCTACGACAAGCTCGCCGAGATCGAGAGCGATCTCTCGCCGCACGAGCTCGATGCCGTCGTGAGCCGTTGGGGACAGCGGGAAAGCGAGGGCGCCGCCAGTGCGCCCTGGGAGCGTTTCCTCGCACGCGCGGAGGCCGCCATCGCCTGACGCGGCAGGTATTCAAACAGGCGTTTCAAATGTCTGTTAGAGATGAAGACGCGAACCAGGCCTCTCGCACCGCAACGGCACCGGGCAGTGCCTTCGTTTGCCGAACGCCGGCGCCATGAATTGCTTGACGCCGCGACCGAGGTGTTCGCCGAGCGCGGCTATCATGCGGCCACGATCCGCGAGATCTGCCGGCGCGCGGGCGCCAACATCGCGTCGATCAACTACCATTTCGGTGACAAGCTAGCGCTCTATACCGAGGTCTTGCGCCGCGCCGCCGGCGCGGCGGGGCACGACGCCGCGCGCGCGATTCTGCGGGCGGGCGTGCCGCCCGAGCGTGCGTTGCGCGCCGTGATTCGGGCGATGGTCGAAGGGTTGTACGGACGCGATCGCCCGACGGTGTCGTTCCGCCTCATGCGGCACGAGCTCGTGCAGCCGACCCCTGCGCTCGTGCATGTCGTCGACGAGGTCGTGCGCCCGAACTACGACCGTTTACGCGCGACGGTCGGCGCGATGATGGGATTCGCGCCGGATCACGAGACGACGAGGTTATGCGTGCACAGCATCATGGGCCAGATACTGTTCTATCCGCAAGCAGGCCCGGTGCTCGCCAAACTGTGGCCGCAGATGAAGATGACGCCCCAACGATTGGACCAGATCGCCGAGCACATCGCGGATTTCTCGCTTTCCTACATCCAGCGCGCCGGAGCACGCCCATGACCCGGCGATGGCGATCGATCTGCTTTGCCGCAAGCCTTGCATTTGCCATCGCACTGGCTGCATGCGCCCGCCCCGCCTCGACGTACAGCGGCACGCTGCAAGCGGAGTCGGCAAATGTCGGCAGCACGGTCGGCGGGCGGGTTGTCGCCGTGCCGGTGGCGGACGGCCAGACGGTGCACAGAGGCGACGTCATCGTGCGCTTCGATCCCAAAGATCAGCGCGCGGCGCTCGCGCAGGCGCAGGGCACGCTCGCCCAAGCGCGCGCCACGCTTGCCGACCTGCTCGCCGGTCCACGCCCGCAAGACATCGAGAAGGCAAACGCGCAGGCAGCGCAAGCGCAAGCGGGCTACCAGCAGGCGCTGCTCACCGCGCCGCACCAGATAACCGAGGCCGCGGCCAACTTCAAGCAAGCGAAGGCGTCCGACGTGCAGGCGAAACACGACGTTGATCGAGCAGCGCTCCTCTTCCGCGGTGGCGCTATTTCCGCACAGGCCTATGACGCGGCGCTTTCAAACGACCGCCAGGCTCGAGCGCGGCTCGCGTCTGCGCAGGCGCAGTTCGAGGCGGCGCGCACCGGCTCGGTGCCGCAAGGCGTGGCTGCGGCGCTGCAGACGTATCAGGCGGCGGCGGCCAACGCCGCGCTGATCGCTGCTGGAACGCGTCCGGACCAAATCCAAGCGGCGCGCGACGCGGTCGTGAGCGCCCAAGGCCTCGTCGGCGCGGCAAACGCGCGCTTGGCCGAGATGACGGTTCTCGCGCCTGCAGACGGCGTCATCAACAGTCTCGATCTGCGGGCCGGCGATCTGGTGCCGGCCGGCGCCTCTGTCGCGAGCGTCGACGAGTTCGTGGATCCGTTCGTGCGCATCTACGTGTCGCAATCGATGCTCGGGCAAGTGAAGGTCGGACAGCACGTCAGCGTGCATTCGGACGCGCTGCCCCTGCGTTCGTTCGACGGACATGTCGAGCAGATCGATTCCAGCGCTCAGTTCACTCCGCGCGACGTGCAGACAGCGGAGGATCGCGCCGACCTCGTGTTCGGCGTCAAAGTGCGCGTCAGCGATCCCGACCGCGTGTTGCGCGGCGGCACGACGGTTTCGGTCAGCTTGTGAGCGCGACCGGACCTGCCATTGTCGCGCGAGATCTCACCAAGCGCTACGGCGATCAGACCGTGGTCGACCGGCTGAGCTTCGAGGTCGAGCATGGAACGATCTTTGGATTCTTGGGCCCGAACGGCAGCGGCAAGTCGACGACGATCAAGATGTTGTGCGGGCTGGTGCGGCCCAACGCCGGCCAGGCCAGCGTCGCCGGCTTTGACGTCGAGCGGCAGGGCGATCGCGTACGCGAGTCGATCGGCTACATGTCGCAGCAGTTCTCGCTGTACGGCGACCTGACCGTCGACGAGAACCTCGAATTCTACGGGCGCGCGTACAATCTCGACAAGGCGCGGCGCGAACGGCGCAAACGCGACGTCACCGAGCTTGCCGGCATCGGCCAATACAGCAATCGGCTGGCCGACCAGCTTTCGGGCGGTTGGAAGCAGCGGCTCGCGCTGGCGACGGCATTTCTGCACGAGCCGAACGTGATGTTCTTGGACGAGCCGACCGCGGGCATCGACCCGGTGGCGCGCCGCGATTTATGGGATCTGCTTTTCAAGCTGGCCGAGAAAGGCGTCACGCTCTTCGTCACCACGCATTACATGGATGAGGCCGAACGCTGTTCGCGCGTGGGCTACATCTTCAACGGCGAGCTGATCGCGCTCGGCACGCTCGACGAACTGCGCCGCCTGCCGGGCGTGCAGCCGGCGGGAACCGTCCGGTACGCCGTTCACACGACCGATGTCATGCCCGCGTTCTCCGCTTCGCAGCAGCTCGGATACGTCAAAGACGTCACGATCTTCGGCCGCGATTTGCATCTCGTGGTGGCCTCGGACATCACGCCGGAGCGGCTGCGCGCCGACCTGTCCGCCGCGCGGGGCGGCATCGAAGGCATCGAGCGCATCGAACCGTCGCTCGAAGACGTCTTCGTCGCGCTCACGCGCTCGCGCGGGGCGGCATGAGGTCGGCGTTCGACCCGCGCGGTTTCTCCGCCGTGCTCTACAAAGAAGTGCTGCACGTCGTACGCGACCGGGCCACGCTCGTACTGGCGTTGATGCTGCCGATCCTGCAACTGCTGTTGTTCGGCTACGCGATCAACACGCGCGTCGAGCACATTCCCACGGCATACTACGACGAGGACCGCGGCGCGCTCGCCATCCGCGCGTTGGATTCGCTGCGGACCTCGCAGCAGTTCGATCTCGTGCGCAAAGCGTCGTCCCGTCAAGAGCTCGATAAGCTCATCGTCGCCGGCAAAGTCCACGTCGCGGTCGACGTCCCGCCGAACTTCACCGCCGACGTGCTCGCCGGCCGTCAAGCGCAGATCCAAGTGCTGATCGACGGTTCGGACTCGTCGATCGCGCAGCAAGCGTATGGCGCGTCGGGGCTCATCGGCCAGTCGCTGTCGGCCCAGCTGCACCCGCAACCGGCGACAGCCATCTCGATCATCGACGTGCGCCCGCGCATGCTCTTCAATCCCGATCTGCGCAGTGCGAACTTCCTCGTGCCTGGGCTCATCGGCTTGATCATGCAGCTCATCACGATCTTTCTTATGGCGCTCTCGATCGTCGGGGAGCGAGAATACGGGACGCTCGACCAGCTGCTGGTCACCCCGATCGGGCCGACCGGGCTCATGCTCGGCAAGATCGTGCCCTACGTGTGCATCGGGTTCGTCGATTTCTTACTCGTCTTGCTGGCGATGGTCTACATCTTCAAGGTGCCGATCGCGGGGAGCGTGCCGCTGCTGCTCGCGCTCGGCGCGTGCTTCTTGATATCGGCCCTCGGCCTTGGCCTGCTGGTCTCGACGGTCGCGCAAACGCAGCTGCAGGCGATCCTGATGACATTCGCGCTCACCGGGCCTTCAGTGCTGCTGTCGGGATTTTTCTTCGAGCGCGAGCTGATGCCCACGGTCATGCAGTGGATCGGCTTGCTCATCCCGATGACCTATTTCTTGGAGATCCTTCGCGGCATCATCTTGCGCGGCGCCGGACTGGATTCGCTCTGGCCGCAGGTGCTCGCCATGTGCGGGCTGGGCGTGGTGCTGATACTCGTGTCCAGCATCCGCTTCGCGCGCGCGACGTCCTGACGCGGGACGCTGGGAGCTCAGACCACACACGGGCGTTGCCGGTCCGTGCCCCCAGCAAGCGAAGCGTAGCACCCGCCCGCGTTGCGGTCGCGCACATTTGGACGGCCGTGCGCACGTTCTGGTGAAAGCCTGGCACGTTCGAGGTTCTAGCGCTCCTAGTCGAGGATGAGGTCGAGCAGCGGCGGATAGCACCGTGCGATGCACTGGTGAGGGTTTTCCGGTTCGATGACGTCATGCATCGCGGGAAAGCCCTCGAGCCATACGACAGAGCTTGCGAGCATGCCGGTGCCGCGCCAGTACTCCGCGAGCTGGGCAGGCACGCTGCTGTTGACCGCCGGGTCGAGCGGGTTCAACGCGAAGATCATCTGCGTGCGCCTCCGCCCCGCAAGCGGAGCTTGCGCGCCGAGCGTCCACTCGCCGATCTTGTAGCATTCGCCGAGCGCGCGCAGCGGATAGCGGGGGTAGGCGTGGCTGGGCGTGATCGCTTCCTTGAGCCGTGGATCCCACCACGCGTAGCGTGACGGCGGCATCGCGCGCATCCACCCGGCGGCATAGACGCTGAACGGAAACCAGATATGATCGATGCCGAACGCCGGGGACAAGGCGACGCAGCGGTCGATATCGCCGCGCCGCGTCGCGAGCCATGCGGTCAGCACGCCGCCCAGCGATATACCGTGCACGACCAGCCGCCGGCCTAAACCGCGGGCGGCGTCGATCGCTTCCATTGCGAGCGCGCAGACCTGGTCGGCGGTCATGCGCTCGAGCCGGGTCGTCATCCGGTTCACGTCGCCATGCTCCGGCAGGCGCGGCACGAGCACATTGCAGCCGCGCGCATGCAGTCGCTGCGCGAACAGCGCGTACTGGGCCGGGCAATTGGTGAAGCCGTGGAAGAGAACGACTGCACGCTCGGTTTGGTGGCCGTGATCGTATAAGGCCGTTCGTCCGACCGGAAGGATGCTGACGTCGTCGCGCGCTTGGATACTGCGCACGCGTGCGAGCGCATCCTCAAAACCCGATTGTCTTGGTGCGACTACCGTGGCGAGCGGCACCGCGGAGAGTATCTCGACGAAATCGCGCCGCTTCATCCGCCGGGCTCGCGCCGTTAGACCTTGAGTTCGACCTTCTCGAGCGCCTTGGTGGTCGACACGACGTGGTGGTTGAGTCGGAGCTCTTCGGGTGAGTAGCCGAACGCTAACCCGAGCAGCTGCGGCAGATGGAAGATCGGCGTGTCGATCACCTTGTGCATCACGCGAGCCGCGTCGGGTTGCTGCGCGTCTAGATTGAGATGGCACAGCGGACACGGAGTGACCAGCAGGTCTGCGCCTTTTTCCTTCGCCTCGAGGATGTGGTTGCCGCCCATGGTCAGCGCCTTGTCGCGATTCATCGTCACCATCGGGAAGCCGCAACACTTGGACTTGCCGTGGTACTCGACGGCCTCGCCGCCGACGACTTCGATGAGCTGCTCGAGATAGGTGGCGCGCTCCGGCCGCTCTTTGAGGCCGAGGTACTCCTGCGGCCGCAGGATGTAGCAGCCGTAGAACGGCGCGATCTTCAAGCCGGTCAGCTTGTGTTTGACGAGTGAGCGGATCTTGTCGAGGCCGATGTCTTCCACAAGGATCCACAACAGGTGTTTGACCGTCGTCGTTCCTTTATACTGATAGCCGCTGTCGGCCAAAGCGACGTTGGCCGCCGCGAGGCGTTCCGGGCTCTTCTTGAAGTGGTAGTTGTGATTGGAGAGCACGCCCTGGCAAGTCGAGCAGATCGTCATCAGCGTCGCGCCTTGCTGCTCGGCCATGGCCAGCGTCAAGCCGTTGAGCGAGTCAGCGAGCGGCGGATTCTGTTCGGAGAGCACGCCGGCGCCGGTGCACGGCGCTTCGGTCAGCTCGTGCAGCTCGAGGCCAAGCGCCTCAGCGACTTTGCCGGTGGAGACGTACAGTTCGGGGCATGCGCCTTTGGAGACGCAGCCGGGCCAGAATGCGACTTTCATTTGAATCGTCCGCCGATCTTCTTGAAGAGGTTCTTGATCCGCTCGACATGCGGGACCGCATGGTGGATGAGGGGCGGGAACTTGCCGGCCCGCAGCAAGTTGAACGCCGCGGGCAACGACTGCAGCTGCGCGGGGATGTTGAACAGGCCCAGCGACTTGGGCATCAAGGTGAGCTCGTTGAGCCGGCCGCTATCGCGCACCGATTCCGCGAAGGCATCCGCGTGGCGAGTGCCCGGGTTGTGCGTGAAGCCGGCGTCGACCGCCATCTTGCGCAGCTTGAGGATCTGGTCAAGCGGCGCGACGCCCTTGGGGCACTGCTGCACGCATTCATAGCAGTGCGTGCAATCCCAGACGCCATTGGCCTCGCTGTACTGCCCGAGTCGCTGCGTCGTTTCCGCGTCGCGCGGGTCGGCGGTATAGCGATAGGCCTTGGCCAGCGCGGCGGGTCCGGTGAAGTCCGGATTGACGGCGAACGACTCGCAATCCATCAGGCACGCGCCGCACGAGATGCAGCCGACCTCTTGGATGAGTTCTTCCATCGCTTCGTTAGGGACCCGGTACTCTTCGCCTTGGGGCACCGGTTGCTTATTCTCAAGCCACGGTGTGACGGAGTAGTTCTTCTTCCAAAACGGCGTCATGTCGCAGACCAGATCGCGGATGATCGGCATCGAGGGAGGCGCCTCGACCGTGACCTTGCCGTCCGGCGAATGCTCTCGCAGTTTGCTCGTGCAGACCAGACGCGCGTGGCCATTCACCCACATCGCGCACGACCCGCAGATCGCGCTGCGGCAGGCGCAGCGTACGCCCAGGCTCTCGTCTTGATATTCGCGTATCGCGATCAGCGCGTCGAGCACCATCGCGTGCTCGGGCAGGTCGACCTTGAATGTCTGATAGACCTTGGGCACCGCCTTTTCGAAGGGCGGGCGGAACGGCGGACCCTGCTCGCCCACGGGCTGCGGTTCCCCTGGCGGACTATAGCGGCCGACGACGACGGTCCATTCCATCAGTACTTACGCTCCTGCGGCGGCCATTTGGTGATCGTCACCGGCAAATAGCTGATGGCGGGATCTTGGCCGTCGCGCCGGGTGATGAGGATGTGTTTGAGCCAGTCGGCGTCGTTGCGTTCCGGATAGTCGGTGCGCGACTGCGCGCCGCGGCTCTCCTTGCGCTCGATAGCGCCCACGATGGTGGTCTCCGCGCAATCGAGCATGTAGCCGAGCTCGAGCGCGAAGGTGAGCGCTTGATTGTAGATGCGGCCTTTGTCGCGTACGGCGACGGTCTCGTAACGTTTTTGCAGATCGCGCACTTGCGCGAGCGCCTCGCGCAGGCCGGCTTCATCGCGATAGACGCCGACCTTCTCGTCCATCAGCGTGCCGAGCTCGAGCCGCAGCTTGGCATGCGTCTCGCCGGTCGTCGGCCGGTCCATCAACGCTTGGATGCGCTTTTGCTCGGACGCCAAGAACTGCTCGCCGGCAAGGTCAGGCGGCATCGCTGACACCGTCTTGACGTAGGCGGCCGAGTTGCGGCCGGCATGGCGGCCGAACACGAGCGTGTCGAGCAGCGAATTCGCGCCCAGGCGATTGCCGCCATGGACGCTCACGCACGCGACTTCGCCGGCGGCGTACAAGCCGGCCACGGGCGTGCGCGCGCCGGCATCCGTCTTCACGCCGCCCATGATGTAGTGCATGCCCGGGCGCACGGGCACGGGCTGGTTGAGCATGTCGATGCTCAAGAAGTCGAGCGCCATCTCGTGGATCTGTGGCAGCTTTTTGAGGATCACGTCTGGTCCGAGATGGCGCAGGTCGAGCAGCACGCATCCGTCGATGCCGCGTCCGGCCGCGATCTCTTGCCACTCCGCGCGCGACACGACGTCGCGCGACGCGAGCTCTTTCATCTTCGGCGCGTATTTCTCCATGAAACGTTCGCCGAGCGAGTTGAGCAGGTATGCGCCTTCACCGCGCGCCGCCTCGGTCATCAAAAAGCCGGAGCCCTTGAGCGTGGTGGGATGGTATTGCACCATCTCCATATCCATGACCGGCGCGCCCGCGCGATAGGCTAGCGCGATGCCGTCGCCGGTGCAGATGAGCGCGTTGGTGCTGGGCTCGTACACCCGGCCCATCCCGCCGCACGCCACGATCACGGCCTTGGCGCGCAACAGCACCAGGTCGCCGTTCATCATGTCGAGCGCGACGACGCCGCGGCACCCGCCGTCCACCATGAACAGCGAAGTCGCGAACCACTCCTCGTAGACCTTGACGCCGGCTTTGAGCAGCTGATCGTAGAGCGTATAGAGCAGGGCCTGCCCGGTGATGTCGCCGACGAAGTAGGTGCGGGCCTTGGAAGCGCCGCCGAAGGCGCGCGTGCCGAGCTTGCCGTCGGGTCCCCGGTAGAAAGTGACGCCCATGTGCTCGAGTTCGATGATGTCGGCGGGCGCCTCGGAGCACATGACCTCGACCGCGTCTTGGTCTGCGAGGTAATCCGAGCCCTTGATGGTGTCGAGGGCGTGGATCTCCCACGAATCGCCCTCGCCGATCGCGGCATTGATGCCGCCTTGGGCGGCGCCAGAGTGACTGCGCACCGGATGGACCTTGCTGATGACGGCGACGTTCGCGCCATTGCGCGCTGCTTCGAGCGCCGCACGCATGCCGGCGAGCCCGGCGCCGAGCACGAGGACGTCGTGGTCGACAATCACGGCAATCTCACCCCTGTCGGTCGTCTGTTAGGCGTTTGCGCTTCCCTCCGGTTTGCGGCGCGACCTACTGGCGCGCATGTGTTCGGGCGACTTTAGTCTAGCTTCTCGGTGAGCATCCGCGCGACCGGCTCGCGAGCCCGCACGGGCACGATCGCGCCTGCGATCACCAACCCCGCCGCGATGAGGACGAGGTTCTTGAGCACGAACTCGCCCTGCGTGGTCAGCAACAGCGGATTGCCGTGTTGAAACGATTGCTCGGGCTCGAGGACGAACACCAAGAACGTGCCGAGCATCTGCAGGAAGAAGACGAGCATCGTCACGCGGATCGCCCAGCCGGTGAGCAGCCCGAGTCCGATGAGCAATTCGATCGCGCCCAAGCCTTTGACCGCGACGTCGAAGGGGAGGAATGGCAGCGTGCGCGCCACCAGATCCGCCACAGGGCTGACGCCGAAGACCTTCAGCGCGCCGAACCAGATGAAGACGATCGCCAATGCGATGCGCAGCACGAGAACGCCGCGGGTCCGTACGAAACCAATCGCCGCGTCGTCAAAGCGCTGGAGCCAGCCCGGTGTCCGCGTGCCCATGCCCGCCGCCTTTCCGCCCCCGTCCTTCCTTTAACCCATTAACGCCGGCGGCCGATGAACCTTTTAGGGTAGGGCTGCGACGAATCGCGCAGAGTGGCGTGGTCTTGTCGCCCGCCCGCTGCGCCACTCCCGATGGAACGGTCGAATACATTCGACCGCTACAGGGGCGGCGCGAGAACGGCCAATGCACGCAACAGACGATGCCGACGCCCAACGCGAGAGCGAGTGGCTGAAGCAGACGGCAGATGGGGACCGCGCGGCGTTCGAACGGCTTTTCGGGGCCTACGAACACCGGCTCTACCGCTTCTTGCTCGGACTCGTGCGCGAACCGCAAGTGGCCGAAGAGCTGACGGGCGACGTCATGCTGGAGGTGTGGAAGAACGCGGCGCGCTTCCGCGGCCAATCCAAGGTGTCGACCTGGATCTTCGGCATCGCACATCACAAAGCCATTGACGCGCTGCGCCGGCGGGCACCGGCACACGTGGATCTCGACGAACTACGCGCGGTACAAGATGCGGGCGCGGGGCCCGAAGCGCTGGCGGTCGCGGACAGCGCGCGCCGCGCGCTGACGGATGCGCTGCTCGAGCTGACGCCTGAACACCGCGCCGTGCTCGAACTGACCTTCACCAACGGATGCTCGCAGGCCGAGATCGCAGCCATCGTCGGCTGCCCCGTCAACACCGTCAAGACCAGAGTGTTCTATGCGAAACAACAGCTGCGCCGGATCTTCGAGCGCAGGGGCGTTCGGAGAGATATGCCATGAACCACCAGACCGTCACCGAACTGCTCCCGTGGTACGTCAACGGAACGCTTGCACCGCACGAGCGCGCGCAAGTCGAAGCTGAGCTTGCCTCCTGCCCGCTATGCGCGGCCGAATTGGCCGAGCTGCAGCGCATCCACGCCGCGATGCACGAGATCGATCAAGACGCGCCCGGTCCGTCAGAGTCGCTCATGGGCCGCACGCTGGCGCGTATCGACGCGCGAGAGCAGACAAAGTTGCAAGGCCCTGGCTGGCCGCGCTGGTGGACGGGCATGCCGTTCGCGGCGCGCATGGCCACGGTCGCGGCCGCGCTGGTACTCGTGCTCCTCGCCGCGGGCCGCTTCTTCGCGCCGCCGACGATCGAGTCGGCAACCGCTCCTCAACCGGTCGTGGTCGCCGACCATGTCGCGCAACAGCCGGCGGCGCGCCAGAAGACGCTCGATCAGATGTCGCAAAACGCGGGTCGACCGCTTCCGATGGAGGCCGCGGCCCCCGCGGTCGCCGCCCGCAGCGTCTCGGCCGGCACGATTGGGACTGGCCCCGTGACCGCGGTCGAGAACAAACTTCAGGTCACGAACGGTCCGCGCTTCGCGCAACTCGCGCCGAGACAGCGCCCGCAGCTCATCCGCACCGGCGACATCGAGCTGTTGGTACCCGACGTCGAACAGGCGCTGGCGCAGCTCCAGGCGCTGGCGCAGCTGCAATTCGGCGACGTCATCTCGCTCGATGACGCGACGCCGTCGAGGCCCGGCATCCGCCACAGCGCGCAGGTGCAGATCGCGGTGCCGGCCGATCGCTTCGACCAGACGATGGCGGCCCTTGCCAAGCTTGGCGCCGTCCAGTCGCGCACCATCAATGCGGAGAACATCTCCGATCAGATCGTCGATGCGCAAGCCAGGCTGCGCAATCTGCGCCGCACCGAGACAGACATGCTGCGGATCTTGGACCGCGCCGGCAAGATCCCGGACGTGCTCGACGTGACGCAGCAGATCGCGCAGGTCCGCGAGCAGATCGAACAGCTCGACGCGCAAGCACAATCGCTGCAGCACAGCGTCGCCTACTCGACCATCTCGATCGGCATCCAGGACGAGAAACCCGTGGCGACGGCCCAGCCGAGCATGGGCGCGCAGCTCGACGACGCGTGGAAGGCAGCCCTGCGCCAAGTGCGCGATTACACCGTGCACGTCGCGGCCATTGCGCTCACCGTCATCGCGTTCGCGCCGTACTGGCTAGCCGTGCTGCTGGTCGCGCTGCTCATCGCTAGCAGACTGCGCCGGGCTTGATACCCGGCTGAGGAGTACATGCGCCGCTGGAGAACCAGCGGTGCATGCTCGCTCTGGCGCTCTCCCTCGTCGTCGTTGCCGCCACTGCCGCCCCGCAGGCGCCTTCCCCGCACGACCCTGTGATCGCGGCAGTCGGCGATATAGTCTGCGACCCGCGTCCTCATGTGTTGCCGGATGTCGAGGACGTGCTCGGCGGCTGCTCGTCGAACCAGACGTTCGCGCTGGTGGCCCACCGGCCGCTGGCGGCGATTCTCGTCCTGGGCGACGCGCAGTACGAGGATGGAGCACTGGTGGCGTTCCAGCTCGGCTACGCCAAGTCGTGGGGCAAGCTCACGTCAATCACGCATCCGGTGCCGGGCAATCACGAGTACTATTCATCGCCGCATGCTGACGGTTATTTCACGTATTTCGGACGGAGCGCGGGCAACCCGGCCAAGGGCTACTACAGCTATGACCTAGCCGGCTGGCACTTCATCGCGCTCAACGGGAATTGCGATTTGATCGGCGGCTGCGCGGCCGACTCGCCGCAAGAAGCGTGGCTGCGCGCGGACTTGGCGGCGCACCACGCCGCGTGCACTCTCGCGTACTGGCACCAGCCGCGTTTTTCGTCGGGCTTTCACGGCAGCGATACCCGGTACGGGCAGTTCTGGGACGACCTCTATGCGGCCAAGGCCGATATCGTGCTCGCTGGCCACGATCACGACTACGAACGCTTTGGGCCGCAAAACCCGGCCGGCCTCGCGGATCCGAGCGGCGGCATCCGCGAGTTCGTCGTCGGTACAGGCGGGCGCAGCCACTCGTTCTTCCTTAGACTCTCCAAGAACAGCGAGGCGCGCGCCTCCGGAACGTTCGGCGTCATGTTCCTGACGCTGCATGCGCACGGCTACGATTGGCGCTTCACGCCGATCGCGGGCTACCACTTTTCAGACAGCGGAAGCGGGCTCTGCCATGGGCGCGCGCCAGTAACCGCGCGTTAGATTCCCGCAGGTAAGTTTCGCGTACGGTAGCTTGTGTCCGAAAAGTCAGTACTTCTCGTTTCGACGTAGACTGTCTATAATGTGCGCATGTTTACAAGCATCGCTCTCCTTATCGCTCGGGTGCTCCTCGGATGGATCTTCATGGCGCACGGCGCGCAAAAACTCTTCGGCTGGTTCGGCGGCTACGGCCTCAAAGGGACCGGCGGTTTCTTTGAGGGGCTGGGAATGAAGCCCGGCGTCTTCTTCGCGTTCGTCGCAGGCGCAGGCGAGTTCGCCGGCGGGCTGTTGACGCTGCTCGGCTGGCTCAATCCGGTCGGGCCCGCGCTCATCATCGCGGTGATGATCGTGGCCATCGCGGCCGTCCACGTGCCCAAGGGCTTTTGGATGACCAACGGCGGCTACGAATACAACTTGGCCTGCATCGCCGGCTCCATCGCCGTCGCCGGCGCGGGTCCGGGCGCGTACTCTCTCGACGCCGCGGCACCGCTCGCGCTGTTGAGCCAGCCGAACGTCGCGTGGATCGTCGTGGTGGCGGCGGTCGCCGGCGCGCTGCTCTCGCTGGTCGTGCGTCGGGCGCCGAAAGCAGCCGCGACCTAAAGGACTTCGGGGTCGCCCGACGTGGGCCCGGCTTGCCGGCGCGCGAGCCGGTAGCGCACGCCTAAGAATATCGCGGCGGCGGCCGTCACGAGCAAGACGGTCATGACGACCCTCTCGCTACCCCCGAGCAGCCCAGCCAGCGCTGCCGCGAGGCAGCCGCCGCCCCCGATACCGATGCGCATGGCCATCTGCGTTCCGTCGCTGCGCTCCGTGTCATCGAGAGCGATTCGCGGGTCGTGCAAGCCTTTCGCGAACAAGACGGCCAGCAATGAATACGCACCGCCGATGGAGGCGAAATACGCGCCCAGCGACACTGCGTCGCCGAACGTGGATACGAGCAGCAGCGAATAGGCCACGAACACGGTCACCGCGAGAAACGTGAAGTTGAGCAGCACGCTCGGTGTGTCGGGATAGAAGTAGCGCGCGAACAGCCGGTGGTGCAGCCACCACAGCGCGCAGACCAGCGCGAAACTCGCCACGAATATGACGATGTGGACCGGGTGCGTGAACAGATCGCCGCTCGCGTGCGGGATCTTCAGCGTGAACGCGAGCTGCGAGAGCGTAAAAGCGATGACGATATCGCTGAACGTCTCGAGCCGGCGGACCGTATGGTCGTGCCGCGGCCGCTTGGGCGCGACGGGCGCGTCGTCCATCGTGGCGACGATTGGCCGCCGGCGCGCGTATCGCCTCGATGTGTTTGAGCGCGACGTTCGGGAGTCCGTGCCTTGCCGCCGTCGGTTCCGAACGAATATCGCCAATCCAATCGAAGATGAGAGAGATTCTCCGGTCTGGTAGTGGGCCAGGAGCCGCACGACGCTCGGGGCGAATTGCGCGGCAACTCAGCCCTGGGGGAGTCGCTCATCATGCGTTCGCTTTTCCGCATTTCATCCGTCCTTTTCGCAGTCGGATGCGCGTTGCTCTACGCGCATCCGAAAGCTCAAGCAGGTACGACCGGTGCGATCAACGGCGTCGTCACCGACGGCGGCGGGCATCCGGTTGCAGCGGTGCAGGTCTCGGCTGCCGCTCCTTCAGGCACTTCGAAAACGGTCACGGGCGGAAACGGATTCTATGCTCTGAACGGACTGTCGCTCGACACGTACGTCGTCACGTTCGCCAAAGCCGGCTACCAGACGACCTTCGTCCCCGGCGTGACGGTCACGCAGGATCAGACGCGGCGCGTCGACGCCGTGCTGCAGACCGGGCCCAAATCGCTCGGCACCGTGACCGTGCGCAGCGCGCAATCGTTGGTGCAACCGGCGACGACGGCGAGCAGTTATGTCGTTAACCAGCGCACGCTGCAAGATATCAACGGCACGCCGCAAGACCTCAACGGCTTCCAGGCGTTCAATTCGCTGCCCGGCGTGACGACCGACAACTTCGGCTACCCGATCATCCGCGCGGGCGCGGAAAACGACGTCGGCTATCAGCTCGACGGCGTCGACAACACCGATCCGGTGACCGGCCAGTTCCTCAACGCGGTGACGCTCAACGGCGCGCGCAGCGTGCAGCTGGCGACCGGCGGCTACGACGTGGCCACGGGAAACACTAACTCGGGCGTGATCAACGAGGTCATCAAGCGCGGCGCGTATCCCGGCGCCGGCCAGGCCACGTTCCGCATCGGCTGGCATGAGTTCGATCACGAGATCTCGATGGACTACGGCAGCGCGACGCCGGACAACCGCTTTAGCTACTACTTCTCGTTCGGCGGCCAGCGCATGGCGACCGATTACGGCAATAACGCGACGCTGCTGCCGCTGACGTTGGGCTTCCAGAATTTCACGACACTCAACGATGTGGTGGGCAATTTCTTCTATCGCTGGGGCAGCGACAACCGCAACGAACTGCAGTTCCTGTCCAACTTGAGCGGCCAGACCTTCGATTTCGCGACGCTCATCAACCCCGCGCAGGCGCCGTACGCGACGATCAACGGCAATGACGAGGCCGGCACGAACCTGCTCAACTATCCCTGCGACCCGACGCCGTGCGTGCCGCTGTCCAATTTCATCACGCTGTATCCCGGCCAGGTCGCGGTCAACCAGAACATCAACGCGGTCGACACGCAGACATTCAATTCGACCATCGACAAGCTCAACTACAAGCGGCAGTTCAGCGCGTCGAGCTTCGGCGATTTCACCATGTTCCGCACCAGCGAGAACCTCGTGTCGGCGTATCCGTACAACGTCGGGTCGTTCTCGGACACCTATCAAGACCTGCAAACGCTCGGACTCGGCATCCAGGCCGACTATGACAACCAGCTCAGCGACCACCACGAGCTCGGCGTGGGCGGCACGTATACCTATTACACGTCGCTCTTCAAGGCGGCGTTCCCGAGTTTCGAGCCGATCGTCGAACCGCTCGAGGGGATCGGCTGCTCGCAGCTGCTGGGCGTCTCGCCGCCGTTCTACAACGCCTCGAATCCGAATCCGGCCACCGGCGTCGGCGGTTGCTACATCGGTCCGCTCAACGCGCAGCTGAACGCGACGCTCGGCACGACGCTGCCGACGAGCGGCCCGCTCGCGCCCTTGAGCACGTTCCCTGACAGCACCTCGTACACGGACGCGCCGATCCATCGCTACGACTTCTACCTCAAGGACCGCTGGCAGCCCAACAGCCTGCTCACGGTGACCTTCGGCCTGCGTTACGACATGGAGGTCATCGGCCTGCCGAGCGACGCCGCGGCGCAAAACATCAGCTACTTCACCGACGACGCAGGCAATATCGTGACCCTGCCCGGCGCTCCGATCGGCACCGACGTCACGCGCCCATCGCAGATCAGCCCGCGCATAGCGGTCTCATATCAGCTCGGCCCTCACGACGTGGTGCGCGCATCCTATGGCAAGAACATTGAATTCGAGCCGATCTCCGCGGTGCAGAATTCGTATCGCATCGATCCGTCGCTGGCGAACTGCACGATCGCGAGCGGCTGCTTCCAGCCGCTGCCGGGCTACAGCCCGACGTGCGTCAACGGCGTCGACCCGGCGAACTCCAATGCGGACTGCAACGGCTTCACGAATCTCCAGCAACAGATCCTCGCGGACCTGAACACCAATAACTTCCAGTCGTTCACGCCCGTCGTGCCGCAGCGTGCGATCAACTATGACTTCTCGTACGAGCACGACTTCGGACACGGGCTGGACGCCAAGATCACCCCGTACTACCGGCGCGGCACCGATTACGTCGTCACCAGCTCGAATTTCTTGTTCAATCTGCCGAGCGGCACGCCCGTATTCGGACCGGCGCGCTCGGTGAACGCAGGCATCAACTCGAACACCGGCGTCGAGTTCGAGATCCAGAAACAGGCGACGTTTGGGTTCTCGGGGTTCTTCGACGCGACGTACGACAACACGCTTGCCAACTACGACAGCGACTTCTTTCCGACCGTCAACAGCGCGGCACTAGCCGCGGGGCATTTCTTCCACGTGACGTACGTGTCGCCGCTGGTCGCCAATCTCGTTGTCGCCTACGATTCGCGCCAAGGCCTGCACGCCTCGGTCGACATCCCGTACGAATACGGGTATCCGTACGGCGTCGGGACCAAGACCTTCGTCTTCCTGCCCTGCAGCCAAGTGCCGACCTGCACGGGCGATCCGACGAGCACAGTCCCGTATCAGGTGCTCAACACCGATCTAGCGGCCTCGACGCCATCGGAGGCCTACTATTTCACCGACCCGACCAATCCGGGCACGATCACCGCGCCCAACATCGTCTCTTCGCGCGGCACGCCCGAAGGACCGGATCCGGGCTCCTTGCGCGGCCCGCAGATCCTCACTGTCAACGCGAGCATCTCTCAGGACGTCGGCCGCGGTCCCAATAACTTCCAAGTGGGCGTGCGCGTGATCAACCTGCTGGGCAACTATACGCCCGCGATTGTCGCGAACAACCCCTATTACGTGTCCAACGGCCTGGGCGGCTACGGCCCCGGCTCAGGGTTTAACACCAACCAATGCGCGCCTGGGGTGATCAATGCGTTCGGGTGCGAGCCGTTCCAGAACAACTACAGCCCGTATCCGTACGAAAACGAATCGTCCGGGCCGCCGCGCCAGTGGACGTTCTTCGTGAGCATGAAGTACTGACAAACGGGCCGGCTCCGCCGCCGAGGCGTCACTTCAGATAGCGGTCCATCCAGGCCGCCCAGCGCCGGTAGATGTCTTCGGAGCGGACGGGATCGTTCGGGTAGTGCCCGCTCACCGGATAGACGACAAAGATCACCGGCACGTGGTTGTCCTTGAGCCCGTGGTAGAATTCGTACGAGTGGATCACCGGCACGCGCACGTCGCCCGAATCGTGCAGCAACAGCGTGGGGGCGGTGACTTTGGCGGCGTAGGCGAGCGGCGACTGGTCGCGATACGCTTGGAGCAGCGCGGCCGAGTCCCAGGGCGAGCCGCCGAAATAAAAGCGTCCGAGCACGTTGTAATCGGAGGTCGCGTAGTCGACGAATGCGTCAGCCGGCGCGGCGCCGGCCATCGCCGCCTTCCAGATATCGTAATGCGTGATGAGCCACTCGGTCATGTAGCCGCCGTACGACCAGCCGGACACGGCGATGCGCGTCTCGTCGACGATGCCGAGTTTCTTGACCGCTTCGATGGCGGCCATGACGTCGCGCCCCGGCCCGGCGCCGGCGTCGTTGAAGATCGCGATCTGATAGGCGTTCCCCTGGCCGTCGCTGCCGCGATAGTTGGGCGAGAAGACGAGATAGCCGTGCGCGGCGATGTACTGCGGCAAGCCCGGCCAATCCGTGTCGCGCCAGCTCGCGATGGACGATTCGGTCGGCCCGCCGTGGATCTGCAGGACGAGCGGATATTTCTTGCCGGCGGCATACGACGGCGGATAGAAGAGCACGCCGCTTTCGGGGAATCCGTCCGGGCCGGACCAGGTGATGCTTTGGACTTTGCTCTGCGCGCGCGCGTCGATCGCCGCGTTGTAGTCGGTGAGCCGCACCGGCGGGGCGAACGGCGACGTCATGCAATAGACCTCGGTCGCGCGCTGCGGCTCAGAGCCGGCGAATGCGATGTGGCCGCTCGCGGTGGCGTCGAGCGTGCCCGGCACCGGGTCGACCGTCTGCGTGTCGATGCGCGAAGCTTCGCCGTGCTCGCCGACGATGAAGAGCCGCGATCGTGTCCCCATGAAACGCGTTGACGACGAGCCGATGTCCGCTTAGCCACCGCCCGCCCATCACGTCGATATCGAGCCCCTGGGTCGAAGCGATCCCGTCGCCGCCGCTCGCGGGGGCGATCATCATCATGGTCTGCGCAAGCGCGTCGTCGCCGCGCGCGTACGCATATGCGATGCGCGTGCCGTCGGGCGAGTAGATGCCGCCCGCTTCGAGGCGAGTGTGATCGGTCAGCTTGCGGATGGAGCCCGTGGCGACGTCGAGCACTTCGGTCACCGTGCCCACCGCATCTGCGTTGTACGCGTTGTCCATGCGCGCGAACACGATCGACGTGCCGTCGGGTGACCAGGCGAAGAAAGGCATGGGTGCGACTTCGGGCAGCGGGAAGATCAGCTCGCCTTTGGGCAAGCTCCAGCTCCCGCTGGTGAGGCGCTGTGGTGCACCGCCCGCGATCGATTGCAGCCACAGATGCGACGGCGTTGGTTTGGCGGTGCTCATGTAATCCTGGTCGCCGACCTCGAACGCGTCGAGTCCGGCCGCGATCGCTTTGGCATCGGGTGCGGCATCCGGCGTCGCATAGGCGATGGCCGAACCGTCAGGCCGCCACGCGAACGAGTCGACGCCGCGCGGCACGCGGGTCAGCTGACGCACGGTGCCGCCGTGCGCGGAGGCGATGAAGATTTGCGGCGTGTCATTCGCCTCGGCGATGTACGCGATCGCGGCGCCGCTGGGGGACCATGCCGGGTCTGTCACGCCGTATGACGCCGGTGTCACCGGCGCGTGCGTGCGCGACGTGCAATCGATGACCTCGATGCGGTCGACGTACCGGTTGGCGGTGAAGTCCTGGCGCTGCACGACCGCCGCCACGCGCGTGCCATCGGGCGAAATAGCAAGACTGGGTATTTCCACGTACGTGCGCAGGGTGTTAAGGTCTAAAGGGTTCGAAGCAGATCGCGGCGTGAGGCGCGCTGGCGAACGCGAACGTGGACAAGACGGCGAATAAGAGTGTCTTCATCACGGCCGCCGTTTCGCTGCGTGGAAAGAGCGCTCATTCCGATTGCAGGGCATTTGCGAACGTCGGTGAACGCCGCTTGTCCGCTCTCTCGAGAGAACCTACAAGTGAGTCGGTTTTTCTTCTGCAAAGGAGTACGTCGTGCCAGAAGGCCCGTTCGTCAAGTTTCTCGAGAAGACCAAGCATAAGGACTTCTCGAAAGACGTCTATGAGCAAGTCCTCAAAGTATTCGAACATCATGGTCTCACGGAAAAGCAGATCAGAGCGTTTTTGTGGGGCTCGATCAAAGACATCGAGGCTCTGGTCGCCGAGGAATACAAGGCGCTTGGGGTGACGCCGATGCAAGCCTTCTCATACGGACCGCCGCGGCCCAACGTATGGCCCGGTGGTACCGGCGGCGGAGAGTAAGCACTCATAGCCTGGTCCACACCGCCACTGCCGGACCTGACCATTGTCGGGGCGGGCATCGACGCCGCACGTGACATGACGCCCGCGGCGCGTTGGCATATCCAACACGCCGATAAGGTGTTCTTCTTGGTGGGCGATCCGGTCGCCGCCGGGAGCGTGCTCGAGCTCAACGAGAACGCCGAGTCTTTGCACACGCTCTACGACGTCGAGAAACCGCGCATCGATACATACGAAGCAATGGTCGCCCGGATCATGGCATGCGTTCGAACGGGCGCTAAAGTGTGCGTCGTCGCCTATGGCCACCCGGGTGTCTTCGCCTACCCGATGCATCGCGCGATCGCGCAAGCTCGCGACGACGGTCGCAGCGCGACGATGCTCCCGGCGATCTCCTCAGTGGATTGCTTGCTCGCGGACCTCGACCTCGACCCTGCCGAGCGGGGGCTGCAGATATTCGATGCGTCCGATCTGGTGCTCGGCAAGCGAACGATCAATGTGGATACACCGTTGGTAGTGCTGCAGCCGGCGGTGACCGGGGACGGAAGCTTTAAGCTTACCTATGGACGCGAAGGCGTCGCCGCGCTCGCAGGTTATCTGGTGGCTCGGTACGGCGACCATCATGACGCCATCGTCTATCAAGCGTCGCACCACTCGGTATTCGGTCCACTGATCCAACGCACCACCGTAGGCGAGTTGGCGGATGCCGACGTCACCACTGGATCGACCGTGTACATCCCGCCGAAGGCACAACCGCTCGGGGAAGAGCTGACATAAAGCACGAAAGCCCCACCGTTGGGGGCGACACATGGCGGACTCCGCACAAGCGCATAGACTCGTCGGCCGAGATCCGCAGCTAGCGCTGCTGCGCCGCCTTTTCGATTCGGCGAACTCCGGCGCCGGCCGCATTGTCTTGCTCGGCGGCGAAGCGGGAACCGGCAAGAGCCGGCTTGTCTTCGAGTTTTGCGCAGCCGTCTCGCCCGCCGAAGCGAGCTACGCGGTGGGGCAGTGCCTAGAATACGTCCAGTCGCCGTTCGCACCGTGGCTTGCCGCGATCGCCACCCTCAACGACGCGGATCCGGCGGTCCTCAAGGCGGCGCCGTCCGTCCGCTCGACGCTTGCGCACCTGTCGCCCGAACTTATCACCGGCACCGTCGCCTCTGAGCCGGCGACCGACAAACTGCGGGAATTCAACGCCATCGTCGACGCGCTGCGCGACTTCGGCGCCGCACGCGCAACCGTCGTCGTGATCGAAGATATCCATTGGGCCGACAGCGCGTCGTTAGAACTATTGCAGCATCTTGCCGGGCATCTCGGCGAAGCGCGCTTGCTCGTGGTGGCCACCTATCGCAACGATCAGCTCAAGCGCGCCCAAGCTTTGCGGGCGATGCTCGCTAAACTCGCGCGACAGCATGCGGTGCGCCGTATCGAGCTGCCGGCGCTAGACGCGTCCCAGATGCACGAACTCGTCTTCCATGCGCTTGAGGACCGGGCCCAGCTTCCCGCCGCCACGATCGGAGCTATCTGCGCGCGCGCCGAGGGAAATGCGCTCTTCGCTGAGGAGCTGCTCAAGTCGGTGCTGGAAAGCGGTGTGGTCGATGCTCCTACGCTACCCGCCACGCTGAGCGAGGCGGTGCTCGAACACTTCGCTGCTCTGACGGCGGCGGAGAAGAAGATCGTCTCGCACGCAGCTGTGATCGGCCGGCGCTTTCAAGGGGCGCTGCTCGCCGAGATCGTGGGTCTTCCTTTAGAGGACGTGACAGAGGCGCTCAAGCACGCCATCGAGCTTTCATTGATCGTCGAAGAGAGCAACGGTGCGGTGTTCTTTTCCTTCAGACACGAGCTCACGCGTCAGGCGATCTACGGAGAGCTGCTGGCGAGCGAGGCTCGGCAGCTCCATACCAAAATAGCGACGGCGCTCGAGGCGCACGCGCGCGACGACGATACGGCGGAGCTTGCATACCACTGGTGGCAAGCGCACGAGCGCGTTCGCGCCGCCCGTTACAACGAGTTGGCGGCTGATGCCGCGCTCAAGGTATTCGCGTATCGAGATGCCGCCACCGCGCTCGAGCGGGCGATCGATTCCACGAGCAGCAACGATGAAGACCGCGCAGCACTGAACCTCAAGCTCGCGTATGCGCTGCATCAGTGCGGCGCGGAGCAGCAGGCCAAACGAGCCGCCGGCGAGGCGCTCTCCTACTATCAGTCCAGCGGTGACCGCGCAAACGCCGCCCGGACATGTCTCGAGCTGGCGCGGATGCACGGCACATACGGCCACACCGACGAATCCTTCGCCCTCACGCAACAGGCGCTCGAACTCATCGGCGACGATCGATCAAACTCGCTGTACTTCGACGCCCACGTGCAGATGATGCGGCTCTACACGGAATTCCGCTGGGATCCGCAACGTTTGGCGCACCATATGTCGCTGGCTGACGGAACGACCGGTGCACGAGCGCCAGAGACGCGGATCAATTTCCTCGTATTGCGCGCGGTGAGCGACACCGGCGTCGGCGAAGTGGAACAGGCGCTCGACGATACCCGTGCCGCCGCCGTGCTGGCGGCCGAAACCGGTGATTTTCGCAGCGCAGTCCGATGCTGGGGGAGCTTCGGCATTTCGATGCTGCTGGCGGGTGAAAGCGCGCAGGCTGCTTCGGGCTTCGATGCCGCATCTGAGATCATTCGCGAGAAAGGCGTCGGTGGACTGACCGCGATCTGGATACGCGTCGCGTTGGCGCACGCCAAACGGATCAGCGGCGATCTTGCGGGCGCGCGCGATCTGGTGAAAGAGGCGCTCGCGGCGAACGTCGAGGCGCCCGGGTTCCAGATGTTCATCGCCAGCGCGGGCATCCGGGTCGGCTTGATGCTCGCCGACGATCAACTGGTCGCGCGCTGCGCGCGCCGCGAGCTGGTGAGCTTCGCGTTGTCATCGGGCAACTCCAGGATGATCGGCTCGACAGCGGCGTTCGCCGAGCTTGACGCGGCACAGGGGAAGACCGAACAGGCTGCTTCGCTGCTGCACGACGCCATCGTGGCGCTTGAGCGCATCGGCGCGCCGCCCGGTTTCGGCGATGCCGACGAGCTCTGTATCGCCGTGGTCGCGCATGGCGCGCTTGAGGACATACCTCGCGCGCGGGCGTTGCTCCAAGGCGCGGTGCAGGTAGCGCAGACGCCGCGCGGCACGCGAGCCAATCTCGCGTTGTTCGAAGCGTACGCGGCAAGCCGAGCCGGCGATACGGCGACTGCGAACGCGCGGGCGCTCGAAACGGCACAGCTCTTTGCCGGCATGGCGTGGCCATTTCACGAGGCGCGGGCGCTGGAGATCGCCGGCAAGCCGGAAGAGGCGCTCGAGCTGTACACGCACGCTGGGGCGGCGCATGAAGTCCGGCGATTGAACGCGCTCTTGAACCCCGTGAACCGCCGCGGGCGGACCAAAGGCGAACTCACGCCGCGCGAGCGCGAGATATGCGACCTCCTCGTCCTAGGCAAGACGAACAAAGCGATCGCCGATCAGCTCGTCTTGAGCGAGCGTACGGTGGAAAGCCACGTGTCATCGGTGTTGACGAAACTCAACGCCGCGTCGCGCGCAGAGCTCATCGCCAAACTCAAAAGCTAAGATGCGCGGGCCCGGCTAGTGCGGGCGCTGCAGTTCCCGTTCCAGGTTCGCGACGAAATCGCTCGCGGCACCCGGTGCAGCTCCTTGGGCGAAATGCTGGTCGAGCGCCTCGGCCGCACCGCTGCCTTCGATATCCGCATGAACTGCGATCTGGCAGCCGCCGGGCGCCGATTGGACGCTCGCTGTCACCAGCGCGTTCACGCCTCCCCTGCCTGCGGTGTCGTCGGCAGTCACACGCACTACCACAGACCGCGCTTGATCGTCGACGGACTGCACCGAGAACGCGCAGTTGTACGTACCCTTCATGGGGCCGGCGTGCAACGTGATGCCGGCGCGGTGGACGCCATCGCTCGTCGTCGCAAGTAGCTGTGCTCCCGGTATATGCGGCAGCACGCGCGGCGCGTCTTTGATGAGCGCCCAGACCGCGTCAGCCGGCGCTGACACGTGAAACGTCTTGTCGAGAATCACGCCGTTGACCCATACAGATGCGCGCGCGTCAGCGGCAGCGCGGTGCTTCCGTCGTGCCGTCGCTTGGCGAGCAGCATCTGGACGATGCCCATACGCCCGGTCGCGAAGCCGTGCGCCGAGCCGGCCACGTAGAATCGCCACACGTTGTAGGTCTCGTCGCCGACGAGCGCGCGCGCCTCGGCCTCGTGGTTCTCGAGTCCGCGCAGCCAGTGGCGTAAGGTCAGCGCGTAATGCTCCCGCAGATTCTCCACGTCGCGCACCTCGAACCCGGCCTCCAGCGCCGCCTCATCCATCGCCGCGAGCCGCGGCAGATCGCCGTCGGGGAACACGTAGCTCTCGATGAAGCGCGAGCCGTGCGGGAAGAAACGAACCGCGACGCCGCGCCCGCGCGCGCGTTGCGTGACGATCCCATGATTGAGGAAGAGGCCGCCGGGTTTGAGAGCCGCCTCGACCGCTTCGAAGTACGCGGGCAGCATGCCGTCGCCCACGTGCTCGACCATCCCGATGCTCGCGGCTTTGTCGAAAAGGCCGAGCGGCGCAAGCTCGCGGTAGTCGCGCAACTCGACGCGGACGCGATCGGCAAGCCCTTCGGCGGCGATGCGCCGCTGCGTATACTCGGCCTGCTTGGTGCTCAGCGTGATGCCGACGGCGGTCGCGCCGTGCTCGCGCGCCGCGTAGCGGATGAGTCCGCCCCAGCCGCATCCGACGTCGAGCAAGCGATCGCCGGGCGCGAGGTTCAGCTTGCGGCAGATGTGCTCGTACTTCTGCCGCTGGGCGGCGTCGAGCGGATCGCTGTCCTCGCGGAAGTACGCGCATGAATAGGTCATGTCCGCATCGAGCCACAACGCGTAGAACTCGTTGGAGACGTCGTAATGGTACGAGATCGCTGCCCGGTCGCGCTCGAGCGAGTGGAGGCGGCCGCGCAGTTTTGCCGGGCCTCGCGCACGCGCGGGGCGCTTGGGCGCCGGCAAACTGGGCAAGCGCGCAGCAAGCGCCGCGATGGCAAGCCAGTCGGAAGGCGATCGCACCGCAGCCACCGCGTCCATGGCCGCAAACGCGTGCTCGAGATCTCCGCGTACGGCGAGGTCCCCTCGCGCCATCGCCTCGCCGGCGGAAAGATCGGACGCGCGCGTCAACAGCGAGCGCAGCACGCCCGGGTGCGCAGCGATGATCTCCGCTCGCGTGGGTTCGTCAGGAGTCAGTAGCGCCACGCCGTCGGGAAGCGAGACGGAGATGCCGGCATGGAGGCCGGCAAAAAGCCGTTCCAAGAGCTCACGCGCGGTACTGATGGACGCGCTGTGGTGCGAAGCGGTCGGGGTCGGAAGAGGATGCGTCGTGGCCACGACTCTCGTGTCCCTCCGCCAGGTCAGTTCTGCGCTTGCGATCTCCGCGGCGCCGCCAGGCGTTCAAGCATCGTCGGGGTCGGCAGTTTCACGTCGCGCACGAGCCGCAGGGCTTTGAGCACCCGGATCTGGATCCAGGTCGGGTCGAACTCGAACCAGCGCAAGCCATGTCGCGCAGAGAACGGGAATGCGTGATGGTTGTTGTGCCATCCTTCACCCCAGGTGATGATGGCCACCCACCAACAGTTGGTCGAAAGGTCGTCCGTCTTGAAGCTGCGATACCCGTACCGGTGCGCTGCGCTGTTCACAAACCAGGTGATGTGGTAGACGAAGACCAGGCGGAAGAAGATGCCCCAGATGACCCACGAGACGCCGCCGAGTGCGAACAGGATCAGGCCGAGTGCGACCTGCAGCCACAGCTGATAGGTCTGCAAGAATCGGTAATATGGCTGCGACCACAGGTCCATCGCGTAGCGCTGCTGTTCGTCGACGCTCGGCCGGGCATCGTTCGGCTTGTACAGCCAATCGATGTGCGTCCAGATAAGGCCGCGGTGCGCGTCGTGCGGGTCACCTTCGTCGTCGGCGTGCGCGTGGTGCAGGCGGTGGGTCGCGACCCACTCGATCGGCCCGCCTTGCAGCGAGAGCGTGCCCCACAACGCGGCGAAATACTCGAGCCATCTCGGCATCACGAGGCTACGATGCGTCAGCGTTCGATGGTAGCACAAGGCGATGCCAACCGCACCTGTCATCCACCAGAGCACGATGGCGACCGCGACGCCGCTCCAAGAGAAGAATGTCGGGAGAAAAGCTGCGAGGGCGATAAGGTGGATGATGCCGAGCCCAACAGCGACGGGCCAGCTAAAGCGCTTGAATTGCATCTGGTGTCAGCCATTCGCTATGCGCGCGACGGGGACCCCCGTTCAAGTCGATGCATCCGTTGTGATGAGGGACAACGTATCCACTCACAGAATCGTATTATTAAGGAGAGTTTCCAATGACCAGACGCGTTTTTGTCGCCGGCGCGCTCTTCGCCGGCGCGCTTGCCGCGCTCGTACGTCCGCGCACGGCGCAGTCCGGCCAGCAGTACGAGGTATCGTACAGTCCCGAACAGTGGAAGCAGCGTTTGACGCCCGAACAGTATTACGTACTACGAGAGAGCGGCACGGAGTACGCGTTCTCCAGCCCGCTCGATGCGCAGACGCACGCCGGCATCTACGAATGCGCGGGCTGCGATCTTGCCTTGTTCTCCTCGACCACGAAATACGACAGCGGTACCGGCTGGCCCAGTTTTTGGGCGCCGATCCCCAACGCGATCGGCACCACGCGCGACACCTCGCTCTTCGAGGTCCTGACCGAAGTGCATTGCCGGCGTTGCGGCAGTCATCTCGGGCACGTCTTCGACGACGGTCCGAAGCCGACCGGTTTACGCTACTGCATCAACGGCGTCGCGTTGACGTTCGTGCCGAAGACATGAGCGACGATCTCGCGCAAAAGCTCGCGGCGCTCTTCCACCAGACATCCGAAGATCACCACGTCGCATACAAGGCGACCGACGGCGTCGACCCCGACTGGTCGATCTGGTACGCCGGCCATCTGCTCGAGAAGGGCTTCGACAAGATGCTCGATGCCACGATCCTCAAGAGCGATCTCATCTATTTGCTCGTGACCGTGGACAAAGAGCTGCAGACCTACGCGCCCGGCGCGCATTGGGAAAACTATTACGCCGCGTTCTTCATCGACCGCTACGTCGACTGATTCGCGGCACGGGCGGTCATCAGCCGCGTGTGGCTGATCGTTCTGACGTTGGCGCTCATGATCGTCAGCGTGCCGCACGTGCTCGAGGATTTTCGATACGGCGACCTGCTGGGGATCGGCGCGCCGGCCACCACTGTCGCGGTGATTGCGCTTGCAGCATATACCTTGCAGGGCGTTTGCGTGTTCCTCACTGGACGCGGAAATCGGACCGCGGCCCTGGTTCTAGGCATCGCTGGTGCCGTTTGGTGCATCGGCGCCGTTGCAGTCCACGGCCATGACCTGCTTCTAGCAGGGGTTGGCTACCGGCACGGCGCCATTTCGAAAGTACTCGAAGCGCTCCTCATCGTCTTGGGCGCAGCCGCCGCATATCTCGGCATGAGCGCCTACGTGCGATTAAACCGCCCTTAAAAAGGGCGCGCGCCCGACGGCGCGCGCTCATAAGCGCGAGAGTTTGTAGATGGCTTACGGCCCGAATGCGATGCCGTAAGCGTTCGTGACTGTGAGAACGTTGGTAAACGTAGTTGTCGAACTGATCGGAGCCAGTCCTTCCCAAATCGCGCCATTGCCATCGACGCACCAGAGGTTGCCTGAGCTGTCAAAGGCCATCCCAGTGACGTGCTTCGCCGAGACGCTCAGACCGAACGCACGCGCCGAGCCGTTTTGAAAAGGCTGGGTGAACACGTCCACTGTCCCGTCAACCGTTGCATTCGCGGCAAAGACCCGGTTGCTCGCGTCCACGAGTAATCCCCAGTTATTAGAGTTCGGCGTGACATTCGCCGCGGGCGTGCTCGCGGCCGATATCGGCGGCGTAAGCTTGATGATCGACGACATGCTCGACGCGTACAAATTGCCCAATGAGTCGAACGCCACGCCGTACACGTCCCCAAGGCCATGCGGCGTAACGCCATTGGCCGTGATTTCGGACGCTGCGGTTGCATTGGCGCTGACCGGCCCGGGGAAAATGTCGATGCAGCACGTGGCACTGTTCACAACCGAGACATACACGGTGCCCGCGCCGCTCTCGGTCACATCCTCATTCCCGGTGCTAAGCGTCGTCAGGATAAATGCGGGACTCGCCCCTGACGCGACGGGCGTCGTATACACATTGACCTTTGTGTTGGCGGTAGGTCCGTCGAAGGGTACGAACAAACGCCCAGCCGTATCGACGAAAAGCTCTTCAGGGGCGTCGAGGTTGATGATGCTACCGGTGGGTACGCTCGTCGAGGTGACCGGAGTGGTGTAGATCTGAAGCGACCCGGTCGTGTTGACCGCGAGCGAAAGATACATGTGCTTGCTCGGAGGCGGTGTGGGCGTTGTCGGAGTGGTGCTGCTCGAGCTGCAGCCGCCCAGGATAAGCAACGAAAGGGATCCCGCGGCGAGAAAGCCGGCCAGCCTGAAACTTATCATCAAGTCCTCCAAAGATTATCTCGACGCCCTTTAGCCATCTTGGCCTTTTGGTTGGGACGTCATGGATTGGAAGCACTATTTCAGTCCGCGGCGCCACGATGACCTCCGCCGCGCGCGCACCTTACGGATTAGAGTTTTTCGGGAACGCAGAACGGCAAGAGCCGGCCTCTCACGTTTCGCTCATTGACTAGTGCCGCGGATTTGCGGTACCTTAAAGCTGCACCGGCTGAACGCTCGTTCGGCCCACGGAACGGAGACTCCACCATTTCATGACGGTCGCGCCCCCGAAAGTTCTCGCCAAACTTACGATCAATGGCCAGACCGTTGAGGTGGCGTTTCACCCGAATAAAACGCTGCTCGAAGTGCTGCGCGAAGATCTGGGACTCACCGGCACCAAACACGGCTGCGAGATGGGCCACTGCGGCGCGTGCTGCGTGCTGGTGGATGAGCAGCCCGTGCTGTCGTGCCTCGCGCTGGCCGTCGAGATGGAAGGCCATCCGATCCGCACGGTCGAGGGATTGGCGCGCGATGGCCGCCTGCACCCGATCCAGCAGGCGTTCGCGGAATGCGGCGCAGCGCAGTGCGGGTATTGCACGCCGGGATTCTTGATGACCGCTGCTGCGTTGATAGAGCAGCAGTCCGACCTTACCGAGCAAGAGATCCGCGAAGCCATCGCCGGCAATCTTTGCCGCTGCACCGGCTACAGCAAGATCGTCGAAGCGATCCAGCTCGCCTCCACACGGATATGAGAGAAGAAGAACTCCCCCAGGTCTCGACCGCGACCAATCCCGATGGCGACGCGCGCCCGCTCACCGCTGCGAGCGAGACAACCTCGATCACGCGGCGCGCGCCGCAGACACCGGCGGACAAACCAGAAGGATTCCACATCGTCGGCAAGGCGATGCCCAAGACCGACAGCTTCACGCGAGTGACCGGCGAGGACAAGTTCGCCGACGACATCTTCTTGCCGAACATGCTGTATGGCAAGATGCTGCGCAGCACGGTGCCGCACGCGCGCCTCAAGAACATCGACGCCACCCGCGCCATGCAGTTGCCTGGCGTGGTCGCCGTCGCCACCGGTCACGACATCATGGTGCGCTACGGCATCCTGCCGTCGAGCCCGGACGAGATGGTGATGGCGCTCGACAAGGTGCGGTACGTCGGCGACCCGATCGCGTGCATCGTCGCTGACGACGAGCTGACGGCCGAAGAGGCGCTCGAGCTGATCGAGGTCGAGTACGAGCCGCTGCCGACCATCGGCTCGATCGAGCAAGGCCTGCGCGACGACTTGCCGCAGATCCACGAGAACCCGCGACGCACGAACAACGTCCATAAGGAAGCGCACCTGGAGTTCGGCGAGGTCGAAGCCGGCTTCGCCCAAGCCGACCGCATCTTCGAAGACGAGTATTTCTTCGAAGGCAACACCCACGCGCCGATCGAGCAGCACGCGGTCGTCGCGCAGTACGGCGGCGACGGCAAACTCACGTTATGGTGCGGCACGCAGACGCCGCATTATCTGCATCGCATCGCATGCGCCGTGCTCGGCATGCCGGGCAGCCAGGTGCGCATCGTCGCCCCGCCGGTCGGCGGCGGCTTCGGCGGCAAGACGGAGCCCTTTGCGCACGAGCTCGCGGCGGCGTTTCTGGCGCGGCGTACCGGCCGGCCGGTGAAGATCGCGTTGACCCGGCAAGAGGTGTTCTACGCGCACCGCGGCCGCCATCCGGTGAAGTTCAAGCTCAAGACCGGAGTAAAAAACGACGGCACGATCACCGCGATTCATCTGCAGTCGTGGCTTGACGGCGGAGCGTACGGGTCGTATGGCGTGGCAACCACCTACTACACCGGCGCGCTCACCTGCGTCACCTACAAAGTGCCCGCGTACAAATTCGACGGCTGTCGCGTGTTCACGAACAAACCGCCGTGCGGTCCCAAGCGCGGCCACGGCACAACGCAACCGCGCTTCGCGCTCGAGAGCCAGCTCGACAAGATCGCTGACGCCCTCGGCATCGACGCGGCCGAGTATCGCAAACGAATCGCGGTCGATCCGAACACGAACACCATCAACGGGTTGCGGGTGACGTCCTGCGGCCTGCGCGAATGCATCGACGCGGCGTGCGAGCGGACCGGATACAAACGCAAGCGCGGCAAGCTGTCGCACGGCAAGGGAATCGGCATTGCGGCGAGCGCGTATCTGTGCGGCGCCGGCTTACCAATCTATTGGAACGACATGCCGCAGTCCGGCGCCATCGTCAAAGTCGACCGCGGCGGCGGCGTCACGATCTTCGCCGGCGCGAGCGACTGCGGCCAAGGCTCGACCCACATGCTCGCGGCAATCACCGCTGAGACGCTGGGCGTCGATGTCATGGACGTGCACGTGTGCTTTGGCGATACCGACCTCACGCCGGTCGACTTGGGTTCCTATTCAAGTCGCGTCACGTTCATGGCCGGCAACGCGGCGCGCGAAGCCGCCGGCAAAGCGCGCGCGCTGATCGCCGGCGCCGCGGCGGAGAAGCTCGGCATCGCTCCGGAACAGATCGGCATGGCGCAGCGGCGCGTCTTCGATCTGGACGACACGTCCCGTTCGCTGACATTCATCGAAGCGGCGCAACTGGCCGAGGCCAAGCACGGCACGATCGCGACCGTCGGTTCCTACTGGGCGCCCAAGCTCGCCGCCGGTTACAAAGGCTCGGGCGTCGGTCCTTCGCCCGCGTATTCATACAGCGTTGCGGTCGCCGAGATCGACGTCGACCTCGAGACCGGCGAGATCAAAGTCGAGAAGGTCACGCTCGCGCACGACGTCGGCCGTTGCATCAATGCAGATTCGGTCGAGGGGCAGATCGAGGGCGGCGTCTACATGGGCCTAGGCGAAGCGCTCATGGAAGAATGGCCGTTCCGGGCAGGCGAGCACAAGATACCCAATCTGCTCGATTACAAGACCCTGACGAGCCTGGACACGCCGCCGATCGAAGCGATCATCATCGAGACGGACGACCGCGAAGGACCCTTCGGCGCCAAGGAGGCGGGCCAGGGGCCGCTCAACCCGGTCATCCCGGCGATCGCCAACGCGGTGGCCGATGCGATCAAGGCGCGCGTGCACTCGACGCCGATCACGGCCGAAAAGGTGCTCAGGGCGCTCGACGCGTCCAGCGGCGCGACGCTGCGCCTCAAAAAAGCGCCGTCCGTCCAGCCCAAGACACCCGTGCCTGTATGAGGCGTCATCGATGATACCGATCAAGGGACTCAATCACGCGGTGCTGACGGTGGCCGATCTCGACCGATCCGTCGGCTTTTACAAGGATGTCTTCGGCTTCGAGGAGGTCGCACGCGCTGGCGGCCAGATGGCGTTCATGCGCGCGTCCGGTTCGTCCAATCACCACGACCTCGGTTTTCTCGCACTTGGCCCGCAGGCGGTGCGACCGGCGCGCAACGCCGTCGGCTTGTTCCACCTCGCCTGGGAAGTGCCGGCGATCGAGGATTTGGCGGCCGCTCGCGACGCGCTCGCTAAGGCCGGTGCGCTGTCCGGCGAAAGCGATCACGGCGCGACCAAATCCTTGTACGGCGTCGATCCTGACGGCCACGAGTTCGAGGTCATGTGGATGGTGCCGCGCGCGAAGTGGGGCGAGTATGAGAAGCAGGCGCCCACGCGCCGCCTCGACCTCGACGCGGAGCTCCGCCGTTTCGGCACGGCGAGCAAGACCTAGCGCCAAGCATGCACCGCGACCTGCGCGCGACGCAGGCTATTCAGGCACGCTGCTGACGGCAAAGCTCGGGATCAAAGCCGGCCAGCGCGTCGCGATCGTGCACGGCCCGTCCACCTTCGAGCGCACGCTCGGCACGTTGCCTCCAGATGTCCGCCTGTCCAACCGTCTAGCTGCGGACGCACCCATGATCGTCGCGTTCGCCACGAGTCACGCGCGGCTGCTGCGCAGCTTTGCGCTCTGGAAGCGCACGCTCGCGCGCGACGGGTCGCTGTGGGTATGCTGGCCGAAGCGATCCTCCGGCGCGCGGACCGATCTCGACGAGAACAAGGTGCGCGACTGCGGACTCGAGGGCGGCTTGGTCGACGTCAAGGTATGCGCCGTCGACGCGACATGGTCGGGGCTCAAGTTCGTCTACCGGCTGGCGGATCGCGGGCGATAAAGACATCGCCGCCGGTGGCTGCCGACGGCGATGATGGTCGTGCATGATGTTCGTCGGCGTATCGAGGTCAGTCGAACATCACGTTGATGAAGTACGCACGCGCGTAGCGGTTGCAGTGTTGGATCTCCGGCTGGTAGGCCGATCTGCGGACCACGAGCAGCGCTTCGTCGTCGAGGAGATCGTTGCCCGATGAATCGGCGACTGCCGCTTTCATGAGCGTGCCGCGAGAATCGAGATCGATCAGCACGGTCGTGCCCGCGTCGGGAACGCCCTGGGCTTGCGCGACTTCCGGCCACTCGACCGGATATGCGCGGGTTATGCGGGCCGGCTGGTCGGCGACGTCGCACGCGCCGTTCGTGATGACGGGCTCGAACGCGTAGGCCGGCGCTGCGGGAATGAGTTCGCTGAGCGAGATGGTGCCGGCCGCATCGGCCGGAGCCGCCGCCACGCCGATGACCGCTGCCGCAACGACAGCACCCACGGCTGCGAAGACTTGAATCGAGCGCTTGGACATGGCGAGAACCTCCTTGAGCCAAGTGCCGGTACGAGCTTTGCGCTCGACCGGGAGGCCCGCACGCACGATGCGTGCCTGACCTCTGGCTCAAGAGTAGCCGATAGGGTGCGGCGCGGGCTTCCGGGCCAGTACGGACGATGTGCACCGGCCGGTACCGAAAATGCGGCCCGGACTTGCGGGACGGCTTGGAGCGGAACTACGCGATCGTGTTCTTGAAGATCGTGCCGCCCTTGATCACCAGCACCACCCGCGCGGGGTCGTCGAAGAGCGCGGGCTCCGCCAGCGGATCGCCGCGCACCGCGATGACGTCGGCGAGCTTGCCTTTCTCGACGGAGCCGAGGCGCTGGTCCTGCCGCATGATCTTCGCGTTGGAGAGCGTCGCGCACACGATGGCTTCCATCGGACTCAAGATCTTGGCCTTGATGACCAGCTCGAGTCCGCGCCGGTTCTGCTCCGAACCGAGCAAGTCCGATCCCGATCCGGTGAGGACGCCCGCCGCGCGGGCGATGCGCACCGCGTCGGACATCATCTGTTCGCAGCGCTGGACGCGCGGCACCACGGATTCAGGCAGCTTCCACTCGCGCCAGGAATCGGCCATGAGGCGGCACACGGCAAACGTCGGATCGAGGGCCGCGCCGGCGCGCTTCATCGCGGCAGCGGTCTTCTCGTCGAGCATCGTTCCGTGCTCGAAACATTCGAGCCCGGCTTCCAGTCCGTTCATGATCGCCTCGCAATTGTGCGCGTGGCCGGAGACATACGTGTCGCGTGCGCGCGCCTCCAACACCGCCGCGCGCAGCTCTTCGACCGTCAGCTGCGTGTCCTCGAGCCGATCGGTGGTGGACACGACGCCGCCGCTGATGAACGCCTTGAGTTGCGTCGCGCCGCGCCGGAAGTTGAGCCGCGCTTGATGGCGCACCGCATCCGCGCCGTCGCACAACGCGATCATCTGCACGAGGCCGGGAAACTCCAGCGTGTGATCGACCAGACAGTACGGCCCAGAGATGTGGCCGTGTCCGCCCGTCTGCACGATGGCGGCACCCGACGGGAAGATGCGCGGGCCGCGCACCAAGCCGCTGGCCACGGTGTGCGCGAGCCCGCCGTCGGCGCCGCACATGTCGCGTACGGTCGTGAAGCCCGCATCGATGCACAGCTCGCAATTGCGGAAGCTGCGCGCGGCGATCTCCGCCGATGACATCGCGCCGGGATCCGCGGTGAAGTCGGTGACTAAGGTGAGATGCGCATGCGCGTCGATGAGCCCCGGCAGCAGCGTGAGTCCTGCGAGATCGATCGTCTGATCCCCGGCCCGTCGCGTGCCGCCTTTGCCGACCGAGGCGATGGTGTCGCCATCGATCGCCACGCTCGCGCGAGCGACCGGGTCGGCGCCGGTGCCGTCAATGAGTGTCGCGTCTTCAAGTGTAAGTGTCATGTCATGCCCTCTGCCCGCCCTGTACGCTTTTCGAGCGTCGCGTGCCTCGTGCTATCCGCCATCCTGTCGGTCTGCGGCTGCGGGTCTCCAACCAGTTCGGGGGCGCCCGACACGCTGGTCTTCGGGCGCAACAAGGATGCGATCACGCTGGACCCTGCCGTCTCGTCGGACGGCATGTCGCTGACCGCGACGCACGTCATCTACGAAGGGCTGACGCGCTACAAGCCTGGCAGCTTCGACGTCGAGCCTTCGCTGGCGACCTCGTGGTCGGCCAGCGCGGACGGACGCAGGTGGACGTTTCATCTGCGGCGCGGCGTGCGCTTCCAAGACGGCACGCCGTTCGACGCGAGCGCCGTTAAATTCAACTTCGATCGGTGGCGCGATCCGCACAATCCGTATCATGCTTGGGGATTCTTCACATACTACGGCAGTCAGTTCGGAGGCTTCCCCGGGCGCATCGAGGCGGTCAAAGCCGTTGATCCCCTCACGCTTGAGATCGACATGAGCGAGCCGGTCGCGCCCCTATTGGCCAACCTCGCCATGCCCGCGTTCGGCATCGCATCGCCGGCGGCGCTGCAAAAAGAACGCGAGCGTTTCGCGCAAGCCCCGGTGGGCACAGGCCCGTACGCGTTCGTCGAATGGGTGAAGGACGATCACATCACGTTGCAGCGTTTCGATGGCTACTGGGGATCCAAAGCGCACATCCGCACGATCGTGCTGCGCGATATCCCGGATGCGGCGACGACCCTATTGCTGCTGCGCCACGGTGATCTCGATGGATGGGAATACCCGACGCCCGGCTCGCTCGACCAGGTGGCGTCGGATCCGCAGCTGCGCATCTACCACCAGCCGCCGAACAGCTTGAGCTTCCTCGCGCTGAACAACCTCAAGCGACCCTTCGACGACGCGCGCGTGCGCCTCGCCATCAACCAGGCGATCGACCGCGCGTCGATCGTCGCGCATTTCTACGATCCTACTGCGGTGGTCGCGCACGAGTTCTTGCCCATCGCGGTATGGCCGCGCGGTGGTGAGGTCGCGCATCCATACGATCCGGCTAGTGCGCGGCGCCTGCTCGCGCAAGCGGGGTACCCGCACGGCTTCGCCACGACGCTCTGGTATGAGACCGCACCGCGGCCGTATCTTCCCGAACCCGAACGCGTGGCGGAGGCGATCCAGGCAGACCTGCGCGCGGTCGGCATCGACGCGCGCTTGCAGGGCTTCGAATGGGGCGTGTACGTGCAGAAGGTCGAGAACGCCGAGCACGACATGTGCCTCACCGGCTGGACCGGCGACAACGGCGATCCGGACAACTTCCTCTACGTGCCGCTGGACGAGGACAACGCGCATCCGCCGGGCGCGTACAACTTGGCGTTCTGGCGCAACGATGCGTTTCACGCGGACGTCATCGCCGCGCAGCGCGCCGCGAGCCGCGAGCAGCGAAGCGCGCTCTACCGCCGAGCGCTCGAGGTCGTGCGCGACCAGGCGCCGATCGTGACGATCGCCCACACGAGCGCGCCGATCATCTTCCGCGCGGATATCGGCGGCTACGTGCCGTCGCCGGACAGCATGATCTCGTTTCAAGACCTGTCGTTCGCCGCGCCGGTAGGGCGCCGGCCGCCCGCCCGATAAAGAGTCTCTCATGCTGCGCTTGCCGCCGTTCACCTACATCGCCGCGCGCACCGCCGACGAGGCCGTCGCATTGCTCGCCGAGCATGGCCCCGACGCGCTGCCGGTGTCGGGCGGCACCGACCTGTACGCGAACATGAAGCAGCGCTTGTTCACGCCCAAAGTGCTGGTCGGCCTGCGGCCGATCGCCAACCTGGGCTTCATCCGCTACAACGACGTCAGCGGCCTGACGCTCGGCGCGCTCGCCTCGCTCACGTCGATCGCCGAAAACGACGTCGTGCGCGGCCGCTATCCCGCTCTCGCGGCCGCCGCAGCGTCGATTTCCACGCCGCAACTGCGCAACATGGGCACCATCGGCGGCAACATCTGCGTCGATACGCGCTGCAATTATTACAACCAGAACCTCGACTGGCGCAAAGCGCTGGGCTACTGCATGAAAAAAGACGGCGACATCTGCCGCGTCGCCACTAGCAGTCCCAAATGCCTTGCGGTCAACTCCTCCGACACCGCGCCGGTGTTGCAAGCCTATGGGGCACGCGTCCACCTGTCCGGACCAGCCGGCGAACGCGAGATACCGATCGAGGATTTCTACATCAACGACGGCATCAGCGCGTGGGCCAAGGGTCCGGGCGATATCGTGACGCGCATCTCCGTTCCGGCGCCGCACGCGCACACGCGCAGCGCGTATCGCAAATTGCGCCTGCGCAACTCTTTCGACTTTCCCATCCTCGGCGTGGCGGCGGTGGTGGAGCTCGACGACGCGGGCGTATGCAAAGATGCACGCCTCGTCCTCAATGCGGTCGCGAGCAAACCCGTCGACGTGCCGGCCGCGGCGCATTGCCTGATCGGCACGCGTTTGGAGAGCGAGGCGCTGGAGGCGGCGGCCGATGCCGCATTCGCTCGTCGGGAAGCCACTCGACAACACGAGCGCGACCATCCCCTACCGCAAGCGGATGGTACGGGTCTTCGCGCGCCGCGTCTTGGACGACGTGGCGGCGCGCTAGCGCTCGCTGCTCTTGGTGAAGATCGCGGTCACGTCGAAGTAGAACGCGCGTCGATCGTGCGTCGTCGGACACTCGGCCGTGACCTTCGCATAGTTGTGGCGGTGTTCGGACAGGATGTCTTGTCCGGTGATGCGATACTGCGAGGCGCCGTCGGCACACGAGACGTTCTCGACGAATTTATACATGTAATCAAAGCCGGACGCCATGTCGGGCGCTCGGACGATGATCGCGGTCTCGATCGAGCTGCCGTCAGCCGGCTGCGGCGTCGGCGTGCCCGCCGTCGCGCCGGGCTTCAACGTGGCGTTCGGCGCCGCGGTCTGCTCGCCGGCCGGCGCGACGGGAACCGTAGGCGGCATCGTCGCAGCGGCGACAGGCGATGAGTTCGGCGCCGGCGTCGGGCGGGGCGGCCCCGGAGCTGGATTCGGCGTCGCCAGCGCGATGCCGGGCACGGGCGTCGGAGAGCTCGTCGCCTGCGGCATCGCGGTTCCGCTCGGCGTGGGTGTGTGCGCGGAGGGTGCGGGCGTGCCGTGGATGACCGCGACGTGGTGCGGCGGCGGCGCCGGAGTGCCGTGCAACACGAGAGGCGGCCGGCCTGGCGGCCCGGCGGGCTGCGCAGGTTTTGGCGCGATGAGCGTGATCGCCACGATCACGGAGTTGTGAATCGAATAGATCCAGCGGTTGTCGTCCGGGCCGCCGAAGATCGTCGACGAATCCTCGGGACCGTCGTCGTACATCCGCGTCGGCTCGCCGCGCACGGTGAGCAGACGAGTGACGCTGTCGCCTAGGTTGACACCGAACGGGTCGCCGATCGGCAGGCTGAGCTGCTTCGGCGCGGCGGCCTCAACGCGAATCGACGTCACCTGCTTGTCGGTGGTCTCGAGGACGAGCGAACCTTCGCCGCCGTGGATCGGATACTCCACGAGCATCGAGCCGAGGATGACTTTGCGATTGAAGTCGGGAGCGCCCATGCGCGCGCGCACGGCATCGATGCTCTCGCCCAGCGTGACGCCTTGCCACTGCAGCGGTTTGATCGTGGGAACCGGAGCGGGCGCCATCGCCGCGGGGGCCGATGAGCTCGAAGGCGACGGGGCGGCGTCGGCGATGACCCCGGGGCGCGGCCATAGGCTGGCCAGCGCGATGAAAAGCACGAGCTGGATCATGATGTGCGCTTAGGCGAGCGGGGCGTCGCGACCTTGCCTCGCGCGCGCGGATCACCTGCGTTGCGTAGCGTACAAGCGCAACAACAGCGTGTCGTTGGATAGATCGGCCGCTTGCGCGTCGAGTTTGGGCCGTACCACGGCGGCCACGCGCGCCGCTGTCGCGGCGGCGACCGCCGGCGGCAAACTCGCACGCCGCTCGACGTAGCGCTCGACCAGCGCCCACTCGTCCGCGCTCAGCGCTTGGCTGCCGGCAAGCGGCTGCACGTCCGGCACGCCGTCGCCGCGCAGCCACGTCTGCGGGTCGGTAACCTCAAACGCCTGATCGCGCACGACGATCGTGCCGGCCGCGTAAGTCGCCCAGCCGTTTGTTCTGCGCCGAGGCGAGCGCGCTGATCGCTGCGGGCACGTATGCGAACGCCATCTCGACGATCCGGATAAGATTGCGCAGCACCGAGCTGCCGAGATCGATCGGATAGCCGCCGTCGCGCACGACGCGGATGCCGAGCAACCGCTTGCCCGGCGTCTGGCCGTTCCACAGCGCTTCAAAGATCACGAAGTAGGCGAAGAAGATGATGAACATTAGAATGATAGCAAGCGCGAAAAATGCGGACTCGATCTGCGTGCCGTTCAGACGCAGCGCAGCGCCGATCTCAGCGGCGCGCAAGCTGGCGAGCGAGATAAGCAGGAGGACGGCGATCGCGAGGATCGCTTGGACGATAAAATCGAGCGCAATGGCCAGGAAGCGGCTGCCAAGGCCCGCCAGCTCGTAATGGAAGGCGATGCTCTCGGGCGTCCGTACCGTGACCGTTCGTTCCATGCGTGCCCTCCGTCGCCGCTTGGGGCACAGGCGCATTCGCGCAGGCGCGAGAAATCGCCCGCATGCGGCAAGCGGTTTTCGTCGAGCGGCGCCGTCCGGGCTGGCAGCGCCTCGAGACGCTGCTCGATGCGGTCGAGCGGCGCGGCCTGCGCGCGCTGTCACCCGAAGAGATCGACGAGCTGGGCAGGTTGTACCGCTGGGTCACATCGGATCTCGCGTTTGCCGGCGGTCGCAAGTACGATTCGAACCTGCAGGCCTATCTGCACCGGTTGACCGCGCGCTCCCACGCCCACGTGTACGGGGGCAACATCGAAGGCGGCTGGAGCCGCATCGTGCGCTTCGTCGCACACGATTTCCCTTCCGAGGTGCGCAGATCGCGCTGGTACATCCTCGCATGCGCCAGCTTGTTCGCGATCGCTGCGTTCGCTTCGTTCGCGCTCGTCAGCGCGGTGCCGACCGACGCCTACGTCATCTTGCCCGATCAGCTGATCCGCCCGATCCACGAGAAGATCCACGACACGAACTTCGGTTTCAATCGCGATCTGGCGTCGACGATGTCGGCATACATCATGACCAACAACATCAAAGTCGCGATCTACGCCTTTGGCGCGGGCCTCGTGACGTTGGGCGTCTTGACATTGTACCTGGTGTTCTTCAACGGCGTGATGCTCGGCGGGCTGGGCGCGATGTACGCAAGCGCGGGCTTCGGCTACGATTTCTGGGCGACCATCGCGCCGCATGGCGTCATCGAGCTGACGGCGATCCAGATCGCCGCGGCCGCCGGCTTGCTGTTGGCCGCAGCGATCCTCAACCCAGGCCGCTTGCGGCGCGTGGACGCGCTCAAGCGCAACGCGCGGCGTTCGCTCACCCTCATCGTCGGCGTCATGCTCATGCTGGGATGCGCCGCGCTCATCGAGGGCTTCGTCTCGCCGCAGCGCGTGTCGCCCGAGCTGCGCCTCGCGGTGGGCGGACTCACCGGCTTGGTGTTGATCTTGTACTTCGGATTTGTCGGGCGCGCTCCCGACGAACAGCCGCCCGCTCCGCACGCAGCGCTATAGCAGGTCGCGCGCTTTCACGTCGATATAGGCGTTGATCAGCGATACGCTAAGCTGCGCGGCGGGCACGTCGATCACCGCGATGCCGCGCTGTTGCAGCAACGCCGCGGCCTTGCGCCGTTCTGCGCCCAGCGTCGCGGCCACGCTGGCGCGGTACGCGTCGACCGTCGTCGCGGGGACGGTCTGCAGCGCCGTCGCCACCGCCTCGTCGTTCATCAGCACGCACACGACCAAGTGCCGGGGTGAGAGCACTGCGACGTTGGCGAGCACGCTCGCCGACGCGACCGGGTCGAACATGTCGGTGAAGAACACGACGAGGCTGCGCTTTGGCTGGCGCCGGCGCAAGTAGGCGAAGGCGCCGGCATAGTCCGATTCCTCGAAGCGCGGCTGCAGATCGTACAGGCGCTGGACGAGTCCTGCCACGTGGCGGCTGCCCGCGCGCGGCGCGATGTGCTCGCGGATGTCGCCCGCAAACGCGAGCACGCCGACCTTGTCGTCGACCATCGAGGCGATCGACGCCACCGAAAGCGCGGCCGTCACCGCGTAGTCGAACTTGCGCTGCCCGCCGATGCGCGGCGTCATCAAGCGGCCGGCATCGAGCACGAGCATCACCGTCTGGCTGCGCTCGATGTCGTACTGCGCTACCATGAGCTTGTTGCGCCGTGCCGTCGCCTTCCAATCGATCGAGCGGAACTCGTCGTCGGGCTGCCACTCGCGCAAGCTGTCGAACTCGCCGCCGCCCCCGCGCAAGCGCAGCTTGCGGAAGCCCGCTTCGACGAGGCGTCCGCGCCGCGCCAGCACGCCGTAGCGTTCGACCGCGGACAGATCGGGATAGATGTGCGCGGGCGTATTGTCCTGGACTCGCCAGCGCCTGCGCACCAGCCCCAGCGGGCTGTCGATGCTGAGGTAGAGATCGCCCAACGTCGCATCGCCGCGCTCGAGCGGCGTCACCGCAAGCTCGACGACTTTGCGCCGATCGGGTCCGACCGTGCCCTGCGCGGCGTCTTCGGGCATGTCGAGGATGTCCACCGGCGTGTCGACGAGCGAGTAGCGCACCGGCGTGCGCGAGCGATTGACGATCGCGTAGCGAAGGGCGCCGGGTGAGCGCAGCGCGAGGTGCTCGATGGGCTCGCGCGTGACCGTGATGTCGCCGCGCCTCGGACCGGACGCGAGATCGGCGAGCAGGAAGCCGAGCAGCGCGAGCAGACCGAGCGAGCCGAGGTAGATGAGCGGCGCCCACAACGAGCCGAATCCGATGACGAAGGCGATCGCCACGAGCCACCCGATGAGACGCGGCGTGACCCACGGGAACGCGGCGTCGAACCGGACGCGCCGCGCGTCCGGAGAACGCGAGGCTCCGTTCATTCGACCGCGTTCGCGGGCGGCGTGACCGCTTCTTTGGGCACGGGCACTGCGTCGAGCACGCGCTTGACGATGTCGTCCGCGGTCAGCCCCTCCACCTCGGCCTCTGGACGCACCAGCAAGCGGTGCGTCAGCACGAACGGCGCAGTCGATTTGACGTCATCCGGCGTGGCGAAATCGCGCCCGTCGATCGCCGCCGCCGCCTGTGCGGCGACGAGGAGTTGGATGCCGGCGCGCGGACTCGCGCCCAGGCTCGTGTCGGCCGCCTCGCGCGTGCGCTTGACGATCTCCAACACGTAGCGCTGCAGCGCGGGCGCGACGTGCACCGCGCGCACGTCGCTGCGCGCTGCGGTGATCTCCGCCTCGGTGACCGCGGCGGTGATGCCTTCGCGCTCGAGAAAGCGAGAATCAAAGCCCGCCGCGACCCGTTCGAGCAGCTGCGACTCCTCGTCGACGCTAGGATAGTCCGTGCTGCACTTGACCATGAACCGGTCGAGCTGCGCTTCGGGCAGCGGATACGTGCCCTCATACTCGACCGGATTCTGCGTCGCGCACACCATGAACAGCGGCGAGAGCGGGAATGAGACACCGTCGATCGTGACCTGGCGTTCCTCCATCGCCTCGAGCAGTGCGCTCTGCGTCTTGGGCGGCGTGCGGTTGATCTCGTCGGCGAGCAGCAAGTTGGTGAAGATCGGCCCTTTGCGCGTGAAAAACTCGCCGGACTTGGGATTGAAGACCGTCGTGCCGACGACGTCGGACGGCATCAGGTCGGGCGTGAACTGGATACGCCGGAACTGCGCGCCCAGCAGCAACGCGAGCACGCGCACGAGCAGCGTCTTGGCCGTGCCCGGCACGCCCTCGACCAGCGCGTGGCCGGACGAGAGCAACGCGATCTGCAGCGCGAAGATCGCCTCGTCTTGGCCGACGATGACCTTATGCAGACCGCCGGAGAGGCGCTGCGCGACGACCGAAGCCGATGCGGCCATAAGGCGCGTATTCCTTTCGTAGTGCTGCGCACAACTGCGCCGCGCGCAGCAGATCCTTGTCGGTCGGAGCCGGCAGCAGCCGCAGCCGGTCCAACTCCTCGAGCTGCGCGGTACGGACCTCGCCGTCTTGCGAGACCTGCACCCGCGCGACGATATCGCGGATCGACGCCCGGTCCGTGAGCCCCAGCCCAGCCGCGACGTCGTTGAGCGTGATCGCTACCAAATCGCGCAATGCCTTGCGCGCGGCGTGTCCGCGCGCCAGCAACTGCGCCATCGACGAGAGATATTCCGCCGAGGTGCGCTCGCTCGTCTCCGGCAAGCGGGCCGTCGGGCCGAAACGCAGGGCCGTGCCCAGCAGCAGAAGCAGCAAGCCGGCGCCGATGACGATCAATCCCGCCTGCACGGGCACAGGCAAGATCGTCCACCACGACGAGCCCGATACGTATCCGTGGACGTACTCGTCGAACGCCACCACGCCGGATCCGCCCGCGGCCAGGTCGTATGCGAGGCGCGCGTTGTCGGCTTGCGTCAGCTGTTTGTTGTCGAACAAGCTTTGATCGGTGACGACGGTGATGCTGCCTTTGCCTAAGCGGCGTTGCGCGACGACCGCGCCCGCGCTATCGGCGATGAGCGGCACGTATGCGAGAGAGCCGTGCACGCGCAGCGAGCTCGTGCCCGAGACGGCGTTGACGCCATCGGTTTGCGGGGCGAGCGCTACGGTGACAGCCGTATCGCTGTCCGCCACGCCCTTGCTATCGGTGTTGAGATTCAAATCGCCGTCCCAGTGGCCGTCGGTGATCCAGACGAGGTGACCGCCGCTCTTGACCCAGGTCTGTAGATTGTCGAAGTCGATGGCCTGCGGGATCCCGGTCTGATCGCCGCTCTTTGCCGAGCGCAACTCCAACTCGTTCAGGTTCGGCGCGACGATCAGCGTGCCGACCGAGGAGTCCAAGAACGCCGGGCGCTGCTCGAAACGCTCGACGTGCATGCCCTCGCGGCCCAAGAGCTCGTACCATGCGCGATACCCGCCCGAGTGCGCGTCGAACGATGAAAACGTGTCGTAGCGAGGCGCGCTGGCTTCCTGCCGCCGGTAGCCTTCGTAGATCAACGACAGGACGATGGCCCCGGCGATTGCCAGCACCACGACCTCGGTCCAAGGAAAGTCGCGCGCTCTCACGTCGCCGGCCTCGCGACGCGCTCGGCGACGACGGGCTCGAAGCTCTTGTACGCTGCATCAGCCGTGTACCAATCGCTTTCCGCGACCGGCGCTTGCGCATAGGTCGCCAGCGTGAACGTGTGCGCGAGCGCGTCAAACGGCGCCGCCGCGACGGTGCAACTCTTGCGGACCGCGCGCCGGTACTCGCCGGCGGTGCGCGCGGCATCGTACGGGATGACGCCGCTCGCGTCAAGCCGGCGCAGCGCCGCGCGGAACAGCAGCGAGATCGCACGCGCATGCTCGCCGGCTCTGGCGGCCGCCCGCGCCATGTCCAGCAGTTCCGGAGCGCTCGCGCGATGCGCGAGCAGCTCTCCCTCATCTTCGTCGATCGCGACGGGGCGCGTTCGCAGCAGATAGCGCGCGAGGCGCGTGGCGACATAGACGATAAGGACCGCCAGTGCAGCCAAGGTGGCGTACACGATGAGTTTGCCGACCCACGGCGGCGCTCCAGCCGCCGCAGCGAACAGTCCGCCGAAGAGCCGGTCGAACAGCCCCGCGAGCCACTCTAGAAAACGTTGCCACCAGGTCTTTTGGACTTGCGCTTGCACCGTCGACTCGATCTCATGGTATGCGGGCTGCGCGAGGATCGCCGCCAACGTTGAGCCGAGCTCGCGGCCGGGGCCTTGCGCGCCCGGAGCTTGTGCGATCCGCGCCGCCTCGCGCAGCGACGCAGCGGCATCGCGCAACATCTGCGCGCGCTGCTTGGCGTTTTTCTCCTCGCGCGTCGTGGTGAGCAGGTCATGCAACCAACCGCCGAGCGACGGAGAAAAACGCGGTGGACCCGGCAATGGCGCCGGCGGCACGCTGATCTCAGGGACAGCGGCGCCGGCGTGCTGGTGCGCGGCGGCATCATCGAGCGCGCTCGCAGCGGATCGCAGCGCGCCGGCGTAGGCAGAAACGGCGTTGGATTGTCGGCGGACGCGGCGGACGACATCGCGAGCGCAAGCGCGACTGCGCAGAGGACGACGCGCATCATGGTGTCTTCGGCGTCGGTGTCGGCGAGCTGGTCCGCGAGCAGCTGGATGTCGAAACCCTCGCGGCGGATACGGATATCGTAATAGTACAGCGATACGAGCACGAAGGCGAATCCGACGTAGAAGACGTTGATGACCTGCGCGATCGCGAGATACAAGAACCACGACTTCGTGAAATACAGCGCGAGCAGGGCTGTGAACGATGCGACCAGCGAGAAGCCCACGAACACGAGGGCGATGAACAGCGCGACGACCATCGAGCGCCAGAAGAGCTCGCGCCCGAAAATGCGCGTGACGCCCACGGTGAACGAGCGCACCGGGTCGAGCTTCTCGAGCACGCAGGCGATGAACGAAGATGCGTACGCCATGTAGCCCATGACGGCTAGCCCGATGAATGCGATCGCGAACGCGATGCCGATGATCGCCCCGACGATCGCGCCGAACACGTGCAGGCCCGCCGCGAGAGCGACGATGATAAGCGTCACGAGCAAGAAGATGAAGAAGAACGCCATCATGAGCAAGATCAGGACGGCGACCCACAGCAGCGAAAGCAGCAGCACATAGCCCCAGCGCTTCATCGCGTCGGCGTAGCACAACCGGAAACGGACCGGCAGCCCGAGGTACGCGCGCGATACGCCTGAGACCACGGCAGCATTGGCCAGCGGCAGGACCACCAGCGCGACGAGATAGTTGGCTGCGGACAGCATGTAGACCGCCGCCATCTTGAGCGGGCTCTGATTCGTGACCGCATCTTGGAGCTTGGTGAGGTCCGGCGGCGTGCCCGGGTGCTTGACGAACGAATCGAGCAGGCCCGAATAGGCGTTGAGCACGTCGCTTTGCAACTGCAGCTGCAAGTACCACACGATCGCCAGCGGCACGGTGGCGACGAACAACACGGCGGCGAACGTCAGGATGTTGCGGAAATAGATCGTGAATGCGCGATCGAAAAGCTCGCCGATGCTCAACGGGCGCAAGGGGGGGAGGCCCGGACGGCGCGGGCATGGGCGCGGGCGTCTGAGGCGCATCCCACGACATGGCGCCCGTGGCTTCTTGGGCCTGCCAAGAGCGACCTTTGCGTCGAGGCATTGCATGTCACCGATGCGAACGGACGGAGGCCTTGAGCGATATGCATCACGTTCCTGCGCCGTTCGACACCGGAAGCCGGCCGGCCGTGGTCGTCACGCGCGGCGGCATTGTCGAGAGCGAGCATTTCGTCCGCCACGCGTTGGCGCGACCGGACGGCACGATTCTTTCGTCGACGGGTGATATCGACGGTCCGACCTTCATGCGCTCGTCGGCAAAACCGCTGATCTGCGCCGTCGTCGTCGCCTCCGGCGCCGCCGACCGCTTCGGCTTCACCGATCAGGAGCTCGCGGTCGCTGCAGGGTCGCACAGCGGCGAACCCTATCACGTCGCCGCGGTGCGCTCGATGCTCGCCAAGATCGGTTTGGCCGAAGACGCCCTCGCGTGCGGTCCGCACCCGCCGCTGCACGAGGGATCGGCGCGCGCGCTCGCGGCGGCCGGCGCCCAACCGGGACGCATCCACAATAACTGCTCCGGAAAGCACGCCTCGATACTGGCGCTGGCCGTGCTGCGCGGCGCGCCGCCCGAGGGATACCTGGCGGCCAGCCACCCTGCCCAAGTCGAGATCATCGAAGGCTGCGCCGCGCTGCTCGGCGTCGCCCCCGCGTCGATGGCGATCGGCGTGGACGGCTGCGGCATCCCGGTCATCGGCGTGCCGATGCGCGCGGCCGCGATCTGCTTCGCGCGTTTCGCGCAACCCGAGCTGCTACCAGCGGCGTGGCGCTCGCCGATCCGCCGCGTCATCGGCGCGATGACGACGTTTCCGCGCTACGTGGCCGGCACCGGACGGTACGATACCGATCTGATGGAGGCCGGGTCCGGCGCGATCGTGTGCAAGGGCGGCGCCGAAGGCTATCACGCCAGCGGCGCGCTTCACGCGCGCCTCGGGTTGAGCGCTAAGGTCGCAGACGGCAACTACCGCGCGATTCCGCCATTCGTCACCGCTATGCTCGCCCGGCACGGAGCGCTCGACAGCGCGCAGGCCGTGGCGCTCGCGCGCCACGCGCATCCGATCATCAAGAATTACGCCGGCGCTGAGGTCGGAGAGATTCTGGCGCTCTAGTCGTTCGTGTAGACGATTTCGCCGCCCACGAAGACGTGCGAGATGCGGTTGCGGCGATCCCACACCGCGAGATCGGCGCGCAACCCTTCGTGCAACATCCCCATCTCGGTATCCAACCCGATTGCACGGGCCGGCGCCCACGTCGCGCACGAGACGGCTTGGGAGAGCGACACGCCGGTCGCGCCGATGAGATTGCGCACCGCTTCGTCGGGCTGCAACCGGCTGCCGGCGATCACGCCGTCCAGGTCGCGAACAGCGCCGCCTTCCTCGATCAGTCCCTCGGTCACCGGCATGGCGTCGGTCGCGAGCACGAGGTTGACGCCTTTCAGGCGATACAGCAGTGCGATGTGCTCGGGCGACACGTGCGTGCCGTCGGCGATCACCTCGCAGAATGCGGCCGGGTCGAGCATGTAGGCCACCAAGATAGAAGAAGAGCGATGGTGCAGGCCGGGCATGGCGTTGAACGAGTGGGTGAGGATGCGATAGCCGGCCTCGATCGCGTCGAGGCCGAGCGCGAACGTCGCCGCCGTGTGGCCGGCTGACAGCACGACGCCTCGGCGGCGCAGTTCGGCGGCCGCGCGCGGCGCGTCGTCGACCTCTGGCGCCATGGTGACGCGGCACCGCCCGCTCGTCCACGTCCCGAGCAAGGCCTCGATCCGTCCGGGGGTCGGGGTGAGCAGGTGCTCGGCGGGATGGAAACGGCGATACTCGGCGCTCAGGAACGGTCCCTCGAAATGCACGCCCAGCGCACGCGCCCCGTCTGATGGCAATTCGATCTGCCGGTAGATCTCGCGCGCGGAGCGCAGCATCTGGTCCCAGGGCCCGGTGATGATCGTCGGCAGATAGGCGGTCAGCCCGGAGCGCAGGCCGTTGGTCGAAAGCGCGCGCATGGCGTCGAGCGGTTCGCGGTTGAACCAGTGTCCGGCCGCTCCGTTGACGTGCAGGTCGATCAGGCCGGGCGTGATCGTGCTGCCGAATGGCAGCTCGTAGTCCAAATGATGCGGACCGTCGTCGAGACGCGCGATGAGCCCGTTCTCGATGCGGATGCTGCCCTGATGCGACGTGCCGTCGCCGATGGCCAGAAGCGCGTGGCCGATCGTCCGTCCGCCCATGCCCGACGGCTTAGCGGCAGAGCCGCAGAATTCCGCGCTCAGGCGGCACGGCGAAGGGGCTGGTTGCCGACGAACAGCGCCGAGTACAGCGCCAAGAGCGCCCCCGCCAGGATAAAGACGGGCCGGACGGTGAGCGCTCCCACGGCGAACCCTGCGACCGCGCTCGAAAATGGCAGAGCAGCGGTGTTGAGGATCATCGACGCGCTGATCGTGCGGGCGAGCAGCCCGGGAGGCGGCGTGCGCTGGCGCAACTCGGACATCCAGATGAAGAAGCCCGCGTCCACCACGCCGGTCACGAAGAGCACGACGCATGCGAGCGCCAGCGTCGGCGTGTACGCGAGCAGGACGAGCAGCAAGCCGATCGAGATCGACGAGGCGATGAGCGAGGCGCCGCGCGGGTACGGCCAGCGGCCGGTGCCGAGCGCGATGCTGGCCAGCAGCGATCCGACCGCAGCCGCCGCCAGCATGAAGCCTTGGCCGGCTGCGCCGGTGCCGAACGCGTCTTTGCTCAAGAACGCCAAACCGACGACGCAAATCCCGAAGAGGAAGTTGCCGACGGTGACCAAGAGCGTCAACCCGCGCAGCACCGGCTGTTTGATGATATAACGCGCGCCGGCAAGCTCTTCGCCGAGCGACAGCTCTCTCGCCGCGGGCGGAATGCCGCTGTCGATCGCTGTGGCCGGAATGAACGACGCGATCGCCAAGAACAGCACGAAGCACAGCGCGCCGATCGCCATCGTCCAGTTGGTCCCCAAGCTTGCGGTGACCACGCCCGCAAGAGCGGGCCCCGCGATTCCGGCGAGCTGATACAGCGACGAGTCGACGGCGAACGCCGTCACGATCAATTCCTCGGGCACCATCGTCGGCAGATAGACGCGCATCCCGACGATGGTGATGGTGCTTGAGATAGCGGCCAGGCACGCGAGCCCGGCGAGCAGCCAGATATTGAGCACGTGGCCGAATCCGGCGATCGCGATCCCGCCGACGCACAGCGCGCGTACGAGGTTGTCCGCGAGCATCAGCGGCTTCCGGGGATAGCGATCCAGCAGCGAAGCCGCAAAGAAACCGGCCGCGATCACGCCTCCGGTGTAGGCCATGAGCACAAGACCAGTGGCGGTGGCGCTATGCGTCAGCTCGAGCGCGGCCCAGAGCAGGCCGAACGAGACGAATTGATCGCCCAGGCGCGCGAACGTCTGCGCCGCCACGAGCAACGCGACGGCGCGATCGGCGAACAGCACGCGATAGCGGCTGAGGCTCAAGTGTGAAGGCTAGCCATGGATGATCGACAGGAGCTGATCGCGCTTGACCGCCAGCGTCGCCGCGTCGTCCGCTTCGACGTTGAGCCGAAGCAGCGGTTCGGTGTTCGAGGGCCGGATGTTCGCCCACCATGTCGGATACTGAATCGTCAGCCCGTCAAGATGGTCGACCTGCGCGTCGGCGAACCGCCGCTCCAGTTCGGCGAGCTTGGCCGCCGCGTCGCCGACCATGCTGTTGATCTCGCCGCTGCGCACGCGCGTGTCGATCGGGCGCAGCAGCTCGCTCACCGGTTTGTTCTCGAGCGACAACAGTTCGAGCACGAACAGCAGCGCGATCATGCCGGAATCCGCGAAGTAGTTGTCGCGGAAGTAGAAATGCCCAGAATGCTCGCCGCCGAAGATCGCGTCCTGCTCGCGCATGATCGCCTTGATGTGCGAGTGCCCGACGCGCGTGCGCACCGGCGCGCCGCCGCTGGCCGCGATGACCTCAGGCACCGAGCGCGAACAGATCAGGTTGTAGAGGATCGTGGCGTGCGGGTGCGTGCGCAGCAAGTTCTTTGCGACCAGCGCGGTGACCATGTCGCCGCCGACAAGAGTCCCGTGTTCGTCGGTGATGAAGACGCGGTCGGCATCGCCGTCGAACGCGGCGCCGAGATCCGCGCCCTGTTTCACGACCGCGCCTTGCAGCGCGGTCATGTTCTCGGGTTCGATCGGGCTCGCCGGGTGGTTCGGGAACGTGCCGTCGAGTTCGAAGTACAGCGGCACGAGCTGCACGGGCAGGTGTCTGAAGACCGCCGGTACGATGAGACCGGCCATGCCGTTGCCCGCGTCGACGACCACCTTGAGCGGTTTGATCGTCTCGACGTCGATGAACGACAGGCAATGCTGGACGAATGCGGGCAGCGGATCGCGCGCGCTGATCGTGCCGGGTTTTGGCGCCGGCACGAATCGATCGGCCAACGCGAGATCGCGGATCGCGAACACGCCGGTCTCGCCGGACATCGCGATCGCGTTCTCGCGGGTCAGCTTGAACCCGTTATAGTCCTTGGGATTGTGCGAGGCCGTGATCATCACGCCGGCCGAATAGCCGAAATGCCCGATCGCGAAGTACAGCTCATCGGTCGAGGTCAGACCCAGATCGACGACATCGGCTCCCTGGAGCGTCGCGCCTTTGGCGAACGCCTTGAATAACGGCTCAGACGACAGGCGCATGTCGCGTCCAACCGCGACCGCCGGTGCGTGTAGGTAGTCCACGACCGCGCGGCCGATCCGGAAGGCGACGTCCTCGTTAAGCTCGGCTGGGTAGATGCCGCGGATGTCGTAGCTCTTGAAAATGCCAGGGTTCAATGCGCACCGTTGAGCAGGGCGTAGCGGTGCAGCCACCAGATCGCGAAGATGGCCAGCGCGAGCAAGAGCAGCAGGCGCCACAGTTTCGGCGGCTTATCCATGGCGCCCCAGCTTGAACGAGGCTTGACGGCAGCCCTGTTTACTTCGGCGGTATATGTTTGGCGTTTCGGAACTGGTCATTAGGCTCGAGCACGATGCGCGAGTTCGGGTAATCGAAGTACAGATTGAAGTAGTGGAGCAATCCGTAGCCGACCAACCCATCCAAGTCCTGACCGCCCCAGTGGGACTGCGCATCGATGACGGTTGCGATGAAGTTCTGGAAGGGCACGCCGAAAACGACCTGCCTGATCTGGACCGGGTACGCTTTCGCCACTCCGCCGACAACGCCGAGATACATCGACGGCACGTAGATCTGCACGGTTTTGCCCAAACCGACATCCCGCGTCTCGGCCGGATGTGCAGCGGTGAACTTCGGAAAGATGGTGACGCCGCCCGCTACGACATCGAGGGCCTGACCGCCGCGGATGACCGGAAGCACGTCGGCGCCCGCGCCTGTGTCGAGGATGAAATCATCGCTTGCGACGTCGCCGACCGACACGCTGATATAAGGGACGAGGTCGTCCAAGCGCACCGGCAAAGTCAACGCGGTCTGCGGCATGGGCATCGTCCCCGGCGGGTATGCCGTCACCTGACCCTTGTCGTAGTCGACTTTCAGGCCGACGCTATCGATGAAGTCGAAGCCGAGCAGCCCGACGACCTGTTCGGTATCGGCGGTGCGCATCTGGAAAGAGACGGGATATGCCGCGAAGTTCCTCATCACCAGGTCGCCGATATGCATCTCCGGCACCTTCACGAGCGCCGCGTGCGTGGGACTCTCGACGCTTTCGCCTCCCCCGCCGTAGATCGGCAGGCCGAGCTGCGCCACCACGTCCCTGTCCAAAAAGACCCCGCTCGCGCCCGAGTCGAGCGCGAGGTCGAGCCCGCGCCCATTGATCGTGACGCGCACGACGATGTGGCTCTTGGTTGCGCCTGAAGGCAGTCCCGTGTACTGATCGTAGAGGATCTGTTTCGTGGTCATGATGGGCATGCTGACCGGAAGGCTGACGCTCGTCGCGCCCGCGGGGAACTGGACGAGATCCGAGCGCGACGACGGCAGATTCAGCTGCGATGCAGACACGGGGGCGTTGACGCGCAGCGAGGTGAGCGTGGCCGTCTCATCGTCCCACGAGAGCCCATTCGAATACACGGCCTTGAACGGGACAGTCGCGCCGCTGACGCTGCGGAAATCGCTGAACGTCGAGGTCGTGCGATAGCCGTCAAAGACCGATTCTTCGCGGGTTTCGAGGCCGCTGGACTTGTCGATAAAAAGCCAGCGCGGGGTGTCGCTTTGGGTGCGGACCTCGATGACGTATGCAGCCGCCGGCGCCGTCACTTCGCCGAGCAGCTTGATGGCATCGCTGCTCGCCCCGGCGCGGACGCTTGCCATCACTTGATCGAAATCGTCGTTTTCGTGATGGACGTTGCCCATGATGACGACGATGCCATTGAAGTTCTGCCGCCAGCGCACACCGCCGATGCGGCCGCTCTGGCTGACGAACGGTCCGACGTGTTGGGTGGTCTTGAAGTCCTTGCCGGACCAGACTGTCGACGCGGTCCGCTCAGCGCCATTGACGACCATCGACCACTCCTCGATCCGCGTCGGAAATGAATCGAGCTGTTTCCCCTCAGCCTTCGCATTGAGCGCGATGACCTGCGCGAGCGTCGCAGTCGTAGAGGTGATGCCGTCAGGCGGATCCGTTCGAGTGTCGATGCTCGGTTCTGCCGACGTGAGCGCCGGCAGCATGGCAAAAAACGCCGATGCCAACAAGACGCGTAAGAGCTTCATGTCTGGTGCCCTCTTCGCGCCGGACCTTCGCGCTGTCGAGCCGGAGCGCCCTTTAGGGCAGTTGGAGCTCGTACGTACGGTCGCAGACGCTCGAGGGGCTGGGCCCGCGCTTCCAGCCGGTGGATTCGTAGATGTGCACGGCGGCTTCGAACTGCGCGCGCGTCTCGAGGTCGAGCGTGCGCAATCGACGTCGTATGGCTTCATCAACCATCAACTGGAGCAGCGCCTTACCGACGCCGCGGCCGCGCGCGCTTTGCTCGACGAAGAGCTTGGAGATGCGTCCGCTGCCGTCGCCTCGGTCGCGCAGCGCGATCGAGCCGACGATGCGGCCGTCGTTCTCGGCTACGTATTCGGCGATCGCTGGATCGCCGGAGCGCCCGAACTCCATCGCGTCGGCGTCGAGGCCGTGCGGTTCCGGCTCGATCCCGAACGAGCGCAGAATTTCGAATATCAGCGCGACGACGGCATCGCGATCCGCGGCCGTCGCGCAGCGGAAGATGACAGGACCGCCTTCTGGCGGTCCATGCACGTCGACGGCCGGTGTGCGGTCATCGATCATAGGTCGTAATAAAGGTAGAATTCGTAGGGCGTCGGACGGATGCGCACTTCCTGCAGCTCCTTGGTCCGCTTGTAGTCGATCCACGTGCGGATCAGGTCCTCCGAGAAGACGCCGCCCGCGACCATGAAGTCGTGATCGCGTTCGAGCGCGTCCAACGTCGCATCGAGGCTGCCCGGCACGGACTTGATGCGCCGCGCTTCGGCTTTGGGCAGCTCGTAGATGTTCTTGTCGAGCGGGCCGAAGCCGGCCTTGGTCGGATCGATTTTGCGCTTGATGCCGTCCAAGCCGGCCATCAGCATCGCCGAGAAGGCGAGGTACGGGTTCGCTGCCGGATCAGGCGGCCGGAACTCGATGCGCTTGGACTTCGAGAAGCGCGGGCCTTTGAAGAAGATCGGGATGCGCACGGCCGCCGATCGGTTGCCCATCGAGAACGCGACGTTGACCGGCGCCTCGTAATGCGGCACCAGCCGCTTGTACGAGTTGGTTGTCGGCGCGCATAGCGCGAGCAGCGCATCGATGTGCGTGAGCAGGCCGCCGATGTAGTATAATCCGAGCTTGGACAGCTCGGCATAACCCTTCGCGTCGTAGAAGAGATTCGTGCCGGCTTTCCAGATGCTCTGGTGCACGTGCATGCCGGATCCGTTGTCGCCGAACAGCGGCTTGGGCATGAAGGTGACGGTCTTACCATGGCGGCGCGCGACGTTGCGCGTGACGTATTTGTAGACCATCACGTTGTCGGCTTGTTGCAGCAGCGTGTTGAAGCGGATGTCGATCTCAGTCTGGCCGGCCGTCGCGACCTCGTGGTGATGCATCTCGACGGGCACACCCCAATCTTTGAGGCTCAGCACCATCTCCGAGCGGATGTCCATGTGCTTGTCGGATGGCTGGACCGGGAAGTAGCCCTCTTTAGGACGCAGCGTGTAGCCGAGATTGGGCTGGTCGTCGGCGCCAGAATTCCAGTGCGCCTCTTCAGAGTCAAGCGCGTAGCCGCTCATGTACGGCAAGTTGTCATAACTGACGTGATCGAAGATGTAGAACTCGAGCTCGGGGCCGAAATACGCCGTGTCGCCGATGCCGCTCTTTTTCAGATATGCCTGGGCGCGCTTGGCGACGTTGCGCGGATCGCGGTCGTAGAGCGCCTGTGTGCGCGGGTCGAACACGTCGCAGATGAACGACGCGGTCGGGATGGAGCAAAAGCCGTCGAAACGGGCGCTTTCCGGATCCGGCAGCAGCACCATGTCGCTCTCTTGGATCTCTTGGAAACCGCGGATGCTCGATCCGTCGAAGCCGATACCGTGCTCGAACGTTCCTTGGTCGACTTCATCGGCGGGAATCGACGTGTGCTGCCACATGCCGGGGATATCGATGAATTTGAAGTCGACGATCTTCGCGTTGTGCTTCTTGATGAAATCGAGCGCGTTCTTCGAGTTGCGAGGCGGCACTGGCATCCTCCCTCTCGGCCGCATGCATCCGGCCGCTCACAAAAAAGAAATCCGGAATCACGCGATCCCGGAAAGAGGCATGCGACGCGACGCGGCGCGGAACATTTATCCTTTGGTGTAAGCGCGTCTCAGCGCCGTTGGCCCAGCGTCGGGCTGTGCATAACCGAGCGCGTTGTGGATAACTAACGCACGACGACCGCTTCTGGCTTGGATGAGGCCACGTTGATCCCGTAGACGTTTGACGGAGCGTAGCCCAACGAGCCGTCGCTCTGGATCGCGAATATCGTCACGCCGCTATTCAACACATCCGCCACGACAAGCAAGTTACCGGCGCTGCTTACGGACAGGTATGCGCTTTGCACCGCTTGGGTTTGGAACGGCGCCCCGTTCACGCGCGTCAGCGCGCCGCCAACGCCGACGCTATATGCGTCGACCGCTTGAGATCCCGCGCATGCCAAGTACAACGTCTGCCCATTGGGCCGCAGCGCGACGCCGATCGGAGCAGTCGCGGTGCCGGTGAAAAAGGAGGGGAGCAGTTGGCCCCCGGGCGAGATGGCGAAGACCGCGACGCCATTCTGAGCTTGGCTGGCGGCAAAGACAAGCCCGGTGCCGGCTGACGAGACTGCGATGCCTTGGAACGTCGTGGCCACGCCATTTGTCGCCATCGAAAGGTTTGTCAACGTACCGCCCCCGCCGACGGTGAACTCGGAAATTCCCGTGTTTCCGGCTGTGTTCGTGACGTAGAGAGTTGAGCCGTTGGGTGAGAATGCGCACGTCGCCGGCGTATTGAGGCCGTTCTGCGTCGGCAAGGTGGCGTTCACGAACGTGAGCGCGCCATTGCCTGCGATGGAATACGTTTCCACCTGGCTGCTGCTGCTGTCGACGACCGCTGCGAACGTGCTCGCGGGGTTGATGCAAATGCCTTGCGGCAACGTGCCGGCCGTCTTGACCGCGGGCAGGGGCGCGTTCAGCGTACCATCTCCGTTGACGGGGAATGCGCTGACGCTGCTGGCGTCGTAGTTCACCTCGTACAGGATCGTTTCGCCATTCGCGAGCGCCAAGCCGAACGGTGCGCCTGACACGCTGTTATCGGTCCCGAAATAGGGCGAATTTGGAAGTGGCGATGGTATGCCGCCGGATGCGATCGGCGCCGAGTTGAATGCCGCGACCTTGTTCGGGTTGGTGCCGGCGTTGACGTAATAGATGCCGGCGGGGATCGGCGGGGTCGGCGTCGGGTTGGTGTTGCCGCCGGGCCCGGTGCTCCCCGAACCCGTACAACCGGCGCCGACGGCGACTGCGCCGATCAATCCGACGACGACGCACAGCTGGAAGAGATGCTCTCGTTTCATGCGGGGCGGTTCTGCGTCGCCATATCTAAACCTGGCACGCGCGGCAGTAGTAGGTCGCCTCGCCGCCCGGGTGCACGACCGAGATGCGGTGCCCGCAGCGCGGACATTCGGTCTTCTTGCGGCCATGGATCTTCATGAAGCCGCGATCTTGTTTGTGCAAAGGATGCTTGCGATCCGCATACTGGCGCGCGGTGATCGCCAGCGCGTCACGCAGCGTCGTGCGCATCGCGTCGTACAACGCACGCCGCTGCGTGTCGTCCAGCGTCCCCGCGCGGCGCAGCGGCCGCAGCCGCGCGGCGAACAGGATCTCATCGGCGTACGCGTTGCCGATGCCTGAGACGAATGCTTGATTGCGCAGCACGTTCTTGAGCTCGCCGCGGTGCCGGCGCAGCCGCGCGGCGAACTCGTCATACGTCAGCTCGGGGTCGAGAGCGTCGGGGCCGAGCTGGGTGAACGACGGCACGTCCGTGTCAGGATACGCGGTCAAGTAGATGCGCGCCATAAGGGTCGAGTCCAAGAAGCGGATGTCCATCGCTTTCGACAGCTGCAACGTGAAGCACGTGGCGGGAAGCGCGGGCGCCGCGCGGCTGCACACCGCGAAGCGGCCCCCGAGCATCGGGTTGACGACGAGCTGCTTATCGAATCCGGCGAAAGAGAAGATGAGGAACTTTCCACGCCGGCGCACGCCGGCGATGGTTTTGCCCGCCAACTCGCGGGCGAATTCCAGCGGCGGATAACGGATGATGAACGCGCGCTTCGGATCGAGGACGACGTGCAGGATCGTAGCGCCTGCGCCGTGTTTGTCCAACGTCTCGCGCAGCAGCTCGAGTTCGGGCAGCTCAGGCATGCACGCGCGGCCTGTGGTTCAGCTCGAAGGGTACATCAAGATGGTGACTGGGTAGTTCTGACCTTCCGTCGTGACGTCGACCGCCACCGCGGGGCCGTTGAGCCCCGGCGCCGATGCGTAGACGCTTTGCGGTCCGACCGGCACCTGCACGATCGTGCATGTGCCGCCGGCGGCGGTGGTGCAGTTCCCGGTCGGTCCGGTGTTGAGGATGACGAGCGCGCCGACCACGGGCTGATTGTTGCTGGCCAGCACGACGGTCGCCGTGACCGTGCCGAACTTCTGCACGCCGATGGCGTTGGGATTGGGGCAGCCCGTGAGCCCGAGCGCGGCCAGACAGACGGCCGCAAGCACAGCGTGACGCATGGGGGTCGGTTTGGCGCAGGCCCAGGGGAGCCCTGGCGCTCGGAAAGTGCGTTGCACCGGCGCCCCCAGCGGGGTATACTTCAAGGTACACGGGCGCGCACACCGCTAAAGCGAGTATTGACGCCATGTTCAGCAGAGTTCACCTGCCTTCGTTCTTAGCCGCAGTTGGGGCCGCCGGCATTCTGTCGGGGCCTGCATCCGCGTGCGCCGACACCGCGCCGCCCGGCTCGAGCTATCCCTCTGTAGCGTCGCCCGCCGGCTCCCATCCGGCGTCCGCCTCTGCACTGCTTGCCGCCGCCACCGCCGATGCGGATCGCGGCGACAACGAAGCGGCCGCCGAAAAGCTGCTTCGGGCCGCGGCCCTCGAGCCGCGCAACATCGAGATCCAACGCCTGCTCGGCGACGTCGAATATCGCCTGGAGCACTATCAAGCGGCGGAGGAGGCCTACCAAGCAGTGCTGGCCGTCGACCCGGGCAACCGCGACGTCGAGAACCGCCTTGGCGGCGTGTACTCGGCGGAAGACCGGTATGACGATGCGATCTCCGCCTTCCGCAAGAGCTTGCCGTCGAAAGAAGGCTTCGCGAATCTCGTGCTCGCCTACCAGGACCAGGGCAAGCTCAGCGAACTCGAGGCCGAGTACAAGCTCGAGGAGATGCGCAATCCCTACGACCCTTCCAACCATTACAACCTGGCCCTGATCTACAAGGCCGAGAAGAACTACGATGCGGCGATCGCGCAGCTGCAGTACGCGCTCGACCGCGACGCGCGCTACGTCGACGCCTATAACCTGCTCGGCAACGTCTACGGCGAGCTCGAGCGCTACGACGACGCGATCGCGCAGTACCGCAAGGCGATCGCCATCGACCCCCGCTACGCGTTTGCCTGGAACAACTGGGGCGTCGAGCTGGTCAATGAAGGCGAATATCAGCAGGGCATCGACAAGATCGATCGCTCGATCACGTTTGACCCGCAGCTCGGACTCGCGTACGAGAATCTAGGGGTCGCGCAGGATCATCTCAACGATTTCACCGAGGCGGTCGAAGACTTCCAGCATGCGGTCAATCTCGATCCGCACGAGCGCAACCTGTTCATCAACCTCGGTGCGCTGTACTATACGCACAACCAATACAACCTCGCCGAGGCTGCGTTCATCAAGGGGCTGTCGCTCCAGCCCAACAGCGCGAAGCTGCATTACGGGTTGGGGCTGACATACGAAGCGCAAAAGAAATATGCGCTCGCCGAGGATCAGTTCAAGATCACGCTGTCCGAAGACCCCAAGAACCCTGATGCCGCGTCAGAGCTGGCATCGCTCGAGTCCGCGCAAAAGCACTAGGGCGCGGCCGCGATCGCCTCAACCTCGACGAGCGCGCCCAAGGGCAGCGCGGCGACGCCGACGGTCGATCGCGCAGGGCGATGCGCCCCGACGAAGCTCTCGTATATCGCGTTGACCTTGCCGAACTGGGTCAGGTCGGTCATGAAGATCGTCACTTTGACGACGTCGGCCGGCCCCAGGCCCGCCGCCGCGAGCACCGCACCGATGTTCGAAAACGCCTGGGCGGCCTGCGCGTCAAGCCCCTCGACCAGCGTCCCCACGGACGGGTCGATGCCGATCTGGCCCGCGGTGTAGACGAAGCCGCGGGCTTGCGTCCCCTGGGAATAGGCGGCCACAGGCACGGGGGCTGAGGGGGTGGCGATGAGCTTCATGGCCGTCGCTACGCGTGCGCCCCGACCCGGACCTGCCGATACAATAAGAAGATAACGGCCGGCATGTGCGGCCGCCTTCACGATGATAGAATACAAACCGGCTCGACCGTCTTTGGAACAGGAACGCGCGGCTGAGACCAGCCTGTTGCGCGTTCGCCTCATCACGGTGTTCATCGCCGCGGCGGTCGGCGCGTCCTTGCCGAATTCCACCCCTGAGTGGGTGAAGCCGACGGCGATCGTCGTATGGCTGCTTGCGAGTCTGGTCGCCTATTATATCAACGCGCGCGCGCGCAGCGTGAACGTCATCCGCTGGACCGCCCGCTCGCTGCTCATCATCGATTTCATCGCGCTGTCGGCCGTGGTCCTGGCCTATGAGTCGATCTTCCCCGCGACCTGGGTCGGCCTGGTCATCTTCACCGCGATCGCCGCGGCCCGGGAGCGCTACACCGGCGCATTGATCTCGGGTGCCGGCGGGACGCTGGTCATCATCATCGCACACGCCGCGCACATCGTGCCGGCATCCGACGTCACCGGCGTCGGCAATCTCTTCTTCCAGATCGCAGTGCTATGGCTCAACGTCCTCAACGTCGGGCTGCTGGTGCGCGAGATCGACGAGCGCAACCAAGCGCTGGCCAAGCGCAGCGAAGAGCTGTCGCGCGCGGCGCAAGTGGAAGAGGCGATGCTTGCCGAGACGCGGGCGCAAGCGAGCACCCTGCGCAAAGTCGTCGAGCTGAGCGTCACCCTGATGCGCGAGCGCGAACTCTCGATGCTGCTCGACCGCATCCTCGAAGCTGCGATCAAGGCGTTCGGTTTCCGCGCCGGCTCGATTCTCGTCGCCGACCGCGATCGCGAAACGTATCGCTACAGCGCGGTGCGCGGCTACACTCCCAACATCGAACTGACGCTGCGCCACCGCGAGGTCGCCTTCGCGCAGGCGCAGTTGAAGATGGACAAACGCTTCGCCGTGCGCCCGTGGGTGTTCTATGCGCCGGTCGAACAGCAGACCTGGTATACGGATCCCTCGCTCGTCTACGATCACGAGCGCTTGGGAGAGCCGCGCAACCGCCAGGACGAATGGAACGAATCGGACACGCTGATCTTCCAGCTGCACTCGTCCTCAGGCGACGTGATCGGTTTGCTCGTGCCCGATGCACCGGCGGATAACCGCGTGCCATCGAAGACGACCATCGACAACGTCGCGCTTTTCGCACATCTCGCGGCCGCGGCCATCGAAAACGTCCACCTCTTCACGACGGAGCAGCGCCGCGCAGAAGAGCTGACCGAGACCAATCGCGAGATCCAGCGTCTGTACCGCGAGGCGGAGCTGGCCGCCGAAGGGCGGCGCAAACAGGCCGCGCGCTTAGGCAGCATTTTGGATCTCACCGCCGCGATCTTCAAAGAGCGCGACCTGGACCGCTTGTTGCGGCGCATTCTCGAGGTCGCGGTCGGCCAGTTCAACTTCACGGCCGGGACTATCGTCTTGCGCGATCCGACGCGCAACGTCTTCATACGCCGGGCGGCGCTGGGATATCCGGACGACGTGGTCGGACAAGAGATCACCGAGGGCCAGCTGCAGGCATCGATGTCGCCGCGGGCGCGCATCCGCGACACGTACTACTATACGCCCATGGAATTGCACGTCGGCGGTGGCGTCGTGCGCAACCCGCAGCTGTCGCAGCTTCCGCGAAGCGCACCCGGCGAGTGGCACGAGGACGACCTGCTCATCTTCCCGTTCTTCGATTCGGACGGCACGCTCATCGGCGTGCTATCGCCTGACGAGCCGCGCGATCACAAAGTCCCGGATGAGGCGACCATCCGCACCATCGAGGTCTTCGCCCAGCTCGCGAGCGTGGCCGTCGAAGGCGCGCGCCTGCGCGAAGCCGCAGGCGGTGCAACGGTCCGGAGCTAACTTCCAAGAATCTTCACACCGGCTGATGGCCTCGCTGTTATCATGGTGTGCGCATGAGCGACAAGCGAACGGACGAGCCGCTTCCGGCAACGGCTCGCTTCCTGATCGGTCTTGGCATCTTCTTGGTCGTCGTCTGGGGCCTGATGTGGGTCCTGATGACGAGCCGGTGGTGACGTGCACATCCACCGTCTAGAACGCATTTGGCTGATATTCGGCATCGCCGCGCTGGTGGTGTTCCTGGGCGTCATCGGCACCGCGGCGATCAGCGAAGGCATCATTCCGCCGAGCCACGTCCAGACCATCGATCCCACCAAGGTGGCGCAGACGCCGCCGTTCGACAATCCCGGGTTGCGCCAGATCGGCCCGCTCGAGTACGAAGCCTATATGATCGCGCGTTATCCCGCCTTCACGCCGCATCAGATCACCGTGCCCGTAGGCGCGAAGGTGACCTTCTTCGCGACCAGCCCGGACGTCGTCCACGGGTTCTTCATCACCAACACCGATATCAACATGCTCATCGTGCCCGGCTGGGTGAGCACCTCGACCCACGTCTTCCGCACGCCGGGCCAATATCTGCTGCTGTGCAACGAGTACTGCGGTCTGGACCACCACTTCATGTACGGCACGATCGAGGTCCGCTGATATGGCCGTCACGCAGGTAGCGCGCGAGAACGGCCTCCCGCTCGCCTACGTCTACACCGCGACTGGCGCGATCGTCGTGGGAGCCGTCTTCGGCCTGCTGCAGGCGCTGTCGCGCGCGCAGGCATTCGTCGCGCCGGCGTGGTTCGATTACTACCGAATGCTCACGGCGCACGGCGTGCTTATGGCGCTCGTGTTCACGACATTTTTCATCTGCGGCCTATCGCTCTTCATGGTGTACCGGGCAGTGCCACGCAACCGTTCGCTGGTGCTGGGCTGGTCCGGTTTCGGACTGATGCTGTTCGGCACGCTGATGGCGACCTGGGCGATTCTATCTGGCAACGCGTCCGTGCTGTACACGTTCTACGCGCCGCTCAAAGCCCATCCGGCGTTTTACATCGGCGCAACCCTTTTGGTGGTCGCGACCTGGTTCGTGCTGGTCGAGGTCCTTGAGAACATCGCCTATTTCCGGCGCACGCATCCGGGCGAACGGCTTCCGCTGGTCGTGCACGGCGTCGCCTGCACCTTCGTCATGTGGTTCATCGCCACCATCGGCGTAGCGATCGAGATGTTGTTCTTTCTCATCCCGTGGTCGCTCGGCTGGGTGCCGACGGTCGACGTGATGATGACGCGCATGCTGTTCTGGTACTTCGGCCACCCGCTGGTGTATTTCTGGATCATGGGCGCGTACCTGATCTGGTACAACGTCGTGCCGGTGTTCTACGGCGGCAAGGTGTTCAGCGACTCGTTGACCCGCCTCGCCTTCCTCCTGCTGCTCATCCTGTCAACGCCGGTCGGCATCCACCACGAATTCATGGAGCCGGGCATCGGGGCAGGCTGGAAGTGGGTCTTCACGATGACGACGTATGGCGTCGTTGTCCCGTCGATCATGACCGCGTTCGCGATCTTCGCATCGTTTGAGATGGCGGCGCGCCGCAAGGGCCAGCCCGGATTCACGGGCGTCATCCGCTCGCTGCCGTGGGGCAATCCGGCGTTCGCGGGTCCCGCGCTGGGGATGGTGCTGTTCATCTTCGGGGGCGCCGGAGGCGTCGTCAACGCCTCATACAGCCTCGACACGCTCGTCCACAACACGATGTGGATCGTCGGCCACTTCCACGTGACGGTCGGGGGCCCGGTCGCGCTCTCGTTCGTGGGCATCGCCTACTGGCTCGTGCCGGCGTTGACCGGCCGCAAGCTATGGGCGCCGAAACTGGCGCTCGCGCAGGTCTGGGCGTGGTTCATCGGCATGGCGATCATGTCGACCGGCATGCACTGGGCCGGCCTCCTCGGCTCGCCGCGGCGCACCGATAACGTCTCGTATTTCGGCGTGGCGGCCGCGCATTCGTGGCAGCCGGAGATGATCGCAGCCGCTATCGGCGGCGTCATTCTCTTCATCAGCATCCTGATGTTCGCGACCGTCGCTATTGGCACGCGGCTGAGCAACGAGCCCGGCGACACGGCGGTGGAATTCGCACAGGCCGAACCCGAGGCGATGGCGACGCCGGCGTATTTGGACAACATCGTCGCATGGGCGGCAGCCGCGGTCGTCCTCGCGGTGCTGGTCGTATATCGGGCCGATCCACGAACTTATCGCGGCGCACCCATATGGAGCACCCGGCCTACGGACCTGGTGACCGCTCGCTCGCTCGTCCCGCATTACGCGCTTTGTCGCAGCCTTCACAGACCTTCCCATCTGCTTCATGTCCCCGTCATCGGCTCGTTATCCAGGTTTTGCTAGACAATGCGCCATAGGAGGTACCTATCATGGCTTTTTCGATTTCACGGCACCTCGCGGGCGCTAGCCGGCTTTGCCGTTCTGATGATCGCCGTACCGGCTTTCGCGCATCCGACCGTCGATGTCGTAGCTTCGAACTGGAAGTTCACGCCCGCGACAATCGAGATGCACGTCGGTCAGACCACAGTTATGCATATGACCTCGAGCGGCGGGGTCCACGGCATTCAGTCCGACGATCTCGGCATCGCGCAGACGGTTATCAAGCCCGGAGAGTTTGTGGACGTCAGCGTGACTCCGAAGAAGGCCGGGACCTATCTGATCCACTGCACGATCCCGTGCGGCAACGGTCACGGGGACATGGTGTTGACCATCGTGGTTCAGCCGTGAAGGCGCACATCCGGGGGACCGTCAAAGCGACGGTCCTCATCGTCGGCGCGGCGCTCGCCATCGCGTTCGTGATCGAGAGCGTGCGGCCGACCCAGGCGATGCCGCCCTTCGCGCAGGCGTATGGCATCAATTGCGAAGTGTGCCACTCCAACGTCCCCGCGCTGAACGATTATGGTCGCTACGTGCAGCGTACCGGTTATGCATCGTTGGATTCGAGCGTCATGCACGGCGTCAACCCGCTGTGGGTTCAAGAGACGGCAAGCGTCGACACGCAAGACCCGACGTACCCCGGCAAGATCCTGCTCGGCAATTTGAACATCCAAGCCGCAGGCTATATCGGGAGCGACATCACAGTGCACGCCCAGCAATGGATCGTGGAAGGCAACGAGCCCGGCGGCACGGATACGTTGTGGCTGACCTACAACAATCTGCTCCACCGCGACAGCCACTTCACCGTCGGCAAGCTCGAAGTCCCCGCGCCGTCGCCATTCAGCCAGTGGTTCGAGATCGCCCCGTTTGCGGCGCCGGAAATGACCGTCGGCGAGCACGTGTACGAGCTCGACGCCAATCGTTGGGGTTTCAAGCTCGGTTATGTCCGTCCAGGCTACCTCGTCGAGGCGGCGTACACGGGTCCGGGCGGCGACCTCAACACCGCGTTCGACTTCACGACGCCGACCGACAAGACGTTCCAGTACCGCGTGGCATACGCGCGTCCCGACAAACCGATCGAGGCGGGCGTCTACGGGGCAGCCGGCTCATGGCCGTTGTCCGATGGAACCTACGATGAGTATACGTCGATCACGCCGTACGTCGAGATCGATTCACAGCACAACGTGCCTGGGCTGTTCGCGATGTACTCGACCAACCACGATGCGAATGCCGGGCCTGGATTCGGTCCTGCAAATAGCAGCGGTTACACGATCGACGTCTACGAGCCGTTCCTCGACAGCAAGATGATGTTGGGCGGACGGTACGAGATGACCAACGACGGCCTCGGCACCGTCACCCACTACGGCTACGTCAATCTTGGCGTCATGCTCTCGCGGCACGTCACGTCGTGGAACGCCAACGCGCTGATGCTCAACGGCGAGGTCAGCATGGCAAGCGGAACGACCGCACCCGGCTGGCAGGCGCAACTGGTGTGGAACACGACGCTGGGCAACATGAGGGGTCTGTCCAGATAACAGACCCTTCGATTCCGCGACCTCGCCGCACGGCGGCGGTACGGCGCGCAGCTCTCGGCCGGCGGGTCACGAACGAAAATCCGCCGACCGGGAGCTTTCTTTCATCGAGAGCTGCCGAGGTGCTCGAAAGCCAACCGTTCAAGCTGGCGGTCCTGTGAAGCGTATTGCGAACAGCGCGCCGTGGCAGGGTCTTACACTAGCGCGGTCGGCGACGATGCAACCGGCCGCGGTCGTGGCGCAACTGCACAGCGGTGCTGATGGGCTCAGCGATATCGAGGCCGGAGCCCGCCTCCAGCTTGCCGGTCCCAACGCGCTTCGCACCAGAGGTGCGAATCTGCTAGTCACGTTCGGGCGGCAATTCCGCAATCCGATGCTCTTGCTGCTGGCATTCGCGGCGGCTCTTTCGATCGCGTTCGGCGAGCGGACCGACGCCGCCATCATCCTCGGCATCGTCGCGCTCTCGGTCGGTCTCGGAGCATTCAACGAGTACCGGTCCGAGCGAGCCATCGAAGATCTGCACTCGCGCGTGAGCCATACCGCGGTCGTGGTCAGAGACGGTCGTTCGGAACAACGTCCCGTCGCCGCGTTGGTGCCGGGCGACGTCGTCGTGCTCGACACCGGCGTCATGGTGCCTGCCGATGTGCGCTTGCTCGAGGCGCTCGGACTTGAATGCGACGAGGCCGTGCTGACCGGCGAATCGCTGCCCGCGGAAAAAACCGCCGCCGCGATCACCGGCGCGGAGCACTCGCTCGAGCTGCCATCGTGCGCGTTCATGGGGACGCTGGTGCGCGCGGGCGCGGGCCGCGGCATCGTCGTACGAACGGGCGCCTCGACCGTGCTCGGATCCATCGCTCGACAGCTTGGAGGGCGCCCGCCGGTGACCGCCTTCGAACGCGGCCTGCACGACTTCTCGGTGCTGCTCGTCCAAGTCACCGCGTTGCTCACGGTGACGATCTTCGTGCTCAACGCGCTGCTCCATCATCCGCTCTCGAATCGTTGCTGTTCGCGCTCGCCATCGCGGTGGGTCTGACGCCGCAGCTGCTGCCCGCGATCGTCACCATCAGTTTGTCGACCGGCGCGCAGCGCATGGCACGCCGCTCCGTCGTCGTCAAGCGCCTCGTCAGCATCGAGGATTTCGGCAATATCGAGGTCTTGTTCACCGACAAGACTGGTACGCTGACCGAGGGGCGCATCGAGTTCGCCGGCGCGCTCGATACGGCGGGAAAGCCATCGCTGGACGTGCTGCGCTACGGGCTGCTGTGCAACTCCGCCGTCACCGGCGACGAAGGGGCGCTGGGCGGCAATCCGCTCGATCGCGCGCTGCTCGAAGCATCCGATCGCGCGCGTGCGTCGGCCGAGGGGAGCCGCCAGCTCGCGCAGGCGCCCTTCGACTACGACCGCCGCCGCATGTCGGCGTTGGTCGAGGACGCTTCCGGCAAGCGGACGATCATCGTCAAGGGTGCGCCCGAGTCGGTCCTCGCGTGCTGCCCCGATGTGCCTGCGACTTTGCCCGCCGCGTTGGACGCGCAGTTCGCCGCGGGCGCGCGCGTTATCGCGGTCGCGACCCGCGACGCTGCCGGCATGCAAGACGTGCGTGCAGCCGACGAATGCGGCCTCACCCTTGCGGGGTTGCTCGTCTTCACCGATCCGCCCAAGGCTGATGCCGCCCGGTCGCTGCGACGCTTGCACGACCTGAACATCGCGGTGAAGATCGTCACCGGCGACAACGAGCGCGTCGCGCAGAAGGTGTGCGCGGATCTGGGACTCGAGGTGCGCGGCACATTGACCGGGGCGGCGCTCGACGCGCTGAGCGACGAGCAGCTCATCGCCGTGCTGCCCAGCACCGATGTGTTCGCGCGCATCGCGCCGGAGCAGAAATCCCGCATCATCCGCGCGCAGCGCGCTCTGGGAACCGACGTCGGATTCCTCGGCGACGGGGTCAACGATGCGGTCGCGCTGCACGACGCAGACGTCGGCATATCGGTCGATAGCGGCGCCGACGTCGCTAAAGATGCCGCCGACATCGTGCTGCTCACGAAGGACCTGGGCGTCCTCGCCGACGGGGTCGTCGAAGGGCGGCGCATCTTCGCCAATACGATCAAGTACATCTTGATGGGCACGTCGTCGAACTTCGGCAACATGGTGAGCACGTCGGGCGCGTCGCTGCTCATCCCGTTCCTGCCGATGCTGCCATCACAGATCTTGCTCAACAACCTGCTCTACGACGTCAGCGAGATGACGATTCCTACCGACAACGTCGACGAGGAGCTGCTCCAGCGGCCGGCGCGCTGGGATATGCGCCTTATCCGCCGTTTCATGCTCATCTTCGGCCCGATCAACTCGCTCTTCGATTTCGCGATCTTCGGCGTGATGCTGTGGCTGTTCCACGCCGGCGAGACGCTTTTCCGCTCCGGCTTCTTCGTCGAATCATTCGTGACTCAGACGCTCGTGATCTTCGCCATCCGCACGCGCCGCGTGCCGTTCTGGCGCAGCCGGCCAAGCCTGCCCCTGACCGCCACCACACTCGCCGCGTGCGCGATCGGCGCGTCGTTGCCGTTCTCACCCTTCGCAGCGTTCTTCGGATTCTCGCCGCTGCCCATAGCCTTGTTCTCGGTGGTGATGCTGCTGATCGTCACCGTGTATTTCGCGCTGGTCGAGATCGCAAAGTCGATGTTCTATCGCTCGGCGCTCGCGCAGCCGCGACCCGGCGTGCCGGCGCACCCGCACCGCCGGTTGCGTCGCGTGGCGTCGCGTTACGCGATGCGGCAGCACCGGAGACCAGCGCATGCAGCCTGACCCGACGCGTCCGCAGATCGCCGAGCCCGTCCACGACGTCACGCGCGTGCGCGCACAACCGCTTGTGGCCATCTTCGAACCGAAGACCGTCGCAGTGATCGGCGCGACCGAACGCCCTGCCAGTGTCGGGCGGCGCGTGTTCGAGAATCTCGTGACCGGGACGTTCGCCGGTCAGGTCTTCCCCGTCAATCCGGCGCACGCGACGATACTCGGCGCGACGGCGTATCCGAATGTCGGCGCGATCCCGGCGCGCGTCGACGTCGCGATCATCGTGACGCCCGCGCCGGGCGTTCCCGCGGTCGTCGAAGAGTGCGTCGCAGCGGGCGTGCGCGGCGCGATCGTCATCTCGGCCGGATTCCGCGAGGTCGGCGCGGCCGGCGCGCAGCTCGAGCATCGCATTTTAGAGAACCGTACGGGCGAGCGGCATGCGCGTCGTCGGACCCAACTGCTTCGGCGTCATGTCGCCCGCGATGGGATTTAACGCGACGTTCGCGCGCTCGCCGGCCCGCCCGGGGACGCTGGGCTTTGCGAGCCAGAGCGGCGCGCTCGGCAGCGCGATACTCGATTGGAGCCTCGATCAGGATTTCGGTTTCAGCCGCTTCGTCTCGGTCGGCTCGATGCTCGACGTCGGCTGGGCGGACATCCTCTACTACTTGGGCGATGACCCGCAGACCAAGAGCATCATCGCTTACATGGAATCGGTCGGCGACGCGCGCTCGTTCATGTCGGCCGCCCGCGAAGTCGCGCTGGTCAAGCCGATCATCGTCATCAAGGCCGGCCGCAGCGAAGCCGGCGCGAAAGCGGCGGCGTCACACACCGGTGCGCTCACCGGCAGCGATATGGTGCTCGACGCGGCCTTCGCGCGCTGCGGCGTGCTGCGCGTCGACACCATCGAAGACGTGTTCTTGATGGCCGAGGTGCTGGCACGGCAGCCGCGGCCGCGCGGCAAACGGCTCGCGATCCTCACCAACGCAGGCGGTCCCGCCGTGCTCGCGGCCGACGCGCTCGTCCAGGGCGGCGGCGAGATGGCCGTCCTCGGCGACGCGACCATAAAGCGGCTATCAGCCTTTCTGCCGCCGGCTTGGAGCCACGGCGATCCGATCGACATCCTGGGCGACGCCGACGGCGAGCGCTATGCCGAAGCGATGGCGGCGATCAGTTCCGACGATGGCAGCGACGGCGTGCTCGTGATCTTCGCGCCGCAGGGCATCTCGGATTCGGACGACATCGCCGCGCGGCTCGCGCCGTTCGCGCACGTGCCGAACAAGCCCGTGCTCGCGAGTTGGCTAGGTGGCGCTGGTTCGTCAGCCGGCGATCTGCGTTTGCGCGAGGAGGGCATACCGACCGTGCCCTATCCCGACGCCGCTAGCCGCATGTTCAACTACATGTGGCGCTACGACGATACGCTGCAAAGCCTGTACGAGACGCCGGTGGAGCAGGAAGAGGCCGGCATCGATCGCCCGCGGCGCGAAGGAGATCATCGCGTCCGCGACCGGCCAGGGCCGCACGCTGCTGGCAGAGATCGAGGCGAAGTCGTTGTTCGCCGCATACGGCATTCCGACCGTGCCGACGCTGCTCGCCAGCGTCGGCCCAAGATGCGGTTCGCGCCGCCCGTTCGCTCGGGTTCCCGGTCGCCGTGAAGCTGCACTCGCACCTGCTCACGCATAAGAGCGACGTGGGCGGCGTGGTGCTCGACGTGGCACACGACGCGGACGTCGTCGCAGCCTTCATGCGGATCGAGCGGGCCGCGCGAAAAGCGGGCGGCGCGGCCGCCTTCGAGGGCGTGACGGTCCAGCCGATGATCAGGCGCGAAGGCTACGAGTTGATCGTCGGAAGCAGCGTGGACGACTCAGTTCGGTCCGGTGCTGCTGTTCGGCCTCGGCGGAACGCTCGTCGAGGTGTTCCAAGACCGCGCGTTGGGCCTGCCGCCGCTCACGTCCACCCTTGCGCACCAAATGATGGAGCGCACAAAGATCTTCCGCGCGCTCGAAGGGCTGCGCGGCCGCGCGCCGGTCGACATCGCCGCGTTGGAGCGCGTGCTGGTGAACGTCAGCAGGTTGGTCGGCGAACAGCGTCGCGTCAAGGAGCTCGACATCAACCCGCTGCTCGCATCGCCGTCCGGACTCGTCGCGCTCGATGCGCGCGTGGTGCTGCACGACGCGAGCGTGCCAGACAACGCGCTGCCGAAAGCAGCCATCCGCCCCTATCCGCGCCAATACGAAGGGCGCTGGAGCGCCGCCGACGGCACCGGGTTCATCATCCGCCCGATCCGCCCCGACGACGAGACGCTGCTGCGACGCTTCCACGAGACGCTGTCGGAGAGCAGCGTCTACCGCCGCTATGCGCACGTCGTGCGCCTCGACCAGCGCATCTCGCATAGCCACCTCATCCGCTCGTGCTTCATCGACTACGACCGCGAGACGGCGCTCGTCGCGCTACCGGAGTCCGGCGGTCCGGCGATCGTCGCCGTCGGCAGGCTGATCAAGTCGCACGAAGGCGACGAAGCTGAGTTCGCGCTGGTCGTGACCGACAGCGTCCAGCGCCACGGCCTGGGCCGCGAACTCTTGCGCCGCCTCATCGACGTCGGGCGCGCCGAGGGCGTCGGGCGCATCGTCGGGCACATCCTGGCCGACAACAGCGCGATGCTGCACGTGTGCAAAGAGCTGGGATTCACGACCACGTTCGAAGCCGACGCGTCGATGGTCGACGCGTATATCGACCTCTAGAAGTCCGTCAGCTCACCGATCGGAAAACCGACGCGCAGCGCGTTGAGCACGGCGGCGACGTCGATCACTTCTTGCGTCACCGCCCCGGCGATCGGCGGAAGATAGCCCGCGACGGCTAGGCCCATGCCGATGCAGCTCAGCGCCATGCCGCCCACCGCGCTCTGCAGCGCGATCGCCCGCATGCGCCGCCCGATGTGGATGATCTCGTCGATCTTGCCTAGCGACGGCTCCATGATCACCGCGTCGGCTGCTTCAGCCGTGATGTCGCTGTTCTGTCCGAACGCCAGCCCGACCGTCGCCGCCTGCATCGCCGGCGCGTCGTTGATGCCGTCGCCGATGAACAGCGTCGGCTCCTCGCGCGTGAGAGCCGCCACGATCGCCACCTTTTCTTCGGGCGTCTTGCTGTGGTGCAGTTCCGCGATCCCGACGCGCTCCGCCAGGTAGCGAACTTCTGATTCGCGATCGCCGGAAAGGATCATCACGCGATCGATGTGGTGGCGCGGGATGAGATGGCGGATGAAGGGACCGCCTTCGACGCGCGGCTCGTCGCGGAAGCGCAGCGCTGCAGCCAGCGCGCCGTCGACGAAGACCAGCGATTCGAGACCGCCGGCTTGCGCAGGCAGCGCTTCGGACCGGCGCCCATCCCGCGAAGCGCTCTGGCGGCCGAGGATCTCGACCGTCCGCCCGTCGACCAGACCGCGCAGCCCGGCCCCAGGCTGTTCGCTGATCTGCGCGACCTGGTCGAGCGGCACGCCCGCCGCCTCGCTCGCGCGCACCACGGCCCCCGCGAGCGGATGTTTGGAGTAGCGCTCGAGGCTAGCGCTCAGCGCGAGCACCTGGTCGCGCGTGAAACCGGGCATGCACTCGACGTCGGTCAACGCCGGCTGTCCGTACGTGAGGGTGCCGGTCTTGTCGAAGACCATCGCGCGGCACGAGTCGATGCGCTCGAGCATTGCCGGATCCTTGACGATGATCGCGTGGCGCGCGGCCAGCGAGATCGCGCCGATGATGGCGACCGGGATGGCCAGGAGCAGCGGGCACGGCGTGGCGATCACCACGACTGCGAGGAAGCGTTGCGCGCTGCCCGTCAGCAGCCAGCCCACTCCAGCGACACCAAGCGCGAGCGGCGTGTACCAGGCGCCCAATCGGTCCGCGAGCCGGCGCAGTCGCGGGCGTTTCTCCTCGGCCTCGCGCATCACGCGCATGATGCGCGCGTAGCGCGAATCCACCGGCAGACGTGCTGCCTCGATCGTCATCGCCGCATCGCCGTTGATCGCGCCTGAGAGCACCTGCGAACCGGGCGCCTTGGATGTGCGATACGGCTCGCCGGTCAGGTACGATTCGTCCATCCATCCGTGGCCGTGCGTCACCGTGCCGTCAACCGGACACAGCTCGTGCGGCAGAACGGTGAGCGCGTCGCCGACCACGATGTCGTCAAGAGCGACGTCGACGATGCCGGCCGCCGTGGCGCGATGCGCGACGTTCGGCATGCGGCGCGAGAGCGCGGCGAGGATCGACGACGCGTGCCGCGCGGCGAACTGCTCCAGCGCTTCGCCGCCCGAGAGCATGAGCACGACGATGCAGCCGACGATGTACTCGCCCAGCAGCACCGACGTCGCGATCGAGATGCCGGCCAACAGGTCGGATCCGAAGTCAAGCGCGATGAGCTTGCGGGTAAGCGTGTACAGCAGCGGCAGACCGCCGAGGACCAAAACAGCGTACAGCGGGAGGACGGAGATCGAAACCGGCAGTTTGAGGCCGTACTGCATGACCAGGCTGGCAGCGATGCCGGCCGTCGCGAACGCCGCGATGTAGATCTCGATCGGCGCGCGGACGCCGCGGGCCGGCGGGCCGGCGGGCCCGTTCACGCGTGCGTTCGGATCACGCCTTAGGCGCTTTGGTCACGAGCACCGGTACGCTGCAGTGGCGCAGCACGCCCTCTGCGACGCTGCCGAGCACCAAGCGCGTGAGCCCTCCACGGCCATGGCTGCCGATCACGACCAGATCGACCCCTGCGCCGGCCGCGGCGTTGACGATGCATGATATGCAATCGCCCTCGATGAGCTCCGAGCGCGCTTTGACGCCGGCTGCTTGGGCCTTCGCCTCTGCGTTCTTGAGCATGTCCGTACCCGCGGCGCGCATGGCGTCGATGGCCGGCGCCGGATCTGAGTAACCCTGCCCCGGCATCACCGAGGCGAGGACCTTGTCCGTCTCGACGACGTTCACGAACGTCAGGGCGGCGGTTTGGTCGGCCGCGAGCTTGATAGCCAATGCGCAGGCCATATCGGACGGCTCGGAGCCATCGATGGGGACAAGCAACTGGCGGAAGACTGACATGATTGCGATCTCCTCTCGCGCGCTACGCGGCGCGCCCTTTATATCTGCGGTGCGGCATGGGCCACGGCAAGCGCGCAATCGCGAGCCATCGCCCACGTCTCGCGCGCGCGCACGACGAAGATCCGGACCCGCGACGATGCCCGAGCGACATCGCAATCGGGTTGCGCCGCCGCGTCTTTGTCCTCGTCAAGATCGATACCCAGGAACTCGAGCCCCGAGCATACGGCCTGACGAACCTCGTGCGCGTGCTCGCCGATCCCGCCGGTGAAGACGAGCGCGTCGAGCCCGCCCAGGCTCGCCGACATGGCGCCGATCCCTCCGCGCACGCGATGGACGAAGACGTCGAAGGCGAGATTCGCATGCGGATGACCGGCGGCGACGGCCTCGAGCAGCTCGCGCATGTCGCCGGACAGCCCGGAAATGCCCTTAAGCCCGGACTCCTCGTTGAGCACGCGCGCGAGCTCGGGCGCGGTGTAGCGTCCGCGTTCCATCAGATACAACATCACGCCTGGGTCAAGGCTGCCGGAGCGCTGGCCCATCACGAGCCCCTCCATCGGCGTCCAGCCCATCGTCGTATCGATGCTGGCGCCCGCCGACGTCGCGGCGAGCGAACAGCCGTTGCCGAGATGGCAGGTGACGATCTTGAGCGCGCGCAGCGGCACGTCGGCGAGTTGCGCGGCGCGCTGGGCGGCATAGCCGTGGCTGACCCCGTGGAACCCCAGCCTGCGGATGCCCCATACCTTGTGCCACGCAGCCGGCACGCCGTACGTCGAGGCGGCAAGCGGCATGTCGGCGTGATAGGCGGAGTCGCTGACGATGAACTGCTCGACGCCCGGGAACAGGGCCTCGACGGCGTCGATGCCGGCCAAAGCGAGGGCGTTGTGCTCTGGCGCGAGCGGGAGCGCGCCCGCGATCGCTCGGCGCACGGCGCTCGTGACTCGTGCGGGTGAGCGCTCGAGCTGGCCAGTGTGCACGATCCGGTGCACGACGTGCTGCACGCCGGGCGATCCAGACGGCGCGCCGGCGCGCATCGCATTGAGCAAGCGCAGCGGAGCCTCGGAGGCATGGTGCAGCGACGCCTGCACTTCACCGCTGCGCGAGAGGTTCCAGCGCGAGCTGACGCCTGCGTCGCCGGGCAGCCTGCGCCACGAGATGGTGCCTTCCCAGAGCGCCGGTTGCGGATCGCGCGGCACCGGCGTGCCAATCTCGAAGAGCGATGCTTTGAAGCTGCTCGACCCCGCATCGCATGCGAGATACGGCGCCATCAACGCTTGCCCGTCATGCCGGCGCGGCATCGGTCCAGCGCCAATCGGCGACCTCGGGCATGTCAACGCCATGCTCGACGACATATTCCTTGTGCGCCGCGAGCCGGTCGTTGAAAAAGTCGGCAGCGCGCGCGGCTTCGGGACTGGACAGCGCGGCGCAAGAGATCGCGTCGAGCGCCAAGTGGTAGCGGCTCATCCGGTTCCGTACGACCATGTCGAACGGCGTAGTGGTCGAGCCCTCTTCCATATAGCCGCGCACGTGGAACCGGGCGGGCTCGGGCCGCCGATGGAGGAGCTCGTGGACGACGCGCGGGTAGCCATGGAACGCGAACACGACCGGCAGTGCCGTTCCAAACGCGCGCTCGAACGCGGCATCGTCCATGCCATGCGGGTGTTCCGCGCGCGTCTCCAACGAGAACAAGTCGATGATGTTGACGACTCGAGCACGCAGCTCGGGGACGTGGCGGCGCAACAGCCATGCCGCCGCCATCGTCTCCAGCGTGGGCACGTCGCCGGCCGCGGCGAGGACCACCTGCGGGGCGCCGTCGCCCACGCCCGCCCAATCCCAAACCGACGCGCCTCGGGCGAAATGCGCCTTGGCCTCGTCTATGTCGAGCCACACGGGGGCGACATTCTTGGATGCGATGATGAGGTTGACGTAATTGCGGCTGCGCAAGCAGTGGTCGGACGTCACCACGAGGCAGTTGGCATCCGCCGGCAGATAGGCGCGCACGACGGTCGCCTTCTTGCTGATCAGATTGTCGATGAAGCCCGGTCCTTGATGCGAATATCCGTTGTGATCCTGGCGCCACGCGTGTGAGGTCAGCAAGATGTTGAGCGACGGCACGGGGCGGCGCCACGGAATCTCGCCGGCGGTCTTGAGCCATTTGACGTGCTGCGCGACCATCGAATCGACGATCGTCGCGAAGGCCTCGTAGCAGGCGAACATGCCATGGCGCCCGGACAGCGTATAGCCTTCCAACCAGCCCTCGCAGGTGGTCTCGCTCAAGATCTCCAGCACGCGGCCGTCGCGCGAGAGCAGCTCGTCGGTCTCGACGAGCGGCCACATGAAGGCGCGGTCGGTGGCTTCGAAGACCGCCTCTAGCTTATTGGACATCGTCTCATCGGGGCACGTCAGACGGAAGTTACGCGCTTCATGGTTGAGCCGGAATGTCTCGCGCAGATACGAGCCGAGCGATTCGGTCGCAGAGGCCTGCACGCCGCCGTGCGCGGCGACGTCGACCGCGTGCGCGTCCACGGCGGGCAATCGCAATCCCGGCGCGTCGGCAGGACCGCCGTTCGCCGCCTCGTTCGCGCCCATGCACAAGTTGGCGGACGGCACGGCGGTCTGCAGGTCGCTGTGCGGCGCTCCGCGTTCGTCGAAGAGCTCCTGCGGCCGATAGCTGCGCAGCCACGTCTCGAGCGCGCGCAAGTGCGCCGGCTTTTCGCGCGGGTCAGGGATCGGCAGCTGGTGGGCGTGGAACGTGCCTTCGATCGCGTGTCCGTCCAGCTCGCGCGGACCGGTCCAGCCCTTGGGGGTGCGCAGCACGATGAGCGGCCACGTCGGCGGCGAGGTCGCGCGCATCTCGCGCGCGTCGGTCTGCAGCGAACGGATGCGTTCGTAGGCCCAATTCATCGCTGCCCACAATTGCCGGTGGGCGTCGTCGGGATCGCTCGCCGTCACGTGGCGCACGTCGTAGCCGCAGCCCACGAAGTACTGGTGCAGCTCAAGGCCGCTCATGCGCGCGAAGATCGACGGACCTGACAGTTTGTAGCCGTTGAGGTGCAGGATCGGCAGCACCGCGCCGGAGTCAGCCGGGTTGAGAAACTTATTCGACTGCCACGCCGCGGCGAGCGGACCGGTCTCAGCCTCGCCGTCACCGACGACGCAAGCGACGATCAAGTCCGGATTGTCGAATGCGACGCCAAATGCGTGAGCCAAGCTGTAGCCGAGTTCGCCGCCTTCGTGCAGCGCGCCGGGCGTCATCGCGCTGATATGGCTCGGCAAGCCGCCCGGCCAGGAGAAGGCCCGGCTGAGCCTGCGCACGCCATCGAACGTGCGCGCGAACTCCGGATAGACGCGCGCAAGGCTGCCTTCGAGGAAAAGATTCGCGTAGATCGCGGGCGCTCCGTGACCAGGTCCGACGACCAGCACGATGCGCGCCCCGGTATCTTGGATCAGCCGGTTGAGGTGCGTATAGATGAGATTGAGCCCGGGCTGCGTGCCCCAATGGCCGAGCAGCCGCTCTTTGATGTGCTCCCGCCGCAGAGGTTCGCGCAGCAAGACGTTATCTTTGAGATACAGCTGGATCGCGCCGAGATAATTGGCCGCCCGCCAGTATCGGGCGAGTTGGTCCAATCGCGATGAGCTCGCCCGTTCGAGAAGCGGCATCATGACGTCTCAATGCTAGCGCAGCCGTCTGTCAACGCGGCGAAAGGGGTGTGAAGGCCCCCTTCACATGGGTAGCTCGTGGTCCGGGACGGCTACGAGGCGGCTTGGGGGAGTTCGCCGGGCAGCCGCACGACGAACCGAGCACCGCCGGGCGCTGCTTCATCGAGCTGAATCGAGCCGCCCTGGGCTTCGACGAGCTCTTTGACGATGGAAAGTCCCAAGCCCGAACCGGCCTGCGCTTCGGCTCCGGCGCCCCGGAAGCCGGATTCGAAGACGTGCCGTAGATCCTCGGCCGGCACTCCCGGACCGTTGTCGGAAATCGTGACTTGCAGCTCGTTTGCCTTGCGGCGGCAGTCCACGGACACGCTGCCGCCCGTCGGCGTGTAGCGGACGGCGTTGAGCAGCACGTTCTTGACGATCTGGCCGATGCGCGTGGGGTCGCCGTAGAATCGCTGGCATGCGGCTGCGGGATGGGGGCAGCGGAAAACCGACAGCGACACGTGCTTCTCGACCGCGACCGCCTCCATCGAGGCGAATTCGCGCGCCAGCAGATCGCACACGTTGATCTCAGACAGCTTGAGCGCGCGGTCAACGAGCTGCTCGTGCAGCGCCGGGTGCATGGCACGCAGATCTTTGATGAGCTCCTCGAGATGGTGCAGCGTCTGCACGACGCTTTCGAGCCGCTGCGCGGTCGGCGGCAGCTTGCCGTCGATGAATGCCTCGAGGTTGGCTTTGGCGACCGACAGCTGGTTGCGCATCTCGTGGATCAGCTCCGAGAGGCGCTGATCGTCGCGCTCGATCACGACAGCTTCGCCATCTTGTAGCCGACGCCGAACACCGTGATGACGTAGCGCGGCGTCGCCGGATCGGCCTCGATCTTGTGGCGCAGGTTCGCGACGTGGCGATCCAGCGTACGGTCGTAGATCTCCAGTTCGTCACCTTTGATCTTGTCGAGCAGCTGCGTGCGGGTGAACGTGCGCCCCGGATTGGCGGCGAGCAGTTCGAGGATGCGGAACTCGGTCGGGGTGAGCGCGACCGCGGCGCCGCGTACGCGGACCTCGTGCTCCTGCGGATCGATCTCGATGTCGCCGTTACGCACGACGGCGGCCGGCTCGGCTTGCGGCTTGCCATCGGCCGGCGAGGCATGCGTGCGGCGCAAGACCGCCTTGATGCGCGCGACGACTTCGCGCGGGCTGAAAGGTTTGGTGATATAGTCGTCGGCGCCGAGCTCGAGGCCGACGACGCGGTCGACTTCTTCGCCGCGTGAGGTCAACATGATGATCGGGATCGTCGAGGTGGTCCGAATTTCGCGGAACGCCTCGAAGCCGCTCATGCCGGGCAGCTTGAGGTCGAGCAGGATCAGATCGGGTTTTTCGGCCGCGGCGGCGCGCACGGCGCTCGCGCCGTCGTAGGCCTTGTGCACCACAAAACCCTCGTCACTGAGGTAGCGCTCGAGGATCTCTACGATCTGAGGCTCATCGTCGACCAACAGCACCGATGTCGTCGGACTCACAACGTTAGATATGCGTCCAGCTCCCAGGGGTGCACCTGCGTCCGATAGGACTCCCATTCGGCGAGCTTGGCCTCTCGAAATCGGTGATACGTGTGGTCGCCCAGCGTCGAGCGGACCAACGCGTCGGCATCCAGCGCGGCGATCGCCTCCTGCAGTGAGGCCGGCAGTTGCTCGACGCCCAGGGTCGCGCGTTCGTCGTCGCTGAGCTGAGCCAGATTCGTCTCGATCGGATCGCCCGGCACGAGTTTGCGCCGGATGCCGTCCAATCCCGACTTGAGGATGCAGGCCAACGCTAGATACGGATTGCACGAGGGATCGGGCGAGCGCAGCTCGATGCGTACGCCTTCGCGGTCCGCCGGCACGCGCACCAGCGAGCTCTTGGCTCGTTGCGACCATTGGACGAACGACGGAGCATCATAACCGGGCACGAGGCGCTTGTACGAGTTGACGGTCGGATCGGTGATCGCGGTGAAACCACGCGCGTGCGCGAGCAGTCCGCCGACGCACGCCAGCCCCGTCTCGCTTAAGTGCAGCGGATCCGCCGCGTCGTAGAACGCGTTTGCGCCGTCGCGCGTCAAGTACTGCGCGATGTGTAATCCACTTCCGTCTTGATTGAGCAGCGGCTTGGGCATGAAGGTCGCGTGCAGGCCGTGGCGCGCGGCGACCGTTTTGACCACGACCCGGGCGGTGGCCACCGCATCGGCGAGCGACAACGCATCGGTATAGGCCAGGTCGATCTCGTGTTGGCCATGCGACACCTCGTGATGGGTCGCGTCCACACGGATGCCCATCTCTTCGAGCACGAGGCTGACGTCGCGCCGCGCGATGTCGCCTCGATCGATCGGCCCGAGATCGAAGTAGGAGCCGCGGTCGCTTGTGATCGTCGTCGGCTGGCCGGCTGCGTTGGGTTCGAACAAGAAGAACTCGAGCTCTGCGCTCGCATGTGCGCCGAATCCCATTTCGCTCGCTTCATCGACGACGCGGCGCAATGCGCTGCGCGTGCAGCCTTCGAACGGCGAACCATCCGGATTGCGCACGTCGCACATGAGACGCGCTTCGAGCGGCGCGCCGGGCATGCCGGGCAGCACCGCGAACGTCGCCGGATCGGGCGCGAGGCACATGTCGGACTCTTCGTGGCGGACGAAACCCTCGATGCACGAGCCGTCGAACACGACCTTGCCGTCGAGCGCGAGCTCTAGCTCGCGGACCGGGATGGCGACGTTTTTCGTGACGCCGTGGATGTCGGAGAACTGGAGCCGCACGAATGCGATGCCCAACTCCTTGGCGCGGCGCATGACCTCTTTCTTGCTCATGGTTCCTCGCGTTCCATGAGCCAGATCGCGAGCGCGGCGCGCAAGGACAGCTGGTCCTTGGGGGCGTGCAGATCGACTTTGAGGATCTGCGAGATCTGGTTGAGCCGGTAGAAGATCGTATGGCGGTGGACGGAGAGCCGCTCGGCCGCCTCTTTGACGTTCTCGCCGATGTCGAAGTACAGTCGCAGGGTCTTGAGCAATTCGGTCTTGTGCTTGCGGTCGTATTGGGTGAGCGGCGCGAGCTGCGCCTCCGCGAAACCCAAGAACGCCTCGCGCACGCCGCCCGCGTGCAGCAACGCGTAGACGCCGAGGTCGGCGTACAGCGTGACCGATCCGCGCCCGTACAGGCGCCGGCCGAGAGCCAGAGCGCGGCGGCCTTCTTCGAGCGATTGCGGGCCTTCGAGTATGTCCGCGTGATAGGCACCGATGCCGCAGCTGACCGAGCGCGCCGCCGCCTGCGCCGGCACGTCGCGCACTGCGTTGGTCGCGGCTTGGCGCGCGCGCGACACGTCGGAGGCGTGTCGCATCGGGAAGAGCGCGACCACTTGGCCGGATGTCGGCGCGAGCGGGCAGACGCAGTCTGCCGGCGCGAGCGCTTGCGCGACCGCGTCGCGCGCGACGCTCGGCGATGCGCCTTCGACGTCGAACACCGCGCCGAGGAACGAAGCGGGCAGCGCGAGACCGGCGGCGGCTGCGTCTTCCTTGAGCGATGCGGGATCGCTCCATTCGCCCGCCAGATAGCGTTCCCAAAACGCGCGCCGCGCCTGCGGCCGGCCGGCGCCGCGGCGCGCAAGCTCAATGCTGGCCGTGCTGGCCACGAGGCGGACTGCGGCGGCGGCGAGCGCGGCGGGTTTGGTGCGTGAAAAGAGCGTCACATAGCCGGCGGGTCCGTCGCCGTCGCCGCCGGCGGAGGGCAGCGGCGCGCACAGCGCGTGCAATCCTTGATCGAGCGTCGCACGGGCGGTGCGCCCGTTCGTGCCCTTGACCGGCTTGTACCATTGCGCGAACGAAGCGGGGACGGTGCCGGTGCCGCGCGCTTGGGCTACCGCGAGATTGCGCCATTGGTCGTCCTCGATGAGGACGGCGCCGTGCGCAGCGTCGGCTAGCGCCTGCGCGAGCGCCTTGAGCCCGCCGCCGCCGGCGACGATGCCCGCCGCGCGTTCGCCGAGCTCGGCAAGTTCCTCTGCGGTCACGTCGGTCAACCGCCCGACGCGCTGTGGTGTCGGGAGCGAGACTTGCCGACGCGCGGGATCATCTTGCGCAGGCGTTCCGGCAGAAGCACGTCGATCACGTCGTCGACGGTGATGATGCCGCGCATGATGCCGGCGTCATCGACGACCGGCACGGCGACGAAGTCGTAGCGCGCGATCGTGGTCGCGACCTCTTCGCGCGACGCGTCGACGGCAACGGTGACGACGTCGGTGTTCATCACCGTCGTGATGGACGCATCGGGCGGGGACTTGAGCAAGTCGCGCAGCGAGAGCACGCCCAAGATGTGCTCGTGTTCGTTGAGCACATAGATATAGTAGACCAGTTCGGCGTCTTCGGCCGCGTTGCGGATGTGCTCGAACGTCTGCGCGACCGTCACGCCCAGCGGCACCGACAGATACTCGGTCGTCATGATGCCGCCGGCGGTGTCCTCGTCGTGCCCGAGCAGCTCGCGCACGTCTTCGGCCTCTTGCGGCTGCATGAGTCCGAGGAGCTGCTGCTGCACTTCGGGCTCCACTTCGCCCAGCAGATCGGCCGCGTCGTCCGATGACATGTTTTCGATGATGTCGGCGGCGCGATCGGGGTGCAGATCCTCGAGGATCGAGAGCTGCGTGTCGACGTCGAGCTGCTCGAGCGCCTCGGCGGCGGTGTCCTCGGGCAACGAGCTCAGCAGCGATGCTTGATCTTTGGTGTTGAGGTCCTCGATGATCGCCGCGAGGTCGGCCGGGTGGATGCGCTCGATGCGATTGCCAGGCAGCCGCAAACGCACCGCATCGCCGGGTGCGGCGCTGGAAAGCGGAGCCACCGCGTCCCACGAGATCAGCGATTGGCGCAGTCCTGGCCGAGAAGCGCGTTCCAGCCAGCGCCGGCCGAGCGCATGCAAGCCGAGGCGGCGCAGCAGGCCTGCCAGGCCGACGTCGACCGCGATGAGCCGCAGGTGCTCGCCGGTCGGCGCCAGCTTCAGGTCGTTGACGCGCACGACTTTGCGTCCGTCGACGTCGACGATCTGCTTGTCGAGCAGCTCACGATTGAGAAGCAGCTCGTCGTCCTTTGAGACGCTGTAGGCGGCGTCATGCGGGGCCTGGTTCAGGATGATCGCTTTGTCCGACATCGCGCGCACGGCGCTAAAGGGGGCGTAGCGGATGATGCCGTCGCGGCACTTGACGTAGAGGCCGGTGATCGGCGGGAAGCTCTCGCGCCCGTCGCCGACGAGGTCCTGCACGCTGCCGATGGGCATGGAGGAACCGTCGGTCCACAATTCGACCGCCCGCCCGATCAGCTCGCTGACAAAGGCTTCCTGCAGCTCCACGTAAGCGCCCTCCACAGGCCATTGTAAGGGGACGCTCGAGCGCGCGTCAACCCGATGTGATGAGCCCTAAGTCCAGTTAAGCTTCGCGGATAGCGGCGTCGAGCACCGCGACGGCATGGTCGATCTGGTCGCGGTCGACGACGAGCGCGGGCGTGAAACGGATCGCCGAGAAGCCGCACGGCAACACCATGAGTCCGTGGCGGAAGCAATGGCCGACGACGCGGTCGCGGAACTCCGCATCCGGCGCGCGCGACGCGCGGTCGGTGACGAAGTCGACCGCCAGCATCAGACCTTTGCCGCGCACGTCGCCGATGGACGAATGCTGCTGTTGCAGTTCGCGCAGGCGCTCGATGAAGTACGAACCCTGCTCGGCGGCGCGCTCGACCAGATGCTCGGATTCGAAGACGTTGAGCGTCGCGTCGGCGGCGGCCAGCGCGATACCGTTGCCGCCGAAAGTGTTCGAATGCGCGCCTTGGACGCCGAAATCCAGATCGTCGTCGAGCACTTGTGCGGCCACGGCGACGCCGGAGCCCAGCGCCTTGCCCAGCGAGGTGCAGTTGGCGGTGACGCCGTGGTGCTCGATCGCCATCATCTTGCCCGTCTTACCCATGCCGGCTTGCACTTCGTCGTCGACATAGGGGATGCCGTGACGCGCCGCGATGTCGCGGATGATCTGGATGAACTCCGGCGGCGGCACGATGTAGCCGCCCTCGCCTTGGATCGGCTCGACGAAGATCGCCGAGACCTCGTCCGGCGGGATGAGCTGCTTGAAGTACAGCTCCTCGAGGATGCGCGCGCACCAGATGTCGCAATTCGGATACGACATCTTGTACGGGCAGCGATAACACGTGGCGTAAGGCAGATGGTGGACGTCGGGGATGTTCGAGGTGAAGCGCGCGCGCTGCGCGAGCTTGCTCGCGGTCAGGGAATTCGCGCCCATCGTGCGGCCATGGAACGCGCCGATGAACCCGATGAGCCGTTTGCGCGTGGGCTTGTTCCAGCGCGTCGCTTTGATCGCGGCCTCGTTTGCTTCCGTGCCGCTATTGCACATGAAGACCTTCTTGCCGCCGATGCCCGGCACGAGCGCGGCCAAGCGCTCCACGACGCGCGCCTGCAGCGGCGAATAGAAGTCGGGGCTGTTGATGAACAGCCACGATTCGGCCTGTTCGCTGATCGCCTTGACGATCGACGGATGGCAATGTCCGGTCGCGGTCACCATCCCGCTGGTGAAATCCAAGAACACGTTGCCGTCGACGTCTTCGACCATCAGGCCGCGGGCATGCTTGACGACGATCGGCGCGGTCTTCGTGCCCGTCGTGTCAAGCCGCCGCTCAATGCCGACGATGCCTGCGCCAATCGGCCCCGGCAGTTGGTAGGTCGGAATGGTGCGTTTGGTTTCTTTCAGCACTATCGAACATATTTCCACGTGGTGAATGATGAACCTTGTCTGCGCTCGAAGCGGCTCGCATGGCGTGGACCGAACGGCTTACGCTTGCCGAGCGCGCCGCGCGCGAGGCCGGCGCACTGCTCCGGACCAAATTCGGACGTCACCTTCAGGTGCGCTCGAAAGGCGTGCGTTCGAACCTGGTGACCGATGCCGACACGGAGTCGGAGACGCTCATCCGCGCGATGATCGCGCGTCGCTTTCCCGGTGACGCCGTGCTCGGAGAAGAAGAAGGCCAGAGCGGTTCGGGCGGCGAGCGCTGGATCATCGATCCGCTCGACGGCACGACCAACTTCACGCATGGCTATCCATGCTTTTCTGTCTCGATCGCTTTCGAGGTGGACGGCGTCGTCGTCGTCGGCGTCGTCTACGATCCGCTGCGCGACGAGTTGTTCGTCGCGCAACGGGGTGAACAAGCGCGTTGCAACGGCGCGAGTATCTCCGTCTCGAAGGTGATGGAGCTGCGCGACGGCTTGCTGGTCACCGGCTTTCCGCCGCTGTCGGGCGGCGAGCCGCCGAACCTCGCACCGTTTCGCGAGTTCACGCTGCGCGCGCAAGCGTTGCGTCGCGATGGCTCGGCGGCGCTCGATCTCTGCTACGTCGGCGCCGGACGGTTCGACGGTTTCTGGGAGGCGGATCTCCACGCGTGGGACGTCGCCGCCGGAGCGCTCATCGTCGAGCAAGCGGGCGGACGCGTCAGCGATTATCGCGGCGCGCCGTTTCGCTTGGACGGGAGACCGATCGTCGCAAGCAACGGGCAGATCCACGACGCTATGATCGGCGCGCTGAAGGCGTTCGCGACGTGATGGAGTGCGCGAGCTGGCGCGAGGCGTTTGATCTCGGGCCGCAAGAACACATCGCGCTCGTCGGCGGTGGTGGAAAGACGACGACGTTGTGGTCGCTGGGGCGCGAGCTCGCGGAGTTGGGGCCGACCATCGTGACGACGACGACCAAAGCCGGCGCGCCGCCTGAGGGCGTGCCGACGGTCGAATGGGAGCGCCCGCTGCCGGACCGGTCGCTGCACGGGATCGTCGCCGAGGCGTTTGCGCGCGGTCCGCTGATCGCCGTCGGTTCGGGTGTGCGCGAGGGACGGTTGCGCGCCGTGACGCCGGAGATAGCGGACGAGCTGTTCTTCCGTTGCGGCGCGCGATACGTCCTCAACGAAGCCGACGGCGCGCGCATGAAGCCGTTCAAAGCACCAGCCGAACACGAGCCGGTGCTCGCGTCGACGACGACGCTGTTGGTCGTGGTGGTCGGGCTCGACGCGCTCGGCGAGCCGATCGACGAGGAGCACGTGCATCGCCCCGAGCGGATCGTCGCGCTCAGCGGTGCTGCGGCCGGGCAGGCGCTCGAAGCGGCGCACGTCGCCGCGGTCGTGCGCGAGTACGAAGCGCGCTGCGCCGACGTCGACGAAGCGGCCCGCTTCGCAGTGCTCATCAATAAGGTAGAGAGCGGACCGGATGACCCGCGGGTTTGCGCGTTGGCGGCGGCGTTGCAGGGCGTCGAGCTGAGCGCCTTGGTCGCGGCGTCTCAGTCCGGGGTGATGCGGCGCTGGAGGCTGCGCTGACACCGCGCGTTGGCTGCGTCGTCCTCGCCGCGGGCGCGGGCCGCAGATTCGGCGGCGAGAAGCTGCGCGCGCGCCTGGGCTCCGCGCCCTTGTTGCAAGCGGCCATCGACGCGGCATGTGGCTCGAGCGCGTTGGCGTGCACGCTCGTCGTCGGGGCCGGCGCAGCACAGCTCCTTGCCGCGGTCGACACGCGGCGCTGCCGCGTGGCTATCAATCCGAAATGGCAGACGGGTTTGGCGTCCTCGCTGCGCTGCGGCTTGGGTGCGCACGCCGGCGACGACGCGTGTATCATCATGCTCGGCGACCAACCGCTGGTCACGTCGGCCGATCTTGATCGTTTGATCGACGTATGGAGCGGTCGAGTTTACTCGACCGAGGAAGGGCACGCCGCACCCGCACCTATCGTCGCGCTGCGAACCGGCGATATCTGGGGCGCGCCTGTCTTATTCCCGCGCCGTGACTTCGCAGCGCTGCTGCGCCTGCACGGCGACGCCGGCGCCAAACGATACGCCGCGCAACACCTCGACCGGCTCACATTCGTGGACGCGCTCGACGCGCGCGCCTTTGACGACGTTGACACGCCCGATGATCTTACGCGTCTGAACGGACGCGGAACTCGACGAATTCGCCGCTAGCCGACGCCTTGGTCTCGTCGACCTCACGGACGTTGGCGCCGGGCGGGCCGTGCTGGCACCACGAGCGGAACACCGAAAGCGAGTCGGAGCTTCCCTCGGCGATGACCTCGATGCTGCCGTCGTGGCGATTGCGGATCCAGCCGGTCAAGCCGAGATCGCGCGCCTGCTCGACCGCGCTCGCGCGATAGAAGACGCCTTGCACCCGCCCGCGGATGCGCAGATGGATCCTGGGCATCAGGAGGGGGTGGGATTCGAACCCACGAGACCTTGCGGCCTAACAGCTTTCAAGGCTGCCGCATTCAACCGCTCTGCCACCCCTCCGCTCCTCATCCATCAGCGCCGCACATCCGAAGACGGAACGCCACCCCGCATTCTGCCCGCGCGCGCGACTCGCCTACGCGAGGCCGGACCTCACGTCTTGTCGGCGGGTTTGAACGCGAGCGAGAGCGAGTTGATGCAGTAGCGTTGTCCGGTCGGCCCCGGACCATCGTCGAAGACGTGGCCCAGATGCGAGCCGCAGCGTTTGCAGCGCACCTCGACGCGATGCATGCCGTGGCTATCATCGTCGATCAGCGTGACGTTGGCCGCGTTCGCCGGCTCGGTGAAGCTCGGCCATCCGCTGCCCGAATCGAATTTCGTGCCCGAGGCGAACAGCTCGTTACCGCACGCGGCGCACTCGTACACGCCGCTCGCCTTGTTGTGCAGCAGGGCCCCCGTGAACGGCCGCTCGGTACCCGACCGCCGTAGCACCTCGAATTGCTCCGGCGAGAGCTCCCGTTGCCACTCGGCATCGGTCTTCTTAATGTCTTCCATCACGTTCTCCAATCTGGCGCTCATTCTGGCGAGCACAGCCTGTCATATAACTAAAGATAACATGGGTAGGCAACCGCGTGGGTTCACGCTCATCGAACTGATGGTGGTGGTCGCCATTCTGGCGATCCTCGCGGCCATTCTCATCCCCAACTTCATCCATGCGCGGGTCGAGTCGCAGACGGTGGCATGCGAGGGCAACCTCAAGCACATCGCGACCGCGCTTGAAGAGTATGCCGTGGACCATAACGGGCAGTATCCCGGCGCCGGCGGCGCGGTCGACGCGGCGCTGTTCGGCGGCGCCAACAATCCGTACATGACCACCACTCCCACCGATCCCGCCGGCGGCGCATACCGATACGTCACGCCGGGCAACGGCGTCTGCGTGGCATCCGATGCGTATAAGATCATCGACGGCGACATGCACGAAACCGACACGCTAGCGAACCTGCCCGATTATAACGGTGCGACCACCGGCATCCGCTACTGCCAAAGCTCGGGGCTGCACGCCGCGCTTATCGGGCAATAGCCTAGTGCTGGCCGGGGACGCCCACGACGCCGACGCCGGCGATATAGACGACGTACTTGCACGACTGGTCGCACGGCGGGCCGCCGGCCCCGCGCGGCAGCGAGCCCATCGTCGTCGGGTCCATCGACCCATCATCCCACACTTCGTACTTGCCGCCGGACTGCAGCGACGCCGGGTGATGGTAGTCGTACGCGCCCGTGTTGTCCCCGCCCGGCACGACGGGCAGCTTGGGCAGATAGGTCGGCACCAATTGCGGCAGGTTGTCGGGATAGTTGCCGCCATGGTCAACCGCGTATTGCTCGAGCGCGGTCGCGATGCGTTTGAGGTTCTCCTGATCGGTGACGAGCTGGCTCTCGGCGCGCGCGTGGACGAAGCTTGGAATGGTGATTGCCGCGACGACTCCGAACACCGGCAACGCGAGGAACAGCACCGCGGCAACGATCAGCAGGACGACCAGCCATGTCGGCATGCCTTTGGATCGCGTCGCCTCGCTCGCGGGTGCGGCGATGGCGCCGCACTTGGGGCAGAAGTTGGCGCTCTCAGGCAGCGGAGCGCCGCAATTGGTGCAGTTCGTCGTCATGATGCCTTCGTGCACGTGCGATCGGACAGCCCCGAATCCGTTTTGATGAGCCAGGTGCCGTCGGGCTGCTGCTGCCAGATCGTCAGATAGCGGCCGGTGTAGACGGCCGCCGGTTTGGTCGCAGTCACGATCGAAAACGAGTAGTTTCCCATCTCGTAGGCGAGCGAGTCCTCGACGACGAGATCCTCGGTGCTGATCGTGCCGGCGACCAGCGTCGACTTCGCAAAGGCTTTGCTCTGCGCCGACTCGATCGCCGCGCGCCCGCGCGTGATCGTGCCGTCATCGGCGATCGATGCCGCGTTGGGCGTGAAAAGCTGCGCGAAGCCGTGGGCATCGCCGTGCTGCCAGGTCGCGACATACGCCGCGTTGCCGGCGTCGATCGCCTTTTGGGCGTCGGCCTTGTGCGCCGCTGCCGCGACTTGCGCCTGGCTCGGGGGCGCAGCGGTCGGCGCGTTCGCCACGAGCACGGCGAGAAGGATCGAGATCATGCGGCTACCTCCGGTTTGCGTGCGGCGATGATGGCGAAGCAGGCGCGCAGCGAGCGGACCCGGCCGCCGTCCGCCTCGATCCTATAAAACTCAGCGCAGCGCGGCGGAGCCGCGAGCAGCCAGCTCTCCAGCGCATCTCGCTGGTCTACTGGCATGTTCGCGCGCGCGGTCCAATCGGCGAAATCATACGAACCGCGCTCGCTCGGTTCCACAAGCTCGACCTGCAAGCCGGCGGCTTCGATCCAGTGTTGCCATTCTCGTGCGGTGTATGCGCGCACATGGCTGCGATCGCGCCACTTCTCGAAACGGTTGACGAACTCGTCAAGTTCCGGGTCCTCGGGCGCCATCTGGTCGTCGAGCAAGAAGCGGCCGCCCGGGCGCAACACGCGTGCGACCTCGCGCACGAAGGCCACCGGATCGGCGAAGTGATGCGGCGCCACGCGGCAGGTCACCAGGTCGAAGCTGCCATCATCGAAGGGAAGCGCCTCTGCCTGCGCTTGCACGAAGCGCACGTTTTGAACGTCGCGCTTTGTCGCGAGTTCTCGCGCGACTTCCAGCATGCGCGGCGTGAGGTCGCTGGCGACCACGTCTGCCACGTGCGGCGCGAATGCGAGCGCGGTGTGGCCTGCGCCCGTCGCGATGTCGAGCATGTGCTCGTTCCCGCGCGGCTGCGCCAGCTCGACGAGCCGGGCTAGGTCGTCGCCGGCGGCGTGGCGCGAGCTATCGACGTAGCGCTCCGCCGTCGCGGAGAACTGCGCGCGTGCTTTGTCTTGGATCGCTTGTCTATCCACAGGTTGCAACTCGCATGCTCGTTTGCCATTGCGCCAGGGGACCACCTTCGCAGTCCCGCGTAACGCGACTAAAATCGCCGATTCGACGGCTGCGACGGAGGCCGCAAGCGGCCGGGAGCCAAACCTACGCGCAGCGCGCTTGAGCATGTACAATGATAAGCGGCGCTTTTCGGCGCGACGCGAAACCCGGAGGGATGGATCGTGACAGATGACGCAGCGGCCGGTCAGCCGGCCGATCCGGAGGAGATCAATCGCCAGCGCTTCCTCGCGCAGGCGACCGTCGTGCTCGGCGGCGTCGTGGGCGTCGGATTGCTGGTCTCGCTCGCGCCCACTCTCTGGCCGAAGCCCGAGCTGATCGACGCCAATAGGGGTTTCTCTCCGATCAAACCGGACGAATTCTCCCTGCTCAAGGCCGCGATCGACAAGCCGGTCAAGATCAACTTCCAGAAACGCGTGGTCGACGGCTACCTCGTCGAAGACCAAGACTACTACGTGTGGGGCATCCACATGACGCCGCAAGAGGAACAGCAATTCAAGACCGATCGGCCGGACCTGTTCGATCCGAACCAGCGCGGCGACGTCACGTTCCCCGTCGGAACGATGGGTTTCGTGCTCTTTAGTTCGCTGTGCCCGCATCTCAATTGCAAGTACGATTGGGATGACAGCCTCAAGGGATTCCTGTGCCCGTGCCACGGTTCGCAATTCTCGAAGCTCGGCGTGCACATGCGTGACGCGCAGGGCAACTACATCGGCCCGTCACCGCGCGGGCTCGACCCGGTGCCATTCCAGGAGCAGAACGGTATGGCGCAAGTCGAGTGGGTCAAATATCGGGCCGACGAGCCGAACCGCATCATCGTTTCGTACTTCTGAGGAGAGCGCACATGATCAACTGGCTCGAACAGCGCACCGGCCTGGTCTCGGCGCTCAAGGAATTTCTCACCGAAGACGTCCCCGGGGGAGCGACGTACTGGTACGTCTGGGGCAGCGCGACGCTGATCACGTTCACCATCCAGATCGTCACCGGCATCTTCCTCACGTTCTACTATTCGCCGTCGTCCGCCACCGCATGGGAATCGACCGCTTTCATCTATCAGCACGTCTATCTCGGCCAGTTCATGCTCAGCCTGCATTTCTGGGGTGCGTCGGCCATGATCGTGCTGGTGAGCGTGCACTTGCTGCAAGTGCTCGTCTTCGGGGCCTACAAGCGCCCGCGTGAGATCCAGTGGGTCGTCGGCGTCACGCTGTTTTTCTTCACGCTGATGTCGGGCCTCACCGGATACCTGCTCCCCTGGGATCTCAACGCCTACTTCGCAACGCAAGTCGCGATCAACATCGCCGCGAGCGTGCCGATCATCGGACAGCAGACCGCCTATTTTCTCAATGACGGCGCGACGCTCGGCACCCTCACCGTCGGGCGTTTCTTCGGATTGCACGTGTGGGCGACGCCGGCGCTGCTCATCGGCCTGGTCGGATTGCACCTGTTCATCTTCCGGCACAACGGCGCGGCTGGGCCGGCGCAAGATGAAAAACCCAAGACGGTCGGCCGTTTCTATCCCGACCAGATCTTCATGGATACCGTGATCGCGTTTCTGGTCTTCCTCGTGATCGTGGCACTCTCGTGGTTCATGCCCGCGCCGCTGCTGGCAAAGGCGGATCCGAACAACGCGACGTTCACGCCCGCGCCGGCGTGGTATTTCTACGCGCTCTACGGACTGTTGCGCATCGCACCGAACGTGGCGGCGATTTTCCACCTGCCGCTCCAATTCATGAATCTCGCCGCGACGGTCGTCCTACCCGGCGTCTTCGCGACGGTGCTCATCCTGTTGCCCTGGCTCGACCGTAACCCGAGCCGCGCCATCTTGCGCCGGCCGTTCATGATCGGCATCACGCTGGCGTCGATCATCGGCATCATCTGGTTGACCAAGTACTCGGCCGATGCGATCGGCGCCGAGCAGAAGCAGAATCCCGCCGGGCAAACGCCGGTGCTCGGCTATGGCGCGCCGCCGTCAACGCCCGCGCCGCTGGGCGTCGGCGCGGTGACGACCTCCACGACGAGCACCGCCACAACCGCCACGGCGCCGGACGGTGCGAGCGTGTACGGCACGAATTGCGCGAGCTGTCATGGCGCCACCGGCCAGGGACTTGCCGGCGCGTTCCCGCCGCTAGCCGGCAACGCGGTGGTGACGGGTGCTCCAAACGCGGTCATCGGCATCGTCGCCAACGGCCTGCATGGGCAGATCAAGGTCAACGGTCAGACGTTCAATGGCGCCATGCCCTCGTGGCACGGCAAACTGACCGATGCGCAGATCGCGGCGGTGCTCACCTACATCCGCTCTTCATGGGGCAATAAAGCTTCGCCGATCACCGAAGCACAAGTCAAAGCAGTCAAATGATGTGGGCGCGTTTCTTTGAGCGCGCTACCCGCCGATATGCGACATCTCGATCTTCGGGAGCCGCGTCGTCTCGTCTGTCCGCAGTTCTGAATAACGGTCGTCGCGCGCCCGCCACACGCCGCCGATAAAACCCGCGACCTCGGCGTCGCTCGCGCCGCCGCGCAGCAAGGCGCGGACATCGCGTCCCGTCGACGCGAACAGGCACGTGTACAGCAAGCCCTCCGAGGACAGCCGCGCACGCGAGCAGTCGCCGCAAAACGGCTGCGTGACTGACGCGATCACGCCGAACTCGCCGCCGCCGTCCACGTACCGATACCGGTTAGCGACTTCGCCGCGATAGTTCGGGGCGATCGGCTCGATCGGGAACGCGGCCTCGATCGCGCGGACGATCTCGGCGGCGGGCACGACGTCGTCAAGGCGCCAGCCGTTCGTGGTCCCCACATCCATGTACTCGATGAAGCGCACGATGTGGCCGCTGCCGCGGAAGTAAGCGGCTAGCGGCACGATGCCCTCGTCGTTGACGCCGCGTTTGACGACGACGTTGATCTTGATCGGGCCTAACCCCGCGTCGGCTGCGGTTTTGATGCCGTCGAGCACGCGCTGCACCGGCACGTCGACATCGTTCATCGCGCGGAAGACCGCGTCGTCCAACGAATCGAGGCTGACGCTCACGCGCTGCAGTCCCGCGCTCTTGAGCGAGGGCGCGAGCTTCGCGAGCAGCACGCCGTTGGTCGTCAGGGTCAGATCGCGGATACCCGGTATGGGCGCGAGCATCGTGATCAGCGTGGGAAGATCCCGGCGCAACAGCGGTTCGCCGCCGGTGAGGCGCAGTTTCTCGACGCCCAGTCCGGCGAAGATGCGCGCGAGGCGGGCGATCTCCTCGAATGTCAGCAGCTGATCAGCGGGTAAGAAATGGAAGTCGCGGCCGAAGACTTCCTTCGGCATGCAGTACGTGCAGCGGAAGTTGCAGCGGTCGGTGACGGAGATCCGCAGATCGCGCAGCGGCCGGGATCTGGTGTCGGTTGTAGGAGTCATATGATGCGCCGGTACGTTCGTCGCGCCGTCGCGCGGCTCCGCCAGGCTTCGTGGCCGCGACGACGAACCTCCATCAGACACGGGAGTCCTCGCCCGGCGCGGACTGAGAGGGCAGGTCGCACGACCGCCGACCGTTGGAACCTGATCCGGGTCATTCCGGCGAAGGGAGCGATAGATGAGCCTCACCCTCGAACCTCACGCCAAAGCGAGCAGCCACAAGATCTACGTGGACGGAACGCACGGCATCCGCGTGCCGATGCGCCAGATCCACCTGACCGACGGCAGCGATATCCGCGTCTATGACACGAGCGGCTTGCACACCGATCCCGGGTTGGAGGTCGACGTCCGCGCGGGCCTGCCCAAGCTGCGCGCACCGTGGATAGCCGAGCGCGGCGACAGCGAGGAGCTTTCGGGCGCGTCGTCGGCGTACCGGCGCGAGCGCGATGCGGACGCACAGCTCGACGCCATCCGCTTCGAATACCCTGTCAAACCGCGGCGCGCCAAGACGGGCGCGAACGTCTCGCAGATGCATTATGCGCGGCGGGGCGAGATCACGCCGGAGATGGAGTTCATCGCCTTGCGCGAGGGCGTCGCTCCGGAGTTCGTGCGCGACGAGGTCGCGCGCGGCCGCGCGATCATCCCCGCCAACATCAACCATCCCGAATCCGAGCCGATGATCATCGGCCGCAACTTCCTCGTGAAGATCAACGCCAACATCGGCAACTCCGCCGTCAGCTCGTCGATCGAAGAAGAAGTCGAGAAGATGACCTGGGCGACGCGCTGGGGCGCCGACACCGTCATGGATCTGTCGACCGGCAAGAACATCCACGAGACGCGCGAGTGGATCTTGCGCAACTCGCCGGTGCCGATCGGCACCGTGCCCATCTATCAGGCGCTCGAGAAAGTGCGCGGCAAGGTCGAGGATCTGACCTGGGAGGTCTACCGCGACACGCTCATCGAGCAGGCCGAGCAAGGCGTCGATTATTTCACCATCCACGCCGGCGTGCTGCTGCGCTACGTGCCGCTGACCGCCAAGCGCGTCACCGGCATCGTGTCGCGCGGCGGCTCGATCTTGGCGCAGTGGTGCCTGCTGCACCATGAAGAGAACTTCTTGTACACGCGCTTCGAAGAGATCTGCGAGATCATGAAGGCGTACGACGTCGCGTTCTCGCTCGGGGACGGGCTGCGTCCCGGCTGCGGCGCGGATGCCAACGACGAGGCCCAGTTCGGCGAGCTCGAAGCGCTCGGCGAATTGACCAAGATCGCCTGGGCGCACGACGTGCAGGTCATGATCGAGGGCCCCGGCCACGTGCGCATGCATCAGATCAAAGAGAACATGGAGCGCCAGCTCGCGGTCTGCCACGAAGCGCCCTTCTACACGCTCGGCCCGCTGGTCACCGATATCGCGCCCGGCTACGATCACATCACCAGCGCGATCGGCGCCGCGATGATCGGCTGGTTCGGCACGGCGATGCTGTGCTACGTCACGCCGAAAGAACACCTCGGCCTGCCGAACAAGAAGGACGTCAAGGACGGCGTCATCGCCTACAAGATCGCCGCGCATGCCGCCGACCTCGCCAAAGGGCATCCGGGCGCGCACGAGTGGGATGACGTGCTCTCCAAGGCGCGCTTCGAGTTCCGCTGGGAGGACCAGTTCGAGCTGTCGCTCGATCCGACGACGGCGCGCGAATTCCACGATGAGACGCTGCCGGCACAGGCTGCGAAGGTCGCGCACTTCTGTTCGATGTGCGGACCGCATTTCTGCTCGATGCGTATCTCGCAGGACGTGCGCGACTACGCCGCCTCGCTCGAGATCGAAGAGGGCATGCGCGCCAAAGCGGAAGAGTTCAAGCAAGCGGGCGGCGAGCTGTACGTCCCCCTGAAGTAGGCTTGTAGCGGCCGAATCTATTCGGCCGTCGAATTCATTCGACCGGACCTTGAACCCCACGGCTGCTCCGTGCGACGTATAATCGTACGGGGTGGCCGAAATTTTCTTATGGGAGGACCATCATGTCGACCCATGCAGGCTGGCATCACCGCGTCGGCGCGCTTGTCATCACGCTCTGTCTGCTCGCGCCGGCGGGCAGCGCGGCTGTGGCCGATCCCGGCGAGCGGACGAGCACGCTTGCCGATCAGCAAGCCGTCTCTGTGACCATCTACAACGACAACCTCGCTCTCGTGCGCGACGAACGCCGCCTGTCGCTGCCCAAAGGCACGCAGCGGCTCGCGCTGCGCGACGTCAGCGCGCAGATCGACCCGACGACCGCGCTCTTCCATAGCCTCACCTCGTCCGGCGCGGTGTCGGTCATCGAGCAGAATTTCAACTTCGACCTCCTTAGCCCCGAGACGCTGCTCGAAAAATATGTGGGCAAAGACGTGACCGTCATCCACACCAACCCGCGCACCGGCGCGGAGACGCGCGAGCAAGCCAAGGTGCTCTCGGTCAACAACGGCGTCGTCTTGCAGTACTCGAACCGCATAGAGACCGGCATCGACGGGCGGCTGGCGTTTCCATCGATTCCGTCCAACCTGCGCGACCGGCCGACGCTGGTGACCGACATCGACAATACCTACGATGGCGACCAGTCCCTGGAGCTCGATTACCTGACGGGCGGGCTTTCGTGGCGCGCCGACTACGTCGGGGTGCTCAACGGCGACGATACGCGCCTAGACCTCAACGGACTAGTCACGTTGACCAACACGAGCGGCACGAGCTACGACAACGCGAAGATGCAGCTGGTCGCGGGCTCGGTCAATCGCGTGCAAAACGCTGATCAGATCCGCACGCTCGCCGCGGTCTCGGAACGCGCGGCCAACGCGCCTATGAGCCAACAGACCCTGTTCGAGTATCACCTGTACACACTAGGCCGGCTCACCACCATCGCGGACAAACAGACCAAGCAGGTCGCGATGCTTTCGGCCTCGGCCATTCCGGTGACCAAATCGCTTGAACTGCGCGGCCAAGACTACTACTACACGCAGGCGTCGAGCGATCTCGGCCAGACCCTCAAGCCGCAGGTCTACCTCGAGTTCAGCAACGACGGCGGCGGTTTAGGCGTGCCGCTGCCTAAGGGCATCGTGCGCATCTATAAGAAGGACTCGTCTGGCAACGCGCAATTCGTCGGCGAGGACAGCATCGATCACACGGCGCGCAAAGAGCGCATCCGATTGCTGCTCGGCGAGTCGTTCGACGTCACCGCCACCAAGAAGCAGACCGACTTCAAGCGCGTCGGACCGTTCAACGACCGCTATCAGTACGAGAGCTCGTATTCGATCGAGATGCGCAACGCCAAAGATACTCCCGTCACGCTCAAGGTCGTCGAGCCGATGCCCGGCGATTGGACGATCATCGCGGAAAGCGCGCCGCACGTGAAATCATCAAGCGCGACGGCGACGTGGACGATCACGGTGCCGGCCAACGGTAAGACAACGCTGGAGTATTCGGTGCGCGTCCTCTACTGACGTGGAGCGCTTACGCGCTCCATGTCAGTCCAAAAGCTCATATGCGGGGAGCGTGAGGAACTCGATGAAATCTGACGAGAGCGCGACCCGGTCGAAGATATCGCGCGCATCTTTGAAGCGGCTGTGGGAGAACGACTTGTCGTCCATCGTGCCGCGCGCCGCCGCGAGCTCGTCCTCTTCGAGCGCGCGGACCATGCTCTTGCTCGCGGTCTCACCGTCGTCGAGTCGAGCCCCATGACGAACCCACTGCCAGATCTGGGAGCGCGCGATCTCGGCGGTCGCGACGTCCTCCATCAGATTGTTGATGCCGGCCGCACCGGTTCCACGCAACCACGATTCCAAATAGCGCACTCCGACGCTGACGTTGCCGCGCACGCCGCTCTTGGTGATCGTACCCCCGGGCACGCGCACGTCGAGCAACTGCGCCGCGTTGACCGATACCTCGGGCCGCTGCCGTTCGATCTGGTTTGGTCGATCGCCGAGCACCTTGTCGAACTCTGCGCGTGCCACCGGCACCAGATCCGGATGGGCCACCCACGTGCCGTCAAAACCGTCGGCCGATTCTCGTTGCTTATCCTCGCGCACGCGAGCGAGTGCGATTTCATTCACCTGTGTGTCTCGCCGGCTTGGGATGAACGCCGCCATGCCGCCCATCGCGTGCACGCCGCGCTTGTGGCACGTCTTCACGAGCAGCTCGGTATAGGCGCGCATGAAGGGCACGGTCATCGTCACTTGCGCACGGTCGGGCAGAACGAAATCCGCGCGATTGCGGAACTTCTTGATGATGCTGAACATGTAGTCCCAGCGCCCCGCGTTGAGGCCGGCGGAATGCTCGCGCAGCTCGTACAGGATCTCGTCCATCTCAAACGCCGCTAAGATCGTCTCGATCAGCACGGTCGCACGGATGGTGCCGCGCGGAATCACGAGCGCGTCTTGGGCGAAGTTGAACACGTCGTTCCACAGCCGGGCTTCGAGATGGCCCTCGAGCTTGGGCAGGTAGAAGTACGGCCCGCTGCCGCGCGCCGACAAGCGCTGCGCGTTGTGGAAGAAGTACAGGCCGAAGTCGAACAGACTGCCCGACATAGGCGCGCCATCCACGATCAGATGCCGCTCGGGCAGATGCCAGCCGCGCGGCCGGACCAGCAGCACCGCCGGATGCTCCACCAGTTCATACGTTTTTTCCGCTGTCTCCAGCGTGATGGTGCGCTCGATGGCGTCGATGAGGTTTCCCTGTCCACCGATGAGGTTCTCCCACGTCGGCGTGTTCGAATCTTCGAAGTCCGCCATGAACGTGCTGGCGCCCGAGTTGAGCGCATTGATCACCATCTTGCGATCGGTAGGTCCGGTGATCTCGACGCGGCGGTCGAGGAGGTCGGCTGGGATCGACGGGCCGCTCCAATCACCCTCGCGCACGGCTTTCGTCGCGTCGAGGAATTCGGGCAGCACGCCGGTGTCGAATTGCGCCTGACGCTCGGCACGCGCGGTCAGCAGTTGTTGCCGGCGCGGTTCGAACTCGCGCGCAAGGGCCGCGACAAACGCGAGTGCGGCCGGGGTGAGGATCTCATCGTGACGCTCGACGCGAGGGCCGTTGACCGTCACGCCATCAAGTGCGGCGGCGTTTTTCATGGGACAGCATTTGCGCTCGGCTGCGCCACCTCCCCGCCTGGTACGCGTGTTCGGAGGACTTAGTGCGCCGCCCGTCCTATTGCCGATGCCCACACGCTCTTCGAGGAGGCACCCATGGCCAGCACCTCCACCCGCGTCTTCATCGACTGCGCAGAGATGCCCAGCGACAGCGGATGCACGCTCTACATCTCCGGCAGACCGGATGAAGTGCTCAAAGCAGCCGTCGCACACGCGGTTTCAGCGCACGGACATCAAGATAGCCCGGAGCTGCGCTCGCAACTGCAGGCCGGACTGCAGCCGGAAGCCGCCTAGAACCTAGCTGATCCGCTCGGTGCCGCCCATGTAGGGCTGCAATATCCGCGGGATGCGCACCGAGCCGTCCTCTTCCTGATAGTTCTCGAGCACTGCGAGCAGCGTGCGCCCGACGGCGAGCGCTGACCCGTTGAGCGTGTACACGAATTCCGGTTTAGCTTTGGGCGTCGGGCGAAAGCGAATGCCCGCGCGTCGCGCCTGGAAATCCCCGGTGTTGCTGCACGACGATATTTCCCGATACGTGTTCTGGCCCGGCAGCCACACCTCCAGATCGTAGGTTTTTTGCGAAGCGAAGCCGGTATCGCCCGAGCTGAGCAGCATCACGCGATACGGCAGCTCGAGGGCTTGGAGCAGGCTCTCCGCCTGGCGCACGATCTGCTCGTGCAGTGCCGCGGCCTCTTGCGGTTGCGTCAATGCGACCAACTCGACTTTCTCGAATTGATGCTGGCGGATGAGGCCGCGCGTGTCCTTGCCCGCCGCACCCGCTTCTTGGCGGAAGTTGGCCGTGTAGGCGGTATAGCGCTTCGGCAACTCGTCGTTCTCGAGGATCTCGCCGCGGTGCAAGTTGACCAGCTGCACTTCGGACGTCGGCGACAAGAACAGCGACCCGTCATCCACGGAGAACATGGCGTCGCTGAACTTGCTCAAGTGACCGGTCGCCTCGACGGTCTCGCGGTTGACCAGCAAGGGCGGCGCGATTTCACAAAAGCCCGCCGTCGTGTTGCGCTCGAGGAAGAAGTTGATCAGCGCGCGGTTGAGGCGCGCGCCTGCGCCTTTGATGACCGTGAAACGGCTGCGCGCGATGCGCACGCCGCGCTCGAAATCTAAAATGCCCAGGCGTTCGCCGATCTCCCAATGCGGTTTTGGCGTGAACGAAAACGCCGGCGGGTCGCCGCTCGAGCGCACGAGCAGGTTTGCGCTTGAGTCCGCGCCATCGGGGACGTCGTCTGCCAGGATGTTCGGGACATGCGCCAGCAGTTCGTTCAGGCGCTGATCGAGCGCCTCGGCCGACCGTTCTTGTGCGGCGATGCGCTCGCCCAATTCGTTCGAGCGCTCGCGCAGGCGCGCCAGCGTTTCAGGCGGCTGGCCCTTGGCTTTGGCGAACTCCGCCGAGATCTGATTGCGCTCCGCCTTCGCAGCGTCGACTGCGGTGACCGCCGTGCGCCAGTCGGCGTCGAGCGCGAGCAAGTCATCGACCACCGAGACCGGCAGCTGGCGGCGCGCCAACGAGCGGCGCACGCGATCCGGCTGTTCGCGGATGAGGCGCCGGTCGAGCATCTAGGGACGTTGCGCCGTCGGCATCGCCGTTTCGTGCGTCGGAAAGCGCGGGGCCGCGGGACCGGCGCCCAGCACGCGGCGCAGCTCTTCCGGATGCGAGGACGCCTCGATCGCGCTGTCGCGCGTGATCTTGCCGGCGCCGACCAGCTCTGCGAGATGCTTCTCGAGCGACTGCATGCCGAGCTGCGTGCCCGTTTGCATCGCCGTCATCATCTGCGAGGGCTTGTTCTCGCGGATGAGGTTGCGCACGGCCGGCGTGCCGAGCAGCACCTCCATCGCGCAGATGCGCCCGGTACCGGACGCGCGCGGGATCAGACACTGCGTGAACACCGCTTCGAACGAGCCGGCCAACTGCACGCGGATCTGCTCTTGCTGGTCGACCGGAAAGACGTCGATGATGCGGTTGATCGACTCCGGCGCCGTGGTGACGTGCAGCGTGCCGAACACCAAGTGGCCCGTCTCGGCCGCGGTCATCGCCAGCTTGATCGTGTCAAGGTCGCGCATCTCGCCGACCAAGATGACGTCGGGGTCTTGGCGCAACGCGGAGCGCAGCGCTGCCTGCTCGCTCTTCGTGTCTTTGCCGACCTCGCGCTGCGAGATCACCGATTGATCGCTGTGGTGCTCGAACTCGATCGGATCTTCGATGGTGACGATGCGCAGAGCTTTATTCCGGTTGATGTAGTCGATCATCGCGGCCAGCGTCGTGGTCTTGCCGCAGCCCGTCGGGCCGGTGACGAGCACGAGACCGCGCGGCTTTTGGGTGTACTCGGTGACGACCTTAGGCAGCTCCATCTCTTCGAGTTTGGGCGGCGTCGACGGGATCGCCCGGAATGTGCCGCTCATGTGCTCGCGTTCGAAACACATGTTGACGCGGAAGCGCGAGAAGCCCGACAGTGAGTATGCGGAATCCAGCTCGCGGTCTTTCACGAGCGAAGCGTATTGCTCTTCCGTCAGGATAGAGTGCATGAGCGCGTCCATGTCCTCACCCTTGAGGATGTCGTCGTTGAGCTTGCCGAGCTCGCCGTTGATGCGGATCGTCGGCGGGCAGCCCGCGACCAGATGCAGGTCCGAGGCGCTTGCGAGCACCGTCTGCGTGAGCATATCGTCAAGCGAATGCGGGTACATGTGGCCTCCATCGGCGCCCGAAATGCCCCGCTCGAAAGGGTGCCTCGGCGCGGCGCAGCAAAATCAGGGTCTTCTGTAGCATATGACTTGCGCACGCGCGCAGTCGTTACCTAGCACGGAGGGTTTGTCAGACGTCCACGGCGGATCCGACCCTGCGCCGCGTCAGCCTCGCGCACGCCTTGCGCGCCATGTTCGCGCATCCCATCCGCACGGCGGCGACGCAGCGCGTGCCGATCGGAGCCGATAGCGCCGGGCGAGTGCTCGCCGAGGACGTCCGCGCGCTCGAGGACGTGCCGCCGTTCACGCGGTCGAGCGTGGACGGCTTTGCCGTGCGCGCGGACGATGTGCGCCGCGCCGATGGCGGCGCGGCCGTGCGCCTGACCGTCATCGGCGAGGTGCTCATGGGCGCGGCCGCGCCCTCGGCTGAATTGCAGGCGGGCCAGGCGATGCGCGTGCCCACCGGCGGGTGGTTGCCGCGCGGCGCTACCGGCGTCGTCAAGAAAGAGGATTGCCGCGATCTGGGCGCAGCCATCGAGATCGTCGACGGCGATGGGAGTGAGGAGCACATCACCCAGCGTGGCGCCGACGTGCGCCGCGGCGAGTTGCTGCGCCGCCGCGGCGACGTGCTGACGCCGGCATCGGTCGGGCTGCTGTCAGGATCGGGCGTCGCCGAGCTCGTGCTGTTCGCGACGCCAGTCGTCGGCCTGCTCGTCACGGGCGATGAGATCGTCTCACCCGGACACGAGCTGCATGCCGGCGCGGTGCGCGACATCAACAGCTTGTCGCTGGCAGCGGCGCTGCGCGCGATGGGATTCGCGCCGCGCGCGTACGATCGCGTGCCGGATCGAAAAGATGCGTTCGAGCGCGCATTCGCGCGCGCGCTTGACGAGTGCGACGCGGTCGTGATCTCGGGCGGTTCGAGCGTCGGCGAGCGCGACTACACGCCGCAGATCGTCGCCGCGGCCGGGCCGCCGGGCGTCATCGTGCATGGCGTGCTGGCCAAACCCGGCCGTCCGACGATGCTCGCGCTCGTCGGCGACATGCCGGTGATCGGCCTGCCCGGCAATCCGGTCTCGGCGCTCGTGATGCTCGAGACGCTCGGCAAGCCGATACTGCTGCGGCTGTACGACAAACGCGACGAGACGCTGCCGCTCCGCGCCCGCCTGCGCGCGCGTCTTGATATGGACCCGCAACTCGAACATCTGGTGCCGGTCGCGCTCGCGCGCTCGGACGCCGGGCTTGAGGCCGAGCCGCTGCTCGGCACGTCCGCGCAGATGCACATCCTCGGATTCGCCGATGCGTTGATCGACGTGCCCGCGGGAAGCGGGCCGATCGAGGCCGGCACATGGGTGGATGCCACGCCGCTTTCACGAACGTCAAGCTTGAGGTGATGAAGATGGACATGAGGACGGCGCGTCTCGTGCGCGCGTTGGCGATGCTCGCAGCGGCCTCGCTCGCAGCGTGCAGCAAGAGCGATCAAGATCAAGCGCAGCGCACCTTCGAGCGCGGGGCGAACGATGTATGGATCTGCACCCAAGTGCGCGCTTCAGCGACCGCGCTCGATCCAGCAACCGTGTCGCTCGTGAAGATCGAGTGCTCGCCCGGGCTGGTGAAGCTCAGCGGCGAAGTGCGCAGCGCGCAAGAGCGCGACCAGCTCATCGCCGCGACGCGCAAGGTCGACGGCGTCAAGGCAGTCGCCGCGCACATCACGGTGAATCCAAAAGCACCGACGGGCAACGAGATCGCCGACGACGTCACGCTGGCCACCAAAGTGCACGTCGCGATCGCCGGCCAGACCGGCGTGAACGCGCTCAAGATCGGCGTCGCCGTGCACAACGGCGTCGCGACGCTGACAGGCGAGGTTCCATCACCGGCGATCAAGACGGTCGCGGTCGATGCGGCGCGCGGCGTCCAGGGCGTCAAGGGAGTCGTCGACAAACTGTCTGTCCAGAGGTAAGGCCACCCTATCGGAGAAACCGAACCGCCTGCGTTACGGCATCATATCCGACATCCACTCCAACCTCGAGGCGCTCCACGCGGTCATCGCCGAGATCGATGCCATGGGGGTGGATGCGCTGCTGTGCCTCGGCGATATCGTGGGCTACGGTCCGAGCCCGAACGAATGCTGCGATCTGCTGCGCGCGCGCAACGCGATCGCGATCGCCGGCAATCACGACGAGGCTGCGGTTCGCGCCGCCGGAGCTGAGCGGTTCAACACCTTGGCACGCGAGGCCATGTCGTGGACCCGCACGCAGCTGACGCCGGAGAACCGGGCATACCTGGCCGGGCTGCCCAGGGAGCGGCGGGTCGGCGGCTTTGCGATGGTGCACGGCGCCCCCGTCCACCATTTCGACTATATAATGGATGTGATGGACGCCAAGCGGGCGTTCGAAGCGACCACGGAGGCGCTGACCTTCGTCGGACATAGCCACGTGGCGGAAGTCTACTACCAGGACCCGGCAGGCAGGACGTTCCAACAACGGCTCTTGCATGGCGGGCGAATCGACATCGTTCCCGAATTCCGTTACATCACCAACGTGGGAAGCGTAGGGCAGCCGCGCGACCGTAACCCGCAGGCGTCATTCGCATGCTACGACGATGCGATCGCGGCGGTCGAGATCCGCCGTGTGGCCTACGACATCGAGCGCGTGCGCGAACGCATGGCGCAGGCAAGTCTCCCGAAGCCGCTCGCCGAGCGCCTCGCCGCGGGCTGGTAATGAAAGGTATGATGACCGCTCTTCGCTCTGCTTTGATCGCTCTCGCCGTCTGTTGCGCCGTGCTTGCGTGCGCGCGCCCAAGCGCCGCCGCCGTGCAACAAGGCGACCAGTATTCCAATCGCGCGTACCTGACGCACATCAACGACGGCCTGACCGCGTTCTACACGAAGGACTTCGGCAAGGCGCGCACCGAGTTCGAAGCGGCGCTCGCGATCGCCCCGTCCGACTCGTTCGGGCTGTCGTTCCTCAACGCCAGCCTGCGCAATCTGGGCGTCGACGCGCTGACCGAGCTCGCGAATCAAGAAGAAGAGGATGCGGCGAAAAACCCGCGCGATGCCCTCGCGCAGACGCGCCTCGGCTACACGTACCTGTTCATGGCGCAGTTCCAGACCGCACGCGGCCCCGATGCCCGCGACGCGTTCAACGCCGCCCTGCAGATCGATCCGCACATGCCTTCGGCGCACGTGGGGTTGGGCATCTACCGGCTTGGCGACAATTCGACCAGCCGCGCGAAGGCCGAATTCCTCGCGGCGCTCGAGTACTCGCCCAAGGACGTGTTGGCGCGCGAGTATCTGTCGAGCATCTATCAGGTCGACCTCAAAGACCCCAATCGCGCGCTCGCGTACCTGGTGGACGTGCCGAACCTCATGCCCAATTATCCCGACGCGTTCTACCATCTCGGCTCGATCATGGACGACCTGGGCCAGTACGACGCCGCGATCAAGTATCTCAAGACGGCGATCGACTTGGACAAGGGCCACGTCGGCGAAGCAGGGCAGTACGGCCTGCCGCTCTTGGGCACCGTATATCTCAAAGTGCACAAAGTCCCCGAGGCGAAGCTCGCTTTCTCGGAAGCGATCGTCTACGGTGAGGCGCCCGAGTTCTCGCAGTCGCAGCTCGATAAGATCAAGCGCGGCGATATCAAGTGAGCGCATCGCGCGAAGCGTTCTTGGCGTCGACGGCGCCCTCTCGCTTAGAGGACGATCGGCGCTGCTTCGCGTGCGGTCCGGATAACCCGCTCGGCCTGCGTCTCAAGTTCGAATACGGGAAAGACCGCGCGAGTTGCCGCGTCGTCATCGACCCGCAGTTCAGCGGCTGGACCGGCATGCTGCACGGCGGCATCGTCGCGACGCTGCTCGACGAGGTGATGGCGCACGCCGCGATCGCCGCCGGCGCTCGCGCGGTGACCGCCAAACTTGAGATCCGCTTTCGGAAACCGGCGCCGACCGGCTCGCCCTTGCTGCTCGAGGGCACGGTCGAGCGGCGCCGCGCCAACGTGTTGGACGGGAAGGCTGTCTTGTCCGACGGCGCCGGCAACGTCTACGCCGAAGGCCATTCGCGCTTCGTCGCAGTCTAGAGGCGGCGCATGACCGCCACTACGAGCGGCGAAAAGCTCATCGCGAGCAACCGGCGCGCCTTTCACGACTACAAGATCGACGAACGGATGGAGGCCGGGCTGGCGCTGACCGGCACGGAGGTCAAAAGCCTGCGCGTCAACGGCGCTTCGCTGGTCGACGGCTACGTCAGACTGCGAGGACGCGAAGCGTGGCTGGTCAACGTCCACATCCCGCCGTACGGGCAGGGCACGTTCTTCTCGCAGCACGAGCCGCGGCGGGACCGCAAGCTGCTGCTGCACGCGCGCGAGCTCAAACGGCTCGTCGGAACGCTGCAAGAGAAGGGGCTCGCACTGCTGCCGCTGCGTCTATATTTCAAACGCGGCAAGGTGAAGGCGGAGCTCGGACTTGGGCGCGGCAAGAAACACTATGACAAGCGCGAGACGATCAAAGAACGCGAAGCGAAACGCGAAGCCGAGCGCTACGCGCGGCGCAGCTCGTAGCGGCGCGCCGTCCGGCCCGGCCGTGGTCGTGGCCGCGTCCGGCGGCGCGGACAGCGCTGCCGCGCTGCTGCTCGCGCGCGAGGCGATGCCGGCCGCCCAGCTCGTCGCCGTCTACATCGATCACGGCCTGCGCCCGCGTGCCGCGATCGCCGCCGACATCGCTGCGGTGCGCGCGCAGGCACGGCATGCCCGCGCAACCGTCGTCGTCGGCCGCGTCAGAGCGGCCAAACGGGGCGCGTCACCCGAAGCCGCGGCTCGCGAGGTTCGGTACCGCGAGCTGGTGCGCATCGCCCATCGGTTGCGCGCGACGGCTATCGTCACCGGCCATCATCGCGACGACGTGAGCGAGACCGCGCTGCTCGCACTCGTGCGCGGCAGCGGCCTCGATGGACTCGCCGCCATGCCCCGTCGCCGGGCACTTGCCCCCGGCATCGTGCTGATGCGCCCCCTGTTGGACTACAGCAAGACCCAATTACGCGAATTCATCCGCGCGTGCGGCGTGCCGTTCGCCACGGACGAGACCAACGCCGATGTTCGTCTGCGGCGCAACGCCGTGCGCGCGCTGCTGATCGAGTTGGAACGCATCGCGCCGGGAGCCGGCAAAGCGATCGCGCGCTCGGCCGCGCTGCTGGCTGCCGACCGATCCACGCTTGACGCGCTCGCGCGAGCCGCTTGGGAAGAGGCGCGCATCGTGGGCTCGGACGGGGAGCTGTCCGTGGCCGCGCTACGCCGGCTCGAGCCGCCGTTACTGCGGCGCGTGATCCGTCACGCCGTCAAGGACGGCGCCGGTACGTTGCGCGACTTCCACCTCGAGCATTGTGAGGCGATCGCCGCGGCGATCAGCGCCGGCCGAGGCGGCACGTTTCACGCCGGCAGAGCTTCGGTCGAGCTATCAGCTGGTAGGCTGACCGTGCATGCGAAGAAGCCACGGAGCGGTCGAATTCATTCGACCGGCGATGAGCTTGGAACGTCCACGATCGCCGTGCCGAAAGGCCGCGCGATCTCCACAGATACGAGCGGCCGCATGCGCATGCAACGCATCGCTCGAGCGAAGGCTCCGAAACGCGCGATGCTCTTAGATGAAAGCGCGCTTTCGCCGGGCATGCGGTTGACGGTGCGTGCGCCGCGGGAAGGCGACACATGCGTGCCGTCCGGCCGCAGCCGCCTGACATCGCTTGCACGTTTTCTCGCGAAGGCCGGCGTTCCGCGACATCGGCGCGCAAGCGTGCCGCTGTTGTGCCTCGGCAAGCGCATCGTCGCCGCCATCGGCGTGCGCGTCATGGAGCCCTTCGCCGCCCGCGGTGATCGGGCGTTGGCGGTTTTGTGGGGTGGGTCGCACTAGGACGATTTGTGCGCGTTCCAGGGTAGGGTAGCACAGGCGGCAGCAAGAAGCCCTGGCTCACACACCTCAAGACTCCATTAAACTTCCCGACCGCCCGATACGTACTAATAGAAGAAACTCCGGGGGCGGTTCCCGGGACAGAAAGGCCCCATTCGGGGAAATCAGCGTTGGCTAAGTTCGTCCGGTACCTGTTGGCAGTCGCGATCGTGGCGGTGCTCGTCGCGCTCGGCATCGCATGGTACAAACAAAGCGCGACCCAGCAGAAGACCGTCGATTACAGCGAGTTCGTCGCTCGGGTGAACAAGTCGCCCGAGTCGATCAACAGCGTCACGCTGGGATCGACCAGCGCTACTGCCAAGCTCGTCGGCGATGAGACAGACAAGGTCAGCATCCCCAACGCCGAGATGGCCAAGGAGCTCGGCGACCTGATGCTGTCCAAGAACATCAAGGTCAAGGGCGACGGCTCGAACGACAACAACACGCAAGCGTGGATGTACGCCATCAACATCGTTCCCATCGTGTTGATCATCATCTTCGTCATGGTCATCATGCGCCAAGCGCAGTCCGGCGGCAGCCAGGCGCTGTCGTTCGGCCGCAGCCGCGCCAAGCTGCTCACGGAGAACCGGCCCAAAGTCACGTTCGCCGACGTCGCCGGCGTCGATGAAGCCAAACAAGAATTGGCCGAGGTCGTCGAGTTCCTCAAGTATCCGAAGAAATTCCAAGCTCTGGGTGCGCGCATCCCCAAAGGTTTGCTGCTGCTCGGCCCTCCCGGCAGCGGCAAGACGCTGCTCGCGCGCGCGATCGCAGGTGAGGCCGGCGTGCCGTTCTTCAGCATTTCGGGCTCGGATTTCGTCGAGATGTTCGTCGGCGTCGGCGCGTCGCGCGTGCGCGACCTCTTCGATCAAGCCAAGAAGAGCGCGCCCTGCATCATCTTCATCGACGAGATCGACGCGGTCGGACGCCAGCGCGGCGCCGGCCTGGGCGGCGGCCACGACGAGCGCGAGCAGACGCTCAATCAATTGCTCGTCGAGATGGACGGTTTTGATCTCAACACCGGCGTCATCCTGATCGCTGCGACCAACCGGCCCGACGTCTTGGACCCTGCCCTGCTGCGTCCGGGCCGCTTCGACCGCCAAGTGGTCGTGGACCGCGCCGACGTCGTCGGCCGCGCGCAGATCCTCGCGGTGCACGCACGGAACAAGCCGCTCGCGCCGAACGTCAAGCTCGAAGTGCTGGCGCGGCGCACGCCCGGTTTCTCGGGCGCCGATCTGGAGAATCTGCTCAACGAAGCCGCGCTGCTGGCGGCGCGCCAGAACAAGACGCAGATCGACATGGAGAACTGCGAAGAGGCGATCGACCGCGTCATCGCAGGTCCCGAGCGCAAGAGCCGCATCATGAGCCAGCGCGAGAAAGAGATGATCGCCTATCACGAGAGCGGTCATGCGCTGGTGGCAAAGCTGCTGCCGCACGCCGATCCGCTGCATAAAGTCACGATCATCCCGCGCGGCATGTCGCTGGGCCACACCATGCAGCTTCCGACCGAAGACCGCTATCTCATGATCAAAGCCGAGATCATCGACCGCATCATGGTCATGCTCGGCGCGCGCGCGGCAGAAGAGCTGATTTTCCACGAGTCGACCACGGGCGCATACGACGACCTGCAGCGGGCCACAGGGTTAGCGCGCAAGATGGTCATGGAATGGGGCATGAGCACCAAACTGGGACCGATCGCGCTCGGCAAGAAACACGAGCAGGTGTTCTTGGGCCGCGACATCATGGAAGAGCGGAACTATTCCGAAGAGGTCGCGAGCCAGATCGACACCGAGGTGCGCGGCATCATCGACACCTGCTACGCCGCATCCTACAGCCTGTTGGAGACCAACATCGACAAATTGCACCGGCTCGCGGAGGCGTTGCTCGAGCGCGAGACGGTCGAAGGCGAAGACGTCGATCGGCTGCTCTCGGACGCGCCAGCGGCGAGCCCGGTGCGCAAGCCCGAAGCCGTGCTGCCCGAACAAGCCGCGGCCGCTGCCGCAGCGCCAAAAGAAGAGAAGCCGCGCAAAGCGGGCGGGGCGTTGCCGTTCCCGCCACCCGAGCCGGCATAGTAGGGCGCGTTCTCCGGAGCGCGCGAATCCTGAAAGGCATATCGCAATGCTCATCCGTCGCGGCATCGTTGCCGCGCTTGTGTTCTCCGCGCTGCTCTCGGCGCCGCCGCTCGCTCGCGCCGCCGCGCCTGCCTCGGCGGACAAACTCGCTGCGGGCGAATCGACGTTATCCGACGGATTGACCGTCGCGGTACGCAGCGCGACGCTCTCGCCGACTGCCGCCCTTGAGGTTTGGATCGTCAGCCCGTCAGACGGTTATGGCACTCCGGCGCCGGGCATCGCACGTCTTGCCGCGCTAAGCGTCATCGCGACCAAGGTCAGCGGACAATCGCTGCGCGACGTCGTGCGCGACGACGGCGGCCAGTTGATGGTGTCGGTGTTCCCCAGTTCGACCGAGATATCGGTCCTCGCGCCGGCCAACGCCGCCGACCAATTGGCCGATGCGCTGCTCGCCCGCGTGCTGCATCCCGCGATCGACGCGGCCGGTTTTCGCGACGCGAAGCTGCGGCTGGCCGAGCAGCAGGCCGTCGCCGCGAGCGAGCCCGATGTGCTGTTGCGAGACGGCATCTTCAGCCAGTTGTTCTCGGACGGACCATTCCACGCGTCGACGTATGGCGGGCCGGATAACCTGCGGACGCTGAGCATGGCCGACGCCGCGACGTACGCGACGCAAGCGTACGTGCCGGGCAATGAGATCGTGGTCGTCGTCGGCGGCGGCTTGGACGAAGACGCGCTGAACGCGCGCATCGCGAGCGCGGCGCCTCCAGCGGCGCTAGGCGGCTCGCTGCCCGCATCGACCCTGGCGCGGCCCAGCGGCACGACCTACAACGCCGGCTTTGCCGATGCAGGCGGTGTGGCGCTCGGCTGGATCGGACCCTCGGTCAGCGACGAGCGCACGTCGACCGCGATGGATTTCATCTCTGACTATCTCACCCGCCCGGATTATGGATTGGTCGCCAAGGCGGTGGCCGATGCCGATCCGCAAGCCGATTTCAACGGACAGTTCATCACGCTGCGCGGTGCCGGCGTTTTCTATATGACCGTCACCGGCGGCAAACACTCGGCAGATGCGATGGCCGCCGTGGTGCGCACCGCGATGAAGCCGCTGCTGGACGGGCCGCTGCCCGCGCAAGAGTTCGCTCGCGCGCTGGAAGCATTCCGCGTCCACACGTTGCGCGATACGCAGACGCCGCAGGAGCTGGCCGATAACTACGGCTGGTACTTCGCGCAGGGCGCACCGGCGTACGCGCCCTCGGTCACCGACATCTCGCTCAACGGCGATTACTATAGCCAAGCGGCGTCGTTGACCGCGCAAACCATCTACGCCGCGGCGAAGACGTATCTAGGCGCGACGCCGGTCACGGCGACGGTGGCGCCGCGACCGCAAGCGCCCGCAACCACCAGCATGCTGCCGGGCGGCCGGAATCCGGATAGGGAAGCACGATGAATCACGCCACTTCGCGATTGGCCGCTGCGCTTGCAGCAGTACTTGTCGGCGGCGCGCTCCTCGGCGCGGCTCCCGCCCCGGACGCAGGTCACTTCCCTCCGGCGACGATCAGCGTCTTGCCCAACGGCGTGATCGTCACGGCGCAAATCTCAAACGATTCACCGATCGCCGGCGCGCAAGTGTTCGTGCCCGCCGGCCTCATGCAGCAGACCGCACTGACCGCGGGTATCGCGGCCGTGACCGCCGCGACCGTGCTGCGCACCCCGGTCGAGGGCGGGCGAAGCCTCACCGACACCGCGACGGCGGCCGGCGGCGCAGTCGGCTACACGGTCGACCCGGGAGCGACGCGTTTCCAGCTGGAGTGTCAGGCCTCCGCATTGCCCCAGCTGCTCGCTGACCTTGCGCGCGCCATGGCAGCGCCAGATCCGGCGCAGTTCGCGGCGGCGCGCACGGAAGTGAGCGCCGCGGCCGCCGACGATGAGACCAACCCTGCGCTCGTCGCCTATGCGATGGTGCGCCAGGTGCGGTATCAAGGCAGCGGGTTTGCATACCCCCAGGGCGGCAGGCCGACCAGCTTGGCGCACCTGACGGTCGCGGATATGCAGAAGTTCGCCGCGACGTATCAATATGGCACGGGAACCATCGTCGCGCTGACCGGCGCGCTGTCGCCCCAAGACATCGACGCAGCCGGCAAAGCGTTCGCCTCATGGCCCGCGCGCACGGCACCGGCGTCCGCGCCGATCGTCGCGGAGAAGCGCCAACACGAGATCGTGGCGCACCGCAACGTGCAAGCTCCGTGGTTGGCGATCGGCTTCAATGCCCCGTCGCAGTTCTCCAAGGATTTTCCGGCGATGCTGGTGATCCAGGCGCTGCTCGGCCGCGGCGGCGACGTGCACGCGTTATCGTTCGGCTCGGGCGGGTCCGGCGGCGCCGCCGACTACGTGGGCGCGTACTACCAATACGAAGCGCAGCCCGGCTCCTTCCTGATCTTCCTCAACGGCGGCAGCGGCGACATCGACGCGGCGCTGCGCCAAGTGGAACAGGGCATCGTGCGCCTGCGCACCGATCCGCTGCCCGACGAGCTTGTCGTGCGCGCCAAGAAATTGGCGTTGGGCGACTATTACCTCTCGGTCACGTCGCTGTCGGATGCGGCCTGGCTGTTGGGCCGTTCGGCGAGCTCGCCTGACGGCGTCGGCTTCGAGAATGCGCTGGCGACGCGCATCTCAGCCGTCAGCGCGGCCGACATCGAGCGCGTCGCGCGGCAATATCTGGCCGACGAGACCGTCGCCGTGGTGCTCCCGGTCACCGCAGGCCGCTAGGCGGCGCGGGCGTGCGCGTCGCGTTCGTCCACGACTACCTCACGCAACTCGGCGGCGCCGAGCGGGTCCTCGCGCAGATGCACGCGTTGTATCCCGAAGCGCCGATCTACACCTCGCTGTACGATCGCGCCGCCATGGGGCCGGCATTTGCGGACCTCGACATACGCACCAGCTGGCTGCAGAGGATCCCCGGCGCGCCGCGGCGTTTCCGCGCGCTGTTGCCGCTGTACCCGGGTGCATTCGAGGCGCTCGACCTGCGCGGCTACGACCTCGTGATCTCCTCGACGACGTCCTTCGCCAAAGGCGTGCGCGTGCCGCACGGCGCGCTTCACGTGTCGTACGTCAACACGCCGACCCGCTTTCTGTGGTACCCGGCCGAATACGCGTTCGAAATCGTGCCGCCGCTGGCGCGACCGGCGCTGCGCGCCGCGATGCCGGGCCTGCGGCGTTGGGACTACAGCGCCGCGCAGCGCCCGCACCGCATCATCGCCAATTCGCGCAACGTCGCCGCGCGCATCCGCGCCTGCTACCATCGCGATAGCGACGTCGTTCCCTGCCCGGTCGACATCGAGCGTTTTGCGCCGTCGGCGCAAGTCGACGACTACTACCTGGTGGTGGCCAGGCTCTTGCCGTACAAGCGAGTGGCGCTGGCGATCGAAGCGTGCAATTCGCTGGGCGCGCCGCTCGTCGTGGTCGGCACCGGTCCGGATGAAGCGCGGCTGCGCGCGCTCGCGGGCCCGACCGTCACCTTCGCCGGCCACGTCGATGATGCGCGACGGCGCGAGCTGTTCGCGCGCGCACGCGCGGTCATCGTGCCCGGCGTCGAGGACTACGGTCTTGTCGCGCTGGAAGCCGCCGCGTCGGGGCGGCCCGTCATGGCATTCGCAGCCGGAGGGTCGCTCGAAACGGTCGTTGAAGGCGAAACCGGTTCGTTCTTCCGCGAGGCGACGCCGGACGCATTAGCGACGGCGCTGCGCGCATTCGTGCCCGAGCAATTCTCTGCGGCACGGCTCGCCGGCCACGCGGCGCAGTTCTCGCCCGAGCGGTTCCGGGCGCAGCTGCGTGAACTCATCGAGCGCTATCTGAGCGAGTACGCGGCGTGAAGCGAAAATTTCCGCATCTCGACCTCACGCGTCTGAAGGCGACGCAGCTTTCGACGCGCCCGTCAAAGGTGAACCTCGACATGATGGCCAGGGTGCCGCGCGCGGGCGAGACCTTTGCCGACTTCTGGCGTGGATTGCCCGACGTGTTGGCCGTGCACGAGCTGCGCGAACTGGTCGAATACCTCGTCGCCGCGCACCGCGGCGGCAAGGCGATCGCGGCCGGTTTCGGCGGACACGTCATCAAGACCGGGTTGTCGCCGCTGCTCATCGATCTCATGCGCTCGGGCGTCGTGTCGGCGCTCGCCTGCAACGGATCCGTGTGCATCCATGACGTCGAGCTGGCGCTTGCCGGGAAAACCTCAGAGGATGTCGACAGCTCCCTGCGCGACGGTTCGTTCGGCATGGCGGCGCAGACCGCCGACTTCATCTTGGGGGCGATCGCGCGCGACGGCGCGTCGGTCGGCCTGGGCCGGGCGCTGGGCAACGCGTTGCTGGCCGCAAAGGCCGAGCATGCCGATATCTCGATCCTCGCGCAAGCGGCGGCACTGGACGTCCCCATGACGGTCCACGTCGCGATCGGCACCGACATCATCCACATGCATCCGCGCGCGGACGGCGCCGCGCTGGGCGCCGCATCGCTGTTCGATTTCCGGCTGTTCGCCGACGTGATCGCCGCCGTCACCGACGGCGGTGCGTATCTCAACTTCGGCTCGGCGGTGATCATGCCCGAGGTGTTCCTCAAAGCGCTTTCGCTGGCGCGCAATCTCGGATATGGCGGCTCGTTCGTCACGGCTGATTTCGATTTCGTACGCCACTACCGCACGCGCACCAACGTCGTGACGCGCCCGCATGCAGACGGCGGACGCGGCTACATGTTCACCGGCCATCACGAGATCATGATCCCGCTGCTCTGTGCGGCGCTGAAAGCCGCGGCGCAGTGACTCTGCTCAAGGCGCCGGTCACGTTGAGCCTGGTCATCATCAACGTGATCGTCTACGTGGCCGACCTGCTGACCGGTCACGCCCTGCTCGCCGCGGGCGCGCTCTACCCGCCGGCGGTCCAGGCAGGCGAATGGTGGCGGATGGTCACGAACGGTTTTCTTCACTTCAATCTGACCCACATCGGTTCGAACATGATCGCGCTCTCCATCGCCGGCCCGCTGGTCGAGTATTGCTACGGCGGCGTGCGGTACTCCGCGATCTACATGCTCGCGCTGCTCGGCGGCAGCGTGCTGGCATATTATACGACGATCGGCACGAACGCGGAGACGGCTGGCGCGTCGGGAGCGATCATGGGAGTGTTCGGGGCGATGGTCGTGCTGGCGTTCAAGCTGCCGCGGGCCCGCGAAGCGTTGCTGCGCACGGCCGCTTTCCCGATCATCCTGACGATCGGCTACGGTTTCTACAATTCGGGCGTTTCGATGGCCGGTCACATCGGCGGTCTAGTCACGGGCTCGCTGGTAGCGCTCGTTCTCAACCCCGTGCGCGGGCGCGAGCTCGCGCCCGTCGAAGACGCGCCGCCTAGCGCGTAGGGCTCTTCGCGCTCTGGATTCGTTCGAACACGCGCAGGGTCGCATCGGCGCAGCGGTCCCACGTCAGCGCTGCCGCACGCGCCCTCCCCGCCGCGCGCAAACGATCGGCAAGGGTCGCATCTTCGAGCACGAGTTGGATCGCCGTCGCCAGCGCCAAGGCATCGCCGGCCGGGAAATAGAGCGCAGCGTCGCCCGCGACCTCAGGCACGCTTGCCGCGTCAGAGGCGACGACAGGCACGCCGGCTGACATCGCCTCGAGGATCGGCAGGCCGAAACCCTCATAGCGCGACGGAAAGACGAACAGACGGGCGCCGGCGTACAGCTGCTCGAGGCGCCGGTCGCTGACCTCACCCGCGAGCTCGACGCGCGTGCCGGGCGGCGGCGGGCCGAAGGTGCCTGGTTGATCTTTGCCCGCCACGACAAGGCGCAACCGCGTGCGCAACGCCTCGGGCAGCGCTGCCATCGCGTTCATCAGCGTGCCAAGATCTTTGCGCTTCTCGGCTTGCCCGACGAACAGCACGTACGGATCGTGCTCATCGACTTGGCGTGGCCGTTCGGCTGCGCTGATGCCGAGCGGGATCACCTCGATGCGCGCCGGGTCGTATGCGAGGTGCCGGACGATCTCGGCCTTGCCGAACACGGAGTCGGCGATGATCGTATCGGCGTTCGCGGCGGTCGTCAAGAACGGGCGCTGCTCGTTGCGCAGGATCGATTCATCGGCGGCGGGAGAGGCGAACGGCCAGCAATCGTGGACGGTGGCTATTTTGATCCCGCGCGCTACCCACGTCATCCCATTCCACGGATACCACGTCACGTCGAACGACCGGGCGCCGGTGCGCGCGACCGGCAACCGGGCGCCCAGCTCCGAGGCCAGGCGCGAAGCGACGAGCGACGGCAACAGATCGGGCACCAAGAGCGTCAGCGCCACACGATCGGGCCAGCGCGTCATCCACGAGCGCAGCAATGCCCTCACGTAGCGGCCGATGCCGCGCCGGTCGTCGAGCAGCTTGCGCGCGTCGACCCCCACGCTCAATGGAGCGCTCATCGCATGCGTGCCACCGATTCGAGCGCTGCAAGCGTCATGCGGGCCCGGACCTCTTCGTCGAACGTGGCGGCACGCGCGACGCCGGCAGCCGACATCGAACGCGCGAGAGCCGGATCGCGCAGTACCCGCGCAAGCGCGTCGGACAGCGCTTGGGCGTCGCCGCATGGGAAATATAGCGCCGCCTCGCCGCCGACTTCGGGGATGCTCGCCGCATCGGAGGCGACCACGGGCGCGCCGTAGCTCATCGCCTCGAGCAGCGGCAGGCCGAAACCTTCGTACTTGGACGGGAACGCGAACGCGGCGGCGCCCGCGTACAGCGCGGCGAGTTGCGCGTCATCGGCGACCTCGCCGGCCAATTCGAGACGTACGTCGCCGGCATCGTTCGACGTCAGACCGCGCGAGCGGCCCACGATGACAAGCGCCGTGCCCGCGCGCACGTCGTCAGGCAATCGCCGCATCGCTTCGACCAGCGTGCCGACGTCTTTGCGCGGCTCGACTTCGCCGACGAACAGCACATATCGCGCGCAGCCGTCGACGCGTGCCGGTTCACGCACCGCGTGCGGTGGCGCGACGGCTTGGTGGATCACCTGGATGCGCTCGGCGCTCACGCCAAGCAGCCGGACGATCTCGCGTTTGGTGAACTCGGAGATCGCGATGATCAGCGCCGCGCGTGCGGCCGCCTCGAGATAGTGCGCCTGCTCGCGAGCGCGCACGCGCGCATCGCGCGACGGCGCGACGAACGGCCAGACGTCGTGCACCGTCACGACCGACGGCACCGGCGACCGCCAGGTCATGCCGTTCCACGGATACCAGAGGACGTCGAGCCCGAGCTTGTCCGCCGCCCCGCGACGCGCGACGACGGCATCGCCGGGAAGACCTTCGAGATAGCGGCGCGCCACGAGGCCCGGCAGTGGGTCGGGGACCAGCAGTGTGAGCTGCACACGGTCGGAAAGAATGGTCGAGAATTCGCGCAGGACGCTGCGCACGTAGCGGCCCATGCCGCGGTGATCGCGCGGCAGGTTCGCCGCGTCGACGCCGACGCGCAGCCGCGCAGGCACTATTTCGGAGCGGCCGCCGGCCCGCTCAAGTGCACGATCGTCACGCCCTCCAGGCGGCGTGCCGCTTCGAGCACGGCGTCGCGCTGCGTGAACAGCAGCACCTGCTGCCGGCGCGCGATCGCCGCGAGGTGGCGGACCGCAGCGCCGAGCCGCCGCTCGTCGGCGTGCGCGAGCGCATCGTCGAGCAGCAAGGGCACGCGTTCGCTCGACCCCTGCGCGCCGAGCGCCTGCGCCGTAGCGGCGCGCAGCGAGAGATGCAGCTGCTCTTGCGTGCCGCTCGACAGCGCATCGCTTGACACCGTCGCCGAACCGTCGGCGGGGCGCACGCGCAGCGAGAAATCGCGCGGGTCGATCATGACGTCCGTATACCGCTCGTGGGTGATCTCCGCCAGCGCGGGACCGGCGAGCGCGTTGAGGTGCGGCGCGAAGTTCTTATGGACGCTGTCTTTGGTGGCGTCGATCACCCCTCGCGCGAGCGCCGCAGCGTCGCGTGCAAGGACTAGCCGCGCCTCCTCGGTCTCGCACGCCGCCAACTGCTCCTCGAGCGGCGCTCCGCCGCCGCGATAGTGCTCGTCAAAGCGCGCGAGCTCACCGTCGATCTTGCCCAACTCGCCGTCGAGAGCCGGCTTGGCGCCGTTCAGCTCTTTCAGCTGCAGCTCGAGCGCTGCCACGTCCGCTGCGTCCGTTCCCGACTTTGAACCGGAGGCGCCCGGACCGGCGAGCTCTGCAAGGCGCTTGGCCTGCGCGCGCAGACCTTCAAGCGTGTCGGCACCGAGCGCGCCCGCCAAGGCGGCTCGCGCGTCGCTGATCGATTTTTCGGCGAGCAACGCTCCCTCGACGCCTTGACGCCGTTCGCGGAACATGGCGATGCGCGACTCGAGATCGCCGCCCGGCACGCGCGCGTCGTCGAGCAGGCGCTGCAGCTCAGCGGCTCGTTCTTCGGTGCGCCGGCGCGCGTCGACCAGTTGGCGGTCGAGCCGGTCGAAGTCGTTGAAGCGGGCCTCGAGCGAGTCGCGCAGCTCGCGGTTCTGCGCAGCCGTCTGCTGGGCGGCTTCGAGCGCGTCGGAGAAGCGCTCGATCTCTCCCTGCACCTTGACCGCGCGGCGCGCCGCCCGGATATCCGACAGCCCGAGCGCGCCGCATTCCTTGGCCAGGTTGGACGCGGCGCTGTTGGCGACGCTGCGCGCCTGCTGCGCGCGCTCTTCGATCTCGGCGTTGGCCGCATTGCGCCCGCGCTCGGCGACGAAGAAATATGCGAACATGGCGCCGGCCACCAGTATGCCCGCCACAGCGCTCAAGATGAGCGCCGGCAGATGGACGAGCGCGCCGATCACCAGCGCGATGAAGGCGATGGCGAAGACGAAGACGCCGGGCCACGCGCCAGCGCGCGGCCGCTGGCGATTGATGGCGCTCTGCGTCTCGGCGGTGCGCGCCGTGTGCTCCTGGATGTCCGCCAGCTCGGCAAGTCCTTCGAGCCGCTCGAGCACGTCGTCCGAGATGGATGTGCGCGCGGCCTCGGGCTTGAGGCGTTCGATAGCATCGGTTCGGCTCTTGACGAGAGCCTCGGACTCTTTGATCTTCGCATCGCACGCCGCGAGCTGACGCAACACCTCGGTGCGCTGCTCTTCTTTGGTATGCGAGCTGCTCGAGGCGTCGCTCTCCACCGTGCGCGCCGTCGTCCAGGCGTCGATGGCCGAATCGATGCTCGTCGCGCCCGCCAGCACCTCCGGCGATGGTTCAACCTGCGCTCGGCCGCCCGAGGCTTGCTCCAGCTGCGCCGATGCCGCTTCGGCGGCAGCGATGCGCGCGCGCACCGCGTTGAACCGTGCGCCCTGCATCCGTGCTTCGAGCTGTTGCCCCTGCGCCGTCAGCTCGGCACGGCGCGCGAGGATCTGGGCACGGCGCTCGACGTTCGCGCGCAGATGGTCCGCGTCGCGCCGGTACGCCTCCAGCGCCGTGCGCGCCGTTTCGGTTTTCGCGTGCGCGAGGGTCACCAGCCGTTTCGGTGCGCGCTCGCTGCCCAGCTCTTTTAAGAACGCGTCGAGCCGGTCGGTGGCGTCTTGTGCGCCGGCCTCGCCTGCCGCGCCGACGAGCTCAGCGATCCGCTCCGCTAGCGTCTTGTACGCCTTGTCGTCTTGTTTTTGCGCGAATTCGCCGGCGCGCATCACGGCCGCCGCTTCGTACGCTTCGAGCGACAGATGAAGCAGCTCGCTGCCCGGCGACGTCTTTCGCGTGCCGCTGAGTTCGGGCACGCGACGCATCACGTCGCGCTCGAAGGTTTCGGTTGGCACGTTGGATTGGCTGAAATCCCGCCGCGTCTCGTAGAGCTTGCCGTCGTCGAGCCGGTAGACCAGCGATGCGGCGTACGCGCTCGCATGCCACGGCCGGCGCGCATCGAGCGCGGCGGTATATTGATGCTCCGGATAACCGAACAGCAAGCGCACGATACATTCGGTGAGCGTGGTCTTGCCCGATTCGTTGGGTCCGGCGATGATGGTGAGGCCGTCGCTGAAGCGGAAGCGCTGTTTCACCAAGCATCCGAAGCCTTCGACGTCTGCCTCCACCAGGATCACGCGCTCAACCTCTTGCCGGCGAACGCCAGCAGGCCGTAACGCAGGGCACGCTCGAGCAACGCTTGTTCATTTGCCGGCGCCGCTTCGATGCGCCGTTTCATCTCCTTGACGAACTCGGCGCGCACCGTGTAGCCTTCGTTCGCGACGTCGTCGGGGTCGACGGCGGCAGACGCGTCCTCCACGGTCAGACCCGGATACTGGGTTTGGAGCTCGCGCTGCAGATCGGCGGCGTCGAGGTCGAGCGTCGCAGGCGCATTGCCGACCAGACGCACTCGGCAAAAGACCTCGCCCGGACGATCCACGCGCGCCTGCGCGAGTGCGGCGACCGCGGTCGCCACTGCGGCTCGATCGCCGAGATCCGAGATATCGCAATCCTCGGCGACGTAACGCGTGCGGTTGACCTCGATGAAGCGTTGGTTCACGCGGCCGTTCTCGATCGTGACCAACGCGGCGGTGTGGCGTCCGTCTTGCGCGGCGCTGTGCGGCTCCAGCGACCCCGGGTAGGCGTAGTGCTGCCCTTGCAGCATCCCGTGGAAATGGCCGACCATCGCATGCACCGCTCGAGCGCTCACGATGTCGGCGTCGACGAAGGGGGCGATGCACTCCTTGCCGGGTGGCAAACGCTCGCGATCCGACCCGTGGAAGAGCAAGAGGTGCGTTCCCGGCCCCTCGCACGCGAAGCCTTCGACGATGGGAGCGCGGTCCAGGCCGAACTCGTGCGCCGCGCCCCACAACGTTAGTCCGGGCGCGAGTTCCACCGGCGCGAAACGCCGCGTGGCGAACACGGTGACGTTCGGGGGCACCGCCATCTGGCGATACAGCGACGTGCGGTCGTTGGGATCGTGATTGCCAGGGCTTATGAAGACGCGCGCCGGCGCAAGCGCTCCCAAGACGCGCGCCAAGTAGGCACCGCGATCGGGCGTCGCTCGGCCGTCTTCATACAGGTCGCCGGCGATGCACAGCGCGTCCGCCTTATGCTCGCGCACCAGCGCGAGAGCGCGTTCGAACGCCGACTCTAACTGCCTGCGCCGCGCGTCGCCCGCGGATGGATCGAGACCGGCAAACGCCATGTCGAGATGGACGTCGGCGATGTGGATGATGCGATAGGGCAACGGGGCTTCGGCGCTTTCCTTTCACGTAAAGGGGCGCCTCGGACCAGGGCTAAACAGTGGCCCGGTGCCGATCGCGCTCCAAGTGCTCTGTGGGTTGGTGCTTCTCGTCCTCGCGAGCGACGCCTTTGCGAACGCGGTGGAATGGGTCGGGGCGCTCCTCGGGCTGACGCGCAGCGCAGTCGGCGCAGTGGTCGCAGCTATCGGCTCATCGCTGCCGGAGACGATGGTCGCCGTCATCGCGCTGTTGATTCTGGCCGATCCGGCGAGCGTCGCGGTCGGCGTCGGTGCGGTCATCGGCGCGCCGTTGCTGCTGGCGACCGTGGTCTTCAGTTTCATCGGCATCGGGGCTGTGATCTTTGGCCGCAAACGCGACATGGACCACGCGCCGGTCAAGCCCGCGATCGTGGGATTGGCGCTGTTCTCATGCACGTTTGCGCTCGTGATCGGCGCGTCCTTCGCGCCGACCTTCGCCGTACGCGCTACGGTTGCGGCAGTGGCGGTGATCGCGTACATCGCGTATCTCGCATATCATCTGCGACTGCGAGCGATCGAAAGCGACGAGGCGCCGCCGCGTCTGCGCATCGCGCCGTGGATGGAACGCCCGCATCTCGGATTCGTGATCGTGCAGTTGCTACTGGCCACTGCGCTGACGGCGTTCACCGCGCGCTGGTTCGTGGGCTCCCTCACCTCGCTGTCCGCGGTGCTGCATGTATCGCCGCTCGTCATCTCGCTGCTGCTCAGCCCGATCGCCACCGAGCTGCCCGAAGCGGTCAACGCGCTGGTCTGGATGCAGCGCGATCTGGACGACCTGGCATTGGGAAACGTGCTGGGCGCGATGATGTTCCAGGCCTCGATCGCGAGCGCGATCGCATTGCTCGCGTCGCCATGGCATCTGGATGCGAGCAGTTATCGCGCGGCCGCGGCGACGCTTGCGGCGGCGCTATTCGTGTTGACGTGGCTGCTCGTGCGCCGCAAGGTGGACGCGTTGCCGCTGGCGCTATGCGGCCTGTTCTACTGCGGGTATATCGCGCTGGAGGTCACGTCGCGCTAGCGCTTCACGAGGGAAGTTGCGGGAAGAGCGCCTGGATGATCAGATCCAAGCCGTTGATCGTCGCGTGCGTGATGATGTTCGCCCAGATGTTCCCGGTGCGATAGAAGACGAAGGCCAAACCGACGCCCAGCGCGGCGAGCGGCACGAGATTCCACAGGTCGCCATGCGCCAGTCCGAACGCGAGACCGCTCAACGTCGCGGCGAGCCAGAACGGCATGCGCTGCACCAGCGCGGTGAAGAAGATGCCGCGGAAAAAGGTCTCTTCCCATAGCGGCGCGAGCAAGGCGGCGGAGATCAAGTCCAAAATCAACGAGGCGATGCCGTGATGGTGGGCGAGGATCAGCGCGATCTGCTGCGGGTGGGGCCCGAACACAGCCTCTTGCGCGAGCTCCAGGAAGTACGAGATGACGAACAGCACTGATCCGGCGCAAAGCCCCCACACGACCGTCGCTCGAGTGACTGGTTTGCCGAAACCAAGATCTTCAAACGTCGCCCGCAGCGCGCCGCGCGCGAGCACCAAAGTGGCGGCGACCATGACGACGGTCGTCGGCAGTTGGATCCACAAGAATCCAGTCGCCGTGAGCACTCTGGCGAGCCCGGCTTGCGTGGTCACGAGTTCCATCAGCGGGGCGCTATCGCCGTGCGCGGCCGCGGCCATGATATCCGGGAACTTCGCGTAGAGCAGGCTGAACGTCGCCGCGGTCTGCACGCCTATGTAGAGGAAGGCCAGCACGACGAAGACCCACAGCACCGTCCAGCCGTTCCAGCGCTTATGAAAAGCCGGCCCGGGGCCGGCAGAGAGCGTTGCGATCGGTTGCGGGCTCGCGATGTCCATCACGGGTGCCTTACCGCGCTGGGACGCGAAAGCCCTGTGCGTGCAGCGCGTCGGCAAGGCGCACGAAATCGTCGTGCGCCAAACGCTCACCCCGGATTCCCAGCTTCAAGCCCGCCTCGGCGACGGCGCGCTCGACGTCCGCGCGTGCGAGCGCGTCGGTCTGGCTCGCGATACTGTTCGCAAGCGTCTTGCGCCGCTGAGCGAACGCCGCGCGCACGGTCCATAAGAAGAGTGCGCTATCTGTGACGCCGACGTCGGCGCTCGGTTTGGGCCGCAGTCGCACCACGGACGACGCGATCGTCGGCGGCGGGTAAAAACCAGATGCTCCGGCGTCGAAAAGATGCTCGACTTCGCAGAAATGGTTCACGAAGACGGTGAGGCTGCCGTATTCGGGCGTTCCCGGCCGCGCGTTCATCCGCTTGGCATATTCGCGTTGGACCATGAGGACCGCGCAATCCCACGCCGGCGCCGCGGCGATGATGCGTTCCAGCAGCGGCGTCGTGATCGAATAGGGAAGATTGCCGCAAAGGGCGCGCGGCCGCTCGTGCCGTGCGAGCGCAGCGCCAAGGTCAATCTCGAGCGCGTCGGCGCCCATGATATGGACGCGATCGGATGCGCCGGCGAAGCGCTCGCGCAGCACCTCGACCAACCCGCGGTCGATCTCGAGCACGTCGAGCTCGCGTGCCTGCGCTGCGAGCGCTGCGCTCAGCGTGCCGGTACCGCCGCCGATCTCGAGGACGTAGGCGTCCTTGGGCAATGCCGCCGCGATGCGCTGTGCGAAGCGCTGGTCGACGAGGAAGTTCTGCCCGAAGCGTTTGCGCGGCCGTAAGCCGCGCGCTTCGAGAATGCGTTTCGGCGAGCTGTATTCATCCACGTGCGTAGCCGTCGCGCGACTACAGCATCTGGCCGGCTTATTCCGCTAGGACGTAGACCTTGACCGGACGCCGCCCGAAGGTCAGCGCCGCGCTCACGGAGTCCATGCACAGGTCGATGCGATTGCCCACGATAGCTCCACCGGTGTCGGCGGCGATCGCCAAGCCGTACCCTGGCACGAAGACATGCGATCCAAGGCGGATGACGCTGGGGTCGACGGCCACCACGCCATAGGTCGCCTGGATGCCAGTGGCGGTCCGGCCGGTAGGATTGGAGGTCGCGGTCCACGCGGTGTACGCGGTCGCTTCCATATCGTACACGCGCAGCAGTTTGCGATACTGTGTCGTCGCGGCCAACTGCTCCCAGGTCAGCGGTGCGCCTTGCAGCACGACACTGCGCGTGCCCTGGCGCAGCACTCTGGCGTGGGTGATCTGGCGGTGGACCACAACGTCGTCCCACATGACGACACGCTCGGTCAGATCCTCGAGTGCCGGGCTTCCCGCACTGATAACCTTGCGCTGGCCTGGCTTGAGGCTTTGGGTCAGGTGCACCTCGGGGTCCAGCGCCAGCAGCCGGTGGTGCGTGCTGTACTCCGTGACGATATGGACGCTAGGGCGCATGACCTCGGTGGTGCCGTGGAGATCGTCGAATTTGGTCTGGTGGTAGAACTCGTCCGCGCTGGCGACGACCGACGGACTATCGGTTGCGCGCGCATCGTCGAGCGGCTGATCGGACAACGTGGTCGAAACGGAATACGACATGAGAACGGTCGGTGAACGATGCGGATCATTGTGCATGTGGCGGGCGACCGCGGCTGCCGATGTCGTCGTGGCGCACACGACGATGAGCGTTGCGATCGCAGCGATGCGAAATTCAGGATGGCGCGTCAATAAACAGTCCCCATTGCTGGTGAGCCTCGAGAGGCGTGCGAAGTGATGTCGGCAGGGCCTTCAACCGGAGCGTTGCTTCTCGGTATCGTGAAGGCGAGATCGCCGCAAAGCGGCGAGAACGTGACGAATAACCGGACAACGCGAGGATTATATCACGGCAAAATCCGATGGAACAAGGGATTCCCGCTACGCGGACCTATTGTACCGCTGAAGGATTCACAGTTCGGCCGAAGGAACGCGCAGCGCATCGTGGTTCCGAAAGACGAGAAGATGGTCCCGCTATGAAGATCGGCGTTTTCACGGAAGTGTATCGTCCGATCATCAACGGCGTCGTGGCATCCGTCGAAAGTCTCACTGAGGAGTTGCGCGCGCGCGGACACGAGGCGTACACATTTGCGCCGCGCATCCCCAACGGCGTGGAAGCGCTCGGTCGAGTGTTCTTCATGCCGTCGCTGCCGCTGCCCGCGCGAACCGAATACCGTTTGACGGTTCCGCTCGTCGCGCGCAGGAACAAAGCGCGCTTCTTGAGCCAGTGCGATATCATCCATGCGCATTCGTTGTTCGTCACCGGATGGATGGCGCAATACTACGCGCGCTATCGCTTTCGCGTGCCGCTCGTGTTCACGTATCACACGATGCTGGAGCGCTACGCGCATTACTCGCCGCTCGGGCAACGCTTCACCGCCCAGCTCACTCGCGAGCTGACCCGCGCCTACGCGAACGCGGCCGATGCCGTGATCGCCCCGACCCAGGCCGTGGCTTCCAAGCTGCGGGATTTGGGGGTTGTGGCCCCCATCTGCGTGGTGCCCACGGGCATCGAGCTCGACCGGTTCCGCAATGCGGGAACGGCACAGGGCCAAGCGGCCCGGGCTCGATTCGGCATCCCCAGCGACGCGCCGCTGCTGCTCCTGGTCTCGCGCCTCGCCCAGGAGAAAAGCGTTGCCTTGGCCTTAGAAGCCCTGCGGTTGCTCCGCACGGACCTGCCGGGCGTCAGGCTGCTGCTAGTCGGAGCCGGCCCCCAGGCGGATGATCTCAAGACCCAAGCAGCGGCCGAAGGGTTGGGCGACGCGGCGATCTTCGCGGGTGCGGTTCCGCGCGACGAGCTGCCGGCGATCTACGCGGCCGCCGACCTTTTCGTCTTCCCGTCGACCTCTGAAACGCAGGGACTGGTGCTGGCTGAAGCGTTCGCCGCTGGGCTGCCCGTCGTGGCCGCCGCCAGCCCGCAAACGCGCGATGTGTTCGGCCCCAACCAGGCAGGCGAGCTGGTAGAAGACGGGCCGGGGATGGCCCAGGCAGTGCGGGCGCTGCTCGGCGATCGGGTCCGATACGGCGCAGCCTCGGCGCACGCGCGGACGGCCGCGGCCGCGTTCGACATCAAGGCCACCGCCGGCCGAGTGGTGGCTGTCTACGAGGCGGTGATGGCCAACCGGGCCGGAACGGCCGCCATGGGCGACTTCGAGGACCTTTTCGACCTCGTCGGCTAGGCACTAACGCGCTCTTGCGGGCGGCTCCCCCCAGGGGTTGCCTATCGAACACCTGTTCGATATAATGGAGCCATGGTACTGGCCCCGACCCTCATCCCTGACGCCGGAGAACGCCGGCGGAAGGCCCCAGCCGGCGCGCGCGGCGACTGCCAGGCTCATATCGCTGTGATCCGTTGCGGAGCGGGTCGCGGCATAGCGGCCATCTCGCTGCTCGATCGCGCCGGCTCGGTGGGCGAGCATTTCATCCCGTTCTCCGTGCGCGAGCAGCCCTCGCAGCAAGGCCGAGACTACGCTTACGCCGGCGTCACCGCCGCGTTGGACCGCCTGCTCTCGCTGGGTGTGCGCCGCGTTCTGATCCACGTCGACGATCAGCTACTGATCTCTGAGCTCGAGCAACGCAGCCAACCGCATCGAGAGCTCACGCTGGCCTACATCGTGTTGGGCTGCAAACTCAATGAATTCGCAAACGCGCGATTGGTGCTGGTCAGACCCGAGCGGCTCGCGGCGCTACGCGCGAAAGCCGAAGGTCTCGCCGCTCCATTTGCACTGCTCCCGACGGGCTAGCGCGAAGTCAAAAGCCCGCGGTTCAAAAAGAAGAGGACGGCATCGCTGCCGTCCTCTTTGTCGCTGCGTGAGGTATCCGCTAGCCGGTGCAGCCGAATGGAGCGCCTACCGACATATCGGCATTTCCGTTGGTGCCGACGATCGTCGGCGTCGGTGTGCCGATCGCAGGCGCGTTGACCGCGCCGGCCTCAACCCACGGGAAGTCTGTATCGATCACGAAGCACAGATAGACAGTACCGTGCGTGAGCGTTCCGGCCGGTAGTACCGCTGACGTACCCGGTGCCACGGCCTCAGCCATCGCGACCGTGCCCCCTTGAAAACCGGTCAAGACAACCGCGACCTGTTCGGTCACGTTTGGCGGGTGGCGCACCAAACGTGAACGTGCCACCACCGGTTACGCCGTTCGCGGCGTACGAGGCGGTGCCCGCCGCGAGCAGTCTGCTCGGGTTGTTCAGCGTCGCCGACGCAGCGTATGTCTGCGGCTGGCCGTTGATGACTACGGTGTCGGTCAGCGTATACTTGGTTCCATCTGGGCCCTTGGGAAACAGATCAAACCCGACCAAGTCCCAGAGAATACCAGTGCCCGAACCGGGCGCAGCCCATGCCGGCGGCGGCCGCTTCCAAGCCGTTGAAGCCCGGGTACTGGCCGTAGGAGTAGAGGCCCGCCGCGGCTCCGAACGCGCCAGGGTTGCCGACGTTGCAGTTCGCTCCCGTGGTAAAATTGCAAGGCCCTTCGCCCACTACCGGTGCGATGGCGCTTTGCCCCGAGCTGGTACCCGTCGCACCGCCGGTGCCGAATGCTGAATTTCCAAGCTGATTGCGCATCGTTCCGATGGCATCCAGGTAGACGCCGGGATTACCAAGTCCGCCTGATTGCGCGGACAGGAAGCCGACTGTGTCGTTGAGCGTTCCCACGGCAAGCTGAATCGTCGCTTTGGTCGTGAAAAGGACGTTTCCAGGATTCGTATTCGTGGTGCAGCCGTTTACGATACCGAGGCACAGCAGCCCGATCAGAGCCGCTTTGACCTTATGCATTTTCAATGAATTCCTTTCAGTCATGATCTGTGAGGCGGGCGCACCGGGGGCGAAAGCCCCCGGTTTGATCGCTTACGCTCTTTAGAAGTTGGAGCTCACGAAGAACGTATAGAGGCGCGCCGCCCCTGTTGCCTCGCTCTCGTATGGGTAGGGGCCGCGGGGGAATTGTAGAGGCTCGTAACTCGGATTGACGTTATTGCTGCCCGAGTTCGGGGCTCCGCCCGAGTTTCCGGGCGTGTAGCCGATGCCGTTGTAGCCGCCCAGCCCGTTGACGCGGAAACGCGAGTTGCCGCCAATGACGCCGGGGCTGTAGTTACCGAACAGATTAACGCCGCGCACGCCCACTTGGAAGTGGTTGGGCCCCTGGCCGATGTCGTGCGCGATCGACATGTTCATCGTCAGGCGCTGCGGGCTTTGCAGGCTGCCAGGATCCGAGCCTTCCGCCGTGCCGCGCGAACCGACGATGTTCGGGTTGAGTATCGTACCCGGATTGGTGATGTCCGTGAAGTAGTACGCGCTGGTGCGTGAGTTTTGGCCGAGCGATGCTGCCGCTAGGTCGGTGTTGAGCACCTCGACCGGCACCGAGCTGTTCGGGTTGCCCGTGCAACCCGCCACCTGGCCGCACAGCGCGTACACGAACGTGTGCGTGCCGACGCCGTAGTAGTAGCCGGACTCGTACGGGAATTCCGTCGTGATCAGCAGGCCGTGCCGGTCGTGGTATATGATGCCCAGGGTCGCCGTGACCGGCGCGAGATACGACACGTGGAAGAAGTGGTTCAGCTGGACCGCGGCTGCGTTCACTGATGGGAAGAAGTCACTGTTGTAGTTGGCAAGCGTGTTGTCGTACGTGCCGTTGAAGTATCCGCTGAAACCGAACGTCGCGCTCTTCGAGAACGCCCACTCGAGCCCGGTGTTCTCGTTGTTGCCGGCGTTGGATTCGGTCGGCGCGCCGAAGATCGACGTGCCGTCCGCCAGGGTCCCGATCAGCGGCGTGCTCTCGACGACGTAGTTCGTGCCCTTGCGGTAGTACGGAGTGAGCTTCGCGTCCCAGCCATGGCCGAAGTCGTGCTCCCAGCTGAAGTCCGCTGAGAATGCGCGCTGCGGCAGCACCGGCGTGTACTGTGCGAAATTGTTCTTGTTGAGGTCCTCAAGCGCTTGCTGGCCGAGGTTGTTGATGCCGTTGCACGGCACGCTGCCGTTGGCCGGGTCGGCGCCGTTCACGCAAGTGGAGCTGTAGCCCGGCAGCGGCTGGAAGCAGCCGCTGGCAATCGTACAGCTATACGCCGCATTCGGGATCTGGTAGGTGTTCTCGATGTTCGACAGCGGCGTGAACTCGATGAACGTTCCCGCCGACACGCGGAACACGTCGCGGCCGTTGATGTTGGGCGTGTACGTCAGCGCGATGCGCGGGCTGATCTGCGACGGACGCGTCACGTTCGTGCCCACTGGTTCGCCTGGCACGTCGACGTAGCAGGTGCCCGGGTAGCTCATGCCGCCGGCGCCGTTACAGAAGCCGTTGGTCGAGGGCTGCGTGTAGATGGTGGACAACGCGGCAGCATTGCTGGGCAGGTGCAAGACCTGTTGGTCCCAGCGCAAGCCGGCTTTCACGTTGAAGTGGTCGTTGGGCGTCCAGGTATCCTGGATCCATGCGTTCCACGTCTGCACCGGATCGGTGATGAACGAGCCGTCGTTCACGTACGTGCTCAGCGGGAATGGCGGGCTCACACACGTCGGTGTTGCGCCCTGCGGTGCCGCAGCCGCCGGACGGCGTGAGATGCGAGGGTCGAAGTTGATGTAACCGACGTAGTTCGTTTCGAGCGGTTCGATGATCTCTTCAACCGTCGGAATGCCGATCGAGAAGCCGGTCGTCGTGAACTTGAGCTCGCCGCCGAGGGCGAGGAGGTTCTGGTTGCTGATCTGGTTCTGGTAGTCGGCATTCACGCCGGTGTTGTTCGAGTAGTTGAACTCGTACTCGTCGGCGAACGCGCCGCCATCCCACGGAACTATGAAGAAGTCGTGCACGTTCGTCCGGAACAAGCTGACGTCGCCGTAGCTGTTCGAGCTGAACTGCCGCTTGTAGTTGAGCTTCTCGATGAAGTGGTTGTTGTTCTCAGCGTCCGGGTAATTGATCGCCTGGTTGTAGCCGACTTGGCCCGGGAATAAGGTCGTCGACCAGGCTGTGTTCCGGTCCGTCCCTCCGATTCCGGTGCCGCCGACGTTCTGGACCTCCAGATTGGCTGAGCCATATGGCAAGCACGTCTGGGTGCCGACCCCGCCGACGGTGTTACAGTACGCCGACTGCGTGCCGCCGTACTGGAGAACGTTGTAGTTCTCGTCGAACAGGTTCGCGCCGTTCTCGCCGAAATATTGAAGCTCGTTGCGGTTGTCTTGGCCCCAGCGGTAGAACAAGTTGATGTTGCTCTCGTTGCCGGAAGCGTCACCTACCTGGCTCACCAGAAATGGGAGGAACGTGTGCTGGTCGCCATAGACGCGGTACTGCCGCAAGCCGTTGTACGAAACGAAATAGCTGAAGCGGTTGTCCGGCGAGCCGTTGCCATATTCAACCGCGAAACGGTGGTCGAAGTTCGGGAAGTTGCTGTCCATCGTCGCTAGACCCGCGCCCGGATACGAGCCGCGTTTCACGACGATGTTGACCACGCCGGAGTTCGTGTTGCCGTTGCTGACATCGTAACCGCCGGTCTCGACGACGAGACGCGACGTGCCTGACAGCGAGAGGCTGTTGATGAACTGGCCCGTGATCGGCTCGGTCGCATCCACGCCCTCGAGTTGGAAGCCTTCGTCGTTCTCAGCGCCGCCGCGGATGATCGGGTAGCCGCCGGTGTCGGTGGTGATGCCGGGCAGCGAGTTGAGCACGGCCGTCTCCGAGATGTTCTGCGGCGTGCCCGTGATGTTCTGGATCTGCGTCGAGGTCACCGTGTAGCGGTCCGCCGGTGAGTTCGGCTGAACCAACGATTGCGCACCGCGCACCGTGACTGGCGACAGCGTCTTCAGCGCCGTCTGCAAGATGGCGTTGACCGTGACCGTCGCGTCTTGTGTCACAGTCACACCAGGGATCGGCTGCGTCACAAAGCCCTGTTTGGAAAAGGTCAGGACGTAGGTGTCGACCGGCATGCCGGTGAGGGCATAGAAGCCGGCCGCGTTCGATAATGCCTTGAAGGTGCCCGACGGCGACACGGCTGCCACGTTGACATCAGCCACGGGCAGGAAGGACGCGGCCATCTGGTTGCCTGTGTTCATCGTGGCGGTCTGGACGCGGCCGACGATATTGCCAAGGTTGCTAGCCAGCGTCTGCGTTGCCTGGCTGGTAACGATCGCAGATGTCAGTGCGGCCACGAAAAGCGCCCGTGTGAGCGACTTGGGCATGCGATTTTCCTCCTGCACCCAGGTCCGTAGTAGCGCCCGAGTGCGCGGCGCGAGTTCCGGCGTTTCCAAACAGAAAATGAACCAGAAAGTGGGGTAACGCCCACTGTTGGAGTCCGGTGCGAAGGGGTTCTGTCAGGGGACAGTGTTTCCTTCGGAAACCACGCTCAAGGGGCCGCGTCGAATCCCACGCCGCCGGGGGGTGCGGGAGGCGACCCGGCGCTGGGCAGCGCCTTGAATCTGGGACATGGGCTGCCGTCGCAGGCAACGGTAACCGTATTCAGATTGCCAGCGCTGTCGCGAAATATGTAAGTGCCGCTCTCAATCACGGGATAGAGCGAGTCGAAATCGAGCCAGTCCATGCCCGTCCCCGGACCGAAGTAAGATATGCTGCCCGCTAACCACGCCGGATGAACCCCCGAACTCAGTGTATCGCCGTCAGCACCCGGGTCACCCGAATGCCATGGTCCGTGGGGAACATGTATAGGCCCGCCACGAATTATGAAAGGAATCGTGATCGGCCCGCCCCCAGCCGGGGGCGGTGGTTTCGCGGGAGTTAGTATCGCCAGCGCGGTCGGCGCCGCTCGAGATGCTAAGTGCACCAAAACTGCGGCCGGTGTCACGCCGCCCGATGACTGAGCCTGGAACTGGACCGTCACGACATCGTTGCCGCCGGTCACACCGGCCGGACCGTAGACGATCGACACGTCGCTCACCGTCGCCGGGCTCACGACGTCATTCATAGATCCCGCCGTGGCGCGCGAGGCCGACAGCGAACCGATGCCGTCAGCCACCTGATCGGCGTGCACGATCGTCGCGGCTCCGCTCGCAAGCGTATACTCGTATCTCGTGACGGTGGACTTCAGCGCATCGAAGTTGTACGCGACGTAGGCGTCGCCACCAGCGGACAACTTACGGAAGAAGTCGACCTCGTGCGTCGCGCTGCCGCCATTCGCAGATCCGAACACGTCGGTGGGCGGGATGAAGACTGCGGTAGAACTGCGCGCTTCCTCGTTCATGCGGATCGCGAGCTCGGACGCCGTGCGGGATTGATCCGCACGGCTGACCGACATGGATGTGTTGTGCAGCATGCGCGACACGGCGTCGCCAACAACATAGAGCAAGAGGAACAACACGGCCAACGCTATCAGCGCTTCGAAGAGTGTGTAGCCGCGCCGGAGAATGGCGCGTTCGAGGAACGCGCTCCTACATCTCATCACAAGAGGTATCATCACGCGGTCGTGACACGCAGTCAAGTCCCGAACATCCGTGCCGCTGGCGCAGCGCCAGCGGCCGAGGATCTTGAAGGGAGCACCGTTGACGTCGCGCGCCGGCTCGTCGGAGCGACGCTGGAACGTGTCATCCCACGAGGCGAGCCAGACGCAGGCACACTCGTCAGCGGCCGCATCGTGGAAACCGAGGCGTACCTTCCCAACGTCGATCCAGCGTGTCACGGGTATCGCGGCCCGACAAGACGCAGTGCGCCGATCTTCGGTCGCCCCGGCAGCGCGTACGTCTACCTTATATATGGCATGTATTTCTGTCTCAATGTGGTGACCGAACCGCCGGGCGTCGGTGCCGCGGTTTTGCTGCGGGCGGCCGAACCGCTAGCCGGTCTCGACGCGATGCGCCGCCGCAGGCGAGCCGGCACACCCGATGGGCGTCTTGCTTGCGGCCCCGGCAACCTGTGCCGGGCGATGGCGATCGATCTGCGATGCAACGGCCTCGATCTGCGCACCGATCCGCACTTGCACATCGTCCTTGACGGAGCGTCGCCGCCAAAGCGGATCGCCGTCACATCGCGCGTAGGGTTGAGCAGCGCCGCCGATTGGCCGCTACGCTTCTACGACCCTGATAGCCAGAGCGTTTCCCGTCGGCCGCGAAGCCCCAAAAACCGTTGACGCAATACCGCAGCTGTGCTATAGTCAAGGCGGCGTGAGCTTCCCGATCTCTTATGACGGCGCGAGCTCGGCTGTTCATCATCGAAAAAACCCCCACTCGCAGTCATCCACGTCGAAATCGACGTTAGTGTAGTTCATCACGACATCAAGCATCATTGACTGTTCACTCGCTGCCCGCGGCATCACACCGCGGCGCACTTCCTTAGATATTGTCAGGCGGTAACCACGTGCAAGACGAAGACTCTCCAATTTCCGATTCCGAGGGCGACAGCTCGCCGCCCCCGCGCTACCGTCCCCGGTCGCGCGCCGGCGCGGGCTCGATGGAGATCGACATCGATTTCGAGCGCCCCGAGCGCGTTGAACGCGCAGAGCGCCCCGAACGCCCGGACCGCGTCGATCGCGTTGATCGCGTTGACCGCGTCGACCGCGTCGACCGCGTAGACCGTGCCGACCGCGTCGATCGCGTAGAGCGCCCCGAGCGAGCGGAGCGTCCCGAGCGAGCGGATCGACCCGAGCGCGGCGAACGGCCCGACCGAAACGAGCGGCCCGAACGCGAGCGGCAAGAACGCTTTGAGCGCAGCGAGCGGCCGGCGCGATTCGATCGAGATCGCGACCGCGGCCGAGGCCGCAACAGCAACGATCGCGGTGCACGCGTGTTCCCGGTGCGCACATATCAAGAACGCGTCGAACCGCCGCAACCCAAGACGTTCAAGACCAAAGACGGCGAAGAGATGAATCTCTTGTCCATCAAGGAGCTCGAAGACAAGACGCGTACCGAGCTTGTCGAGCTCGCCAAGAAGCTGGAGATCCCAGAGCTCCAACGCATCAAGAAGCAAGATCTCGTATTCCCAATCCTCGAGGCGCAGGCAAAAGCCGCCGGACTGAATTTCGCCGTCGGCGTGCTCGACGTCTTACCCGAGGGCTATGGATTCTTACGGCGCGACAACATGCGGCCCGGCCCGCACGACGTCTACATCTCACAGTCGCAAGTGCGCCGCTTTGAGCTGCGCAGCGGCGACCTGGTCGCCGGCCAATGCCGCGATCCAAAGGACAACGAGAAATATCACGGCATCCTCAAAGTCGAAGCGGTCAACGGCCAAGATCCTGAAGCCATTCGCGGACGGCCGCACTTCGACAAACTCATCCCGATCTATCCCGATCAGCGCCTCAAGATGGAGACCTCGTCGCTTGAGATGTGCGGGCGGGTGCTCGATCTGCTGTGCCCGATCGGCAAAGGTCAGCGCGGCCTGATCGTCTCGCCGCCCAAAGCCGGCAAGACGACGCTGCTCAAGAAGATCGCCAACGCGATCGCGGCCAACCATCCCGAAGTCGACTTGTTCGCGCTGCTCGTCGACGAGCGGCCCGAAGAGGTCACGGACATGCGCCGTTCGATCGAGGGCGACGTCGTCTCGTCGACCTTTGACGAACACCCGGACAACCACACCGCGGTCTCCGAGCTGACCCTGGAGCGCTGCAAGCGCTTGGTCGAGCTCGGTCACGACGTCGTCATCTTGCTCGATTCCATCACCCGCCTCGCGCGGGCGTGGAACCAAGTGATGCCGGCGACGGGCCGCACGCTATCGGGTGGTCTGGACACGAGCGCCCTGCACAAGCCCAAGCGCTTCTTCGGTGCCGCACGCAACATCGAAGGCGGCGGCAGTCTCACGATCATCGCGACCGCGCTCATCGAGACCGGTTCGAAGATGGACGACGTGATCTTCGAAGAGTTCAAGGGCACGGGCAACATGGAGATCAACCTCGTGCGCAAGCTGGCCGACAGCCGGATCTTCCCGGCGGTCGACATCAAGCGCTCGGGCACGCGGCATGAAGAGCTGCTGCTCTCCGAAGTCGAGCTGCGCAAGATCGTCATGCTGCGCCGCGCGACCGCCGTTCTCGGCACGCAGGAGATGACCGAACTCATCCTCGAGCGCTTCCGGCGCACCGACGGCAATGAAGACTTCTTGAAGTCGGTGACCAAAGAAGCGATGTCGATGGCGTCTGACGGAGACCGCTAGACGGTTCGCATCAACAAGTTCCTCGCACAGGCGGGGATCGCAAGCAGGCGCGCCGCGGACGAGCTTATCGACCGCGGCGTCGTCACAATCAATGGTACGAAAGCGAAAAACGGCGACCAAGTCGACGCCGCAGTCGATGAAGTTCGCCTGAACGGACGAGTCGTCCGCATCAAGGACGAGCCGCACGTCACCATCGCGCTCAACAAACCGATGGGCGTCGTCACGACGATGCACGACGAACGCGGCCGCCCGAGCGTCGGGGATCTCCTTCGAACAGCGCTGCGCTCCAACCCGACATCCAAAAATCGCCGGCTCTTCCCCATCGGACGGCTCGACGCCCAGACGACCGGCTTGTTGCTGTGCACGTCCGACGGTGACCTCGCGCGTAGACTCGCGCATCCCTCATTTGAAGTGCCGCGTCGCTACGGCGTCGAGGTCATTGGCGTGCCCACGCCCGAGACGCTCGACGCACTGGGCGCGCAACACGTTCGAAAAACAGCGCACGGCGCGCGCTTTGAGATGACGCTGACGGGCGGCACGAATCGCGAGATCCGCCGCGCCTGTGCGCAGCACGGCTTGCGCGTGGGCGCACTCGCACGCGTCGCCTATGGTCCGGTGGAACTCGGCTCGCTCAAGCCAGGCGCGCACCGAGCGCTGACAGAACACGAGGTACGCGAACTCAGGAAGTGCGCGGGAGGGTAGCGCCCTTGAATCGTCAGCTCTTCGCCGTTTCGACTGCCGTCGCGCTCGTGCTCGCGGCATCCTCGCCCTGCGGCGCGGATAAGGCAGCGCAGGGCGCGGCACCCGTGCCTAAAGCGACGCTCGAGTTTCCAGCAGGCACGTCAACCGTCCATATACCGGTGCGGATCGTGAACGACACTGTCGTCGTTCGAGTCCATATAGCCGATCGCGACCTGGACTTCTCATTCGATTCGGGGGCCGGGGCTACGTACATGAATGCCGATGTCTTCAAGTCCATGGGTCTTGACGCGCATGCAGGGCCCGTTCCGATGACCCTTAGCATCGGCGACCTGAACGTGCATACCGTGCCGGTCTACTCCAATCCGATTTACGAGCAGACCGGTCAAGACGTCGCGATCGTCGGTTTGATCGGCGGCGACCTGCTTGAGGAACGCCGTCGTAAGGCTCGATTACGAAGCGGGTACACTCGATATCACAAAACCCGACTCGTTCACGCCGCCTGCCGGCGTGCCCGCTATACCGGCACGCGGCAGCACGGTTCCCGTCGTATCGGCGAATGTCGGCGATGTGACGTCGGACGACTTTATCGTGGATACGGGCGCATTTGCCGTCGTCGTCTTCCACCAATTCGCGACGGCGCATCCGCAGCTGTTCACCAACGCCTCTGCGTACTTGGGTAAGGAAGTGCTGAGTCAGCCCATTTGCGGAATAATCGCGAACTCCGCATATAACGTCTCGAGCCTGAGCATCGCGACAGCGCCTGCGGTCACGAGTTGGAAGGTGCTGCTCGTTCCCCAATCGAGCTGCTTCGACATGAAGATCGACGGCCTTATCGGGTACGATTACCTGCGTTTGTTCACCGTGACATTCGATCTGCCGGACTCGCGCATCTACCTCGAGCTCTCGAAACGATACTCGTAAAAAGGGGCTTCGGTAGGCCCACAGAATGAAGCCCGCTCATGGCAGTCCGGGGTATCCGCGGCGCCATCACCGCCGCCGAGAACTCGCCGGCTGCGATCGTTTCGGCGTCCGAGCGGCTGCTCACGGCGATGATCGAAGCCAACAATGTGAAGGCGACGGACATCGCCGCAGTGTTCTTCACGACGACGACCGACCTTGACGCGGAATTCCCGGCGGCAGCGGCGCGCGCGTTGGGCTGGAACAAAGTGCCGCTGCTGTGCAGCCACGAGATGGGCGTGCCCGGCCGGCTGGCGAGCTGCATCCGCATCCTGATGCTCGTCAACACGGATGCGACGCAGGCGGCAGTCAGGCACATCTATCTGGAGGGCGCGACCGTGCTGCGGCCGGATTTGACCGGTGAGGACAACCCGCAGACCGCGGGCTCGACATTCTAAGGAAGATATGATCGTCATCATCAGGCGCGGCGCGACCGACGCCCAAGCGCAAGAAGTGGTCGAGAAGATCACCGCGATGGGCTATGGCGTCAACGTGTCAAAAGGCGTCGAGCGGGTCATCGTCGGCGTGCTGGGCGTGCGCGACAACAAAGAGATGCTCGCCGCGCAGCTCGCGGGCATCCCGTGGGTCGAACGCGTCGTGCCCATCAGCAAGTCGTACAAGCTGGTCAGCCGCGAGGGTGCGCAAGGCGACACCGTCATACGATTGCCCAACGGCGTCGAGATCGGCGGCAATGCCGTGCACGTCATCGCAGGTCCGTGCACCGTCGAAGGACGCGACATGCTGCTACAGACCGCGCACGCCGTCAAGCGGTCCGGCGCAACGCTGCTGCGCGGCGGCGCATATAAACCCAGCACGTCTCCGTATTCGTTCCAGGGCATGGGCAAAGAAGGGCTTGAGATCCTCGCTGCCGCGCGCGAGGAGACGGGTCTGCCGATCATCACCGAAGTGATGGACCCGCGCGACGTCGCGATGGTCGAAACGTACGCCGACGTGTTGCAAGTCGGCGCTCGTAATATGCAGAACTTCAACCTGCTCAAAGAGGTCGCCAAGGCGCGCAAACCGGTGATGCTCAAGCGCGGCCTGTCCGCGACGATCGAAGAATGGCTGCTTGCGGCCGAGTACATCTTCGCGGGCGGCAACCACGACGTCATGCTCTGCGAGCGCGGCATCCGGACCTTCGAACCCGCGACGCGCAACACACTCGATCTGAACGCCGTGCCGTTGCTCAAGCAGCTGACGCACTTGCCGGTGATCGTCGATCCCAGCCATGGGACCGGCCGATGGGAGCTCGTCTCGCCCATGGCGCGCGCGGGCCTCGCGGCCGGCGCGGACGGGCTCATGATCGAAGTGCACCCGAATCCAGCCGAAGCGCTCAAGGATGGATTCGAATCGTTGACGTTCGAGAAGTTCGCTACCACCATGGATGGCATCCGGGCCGTGGCGCGTGCCGTGGGCAGGCCGGTCGCGTCCGACGTCGCTGCGACGGTGTGAGCGCGAAGCCACGCTCCCACGGATTCGAGCGCTCCAACTTCCTGATCGTCGGCACGGGCCTTATCGGCACCTCGATCGGGCTGGCGTTGCGGCGCCGCTTGCGCAACGCGAGCATTGCAGGCTGGGATCCGGTGCGGAGCCATTCCGCAGCCGCGCGGCGCAAAGGCGCCCTCGACCGCGTCGCCCCGTCACTTGAGGCGGCGCTCCCGGACGCCGAAACGGTCGTGCTCGCCGCTCCGCTCGGGGCGATCGTGCGCCTGCTGCCCACGATTCTCGCGCAGGCGCGAACGCGCGCCTTCATTATAGATGTAGCTCCGCTGCTCGCGCCGGTCGTGGCAGCCGCAACGCCGGCGTTGCGACGAGGCGGTCGGCGGGCCGCTGTTCGTCGCCGGACATCCGATTCGCGGGCGCTGAGTCGTCCGGCCCACGCGGCGCGGACGCCGGCATGTTCGAAGGCCGCCCGTATGCCATCTTCGCGCCGGCCCAGAAGCACCGGGCGCTCGCGTGGCGTCGAGCGGAGGCGTTCGCCCGCCTGCTCGGCGCAGTGCCGGTACGCCTTGCGCCGCCCGAGCACGACCGGATCGTCGCGCTGACCAGCGCGCTGCCGCAGCTCGCGGCGCTCGCGCTTGCGCTTGCGGCCAAGCAGGCGGGGGGCCGCACCACGGCCTGGATCTCGGGCCCGGGCTTCGACGGTGCAACGCGCTTGGCGCAATCGCCGTTTTCGATATGGGAAGGAGCGCTGCGCGGCAATGCGCGCAACACCACGCGCGCTCTACGAGCCCTGGAAGCGGCCGCGCGCACGCTCAGGCAAGCGCTTGAAACCGGAGATTTCGGCAAAATCGAATCATATTTCGCCCTCGCGGCCGGCGCCAGACGGCGGATTCTGGGTAAACCAGGCAGAAGGACCGCCACCCGTAATTCGTAACGCAGGGCAATCGACGCCCGCGATTTCACGCGTCAGAAGGAGACCCATGCACCAACTGCATCGCAGCCTTGTCGGCGCCGTCTTCGTCGCGGCCGCCATTTTCGGTTTCGCCGCGAGCGCGAACGCAGACGCGACGGGCTACGCGCCGCCGAGCTTCGTCAACCAGGTGAAGCCCGACTATCCGGATAGCGCCCGCGCGGCGGCCGAGACGGGCGAAGTCAAAGTCAAGGTGCTGGTCCAGGCGGACGGCAAAGCCACAAGTTTCGCGATCTTCAAGTCGTCGGGTCACAAGGACCTCGACGACGCCGTGATCTCCGCAGTGAAGCAGTCGACGTACAAACCGGCGATGAGCAACGGCAAGGCGACGCTCGCATATTTCGATATCACGTACAAGTTCACGCTGCAAGGACTCGCAGAAGACGAGGGCAGCACGAGCGCGTACGAGAGCAAACTCGCCGCCAATCCCAACGATGCCGCGGCACGGCGCGGTCTTGCGGTCGTGCTCATCAACAAGCACGACTACGCGCAGGCCGAAGACGTGCTCACCAAAGGCACGCAGCTCGATCCCAAGAACGCGACGTTCTGGTCGCTGCTCGGATTCGCGTACTACAGCGACGGCTTGCAGAACAAGAAGGACGACCGCTACAAGCAGGCGGCCCAAGCGTACGATTCGTTCCTCGCGCTCACGCCTCACCCGGAGACGTCCGACGCGCGCAACGCCGCGAGCGCCTACGGCGAATATGCGTTCATCCTGCTCGAGAACCAAAAGCCCGGCGACGCTCTTCCCTACGCGCAAAAGGCGGCCAACCTCGATCCGACGCAGACTCAGTACCACATCGAGCTCGGCGAGGCGCAACAGGGCATGGGCGACAATCAAGGCGCGATCGCGTCCTTCAAACAAGCGCTCCAGCTCGACGACAAGAAATCGGTCAACGTCACCGCCCGCATCTACGCGGATCTCGGCGTCTCGCAGCTCGACCTCGGTCAAGAAGCTGACGGCATCGCGTCGATCAACCAGGCTGAGAAAATCTCGCCGAGCAGTCCGGTCGCGTATCAAGCGCTGGCCAGCTACTACATCCGCAAGGGCAAGCTCGACGCGGCGCTTGGACCGCTGAACCAATTAGCGCAGGTCTCGCCGAACGAGCCGCAGGTGCAAGTCGACATCGGCGACATCTACGTGCAGAAGAAGGACTACGTCAAAGCGAAGGCTGCGTACGACAAAGCGCTTTCGCTCGATCCGCATAACGGCAACGCCCTCTTCGGCTCGGCGCAGATCGCGGCCGCCCAGGGGGACTTGACCACCACCCAGACCGCGTTGGCCAATGCCATCGCGGCCGCACCTGCCAACGCGGCACCCTACAATGCCACCATCGCCGCGATTCTGCTCGGCCTGCCGGTGAAGGGCACTGACCCGACGCCGGACGCGATCAAATACTCGACCGCCGCGACCACGGAAGACCCGACCTTCGCCAGCGGCTGGTACGACTTAGGGGTCGCGCTCGCACGCCAGAACAAGAAAGACCAGGCCAACACGGCCCTTCACCGGGCATTTGATCTGTACAAAGCGCAGAACAACACGGACGGCATGGCCGCCGTCAACGCACGCTACAAAGAGCTCAACGGCGCTGACCTCGCCGGCTATTCAGCGCCGCGCGGAGAGATGATCAATCAACCCGGCCATTAGGCGTTTTTCATCGCCACACAACCGTTCGTTCCCGGTCTGCGGAAGCGGGCCGGGGACGCGGTAGGAACGACGACGTGTCTCGTATAACCGGACAACCCGACGACGGCCGGGCCACCGCCCGCCTTCTGCATTTTAGGGTACCTCGCGCGCAGCCTCGGAGGCCTTTCCTGGGGCCGATCTCTAGCCCAAAGGGGAATTGCATTCATGGAAAACCCATTAGTAGCGTTCTATAACTTCCTCAACGTCGGCGGATTCGCCATGTGGATCCTGCTGGTCATGTCGATCATCTCGATCGGCATCGTGTTTGAGAGATTTTTCTTCTTCTCGCGCCAGCACTCGGATCCGACGCAGCTCCTCAAGGAGATCGGCGACCGCGTTGCACGCGACGACATGAACGGCGCGATCGCTGTATGCGACCGCCATCATGGCATGTTGCCGAAGATCCTGCAGTTCGGACTGTATCGGCACGAGAAGAGCCGCGCCGACATCAGCGACGCGCTGTCGATCGGTCTGCTCGAGCAGCTCAACGCGCTCGAGGCGAACCTGTCGATCATCGGCACGGTGGCCGTCATCGCGCCGTTCGTCGGTCTGTTCGGCACGGTGCTCGGCATCATCCGGGCCTTCCAAGACATCGCCCTCAAAGGCAACTCGACGCCGGCCGTGGTCGCGGCGGGCGTCTCGGAAGCCTTGGTCACGACCGCGGCCGGCCTCTTGGTCGCCGTCGTCGCAGTGGTGTTCTTCAACTACTTCAAGTCGCGCATCAAGGCGTACAATCAGGAGATGATCGTCGCGGCCAACAAACTGGCCGAGATGCTGCACTTCCATAACACCGGCTCGCCGATCCCGACCGAGCTGTACAATCCGCGCGCGACCGGCGGCAAGGCGCCCGCACCCGCCCCGCGGCCTTCAGGGCCGTCAGGCGGAGCCTAGGCAGAAAGGCCAGCACTCGAGGAAGCCAGGCGGTTTGCGACGCGCGAGCCGCCTGAGGAGCCAATCGCGTGTGAACCACGCGGGCGGCGCCAGCGACTCACGAGGCGAAAGCAAGTATTATGGGACTGACATCCACTGCTCAAAACACCGAGGTGATGGCGGAGATCAACATCACGCCGTTCACCGACGTGCTGCTCGTGCTGCTCATCATCTTCATGATCCTGGCAGCGCTGGCCGCTCCGCCCGGCTTCCAAAAGGAATTGCCGAAGAAGAGCGACGCGCCGACCAAGATCAACCAGAGCCAGTTGAAGCATCAGATCGACGTCGAGGTGTCCGCCAACAACCGCGTCTTCATCGACGGGCGGCAGACGACCGACGAGAGACTGTACGACGACATGGCCGCCGCGGTCAAGTTCCACAAGGAGAACGCGAACCGCGGCTATCTGACGCACATCTCGCTGGTCGCCGACTCGGCCGCGAGCTATAACACGATCATCAAAATCCTCGATGCCGCACGCTTGGCCGACGACGACGACGTCGGCTTCGTGACGCAGTAAGGACGCATTCGCCATGTCAATGGTAGGATCCAACCCAGAAGAAGATGTGATGTCCACGATCAACATCACGCCGTTCACGGACGTGCTGTTGGTGCTGCTCATCATCTTCATGATCTTGACGTCGTTGTTGAAGCCGCCGCCGGTCCCCGAGGCGATCAACAAGCTCAAGGTGACGAATTCGCCGATCACGGTGATCATCGGGCACAACGCGCAGACCAACAAGGACGAGATCCAGGTCGGCGCCGAGATCGTGCCGGAAGAGCAGATCTACCAACGGTTCAAGACGTATTTCGACCAGTTCAATGATACGCAGACCGACATCATCATCAAGGCCGCGCCGACGGTGCATTACGGCACCGTGCTGCTAGTGATGGCCGCCGCGAAGGATCGCCGGTTTCAATCAGTTCGGCTTGGCGAACAAGGTGCACGGTACCGGCGACAACTCGATTCAGAGCCTCACATAGTCGGGTCCGACGGGCAGAAAGGAACCAGTAGTTTGGCCACGACCCCGAGCACGCAGCCGAAAGCGCGCATCACCCCGGCGCTGTTCACCAAGCGCGACCGCTACGCGCTCATCTATCTTTCGGCCGGGTTCATCATCTTGTCGGCCCTCGGGCACTTCGTGCTGGGCGCGGCCGGCGAGCATTTCTTCCCGCAGTTCAAAGAAGAGGCGACGCCGCCGCCGCAAAAAGTCACCGTACAGACGCTGATCAAGCCGCCGCCGACGCCCAGGCCGACACCGAAGCCCACCCCGACGCCGCTGCCCACGCCGACGCCGCCGCCGCTGAAGAATACCCCGCCGCCAGCGCATCTGAAGATGAACGTCTTCAAGACCCACAGCGATAGTGGCACTGGCCCCGCCGAGGTCGCCTATACCCCGCCGCCGCACGGCAGTGAGAACGGCGTGCCATCTGCTCCGCCCACGGAGGCGCCCACCGCCAACCCACGGCCTGTGGGTCCGACCACCGCGACTGACTCGGATTTCAAAAACCGTGTGATTCCCGAATATCCGGAGCTGGTCAAGGAGCAAGGCATCCAAGGAACGGCCGTCGTGGAGGTCACGATCGCGCCCAGCGGTGCGCTGCTCAACGCGAAGATCTACCAATCCTCCGGCAACCCGTTGCTCGATAACGCTGCGCTCAAGGCGGCGCGCGCGAGCACGTTCAAGGCCGCGACCTATCAGAACGACTATCTGATCGATTACGTCTTCCAGATCGAGTAAGTGAGCCTCTTCCAGGCCATCATGCTCGGCGTCATCCAAGGTGTCGCCGAGCTTTTCCCTATCAGCAGCACGGCGCACACGCTGCTCATCTCGACGCTGCTCGGATGGACGCCGCCGAGCCTGCCGTTCGTCGCCATGCTGCACTTGGGCACGTTTCTCGCCGTGCTCATCTATTTCGCGCGCGATTTCTTCGAGATCCTGAGCGGGTCGCTCACCGGCTTTGGCGATCGTTGGAGCAAGCCGAACGAGACGGTTGGCGTTGCTCGTGATCGTGGGGACGCTGCCGCTGGCGGTCATCGGGTATCTGCTTGAGAAGCGGCTCGATCCGCTCTATAGCCGGCCGCTCGTGGCGGCCGTGTGCCTGATCATCACTGGAGTCGTGCTCTTCGCGGTCGAGCGATTGCCGCAAGGAAAGGCCGATGCCGAGCAACTGAGCTGGGGCGGCGCGTTTTGGATCGGGCTCAGCCAGATCGCGGGCCTCGTGCCGGGCGGTTCGCGTTCCGGCTTTTCGATCGCGGCCGGCTTGCTTGCCCGTCTCTCGCGCGAGCAGGCGGCGCGCTTTTCGTTCTTGCTGGCCGGACCGGCCATCTTGGGCGCAAGCCTTTTCGAACTGCGCCGCATCGTACACCCGCACCCCGGCGCGGCTGCGCATGGCTTCGTCTCTGCCACCGCTGCGCCCGAACCGACGGTCATGATCGCTGCCGGCTTTGCGGCGGCGCTCATCTCGGGCTTCTTCGCCATCCGCTTCTTCATGCGCTATGTCGACCAGCATCGTTTGACGCCCTTTGCCATCTACTGCTGGGTGTTCGGGGCGGCGATGATCGTGTTGCTGCTAGCCCGGGGGCACGCGCCGGCCTAGGCTGCTTGGCCGTCCGGCCGATTGCGCTCGGCCCGGCGCCGTACTATACTGTAAGCGGGCGGGAGCGAGGAGGCCGATGTGGCTCCTACTGCTCGCACGCCCGATTCCCTCACCGAATATTCCAGACGCGAACGCAAAGCGCTCGTGTTATTGTCGCTTGCTTTCGTCGTCTTGTCGGCGCTGGCTCATTTCTTGCTCGGCGGCGCGCTGACGCCGTGGTTCAAGCTGCACCCGATCCATGCCGACACGCAAACGCCCCAACCGATCATCGTCGAACGCTTCCCAAGACCGACGCAGGCGCCCACGCCGCGGCCGACGCCGACTCCGGTGCCTGTGCACGTCCGCCAATCGCCGCAGCCTCTTGCGTCCTCGAACCCGCGGGCGACATCGGCGCCCTTCCATCCGTCGCCGCCGCACGTCGGCAACGGAACGCCCGAACCAGGGGCTTCACCCGTTTCGAGTCCGGGTGACCAGCAGGCCACGTCGGCGCCGGCGACCGCGCGTCCAAGCCAGGATTTCGCACCCTGCCGTATGCTCCACAGGGTGGTCCCCGACTATTCCGATTCGCTGCGCGGCGAAGGCGTCCAGGGGACGGTGGCGATCATCGTAGCCATCGGTTCGGACGGCCAGGTGCTATCGGTGCGCGTCGGCGAGACATCGGGCAACGCGCTGCTCGACAACGCTGCGCTCAACGCGGCGCGCGAGAGCACGTACGCATGTCCGCCCGCAGATGGACGGCCGGCCGCGGACCTCTATCAGGTCATCTACACGTTCCAGCTCGACTCGAATTAGGGGAGGTGTGACATGACGATCGCGCGAGGATCCGACGACCATCTGATGGCCGAGATCAACATCACGCCATTTACCGATGTGCTGCTGGTTTTGCTCATCATCTTCATGATACTGGCGGCGCTTGACGTCCCACCGGGATTCCAGAAACAGTTCGCACCGCCACCGCAGCACCGTGAGGGCCAGCCGACGTCGTTGCACCAGATCGACATCGGCATATCGAAGAGCGGGCGCATCACGATCGACGGCACGCCGACGGTGTTTCGCACGCTGTACCAAGATGTCGCCGCCGCCGTTCACGCTCACGAGAATCGGCGCGGCTACACGAAGCACATCGCACTGCTCGCCGATAAAGATGCGGCGTACGACACCGTCATCAGGGTGCTGGATGCCGCCCGGCAAGCGGGCGACGACGATGTCGGGTTCGTGACCGACTGACAGGGCCTGTCAGCCCGCTTGCCAGGCGTGCCGGCGTGCCGGAAACGACCGAACTGACGGAACCGTGGAACTGGGCGCTGAAACGTCGCGTTATACGGTCAGCACCTGAAGCATCTCTCGCGTCTATGAAGGAGGCTCTTCGTCGTGAGAAGGTTCGTATCGGCGCTTGCCATCACAAATTTCGCCCTCGCGTGCGTCTTCGCGACGTCCGCGCTTGCCGCTTCCACATTCTCGACCACGCTCGCTGCATCACCGATCATCGTCGCGGGGCCGAACTCCACGCCGACGCCGTGTCCGCCCGGAGCGGTGTGCAAGCCGGTCGCGACACCGACGCCCTGCAGACCGAATCCGGCCGGCCCGCCCTGCGGCCCCACACCTCGCCCGACTACGACGCCGTGCCACACCGCGACCGGCGCGCCATGCAAAGACCTGCCCGACCTGGCTCCGTTGCCGCCGGTGCGCGTAGGCAGCCTCGCGCATCCACCGGTGCCCGCAACCACGTGGGGCTCGGGATTGTCGCTCACCGATGCCGATGCGTTCCTGAAATCAAACGGCCGCTGCGCGTTCAACATCTGGTATGAGTTCAAGAACATCGGCACGGCGACCGCCGCGCCCCCGTTCAAGAACCAGATCAAGGTGGATGGCGTGACGGTTGTCAGCATCAACGGACCGTTTGCACCGCTGGCAGCAGGCGCCTCACGCGCGGTGCAGACCCAGGCGTATCTGCCCGGCGGCGTGCACCAGCTGTCGCTCGACCTCGACAGTGGGAACGTGGTGATCGAGTCCAACAAGCTCAACAACCACGCCTCGATCAAATACCAGCTTGTAGGCAACTGCTCGGATCAGCGCTAGCTCGACAAAACCGCCAACTCCGCGAGTCCCCGGGTTCATGCTCGGGGACTCTTCCTTTGCCGCGGCGAAGGTGACCGCCGATGACCGCGCGCCGCGTACGCCCCCTAGCAGCGAAACTCTCACACGTCGCGCCGGACGGTTCGGTGCGCATGGTCGACGTCGGCGCGAAGCCGCTCACCCAGCGGCGCGCCGTGGCCGAAGCGACCGTCCGCATGTCCGCGAGCGCGTTGCGCGCACTGCGCGCGGGTTCGATCGCCAAAGGCGACGCGCTGACGACTGCGCAGATCGCCGGCATCAGCGCCGCAAAGCGCACCTCCGATCTGATACCTTTGTGCCATCCGATCGCCCTGAGCCATGTGGCGGTGACCTTTGAGCTGCGCGCGCCGAGCAGCATGCGCATCCGGTGCGAGACCGCTTCGACCGGCCCCACCGGCGTCGAGATGGAGGCTCTCGCCGGCGCGGCGGTCGCAGCGCTGACGATCTACGATATGTGCAAAGCCGCCGATCGCGCGATGTCGATTAACGGCTTACGCTTGCTCGAGAAGAGCGGCGGGCGAAGCGGCACGTTCGTGCGCGGGCGCCGATGAACCGGCGGGTCGCGCTCGTCGTGCTCTCGGACAAGGCGGCGGCAGGCGAGCGCCAAGATCGCTGCCTCGAGGCGATGCGCGACGCGTTGCCGCAACCATTCGAAGTCGTGTTCGAGCGCATCATCCCGGATGACCGGGCGAAGATCGAAGCGTTATTGTGCGAATTATGCGCGGGCGCGGCGGACCTCGTGCTGACCAGCGGCGGCACGGGCGTTGGCCCACGTGACGTCACGCCGCAGGCCACGCGTGCGATCGCAGACTACGAAGTGCCCGGGATCGCCGAAGCGATGCGGGCGTCGAGTCTCCCGCGTGTCCGGACAGCGATGCTGTCGCGCGCGGTGGCGGCCGTCCGCAACGCGACGCTGATCGTCAATCTGCCGGGAAGTCCAAACGGCGCCCGCGAAACGCTGTCCGCGATAGCAGACGTGTTGCCGCACGCGCTCGATCTGCTCACCGGAGCGGCCGGCGAACACTCGCAGCCGCAAGTGACCTGATGGACTTCGCGACCGCACAACGCATTCTCACGACCGCGCAGAACGAGAGTCTCTCGCGCCGCCACCCCGGCCGGCTCGACCGCATGCGCGCGCTGCTCGACGCCCTGGGCAATCCCGAGCGCGCGTTCGCCAGCGTGCACGTCGGGGGCACCGCCGGCAAGGGCTCGACGGCGTCGATGATCGCGTCCGTGCTCACCGGGGCGGGCTTCAAGGTCGGACTGCACACCAAACCGCATCTGCGCTCGGTGACCGAGCGCGCACGCATCGACAACACGCCGATCGACGAGACCCGCTTCGCCGATGTCATGGAAGGCATGCTGCCCGCGTTCGACGAGATGGAGCGCGGACCGTGGGGCGCACCGTCGTATTTCGAGATCCTCGTCGCGCTCGCGTTCCGCTATTTCGCGCAAGAACATGTCGACATCGCGGTCGTCGAGGTCGGGATCGGCGGTACGCTTGACGGCACCAACGTGCTGTCGCCGCTGGTCAGCGTGCTGACCAACGTCAGCCTCGACCACACCGATGTGCTCGGCGATACGGTCGAAGCGATCGCGCGCGACAAGGCGGGGATCATCAAGGCGTCCACGCCCGTCATCTCGGCTGCCGACCATCCCGATGCGCTGCGCATCATCCGCGACGCGGCCGAACGGATGCACTCACCATTGCGCCGCGTTCAGGAATTGACGGCCATCGAATCGCGGCCAAGCGAGGTCGCATATTCGCAATCGTTCTCGTTGACGACGCCGAAACGGACCTACGATCTCACGATGCCGCTCATGGGCGAGTTCCAACTGCTCAACGCGGCGACGGCGGTGCTCGCGCTCGAGGATCTCGAACGCCGCTTCCCGGTGACGCCCGCCGACGTCGCGGTCGGCCTGGCCGATCTCGCGCTGCCCGGACGGATGGAGTTCCATCCTTCGCGGCCCTCGTTGTTGTTCGACGTCGCGCACAACGCCGAGAAAGCGGCGGCGCTCGCTGGAGCACTGCGCCGGCATTTCCCCGACCGGCGTTTCGTCTTCGTCGTCGCCATCTCGGAGAGCAAGGATGCGAGCGCGATGATCGAGGCCTGGTCGCAGCTGCCGGCCCAGTTCATCTTCACGTCGTTTGACGTTCCGCACCGCTCTGCCGCATCGCCGCACAATCTGAGCAACATCGCCGCGCTGGCGGGCGCGACCGCGCGCGCCGTCGAGGAGCCGGTCGAGGCGTTGTCCGTCGCGCGCCGGGTCGCGGGCGCAAACGATCTCGTCGTCATCACCGGCTCGACGTTCCTCGTCGCGGCGCTGCGCGATTGGTTCCTCGAGGATGCGGGCGCCCACGGCCATGCTCGAGTCTGAGGGCCGCACGAAATTTGCTCCGTTGACCCTGCGAGGCCGCACATTCGTATGGGGTTCGCGCACGTTCGTCATGGGGATTATCAACGTCACGCCCGATTCGTTCTCGGGTGACGGCGTCGCCGGCGACGTCGAAGGGGCCCTCGCCCGCGCTCGTGCGATGCAGCAGGCCGGCGCCGACATCATCGACGTCGGCGGCGAATCGACGCGCCCTGGCCACGTGCCGGTATCAGAAGAAGAAGAAAGCGCGCGCGTGTTGCCGGTGGTCGGCGCGCTGCGCGACGCGCTCGACCTCCCCATCTCGATAGATACCTTTAAGCCGGCGGTTGCCGCTCGCGCCGTCGAGCTTGGCGCCGACATGATCAACTGCGTCTGGGGCGCGTATCCTGGGATCGCTGAGGCGGCCGCAGCCAAGTGCGTGCCGCTCGTGGTCATGCACAACCGCGCGAGTGCGGACTATGCGGGCGACGTCGTCGATGAAGTCATCGCGTCGCTCGACCGGGCGGCCCACGACGCGCTCGCGGCCGGCGTGCCGCGCGAACACATCATCGTCGACCCGGGCATCGGATTCGGCAAGACCGCCGGACACAATATCGAGATCTTGCGCCGGCTGGCCGAATTCCGTCGCCTGCCTTACCCGCTGCTCGTCGGCACGTCGCGCAAGTCGTTCATCGGCAAGATAACGGGCCTGCCGGTGGAGCAGCGCGTCTTCGGGACCGCCGCCTCGGTCGCATTGGCGATCGCCGCTGGTGCCGACATCATCCGCGTGCACGACGTTGAGCAGATGGTACCAGTAGCGCAGGTCGCCGATGCGATCAGCCGCGGTACGGCGATCGATGTCTGACGCGATCCGCATCATCGGCATGCAGCTGCGCGCCCGCGTCGGCGCAGCGGAAAGCGAACGCGCTCGCCCCCAACCGATCGACGCGGACCTCGAACTCGACGTCGATTGCGCGCCGGCCGCCAAATCCGATGACCTTGCTGATGCCGTCGACTACGCAGCCGTCCTCGCGACCTGCGTGCGAGTGGTGTCGGGGCGCTCGTTCGCGTTGCTAGAAACGCTTGCGACCGCGTGCCTCGAAGCGCTGCTGCTCGATCGGCGTATCAAGAGTGCCACCATCCGCGTGCGCAAACCCGGATTGCTGGGCGGCGCCACGCCTGAAGTCCAGCTGACGCGCGCGAATCGCGGCAAGGCGGCTCTCCCGCGGGCGGAGAAACATCGTTCCAATGCCCGAAAACACTGAAGGCAACGGTTCTACCGATGCAGCGTTCTCGCGCTTCGTGAGCGAGCGCGTCGCACCGCTGGCCAAGGCGTTCGCCTCGACGCCGCTGGCCGAGCTGCGCGTGCGCACCAGCGAAGGATCGATCAGACTCGTCAAGGCTGCGGAGCCGGCCGCGCACCAGCGCTCGCCCGCCATCGCCAAAGCGGCCTTGCGCGGTGTCAAACAACAGCTCATGCCGACGGTCGAGTCCGGCCACCCGTACGAGGTGATCAGCGCGGACGTCGTCGGCATCTTCTCGCCGGTTCCCGGTGCAGCGTCGCCGGGCGAGCGGGTGGCCGACGATATCGTGCTCGGATACATCGAGGCGCTCAAACTCAAGCATCCGGTCCGCAGCGGCGGGCCGTGCGTGTTGATCGCGCAAGTCGCAGAGGACGGACAGGCGGTCGACTTCGGCGAGCCGCTGTTCGTCGTCGATCGCGCGGTGACGCCCAAAGCACCCGAGCCCATACTCGAGACGCTCGAGCCGCCGCGTCTGTAGACGCACGCCGGCAACCGCACCACCCATGCATCGGAGCATTAGTGTTCGATAAGGTCCTTATCGCCAACCGCGGAGAGATCGCCGTGCGCGTCATCCGCGCATGCCGCGAGCTCGGCGTACGGACCGTGGCGATCTTCTCCGATGCCGAGCGCGACGCGCTGCACGTGCGCCTCGCGGACGAAGCGTTTTGCGTCGGGCCGCCTCCGGCGGCGCGTTCGTATCTGAACGTCCCCAACATCATCTCGGCGGCAGAGATCACCGGCGTCGACGCGATCCATCCGGGCTACGGCTTCCTGTCGGAAAACGCCGGGTTCGCCGAGATCTGCGCGTCGCATGGTTTCAAGTTCATCGGCCCGCCCGCGGCCGCGATCGCGCTCATGGGCGACAAAGCGTCCGCCAAGCGCCGCATGCAAGAGGCCGGCGTGCCGGTCGTGCCCGGCTCGGGCATCATCGAATCCGACGAGCAAGCCAAGCGCTTCTGCGCGGAAGCGGGCTATCCGGTCTTGATCAAAGCGACGGCAGGCGGCGGCGGCAAAGGCATGCGTATCGTCGGGCGCGAGACGGATCTGGGCGCCGGTCTCACCGCGGCGCGCGGCGAGGCGCAAGCCGCGTTCTCCGATGGCCGCGTCTACATCGAAAAGCTGCTCGAGCATCCGCGCCACATCGAGGTCCAGGTGCTCGCCGACGAGTTCGGCCATGTGATCCACGTGGGCGAGCGCGACTGCTCGATCCAAAAGCCCGGCCACCAAAAACTGCTCGAAGAAGCGCCGGCGCCCAATCTCGATCCCGAAGTGCGCGCGCAATTGTGCGCGGCCGCCGTCAAAGCGGCTCGCGCCGCCGAATACGCCAACGCGGGCACGCTTGAATTCCTCGTGGCGCCGGACGGTCGCTTCTTCTTCATGGAGATGAACACGCGCATCCAAGTCGAGCATCCGGTGACCGAATCGGTGTACGGCATCGACCTGGTGCGCTGGCAGGTGCGCATCGCTTCGGGCGAACGGCTGACCGTCAGACAAGAAGACGTGCGGCCGCGTGGTCACGCGATCGAATGCCGCATCAACGCCGAAGACGTCGACAACGGTTTCCGGCCCGCGTCCGGCAAACTCGGCACCGTCTTGCTGCCGGGCGGGCCCGGCATCCGCGTGGACACGCACATCTACTCGGGCGCGGAGGTCCCGCCGTTCTACGATTCGATGTTGGCCAAGATCATCGCGGTCGATCGCGACCGTCCGAGCGCGATCGCGCGCATGCGCCGCGCGCTCGACGAGACGGAGATCCACGGCGTGGCGACGACCGTCGCGCTGCACGAACGCATCCTCGCTTCAGAACCGTTCGAGGCCGGCCGGACGTACGTCACCTGGCTGCGCGAATACTTGCTGCAGCCCGCCGCTGTGGGCGGATGACGCGTGGCCAAAGAACGTCGCGAACATCGCATCGCGCTTGAGGTGCTGTACGCGGTCGACATCGGCAAAGCGCCGCTTGACGAAGCGCTCGTGCAGGCGCGCGACGGCGTCGGCGTGTTCGCACGCGGTGACGAGGCCGCGGACGAGGATCCGTACGAGCCCGTGATGCCCGCCACCGACCGGCGGGCCGATACGCCGCGCTCGACCGATTGGACGCTGGTCGAAGAATTGGTGCGCGGCACGCTCGCGCACAAAGACGAGCTGCAGGCGCAGATCGCGCCGCTGCTCCAGCGTTGGACGATCGAGCGGCTTTCGGGCATCGATCGCCTCGTGATCTGCCTGGCGGCGTACGAACTGCGCTATCATCCGAACGCGCAGACGAGCGACGTCATCAACCATGCGGTCGAACTCGCGCGCCGGTTGTCGACCGAGCGCAGCCCTGAATTCGTCAACGGCGTGCTCGACACGCTGGCCAAGACGCCGCCGGCGGGCCTGGGCGCATGAAACCGCGCGTCGCGCGCCGCCTGCGCATCGCGGCCTTCATCCTGATCAGCCTGACGCTGTTCGTCTTGCTGGCGGTCGTCGCCGCGGCGATCGCAGTCGTGAGCGCGTTCGGTCAGAACCTGCCGGACGTCGATCGGCTCTCGGAAGTCGATTCGGCCACCACCACGACGCGCATTCTCGCCCGCGACGGCACCGTGCTGGCGCGCCTGTACGATAAGAACCGGATCTACGTGCCGATCACCGGCATCTCGCCGGAGATGAAAGAAGCGATCGTCGCGAGCGAAGACGAGCGTTTCTACGAGCATCGAGGCGTCGACGTGCGCAGCATCGTGCGTGCAGCGGTCGCCGACTTCAAACACGAGCAGATCCAGGGCGCCTCCACGATCACGCAGCAGCTCGCGCGCACGCTGTTCCTCAACCGCAATCGCACGATCGCGCGCAAGGTGCAAGAGGCGCTGCTGGCGATCGAGCTCGAGCGCTATTACACCAAGGACGAGATCCTCGAGCGCTACCTCAATCTGATCTATTTCGGCGCCGGCGCGTACGGCGTGCAGGCGGCGAGCCAATCGTACTTCGCCAAGGACGCGTCCAAGCTGACGCTGCCTGAGGCGGCGATGCTGGCGGGCGTGGTCGCGGCGCCGTCGCTGTATTCGCCCTACGTGGACGAGACCGCGGCGAAAGAACGCCAGCGTCGCGTGCTCGATCGCATGGTGTCGCTCGGCGAGATCACGCAGTCGCAGGCCGATGACGCGGCATCCACGCAGTTGCGCTACGCGGCGGTCGCGCCGCCGGGCGTGGAAGCCTACAAGTATCCGTATTTCACCACGTACGTGATCGCGCAGCTCGAGAAGAATTTGGGCACGGATCAGATGCTGCACGGCGGCCTGACGGTCTACACCACGCTCGTGCCGCACACGCAGGACGTGGCGCAAAAGGCGGTCACCGAGCTGGTCGAGCAGGGCCGCAAAGAAGGCTACGGCATGCACGAGGGCGCGCTGGTCGCCGAAGATCCGCGCACCGGCGAGATCCTGGCGATGGTCGGGGGCATCGGTTTTTCGGCCAAGAACCAGTTCAATCGCGCCTGGCAAGCGCGCCGCCAGCCCGGTTCGTCATTCAAAGGCTACGTCTACTCGACGGCGGTCGACCGCGGTACTCCGGTCAGCTCGATCTACTCGGACTCGCCGGTGACCTACCCCGCGGGCGACGGCACGGAGTACAGCCCAAGCGACGACGATCATCGCTTCCTCGGACCCATGACGCTGCGCAAAGCGTTCGCGCTCTCGCGCAACGTCGTCGCCGTGAAGCTCGCGTACGACGTCGGCATCGACAATGTCGTCCAGTACGCGCACGCGATGGGCATCACCGAGGACCTCGAAGCGGATCTGTCGCTGGCGCTTGGCACGGCGGTGGTATCGCCGCTCGATATGGTGTCAGGCTACTCGACGATCGCGGCCGGCGGGATCTACACGCCGCCCACGGCCATCCGCTACGTCACCGATCGCTACGGCACGGTCGTCCTTGATGAGCGGTATCCGAAGCGCAGCGTCGCGATGTCGTCCGGCGCGGCCTACATCATGACGTCGCTGATGGAAAGCGTGATCCAAGAAGGCACCGGCTATCCGAATGCGATCATCGGCCGGCCGGCGGCAGGCAAGACGGGTACGACGTCGAGTTTCCGCGATGCGTGGTTCGTCGGCTTCGTGCCGCAGCTCACCGCAGCGGTGTGGGTCGGCAACGACGACTATACGCCGATGGTCGAGTCTTATGGCGGCAACGTACCGGCGCGCACGTGGGCGCGCTTCATGAAGCAAGCGCTCGCCGGCGTGAAAGTCCAGGATTTCGTGCAACCCCCCGACGTCGAACAAGTCCGCCTGTGTGCCGGCGGCAATTATCGCGCGCCTGCCGGCGTGGGAGGCCGCGCGGAATATTTCTTGCCCGGTACGGCGCCGCTCGCGACGTGCGCCGTGCCCAAGCCGGTGGCATCGCCGCAAAACGTCGGCGCGCAAGACAACGGTCCGGCGCCGGAGCCTCCCGGTTCGCCCGCTCCCGCCGCCAGCGCTCCGCCGGTCGATCCGACCAGTGCTCAACCTACCACTTCTCCCTAGCCCCGCGGCGCTGACCGTCTCGCAATTCTCGCGAGCGGTCGAAGGGGCGCTTGCCGACACGTTTCCGTTTCCCGTGCGCGTGACCGGTGAAGTCTCGGGCGCGCATTTCGCGGCCGCCAGCGGCCACATGTACTTCGATCTGAAGGATCAATACGCGGTCGTGCGGTGTGTCTGCTGGGCGACGAGCCAGGCGGCAGCGTATATCGCCGATGTGTGCGTTGACGGCGCAGCGCTTGAAGTGCTCGCCGATGTCCGCGCGTACGGCAAACGCAGTCAGTACCAGCTGAGCGTGCTCGAAGCCGTGCCCGTCGGGCGCGGGCGCCTCTTCAGGCTATTCGAACAGCTCAAAGCCAAGCTGCTCGGCGAAGGGTTGTTCGATGAAGCGCGCAAGCGCCCGATCCCTGCGTTCGTCACGAAGATCGCGATCGTGACGAGCCGCGACGGCATGGCGCTGCACGATTTTGTCACGACGGCGCGCAGTCGCGGCGCGCACGTGAGCATCACGCTGGTGCACGCGCCGGTGCAAGGTGAGGCGGCGGCGCCGGCGCTGGCGAGCGCGATCCGGCGCGCGGGGCGGCTCGATGTGGACGCAGTGGTCATCGCGCGCGGCGGTGGATCGCTTGAGGATCTGTGGGCTTTTAACACGGAGGTCGTCGCGCGCGCGATCGTCGCCTGCGCACGGCCGGTGATCAGCGCGGTCGGCCACGAGGGCGACGTCACGATCGCGGACTTCGTCGCCGACCGGCGCGTGGCGACGCCGACGGCCGCGGCCGTCTTAGTCGCCGGTGAGCGGGCGCGGCTGCTCGAACGGCTCGACGATCTTGCCGTCCGGCTCACGCGCCGCGTGCGCTCGGCGCTCGCTTCGTCCACGCAGCGGGTTGATGAGCTTTCCGCTGCGCTGCGGCGCAGCGATCCGCGCCGCATTCTCGAAGAGCTGCGCCGCCGGACGCGCGAGGCGCACACGTCGCTGCGTCAGACCTTCGCGCGTTCGCAAGAAGAGCGGCGCGGCCGGCTGGCCGGCGCGGCGGCTGGACTGCGCGCGCTTGGACCATACCGGACGCTTGCGCGCGGGTACGCGATCGTGTTCGACGACAAGGGTCATGTCGTCACCGACGCGCGGCGCACCGCGATCGGACAGCCGATAGATGTTCTGCTCAAAGCCGGCGCCCTGGAAGCCCAGGTCACAGGCAAGGAGGAGCGCGATGGGCGACTCGACCTCGAAGAAGAAGACTAAGTCCGAAGATGGGCCGTCATTCGAGGTCGCGCTTGCGCGCCTCGAGGCGATCGTCGAGAAGCTCGACGACGGCAACCTGCCGCTCGCTCAGGCGCTCTCCTTATATAAGGAAGGCAACGCGTTGGCCAAGCGCTGCCGCGCGCTCTTGACGGAAGCCGAAGTGGACGTGAAGGAAGCGCTAGCCGCCGACAAAGCTGAGCCAGCCTGACGGTGCGGCGCGCGTGAAGCGGCGCCGGCTCGATGTCGCCGTGGCCGAAAAGCTCGGCACCTCGCGCACGCGAGCCCAGGCATTGATCGTCGAAGGCCGGGTGCGCATCGACGGCGAGCCGCATCTCAAGGCCGGTGAGCTCGTCCCGCTCGATTCTGTTCTCGACGTGGAGGACGATGCGCGCTACGTCAGTCGCGGCGGCGCGAAACTCGAGCGCGCGCTGGACGAGTTCGGTTGGTCGCCCGCCGGCCTGCGCTGTCTTGATGTGGGTGCCTCCACGGGCGGATTCACCGACTGCCTGCTTCAACGTGGGGCTGCGGTGGTCACCGCGGTCGATGTCGGCTACGGTCAGATCGCGTGGTCGCTGCGCAACGACCCGCGCGTGCGGTTGTTCGAACGCTGCAACTTCCGCCATGCCACGCCCGAGCAGTTGGGAGGGCCGTTCCAGTTCGCATGTGCCGACGTCTCGTTCATCTCGCTCGCCAAGCTGGCGCCGGCGTTGGCGGCGATGCTCGAGCCCAAGTCGCGCTGCGTCGTGCTCGTCAAACCGCAATTCGAAGCGGGCCGCCAGTGGGTGACGCGCGGCGGCGTCGTGCGCGACCCACAGGGCCATATCGAAGCCATCGAGACCGTTGCGAGTGCCTTCGCTTCGAACGGCCTGGAACCACGCGCGTTGACCTATTCGCCGTTGTTGGGTCCGGCGGGCAACATCGAATTCTTGCTCGGCGCGGAACGAGAAGTAGCGGCGCGTTCCTCGAACGCACCATCTCCAGAGGGCGCCCCGCTGGACGTGGCGGGGGTTGTCCGAAAGGCCCACGAAACGCTCGAGAAATGAAGACCGGCGAGCATCTGAAGGTCTCGAACCTCGCGCTCTACGTGGACACGCAGCGCGCGGAAGCTGTCGCCGCGGCGAAGAAAGTGGCTGGCCTCGCCGCACAATCCGGTGTCACGCTGCAGCTCGCCCAAAAGCAGGCGGATTCGCTCCATCTCAACGGAGCGGGCGTGTCGACGTTCCCGATGTCGGCTGATCTGCTTGTCTCCCTCGGCGGTGACGGCACTCTTCTGAGAGCTGCCCACCTCGCGGCATCGTTCGACGTGCCGATCATCGGCGTCGACTTCGGGCACATGGGCTTTTTGACGCAGATCGAACGCACGGACTTCGAGCACGTGCTGCCGCGCTTGCTGCGCGACGGATTCGAGACCGAGTCCCGCACCGCGCTAGACGCCCGCCTGCTCGGCTCGGAGCAGCATTTCTTCGCCCTCAACGACATCTATTTGGACCGCAGCCATCACGGCAACCTGATGTCGCTCGGCATATGGATCAGCGGGCAGCAGGTCGCCGATATTCCTGCGGATGGGATCGTCGTCGCAAGCCCAACCGGTTCGACTGCGTATTTCTTGTCCGCCGGCGGCCCGATCATGGCTCCGGGGCTGGACGCGTTCGGCATCGCGCCGATCAATCCGCACACGCTGTTCTCCCGGCCGTTGGTCGTGAGCGCTTCGGAGACGATCCGCATCTCGGTGCCCAAAGACGAGCGCGGCGCCAACCTGTATGTCGACGGCAAGCTCGAGGTCGACGTGCCGGCGGGGTCGGTCGTCGAGATCGTGCGTGCCGCGCGCAAGGTGAAGTTCGTGCGCTTGGACGAGCGTCAGTTCTTCGCGATGCTCGAGCGCAAGCTGCATTGGGGCGTCTCGATCAAGCGATCGTTCGAGTAGATGCTTCGTTCGCTGACCGTGCAAGGGTTCGGGCTGATCGACCGCACGTCGGTCGAGCTCAAGCCGGGCCTTAACGCGTTCACCGGCGAGACCGGCGGCGGCAAGTCGATGGTCATCGATGCGCTTGGCTTCGTGTTCGGCGAGCGAGCCGGGCCAGACGTCGTGCGCGCAGGCAGCGACAAGGCGACGGTGTTCGCCGAGCTGTTCGTCAATGGCACCGCGCTGGCGTGGTTGCGCGACAACGGGCTTGAGGCCGATGACGACGCGCTGGTGCTCAGCCGCGAGTACTCCTCCACCGGTCGCTCGTCCGCGCGCGTGAACGGCAAGCCGGTGACGGCAGGCCAGCTCCGCGAGCTCGCGGACATCGTGCTCGACGTGGTGGGGCAGCACGAGCATCAACGATTGCTGCAGCCCGCGCAACACCTCGAACTGCTCGATGCGTATGCCGGCGAAGCGACCCTTGCGAAGCGAAGCGAGGTCGCCGCATTGGTGGGCGAGTCGCGGGCTATCGCGCGCGAGCTCGAGGAGCTGCGCACGTCGGGCGATCAGTCGCTGCGCGCGCTCGAGGATGCTCGTTTCGCGGCCCAAGAGATCCGCGAGGCGAAGCTGGAGCCGGGAGAGCTGGAGGCGCTGCGCGAGCGGCGCACGATGCTCGCGCACGCCGCGAAGATCGCGCAGGCGGTCGAGACGGCGATCGAAGCGATCGATGACGCCGATCGAGGAGCGACGACGCAGCTCGGCCGCGCGGCCGCCGCGCTGGGTAGTGTGTCGAGTTACGCCTCCTCGCTGCGCGATTTCAACGATCAAGCCAAAGGCCTGCAGAGCAGCGCACAAGATCTGAGTTTCGCGTTGGCGGCGCTGCGCGAAGAAGGCGCGTTCGACCCGGCACAGCTCGATGAAGTCGAAGACCGGCTTGCGCTGTTGGAGCGCGTGCTGCGCAAGTACGGGCCTACGGTGGAGGACGCGCTTGCCGCCTGCGCGCGGTTCGAAGCCGCGGCCGGCAAACTTGAAAATCGCGAGGGCGAGATGCGCCGCCTCGAAACCGCAAAGGCGGAGGGCGAATCCAAACTTCGCGAAGCGGCGGCTGACCTTACCAAACAGCGCAAGGCCGCCGCGAGTCGGCTCGCGACGCGTGTCGAGAGCGAGCTGCAGCGGCTCAACATGCGCGGGGCCACCTTCGCATGCTCGATCGAGCCGGCGAACGAGATTGCATCGTCGGGCGCTGACCGCATCGAGTTTGTGGCGGCGCTCAACCCCAAAGAACCGCAGCGGGCGATCGCGAAGTCGGCCTCGGGCGGCGAACTCGCCCGGCTGCTGCTCGCGCTCAAGCTCGCCTTTGCGAAAGTGGATCCGCATCCAGTCGTCGTGCTCGACGAGATCGATGCTGGCATCGGCGGCGCGGCTGCGCGCGCGGTCGGCGAACGGATCGCCGAGCTGGCGGGCGACGTGCAGGTGTTATGCGTGAC
>CAVYXC010000002.1:1187500-1196899 GCA_963772515.1 Vulcanimicrobiota bacterium
ACCGCCGTAAGTCTAAGGTTTCCTGGGCGCTGTTTATCATCTCAGGGTTAGTCGGGACCTAAGCCGAGGCTGAGAAGCGTAGGCGATGGACAAGCCGTTAATAGTCGGCTACTAGCGACCCCGTTTGATCTTCCCCTTAATCGCTACGTTGGAGCGGTCGAATTTATTCGATCGAGCTGCGTATCGCTAAGGGTGAGATCGAGAAGCGAAGGCGTGACGCAGGAAGTTAGTCCAGCACCCTATCGGATGGGTGTTCAAGCATGTAGGGTGGATCGTAGGGAAATCCGCGATCCGGTTCAGACCGAAGCCCAAGGTGCGAATACGAGCCAACGCAAGGCGGCGAAGTGGACGATACTCAACTGCCAAGAAAAGCGTCTAGCAAGGGTCATCGCTACCCGTACCGCAAACCGACACTGGTAGACTGGCAGAGTATGCCAAGGCGACGAGAGAACCCCTGTTAAGGAACTCGGCAAATTAGCCCCGTAACTTCGGGAAAAGGGGTGCCCTAGTAGCGTGCGCGCACTTGCTGTAGCGGCGCGAAAGGGTCGCAGTGAAATGGCCCGAGCGACTGTTTAACAAAAACACAGGTCTCTGCGAACGCGAAAGCGGACGTATAGGGGCTGACGCCTGCCCGGTGCTGGAAGGTTAAGAGGAGAGGTTAGCCGCAAGGCGAGGCTTTGAATCGAAGCCCCAGTAAACGGCTGCCGTAACTATAACGGTACTAAGGTAGCGAAATTCCTTGTCGGGTAAGTAACATTGCCCGGAGCGGTGGCGACACCGCTCGATCAACCGGCTCAAATCGGTGAAGCCCTACCGACGCTCAGCGCAAGCGGCGTCGCGGGTAATACCGAGGGTAAGATTCGAGCAATCGAATCCCCGTAACGACTCGAGGGTGTGAGAGCCTTCGGATGGGATCGCAAGATTCCATAAGACGCCGGCCCTGATTCTTGTAATGGATCTCAAATCCACATAGCAAGCGACGAAATGTCGGCAACGAGATACTCATCTCGTTGCATTCAGGTGAACGTATAGTCTATGCCACGGGAAACCGTGGACAACCATGAAGTTCCGACCTGCACGAATGGCGTAACGACTTGGGCACTGTCTCAATGGGGGGCTCGGCGAAGTTGCAATACGGGTGAAGATGCCCGTTACCCGCAGCAGGACGGAAAGACCCCGTGGAGCTTTACTGTACCCTGATTTTGATTTTTGAAATTGACTGCGCAGGATAGGTGGGAGACGATGAAGTCGCATCTTCGGGTGCGATGGAGCCAACGTTGAGATACCACTCTGTCGGTTTCGGGAATCTAACTAGCAGCCGTGATCCGGCTGGAGGACATAGTCAGGCGGGCAGTTTGACTGGGGCGGTCGCCTCCCAAAGAGTAACGGAGGCGCCCAAAGGTCGACTCAGGTTGGTCGGAAATCAACCGTAAGAGTGCATAGGCAGAAGTCGGCTTAACTGCGAGACGTACATGTCGAGCAGGGACGAAAGTCGGGCTAAGTGATCCGGTGGTTTTGAATGGAAGAGCCATCGCTTAACGGATAAAAGCTACCCCGGGGATAACAGGCTTATCTCCCCCAAGAGTCAATTTTGGGCTCGCCACTCGAGCGATCGAGTGGGCGATCAGTGACTCATATCGGTGGAACCCTTGCACGGCAAGGGCAATACCGAGGGAAGACCAGCGCATAATCGATCCTAATGGACCGGTCGGATTCAATTCGATCGTGCCGATGGATTGCGCGGTCCCTGTAACGACTTCTCGCCAGCGCGCGAGAGATGGAAGCGCCGCGTCGCGAGACGCAAATCTATCACTTCCATAACACGTCACCATCTCGAAAGAGATGAAGGTATAGTCTAAGCTACAAGTGATTGTAGATTGCCACATCGACGGGGAGGTTTGGCACCTCGATGTCGGATCGTCGCATCCTGGGGCTGTAGTAGGTCCCAAGGGTTTGGCTGTTCGCCAATTAAAGCGGTACGCGATCTGGGTTCAGAACGTAGAGAAACACTGCGTCTCCTCCGAGCAATTGGAGGATGTACATCGGCTATATCGGTGAAGCCCGACGTCAGCATCGACCGACGCTGACGGGGTAATACCGAGGGAAGTCGGGCACGGACAGAACGTGCCTTGACCCCGTAACGACTGAAGAGCGCAAGCTCTGAGATGGATGGTCACTGTCGCAGCGATGCGATAAATCTACGGCCGCCATCACACGCCGACTCCCGACTTAATCAGTCAGGATGAAGATATAGTCTATGCCACCAGGAATGGTGGAAGCAACATGCGTGAGACAGTTCGGTCCCTATCCGCTGTGGGCGTTACAGACTTGAGGAGCGCTGACCCTAGTACGAGAGGACCGGGTTGGACGGACCGCTAGTGAACCGGTTGTCACGCCAGTGGCAGAGCCGGGTAGCCACGTCCGGATCTGATAAACGCTGAAAGCATCTAAGCGTGAAGCAGACTCCAAGATAAGGTCTGGATCCGCAAGGTGAAGACTCCTGGTAGTCCACCAGGTGATAGGCTGGAGGTAGAAGCGCAGTAATGCGTGCAGCTGACCAGTACTAATAAGTCGGAGAGTTATTCGCTCTTTGGAATCATCAAGCGGCAAAGCTGGTAAGTTTCGTTCGTGACGTATATCGTTATGCAGTCTTCAGGGAGCAATGGCATGCGGGCCTCAGGGCCCGCCGCTCGCCCCCAAAAATTTCCGGTGCTTATAGTGGTGGGGCAACACCCGTTCCCATTCCGAACACGGCAGTTAAGCCCACTAACGCCGATGGTACTCAGACCGCAGGGTCTGTGGGAGAGTAGGTAGGCGCCGGAATAATTGCAAGAGCCGGCCGCGCTATAGGCGCGGCCGGCTTGACTTATAGAGGACACGGTCATGGGGAACAAACACAAGGCCGACTATTCCTTTCGAGCGCAGCAGTAAGCGCCGCAAAGGCTTCCCCTCGGAGACGCACGTTAAGCGCGGCTTTTAGGCTGGTTCATGACGACAAGGAACTCGCTGAGAAGCTCGGACGAAACGATCTCTGCCCCTGCGGCTCCGGCCGACGGTTTCAAGAAATGCTGCATGCGTGCCGGCAAGTACGATGGAAGCCGCCGCAACAGTTACGAACGATAGATCTTTGAGCGCCGTACACGAGATAGAGCCGACCACGCATCAGCGCGGTCGGCTCTTTACTATTAAGCTGTCTACTGGCAGCTCAGCGAGATGCCCTGACGGTTCGAAAACGTGTGGTACGGAGCCAGGAACTCGATCTGCTCCCAACCGCTAAACGCCGGCAGCGCGGATCCGCCCAGTGTCCACGTGTCCATCTGACCGAAATGACCGGCCGTCGACGGATTTTTCGAGATGTCCGGCCCGTGCGCGCCATCGCTTCGGATCCAACGGAAAGTCATCGGTCCCGGCGCGTTCGTGGTGATCGTCGCATGGAAGGTGAACGTGTACGGACATTGCGCGTTCGTGACGTGGTATGGTCGGGCGAAGACCGTTGCGCTTACGGTGCGTCCCTGGCTTCCTTGCGGCCCGCTGCTTCCGGAGCATGCGAGACTGATCGATTGCCGGTTCGAGTACACGTGCTGCGGCGCGAGGATCTCCAGCTGTTCCCAGCCCGAATAAGACATTGACAGCGTCCACGTCGTAGAATCGCCGAAGTGACCAGCCGTCGACGGATTCTTCGTGATAGTCGGCCCTTGCGCGCCGTCGCTGCGGATCCATCGATACGTGATCGGTCCCGGCTGATCGAAACTAAGGTTGCCGTGGAACGTGAACGTCCAGGGACATGGCGCTTGCGTCACATTATCCGGCCGTGCGAACACCGTCGCCGAAACGCTGGCGGCGGCTGGTCGAACATCGCCGATCACCGCACCGATACCAACGAGAAGAACCACCGCTAACAGACGCCGCATTGCGAGCCTCCCTTGCCAAGCGAGTCCCCGCGGGCGTTCAGGAAGACGCTCGCGAATCCTTCGCCCCACGGTCACTTGGACGTCCCATTGCTGCCGGTCAGCGCGTTCAATCCGATCAGCGTCGCGCCAGTGCCCACCACATACGGATAGTGTCCATCCCATTTTTGGATCGCATCGTATTGCACGGTCAGCTCTGAGATCGCCTGGCGTCGCAACGTATTAGCGGTCGCGTCGCCGCGCGCCGTCGCGATCGCGGTCTGCGCATCCACCTGCGCCTGCTTCAATTGATTCTGCGCCTTGAGATAGTTCTGAAACGCGACGACTTTGGCCTCAATAGCATTGGAGAAGTCCTGGCTGAACTCGAAATTCGTGATGCTCATCGCCGCGATGTGCATGTCGAACTCGCCGAGCCGCGTCGCTAGCGTCTGTTCGAGCAGATTGCGCGCTTCGGGTCGCTTAGTGATCAGCTCCTCGGCGGTGAAGTGCGCGGTGGCAGCCTTGGTGGCTTCTTGGATCGCCGGCGCGATGATGCGATCTTGATAATCCTGATTGAGCCTATTGTACACATCGACGACTTTATCCGTATCGACCGTGTAGTTGAGCGTGACCTTGGTCTGCACGTTTTGGAGATCGGCCGACGCAGCCGCCGCATCGGCAGAGTACGCCTGCACCTGCACGTTCATGAGGACGACCGTGGTGATGAACGGGACCACTGTGTACAGTCCCGGCTGCTTGACTTCGCCGGTCGTGCCGCCGAAGCGCAGCACGACGCCGCGAAAACCGGCAGGTACCTCGCCGAAACTGGAGGCGATGCCGCCGCAGACGAGCAGCACCGCAAGAGCCTCCACAAAGGAGAAGTAAGGCAACGGTGAAGGCGCCTCTTTCTGCTTCTGGACCCAGTACACCAACGCGCGCCAAATGATATAAGCGGCGCCGCCAAAGCCGATGATCCACAAAGCGGCTTGAATGACGAACACGACTTAACTCCCTTCTTACTTCGACTGTTCCTTGCTGAGACCGTCCAAGACGTATGAAGCCACGTCATGCAGATCTTGCTGCGTCAGACGCCAGCGCGGCATGACGGGACTGAGAAGATGCCCTTGGCTGTCGACGCCGGTAGAGATCGCGCGTTCGAGCAGTGCCAATGTGTATGGAGTCTTTTGCCCCGACACGAGCGCCGAACGCCGAAGATCTGCGCTGACCGCACCGCCGGGTAGATGCAGTCCGCCCGCCCCATCGGCGCGGTGGCAGGCGGCGCAGCTGGTGAAAGGCGGCGGTGGCATCGCCACGATTAGCGCACCGCGCAGATCCCGACCGGTTTGGAAGATCGAGCGCCCATTGGCGAGCGCAGAAAGCGCAGTAGAAGAAGGCCCAGAAGCGCGGACCCGCGAGGGTGCGGTTGACGGAGTCGCATGGCTTGCAGCGCGCTGGTTGCCCGAGCACGCCGTGACGAGCACGCAAAGAACGACCGAGATCACGGACGATGCAGGCCGCATGAGCATGGTCGTTCGAGTACGCCGTTCGGGCCCAGTGCGCCTGGCGTTCGAAAGGATGCGAACGCGCATTGTCGGTATTCCAGGGCACAGAGTTGTGGGGAGGTGCCATGAGCACGTTCAAACGTCTTATGCCTGCCATCGGTCTTGCATTGATCGCCTTCGCGTGCGTCGCCGCCATCCTCATGACGCCCGCACTCAAAGGCCGCGCCGACCAAACCACGCCCACCCAAGCTGACCAGACGCGCCGGCCCAATATCATCTTCATCCTCACCGACGACCTGGCAGATAATCTCGTCCAGTACATGCCCAACCTGCAGCAGATGCAAAAGGACGGCACGACCTTCTCGAACTACTACGTCACCGATTCCCTGTGCTGTCCATCGCGCTCGTCGATCTTCACCGGCAAGTTCCCGCACGACACGCATGTGCTCACCAACCAGCCGCCGCTCGGCGGCTATGAATCGTTCAACGCCCACGGCAATCAGTCGCAGACATTCGCGGTCGTGCTCCAACAAGCGGGCTACAAGACCGCCATGCTGGGCAAGTACCTCAACGGCTACCAGCCGGCCAAAGACGGCGTTCCCCAGGGTTGGAACGAATGGGATGTCGCCGGCAACGGCTACCCGAATTTCAACTACGCGCTCAACGAGAACGGCCGAGTCGTCCAATACGGCCACGATCCGAAGGATTACTTGACCGACGTCGTTTCCGGCATCGCGCAGGGGTTCATCCGCAACTCACAACCCGGCCCTTACTTCATCGAGATCGCGACCTTCGCACCGCACGCGCCATACATCCCTGCGCCGCGCGACGAAAATGCATTCCCCGGACTCACCGCGCCTCGCGGACCGGCGTTCGGGGCGCGCCCAGGACCCAACGCGCCGAAGTGGCTGCAAGAGATCCCGCCGATGGGCCAGCCGGAAATAATGAAGATCGACAAGTTCTTCCGCATGCGCGCGCAATCGGTCTTAGCGGTCGACAAGATGATCGGCCAGATCCGCGCGGAGCTGGCGCAGCTCGGCGACCAAAACACCTACGTGATCTTCAGCTCCGACAACGGCTACCATATGGGCGAGTACTCACTTCGTCCGGGCAAGATGACGCCGTTCGACACCGACATCTCGGTGCCGCTCGTCATCGTCGGCCCAGGCGTCGCCAAAGGCGTCGTCGTCCACCAGATCGTGGAGAACGTCGATCTCGCCGAGACCTACACGCGCATCGGCGGCCAAGCGCCGCCCCCTCAAGCCGACGGCCACGCCTTGCTGCCGCTGCTCCAAGGCGGCGACGTGGCGGAGTGGCGCCATGTCGCGCTCGTCGAGCACAAGCGACCCGGTCCAAGCATCACGGATCCGGACGCTCCCATCCCGCACTCGGCCGATCCGGTCACCTATAACGCGCTGCGCCTCGACAACGCCATGTACGTCGAGTACGAGGATGGGGAAGTCGGATATTACGACTTGACGCGCGACCCCTACGAGCTCAGCAACACGGCGCAAAGCCTGACGCCGGCACAACACCAGCGCCTGCACGACATCCTCACCGCGAACCAACAGTGCCACGGGCAGCAGGCATGTTGGGCTGCACAGAGCATGACGCCCTAGCGGCATTAGCAGGGATGACGTACGGGTCGGCCGGCGCGTAGATCGGCGAGCGCCGGCCGTCCACATCCACCGAATACGACGGCGCGGAAGAGCACCACGTCCGAAAATCGAACCGCTCGCCGCTACGGTCGAGCTGCGTCACGCGGACGCCCGCCGCAACGAAGGGGCGCCCTGAAACGCGCGTGCCCGCTGTAAGTCGGACGAACAACGCAGAACCGCCGGGGCGTTGCAGCAACAGCGTCCCCATCCCGTGGCTATCGATCACGATCGCGCTCCCCTCGTCCACGCCGACGCCCATCAGTGGAGAAGAAGACACGCTTGCCAACCGTGCCAAGAACACCGTTAACCGGCCGAAGCGACCGCGCGTATGGAAGTGCGAGTCGGTGATGACACCGTGCAACGACGGAAACACCAGCAGTCCATGTGTGAAGCTGATGATCGATTCGCTTGGATCGGCCACCGCATTGGCAGTCGTGACCGAGGTGTCATCGCTCACCGCGTCGGCCGCGACAGAATCAAAGACGTACTCGCCGAGGATCGCCAAGCCCGCGCTCGTGCCGCCCACCACGCCGCCGCGGTCGTACAAGCGCTGCACGGCCGCGATCAGCGGCGTGCCCTTCCAGCGCGCGTAGTTGCCCTGATCGCCGCCCGAGAAAAACACGCCCTGCGCGCGATCCACCAACGCACCAACCTTCGCCAGATCGTCGTAAGAGGCGCCCCGCCCCACCACGATCGTGCGCACCGAATTGAACGGCGCCGCCGCCATCAACTCGGAATCATAATCATTCGTGCCCGTCGCGCGCAGCACGATGATGTCGCCACCGCGCACGAAACGCGCGTGCGGACCCATGATCACATCGTGCATCCAGGCGTACGCCGCATCGACGCGCAGACCGCCGCCCATCAGCACGAGACCAGGGCCGCGCGGCACCACTTCACTATCCTGCGGGCTACCGTGCCGAGGATAGACGACGACCGTTGGTGCCACAGGCATCCCCGCACCCCGCACCGCCGCGCATCCTATCGACAATAACAAAGCCGCTAACAGCCGACCCAAACGCCACATCACATCGGACCATATCCCCACGCTGGCTAGTATTCCTAGTGCTAGTTTTGCGAATTCCTGGGATGGCCAACCGAACTCGCCAACACCCAACGACCTCTTCTTTATAAAGTGGCGTCATGGGAGTATAACAAAATGAATCAAGATACCAGACGCCGTGTGAGGCTGAACACGGCGACATCAGTGGCGATCGGCGCGGCCATCAGTGCGATGTTCGTGGCCGCATGCAGCGGCGGCGGCGCGCTGCCGGGCCAAAGGCAGCTCTCCCCGCAAGCCGGCAACTGCATCGGCAATCCGCAAGGGCTACGCATGCAAGCGCATGCCCAGCCGCAATTCGGAACGTGTCCGTCGCCGCCGCCGCAGTGGCAAGTGCTCGTCTCGAACGAGGGCAACAGCTCCGTGACGAGCTATCAGTTCACCACCACGGGCAATGCCACGCCGCTCGCAACGCTCAAAGGCTCGTCCACGAACCTCAACGGCAACTACGGCCTCTGGTACGATGGGGACACTGGCGACTTCTTCGTCTCCAACGCCACGGGCGACTCGGTCTTGCGTTGGGGCATCGCCACCATGAACGGCGGCGCAGGCGGCAACGTCGCGCCGGACCAGACGCTCTCGGGCTCCGGCAACGGACTCACCGCGCCCTACGGCGCGACCGAGAACTACCTGGTGATGCTGCCGCAGGGCGACGAGCCCGCGTACACGATCAACGTCCCCTCCGCTCCTGCGACGCCGAGCATCGTCGCACACCTAGAAAACGCGAACAACGGATCCTACCCCGCGCCGCTGTACTCGATCGTCGGCTCCAACACCCAGCTCGCTGACGGCCTAGGTCTGGCAGTCGACAGTTCGAACAGCGTCAACACCGGCGCCATCTACGTGGATTCGGTCAAGGGCAAGCAGGTCATGATGTGGCTGCCCTCGTCCCAATTCCCAACCCCGACGCCGAATCAGATGCTCAACATCGCGCCCAAGAAAGTGATCGGCGGAACGCTCACCGGCATCACCGATCCGATCGGCCTGTACTGCGACGTGAGCGGCTACCTCTACGTCGTCAACCGCAACCCGGACAAAGTCCTCGTGTTCTCGCCGACGCAAAGCGGCAACGTCGCGCCGGTCAACACGATCTCGACGAACCTCTCGAGCCCCTACGGCGTGTCGGTCTACAGCGACTACACCGTATGGGTGACCAACGATGGGAACAATAGTGTCACCGTCTATTCCAACGGAGAAGGCGGATCGGCGTACCAAAAAACGATCTCGGGTTCGAACACGGGACTGAGCAACCCGACGAGCATCGACGTGAGAATCTCCCGCTAGGACGCAGC
>CAVYXC010000003.1:0-702924 GCA_963772515.1 Vulcanimicrobiota bacterium
CCGCGCGCTTAGCTCAGGGCTAATTCGATTGAAGAAGCTTCTTGCTCTCGCTGGGATTCTCTGCATCGTCGGCGCGGTGCCGGCGGATGCTGACCCCACCCCCATGCCGCTCGATCAGATCGGCGTCGGTCCTAACGGTTACGACTTCATGCTTGGCTTTTGGAAGTGCGCGAATACTCGCTACTTTAGTCTCGGCGTCACCTTCAACCGTTACATTCGCGTCACTCGCTCACACCTTAGCGGCTCAATAGTGCTTGACTGGGATTGCGGAGACGGGCATGTTGTTCTACCCTGGAGCTATGACGAGAAGAGAAGGACGTGGTCGGAGCACTACATCGAAGACCAAACGTCGGATCTGCCAATCGAGGCGCCGATACGGCCTAACCCTATGATGCCACGGTACTTCGAGGAATCCACGACTGATACTGGTCCAAAGTCGGTCTGGACCGGGTCAAGCGCGTTGGCGCAATTCGGGCACACCCCCATCCTTGAAACGTGGACGTTTACGAATCTTTCGGAATTGGACGACCTTACCGAAGTCAAGGTTAAGGATTCGTGGACGGCCATCGACGACGACCACTGCATGAAATCTGATTGATCTCAGCCGCGAATTCGGCCTCATCCGGAGGTGCCATTGGATAATTTCAAGTTCATGGATTCGTGGCCGGCGTGGGTGCGATGGCTTGCCGTATTTGGTATTATCGCCACCACAGCGCTCTGGTATGTTTATGGCTGGACCTGGGCGTGGGAGCGATTTCCTCGATTTCCCTTTTGGATTCCCTGGTCGCTTTGGACCGCCGTTTTCCTTTGGGGCTGTGTCGCCACCGCCCCGCGCTTCAAATTGCTTGTCGCCTTGCTTCTGGGCTTAGTTTCATTACCTGTCGCGTCATATATATTCGACCCCTTGAGGTCTTATTGGGCTCACTCCATGAATACGTTTGGGTTTTTCATGTTCTTGTTGATGCCTGACTCGTGGCCGTATCTGATTGGCCTTATAATCACCTGGGGATTAGCGGTCGGGGGCTTTCTTCAGCGTCGCAGAGTTCGTTTCTCAAACTGTCTTGGTTCGCCAGTGCCGTCGCGCTCTTTACCGCTCTGAGCGTAGCCAACTATCTCGTCTTCCTCAACACTTTTGAAGCGTTGGCGTTGGGATCGTCTGACCGACTCACGCCTGACTTTGTGAACGCTCTGGTTTACCGGTTCATCGCGCGCGAGATCGTTCTGACGGTGGTGGCGATCGGCGGAGTCTGGGCGCTCTATCTTTCTGAAAGGCCTAGTCTACCGACTCCACTCTAGGCAGTTTTCGCGGGGACGCCGCACGCCACAGTCCGTAGCTGGCCGGGGTCTACATTACCGATAAGATAATCAGGGGGACTTGCGCACTTTAAAGTGGCGTTGCAGTCGCATTTGCCACGCGAGAGGAAGACACAGATGCGCGTGCTCGCCATATCGCTCATGACCGTTCTTAGTCTTGCCCAGTTTAGTGCGGTCGCTCTGGCCGACTATGCGACACCACCACCCTCGTGCACCGTTGCAGGCATAACGTACCTGTGGTCGGGGCGCCCAGTGCGCGGATGCCCGTGCGGCATGGGCGTCTGCACAACCCACGACGCCGCCGACGCAAACACCTACCGCGGCGCCGCCTACACCCCCGCCGCTCCCCCAAAACCAGCCTTAACGCCTGCGGCAACAAAGCCGCCTGTCACCGTTCCAACCTCCCCATCACCAGCGACATCGGCGAATCCCGGAACTGGAAGCGATAGTACAGTTATGCTCGTTCCGAAAGGAACATTGATCGTAGTCACGGTGAGGCGGAGCTACAAGTCCTACGGCGCGTCTACAGGCACCAAGATCACGTACGACGTCGAGCAAGATGTTATCGTTAATGGCTTTGTTATCGCAAAGGCGGGTGACGTTGCCGAAGGCGAGATCCTAACGCCCATGAGGCTTCGACGAACTGGTTTACCGGGGAGAAAAAGGGTGCCAATCTGAGGGTTTCCGTGGACAAGGTATTCAATTTCTGCGGTGATACACTCGACACGGACTTTGCCCGAAGCGAATTTCGAAACAAAGAGGGGTTGTTTGGCGGAAACGCAGATGTTGAAATCTCTAAAGGGCAAATGTATCAAGTGCCAACCGAACGACCCCAAAAAGTATGTGCCGAAAAGACAAATGAAGTCCCAGCGCCGATCCCCACGGACGCGCTTGAGGGGGACAAGAACTAACTCCGGAACACAAGCGTTATGACGGAAGGTTCGCTGTGAAAAGAACAGCGCTCGCCGCTTTCTTGGTTGTCACAATCCTTCTGACGATGCCGCTTGCTGCGGCAGCAGCGCTGAACGTAATCGCAAATTACGGAACTTTCTTGGGAACAATTTCTTGTGATTCGATTGGGAATCCATACTCGCCGTATGGAAACAAGTTCAGTTTCTTCGAGCATCTGGAACAAGTTCGGCCAAGATGGCAACCCGTATTCACCGCAGTCCCCCTTCAATCAGTTTACGCCAACACCGCCGGCCATCTATAACGATGAGGGGGATAAGGTTAAGGATTTCTGACTTTCTAGAAAGTACTTGCCCGGGCAGAATGTTAGTCCCATGAGTCTTGAGGCGATCTTGATGGATCAATGTAACGAGTCAAATCCCGTATCGGGACTAGCAATGCGGAAGACACGTTGAGTCCCGGGCTGTTCGATAGTGAGGACGCCCTCGCACAGCTCGATGCGAAGGGGTACACCGTATTCGATGCCATCACTCTCTTGCGTGATCCTGCTGTGCCTTCGACTTGCGAGCCCGCACCTTTTCCCTCGCCGTCGATGGACACAACTATTGGGTAAAAGTACGCGCGCAGCAGGGGCTCGTTGCCGAGCTAATTTGCGGTAGGCTCGGCCATCTGCTGGGTGTAGCTCCAAATGCGGCAATCATACGCATTATAAAGGAGGTTGTCGTTTCCCATCAGACCGCTGGCGACCTCGTCGGCATTCTTGCTGGAACCGTTGACGTTGTCGGCACCATAAATCCCAAGGACATGGGGAGGATTGCGCCTGAGCTGAAGCTGGACGAGAAGAATGTCGACGCCTTATCGCGTGCTAACGTTGTGATCTTTCAAACTTGGATCGGGGCAGGAGACCCGCAGGTTCTAATTGACCCCGGTACCGGCAAGGTGCTGAGTATAGACCACGGCGGGGCCCTAGCCGATACAACCAATCAAGGAGCCCCGACGTTGGTCGTGGCACCGATTCCGGGTTTGCCGGATACCTACGGGAGCAAGGCGGGCGCGCGCTTCGAGCTTGTCGAACGCATCGAGTCCTTAAGCGAAGAGGAAATACTGGAGGCGGTTAGTCGGGTGCCAACGGGAGAAGAAGTTTGGAGGGGGAGCCGGACGACAAGGCTGACAATTGGACGCTGGCTGGCTAGTAGAAGGTCAAAGGTGCGAGAGGTCATCGAAAAATGGCAATGAGTGATCCTGGACGCGGTTACTATTCGATTTTACGATGGCGGAAGGATCCGGTTCGCGACGAATCGCGGAACCTCGCCGTGATCCTGATAAACGTCGAGAGTGAATCAGGCGTTCTCAAAGCGGCACCGCTTAGCCGAATTAGCCCGAGGCTCCACGAGCAGGGCATCCTGGATCAGCTTATCCTCGGTTTAGAACGCCAGATTACCCAGGAGAGCGGTTTCACTCTTGAATCGCTTCAAAAGCTGCACGGATCACTCCATGACTCTCTAGTTCTGACAGAGCCTAAGCCCACAATCTTACCGGGTGGCAATGCAGAAGTGGCTGTAAACGCGCTCTACAAAGCGTTCGTAACGCCAGACCCCGGAGGTGGGAGCGCGCTAACTAAGGGTCGAGTGCTTGATCGTGTTGTGGATAGGCTGCGTAGGTATAACCAGAAGATCTTGCGCGGCGCATATATCCGAGACTACATTTTTGATGTCGTGTTCGAAGTTGCTAGGAAAACGAAGGTGCTAGAAGTCATGTCGTTCGCTACCTCCGCGAAGGACTGGGTCCCTACTGAACATGCCGCAGGCTATTTCGTTTACGCCTTGGAGGAACTTAAGACGTCAGGAATGGCGGTCGTTCAACCTCCGACCACGCAGAGCGGTCAGACCGCTGTTCAGAGCTATCAGAGGGTAACGAAATTATTAAAGAAGCGAAAGATCCAAATTGTTCCGCCGAGTCAGCTTCTTGAGGCCCTCGAATTGGAAAGTCCTCGACTCTTGCCCGTGCATTAGTCAAAGCGACGAGATCGAACGTTTTGACGTAACTGGTCTTTGAGATAAAATAAAGTATTGATCCGATGCATGACAACTCCAAACAAATAGCAGTGATTGAAGAATACCTCAAGGGTAAGTTTCCAGGCGACGAGGCGCGCAGAGTGCTCCGGGCCGGAGAAGAGTGCCCTGAAGGGGTTAGGCCGCATGAGTTTGCCGGCGAGCTTTTCAGAGCGTTTGAAGATAACCACAGCTATGACCTAGCCTTCTCTGATGAGTTCTTACAAGACACATCTGAACTAGCTGAGTACCTAGAGAATAATCAGATCGCGGACAAAATGCGCGCGCTCGATAAGCGACGAAGGCTGTGGGTGCGGAATAGCGGTCTAAGCTATACAAAATTGGATGAGGGCCCCACATAGTTCGTGCAACTCGGTGCGCTGCTAAGCCACCTGTCCTTGCATAGGTATTGCCAAACCCATGAACTCAGACAGCGTTCATGCGGGGATGGCCCCATCGGGGACCCACCCCCTGGCGGCGTAGGATCGCGCTAGCGTGGCTTGTCCGCAACTTGGCCCTCCTAGCGGCCACCCGGGCTCGGTCCGACACTTTTCTCGCGTCAGAACAAACCGGGCACCGAAAGGTCCGATGCGCTCGACAGCGTCGGCCCGAAACGCGGCCGTCTAGTTCGGTCTCAGACGCGTGGGCGGCGACGAACGCCTGCGTGCCGGGGATATTCTCGGGCTTAGGTGGCACGGGCAAGCCGTGCTTTGCGTGGTGATCGGCGAGCTGCTGCCAGGTCATCCGGCACCAGGAGCATGGGAACTTGGCAAAGCCAGGGGCGTTGCAGTCGGGGCAATTGCTCATGCCCGCTCCTCCAAATCCGCATGGGGCTCATCATCGTGGCCCGGATGGGCGTCACTATAGTCGGGCCAGTAGCGGTCGTGTTCCGAAAGCTCATCGTAGCTGTATACCCGCAAGGGGTCCGTCGCCGTAATTGGGCTTTGAAGCGAAACAGGGGAAACAACCTCGGTTTCATCGGCATCCGCATTGCTTTTTCGATTCGAAACAATCCATTGTGTTTCGGTTGTCGAAATGGCCGCAATGCGGCATGGTTCCGTCGTTGTTTCGGCGGTTTCGGTCCTAGACCCAAAGGGTGGAAGATAACGCTCGAAAGCGTCGTCGAATTGGTCGACCAGATAGCCTTTGAGCGTGGTGGACTCATCAAGGCGCACTTGCCGTGGCCGGATCCCAAAAGGCTTGAGCAATCTAGCCAAGACGGAGGCCGTTAGCGGCTTGCCCCGATTGCACTCTGACCACAGAGATTCTTCGACGCCGACAAGCCTCTGAACGAGATCAGTCGAGCTGACGTTGCCAGCGGCACGAATGTCAGAGTCGAGAACCTGTCTGCTGTCAGCCAGGAGCTGCACGCTTACGGACTGGTCATCGCTGCCGGCTCCATGGCTGAGCTCTATTGCTGCGGCTCTAGCCTGAGACGGGCAGTTTCCGCCGATGGCATCTGCGATCGCGAGCAACGGCTCCCAGGTGTCCTGTTGGCGATCGGTAAGGGCGTCCGGAAGAACAGGCTCAAGGGTTCGTAAACGCTCGATGTTCTGAAGTGCCCATGTTTCAACGCGCGGCTTCAAGTCGCCGGCGTCTGCCATCACGAAGCGGCGCCGAAACCGCGACACTATCTCGGTCCTCTTCTTGCGCTTTAGTTGAATGGGGATTGAGCGGTCAATAACCGTGTCGGGCAGACCAGTTCCGATGCCAGCGAATGCTTTGGGACCAAACACGCTAAGGTCTCGCGCATCCTGGGCGGAGCCCTGACCGATGCAAACTGTCGTTGCGCCGCCCCTGTAGAAGCCGTCATCGAGAACGCCACGCATCGCATTAGCAAACTGTTGGTCGCCCTCCAACGCCGCGTCAACTTCGTCGAGCAATAAAGTGCAGTGTTCTTTATCGATCTTTCGTGCCAATGCCGCGAGGGTTGTTCGGCCGGTCTTCCAGGCCTTGAAAACCACGAACGAAAAGGCGATAAGCAGGTTCGTCTTTCCCGATTGCATCGCCGCCGAAAATATGCGCATGTAGGCAGCAACATCGAATGCGTCAATGGTGTGAGTGAGAAGCGTCCAAAGTGCGCAGGCGATTGCTTGCGCACTTGTCAGGATGATATAGCGCCGAAAATATGCGCATAGATCATCGAGGAGCTTGGCTCCGTCGATGGTTTCGCTGGGAAGTAGTATAGCGTCGGGCGGTTTGGGATCGTCCAGAGAGTGCCTAAGCCTACCATTACGCCGCGAGTCTGCGTTGGACGCAGACAGTCCTACCGAGCGAGCAGCTTTGGGATACCGTTTGATGAGTTCGCCGAGCTGCTGCCTTGCCTCTGATTGATCCATCAAACTGCCTCCTCCCCGGAGGTGGGAAACGTATCTTCAAACCAGGCGATTGCATCGGCTACGTCGTCGCCATTTGGGCCGGCCTCAGGGCTTCCGCGCTGCTCACAATTCCGAGTCACGCGCTCGTAGAACAGGATCTCTCGAACTGCTGCTCGGATTCCAGCGAGAGCTTGTTGTCGCTCGTGTGCGATATATTGCTGAACCTTGCGCCACCGTAGGTAGGGACGATCGACGCCAAGCGCGGCGAGGTCGCGGGGGGCTTGCTCATCGGTCTCTCGCCAGAATTTCAGGCGACCTTCGAGGGCGTCGATTCGCCGGGCGATGGACTCGAGCGATTCACCGGCAGAGGGTGAATCTGCCGAATCGAGAAATGGATTCACTGCGATACCTAGTGGGCCGGCGTTATAACGTCGGCTCCTTTCTTTTCACTTCACTTGGCCCAGTGGGTTCGACGGCAAGGAATTTTTCGACCTCAGTTGCCGGCACCACGATTCTGCGGCCGACTCGAACCGATCGCAAGCGACCGGAGCGAAGAAGCGAGTAGAGAGTGCTTCTTCCAAGGCCAAAGACGTGTCTCAATTCGTCCGGGCTGTACGCTATTTTCTGGCTCAATTTTCACCCTTCCAGGAGTCGGAGGCCAGTGAGCCTCGCAGAGCTTTATGAGTGCAGTATAAGCCTAGGCGGTCCAGGGTTCAAGGGAAACGGTAAAGTTGGAAAGAAGGCTTAACCCTATGCCAAGACCCAACCCTCTGGAGAGATATGCGGAGAGCGCGCCGTCCAAGGTGATGCGCGAAATCGCTGCCGTCGCTGTCAGGCAGCATTTCACGCAGGCTAGCATTGCACGAGCGCTGCCCTGCTCAGAGCCGGCAGTAATCAAACACTTTGGTAGAATCTCTCCAGTCGAAGAAACGGTCGCGCTGTACGCTAAGGCGCTCCATCTCGAAACAGAGTACATCGGTCTGGTCAGTGAGCCGCCGATTGCGTTGAGCACGGCTCGGAAGCGCGTTTGGTTTAAACGACTGGTTGAGCACTTAAGGCTCGCTGAAAAGCGGCTTCAAGTATTCAAGCCGGGGACGACTGACGACGTGGTCAAGCACTTTGGTGCGCTAAATGAGTCCGAACAGGAACAAGTGCTAGAGTCATATGCGTTAGCCGAATATCGGTGCCGCAAGGGCCTGTGGAAAAACACCCAACCCGCATATAGCGGACTGCAAGGGCTCGAAAATTTTGCGCAAGCGTTCAACCGCTATTACGATCTTGACTCACGAGTGTGGGAAACAAAGCCAGGGGAAGGTTACTTGTTTATCGCCTGGCTGAATCTCATCAGCGGCCCGCTTACAGTCGATGACGTGGAAATCGTCCTGGGCGTAATTGAAACCCTGGCGAGGCGAAGGGGTGCGGATGTCGACGCCATGCGGCAGTATCTCAGGGCTAGCGAATTCTACGAAACTCGAACGCAACAAGCAAAGGAAGATGAAACATGAGAGGTTCAATTCGAAAGCGCAAAGGCAAAGGCGGAGCGATTAGCTACAGCATCATGCTAGACGTTCCACCTAAGCCGGGGCAGGCTCGCCGGCAACGCCGGATTCGTGGGTTTGCAACACGCAAGGCTGCGGAGAAGAAGCTCCACGACATGCTCACCCAGCTCGCAGACGGTCGTTATTTCGAAACTAGTAAAGTCACGGTCCACGAATATTCCGACAAGTGGCTCGCTGAGGTGACGCATCGGGTAAAGCCGCGAACCACGAAAACGTATACGCGTTGGCTCAGAGATCATATCCTGCCGAGCATCGGCGCGCTACCGATTGCGTCGGTAAAGCCGCAACATCTTCGCGATCTGTACACCGAGATGCTGGCTTCCGGCCGCAAGGGAAAGAAAAAGAAAATAGCAGGCCTCCACCCTCAGTCCGTTGTCCACGCGCATCGCACCGTCCACGCCATGTTCGCCGACGCTCTCGACGGAGGGATTATCGAACGCAACCCCGCGGCCGGAATGAACAAGCGCCTGCCGCGAGTACCGCGTGTCGAGCAACGCACGCTAAGCGAAGACGAGGCGAAGGGGCTGCTTGAGGCGTCTAAAGGGACGCGCCTGCATACGTTCGTGACGCTCGCACTCTACACAGGAGCGCGAAGGGGCGAATTGCTCGCCTTGACGTGGCCGTTCGTGGACCTTGAATCAGCGCGAGTGACGATTGCGCATAGCCTGGCGGACGACGGTACGCTAGCCGAGCCAAAGCGCGAACGCTCTCGCAGAACGATTGTGCTGCCTCCGGCAGCGGTCGCCGTACTGCGAGCACACAAGGCCGCGCAGGCGTCGCACAGGCTCGCAAAGGGCCCCATATACTTGGAGCAAGGCTTCGTGTTCGCCGACGAAGTTGGGCGACCGTGGAAGCTCGACAGCCAGGCCACTCTGTTCCGGGCAATCGCTAAGAGGGCTGGCCTCGATCCTGGGGTTCATATCCATACGCTACGCCATACCTTCGCGAGTTTGGCGCTCCGAGCCGGGGTGCCGATTACAACGCTTGCTGCCATTCTAGGGCACGACACGACCATGCTCATGCGCATCTACGGCCACCAGATCCCATCGGCCGAGGATTCGGCGGCGCGGGCGCTTCAGCAAGCCCTCGCAGGCGCGTCCTAGGGTGTCTAAGAAAACAGCGTTTTGGGCCTTTTTTGGATGCGTCCGTGACCACCACGTGACCACGGAGCCCAAATCGAACAAGGTTAAGATCGAGGCAAAGAGCGCAAAGCCTTACGAGATAAGACGCTCAGGAAATAGTGCCGGCGTAGCTCAGGGGTAGAGCAGCGGTTTTGTAAACCGCGGGTCGGGGGTTCAAATCCCTCCGCCGGCTTCGTCGAGACTTACAGGCCGAACGCGACTCCGTACGCGCTGTTCAACCCATTCGTCAGCGTCACCGCCGGCGCGCTCGTCGCGCTGAACGGCGAAGTGAATTCCACTACCGAGCTCGACATGGGCACCCAGAGATTCCCAAACGCATCGAACTTCGGCGAGATCCCCGCACCGGCGAGCACGCCGAAGTGGAACGACTCGGTCTGCGCGTTGGAAAACGGCGGCGTGAACACTTGGACGTCCGTGTTGAGGTTCACGGCGAAGAGCCGTCCGGCACCATCGAAGCCAACACCCTGGCCATTGCCGTCCAATGTGATCGTCGCCGCCGGCGTGCTGGCACTGGTGATCGGCGGGTTGTAGATGACTACGTTCTTCGTCGCCTGGCCAGTGACAGCAAGATGACCGGCCCCGTCAAGAGCCATGCCCGCGGCGTCGGGAAGACCATTCGCAGCAGCGGTGAGCGTGAGCACGGGAGTAGAAGTGTTTGTAAATGGCGGCGAGTACTTGCGCACCGTCGAGCTCGCACCATTGCGATCCGACACCCAGATGTTGCCGAGCCGATCGAGCACGAGTCCATAGGCGTTGTTCGACGACGGCAGCGTGATGGACGTCGTGGGAATGCTGGCCGCAGTGATCGGGGGCGTGAAGATGGTGATGACGGAGGGCGACATGCCGTCGTTGATCGCATACAGCTTGCCGGCCACGTCGGTGTCGATGCCGCCGGGCTCGTTCAGACCGGTGGCGACACCCGCTGGTAATGAGACCGCGGGCAGCGATGCCGCCGAAAACGGCGGCGTGAAGATGTTGATCGCCGCTCCCGTGTTGACGAAATTTGAAACGTAGAGACGGCCGAATTGCGGCCCGTTTATGGTCGTGCTGGAACTGTTCGTGCAGCCCGCCGCGAACAGCAGCAACGCGGGCAGAAGTATCCACTTGGAGCGCATCCGGTCCTCCTAAAACGAGAGCGAATAAACAAATGTATCGGCACCTCTCAACTGCGGGCGCACGGAACATGAGACCTGCCCAGGCGGGCGCAGGTAGCACGAGCGGGCAAAGGCCGGTTTACAGAAGATTTATTCTGTGATATAGTCAATTCACCTAATAAATCCGGCTTGGCAGGCAATTCAAATGATTGAAAATACTGAAATCGATGCTCTGGACCTGAAACTGCTCGAGGCCCTCCAAAGCAATGCCCGTTCGACTTTTGCCGAACTGGGTGATGTCGTCGGGCTCAAAGCTTCATCGGTTCACGATCGCGTCAAGCGGCTTGAAGCGCGCGGCTACGTGCGGCGCTACTCGGCGCAGCTCGATGGACAGCGCCTCGGTCTCGAGCTGACCGCGTTCGTGAGCTGCTACACGTCGGCCGACACCGGGTATGACGAGTTCAACGACGCCGTCAAGGGTCTGCCCGAAGTGTGCGAGGTCCACAGCGTCGCCGGTGAGGAGACCTATTTCCTGAAAGTGATGACGCGCTCCACGGCGCACCTCGACGATTTCTTGACCCGCCTCAAACAGATCAAAGGTCTGGTGCGCAGCAAGACCATGATCGTGCTTTCAACGCCGTTCGAACGTGGCGGCATCGCGCTTGGCAGCGGGCAAGCCCAGCCGGTGCGCCGGCTGCAGCGCGTCAGTTAAGGAGTTCCATGGCAAAGACGGACATCACGCCGCCCGCGGCCGTCGCGCCCATCCAGGCGCTTAAGCCGCCAGCCGGGCCCGAAGCGTTCGAACATATGGAGTTCCGCCAGGGCGAGTTCTGGCGCGACATCCCCGCGTACAAAGACGTCGACGAGAAGACGTTCATGGATTGGCTGTGGCAGAGCAAGAATTCGGTGAAGTCACCGGACGAGCTGATGGCCGCGATTCACGGCTTGGTCGAGCCCGAGTTCTTCGAAGACGTGCGCCGTGGTTTCCATCTCGCTCCGATGGCGGTGCGCATCTCGCCGTACATGATCGCGTCGATCGACTGGAAGAACCCGTACGGGGATCCCATCCGCACGCAGTTCTTGCCCCTCGCCTCACGCTTGCTGCCGGACCATCCGCGCTTGAGTCTCGACTCGCTGCACGAGCTTGAGGACTCGCCGGTGCCCGGCCTGACGCACCGCTACGTCGACAAGGCGCTGTTCTTGCCGCTCAACACCTGTCCGGTGTATTGCCGGTTCTGCACGCGCTCGTACGCCATCGGCGGCGACACCGAAACCGTTGAAAAAGCGCAGCTCGCCACCGATCCCAAGCTGTGGGAGCAAGCGTTTGAGTACATCGCCTCGCGTCCGGAGCTGCAAGACATCGTCGTGTCCGGCGGCGACACGTATCAGCTGCCCGCCAAGAGCCTGAAGAAGATCGGCGAGGCGTTGCTCGCCATCCCGAACGTGCGCCGCATGCGCTTTGCCACGAAAGGGCCGGCGGTCATGCCCATGAAAATCCTGACCGACGCCGCCTGGACCGATGCGCTGACGTCGATCGTCGAGCAGGGGCGCAAGCTCGGCAAAGACGTCATGCTGCACACCCACTTCAACAGCCCGAACGAGATCACTGACATCACGCAGCGGGCGATGCAGGTGCTGTTCGAGCGCGGCATCATGGTGCGCAACCAATCCGTCCTCATCCGCGGCGTCAACGACGACAAGCACACGATGCGCAAGCTGGTCAAGCAGCTCGGTTACATGAACGTGCACGCGTACTACGTCTACATGCACGACATGGTCAAGGGCGTGGAAGACCTGCGCACGACGATCAAGACGGCGGTCGATATCGAGAAGTTCGTGCGCGGCACGACCGCCGGTTTCAACACGCCGACGTTCCTGTGCGACGCGCCCGGCGGCGGCGGCAAACGCGACGTGCACAGCTACGACCACTACGACCGCGAGAACGGCATCGCCGTGTACAGCGCGCCAAGCGTCAAACCCGGCCAGTGGTTCTTGTACTTCGACCCGATCGATCAGCTGACGCCCGCCGCGCAGGCGCGCTGGAAAGATCCCAAAGAGCAGAACGAGATGGTGCGCGCGGCGATCGCCGCGGCCTCGCGTGCCTGAGGAGCGCTACAAGCGCGGCCTCGCCAAGTTCCGCGAGGTCCAGGGTGAGGCCGGCGACGAGATCCTCAAGGCCATCGCCGACGTTTCGCCCGATTTCGCGCGCATGGTAGTCGAGTTTCCCTACGCCGAGGTGTTCACGCGTCCGCACCTCGATCTCAAATCGCGCGAGATCGCTGCGGTGGCGGCGCTGGCGACCCTCGGCAGCGCCCAGCCTCAATTGCGCGGGCACATCGAAGCGGCGCTGCGCGCGGGCTGCACGCGCGAAGAGATCATCGAGATCATCATCCAAGTGGCGGCGTTCGCCGGCTTCCCGGCCGCCCTCAACGCGCTCTCGACCGCGAAACGCGCGTTCGCCGCAGCAGATCGTAAACCCCAAACGTAGAGGCGACACGCGTTCTCGGGCTATTCCCAGTCTTCTGTGTTTGATTCAAGCGGCTTTTAATCAAGCGTTCACAACCTATGCACATAGCGGGTACGTATAATTGACGTATCATGTCAAACATGCACGCGGCCGGACATACCAAGGACTCGATCGGCGAGATCAGCCAGCTGCTGCCGCGCATCTATAAGAAGTATCGCGCGCCCTTCGCACGCCGCATCGCCGGTTCGGACCTGACTGTCCGCGGAGCGCTCCTGCTGCGCGCGGTCGACGTATTGCCTGACGCCACCGTCGGTGACGTCGCGCGCGAGATGTCGGTCACCGCCAGCACGGCCTCGATCGTGCTCTCGGGTCTAGAGCGCAAAGGACTGCTGCGCCGGCGTTACCGCGTCCTCGGGCGCAGCCGCACCGCGCTCGAACTAACCGCTGCGGGCAAGCGCGCGCTCGCGTCGTTGCGGCCGTCGCTCAACCCAAGCCTCCTGTCCGCGGCGCTGCGCAGGCTGCGGCCTTCGGACCGCGATATGCTGCTCGAAGGTCTTCGCCGGCTCGACTCCGTCGAGATCCCTCAAGAAAGACGCATTTCATGAAACGCATCTACATCATCGGTGCCGCCGTCGTCGTCGTGGCGGTCGTCCTATTCTTCGGCATCAGAGCGCTCACGTCGAAGAGTGCCACGCCTCGCTATCTCACGGCGCCGGTCACGCGGACGGACATCGACGCGACGATCCAAGAGACCGGTATCGTCAACCCGGTCAACGAGGTGACGGTCGGCTCGCAGGTCTCCGGCACCATCAACAAGCTCTATGTCGACTATAACTCGATCGTGAAAAAGGGCCAAGTCTTGGCCACGATCGACCCGACCACGTTTCAGGCGGCGGACAGCCAGGCACAGGCTGGCGTGAGCGTAGCGCAAGCTAACGCCTCCGCCACGCAGGCGACGGTCGCGCAGATGCAAGCATCGGTGCAAAGCGCACAGGCGGACTACCAGAAGACGCAGGCGGCGTTAACTCTGGCCCAGACGACTCTGCAGCGCGATCACACGCTCCTCAGTCAAGGCTACATCCCTCAAAGCCAGTTGGATACTGACGCCGCGGCCGAACAATCTGCCCTTGCAGATCTCAACGCTGCGGCGATGGCCGTGAACGCGGCGAAGGCGCAGGAGAACGCGTCGACGCATCAGGCGGCCGCGTCGATGGCGCAGATCTCGTCCGCGCAAGGCCAGCTGCAGACAGCCAGTTACAACCTTGGGCAAGCGAAGATCGTGAGTCCCATCGACGGCATCGTGGTCTCCCGCGGCGTGAGCATCGGCCAGACCGTGGCCTCGTCGTTCCAGACGCCGACGCTGTTCGTCATCGCGTCCACGCTCAAAGACATGCAAGTCGACACCAATGTCGACGAGGCGGACGTCGGCCAGCTGCAACAAGGCCAAGGCGCGACGATCACGGTGCCGGCATATCCGAATACGACCTTCAAAGGCACGGTGCAGCAGGTCCGCATCAATCCTACGACCATCTCCAACGTCGTCACCTACGATGCCGTGGTCGCGGTCCACGACGAGACGGCGCGCCTCAAACCGGGCATGACGGCAAACGTGACTATCGCGGTGGCGAAACGCTCGAACGTGCTCGCTGTGCCGGTAGCCGCGCTGCTGTTCAAGCCGCGCGTCGGTTCGAGCGCGCCTGCCAGTTCGCCGGCGGGGCCCGGCGCCCCGGTCGGCTTCGGGGCCACTGTCACCACCTCGACGCCTCCGCCGTTGGCCGGCGCGCCGGGCTCACGCGCCGTGGTATGGACGCTGAGCGCGAGCAAGAAGCCGCAGCCCGTGCAGATCGTCATCGGCATGTCCGACGGGGTGAACTTTGAGGTCCGTAGCGGCGACCTCAAAGAAGGCGACAAAGTGATCATCGGTGTGCTCCAGTCGCGATCCAGCCGCACGAGCACTCCGTGAGCCAGTCCGAAACGGCCGCCGCGTCGGTGCCGGTCATCGACGCCCGCGATCTTCATAAGGTGTATCATCTGGGTGAGATGGACGTGGCCGCGCTCAACGGCGTGAGCGTACGCGTCGAACGCGGCGAGTTCGTCGCGATCATGGGCGCGTCGGGGTCGGGCAAATCCACCTTCATGAACCTCATCGGCTGCCTGGACCGCCCGACGTCGGGTGATTACTTCCTCGAAGGCGAGAACGTCTCGCGCATGACGAGCGACCAGCTCGCCGCCATCCGCAACCGGCGGTTGGGGTTCGTGTTTCAAGGCTTCAATCTGCTCAGCCGCACGTCGGCGCTCGAGAACGTGGAGTTACCATTGCTCTATTCCGGCGTGAATAGTGAAGAGCGCCGCGAGCGCGCTCGCACGGCTTTGGAAATGGTGGGACTTGCAGATCGCGCGGACCACAATCCGAACGAGCTCTCCGGCGGCCAGCAGCAACGCGTCGCGATCGCGCGCGCCCTGGTGAACAACCCGTCGCTCGTCCTGGCAGACGAGCCCACGGGCAATCTCGACAGCCGCAGCACCAAGGACATTCTGGCGGTGTTCAAGGATCTCAACGACAAGCGCGGCATCACGATCGTGATGGTGACGCACGAACCCGACGTCGCGGCGTGGACACGGCGCACCGTCGTTTTCCGCGACGGGCTCGTCATCGAAGACCGTCCCTCCGCCGCTCCGACGCAGGTACCTGTATGAATATCACCGCCCTCTTCCGCGTCGCATGGCAAGCGCTCATACGCAACGCGTTCCGTTCCTTGCTGACGATGCTGGGCATCATCATCGGCGTCGGCGCCGTGATCACGTCGATGGCGATCGGCAACGGCGCGAGCGCCGCGGTCGCAGCGCAGCTCGCGCGCCTTGGCAGCAATCTGATCATCGTAACCCCCGGCAGCGTCATCACCGGCGGCGTCAACCTCGGCGCCGGCGCGCGCACGTCGCTCAAGCCGCAAGACGCGACCTCGATCGCGACCGAGATCCCCGGTATCGCCGGCGTCGCGCCGCAGTCGAACGATAGCGGCCAAGTGGTCGCGGCGGGCAATAACTGGGCGACGTCGATCCTTGGCACCAGCCCGGCGTGGCTGCAAGTGCAGAATTGGACGGTGGCACAGGGTCGCTTCTTCACCGCCGACGATATGAAGAACGCAGCGAAAACAGCGGTGCTCGGCAACACCGTTGCGTTGAACCTCTTCCCGGCCGGGGATGCGGTCGGAAGCCAGATCACCATCAAGGGCGCGCCGTTCACGGTCATCGGCGTGCTTGCGCCCAAAGGCCAAAGCGGCTTTGGCCGCGATCAGGACGACCAAGTCGTGGTGCCGCTCACGTCGATGCAATTACGCATCAACGGCAACCAATTTCTCTCGTCGATCACCATCTCAGCGGCCTCACCGGACGCCGTGGGTAGCGTCGTCAGCTCGGTCGAAGGATTATTGCGCCTCAACCACCGCCTGGCGCCCGGTCAGCCGGACGATTTCGCGGTGCGCAACATCGCAGACGTCCAGGCCGCCGCGAGCGAGACCTCTCGCATTCAGTCGCTTTTGCTGGCCGGAGTGGCCGCCGTGTCGCTCATCGTCGGCGGCATCGGCATCATGAACATCATGCTCGTCTCGGTCACCGAGCGCACGCGCGAGATCGGCATCCGCATGTCGATCGGCGCGCGCGAGCGCGACGTGCTGATGCAGTTCCTGGTCGAGGCGGTCACGTTGGCCTGCGTCGGCGGGCTGATCGGCGTGGCGCTCGGACTCCTCGCTTCGACGATCACGTCCAAGCTCGCCGGGTGGACGGTGATCATCGCGCCCGAATCGGTCTTGATCTCATTCCTCTTCGCGGCCCTCATCGGCATCGTGTTCGGGTTCTATCCCGCGCGGCGCGCCTCGCAGCTCAACCCCATCGAAGCGCTGCGGCACGAGTAGCGCGTCAGGGCTGAATGATCACTTGGATGTTCAACGAGAAGTTGGCGTAGCCGGTCACGCACTCGTCGTTGTTGTGGACGCCGCTCGTGTCCTCATCGCCGCCCATGAACAAGAACCCGTGATTGTCCCAGACGCCTTTGGCGAAGTTGTTGACCGCCGATGTCACGTTGACCGCGTTCTGGCCGGGACCACCGTTGTTATTCCACGGCAGGCCGCTCACGTAGACGTTGTTCGGGATCAGGTCTTGCGCATTGGACCAGTCGCCGGTCGGCAGGCCGACGGCGGCTAGACACGTCGGACCGCTGCCGCCGTCCGCGCGCTGGAAGGTGAGTTCCGCGTTCTTGACGCTCGCTTTCGAACTGCGTAAGATGATACCCGCCTCGCCGAGGTCGAAGCCGATGGCGCTTTGCCAGACGTACGTGTCTTCGTAGCACGTGACGCCGACTGAGCTCGCATAGTCATGGATGAATCCGACCGGAAGGCCGACGGTGCCGATGCCTTCGGTCGGGATTCCGCATCCGGGACCCGGGAACGAATAGCTGTAATGATGGACGACCTGGCGTTCGGCATTCGGCGTCACGTTGAAGCTGCGCACCACCGGCGTGTCGACGGCGCCGTTGACGCAATACGTACCGCTGTCGCTTGACTCCGCCTTGCCTGCGTAGGATGTGACCGCATAGCACTTGCCCGAGAAGCCACCGCTCGGCTTGGTCAACAGCGCCAGCGTCACGTCTTTACCGTTGTCCTGTTTGGTGATGAAGGTGTGCTGCCCGCTGTCGACGCGATAGACTTTGTAGCCGCCGATGCAGCTTGAGCATGCGTTCGGCGCGGTCCAGATCAGCGCGAGCATGCCTGAACTGAACCCCGCCTTGCACGCGAGCCCGCCGCCGAAGCCGCCGTGGTTCGTGCACACCTGCGGATCGTTCGTGCTGCCCAACGAGCTCGGGCTCGGCGGGGGCGGCGGGGCCTTGGTGGGCGTCGCTTGTGGCGTCGGCGAGGGCGTTGGGGCGGTGCAGTTGACGGTGAACGAGACCTTGGCCTGCGTGGAATTCGGTGATGTGACGGTCACTTGGTTTGATTGGGCGCCCGCATGAGCGCTGTCGACTACGAGGTTTTCGGTGAGCGGCAGCGGCCCGTTTGGCGGAATCGTGGTGCTGATCGGTGAGCCGTAGATCCAGCCGCCGTTGACAAAGCGGTCGTACTTGTACGTCACACCCACACCTTTTGCGCCGACGATGCTGCCCGTGAACTGGATGGTCACGGGGCATGGGCCGGTATAAGGATTGGGACCGCTGATCGCAAACGTCGCGAACACAGGCGCTGCGTTCGCAAGGTGCGGACAAACGATGAAGACGCAGACGGCGAAAAAGGCGAGCAGCCAAGTACGCATATGGTAATCCCCCGAAGGCGCTACGGCATCTACATGGCTATAACGTTACCACAAGCGAGAGCGTTGCGCACCCACCGCAAGAAAACCACCAGGGCAGCGCTTATAGCCTCAGGGTTCCGGTCTGCACGGCCGTGAGGGTTCCGGCGAGCAGCGCGCTGAGCAGGCTGAGCACCACCATGGTGATGATCGCCTGTCGATATCCGACGTGAAGCACCCGCACGAAGCCGATCGTTGCGATGATGTAGTACCAAATATCGAAGGCGTTATACGTATATAAGAATGCCCGCAGGAACGGGCTCGTCGCGAGAAACCTGAGCGATGCGAGCACGAAGAGGTCGCCCATCGTCACGGCGGCCGTCGGCCCCCTTCCGAAGACGATTGCGCCGTTCAACACCGCCGCCACGCCGGTGATCACGGCACAATTGCACGCAAGGGCCCACGCATGCACGAAGGACACGCGCCCTCCGCCAAGCACGGTGCTCAAAAAAAATATTCCGGTGACCAGCAGGCACGAGACGCCGACACCCAACGCCGCGAACAGGAGGTTCTTGATCAGAGCCGTCACGTCCGGGGTCGTTTCGGTGATGCCCTGCATGATGTGTGCCGAAGCGGGAGCGACCAGCGTGCCGCCGATCGCGACTAACACGATCGACAGAATCAGCGCCCAGCCCCACGTCGGCTGATTCTCGAGCGCGGCAAACGCTGTCGTCGGGTCGAATAACACGCCAAAGTACGTTGTGAGCGCTCCGCCGCGTGGCGGCGCCGTTTCCCGCACGGTCATCAAACGATGTCTCCTTGCACGCGCTCTCCAATTGGCAAATCCGTTTAGCGTCACCCTGGTAGTCGCAATACTAGTATTGCGTTCGATAGTTTGGCGAGTAGGCACGCGAAGTCGCGTTGGTGAAACGCGAAAACGCAGCCCAATCTGCAGCTCCACGGAAAGGAAAGGACATGCGCAAATATCCCGTTGCACTACTTGCGGCGCTTATTGGCTTAGTAGTGCTTTCCGGCTCCATGGCTTCCGCTCAAGCCAAAGTCGGATTCAGTCACAAGAACATGCAGACGATCATCAGAACCGCAACCGGCCCCGGTAATCCCTGCTCCATAGCACCAAATCCAAATCCATGCCCGCCGAAGTTCGTGTCGTCCGGGGCGTCGTCGGTCTCCGGGTCGTCGTCAGGCTCGTCGTCATCGTCATCGTCGTCCGCCTCATCGGGCGGCGTGCTTAGCCAAGCCGATAATGCGAGACTCGCAACGTCCAGCTTCGATCACTAATACCCCGGATCTACAGGAGCCGCATGTGACCGAAGCGCGGTCACATGCGGTCTTCATATCCATTGAACATTACGCCGTCCGAAAAGAGCAAGAGCGCGCTGGAGGCAGTCGCCTGGTGGTCGAGCTTTGCCGTCTTGCTCGCAGTGCTCACCTTTCATTTCACTATGGTCCAGTTGTCAAACATGCCGATGAGCCCGCTCAAGCTCCAATACGGCGACCTCATCGAACATTATGTGGACCCGCTCTTCACCCAGAATTGGCAGCTCTTCGCTCCGCAGCCGATTGACGAGGATATCGCGTTGATGGTGCGGGGCCGCTTTCGGGATCCGCGGACCGGTCGGTCTCAGACCACGCAGTGGCTCAACGTGACAGAGTCCTTGATCGACCAGGTGAGAAAAAACCGGCTGACCCCGCTTGCGCTCGTCGAGCTCGCCGAAGCGAACGTGGTGGTGAGCTTCAGCAACGATCTTCTGATGGATCCGCGAGCGGCCGTTGTGAGAGACGGCAAGCGCGTTCTTATCCTGCCCATTCCGGTTCGCGCGTATCCGCGCGACATGACCGTTCTGACGCGAACCGGGCTCGCGAGTCTCGAGATCGAGTTTCCGGGGGTAAAGTTTTCCGAGGTCCAAGTAGGTTTGTCTCGCTACCGGTTTCCGCGCTTTAGCAAACGTTTCGACCCGGACACGTTGGATTACGCGGCGATAACCCCCGTGCAGTGGCAGCCCGCCACGTGGGTCGCACCATATTGCTGCGTCGCGAATCCCCCAAGCCCGGACATCCCGGCTCAATAGGCCATGATCGCCGAGCTTAGATCGACGATTGCGTCCCGGCTCGGCCGGCTGCGCGAACTGCTAAGCGAGCCCCATCGTCTCATCGGCGTCGCGCTGCTCAGAATCGCGCTTGGGTTGAACATCCTGGTGTTCTATATCACGCACGTGTACGAGCGCCAATATCTGTGGGGCGATAATGGCCTCATACCGTTCAGCACGTTCATGACCGAAATGCGTCTAGGACGAAACTTTTCCCTATATCAGCTTTCCACGACTCCCCTCTACGAAAACGCTTTGTTCTTCGGCGGACTCCTCGTCACGATCGCGTTCATACTAGGGTATAAGACGCGCCTGTCTTCGATTCTTTTCTTCGTCTTCACGTGGTCGCTGTACGCGCGAGATCAATTCGTCATGACGGCCGGCGACAATCTGCTGTATTTGATGATCTTCCTCCTGATGTTCTGCGACTGCGGGGCCCACTTTTCGATCGATGCCGCAGCGCGCGGCGATATGAAGAGCACGCCGCGTCCATTCGTGGCGCTCCTCCACAATTTCGGCGTCCTCGCGATGCTGCTGCAGCTGTGCTTGCTGTATCTCACGTCCGCATTTTACAAGATCCAGGGCCATATGTGGCAAGACGGCACCGCGCTCTACTACGTGCTTCGGACATCCGAGTTCAACTTGTCGCCCGTTGCCCATTTCCTCTACCAAAACACCATCCTCGTCACCGCGCTGACGTACTCGACGATCTTATTCCAAATGGCATGGCCCTTTCTGATATGGAGCAGGCCGGCCAGGCCGTTTGTCGCCCTCGGTGCATTCTCGCTCCACGCGAGCATCGGCTATTTCATGGGCCTGGTGTGGTTTTCTGCCGTGGTGATCAGCGCCGAATTGATCATTTTCGATGATCTCGATTATCATCGATTTGCGCTCTTTTGCGACCGCACGTTTGATGCGCTCGCACGCTCGTGGGGCAACTTCGCATCACAGCGCATTCCGAGAAAGTGGGCCATTGCGGTCATCTACGACGGAGATTGTCCGATCTGTGTCCGGATCGTCGACCGCTGGGCGCGCTCGTTAGACTGGTTGCGATTGTTAGGGATCGCGTCATTCCGCGCGCCGGGCTTCGCGCCGCCACCGGGCGTCGCGCCTGAAGACCTGGAAAAGCGCATGTACGTCACCGACGGTGATGGGACAGCGTCAGGTGGAATCGACGCTGTGTGGATGGTGGCCACTCGGTTACCGCTCCTCTGGATCACGCTGCCGATCATATGGATCAGCCGCAAACTTGGGTTCGGACGACCCCTCTACGATCTCGTGGCAGCGAATCGCATGATGCTTCCCATCGGGCACTGCGATGGAAGTGCATGCGCGGTCGTCAAGGAACGGCCAACACCATCCCCCCAATCGGGGGCAGGCTCTTTCTGAGGCCTCGACAGCGGCACGTCTGCGGGGCGATCGTCGTCGCTTTCACTGCTTTGTGTGTGGCTGCGCCGTACGGCGCAGGTGCCGAGCCGACCCCCGTTCCGGCAGGCATGGCTGCGCAGATCGACATGGCGGTTCGACGAGCGATGCAGCGCGAGCGCATTCCAGGTGCCGCCTTGGCGCTCACTCGTGACGGATTCGTCGTGTATGTCAGCGGCTATGGCAACCGCAATCTTGCCAAGACGGAGCCTGCGGATGCCCAGACGCATTTTGAGATCGGCTCCGTGACAAAACAGTTCACGGCAGCGGCCGTGCTGCAGCTTTCCGAGGCCGGCAAGTTATCTCTCGATAATCGATTGAGCACCTACCTGCCGGACTTTCCTCATGCCGGCGAGTTTACGCTGCGCGAATTGCTCGATCAGACCTCCGGTCTGTACGACTACATCGGGAACACCAACGTCCTCGAAAGCGCATCGTCCGTCCGAGGCTACGATTCTGTCGTCGCTCTGATCCGGAACAAGCCTCTGGCCTTCCGTCCGGGGACGCAGTGGGCGTACAGCAACACGAATTATATCGCCCTTGGCCGCGTCATCGAAGTCGTTTCGGGGCTCGCCTACGAGGCCTACGTGCAAGCGCATCTTTTCGATACTGCGGGCATGGGCGAGACGGTCACGATTGACGACGAATCGCACGTGCCCGACATGGCCACCGGGTACCGCGCTGACAACGGCGCGATTCGCACATCTCCGCATTTCGACTCCAAATGGCTGTGGTCAGCGGGCGAGTTCGTTTCCACAGCCGGCGATCTAGCTAAATGGGATGCTGCCCTCGCGTCGGGCAAGATCCTTAACACTCGGGATTACGCCCTCATGCAGACGGCCAGCCACGCGTCAAACCGCGGGGCGACAGGCTATGGTTTTGCTAGCTACATCGACACGTATGACGGTCACCCCAGGGTGTGGCACAGTGGGCTCACGCTCGGCTTCGACGCAGCTAACGTCGTGTTTCCCGCCGACCACCTCGCCATCATCGCGTTGGTCAACGATGGGAACGCCGACGCGATCACGCTCGCGAGTGGCGTCTTCGACACGTTGTTCCCAGCGGCAGCCTCGGCTCAGAAGCGACTTGAGGAAGAAGAAGATGGAAGGATCATGAGGCGGGCACTAAGCTGCTTGGACGATCTTCAGAAAGGCGAAATCGATCGAGCCCAACTGAGCCCCCAGCTGAGTCGCTTGCTGACGCCAAAAGCATTGACGGATGCGCGCACGCAGCTGCAACACATGGGTAAGCCGACAGCGTTTTCATTAGAGCGCAAGACCGTTCAAAGCGGCGTCACGATGTTCGTTTATCGGGCGACGTTTCGGACGCAAAGCTTCGATTACGTATTCGGCTTGGATTCCGCGAGCAAGATCGCCATGCTCTTCCTGTCACCGTTGAGCCGCTAAGGCGCTACGAGCCTGAAGGCGTTCCGTCCGAAGTCCAATAGGGTGGTTCTTGCTCAAATCCGAGGCGGGCCGCTCATTCCCTTACCCTTTTGCTCATTCGCGCGCGCCCACATCAATCCGAACAATGCGGCACCGCAGACGCCTATGATGGTCAGTTGCCATATAGCCATGGTACTACCTCCAATGCGTGAGACCGCCTTTGTGCGGTGCTCGTTTCATCCGGTTACATCACACACAAGGGGAGTCTCAAATAGGACCGACTCACACTCGGGGGCGCTCTCGCCGAGGACGCTCTGGTCGCCCGCGCGAAGGGAGGGTCTTCGCAATCGTGGGCAGGTGACCGAGTGGTTAATGGTAGCAGACTGTAAATCTGCCGCGCTCAGCGCTACGTAGGTTCGAATCCTACCCTGCCCAATTTTCAGCTTCTTCCTCTATAGTAGCCCACATGCGAATCGTGCTGGCAGCCGCGCTCGCGGCGACCCTGCTCCCTTTTGAGGCCCGCGCGGAGACGACCGCGACGGTCATCCCGCCGGGCGCCGTCGTGATCGTCAGTCCGGCGACCGGAGATCTGGCGGGCTCCCGTATCGTCGTCGCGCCGAACGGCGATACCGTCGCCGACGATGGCGCAGCGAAGGCAAGCGAGTTTTGTCGGCAGCGACCCTCAAAGCCCTGTTCGCGGATCTCGATGCCGCGATGCCGATCTCCAAACTGCAAACCGCCTGCGCCCAACCGCTCGCGTCGCCTACGCCGCTCATCATCACATATCGCGGCGAGACGTCACCGGACATCACGCGCGCCGCCGACAGCAAAGGCTTGGCGCTGTTGGCAGATGCTCAAACTATAGCCCGGGCGCTCTACGTCGCCAACTATCGCGCCCGCGCCGTGACGATTCACGGCAACGGACAAGCGACCGACAACTCCTCGCCGGCGGCGCAACCCCAGCCGGCGCCTGCGATGCCGGCGAATCCCGGCGGCGGATACGGACATATGTGACGAGTCGTCACACTCACGCGTTTGATGCAGCCGCGCCACACGACGCGGCTGCTACTTTTCACCGTGAGTGCGTCGGGTCACACTTGCCCTCCGCGCTGTCGGAAAACGCAGTAGCCGGCGCGTCTTGCGAGAAGATTATCCCGATTGGAATGAATGGGAGGGTTGGAGCCCGGCCGGGGATAGCTGGGACCGAGTGTACATTGCGTTATATAGAAGAAGGAAGTTGCGATGAGCGACGTGGGCGGCACGAACAGCAAGCGGGCGCGGGGCATGACCCTCATCGAGGTGATGGTGGCCATCGTGTTGCTCGTCTTGATCTTCATCTTCGTCGGCCAGAACATGGTCGCGTCGTCGTGGGCCACCAGCAAAGCCTCGCAACGTTCGATGGATATCTCGGCTGCCAACTATTTCATGGGCGTGATGTATGGCGACGGCAGCCTATGGGGCACCTATCCGGACTCCCCGAAGGATCCGTGCGGCAACACGCTGACGCCCGTCACCGACCCGGGCCCGATGAGCGGCGGAGGGTGGCACACCCCGCCCACTTGCAACCTCGCACCCGCTGAGGTAGCCCAGGTCCAATATCAATGGTTGCAGACCGTGCCTGTCGAGGACAGCTCTGACCTCACCGTCTGGGTCCGCAGCACGATCGACGGCAAAGTCGACACCTACGAGATGCGCGGCCACACGCACTCGGTGCCGACCCAGCTGACGCTGGCGACGCCGCCGCCTTCGCCCACGCCGACGCCGACGCCGACGCCGACGGGCACGCCGACCCCCAAACCGTCGCCGACGGCCACGCCGACGCCCAAACCTTCGCCGACCGCGACGCCCAAGCCGACCGCGACGCCGAATCCGACGCCGACACCGTCACCGACGGTCAAGCCGACGGCGACGCCCAAGCCGACTGCGACGCCGATTCCGACGGCGACGCCGCTGCCGGTCTGAGGATGCACGACATGCGAACACGCGCCCAACTGGGCATGACGATTCCCGAGCTGCTTATCTCGTTCGGAGTGCTGGCGCTGGTCCTGACCCTCTCGACGGTTCTCTTCAAGCAGGCCTTCACGCACAGTACGATGACCGAAGAGAACATGACGAACGAGCAGCGCACGCGCATCGCGATGGCGCGGGTCAATTCATCGCTGAGCCAAGCCTCGGTCGACGCCAACACCAACGACGCCGCCGGTGGGACGCCGTCTCCGGCCGTGCTCCTGCCGGTCCCGAAGGTGACCTCCACGCCGGCGATCGTCTTCTACCGTGTGCAGACGCTGGTCCCGGCGTCGATCCCCACGGGCTCGACCAATGCGCCAAACCCGGGGTACGACGTGCACATCATCTCGTACAACTCGGCCACGCAGACGCTCAACGAGTACGCGATGGACTACTCTACCGTGTACAAAGTGGGCGGGCCGTCGCCCGCACCGACCGTCCTGGCGACCGACGTCACCAACTTCGGCGTCATGCAAGTCAACGGCAACTCGAACGAATACCAGGTCACGATCAGCATCAACAAGATCCTCCAAGCGAACGAAGCCGAGCAGCCGTATACGCTCGTCGACGACGTCAACATAATGAACTAGGGGAAGGAAGACCATGCGTACGTCCACTCGCCAACCCGATCGCCGGCCGCGCCGCGGTATTGCGCTCATCACCGTCTTGCTCATGACGGCGGTGTTCTTGATCTTGATCGGCGCGTTGATGACCAACGTGGTCTCGGAGCTGCGGCTCACCGGCTTGCACGGCAACAGCAACGAGGCGCAGCGTGCCGCATATGCCGGCATCGACGAGATGGTCTACCAGTTCGAGCTCAACGACGCTGGCGCTGCTCCGGGCTCCACACCTGCTCCGCAAGGCAATTCCTACACAGACGATGACGGCAAGACCGTCTCGTACGCGTCCAACGTCGACACGCAGAAGTGGACATCGGTGCTGCCCTACTACATCATCCACTCGACCGGTACGGCCGGCGGCGCGCAACGCAAAGTCGACGCGCTGATCGAGAAGCAGCCGTTCTCGGCCTTCAACATGTTCACCATCAGCGAATTCACCAACGTCGGTGGAGCCGTCTATTATGCGAGCGGAGAGTCGTTCAACGGCCCGGTGTACAGCGGCGGTCCGATGCGCGTCGCCTACACCGACGGCATAGCGCCCATCTTCAACGACGAAGTCATCACCGCAGGCACGACGACGTGGGCGCCCGGCGCGCCGACGACGGTGGCCGATTGGGCAGCCGTCATCTCGAATCAGGCCAACTGGCATCAGATCAGCTCGCCCTTGACCCTGCCGACGACCAATGACAACACGCAGGTCGAATACGCGGCCCTGACCGGCAACCCGGCTCCGTCGCCGCTGCCGGTGATCCCGGCAGTGAACGGCCTGTACGTCAACGGCGCTAACGTCACGGGCGGCGGGAGCGGCCCGATCAAGAGCGGACTCTTCATCGCGGGAACTGCCACGGTGTCGTCCGTCGGCAACGTCGCGACCAACACCGAGACGCTCACCGTGACGACGACCGCAGCGACCTACACCGTCATCATCAACTTTGCGGCGAGCAGCACCACGGTGAAGAAAGGCGCTAACACGCTGGCGACCTACACCGGCACGCCGAGCGGGCAGCAAGCGCCGGGCGTGTCGGGCGCGAATGGCGCGATCTTCTCGACCGGCCAGATGACGATCAATGCCGGCTCGTCCTTCCGCGGCCAGTACACGCTTGGCGTGCCGGACGGCCTGGGTCTGCCCAACCCCAACATCGTCGTGAAGGGCAGCGTGACCTATGCTGACACGTCGCTGACGTCTACGGACGAGCTCGCGTACTGGGCCAACGACATAGTGCTTACCGACGCAGTCAATGCAAACATAGAGATCGACGGCGCGATGTTCACGGGGTACTACGGCGAGTGCTCGACCGTGTGCAACGACGGCACGTTCAAGAACTCGAACTGCTCCGTCGCGCCAACCTGCGGCGGCGGCACGGGTGTGCTGACCATGCGGGGCAGCTTGATCGAAAACGTGCGCGGCAAGCGCGGCACGCTCGGCTCGACGGTGAGCGGCTTCTCGACCAACGGCGTCTACGACCCGCGTCTCGCCACCAAGCCGCCGCCGTACACCCCTACCACCACCCAGTACGTCATCCTCGCCCTGTGCACGGAAGACGACTCGGGCGGAAAGTGCGGCCAGTAGCCTAGCGCCAGCCGCAAACCAGGGTCCATAGCGCCTTTGCCGGCAACCCGGCGAGGGCGCTTGCCTTATCGGGGCCACACGATCCGGGGCCACACGCGAAACTGCCGGGCAGGCTCATTCGTTATGGTAGAGAAGAGCAAGGCGTGTGACCCGCGTCACACTTGGGTCAGCGCGTCCACCGACGTGGGACACGCCCAAGGTAAAGCGTCCGTCCAGATGTGAGTTCTGTCACACGACGGGGGACGATAGAGTCTAATGGACTGATCGGACGGTTCACGTATGCCTGGAAATCGGCCGCAGCCGGATAGTACAAAAGCTCGTGGGATGACTATGATAGAGGTCTTGGTGGCACTCGTGCTGCTGGTCCTCGTCTTCATCTTTGTGGCCGAGCAGATGATCGCCAGCTCGTGGGCGGAGAGCAAGTCTTCGCAGCGCTCGGTCGACATCACCTCGGCGAACTATCTGTTAGCGCTGATGCACGGCGATCCGAACCTCTGGGGCCTGAAGACCCTCGACAAACCCAATGATCCATGCGGCAATGCGATGACCACGCTCAACGACACAGGCCCGGGGACGGGCACGTGGCACACAGCGCCGGTTTGCAACCTGGCGCCGAACCAAGTCGGCAACATCCAATATCAATGGCAGATGTCCCCCCCGGTGAACGATAGCGCGCAGCTGACGGTTTGGGTGCAAAGCACGGTTGCCGGTAAGACCGATCTGTACGAATTGCATGCGTTCACGCACCAGACACCGCCGGTGAACTACTCGGCGACGCCGCCGCCGTCGCCGCCGCCGCCGCCATCGCCGACACCGACGCCGCCGCCGACACCCACGCCGCCGCCGACGCCCACGCCGTCGCCCACGCCGCCGCCGACGCCCACGCCGACGCCTGGAACGCCGTCGCCGACGCCGCCGCCGACTGCAACGCCGACTTCGACGCCGCCGCCGACCGCGACGCCGACGCCCACGCCGCCGCCGACGCCCACGCCGCCGCCGACGCCCACGCCGCCGCCGACGCCGCCGCCGACCGCGACGCCGATCCCGGTCTGATATGAAGATGCAGATTACGGCCCAACGCGGCATGACGATCGTCGAGATGATCATCTCGCTTGGCATCATGCTGGTCGTGCTGGGCCTCGCCACGGCCTTGTTCAAGCAGGCGTACACGCACAATACGCTGACGTCGGAGAACATGTCGAACGAGCAGATCGCGCGCGTTGCGATTGCCAAGATCAACAGCTCGTTGAGCCAGGCCTCGTCCGACACGAGCGACATCGACTTCCCGGCGCCGAACACGCCTGCGCCGCCCATCGTCGGCATCAGCACGTTCCCGAGCGCGACGGCGACGCCGGCGATTGCGTTCTATCGGGTCGCGGCGCTCGCGCCGGCCGCAACGCTGCCCATCGGCGCCGCGAACCAGCCGGATCCTGCGTACTACGTGCACATCATCTCGTACGATCCAGTCGGTCTTGTGGTCAACGAGTACTCGATGCCCTTCGCCGCCTACGGCGGGCCCTCGCCTGCGCCGACACCGCTTGCTTCGCACGTCACCGATTTCCAGGTCCAGCAAGTCAACGGCAGCCAGAACGAATACCGCATCTCGATCACGATCCAGAACAACACCGGAGCGCACGAAAACGCGCCCGAAGCCCCGTACACGCTGGTGGACAACGTCCACCTCATGCAATAGGAGCAGACCCCTGCAATGACAACGCAGACTCGTGAGCGCAACCCCCGCCAGAATCGCGGCATGGCGCTTGTCGCCACGCTCATGATGATCACGGTGTTCCTGATCCTCGTCGGCGCCCTGATGGAGAATCTCGCCAGAGAAGTCAACATCACCGGCATGCACGGGCGCAGCAACAACGCGCTGCGTGCCGATTACTATGCGATCGAGCAGATGCAGTATCTGATCGAGTACAACGATGCTGGTTTGGCACCGGGGGTCGTCCCCGCGCCGATCACCAACGCGACCTGGACCGACACCGACGGTACGGTGGTCGTCTATTCGGTGAGCGTCGACCCCCAGCGTTGGACCGCCGTCCTGCCCTATTACATGATCCACGCCACCGCGGCCGCGGGCACGAGCACGCGCAGCGTGGACGCGCTGGTCCAGAAGATGCCGTTCTCGGCGTACAACTACTTCACGATCAGCGAGCAGAACAACCTCGGCGGCGCCGTCGTGTACACGAACGGCGAACAGTTCAACGGCCCCGTGTATAGCGGCGGCCCGATGAATATCTTCTACCATGACGGCCTCGCGCCGATTTTCACCAACCTGGTCACCACGGCGCACGCGCCGAACTGGATTCCCGCGGCACCGTCCACGGTCGCCGACTGGGCGTCGATCATCTCCAGCCAGGCGAACTTCAAACAGGTCAGCCAGCCGCTGCAGCTGCCGACGGTGCAGGACAACAACGCCGTGCTGTACGCGTCGCTGGTCGGCGACCCGGCGCCTGCGATCATCCCGGTTGCGCCTGCCGCGACGGGGCTGTACATCAACGATGCCCCCGTGGCCGGCGGCAGCGGCGCATTGAACAGCGGTATCTTCGTCAGAGGCTACGCGAACGTGACGTCGAGCGTCGTCGGCAGCGTCGACACGATGACGTTCCAGATCTTCGGCACCGGGCCGGTGCAGTTATACCACGTGATCATCGACCTCGTCGGCAATACGACCAAGGTGACCGATGTCGGCAACAACCAGATCGCCAGCTACACCGGCGTGCCGAGCGGACAGCAAGCGCCAGGCACCAGCGGCGCCAATGGCGCGATCTACGCGACCGGTGGCTACGGCATGCAGTCCGGCAACGTGTTCCACGGCTCGTACACGTTCGCGGTAACCGATCCGAACGGCGGCTTGCCGAACATCAACTTCTTCGGCTCGCAGACCTACTCGGACCCGGTCAACGACGAGCTCGCGTTCTGGGCTAACGATATGCGGCTTATCGACGCCGCCAACGGCAACATCGAGATCGACGGCCTGCTGCTGACCGGCTACTACGGCGAATGCAGCGCAGTCTGCAACGACGGCACGTTCTACAATCCGTTCTGCGGCCTGATCACCTGCGGCGGTGGCACCGGCGTGCTGACGCTCAAGGGAAGCCTGATCGAGAACGTGCGCGGCAAACGCGGCACGCTGGGCTCGACGGTCAGCGGATTCAGCACCGATAGTATCTTCGATACGCGTCTGGCCACGAAGCCGCCGCCGTTCACGCCGACGACCACGCAATACAACGTCATTGCGCTCTGTACGACTGACGCGGGTACGACCTGCGGACAGTAGTCCGCAGCGCAATCCTCGCACGGGATCAATGGGCGGTCGAATTCGTTCGGCCGCTCTTGTCTTCGTCACGCTTGCGCTGCTGAGCGGCTGCCGGCCGGGCTCTCCGCTGCCGGAGCCCACCTCGATCGAATCGCTGTGCCTGGGCGCGCCGCCCCAGGCGGCGTGGCGCATTTTCAAACTCCCGGGCATCGAAAGCGTGCGCAACGATCAACTCGTCAAGGCCCAAGACTTGCACGTCGACGTCGACGCATTGGGGCGCATCGCGGCATCCCCCGCGCGCGAGATCCCACAGCCGCAGTTGAGCGAGGACGAAGTGCGGCTGTGGGTGACGCAGGACGGCGGCGGCGTGCTCGTGTGGTGGAACCCAAAACCGGTGGCCCTGCGCTACGAGGCGGACGATCCGAAGATCGTGCATGCCAAGGCGGACATGTTCGGGGCGGCGGTGTCGGATGATGCGCAAGGCGGGGCCGCGCGCACGCTCTATCTGCTCGAGCGTCCTGCAGGCAGCGCGCAGGCGCCCGCATGGCGGGCGTTCGCGGTCACCGACGACGAGCACGTCTGCATGTAGGAAGCACCGTGGGCTGTCCCAAACACATAGGAGAAGATGCGGGAGTAGCTCAATTGGTAGAGCGCTAGCCTTCCAAGCTGGATGTTGCGGGTTCGAGACCCGTCTCCCGCTCCAGCGAAAAGAACATCGGTGAGCACGATGGTCAATCTCATTAAGGCGATCCGCGCGATCGCATTCATAGCACTTCCACTGGCCTTGATCGGTGCGGCGAACGGGCCGGCCCCGATCCCGGTGGCAGCCAACGGCTCGGTCACGATCGCCAATCCCGGCGGCAGCGACCGGTCAGGCTTTCTTATCGTGATCGACCCCGGCGGACACGCGTGGGCGCTTGACGGCGCCGGCCACTCAGCAGGCTACCTGCAGCGTCCGCTGGCCGCCCAGCTTTTCGCCGACTTAGCAGCGGCCGGGCCGCTGAACCTCTTGCCCGACCGGACGTGCGGCGACGACGTCCTCGTGGTCGGCTGGAACGGAAAGCGGTCACCAAATCTGAGCTGCTCGGCCGATGCGCGCGAGGCCAAACTGGCCGCCGACGTGTTGGTCATCCAGCACGCGCTCTATGTCCAGTCGTACCACACTGCCGGATCGCTTGCCACCGGCAGCGCGGGCAGCAGCGCGTACAGCTCCAGCGGTTACAGCGTCGTGCGCGCCAATCCATCGTCGTACGCCCGGTCGACCTCGGCTGGACCCGCATCGTACGGCGGGTCGTATCAGTCCTGTGCCTGCAGCGGGATCGGCTCCTACGTAAATGTCGGCGGCGCGGGATTCCAGATCAATGGTATCGCGTTGGGCGGCGATTTGAGCAGCGCGAGGTTCCCGAACGGCGGTGCCTTTAGCAATTCGAACGCCATCAGCGGGATACGCACCAGCAGCGGTTTTAGCAGCAGCAACAGCTTCAATAACGGCAACGGCTTCAATAACCTCACGAGCTCGTTTAACGGCAACAGCAGCGCGTTCAACAGCAACGGCAGTAACTTTCACAATAGCAGCGAGATGCAGAGCAGTTTGAACTTCAACAGCAGCCCGGGGCTCTCGGGTACCGGGGGCGCGCCGTATTCCGGCATTAGATGAGCAGGTAAGGATCCATGGATATACTTACGAACATCGCCCACGCGGCAGCGTGGGTCATCGGGCTGCTGCTGCTGTTCGCGATCATCGGATTCGTCGCGACGATCCGCTGGATCATCGGCCTGTTCTCGCAGGGTGAGAAAGCCGTCGAATCCGGCGTGCAATCGCTCACAAAGCGCTAATCGTCGCAGCATCCCAGGTCCCGCGCGAGCCGGCGCTTGCGCCTCATTGACCGATTCGGGTATTATAGGGTGCGGCGCCGGGACGGCTGCCCTTGTAGCTCAGTGGTAGAGCGCGTCCTTGGTAAGGACGAGGCCGCGGGTTCAATCCCCGCCGAGGGCTGATCGACTCTCCTCGAGGGGACCACGGAGCACTCGAGCGAAACTCGAGAGCACGCGCCCGTAGCTCAACTGGATAGAGCGATGGACTCCTAAGCCGTAGGTTGGAGGTTCAAGTCCTCTCGGGCGCGAACTTTCACTTTTCGCATTCCGGAAACCGGGGTGTGCGTCAGCATGGACGTCCAAGCACCGCGGTCGAGCTTGCTCGACCGTAGCAGTGTTGGGCGAAGGGAACGACGACAAGAACGATGGCCAAGGAAAAATATCAGCGCAACAAGCCGCACGTGAACATCGGCACGATCGGTCATGTGGACCATGGCAAGACGACGCTGACGGCGGCGATCACCAAGGTGTTGGCCGAGGCGGGGACGGGGACCAAGAAGCTGGTGGTGGATCAGATCGATAACGCGCCCGAAGAGAAAGAGCGCGGTATCACGATCCAGCTGTACCACGCCGAGTACGAGACCAAAGAGCGCCACTACAGCCATGTGGATGCGCCCGGTCACGCGGACTACATCAAGAACATGATCACCGGCGCGGCGCAGATGGACGGCGCGATCCTGGTGGTGTCGGCGGCCGACGGCCCGATGCCGCAGACGCGCGAGCACATCCTGTTAGCGCGGCAGGTGGGCGTGCCCTACCTGGTCGTGTTCCTCAATAAGGTCGACATGGTGGACGACCCCGAGCTGATCGACTTAGTCGAGCTAGAAGTGCGCGAGCTGCTCACGGCCTATAAGTTCCCCGGCCACGAGATCCCGGTGATCCGCGGGTCAGCGCGCTCAAGGCATTAGAAGAGACGACCAAAGGCGAGTGGACGGACAAGATCCTCGCGTTGATGGACGCGGTGGACAAGTACATCCCCGTGCCGCAGCGCGACGTCGACAAACCGTTCCTGATGCCGGTAGAAGACGTGTTCACGATCACCGGTCGCGGTACGGTGGGTACGGGTCGCGTGGAGCGCGGCCGGGTGAAGGTGGGCGACGAAGTGGAGATCGTGGGTTTCCGCGAGTCCAAGAAGTCGGTCGTCACCGGCATCGAGATGTTCCGCAAGCTGCTCGACGAGGGCATCGCGGGCGACAACGTCGGGGTGCTGCTGCGCGGCATCGAGCGCGACGACATCGAGCGCGGCCAGGTGCTGGCCAAACCCGGGTCCATCAAGCCGCACAAGAAGTTCGAGTCTGAGGTGTACGTGTTGAGCAAGGACGAGGGGGGCCGGCACACGCCGTTCTTCTCGAACTACCGTCCGCAGTTCTATTTCAGAACGACCGACGTGACGGGATCGATCACCTTGCCCGAGGGGGTGGAGATGGTGATGCCCGGGGACAACGTGAAGATGAACGTGGAGCTGATCACGCCGATCGCTGCCGAAGAGGGCTTGCGCTTTGCGATCCGCGAGGGCGGGCGCACGGTGGGTGCCGGCGTCGTCACCAAGGTGATCGAATAGCAGCACATGGCGAAGAAAGAAAATCGAGTGATCGTGACGATGGCCTGCGGCGACTGCAAGCGCCGCAACTACACGACGATGAAGAACCGGCAGCACACGAGCGCGCGGCTTGAGCTGAAGAAGTATTGCCGCTGGTGCAAGTGCCATACGGCCCACAAAGAGACCCGATGAATGGAGCGGTCGAATTCATTCGACCGTCGGAGGGCGGTAGCTCAATTGGTAGAGTAGCGGTCTCCAAAACCGTTGGTTGCAGGTTCAAGTCCTGTCCGCCCTGCCAGATATGTAGCGGTCGAATTTATTCGACCGAAAGGAAACGATGAAGCGCATCACGGCGCCCGGCAGACCCGTCGACGAGATCGACGCGAAGCCGGTGCCAAAAGAGAAAGACAAAGAGAAAGAGGCGCGCGCTGAAGAGCGCGAGCGCCAGTGGCGGCGCATTGTCGACGGCTACCGCGCGATCGTGTCCGAGATGAAGCGCGTCACCTGGCCCAGCCGCGATGAGTGGGTCTCGGCGACATTGATCACGGTCGGCCTGGTGGCGGTAGTGGCGATCTGGACGTCGCTGATCAGCCGCATCGTCGAATTCGTCTTCCATATCCCGGCGAGTTGATCGCATGGCGGAAGACGTGCAGCAGCAGGAGATCGATCAGGACGCGGCCGCCCTCGCCGCGGAATTGCTCGCGACGCCGGAAGACCCGGACCGCAAGTGGTATGTCGTGCACACCTATTCGGGCTATGAGAACAAGGTCAAGGCCAACCTCGAACGGCGCATCAAATCCATGGCCATGCAGGACTTCGTGTACCGCGTGCTCGTGCCGACGGACAAAGAGGTCGAGTTCAAGGACGGCAAGCGCAAAGAGGTCGAGAAGAAGGTCTATCCGGGCTACGTGCTCGTCGAGATGAAGATGACCGACCAGTCGTGGTACGTCGTGCGCAACACGCAAGGCGTCACCGGATTCGTCGGCTCGCCCGGCTCGGGCGAGAAGCCGCTGCCGCTGGCGGACAAAGAGGTCAAGACGATCCTCAAGCAGATGGGCATCGAGACGCCCAAGCTCAAGATCGACTTCGCCAAGGGCGATCGCGTGAAAGTGACCTCGGGGCCGTTCTTCGACTTCACCGGCACGGTGGACGAGATCGACCCGCAAAAGGAGCGCCTGCGCGCGCTCATATCGATTTTCGGCCGGGAGACGCCGGTGGAACTCGAATTCTATCAGGTTGAAAAGGTATAACGTGAAGAAAGTCATCGCGAAGATAACGCTCCAGTGTCCGGCCGGTGCCGCGACGCCGGCGCCGCCCGTCGGCCCGGCGCTCGGCCAGCACGGCATCAACATCATGGAGTTCTGCAAAGCGTACAACGAGCGCACGCAAAAGGACAAAGGCAACATCATCCCGGCCGTCATCACGGTGTTCGAGGATCGCTCGTTCACGTTCGTGCTCAAGACGCCGCCCGCGTCGGAGCTCATCAAGAAGGCCGCCGGCGTGGAGAAAGGCTCGGGCGAGCCCAACCGCAAGAAAGTCGGCAAGATCTCGATGGACAAAGTGCGCGAGATCGCCAAGGCGAAGATGGCGGATCTCAACGCCAACGACATCGATGCGGCCGCGAAGATCGTGGCCGGCACCGCCCGCTCGATGGGCATCGAAGTCGGCTAACCCGACCAAAATGTAGCGGTCGAATTTATTCGACCGTATGGAGCGGTCGAATTTATTCGACCGATATCGTGGGAGGCCGAAAGCCGCTTGCACCACGGAGGAACAAACGACAATGGCAAAACCCGGTAAAAAATATCGCGAAGCCCTCAAAGCGATCGGCGACGAGCGCTCGTTCGAAACCGCACGCGCGGTCGAGCTGGTCAAGGCCAACGCGAAGGCGAAGTTCGATGAGACGATCGAGCTGCACGTGCGCTTGGGCGTCGATCAGAAGAAGCCCGAGCAAAACGTGCGCGGCACGGTCGTGCTGCCGCACGGCACGGGCCAGACCAAGAAAGTCATCGTGTTCGCCAAGGGCGAGCGCGCGAAAGAGGCACAAGAGGCAGGCGCCGACGTGGTCGGTGATCAGGATCTGATCGACCGCATCAAGGGCGGCTGGCTGGATTTCGACGTCGCTGTCGCGACGCCGGACATGATGGGCGCCGTCGGCTCCAATCTCGGCAAGATCCTCGCGCAGCGCATGCCGAACCCGAAGACCGGGACGGTGACGCAAAACATCAAGCAGGCGGTTGCGGAGATCAAGGCCGGTAAGGTAGAATACCGTCTGGACAAGGCGGCCAACATCCACGTCGTCGTCGGCAAGGCATCCTTCGACCCGAAAGCGCTGCTCGACAACGTGACGGCGGTGATGGACGCGATCGTGAGAGCTAAGCCGGCATCCGCCAAGGGGACCTATCTCAAGAGCGTCACGGTGACGAGCACGATGGGCCCGGGCGTGCGGATCGATCCGACGAGGCTCAAATCGGCAACCGCCGCCTAACCATAAGAATGTAGCGGTCGACTTCAGTCGGCCGAAAAGTGTAGCGGTCGAATGTATTCGACCGCGGGGCGAAAGCCCGAAAGCGTCCGATGACCGCAGGTCGCAGCCCGCAAAGGGCCGCGGTAATCTCGCAAGACGAGGCCTGCCGAGGAAGCGAACAGCGACTATGGAGCGGTCGAATTCATTCGGCCGAAACCCCGATCGCAAAGCGCTTTCTCGAGCCACTCGAGAGGGCGCTTTCTCTTGTAGCGGCCGAATTTATTCGGCCGAGCGATCGGAGGTGAACGAAACATATGCCAACAGAAAAGAAAAACGCCGAGATCGAAGAGCTGCGTAAACGTGTGGCTGGGAGCGCCAGCCTGTTCTTCACGGACTATCGCGGCTTGACGGTCGGCGAGCTGCGGACGCTGCGCGACGAACTGCGTAAGGACGCGGCGAGCTACTCGGTCGTCAAGAACACGCTCTTCGGCATCGCTGTCGGAGACGAGCGGCGCGCACAGCTCAAGGACGTCCTCGCAGGGCCGACGGCCGTCGCGTTCGTGACGGCAGATCCGGTGGCGGCTGCAAAGGCGCTCGCGAAGTTCGCGACCGACTCGAAGAAGCTGCAGATCAAAGCCGGACTCGTCGATGGCCGGTTCCTCGGAGCCACAGACGTCGAAGCGCTTTCCAAGATCCGCGGCCGCCGCGAGCTGCACGCCGCACTCGTGGGCAGTCTCAAGTCGCCCTTCTATCGGCTTCACGGCACTCTGCATGGGGGCATCAGCAAGCTCGTGCGCACCCTGCATGCCCTGCACCAGCAACGGACAGACGCGCAACCCGCGGCCTGACCAAGAAAGGAATTCATCGTCATCATGGCAGTCACCGATATACTCGATCAGATCGACAAACTCTCCGTCGTCGAACTCCACGAGCTCGTCAAGTCGCTCGAGGACAAGTTCGGCGTTTCGGCAGCCGCACCGGTCGCGATGGCCGCGCCGGCGGCCGGCGGCGCGGCGGCACCTGCCGCCGAAGCCAAGACCGAGTTCGACGTGATCCTCACCGCCGCGGGCGAGAAGAAGATCAACGTCATCAAAGTCGTGCGCGAAGTCGTGCCGGGCCTGGGCCTCAAAGAGGCCAAAGACCTGGTCGAAGGCGCGCCCAAGCCGGTCAAATCGGGGGTCACCAAGGAAGAGGCCGAAGCCATCAAGGCCAAGCTCGAAGGCGAAGGCGCCAAGGTCGAGATCAAGTAGTAAAGACCGCGACGTCTCGATACCCGCAAGCGGCGCGACTTCGGTCGCGCCGCTTGCTCCGTCACGACGCGCTGATGACCAACCGCGACGCAGGGTCGCCCTGCGGGAGGCCGCCACGCGTGACGAGCTGGCTGGACCAGTGCGCGTACGTCTGAGGCTCGCTCGCGAAGTATGACTCGATGCGCGCGATGCGATCCACGGTCGACGGATGATCTTGGACGTACGACTCAAAGCCCGCGTCGCCATAGAGCTTCTCGAGCTTTTGGAAGAACCACACCATGCCCCACGGATTGTACCGCGCCCCATTGGCGAGGATGACGCCCTCGTGGTCTGCCTGGTACTCTTGCTGGCGCGAGAAGTTCAAGAAGCCATAACCGGCGCCGAGCTGCGCGAGATTGTACACGTTCGCGGCTCCTTGGCTGCGCACGAAGAGGCTGCCGATCGCGAACAGGACATTGAGGTCCTGGGCCTGCTTGATGCGGTTCATGACGTGACCGAGCACGAGGTGCCCGGTCTCATGGCCGAGCACGCTCGCCAGTTCTTCGACGTTTTCGGCCTGGCTCAGCAACCCCGCATTGACGTAGACCCATCCTCCTGGGACCGAGAACGCGTTGGCCTGTGCGCCCTTGACGATGACCCAGTTCATCGTGTACCAGTGGGGCGCGGCCGCGGTGGAGATGCGCGCGCCGATCTGGCGCACGACGTCATAATACGGCGACGTGTCGAGGATCAGGCCCTGTTTGCGCTGGTCGTCGTAGACCTGCTGGCCGATGCTGCGTTCTTGGGCATGATCGTCTGCAGATGCGATCCCGGTGCCGCTCGCCAGGGCTGCTGCCGACAGCGCAAATCCACGGAGGCCGCAGAGAAAGCACCGTCGGGTCAGTCGCGAAGGCGCGGTGTGCGCTCGTTCACTCATCATGGTTCCAACATTGGACGAGGGCTCGCCGGCCGATATCCTTAAGAGGTCGGACGCGTCTGGCATGCAATGATATACTCAATCCAGCGACCTGAAGCCCTTATGCAGGTCGCGGGGACTATTGGGAACGTCGAGCGGGCGGGGCTACAGCCCGGTTGTTGTCGGTGCGACCCGAACGGGGTGATGGCTTGTTGGTGGGACCGCGAAGCCGTCGAGGTGCTTCGGTTGTGGGACTAGCGCTAGCGCTATGTGCCGCCGGTGCGTTCGCCATCGCGCGCGGGGCCTTACCGCAAAGCGTCGCGGCAGCCACGCCTGCACCCGGGGCGACGGCCCCCGCAGCGGCCAGCCCATCGCCGGGAGCGTCTCCGTCGGCGTCACCGGCTGTGACGCCCGCGGCCACCCCGACACCCGTGCCGACGCCGGTGCAGGTCACCGTTGACAAGGACGGGTTCCATCCAGCAATTGTGCGCATCAATCCCGGCCAGAGCGTGGCGTGGACGAACGCCGACAAGAAGCCGCATGCGGCGACCGCATCCGACGGCTCGTGGGACACGGGTCAGATCGATCCCGGGCAGACCCAGCCGCTGCAGTTCTTCGAGTTGGGGAAATGGGATTATCTGGACGGCTTCAACCCGGTGATGCATGCAACGCTCATCGTCAGCACGCCCGCGCCCGGCGGCGCACAGTGAGCTGCAAGGAGCGCGTGCGTGCCGTTCGATGACCGCGACGATCTGCCGACACCGTTGCCCGTCGCAGCGCAGCTGCAAGCGCGTAACACGGAGTATAATCTCGATCTGACCGGCCGCGTCACGCACCTCGACGAAAAAGGCTTGCTCACGACGTTTCCGGTGGAGATCCCCGCCGGCACGGTCCTGTTCTCGATCATCGACCTGCGCTCGATCAACGCGACCGTCCGCGGCCTCATCAGCGTGCGCTCGCAGACCGAAGACGAGCTCGGCGGCTTCCACACGCTTGCGGATTTCGTCGATCTCAACCCTGACGAACGCCGCAAGATCACCCGGCTCCATGGGGGCGGCCCCGAAGGCGCCTCGGTCAATCGCGCGGACGAAGGCGGCGCGCAAGGGCACGTCCAGAATATGCCGATGTCGACCATCGCGCCGAAGACGCCGCGCGCGCTACGCCTGAACCTGAAATGGCTGCCCAAGATCACGTTTGAGGGGCTGATCTGGTGGCTGCTCGGGCTGATCTTCTATTCGATCGTACTGGCGGGTGTCGTCGCGATATTCCCGCAGGGCCGGGCGTGGGAGCTCGGCGTGTGGCATCGCGTGCTGCACGAAGTCAACCATCTCTGGCCGGGTCTCGGCCGCCTCTTAGGTCTTTGAAAGGACGCCCCATGGTGTACGCACGTCGCTTTGCTCTATGTCTCGCGCTGGTGTTCGCCGTATCGGTGTGCGGCGTTGGCGCCGGCGCCGCGACTTCGGACGCGCTCCTCGGACACGATCTTGTCATCAATGGAGGCGCCGAAGCTGGGCCGGGCCTGCCGCAAGCCGGCAGCACCACCATCCCGGGTTGGACCACGACTGGAAATTTCACCGCGGTGCAGTATGGCCACGACGACTATCCCTCAAAGCTCACGCCTGGTCCGAGCGATCGCGGCGCGAACTTGTTCTCGGGCGGCACGAGCGATCCGCTCTCCACGGCGAGCCAGACCATCGACGTATCGCCGCTCGCGGCTACCATCGACGCCGGAAAGGTCAAGTATGAATTTTCTGCGTGGATCGGCGGCTATGCGAGCCAACACGATTATGCCCAGGTCAGCGCAACGTTTTACGGCGCTGGGCAAGCGCCGCTCGGCCACGTCGTGCTCGGACCGGTCACCGCGGCCGACCGAGGCGGCTTGACCGCGCTCTTGCGGCGCGCATCCGCCGGCACATTACCGACGGGCACTCGCTCGATCGGCATCAAGATCACTGCGACGCGTTTCGACGGCACCGCGAATGACGGCTATACTGACAACATCGCCCTGACGCTGCAGATGTAGTCTCGGGCTCTTGAGCCGGGCCTCTACTTCAGGAACGGCACCAACAGCAGCGAGACGATGTTGAGAACCTTGATCATCGGGTTGATGGCTGGTCCAGCCGTGTCTTTGTAAGGATCGCCGACCGTGTCGCCGGTGACCGCAGCCGCGTGCGCCGGACTGCCCTTGCCGCCGTAGTGGCCGTCTTCGATGTATTTCTTCGCGTTATCCCACGCGCCGCCGCCCGACGTCATCGAAATGGCGACGAACAGTCCGGTCACGATGGAACCCACAAGCACGCCGCCGAGCATGAGCGATGCGTTCTGGCCGGTGAAGATGTGGAACACGCCGAGCAGCACGACCAATATCGGCGTCAGGACCGGGATGAGCGCCGGCACGAGCATCTCGCGCAGCGCCGCCGCAGTCACCAAGTCGACGGTCTTGCCGTACTCGGGCCGCGCCGTTCCCTCCATGATGCCTTTGATCTCGCGGAACTGGCGGCGCACTTCTTCGACCACCGCCCCGGCGGCGCGCCCGACGGCCTCCATGCACAGCGACGCGAACAGATACGGCAGCGCGCCGCCGAGCAGCAGGCCTGAAAGCACGTATGGGTCGTCGAGCTTGAAGACCAGCTGCGCGACCGCGCTCGACAGTTCTTGCTGGAACGACGCGAACAGGACGATGGCGGCCAGTGCGGCCGAGCCGATCGCGTAGCCTTTGGTCACGGCCTTGGTCGTGTTGCCGACGGCGTCGAGCGGATCGGTGATGGCGCGGACTTCAGGCCCAAGCTTCGCCATCTCCGCGATGCCGCCGGCGTTGTCGGTGATCGGGCCGTACGAGTCGAGCGCGACGATGATGCCCGCCAAGGACAGCATCGCCATGACGGCGATGGCGACGCCGTACAGACCCGAAAGCGAATACGAGATCAGAATGGCGGCCACGATCGCGATCACCGGCGGCGTGGTGGCCTGCATCGAGACCGCCAAGCCGGTGATGATGTTCGTCGCATGCCCGGTGGTCGACGCCTTAGCGATCTCCTGGACCGGTTTGAATTGCGTGCCGGTGAAGTATTCGGTGATGACGACCATGAGCGCGGTGAGGACCAAGCCGACGAGCGAGCATACCCAGAGCCGCCACACGGCGAACTGGCCGGTGCCGCCCATAACCGCGTCGGCGTCGCCCATCACGTGTTTGGTGAGCGGATACAGCGCGACGGCTGCCAGCACCGCGGCGATCGCCAGGCCGGTGTACATCGCCGCCATGATGCTCGTGCCGCGGATCTTGCACGAACCACGAGCCGATGATCGAGGCGATGATCGAGACGCCCCCGATCGCGAGCGGGAAGAGCGTCGACGCCATCGCCAACGCCGGGTGCGAGCCGAACACGAGCGAGCCCAACAGCATCGCCGCGATCGTCGTCACGCAATAGGTCTCGAACAGGTCGGCCGCCATGCCGGCGCAATCGCCGACGTTGTCGCCGACGTTGTCGGCGATGACCGCCGGGTTGCGCGGGTCATCCTCAGGGATGCCGGCTTCGACTTTGCCCACGAGATCCGCGCCGACGTCGGCGGCTTTGGTGTAGATGCCGCCGCCGAGACGCGCGAACACCGAGATGAGCGAACAGCCGAAGCCGAGGCCGACCATCGCGGCGAGCGCGCGCCCGAGGTCGTCGCCGTAGATCGAATGCATCAGCGCGAAGTAGCTGGCGACCGCGATGATGCCAAGGCCGACGACCAGCAATCCCGTGATCGATCCGCCCTTGAACGCGACCGAGAAGGCCGCCGCGAGTCCGTTCTTGGCGGCCTCGGCCGTGCGCACGTTCGCACGCACCGCGATCGACATGCCGATGAAGCCCGTGGCGCCTGACAGGATGGCGCCGATCAGGAAGCCGACAGCCGGCTCCCACGCGCGGAAGGCCACCGCGAGCACGACGGCGAGCACGGCGGCGACGATGGCGATCGTCGTATACTGCCTGCGCATGTAGGCGAGCGCGCCCTCTTGGATCGCCGCGGCGATCTCTTGCATGCGCTCGTTGCCGGCCGGCTTGCGCAGGACCCAGCCGATGAGGTACGCGCCGTAGGCCAGCGCGAGAACGCCGCAGCCGACGGCGAACCAAATCGAAATCGAAAAGACCATCGCAGATGTCATGGAAACGTCACGTGCTCCAACAAGAAAGCACCGTAAGTCGGTGAGGAAGGAGGGTCTTTGCGGTCCGACCCGCGCCTCCTGCGCACGCGTCTACTCCGTGTGCAGGGCCGCATGTGCGCGCCTGGAATGGCCTTGAACAGTGGCCAGATTCATCGCGCAACGCGCATTGCGCTTCGTCGCCGTGTTGTTCACGATCACCGTCCTCTCGTTTGCGTTCTTGCATCTGATCCCGGGCAATCCGATCCAGATCATGCTGGGCGAACATGCGACCAAATCCGACGTCGAACGGCTGACGCACGAGCTGCGTCTCGATCGACCCTGGTACGATCAGCTCGCCGCCTATCTCTGGCAGGTCGGGCACGGCAACCTCGGCCGCTCGCTTGAAGACAACGTGCCGGTCGGCATCAAGCTGATGGAGCATTTCCCCGCCACGGTCGAGCTGACGCTGGCTGCGATGCTGTTCGCGGTGCTCGTGGGCATTCCGGCGGGCATCGTCGCGGCGTTGACGCATCGGCGCCCATTGGACACAGTGATCAACATCGTCGTGCTGCTCGGCGTTTCGGTGCCGGTGTTCTGGCTTGGCTGGATGATGCTGTATCTGTTCGCGTACGAGCCCAGTCGCGCGGGCATCGATCTTTTCCCGATCGGCGGGCGCCTTTCGCTGCGCTACGCGGTCGAGACGCGTACTCATTTCGTGCTGCTCGACAGCTTGCTGGCGCACAACTGGGCCGCGTTCGGCGACGCGTTGCGCCATCTCGTGCTGCCGGCGATCACGCTTGGGACGATTCCGCTGGCCATCATTGCCAAGATGACGCGCGCGAGCATGCTCGAAGTCCAATCGATGGACTATATGCGCACTGCGCGCGCGAAGGGTCTGGGCAGCTGGGCGGTCGTCGTGCGCCACGGACTGCGCAACGCGCTGATCCCCATCGTCACCGTGGTCGGGCTGCAGATCGGCTTGCTGCTCGGCGGCGCCGTCCTGACCGAACATATATTCGCATGGCCGGGTGTGGGCAGGCTCGCGTTCGAGGCCATCAGCAACCGCGACAGCCCGCTCGTCAACGGCTCGATCCTGCTCTTCGCGGCGACCTTCGTGCTGGTCAACTTGGCCGTCGACGTCGCGTATGCGGCCCTGAACCCCCGGATACGCTACGCGTAAGGCGGCCCTAACGAAACTCTCAGTACGCCGGTCCCGTTAATAGGCTACAATGACCCCGGGAGAGAACAAATGACCGGGGGCCCTGTGTTCTCGGTCACTCCGACCAAGGTGCGGACGATGATACGATATCGTATGGAAGACCCGCTTTCAGGAAGCCGGCCTGGCGTGAGCAAACGTATGACGTTGGATGGCACGGGCGATCGGTCCGGCCCCACCCACAAATCTTCTTCGACGGCCTCTTCATTCGGAGCCGTACGGAGCGATGAGAGCGCGCGCCTGTGCGGGCGCTGCTTCGCGCGCAACTACGCCGGCGAGACGTACTGCAAGATGTGCGGCGAACCGCTGCCCGCCGAAGTCGCCCAGCTCGACGAATCCGCGACGCGCCGCCTCGAAGCACCGGCCGTGCGCGGCTGCGTGACGGTCCACATCGAGCGCGACGGCACCGAGATCGACCTGCCCATCGACACCGACGTCGTGCTGATCGGCCGCGCATCGGTCACCGACGGCGTCTATCCTGACGTCGACCTTGCCCCGTTCGATTTCGGCAATTTCGTCTCGCGCCGGCACGCGTTTATCGTGCGCCGCCACGGCAGCTTTATCATCGAAGATCTCGAGAGCACGAACGGGACGTCGCTCAACGGCGCGCAGCGCCTCGTGCCGCACGCGCCGACGCCTCTGCGCCATGGCGATAAGATCATGTTCGGCGAGACCAAGGTGACCTTCACGACCGAGGCCGTCCCGCAAGACTGACCTCACCGCCCTAACCTAAACCCCATGGAGCGGTCGAGTTTACTCGACCGTCCATTTTTCTGTTGCGTCACGGCCCATTTTCCGGTCATAGACTATATAGATAATCTCGTTCAGCTCGTAAAAAAGGGATAAAACCGAAAAAACGGGAAACGACCGGACCCTGCCTGGGACCGCGTTTGTAGAGAGAGCAGCGATTTTTGCGTATGGTTGAAGACCGCCGCGCGACGCGCAAGAAGAACCGGGCCAACGACTGGATGACCTCAGGCGAGGTCGCACGCGAGCTCAATATGACCGACGCGGCTATTCGCCGTTGGGCGCGCGAAGGATTGGTCGATGCGATCAAGACCCCCGGCGGCCAGTACCGTTTCCGGCGCGAGGCGCTCAATCAGCTGTTGGCGGGCAACGGCCACACGACGTCCAAAGCGAAGCTCAAACGATGATACAGCATCGCGTGACTTCGCGCACCTACGCCATCGCCGGCAGCAACCTCAGCCGCGAAGAGATCGTCCATAAGTTCTTGCCGCTGGTCAAGTACGTCGCCGGCAAGATCTCGGTCAATCTTCCCTCCCACGTCGAGATCAACGACCTTATCAATGAAGGCATCCTCGGGCTCATCGACGCGATCGGCAAGTACGACGACTCGCGCGGCGTGAAGTTCGAGACCTATGCGACCACGCGCATCAGTGGTGCGATCCTCGACGCGCTGCGCGCCATGGATTGGGTGCCGCGTGCGGTGCGCCAGAAAGCGCGCGAGCTCGAGCGGACCTTCGGCTCGCTTGAGGCGCGCCACGGGCGCGCCCCGGAAGGCGAAGAAGTCGCCAAAGAGCTCGGCTTATCGCTCAAAGAGTACCACACGCTGCTGCTCAAGATCCGCGGCACCTCGATCTTGTCGCTCGAAGAGTTCTTGCCAAACGAGAAGGGCCACGACGTCGCGCTGCTCGACACGCTCAAAGATGCAGGCCCGGATCCGACGTTCCAGGTCGAATCGGCTGAGGTCAAATCCGCACTGTCGACCGCCGTCGAGTCGCTGCCGCCCCAAGAGCGCACTGTCATCTCGCTGTACTACTTCGAAGGGCTCACCCTCAAAGACATCAAGAGCGTGCTCAACGTGTCGGAATCGCGGGTGTCGCAGATCCACGCGCAAGCGGTGATCCGCCTGCGCTCCAAGCTTAAGACGTTGCACATGGACTTGGGTTATCGCGAAGGCGACCCGACCATCCGTCAGAAGTACGTGCGCAAGAAGCCGCAAGCCCAGCAAGCCTCCTAATGGAGCGGTCGAATTTATTCGACCGCCAGCCGGGCAGTTATCCACAAGTACCCCTCACCCAAATGTCGAAGCAATAGGTCCATGCAGTGGCTTTCCTCGCTTCGAGACGCCCTGGCAAAGACGCGAAACGGACTCGCGGGCCACTTCAACGCCCTCCTCGGCCGCCAGCTCGTCGACGACACCTTTTGGAGCGAGCTGGAAGAAACGCTGATCTCAGCCGACTTCGGCGTCAGCACCACCGAGAAGATAATCGCCCAGCTCAAGCTCGCGGCGCAGCAGCAGAATCTGCGGGCGGCCGGCGACGTCGTGCGCGTGTTTCGGTCCGACGTGGCCGACTATCTGACCCACCCTAAGCTCGCGCCCGTGCCGGCCCGTACCAAGCCCCATGTCGTGCTCGTGGTCGGGGTGAACGGCTCGGGCAAGACGACCACGATCGGCAAGCTGGCGGCACAGGAGCGGGCGCGCGGGCGCACAGTCCTGCTCGTCGCGGGCGACACCTTCCGCGCGGCGGCGGCCGAGCAGCTGGCGATCTGGGCAAAGCGTTCGGGTGCGGAGCTGGTGCGCCACGCCGAAGGGGCCGACCCCGCGGCGGTAGTGTTCGACGGCCTCGCGGCGGCGAAGGCCCGTGCCACCGATGTGGTCTTCATCGACACCGCCGGCCGCCTGCAGACCAAACACAATCTAATGGAAGAGCTCAAGAAGATCCGCCGCGTCATCGCGCGCGAGGTCGAGGGTGCGCCGCACGAGACGCTGCTCGTGCTGGACGCCACGACCGGCCAAAACGCGCTTTCGCAGGCCAAGCTCTTCCACGAAGCGGCAGACGTCACGGGCATCGTCCTGACGAAGCTTGACGGGACGGCCAAGGGCGGGATAATCGTAGCGATCATGGACCAAGCCGACCTGCCGGTGAAATACGTCGGGTTCGGCGAACAGGTGGACCAGCTCAAAGCGTTCGACCCGGCGTCGTACGTAGATGCGTTGTTTTGACATGCTACGCCCTCGGGCGTATAATGGAGCGTTCTGTAGTCCCGCGCTCGCGAGCGCGGCGTGAATAGGGAGATCTCGGTGTCGGAAAAAGAAAAGGCCTTAGAGAACGCGGTCGCTCAGATCGAGCGCCAATTCGGCAAAGGCTCGATCATGAAGCTGGGCGAGGCGGCGGCCAACACGGCGATCGAGACCATCTCGACCGGCTCGATCGCGCTCGACATCGCGCTGGGAGTGGGCGGCCTCCCGAGGGGACGCGTCGTCGAGATCTTCGGGCCTGAGTCGTCGGGCAAGACGACGCTGACGCTCCACTGCATCGCCGAGGCCCAAAAAGGCGGCGGCGTCGCCGCGTTCATCGACGTCGAGCACGCGCTCGACCCGGCGTATGCCCGCAACCTGGGCGTCGAGCTGGACAACCTGCTCGTCTCCCAGCCGGACACCGGCGAGCAGGCGCTCGACATCGCCGAGATGCTGGTGCGCAGCAACGCGGTCGACATCGTCGTGATCGACTCGGTCGCAGCGCTGGTGCCCAAGGCCGAGATCGAAGGCGACATGGGCGACACGCACGTCGGCCTGCAGGCGCGTCTGATGTCGCAGGCGCTGCGCAAGCTCACCGCGGCGATCAGCAAGTCCAAGACGACGATGGTGTTCATCAACCAGATACGCGAGAAGATCGGCGTCATGTTCGGCAACCCGGAGACGACCAGCGGCGGCCGCGCGCTCAAATTCTATTCGTCGGTGCGCCTGGACATCCGCAAGCTCGAGACCATCAAAGTGGGAAACGACGTCGTCGGTTCGCGCACGCGCGTCAAAGTGGTGAAGAACAAAGTCGCCCCGCCCTTCAAAGTCGCGGAATTCGATATCACCTACGGCAAGGGCATCAGCCGCAGCGGCTCGCTCATCGACGTCGGCCTGGAGCAGAACATAATCGGCAAGACCGGCTCGTGGTATACGTATGGCGAGACGCGCATCGGGCAGGGCCGCGAGAACGCCAAGGCCTATCTCGAGGAGCATCCGGAGCTGGCCGAGGAGCTCGAGGACAAGATCCGGGCGCTCATGGAGAAGTCCCAGCCCAGCGCCGCGGACAACGGCAGCGTCAGGTATGCCGTCGTCGAGAAGTAGCGCGCGCTGATGCGCCGGTCGGACGGCTGAGATGAACTCGCCTGCGCCAACATCTCCGGCCTTCGCGGCGGCCGTGCGCATGCTCTCCGGCAAGCGGCTCACGAAGGCGCAACTAGGGCAGAAACTGCGCGACCGCGGCTACGAGCCCGCGGCGATCGAGGAGGCCGTCGCGGTGTGCGAGGAACGCCGCTACATCGACGACCGTACCTATGCGCAGCTCTACGTCAAGAGCATCCTCGACCGCAAGCCGGTGGGGCGCATGCGCCTGCTGCACGATCTGCTGCGCCACGGCATCGACGGGGATCTCGCCCACGCGGTCATCGACGAATTCTCGGGCGATGGCGACGAAGAAGAGCGCATCGACCGCGCGCTGGCCAAACTTGAAGCGATCAGGCCCCAGGACGGCTACGAGCAGCTCGGCCGGCGCCTCGAGCGTCAAGGATTCACCGCGCCGGAGATAGCCCGGGCGCTGCGCAAGCGCGCGCAGACGCGCGGCGCGATCCCTCGCTTTGAAACGCTGGAATGAGGGCGCGGACATGCAGGGCAGCGGCGCGGTGGCGGTGAGCGAAGACGTCGATCTGGGCGGCGGGTTCGTCTTGGCGCGCGCGCCGGGAGAAGAAGCGCTCATCGTCGCGACCGCGCTCAACGGCACCGGCGCGCTGGGATTCGCCAGCCCGCCCGAAGTCGACGCCCGCTTGGACGCTGACGCCGCCGCGTGGGTCTCGCGCTCCAGCGCCATGCGCGGCCTGCGCATGCGCAGCCTCGATCAGGTGCACGGCTCGCTGTGCGTGCCGGCCGGCGCCGTCGACGCGACGAACAGCGCCGATGCGGCGTGGACCGCCTCGCCCGACGATATTCTCATCATCAGGACGGCCGATTGCGCGGCGCTATGGCTGGTCGATCCGCAACGCGGTCAGATGGCGATGGTGCATGCCGGCTGGCGGGGCGCCGCCGGCGGCATCATCGAGCACACGATCGGCGCGCTGCGCGCGCACGGCACAAACCCGGTTGACATCGTGGTGGCGATCGGTCCACATATCGGCCCGTGCTGTTTCGAGGTCGGTCCTGAGGTCGCGATGCGTTTCGCCGGGGTCGCCGGCGCAGTCCGGCCGGCGTCGGAGCTGACAGCACCGCGCCAGCGCGCTGATTCTTTCTCACTTGCCCTGTGCGTGGTGCTAGTCCGCGCGCTCGAGGACGAAGGCGTCCCCCGCGACTCGATCCACGCCGCCACCGCGTGCACGCGCTGCTCGCGCATGGCGGGCGGCGAACCGCTGCTGCACTCGTACCGCCGCAACGGCAAGGGCGGACCGCTCATGGGCTCGGTCGGGTTCTTGCAGCGGTGAACGCCTTCGCGCAGCGCGGCGGCATACCGCACGCGCTCGTCGTCGACGACGAGCCGGACATCGCGAACCTCCTCAAAGACGCGCTTGCGGCCGAGGGATTTGACGTCGACGTCGCGGCTGACGGCATGGCCGCTTTGCGCCGCGCGCGCTCCCAGGCCCCCGATCTTGTCGTGTTGGACATCGGCCTGCCGGGTCTGGACGGTTTTGAGGTCTGCCGAGCGCTTCGCAAAATATCCCAGGCCCCGATCGTGATCGTATCGGCGCGGAGTGCCGAAGTCGAGCGTATAGTCGGGCTCGAACTGGGCGCGGACGACTACTTGGTCAAACCGTTCTCAGCGCGCGAATTGATCGCGCGCGTGCGTGCGATCATGCGCCGCTCGGGCCAAGCGCCGCCGGCGCGCGGGCGCCGGCACAGCGCCGGCCTGATGACCCTCGACGAGGATCGCCGGGAAGTGACCGTTGAGGGCCGCAGCATCGTGCTCAAGCCGCGCGAGTTCGATCTGCTTGCGCTGTTCGTGCGCAACGAAGGGCGGGTCTTCACGCGCGATCAGATCATCGAGACGCTGTGGGGCTTTGATTACGACGGCGATCCGCGCACGGTGGACGTCCACGTGCGCCGGCTGCGCCGGGCGCTCGGCGAAGGCGCCGCGCAGGCGCGCTATCTCCACACGGTTCACGGCGTCGGTTACAAGTTTGCCGCCCCGGCCCGCACCGCTACTCCGGCCTGAGCGGCGCACTCTCCAGTCGCGCATTCCGGAGTTGCGCGCGCTCGTCGCGCCGTTGCTCGCCCTCGCCGCCGCGCGCCGCTCGGCGCCGTTGCTCTATCTTGAGCTGACGGGCATCGAGCGCGTTCCGCGGAATCGCCGGCGCCACGTGCTTGCGATCTACAAGCGCGCCGTGGCCGCGGCGTTGCGCGCGGCTGTCGGCACAGCCCTGCGGCGCGGCGACGTCGTAGCCGCCGGGCCTGGCGCGCGCTGCTTTGTCGCACTTCTGGTCGCTCGAGCGGTTGCTGCCCCGGCCAGAGACGGCGTGGCCGATGCACACCTGGGCCTCATCGCCGGCCGCTTGCAGGCGGCGGTGCGCGCGCAGCTGCACCAACTCGCCGGCGCGGAAAAGGCCGCGCGCGACATGGGTGTGATCGCCGGCTGGACGGTGCTCGATCCGGTTGCCCCTGCGCAGCCGCTTGAGGACCTGCGCCAAGGGATCCGCGGTGCCGCCGTGGTGGCGCGCGTCGAGGCGCAACGCGCGCTCGTGCTCGCGGCGGTCACGCACGAGCTGCGCACGCCGCTGATGTCCATTCTCGGCTACGCGGAACGGTTGCGCGACGAGCCGGACCTTGCGCCGCGCATGCGCGCCCGCTTCGGGGGCATCGTGGCGCGCGAGGCGCGCCGTTTGCACCGCCTCGTCGAGAGTCTCATCGACACCGGCGCGTGGACCGCGGGCAAACTGGTATTGAGACGTCGGCGGGTCGCCCTCAACGCATTGGTGCGGTCCTCATGGGCGGCGTCGGCCGCCGGGCAGCCGAGCGGCGCTCGCGTGGAGGTCAGCGGCGATGCGCGGGTCAGCGCCGATCCCGAACGGCTGACGCAAGTCTTCATCAACCTGCTCGACAACGCCGTGCGTCATTCGCCTGTGAAAGCCCGCGTGCGCGTACGCATCGCCCGGCGCGGCGACGCGGTCATCGCCGCGGTCATGGATGAGGGGCCCGGCTTCACGCAGCGGGCCGTACGCGCGGCGGGTACCCCGTTTGCACCGGGCGCGGACGGGCGCGTCGGGTTGGGGCTCTCGATCGCCCGCCTGCTCGTCGAGGCGCACGGTGGCACGCTCGAAGTCAGCGGCGGCCGCGGCGCGCGCGTCGAGGTGCGCCTTCCGTGTCGCGGCGCGCGCGCGACATGAGAATACGGTCACAACTTCCTGAGAATCTCACGCGCGAGCAAGGGTTTGCCTACGGCGGCATGCGAAGCGTGCCGATGTCGTAGGAGTGAGCACCTATGCCGAGTTAGGAGCGCCCGCAGACTCCATGGAACCGGTCAGTCTTCGCCTGTTTTGGACCTCGGCATTCGCCGGGGTACTTTTTTTGCTCACCTCGTCGAGCGCGTCCGCTCGCGCGACCGAGCTGCCCGCGATCTCCGCCGCCGCCGCCGAGTTCCACGGGGGCTCGATCGACACCGGCCAGATCTACACGCAATGTCTGCTCTCGACGGTGCGCTACGACGTCTCGTTCGAGACGGACCAGACGACGTATGTGATCACGGGCGACATCGGCGCCATGTGGCTGCGCGACGCGAGCGCACAGGTGCGCCCGTATCTGTTCTTCGTCGCCGACCCTGAAGTGCGCGGCATGCTGCGCGGCGTGATCGCGCGCGAGGCCAAGAACATGCTGGCCGATCCATACGCCAACGCGTTCAATCGCGATTACAAGGTGGCGGAGGAGAAGTACGAGCTGGACTCGCTGCTCTATCCGATCCAGCTCGCGTGGATGTATTGGAAGCAGACGCGCGATTCGTCGGTGTTCACGCCCGAGGTCAAAGCGGCGTACGAGCGCGCGCTCGGTCTGATGCAGCTCGAGCGCGACCACAGCTACTCGACCTATCGCCATCGCGAACTCATCAACGACGGCAAAGGCGCGCCGACGGCGGTGACCGGTATGGTGTGGACCGCGTTCCGGCCGAGCGACGACCCCGCGACGTACGGCTATAACATCCCGGAAGAGATGTTCGCCGCCGTCGGCTTAGGCGAGCTCAGAGAGATCGAAGCCGACGTGTGGCACGACAACCTCAAGCGCGACGAGGTCGACGCGCTGCGCTCCGGCATCATCGACGGGATCAATCGCTACGGGATCGTCTACACGCCGAAGTACGGCTACATCTACGCCTACGAAGTGGATGGTCTGGGGCATAGCGTGCTGATGGACGACGCCAACGTGCCGAGCCTGCTCTCGATCCCATACATGGGCTTCGAGCCGGCCAGCAACGGCATCTACGCCAACACGCGGCGTTTCGTGCTGTCGAGCGACGATCCGTATTACTTCACGGGCAAGTATGCGCGCGGTGTCGGCAGCCCGCACACGCCGCACGGCTATGTGTGGCCGCTGGCGCTGGTCATGCAAGGTCTGACCGCCTCGGATCCCGAGGAGGTCGCAAACGTGCTTTCGGAAGTGCAGGCTTCGGACACAGGCGATCACCTGCTGCACGAATCGTTCGACCCGAACGCCCCCTCGCAGTTCACGCGCTCGAACTTCGGCTGGCCGTGCTCGCTGTATTCGGAGCTCGTGCTGGACCGCGTCATGGGGTTCACGCCGCTGCCGACGCCCGCCATCCCCGGCATGTAGCGGTCGGGAATCCGCCCCTCACCGCCGAACGAGCCCGTATAAGAAGGAGGCTCGCGCGTGGCCATTACCCTTGTCATCGGCGCTCAATGGGGGGATGAAGGCAAAGGGCGCATCGTCGATTTCCTCGCCGCAGGCGCGGAGGTCGTCGGGCGCTTTGGAGGCGGTGCCAATGCCGGTCACACGGTGCGCGTGGGCGACACCACCTACAAGCTGCGCATCGTGCCAAGCGGTGTGCTCGCCGGCGTGGCGCATTGCATCATCGGGCCCGGCACGGTCGTCTCGCCGGGGCAGTTCATCCAGGAACTGCGCGCGCTCGAGTCGGCCGGCGTGGACGTCTCACGCGTGTGGCTATCCGATCTGGCGCATCTCATCTTGCCCTACCATATCGAGCAGGATCGCGCGTCTGAGCAGGCGCTCGGCGCCGCCGCTTTGGGCACGACCGGCAACGGCATCGGCCCCGCCTACGTCGACCGCGTCGCCAGGCGCGGCATACGCGCGGGCGATCTTCGCGATCTGGCGCGCTGCCGTGAGATCGTCACGCGCCGCGCGAGCGCGCTCGCGCACGAAGGTGTTCAGGTCGATGCGGATGCGGTCGTCGCGGAGCTGGAGCGCCAGGCGCCGCTCGTGCTCGCGCACGTGCGCGACACCGTCACCATCCTGCACCAGGCGCTGCGCGCCGGCAAGCGCGTCATCGCCGAGGGCGCGCAAGGCGCGATGCTCGATGTCACCTTCGGCACGTATCCGTATGTCACGTCGTCGGTCACGGTGGCCGGCGGCGCCGGCGCCGGTCTTGGCTTTGGACCGACCGAAGTCGAGCATGTGATCGGCGTGGCTAAAGCATACGCGACGCGCGTCGGCGCCGGACCGTTCCCCACCGAGCTTGACGACGCGATCGGCGAGCGTCTCCGGGAACGCGGCGCCGAGTTCGGCACGGTCACCGGCCGCGCACGCCGCTGCGGTTGGATCGACGCCGTCGCCCTGCGCTACATCGCCGTCGTGAACGGCTTGACGCATCTGGCGATAACTAAGCTCGATGTGCTCGACGGCCTCGACGAGGTGTGCGTGTGCACGGCATACGAGGACGTGCCGGCGGGGTCGGTTCCGTTCGCGATGGCAGCAAAGCCCAAGGTCGTCTTGCGACGCTTTCCCGGCTGGACGCAGACGACCTCGAACGCTCGCACCTACGACGCGCTGCCGCCGTCCGCGCGCGCGTATCTCGATGCGCTGGCGGAAGAGATCGGCGTGCCGATATCCTACGTGTCCGTCGGTCCCGAACGGACGCAGATCATCGTGCGCGACGACGCGCCGCTCGGCGCATCGCCGCTGCGCGCGTGAGTTCGGCCGGCGCATTGGCCGCGGTCGAGCGCGCGGCGTCGCTTGCAAAGACCGAGGCGCTGCGCTGTCGGGCGCGTATCGAACTGTTGCGGTCGCAAGCGCACGAGTATTTCGCCAGAGCACAGCACGCCTTTGCACGCGCAGCACGGCCTGGGTCCCTCAGTTCCTTCGAATGCGCGACGCTGACCGATCTCGCTGAGGGCTGCCGCGACCGAGCCGAACAACACGAGGCGCACGCAGCGGCCTTGGATGCGGAGCTGGTAGGGGCGCATGAAGAGCGACGGCGCTGGGAGACGTTGAAGCGCGGTCTCGAGCGGCGTATCGCGCACCGGCGGAGCACGCAGCCGTGTCGCGACTAAGCCAGAACGACGTCTCGCGGCTCGTCGGCGCGCTGCGCGGCGAATCGGTTCCCGCGAGCGCGCCCCCCGCCGGTGCGGCGACAGAGAATGTCGCACCGCCGCCGCGAGCGGACGGCGAGGTCGCGCGCGTCAAGAGCGCTGTCGCGAGCGCGATCGAAGCAGGGTCCCTAGCGGACACGATCGCAAACGCCTTGCGCGCATACCTCAACCGCGATGTCACCTGTGACATGAGAGCGGATGGCGCGCCGCCGGAGAACGCGATGCGCTTCGAAGCGGGCGACGCGATCGCGCTCCACGTGGATCTCGACGCTTCGCTTGCGGCGGCACTGGCCGACATCGGCATCGGCGGCGATGGGACGAACACGCGCCACGGGAAACGGAACCGCGTCGGGCGCCAGCTCGAACCGCTCGTGCTCGAGTTGGTGCAAGCGATCGCCCGCGCGGCCTCGCTCGCGCCGCTGCTCGAGGCACGCTTCATCGAGGTCGCGCGCAGACACGCCACACCCGTCAGCGTCGGGGTGATCTCGATCGCCGGGATCACTGGTGGATGGTCGGCCGGCGTGGCCGTGCGCGAGTCGCGCGCAACCGTTCCGGCGTCAGGTAGGGCGCAACTGGACGCGCCTGCGCGCGCGATCGCGCCTTCTGCGCCGCCAGCCGCACCGCGCGAAGTCGTCCATGCCGTCGCGGAGCCGGGACCCATCGAGACGCTGCCGCGAGCGAGTACAAATGCACCGACGCAGGGACGCGAGCGCGTGCTCGGGGCGCGGACGACGGGAGAAACGCACGACGACTTCGGCGCCGCGGTCGAGGCGGCACGCGGCCGTCTGGGCGAGATGACGCATTGCTCCACGGTGCTCGAATCCATACGGGTCGAACGCGTCGACGCCCCAGCGCTGCAGCGCGGCGATCTCAAGCTTGCGCTGATCGCAGGCGGCCAAGGATCGCTCGTACTCAGCGCCGATCGCGAAACAGTGGCAAGCGTCGCCGCAAGTGCGACCGGCGTCGACGCCGCCGATGGCCGCGAACCAGGAGTGGTGGCGCTCGACGCTGTCGAGGCGGTGTTGCGGGCGGCCTTGCGCGGTTTCGCGGAGAAGCTGCCGGCAATCGCCGGCACGCCGGCTCGCTTCGTCCGCCTGGATGAGGGCGCATTGCCGGCGCGAAGCCCGCACTTCGCGATCGTGGCGCCGGTCCGCATCGGAGAACGTTCCGCGACGTTGCACTGGTTGGTCCCCGCCTGGATGGCGGGGGCTCGCGGCGAGGTCCGCGCGCCGGTTGACGCTCCCTGATCGCTGCGCACGCGCGCTGCGCGGAGTCGCGAAATGGTTTCGGCAGCGCGCTTCGTCGCCGCTCAAACTCGTGGCATGGCGCGCGCTGCACGGCGGCGGCATGCTCTACGTGGCCGACATCGATCGCCGCCGCGTCGTGTTCGTGACCACCCCGCGCGCCGCGTGCCTCCTCGCAGCCTATCGCGTCCGAGCGCGGGCAGAAGAGGAAGTCGCGTCCGGCCGCGTCTAAACCAGTGAGCGATATGCCCAAAGGAACCGCCTCGTGAAGCGCAAGGTGCTGTATCCCCTGGTGTGGACGACCGTGTTCATCGCATCCGCGCTGGGGGCGTTCATCTTCATGCGCACGCTCATGGTGCCGGCGCCGGCGGATCCGACGCGCGACCGCATCCAAGCGCTGATCGACGAAGCCGACCAGCTGCGCAAGACCCTCGATGAGAGCCGCCGCGGATAGCGCGGCCGCTCGACTAAGCCGCGACCCGATCACCCTCGACGATCTCCTGGAGAATGGCCAAGGCGTCGGCCGCGTGGACGGCTTGGTCGTCTTCGCGACGGGCGGTCTGCCGGGAGAAACGGTGCGCGTGGCGGTCGATTCGGTCAAGCGCAGCTACGCGAGCGCGCACGTCATCGAGATCGAGCGGCGTTCCCCTGCGCGCGTCGACTCGGTCTGTCCCGTGTTTCCGCGTTGCGGCGGATGCCAGGTGCTGCACTTGGCGTATCCCGCGCAGCTGGAATGGAAGCAGCGGCTTGTCAGCGACGCGCTGCGCCGGCTCGGCGGCATTGAGGACGTCACTGTGGACGAGGCCGTCGCATCACCGCAAGCGCTCGGCACGCGCTATCGCAATAAAGTAGGTCTGGTCACGCGCTTCGCCGGCGGTGAGATGCGCCTCGGTTTTTACGAGGCGCGCAGCCACCGCGTCGTTCCGATCGAGTCCTGCCCGGTGCTGCTGCCGCGTTTGGACGCCGCGGTCAAGGCGCTGGTCGCTTTTGCTAAAGACGCGCCGCAGCCGTTCTCGTTCGCCCGCCACGTCGTCGCCCGCGCGAGCGCCACTGGCGACGAGTTGGTCATCTCCTTCAATGGGCCAAAGCCGAACAAAGCCGCCGGTGCATATGTCGACGAGATTTGCCGCCGCATTCCCGAAACGACCGGTGTGGCGATCAGTTGGGAGCTGGACAACGAGAATGCGCTCTTCGGCGAGCGCTCGGCGACGCTGTGGGGCTCGCCCAACCTGCAAGAGACCGTCGCGGGCGCTAAGCTGCGCTTCGGCGTGGCGTCGTTCTTCCAGATCAACACCGCGGTCTTGGAACTGATCGCGCAGCGCCTCGTCGCAGAATTGGCCGGCGTCACGCGCGTCGTCGATCTGTATTGCGGCGTCGGCACGTTCGGCGTGATCCTCGGACTTCGCGGCATCGCGAGCACGGGCGTCGAATGGTTCAAACCAGCCGCCGACGAATGCGCCGCAAACGCCGCCGCCAACGGCGTGGTCAACGCCGCGTTTGAGAACGCGAGCGCTGCCGATGCGGTCAGCGGCGAACGCGGCCGGACGTTGCTCGCGGGCGCGCAAGCCGTGATCCTCGACCCGCCGCGCAAGGGGTGCGAACCGGTGGTCCTCGAGGCCTTGGCCGACAACAGCATCGAGCGCATCATCTATATATCGTGCAACCCGGCGACGCTGGCGCGCGATGCGAAGCTGCTGTGCGGCCGCGGCTACGCGATCGAGCGGGCGACGCCGTTCGACATGTTCCCACAGACCGGCCACGTCGAAGTGTTCGTCACCTTCCGCAGGGCCTAAATGGAGCGGTCGAATTCATAAACGTAGATGGAGCGGTCGAATTTATTCGACCGAAGGATAGAATGCCAGACACACCGATCGACATCGCGCACGTCGCGAAGCTCGCGCGGCTCGAGCTGACCGCCGCCGAAGCGGAGCGCTTCTCGGCGCAGTTCGGGCGGCTGTTCGATTTCATCCGCGAGCTGCAGGCGCTTGACGTCGAACACGTGCACGCGACCGCACAGGTCATCCCGCTGCGCAACGTGCTGCGCGAGGACGCCGTGCGCCCCCGCCTCGACCACGCCGACGCGCTGGCGAACGCTCCCGCCACGGAAGGGCCGTACTTCAAGATGCCGCGCATCCTCGAATAGATGATGAAGACCGGACATGACATCCGCGACGCCGTGATGGCGCGCAAGGCCAGCGCGGCTGAGGTCACGCAGGCGGCGCTGGACGCGATCGCGGCGACCGAGCCGCGGCTGCGGGCGTACCTGACGCTCACGCCGGAGCGCGCGCTCGCGCGCGCACGAGACGTCGACGCTCGCGTCGCGCGCGGCGAAGATCCCGGACGCCTTGCTGGCGTGCCGGTCGCAGTCAAGGATCTGTTCTGCACGCAGGGCGTGAAGACGACGGCAGGCTCGAAGATCCTCGAGAACTTCATTCCCCCGTACTCCGCGACCGTAGTGGACCGGCTCGAAGCCGCGGGCGCGATCATCGTCGGCAAGACGAACATGGACGAGTTCGCCATGGGATCGTCGTGCGAGAATTCGGCTTACCACCCGACGCACAATCCGTGGGATCCGGCCGACGTGCCGGGCGGGAGTTCGGGTGGCAGCGCCGCAACCGTCGGCGCGCGCAACGTGCCGATCGCGCTCGGCACCGATACCGGCGGCTCCATCCGGGAGCCTGCATCCTTTTGCGGCGTCGTGGGCGTCAAACCGACCTATGGGCGCGTGTCGCGCTACGGCATCGTCGCCTTCGCATCGTCGCTCGATCAGGCCGGCCCGATGACGGCCGACGTGCGCGACAGCGCGAACACGCTGGAGGCGATCGCCGGGTACGATCCGATGGACTCGACCAGCGTGGACGTCGAAGTGCCGCACTACGCCGCGATGCTGCGCGCCGACCTCAAGGGCGTACGCGTCGGAATCGTCGACGAGTTCGAGGAGAGCATCGCTGCGGACGCCGCGATGTCGGCGCTGTACAAAAAGGCCTATGCCGATCTCGAGGCGCTCGGCGCCACCCTCGTGCCGGTGAAACTGCCGCACGCCAAGTACGGTTTGGCGACGTACTATCTCATCGCGCCTGCTGAAGCGTCGTCCAATCTGGCGCGCTACGACGGCGCCCGATACGGCCTGCGCGTCGAGGGCAGCGACGTCTTCGAGATGTTCGAGAGGACGCGCGCGGCGGGCTTCGGGCCCGAGGTCAAGCGCCGCATCATCCTCGGCACCTATGCGCTCAGCTCGGGGTATTACGACGCCTACTACGTGCGCGCGCAGAAAGTGCGCACGCTGATGAAGAAGGATTTCGACGACGCGTTTGCGCGCGCCGACGTCATCGCGTGTCCGGCGGTGTCGTGTCCGCCGTTCGCGCTCGGCGCGAAATCGCAAGATCCCGTGGCGATGTATCTGATGGATTACTTCACGATCCCGATGAGTCTGGCGGGCATTCCCGCGCTGTCCGTGCCCGGCGGCTACGTGAAGGATCTGCCGGTCGGATTGCAGATCGTGGCGCCGGCATTCGAAGAAGGACGCATGTTCGCGGTCGCGCACGCCTACGAGCAGGCCACCAAGCATGCGTGGGCGCGCGAACCCGCCGTGCATGGGGCTGCCACATGAGCGGCGTGATGAGCGAGCAGGCCACCGAAGCCGTCATCGGCCTCGAGGTGCACGTCGAACTGCTCACCGCGAGCAAGATGTTCTGCGGCTGCCGCAACGCGTTTGGTTCACCGCCGAACACCAACGTCTGCCCGGTGTGTCTCGGCTTCCCCGGCAGTCTGCCGGTCGCCAACGCCAAAGCGGTCGAGTACCTGTGCAAGGCGGGCATGGCGCTAGGCTGCGACGTGGCGGCCTACTCGAAGTTCGATCGCAAGAACTACTTCTATCCCGACATGCCCAAGAACTATCAGATCTCGCAGTACGACATGCCGCTGACGACCGGCGGCGGCATCACCCTGCCGGCGGGCAAGCGCGTTCGTTTGACGCGCATCCACCTCGAAGAGGATACCGGCAAAAACGTGCATGCGGGCGAAAGCATCGCCAAGTCCGCATATACGCTTGTCGACTTCAACCGCGCCGGCGTGCCGCTCATGGAGATCGTGAGCGAGCCGGAGATCGCGTCCGCGCAAGAAGCTGAAGCCTACTTGACCGAGCTCAAGGCCGTCATGTCGTACATCGGCGTGTCCGACGTCAAGATGCACGAAGGCTCGCTGCGCTGCGACGCCAACGTCTCGATCCGCCCGGTGGGAAGCACCGACTTGGGGACCAAAGTCGAGATCAAGAATCTCAACTCGTTCCGTTCGGTCGGCCGTGCCATCGACTATGAGATCGCGCGCATGCGCGAGTGTCTGCGTGCGGGCGAGCGGATCGTGCAAGAGACGCGCGGCTGGGACGAGACCAGCGGAAGCACGCATTCGATGCGTTCCAAAGAGCAAGCGCACGACTATCGGTATTTCCCCGATCCCGATCTCGTGCCGCTCGAGCTCGACAGCGCCATGCTCGAGCGCTGGCGCGCGCAGCTGCCCGAGCTGCCCTCGGCCAAACGCGAGCGCTACGTGCGCGAATTCGGCCTATCGGCCTACGACGCCGGCGTTCTCACCGAGGAGCGTGAGACCGCGCAGTTCTTCGAGGCGGTGGCGGCGTCGAGCGGCAATCCGAAGCAGGCGGCCAATTGGATGATGGGCGACGTTCGCCGCGTGCTCCAAAAGCACGAGCTGACGCTTGCGCAAGCCGCGCTGCGCCCGCAGCAGCTGGCGGCGCTGATCGCGCTGGTCGCCGACGGCACCATTTCGGGCAAAGCGGCCAAGGAAGTGATCGAGCCGGTCGTCGTCGAGGGCAAGCCGACCCGAAACACGTCGATAGAAGAGCGGGGCCTGGCGCAGACGTCCGACACGGCCGCGGTCGCCGCGTTCGTCGACCAGGCGCTTGCGGCCAACGCCGAGTCCGTCGCGTCGTACAAGGCCGGCAAGGAGAAGGCGTTCGAGTTCATCGTCGGCCAGGTGATGAAGCTCTCGCGCGGCAAGGCCAATGTGGAGATGGTGCGCGCGCTGCTCAAGGAGCGCCTTGGCTGACGCGCACGCGCTCGCCGCACTCGAATTCGAAGACGTCGTCGCGCAGATCGCCGCAAAGACGACCTGCGAACCCGGCAAGCGTGCCGCTGCGTCGCTCGCCCCGCTCGCCTCGCGAACGCAAGCAGAAGAAGAGCAGGAGCTGGTCGAGGATGCGATGGCCTTCGTCCATGCGGGCGGCGACATCGCGTTCGGCGGTGCGGACGACGTCACCGAGCTGATCGCGCGGGCGCACAAAGGCGCGACGCTGTCCGGCGCCGATCTGCGCGCGATCGCCGAGGCGGAGCGCGCGCTGCGCAGCGTCGGCCGAAACGTCGCGGCGCGTCCGTCAAGCGCGAAAGAGCAGCCCGCCGATGCGTTCGCGACGCCGCGCGGCGCCTTTAAGACGCTGCTTTCGAGGCGCCAGGACACCGTCGACCTGGTGCGCCGCATCGACGCCGCGATCGAGCCCGAGGGCCGCGTCGCCGACGCCGCCTCGGCGGAGCTCGCACGCATCCGCCGGCAGCAGCGCGTGCTGCATGACGAAATCCGCGATCGCTGCGCCGCGATCACGCGCAATCCGAGCACCGCCAAGATGCTCTCCGAGGCCGTCGTCACCGTTCGCGCCGGGCGCTACGTCGTGCCCGTGCGCAAAGAGTTCGCCGGGGAGTTCGCGGGCGTCGTGCATGACGAATCGTCGTCGGGGTCGACCGTCTACGTCGAACCGCTGGCCTCAGTCGAGGCGAACAACCGCCTGCGCGCGCTTGAATCTGGAGAAGAGCGAGAAGTCGCCCGCATCTTGGCACAGCTGACCTCGCACGTCGGCGCACACGCACAGGCGCTGCAAGCCAACGCCGCGCTGCTCGCCCGGCTCGATGTCGTCGGCGCACGGGCGCGCTGGGCCCTCGCGCACAGCGCGCTGCGCCCCGCCTTGAGCGAGCGCCACGCGCTGCGCATCGTCGGCGGGCGCCATCCGCTGCTCACGCGAGCCGCCAAACCGCTCGACGTCGAAGTCGGCACTGATTTCGACGCGCTGGTCATCAGCGGCCCGAACATGGGCGGCAAGAGCGTCGCGCTCAAGACGATGGGTCTGTTCTGCCTGCTCGCGTACTCGGGCGTTCCGCTTCCGGCGTTGCCCGGCACCGAGATCGGCTGGTTCGATCGCATCGTGTGCGTGTTGGGAGACGAGCAGTCGATCGCGCAGAACCTGTCGTCGTTTTCGGCGCATCTCGAAGCGCTGCGCGCGGCGCTGAATAGCGCCTCCAGCGGAAGCCTGGTGCTCGTCGATGAGATCGGCAGCGGCACGGAGCCGGTCGCGGGCGCCGCCCTCGCTCAGGCTTTCATCGAAGCGCTGCTCGCGGCAGGCGCGCGGGTGGTCGTCACCACGCACTACACGCAGCTCAAAGTCTTCGCGGCGGCGACGGAGCGCGTGGCCAACGCCTCGATGCTTTTCGACGCAGCGACCAACGCGCCGACCTACGTGCTCGCCATCGGCGTGCCCGGCCAATCGCTCGCTTTTCCCCTCGCGCGGGCGCTCGGTCTGCCGCCGCGCATGATCGCGCGGGCGGAAACGCTCCTCGGCGAAGAGGGCCGCCGCCTTGAGAGCGCGTTTGAAGGGCTTGCCGCCGAGCGCGCCGAGCTGATCAAACGCCAGGCCGAATTCGAAGCCCTGCGCGCCCAGGCAAGCGGCCTGGAACGCCAGCTCAAAGATCAAGCGGCCGCGTTCGAACGCGAGCGCAAACAGTTCGAGCATCGAGCGGCGGCCGTCCTCGATGACGCCGTGCGCCAAGTCCGCGCCGAACTGATGGAGCGAGCCGCGCGCAGCGGCGAATCGCGCCGGCGCCAAAGCGGTTCAGCGGCGCCCGCCGCGGATCTGGGCAAGACGCTTGAAGACATGCGCAAGAGCCTCGGCTTGCAAAGCGCGGAGCCGGGCGATCCTGCCGCGCGCCAGCTGCAGCCGGGAGACCGCGTCTACGTGCGCAGCTTCGGCGCGCCCGGCACGGTCGCCGAGCTCTACGATCGCGACGCGCTGGTCAACATGGGTTCGGTGAAGGTCGTGGTGCCGCGCTCCGAGCTCGGCGCCGATGTCAGCGCCGCCGGGGCGTCGAGCACACCCAAGAAACCTGGAGCGGTCGAATTTATTCGACCGAACGCCGCAAACGTTCCGCTCGCAAGCGACGCGCCGAGCGCGATCGACGTGCGCGGCATGCGCGTCGACGAGGCGATGCCGCTGGTCGACAAAGCGCTCGATAGCGCGAGCCTCGCGGGCGCCGCCGAACTGCGCATCATCCACGGCAAAGGCACCGGCCAGCTCGGCAAGGGGATTCGCGAGTTCCTGCGGGGCCATGCGCAGGTCGCCGGACTTGCCCAGGCAGGCGATCGTGAAGGCGGCTCCGGCGTCACTATAGTAACTCTGCGCTGATGACCGACCGCGCAAGCACGCGCATGGCTGACGTTCTGAGCGGCCGTTGCGTCGACGTGGTATCTAAAGAAGATCTGGTGAAGCGGCTTGCCGAAGGGCGGCCGCTTCGCGTGAAGCTCGGCATCGATCCGACAGGCCCGCAGCTCCATCTCGGCCATGCCGTCGTGCTGCGTAAGCTGCGCCAGTTCCAGGATCTTGGCCATCAGGCGATCCTCATCGTCGGCGACTTCACCGCACAGATCGGCGACCCGAGCGGCCGGGCCGACGCGCGCAAGCCGCGCTCGCGGGCAGACATCGTCAATGACATGAAGACGTACGCGGAGCAGGCGGGCCTGATCCTCGACATGGACAAGACCGAGATCCGCTACAACAGCGAGTGGCTGGGCAAGCTCTCATTCGGCGACCTCATCGAGCTCGCCGGCAAGACGACGGTGGCGCGCATGCTCGAGCGCGACGACTTCAGCAAGCGCTACTTCGCGCAAGAGCCGATCGGTCTGCACGAGCTGCTGTATCCGCTGGGCATGGGGTACGACTCGGTCGCGGTCAAAGCCGACGTCGAGCTTGGCGGCACGGAGCAGCTGTTCAATCTGCTGATGGGCCGCAGGCTGCAAGAAGAGTTCGGGCAGGCGCCGCAGATCTGCATGACGCTGCCGATCCTCGAAGGCACGGACGGCGTGCAGCGCATGGGCAAGAGCCTCAACAATTTCATCGCGCTGCGCGAGGCGCCGGCGCAGATGTTCGGCAAGGTGATGTCGCTGCCCGACGTCCTGCTGCGCCGCTACTGGGAACTGGCTACCGCAGCCGACGACCGCGAGATCGAAACCGCGCTCGCGCTGGCCCCGCGCGACTCCAAGCTCCTGCTCGCCGAAGCGATCGTCCGGCTGTATGACGGCGCGGAGGCCGCGCTCGAAGCGCGCACGCATTTCGAGAAGACCGTCGTGCGCAAAGAAATACCCGAAGACATGCGCGAGTATCTGCTGACCATCGATCGCGAGGGACTAACCGTCTTGAAGCTGCTGGTGATGACGGGTCTCGCCGGATCCAATCGCGAGGGGCTGCGTTTGATCGAACAGGGCGCGGTCAAGCTCGATGGCAAGCGCGTGGACGACGCGCAGCAGGCCCAAGATTCATGGGATGGCAGGGTGCTCCAGCGCGGCAACCATCATTTCGTCCGCATCCGGCAGACGGAGCCCTAGCCCGCTCCGGGCTCGCTCGCGCGGTCCGCGCTCGCTCCCGCGAGGATCTGGCCGACCTCGTCCGGTGAGAAGTAGTAGCGCTGGCCGCAGAAGTCGCAGGTCGCCTCGGTGTCCGACCCTGCGGCCGCCATCTCGGCCAGTGCCTGCGACCCGAGCGTCACCAGCGCGCGGGCCACGCGCGCGCGATCGCATGGACATGAGAACGCCAGCGGTTGGAGATGGCGCACGTGCGGCGACAGCCCCGCGCCCACCTCGTCGATCATCTCTTCAGGCGACATGCCGGCGCGCACGAGCATGCTGACCTGGCCGAGCCTGCGCGCCGCGGCTTCAAGCTTCTCAATGGTCGAAGTCTGTGCGCCCGGCAGCAGCTGCGCGATGATGCCGCCGGCGGCGAGCACTCCATCGGGATTTGCCAACACGCCGACCGCAACGACGCTTGGCACCTGCTCCGAGTTGGCGAAATAGTAGGCGAGGTCGTCGCCGATCTCGCCGCTGCGCAACGGCACGGCGCTCGTGTAGGGCAATCCGGTGTCGTAGATGCGCGTCACGTGCAGCGATCCGCGCCCGATGACGCCGCCGACATCGAACTTGCCCAACGCGTTGAGCGGCACTTCAGCTCGCGCACGGCCGGGATACCCGCGCACGCGTCCACCCGGCATGGCATCGGCGACCAGATAGCGCGCCGGACCATCGGCGCTGATCTGCAACGTGAGCCGTTCGCTGCCGCGCAACCCGATGCCGAGCAGCGCGGCTCCGGTGAGCAGGCGGCCAAGCGCAGCGGTGACGGTGGGCGAGCAATCGTGGCGCGCCTGCGCTTCGCGTACGATGTCGGTGGTCCGTGCCGCGACGATGCGGGCAGTCTCTCCCGCAAGAGTGGCGCTGGCGGCGTAGTCGCGACTCATGCCGCGGTGCTTTTGGGGCGGCGTGCACGCGCCCTTCGTCCTAGGTTTCGCGCGCGCATCGGCCGAACCGCGCCGCGATGAACCGTCGCGTCGTCGTGCTCCACGGCCCCAATCTCAACGCGCTGGGGACGCGCGAGCCCGCCGTCTACGGTTCGACGACGCTGGCGCAGACCGACGCTGCGATCGTCGCTTTAGCAGAACAACTGCGGCTCCAGGTCGAGATCAGCCAGCATCAAAGCGAAGGCGAGATCATCGAGCGCATCCACAATGCCGCGGCGGCCGGCAGCGCCATCATCATCAACCCGGGCGCGTACACGCACTACTCCTATGCGATCCGCGATGCGCTGGCGGCCGTGGCTGTGCCGAAAGTCGAAGTGCACCTGAGCAACATCTACGCGCGCGAGGCGTTTCGCCGCCGCTCGGTGATGTCGCCCGTCGTCGACGGAACCGTCGCCGGTTTCGGAGCCGAATCCTACCTTCTCGCGCTGCGAGCAGTCGCGGCAATGTTCGATGAAATAAAGCGTTGAAGCGCGTCGAGGGCAGGAATCGCACGGCCCTCGCCTAAAGCCATGACAACGCACAATTTCATTTGTGATCGTGTCGACATGTTGGAGGGGTGAATATAATGACCAAGGCTGAGCTGATCGAGGAAGTGGCGGAGAAGACCGAGCTGACCAAGCGCGACGTCACGCACATCGTCGATACGCTGTTGGAGTCCATCAAGGGCGCACTGCAAAAGGGCGAAAAGGTGCAGCTCATCCCGTTCGGCAGCTTCGAGGTGCGCAAGCGCAAGGCGCGCGAAGGCCGCAACCCCAAGACAGGCGAGAAGCTCGTCATCGCTGCGCGCACGGTGCCGGCGTTCCATCCCGGTAAAGATCTGCGCGAGAGCGTCAACAAAGGCAAAAAGAAGTAACCCTACCCATGTAGCGGTCGAATTCATTCGACCGTCAAGAGCCGATAGGCAGACCCCTGGGCGACGCCCGGGGGTTTTGCTTTTCCCGCGCAGGGGTTGACGCACCCGACGGGACGGAGGTAGAATCGGCGCAGACAGACCTCGTTAGGTGAGGCGTCGACACGCAGAAAAGCCGCTACCCGGAAAGGTCGAGAGACCCCAATGGGTGACCAGGCACCGCCGAAATAAGGCGGTATCTAAGACGGCTAAGTCGCTCCGACTTTATGGCGCGTCGTGCCAAAACTCAACGCATGAGGGCGCTGGGAAGTACCCATCGGCATACCCGCGACTTCATGACCGTTGAGCGAACGACACCGCCGGCGGTCTTCGCATTTATATGGTGAAAGAGCAAGAAGCGGGTCGATCCTTCGCCGCACGCCGGCCAAACGCGTGGCGCTCGGTCTTGCTTTTCCTCTCCGTCGTCGGACCCGGCATCATCACCGCCAACGCGGACAACGATGTCGGCGGCATCACGACATACTCGCTCTCCGGCGCCCAGTTCGGCTACACGCAGCTGTGGATCCTCATTCCGGTGACCGTGGCGCTGCTGGTGATCCAGGAGATGTGCGCGCGCATGGGCGCGGTCACGGGCAAGGGCCTCGCCGATCTGATCCGCGAGAACTTCGGCGTCAGATTGACCTTCTGGGTCCTGTTGCTGTTCCTGCTCGGGAACGTCGGGACCATCACCTCCGAGTTCGCCGGCGTCGCTTCAGCAGCCGCCATATTCCACGGGTACCTTCCGTGGCTGACGAAATTCTTGTTGGTGCCGCTGGTCGCGATCTTCGTGTTCGTCGTGGTCACGCGCGGCAACTACAGCGCGGTCGAGAAGGTGTTCTTTTTCTTCTGCTTCATCTATCTGACGTACGTCGTCAGCTGCTTCATCGTCCGGCCCGATTGGCACGACGCGCTCACCCAGTTCGTCTGGCCGCACTTCACGCCGACGAAGGCATATCTGTTGATGGCGATCGCCATCATCGGGACGACCATCTCGCCATGGATGCAGTTCTACATCCAAGCGGCGATCGTCGAGAAGGGCGTCAAGGCCTCAGAGCTGCGATACGCTCGGATCGATGTCGTGACCGGGGCGCTGTTCACGGATTTCATCGCGTTCTTCATCATGGTGGCAAGCGCGGCGACGATCTACGTGCACAACGTTCACGCTCCGCCGGGCAACCAGATCGTGGTGGACGATGTCAACAAGCTCGCGTTGGCCCTCACGCCGCTGGCAAGCAAATGGGCGTCGCTGCTGTTCGCGCTCGGATTGCTCAACGCCGGCATTTTCACGGCCTCGATCCTGCCGCTCTCGACGGCCTACTACGTCTGCGAGGCGTTCGGCTTCGAATCGGGAGTGGAGAAACGGTTCTCCGAGGCGCCGTTTTTCTACGGATTGTACGCGGCCCTCATCGTGATCGGCGCAGGCATCGTCATGATCCCGCATGCGCCGCTGCTCGACATCATCTTCTGGTCGCAAGTGCTCAACGGAGCGTTGTTGCCGCTCGTGCTCGTCTTGATGCTGCTGCTCATCAACAACAAGCAGCTGATGGGCCCTTACACGAATAACCTTGCGGTGAACATCGTCACCTTGGCGACGGTCGTGATCGTCGGCGTGCTGACGATCGTCTCCACGCTGCAGCTGATCTTCCCATCGCTGGGCTCCTAATGCAGATGCCGGACGGAGAACGCCAGGCGATCGCGTACGCGCGTCGGTAGCGTCGCGACCAGATTCGCCATTTTCGAGCCGATCAAATAGTTCGTGCGCGGCCGTGCCGCGGTCAGCGCGTGCAGGATGGCGATCGTCACGCGCTCGACCGGCATCGCGTTGCGCTCTGCGGCTTGTGTCCCCCGGTACAGCCGCGCGAGCGCGTCGCCGTAGAGATTCATCGCCCGCGGACCAAGCGTGCGCTCGGCCTGCTCGCGCGAATCCTGTCCCTTCTTCCAGATCGGCGTCTTGACGTCGCCCGGCTCGACCAGCGCGACGAACACGCCGGCCGGCGCGAGCTCCATGCGCAGCGCATCGGTCAGCGCGCGCAGCGCGAACTTCGAGCCGGCGTACGGACCGAGGAACGGCACCGCGATCCGGCCGGATACCGAGCCGACGAACACGATCCTGCCGCGATGCTCGCGCAGCTGCGGCAGGAATGCCTGGCTCACGGCGATCGCGCCGAACACGTTGACCTCGAATTGGCGGCGCAGCTCATCTAATGGAAGAAACTCGAGCGGGCCGGCGACCGCGATGCCGGCGTTGTTGACCACGCCGTGGAGCTGAGCGCCGCCGGCCGCCACCCGCGCGGCGGCTGCGTCGATGGCGGCTCGGTCGGTGACGTCGATCGTCAGCGGCACGATGTTCGGGTGCACGGCGCCCACCCGGGCTGCGTCGGCCTGCGTGCGGACGCCGGCGTAGACGGTGAAGTCTTGCGTGGCCAGCAGCTGCGCCGTCGCGGCGCCGATACCGCTTGACGCGCCGGTTACGACGACGGCTCTTGACATCGCCTGCTTTGCATGCGCGCGTCGCGATTGAGCCGCTCCTGGATGCGCGGGTCGCGAAACACCAGGTCCGTCAACCACGGGAACGTCGTGATCAAGAACACCGGTATCCGGTACCACCAAGGGACGATGCGCGCGCGGCGCGGGCGCGCGACTGCGTCGACGATGGCATCCGCCACGATCTCGGGCCCCGGCAGCCGATCGCCGTGCGCCGGGTTCATCGCCGAGCGCACGAAGCCGGGCTCGATCAACGTGACCGAGATGTTGTCGGCATGCACTTCGCGCCGCACCGAATCGCTCAAACCGCGCAGCCCGAACTTCGACGCCGAGTAGATGCCCATGATCCCGACCTCGCCGGCGATCGAGCCGATGTTGACGATCGCGCCGCCGCCCTGCGCCTTCATGACCGGCAAGACGGCGTGCATGACCCGCGCCGGACCGAGCAGATTGATGGCGATGACGTCGTGCAGCTCATCGTCGCTGCGCTCGCCTAGCGCAGGACCCGAACCGATGCCGGCGACGTTGGCGAGGACGTCGATGCGCCCGAACGTCGCCACGGCAGTCGCCACAAGCCGGTCGATATCGGCCCGCTTCATGATGTCCGTCGCCACCGCTGCGACGCGTGCGCCGCGCTCGCGCAGTTCACGCTCGATCGAGTCGAGCAGGGCATCGGGCAGTGCGGCCAGCACGACGGCGGCGCCGCGCGCGGCGAACGCGCGCGCGGTCGCGGCGCCGATGCTGCCCGACGCGCCGACGACGACCACGACCTTGTCCTGGAGGGCTGGCATGCAGCGCGACTTGGCGCTTTGCCGCGTGCCCGCCTGGCGGAGGCGCCGTGCGGTGCGGAAAGGAATTCGCGCGCGTGGAGCATCGGCAGCTCGGCGCATCCGGTCTGCGTGTCTCGGTCGTCGGCCTCGGATGCAATAACTTCGGCGGCCGGCTCGACGTCGAGGGGACGCGCAAAGTCGTCGACGCGGCGATCGAGTCGGGCATCACGCTGTTCGATACGGCGGACATCTACGGAAACCGCGGCGGGTCCGAATCTGCGCTCGGCGAGGTCCTCGGGCAGCGGCGCAAGGATATCGTGCTGGCCACCAAGTTCGGCGGCGCCATGGACGAAGCCGGAATCCTCAAAGGTGCCTCGCGCCGCTATCTCGTGGGCGCGGTCGACGCAAGCCTGCGCCGCTTGCGCACGGATTGGATCGACCTGTATCAGCTGCACTTTCCGGATCCGCTGACGCCGATCGAAGAGACCTTGCGCGCGCTCGACGACCTGGTGCGCCAAGGCAAAGTGCGCTACATTGGCTGTTCGAACTTCGCCGCATGGCAGGTCGCCGATGCGCAATGGATCGCCCGCACGCACGAACTTGCGTCGTTCATCTCGTGCCAGGACGAGTATAGCCTGCTCGAGCGCGGTCCGGATCGAGAACTCATCCCCGCGATGCAGCATTTCTCGCTCGGGCTCTTGCCGTATTTTCCGCTCGCGAGCGGCATGCTATCGGGCAAGTACGTGCGCGGCCAGCCGCCGCCGGCCGGCACGAGAATGCACGCGGCGTCGCAGCTCGCGCAACGCTATTTCACGGACGCGCACTGGGACGTGATCGACCGCCTGACGGAGTTCTGCGCGGCGCGCGGCCACTCGCTGCTCGACCTCGCGTTTGGCTGGCTGCTCGCACGGCCGACGGTAGCCAGCGTGATCGCCGGCGCGATGAAGGCCGAGCAAGTCGCACAGAACGTGCGTGCGGAGCAATGGCAGCTGAACGCGGCCGAGATAGACCGCATAACGGCGCAGGATGTCGGACGCTAGCACGCGGCCCTTGCGAGCAGCGGCTCGCGCGTCATCAGCATCGGCAACGGCTCGCTGATCGCGACGAGCGACGGGTCGTATCGCGTCGACGACCCGCTCGCACAGCAAAAAACGCGCACCTGGAGCGTCGGCGACGCGATCACCATCTGCCCCGGCACGTCGGCTGACGGGACGCCCAATGCGGTGCTGGCCAACGGCGTGCGGGGTACCGTGCAGGCGGTGCCCGTCAAATAGAAGCCCATAGCCCTAGACGATGTCCGAAAGCTCGCTCGCCAAACGTTGAAGGGGTAGGGCGCCGAACACGGCGCTCACGCAAGGAGGCAGTATCGTGGGTGAATTTCTCTACATCTATCGTGGTGGAGCGCGGGCGCAATCTCCGGAAGAGGGCGAGCGCGTGATGCAGAAGTGGGTCGCTTGGATGGAAGAACTGGGCAAGAAGGGCCACATGAAAGAGCGCGGCCAACCGTTGGATCCGAGCGGCAAAGTCGTCAAGGGCAAGGACAAGGTCGTGACCGACGGTCCATACGCGGAATCGAAAGATCTGGTCGGCGGCTACACGCTGGTCGAGGCGAAGGACTTGTCACAAGCGGCGGAGCTCGCCAAGGGTTGCCCGATCTTCGAGTTCGGCGGATTGGTGGAAGTTCGCCCCGTCATGGAGATGTGATGGAGCCCGGCGAGCATCTGTTCCGCCGCGAGGCGGGGCGCATGGTCGCCGCACTCACACGCATCTTCGGTCTCCACAATCTCGCATTGGCAGAAGACGTCGTACAAGACGCCTTCTGTCGTGCGTTAGAGGTCTGGCGGATCCGCGGTCTCCCAGACAATCCGGCGGCATGGCTCATGCGCACGGCCAAGAACCGTGCGATCGACGTCTTGCGCCGCGAACGCCGCGCGCTCGACTTCGCGCCCGAGCTGGGCCGCCTGTTCGACAGCGAGTGGACGCTCGTCCCTACGGTCACCGGGCTGTTCGCCGAGCACTCGATCAGAGACGATCAGCTGCGCATGATGTTCACCTGCTGTCACCCGCGCTTGCCCGAACAGGCGCAGATCGCGCTTATGCTCCAGCTCGCGTGCGGCTTCACCGCCGCCGAGATCGCGAGCGCGCTCCTGAGCCGACGCGCGGCCATCGAAAAGCGCGTCACGCGCGCGAAGAAAGTGCTGGCCTCGTCGAAAACCCTGTTCGATTTCGCTGACCTCGAGTTTGCGACGCGTCTCGTCGCCGTTCAGCGCGCGCTCTACCTGCTGTTCAATGAAGGCTACCACGGCGCGTCCGCACAGGGAGCTGTTCGCGTCGAACTGTGCCGCGAGGCCATGCGGTTAGCGGGGCTCTTACTCGACAATCCGCTGACGGCGACGCCCTCGACCTACGCGCTGTGCGCCCTGATGCATCTTCACGCGGCTCGCCTGCCGGCGCGCATCGACGCGTCTGGCGCTTTGACGGCGCTCTACGATCAGGATCGATCGCGTTGGGACGCGCGGCAGGTGGCCGAGGGGGAGCGGCTGCTCGAGTACTCTGCGAAGGGCGGTGAGCTAAGCGAGTATCACGTCGAGAGCGCGATCGCGTGGATCCATGCGAACGCGCGGCGCATCGAAGATACCGATTGGGCGAAGATCGTCGCGCTCTACGATACCCTTATGACGATCCGGGGTTCACCGGTGGTGGCGCTTAACCGTGCGATCGCGATAGGAGAGCTCGAAGGACCGCAACGAGGCATCGAAGCGATCGAGGGGATCGCGGATCGCGAGCGCCTCGACGAATATCCGTTCTATCACGCGGCGCTCGCGGAGCTCGAGCTGCGCCGCGGGAGGGATGCGGCGGCTCGTTCGTACTTCCGGACGGCGCTAGGGCTCGCGCGCAACCCGATGGAACGCACCTTTCTCGAACGACGTCTAGAGATGTGCTCGATAAGGAGTTGACGCATGGAGTTGGCTGGACATACCGTGCTGGTGACCGGCGGCGCCAGCGGCATAGGCGCGGCGATCGCGACGCGTTTTCTGGCCGCCGGCAGCGAGGTGATCATCTGCGGGCGGCGTGAAGAGAAGTTGCGCGAAGCCCAGGCCAAGCATCCGAAACTGCGCACGCACGTGTGCGATGTCGAGGACCCATCGCAGCGCGTCGCGCTCTTTGAATGGGCGGTGCGCGAGTTCCCCAAACTCGACGTGCTCGTCAACAACGCCGGGATTCAACAGCGCCACGCGTTGGCAAGCGAACTCGAGTGGGCACACGTCCGTCGCGAGATCGCGATCAACTTTGAAGCGCCGGTGCATCTCACGATCCTGATCATCCCACACTTGCGCGAACAAGAACGGCCGGCGATCATCAACGTCACTTCAGGTCTAGCCTTTTTGCCGCGGGCTGAGGTGCCCGTCTACTGCGCGACGAAGGCGGCGATGCACTCGTTCACGCAGTCGTTGCGCTTCCAGCTGCGCGAGACTGCTATCAAAGTTGTCGACATCATCCCGCCGGCGGTAGACACGGATCTCGGCGGTCCGGGCCTGCACACTTGGGGCGTTCCGCTCGAGGAGTTCGCGGATGCCGTTTTCGCGAAACTCAAGACCGACGACGATCGTGAGATCGCGTACCAGTTCTCCGCCCAGGCGAGCCGCGCGTCGCGTCAAGAGCTCGACGAGATGTTCGTGCGGATGAACCAGGCCTAGGACATATCTGCCCGTCCGCAAAAGTGTGGCAGGGCATCGGGCCGTAGCGTAGCTTGGTTATCGCGCCTGACTGGGGGTCAGGAGATCGCTGGTTCGAATCCAGTCGGCCCGAAAGTCCTAGGTCGGAACAGTGCGCGACCCGAACGCTGTGAGATGGGCAGCCAGAGTTTGAGGCCGCCTGATGAGGCTACTGGGGCACCCAGCAGCCGCGCGCTTCGAGCCCTCATAGTGATAGGCATCGCGATCGTACTGATCGGCGTATCGGTGCCGAACGTCATCTTGGACGCGACTGGGAAGATCGGCGGCTATCGTTTCACCGGAGACTTCAGCCGCGGAAGCGCCACGATCACCGAAGTTGACGCGGGCAGCGACGCGTGGAGAGCAGGCTTGCGTCCGGGCGACAGACTGATGCTTCGCTCGTTCGCGGATCGTTTGGCGGTGCAGGGATTCACGTTTGTCCCTGTGGGCAAAAAGATCACGGCCGATTACATTCACGACGGCGTGGAGCGAACTGCGGTGCTGACTGCAGAACGCTCCGTGCCATCCGTAGCGTTCTTCGTTTTGCCGCTGAAAACGTCTGATCTACATTCTGTTCATCGTGACCGGCGCGGCGCTCGTCCTGCTCCGGCCGAGCAGGATGACGTGGGCGTTCTACGCGTATGCCTGCGGCACTGCCCCTGCCGTGCCGCTCCTGCTCGGATATCTTGGTGTGCCTGCCCTGCTCGTTTTCCAGATCGGTCTTGCGACCTACATACTGAGCACCTCGGTCGCATCGACCGCCTTCCTCGTCTTTGCGGCGCGATTTCCCGACGACGCGGCGACTGGATGGCGCCGGAAAGCGGACTCGGCCGCGCCTTACATTTTCATCGCGCTCGTCATCGCAACTCTTGTCTCGAACTATGAGTATTTTGTCGCTGACAGTCCCTCTGCTGTGCCTGTGTTCCTCGCACTGACGTCCGCTTTTATCGGACTATACATTCTTGGCTTTGCCGCCCTCGTCACGACGTACTTCGGCTCCGCGGGGAGCGCTCGCCAACGAACTTCATGGGTCATCGCAGGCCTAGCGGTCAGCGCCGTCGTCCTGGGCGCCCAAGCCCTGGACGTCGTGACGCATTTTTGGCCCTCGACCGCCGTTGGCGTGGATGCCCTATCCTTGTTCAACGTCGCGGTGCCGCTGACGGTCGCGTACGCGGTCCTGCGCCATAACATCCTGGACATTCGTTTCGTTATCAGCCGCGCGCTCGTCTATGGCGTGATGACGTCGCTTCTCGTCGTCGTCTTCGCGCTCATCGACTGGATCTTCGTCAAGCAGCTCGAGAACACAGGCCTCGGCATCGTGGCCGAGGTCGGCGCCGCTGTCGGGCTCGGTTTCTGGCTGAACTCGCTTCATCATCACGTCGATCAGTTTGTCGACTCGGTGTTTTTCCGCCAGCGCTATCTGATGGAAAAACGACTCGCGCGTGTTGCCGGCGCGCTGCCGCATGCTGTCACGGCGGACTTCGTCGATGAGACGCTCGTCGCAGAGCCTCATAACGCATTACAGCTCGCCTCGTGCGCAGTTTTTCGGCGGATAGACGACGGACAGTATGTGCGCACGAAATCGCTGGGCTGGTCAGACGATGACTGCCGGACGCTCGACCTCAACGATCCGATGCTCTTGCAGCTCGTGGCGGGGCAGGTGCCGCTTGACCTTCACGATCTCCGTTGGCCGCGGACCGATCTTCCCGACGGCGCGGCACGCCCCGTCCTTGCGGTGCCCGTGCTGGTCCGACGGCAACTCATCGACTTCGCGCTGTACGGCTCGCGCGCCGTCGGTGAGGCGCTTGATCCGGACGAGGTGAAGTCATTGAACGCACTGGCTTCGGGCGCGTCGGTGGCATTCGATCATATAGAGGCGGAGGAGCTGCGGCGGAAAGTTGATGCTGTTGTGCGGGAAAATCAAGCCTTGCGCACAGCAATCGCGGCGGACAATGGCGGCCACGGCTAAAACGTCAAGGTGAGGGTGGCCCCCGAGACGTTTATGATACGCTATCTAGTCGAGCTTGCGTTGATCATCGCCATATCTGGTACCGATCTTGACTCAGCACGGGCGACGTCCGCGCTCGCCATCCATGGACCGTCGGTAAAGCACGGCCTACATCTTGCGACCTCGAAAGCGCCGTCGTTCCGGCTGTATCTCTTCCGCACACGCATCGACGATCCCAAGCGCATTATGGTCGTAATCGATGATGACCATGTTTCGTCTACACTGGAATAGTCGTCAGTCCTAACCCAGGAGTTCGTGGCCGGGCATTGCGCTGTGGATCACGCGGGAGTATGTCGATCTAGGCGCCCTTCGAAGCCCCGGCCCGTTAGAAGGACCAGAGGGGGCCCATCGGGCGCGGCGAATGCCATTGCGTCAGTCGCTTCAAAGCGCGCGTTTTTCCGCGTTTCCTGACATAGTCGAGGAGGGACTCATGATACGCCGCGCAGTCTGCCTCTTAGTCGTCTTCGCATGCGCGTTGCTGCCGTTCGCCGCGGCGGTCCGGGCCGACACGCCGGCCGCTCCGAGCGAGATCGTCATCGGCGCCGCACTTCCATTGACCGGGGAAGAGAGCCGCGTCGGCACCTATTTCAAAGCGGCCTACGAGCTCGCGGTCAAAGAGGTCAACGATCAAGGCGGTCTCTACCTCAAAGCATATGGCAAGAAGTTGCCTGTCCGGCTGATCATCTACGACGACAAGACAGACGCGGCCACATCGCGTGACCTCTACGAGCGCCTCGCTGTGCAGGATCACGTCGACGCGTTTCTCGGCGGCTATTCGACCGATCTGATCATGGCCCAGACCGTCCCTGCCCAGACGCACAAGATCCCCTACGTGAACGGCGGCGGTGCGGCGACCAAGATCTACCAGCGCGGTTTCACCACCATCTTCGGACTGCTCGCCTCCATCCAGGCGCTGGCGTTGACGGAATGCGACTTCATCGAGAAGATGCAGGCCGACGGCAAACTGCCCAAACCGCTCAAGATGGCGGTCGTGTACGAAAACACGCCGCACGGCGTCGACTTCAACGACGGCCTTAATCAATGCGCGACCAACAAGCCGCAGAACTTCCAGATCGTGATGAGCGAGGCATTCGACCTGCACGGCAAAGACTTCTCACCGCTGCTCGACAAGGTGAAGGCCGCCAACGCCGATGCGTTCATGGCCGACGCGCACCTCGACGACTACATCACGATGCAGCGCCAGTACAAGCAGGCCGGGTTGCACCACAAGTTCATCACCTACGGCGCGCGCGGCCCCGAGAAAGCGGCACGCGACGCGCTGGGCGACGGCGTCGACTACATCGTCGCGGCGTCGTGGTGGAGCAGCCAGCTCCCGGGACCGGCGGTCAAGGCATTCGTCGCCAAGTGGGCCACGGCGGAACCGACCATGTCGCCAGAATGGTTTTCGGCGCTGCCATACGAGACCGCGCAGGTCTTATTCCTGGGCCTGACCACTGCAGGGACGACGGACAAGAACGCGGTGATCGACGCGCTGCGCAAGACCGATCTGCACGGCACGCTCATGCCGACCGGCGTGGTCAAGTTCCAGGCTGATGGCCAGGTCAACTTGCCCTTCGTGGTCACGCAGAATCTTCCGGGCGGTTCGGTCATCGTGGTCTGGCCGCTAACCGAAGCGACCGGGAAGCCAGTTTTGCCGGTGCCGTGACGGAGCGCGCGAGCGCGCGCGCATGGACAACGTATCGACCCTGATCTCGGCGCTGCTCGTCGCCGGCCTGTACGCGACGATGTCGTACAGCCTTGCCCTCATCTACGGCGTGCTCAAGATCATCAACCTCGCCAACGCCGGCTTCCTCATGATCGGCGCCTACGCGACCTGGTGGATGTGGTCGTCGTGGGGGCTCAATCCGCTGCTCGCTCCTCTCCTTATCATCCCGGCGTTCTTCGTCATCGGCGTGCTGATGGAGCGCAGCATGATCCAGCGCGTCGTCGATCAAGAACCGATCGTCTCGCTGCTACTGCTCTTCGGCGTGTGGCTGGTGCTGCAGAACCTGGCCTATCTGCTGTTCACCGGCGACACGCGCTCCATCACCATCCCGCTCACCGACGCGGTCTTCCAGCGCGGGGACATCGTCATCCCGTGGGCTCGGGTCTACGTGTTCGGAGTGGGAGCGTTGACGCTTGTCGCGATGCAACTGTTCCTTACGCGCACGCAGCTGGGCCGTGCGATCCGCTCGATCGCGCAGGATCGTGATGCCTCGCGCCTGGTCGGCATCGACGTGCGCCGCGTCAATGCGATCGCGTTCGGAATCGGCATCGCGCTCCTCGGCCTGGCAGGCTCGCTGCTCTCGCTGATCTATTCGTTCAATCCCGACTTCGGACGGACGCTGACGCTCAAGTCATTCTGCATCGTCGTGCTGGGCGGCCTCGACTCGTTCGTCGGGGTGGCGTTCGGATCGATCGCGCTCGCGCTTGCCGAGGCGTTCGGTGTCCGCTACATGCCCGCGTCCCTGCAGAACCTGATCTCATTCGTCTTGCTGGTCGTCGTGCTCATCGCATTCCCAAAGGGCATCGCGGGGCTCTTACGGCGCAAGAGCGGTGTCTAGACGGATCGTCCTGCCCCAGCTGGCGGGTGCACTGGTCCTGCTCTGCGCGGTCGCGTTGCCGTTCGCCCTGCCGCACGCCGAATACGCGCTCGACGTTCTCTTCCTTATATTCCTGTACGGCGCGATGAGCTCGGCCTGGAACATCATCGGTGGGTTCGCCGGTCAGATCTCGTTCGGTCATGCTGCGTTTCTTGGAGTCGGCGCGTACACGACGATGATCCTGTGGGGCGAAGGTTGGTCGCCGTGGGCGACACTGCCGATCGCGGGCGGTCTCGCGGCGTTGTACTCGGTCGTCGTGGGCGTGCCGGCGTTCCGCCTCCGCGGCCCGTACTTCTCGATCGCGACGATCGGCATCGGCGAGGCGACACGCCTCATCGCCCTCAATTGGAGCAAACTCACGGGCGGCGCTTCGGGGCTCACCATGGCAGAAGGGCCCTCTCCGGCGGTCCAATACCTGAGCGCATTGGCGCTGTGCGTCGTGGCGTTCGGCATCTCGTGGTGGATCGTGCGCTCGCGCTTCGGCCTTGCGCTGACCGCGATCAAACAGGACACCGATGCAGCGCAGACACTGGGCGTTTCGCCAACGCTGGTCAAGACCCAAGCGCTTGCGATATCCGCGGCGCTCGTCGGCATCGCCGGCAGCGTCTACGCGATGCACTACTTATTCGTCAGTCCGGACTCGGTCTTCGGCTTTTCGACCGCGATCGCGCTGGTGATCATGCCCATCATCGGCGGCGTCGGAACCGTATGGGGGCCGCTCATCGGCGCGGTCATCTACACCTTCATCCGCGAAGAGTTCGCCGCCAAGCTCGCCAACGCCGATCTGCTCGCGTTCGGCCTGCTGCTGATCGCGATCGTGCTCTTCGAGCCCAAGGGTATCGTCGGCGCGTGGCAGGCGTTCATGCGTCGCCGCACCGCCGCGAGCCGCGTCGCCGGAGCGCACGCCGATGGTTGAGATCGTGGAACAGCCGCTGCTTTCCGTCCGCGGCGTCACCAAGCGCTTCGGCGGACTCGTCGCGGTCTCAAACGTCGACCTCGCGGTCGGCAAAGGAGAGATCCTCGGGTTGATCGGACCCAACGGTGCCGGCAAGTCCACGCTCTTCAAACTGATCGCCGGCATCGACTCGCCCGAACGCCGGCACCATCGCCTTCGGCGGCAGACTGATCTCGGGCAGCCGCGCGGATCGGGTCTGCAGGATGGGCGTGGCCTCCACGCATCAGATCGTGAGGCCGTTCCCGCACATGAGCGTGCTCGACAACGTCATGGTCGGCGCCTTCTTCGGACGCGTGCCCGGTCCGCGCAGCCCGCTGCAAGCGCGCGAGATCTCGCTCGACGTGCTGGAGTTCTGCGGTTTAGACGCGCGGGCGGGCGACCCGGCGCGCGTGCTCACCCTCGCCGGACGCAAGAGGCTTGAGATCGCGCGTGCGCTTGCAACCGGCCCGACGCTGCTTTTGCTCGACGAAGTGCTCGCGGGCTTGAATCACACCGAGACGGATCGCACGATCGAACTCGTGCGCGCGATACTCGATCGCGGCACGACGATCGTGATGGTCGAGCACAACCTGCGCGCGGTGCGCGGGCTATGCTCGCGCATCGCCGTCATGGCGCAAGGCCAGAAGATCGCCGACGGCGATCCGACAGCCGTGCTCGCGGACCAGAATGTGATAGATTCCTATCTCGGGACCGCCTAGCATGGGTCAGCCGCTGCTCGCGCTCGATCACCTTTTCGCCGGCTACGGCGACATCCGCGTGCTCGAGGATGTGTCGCTCGACGTCCATGCGGGCGAGATCGTGACGATTCTCGGCGCCAACGGCGCGGGCAAGACCACGCTCTTATTGACGATATCGCGCCTCATCGACCCGAGCGCCGGCTCGATCGCGTTGTGCGGCGAGGATGTCACGCGCGCGCGGTCCGAGCGCATCGTCGAGCTCGGGCTCGCGCATGTGCCCGAGGGCCGCAAGCTGTGGCCGGAGATGAGCGTCGAAGAGAATCTATTGCTCGGCGCGTACGTCTCCCGCGCGCGCCGAGGGATCGACGAAGCGCTCCAACGCGTTTTCACGCTGTTTCCGCGCGTCAAAGAGCGCCGGCGGCAGACAGCAGGCACGCTCTCGGGCGGCGAGCAGCAGATGGTGGCCATCGCGCGCGGTCTGATGTCGCAGCCGAGGGTGTTGCTGCTCGACGAGCCGTCGCTCGGCTTGGCGCCTGTCGTGCTGCACGAGCTCTTCGCATCGATCCGTACGATTCAAGCCGGCGGGGTCGCAATCGTGCTCGTCGAACAAAACGTCAAACAGGCGCTTGAGATCGCGACGCGCGGCTACGTGATCGAAAGCGGCACGATCGTGATGTCGGGAACGCGCGACCAGTTGCTCGCGAGCGACGACATCCAGAAAGCGTATCTCGGCTTGTGACGGTGCTCGATCTGTTCGACGCGTCGCGCAGCGCGCGCCCGTCGGCGCTCGCGGTCAACGACGTCAGCTACGACATGCTGCATCGCGGGTCGCTGCGCGTGCTCGGCCGGCTGATCGCGCTCGGCGTCGGACGCGGGGACCGCATCGCGCTGTACTGCGAGAACCGCACCGGCTTCGTCTACGCGTACCTGGCCGCGCTGCGCCTCGGCGCGATCGTCGTGCCCGTGAACGTCTTGTACCGCATCGCCGACCTCGAGCACGTGCTGGGGGATGCCGGCGCGCGGCTCGTGGTCGCGAGCTCGCAGACCAGCACGCACGTGACGCAGCTTGGCGGCGGCTATGAGATCCTCGACATGTCGGACGTCGAAGCCTGGGCGGACGACGCAGCGCTGCCGGCCGCAGCAGCGTCGCGCGATCCCGACGATGACGATATCGCCGCGATCATCTATACGAGCGGCACCACGGGGCGCAGCAAAGGTGCGATGCTCACCCACGCCAACCTTGCGGCGATCTGTGCGAGCATCATCACGGCCTGGCGCTGGAGCGAGCGCGACACGCTGTTGATCTCGCTACCGCTTTTCCACGTCCACGGCTTGTGTGCTGCGCTCAACTCATCGCTTGCCGCCGGCGGGCGCATCATCATCCACGAACGCTTCGATGCCGCGGCGACCCTATCGGCCATGCGCGAGAGCGCCGTCACGATGTTCTTCGGCGTGCCCACGATGTACGTGCGGCTGCTCGAGCAGGTGGCCGACGCCCCGCCCCCGGCGCTTCGGCTGTGGGTGTCGGGTTCGGCCGCACTCTCGGCGGACCTGTACGGCGCGTTTCAGGCGCGTTTCGGCGCGCAGATCCTCGAACGCTACGGCGCGACCGAGTTCGGCTTTGCCCTCACCAACCGATTCGGCGGCCCGCGAGTCGCGGGCAGCGTCGGCGTGCCGTTCCCAGCGATGCGGGTGCGCATCGTCGCGCCCGGTGCGGCGGTGCTGGTCGCGCCAGGCGAGGTCGGGGAACTGCTCGTCGCCGGCCCCTCGCTCTTCAAAGGATATTGGAAGAATCCCGAGGCGACCGCAGCCGCGTTCCTGACCGACGAGGAGGGCACGCGCTGGTATCGCAGCGGCGATCTCGCAATGTACGACGAGGGGCACTGTGTCTATCGTATCGTGGGGCGCTTGAAGGAGCTGATCATCACCGGCGGCTTCAACGTGTACCCGCGCGAGATCGAGATCGAGATCGATCAGTTCCCTGCGGTGAAGGCGAGCGCAGTCGTCGGCCTGCCGGACCGCGCGCGCGGCGAGCTGCCGGTCGCCTTCGTGGAAGCGCATGAAGGCTTTAACGCGGAGGCGCTGCTCGACCATCTGCGCGCCCGCGTCGCGAGTTTTAAGGTGCCCAAGCAGATCATCGTCATCGACGCCCTGCCGCGCAACGCGCTCGGCAAAATCGAGAAGCACAGGCTTCGCGAGCGCCTTCCCCGCTCGTGAGCTGGCCCGCGGCCACTTATAAGGGATGTTCACAGGTTTATCTATAACTGGGATGACACAATAGCTTGGTATGCCAAGAAGAGCGTCCCGGAAATTGGAACTGAAGTCTAACCATAAAAGGAGTGCGAGGGCAGCGTGGCTGGCTGCATCGATTCTCGTCCTCGCGCCAGGTTGCTCGCACACCGCGACCACACTCAAAACGCCGGCTCCCATCGTGCCCACTGAGAAAACGGCGGTCCGGACGGTCCAGCCGGTCGTGTCGTTGTCGGGCCTTGTGGCGCCACTGCAAAATGTCGCGATCACTAGCGATCTGACCGAGCCCGCCGCCGCCGTACTGGTCAACGAGGGCGACGTCGTGCGCCAAGGACAGCTGCTCGCACGCCTTTCCGTCACCGATCTTCAGGCGCAACTCGACGCCGCGGATCGCGCGGCGGCCGAGGCCGACGCGAAAATCACGCAGACGAGGTACCAGGCGCAGTATGCGATCGCGTCGGGCGGCGATCAGGTGCGCAGCGCGCAGGCGCAGCTCGACCTCGCCGAGAGCACGCTGCACCGCGATCAACAGCTGTTGAGCCAAGGATTCATCTCCGCGCAAGACGTGCAGACGCAGCAGACGACGGTCGCCGCCGCACAAGCCGCGCTCGCGACCGCGAAAGAGAACCAGTCTGCCAACGGCGATCAGCGCGCGGGATTGCAGCAGGCGAACATCCAGGCCGCGATCGCGGCGGCGGCCTCCGCGCACGCGCAGGCTGAATCCGTGCAGGCGCAGATCGCCAAGGCGACGATCGTAGCGCCCGTCGACGCGGTCGTCGTCAACCGCAACATCAACCCGGGCGAGTATCCGGGTACGCGTCAGATCTTCACGCTGCAAGAGATCTCAAGCGTCTATGCCGCGCTCAATGCGTTCGGCGGCCAGATCGCGGGGATTCCCAAAGGCGCGACGGTCACGCTTAGCTCGGTCGCGGTGCCGGGTCAGCGCTTTGCCGCCAAAGTCGTCGCCGTGCTGCCGCCGACCTCGCCGACCGCTGCGGGTTTCATCGTCAAAGTCGTGATCCCGAATCCGAAGCGCGCGTTGCTGCCCGGTATGACGGTGGCGGCGAACATCGCCAAGTCGAGCGTCAGCGGCGTCACCGTACCCGTCGGCGCGTTCATCGACGACACGCATCACACGCTGTACACGGTCGACGACAACGATACCGTGCATATCTCGCAGGTCGTCGAGATCGCCCGCAGCTCGCGCTATTCGGTCGTGCAAGGCCTACCGAGCGGCGTGTCGGTCGTCACCGACGGCACGCTTGCCATCTCGGACGGACAACAGGTCCAGCTCGCGAGCGGCCAGGCGGCGATGACGCACTGATATGTGGCTGACCCGCCTCTTCGTCCAGCGTCCGGCGCTTGTCTTCGTGATGATCGTGTTCATCTCGATCGCGGGCATCATCTCGTACTTGACCATCACGCAGCAGCAGTTCCCGAACGTCGATTTGCCGACGGTCACGGTGCAGGTCAATTACCCAGGCGCGTCGCCGACCGAGATGCGCGACAACATCGCCCGGCCCATTGAGGATCAGATCGCCGGTGCTCCCGATCTGAACGTCATCAACACGACGGTGTTGCAAGGCCGCGCCACCATCTCTGCCGTCTTCAACTTGGGCGCGAACGTCAACACGTCGCTGGTCGAAGTGCAGCGTCGCGTGCAGGCCGCTCAATCGCAATTGCCCACCGATCTGCGCTCGCCCACGATCTCGACAGTCGACCCGGGGCAGTCGACGGTCGTAACGCTTGGGGTCGCGTCGCGCACCTACTCGGTCGCGGGCCTTTCCGACCTGGTGAACAATCAGATCATCCCCATCCTCGAACAAGTCGATGGTGTAGGTTTCGTGAACGCCAACGGAACTGTGACCCCGTCTTTTCAGGTGACGGTTGAGCCGGCGGCGCTGGAGGCGGGCGGCTACTCGATCAACGACATCGTCAACACCTTGGCGAACAACAACTTACGCCAGCCGGGTGGCATCATCTACCAGCCGGGGCGCGAGACGACGGTCGACGTGCGCGGCGACATCCAGTCGCCCGAAGGCGTGGCGAACCTCCCGCTGCTGCTCAGCGGGCAGACCCAGTCGGCGCCGGCCGGCTCGCCCGGCGTCAACCCGTGGTCGAACACGTCGGGCGTGGTCCGCATCGGCGACGTCGCGTCCGTGACCGACGGCTACGAGGAGCGGCGCGTCTTCGCATACGTCAACGGTGCGCTGCGCGTGTTCCTTCAGGTGCAAAAGACCACCCAAGCGAACGAGGTCTCGACCTCCGATAACGTGCTGAAGATTCTCCCGCGGCTGCACGCGCAGTTTCCGGGCGTCGACTTCTCGGTGGTCAACATCCAAGCGACCTATACGCGGCAACAGATCGACGGCGTTTTGCACACGCTGATGGAGGGCATCGCGTTGACCGCGGTGGTCATGCTCTTCTTCCTCGGGTCGTGGCGCAGCGCGGTGGTCGTCATGGTGGCGATTCCGACGTCGCTACTGATCACGTTGTGCGTGATGAAGCTGGCCAACTTCACCATCGACACGATCTCGCTGCTGGCGATGACGCTGGTTGTCGGCATCCTCGTGGACGATTCGATCGTCGTATTGGAGAATATCGAACGACATCACAGGGAGGGCGAGCCGCCGCTATGGGCGGCGATCAACGGCCGCTCCGAGATCGGGTTTGCCGCGATCGTGATCACGCTGGTCGACGTCGTGGTCTTCTTGCCGATCGCGTTCTTGCCCGGCATCGTCGGCAAATTCTTGTCCGAATTCGCGCTGGTCGTCGTGGTCGCGACGCTCACGTCGCTGTGGACGTCGTTCACGGTAACGCCGACGCTGGCCGGCCGGTGGTCGTTGCTGAGCAAGTGGACCCCGTGGCCGATCATGCGCAAATTCGAGGAGTGGTTCGAGCGCGCGCGTGTGGCCTACGCTGAGTACATCCTACCTGCCGGGTTGGCACGCCCGGCGATGGTGGTCGCGATCGCGGTGGGCTCGCTGATCCTCGCGATCTCGCTGGTGCCGCTGGGCGTGCTTGGTTTTACGTTCATCCCGCCTGTCGATCGCGGTGAGATTTTCATCCAGATCACCTTCCCGCCGGGCACGCCGCTGACGACGACCGATGCCGCCGTGCGCCAGGTCAACACGGTTGCGCTCCAGGTGCCCGATGCCAAGGCGATCACCGGCGTCTCGGGTGCGTACTCGTCGCCGTTCGGCGGTTTCCTCAGCGAAGGTAACGTCGGGCAGGTCCATCTCTTTCTTAACGACAGGCGCAGCCATTCGACCGACTATTGGGTGAACTACCTCAAGGGTAAGCTCCGCTCGATGATACCATCCGCGACGATCGTAGTCATTCCAGCGACGAGCACTGGGGGCGGCAACGCGCAGCCGATCGACTATTTGGTCACGAGCCTCCAGGGCGACCCGCTGCCCTACGCGCAGCAGGTCTACGACATCCTGCGCAAGATACCGGGCGTCACCAACGCCACGAGCTCGGGCCAGCAGCTCGCGCCGCAAGTCGAGGTGACGTTCGACAAGGCGTCGGCTAAGGCGCTTGGCATCAGCGTCGGCGCCGCATCCACCGCTATTCGCGCGGCGCTCGGCGGAGCGGTCGCGACGCAGATCGAGGCTGCGAACGGCCTCAAGGACGTGCAGGTGATCTATCCGCTGCAGGACCGCACGAACCTCGACGCCATCGGCCAGATCGCGGTGCGCGCGAGTGACGGAACCCTAGGCCGCGTCGGCGACGTGGCTACGCTGACGTGGGCGCCGACGCAGCTCGTCATCACGCGCGTCAACCGCCAGACCGTGATCCACGTGACCTCTAACGTGGCAGCCGGGTACGCGCTTTCCAACGTGCAGCGCGACTTCAACAAGCAGCTGCAAAACCTGCACCTGCCTGCCTTCGTTTCCGTGCGCGCGAACCCGAACGGCAACCAGCAGAATCTCAAAGATACCGTGACCGGGATGGCTGCGGCGCTCGCGTTGTCATTTGTGCTCGTCTACCTGCTCATGGTCGCGCTCTATAATAACTACTCGACGCCGTTCATCATCATGTTCTCGGTGCCGGTCGCATCGGTGGGCGCCATCGGCGCGCTGGCGCTGACCGGCCAGACGCTCAACCTCTTTTCGCTGATCGGCACGGTGATGCTGGTGGGGCTTGTGTCCAAGAACGGCATCCTGCTGGTGGATTATGCCAATACGCTGCGCCGGCGCGGCTATGCCAAACTGGAGGCGCTGCGCCAAAGCGCGCGCGTCCGGTTCCGGCCGATCGTGATGACGACGGCATCCATGATCGCAGGAATGACGCCGCTGGCGCTCGGGCTCGTACAGGGCTCGCAAGTGCGTCAGAGCCTTGGTATCGTCGTCATCGGCGGTCTCTTGAGCTCGCTGCTGCTGACGTTGGTGCTCGTGCCCGTCGCGTACATGCGCTTCGCGCCCGAACGGCTGCCACAAGAAGAAGACCTGCCTCCGGAGCACCACGACGGTTCGCCGCACGCTCCGCCAGGCGGCCTCGAGGCCGCGTTGGACAGCATACCATCGGGTAATGGCGGATTTGTGCCACCCGACGACGTTCCGAGGACCTCCGCGCCCCGATCGCCGCAATAACGCGCTCAACGTCCGGCGCAAGGTAGCCCGCGCGCCGAGTGCAAAGACCGGCGCACGGGCTATATAAGGAGTGTTGATGAGCGGAGTTCGGGTGCTGGTCGGTACGCGCAAAGGCGCGTTCGTCATGACGTCAGATGCAAAGCGCACGCAATGGGATATCGCCGGCCCGCATTTCGGCGGCTGGGAGATGTACCACCTCAAAGGCTCGCCTGCGGATCCGAACCGCCTCTACGCCTCGCAGAGCAGCGGCTGGTTTGGGCAGCTCATCCAACGCTCGGACGACGGCGGCAAGACCTGGGTCCAGATGGGCAATGAGTTCGTCTACGACGGCGTTCCCGGCACGCATCAATGGTACGACGGCACGCCGCACCCATGGGAATTCAAGCGCGTCTGGCATCTCGAGCCGTCGCTGACCGATCCGGACACCGTCTACGCCGGCGTAGAAGACGCGGCGTTGTTCCGCTCGACCGACGGCGGCACGAGCTGGCACGAACTGTCGGGCTTGCGTCAGCACGACACCGGGCGCCACTGGCAGCCCGGCGCCGGCGGGATGTGCCTGCACACGATCCTGCTCGATCCGAGAAATCCACAACGCATGTTCGTCGCCATCTCGGCGGCAGGCGCGTTTCGCAGCGACGACGGCGGCACGACGTGGCGCCCGATCAATCGGGGTCTTCGTTCGGCCCAACTCCCGGATGAGGACGCCGAGGTCGGCCATTGCGTCCATCGCCTTGCGATGCATCCCTCGCGACCCGACGTGCTGTTCATGCAAAAGCACTGGGACGTTATGCGCAGCGACGACGGCGGCGACTCGTGGCGCGAGGTGAGCGGCAACCTGCCCAGCGACTTCGGGTTCCCCATCGACGTCCACCCGCACGAGCCGAACACGATCTTCGTCGTCCCCATCAAGAGCGATTCGGAGCACTATCCTCCCGACGGCAAGCTGCGCGTCTATCGCAGCCGCAGCGGGGGCGACGAGTGGGAAGCGCTCACCAAAGGCCTGCCGCAAAGCGACTGCTACGTGAACGTCCTGCGCGATGCGATGGCCGTCGACTCGCTCGATTCGTCGGGCATCTACTTCGGCACGACGGGCGGCCAGGTGTACGCTTCGACCGACTCGGGCGACAGCTGGGCCCCGATCGTGCGCGATCTTCCTGCCGTGCTGTCAGTCGAGGTCCAGACGCTGGCGTGATCAGAGTTGTCCTGCCGGCTCATCTGCGAACGATTGCGCAGGTCAATGGCGAGGTCGCGCTCGAGGTCGCCGGCCAACCCACGCAGCGCTCCGTGCTCGACGCGCTCGAGGCCTCCTATCCCACGCTGCGCGGCACCATCCGCGATCACGTGACGCAGCAACGCAGGGCGTTCGTGCGCTTCTTCGCATGCGAACAGGACTTGTCGCACGAGTCGCCCGACGCGCCGCTGCCCAGCGCCGTGGCGGCCGGCACTGAACCCTTTATGGTCGTCGGCGCGTTGGCCGGCGGCTAGGAAGTCGACCCCCGCATTCACCACAACTACGGGAGAAAAGAAATGCCGAGATACATGGTAGAGCGCACGTTTCCTAAGGGGTTGCGGATTCCGACCAACGAGGAAGGCGCTACCGCGTGTCTGACGGTCGTGGGCGCGAACGCGCACGAGGGTGTCACCTGGGTGCATTCGTACGTCAACACCGACAAGACCAAGACGTATTGCATCTATGACGGGCCGAGCGAAGCCGCCGTGCGCAAAGCTGCGGTTGCGACCGATCTGCCGGTCGACAGCGTGACCGAGGTCCGGGTGCTCGACCCATACTTCTACCATTAAATCGACCGCTTCCGTGGGACAGCTCCAGGCGTTGCTCGACGATACACCGTTCAGCCGTATGCTCGGCATGCGCGTTGAGAGCGCCGGCGATGGGACGTGCCGCGTCAGCGTGCCGTTCAATCCGCAACTCGAGCGCCCTGGCAACATCGTCGCCGGCCTCGTCTCAGTGACCGCTGCGGATGTCGCCGTCTGGCTGGCCATCAAGACGCGTCTGGGCATGGATGACGCGTCGGTCACGGCCGACATGAGCACGAGTTTTGTCGCACCTTTGGTCCATGCCACATTGTATTGCGACGCGGCGATCACGAAGATCGGACGTTCCCTCATCTACGGCACCGCGCGCTGCGAAGACGAGTCGGGCAGAACGCTGGCCCAGCACATCATCACGTACGCGCGCTTGGTGCACCACGCAGCAACCGAGCCGGCCCGCGGCTAACTAGCACGTATGTTAAAAGGACGCGTCGCAATCGTTACGGGCGGTACCCGCGGGATCGGCGCCGCGATCGCCGAGATGCTCGCCAAAGATGGCGCCCACGTCGCTGCCGGTTATAGCAGGGACGAGGATTCCGCGCGGGCATTCAAAGGCAAGATCGAAAGCGCGGGCGCGTCCGTCTCGGTTCATCAGGGCCGCGTCGACGAACCTGATCATTGCCGGCGCGTCGTGCAAGAGGTGCTCGCCGATCACGGACGCGTCGACTTTCTCGTCAACAATGCCGGCATCACGATCGACAAGACCGTACGCAAGATGACGGAAGAAGAATGGCGCCAGGTCATCGCCGTCAATCTGTTCGGCGCTTTCCACATGACCAAAGCGGTGCTCGAGCACATGATCGAGCGCGGCAGCGGCCGCATCGTCAACATCAGCTCGGTGATCGGCGAGACCGGCAACATCGGCCAGGCGAACTACGCGGCCTCGAAGGCGGGTCTATTCGGATTCAGCAAGAGCCTCGCCCTCGAGATGGCGCAGCGTGGCATCACGGTGAATTGCGTGGCGCCTGGATTCATCGGGACCGAGATGGTCAACGCGATTCCCAAAGCCGCGCTCGACAAAGTGATCGAGCGGATACCGCAGCGCCGCCTTGGGACGCCAGAGGAGGTCGCGCGCGTCGTGCGCTTCCTGATCGACGATGATTCGTCGTACATCACGGGCGCCGTGTACGACGTCAATGGCGGCCTCGACATGTAGTAGCGCGTGCTCCGTCGCGCGCCTCTCGAAGGGGAATACAGCGCCCGCTAGGTGAACCTAGCAGGCATGAGTATTTCGACGCTTGAGAACAGGGTTGGAATCGTCACGGGCGGAGCGCGGGGCATCGGCGCCGCGATCACCCGGCTGCTCGCCGCCGACGGTGCGACCGTGATCGTCATGGGCCTGGCATCGGACCGCGAACGCACCGAATCGTTGCGCGCTTCGCTCAACGGCGCCGCGCACAGGGTGACGTTCCGCGAGGGCAACGTCGCTCATTACGAGATGTGCAAGGGCGTGGTCGACGAGGTGCGCGCGCACTACGGACATATCGATTTTCTCGTCAACAACGCCGGCATCACGGCGGACCACACGGTTCGCAAGATGACGGTAGAAGAATGGCAAGCGGTCCTGGCGGTGAACCTGTCGGGGCCGTTTTTTATGATCAAGGCCGTCATCGACCACATGCTCGAGCGCGACTACGGTCGGATCGTGAACATCTCGTCCGTGGTCGGGCATACCGGCAACTTCGGCCAAGCGAACTACGCGTCGGCGAAAGCGGGCGTGATGGGTCTGACCAAGACCGTCGCGCTCGAGGTCGCGGCCCGCGGGATCACGGTGAACGCGGTGGCGCCGGGCTTCATCAACACCGACATGGTCGCCGCGATGCCCAAAGCGGCGATCGACGCGGCCATCCAGAAGTCTCCCGAGAGGCGCTTGGGCCAGCCGGAAGAGGTCGCGCGCGTCGTGCGCTTCCTCTTGGATGAGAGCTCCGGCTACATCACCGGCGCCGTGTATGACGTCAACGGCGGACTGTACATGTGAACACGTCAACCATCCCGCCAGAAGAGCTGGAGTATGGGCTCGATCTCGCCGGCATCGACCCGGCCTCGTTGAGCGACGCGCTGCGCGCCGTCGCGGCCGATGCCATGCTCAACCCCGCGATGTTGACGACGTGGCTGGGCGGCCTTTCGATCGCCGAGCAGACCGTCGGTCTGAACACCTTGCGCCGCATGCAGGGCGAGGACCCTCCCCCATCGGCCATCGTGCCGATGGACGACAAACGATTCAACGACCCGGCGTGGAAGAGCAATCCCTTCTTGTTCGGCGCGCTAGAAGACTACTTCGTGCGTTCGACCGCGGCGCTGCAGCTTGTCGATGCTTCGCGCCTGCCCGAAGCGACGCGCCACAAAGCGCGCTTCGCCGTCAAGCTGATGATGGACGCGCTCGCGCCGAGCAACGTGCCGTGGATGAACCCGGCGGTCGTCAAAGAGGCCATGAACAGCGGCGGTGCCAGCCTCGTCCGCGGGCTGCAGAACTACCTCGACGACGTGAAGAACAACGGCGGCCAGCCGCGCCAAGTCGATACTTCAGGTTTCAAGCTGGGCGTGAATCTCGCGGCGACGCCCGGGCGGGTCGTCTATCGCAACAAGCTGATCGAGCTCATCGCCTACGAGCCGCAGACGCCCAAAGTGCACGCGATACCGTTGCTGTGCAGCCCGCCGTGGATCAACAAGTATTACATCATGGACCTGGCGCCCGGGCGCTCGTTCGTCGAATGGGCGATCAAGCATGGCCACCAGACCTTCATGATCAGCTATCGCAACCCCGATGAGTCAATGGCCGCCTACACGATGGACGACTACCTGCGCGAGGGTCTGCTCGCCGCGATCGACGTCGTGCACGACGTCACCGGCGCGAAGAAGATCAATCTCAACGGGCTGTGCCTCGGCGGCACGCTCGTGATCATCGCGCTCGCGTATCTCGCGGCGAAGGGGCAGGCTGGCCGCATCAGCAGTGCGACGGTGACCAACACATTGGTGGATTTCTCGCTGCCTGGCGATCTGGGCGTGTTCACCGACGAAGCGTCTGTGAGCAAGCTCGAGGCTCGCATGCAACAGCGCGGATATCTGGAGGCCGGCGAGATGGCCGGCACGTTCAACGCGCTGCGCGCCAACGACCTTATCTGGAGCTACGTCGTCAACAATTGGTTCATGGGGAAGAACCCGCCTGCGTTCGACATCCTCGCATGGAACGGTGACAGCACGCGCATGCCCGCGGTCATGCACTCGCAATATCTGCGCGCATGCTATCTGCGCAATGCGATCATCGAGCCGGGAGAGTTCGCCATCGCCGGCGTCAAGATCGATCTCGCGCAAGATCCGCACGCCGCTGTACGTGCTCGGCGCCGAGTCCGATCATATCGCGTTGTGGCACGCGAGCTATGCGACGACCCAGTGGGTGGGCGGCGATGCCAAGTACACGCTGACCAACTCCGGGCACGTCGCGGGCATCGTCAATCCGCCCGGCAACCCGAAGTCGCACTATTGGACCAAACCGCGCGTGACCAAGGGGCAGAGTCCGCAGGCATGGCGCGATTCGGCGACGCGCCACGACGGCAGCTGGTGGAACGATTGGAGCGCATGGGTCGCACGCCACGCCGGTGCGCGCACCTCGCCGGCAAAACTGCCTCAGGGCGAGCCGGCTCCAGGCGTGTACGTGCGCGACAAAGTCGGCGCGACGTTCGGCAGCAACGGCAAACCGCGCCCGGCGACGACAAAAGCGCGCCGGAGCCGGCGCAAGTGAGCACGCGCGACGACGCCGTCTGGAAAAGCCTGGGCGAATTCATCAAGGCGCAACGCGAGCTCGCGAATCTTTCGCTGCGCCAGCTCGCCGAGCTCGCCAAGGTGTCAAACCCATACCTGAGCCAGGTCGAGCGGGGCTTGTATAAGCCCTCGGCAGAGGTCCTCAAGAACCTCGCCAATGCGCTGCACATGTCGGCCGAGACCATGTACGGCCAGGCCGGCCTGCTCGACGAGGATAGCAAGAACGTCGCCCCGCACGGCGTCGAGTCCGCGATCAAATTGGACCCCGGCCTCAGCCAGGATCAAAAAGAGACCCTCATCCGCATCTACCGAGGCTTCACCGAGCACTAAAAACCTGCAGCGACCTAGGTCGCCGCGATAGGCTGCGTCCCGTTCTGCGGCACTTGACGTACGCAGCACGTGCTTGGTATACTTAGCATACAGTTTAACACCACCGCACACGCGGACCAAAAGGAGACCACAATGCCTACATACACCGAGTATCTCGAAAAAGTCCAAGAAGACGTTCTGACCCAGATCAAAGAGGCTCAGGATGCCAGCCTGAAGAGCATGGAATCGCTGCGCGAGATCGCGGCCAATTATCCGACGACCGTTCCGGCGATGCCCAAGTTCGAAGGCTTCCCGACACCCGCGCAAGTCATCGAGCAGAGCTTCGAGTTCGCCGAGAAGTTCCTCGAGATCCGCAAGGGTTACACCCTCAAGATCGCCGAGCTGATCGAGACCGCGCAAAAGCAGGCCGTCGACGCGTCGCGCAACGTCGCCAAGACCGCCAAGCACCACAACTAACCAAATATAGCGTAATAGCAGAAGCGAGAAGCGAGACCGCCGTTGGGAATCCAACGGCGGCTTTTTTTATGCGGTCGGTGCCTGGGGCTCCGGAGGCGGCGGTGCGGGCGGTGGCGGCGGCGGTGGCGCCTGTGTCGGCGGGACGAGCTGGTACGGCGGGTCCGCCGTCGGCGGCTCGGGCGGCATGCGTCCGCCCGAAAGGGCGACGCGCAGGCGCCGGTTGGTGACCTCGATCGGCCAATCGGTGAACGCGAAGACGATGAGCAGCACGAGATTGACGACCGGCACCAGCATCAACAGGCTATACGCGCCCGGATAGCCCGCCTTGGCCGCGATGCGCCAGTAGATCCAGATGGTGAACGCCATGATCGCGAGGATGACGAGAAACCAAAGACCGAACGCGACCGCGGTCAGCGCGGCCCACCCCGCGTCTAGGTGGTTCCCTGAGTCCATGAAAAGTCGTTAGTGCCCGGGGTAGCCCGGTTGGCCCGGTTGGCCTGGGTATCCACCGCCAGGACCGCCTCCGGGACCGCCGCCGGGAACGCCTCCGCCGCCGGGTCCGGGGCTGGCCGAGTCGACAGGCGGCGGCACGCGCGTGTGCTGCGCGCCCTGGAACGGTTTGTCGACGCCGTTGATCGTGATCGTGCCGAACATGTCGGCGATGCCGTCAAGCGTCGCATCGAGTTTGCCGACGACCGTGGCGTCCGGCGCGTTGGACGATTTGATGTCGAGCTTCAGGTGCGCGCCCTCGCGCACGCCGCTGATGAAGTAATTCGTCTTCTTATCGGGACTCCAGGTGCCGGCGACTGTCGTGCCGTCCGCCTTGAGCGTCATCCACGAGTACTGGATGTCCTTTTCCTCGATGATGATCTGCCATCTGCCATTGGGGATGAGCGCGAGTTCCATGAACGGCGTCGGAACCGGCGTGGGTGTCGCGGACGGCGACGCAGCCGCGCGCGCGATCGTGACAGAGGTCGTCGTCCAGCCGGCCGCCAGTGCGAGCGCGGCGAGTCCGGCAAATGCTAGGCCCTGAATGCGTTTGACCATGATGAATGCTAGTACGACTTCGGCGCGAACGCGACCTGGCGGGCAAGCGCGGGAGTATTTCAGCGGCCGTGCGATAAATGGCGCTTGCATGAGCGCGGCATCTACGTCGGGACACGCGTCGCATTGCGTCATCTATACGGATGGCGGCGCGCGCGGCAATCCGGGTCCCGCCGCGGCGGGCGCCGTCATTCTCGGCGACGATGGCCGCGTGGTCGCCGAGATCAGCGAATACCTCGGCGTGGCGACCAACAACGTCGCCGAATATCGTGCACTGCTGCTCGCGCTGCGGCGCGCGCTCGATGAGGGCTTTCGCCGCGCCGACATCTGCATGGACAGCGAGCTGATCGTGCGTCAGCTCGGTGGTCAATACAAGGTCAAGGACGCCAAGATCGTGCCGCTGCACGCCAAGGCCCGCCACATGCTGCGCGAATTCGATGACGCGACCGTGACCCACGTGCGCCGCGAGCAGAACAAGCACGCCGACAAGTTGGTCAACGCAGCCTTGGACGCGGTGGCAGAGCAGAAGCGCCTGGACGAGTCCTAGTGGAAGGGAAAATGACTTATCGCGGGGTTCGTCGGCGGAACAATTTGGACGGAAACGGTTCTGGTCCCGGATGTCGTGTTGACGATCACCGTTGAGGGCGAGCCGGCTTGGTAGTATGCGGCGATCGTCCCCGTGCCGGCCAAGCAGAACAATCCCTTGGCAGAGCCGAGCTCGAAATCGTATGCGAATGGCTTCGCTTCGGGCACGAGTTGGCTCGGCGGGCACGCATTCGCGCTCGCGACCGTGACGACGCCCTTGCCGACCTGATACGCCGCAAGCGCGGATGGATTGCCGAGCTTCCACGTGTAGGTGAATGCCCCTGAGGGGCTTGCATTGAGCGAGACAAGCAAGCCCCCGAGCAGCACGAGCGCGATTCGTTTCATGTCCGACTCACGGCCCCGGTGTCGCACCACCGTGTCGCGCGACGCACGCCTGGTATTGCTCCGCGTCGTATTTCGCCGCGGCCTGGTACGCCGCGACCCCTGCCCCGGGCCCTAGCTCGCCGGGCGCGGGAGGTGAGATCTGATGGCACGGGTTCGGTCCGTAGAACGCGATCGCCAGCAAGACCTCAGCGTTTTGTCCAGCGCTGAGCACGGTGTCTTTGGTGGTCACGGCGGGATTGGGTGGGAATATCTTCCAGTAGATGAAGTCCAAGGGATTCGCCGCGGTGATCGTCACCGCAGACTTGTCGGTGTAGACCACCGTCTGCGGCGTCACCCACCCGTTGCTGGCCGGAGTGACAGAAGCGATCGGCGTGCCGGCGATTCTCTTGTTCTGGTCTACTTGGAAACCCATCGTTCTTACGTTCACACGGCCGCCGCCGCACGGCGGCGTCAAGCACGCGGGCTGGAACAAGTACCACGCGGTGGCGTTAAACGTTGGTTCGCTCTTCCAGGTCTTCACCGCCACCCCGATGGTGGTGTGGAGCTTGCTGTATACATCCCAGAAGAGAAACATGTAGGACCCTTTGGGGCCCGACAGCGATTTGTCGGCCACGATATTCGCCGTCTTACCGGATTGCAAGCAGAGCGTCTGGGTGCCGGAACCGGGAATCACCTTTCCAGTATCGATGTTACGATAGATCTCGTTCATGAGCGTTCCGGGCGGACACTTGGCTGCGGCCGGCGCGGTGCCGAACGCGACTAGTGCTGCACAGAACGCGGCCGCTAGAAATGAATTGAGAAGAGCGGTCTTCGCGATCGATCTCATATGCACTACTCCCTGTCAGTGAAAGGCCAGAAACTGCCTTCGTGAGACTAACGGAAAGCGGAGCCGCATAGTTTCCTATCGGTAAGCGGCTTCCCCCTGGGAGTGGAAGCGATCAGGCGCTCGCCCGAGCCCGCTGCGATTGCGCCAGCACCTCAGCCGCCATCTCGTAACGGTCCTGCGGTATGAGATACGCGCCGGCCGCGCCGTGCGTATGTTCGAGTTCTTGGAGGAGCTCGCGCGCGATCGCGATGCCCTCTGCCCGCTCGTCCTTCGCGCCCTTGATGCGGTCGCGGATGGATTGCGGCACCGACATACCGGGCACTTCGTTGTGCAAGAACTCGGCGTTGCGATAGCTGCGCAGCAGCAGCACGCCGACGAGCACGGGGAAATTGAGCGCCGCCATCCGATCGAGGAACGGCCTGATCGCGGCGACCTCGTAGATCGGCTGCGTCATCGCAAAATCGGCGCCGGCCGCGAGCTTCTCGTCGAACTTCTTGAACTCGACGTCGAGATCGCGCGCCAACGGGTTGACCGCGACACCCACGCGGAAACGCGTCGGCGGGCCGACGTCCGTGCCCGCGTGATCTTTGCCATGGTTGAGCGCGTTGACGATCTCGGTCAGCCCGACGGACGTCACGTCGAATACCGATGTCGCCTTGGGAAAATCGCCGACATTGCTCGGGTCGCCGGTCAGCGCCAGGATCGCGGTGATCCCGAGCGCGGCCGCGCCCAGCAGCTCGCTTTGCAACCCGAGCAGGTTGCGATCGCGGCACGTGAAGTGCAGGATCGTCGCGAGTTTGGTCTCGCGCATGATGAGATGGGCGAGCGCTGAGCTGGACATGCGCAATCGCGCGGTCGGATTGTCGGAGATGTCCACCGCGTCGGCGCCCGCCGCTTCGAGCAGCTTGGCGCCGGCGATCGCCGCGGAGTAATCGACGCCGCGCGGAGGCGACACCTCGACGGTGGTGACGAACTCCTTGCCGAGCTTGCGCTCGAAGCTCGTGAGCGCACGTTGTACGGGCAGCGTGACACGTGCCGGTTCGGGTGAGGCCGGGCGCTCTTCCGCTGCGGCGAAGACACGCGCGGTGCGCGCTTCGACGTGTTTGCCATGGACTTCGGCGCGCATGGCCGCGATGTGCTCGGGCGTCGTGCCGCAGCAGCCGCCGATGACGTTGGCGCCGAGCGCCACGAAATCGCGCGCGAAGCGACGGAAATATTCCGGCGAAGATTGATACACCGCGCGGTCGTCGATGCGATGCGGGTAGCCGGCGTTGGGCATGACGAAGATCGGCGCCTCGATGTGGCCGATCACGGGCGCGAGCACGTCGAACACGCCCTGCGGCCCAACCGCGCAATTCACGCCGAGCGCGTCCGCGCCGCTTTCGCGCAGCCGGCGCAAGGCTGGCAGCAGCGGATCTCCACCCGGCGTCTTGCCGTCCTCGATGACCGAGAGCGAGACCACGACCGGCAATGCGCCGGCGATGCGTTTGGCAGCCGCCAGGGCCAGCAGCGCTTCCTCGACGCTGCCGAAGGTCTCGAGCAGAAGGAGATCGGGCTTGCCCGCGACGACCGCCGCGATGTGCTCGGCGAACACTTCGCTGGCCTCGCCATGCTCCACCAAGCCGAGCGGGCGCATCAGCGCGCCGAGTGGCCCGATCGACCCTGCGACGTACGCGCGGCCGCCTGCCGCTTCGCGCGCCAGCCGCACGCCGGCCGCGTTGATCTCAGCCAGCTGCTCGCGCAATTCGTGTGCGGCAAGCTTGAGCCGGTTGGCGGCAAAGGTGTTGGACTCGATGAGCTGCGCGCCGGCTGCGATATAGTCCGCATGCGCGCGCGAGACCAAGTCGGGGTGGTCGAGGTTGAGCCGCTCGACGCTCGTCGTCGCCGCGGGCGCGCGCTCGAGCAGCAGCGTGCCCATCGCGCCGTCGGCGAGCAGCACTTCGGAATTCCAACGCGAGGCGATCGGTTTCACGGTGACCTTCTCTCGCGCGCCCCTTTGCGGGGCCGCCGAGGATGCCCTTGTCGCATGGAAGAAGCGCGCGTCTCGATGATGCCGTCGCCGAAGGCGCCCACGATCTTCGTGTCCATCGACATGGAGGGGTGTGCCACACTCGTGCACTGGGATGAAGTACGCCCGTCTGACGGCGCGGCGTATCGCCGGGCGCAGCGGATCATGACTGCGGAGGCCAATGCGGTCATCGAGGGGGCGTTTGCGGGCGGAGCGGGGCGCGTGATCGTCAACGACTCGCATTCGACGATGCGCAACCTCTTGCTCGCCGAGCTGGACCCGCGCGCCGAGGTCGTCGCCGGGCGCATCAAGCGCGATTTCATGCTGCAGGGACTGACGCCGGAGTGCGCCGCGGCGTTTTTCGTCGGCTATCACGGCGCGATCGGCGACGCGCATGCGGTCATGGGGCACACCTATAGTCCGCGCATCATCTACGAATGCCGCTTGAACGGCGAGGCGGTGAGCGAGCTGCCGATCAATGCGGCGCTGGCCGGCCATCATGGCGTGCCGGTGGCGCTCGTCTCGGCGGACGCGACGACGCTTGAGGAAGCGGCCCGGGTGCTGCCCTGGGCGCGCAGGGTGCAGACCAAGACAAGCCTGAGCTACTATGCGGCGGATTGCCGTTCGCCGGGCGCGGTGTGCGCAGAATTGCGGCAGATGTCGGAGCGTGCACTTGCCGAGCTTGGAGCGTTTGAACCGCTGCGCGTCGAATTGCCCCTGGACATGGAAATAGACACCACGACCTGCGGTCACGCGGACAAGATCGCGCTCGTGCCCGGCATGCAGCGGCGCGGTCCGCGCAGGATCGGCTACGTCGCCGCGGACGCCGCCGCGATGTACCGCGCCTTGATGAACGTCATCTACGCGGGGGCCGCATGAACGAGCAACAGCGTTCGTGGCTCGTCATAATCATATCGGGGATCGTCATCTTCGTCGTGTTGGTGGCTTTCGTCGGCCCCTATCTGAAGCGCGAGAACGCCGTCAACCAGGTCCTCAACGCGCGCAGCACCTGGACGGTCACCATGCAGCAGTACCTGCACCAGGGTCCGATCTCAGAACAGACGTACCGCATCAGCAACGATGACGGCAAGGTTTCGATGTTCTACTCGGCGACCAACCGCGATAGCACGATCACCAAACAGTTCGAAGTGCCGCTGTTCGGGCCGGAGGCGACGTTTCTGTTCGAGGCGTTGCGCGCCGAGGGCATCTGGGGACTGCTCGACAAACCGGTTCGCGCGCATCCCAAGGACGAATACGTCTTCTTGGTCGCGCAGACGCTCGGCGATGAAGGCGGGCATCGCGTGTTCGGCTTTTCCGATCCGGAATTTTGGGCGACGACCAAGGGCCAAGAGTATCCCGTCAATATCAAGGATCCCAAGAATCCGATCGGCGTGACGGCCGGCCGGCCGTTGCGCGATCCGCAGTACCTCAAGCTCGTGCAGCTCGTCGAGGCGTTCGGGCCCGCGAGCGTGCAGCAGGCTGAAGCCAAGATCCGCGCCGAGCTCGCCGCTTCCGAACCCCATTGAGCGCTTCAAAGCAGGGATGGTGGCGCAAGCACTGGCGTGAGGTATGCATCGCGGGCGCGATCGCGCTCATCGCGATCGGCGTCGTCTGGTATCTGCTCGAGAACCCCTACAATCAGACGTTCGGGCCTACCGTCACCCAAGTGCCGCTGCAGGCCAAATTTGTCGCCCTGACCTACGATGACGGCCCTAATCCGCCGTACACCGACGAGATCGTCCAATGGCTACACGATCAGCGCGTTCCCGCGACGTTCTTCGTGGTCGGCATGGCGGTCTCGAAGTATCCCGCGTCTGTCCAGCGCGAAGCGCGCTACGGCGACGCCATCGGCAACCATTCGTGGGATCATGCGCACTTGGTGTTGGAGACCCGGCGCCACATCGCAAGCGAGCTGGCCCTCACCGACGACGCGATCTTCAAGGCGACGGGCCAACACACCAAGCTGTTCCGTCCGCCCTTCGGCGCCCGCGACTATGCGGTCATCCAAGTCGCCCGCGCGATGGGATACCAGGTCATCATGTGGTCCGTGCCGCTGGCGCGCGATTGGGAAGACCCGCCGCCCCAGGTGATCGCGAATCGCATCCTGCGCTACGTCCGCGCCGGCTCGATCATCGTGCTGCACGACGGGAACAAGGGCAAAGGCGGTGATCGCGAGCCGACGGTCGAGGCGACAAAGCTGATCGTGACGCAGCTGCGAGCGCAAGGCTATCAGTTCGTGACCGTGCCGCAGCTCATCGCGCTCGGCGTGTCGGCGGAACGCACGCCGCCGCCCGGCAGCGACGACATGGGCGGCGAACCCTAACTGCTGCGCTTCAACTCGCGATCGCTTCTTCGTCGGGTGCGAGCGGCGGGTCGCCGGCGCGGCCGCACAGCTCGCGGAAGTTGCACGATCGGCATTTCCACAAATCGGTCGTCATCGGGAACGCGTCGATGTCGCCCGCGACATTGGCCTCGACGTCGGTGAGCCGTTCGCGCACGTCGCTGACGAAGGTCGAGATGTTGCGCCGCGCCTCGTCCACTCCGGCGGCAAGGTTGTTGTAGGGTTCGTGCACGCCGGCGCGCACGTAGACGAGGTGCGCGGTCATGCGTTCAATCGGCGCGCCGAACTTCTCTGAGATGACCAGGCCGTAGATGGAGAGCTGCGCGAGGCTAGTCTTATGGGGCGAGCCGGTCTTCCAGTCGACGATGTGCAGGTCACCGTTCTCATCCGCGGCGATGAGGTCCGGCGGCGCGTAGACCATCAACCCGTCAAGCACCGCGCGCTTCTCGTCGAAACCTTTGGGATCGATCACGCGCAGGCGCGATTTCTCCACTCCGAACGCGCGCCGGCCGAAGCCGCTGTTCGAGAAGCCTTCGACGCATTGGCGCAGCGTGTCCAAGGCACGCCGCTCCTCATGCAGGCCTAAGCCCTCGCCGTAATAATCTTCGAATAGGATCGCGTAGTCTTTGACGCTGCCGAAGCGTTCCCAATCCCGGTCGCGAGATTCGCGCACGTGCTTGAGGAAACGGCGCTCCATCGTTTCGCGCAATTGATCGGCCGGCACGCCGCACGGACGGTCCGGCCGGCGGCGCAGCACCTCGCTCACCTCCGCGTGGAACGTGTCCCCGATCAGCATCGCAACGCTTTGCAGATGCTTGAGGCGGTATGCGAGGCGCGCCTCGCGCGGCGCATCATCGAGCCAGCCCTGCCACGAGCCATAGTGCTGCCAGTAGAAGCGCCGTGGGCACGCGTAGAACGCTTGGTGGCGCGACCACGAGAATGCGAATTCATTCTTGATCTCCGCCACGCTATGCGCCGTCCTCTTCGATGTCGTCGTCGACCAGACCCGAGTCGAACTCCAAGAGATCCAGCGCTTGGTCCGCTTCGGCCACGGGCACGCACAATAACGCCTCGCCGCCGTACAGATCGGCGCCGCCGCCGAACGCACCGCCGAGTGCCATGCCGAGGTCGCCCATCTGCGGCAGCGCCACCGGATGCAGTCCGTTGCTCTTGAGGAACTCGATTGCGAGCGCGTCGGCCATGTCCGTCTGCGCGAACACGGCGACGTAATCGCCTTCGACGCGCTGGGGCGGATCGATCAAGTATCCCATTTACCGCACCGGCGACCGGAAGAAGGGCTCGACCACGTCCTCGGCCCGGAACGAGAAGTAACGGCCGTTCAAGCGTCCTGCCAGCGCGGCCTCGACGGGAATGCGCAGCACATCGGCGCGCAGCAGGGCCGGCGCTTGCGCGCACGGCACGAAGCGCACCTCGACGACGTTTGCGTCCTGCGACTTCGGCTGCGCGTCGCGCTCGCCGGCTTCCTCGACGTAAAACGTCGCGTTCATGACATGCAGGGCGCGCGCCACGTCGATGGATTCACTCGCATACGCAAGTTCCCCGACGCGCACGCGCAGCGCCGCTTCTTCCCAGAACTCGCGCGCGACGGTCTGCGGCTTGGTCTCGCCCTCTTCTTGGCGGCCGCCGGGAACCGTCCACAGCGGTTCCGGTTCGCCGGGATAGACGCAGCGCGTGAGCAGCAGCGCGCCGTTTCGCACGAGCAGGCCGCTGCACAGTTGGACGATCTTCACGCGTGGAACGCGGGCAGCGCCGGCTTGGCGATCATGATGATGGCTGCGGCGACCGGGGCAAGCAGCGCGATCGTGCCCCAAAAATTCCAGATCTTCGATATCTGCTCGTAGAGCGCCCAACCCATCGAACCTGAGTCCACACCCTCGTGCGCGACCGCCGAAAGCAGGCGCTGCGCGCGCGCGGCGGGCGCGAACGCAAGCCCGGAGATCGTGAAGAGCACGAGCGGCCAGAGGATCCAACCGGTGCTCAGGATCGGGATGTGGGCTGCAAGCGCAGCGCCCACGCCGCCGATCAGCAGCAAGATAACGCCTGGAATGGTGAACAGGCGGTCGGCGACGATGATGCCGTCGATCGTGTAGGCGATGACGCGCGCGTCCTTGGTGCGATCGGCCCAGGCCTTCCAGAACAGACCGACGGTGATGTTGCCGAGGAACGCGATCACGCCGATCACGTGGATGACCTTGAACGCGATGAACATGGGATTATCCCTCCGGCTCGCTCGCTAGGGTCGGCGCGATGAGTGCGACCGGGATGGTGCCCTGCGCGAGCAGCCGGTCGTGGAACGAGCGCAGCTCGAACGCGCCGCCGAGCCGCGCGCGCTCGCGCTCGCGCAGATCCATGATCTGCTGCTTGCCGACCAGATAGGACATCGGCTGCGTGGCCGATTGCGTGTAGCGCCGCACCTCACCGATCGCATTGACGTGCTCGAGCTTCGCGACGTCGACGAGCATGTCGACCGCCTCGTCGAACGTCATCGCCCCCGTGTGCAGCTTGACGTCGATGACGACTCTGCAGGCGCGCCACAGCTGGTCCTTCAGTTGGAAGAGGCGCATGCGCGGATCCGGGTCCATGCCTTCATCGAGCACGAGCTGCTCGCAATACAGCGCCCAGCCTTCCGCGAACACCGTGCTATCGTGTAGCCGGCGGACCAGTGACGGAGCGCGGTTGGCGACGACCAGCTGCAGATGATGGCCCGGATACCCTTCATGGACGTTGGTCAGCTGCATCGCCAAGCGGTTGTGCCCGAGCAGCTGGTCTCGCTGTGCTTCGGCCGTCGCTCGTGTGTCGATCGGCGTGACGTAGTACAGCCCGAGCTGGCGCGCATCGAACGGGCCCGGGGCCATGTACGCCGCGTAGGGCGTCGTCGGGCGTTGGAAGAGCGGCGTCGCCACGACTTCGAGCGTCTCGCCCTCGGGCATGCTGACCAGCCCTGCCGACATGACGAATTCCCGCGCGCGCCCAAGGCTGCGCCGATACTGCTCGATCAGATCGTCGCCTTCGGGCAACGCTTCGTTGCGCAGGCGCTCCAACAAGACGGGCCACTCCGCGTACCGCTCGATGATCTCCGCCACTTCTTGCAGGCGGAACTGCGTGAGCCGCACGGCTTCCTCGCCGAACTCCAACAGCGTCTGTGCCGTGTACGGCAAGAAGTGCTCGTGTTTGAGTTTGTAATCGAAAAAGTCGCGCCCGATCGCAAACGGCATGCCGTCGCGCTGCGCGTGCGTGCGCTGGAGGAAGTTCCGGTAATCCGTCAACGCCGCGTGCGTATCGCGCATCGCGTCGCGCGCCTGCGTGCCAAGCACCGCGCTCGAGCGAAGCTCGTGGAACAACGGGGCGACGGAGTCGTTGAAGAACTCCATGGCCGCTTCGGTCTCATCCAGCGCGATCTCGGTCCAGACCTTCGGCGAGCGCACGAGATTGCGCTTGGCGGTCTCGAGCATCGCCGGAATCTTTTCCATGCGCGCGACGACGAAGGGCAAGCGATCTCGCAGCGGCGCGAACTCGCGCGCCAAAATGGAATAGACCGCGTCTGCGGCGAGCGAGGGGTACAGCGAAGGGTCGTGCGCGTAAGGCTGCAGCTCATCGAGCTCGCGCAGCTCGACCTCGAGCTCGGACATGAGCAGGCGGCGGTCGGTGCGCTGGTCGCTGCTCAGATCGCCTGGTGCGAATGCCTCGAGCGTGGCGATCTGCGACGCGAGCGACGCTTTGAGATGCTCGATGCCGTCGGCCGTGACGTCGGGCAGCTCGGCGTCGTGATCGTGCAGGCCGGTCCAGGTGGCGTGGACTGGGTCATCGCGCAGGCGCGCGCGCAAAATGGTCTCGGCGGCAGCGTCGAAATCGGTCATGTCCGGGCCTTCGGTTCGGGTCTGGGGCAACCATATCACATATTCGAGAAGGGCCTTGCTATCGAACATATGTTCGATTATACTAATCCCCCATGGCAACCTCCGTCGCCGAGCTGCGAAGCGCGTTAGAGCGTCGCTGGCAAGGGGTCATCCCCCACGCCGCAGCCCCGGTGCGGCCTGGCATGCAAAGCGGCATCGCCGATCTGGACGCGCTGCTGGGACCGTCCGGGGTGCCTCGCGGACAGCTCACCGAATTGTTCGGATCGCGTTCGTCCGGCAAGACGATGGTGGCCTTCGCGCTGCTCGCATCGGCCACGCGCGACGGCGCGCTCGGCGCGTACGTCGATCCCTGGGGGAGTTTTTTCGCACCGGCCGCCGTTGCCGCGGGTATCGATGTTCGCCGGCTCATCGTGACGCGCCCGCGCGATGCCGCCGCGGCACGGCGCGCGACGGATGCGCTCGTGCGCGGCGGCGCGTGTGCGATCGTGGTCGTGGATTGCGCCGAGCTGCCCGGCACGCTGCAGACCCATCATTGCGCGCGTCTGGTGGCGCAAGCCGAGAAGAGCGGCACGACGCTGGTCGTCATCACCAACGGCGACGCGCAGGCGGTGGCATCATTCGCCTCGTTGCGCGTGCGCGCGCATGGCCTGACGCCGGTCTGGCAGGAAGGCAGCGAGGGCAGCGGCCGCTTATCGGGCTGCGTCGCATCGGTCGACATCGCCAAATCGCGCGCGATCGCCCCCGGCCGCAGCGCGCGTTTCGCAGCCTCGTTGCCCGACGTCGCCGGCACGTGGCCCACCGCCGACAGGGCATTCCCCGGCCGCGCGCTCGCCGACCCGGCTGTAGAAGACGCCTGCTGATGCAGCGCCGGATTGCCTGTCTGGTCTTGCCGCAGTTCTCCGTCGAGGTCTGCCTGCGCAGCAAACCGTCCTTGAAAGGGCGTCCGCTGGCGATCGCGCACGGCGAGTCGCGCCGTGAGATCGTGAGCGCGAGCCGCACGAGCATCGGCGTGGTTGCCGGCATGACGCCCAAACAAGCGCGCGCCGCGTGTCCGGGATTGGTGGTCATCGCGCGCGATGCGGACGCAGAGCTTGCGGCGACGCGCGAACTGCTCGATGCGCTGGAGACGTGCGGTCCGCTCGTCGAAGGCAGCGCGCCCGGCATCTGCTACTTCGATGCGGCCGCGTTGCCCGGCGGCGAAGCCGGCGCGCTCGGCGCCGCCCTCTCGCTGGCCACCGAACTCGGTTTCTCGGGCGCCGCGGCGGTCGCCGATGACAAATTCACCGCGCACTGCGCTGCGCGTGTCGCCGGCGCCGGAGTGAGCATCGTGCCCTCGAGCGGCAGCGCGGTCTTCCTCGCGCCGCTGTCCATCGGATTGCTGGCGCTCGCGCCGGGCGATGCGGATCGTTTCGACCTGCTCGGCCTGCGCACGCTCGGTCAAATGGCGGCGCTGCCCGTCGGACCGTTGGCCCTGCGCTTTGGCGAACGCGCTCGCCGCTACCAACGGCTCGCGCGCGGCGCCGACGACGAGCCGTTGCAGCCGCGCAGCGCGACCGCCGTCTATGAAGACCGTTTCGGGTTCGACGGCGCCGTCGATCGGCTCGAGCCGGTGCTGTTCGCATTGCGCGGTTGCCTCGGCACGGTGGCCGCGCGCTTGGCCGGCTGTGCGCAGACGTGCGATCGCTTCGACGTCGTGCTGGAGCATGCTGCCGAATCGGCGACCGTGCCGGTATTGCTCGCCGAGCCGAGCGCGTCGGCGGGGACGATGTTCCATCTGGCACGCATCGCGCTGGAATCGCGCGAGATGCTCGAATCGATCGCGGCGGTCGGCGTGCGTGTGACGCCGTGCGGCCACGCGCCGCCGCAGCTCTCGTTGTTCGACGGCACCGCGGCCTCACGCCGCGCAGCGGTGGCGGCGACCATCGCGCGTTTGCAGGCGGCGCTGCGCCGCGACGAAGTGGTGACCATGACGCCGCTGCCGGCGCGTTCGCGCTTGCCCGAACGCATGCAGCACGCGACGCCGATCGACTCCCCGCAAGACCTTATCGGAGCGCGCGCGTCAAAGCCGTCCGCGGTACTCGAGCGAAACGGAGCGCACAGACGCAGCTCGAGGAACGTGACCCCCGGGCGCAACGTTGCCGCGCGCGATCCTCATGTAGAAGCGCGTTCTTCGAACGCGCCCGTCCCCGTGGCCCACGCTCCCACGACCCACACGCCGGGGAGCGGCCGCGCCTGGGCGCCGGCGTTGCGGTTGGTGGAGCCCCCTAAGCCGATCGCCGCGCCGCCGCCCGGCAGCGCGCGAGCCGGACCGTTCCGCTTGAGCGAGAGCTGGTGGGAGCAGCCGGTCGAGCGCGACTACTATCAGCTCGTGGACAACGCCGGTGCGCTGTTGTTGGTCTTCCGCGATCTGCGCGACGGCTGCTGGTATCTGCAGGGCGTGTTCGACTAACGCACCGCCATGCTGCCGTACGCCGAGCTTCACTGCCATTCCAACTTCTCGCTGCTCGAAGGCGGATCGCACCCCGAGGAGCTGGTCGAGCGCGCCCGCGAGCTCGGCTTGGCCGGCATCGCGATCACCGACCGCAACGGCGTGTACGGCGCCGTGCGTTTCGCCCAAGCCGCGCGCGAAGCGGGCATCCCGGCGATCATCGGCGCGGAGCTGACGCTCGAAGACGAGAGCCACCTCGTGCTGCTCGCCCAGAGCAAGGAGGGCTATGGCAATCTTTCGCGCCTGATCAGCCGGGCGCATCTCGACAACGAGCGCGGGCAACCGCACACCTCGTATCACAATCTCGCGCGCTATGCGGGCGGCATCATCGCGCTGTCCGGCTGCGAGCACGGCGCCATCCCACGCGCCTTGGAGCGCGGCGATTTCCGCGAGGCGTGCGAACTCGCCGGCAAACTGCGCGACATCTTCGGCTGGGGGAACTTATGGATCGAGCTGCAGCGTCATCTGTTGCCCGACGACGGACCGCGTATCCGCTCGCTCTGCGCGGTCGCGAACGCGCTCGAGCTGGGCGTGGTCGCCACCGGCGGCGTCCACTACGCGGTGCCGGAGCATCGCGCACTTGCCGACGTGCTCACCTGCGTACGGCTCAAGACGACGCTTGACGATGCGGGCACGCGTCTGCGCCCCAACGGCGAATACTATCTGCGCCCGCCGGAGATGATGGCACGCCTGTTCGCCGAGCTCCCGCGCGCGCTGCACGCCAGCGCGGCGATCGCGCAACGCTGCGAGTTCCGGCTCGATAAGCTACGCAACGAGTTCCCCGATTTTCCGCTGCCGCCGGGCGAGACGGCATTCTCCTATCTTTATTCTCTGGTGCACGACGGCGTGCGCCGGCGCTATCGGCCGGTGACGCCCGAGGTGAGCAAGCAGATCGCGCACGAGCTGGGCGTCATCGAGCGTCTGGATCTGGCCGGCTATTTCCTCATCGTGTGGGATATCGTGCGCTTTGCGATGGAGCGCGGCATCTTCGTCCAGGGGCGCGGCTCGGCCGCCAACTCGGCGGTGTGCTACGCGCTCAACATCACCAATGTCGATCCGGTGGGCCTGAAGATGCTCTTCGAACGTTTCCTGTCCGAGGAGCGCGCCGAGTTGCCCGACATCGATATCGACTGTCCGTCCGGCGATCAGCGCGAGCAGATCATCCAATATGTCTACGAGCGCTACGGGCGCGAGCACAGCGGCATGGTGGCTGAGGTGATCAGCTATCGGGCGCGCTCCGCGGTGCGCGATATCGGCAAAGCGCTCGGTCTGTCGCTCGATCAGGTCGATGCGCTCGCCAAATCGCTCGACACCTATTCATCCGTGCGCGTCGGCGAAGAGGCGGCGCAGATCGCGCAGGCGACGCTCGGCGTGCCCAAGCACGAAGCGATGCACGTGACCCAGCACGGCGAGCCGCTTGCGCTGTCGGCCGCAGACGTGGAGGGTGCGATCGCCGCGCTGCCCTCGCCGCTGGCGGTCGAGGGGGGCGATGAGGTCGCGCAACGGCTGTACGAGCTGTGCGCGCGCATCGATAGCTTTCCGCGCCATCTGAGCCAGCATGTCGGCGGGATGGTGATCACGCGCTCGCCGCTCATCGAGGTGGCACCGCTCGAAAAAGCCGCCATGCCGGACCGCACGATCGTGTGCTGGGATAAGGACGACTGCGCCACGCTTGGGCTCATCAAGATCGACATACTCGGCCTTGGCATGCTCGATGCCATCGAGATCGCGCTCAACGAGATCAAACGCGTGCGCGGCGAGACGGTCGATCTGGTCGATCTGCGCGCCTGCGACGATCCGGCGGTCTACGACATGCTGTGCGCTGCCGATACGGTGGGGCTCTTCCAGGTCGAATCGCGCGCGCAGATGGCGACCCTGCCGCGCCTCAAGCCGCGCAACTTCTACGACATCGTGGTCGAAGTGGCGATCATCCGGCCCGGCCCGATCCAGGGCGACATGGTGCATCCGTACATCCGCCGTCGCAAAGGCTTAGAGCCGGTCACCTATCCCCATCCGTCGCTCGTGCCGGTGCTCGAGCGCACCCTTGGCGTGCCGCTGTTCCAAGAACAGGGTATGCGCATGGCGGTCGAGACCGCCGGCTTCACCGCCGGGCAAGCCGACGAATTGCGCCGCGCCATGGGGCACAAGCGCTCCTACGAGAAGATGGAGCGCCTCAAAGGACGCTTGATCGAAGGCTGGGCCAAAAACGGCATCACGCCCGATGTGGCGCGGCGGCTCTTCCAGATGCTCAGCGCGTTCGCCGACTTCGGCTTTCCTGAATCGCACGCGGCGTCGTTCGCGCTCATCGTCTACGTCTCGGGCTATCTCAAGCGCCACTACGCGCCGGAGTTCTACGCCGCGCTGCTCAACGCGCAGCCGATGGGCTTTTATTCGCCCGAGTCGCTGATCGCAGACGCGCGCCGCCACGACGTGACGATCCTGCCGCCGGACGTGAACGCGTCGCACTACCCCTGCACCGTCGAAATGTTGGACCGTGCAGAACCTATGGAGCGGTCGAGTTTACTCGACCGTGCAAAACGTATGGAGCGGTCGAGTTTACTCGACCGCCCATCCGAATGGCGTCATCCTGTCGCCATGCGCGTCGGTCTAAGCCAGGTGCGCGGCATCGGCGCCAAGCACAAGGAGATGCTCGAAGCGCAGCGCGCTATCGGCCCATATCTGGATCTGCGCGATTTCGTGCTGCGCACCGGGCTGCCCAAGGATGTGCTCGAGTCGCTGGCTGCCGTCGACGCATTCGCCTGTTTCGACCTGTCGCGCCGCCAGGCGCTGTGGGAGGTGCAGCGCATAGCGGAGCTGCCGCGCGTGGGCGGGCTTGAACGCGATATGACGATCGACGAGCCGGCGGTCGTGCTGCCGCGCATGCATCAAGTGGAAGAAGCTGCCGCCGATCTGTGGGGCCTTGGACTATCCACTAAATACCACGCGATGCAGTTCTATCGCGAGCAGCTCAAGGCCGCGCGCATCTATTGCGCGGCGGATCTCGAGCGGCTGCCTAACCGGCTGGTGGCAAAGATCGCCGGCATCGTGACGACGCGCCAGCGGCCGGGCACGGCCAAAGGTTTCGTCTTCACGACGATGGAGGACGAGACCGGGCTCATGAACGTGATCATCCGGCCGGATATCTATCAGAAGTACCGGCCGATCGCGCGTGACGAGCCGGCGGTGATAGTCGAAGGCGTCTTGCAGAAGGACGACGGCCGCGTCAACATCCTCGCTCGCCGCTTTTGGAAGCTCGACCTGGACCGGCTGGCTAAGGGCCTGACCTCACGCGATTTCCACTAGCAAAGGAAACAAACGCAGCCGAGGCCGAGTAGTCTCCGCATGAGCAGTTCATATATAAAAGCGGCCGCACTTGCGTTCGTCGCGATCGGTCTCGTCGCGCCGAAGCCGTCGCTTGCCGCCACAATCGATGATGTCTTGAAGCAGACCCGCGCAGCGTCGGGCGGAAACGCTCTCGATCGCGCGATCTCGTTCCACGCGACTGGCACGATCGAGATCACCGGCGTCAAAGGCACGTTCGACGAGTGGGCGGATTCCGCGTCCGGCGCGCAGGCCGAGACGCTCGATGCCGGCCCGTTCTCAGGCGGCGGCGGCTTTGACGGCACCGATGTCTGGAATCAGGATGCCAGTGGACTGGTCTGGGTCGACGGCGGCAAGGCCGGCCGCTACGCAGCCATCCTCACGTCATACCTCAGCAACACTGATCTGCTGCGGCCTGGCAAACGCGGCGTCGTATCGTATGCCGGCCGCAAGGTCGACAAGGGCGTCGCGTACGATGTCGTTGACGCGACGCCGCCGAACGGGCTGCCTGTCCAGGTGTGGATCACGGCGGCGACCCACTTGCCGGCGCGCGTGATCTCGACCATCGGCACCCAGACCACGACGACCGCGCTGTCGGACTATCGCGTCGTCAGCGGCATCAAGGTGTCGTTTCACGAGCATCAGACGACGGACGAAGGCAACGAGGTCGACGCTCAGGCGACGAGCGTCACGTTCGATCCGCCCGGCGTCGCAGCGCACGTCGTGAAGCCGGATTCGCACGTCTCGGATTATTCGATCGCCGGCGGCGACTCGACGACCGTCCCGATCGACTTGATCGACAACCACGTCTATCTCTCTGTGATGATCGATGGGAAAGGCCCATACCATTTCGCTTTCGACACCGGCGGCGCCAACGTCATCGATTCATCGATCGCGCAGCAGCTGGGACTCGAGTCCTCCGGCGCAATGCAGGGTAGCGGCGTCGGCAGTCAGACCGAAACCGTTGGGTTCGCCAAGGTCGCGACGCTCTCGATAGGCGCTGCCACCGTCAAGGACCAGTACTTCGCCGTGCTGCCGGTGCGCCAAGGCTTCAGCGTTGCCAGCGGCGTGCCGCTTGATGGGCTCATCGGCTTTGAGGTGCTGGCTCGCTATATCACCACGTTCGACTATGCGAACCGCAAGCTGACGTTTCGGATGCCAACCGCCACGGCATCGGCGCCGAGCAGCGCTGAAGTCGTGCCGTTCGTCTTCAATTCGACGATTCCGCAGATCGCCTGCCAACTCGACGACATCGCCGGCGACTGTTCGGTGGACACGGGTAGTCGCGCCGCGATCTCCATACTCACGCCGTTTTCGACCGCGCATCCGGAGTTGATCCCGGCAAACGCGACGGGCGTCGGCATCAACGGCTTCGGCATCGGCGGGCCGGCGCTCGGCCGGATCGGGCGGCTCACATCGCTGCAGATCGGTGCGACGAAACTCCAGAACGTGATCGCCGATTTCAGCGTGCAGAAAAAAGGCTATTTCGCCAACCCGTTCATCGCCGGCAACATCGGGGGCGGCGTTTGGCGTCGCTTCACGGTGATCTTCGACTATGCGAAGCAGACGATGGCGCTGAGCCCGAACGCCGATTTCGATGAACCTGAGCCGCAGGATCGATCCGGCTTGTTCCTCATCGTCCAGGGCGGCGTGCCCGTCGTCATCGACGCGCGTCCCGGCACGCCGGGAGCGCAAGCCGGCTTGGCCCGCGGCGATTCCATCACCGCGATCAAGGGCGTCTCGACGACCGGCATGGACCTCGAACAAGTCCGAACGCTTTTCATGGGCCCCGCTGGGACCAGCATCCCGATGACGGTGAAGTCGAAGACCGGCCAGACGCGCGACGTCACGATCGTGCTGGCCGACTACGTGTAGCCCGAGTCCATGGCGGCGAAAAGCGACTCTCTATTCCTTGTTCTTCTTACGGTGAGGAGATGCCGCCGCTGAACAGATTCAAGTCCACTTTCGCCGACCGGGAGGCGTCGCTCGCTGGGGTGAGCGTAAGCTCGATCGTCTGATGCTGGTCGACCCACGTGCCGGCGCTCACGTACTGCGCGCTGCCATTGCTGGCGAACAGCAACGGCGTGTTCGAATCGATCGGTCCACCGGTCAGGGCGACGTCATCGAAACTGCGGTGGACGATGACCGGTCCAAGCGTCGAGTTGGGATCGATGGCGTTGGGCCGGCCGTAGTAGCAGTCGTAGGATAGTGGAGCGGTCGAAACGATCACCAGCGTGGAGCCGTCATTCGCTCCGCCGTTCTGCGCGATGCGTTCGAGCAGCGCCAGATCTTGCGCAAGGGTCGCGGCGGCGTCACCGGCCGCGCGCCCGTGCTGATACGCGCGAAACGGCGTGAGGAGTACCAGCGCTGCGGCGATCGCCAGCATCGACACTACCGTCAGCATCTCCATCAGCGTCATGCCGCGCGACGAGCGCCGGCCGACGAGACCTCTCACGGCAACGCGCCCGACGGCACGGCATTGCCGTCCCACCACTGTTGATCGCCGAACGAATCGTTGGGCACCGGCTCGCCAGTTGGCCCGGTCGTGAAGACGTGGATGCGCAAGTCGGTCAGGGAAGAGCTGGCGACTTGGCCCGCGGGATCTCCCGGGCTGTCGATACCGACTGGCCCCGAATTGTCGATGACCCCGACGACTTCCGAGTACGGGAAGAATTGACCGCAGAAGGTAGTTATAGGTGCGAGTGAGAATTGACGAGCTATGCTTTTCGGCTATCTGCGCGTCTCGACACTGAACGCCGCTCAGGATATCTCGCTCGAGGACCAAGAACGCCGGTTGCGAGCGTATGCCGCAGCTAAGGGCCAAGAGATTCGACTTTTTGCGGAACGTAAGTCCGGCAAGGACTACGAGAACCGTCCGATCTTCAACGCCATGCTTAGCGAGCTGCGCGCCCTCAAGCCGAAGGACCGGCCAAGCGAACTGATCATAGTCAAGCTTGATAGGTTTGGGCGTAGCTCAGAGGACGCGCCATGGCTGGGCAAACAGCTGCGGCAGCTCGGCGTGCGCTTGGTAAGCCTCGATGAGGGCAGCTTGAACGCAGATGAGTTCGGCGAACAAGCGAAGATGGCGGCCCTTTCGATTGGTGCGATGGCGGAGAACGCACAGAAGTCGTCGCGGATGCGAGCGTCGTATGAGCGGCGCCGCCGCGAGGGTAAAGTCGCCGCGAATGTGGCCCCTTATGGGCTAGATTACATGGGCGGCCGTGATGTTGAGGTTCCAGAGACCGGGCCATTCATACGACGAGCGTTCGAGATGTATGTCGAGGGGAAAGGTCGCGATCCAATTTGCAGGTGGTTGCGGTTGAACGCGCCAGTGCAGGTGGTTCGGCGGCTAAATCCCGACGGTAGCGTGCGCGAGCTTCGAAAGAGCCTTGTATGGGACATCAACAGCCTGTCAGGGATCATCAAGAACCCTCGCTATCGCGGCACGGTGGTGTCGGAGGCTCTTTTCGACGAGGCACAGCGTCTGCGTGAACAACGCATTCGTATTCCAAGTGCTAGAACTCAAGAGTTTCCACTATCTGGCTGTCTGAAATGCGAGGAGTGCGGCCGAAAGCTACAGGGTGCGTCGAGTCCTAACGGCTCGAAGACGAAGAGACTCCGCTACTATACTTGCCGATTTTGCAAAGGTATTCGGGTAAACGCGGAGAGGGTCGAGGCCGCTTTCCGGCTGGCGACGTCACAGCTCGAGGCAGATATGGAGTCCGTCAAGGCATGGATTGCCGGCGACTTCGATCCCGACCGCAGAGCGGATGCCTCGCGGGAACGCGAACTCGCATCGCTTGAGCGTCGATGCACCCCCGAGGCCGTCGAGTCTCGGCGCAAAGCGACGTGGGCTCCGTACTATTCGGGAGCAATCACCGACTCACAACTGCGTACACAACTCGACGATTTGGAGCGCGTCAACCTGGCGGATAAAGAACGCCTGGCCGCACTACGCGCAGAAGTTGGGACCACGAGAAAAACGGCGCGCTCAGCGGCGCAAGTTTCAAGACTGCTCTGCGGCTTCTGGCCTGCCTTCGATCGCGCGACCTACGATCAGAAGCGCGTCCTGGCGCGAACCTTGTCGGATGCGTTGGGTGGATTAGCGATTAACAAAGAGGGCGAACTACATCGCGCCTCATAGGAACGGAGCGCCTCGTCCGCGAGCCCGGTGCGGCCCTGGGCGGGTTCGTGGTGAGCGAGGGAAGCTCCGCCGGGCCTAGTTCCAAAGGGAACCCCCAAGGTGAAGATGGTCACACATCGCGCCTTGTTTTTTGTTTACAGCCTTGCCAAGTGCGAACCAGGTGTGATGTAATGTAGCACCGTGGAAACAAGGCCTGCCCCGCCCGGAAACATCTCGAATGTCTACGGAAGGGGTTCACGTAAAAGCGTAAGTATGACTATCCCTGTATGGTAGTTTCCGGCGATGGCGCGGTGCGGTTGCTCGACTTGCTCGAGCAGTTAGACGCGCCTGCATTCCGGTTCCAAGAAGCACCCGAAGAGATCAACGGGCCGACCGGCCCGACTGGTCCCAGCGCACCGACAAGGAGAGCCGCGTGACATACGAAGTCCAGACGATCACGCCCAGCGAATACAAGAAACTCAGTCCCAGCATGAGGGAGCAGATCGAGCAACAGATCGCAGAGTCCGAAGCGATGCAACGCGGCCGGCCGCCGACCTGGCGATCCGCGTGGGATCCCATCGTCGCCGCAGGACTCGCGGCGGGATTCACCACCGAGCAGATCGGCGCGTGGCTCGGCGTCACCGGACGATCGGTGCGGATGCACCGGCCGAAGTCGCCATGCTGACGCCAGATTGGACCGACGAGAAGGCCGGCAGGCGCGTCCTCGATATGATTTCGGCGCTGCCAGCGCATCTACACGCCGACATCTTGGCGCGAGGTCGCAAAGAAAAACAGAGCTGGGCGAGCGCGATGGCCGAAGGTCGCCTGTGCAACTGCGACAAGGACGATGTGATCGCGGTGCGGTTCGATGCCACCGGCACGACCGGCGCGATCGGCTTCTGCACGACGTGTCAGGGGATCCGCGCGTTCGGATTCAAGATCGACGGCGCGGGTCAGTGCGTCGGTATCGGAGCGTCGGCGCGAAAGATGGCCGAGTTTCTTGATGCGGACACTCGCTCGAGGTGAATAACTTCCGCGTTTGGGGAACTTCTCGCACGTTTCTAGAAGATAGTAATGGAGAAGAAAGATGATTCGCCATCAGTGCGACTACTGCGGCGAGATCGGCCTCGCTCCCGACAAGATCCCACACGCGCCGGACTGCGATTCCTTCGCGATCGCCTCCCACCCGACCCACTTCATCGGGCCCAAAGACCCGTCATCGCTGGATCGCTTCTGGCGCGGCATCGAGGTCTTGATCGAGCAGGCCGAGGATGAAGGCCACGTACTGACGCGGCCCTACACCGCGAAAGAGATCGAGGCGGGTGGGCGGCGCGAGGACTTCGAGAACATCTTCGGGCGGTCCATCTTCGAATATGGCAAGACCGAGCGGCTCAAGAAGGCCGGCCGACCCTCGAAGCTGCGCGAGGTCATCATCTGCGGGTTGGGCGATGTGGAGTTCTTGGCCGCCAGCCGTGCGACCGCGGATGACTTCGCAACCTTCTTCGGGATCACCGAGCGTGCGTGGCGCACATGGAGGCGCGATGCGAAGATCGCCATCGCTCTTGCGAAGGGCGGGCGAACCGCTGCCGCCACTTTCGCGAAGGCCATGTCGGACAAGACGGCACTCGCATTTTCCTGCGAGCTGCGCCGCGCGAGAGCAAAGAGGGGGCTCGCGAATTAGGTCCCATGCTGTATGTTATAATTGTGTTACCGAAAGAGTTGAGAACCCAACTATGCGCCCAGCGCGCGATTAATTCCGAGCCCCGTTTGATATAATAATAAGTGGAGGGGTATAGGCAAACTTTTTTCACCTCCGGCCGTTCAGAATTGCTTCCCCATTCATTTGAGATACTGAAGTAAGAAGCCCAGGTTTTCCCACGACATCCCCTTTAGGAGAGAACCCCGCATGATGACAAACCGCGAGAAGCAAGAGCTCGCCGAAAAACGCCGCGCCGATGCCCCGTACGGCCTTCGCGACGCCATGGTAACGGCGAAGCAGATCGCCAAGGCCACGAAGCAACAGATCACCTCGCTCACGGTCGAGAACCGCGCCAGGCTGGCACGCATGACTGCCGATCGCACCGCGCTCAAGAGCGCCGCCGGCATCTACGGCGTGCTGAAGGATCGAGAAAAGCTGGTGAACCTGGCGCTACGGCTGTTGCAGAGCAAGAGCAAGGCCGATCGCGAGAAGGGCTTCCAGATCCACGACCGTCTAGCCGGCGTGAAAGTTCACGCTGTCGGCCACGGCGACCATCTTTTCAAACGAGGACAATAGAGAATCACTCATCGCTGGCTGTAGGAGCCGGGAACCACACAACGTGAAGTCAGACACCGAGATCAAGCAGCAGATCCTCGCCGAGCAAGAGGCCGAAAAGCAGGCCAAGCTCAACGCCGAGATCGCCAGGCGATCGAACCACGCCGAGGAAACCGAGGCCGCACACGCCGAGATCCGAGCCGCTCAGGATGCGGTCGCGGCCTTCCGCAAAAAAGCGCGCCCAATGTCCCCGGCCGAGATCGACGCGCAGTCAGTCGCGCTCAAAGACGTTTGGGGCGCGTATGCCTTCGAAGGCCAGATGGTCGAGGAGCGCGTTCGCCAGGCGCACGCAGTCCTCGAGCGGCTGCAAAAAGCACCGCACGTCGGCCACATCTCGATGAGCGCCGATCATCCGCACGACTAGTGATCCAGAAACCCAGTCAGCGATTCCTCGATAACACGAACGAGTTCCGTCGCAAGACGATAGACGCGCCAGTCGTGATCGTGGCGCACGGCGATCTCGTTAAGGCGCTCACGCGCTTCAAGAAGATTACCGGCGAGAGTCTAGATGAGTTGCGCCGGCACAGGGAGTTTCTGCCGAAGTCCGTCCGAGCGCGGAACAAGAGCCATGCCGCTCGACGACGAGTAAAGGCGGCCAAGGACTAAGGATTCCGGCGTAGCGTCGATCTTCCGAGATCGGTGGTCGATACGTTGCGCCGATGCCCATCCGGCTCCGGCTGGTGACGGGCAAGCGTGGACCGGCGGTGATGTAGAACGTCCGTGGCTTCTACGGACTGCAGGCGTCGCCGCCGACCCTAAAGGCAACCTGCTAAGACTCTAATCACTTAGTCAACACAAGAAAGAACGGTGATCTGTAATGCAGGTCAAGACCTTGTCTTTGCTTCGAGCATCCGATCGCACCGGAGAATCGCGGGTGCGCGTTCCCAAGGCTGGTCCCAATACACCGCTTCCTAGCGAGAGATTTCACACCTGGCTGCGCCGAGTAAACGAGCCGACGTTCTGGCACATCTATCGCTTGAATAAAGCCGACACGCGCTGGGAAGGCCATCCGTGAGCGAGCTTGCTACCGTAGATATCGAAGCTTTAGTACGCCATCTCTACCCGAGCAGCCTGATCGGCGAGAGCAATCACGAACGTGAGCGCCTGGCGACCTGTCCATGGTGCGACGTTCCGTCGCAGACCTTGCGCTTGAACATAGGAACTAGCTCCTTCGCCTGCGATGAATGCCGCTCTCACGGTAACGCGCTTGTTCTGGTGCAGAAGGCGCTCGACTGTAAATCGCCGGCGGGCTTCGCCTACCTGCGCGAGCACAAGTTTCTGCCTGAGCTGCCTGCGAGCAATGGCATTGCCCACAGGGTCACTCAGGCCATCGGCGGCCACGATGGCGTCTCGCTCCTCACAGTTCGCGCCAGCGCTGTGCGGCCGCAAGGCGTGCGCTGGCTGTGGGGCGGTCGCATCCCCCGCGGTAAGATCACGCTCCTGGTGGGAGATCCTGGTAGCGGCAAGTCGATGGCGTCGTGTGATCTCGCCGCACGGCTCACCACCGGCCGCAGCATGCCAGGCGATACCAAAGCGCTCATCGAGCCTTGCGACGTCCTGATATTGAACTTCGAGGACGGCATCGAGGACACCATCGTCCCCAGACTAATCGCCTCGCTCGCCGATCTCGACAGAGTGCACATCATGGAAGCCGCACAGCTGCCGGATGGCCGCAGGCGCATCTTCAACCTCTGCGATCTTGGTGCAATCGAAGCCAAGCTCGCGGAGCGTCCAAACATACGCGCGCTGATAATCGACCCGATGGGCGGCGCGATGGCCGGTGTTGACAGTCATAAGGATGCCGAAACCCGGTCGGCGCTGGCACCGCTCGCCAACCTCGCCGAAGGCCACGACATCAGCGTGCTGTGCGTGGCGCATCTCAACAAGGCCGAAAGCCAAAAGGCGGTCTACCGGATCGGCGGATCAATCGCATTCATTGGCTTGCCACGCTCCGTGTTGCTATTCGCCCGCGACGAAGAACAGGGACGCTCAGTTTGCGCATCGCTGAAGTCCAACCTTGGACCTATGCCGCCCTCGCTCGAATACCGCGCCGTCGACAATCACATCGAGTGGGCCGGTGTCGCCAACACAACCGCCGCTGATCTCCTCGCGCCGCCGCAACACCACGAACGCGGCCGGCCACCCCAATCCCGCACCATCGCAGAGTCGTTCATTCTTGAACAGATTGCACACGGCAAGCGTCTGGCGACGGATATTCGGAGCGCCGCCGAGAGAGCTGGCATACCGAAGCGGACGCTCGAGCGTGCGTCGCACCAACTGCAGGACCAGGAACGACTGTTCGTGTTCAAGGGCGGCTACGGTGAGGGATGGTACTGGTCACCAACGCCCAGAACCGTCGAGGCCCCACACGCGGCGTTGCGTGCCAGCGCTTTGATTGAGCGTGAATCTAGCTCAGGGCGGCACTTAAGGTTTCAAGGGGTGGATAGAGGTGCTCAAACCCAATGAGCGTTAAGCGTTCAACCGGCGTCAGCTGCCTGAAACCGCCAGTTTAGCGCCGCAATGGGGTGTGTGCATGCTGCTCAAACGTATTTCATCGCTTGCTTTCATCGCGATGACCGTAGTCGCAGTCGCATTCGCCGTCGGCTGCGGCGGTCACGGAGCAATTCCCCAACAATCAATACCTTCCGGCCCTGGACAGATCCCAAATCCGTTCCAATCCGGCGCGGTAGCGACGGCGCAACTACGGATAGTTTCCGTGAGCAAGAACGGCCCAACTGGCATCCATCCTCTTTACAGTGGCCCTAAATGCGATGGTAGCGGATCTCCTCCGCCGCTTGTCAACAAACTCAATATCAATCAAGGGGGATCGATAACAGTCTCCATTAGTCCAACGCCCGCGTCGAATGCTGGAACTTGGACGCTAGAAACCCCAAGCCCAATTCCTGCTGGTTGGAGTCAGGCGATACACACTCCGCCGCCGGGCACTCATGAGTTTAGCTTCACGTTTAGCGCCGCGTCTACGGTCGCGGCGGGTAGCCAATTGTGCATAGTGGATATGTACAACGATCAAGATGGTCATTTCACGCAGCAGGGTTGGTTGACAGAGTTGCTCACCGTAATCGACCCTTCGCTGCAAATTTACGACATGGATAAGAGCGAAGCGCTGCCCGAGGATGCGCAGGATCAATTAGGGTCAGTTGTCGGCGGACAGATGAACCTTAAAGCGCAGACGATCGACGGAAGCCAGATATCGAACGTTGTTTGGACGATCGGTGGAAACCCAATCCTAGATTATCAACTGTCGTCACCAAATCCATCGCCGCAGCCGCTCACGAATCTTGCAGTGAACCCAATCGCTTATTATTGGGTTCAAGGAAGTAACAGTAATACAGTCAGTGTGACCGCAACGATTACAAAAAACGGAACACAGAAGCAGCACACCATAAGCGGTTATTACTTCGTCGCTACCCCTAGTCCGTACGAAACCGACGCGGCGCTTACATCGGTCCAGGTTGGCCAGTACATCAGCAATGATCCTTTCCCGCAGCTGAGTTTTGGAACCCAGATGAACCTTCCAAGCAGCGCGGGAATCCTCTACACGTCAGACATGATGATTCCGGGAGGGGACGCCGGTTACGTGGCAATAACTCAACTTATTCAATCTAGCACTACGGTTGTTCCTGACCCGAAAGCATCTGGTACGCCGCCGCCGGTAGCAAGTACCGGGGGCCAGTGGTGGGACGACGGATGTAGCCTATTGACCTTAAGTCCAAATGGATCGGTTGATCAGAATATCTACTTCTTCAACCAAGCCTTTTTTCAGACGATCGACGCGCCAGCGCAGCCGTTGAGTCCCAACGCGCTCAGCTACACAATTAATGACTCGTTCAGAGGCTACTACATGTTCAAGATGGCCCCCGGTCAGAGTGATCCGAATAACGATTATCCTAAGACAATCTGGGTAAGTCTTGGCCGCCTCGATTGGTCATACACGGGTACTGCCACAAAGACCAATGGCACCTGGAGTCTCACCAGTTACAAGAACCCGCTCTCATACATTGCAGCGACATCCCCCTCGGAACTTCCCACTTGGTCCAGTACGTTATATTCGCAGGGGTCCAATTGCCCCTCCGTCCCGTGACTTCCAAGCTTATGTTTGGTGCATTGGCGAAAGGACTTGCAAATGAGATCAAGAGCTAAAGGGAGAGCGGCGCCGTTGACCGTGAGTCGTAATCTACAAACCGTATTCCTTGGGGCGACCTTGGCTCTCACGCTGTCCCTTGCTACGGCTGATGCCGCTGTTGTTAGCCCTTCGATTCGGAATGACATAGCCTCAATCAATATCCAAACGTCGGCAGCAACTTACTCGGCTGGACAGCCAATTCTCGTTCGCGTCGGAATCAAAAATATCTCGCCGCAGACCTATGCGTTTAATAATGGCGCACCATGGGGCAATGCTCTATTGGTGATTAGGAACGCCAACGGAAACCCGGTATCAGCAGTGACGGCACGCGACACCACGGGGCCTTTTAGAGCCGATGGCTATATGCCGCGCGTGGTTCAACCGGGCCAAACGATGTGGTTGTCCTGGGAATCCAACGATTGGTCGGATATTTCGCATTGGGGCTTCAAGCTCGGTCCAGGAACTTACACAATATCCGCGATCCCGTTGGTCGCCGGCCTAATACCGCCGACGCAGACCCAAGCTGACCAATCGACTCACACATATTCCGCTCCGCAAGGGAAGTTTGTGACCGATTTAACTACGGTTAACTCAAATACAGTCACAATCCAAATAACGCAGTAGAATCATACGCCCCACGTGCGCAGGTTACAGAGTCTTCCGATTTGCCATGCGGGCGAGTCGTTAGGTATTGACTCGCTCCAGGCGGTCCTTAAGAGGTTCCCGGTTGGAGGCAAGCCATACTAGAAGTGGGATCTTCATGGATTTAAAACGGCATGAATGGTTTCGCAATACGTCTTGGAACTCAGAAACCGAGGCCGCATTCTTCAAGAAATTGGCACGGGCAAGAGATAAGTCTCAGTACCTACGTATACAGGCTTGCACACTGGCCGATCGATGCCCTGAAGTGGCGTTGCGCTTGTTAGATCAGTATTTTGCGACCGGTAAGCACTTCGGTGTGGCGCAGGCACACGTCGACCGCGCCACCGCCTATCGGTGCCTCAATCAACTTGAAGCCGCCATTGTCGCCTATGAGGCGGCTCTTGATGTGGATCCAACTCTCTCGACTCAGGCCTACGTCGAATTGCCGTTTCTCATCGCTACGGAGCGGTTGTCACAACATTACGACCGAGCGATCTCTCTGCTGGAGGCGCACGAGGATCGCCCGGCATGGCCGCTAGAGCGCTTTCGCTGGAGTTGCGCTCTTGCGCTCATTCGGGCAGAACGGGGCGACCATCGCGCGGCTCAGGAAGCGGCGCGCCGCGCGTTGGCGGCTTTATCAGAAACTCAGTCAGGATTTCGATATCATCCCCAGCTTGGACTGGTACGAAAGACGGACGAATCGCTCCTCAAGCAGCTCAAGGAACTGGCAACATAAGGCAACAGAAGGTTGCGCACGGGTCAACGTTACAGTGGAACGGAGGGCTACGCCATTTCTGATACTCAGGCTTCCATTCACCCTCTCTATATTTCCGTGTTAGTGACTCTTGGAATTTCCGCCTTTGCCTTTGGTCTCTGGGCATTCATGCGAGCGAGCGCCTCAGCAACTCGGTTTGCAGCGAGTCTCAGAGAGCACCGCAAACCGATTTACTACGCTTTACTACGCGCGTTTACACCAACGCTCGAAGACGATCCCTATGGGCACATTAAGAGACGAATTATGGCGGCGGCGATTGGGTTCATGTTCATAGGGCTACTATCGCTCGCGCTTGCAGTTTCTTCAATTTGGGTGCCGTTGTGCGGTTCGTTCGATCTTCCACGCTGTCCTTAGACAAGCCGTCGTCCGATAGCCAGGGCACATCTGGCGATCTACGCACATCCTCGCGCGCGACCAAAATATATATGGCGTTCTTCGAGAGAGATATGGCGATGTTCGAAGACCGCCACCGCCATAATTCGAGAGAGTAGGGGCGATCTGGCGGTCTTGACCGCCTCCCGGAGCCAGACTTAGGCTGTCCCGATCGCCCGAAATGACAGTACACCGGAACCAGTGTTCTGTGCTACTGATTGTGCCGAAATCGGCGCAAACCCGCATGAAACCGTAGAAAGCGCCCGGTTCGACACCGTACAATCTTCGGTTGCTACGTTAGGTCGCCGAAAAGTGTTCGTTTTGCACCTTTGCATCAATCAAGGAGAGCCCATGAGTCAACTCGCTGAGGCGCTGATCGCGCGCCTCGAGTCCCTGACGTTGGCGACCGAGACGCTCCTACTCGAGTCTGTCCAGTCGAAGGATCGCCAGGCGGCGGCCAAGCTCATCCGGGAACTCCGGGAGAATCTCGTCCGGCTTGGCCAAGCGCAAGCCAATCTGTGGCAGCCGGGCGCGGCCATCCAGATCACGGACGATCGCCGCGTGATGCAGGTCTTCTCGAGGCTTTCCGACGCCGAGCTCGAGGCCGTCATCCACCGCGGCGAGGATCCCGGCTTGCCGGCGCTTGAGACCGAGGTGGAATCCTGATCTCCGAGACAATACGTTCCGCGGCGCAGCTCGCTCGCCAGGAGAAGGCTCGCCGCTCTTTCCGAGCGTTCGTCGAGCGAATGGGCGGGCTAGGCTTCGCGTTCCCGCCGCATATCGAAGCCGTCGTGTCCGCCTTATCCGCCGTCGATGACGGAGAATGCCGCCGGCTGGCGATCGTGTGCCCACCAGGTTTTGGCAAGAGCACAATCCTGCAGTTCTTCGAGGCGTACTATCTCGCACGGCACCCGGGCTGTCGCCTAATCTGCGCTTCGCACACCCAGGAGCTAGCTGATCGGAACTCGCGCACAGTGCGAGGGCTCGTGGACGATTCTGATCGCTGGCCGTTCCCGGTGCAGCTGAATGAGGACTCGTCGGCCGTGCAGCGGTGGGACCTGGACAACGGGTCCGGTTATCTGGCGATCGGCGAGGGTGGTTCAATCACGGGCTGGCGCGGGTCGATCGTGCTGGACGACATCGAGCACGGCGACGAGTCAAGCGATGCGGCCAAGGGCGAGGCGGTCAGGTGGTATCGCGAGAACGCGGTGAGTCGGCTCGAGCCCGGTGGGTTCGTGGTTTCGATCATGACGCGATCGCGCGAGGACGACTTTCACGGAATCGTCACGCAGGGTCCGGGTTGGCAAGTTATCCACGTGCCGGCGCTTGACGAAAGCGGTGAGTCGACGTGGCCGCAACGGTGGTCAACACAGGAGCTCCTCGCGCGCAAAGCAGAGATGGGCACGCGCCGTTTCGTCGGGGTGTACCAAGGCGATCCGCTGCACGTCGAAGGCGCGGTATTCAAAGCCGAGTGGTTCCGGCGCTATACCGTCGTCCCCGAAGTCGATCGTGTGTATCTCGGACTTGATGCCGCGGCGAAGGAAGGGGTCGGGCACGACTACTCGGGTATCGTGGCGGTGGGCTTCACAAAGTCGTCGTTTCCAATATTGGAGGCGCTGCATCGGCGGGTTGAGCTACCCGATCTGCGGCGGTTCCTGATCGGACAGGCCGAGCGCTTCAATCCGACGGCGATCTACGTCGAGGATACAAGCAACGCGATCGGGTTGATTCAGGAGTTGCACCGCGAATCCACGCTGCCGATCGTGGCGTGCAAAGTGAAGGGGAACAACGTCGCGCGGGTGGACGCGATCGCCGGTCTAGTCGAGAGCGGGCGCGTGCTGTTCCCGGCCAAGCCCGAACTGCTCGATCTGGAGCGCGAGCTACTGAACCATCCCAAGGCAGCCCACGACGATCTCGCGGTCGCGCTGGCCTTGGTGCTCGCGCAGATCGCGCGCGGTCGCAGGCGTTTCTTCTTCGGCTCGCTCGGGCGAAGCGGCCAAGACGCGCCGCGTTACCCGGTCTTAGGACCACCGGAGGACTACCGCATATGAACGCTCATCAATTGATCGCCGCGTTCGGCGACACGATCGCTCGCAGGATCGCACGGCGCAAGGTCCCGCACCGTGATCCTGGAGCCGAGATCCCGGTGACGGTCCACAGCGTGCCCGAGGGCTTCGTGGATCTCTCGCCGGGCGTCTATCGCATGACGCATGCGCGGCTCGCGCGCTGGCGAGCGCTGGGAGTAGACGTGCGTGGCGGGGCGTCGAGGACCAAAGCGCAGCACGAAGCCAAGCGCCCGCCTTCAAGTTCCGGCTTCACGTTCGAAGCCATCCGCCCGTCTTGACGTGCGTTGTCTGCGGTGTGCCCGCTGGTCTTGTGATATGCCACGTCGCCGAAAACCGAGATGGCCGCCGACCCGTGGCCGATCAACCGCACCGAGAGAATTGGCCCGTTCCCAGTCGCGAGGTCTTTCTGCCGCAACGTGTAGAACCCGTGCTTATGCCCGGCAACATGACTCGTTCACAGCTCGACAAGTTGGGCGAGCGGCTGAAACGAGGTAACCCGTCCAAGGCGGACCTTATAGCGCTTGCCAGGTTTAGAAATGCGTTTATCGCTAGCACAAACGCTGTGGCGCAGAAGATCGCATCGCGCTTGGGTTTCGTAATGGCCAACATCACCCAGCGACCCGCCAAGTCGACACTTTCGATCATCGCCAAACTTCGGCGCGAACACTGCCGCCTCGTACAGGTGCAGGACATCGGTGGCGTTCGTATTGTCGTGTCGAAGGTTTCAGTTCAAGACCGCGTTGTCGACCTCGTGAAGGTCCTCTATCCCGCAGCCCGGGTGACCGACCGGCGTGGCACGCCCCAGCACGGCTACCGCGCAGTACATGTAGTGGTTCAGGAAAACAGTCATCCCATCGAAGTGCAGATACGTACAAGAATGCAGGACGGTTGGTCGCAACTGAGCGAGAAGTTGGCGGATCTTCACGATCCACGAATCAAGTATGGGCGTGGTCCCGAGCCAATATTGGGGCAGCTTACTTATTTGACCAACTACTGCGCCAATGTGGAGGCGAGAGAAGTTGCATTAGACGCCTACAAACGCGCGGAAATCAACGCCTTGAACCGTAAGAAACGCAATCGCAAAATGTCCAAAGGGGACAACGCGAGGCTCGCATCCTACCGGCGGCTCCTGCAACAAAGGCGAGACGCCAAGACCGCAATGCTTCGGTACTTAAAACAGGTGACGTCATAGTGATATTCCTCTTGGTATATGATCGCTCCAGCGGCACGCTTCTTGAGGAGAAGCGCTACGATGACAATGATATCGAGGCCGCAAATGAAGCCCGCCTTGAAGCCGAAATTTGCCATGCCGACGACCCGCAAAACGTCGAGGTTGTAATCTTGCAAGCGGGCTCGCGCGGCGACCTAGAAAAGACGCATGCCCGATACTTTAAGAGTGTTGTGGAGCTCAGTCCCCGCCGATAGTCGGAATCGAGCAACCTGCGGATCGGCGAAAACTAAGCTCGCCGACAGTCCACGAAGATCAACTAGGAGAGTCCGATGGCAGTCGCAGCCGCTTGTAGTTGATGCCAGGCCTGCGGGATATTCGCTAGAAGGTCGACCGTCGCTGTAAGGGCGCCGAATATCGACTTCAATCGCGACGCGTTGGGCTTCGCCGACCTGGCCTCCCGTTCAAGATCGGCGGTAAGCGCGAGCGCTGATCCCGGCACCTCCTCTTGCTGCTCGAGCGCTCTCCTGAAACCATCTAGCGAGTCGACAAACTGCACGTATGTCGCCGAGCTCTGATCGATAGCAACCGTCGCTGTCGAGCCCTGCCCAGTTTGAACGGCACCATAAACATTGCCGGCAACGTGGACTGAGCCAGACGTCATGGTGCCAGCGGCGAGCTCAAGCGCCAAGAGGTCCATCCCCGCCTCCTGCTGATTAATCGCTTCGACCTGACGATGGGCCAGCTCCAGCATTCGGTCTGTCGCGTGCTTCCCGACGACCCCGTTCGCATGCAGGGTCGACTCATACGCGGCGTCGATGTCCTTGTAGATCCAGTTCCTGACGTCGCCGTGAATCGATCGGAGCGTACGATCATCGAACGTTGTGTTGGAAGTCAGGACTACGCGACGAATGACGGCTGACACACCCTCGCCACGTAAGCGCATCTCCGCGAGGCTCGCTTTGTATACTTCGCTGACTACTGGGCCGCCGCGAATGCCTCTTGCGGCCATCTGCTCATGGATTGAACGGACCACGTTGTCAAACTCGCGCTGCCGATTGCGCTGTTCCTCTTCCCAGATGCGCTTGGAAAGGTCCGTGATCTCCTCGCGGGTCATGGACCGCTCTTCGTCCGGCATCCCCTCGCACTCCTATCTCGGTTCTGCCCGAAGGACGGTTCACCATGATCCGATGAACGTCCACATCATGAATAGATTTGATCCGCTTCAGCCGGGATTGCTCGAAAATCATATTAGAGATCTGTTGCAAACCGAGCAGTCCCGAGGACCCGTTGAGGATGTGCAGCTCGAGGACGCCGTTCGTACGAATATGGCAACTGAGATTCGAAGCTTTTCTAACCAATGTGGTCAATTCGAGTTTCCACGCGTCGCGGAGCTTACCTCAAAGCTCAGTCAGCGGTTGCGTGATTCAGGCTATTGCACTTACAAACAGCTCTTCGTTCAGTTGGCCGCGATTTCCGAAACTCTCAGAGAAGAAATCGCTTCGACGGTGTTCCTCTGGATCCCAGCAGAAGACTCGACCTATTACGAGCACGCGGAATTGTTCGGTCCAGCGGTCAGCGAAAAATTTCCATCTGCGCAGGAGGACATACGCGCAGCAGGTTCCTGTTACGCATTAGGGTTTTATACCGCCAGCGTCTTTCTTTTGATGCGCGCGGTCGAGCACGGCCTTCGCGCAATCGCCCGGGAACTGGGTGTACCCTTCGACCCCGATACGTGGGGCACTGTTATTAAGAATGTGCTAGCGAAGATTGAACAGATGAAAATACAAAGTACAGATGCGTCTTTGTTGGAGTTTTATGGGCAGGCCGCAAGCCATATCCGCAATTTTCAACAAGGCTGGCGCGATCGAGTGAGCCATGGTCGCAGGCCATACACAAAGCAAGAGGCAATGGATCTATTTCTAAGCGTCAAAATGTTTATGCGGCAAATCGCGGGTCGCTTTTCTGAGATGCCCGCCAGATAGTCTTCGAACTAGCGCTAGCTTTCGGTTTCCAGTTGCGCTTTGATATCATCGAGTACGTGTTGGTCGCGACCGTGCGGATGTTGTAGGATTAGCGCCTGCACTTTGTGGTCGATCTGCCGTAACCGCTCCTTCAGGTTTTCGTCACCGGAGTGGAAAATATTGATGAACGCCCTACAGAACATCGCCGTGTTTCCACCAGCATCAACCATAACAGCGTTTAGGCGCTCATCAGGCAAGGCGATTGTGATGGATTGATCGCCGTTGCTATCGACTTCCATCAGCTGCCGAACGCCATCGGGATCTCCGTGAATCAGCGCGCTCGGCGCCCCATACAGCCAAACATACTCGTCGTTTGACTCGAGTTCACCCATGATGTCGAAAAAACTTTTCCTGCTTAGGTGCGCAACGTGCGCATACTTCTGTTCTTTCTTTGCAAGGTCGTCTTCGAGCATCGTGACAGTATCGGCGTCTGATGTTCCCGCGGTCCGCACCTTACGCAGCACTTCCTTGGCTTCACCGATTGTCATCATATAGAGCGCGTAGTCGGGATGCCTCGCGAAGTACTCCGCTTTGGCAGCATACTCAACCAGCATTCGTTGGGTTGTGAGTGTAGCGATGTCGATCTTATGAATCGACAGGGCAGCCATGGCCGCTAGTTCGATATCTACGAGCAGGCTAAGGTACACCAGGTATCGCCGCACGGCCGAATCCTCGTCGAGCGCTTGGTTAGGGACGGGTATGGCGACGCGCATATCACCAATGAACTGATCTAGCTCGGCCAGCACAATGAATATCGCCCCATCCAAGCCCGGGCGTTCCGCACCCGGGCAGACAGGCGTAATGCTGTCGATCGTGACCGTCACGTTCAGGGGTTGTTGTGGGTCATCCAAGGCGGCACTCCGTCGCGCGTGAGTTTGAAGCTACAGGGTACCACGAGTGTCAAGCGCGGCATGGCAATAGAAGGAGAGGGCCAAAAACCCGAGGCCCGTTCGCCGCGCAGGCCTCTACGTCCCCGCACCCATAGCGTGAACCTGCCCGAAGGTGCGCACCAGAGCGGTGGTGCTCCGCGTGGCGACCGGCGTGCCGTCGACCACGACTGTGGCAGTGACGCTGACTTGCAGCGGCGTCTCCTTCACGAACGCGTTTTGCTGCAGGTTGACGTCGAGATGATCGTTGCTCGCGCCGGCCGTGTCGAGGCGCACGGCGACGCGCGCATCGACGTGCGTGCGCTCGTCGACGGCAAGCGTATACGTGCTGTTGGCCGCTGCGACGTCTCCCAAGGCGGCGACCACGTCGCCTTGACGCTGGCTGATGAGTGCGCGCAGCCAGCCGACGGCGGCATCGGCGCCCGCCTGCGCCTGCAGATTCCATTGCTCTTCGGTGACGCGCCGCAGCCCCGAAGTCCCTATATGGACCAAGAAGGCGAGCAGTGCCAACACCAATGTCGTCGCGAGCAGGACGGCGACGAGCGCGATGCCGCGTTGACGGCGCATATCAACGTCCTCCAGAGTCCGACGACCACGCAGGGGTCGGTGTCGGCGCAGGCGTGGCGGGTCCAGAGCCGCCGGGCGGAAGCGGCGGGGCTGGCGGAGCTGGCGGCCCAGGTCCCGCGGGTGGCGGCGCGGAGGAGCTTCCCGGCACGGGCACCGGCGGTCCGACTGTAGTCGCCAAACTCGCGAGCACGCGCCCCGAAGAATCGCTCGCCGACACCGCGATGTCGCGGGCGTCCGGAAGCGTCGATGCCTTGACCACGACCGTGACGGTCAGATCGCCGTTCGCATTCGATGTGGTGCCCGTCGGCAGCACGGTGCCGTAGGTGCACGCCATCTCCTCATCGGTGAGCGCATTTGCCACCGCGAGCAACGCCGCGCGCTTGTGCGCGGCGACGTAGTCGGCCCGCGCGACCGCCGTCAACGCGGGATAGACGGCGGCCACGATCACCGTCGTGAAGAAGGCCATCGACACAAGGGTCTCGATGAGGCTCAGGCCTGCCGTGGCGCGCCGCGTGCGCTCGGGGCGCACCGCAACTCGCGGTAGCCGGCGAGGCAGCACGACGGCCTTCGAAACTCCAGGGGCGCTCACGCGGACGAATAGGGCGGAGTGCTGCACCTCGACCGCCCGCGAATAGAATTCCGCGCCGACGCGATAGCGGTTGCCTTCGAGGGTAAGCACGCCGTCGGAGCCGACGTATGCCGCGCACGCGAGCGTTTTCCAACCGCGCGGATCGCGCGCCGCCTGGTCGCATAGCCGCATGGAGAATGCGTCGCGCCGCAGCCACGCGACGATCGCCACGGCGAGCGCCATCAACCCGAATGCGCCGAGCATGCGGGTCCAGGGGAAGGGTGGCGCCGCAGTGTCGGGCGCTCGCACGGATGCGTCCGCCGCCGAAACGCTCGTCACCGGTCGCACGGATTCCGCCACGGCGGAGCCGGCGCCAGGAGGAGCGGCATCGAGCGCGACGTCGATGCGGTCGATCTGGAAGGTCGCGTCTTGCACTCCCGAGCGCAAGCGGACGATGCGCGTGGGCACCGGCAGCCCTGAAACCTCGCTCCACCCGCCAAAAACATAGGACAACCGCGCGTCGCGCGCCGACGTGATGCCCGTGATCGAACCACCGACGCGATCGACGTAGACGACCACGTCGCGCGGCACCTCCCACGACAGCGCCGTGCGCTCGCGCAGATCGCCGGTGCTCACCTGCGCCAGCGCGACAAGCCAGGGATTGACCAGGACATCCGCGGCGAGCGGATCGCTCGCCCGAGCCTGGAGCGAGCCGGTGTGGATCTCCACCCCATCGCGGTCGGCGTGCACCGAATATCGGGGCGAGTGCTCGTCGACGGAAAAACCGTCGGCGCCGATCTGAGCGCTGCCTTGGACTTCAGGCGCGCCGGAGACATCGGATCGATGTCCGGCGTAGTCGATCCGGCCGCGGAAACCGCGGAATTGCGCGAGGACAGGCGGGACAGGCGCGACACGGGTCGCGGATGCAGCGCTCGCGCCAAAGGCGGGAGCGCAGAGTGCCAGGATGATGAGCGGTGCGACGCGCAGCCCGCATATAAGTGGATGCGGCATGCGGACCAAGCTCCTCGAAACGGCGTGTGAGGTGATTGTAGCGGAAGACCGCAGGTAGCGCAATGCTAATCACGCGTTCGAGCGCGCGCGTAAAGGGTCCGACTTCGGTCCGCTGAAAGCACTTCGCCCGGCCGTTGTCAGTACTGTGGATAGAAGTACGGTGAGGCGTTCGATGACGGATTTCAACAAGCTCACCCGCAAGGCGCAAGAAGCGCTCGTCGAGGCACAGCGCATCGCCGGCGAGCGCCACGCCGCCGAGATAGACGCCGAACACCTGCTCGTGGCGCTACTCGGTGACGCCGAGGGCACGCCGGCGATCGTGCTGCGCCAGCTCGGCATCAACGTCGACCAGCTGCGCAAAGCTGCGACCGCGGCGCTGGACGCTCGCCCGAAGGTCTATGGCGGCGCCGAACCGCGTTTCGGGCGCGAGATGAGCGAACTGCTCGACCGTGCGGCCAAAGAAGCGGACAAGTTCAAAGACGACTTCGTCTCCACCGAGCACCTGCTGCTCGCGATCGCCAACGCGCCCGGGCGATCGGAGGCCAAGGATCTGCTCGTGCGCGCGGGCGCGACCTACGACAAGATCCTGGCGGGACTGGCACCGGTGCGCGGCAGCCAGCGCATCACCGATCAAGACCCGGAAGGCAAATACCAAGCGCTCGAGCGCTACGGGCGCGACCTCACCGCGCTCGCCAAGCAGAACAAGATAGACCCGGTCATCGGGCGCGACGAGGAGATCCGCCGCGTCATCCAAGTGCTCTCGCGGCGCACTAAGAACAACCCCGTGCTCATCGGCGAACCAGGCGTCGGCAAGACGGCAATCGTCGAGGGGCTGGCGCACCGCATCGTGCGCGGCGACGTGCCCGAGGGGCTCAAGGACCGGCGCATCATCGCGCTCGACCTCGGCGCGCTCATCGCGGGCGCGAAGTATCGCGGCGAATTCGAAGACCGGCTCAAGGCCGTGCTCAAAGAGGTCCAGCAGGGCCAGGGCCAGATCGTCCTGTTCATCGACGAGCTGCACACGGTGGTCGGCGCCGGCGCGGCCGAGGGCGCGATGGACGCATCGAACCTGCTCAAACCGATGCTCGCTCGCGGCGAACTGCACTGCATCGGCGCCACGACGCTCAACGAGTACCGCAAGTACATCGAGAAAGACGCTGCGCTCGAGCGGCGCTTCCAGCCCGTCATGGTGTCCGAGCCGACGGTCGAGGACACGATCTCGATCCTGCGCGGCCTGCGCGAGCGTTACGAGACGCACCATCACGTTCGCATCAAGGACTCAGCGCTCGTGGCCGCCGCCGTGCTTTCCAACCGCTACATCACCGATCGCTTCTTGCCGGACAAGGCGATCGACCTGGTTGACGAGTCGGCGTCCAAGATCCGCATGGAGATGGACTCGCGGCCAGTCGAGCTCGACGAAGTCGAACGGCGCAACAACATGCTCAAGATCGAGCGCGAGGCGCTCAAGAAAGAGACCGACGCCGGATCGCGCAAGCGCCTGGCCGATATCGAGAAAGAGATCGGCGAGCTCGAGTCCGAGTCGACGCGCCTGCGCAAGCTGTGGGAGTCCGAGAAGAGCGCGATCGGCGAGGTCAGCACGATCAAAGAACAGATCGAAGAGGTCAAGACGCGCATCACGCGCGCGGAACAGGGGTACGAACCCAACGTCAACTGGGAAGAGATCAGCAAGCTCAAATACAAGACGCTGCCTGAGCTGCAGCGCAAGGCCGACGAGATCGAGGAGCGCTACGCCAAGTCGCACGAGAGCAGCGCCAAGCTGTTCAAAGAAGAGGTCGACGAGCACGACATCGCCGAGGTCGTCGCCAAGTGGACCGGCATCCCAGTCGCAAAGCTGATGGAAGGCGAAGTGCAGAAGCTCTTACAGATGGAGGAGCGGCTGCACGTGCGCGTGGTCGGCCAGGAGGACGCGGTCACGGCGGTCGCCGCGGCGGTGCGCCGCGCGCGCGCCGGGCTGCAGGACCCGAACCGCCCGCTCGGCTCGTTCATCTTCTTAGGCCCGACGGGCGTGGGCAAGACCGAGCTCGCGCGGGCGCTCGCCGAGTTCCTGTTCGACGACGAGCACTCGATGATCCGCATCGACATGTCCGAGTACATGGAGAAGCACTCGGTGGCGCGGTTGATCGGCGCCCCGCCCGGTTACGTGGGATATGAAGAAGGCGGCCAGCTGACCGAAGCCGTGCGCCGGCGTCCGTACAGCGTCATCTTGTTCGACGAGATCGAAAAAGCGCACCCCGACGTCTTCAACGTGCTGCTGCAGATCCTCGATGACGGACGGCTCACCGACGGCCAAGGCCGGGTGGTCGACTTCAAGAACACGGTCATCATCATGACCAGCAACCTCGGCTCGGCGGCGATCGCCGAGTACGCGGGCAACGAGGAGAAGATGCGCGAGGCGGTCATGGAGACCATGCGCCAGCACTTCCGGCCGGAGTTCCTCAACCGCATCGACGAGGTCATCATCTTCCGCAATCTCTCGCTGGCGGATATCAAGCGCATCGTTGACATCCAACTGCGCGCGCTGCGCAAACGGCTTGCCGAACGCGGGGTCAACCTCGAGCTGACCGACGCGGCAAAAGAGCTCATCGCCAACCGCGGCTACGACCCGGTGTATGGCGCGCGCCCGCTCAAGCGGACGCTCCAAAAGGACATTGTCGATCCGCTCGCGCTCAAAGTGCTCAACGGCGAGTTCGTGCCCGGCGACACGGCGACCGCCGACGCCAAAAACGGCGAGATCGTCTTCCGCAAGCAACCGGCTGACGGCAAGCCGGCCGGCGACGGCGAACGCGCCAGCCGCTCTACGCGCACGCGCGCTTGAGCGAAGCGCGCCTCCGGCCTCGCCGCCCCGAGCGCGCGCGTCATCCATGGATCTTCGCGGGCGAGATCGCGCAGCTGCCGGACGCGCCGGACGGCGCGTGCGTGCGCGTGCTCGACCATCGGGGTCGGTTTTTCGCGGTCGCGTATCTGAACCGGCGTTCGAAGATCGCGCTGCGCGTGCTGTCGTGGCACGACGAGCCTATCGATGCGCAGTTCTGGCACCGCCGATTGCGTGCAGCCGTCGCGCTGCGCGGTCCGCTGGCCGCCGATGCCGGCCGGCGTATCGTCAACGCCGAGGGCGACGGTCTACCCGGACTGATCGTCGACTGGTATGCGGGCTTCGTGGTGCTCCAGATCTCGACGCTCGGCATCGACGTGGCGCGCGCGCCCATCACGGCCGCGCTCGAAGAGCTGCTCGCCCCGCGCGGCATCTACGAACGCAGCGACGTTCCCGAGCGCTCGCTCGAAGGTCTTGCGCCGCAGATCGGCGTGCTCGCCGGCGCGCCGCCGCCTGAGCTGGTGGAGATCGTCGAGGAGACCGCACGCCTGCTCGTCAACGTCGCGCACGGCCAGAAGACCGGCCTCTTCCTCGACCAGCGGCTCAATAGAGTCGCTGCTGCGCAATACGCGGCAGGTCGGCGCACTCTGAACTGCTTCGCGTATTCGGGCGGTTTCGGCGTGCATGCCGCACTGGCGGGCGCAAGCGAGGTCGTCAACGTCGACATCTCGCCCGAAGCGTGCAGGCTGGCCGAGCGCAATCTCGCGCACAACCATTGCGAACATGCATCGGTGGTGGAAGCGAACTGTTTCGACTGGCTGCGCCAGGCCACCGACCGCGAAGAGACCTTCGGCACTGTGATCCTGGACCCGCCGTCGTTCGCGCGCGGCAAAGGCGCGCTCGAGGGCGCGCTGCGCGGCTACAAAGAAATCAATCTGCGCGCGCTCAAGCTGCTGCGCCCGGGCGGCATCCTTATCACCTGTTCGTGTTCGCGCCCGGTCACTCGCCGTCTGTTCGGCGAGGTGATCGCAGATGCGGCCGCGGACGCTCGCGTCGAGTTGCAGCTGCTCGAAGACCGGGCGCTGCCGCCGGACCATCCGATCCTGATGTCAGCGCCCGAAACGGCCTATCTGAAGTGTTTGATCCTGCAGGTAGCGGTCGAATAGATTCGACCGCTGCATCGTAGCGATTATTGACCGGTGCCGACCAGCATCGTGATCTTGACCGTGCCGCCCGACTGCGCGATGATGATCTGCTTGTGGACCTTGTCAGAGGCCTTGCCAACGGCGAACTGCGCGGTCGCGCCGGTGCCGGACCCTGCGAGCACGCTTTGTGTCCCCGCGGGCAGGTTGGCTTTGTAGAATGCGACCACTTTGTCGTACGGATCTTTGGTCTCGATGGTCACGATCTGCGCGCTGCCCTGCTGGGCGGTCAACGAATATGAGCCCGCCTCGCTTGGCGTCGCGCCAGGATATACCGGTAAGCCGAGGCTCGCGGGATCGACCGCGCCCTGGCCCATGGTGACCTTGCCCTCATTGGTCTGAACGGTCGCACGCTGCACTGAGGTTTGCGGCGCCAACGCGCCGGGCGCGGATGTGGGCGAGCTTTTCTTCGCGCACGCCGGCAATGTCACGAGCAGCGCTGCGAGCATGAGGAGCGGAACAAAACGCATGGCGGAAACTCCTTTACGAGAGGTAGGGGGCGACGCTTTCGCCTTGCTGCGCCGCGTCCATCACAAGTTCGCTCACCGTCGGGTGGGCGTGGATGACCGAGCCCAGCTCGTCCATGGTGAGCGCGTCGGACATGGCGACGGCGATCTCGTGCACCAATTCGACCGCGTGGATGCCGATGAGCGTGGCGCCGAGGATGCGATCCGTCTTCGCATCGGTCACGATCTGTACGTAGCCGTCGGGATCGCCTTCGGCGAGCGCCTTGCCGTTGCCGATGACGCGCGCGGTGCCGAGCTTGACCTCGTGCCCGGCCTCCTTCGCCGTGTCGGCATTGAGGCCGACCGACGCGATTTCCGGGTGGGTGTAGATGCAGCTCGGTATGACGCTCCAGTCCATCGGCATCGGATCGTGGTCGAGCGCGTTTTCGGTGGCGCGCCCGCCCTCGGCCGATGCTTTGTGGGCAAGCTGCAAGCCGCCTCGGCAGTCGCCTACCGCGAAGATCTTCGGATTGGCGGTGCGCAGATAGTCGTCGGTCTCGACGTAGCCGCGGCCGTCGATCTTGACGCCGGCGCCTTCGAGGCCGATGTCGCGCGTCTGCGGCAGGCGCCCGACCGAGACGAGCAGTTTGTCGGCGTCGATCTTCGTGCCGTCGTCGAGCTGCGCGACCAGGCCGTCGCGCCGGTACTGCAGGATCTCTTTGACGCTGCGTCCGGTCAGCACGTGCACGCCGTCCTTCTCGATGATCTTCTGGAATTGTCCGGCGGTGCGCGCATCGATGCTGGTCGCCAGCAGCCGCGGCAAGATCTCGACGATCGTGACCTCGCTGCCCAGCGCCGCGAACAGACTGGCGAACTCGCAGCCGACCACGCCGCCGCCGATGACCAGCAATTGCTTGGGTATCGACTCCAACCGCAGCACGCCGTTGGAGGTGATGACGGCCGGCTGTTTCATGTCGAGCATGGGCAAACCGGCGGCCTCGGTGCCGGTGGCGACGATGAGAAAATCAAACGGATAGCGCGTGCCGTTGACGACGACGGCGTCGGCTGCCACGGTGCCTTGGCCGTGCACGACCTCGACTTTCTTGCGTTTGCAAGCCGCCTCGACGCCGGAGCGCTGTTTGACGACGATGTCCTCCTTGCGCGACATCATCTTCGCGAAGTTGATGCGCGGCTCGGGAACGTCGATGCCGAACTCGTCCGCGCGCCGGATCTTGCGCAGCAGATCCGCGCTGGCCAGCAGCGCCTTGGTGGGGATGCAGCCCCAATTCAAGCACGTGCCGCCGAGCTGCGCGCGCTCGACCAGCGTCACTTGCGCGCCCAGCTGCGCCGCGCGCAGCGCGGCGACGTCGCCCGCCGGGCCGCCGCCCAGCACCACGATGCGCGTGCTCACCGAGCCTCCTTATAGACCGGTTGCGAGAGCGCTTCGCGAATGATGCGCTCTTGCTCGACCGCGTGCGGCCCAGGATACCCTTCGCTGGGGCTCGCCCGGTCGGGCCGGCCGACATAGCCGAACGCGATGTTCTGCGGCGTGAGCCGTTCGCGCAAGCGCCGCGACACGAACGCGCGCGCACCCATGTTCTTAGGCTCCTCTTGAACCCACGCGACCGTAGTGAGCGACGGATACGATTTCACCAGCGCCAGCACGTCGTCGAGCGGGAAGGGCTCAAGCAGCTCGACCCGCGCGATCGCCAGATCGGCGGCGGCTTGGCGCAGCGGATCCAAACTCAGATCGTAGTAGATCTTGCCGCTGCACAAGATGAGCCGCTGGACCTTCGCACGGTCGCGCACGCTTGGATCGTCGATGACGGCCTTGAAGCCGTGATCGGTGAAATCGGGCAGCGTCGAGCTGGCGGCCTTGAGCCGCAGCAGGCTCTTGGGGGTCATGACGACGAGCGGGCGGGCTTTCGGATTGAGCGCCTGGTCGCGCAGCAGATGGAAATACTGGGCCGGCGTGGTCGGGTCGGCGATACGCAGGTTGTTGTCGCCCGCCAACTGCAAGAATCGTTCGAGGCGCGCGCTCGAATGTTCGGGCCCAGCGCCTTCGTAGCCATGCGGCAGAAGAAGCGTGAGACGGGGCGACTCGCCCCACTTGGCCTGACCCGCGGAGATGAACTGGTCCATGATGATCTGCGCGCCGTTGAAGAAATCCCCGAACTGGGCCTCCCACAGCACCAGCGCGTCGGGCGCCGCCGCGCTGTAGCCGTACTCGAAGCCGACGCACGCGTACTCGGACAGCGGGCTGTTATAGACTTCGAACGACGCCCGCGAGCCCGCGAGGTGCTGCAGCGGCGCGTAGCTCTCGCCCGTCTTGGGATCGTGCAGTACGATGTGGCGGTGGCTGAACGTGCCGCGCTCGGTGTCTTGGCCGGTGAGGCGCACCGGCGTGCCGCCTTGCAACAGCGAGCCGAATGCGAACGCCTCGCCCAGCGCCCAATCGATGTCGCCGCCGGGCGCGAGCGCGCTGCGTCGCCGCTCGAGCTGGCGCGCGAGCTTGGGGTGGATGGTGAATCCTTCGGGCACGGCGAGCAGCTGTTCGTTGAGCTTGCGCAGCGATTCGGCCGCCACGCGCGTGTCCATCGGCCCGGCGTCGGGCGCGCCGTTCTTGCCCGGCTCGACCGCCGCTTGTCGCTGCTGCGCGCCCTTGACGGTTGCGTGCGCGCCCGAGATGCGCCGCTGCGCATCCTCCAGCAGCGTCTTCGCGTCGCCTTCGGAGATCAGGCCGCGATCGATCAGCCGTCGCGCGAAGATATCGCGCACGGTGGGATGGTTCTTGATGCGTTCGTACATGATCGGCTGCGTGTACGCGGGCTCGTCCGTCTCGTTGTGCCCGAAACGGCGGTAGCCGACCAAATCGATCAGGATGTCGCGCTTGAAGTGCTTGCGGAAGGCGACGCACAACCGCACGGCAGCGATGCATGCCTCGACGTCGTCTGCGTTGACGTGGATGATGGGGATGTCAAAACCCTTGGCGAGATCGCTCGCATAGCGCGTCGACCGGCCTTCGCCCGGCGTCGTCGTGAACCCGATCTGATTGTTGGCGATGATATGGATCGTGCCGCCGGTCGTATAGCCGGGCAGCGCCTGCATGTTGAGCACTTCGGCCACGACGCCTTGCGCCGGAAACGCCGCGTCGCCGTGGATGAGCAATGCGGCGGCCTTTTGCGCGTCGACGGCGGCGATGTTGTGCGTGCGATCGGTCTGCGCGGCGCGCGTGCGGCCCTCGACCACCGGGTCGACCGCTTCGAGATGGCTCGGGTTCGGCGCCAGCACGACGCGCACGTTCTTGCCCGCCGGCGATTGGCGCACTCCCTGCGCTCCTTGATGATACTTGACGTCGCCCGTCACGTCGCCGGGCAGGTCGCTGTCACCGCGCTTTTCGGCGACCTCGAACTCGCGCAGCGCTTCCTCGAACGGCTTGCCGACCACGTGGGTGATCACCGCGAGTCGCCCGCGGTGCGCCATGCCGAGATCGACTTCGCCGACGCCGTCCGCTGCAAGCTCGTCCGCCGCTTCTTCGAGCATCGGGATCATGACGTCGAGGCCTTCGATGGAGAAGGTCTTTTGGCCGAGGAACGACTTGCGGAGGTAGCGCTCGAAGGTTTCGACGCTGCTCAACGCGCCGAGCAGCCGCAGCGCGAGCTCGCGCGTGAGCGGCTGGCGGTGCGCGCCGGATTCGATCTGCTCGCGAAGCCAGCCGCGCTCTTCATGCCTCGAGATATATTCCATCTGATACGCGATGGTGCCGCAGTACGTCTCGCGCAGGAGCGGCAGCACTTCTGCGAGATTGTTGCCTGGCAGGTGGGTGCGCAGTACGGACGCGGGCACGGCTTCCATCAGCGGCAGCGTGAGTCCGAGGCTCGCGGGATCGAGCGCCGGATCGCCTTCGGGCGGCTCTCCCAAGGGATCGAGCATGGCCGCGGTGTGGCCAAACGTCCGATAGCGCGCGACGAGCGACGCGCCGGCAGTCGCGGCGCGCAGCAGATCGAGCGGCGCGGCTGGTGCGGCTTGCACGCCCGGCGCGCGCGTCTCGATCTTTGAGACCGTCGCCGGCTTGGGCAGGCCCAAGCTCGCGAACAGCGCGTCATAGAAGCCGTCCGCGCCGCTGAGCAGTTCTTCGATGCGGCGCAAAAACTCGCCCGATTGCGCGCCTTGGATGATGCGATGATCGTACGTGCTGGTGAGCGTCATGACTTTGGCGACGCCCATCGCGCGCAGCGACGACTCAGGCACCGATGCGAGCCCGGGCGGATATCCGATCGCGCCCGTGGCGATGATCGCTCCTTGGCCCGCCGTGAGACGTGGAACAGACGCGATCGTGCCGATGCCGCCGGGATTCGTGAGGGTGATGCTCACGCCCGTCAGATCGCCGGGCACGAGCTGGCCGGCGCGCGCCTTCGCGACGAGCGCCTCGTAGGTCTTGTGGAACGTGGCGAAATCCATCGCGTCGGCATCGCGGATGACGGGGACCACCAGGAAGCGGCTGCCGTCTTTACGCGTCATGTCGACGGCCAAGCCGAGGTTGCAGGCTTGGTCGACCCGCACCGGCTGATCGCCATCGCGCCGGAACGCGGAGGTCATCACCGGCACTTGATGGGTCGCGAGCGCGATCGCGAACCCGACGACGTGCGTGTACGAGACTTTTTCGTTGCGGCCGGCGGTGCGCAACGCCGCGTTGAGATCGCGCCGGCGAACTTCGAGCGTGTCGACGGCGATCGTGCGGAAACTCGTCGCCGTCGGGATGCGCAGGCTTTCTTCCATGTAGCCGACGAGTGCCGCCGCGGGTCCCTTGAGCGGCACGACTCCCTCGACCGGCAACGGGGCTGCCGCCGGCGCAGATGGAGCGGTCGAACCCTCTTGAGCGGGTGGAGCGGTCGAATTTATTCGACCGTCGGGAACTGATGGCGCGACCGGCGCGGATGGAGCGGTCGAATTTATTCGACCGTCGCTCGACTTCTCGCCGTCGACATCGGCGCGTCGGATGATGCCGCCAGGCCCGCTGCCGGCAAGCGACGCGAGCTCGATTCCGCGCAACGCAGCAGCGCGCTTGGCGAGCGGCGACGCCGCGACGTCAGCAGTCGATTGCCGGCGCGCGGGTGTCGGAGCCGCGCTGGTCGCGGGCTTCGCGCCCTGATCGACAGCTGGTGCGCGCGTGCCGGAGGGATCGATCTCAGCCAGCGGTCCGCCGACTTTGACGGTCGCGCCTTCCTCGGCGAGGATCTTGACGATGGTGCCGGCGGTGGGCGCCGGCACTTCGACATCGACCTTATCGGTCGTGACGTCGACGAGCGCTTCGCCGCTGTTCACGCTGTCGCCGACATGCTTGCGCCAGCTGGTGACGGTGCCTTCGGCTACCGATTCGCCCAGCTCCGGCAGGGTGACGACCACGCGGGTATCAGGCACAGCGTACGGGTTCGCCCCTGCCTAGTCCGACCCTGGCGCTGGGCGCAGACCAAAGGCGACCTAGGGCGCGAGATGACCGCGCAGGGTGCGCATCCATGACGCCATCCGGGCATCAGCCCGCGCGCTGTCCGCTGTTCCGCGTCGCGTGTAGAGCACGACGACATAGCGGCGTCCGTCCGCCGTCTGCAAGATGCCTGCATCGTGATGCACTTCACTTGTCACGCCGGTCTTATGCATGAAGCGATCGCCGGGTGCGATCCCAGCGGCAAGTTTCGCGTTGTCGGTGCAGCGTGCGAGAAGCTCGCGCTGTTGCGCCGCTGCCGGCACCGCATCGTCGGCTATGAGCCGCAGCAGCTGGGCGGTCTCGATCGGCCGCATCGAGTTGCGCTCGCCGACGTCGACGCCCTCGACCAGCGGCTCAGAACCCGACAGCTTTCGGCCCAAGTGGAAATGCGGGAGGCCGTGCGCGCGCATCGCTGCCGTGACCCGCTCGCGATCGAGCACGTCGATGAGCTGATTCGTCGCGATGTTGTCGGACCGTTCGATCATGAGCTCGACGAGCTCGCGCAGCCTCGCCGTGAAACCTTCGACGAGCGGAGTCGGTTCGGACGTCGCGGTGAGATTGGCACGCGCCACGACGACGCGCTCGTCGGGCGACAGCGAACCTGACGCGAAGCGATCATAGGCTTCGGTCATGAGTGCGAGCTTGATGATACTTGCGGGGTAGATGTCCTCGTCCGCGCGCCAGCGCGCCTCGTGGCCGCCGAGCAGATCCAGCACGACCGCGGATGCGTGCTCCGCGATATCGTAGGCATGCAGTGCTTCGACGACCACCCGGGTAAGCGGTTCATCCGTCGCCCGCAACGGCTGCTCAGCTTTGGGGTTTGAGTTGGACGGCGGTGGCGTCGTAGGTGTCGTTGATGGTGACGGGGATCTTCAAGAACATGGCCTTCGTCGACCACGTCACCTTTGCGGTGTAGTGCTGCACGCCCGGGAGCCCGGCGGTCGTGTCGAACTCGGCGGTGCCGGAGAGATCCATCGTCGCGGCTTTGAAACCGTGATCGAGCATGTCTTTATTCGGCATCATCGGGCCGGTGCCGGTCACATTGATGATCGCGATGCGATGCCCCGCGCGGTCTTCGAAGTGGTCGACCTTGTCGACGTACGTCATCGGACCGTCGGCGAAATCGCGCTCGACCTTCACGTGGCGTGAGAACGTCCACTGCTGCCCGGCTGACAGCGGGATATCCGGCAGTTGGTCCAGCGCGCCGTCGCCGGGGTCTTCGAGTATTGTTTGCGCCGGTGTCATGACGCCGTTGGGCGCGATCGACCCATCCCACGTCGAGGTGCGAACTTTGCTATCCGTCTCTTTGGGATGGTCGCCGCCGAAGCGGCGCGTGTTCGTCTCCGCGATGTCGACGGCCCCGCCGTCCTTGACGACGATCACCTGGTCGCGGTCTTCGAGGATCGTCTGGTCATCCGCCCTTCCGCCCGCCATCGCCTTATAGGTCTTGGGGATGTCGAATGTGACGAGGTGCACGAGTTTCTGCGATCGCACGTAACGGCCGGGAGTCAGATGCAGCGCGATCGGCACCGCGTCGTCGGCGCGCGCCGGCATGGAGAGCACGAGCAGCCCCCCGAGCAGGCACAGCGCGCGCAGGGACCGCCCAGAACGTCGCCGCACATCAGCTTCGTGCCGCAGATCATGATGATGTCGTTCCATCGTACGCGCGTGTTCAGCATCCGCCTCTGGTTTACCGCCTGCTTGTGCGGGTTGGCGATCGGCGCGGTGCGCGCGGATGAACCGCCGCCCATCAGCATCGATAACGATGGCACGTTCACGTTCAGCGCCGCGACGTTCGTGCAACCGGCCGGATGGCCGCTCATCACGGCGGCACAACGCGCAGCCGAACACATCGGCCCGGGTGTCGAGTTCGAACGCTGGCGGCTCGCGACTGCAGCCGGCCCGCTGACGCTGTCGATCGCGCGCGTCGATCTGCGTGAGCCGCGCGTCGCATTGGGGATCGGCACGCGCTACGAGCGCATCGTGGGACCCGGGGAACCGCTCTCGACGATGGCCGACCGGCGCTCGGCGGAGATCGGCATCAACGCCGACTACTTCGACATCAGCGGCGGCGGCGAACCGACCAATCTGGTGCTCGCGCGCGGCGTCGTGCAGCACGCGCCGAACGGCCGCGCCGTGTTGCTGGTCGGCGACGACAACCGCATCGCGATGGGCCCCGTCACCTGGAAGATGCAGCTCGTCGCGACCAACGGAACCAGCATGACCATCGACGCGGTCAACGATTGGACGCACGGCACACAGCTGATGCTGTTCACCCAAGCGTTCGGCATGCCGGGGCAGGCCGACGCAGCCGCGGAGCTCTCGCTCGCGCCGACCGCCGATGGGCGCTATCAGGTGCTCCAGACTGAGACCGATGCGATGACGTTCTTGCCGCTGCGTCCGACCGATATCGGCGTCGCCGCACGCGGCGACGCTGCGGTGACGTTGCTGCAACAGTTCCACGACGGCGATATCGTCACGCTGGCGCAGACGCTCGATCCGCAGCTGCCGGGCCTGCGCGAAGGCGTCGGCGGTGGTCCGCTGCTGCTGCGCGACGGCGCGCCGTACGACGATCCCGATTCGCCGTCACCCGAGGAGCGCGACGTGCGCTACCCGTTGACGGGCGCTGGTACATCGGCGGACGGCGCGACGCTGTGGCTGGTCACGGTCGATGGGCGTGCGCCGGCGCGGTCGGTCGGGATCACGCGCCCGATGCTGGCATCGCTCTTCAGCGCGCTGGGCGCGTCGAACGCGATGGCATTCGACAGCGGCGGCTCGACCGAGATGGTCGTGCGCCGGCTTGGCGATCCGCACGTGAGCGTCGCCAACGTGCCTTCGGACGGACGCGAGCGATCGCTCGCGGACGGGCTGTTCGTGATGAACTCGGCCACCCCGGGGCCGCCGACGACGCTCGTCTTACGCGCCCAGGCGCCGGCAGTGCTCACGGGCAGCCATGTCGCGATCACCGCGCAAAGCGTCGACGCCAACGATCAACCGGTGCCACCGGAGAGCGCCGTGACGTATTCGATCTCGCCGGCCTCGTCTGCCGCCATCACGCCGCAGGGCTTGCTCAGCGCTCGTGTTCCGGGCCAGATCACGGTCATGGCGCGCAGCGCGCAAGCGAGCGGCGAGCTGCGGCTCGATGTGGTGTCGCGCGTCGACGAGCTGCGCATCGCAAGCGTGCAGCGCGTCTACCCGCCCGGCGCGACGTTCGCGCTGACGGTGCAGGCCGCGCGCGCGGACGGGGCGGCGATCGCCATCGATTCAGACGCCATCGCCTGGTCCAGCTCTGGTGATGGCGGCAACATCGACGCGCAGGGCACGTTCAAGAGTTCCGGCGTGCCGTCGCGTGCAGACGTCGTCGCGCGCGCCGGCGGAGCACGTGCCGCGGCGACGCTGCTGATCGGCGCGCACGAAGTCGGCCTCGGCGGCGCGATGTTGCCCGGTGACGGTGCGGGCCGCTGGCACTTGACGACGTCTCCCAAGGATCTCGCGGCGGCATTGGACGCGGCCAAAGCACCCGATGGTTCACCGGCGCTCCATCTGAGCTTTGATCTCGGGGACCAGCGCGCGACCCGTGCAGCCTTCATCGAAAGCGACGTGCCGTTGACCGGCGAGCCCCTCGTGGTCAGCGTCGATGCATACGGCGACGGTGGCGGCGCGTGGCTGCGCATCGGGTATCGCAATGCCGATGGTATCAGCGACAGCATGACGTTGGCGCGCCACATCAACTGGAAAGGTTGGCGCAACGTGCGCGCCGAGGTGCCGCCGCAAGCGCGCTGGCCGATCACGCTGACACGGATCTACGTGGTAGCGCCGCCTTCAGAGCATTCCGCCGGCGATCTCTGGCTGCGCGATCTTGGCGTGTGGTACGCAGGACCTCGCTCGCCTGGCAGCGTGGCGCTCACGCGCGCGCGCGATTGAGCTAAAGGCGTTGGCCGCATAGCGCGGCGCCTCGCCGCGCGCATAGCGGCGCACGTTCTCGGCGACCTCGCGCGCGATACCCTCATACGAAAGATCCGTGACTCCGGCGACATGCGGCGTCGCGATGACGTTGAGCGCGAGCAACGGATGCGACGGCGCGATGGGCTCGCCTTCGATCACGTCGAGGCCCGCGCCGGCTAGCCGTCCGCTGCGCAGCGCATCGGCGAGCGCAGCGTGATCGACGAACCCGCCTCGAGCCACATTGACGAAGAACGCGCCCGGCTTCATCGCGTCAAAGACGGTCCGGTCGAACAGATGGTGCGCATCCGGCTCGTAACGCGCAGTGACGATGACGAAGTCCGCCTGCGCGACCGCGCGGGCCAGCTGCGCGAGACCGTAGACGTGGTCCACGGTGATGCCCGCAGGCAGTTCGCTGCCGGCATTCTTACGCACCGCGATCAGGCGCATCCCGAGCGCCTGCAGACGAGCCGCCAAGGCTGCGCCTGCGGATCCGATGCCGACGATGCATGCGGTTTTGCCGGCAAGAGCCGCGCCCGCTGGTTCCCCCAGCCGTCTGCCTCGCATGGCCTCTCCCGCTTGCGGCAGCTTGCGCGCGAGCGCCAGCATCAGCAACAGCGCATGTTCGGCCACCGACTCCGCATTACCAGTGCCGGCGCTGGGGATGCGTGCCACCCACACGCCGGCGCGCGTCGCGGCGTCGACGTCGACAGTCTCCAAGCCGACCCCGAACTGTTGGATGAGCCCGAACGTGCCCGCGTCGATCGTGCGCGCGTCGATGGGCGCCATGTACGGCACGACGACGTCGACGCCGCGCACGTGCGCAGCGACCTGCGCGGGCGCGACCGCGTCGATTTCATGCTCCGGCAGCAGACGTGCAAGCCGCCGGCGCGCTTCCGAATAGCCTTCGTCGCAGAAGAGGATCTTCAAACGCGCCGGCCGGCGAGGAACTCCCTGGCGTCAGCCTCCGGCATGTGATAGGTCTCGGCGTCGGACGGGAACGCGCCGGATCGGATATCGTCGAAGAACCGTCCGACGGCGGATGTGGCTTCAGCGCCCAGATCGGCATAGCGGCGCACGAACTTCGGGGGCGTGCCGGCGCTCAAGCCGAGCACGTCATGGAAGACGAGGACTTGCCCATCGCAGTGCGGGCCAGCGCCGATGCCGATCGTCGGGATCGGGATCGCGCGCGTGACTTCGTCGGCGACGACGTCGGGTATCCCCTCGAGCACGATCGCGAACGCGCCGGCTTCGGCGAGTAATCGTGCATCTTCGACCAATTCGGCCGCGGCCTGCGCGAGCTTCGCTTGCACTTTGAATCCCCCCATCGCGTGGACGGATTGCGGCGTCAGACCGAGGTGGCCCATGACCGGGATCTCGGCGGCGAGGATGGCTTCGACCATCGGCAGACGTTTGCGTCCGCCCTCCAGCTTCACCGCGCCTGCGCCGCCTTCGACGATGAAGCGGGCGGCGTTGCGTACGCTGTCCGACGTCGAAAGATGGTAGCTCAGCCACGGCATGTCGCCGACGACGAGCGCGTTGGGCTTGACCCGCGTGACGGCTGCGGTGTGGCGCACCATGATGTCGACGGTGACCGATAGCGTGTCGTCGTAGCCGAGCACGGCATTGCCGAGCGAGTCGCCGACCAAGATGATGTCGGCGCCCGCGCGATCGGCGATGCGTGCGGAGGGCGCGTCGTAGGCGGTGATGACGGCGAGCTTCACGCCGCCTTTGCGGGCCCGGATCGCCGGTGCGGTGATCTTGTCTGGCACGAGGACCTCTATCTGCTCGGCTTATGGAGCGGTCGAGTTTACTCGACCGTTTAGAGCGGTCGAATTTATTCGACCGCTGACGACGCGTCCTTCTTTGTGCAGGTCGGAATCCGAGTCCAGATGCTCGACGAACCCGATCGGGATGCCTCCCGTGACCTTGACCAACGTGTTGTCGATGCTATAGCTTTCCTGGACGATCAGGCCGCTCGAGCGATCGAACCATGCAGAGCCGCGCAGCGCGATGGTGCCGGGCAAAAGGCGCGGCAAATTGTATTCCTTGCCGGTGATCTGGCCCTGGCCCGTGACGTCGATGCGGACCAGATCGTCGTCCGTCGCCGCGACCACGTGCTCGAAGACTGCAGTGCCGGAGCCCAGCGACGTGAGCACGCGCTGGCGAGTCGTCCACCTGGTGCCTAGCACGACTGGAGATCCGGGCAAATCGATCATCGGCGCGTCTTCGAGCGCGTACTGCGCGGCGCCGACCTGCACGTTGCGCGGCGTGACGATCGCAAGACCGCTATCGTGGCTGACGGTGATCTTGTCGCGCGGCACGTCATGGACCGTCGTGGTGACATCGCCGTGCACGCGCGCGGCCGTCGCGCTAGCTGAGACGACGGTCCCCATCGCGAGAATCGTCGTGCGCACCTCTTCGTCGACGACCATGCCCTGCGAACGGAATGCTTCCAGCCGCACCGCCGGCATCTTCCAATCGATCCGGTCGACAAGATCGGCGTGCTGGATGACGCGCTCGCCCGCCACAAAGCGCAGCTGCAGCAGGTACGAGCCGGGCAGATCTGCGGCCGCGCTCGGCGTCGCGGCCAGGCCGGCGAGACATGCGAGCGCGAGGACTCGTCGTACGTTCATGTAACTCGGTTATCGGCATGAGCAAGCCCGGACGCAACGACCCTTGTCCGTGCGGCAGCGGCCGCAAGTACAAGCGCTGCTGCCTCGGGCGCGAGGCCGAACACGACGCTTTTGCGGACGCGCTCGAGACGCGCGTGCTCCCCCTGCTCTCACAGCTTGCCAGGTTCGCCGAATCCGCGAGCGGTCTGACGCTCGATATGGTCGCCCGCGCCGAATTCCCGTTCTGGCGCGGACACCTCGACGAGGCCGCGGCAGCTCGGGTCATCGATCATCTGATGTTCGACGTCCGGCTCGAACGGTACGGGCGCACGGCGATCGACCAGTTCTTGCTCGAAAGAGGAGCGCTGCTCGGAACGGGAGAGCGCGCGATGCTCGACGCGTGGGCAGCGACGCCGCGGCGTTTGTATCGCCTCGAAGGCTGGTCCGCCGGTTTCTTGCACGTCGTCGACCTCCTCGGCGAAACGCCGGCGCCGATCGCGGCCTGGCCGTTAGGGCGCGGCGCCGGGCTGATCGCCGACGGCGCACCGCTAGCGCTGCGCGCGCTGCCTGCGCTCGAGGCCTTCGTCAGCCTCGGCCGGCCGACGACATTCGGAGTGCGCGACGTCGAGCAGGTCAGCAGCGCCGTCCGCGAGCGTCATCTCGACTTCGTGCGCAGCCAACGCATCGTCGGTATGGATGACTTCTTGCGCCTCAGCCCGACCGCGCTGGACGAAGAGGGCTTCGTCGGCGCGCGAATCCGGCATCATCGTGCCGGGCGCCTGATGAGCGCAGCGCTGACACCCGACGGTTCGCGGCCCAGCGCGCGCAGCACGCGCGCCGTGGTGACCGCACCTCACGCGTTAGCGGCGCAGGCGGGCGTCGTGACGCTGCGTGCCGGCGGGTCGGCGGCGGACGCGGGGATCGCCGTGGCGGCAGCGTTGAGCGTGCTCTATCCTCACATGACCGGCATCGGCGGCGACGCGTTCTTCCTTTATTACGACGCGCGCGCGCGCACCGTACACGCCTACAACGGTTCCGGACGATCCGCGGCGCTGGCAGATCGCGCGTTCTACCAACGCCACGGCTTGCGCGCGATTCCACGCCACGGCGGGCCAGCGGCGCTCACGGTGCCTGGTGCGGTCGACGCCTGGCTGTCGCTGCACGAGCGCTTCGGGCGCATGCCGCTGCGGGCGGTACTGACGCCCGCGATCGAGCACGCGCGCGACGGCGCACCGATTGCGCGCAGTCTGGCGCGCGGCCTGCTCGAAGAGCATGAGCTGCTCGTCGCCGACGTAGGCGCTCGCACGCTGTACGCGGCGCGGCCGAGTTACCCCATCGGCACTCCTTTGGTGCAGCCGGCGCTCGGGCGCAGCCTCGAGCGCATCGCGGCCGAGGGCCGGTCGTTCTGGTACGACGGCGAGGCTGCCGAGCACATCGAGCGCGCCTGCGCGGGCGCGGGCAGTCCGTTGCGGGCGGCGGACTTGGCGGCGCACCGCGGTTTCTTCACCGATCCGTTGCGCGCGCGATTCGGCGGCTACGAATCTGTGGTCACGCCGCCGAATTCCCAAGGCCTCGCGTTGCTGTTGGCGCAAGGCATCCACGACGAAAGCGCGGGTCGCGACCAGCTCGCGCTGGGCAGCGCGGCGCTGGCCCATCTCGACATCGAGGCGATCAAGCTCGCCTTTGCGGATCGCGACACGTGGGTCAGCGACCCGGATGCCGTCAAACCGCCGTTCGCGCGCTTGATGTCGGCCGAATACGCTCGCTCGCAAGCGGCGAAGATCGATCCATACCGCGCGCGCGATGCGGTTGCCAAGAGCGTGGTCCCGCGCTCGCGAGCGCGTGCTGCCCGTGGCGGGGACACGACGTATTTCGCGTGCGTCGACCGAGACGGCAACGCGCTATCGATGATTCAATCGCTGTATTTCCATTTCGGTTCGTGCGTGGGCGTGCCCGAACTCGGCATCGTGCTGCAAAACCGCGGCCACGCCTTCACCCTCGATGAGGGGCGCCCGACCTCGCTCCAGCCCGGACGTTTGCCATTTCACACGTTGATGGCAGCGATGCTGCTCGAGGCGGGCGAGCCGCGTTTGATCTACGGCACCATGGGCGGCGAAGGTCAGCCGCAGACGACGCTCCAGACATCCGTCGCGATCGCCGAGAGAAACATCGATCCGCAGGCGGCGCTCGATCTGCCGCGCTGGCGTTACGGCAAGACGTGGGGCGACGAGGTGCCAGGCGTCGCGATCGAGCGGCGCGCGGGCGAGGCCTGCATCGCCGGCTTGCGCGCGCGGGGCCATACGATGATCGTCACCGACGACTGGGAGGAATCGATGGGCCATGCCGGCGCCATCCTCGTCGATCGCGCGCGTGGCGTTCTGGTCGGCGCATCGGATCTGCGCAGCGACGGCGCCGCCCTCGGGCTTTAGATCCGATACAAGGGGCGGATGCGCGGCGCGAACACGTAGTTCAACTGCACCAGCACGATGAACGCGATGCTGACATATGTATTGATGAGACACAGCGACACGCCGAACGCGTAGAGCGCCTGCGCGACGATGATGCGCCGCTGCATCGCCTGATGCAGCTCCGGCGTCGTGCCCTCTTTGAGCAGGCCCGCGCGCGTCGCATAGCGCCAGCTTGCGTACACGAACGCGCCGAGCAGCAAGATGTTGAACCAGTATACGAGCAGCGCGACGCGATAGGTGATGAATTCGGCCAGCAGCGAGGTCGAAAACGGCGTGAGCGTGACCACGAGCAAGAAGCCGATGTGGATCCAGGTCAGATCGCGGTCGCTGCGGACAAAGGTCGCGAATTGGGTCTGCTGGGCGACCCAGAAGATGCCCACGGTCATGAACGTCATGAGGTACGGGAGCAGGCGCGGCGCCAGCGCGAGCAGCGCCTGCCAGAGGTCGCGGTCGCTGTGGATCAAGGTTGACGCCGGCACGCGCAGATCGAGTACGAGCAACGTCATGGCGACCGAGAAGACGCCGTCGCTTAGAGCGGCGAGACGATCGAGGCTCTGACCAGCGATCAGATTATAGACCGCGCGCATGCGGGCGGACGTTCCCCGCGCGGTGCGTGCTTCCTCGGGCGCCGGAAAGGGCTAGTGGGCGAACTTCGTGCCGGGGCGCAGCTTGCTGACCGTGTGACGGTCGGCCGTGATCTGCGCCTGGTTGCCGGCCAAGACGTTGAAGGTCTCACCCGGCAGGAACACTGCGACGCTGCCCTCGCCGACCGCGACCTGCGTCGAGCCGCTTTGCGCGGTCACGGTGAAGATCGTGCCGGTCGGCACGACGGTCGCCTGATCCGTCGCGACGTGGATGGCGCCGCTGTTCTTCTGAAGGTTCTCGCGCACGCCGACCGTGCCGTGATCCACGCGCACCGCGATGACATCCGGATCGCCGGTCTGCGGATCGACTCGCACCGAGCCCACTTTGATCTGCGTGCCGTTGTCGATCGTGACCGCCAGATGCGGACCGATGGCGATGGTCGAGGGCTGGTCGGAGCTGTTCGAAAGCGTCTCGCCCGGCTGGATCATCACCGAGCCGGACGCCGGCGACGACGGGCCGTTCGCGGCCGCCACATCGAGCGTGCCGTTGATCGCCGCGGTGATGGCGGTCGGCGCTTGGCTGTGGTTCATCGCGGTCTGCTGGATCACGCCGCGGCTGATGAGGATGAGCGCGAAGACGGCAGCGGCGGTGCCCAGCGCGAGGCCGAAGCTGCGCCAGTTGGTGACCGAGTCGACGAGGCTGCGCCAGGTCTCACCGCGCTTGGTGGTGACGTGATTGGCCGCGAAGACGCGTTCGATGATGCGATCTTCCAGGCCGCGCGGCACCGCGAGCTGCGGCACCTGGAGCAGCAGCGCCTGGAAGCGTTCGGCGCGCGTCAACGTGTTGGCGCACGCGAAGCACGTGCGGCGGTGCGCGTCGAGCAGCATCTGCTGCGTCGGCGTCAGCTGCGCGTCGAAGGACTGGTAGAGGAAGTCGAGCGCTTCAGAGCACTCCATCCTTACATGCGTCCTTTCACGACGTCAGCAGCGGGCTCAGCCATGTCTGGAGCCTGCGCTTGGCGCGATGCAGATTGGTGCGGGCCGCCTGCTCGGTCATGCCGAGGACGTCCGAGATCTCGGAATACGCGAGCCCTTGCAGCTCGCGCAAGATGAAGACCATGCGCTCCTGGGCCGGCAGCAGCGCCAGGCCCTCTTCGAGCGCTTTGTACGTCTCGCGCCCTTCGGCGCGCGTTTCGGGGCGATCGTTGACCGATGCGGTCAGCTCAGATTCGGGGACGTCTTCGATGTCGGTCGTCTGCAGGCTGGCACGGCCCATGGACGTGAGGCAGACGTTGACGCAGATGCGATACAGCCAGCTCGAGACTTTGCTGCGGCCCGAAAACGTGTTGGCATGCTGAAAGGCGCGCAGAAATGCCTCTTGGACGAGGTCCTCCGCGGACGCCGCATTATAACGGTAGGCTACGTTGTACAGCATTCTCGTGTATCGCCGCACCAGATCGGCGAACGCATCTCCGTCTCCCTTGGCGATGCGTTGCATCAGGGCAAAATCGGGCCCTGACGACACTGGTTCCAATTTCTTGGACCGTATCGGGTGCAACATTGTTACAGGTGCCCGGTCCTGTGCGAGGACCTGATCGACATCCGGCTCCGCCTTTTCGTGCTGTATGACGGGACGGCGTGGGGCGGCGCGTGCAATTGATCCCCCCGCATTACACGAGATACAGGTTCTCTGATTGTGCGAGATAACCCAGCGAGCGTCGAGTGCGCCCGGTCACCTTTGCGCACGCCGTGACCAGGCATCGCGGGACGGCCGAGCGAATCGGCCCCAGCCATCGTGCGGAACTTCTTATTAGAGGAGCTGGCAGACGCGCTTGATGACCGGAGCGGCCAGTTCCGTTATTTTTTCGTGAGCGCCTCAGGCCGGGTCCAGCCGTACGCCACCGACGACCCCGCGGCGCTGCGCATCGCGGCGCGGGCCGATGCCATCGCCGTCCATCCGATGTCCCACAGCGAAGCGCACGCCCTGATGGTCGACTTCATCGATACCCTGCTCGACGGTGAGTTGGCTGACCGTCTGCGCGGCGCCGCCAGCGGATCGACCAGCCCGGCCCGCTTCTTGCAGGTGCTCAGCGCCTATCCGCGCGCGCGCCGTTCGTGGCTGTCGTATCGCCAACGCCGGCTCGAGTCGCTGGCGCTCGACTGGCTGCGCGAGCACGGCGTCGACACGGCTGCGTTCGGTCTGGACGAGCCCGCTCGATCGGAAGAAGAAGCGACCGGCCTGCGCTTCGCGCCGGAGCTCGAAGAACGTCTGCGCGGGCTGCGCGAACAGCTGCGCGCGTTCGGCGCCAAAGGCGAGGCGGCCGCGATCGCCCGCGCCGCGCTGCGCCACGAGTGGCGCATCGACGAGATCTACCATTCGAACGCGCTGCGCGGCAATCGCCTGGACCGCTCGCAGACCGAAGAGCTGGTGATGCGCGGGGAGACCGTCGGCGGGCTGACGTTGCGCGAACACCTCGAAGCGGTCAATCTGTTCAAAGCGCTGGATCGCGCTGCCGTGCTGGCGCGCAGCGACGCGCCGCTGACCGAACACGCGATCCGCGAGCTCCATGCCCAGCTCTTCGCCTCGATCGACGACGAGCAGGCGGGTGAATACCGGCGCACCGACGCGCGCATCGTCGGGCGCGACTATCTGCCGCCGGAGAGCGTGCTCGTGCCCGCGCTGCTGCGCGAGTTCACCGAGTGGCTCGAAGAATCGTCCGCGGATCCGGTCGCCAAAGCCGCCGCGGCACAAGCGAAGATCCTCAATATCGCTCCCTTCTTGGACGGCAACGGCCGGGTCGGCCGCTTGCTCTCGAATTTGATCCTCGAAGCCAACGCGTACCCGCCGGCCATCGTCCACGTCCAGGACCGAGAACGCTACTACGATGGCCTGCGCCAAGCCGATAGCGGCGACATGAGCGGTCTGCTCGCCCTGCTGATCGACTGCATCGAAGCGGCGCTCGCGCGTCTCTCGGGCGCAGTACGCAGCGCCGGCAACGTCTAAGCACGCACGCATGGACCCCGAAGACCCCAGCACGCCCTCTTCGGACGCGGCGGCCGGCGAGCTGCGCGCCGCCATCGCGGCTGCGCTTGCCGCCGGCGATTGGCCTTGGCCGTCCTCGCTGCGCAGCGAGGACGCGTTCATCGACGGACTGTGCGAGCTGGCAGCGGCATTCGAACGCGCGGGCGTCGGAGAGCTGGCGCTGGCAGCCGCCGTTGCAGACGAACATGCCGAGCGCAGCGCGATCGCGCGCGTGCTCCTCCACGCGCGTCGCGTCACGCGCGGCAGCCTGCCGGTGCGCGCAAGCGACCCTACCCGTCTCGCACCTCGCGCGCTCGAAGCGCGAACGCTTGCTGAGGCGTTTGCGCTCGTGGCACGCGAGGGCATCGTCGATATCGTGATGCATCGCCGCATCGTCGGCGCGATCGCTGCCCCGCCGCCGGGCGTGCGCCTGCATCCCCAACGGATCGCCGCTCTCGCCAAGCGCTTGGCGTCGATCACGTTCTCGGACGATGCGCTCGTGCCGGACAGATTCGCCGGTTGGTCTGCCGCTCTCGGGACGGATGTCGGCGAGTCAGCCGCAGAACCCGACGTCCACGTGCGCGTTGGCCAGCCCGCATCGTCCGCGCTGGCGGCATGGTTTGAGTCGCTCGATGCCGGCCCCGATGTCTGGGCGTGGCCGCCGCCGGAAGAGCCGCGCCCGCTCGTCGCGCCGGCGATGACGTTTTCGGCGTCGCGGCTCAACGGTTTCGTGAAATGCCCGCGCCGTTGGTTCTTCGATTACTTGTGCGACGCGGTGGACGACGAGGGCTCGGCGGCAGCGACCTACGGCAAAGTGTTCCACGAGGCGCTCGAAGCGCTGCATCGCGCGATCCGGCTGCCCGCTGAGTTCTCCGGCAACGCGATCCTCGAACGCCTGCACTTCGAACTGGATCTCGCGTTTGCGCGCAACGAAGCGCACTTCGCGTCGCGCCTGGAGCTCGAGGTGAGCCGCTTGCGCGCGCGTGCCGTCGCGGCGCATTACGCGCGCTGGCTGCGCGCGGAAGCGCACGATCATCCGATGCAAGTCGAGGCGGTCGAGTCGTTGCAGCGCTGGACGATGGGCGGCCACGAGTTCGTCGGCTTCGTCGACCGCATCGACCGCCCCGCGGGCGGCGGTCCGATCACGATCTACGATTACAAGACGGGGCGCATCGAAGAAGACCCGCGCGAATACGTCGCGGCGATGCGCCGCGGCGAAGAAGCTCAATTGGCGCTGTACTACACCGTGCGGCGCATGCGGGGCGACGACGTGGGCAGGCTCGCGCTGATCTCGCTGCGGGATCCGCGCGATCCCGTCTGGGTGCTCGCGCTCGACATGACCGACGACGCCGGCGTGGCGGTCGTGGAACGCAGCGAACGCAGCGGCGTGGTGCGCGGCTCGTGCACGCCCCAGGACATCGAAGCAGCCATCGAAACGCTGCTCGCGCGGGCGGATATGTTGACCGGCGGCGGTCTCGAGCATTTCGATGTCGGCGAGGATCCGCCGTGCTCGTACTGCGCGTACGCGCGCGCGTGCCGCGAACGGCCGGACGAAGGCGAGCGCGTCTTTGCGCGCTGAGGCCGATAGCTCGCTCGCACCCGCCCTGGGCAAAGTGGTGGACGCGCCGGAAGGCATCACTCTCGTGACCGGTCCACCGGGATCCGGCAAGACGACCGGGCTGGCGGCGCGCGCGCTGCGGCACGCCCAGGTCGCGCCCGCGCTGGTGATCTGCGCGAACGCCTCGGGCGTGCGCGCCTTTCGCGCTGCGCTGGAACGCTTTGGCCAGGGCCACGCGGTCCACGTCGGCACGGCTCCAGAGCATTGTCTGCGCTGGCTGCGCTCGCACCATGCACTAGCGGGCGTGCATCCCGACGTGAGCGCCGGCGGCGAGCACGCCGCGTGGGAGATCGTGAACGAGGCCGCCGCTGGTCTGCTCGATATGAGCTGGCCCGAGCTGCAGATCGCCGACCTCGATCTCAACCTGCCGTTCTTGAGCCGTCCGGAGAAGTTTCTCGAGGAAGCGGGCAATCTGTTCCGCCAGCTGCGCGGCGCGCGCATCGCGCCCGACGAGTTCGACCGCGGCAACGCGGCTGGGTTGACCGCCTTTTACGGCGATGAAGTCGAAGCGGCGCTCGCCAAGTGCGCCGATCCGGCGCTGAACAGCCGCGTCAGCCGGCGCGGGCGCGAGGCGCTGCGCGCCAACGCGGCGGTGCTCCAGCAGCAAAAGCGCGCCGAACGGGGCTTGGCGGTGCTGCTCGGGCGCTTGTACCGCGAATACGTGCGCGCAGCGCGCAGCGCGGCCGCGTTGTCGGACGAGGACATCCTCGACGAATGCATCCGCTGGCTGAGCGCCGATTCCGCATCGGCGCGCGCGGTCGCGGCGTCATACTCGGCTATCCTGGTGGATGATGCGCAAGACGCGCACGCGGCGCTAAGCGATCTGCTGATCGTACTAGCGGCGGCGGGCATGGCGGATATCACGCTCGCCGGCTGGCCCGACGGCGCGATCGACGGCCTCGAGGGCCGGCGCTCGGCGCTCGGGGCGCTGCAGCCCGGCGAGCACATCGAGCTGGCGCCGCTCGTGCCGTCGCCGCCGGCCGCGCTGGCCCGGTACGCGAGCGAAGGTGAAGAGGTGCGCGAGGTGGCGCGCTCGATCGCGGATCTGCTCGCACAAGGGGCGCAGGTCCGGGATATCGCGGTGCTCACGCGCAGCGCAGATGCCGCCGCGATCTATGCACGGCAGCTCGCGCGCGCGGACCTGCCGATGGATGCGCCGCTCGAGCGATTCGCGCGACCGCGCGAGATCGGCGACTGGCTAGCCCTCGCAGCCGTCGTCGATGATCCGTACGACCACGAGCACCTGTTGCGCGTGTTGGCATCGCCGTTGCTCGGCCTCGGCGACGCCAGCGTCTACGCGCTGTGCGAAGACCCAGAGGCGGTCACCCAACTCGCGCTCGACGTCGGTGTCGGCGACGAGCGCAAGCGCCCCGGCGGCGGCCGGCGACGAACCGCGTTGGGGCGCAACGTGCTCGAGGGGACGGTCGACGAACGCCTGCCTGAGGACGTGCGCGAACGCGTCGTGCGCTTTCGCGCGAGATTGGCGCAATGGCGCGAGCGCTATGCGGAGCTCTCGCCGGCCGGCGCACTGGCGCGCTTGGCGAAGTCGGCCGGGTTCGAGCGCCATTGGCGTTCGGCTGATCAATCCACGCGGCCGCGCCTCACACATGACATGCTGCGCGTCATCGAAGCATTCGCGGGAGCACACGCCGGCGGCGAACGCTCGTTGGGCGGCCTGGTGCGCGCGTTCGAAGACGGCGCCGTGCCCGTGCGACCGGCGCTGCGCAGCGCCGAGGCGATCGCGTGCGACACGATCTCCGGCGCGAAAGGCGAGCGCTGGCCGCACGTCTTCGTCACCGGGCTGGCGCACGAGCGCTTCCCGCGCATCTACGTGTCACACGCGATGGCGTTTTCGCGCACCTATGGCCTGATCGTGCGCGAGAATGTGGCACCAGGCGCGGCACAAACCGCGAAGTTCGCCTGGTACTACGCGCGGTTCGAGGCGAAAGCGATGTATTTGGCGCAAGAGCGCCGCGCGCTGGCATACGGCCTGTCTCGCGGTTGGCGCACCGCGTCGGCGTCAGGCTTTGGCGCGCCGCCGCGCTGGGCAAAGGACTACGACTTGCTCGCCGCGCTGACTGCTCCCTGATCTTTCGGAGCTTTCGGTGGGGGCTTTTCGGGTTTGAGCGGCGTTTTGGGCAACATCGTCGAGTCGAAGGGCACGAATGTCACGATGATGACGCGGATCAGCCCTGCGACCGGCACCGCGATGAGCAATCCGCGCAAGCCCATGAGTTCGCCGCCGATCAGCAACGCGAAGAGGACGAAGATCGGGCGCAACCCGACCGTATCGCCGACGATGAGCGGCGACAGCACGTGTCCGCTGATTTGGTTGATCGCGAGGAAGCCGATGGCGACGAAGAGCGCGTTCTGCCAGCCGTTGGTCAGCAGCGCGACGCCGACCCCGGGGATCGCGCCGGCCAGGGCACCCAGATACGGGACTAATTCGAAGATGCCGGCGAACAGGCCGATCGCGAGCGCGTAGCGCACGTGCAGCGCGAGCAGCAGCAGCGAGACGAGCACGCCGACCGCGCCGGCCACGAGCAACTGGCCGCGGATGTAACCCGCCAGCACCGTGTTGACCTGATGCGCCAGCTCCTCGAGCTTCGGCCGAGCGACCGCGGGCATGAGTCCGCGCAGGGCGCCGAGCAGCCAATCCGCGTCCATGACGGCGTACGCAGACACGATCGGTACGAGCACGATGAGCACGAGGCTCGATGCCGTCGACACGATGACGCTCAACGCGCCCGAGCTGATCGCCAAACCGTTCTTGGCGACGGTGTCGGAGATCTGCGCGGGTACCGTGCCGAGATAGTTCTTGATCGCATCCGGCAGATGCGCGGCCAACGGTCCGTTGATGCTCAGGCCGGATTGGATCTGCCGCGTGAGCTGCGGCACGTCCGAGCTGTACTGGCGCAACTCGCCGACGATAAGCGGCAACGCGATCCACAACAGGGCGAGGATCAAGATCGCGATCCCCGCGTAGACGATCAATACCGCGGCCCACATCGGCACGCGCTTGCGCAGCGTGCGGATCGTCGGAGCGACGAGGTACGAGAAGAATACCGAGCCGATGATGATCGTCGTGACCGTGTGGATGCGTTCGAAGAAGTGCATCAGCACGTAGGCCGCTAGCGCGAGCGCAAGGACCAGCGCGGTGACGGTCAGGGCATACGTGGCACGAGCGCTGCGGACTCTGGAGCGCTCGAGGTCGTCGCTCATCGGCCGTGTGCCGCGCGCCAGACGCGTTCGGGCGTCATCGGCGTCTCGTGCGGCGCCGCGCCGACGGCTGCGCGGATCGCGCCCGCGATGGCCGCAGGCGGCGTGGTGATCGGCGGTTCGCCCACGCCTTTGAGGCCATATGGGCCTGCGCCGGGTGAGGACTCGATCAGGATCGTCGCGATCTCGGGCGCATCGACGGCGGTCGGCATCAAGTAATCCTTGAGATCGGGCCTGACGTGGCCGCGCTCGTCGAACTGCAGCGCCTCGGTGAGCGCCCAACCGACGCCCATCACCGCGCCGCCCTCGATCTGGCCGATCGCACCGGTCGGATTGACCGCATAGCCGACGTCTTGTGCCGTGGCGATCTTGCGGACGGTGACGGCGCCGGTGTCAGGATCGACGTCGACGTGCGCCGCCGACGCGGTATATGACGGCGCAAGCCAGCTCGCGAACCCGTGCGTTTCGGTCAAGCTCTCGTCGAACTCGGGGTCGTCTATTTCCGCCGCCTCGCCCTCGCCGCTGACCGCCCCGCCGGCTTTGCGCGCAAGCTCGGCCAGCGCCACGGCGTGGTCGGGCGAGCCGCGCACAAGCGCGCGTCCATCGCGCAGTTCGATATCGTCGGCGCGCGCTTCAAGCGCATCCTCCGCCAAGGTCAGGAGTTTGGCGTGCACGTCCTTGGCCGCCGCCGCGACGGCCGTGCCGGCGCTGAACGTCGAGGCGCTGCCGCCGACGCCCGCATCGTACGTGTCGGTCGCCGTGTCCGACAAAACGACGGTGATGCGTGCCGGATCGACGCCCAGCACCTCCGCGGCCATCATCGGCAGCGCGGTCGATGATGCGCCGGTGCCGACTTCTGGATTGCCCGATGCGAGCAGGATCGAGCCGTCGGCGCGGACCTCGAGGCGCGCTTTGGATTCGCCGCACGCCGAGAACCACCACGTGCAGCCGATGCCGCGTCCCTCACCCGGCCGCGCGGGCGTTCCCCAGCCGATCGCGTCCGCCGCCGCGCGCAGCGCCTCTTTGACCCGCACGCCGCTTAACGTTTGACCGCTCGGGCTTTGGTCGCCGTCCTCCCACGCATTGTGCAGCCTGAACTCGAGCGCATCGATGCCCAGGATCGCCGCAAGCTCGTCGAGGTGCAGCTCCTTCGCGTAATTGGCCTGCGGGCCGCCGGGGGCGCGCACCGGACCCGCGACGTGCTTGTTGGTGTAGACGAGCGTCGCCTCGAGATCGAGGTTCGGGATCCGGTAGGGCGCGGACGCCAACATGGTCGAGATCTGACTCGTGCCGGTACCGTAGCCGATGTACGCGCCCGTGTCGTATACGAACTCCGCGCGCATCGCCACGAGCGTTCCGTCGGCGGTCGCCGCGCTTTTGAACGACGCATAGCCTCCGTGGCGGGGAAACGCGTGCAAGCCGTCCTCGTGGCGCGTCCACGCCATGCGAACGGGGCGGTCGCACTGCAGCGCCAACGCCGCGGCGTACCACTCCGCGGCCATGATGATCTTGCCGCCGAACGCGCCGCCGACGAACTGGTTGATGAAGCGGACCCGCTCCCGCTCCAAGCCGAAGAACGTGGCGAGCTCGTCGCGGTTTTCGTATGGCGACTGCGATCCGCACCATACCGTCAGACCGCCGTCAGGCTCGCGCCGGGCGGCCGCGGCTCGCGGCTCGATATACCCTGGCAAGCCGGGTGAGAAACAGAATTCGGACGCGTGCACGACCACGTCAGGCCGCGCGAACGCCGTCTCGACATCGCCGCGACGGATGCGATTGTGACCGCAGACGTTGCCGCGCAACACTCGCGTCGGCAGCTTCGTATACTGTTTCCAATCAGGATGGACAAGGGGCGCCGAGGCTTCAAGCGCGCGACGAGCGTCGAGGACCGGTTCGAGGATCTCGTACTCGACTTCGATTGCGTCCGCCGCCGCACGCGCCTGTGCCACAGTGTCCGCCGCCACCGCGGCGACTGGCTCACCCGCGTAGCGCGCGTAAGGCCGCGGGAATAGGTGCTGATCCTTGATGCCGAAGTCAAGCGGCTGCGCCGGCGTGTTGCCCGCATGCGCGATCGCGCGCACGCCCGGCAACGAGACTGCGCGCGTCACGTCGACGCGCACGACTCGAGCAAACGCATGCGGACTGCGTTTGACGACGCCTTCGAGTGCACCGTCGAGGGCGACGTCTGCGGTGTAATGCGTCTGCCCGAGCACCTTGGCCGCAGCGTCAAGACGCGGCCGCTGCTTGCCGACGACGCGCAGCGCGCTCATGCCCGGCCCCGGATCGGAGCGTGCTTTCCGGGTGCTTCGCCGGCGCGGCCCTGTTCGCGCAGCAGGCGTGCGGCCTCGTGCACGGCGGCGATGATCGTCTGATACCCGGTGCAGCGGCAGATGTTGCCGGCGAGCGCTGCGCGGGCCTGTTCGTCGCTAGGCTGCGGGTTTTCGGCGAGCAGCGATGCCGCCGATAGGATCATGCCGGGCGTGCAGTAGCCGCACTGCAGTCCGAAGCGTTCGATGAACGCGCTCTGCACCGGGTGCAGCATGCCCGCGTCGTCTGCGAGCCCTTCGATCGTCGTCACGTCGCGCCGGTCCGCGTCGACAGCCGGAAACAGGCACGCGTTGACCGGCTGCCCATCGAGGAGGACGGTGCATGCGCCGCAGTAACCGGTGCCGCAGCCTTCCTTGGTACCGGTGAGCCCGAGGTGATCGCGCAAGACGGCGAGCAGGGTCTGCAGCGGCTCGACCACGACCTCGCGCGCCGTGCCGTTGACGAACAGCGTGACCGGCTGCATCAGCGCACGGCCGCGTCGTGCATGCCGAACGCCTCATGCAGTGCGCGCTCGACCAGGACGTGGACGAGCTGACGCCGATACTCCGCGCTTGCGTGCGCGTCGCCGGCCGGCGCAGCGTCCTGATCTGCTGCCAGTCGCGATGCGTCGCTCGCGGCAGCCCCGCTTGGGGACTTGCCGCGCAGCCACGATTCTGCGTTCGCCGCCCGCACCGGCGAGGGTGCGGCGCCGCCGAGCGCGATGCGGGCGGCGCGCACCGTGCTGCCGTCGAGCTCTACCGCGACGGCGGCGCTGACGATAGCCATTTCGAACGCACGTCGCGTCTGCATCTTCAGGTAGGCGACCCGTGCGGCCGACGTCGGCACCTCGATCGCGGTCAACAAACTGCGCGGATCGCTTTCGGCGCGCACGAAATCGACCGCGAGAACACTCGTAGGACCGGACGCGATATCGGCGATCAGACAGCGCGCATCGCACGCGAGCAGCGCCGTCGAGATGTCTGCTGCGGGATGGCCCGAGCACAGATTGCCGCCGATCGTCGCCACCGTGCGCAGCTGTCGCGCGCCGAGACTTGACGCCGCGCGCGCGACCAGCGGCGCGTGTGCGCGGATCAGCTCGTGCATGCTCGCCTCGCGCGCCGTGACCAGCGCGCCGATGGTCAGCGTCGCGCCGTCGAAGCTGATCTCGCGCAGCGCGGGAATGCGTTTGACGTTGACGATCGCCGTCGCGTCCGCGATCGCCCTCGAATCGGAGCGGGTGCGCACCGCAAGCCCGAGCAGGCTGCCGCCGGCGAGCACGTGCGCATGCGGCGCAAAGCGATCGAGCAGCACGAGCGCCTCATCGACGAAGTTAGGTTCGAAGTACTGCACGGCGCGCCGCCCTTTCTCCGCATGCCTCGCGACCGCCTACGAAAGGAAGGCGCGCAGGGCCGCGGAAGACGTCGCGCACATGTCCTCGGGGCGACAGGGAAGCCGGTGCGAATCCGGCACGGTCGCGCCACTGTAACCGGGGAGCCGCCGGCAACCGCCACCGCAAGGGAAGGCGCCGGCACCAAGGCGATGATCCGGAAGTCAGGAGACCTGCCCCGAGGCGACTGCGCGATCGCGGACGATCGCGCCGCTCCACGTCTCCTTCGCTGAAAAGGGGCAGGGCAGTGGCCACATTCCAACTCGGCGCGACGCGCGCCGCTCCTTCCAAACTCTTCTGGCTGTTCGGCTTGAGCGCGGTGGCGCTGTGTTTGAGCGCGGCGTCGTTGGCGGTCGGCAGCGTGCCGCTTACGCTTGGCTCGATACTCGGCGCGCTCGCGCATCCCTCGACGTCTGGCCTGGCGCATGTCGTGGTGTGGGATATCCGCTTGCCGCGCTTGGCGATAGCTGCCTGCGTCGGTGCCGGCCTCGGGGTTGCCGGGGCGATGCTGCAGGCGCTTTTCCGCAACCCGCTGGTGGATCCGTATGTCACCGGCGTATCGGCGGGCGCGGCCGTAGCCGCAAGCGCGAGCATCGCCTTCGGCCTCTCGTTCGTGCTCGTGCCGGCGGTCGCGTTCGCCGGCGGTCTGGCGTGCGCGGTGCTCGTGACAGCTGTCGCGGCGGGCTCCGAGTCGGGCGCGAATCTGCGGCTCGTGCTTTCGGGTATTGCGATCTCCTCGCTGTGCGCGGCGGTCGTGACCATCGTGCTGTTGAGCAGCGGATCGTCGGACAGTCTGACGATTCTGGGCTGGCTTGCCGGCGGCATCGGCGGCAAAGGATGGAACGACGTCGCGCTGACCGTTGCGTACGTCGCAGTCGGGTCGCTCGTCGCGCTGTTCCTCGTGCGCCAGCTCAACGTGTTGCGCCTCGGCGCCGAGGCGGCCGCCGGGCTCGGTCTGCGCGTCGGCCGCGCGCGCTTTGCGGTGTTGGCGGCGGCCGCGCTCATCGCCGCCGCGTGCGTGGCTGTCTCGGGCATCGTCGGGTTTGTCGGCTTGATGGTGCCGCATGGAGCACGTCGCCTCGTCGGCGGTGATGCCGCGTGGCTGTTGCCGGCAAGCGCGATCGCCGGAGCGATCGTGGTCATCGTGGCCGACGCGTTTGCGCGCAGCATCGCCGCCCCGGCTGAGCTGCCGCTGGGGGTGCTGCTGGCCTTCGTGGGCGTGCCGTTCTTCCTTATAATAGCGCGCCGGCCGGTGGACCTATGAGCACACTGCTGTCCGGCCGCGGCCTGGCAGTCCGCTACGGCTCGCGCGAGATCTTCGCCGGCGTCGACGTTTCGATCGCTGCGGGGAGCCTGGTCGCGCTTGTCGGGCCCAATGGCGCGGGCAAATCAACCCTGTTGCGCCTTCTGGCCGGTACGCAGAGCGCTGGCGCGGGTGTCGTCGAACGGACGCAGCGAGTGGCGCTTATCTCCACGGCGCTCGCGCTGCCGCCGGACGTGACGCCGGCGCAATTGTCAGGTTACGTGCTTGCCATGCGCCGGCCGTGGTGGCGACTCGGGCAAGACCGCGCGCAGCGCACTGCGATCGCCGCCGCACTCGAACGGACGGGTCTGAGCGAACGCGCACACGACGCTGCTGCAACCCTGAGCGCCGGCGAATTGCAGCGCGCGTGGATCGCGGCAGCGTTGGCGTCGGACGCCGGCGTTCTGCTGATCGACGAGCCGACGACGCACTTGGATCTGCGCTATCAGGTGGAGGTCTTGCGCACGCTCAAGACGATCGCGCGCGCCGGCGCCGGCGTCGTCGCGGCGATTCACGATCTGACGCTCGCCGCCCGGTTTGCGGATTCGATCGCGCTGCTCGCCGGCGGCACGATCGAAATCGGTCCCCCGGAGTCGGTGCTTCGCACCCCGATCCTCACGCGCGCCTTCGGCGTCGAAGTCGGCACGCATCGCGACGCGGAGGGCTACATCGTATGCACCCCGCGTTGATTACACGAGCGTTTAGCACCGCGTGCTGCGTGGCGTTTGCGTGCACCCTGCCGGTGATGGCCTTCGCCGCCGCGCCGTCGCTGTCGCCGCCCACACCACCGATGAGTTCCCCGGTTCCATCGCCGAGCCCATCAGCGTCGGCCAAGCCGCTGCTGAGGAACGTTGGGACTGTCACGCTATACGAGAATTACCTTGGCAAGATCATCGTGCACGCCTCGCCACGCGAGGGCTATACGATTCCCATCGAAGAGCTCCAGCGGCTAGGGGCGCGTACGATCGGCGACGTGCTGCGTTTCGTCCCAGGCGTCGTCGTCCGTCAGGCTGGCACTGCTGGATCGCTTCAGACGGTCGCGCTGCGCGGCAACAGCGCGTCGCAGACCCTCATCATCCTCGACGGGCGGCCGGTGAACGAAGGCGACACCGGCGTCACCGATTTCACATCGATGCCGCTCGACGGCGTGGCTCACATCTCCGTCATCGAAGGCGGTCTTTCATCGCGCTATGGGTCGGGCGCGATAGGCGGCGTGGTGGAGATCGTCTCGAAGCATCCGTTTTCCCGGCCCAGCGATTCCGTATATGCACAGATCGGGTATGAGGGGGAATTCGCCAGCGGCGCCGGTGTGTCGGCTGCCGGACCCGATGGCGGTCTACGGATCGATGCCTTCACGCGCTCGGCCAACAACACGTTCGACTATCCGGGTTTCGAGAGCATTCCGAACGGTACGCGCACGAACAACGACTTGCACGCATCGGACGTGACGCTGTGCGCCTGTATGAATTTCGGCCGCCGCTTCGAGGCAGATCTGCACGTGGACGACAACACGGGCGAGGTCGGCGCGCCGGGCAGTACGGAGTTCGGCCCGCAGTTCACGAGCGTCTTCGCGCGCCAGCAACGCGACGTCGATCGTAATTCCCTCAACCTGAGCTACTACGCATCGTACAACGCCTTGACGAGCGTGATCTTCTACGTCGATGGGCGGCGGCTGCATTTCTACGATACGACGCCTTCGTTTCCGTACGACACCCTGACCACGGCGACGCAGCGCGGCTTTTCGGTGGTCGAGACTGTGCGGGCGGGCTACGCCAACGTGATCACCGCCAAGTTCGAGCAGAACGGAACCGTCGCGCTTTTCCAAGGCACGACCTACATCCCGACGCAGCTTGTCGCCCGCGACTCCACCACGGATGCCTACATCGGGGACGAGTATCGCGGCGATAAGAGCGGCCTCGTACTAGACGCTGCGGTGCAACAAGCCCATACCCAAGGTGTCGCGGCCACGACCTTGCCCAGCTTCGCGCTGAGCAAGCTGGTGGGAGGGAATGGTTTTTCCGACGGAACGATGCTGCGCGCAAGTTACGCACGCGCGTTCCGCGCGCCCAATCTTGACGAGCGCTACTTCCCGGGTTTCGGCAATCCGGCGCTGCAGCCGGAATACGCCTCCACCTTCGACATCGGCGCCATAACCTACGGCAAGGCGATCGACGGCTCGGCGACGTTCTTCGGCAGCGATACCAACAACCTGATCGTCAACCAAGCGATCGATATGCTTGGCGATTTCTTACCGTTCAACGTCGGCCGCGCACGCGTGCGCGGTTATAGCCTGCAGATCAGCAATGCGTATAGCCGGCGGCTCGGCGCACAGCTGTCGTTCACGGCATATCCCGTCGCGCAAGATCTGAGCACAGCGCCTGACATCAACGGAGTCGTCACGAGCGGCAACCGGTTGCTCTATCGCCCCAGCACGACGACTGCGTTTGAGATCTGGCGCCGGGCTGGATACGATCCGCAGCCGGTAAAGGCGGTCGGCGAGGACGGCATAGACGTGCTTGTGATCGGACGCCAATTCGCCGACGAAGAGAACGTACATCTGCTGCCGCCGTATGCTACGCTCGGTCTTCACGTGTCGCGCAACATCGCGCGGCATCTCACGCTGCTGCTGCGTTTGGATAACCTGACAGACGAACGCGTGCCGCAAGTGTACGGGTACCCGGTGCTGGGCACGACGTTCAGCGTGCGGCTCACCGCGCATTGAAGAAGCGGCCGAACGCTGCACGCGCGGCGTTGACGGCTGCGTGCTGGACGGTGGCCGGCATGCTGTGCGCGTGTGCGCACGCCTCGATCGAATCCGAGCACTGCGCCCTATGAAGCGCCCGCCTCTGCCTCGCCGCGCGTGATCACGCTCGCGCCCTCCCTTACGGAGATCGCGTACGCGGTCGGATGCGGTGACGCGCTGATCGCGGACACGAAATACGACGACTATCCCTCCGCGGCAAAAACGCTGCCGCATGTCGCGGACCTCATGCACGCGGATCTCGAGCGCATCGCGCAGCTGCGCCCGACCGTCGCAGTCGCGCTCCACGACCAAGAACATGAGGGCGCGCCGATCCAAGCGCGCCTCAGCGTGCCGGTGATCTATCTCCCCAACCGCCGTTTGAACGATCTCTACGCAGACATTGCAGGCGTCGCCGCCGCGTGCGACCGCACGGCCCAGGGAAGCGCGCTTGCGCGCGACATCAAAGCGCGCCTCGCGCGCGTCGTCGCCGGCCAGCCGCACGGCGGGCGCCGCCCGCGCGTGCTTTTCTTGCTCGGATTGCCGGGCTTCACCGCCGGAAAGTCGTCGTATATCAGCGACCTTATCGCGCTGGCTGGAGGCGACAACATCGCGGGCGAGCTCGATCAACCCTATCCCGACTTGAGCGCCGAGGCGATCGTGCGCGCGGACCCGCAGGTGATCATCGTCTCCAACGACACGCCGTTCGGCGCCGACGTTCGCGCTCGCGAACCGTGGCGCAGCACGACCGCCGTGCAGCGTGGGCGCGTGCTGCGGCCGCCCAACGACTCGATCCTCGAGCGCAACGGGCCGCGCGTGGTGCAAGGGTTGGAGTGGCTGTCAGCTCAGCTTCGGTAGGTGGCTGCCTCGCGCGCCGTGCTTCTTGGACGTGTCGAGCTCGCCGTGCCGGTCCACGTCGAGATCGGACAGCCGGTAGAAGACGATCTGCGTTCCGTCCGCAAACCCGACTTTGACCAACGGATCGTCTTTGTCGCCGGGTACGACCGCGTGCACGCGGCCGGTGTGGCCGACCCACGCGCGATGCACGTCGGTGAAATACTCCGGTTCGATGTCGCGTTGGCGGACGCTCACGGGTCTGCCGACGAGAACTTTTTCCGTACTCATTCGATCCAATCGTCGCGCGCTGCCATGCTGCGCGGGACTCGCAGCGGCTTGAAGGGAATTACGCGACCCGATGCAGGCACCTTCACCATCGCCTTTGGTGTTCGTGGCGTGCGCGTTCGCGGACGCGCCGGCAGCACAAGCGGCCATTCGCGCGCTGCTCGGCAGTGGCGTCGCCCCGACCGAAGTGGCGATCGGCGCGGCGGGCGCTGAAAAGCCGGTCGCCGCACAGCTCGCGCGTGAGCTGGGTATCGGCGACGACGTCGACCCAGCGGATCCGTTGGCCGGCGCTCCCGGACTGGCTTCTGCGTCGGTCGGAGCGAGCAGCGTGGACTTTGGAGGCGTGGTCGGCTCGCTCGTCGGCGCGTTGACCGGAGCCGTGCTGTCGCTCTTCCCGACGTTGACCATCGTGCCGCTGGATGCCCACTATCGCACAATCGGCGACATGCTCTTGTTCTTGGTTGTCGGCGCTCTTGCCGGTGCTACGCTCGGCGGCGCCCTTGCACCGCAGCGCTCGACGCACACCGCGTTTCGCATCGTCGACGAGATCGAGCATCACGGCTTCGCTGTGGTCGCACGGCTCGACGCGGCGCGCGCTGCCGCTGCCGCGCACGACCTTGAAGGCAGCGGCGGATTGCACGTGATTCGCGTCCCCGAGGACGCGTGATCTATCAGCTCTGACGCGATCAGTCCGTTCGAGGAGCTAGGGACGCCCGCTGGACAGACGCTGCTGCGCGCCCTTGCGGACTTCACGGAAAGCCGCATGACCGCGGCGGCGGCTCAGGCGCGCAAGCTGGCGCCGCCTGCGCTTGCCGGCGCTGCCTTAGCGACGTCGTTCGCCCGACGGCGCGCGCGCAAAGCGAGCAAGTTCGCGCGCGCTGATGAGATGTATTTCACGCGCGAAGGCTACGAGCAGTCCACCTCCGAGGCAGTGGCGCGCCATCGCGCCGCTCGGTTCGCCGCCTTCAATAGCGTTGCCGACCTGTGCTGCGGCATCGGTTCCGATTCCATCGCCATCGCAGGCGCTGTTCGGGCGAACGGGCGCGTCGACGGCGTCGACTGCGACGCAGACGCGATCGCATGTGCCCGCTTGAACGCGGCAGCGAACGGGGTGGACGACGCGGTCGCTTTCCATGTGGGCGACGCGCTGGCGTGGCCGCTGCGGCACGACGCGGTGTTCGCCGATCCGTCGCGGCGCTCAGCGCGCGGGCGGACGCTTCGCGCCGACCAGTATCAGCCGCCGCTGCACGCCGTCCTGGAGCGCGCGCAGGAGATCAAAGATCGCGCCCTGTGCGTGAAGATCGCTCCCGGTCTGCGCACGGACGCGGATCGACTAGCCGCGACCTGCGGTGCGCCCGTCGAGCTCGAGTATGTATCCGAGCGCGGCGAATGCAAGGAGGCTGTCATATGGTGCGGCGCGCTGGCCAGAGCCCATGGCGCGCGCCGCGCTACGGTCATCGACGCGAACGGCGTGCACGTGCTCGATGCGGAGCCGTTCCGCGCCCGTGCCGGCGCCCTCGATCGTTTTGTCGGCGAGCCCGACCCGGCCGTCATCCGCGCCGGGCTGCTGGGCGCGCTGTGCGAACAGGCGCACGCGACACTGCTCGATCCTGAGGTGGCGTACATGACGACGCGCACTGTCGCGCACCAGCCGTTCGTCCGCTGGTTCGAGATCATCGAGAGCGCGCCGTTCAATGTGAAGCGGCTGCGGGCGGCGCTGCGCGCGCGCGACATCGGCGAGCTCGTCATCAAGACGCGCGCGTTTCCGCTGCGGCCCGAAGAGATCGCCGCGCTGCTCAAGCCGGCGGGTGAAGCGCGCGCCATCCTGCTCTGCACGACGATCCGAGGGAAGAAGACCGCGATCGTGTGCAGGTCAGGAACGGATGCGCTGCAAAGCGCGGGCGCATGATCAGCGCGGTCATCGCGGCCGCTGGCCGGTTGGAACCGGGCCTCGCGAAAGCGTATGGCACCGACATCAAAGCGTTGGCGCGCATCGGCGGCAGAACGCTGCTGGGCACGCTCGTCGATGCGTTGCGCGCAGTGCCGGAGGTCAGCCGCATCACGGTTGTCGGGCCGCGCGCCGTGCAGGACGGCACGCTCGCGGTCGACGCGTGGCTGGACGAGCGCGAAAGCGGCGAAGAGAACGTGATCGCCGCGCTGCGCAGCGCAGGCGGCGGCCGTTGTCTCGCCTGTGCGGCAGACCTGCCATTCGTCACCGCCGGCGCTATCTCCGGACTGCTTCGCCTAGCGGCGCCCGGCGTGCAGTGCGCGTATCCGATCTTCACTCGCGCGGAATTTCTCGGCGCTTTCCCTGGAGCGCGTTCGAGCTTCGCGACGCTGGCGGACGGGGAGTGGACCGGGGGCAGCGCGCTGGTGCTTGATGCTGACCTCATGCTTTGCAACGAGGCGTTGATCAAACGCGCATTCGCGGCGCGCAAGAGTCTCTTGACGCTCGCGTCGCTGCTCGGTCCGGCGCTGGCAGTACGCTACGCGACCCGGCGACTTACGGTCGACGGCGTGCAGGCGCGTTTGAGCGCGCTGATCGGCGGTACGGCGTTGGCGGTGCGCGGCGCCGACCCTGCGCTTGCGATGGACTGCGACGAGCCTGCCGATTTCGAGTATGCGCGCCGGCGCTTCGCGGAGGCGACGGCGTGATGGATCCGGCGGCGCCGCGCCCGCAAAACCAATTCGCGCTCTCGTTCTATTGGTTCGCGTGGGAGCTGCACTGGGCCGCGCTGCTCGGCGCGACACTGCAAGCGGAGATCGCCCGCTTCATGCCGCCCACGGCGTACGGCCGCGCGACGGCGATACTCGGCGGCGTGGGTGCGATGCTGGCGATCCTCTCGCAGTTCGGCGCCGGGCGTGCGTCAGACGTGCTGCGCAAGCGCATGCCGTTCATCATCGTCGGCACGGTGCTCGACGTTGCAGCCCTGTACGCGTTTGCGTACGCGCCCTCGTTCGGCGCGGTTGTCGCCGCGTTCGCTGCTGTCCAAGTGGCGCTCAACATCGCCGGCGGGCCATACCAAGCGCTGATACCCGATCGCATCGCCAAAGCCGGCCAGGGACGCGCATCCGCATTCATGGGGCTGATGCGTTTGGCGGGTACCGCGGCTGGTCTCTTGCTCGCGAAGCTCGTCGTGCATCAGCCAGGGCCCGGCGTGACGCCGGAGATGTACACGCACAGCTTCGTCGTGCTGGTAACGGTGATTAGTGCGATCTTGTTGGCCGCGCTGGTGGTCACGCTGCTCGGCGTGCGCGAAACGTCCGGGGACGTGCCGCCGGCGCAGCCCGTGCTCGCTGATTGGCCGCAGCGCGCCAGCTTCTGGTGGTTGATCGTCTCGCGCGCGTTCGTCAGTTCAGGATTGTATCTCATCTTACCGTTCCTCGGGTTCTATCTGCGGTTCGCGCTGCACGTCGAGCACTACCAATCGACCAGCCTGACGCTGCTGCTCCTCATGGTAGGGTGCTCGCTCGTCGGAACAGTTCCCGCCGGGCTGCTCGGCGACCGCCTGCCGAAAAAATCCATCATCTATATAGCGCTCGCGCTGCTCGCGGCCGGTTCGCTCGCCCTGACGGTCGCGACCACGCTCGAGCCCGTGGGATTGCTGGCCATCGGATTGGGGGTCGGCTGGGGCGCGTATTATTCGGTCGACTGGGCGCTCGCGACCAATCTGCTGCCGTCCGGACGGGCGGGCGCGTTGATGGCCATCTGGAATCTTGGAGCATCCGCACCGCAGGTCGCCGCGCCGATCATCGGCGGTCTGCTCGTCGACCGCGTGGGGGAGGCCAGTGGTGACCTTGGATTAGGGTACCGTCTGCTGTTCGCGCTGGTCGCAGCGTTCGTCGGCGCGGGTGCATTCGCACTGTCGTTCGTACGGGAATCGCGTGAAGGATTGGCGCGACGGACCCCCTAAACGGTGGCCACTCCAACGGCACTTGCAAGGAGCGATCAACGGTGAGAAAAGTATCGGTTTTGCTCATGGTGCTCGTCGCGAGCATCGCAATGACAGCCGCCTGTTCGAAATCGGACAATCAATCCTCGAGCTCGAATTCCGCTGCCAACACGGCGGCCACCGCGGCAGCGACGGCCGGCGCTATGGCGAACAACGCCGCGAACTCAGTGGCCACCGCTGCGGCGAACGCCGGCAACATGGCGAAGAACGCCGGCAATAGCATGTCCAGCGCGGCCGCGGGGATGAAACACATGGTCGCAGCGGTCACGCTGCCGATCCCGCTCGCGAAGCTGCCGTCGGCGACGGTCGCTAAGGGCGATGTCGCCGCGGGCGCCAAAGTCTTCTCGGCGAACTGCGAGAGCTGCCACGGCGCGGGCGGCAAGAACGGCACCGTCGGACCCAGCCTCGCCGGCATCGGCATCAAAGCAGGCCAGGTCGCGTACATGGTGCAGAATCCTACGGGCGTGGACAAGGACTCCGGCATGCCCAAGCTGCCGTTGTCCGCGACCGACGTCGCTAACGTCGCCGCATACGTCGCGTCGCTGAAATAACGACGCAGCCTTCCACTCGCATCGCCGCGCGCCGCCGGTCCGTCGTGACCGAGCGGCGCGCTGCGTTATCGCCGCCATGAGCGCCGGCCTGTTCTGGTTCCGGCGCGATCTGCGCCTGACCGATAACCCCGGCCTGCACGCAGCGGTCGCGGCGGGCGGTCCGGTGTACGCGGTGTTCTGCGTGGACGAGCTTGCACGCCTCAACGCGCGCCAGAGCGCATTCGTCACCGGTTCGCTGCGCGCGCTGCGTACTGCGCTCGACAAACGCGACGCGACGCTGACGCTGGTCAACGGATCGCCGGCGACCGCGCTGGTCGAGACTGCGCGCCGACTCGGCGCAAAAGCCGTGTACAGCTCTCGCTCCTACGTGCGCTCCGAACGACGCGTCGAAACTGCGGTCGCAGACGCGCTAAACGCTGCCGGCATCGAAATGCACGCGTTCAAGGGCGACGTGGTGCACGAGCCCGAGGCGGTGGCGGAGCGAAAGCAATCCGCGGGCGACGGGTATCGGGTGTTCCCGCCCTTCCTCGCCGCGTGGCAGGCGCTGGAGGTCGATGTGTCCTCGGGCGAGTCGTTTCCCGACGGACGCGACGATCAACCTGGAGCGCTGCCGCCCGAAGACGGTTCAGCGGCGCTCGCACCCGGCGAGGCGGCAGCGTACGGCGCGCTGGAGAAGTTCACGACCGCCCGTGCCGCCGACTACGCGGCGAACGCGCCCTATCCGGCGCGAGACGGGACCTCGAACCTCGCCCCGTACTTGCGCTTCGGCTGCATCAGTCCGCGAGTCGTGCACCAAGCGCTTGCGCGCCGCATGTCATGGTCGTGGACGCTTGCGCAGGAGCGCGCCTCGATGGCGCTGTTCGTGCGCCAGCTCGCGATCCGCGATTTCTTCATCCAGCTCGCGTACTTCGTCCCCGCTGTGCACGACGAATCGCTGCAGGAGAAGATGCGCGCCTTTCCGTGGTCGGAGGACGCGGCGATGCTGCAGTTATGGCGCGAGGGGCGCACGGGCTATCCGCTGGTGGATGCCGGCATGCGCCAGCTGCTCGGCCAAGGTCTCGTGCATCAGCGCGCGGCGATCTGCGCCGCCTCGTTCTGCTGTTTCGATCTCGGACTCGACTGGCGTCTCGGCCGGCGCGTTTGGATGGACGAGTATCTCGCCGCGGACGAAGCGCTGTGCGACGGCAACTGGCAATGGTTGGCCGGCGTGGGCTCGGACCAAGCCGCCTATCCTCGCATCTACAATCCGGAGAAGCAAGCGCGTCAATTCGACGCGCAAGCCGTCTACGTGCGCCGCTGGATCCCCGAACTGCGCAAGTTGCCCACCGCGGCTGCGTTAGCGCCCTGGCGCGTCGACCGGCAACACCAGATCGAGCTCGGGTTTTTCACGCCGGGCGTCTACCCGCGCCCCGTGGTCGAGCACGAACGCGCGGCGCGCGAATTCCTCGCACGGTACCGCGCGTTTCGCCCTACTGAAACCTAGACGCCAACTCCGACGCGAACGGCACGCGGGGCATCTGCCCTGTCGCGGCGCGCGCGGCGAGATAGAGATCGCCGAGCATCCACAGCGGCACGAGGAACGGCAGCGCGAATGCGCTCTGCCAGCCGATGACCGGCACGTTGGCCAGCAGAGCATAGATCCCGTACAGCGCCAGCCCGAGTCCGTTCACGCCGAGCGCCTGCAGCACGTGGAAGCGCACGAACGTGCTGCGACCCGATGGAAGCAGCAGCAACAGCAGCGCGAGCGGCCACAGCGGATAGCACATCGCCGCGAGCGCACGCTCTTCGCCGCTCGGCGCAGCTACAACAACGGCTGGAGCGGTCGAATTCATTCGACCGTCGATCGGGCCGCTCGCCGACCAAGTGCCGGGGCGCGGCGCTTGCGCCGTGACGACGGCGGTCTTGGCCGACGCGCCTTGCAGCGCGCGGCCGAGTCTGCAGCCGGGGCAGATCCCGCTTTCCGAACACGTCTGACAGATCTCGCGGCCGCAATCGTGGCAACGCAGCGCGGTCGCCAAGCGCGGATGATAGTAGCAACCCATGAGCTTCGAGCCCCCCTTTTGCCCAGCTCTACCGCGAGGCTTCGGCCTGAGTTTCACCAAACATCATAAAGCAATGACCTCTTCGCGGCTGGTCAGCTACCTGCGCCCGTTCATCGCGCCCATGCTGGCCGGGCTGTTGCTCAGCGCATTGGCCTCGCTGGCCACCGTCGGCTACGCGGGCGCCGTCAAGCTGCTCGTCCAAGCCGTCACCGACCACAGCGTGCAGGGCTTAGCGATCGCCCTGGGCGCCGCGCTCGGCCTGAACATCGTGAAAAATGCCGCCCAGTATTTCGGCGGTTACACCCTCACGTCGGTCGGCCAGCAGGTGGTGCGCAAGATCCGCGGCGACCTGTTCGCGCGCATCCAGTACCTCGCGCTGCCGACCTTCGATAAATGGCGCGCCGGCGACATCTTGTCGCGCTTCTCGAACGACATGAACATCTTGGTCGAGGGGGTCTCGGCGCTGCCGCTCTTCGTCAGCGCGTGCCTGACCCTGGTGGCCGGCCTGGCGTTGATGTTCTACCTGAACTGGCAGCTGACGCTGGTGACGATGGCCGTCGCGCCGATCGTGATCTGGGCCGTCTACACGTTTTCCGATCTGCTGCGCCGCGCCACCACCGTGGCGCTCAACCGGATCGCCGACCTCAACTCGCTGCTGCAGGAGTCGCTCGAATCGATGCGCATCATCAAGGCGTTCACGCGCGAGCGCTACGAGATCGCGCGTTTCGACGAGCGCAACGCGGCGAACTTCGGCGCTTCGATGAAGCTGGCGCAGATATCGCTGACGCAGACGCCGGTCATCGACTTCGCCGTCATGGTCGGCGTGTTGATCCTGGCGGGCTTTGCGCTGTTCCAGGTGGTGGCTGGCACGCTGACAGTCACCAAGTTCTTTATGTTCTTCACCGTGACGACCACCGTGGCCAATCCGATCTCACAGCTGTCCAACTACATCGGCAGTCTCAACAAGGCGTACGCGGCCGCCACGCGCGTCTTCGAGCTGATGGATCTGCCCGCCGAGTCTCCCGACGAGCCGGACCACGTGGATCTGCGCGACGTCAAGGGCGCCGTCGAGTTCGTGGACGTGCGTTTCAGCTACGACGGCACGCGCGACGTGCTCAAGGATATCTCGGCTGCGGTCGCACCCGGTGAAGTGGTGGCGCTGGTCGGGCCTTCGGGCTCGGGCAAGACGACGCTCGTGAACCTGGTGCCGCGTTTTTACGACGCGACCAGCGGCGCCGTGGTGGTCGACGGGCACGACGTCAGCGGGATCACGCTGCGCTCGCTGCGCCAGGCGATCGCGATCGTGCCGCAAGATCCGCTGCTTTTCTCCGACACGATCGAGGAGAACATCCGCTACGGCCGGCTCGATGCGACGCGCGCGCAAGTCGAAGACGCCGCCCGGCTGGCCAACGCGCACGAATTCATATCGAAACTGCCGGACGGCTACGCCACCCTCGTCGGCCCGCGCGGCGCGCGCTTGTCGGGCGGCGAACGCCAGCGCATCGCGATCGCGCGGGCGATTCTGCGCGACCCGCGTATCTTGATCTTGGACGAGGCCACCTCGTCGCTGGACGCCCACTCGGAGGCGCTGATCGGCGAGGCCCTCGATCATCTGCTGGTCGGGCGCACCACGTTCATCATCGCGCACCGGCTCTCGACCATCCGCCGGGCGACGACGATATTAGTCATGGCGGAGGGCAAGATCGTCGAACACGGGACGCACGAGGAGCTCCTGCGCCGCGGCGGCCTGTACGCCTCGCTCTACGAACGCCAGATGCTCGAGCCGGCCCCGGCCTCTGCGACATAGGTTTTGTCCCGTCGCGGCCGGCGGGCCCAGGTCCTACTGTCCCGTTTGACAAGCGTGCATTTCATGCTATAATGTTTGTCTGTGCCACCTTGGGACGATAGCGCCGACCGACAGGAGTGGTGCGAGTTGCAGCCTCGCCACCTAACCGCCGGGACCCCGCCGCGTATCGTCTTTTTCATCCCCTGAAGCTGACCGACAACCGCCACTGTAAATGAAGCTAGATGGCGAGCAACGCTCGCCGACGCTCGCCCATGCGCGCCGCCCGCAAAGGTAACGACGAGATAGATGAAGACTCCGAAAGCAACCGCCACCCGCACCCGCACCCCAAAAGCACCCAAAGAGAAGCCCGTCAAGGCCCCCAAGGCCAAGGCGACTGCGCGCCGCAAGGCCGTCGTGACGCGCGTGGCGGCGCGCATGCGCGCACCGCGCCCGATCGCGCGCCTTCTGCGCTTGACCGACCCGCGCGCTGCGCTCGAGTCGCTCATCGAGACCAAGGGCGTCGTCAAGGCGGTCGAGAGCGGTACGATCGAGGCCAAGGGCTACCAAAAGGGCCAAGAGCGCTTCACGTTCGCCAAGATCCCGCACACGCTCGACATCCCGGATCTGATCGAGCTCCAAAAGGAGTCGTTCAACTGGTTCATCACCGACGGGCTGCGCGAAGCGTTCGCGTCTATCTCGCCGATCAAAGATTTCACCGGCAACCTGATCCTCGAGTTCGGCGAGCATAGCCTCGGCGAGCCCAAGTACACGGTCGAGGAATGCCGCGAGCGCGACATGACGTACTGCGCGCCGCTGCGCGTGCGCGTCCGACTGATCACCTCCGAGTCGGGCGAGATCAAGGGCATCCCCGACCAAGAGATCTTCATGGGCGACCTGCCGCTCATGACCGAGAAGGGCACGTTCATGATCAACGGCGCCGAGCGCGTGATCGTGAGCCAGCTCGTCCGCTCGCCCGGCGTGTACTTCTTGCAGGACACGGACACCAACGGCCGCCCGATCTTCATCGCCACCGTGATCCCCAATCGCGGCGCGTGGATCGAGTTCGAGACCGACAACGGCGGCAAGAACGATACGTCCGAAGGCACGATCGGCGTGCGCATCGACAAGAACCGCAAGATCATCGTCACCACCTTCGTGCGCGCGCTCGACAAGAAATGGGAGTCGGACGACGCACTGCGCAAGCTGTTCGCCGATCCGATCACGGGCGAAGTGCCCGCGATCATCGAGAATTGCCTCGAGAAAGACAAAGACGTCAAGACGCGCGAAGACGCGCTCAAAGAAGTCTATAAGAAGCTGCGCCCCGGCGAACCGGAAAATCCGGACAACGCCGAGACCCTGCTGCGCAACACGTTCTTCGACGACAAGCGCTACGATCTGGCGGCCGTCGGCCGCTATAAGGTCAACCGCAAGCTCGAGAAGCAGTTCGCGCTGATGAACTACGAGCCGCCGCGTGTCGAGGACATCAAGGACGGCCACGGCCACGTCAAAGAGAAGGCGCTGCGCCACCTGACCAAAGAGGACATGATCGCGGTGGTGCGCCACCTCGTCGAAGTCGTCAACGGCACCCAGCATGTGGACGACATCGACCACCTCGGCAACCGGCGCGTGCGCTCGGTCGGCGAGCTCCTGCAAAACCAGTTCCGCGTCGGCCTGCTGCGCCTCGAGCGCGTCGTGCGCGAGCGCATGACCGTGCAAGATCTCGAGACCGTCACGCCGCAAGTGTTGATCAACATCCGCCCGGTCGTCGCGGCGATCAAGGAGTTCTTCGGCTCGAGCCAGCTGTCGCAGTTCATGGACCAGACCAACTCGCTGGCAGAGCTGACGCACAAGCGCCGTCTCTCGGCGCTCGGCCCCGGCGGCCTGTCGCGCGAGCGCGCGGGCTTCGAGGTGCGCGACGTGCACCACAGCCACTACGGCCGCATCTGTCCGATCGAGACGCCCGAAGGCCCGAACATCGGGCTCATCGGCTCGCTCGCGACCTATGCCAAGGTTAACAAATACGGCTTCATCGAGACGCCCTACCGCATCGTGCGCAAGGGCACGGTGACTGACGACATCGTCTACCTCACCGCGGACGAAGAGGACCAGTTCCGGATCGCTCAGGCGAACTCCGAGCTGGACGCCAAGAACCGCTTGATCGAGGACATGGTCACCTGCCGCTACGCCGAAGAGTACATCGAGAGCGCGCCGCAAGACGTGCACCTGATGGACGTCTCGCCCAAGCAGATCGTCTCGGTCGCCACCGCGCTGATCCCGTTCCTCGAGCATGACGACGCGAATCGCGCGCTCATGGGAGCGAACATGCAGCGCCAGGCGGTGCCGCTGCTCGTGCCCGATCCGCCGCTGGTCGGCACCGGCATGGAGCATCGCGCCGCGAAGGACTCAGGCGGCGTGGTCGTCGCTGAAGAGCCCGGCGAAGTGGTCGGCGTGACCGCCGATCGCATCGAAGTGCGCAACAACAAGGCCGTCGTCAAGACGTATCCGCTGCTCAAGTACACGCGCTCGAACGCGGGCACGTGCATCAACCAGGCGCCGATCGTGCGCAAGGGCGATCACGTCAAGAAAGGCGCGATCATCGCCGACGGGCCGTCGAGCTCGGGCGGCGAGCTCTCGCTCGGCCAGAACGTGCTCGTCGCGTTCATGCCGTGGGAAGGCTACAACTACGAAGACGCGATCCTGATCTCCGAGCGCCTGGTAAAAGAAGACCGCTTTACCTCGATCCACATCGAGGAGTACGAGTGCGAAGCGCGCGACACGAAGCTCGGCCCTGAAGAGATCACGCGCGACATCCCCAACGTCGGTGAAGACGCGCTGCAGGATCTGGACGAGCAAGGCATCGTGCGCATCGGCGCAGAGGTGCGCCCCGAGGACATCCTCGTCGGCAAGGTGACGCCCAAGGGCGAGACCGAGCTGACCGCCGAGGAACGGCTGCTGCGCGCCATCTTCGGCGAGAAGTCGCGCGAAGTGCGCGACACGTCGTTGAAAGTGCCGCACGGCGAAAAAGGCAAGGTCATCGACGTCAAGGTCTTCAAGCGCGAGAACGGCGACGAGCTGTCGCCCGGCGTGAACGAGCTCGTGCGCGTGTACGTCGCGCAAAAGCGCAAGATCATGCAAGGCGACAAGATGGCAGGCCGCCACGGCAACAAAGGCGTCATCGCCAAAGTGCTGCCCGAAGAGGATATGCCGTATCTGCCCGACGGCTCGCCTGTGGAGATCGTGCTCAATCCGCTCGGCGTGCCGAGCCGCATGAACATCGGCCAGATCATGGAGACGCATCTGGGCTGGGCCGCCAAGCTGCTCGGCTTCCACATCGCGACGCCCGTGTTCGACGGCGCGCGCGAGTCGGACATCCGCGAGTGGCTGGGTCGCGCCAAGCTGCCGATCTCGGGCAAGACCATGCTCTACGACGGCCGCTCGGGCGAAGCGTTCAATCGCGAGATCACCGTCGGCCAGATCTATATGATGAAACTGGCCCACTTGGTGGACGATAAGATCCACGCCCGCTCGACGGGTCCATACTCGATGATCACGCAGCAGCCGCTCGGCGGCAAGGCCCAGTTCGGCGGCCAGCGTTTCGGCGAGATGGAAGTGTGGGCGCTGGAGGCCTATGGCGCCGCATACACCCTGCAAGAGCTGCTGACGGTCAAGTCGGACGACGTCGTCGGCCGGGTGAAGACCTACGAGGCGATCGTCAAAGGCGAGAACGTGCTCGAGCCGGGCGTGCCCGAGTCGTTCAAGGTGCTCATCAAAGAGCTGCAGAGCCTGGCGCTCGACGTCAAGGTGCTCACCGAGAACCGCGAAGAGATCGAGATCAGGCTCACCGACGAAGACGCCAGCGAGAAGGCGAGCGAGATCGGATTGCTCATGGGCGATGAGGATCCCAAACTCGTGGCGCCGGCACCGACCACCGCGGCTTCGCGGCCGCGCCGGGCCGGTTCCGATGGCGACGTCGAAGAGGCCGAGGCCTTGGCGGCGGCGACCAGCACGGTCGTCATCGAGCCCGAGAGCGAAGACGAAGAAGAGGATTCGCTCGGCGTCGAAGAGCCGGCGGAAGGCACGGCCGAGGTCGGACTCGGCTCGATCGAGGACGTCGAGCCCTAAACGCACGACACAACACAACGACGAGACAACAACCAAGATATATGGAGCGGTCGAGTTTACTCGACCGAAGCGAAGACGGGAAGTAAATGGTAGACGTAAACAATTTTGACGCGATGCGCATCGGACTGGCCAGCCCGGAGCAGATCCGCGCGTGGTCTTTCGGCGAAGTCAAGAAGCCGGAGACCATCAACTACCGCACGCTCAAGCCCGAGCGCGACGGCCTGTTCTGCGAGAAGATCTTCGGTCCGACCAAAGACTGGGAATGCCACTGCGGCAAGTACAAGCGCATCCGCTTCAAGGGCATGATCTGCGACCGCTGCGGCGTCGAGATCACGCGCGCCAAGGTGCGCCGCGAGCGCATGGGCCATATCGAGCTGGCGACGCCTGTCTCGCACATCTGGTATTTCAAAGGCGTGCCCAGCCGGATCGGCATCCTGCTCGACATGTCGCCGCGCCAGCTCGAGAAGGTCATCTATTTCGCCGCGTACATCGTCATCGATCCCGGCGGAACGCCGCTGCAGAAGCGCGAGATCCTCACCGAGCAGAAGTACCGCGAGTACCGCGACAAGTACGGCGGCGCGTTCCGTGCGGGCATGGGCGCCGAAGCGGTGCGCGAGCTGCTGCGCGACCTGCACCTGCACCGTCTGCAGGAAGAGCTGCGCAAGGACTATCTCGAGACGAGCGGCCAGAAGCGCATCAAGGCGATCAAGCGCCTTGAGGTCGTCGAGTCGTTCCTGCACTCGGGCAACAAGCCCGAGTGGATGATCCTCTCGAGCGTGCCCGTGATCCCGCCCGAACTGCGCCCGATGGTGCAGCTCGACGGCGGCCGCTTCGCCACGTCCGACCTGAACGATCTGTACCGGCGCGTCATCAATCGCAACAACCGCCTCAAGCGGCTGCTCGAGCTGTCCGCGCCCGAGATCATCATCAAGAACGAAAAGCGCATGCTGCAAGAAGCGGTCGATGCGCTCATCGACAACGGCCGGCGCGGCCGGCCGGTCACCGGGCCGAACAATCGCCCGCTGAAGTCGCTCTCGGACATCCTCAAAGGCAAACAGGGCCGCTTCCGGCAGAACCTGCTGGGCAAGCGCGTCGACTACTCGGGCCGTTCGGTCATCGTGGTCGGCCCCAACCTGCGGCTGCACCAGTGCGGCCTGCCCAAAGAGATGGCGCTCGAGCTCTTCAAGCCGTTCGTGATGAAGAAGCTGGTCGACCGTGGCCAAGCGCACAACATCAAGAGCGCCAAGCGCATGGTCGAACGCGTGCGCCCCGAGGTCTGGGACGTGCTGGACGAGGTCATCAAAGACCATCCGGTGCTGCTCAACCGCGCCCCGACGCTGCATCGCCTGGGCATCCAAGCGTTCGAGCCGGTGCTGGTCGAAGGCAAGGCGATCCAGATCCATCCGCTGGTGTGCACGCCGTACAACGCCGACTTCGACGGCGACCAGATGGCCGTCCACCTGCCGCTCTCCGCGGGCGCGCAGGCGGAGGCGCGCATCCTCATGCTCTCGAGCAACAACATCCTGCAGCCCTCGTACGGCAACCCCGTGTCGATCCCGACGCAAGACATGGTGCTGGGGCTGTACTACCTGACGATCGATCCGAACGTGGCGGGCGCACAGGCCGCCAAAGAGCGGCGCGACGACTCGACAAATGCGCGCGCGTTCTTCAGCGCGAAAGAGGCACAGGTCGCCTACGACCTGCATGCCATCTCGCTGCACGAGTCGATCAAGGTTCGCTGGAAAGGCCAGCTCATCGAGACCACGATGGGCCGGGTCATCTTCAATCAGGCGTTCCCGGAGAACTGGAACCACCCGTTCGTCAACAAGACGATCGACAAGAAGGGGCTGACGGCGCTCATCGCCGACTGCTACCGCCACTACGGCAACGCCGAGACGGCGGGCTTCCTCGATCAGATCAAGACGTTGGGCTTCCGCTTCGCGACGATCTCGGGCACGACGGTGTCGACGATGGACATCGTGATCCCCAAGAAAAAGGGAGAGCTCATCGCCAACGCCGACGCGCAGGTCGCGTCGATCAACGAGCTATATCGTTCGGGCTTGTTCTCGGACGACGAGCAGTACAATAAGACCATCGACGTCTGGACCAAGACGGGCGAAGAGGTCACGCAGGCCATGCTCCAAGAGCAGGACCAGCTCAATCCCATCTTCATGATGGCGACCTCGGGCGCGCGTGGTTCGATCGCACAGGTCAAGCAGATCGCCGGTATGCGCGGCCTGATGGCCGACCCGTCGGGTCGCATCTTGAGCATCCCGATCAAGGCGAACCTCAAAGAGGGCCTCACCGTGCTCGAGTACTTCATCTCGACCCACGGTGCGCGCAAGGGTCTGGCGGACACTGCCCTGCGCACGGCCGACTCCGGATACCTCACGCGTCGCCTCGTCGACGTCGCGCAAGACGTGATCGTGCGCGAGGAAGACTGCGACACCGACGAGGGGATCACGGTCTCCGACATCTCCGTCGGGCGCGAGATCATCGAACCGCTTGTCAACCGCATCGTCGGCCGGCACGCGTTCGCTGACATCGTGAATCCGGAGAACAAGCGCGACGTGATCGTCAAGCGCGGCGAAGAGATCAAGGAAGACGCAGCCGCGCGCATCATCGCGGCCGGCATCACGACCGTGGGCATCCGTTCGGTGCTGACCTGCGAAGCCAACGTCGGCGTGTGCGCGGTCTGTTACGGGCGCAATCTGGCGACCGGCGGCAAGGTCGACATCGGCGAGGCGGTGGGCATCATCGCGGCGCAGTCGATCGGCGAGCCGGGCACGCAGCTCACGCTGCGCACCTTCCACACCGGCGGCGTGGCGTCCGAGGACATCATCACCGGTCTGCCGCGCGTCGAAGAGCTGTTCGAAGCGCGCAAGCCCAAGGGTCAGGCGATCATCACCGAAGAGAGCGGCTCCGTCCACATCCAAGAGGACAAGGGCATCCGCGAGGTCGTGGTGACCGACGCCGAGGGCGAAGAGCACATCTACGAGATCCCGTTCAACGTGCACCTCACCGTGCACGATGCCGATCGGGTGGAGGCGGGCGACCAGCTGATCGAAGGCTCCGTCAACCCGCACGACATCCTGCGCATCAAAGGCGAGACGGCGCTGCAGAACTACCTGGTGCAAGAAGTGCAAAAGGTCTACCGCAGCCAGGGCGTGGACATCAACGACAAGCACATCGAAGTGATCGTGCGCAGCATGCTGCGCAAGAAGAAGGTCACGGATCCGGGCGACACGTCGTTGCTGCCCGGCCAGATGCTCGACAACGAGAAGTTCGTCGACGTCAACGTCAAGGTCGCGGCAGATGGCCGCAAGCAGGCCGAGGCGGACACGGTGCTGCTCGGCGTGACCAAGGCGTCGTTGGCGACCGAGTCGTTCTTGTCGGCGGCGTCGTTCCAAGAGACGACGCGCGTCCTGACCCAAGCCGCGATCGAAGGCAAGTACGATCCGCTGCTCGGGCTCAAGGAGAACGTGATCATCGGCAAGCTGATCCCGGCAGGGACGGGCATGCCGAAGTATCGCGGAGTCGAGGTCTGGGGCAAGGGTCAACCGCGCTATCGCGAGGTCGACATCTTCGGCGAGCCGGAACTGCCGGCGCCAGCCGAAGAGCTGCCGCAATCCGAGAACGCCTTCGAGCGGACGGCGGAGCTTGCATCGATGATCTCCGTGCCCGAGGCCGGTGCGATGGATGTCGCGCCGTTCGACGGCCCGGCATCCGATGGCCCGTCGTTCGAGCGTGCGGAGCCCGAAAGCGTTTCGAACGAAGGCGTTTCGAGCGAGAGCGAGCCGGCATCGAGCACGGCCTTGGCGGTGGAAGCGCCGCCGGAACCGTCGCCGATCAGCGAGCTGGACATGTAGCGGTCGAATTCATTCGACCGATCTACCGACGACGCGAAGAAGCCCCGTGCTGAGCATGGGGTTTCTTCGTATCGATGCCCCCCATTCGGGCGGGCACGCCGAACGTCAAGGTGTGTGCCCGTGACGGGTGCAACTCGAGCCGGCATGCACGCGAGCATCACGGCGGTGTTGTTCGACTTCGATCACACCCTCGGCACGGACGGAAAGCTCGAAGAGGAGGCGCTGCGCGAGATCGCGTCAGCCGACTGCCAGACCGTACCGAGCGATGAGGACGTGCAAGCGGTGCTGCGCCGCTTCCGCTACGAGCCGGGCGTGCCGCTCGAGACCGCGGTCGAGGACGGCTTGCGCTCGTGGGGCTGCCCAAAGGACAGGCTCGCCGCAGGCGCGGCGGCGTTTCGCGTTCGCTCGCTCGAGCTCGCGCCTGCTCGCGTGAAACCGATGCCAGGCGCCCCGCAGATGCTCGCGCAGCTGGCCGCGCAGCGTTTGCCGCTCGGAATCCTGAGCAATGGCTGGACACAGCTGCAGCATCTCAAGGCGGAGATCATCGGTTTCCCCGGGCCGGTGCTCGCGTCCGAAGAGATCGGCGCGTGGAAGCCGGAGGCGAAAGCGTTCGAAATCGCGCTGGCGCGTTTCTCGATGAAGACTCAGACTACGATCTACGTCGGCGACAACCCACAGGTGGACGTCGCCGGCGCAAAGGCCGCGGGGCTGCTCACCGCCTGGGCTAATCTTGAAGGCGCGTCCTACCCGCAGGGCGTCACGAGGCCGGACTTCGCGATCACCGACCTGGCGCAACTGCCGGCGCTTCTGCAAACTGGCGCTCCGTAAACGCTCAAATGGTGGAGCGTATAAAGATGAAGAGCCGGCGCCGGCCGGCTCTTCGGTACTGGGGCTCATTTGTTCAGTGTAGTGCCACACCCCAGGGCTCGTTGACGAGGGTGTTAGCGCCCTGTATGAACACGGTTGGCGCGACGTTGCCGGTCGCGTTGCTTGGGAACATCTCGACGTTGTCTTTGTTGCCGACCCAGATGTTGCCGGCGCTGTCGAGCTGCAGGCTGTAGGGGACGTTAAGCTTGGTGTTTACGCCTTGGATGGTCTGTACCGGCGTCGACAAGCCGTTCGCCCCTGCCGCGAACACGTAGATCGCATCCGTGCCTGGACCACCGCCCGTGTCTTGTGCGGCGTACACGCGGCCGTTGCCGTCGACCGCCACGCCGTCCACACACGTCATGGGCCCGTAGGTGATGGTGACGGATGGAGCGACGTTGCCCGTCGCCCCGTTGGGCCATTTGTAGACGGCTTCATGACCAACCGGGCCGCAATCGCCGACCCAGATGTTGCCGCCGGCATCGACCGTGAGCCCCTCGGGGAAGCCGAGGTTCGTCGCCGCGCCCGTGATGAGCTGAGCGGGCGCGACGTTGCCGGTCGATCCCGCACTGAAGACGGCGACGGTCGCGCCGTTGCAGTCGGCTTCGTACAGCTTGCCGCCGCTGTCGACATAGATGCCGCACGGCCCGACAAGGTCCGTCGCGGCGCCCGTCAGATTTACGATTGGCGCGACGTTCCCGGTTGAACCCGCGGAATAGGCAGTGACTGACGCGCCGGAGTAGTTCGACGACCAGATCTTGCCGGTCGAGTCGACCCACAGGAAGTACGGATGATCGATGAGCGTCGCGGCGCCGGAAATCGTGGCGGAGGGCGCAACATTGCCGTTCGAGCCTGGCGGGAAGACGGAGATCGAGTTGTTGCCCACATTGCCGGCGTAGATGCTTTGGGGTGCGGGAGTTGGGTGGGTCGTCGTGGTGCTTGAGCTGCTGCAGCCGGCGATAACGAGCGCAACGGCGAGCGTGGGAATAATGCGTTTCAAGTCATCCTCCATCCAGAAAACGCGGTTCCTTGAGGCGGCACAGCCGTACCGGCCACTTCCATTGGATATCGGCCTGACCGCTGAGCCCCGTAGCGGCTTGGCCCACGGCTTGACCCCAGGCATCCTTCCTGGTAAAATACCTTGGTTGGGCGGGTGTCCCTCAAAGACCCCGGACCACCGATCCGAACCGGCCCAGGCGCTCAGGCGCCTGCCGGGAGGAAAAAAATCCCCGGAGGTTTGCTCCCCACCCCTAAAAGAGACTAAACCAGGCTCCAAGGCGGGACACCCCAGGGAGAGGCAGCGGCGCAGCGCGCGCGTTGTCTTCTTTGTTTTCTACAGACACGTGACGGTCACGAGGGGTTGTTTTGCCGACAATCAGTCAGTTGGTGCGCCGCGGGCGCGAGAAGGTCAAAAAGAAATCGAAGTCGCCGGCGTTTCTGGTCTCGCTGACCGGAGCCAAGCCCGGCCACCCGGACCTGCCGCAACGCACCAAGACGATCAAGAAGGGCAACCCGCAACGCCGCGGCGTGTGCACGCAAGTCAAGACGATCACCCCGAAAAAGCCGAACTCGGCCTTGCGCAAAGTGGCGCGCGTGCGCCTCACCAACGGCATCGAAGTCACGGCCTACATCCCCGGCATCGGCCACAATCTGCAAGAGCACTCGGTGGTGCTCATCCGCGGCGGCCGCGTGAAAGATCTGCCGGGCATCCGCTACCACATCATCCGCGGCACGCTGGACACGCAAGGCGTGCAGAACCGCAAACAATCGCGCTCCAAGTACGGCGCGAAACGGCCTAAGTAAAAGGAAGACATGCCTCGCAAAGGACCCGCGCCCAAGCGCCAAGTGCTGCCCGACCCGCGTTACAATTCGCGGACGATGGCACGCTTCATCAATAAGATCATGCTCCGCGGCAAGAAGAGCACAGCGGAAGGCATCGTCTATGGCGCGTTCGATATCGTGCAGGGCAAGACGAGCAAAGACCCGATGGACGTGTTCACGCAGGCGCTCAACAACGCCATGCCGCTGATCGAAGTGCGCCCGCGCCGCGTCGGCGGCGCCACCTATCAGGTGCCGATGGAAGTCCGTCCGGATCGCCGTCAAGCGATGGGCATGCGCTGGCTCATCCAATTCGCCCGCTCGCGCCCGGGCCGCACCATGGCCGACAAGCTCGCAGCCGAGATCATGGACGCCGCCACCAACCAGGGGCAGGCGGTGAAGAAGCGCGAGGACACGCATCGTATGGCCGAGGCGAACAAAGCGTTCGCCCACTACCGCTGGTAACGCAGATGAAGACCGCTCCACGCATACAGGATCTCATGGGCAGACAATACTCGATCGCGCAGACGCGCAACATCGGCATCGCCGCGCACATCGACGCGGGCAAGACGACGACGACCGAGCGCATCCTTTTCTATACCGGCCGCACGCACAAGATGGGCGAAGTCCACGAGGGCGCGGCCACGATGGACTGGATGGAGCAAGAGCAGGAGCGCGGCATCACGATCACGTCCGCCGCGACGACCTGCATTTGGCGCGACACGCGCATCAACATTATTGATACGCCCGGCCACGTGGATTTCACGGTCGAGGTCGAGCGCTCCATGCGCGTGCTCGACGGCCTCGTCGCGCTGTTCGACGCGGTCGCGGCCGTGCAGCCCCAGAGTGAGACCGTCTGGCGCCAGGCCAACAAGTACAAAGTGCCGCGGCTCATCTTCATCAATAAGATGGATCGCACGGGTGCCGACTTCTACAACGCCGTGGCGAAGATCCGCGAGCGTTTGGGCGCGCGCGCCGTCCCCGTCCAGTTGCCGATCGGGCAAGAAGACAAGTTCGAAGGCTTCGTCGACCTGTTGGGCGAGACGGCCACCATCTACGCCGACGACCTCGGCAAGACGATGGAGCGTGCCGAAGTTCCGGCCGACATGAAGGACACGATTCGCAAGTACCGCGCGGAGCTGATCGAAGCGGTCGCCGAGACGGACGAGCATCTCACCGAGAAGTTCATCGAGGGCAAAGAGATCTCGGCCGACGAGATCCGCAAAGCGCTGCGCGCCGCCACCATCAAGGGCATCGTCATCCCGGTGCTGTGCGGTTCGGCGTTCAAGAACAAAGGCGTCCAGCCGCTGCTGGACGCGATCGTCGACTATCTGCCTTCCCCGGCCGATCTAGCCGACGTGCAAGGCGTCGACCCGGATCATCCCGACAAGATGATCACGCGCAAGCCCACCGACGACGAGAAGTTCTCGGCGCTGGCATTCAAGATCATGTCCGACCCGTTCGTCGGCAAGCTGACGTTTTTCCGCACGTACTCGGGCACGCTCAAGGCCGGTTCGTACGTCTACAATTCGAACAAGGGCAACCGCGAGCGCATCGGGCGCATCTTGCGCATGCACGCCAACCATCGCGAAGACGTCGAAAGCGTCGAGGCGGGCGACATCGCAGCGGCCGTTGGCCTCAAGAACACCACCACCGGCGACACGCTGTGTGATGAGAAGTTCCCGATCATGCTCGAGAATATCACGTTCCCCGAGCCGGTGATCAGCCAGGCGATCGAGCCGCGAACCAAGGCGGATCAGGAGAAGCTCGGCCAAGCGCTGGTCAAGCTGTCCGAAGAAGATCCGACCTTCCGCATGTACACCGACGAAGAGACCGGTCAGACGATCATCTCGGGCATGGGCGAGCTGCACTTGGAGATCATCGTCGACCGCATGCTGCGCGAGTTCAAAGTGGCGGCCAACGTCGGCAAGCCGCAGGTGGCGTACAAAGAAACCGTCACGAAGACCATCGAGAAGCAGGGCCGTTACATCCGCCAGACCGGCGGTAAGGGTCAGTACGGCGACGTCTGGTTGCGTCTCGAGCCGCTGCCGCCGGGCTCGGGCGTCGAGTTCGAGAGCGAAGTCGTCGGCGGAAACATCCCCAGAGAGTTCATCAAGCCGATCGAGCAGGGCGTGCGCGAGGCGGCGCTGGCAGGCGTGCTCGCCGGTTACCCGGTGCTCGACTTCAAAGCGACGGTATTCGACGGTTCGTACCACGACGTCGACTCGAGCGAGATGGCGTTCAAGATCGCTGGTTCGATGGCGTTTAAAGAAGCCAACCGTGCGGCCGGCCCGATCATCAAGGAGCCGATCATGTCGGTCGAAGTGGTGACGCCCGACCAGTTCATCGGCGACGTCATCGGCGATCTTGCCGCGCGTCGCGGACACGTGAAGCACCAAGAGCCCGAGCCGGGCGGCGCGCAGAAGATCACCGCGACCGTGCCGCTGTCCGAGATGTTCGGCTACGCGACCGACCTGCGCAGCCGCACGCAAGGGCGCGCGACCTACACCATGGAGTTCGCGCACTACGCACAAGTGCCTAAGAGCGTGGCTGAAGAGATCATCGCCAAGAACACCGGCAAGAGCGCCGATTAGGAGACGATAGGAAATGGCCAAGGAAAAATATCAGCGCAACAAGCCGCACGTGAACATCGGCACGATCGGTCATGTGGACCATGGCAAGACGACGCTGACGGCGGCGATCACCAAGGTGTTGGCCGAGGCGGGGACAGGGACCAAGAAGCTGGTGGTGGACCAGATCGATAACGCGCCCGAAGAGAAGGAGCGCGGTATCACGATCCAGCTGTACCACGCCGAGTACGAGACCAAAGAGCGCCACTACAGCCATGTGGATGCGCCCGGTCATGCGGACTACATCAAGAACATGATCACCGGCGCGGCGCAGATGGACGGCGCGATCCTGGTGGTGTCGGCGGCCGACGGCCCGATGCCGCAGACGCGCGAGCACATCCTGTTAGCGCGGCAAGTGGGCGTGCCCTACCTGGTCGTGTTCCTCAATAAGGTCGACATGGTGGACGACCCCGAGCTGATCGACTTGGTCGAGCTTGAAGTGCGCGAGCTGCTCACGGCCTATAAGTTCCCCGGCCACGAGATCCCGGTGATCCGCGGCAGCGCGCTCAAGGCATTAGAAGAGACGACCAAGGGCGAGTGGACGGACAAGATCCTCGCGCTGATGGACGCGGTGGACAAGTACATCCCCGTGCCGCAGCGCGACGTGGACAAACCGTTCCTGATGCCGGTAGAAGACGTGTTCACGATCACCGGTCGCGGTACGGTGGGCACGGGTCGCGTAGAGCGCGGCCGGGTGAAGGTGGGCGACGAAGTGGAGATCGTGGGTTTCCGCGAGTCCAAGAAGTCGGTCGTCACCGGCATCGAGATGTTCCGCAAGCTGCTCGACGAGGGCATCGCGGGCGACAACGTCGGGGTACTGCTGCGCGGCATCGAGCGCGACGACATCGAGCGCGGCCAGGTGCTGGCCAAACCCGGCAGCATCAAGCCGCACAAGAAGTTCGAGTCTGAGGTGTACGTGCTGAGCAAGGACGAGGGGGGCCGGCACACGCCGTTCTTCTCGAACTACCGTCCGCAGTTCTATTTCAGAACGACCGACGTGACGGGATCGATCACCTTGCCCGAGGGGGTGGAGATGGTGATGCCCGGGGACAACGTGAAGATGAACGTGGAGCTGATCACGCCGATCGCGGCGGAAGAGGGCTTGCGCTTTGCGATCCGCGAGGGCGGGCGCACGGTGGGTGCCGGCGTCGTCACCAAGGTGATCGAATAGCATGGCACGTCAGAAGATCCGCATCCGCCTGCGCGCGTACGACCACAAGATACTCGACCAGTCGGCCGAGCGCATCGTGGAGACGGCCAAGCGCACCGGTGCATTCATCAGCGGCCCGGTGCCGCTGCCGACCGAGATCAACCGCTGGTGCGTGCTGCGCTCGCCGCACGTGGACAAGAAGAGCCGCGAGCACTTCGAGATCCGCACGCACAAACGGCTGATCGACATCCTCCAGGCATCCGCCAAGACGATGGATGCCCTCATGCACCTCGACCTGCCCGCGGGCGTGGACATCGAACTGAAGGCCTAAGGACATGAAGAACATCATCGGTCGCAAGCTCGGCATGACCAACGTGTTCACGCAAGACGGACGCTACGTGCCCGTCACCGTGATCGCGGCCGGTCCATGCTCTGTGATCGAACGCAAAGCGGTCGACAAGGACGGCTACGAAGCCGTCGTGCTCGGCTTCGAAGATGCCAAGCACAAGCAGCTGACCAAGCCGCAACGGGGCCGCTTCGAAAAGCTCAACACGGCGCCCAAGGCGGTGCTGCGCGAGTTCCGCGACGACCTGGGCGACGCGAAGGCGGGTGACACGGTCACCGTCGAGGCGTTCGCGGCAGGCGATAAGGTCGACGTGATCGGCACGAGCAAAGGGCGCGGCTACGCCGGCATCATCAAACGCTGGAACGGATCGGGCGGCGGCGCGAGCCACGGCTCGATGATCCATCGCCAGCCGGCCTCCAACGGCGACACGAACGCCGCCAAGACCGTCAAAGGCAGCCACCGCCCGGGCCATCTGGGCGTCGAGCGCGTGACCTCGCTCAACCTCGAGGTCGTCAGCGCGGATGCCGAGCGCAATCTGTTGCTGGTGCGCGGCGCGGTCCCCGGTGGACGCAATACCATCGTGCTCGTGCGGCCGTCCGTGAAAGCGAAGGCCAAATGAGCAACGCGAATCTCCCGCTGTTGGACACGTCGGGCAAGACGGTCGGCAAGGTCGACGTGCCCGCGGCGTTCGCGCGCGAGCCTAAAGTGGCGGTGCTTCACTTCGCGGTCACGCGCCATCTCGCCAACCGGCGGGCGGGCACCGCGGACACGAAGCGGCGCGACGACGTGCGCGGCGGCGGCAAGAAGCCGTGGCGCCAGAAGGGCACCGGCCGTGCGCGCGCGGGCAGCATCCGCTCGCCGCTGTGGCGTAAGGGCGGCGTGGTGTTCGGTCCGCATCCGCGTTCGTACAACATCGGCATGAACCGGAGCGCGCGTCGGGCAGCGCTGGGCATGGCCGTGGCCGCCAAGGCGGCGGACGGCTCGATCAGCGTCATCGATGCGGCCGGCTTCAAACCGGCCAAGACCAAAGATTTCGTGGCGTTCCTGGAGCGCTCGAATACTGCGGCTATGGAGCGGTCGGATTCATCCGACCGTGCAAAAGGCAAGGGCAAGGTGCTGTTCCTCATCGATCGCGAGAAGGACGAGCACGCCGACGCGATCGCGCTCGCAGGCAGAAACCTGCGCGGGCTGACGATCGCCCCCGTCGCCGGCGTGAGCGCGCACGCGCTGCTCGCGCACGACCGCGTCATCTTCACCAAAAACGCATACGAAGCGTTGGCGGAGGTGTGCAGTGCCTGAGATGCGCCGCGTCGTGAAGCGTCCGCTGGTCACCGAGAAATCGGTGGCGGCGACCGCACGTTCCCAGTACGCGTTCGAAGTCGACACGCGTGCCTCCAAGCACAGCATCAAAGACGCGGTCCAGCGCCTGTTCAAAGTCACGGTGCTGCGCGTCAACACGGTCAACGTGCCGGCGAAGTCGGGGCGCAACATGCGCCGGCCGACACGCAAGCCCGTCGAGACCCGCAGCGCCTGGAAGAAGGCGATCGTGACGCTCAAAGAGGGCGACAAGATCGAGCTCGGCGGGGTGAACTACTTTGAATCGTAAATGGAGCGGTCGAATTTATTCGACCGACACAATGTGGCGATAAAGAAATTCAGGCCGACGTCACCCGGGCGCCGTTTCATGACGATCACGGCGTTCGACGACGTCACCAAGAGCAAACCCGAGAACTCGCTCATCGAGTCGCAGAAGAAGCACGCGGGTCGCAATTTCAACGGGCACATCACCGTGCGCCATCGCGGCGGCGGCCACAAGCAGATGTACCGGCGGATCGATTTCGCGCGGCGCAAGGACGGCGTGCCGGCCAAGGTCGCGGCGATCGAGTACGATCCCAACCGCTCGGCGCGCATCGCGCTGCTGCACTACCGCGACGGCGAGAAGCGCTACATCCTCGCGCCCTTGGGTCTGGCGGTCAACGACACCGTCGTGTCGGGTCCCGAAGCGGACATCAAGACCGGCAACGCGTTGCCGCTGTCGAGCATTCCGCTCGGCACGGTCATCCATAATATCGAGCTCACGCCGGGCGGCGGCGGCAAACTGGTGCGCTGCGCCGGCGGCGCCGCGCAGCTCATGGCCAAAGAAGGCGACTACGCCCAGGTGCGCATGCCCTCGGGCGAAGTGCGCAAGATCGCAGTAGTGTGCCGCGCTACGGTCGGCCAGCTCGGCAACTTAGAACATGAGAACCAGGTGATCGGCAAAGCCGGGCGCACGCGCTGGCTCGGACGCCGGCCGCAGGTGCGCGGCATCGCCATGAACCCGGTCGACCATCCGCACGGCGGCGGCGAGGCGCGCTCGACCGCGGGTCGTCCGCCCACGACGCCATGGGGCGTCATGACCATGGGCAAAAAGACGCGGCGCACCAAGCGCACCACCAAATTCATCGTCAAGCGCCGGAGCAAAAAATGAGCCGTTCTACCAGAAAGGGACCGTTCATCGCCGACCACTTGCTCGCCAAGGTCGAGCGCATGAACTCGACCCGCGAGAAGAAGGTCATCAAGACGTGGTCGCGCGCCTCGACGATCGTGCCGGGCATGGTTGGCCACACGATCGCGGTGCACGACGGGCGCAAGCACGTGCCGGTGTACGTGCAAGAGAACATGGTGGGCCACAAGCTGGGCGAGTTCGCGCCGACGCGCATCTTCCGCGGCCACGGCCAAGGCGCCGCCAAAGCCGAAGCGACTGCGGCGCCGGTGGTGGTCAAGTAATCATGCAAGCGCACGCAACGGTCAAGTTCCTGAAGATCCCGGCGCGCAAGGCGCGCCGCGTCGTCGACGTCATCCGCGGCAAGCGCGTGGATCGCGCGCTGGTCGAGCTGTCGTTCTCGACGCTCGAAGCGAGCAAGGCGATCCACAAATTGGTGCGTTCGGCTGCGGCCAACGCGGAGAACAATCACGGCATGAAGGCGGGCGACCTGGTCATCTCGCGCGCGACGGTCGACGGCGGCCCGATGTTCAAACGCGTCGAGGCGCGCGCCCGCGGCTCGGCCGGTCTCAAGAGGAGAAGGATGTCACACGTGACCATCACCGTGTCGGACGGAGAGGACGCTTAGCATGGGCCAGAAGGTCAACCCCATCGGCTTCCGGCTCGGCATCGTCCGTACGTGGGACTCGCTGTGGTTCGAAGGCAAGCAGTATAAAGATAGACTGCACGAGGACCTGCGCATCCGCGAGGTCATCGACGCTTTGTCGCGCTCGGCCGGCGTGTCGCGCGTCATCATCGAGCGGCGTGCCAACCAGGTGCGCGTGGTCATCAACACGGCCAAGCCGGGCATCATCATCGGCAAGCGCGGCGCCGGCATCGAGGACCTGCGCAAGAAGCTCGAGCGCGTGGTCGGCAAACCGGTCAACGTCAACGTCATCGAGATCAAGCACCCCGAGCTCGATGCCAAGCTCGTCGCCAACAACATCATCGATCAGCTCGAGAAGCGCATCGCGTTCCGGCGCGCCATGCGCCAGGCGATCCAGCGCACCATGAAGGCGGGCGCGCGCGGCATCAAGGTGCAGTGCGGTGGCCGTCTCGGCGGAGCCGAGATCGCGCGCGTCGAGCGCAACTTCGAGGGCAAGGTGCCGCTGCACACGCTGCGCGCCAACATCGACTATGCGCAGGTCGAGGCCTACACCACGTACGGGCGCATCGGCGTCAAAGTGTGGATCTACATGGGCGAAGTGCTGCCCGACGGCCGGCCCAAGCAAGAGTCGCAGGACTTGCGTCCGCGCGAGCGGCGCCCGCGCCGTCCGAAGACGGAGCAGGCGGACGCGACGGTGCCCGTGACCACGGAGGCAGCGGTCGGCGCACCGGCCGATGCGGCCGCACAACCGAGCCCAGCGCCGGTGGAAGGCGCACCCGTCACGACCGAAGCCGCTGTCGGTGAGCCGCCGGCAGCTGCGAGCGCACCCGCCCCGGAGGGCACGTAACCGATGTTGATGCCAAAACGCGTCAAGTACCGCAAGATGCAGCGCGGCCGCATGAAGGGCCGCGCCGGATCCGGCAACTCGCTCCACTTCGGCGAGTACGGCTTGCAGGCGCTCGAGCCGGCGTGGATCACAAATCGCCAGATCGAAGCGGCGCGCATCGCGCTGACGCGCCACATGAAGCGCGGCGGCAAGGTGTGGATCACGGTGTTCCCCGACAAATCGTACACTAAGAAGCCTGCCGAGACGCGCCAAGGTTCGGGCAAAGGCGCGCCCGAGGGCTGGGTCGCCGTGGTGCGCCCGGGCCGCATCTTGTTCGAATTGGCCGGCGTCGAGCCGGCGGTCGCCAAGGAAGCGCTCAAGCTGGCCGCTTCCAAGATGCCGATCGCCACGAAGCTCGTCCGGCGCGAAGGGGTTGGTGAGTCCGTTGAAGTCTAACGAACTGCGCGCGCTGCGCGAGCTGACCACGCGCGAGCTTGAGGAAAAGCTCACCGCCACCAAAGAAGAGATGTTCAACTTGCGCTTCCAGCTGGTCACCGGGCACCTGCAGGATCACGCCACGGTGAGCAAGCTGCGGCGCGATATCGCGCAACTCTACACCCTGCTGGCGCAGCGGCGCCTGGCGGGCTAGACATATGGAAGAAGCGATGACGGAGAACCAGACCAAGGCGCGCAGCGTGCGCAAGATGCGCATCGGCCGCGTGGTGTCCGACAAGATGCACAAGAGCATCGTCGTGCGCACCGAGGTGAATCGCGCCGACCCGTATTACGGCAAGATCACGCTGCGCTCCACGCGCTACATGGCGCACGATGAGAACAACGACGCCAAGGTCGGCGACCTCGTGCGCATCGTCGAGACTCGCCCGATGTCGGCGCGCAAGCGCTGGCGCCTGGTCGAGATCGTGGAGAAGGCGAAGTGATCCAGTCCCAGACGCGGCTCAAAGTGGCCGACAACTCCGGCGCGCGCGAGCTGATGGTGTTCCACGTCAAGGGCGGCTCACGCCACCCCTACGCATATGTGGGCGACATCGTCGTGGCCACGGTCAAGAGCGCCATTCCCGGCGCCGCCGTGAAGAAGGGCAACGTCGTGTCGGCCGTCATCGTGCGCCAGAAGAAGAAGATGCGCCGGCCTGACGGCTCGTTCATCCGTTTCGACGAGAACGCGGCCGTGCTCCTCAACGAACAGAACAACCCGCGCGGCACGCGCATCTTCGGCCCCGTCGCGCGCGAGCTTCGCGACCGCGACTTCATGAAGATCATCTCGCTCGCGCCGGAGGTGCTCTAAGCATGAAGCACACCAGATTGGCCGCCGGCGATACCGTGATGGTGCTGTCGGGCAAATACAAAGGCAAGCGCGGCAAGATCAAGCTGGTTCGCCGCCACGACGGCGTGGCCGAAGTGGAAGGCGTCAACGTGGTCAAGCGCCACTCCAAGGCGACGGCGACGGCCAAAGCGGGCATCCTCGAGAAGGAGCTGCCGATGCCGGTGAGCCGCCTGATGTACGTGTGCCCGAAATGCAATAAGCCGGGCAAGCTCGCGCGCATCATCAAAGGCGAGGGCAAGGAGCGCATCTGCCGGCGCTGCCACGAACCCGCCGACAGACCGGTGAAGGCATAACGACGATGAACAGGATGAGAGAACGATACCAGCAGCAGGTCGTGCCTGCGCTCACCAAACGCTTCGGCTACAAGAACCCGATGCAGGTGCCGCGCTTGCGCAAGATCGTCGTCAACATGGGTGTGGGCGAAGCGGTCGCCGAGCCCAAGGCGATGGACGGCGCGGTCTCCGACCTGACCGCCATCACGGGCCAAAAGCCGTTGGTGACGCGCGCGACCAAGAGCATCGCGGTGTACAAGCTGCGCGCGGGCATGCAGGTTGGCGCCAAGGTGACGCTGCGCGGCGAGCGCATGTACGCGTTCTTCGACAAACTGGTCAACATCGTGCTGCCGCGCATCCGCGACTTCCGCGGCACGTCGCGCAACTCGCTCGACGGCCGCGGCAACTATGCATTGGGTCTCAAGGAGCAGCTCGTGTTCCCGGAGATCAACTACGATAAGGTCGACCGCGTGCGCGGCATGGACATCGTCATCGTGACGAGCGCGCACAACGATGAAGAGGCGCTGGCGTTCCTTGCCGAGATGGGCATGCCGCTGCGCAAGGAAGGGGCTGCGGCGTAACGCTATGGCCAAGACATGTCTGATCGAGAAGAGCAAGCGGACGCCTAAGTTCAAGGTCCGCAAGCACAACCGGTGCCTGCGCTGCGGGCGGCCCAAGGGCTTCCTGCGCAAATTCGCGCTATGCCGCATCTGTTTCCGCGAGCTGGCTCACGCGGGCAAGGTACCCGGCGTCGTCAAGGCGTCGTGGTGAGGGACTAGAGGAATATGGGAGTTATAACCGATCCGGTCGCCGATATGCTCACGCGCATCCGCAACGCCAACACGGCGTTCCAGGAGCGCGTCGACATCCCGGCATCCCGCGTCAAGCTCGAGCTGGCGAAACTGCTCAAGGCGGAGGGCTTCATCAAGAGCTTCGACGTCGTGCAGCAGGCGCCGCGCGACGTCATCCGCCTGTCACTCAAGTACGGCACGGGCCGCGAGCGCGTGATCAACGGCTTGCAGCGCATCAGCCGTCCGGGCTTGCGCATCTACACGCCCAAAGGCGAGATCCCCAAGTGCATGGGCGGCCTCGGCCTGGTGATCCTGTCGACGCCCAAGGGCATCATCAGCGGCAAGCAGGCCAAGCGCCTGGGTTGCGGCGGTGAAGTCATGGCGTTCGTGTGGTAGGGATTTCATGAGCAGAATCGGACGGATGCCCATCAGCGTGCCCGCCGGCGTCAACGTCGGCTACAGCGCGCGCGTGGTGACGGTCAAAGGACCGAAGGGGGAGCTCACGCTCGAGTGCGCCGAGCCCATCGACGTCAAAGTCGAGGGAGCTTCGGTCAGCGTGACGCGCCCGAACGACGACAAGCGCAGCAAGCAGCTGCACGGGCTGACCCGCACGCTGATCGCCAACATGGTGCACGGCGTGACGGCCGGCTTCTCCAAGTCGCTCGACATCGTCGGCGTCGGCTACCGCGCGCAAGCGCAGGGCAAAAAGCTGAACATCGCGGTCGGCTACTCGCATCCGGTGGTCATCGAGCCGCCGGCGGGCATCGACATCAAGGTCGAGGGCACGAACAAGATCGTGATCAGCGGCGCCGACAAGCAGATGGTCGGACAGCTCGCCGCGCAGATCCGCTCGATCCGCCCACCCGAGCCGTACAAAGGCAAGGGCATCCGCTACGAGGGCGAGCGCGTGCGCCGCAAACTTGGCAAGGCTGGTAAGACCGCCGGAGCGGCCGGCGGCGGCGGAGGGAAGAAATAATGGCGACGCTCGGCAGCAGAAACGCATTGCGCGTGCGCCGGCACAGCCGCATCCGCAAGCGGATGAACGGCTCGGCGCAGCGCCCGCGGCTTTCGGTGTTCCGCAGCCTGCACCACGTGTACGCGCAGCTGATCGACGATTCGACCGGACGCACGCTCGCGGCGGCTTCGACACGCGAGAAAGCTGTCGCCCAGGGCCTCGAGTCGCTTTCGGGCATCGCGGCGGCGCAGCGCGTCGGCACGATCGTGGCCGAACGGGCCAAGGAGAAGGGCGTCACGGTCGTCGTGTTCGACCGCGGCGGCTACAAGTATCACGGGCGCATCAAAGCGCTGGCAGACGCCGCACGCGGCGCAGGGTTGGAGTTCTAAGCAGTGGCACGGATTACGGACGGTTCAGGGCTCGAAGAACAGGTCGTTCGGGTCAACCGCGTGGCCAAGGTCGTCAAAGGCGGCAAGCGCTTCAGTTTCAGCGCGCTCGTCGTCGTCGGCGACCGGCAGGGCCGCGTGGGCTACGGCTTGGGCAAGGCGCGCGAAGTGCCCGAAGCGATTCGCAAAGGCGTCGAAGCCGCGCGGCGCGCGCTGGTGACGGTGCCGATGGTCGGACGCACGATCCCGCATCCCATCCTCTCGCACGTCGGCGCGGGCAAAGTGCTCATGAAACCGGCCAGCAAAGGCACGGGCGTGATCGCGGGCGGCGCCATGCGCGCCGTGCTCGAGCTCGCGGGCGTGCACGACATCTTGACCAAGTCATTGGGCACCAACAACCCGATCAACGTCATCCAAGCGACGGTGGCGGGTCTGAAGCAGCTGCGCACCGCGGAGCAAGTCGCTAAACAACGCGGCAAGACGGTCGCAGAGCTGTTCGGCAAGGAGCCCGCGGCAAAGGAGACAACGGCAGATGAAGCTGTCGCATCTTAAGCCTGCACCCGGCAGCAAGAGCAAACGCGTGCGCGTCGGCCGCGGCCATGGCAGCGGCTTGGTGAAGACATCGGGCAAAGGCGGCAAGGGTCAGACCGCGCGCTCGGGCGGCGGCAAAGGCCGCACGTTCGAGGGCGGCCAGACGCCGTGGTTCCGCCGTCTGCCGCAGCGTAAAGGCGTTTCCCAAAAATCGCGCCCGCACGCGATCTTCAAGACTACCTACGCCGTGGTCAACCTCATCGATCTGTCCGATTGGGATGCCAAGACGCCGGTGACCCCCGATGCGCTGCGCGCAGCCGGCATCGTCGATCGCATGCACGACGGCGTCAAGATCCTGGCCTCGGGCGAGGCGCCTAAAGGCCTGCGTTTCAAGGAAGTCGTGTTCTCCGCTCCGGCTCGAGCCAAGCTCGAAGCCGCCGGCGCGGTGTTCGAGGACTGACGATCGCATGCTGATGTGGCGCAATCTCGCCAACGCACTCGTCGTTCCGGAGCTGCGCAATCGGCTGCTCTTCGTGTTCGGCGCGTTCGCGGTGTTCGTGATGGCGGTCTACATCCAGATCCCGTACGTCGACATCGCCAAGTGGACGCAGATGCTCGGCTCGGGCCAGTTCCTCAACTTCCTGGGCTTCTTGTCGGGCGGTGCGCTGCAGCACTTCTCGGTCATCGCCATGGGCATCACGCCCTACATCAACGCCAGTATCATTATGCAGCTCGCCACCGTCGTGTTCCCGGAGATCAAGGAGCTGATGCAGCACGGCGGCGAGGAGGGGCGCAAACGCGTCGGCTTGTGGACGCGCTGGCTGACGGTCGGCTTGGCGCTTATCCAGGCGACGACGATGGTCATCGCGCTGAACCGCTCCCAGGTGTTCCTGCGCAGCGACGTGTTCTATCTCGTGGGCGTGGTGCTCACGCTGACGGCCGGCACGGTCTGGCTGATGTGGCTCGGCGAACAGATCACGGACAAGGGCGTCGGCAACGGCGTGTCGCTCATCATCTTCGTCGGCATCATCTTGCGCTTCCCGACCTATTTCAAAGAGACGGTCTCGCTGGGCCAAGCGGGCGGTCTCAACTGGCTGGGGTTGGTGATCTTCGCGGCGATCGCGCTGATCTCGCTGATCTCGGTCGTCTTCATGTATCAAGGACAGCGGCGGGTGCCGGTGCAGTACGCCAAACGCGTCGTCGGGCGCAAGGTCTACGGCGGGCGCAGCACCTACATCCCGTTGCGGCTCAACAACGCGGGCGTCATCTCGATCATCTTCGCGATCTCCATCCTTTTGCTGCCGCGCCAGATCGCGCAATGGGCCAGCAACTACCATTCGACGTTCGCCGATGGCTTCACTCGGTTCATCAGCCTGTACTTCGACTACAACAGCTTCCTCTACAATCTCGTGTACTTCTTGCTGGTGGTCGGCTTCACGTTCTTCTATAGCGAAGTGGTCATCAACATCATGGACATCGCGGACTCGCTCAAGAAGCAGGGCGGGTTCATCCCCGGCATCCGGCCGGGCAAACCGACCTCCGACTACCTGCAGAAGATCTTGCACCGCATCACGTTCGTCGCCGCGATCTATCTCGGTCTGCTGGCGATCCTGCCCAATATCTCGCAGTGGATCACGCATATCACGACGATCTTCTTGGGCGCCACGTCGCTGCTGATCGTCGTCGGCGTGGCCTTGGACACGATGACCCAGCTCGAGGCGCGGCTCGCGATGCGCGACTACCGGGGGTTCATCAACAAGTGAGCAACTCGGGATTTCGACTGCTGCTGCTGGGTGCGCCCGGCGCAGGCAAGGGCACGCAGGCGGCGCTGCTAGCCAAGACCTTGGGCGTGCCGCATATCGCGACGGGCGACATGTTCCGCGCGGCCAAAGCGGCGGGCTCGCCGATGGGCGTGATGGCGCGCAAGTACATGGATCGCGGCGAGCTGGTCCCCGACAAGGTGACGATCGGCATCGTCGAAGAGCGCCTGCAGCAGCCCGACGTGGCGCGCGGCTGGGTGCTCGACGGTTTTCCGCGCACCCCGGGGCAGGCAGCGGCGCTGGACGATCTCTTGGCGCGCCTCGGCCAGCATCTGGACGCCGTCGTCAAGTTGACCGTGCCGCGCGACGAGCTCATCCGCCGTCTCACCGGGCGGCGCGTCTGCCCGAACTGCAACGCCAATTATCACGTCGTGTCGGCGCCGCCTAAACGTGACGGCGCGTGCGATCGCTGCGGCCACGAGCTCGAGCAGCGCGAAGACGACAGCGAAGCGACGGTCATGCACCGTCTCGACGTCTATCACGATTCGACGCGGCCGCTGATCGCGTTCTACGAGCACAAGGGCCTGCTGCATCGCGTGGACGGCACCATGCCGGTCCCCGCGGTCAATGCCGCTATTCTCGCCGCCGCGCAGTCCGGGGCCCGCGCGACGCACGTGAAGGCATCATGATCCACTGCAAGAGCGAGCGCGAACTGGAGAAGATGCGGGTCAGCGGCGCTGTGGCGGCGCGCGCATTGGCCCAGGTCAAGGCCGCGGTGCGTCCTGGCGCCACGACCAAAGAGATCGACGCGCTGGCCGATCAGTACATCCGCGACGGCGGCGGCGTGCCGGCGTTCTTGGGCTATCACGGTTTCGCCGGCTCGATCTGCGCATCGGTCAACGACGAAGTGGTGCACGGTATTCCCGACGGGCGGCGGCTGCGCGAAGGCGATCTCCTCAAGATCGACATCGGCGCGATCGTGGACGGCTGGTATTCGGACATGGCCTGCACGCTGGCCGTGGGCGAAGTGTCGGCACAAGCGCGCCGGCTCATGCAGGTGACCGAAGAAGCGCTCTACGTCGGCCTGTTCTCGGCGCGCCCGGGCGCGCACGTCTCCGACATCGGGCATGCGGTGCAGACCTTCGTCGAAGGCAACGGCTACTCGGTCGTGCGCGCGCTCGTCGGCCATGGGGTCGGCACCAGCCTGCACGAAGAGCCGCCGGTGCCCAATTTCGGGCGCAAGGGGATGGGCGCAGTGCTCAAGCCCGGGATGGTGCTGGCCGTCGAACCGATGGTCAACCAGGGCGGGTTCGAAGTGCGCACCCTCGACAACGGGTGGACCGTCGTGACCACCGACGGCAAGCTGTCGGCGCATTTCGAGCACACCATCGCGGTGGGCGCGAACGGTTTTGAGGTCTTGACGGCCGTGGACGAGGCCGAAGCTGCCGCCATCGAACGGCGTGCGATGAACGGAGGAACGCTTGGCGCGACGCAATCGCCCAATGCAGCGGCGCTCGGGTAAGAAAAAACCGCCGAAGCCGGATGCGAATCCATCGCCCAAGGAAGAGGCGATCGAAGTCGAGGGCGTCGTCGTCGAGCCCTTGCCCAACGCGTTTTTCCGCGTCGAGCTGAGCAACGGCCACAAAGTGCTCGCCCGCGTGTCGGGCAAGATCCGGATGAACTTCATCCGCATCCTGCCGGGCGACCGGGTCCTGGTGGAGCTGTCGCCATACGATTTGAGCCAAGGGCGGATAACCTACAGGTACAAGTAGAATATACCAAAGGAATGGAGCGGTCGAGTTTACTCGACCGCCACGAGATGGAGCGGTCGAATTTATTCGACCGAAAGATAATGAAAGTCAGACCGAGCGTAAAACGGATATGCGACAAATGCAAGATCATCAAGCGGCGGGGACGCACGCGGGTGATCTGCGAGAACCCCAAGCATAAGCAGGCTCAGGGGTAGGGGAGAGTATGGCACGTATCGCTGGAATCGATTTGCCGCGCGAGAAGCGCGTCGAGATCGCGTTGACCTACATCTTCGGCATCGGGCGGCCCACCGCCACGAAGCTGTTGAGGCAGACCGGCGTCGATCCCGACATCCGCGTGAAGAACCTGACGGATGAGGACATCCAAAAGCTGCGCGAGCAGATCGAGAAGAACCTCAAGGTCGAGGGCGATCTGCGCCGCGAGGTCGCAAGCGCGATCAAGCGCCTGATCGACATCGGCTCGTATCGCGGCATCCGCCACCGCCGCGGCCTGCCCGTGCGCGGCCAGCGCACGCGCACGAATGCGCGCAACCGCAAGGGGCCGCGCAAGACAGTGGCCGGCAAGAAGAAGACGAAGGGACCGGGGGTCGGCAAGTAAATGGCAGAACCGAAAAAACGTGCGCGCCGCACGAAGAAACGGGAGATCAAGAACGTCTCCCAGGGCATCGCGCGCATCCATGCGAGCTTCAACAACACGCTCGTCACCATCACCGACATGCAGGGCGGGGCGCTCGCCTGGGCCAGCGCCGGCGGCATGGGCTTCGCCGGCAGCAAGAAGTCGACGCCGTTCGCGGCGCAGCTCGCGGCCGAGAGCGCCGCGCGCAAGTCGATGGAGCACGGCATGAAGCAGGTCGAGGTCCACGTCAAGGGGCCGGGCGCCGGCCGCGAGGCCGCCATCCGGGCGCTCCAAGCCGCCGGCCTGGAGATCGTCCTGATCAAAGACGTCACGCCCATCCCGCACAACGGCTGCCGGCCGCCGAAACGGCGCCGCGTCTAAGGTAGTAACGCCCAGCCCCTCGGGGCCGGGAATTTTGCACGAATAGCGAATAAAGGAAAGATATGGCTCGATACACAGGACCTGTCTGCCGGCTCTGCCGGCGCGAGAGCGCCAGCGGCACCAAACCGGGCGAAAAGGTCAAACTCTTCTTGAAAGGCGAGCGTTGCCTGTCCAAGAAGTGCGCCGTCGAGCGCCGCACCGCGGCGCCCGGACAGAAGGCGCAGACCAAGAACCGCCCCAAGGTGTCCGAGTTCGGCCGCCAGCTGCGCGAGAAGCAGAAGATGCGGCGCATCTACGGCGTGCTCGAGCGGCAGTTCGAGAACTACTTCAAGCGCGCAAGCTCGGCGAAGGGCCAGACCGGCTCGGCGCTGCTGGCGCAGCTCGAAACGCGCCTCGACAACGTGGTCTACCGCCTCAACCTCGCGACCTCGCGCGCGCAGGCGCGCCAGCTCGTGCGCCATCGCCATTTCACGCTCAACGGCCGGCGCGTCAACATCCCTTCGATGCAGGTGCGGCCCGGCGACGAGATCGGCGTGGTCGAGGCCAGCCGCAAGACGAACCTGTTCCAGGGCCTGGAACAATACGCCAAAGGCCGGCGCGTGCCCGGCTGGCTCGAATACGACGAGCTAAATGTCAAAGCCAAGGTGCTGCAGCGCCCGACGCGCGCAGACATCGACACCAATGTGGAAGAGCAATTAATTGTTGAATACTACTCACGCTAATCTAGCACACGACCAAGCCGTGGCGTCTGAGCGCAGCTCGAGCCACGAACCGATAAGGGGTACCATGTCAGTACTGGAATTCCAACGCGCATCGATCGAAGTCCGCGAACGCGGCGATTCGTATGCCAAGTTCATCATCGAGCCGCTCGAGCGCGGCTTCGGCATCACGCTGGGCAACGCGTTGCGCCGGCTGCTGTTGTCGTCGCTGCCGGGCGCCGCGGTGACCTACGTCAAGATCGACGGCGTGCTGCACGAGTTCTCGACCATCCAAGGCGTGGTCGAGGACACGACGCACATCATCCTCAACCTCAAGGGCCTGCCCTTGAAGATGAACACCGACGAGCCGAAGGTGCTGCGCATCGAGGTCTCGGGCGAGCGGGAAGTCACCGCGGCCGACATCGTGCCCGACGCCGACGTCGAACTGCTCGATCCCGGCTACCATATCGCCACGCTGTCGGACAAGAAGGCGCGGCTGTTCATGGAGATCGGCATCGAGAAGTGGCGCGGCTACGTCACCGCCGATAAGCAGCGCAACGTCGAGCACGTCATCGGCCTGATCCCAGTTGATTCGATTTTCACCCCGATCCGTAAGGTCAACTACACGGTGGAAGACACGCGCGTCGGCCAGGTGACGGATTACGACCGGCTCATCATGGAGGTCGAGACCAACGGCAGCATCACGCCCGACGAGGCGTTGTCGACGGCCGCCAAGATCCTTTCCGAGCAGCTGGCGTTGTTCGTCAACTTCAGCGGCCGCCCGACGGTGGAGGCGCCGGTCGAAGAGGCTGCGCCGTTCTCAGATTGGGATATCCCGGTCGACGAGCTTGACCTGTCGGTGCGTTCGTACAACTGCCTCAAGCGCGCGGGCATCAGCAAGATCTCCGAGCTTCTGCAGCGCACTGAAGACGAGATCATGAACATGCGCAACCTCGGCAAGAAGTCGGTCGACGAGATCAAAGAGAAGCTCGCCGAACGCAACTTGTCGCTCAAGCAAGGATAACCCGCACATCATGCGCCACAAGAAGGCCGACAAACGCCTGGGACGCAACGACGATCATCGCCGCTCGATGCTGCGCAACCTCGTGACCTCGCTGTTCACCCACGGCAAGATCGAGACGACGGTCGTCCGCGCTAAGGAGACCTCGCGCGTGGCGTCGCGTTTGATCACGCGCGCGAAAAAGGCCGACTTGTCGGCGCGGCGTGCCGTCAGCGCCTACCTCACGGACGAGGCGGTCGCCAAGAAGCTGGTCGAACAGATCGCACCCAGCCTGGCGAGCCGCCATGGCGGCTACACGCGCATCGTGCGCACGCGCATCCGCAAGGGCGACGCGGCGGAGCTGGCACAGCTCGAACTCCTGACCTCGTAGCGCGCGGTCTCGCCGGCTTCAAATGTCGCTCGAGCTGCTCAACGCCTCTGCATCGCTCCTCACCGTGTGCATCATCGCCGCGACCGCGCTCGCTGCGATGGTGCAGCTGCGCCATTTGCGTGCGGGCAATCAGATCAACGCCATGCTGGCGATCGGCGAAGAGCTCAGCAGCAAGGCGATCTACGACGCCAGATACCTGGTCCGGCACAAGCTCGGACCCGTCGTCGACGATCCGAGATTCCGCGCGTACAACGCCCGAGCGGATCGGGCCGAGCCGCAGGAGGTCATCCCCGAGTACGAAGAGATACGCGATGCGGTGACGCTGCTGGGCAATAGCTACGAGGAGCTGGGCATCCTCGTCAAGCAGGGCATCGTCGATAAGGATATCTTCCTGGACCGGTACTCGTGGGTCATCGTCGGCACATGGAAAGGGATCGAAAAAGCTCTGGCCGACTCGCGCATGGCGGTCGGCAAAGACGCGATCTGGGAGAACTTCGAATACCTGGCCGTGCTTTCGGAGGCGTGGCTGCGCGACCACCCGAGCACGTATCCGCGCGGCACGGCGAGGATGAAACTGCCCGAGCGGCCGCCGCTGCCTTCCTAAGTGTTCTGCCCGACGTAGACGAGCAACGTACCGGCGGTGCCGGTCAGGCCCGTCGAGCTTTGCTCCATGTGCGCGTCGAACCCGCGTTGCCGCAAGGCGGTCGCGAGGGCTTGTCCGGCTGCGCTATCGGCGGGATTCACGACCACCGCGAGCGGCACATCGTCCCCGTTCGTCACCACGATCGCATGCTGGCTCACGGCGAGGCCGCCCTTGACGAGCGCGAAGGCGATCGAATCCGCGAATGCCTTCGCCTCCGGGTCGTCTTGCTTTGATCCCACGTCGGCCTTTATACCCCTGTACGCGGCCATCGTCCCGGCGATGCTCATCTGGTCGTCGAAGTTCAGCGAGCGAGGCCCCGTCGCGTAAGGCAGCGGAGTTACGTGGCCTTGCACCGGTGTCACCGCTTTGAGCGCGAGCGCATTCGCCGCGCGTTGAAGAGACGCGTGGTACAGCGTCAACGCGATTGCCACCACGAGCAAGACGATGAACCACTCGCCGAGCTGGCCCCAACGCGTGAGGCGCTGGCGCTTGCGGAAGTGGTTCCAGTACGCGGCCACCGGCTGCGCGAGGACCGCCAGCGCGAGAACGAAGATGACCGCATCTGTGTGAGCATCGAACCAGTCCGCCAGCACAAAAGGCCCCTTTTCGAGCCCAGACCGATTTTCATTTTGGGCGCGCTTGCGGACTCGAAAGGAGACGGCCCTGGCGCCGCGAAGAGCCCGCCCCTGATGACACAATCGCAGTACGTGCATGGTTGGTGGTGGTGGGCCCAGGCCCGCCAGATTCGTCATGCCACGGTGCGCGCTTAAAGCCTAGCACCGGCGTTCCGGATCCTCTAGCGGCGGGCTCACGAAAAGAAGAGCCGGCCGTTTTTATTTTTCTCGGGAGCAATGCGATGACCGACCACACGCGTTCTTCGAATCCTCTCGCCGCCCAGCGGCTGCTGGCGGACGGCATCACGCCGATCGCCGCGTTTGCCGCGCTGCGCGGGTTGCGCATGGGGCATTCGTTCCTGTTCGAGAGCGCACCGGGGGCAGGCCAAGCCGCGCGCCACTCGATCGTCGGCCTCGGCGCACGCGGCGAGCTCGTCGCCGACGATGCGGGAATCCGCGTGCTGATCGGCGGGCAGCCGGCAGCCGTTGCCGATGGATCAGCCGATCCGCGGCGCGCTGCGCGCGAACTGCTCGGGCGGCTCGCCCCGGCGCACGGCGCATCGCCGTTCCTGGGCGCCTATGGGGCGGCTGCGTACGAGTTCGCCGGTCGCTTCGAGCGCCTGCCGGCGATGGCGCGCGGCAGCGATCCGATGCCCGATCTGCACCTGGTCGTGCCCGAGGTGCTGGTGGTGTTCGACCACTTCTCGCACGAGCTCGATATCTATGCGCTGTCGCCGCACAGCGGTTCGTCTGTGGTCGGCCGCGTGCGCGACGTTCTGGCCGACGCGCGCATCGCGCCGCTCGAACGCGGGCATGAACCGCTGCAGCCCGTGCACCAAGGCGGCGCGGCGCCCTACACCGCGGCAGTCGAGGCGGCGCAGGCCGCCATTCATGCAGGCGAGGCGTTCCAAATCGTTTTAGCGCAGCGCTGGGAAGCGCCGCTCACGACCCTGGCGTTTGATGCGTACCGCGCGCTGCGCGCCGTAAATCCTTCGCCCTACATGTTCTTCCTCGATGTAGGCTGGGGCCAGTTGTTCGGCTCCTCGCCGGAGATGCTCGTCGCCGTCAACGACGGCAAGGTTCGCATGCGGCCCTTGGCGGGCACGCGCCGGCGAGCCTCCGACGTCACTGGAGACGTGCAGCGTGCGCGCGAGCTGCAGCGCGACCCGAAGGAGCGCGCCGAACATGTGATGCTGGTGGACCTCGCGCGCAACGATCTCGCGCGGGTGTGCGCGCCCGGCAGCGTCGAGGTGGCGGAGATGCTCTCCGTCGAGCGCTTCAGCCACGTGATGCACCTCGTCTCCGAGGTCACCGGGCGCTTGCGCCCGGAGTGCGACGCGTTTGACGCATTCACTGCAGCCTTTCCCGCGGGCACGGTCAGCGGGGCGCCTAAGATCCGCGCGATGGAGCTGATCGCGCAGCTCGAGGGGCGGCGCCGCGGCTTCTACGCCGGCAGCGTGTGCCGCTTCGGGTTTGATGGATCGGTGGACTCGTGCATCACGCTGCGCAGCGCACACGCCTACGAGGGCATCTATCACTGCGCGGCGGGCGCCGGCGTCGTCGCGGCGTCGGTGCCCGCGCGAGAAGACGCCGAATGCTATGCCAAAGCGGATGCGGTCTTCAGCGCCATCGCCATGGCCGCGCGCCCGCGCGCGAAGAGCGTCGCATGAAGCTGACCGTGCTGATCGTCGACAACTATGATTCGTTCACATACAACCTCGTGCACGAGCTCGGGCGCCATGCGCTGGACGTGCAGGTGGCGCGCAACGACGCGCTCGACGTTGCTGAGTTAACCGTGTCGCCACCCGCAGCGATCGTGTTTTCGCCAGGGCCGGGGACGCCGGAGCGCGCCGGGCGCTGTCTCGAGCTGATCGCCGCGCTGCGCGGCTACGTTCCCATGCTCGGCGTGTGCCTCGGCCATCAAGCAATCGGCCAGGCATACGGCGCACGCGTGACCCATGCCGGCGCTGTCGTGCACGGACAGGCCACCGTCGTGCAGCACACTGGCCACGCGCTGTTCGACGGCATCCCGGCCCGCTTTTCAGCCGGCCGCTACCACTCGCTGTGCGTCGACCCGGCCTCACTGCCCGAAGCGCTCGAAGCGGTCGCCGCTGCCGATGACGGCACCCTTATGGCCGTAGCGGACCGGCGCGCGCCGGTGTTCGGCGTGCAGTTCCACCCAGAATCGGTCCTGACCAAGCACGGCCCGAGATTGCTGGCCAACTTTCTCGCCATCGCAGGATGTGCGTCATGAGCATGCTAGCAACCGAGCCGGATGCATCCGCCTCCGTGATCGCGCAGATCGTGCGCGCGGCCGCGGGAGGGGATCTGAGCGCGGCGGAGATGCGGCTGACGGTCAACGCGATCATGGACGGCGCCGTTACGCCAGCTCAGGCGGCAGCGCTTCTGGTGGCGTTGGCCGTCAAGGGAGAGACCGCGGATGAGGTGGTCGGCGCGGCATCGGCGATGCGCGACCATGCAGTGGCGGTCACACCGCGCAGCGGCGCGATCGACGTGTGCGGTACGGGCGGCGACGCCTCAGGGACATTCAACATCTCGACAGCAGTGGCGTTCGTCGTCGCGGGGGCAGGCGTTCCCGTCGCCAAGCACGGCAACCGCGCCATGAGCAGCCGCTGCGGAAGCGCTGACGTGCTCGAGGCGCTCGGCGTACGCATCGACCTGGCACCGCAGCGTAGCGCACAGATACTGGAAGAGCATGGCATCGCGTTCATGTTCGCGCAAGTGCATCATCCGGCGATGCGCCATGTCGCACCGGTGCGGCGCGAGATCGGCATGAAGACGCTGTTCAACCTGCTCGGCCCGCTCACCAATCCTGCAGCCGTGCGCCGCCAAGTCGTCGGCGTCGCGCACGCCGGTGCGCAGGACATTGTAGCTAGCGCGATCGGACGTCTCGGTAGCGAGCGCGCTGCGGTCATCCGCGGCTGCGATGGTCTCGACGAGGCAACCCTGGCGGGGACCACGCGCGTGCTTGAGTGGAACGGATCCGATCTGATCGAGTACGAGATCGTTCCCGAAGATGCCGGGCTTGAACGCGCGGCCACGGCGTCGCTGGCGGGCGGCGACGCGAATGCCAACGCGCACATGATCGGCGACGTGTTGGCGGGCACGTCGGACCCGCGGCGCGACGTCGTGCTGCTCAACGCTGCGCTCGCGTTGCTCATCGCCGGAGCTGCGAGCGACCTGCGGCACGGTCGCTCGTTGGCGCAGCGCTCCATCGAGACGGGCGCGGCCCGCGACAAGCTCGAGATCCTGCGGCGGGAGAGCCGGCGATGAACCAACTCGATACCATAGTGGCGCGCCGACTGCGCGACGTGCGCCAAAGCAAGGCGCGCGTGCCGTTCGAGATGCTGCGTGGTCGGGCGCTCGATGGCTCGCCGGTCCGCGACTTCGAGCGCGCGCTGCATTCGGGCGCGCCGGCCCTCGTGGCGGAGTTCAAGCGCTCTTCCCCATCGGCCGGCCGGCTTGCCGAGCGTGATCCCGCTACGACAGCGCGGTTGTATCAACGGGGGGGCGCCGCAGCGCTCTCGATCCTCACCGAACCCTCGTCATTCGACGGCGCCCTTGAGGACCTCGTCGCCGCGCGCAGCGCGACCGGTCTGCCGGTGATGCGCAAGGACTTCATCGTCGACGAATATCAGGTGTGGGAGTCCGCCCATGCGGGCGCGGACGCGATCCTGCTCATCGCCGCCATCCTGACCTCGGACGAGCTGGCCGCGTTTCGCGCTCTCGCGCAGTCGTTGCGGATGTGTGCGGTGGTGGAAGTGCACGACGAGGACGAGGCGCATCGCGCGCTGCGTGCCCGCGCCACAGTCATCGGCATCAACAACCGCGATCTCACGACGATGCAGGTGGATTTACGCACGGCGCTTCGGCTGCGTGCCGTGCTGCCGGCCGATTGCACGGTGATCGCCGAGAGCGGCTACTCGAGCGCGTCGGATGTGGCCGCCTGCGCTCGTGCCGGCATCGACGCGGTGCTGGTCGGCGAGTCCCTGATGCGCGCGGCGGACCCCGCGGCGGCGGTGGCATCTCTGCTCGCGGTGCCGACATGATCAGGCTCAAGATTTGCGGCATGCGCAGCCTCGAAGATGTGCGCACCTGCGCGAGCGCAGGCGCCGACGCGCTCGGATTCGTCTTCGCCGATGGCGGGCGGCGCCTGAGTTTGGAAGAGGGTGCGTCGCTGACGGCAGCGGTGCCCCTGGGCGTGGTACGCGTGGGCGTTTTCGCCAACCAGTCGCGTTCGCAGGTGAGCGACGCCCTGGAGCGCTGCCGGCTCGATGTGCTGCAGTTCGCGGGCGACGAGACGGCCGAGTTCTGCGGTTCCTTTGGGATGCCGACGTTGCTGACGGTACGCGAGCGTCCGCCGGCAGCCGACGTCGTGCACCGCGCGCGCGCGATCGGCGTGATCGCCGATGCTCGAGTCGAGGGCCGCCTCGGGGGGACCGGCGTACGCATCGCGCCGGAGCGCGCATGCCGCATCCGCGATGGCCTTCGCGTGCCTCTCATCTTGGCCGGCGGTTTGACGCCGGACAACGTGAGCGAGGCCATGCTCGCCGTCGGTCCGGACGGCGTGGACGTGAGCAGCGGCGTCGAACGTTCGGGGCGCAAGGACCCGCGGCTCGTGGCGGACTTTGTGCGCCGTGTGAAAGAGGTTTCCCATGCACGAACCTGACCCGCGCGGGTATTTCGGGCGCTTCGGCGGCCGTTTTGTGCCCGAGGTGCTCGTCGAACCGCTGCGCCGGCTCGAGGCTGCGATGCAGGAGGCGTTCGAGGAGCCGAGTTTTTGGAGCGAGTACCGGCGCTTGTTGCGCGAGTACGTCGGGCGGCCGACGCCGCTCACGTCGTGCGAGAATCTGTCGCGGCTGTCCGGTCGCGCGACGATCGTCCTTAAGCGCGAGGACTGCAATCACACCGGCGCGCATAAGATCAACAACGCGCTCGGCCAGGGCCTGCTGGCGCGGCGCATGGGCCGGCGGCGGATCATCGCGGAGACCGGTGCTGGACAGCACGGCGTCGCCGCGGCGACGGTCGGCGCGCTGTTGCAGATCCCGGTCGTCGTCTATATGGGCGCTGCCGACGCGCAGCGTCAAGCGCTCAACGTCTACCTCATGCGCTTGCTGGGCGCTTCGGTCGAAGTAGTGCGCAGCGGCTCGCAGACGCTCAAAGAAGCCACCAATGAGGCGCTGCGGGATTGGGCGGCATCCGCGGACGAGACGTTCTATCTCATCGGCTCTGCGGTCGGCCCTCATCCGTATCCGTTCATAGTTCGGCGCTTCGTGCAGGCCATCGGCGACGAGGCGCGGGTACAGGTCCTCGAACGCTTCGGCAGGCTTCCCGACCACGTGATCGCCTGCGTCGGCGGCGGCAGCAACGCGCTCGGGATATTCGCAGCGTTCCTCGATGACGCGCACGTGCGTCTGACGGGCGTCGAGGCGGGCGGCGGCGGGCTCGAACGGGCAGGCGTGCACGCGGCGACCTTGTCAGCTGGACGTGATGGCGTGCTGCACGGCGCGTTGACCAAAGTGCTGCAGAACGGCGACGGCCAGATCGCCGCCACGCATTCTGTCGCGGCGGGGCTTGACTATCCGGGCGTCGGCCCCGAACACGCCGCCTTGCAAGAATCGGGCAGGGCGAGCTACGTGACCGTCACCGATGACCAAGCGCGCGAGGCCTTCGAATTGCTCGCACGGACCGAGGGAATTGTGCCGGCGCTCGAAAGTGCGCACGCGATCGCGTACGCCTGCATGCTAGCCAAGGAGGCCGCACCGGAAGAAATCATCCTCGTCAATTGCTCCGGCCGCGGCGATAAAGATGCGGTGCGGTTCGCGCTTGCCGAAGAACTGGTAGCGAGATGAGAGTCGCCGCTCGCCCGCTTGCCGAGGTGTTCGAACGCTGCCGCGCGGCCGACCGGGCCGCGCTGATCGTATTCCTGACCGCGGGCTTTCCGAGCATCGAACGAACGCCCTCGCTTGTCGACGCTGCGATCGCCGGCGGCGCCGACATCATCGAGCTCGGCTTCCCGTATTCGGATCCGGTGGCGGATGGGCCGATTATCCAGGCATCATCGCAGCGTGCGCTCGACAACGGCGTGACCTTTGACGCAGTGCTCGACATCGCGACGCGCTGCAATGCCGGCGCCCCCTTGATAACCTTCACGTACTATAACCCGTTGTTCGCACGCGGGCTCGAACGTAGCGCGCACGACTTGCGCGCAGCCGGATTGGCCGGCGCAATCGTTCCCGACTTGCCGCCCGAAGAGGCAGGGCCCCTTGCTGATGCCTTCGCGCGTGCGGCGCTCTCGTTGACGTTCTTGGTGGCCCCGACGACGCCGCTTGAACGCGCGGGCATGATCGCAGCGCGTTGCGACGATTTCGTCTATGTCGCCGGCAGGTTGGGAGTCACGGGAACGCACGCTGGCGTGGATCCGCCGACGCTACGGCGCATCGCAGAGCTGCGTCGCGTCACCGATAAACCGTTGGCGGTCGGCTTCGGCGTATCGAACCCGCAAGACGTCGCGCAGATCGCGGCCGTCGCCGACGGTGTGATCGTGGGTAGTGCGATCGTCCAGGCGTGCGCTGCGGACGATCCGATCAGGGCGGTTGGAGAGTTGTGTGCGTCGCTACGAACCGGGGTGCCAAAGCGCGCTGGACACTTCAGGGGATGAGCACGACTTTGCCGACGTTCTTTCCCTCCTGAAGACGGCGAAATGCCTTAGGCGCATCTGCGAACGGCACGCTTTCGTCGATAATCGGCTTGACCGTTCCTTGCTCGTAGAGCCGGATGAGTGCGGGCACGTCATCCAGCAGCAGTGCAGGAGCCTTATCGATGAGATGCCCGATATTGACACCCGCGACGGCGCGATTGTCGCTCATGAGTTTCATCGGATTGAATCTCGGCACGGAACGTAGCTGCCCGAGCACATGCAGCAGGTTGCGCTTTGGGCCGCTCACGAGATTTGCGAAACCGAATGCGATGAGCAGTCCCGCCGGCTTGAGGAGGTCGTAGTCTTTGCGCAAACTGTCGCCACCGAGCGCGTTGAGCGAAAGATCGACGCCGCCGTAGAGCCGTCGCACTTCGGCGGCATAGTCCGCGGTCCGATAATCGATCGGAGACGTGCAGCCATTGGTTCGAATGGTCTCATGTTTAGCAGCGGAGGCGGTACCGATGGTCACCACGTCTTTGACAGAGCCGGTGAGCTGCAGCGCGGCGATGCCGACGCCGCCGGCCGCCATGTGTATGAGCACGGATTGACCGGGTCGCAACGCTCCAACGCGGAAGAGCATGTGATAGGCGGTGAGATAGTTGACGGGGAGTGCGGCGCCTTCCTCAAACGTCATGCCATCAGGCATGGCGAACGTCTGCCGCGGATCTATGCATAGGGTGTCGCTGTGCGCCCCGAACTTCGAGAACACCAGCACGCGCCGGCCGACGAGGTCTTGGGCGACGTTCGGACCGACCGCGTCGATCGTGCCGGAGGCTTCGTATCCCAAGACGCACGGCACCCGCGGCGCGTCGGGATACAGACCCTGACTGGCCATCAGCTCTGCGAAGTTCACGCCGGCTGCACGAACGCGTACGCGCACCTGCCCGGCCGCCGGCAAGGGATCGGGCGATTCGCGTACGCGGAAAGAATCAGGTCCGTTGTGCGCGGTCAACCAAATGCTCCGCAACGCGTTCTCCAATGAGTGGCCAAGAGCGGAACCGGCAGTTCCTACATCAACAGCGTTGATGCCTGCCTCGTTTCGGGCGCTTCCGACTAGTGCGGCCGCACTAACGGCTCTTGCTGCGGGGCGATCGGCATGAACCGCTCGACAACCGGCTGCGAGCAGCGCACGATTGTGGAATCGGTGTTCGCCGCGCACACCATGTAGTAGTTGGTCTGCGGCTTTGTCGCGCCCGGAATCGATATGGTCGCCTTGAGAACGTTGCGCCCGACGATCACCGGATTCTGCCAGTTGTGGTAGTCGGTCGGCGGACTGGAAGCCGTCGTTATATCGAAAACGTAGAAGTTCGCGGTGGCGATCCCGCTGGCCCAGGTCAAGAACACGGTGTTGGCGTTCGCCCGCGTCGCGGACACGCTGGTCGGGGTGCCTGGCAAGACGCTGACCACATTTAGCGGAAGAGCCTGGCCGGCAAAGGCGCTCAGGTTCGTAGTTATCGCGCACCCTCGTGGTGAAATGGCTGGTATAATCCATAACGCCTGCGGATAGGCTATCCAGGGAGGGAGTGAGGCGCCGCCGCTTGGCGCGGGCGCAGGGGTAGGCTGAAGGTATGCGGTGACCGTCCCTCCTGGATTCAAAGGCAGCTGGAATGTGTAGCTATCGGTCATGGCATCTTCAGTATAATTTTGGCCCATGATCTGGACGACACGTTTAGGGACTTGCCATTTTGAAACTGTGCCAGCAGGTACTGGCGCGGTACCGACATTTGTGACCCAGACCTGCCAGCTCTGGGTGTACCAGTCTGCCCCACATTGGAGCACGAAAGATGGCGAGGCCATCGCATTCGTTGGGGCTAACGTCGACGACGCGAAAACGAGAATGGCGGTGGCTATCGCCGCAGTAGGCAGATGCGCCTTCATCAGCTCACCCTTTTCTGATTAATGAACCCATGATACGCGAGCGATAAAAGCGCGACGCGACGAATGATCACGTTACGCATGGCGTCCCCTTCCTATTGCAAGAGCACGTTCGTAAGTAAGCTCTGTTAACTAGGGCAACGTGGGACGGTGCTCGAGAGTTCCTGCCTAAAACCGAGGTAGACGTCGGCGGTCTGTTCGACCTGTGCGCGTTGGCCGATGGACGCAAAGCGGGAACCTTCCGGCGATATGCGAGCGTTTAGCCATCAACGACCGCCTGTGTTAAGATTAGAGTACCGCCCGTAGGGGTTGGAAGCACCCTGGAGGTCATAAACATGAAGCGGCTTTGTTTGCTCCTCGTCATGACTTTGGTCGCGTTCATCACGCTCGTTACGCGCACCGGCGTCGCTTCCGCGGATGACTGCACAGCCACCTTGACCTGCCCTCCCGACAGTGCGTGGGCCGTGAAGGGCGTTTTCAGCATCGACGTCCACTGGAATGCGTGCTACTTTTCAACCGAAGGTAACTGCTCAAGCCTTTTTTCGATCTATCGCAATCCGCCCGGATTCAACCAGATCCTTAACCAGTACAATGTCGGTACGGGCACCACGTGGTACTACCCAGATATGGCCGTTAAGCAAAACGCGAGTTATTCGTATCTGGTGTGCACCGGCCCGGTGGCCCTGAGCGACCAAAGCAACTGCTTAAGAACGAACACGGTCAGCACTGTGCCGCAACCGCCGCCACCGCCATCGCAGAAAACTCAGCAACCCAGCAACCCGAACGACAAATCTTGCTGGTGGTCGGCGCCCACGAGCCTGTCCGCGTTGGCTCTTACCGGCCAGCTCGACCTGATGTGGACGAACCCGGCGCCCAACCAGTGTTGGAATCCCGACCACGTGGCCGTGTACCGGGCGGGCCAAAAACTTGCGCAGCTGAACGGCAAGTTGACCTATAATGGGCAACTAGACAATCCCCCCGAGGCGTCGATCTACTCATTGGCTTCGCGTTACACTGATTCGGGGTTGCAGCCTCACACGTATTACCAATACATGTTGTGCGAGGGCGATTTAGGTCAGGGTGATCAGCCCGTGGGCGGGAACTGCATATTGTCCAAACCGACCTTGACGGCGGGAGCGAATCCCATCTTATCAGCCGAGCGTGTGGGTCCCACAACGGTGAGGCTGACGATGTACGTGGACAACGACCCTGGGATCTCGTCGATCAGCGTGACGAGGGAAGGCAGCGACGATCCTTGCCGTCAGGGAGTCACGCTAGGCAGCGGGTTGCAGGGTTGCCCAACGACGAAGATGGTCAACGGGGTCCCACAGAGCACGGCGAATATCATCACCGTCTATAACTGGACCCGGAGCGCGGCAGTCAAACCGTCGTGGACAGAGATCAGCAAGACCCCCGGCTACCAAATAACCTTACCCAACGACACCACGGTCAAGCCGGGAGTGGAGTATTACTATGTGGCCCATGTGGTTCCCAACGGCGATTCCGTCGTCGTAACCGTTCCGAACGCGTATACGACTGCTCCGTCACAGCAAATGGTAGGTGGCGTGACGCAGCCGATGAAAGGCGGCGCGCCACCGCCCCTCTCGCAGCCGCAGTCTGTGTCTTTGGGTGCGGTCAATCTACCTAGACTCGCCCAACCGACCAACCTTAAGGCCGTGCGTTCCAACAACGCGTCGGTGACCCTGAGCTGGACGACCACGGGCACGGTCGGCGACACGGCGCACGTGTATTTGATGTCCGCCACGGCGGCAAGTACGCCCGCGGCCACCTTTGGCTCGCCCGGGTGGAGCAAGGGTGCGACGCTTAGCCCCAGCGCGCCGCAAAAATACGCGCTGTCGATGAAGCCCGCGCCGAGCGGACAAAAGAACTTCTATATGGTGTGCGCCGCTAGCAGTAACGACAAAGCCACCCTGTGCTCGAGCGCAGTCGCTGAAACCGGTCTGCTGTTCGCGCCCGCGCCGGCGATGCCACACTAGGAGCCACGACAGTGACCGGACGTTTCGTTGGCGGTATCCTTCGGCGTTATCGGACGATCTCGTCAGACACCGAATCGCGTTCTCGCGTCGTGCAGAGCGCGTGCAGGCGAGCACGATAGAGTTTCGCACCTTCATCATCAGCGCGCCCCAGATCGCAACGCAGCGGGCGAGCGGCCGCAAGAACGGCTGGCGCAGGGATGTCGCCAGGGGGCACCGGCACTGCATTGAGCAACACGATGTCGCAGCGCCCGATCTGGCGGAGCGCGACATCCTTCCAGGCGCGGCCGGGGTCGGTGGCAACCATGACCGACGCGCGTGGGGTCATCCAGTCCAGAGCAGTCGTACCCTCGATGACGACGCCGCGCGCGCCTTTGGATTCCAGATAGCGCGTGGCGGCGTCGACGGCTGCCGGAGCAGCCTCACGCAGTGAGATGATCCACGCGACAGCCACGGCCCCGGCCTCGGATAACCGCCACGTGTCGGTGCCGCGCTTATGGATTGCGCCCTCGCTGGTGATGAGCCGGCTCGGCAGCTTCGTGGACACCGTCTCGCACACGCCGCATGACGCGCCCCGCCCGCAGATCCCCGCCGCGTGCGCGACAGACAGCGCTGAAGAGCCGTGGTCGTGTTCGGGATCGCGCTCGCCGTCGGCGACCGTCAGCTTGATCGCTCCAAACCCTAGACCGTCGAGCGCGCGCAGCGCGATCTCGGAAGCAAGGGTCTTGCCGACGCCGGAGTGCGGTCCTCCGACGATGACGACATCCATGGGGAGTGGTTCGACGGACGCGGCCTAGTCCGCTTTGGGGGCCGCGGCCAAGACTTCGGGCGTCGCCGAGGCTGCGAAGCGCTGGAAATTCGTGGCGAACAAGCGCGCAAGCTCTTTGGCTTTGCGGTCGTATTCCGCGGGGTCCGCCCAGGTGGAACGCGGGTCGAGCACCTCGGCGGGAACGCCTGGCACGCTGGCGGGCACGGCGACATTGAACACCCGATCCGCTTTGAACGGTACGCCCGCTAGCTGCCCCGTCAGCGCCGCTTTGATCATCGCTCGCGTATACGGCAAGCGCATGCGCTTGCCCACGCCGTACGGTCCGCCGCTCCAGCCGGTGTTGACCAGCCAGCAGTCCACTTCGTGGCGCGCGATGCGTTCGCCCAGCAGCTTCGCGTACACCATCGGCTTGTGCACCATGAACGGCGCACCGAAGCAGTGCGAGAACGTCGCCTGAGGCTCGGTAACACCTTTTTCGGTACCTGCGACCTTGGCGGTGTAACCGGACAAAAAGTGATACATCGCCTGCGGCACGGTCATGCGCGCGATTGGCGGCAGCACACCGAACGCGTCGGCGGTGAGCATGACGATGTGCTTTGGGTGCCCGCCGCCGCCGGACGGCACCGTGTTCGTCACCGATGTGAGCGGATATGCGGCGCGCGTGTTCTCGGTCAGCGAATCGTCGGCAAGGTCGAGCTCGCGCGTCGCGGGGTCGATCACGACGTTCTCGAGCACGGTGCCGAACATGCGCGTCGTCGGATAGATCTGCGGCTCGAGCTCGGCCGACAGATTGATGACCTTCGCGTAGCAGCCGCCTTCGAAGTTGAACACGCCCGCGTCGCTCCAACCGTGCTCGTCATCGCCGATGAGCGCGCGCTCCGGGTCGGCCGACAGGGTCGTCTTGCCCGTGCCGGATAGACCGAAGAACACCGCGACGTCGCCGGCGGGGCCGACGTTGGCCGAGCAGTGCATCGGCATCACGTTGCGCAGCGGCAGCAGGTAGTTCATGAGCGTGAAGACGGACTTCTTGATCTCGCCCGCGTATGTCGTGCCGCCGATGAGGACCAGCTTACGGCCCAGGTCTACGATGATGAAGGTCTCGCTGCGCGTGCCGTCGCGTTGCGGCGAGGCGAGGAAGTCCGCGACGTCGACCACCGCGAACTCCGGCCGGAAACGGCGCAGCTCCTCGGCTGTCGGGTCGATGAACAGATGGCGCGCGAACAACGCGTGCCATGCCTGCGTGGTGACGACGCGTACGGGCAAGCGATAGTCCGCATCAGCGCCCGCGAAAGCGTCGGTCACGAACACAGATTGGTCGCGCAGGTAGGCGTCGACGCGACCTAGGAGCGCGTCGAGTTTGTCTTTGTCGAACGGCTTGTTGGTGGTGCCCCAGTCGATATGGGCATCGCTTGAGGGCTCCTTGACGAAGAACTTATCCTGCGGTGAGCGCCCGGTATGCTTCCCAGTATTCACGACGATAGGCCCAGCGGCGGCCGTCAGCCCCTCGCCGCGGCGGATCGCTTCCTCATAGAGGGCGGCCGCGGCCAAATTGATATCGGCCCCGGCGACGGGGCCGATGCCGAACGCTTCGAGTCCGATCGACGTTCCGCTGAGCAAAGCCATTGAACGACGCTTATCGCGCCGTCGCGGACCTTCCTGCGGTACGAAAGTGACGAGGCGCGACTTCCGTCGCGCCTCGCCGCAGTCTCCCATCGCGCCGCGCGAGCGGCGCGATTCGTCGTGCGTTCCCTATGCGGGAGATGCCGCCGGTGCCGTGCTGCCTGACGGCCTGCGCGTCAAGAACGGCAGGATCGTCGCGATCAGCAGCATACCCGCCACGTACGGCAGCGCCGGCGCGAACGAGCCCAAGTGGTCCTTGACGTAGGCCACGAAGATCGGCCCGACGATACCGGCGCAGCCCCACGCAGTGAGGATCGCGCCGTAGTTCGCGCCGAGGTACTTGGTGCCGAAGTAGTCCGCGTTGAACGATGGCATGGTGCCGAAGCCGCCGCCGTAGCACAACAGCACGATGGCGAAACACACCAGCACCGGGGTCAACGTGAGCAGGTTGCCCAGGATGAAGAAGATCACAGCCTGGATTCCGAAGATCAGCGCGAACGCCCAGTTACGGCCGATGCGCTCCGAGATCGATCCCCAGAAGAAGCGGCCCAAACCGTTGAAAATCGCCACCAGACCATAGGCGGTCCCAGCCGTCTTCGGATCGACGGCGCCGGCCACGGCCTTGTTCGTCAGCTCGAGGATGATCGGCACCGCGTTGCTGATCACGAGAATGCCGGCGGTCACGTTGAGGAACAGCATCAGCCAGAGCAGATAGAACTGGCTTGTTCCCAGCATCTCCCCGGTAGTGTACGACCTCGCTGTACTCGCCGCCAGCGCTTTCGCACCGGGCACCGTGTAGCCGTCAGGCGGGTTGTTGAGCAGCAGCGCGCACGCGCCGCCCACCACCAAGAAGACGATGCCCGAGATCACGAAGATGTTGAGCACCGATTGGACCTGGTCGGGCGTGAGCGGCACGGGAATCGTAGCTCCCGTGGTGTCAGCCTTCGCTTTGAGGAACGCCGCCGCGGCCTTGGACGCGTCGGCGAACGAGGCGATGCGCGGTACGATCTGGTTGTAGAAGAAGGCGCCCAGGCCGAAGCCCATGACAACCATGCCGCTGCCCACACCGCGCATGTCCGGGAACCACTTAGTAACCACCGCGACCGGCGTGATGTAGGCCATGCCGTTGCCGAAGCCGCCGATCACCCCGTAGGTGAGGTACATCCACCACGGACCAAGCTTTGCACCTAACCCGGCCATCAGATATCCGGCTGCCCAGAGCAAGACGCCGACGAGCGTCACGGTGCGAGGCCCGACTCGGTCCTGCCAGCGCCCGCCTACGAAGCAGCCCAAGCCCAAGAAGAAGATAGACCACGCGAAGATCCAGGTTGTAGCAGTGTTGGACCAGCCGAAGCTGGCGCGCAACGGCTGGACGAAGATGCTCCACGAGTAGACGGTGCCGAGGCAGATCATGACGATCATGCCGGCGATGCCGATGGCCCAACGGTTCGTCACCTTGTACCCCCTTATGAAAGCAGAACAAAAGCCAAACCCCGCAGGCACGCTAACGCGCAATGCGGAGGTTCAGCGCGGCTTTCATCCGGGGACGCGGTGCGACCTCTGCGGCCTTTCTCAGAGCGCAGATATCCACAGGAATCGTCGGGCGTTCACATCGCGCTCACAGCCGGTCCACAAGGGCGTGCCCCGCGGGTGCTGAAATAGACTACCCGAACATGTGTTTGCCCGGGGTCCGATGAGCAAAAGCTTCGTCCATCTGCACGTGCATAGCGAGTATTCGCTGCTCGACGGCGCCTGCCGGGTTGGTGACCTGGTGCGCGCGGCCGCCGATGCCGGCATGCCCGCGCTCGCGCTCACCGATCATGGCGTGCTCTACGGCGCGCTCGAGTTCTATTTCGCCGCCAAATCCAAAGGCATCAAGCCGATCATCGGTTGCGAGATGTACGTCGCGCCGCGCGGCCGGCTCGACCGCAGCGCGCGCGACGAGTATCACCTCACGGTGCTGGCCGTCGATCGCGCGGGCTACGACAACCTGCTCAAACTCGTGTCGGCCGGGTTCCTCGAGGGTTACTACTACAAACCGCGCGTCGATCTCGAGCTGCTGGCGGCCCATCATAAAGGCCTCGTCGTCCTGTCCGGATGTCTGGGCGGCGGCGTGCAGCAGGCGCTCTTGCACGACGACGTCGACGGCGCCCGCGCGCTGGTGCGCGACTATCGCGCCATCTTCGGCGAGCGCTACTTCCTCGAGCTTCATCACCATCACATGGCCGCCGAGGACAAGGTGCGCGCCCAGTTGCTCAAGCTCTCGAAGGAGACGGGCGTGCGCGCGGTCGCGACCAACGACTCGCACTACCTCGCTCGTGAGGACGCACCGGCGCACGACGTGTTGCTGTGCATCGGCACGGGAAAGCTGGTGGCGGATGCCGACCGCATGCGCTTTGAGGGCGACGATTTCTATTTCAAGCCGGCAGAAGAGATGCGCGAGCTGTTCGCCGAGTCGCCGGAGGCATGTGACGCTACATTGGATATCGCGAGCATGGCCGAGCTGGATCTCGAATCCAAGACGTTCGCGCTGCCGAAGTTCCCCCTTCCGCCGAGCGTCGGCGACGAGGCCCACTACCTGCACGGCCTGTGCATGGCCGGGTTGCAGGAGCGCTACGGCACGCCTACGCCCGAGCAGCTTGCCCGCCTCGAGTACGAGCTCGGCGTCATCACCCGCATGGGCTACGCGTCTTACTTCCTTATAGTATGGGATTTCATCCGCTACGCCCGCGAGCAGGGCATCCCGGTAGGTCCGGGACGCGGCTCGGCTGCCGGCAGCATCGTCGCCTATGCCCTGCGCATCTCGGACGTCGATCCGCTGCGCTACAATCTGTTCTTCGAGCGCTTCCTCAACCCCGAGCGCATCTCCATGCCCGACATCGATACGGACTTCTGTTTCGAGCGGCGCGATGAAGTCATCGAGTACGTGCGCCAGAAGTACGGTGCTGACCGCGTCTCGCAGATCGTCACCTTCGGCACCATGGCCGCGCGGGCCGCGGTGCGCGACGTCGGCCGGGTGATGAGCCATCCGCTCGCCGATGTCGACCGCATCGCCAAGCTCATCCCGAACGTGCCGACCAACCCGGTGTCGATCCGCCAGGCGATCGACAGCGTGCCCGAGCTCAACGCGATCTACCACCGCGATACGCGCGCGCACGAACTGCTCGACACGGCGATGCGCGTCGAAGGCCTGGCACGTCATGCGTCGACGCACGCGGCGGGCGTGGTGATCGCGCCCGGTCCAATCACAGAGTACGCGCCACTCGTCAAGCTGGGCGACGACGACGTCAACACCCAGTACTCGATGGACTGGGTCGAGAAGGCCGGGCTGCTCAAGATGGACTTCCTCGGCCTGCGCACGCTCACCGTCATCGAGCGCGCTACGCAGGAGATCAGGCGCACCGCCGACCCCTCGTTCCGCATCGAAGACATCCCGCTCGACGACCAGACGACCTACGCATTGCTCTCGTCCGGCCACACGACCGGCATATTCCAGCTGGAGAGCGCCGGCATGCGCCGCTACATCGCCGAGCTGCGCCCGACGTGCATCGAGGACGTCATCGCGATGGTGGCACTGTATCGCCCGGGGCCGATGGACTGGATCAACGACTTCATCGCCGGCAAGCACGGGCGCCGCAAGATCACGTATTTGCACACCAAGCTCGAGCCCATCCTGGCCGAGACGTATGGCGTGGCGGTATATCAGGAACAGGTGATGCAGACCTGTCGCGACCTGGCAGGCTACACGATCGGCCAGGCGGATGAAGTGCGCAAGGTCATCGGCAAGAAAGTCAAAGAGAAGATTCCGGTCGAGCGTGCCAAATTCATCGCCGGCTGCGTCGCGAGCGGCATCGAGGAAACGCTCGCCACCAGCATCTGGCAGTTCATCGAGCCCTTCGCCGGCTACGGATTCCCCAAAGCCCACGCGGTGTGCTACGGCCTGCTCGCATATCGCACGGCCTGGCTTAAAGCCAATCATTCGCTGGCCTTCATGGCCGCATTGCTCTCGTCGCTCAAGAACAATGTCGACAAAGTCGCCGAGTATCTCGCCGAGTGCGCCATCATGAAGGTGCCGATCCGGCCGCCCGACGTCAACGAATCGGGCACCGACTTCACCGTCACCGACGGCGCGATACGATTCGGCCTGGGCGCGGTGCGCAACGTCGGCGAAGGCGCGATAGCAGAACTGATCGCCAAACGAACGCAGTCGCCGTTCGCCTCGCTGGCGGACCTGTGCGCGCGCGTCGACGGCCGCCAGGTCAACCGGCGCGTGCTTGAATCGCTGATCAAAGCCGGCGCCCTCGACGCGTTCGGCGGCCGCGCTGCGCTGCTCGCGGGTCTCGACGGCGCGTTGGACTACGGCGCGCAGATCCAGCAGGAGCGCGATCTCGGGCAGACCTCGCTCTTCGGCGGCGCGGGGGCGGATCAGTTGCCACCGCCGTCGTTGCCCAACGTGCCGGAATCCGCTCCTTCAGCGCGACTCGCGCAAGAGAAGGAGGCGATCGGCGTCTACATCTCCGGCCACCCGTTGGCGGACAAGGCGCGCGAGCTGGCGCGACGCTCCACTTCGACGATCGCCGCGCTGCGCGAGAGCGCGGAAGATGAAGTCGCCTGGGTCGGCGGGGTCATCACGTCGGCGCGGCGCGTCATCACAAAGACCGGCGATCAGATGCTGATCGCGCGCCTTGAAGACCAAAGCGCCGCCATCGAGGTGGTGGTGTTCCCGAAATGGTACGCGGAGATCTCCCCGATCCTGTCTGCGGATCAGATCGTCGTCATCAAAGGCCGCGTGAAGGAGCGCCGCGCTTTAGGCAAACCTGCCGCGGTGGGCGTACCGACGGATGATAACCTGGACGAGGACCGCGTCGAGTTGACCCTGCAGGCGATCGAAGCGTGGCCGCTCGAGAAGGCGCGCGTCCTCTCCGATGCGCGACCCGAGAGCAGCGGAGCAGCACGTTACTCGGCGGCGCCCAGTGCGCCCGCCGTATCTCTCGCTCCCGTCGCGATCCACATTCGCATGCTCGGCGACGGGGACGATGCGACGCGTCTTTCCCGTTTACGCGATATGGTATTGGCTGCAGGCCTGGGCGATGGACGCATCGTCTTGCACGCCCCTGCGGACGCTGAGAGCCGCCCGCTCTCACGCACCTTGCGCATCACGTGCGAGCTGCGCGATGAGCTCGCGCGCGTGTTCGGCACCGACAACGTCTGGGAGGGCGCGGCGTGAAGCCCCCTGCGCTGATCGCGATCGACGTCGACGGCACGCTCGTCGGTCCGTCGCTGGCGATCGATGAGTGCAACCGCGACGCCATCAAACAGATCATGGCGCGCGGTGCGACGATCTGCTTGGCCAGCGGGCGCATGTTCGCCGCTGCTCGGCCGTTCGCGACGGATCTCGGTCTGCCGGGGCCGATCATCGTGCTCAACGGCGCGGCGATCTACGATTCCACCAGCGGTGTCAGGCTGACGGCGACGCCGCTGCGCCCGCCCACGGCGCTACGCGCCTACGACGACCTCAAGGCGAACGGGTTCCACTTGCAGCTGTATTTCGGCGACGATCTCTACCTCGACGAGCTCGACGACCGGGCGCGCGAGTACCTTGCCCTGTCGCGCGTCGAGCCCGTCATGGTCGACGACTTGCGTCCTCTGCTTGACGGTTCGCCGCCGGGCGACATCGGTCCGATGAAGGTCCTCGGAATCGAGTCGCCGGCGCGCGTCGCGGCCCATATCCCGAAGCTCGCACAGATCATGGGTGACGACGCCCTGGTCTTCAAGAGCCAACCCAACTACCTTGAGGTGACGGATCCAGAGGCGACTAAAGGCCATGCGCTGGCGTGGCTTGCGAAGTCGATGGGGCTTGCGTTGGACGAGCTGGCCGCGATCGGCGACTCGGACAACGACGTGCCGATGCTGCAAGCCGCCGGCCACTCGTTCGCCGTCGCCAACGCGTCGCCCGCGGCGCGCACGGCGGCGCAACGCGTGGTGGCCGCGCAGGACCGCTGCGGCGTCGCCGAGGCGCTGCAATTGCTCATGAACGGACAGGCCGTTGGCTAGCGCGTACGCGCGCGCCGGTCAGCGGCGCGCGGCCGCATCGCGCGGTGCGCTCATGCGCCGCACGGGGGTGCTCGCGCTAGCCGCAGCGATCGCGGCCGGTCTGGCGTACGGCGGGATGCTGCTCGCCGCCGATCCGCGCTTCGCCTTGGGTGATGCGACGGTCAACGGCGCGCAGCGAACGGCCGCGGGCGATGTCATCGGCGCGGCGGCGTTGCCGCGCGGGCGCAACGTCTGGCTGCTCGACACCGGCGCGGCCGCGCGAGCGATCGAAGGGCTGCCTTGGATCGCCACGGCGCGCATCGATCGCCGTTGGCCGAACTTGGTCACTATCACCGTCGCGGAACGCGTGCCGGCGGCGCGCATACGCCTCGACGCAGGTGCAGACATGCTGGTGGACCAGGATGGGCGAGTGCTCGGACCGGTCTCGCAGGACTCCGACGTCGCGCTGCCGCTCCTGTCGGTCGTGCCGCTGCCGCCCGACGCGGGCGTCGCGGGAGCGCAGCTCGGACAAACCTCGATCGGCGACGCGCTTGCGGCGCAGCGGCAGCTCGCCGCGCTTGGCGTCCACATGACGGAAGTCGACAGCGAGCCAGTGATGGGCTTCAGCGCCGTCACCGCCGACGGTTTGCGCGTGGTCTTCGGCGATCTTGACGGCCTCGCAGCCAAAGTCGCGCTCTTTGACGCGATCAGCAAGCACATCGCGCAACCAGAAACGGTCGAGTACGTCGACGTGCGCAGCACGGCGGCGCCGACGGTGCAATATCGCCGATGAAAAATTGCGAAAACAAAAGAGGGAACTCGTTTTGCGCTTGGAATGCGTCATCGTTACGGCGAGTGCGGCGACCTTCGGGTCGCCGAACGCGTTCTATGGCGAGGTTATCCACATCCCGTGTGCACAATAGCGTTGCGCCTGTGCACAACCGCGCTGTGTCTGTGGAGAAAATGAGGACGAGTCTTGGCGCGTAGCGATATCATTGCCGGCCTCGACATCGGCACGACGAAGACGGCCGCCGTGATCGCCAGCCAAAACCCCCAGGGAGCGATGGACATCATCGGCTTCGGCGTCGCGCCGTCGCTCGGGCTGCGCAAAGGCGTCGTGACGGATCTGGAAGAGACCGTGAAGTCGATCGAGGCCGCCGTCGAAAGCGCCGAGCGGATGGCCGGCGTGAGCATCGCAGCGGCGTACGTCGGCGTCACCGGCGAACACGTGCGCTCGCAGAACACGCACGGCATCGTGGCGGTCGGCGCCGACGAGCACGAAGTGGCGCCGCTCGACGTCAAACGCGTCGTGGACGCGAGCACGATCATCAATGTCGGCGCGGATCGGCAGATCATCCACACGCTGCCGCGCGAGTTCGCGGTCGACGGCCAGAACGGCATCACCGACCCGGTGGGCATGGCCGGCGGACGGCTGGAGGTCGACACGCACGTGGTCACCGCCGGCGCGTCGTTTGTGACCAACGTGCTCAAGTGCGTGCACCGCGCCGGCATCGAACCCGCAGGGGTCATCTTCGAGCCGCTCGCGTCGGGTGCGGCGGTGCTGCTGCCTGAAGAGCGCAACGCAGGCGTCGCATTGCTCGACATCGGCGGCGGCACGACCGATCTTGCGGTGTACTGGGGCGGCGGCGTCTACCATACCTGGACCGTGCCGGTGGGCGGCAATATCGTCACCAACGACATCGCGCTCGGTCTCAAGACGAGTTTTCAGGAGGCCGAGACCATCAAGCATGTCTACGGCACCGCCGATCTGTCGCTCGACCTCGATCAAGACACGTTCGAGGTGAAGTCGCTCTCGGGCCGCACAAGCCGCGGCGCCTCCAAACATTTCTTGCGCCAGATCATCGTCGCGCGCATGACGGAGATCTTCAAGCTCGTGCGCGCGAATCTCGCTGAGAACTGCCCGCCCGAGGTGATGCTCGCCGAACTCGTGCTGACCGGCGGCGGATCGCAACTGGGCGGCTTGGATGCGCTCGCATCCGACTACTTCGATTTGCCGGCGCGCATCGGTCATCCGATGCACGTCGGTGGCCTCACGGAGACGATCAAGAACCCGGCGTATGCCACCGCAGTCGGGCTCGTGCTGTTCGGCGCCGCCGGCGACGGCGGGGGGAAACCCGAGCGCACGAATGGTCGCGGCACATGGTCGCGTGTCGCGACGTGGGTTGGCCAGGTCTTTCGGCTATGAAGCCAGGGGGAGATTAGGATGACGGAACATCCACGGCGCTACGTGCCCGAGCACATGGCGAGCATCAAGGTGATCGGCGTCGGCGGTGGAGGCTGTAACGCGATCAACCGCATGGTCGATGCCGGGATCAGGGGCGCGGAGTTCTATTCCATCAACACCGACGTGCAGGCGTTGAAGAACTCGCGCACCGAGAACACGCTGCAGATCGGACAGAACCTGACGCGTGGCCTCGGTGCGGGCGCCGATCCGGAGATCGGACGCCAAGCCGCTGAAGAGTCCAAAGAAGATCTGGCCATGCTGGTCGAGGGCGCCGACCTGGTGTTCATCGCAGCCGGCATGGGCGGTGGCACGGGCACCGGGGCGTCGCCGATCGTCGCCGAGATGGCGCACGGCGCCGGCGCGTTGACCGTCGGCGTGGTCACCAAGCCTTTCGGCTTCGAACTGCGCAAGCGGGCGCAGATCGCCGAGCGCGGCATCGCCGATCTCGAGCAGAAGGTCGACACGCTGATCGTCATCCCGAACGACCGGCTCCTGTCGATCATCGAGAAGCGCACGCCGTTGACGGAAGCGTTCCGCAGCGCCGACGACGTGCTGCGCCAGGGCATTCAGGGCATCACGGATCTCATCACCCAGCCCGGTCTGATCAACCTTGACTTCGCCGACGTGCGGCGCGTCATGACCGATGCAGGCTCGGCATTGATGGGGATCGGCAAGGCATCGGGAGAGAACCGCGCGGCGGATGCGGCGCAAAAGGCGATCTCAAGTCCCTTGCTGGAGGCGACCATCGACGGCGCGCGCGGCGTGATCTTCAACATCTACGGCGGACCGGATCTGTCGATGTTCGAGGTCAACGAAGCAGCCGAGCTGATCAGCAAGGCCGTCGATCCGGACGCCGAGGTCATCTTCGGCGCGACGATCGAGGAGAACATGAACAGCGAGGTACGCGTAACCGTGCTCGCGACCGGCTTCGGCTCGCGCGCGCGGGAGAAGACCCGCGTCGTCGGCGTCGGCGAGATCGAGAAGGTCAAGCCGGTGAACATGGACGAGATCGAGGTCCCGGCGTTCCTACGCTACTCGCGCTAACGCGCCGCCTCCTCGGCTATGGAGCGGTCGAATTTATTCGACCGCTACGGGCGCCACGGGGCGCCGATGTATCGACAGCCGCGGAATCCACGTTCGATGTCGGCGGCGATCTGCTCGCCGGCATCGGGATAGATCGCCAGACGCCGCAGGTCGGCGATCGGGTGCCACGCGCACGCGGCGACGCGCGGGTCGAGCGATGCTCCGACCGGCCCGCGCAAGGTCGCCTCGAAGACGAGCTGGATCAAATGGCGCGCGCCGGATGGCGCACGGGTCTCGACCAAGTAGCGGAAGGCACCGACGTCGGCCGGAGCGCCCGCCTCCTCGGCCAACTCACGCGACAGCGCCGCGGCGGCGGTCTCCCCTGGCTCGACGCCGCCGCCCGGCAGCAGAAATGCCACATGCTCCCCACGCACGTGTTTGGCGAGCAGCACGCATCCGTCTTGAAGGCACAGCGCGGCGACGCGGGTTCGTAGCATCGCGCTAGCTATTCGGAGGTGTTCGGATGAAAGCCGTTTGCAACGAGTGCATCGACATCGACCTGCCGGTCGGCCGGGTGTTCGAGTTCGTGTCGGATCTCGCTCGCTGGCCGGTGTGGTTGACCTTCGTGGTATGCGCGCAAGACCGCGAAGGCGCCGAGGTCGAGATCTGCATGCAGCGCGGCAGACGCCGTTGGCGTGAGACCTTCGACGTCATCCGATTCGTTCCGAATGCCTTTTTGTGGCTTGAGGGCGGTCTCTCGGCGGCACGGCGCATCGAGTTCCGCTTCGAACAGCGCCGTGTCGGCACGCGGCTTCATTGCTCGATCGGTTATCCGGTCTATGGCGGGGGTCTCGGGGCATTGCGCGATGCGATCTTCGAGCGCCGCACCGTCGCGCGCGATCTTGAGCGTTCGTTGCTCGGCCTGAAGAGCGCGCTCGAGGAAGTACATCGCGCGGACGAAGCGCAAGAAGGTATCGTTATCGGGAGCGCAAATCAACCGCTTCCTGCCTGATGCCGACGTATGACTACCGCTGCAAAGAGTGCGGCACCACCCATGAGATCGCTCACGGCTTTAACGACCCGCGCCCGACTACGTGTCCGACGTGCGGCGGTCCGCTAGCGCGCGTCTTCCACCCGGTCGGCGTCGTGTTCAAGGGCTCCGGTTTTCACAAGACCGATTATACAAGCACCGGCGCGAAGAAGGACGCGCCTGAGCCTGCGGCATCCAAGAGCGATAGCGCTAAGTCCGAGGGCGCCAAGTCGGATGGCGGCAAGTCCGATGGAGCTAAGACCGACAGCGCATCGTCGTCTGCACCGGCGACGCCGAAGAGCGACAAGCCGGCCGCTGCGACGCCGCCACCGAGCAAGTCGGACTCCAAGCCGTCAGGATCCGCCTGAGATGTCCCATATCATCGGCCTGATGATGATGCTCGTCGCCGTCGTCGCGATCGTAGCAGGCGTCGCGTTCGTCGGACTTCGCGTCATGCAGCTGGCGCGCGCGGGGAAGAAGTTGCGCTCGCACCCGATCTTTGACGCCGAATGGCGCGTGCGCCAGCAAGACAAGATCCGTCGCTTGAGCGCCGGCGGCGCCAAACTCAAGGAAGACATCGGCTACCTGGCGGCTGCAGTTGCGCGACTTGCGCTTGCGATCGACGAGCTGGGCGCGCTCGCGTATGGAAGCTCGCGGCCGATCGAACGCGTATTGCGCATCGGCTTACCGTGGTTGTCGGGATTGCTGCGCGCGCCGGAAGGCCGTTGATCCACCACTCGTCCGTTGGGCTGCAACCCTAGTCGGCTAGCGCACCGGCATACGCGGCATGCCACGATTCCGCAAATCCGGGAAACGACGTGCCGATGCACGCTGCATCGTCGATGATGATCGGCGCATTCGCCGCTGCAGCCAGCACGGCGGCGGTCATCCCGATGCGGTGATCCCCGCCGGTGGCGATGCGCTCCGGTGGACGAAGCGGCCGGCCGCCCCGCACGGCGATGCCGTCGGGCAGTTCGGTCACCGCGACGCCGAACGCGCGCAGCAGCTCGACGGTCGATGCGATGCGGTCGGACTCCTTGCCGCGCAGCTCCTCGGCACCGCGCACGACGAAAGCGCCCTGCGCCGTGGCCGCAAGAGCGCACAGCAGCGGGATCTCATCGATAAAGTTGGGGATGCGCGCCGGGTCGAGTTCGACGTTGCGCAGCGGCGCGGCCGATGACACCTCGATGTCGGCGACCGGCTCGCCGTGCATGACGCGCAGCCCACGGATGCTGATATGCGCGCCCATGTCACGCATGACGTCAAGCGCAGCGGTGCGCGTCGGGTTGATGCCGACGCCTAGGACCGAGATACGGCTTCCCTGTAAGCAAGTAGCCGCGGCGATGAAGTATGCGGCAGATGAGACGTCGCCGGGGACTTCGTAATCCTCGAGCGCGTGCAAGGACGATGGCTGCACGCGCACCCGTAGGCCGTCGATTGCCAGCGCGGCGCTCATCTCGCCGAGCATCAGCTCGCTGTGATCGCGGCTTTGGCGCGGGCTCGAAATCGTCGTTGGACCGCGCGCGCGCAGCGCCGCCAGCATGATGGCTGTCTTGACTTGCGCCGACGCGCTCTGCAGCGCGAACGTGATGCCGTGCAAATGGCTCGCAGCGCGCGAAAAGGTGAGCGGGGCATGCCCGCCGGGTGAAGTGCGGACGTCAGCGCCCATCGCGCGCAACGGCGCCGCGACGCGCTCCATCGGCCTGCGGCGCAGGCTTTCGTCGCCATCCAAAACGGCGTTGACGCGCCCTGCCAAGAGTCCGGCGAGCACGCGCATGGTGCTGCCCGAGTTTCCGCAATCGATCGTCGCGGACGGATCGCGCAGCTCGCGCGCCCCCTCGACGGCCACGGTGGATCCGTCGTCCGCTACGTCGATTCCGAGCACCCTCAGAGCACCGATCGTGGCCGCGACATCATCGCCGCGGTTGACGCCGCGCACGTGCGTCGTGCCGGCAGCGACGCCTGCGAACATCAGGACGCGGTGCGAGATCGATTTATCGCCCGGCACGTGCAGAGGTCCGTGCAAACGCTCCGGCGCGCGCAACTGGATGGAGTTCACGCGGCCAGCTTGCGACCCGCGCAGGCCCGCACCTGCTGTGGCAGATAGCGCGAGGCCAACAGGATATCGCCGAAGGCCATCTTAAGACTCGAACGTCCATGAGCATCGCCGCTGCATCGAGCGTGTCGGTCGTGACGCTGCGCTACACGAGCCTGGGCTCGGCGCTGTTCGCGTTCGCGCTCGTCGTGTGGGGCGGCATCGTGCGCATCAACGGCGCCGGCATGACCTGCCCGGATTGGCCGCGCTGCCGCGGCGCCTGGTTCCCTGCCCTCAACGGCAGCGTCGTCTACGAGTGGACCCATCGGCTCGGGGCGCCGATCCTCACCCTGCTGATCATCGCGACATTTATCGCCGCCTGGCAAGCGCGGCGCGAACTTCCGATCTCCTGGCGCGCAGCGTGGTACCCGGCAGGACTATTGGTGGCGCAGATCATCGTCGGCGGCCTCACGATCAAGTTCATCAATAACCCGCCCAGCGTCGCCGCGCATCTCGGCCTCGGCATCTTGACCTTTGTGAGCTTGCTCGTCGTGTGGTACACCACCACGCAGCCGGCAGCTGCACCAACGCCATTCGCGTCTCCCGTCGAATCGCTCTCATTCAGCCGGCTCGCGCTCTCCGCCGCCGCGGTCACCTTCGCCGCGGTCATGGCGGCCGGATACATGAGCGCCTCGAATGACGGCCTCGCGTGCACGCAGTTCCCGCTGTGCAACGGTTGGGGACCGCCGCACTCGCTCGCGCAGCAGATCCACATGGCGCACCGCCTGCTCGCGTATAGCGCGTTCGCGCTTGTCATCGCCGTGGGCCTCATCGGCGCGCGAACTCGCGATCCACGCACCCGCTCGTTGTCACTGCTCGCGCTGTTCGTGGCAACGGTCCAAGTCGGCTTGGGAGTCGCAACCGTCATATCCGGGCTCGAACCGGTGCTGCGCTCGCTGCATCAGGCCAACGGCGCATTGCTGTTCGCGGTCCTTGTCATCCTCACGTACGCTGCCTACGCGGCCATCGGGAAACCGGCAGTCGCCGGTGACCCCGCCGCGGGACCGGCGCCCCAGCGCGCCGCAACACAAAACCTATGAGCGCGCTCAGCGTTGCGATGGGCGACGCGCGCACCGTCGTGCGCGATTATGTGAAACTCACCAAACCCAACGTGATGTCGCTGCTGTTGTTCACCACCCTGGCGGCGATGTTCATCGCGCAGGGCGGAGTGCCGAACGTCTGGTTGATGGCGTGCACGCTCCTGGGAGGCGCGCTCGCCGCCGGCTCGTCCGGCGCGCTCAACATGTACTTCGACCGCGACATCGACGCGATCATGAGCCGCACGCGCAACCGGCCGATCCCTAGCGGCCGGCTGCCGGCACTCCATGCGCTCGTGTTCGGCATCGCGCTGGCGATCGCGTCGTTTGCGGTCCTTGCCCTCACCGTCAACCTGCTCGCGGCACTTCTGGCTCTGGCGGGCATCGCGTTTTACGTCGGCGTATACACGTTGTGGCTCAAGCGCACGAGCGTGCAGAACATCGTCATCGGCGGCGCGGCCGGCGCCGTGCCCCCGCTCGTCGGCTGGGCGGCGGTCACGGGCAAGCTCGACCTCACCGCGGCGCTGCTGTTCGCGATCGTGTTCCTATGGACGCCGCCGCACTTCTGGGCGCTCGCGCTCATCGCCAAGGGCGAGTATGCGAAGGTCGGCATCCCGATGCTGCCGGTGATCCGCGGGGATGCCGAGACCAAACGCCAGATCATCATCTATAGCGCCGCGCTGATCGTGCTGACGCTCGCCTTGCTGCCGCTTCACGTCATGGGGATCACCTACGCGGTGTGCGCGCTAGCGCTCAACGCCGCCTTCCTCGCCTACGCTGTGCGCGTCTCACGGGATGGCTCCATCCAGAGCGAGCGCGCCATGTACAAGTTCTCGATGCTGTACCTCGCGTTGCTGTTCGTCGCCATGGTGGTCGACCGGTTCGGGCACGGTCCGGCGGCGTGACGCCGGCCCAGGCCGCCTGCGGACCGGCACTCGGTTGCGCCTCCCGCCCAGCCGAGGGAATCGGAACCCGCGGCGGTAACTCGGACGCCATACCCCGCGGTCGAATGATGCCGAAGTGGCGGAACTGGCAGACGCACGCGACTCAAAATCGCGCGAGGTCACCCCTCATGTGGGTTCGATTCCCACCTTCGGCATACGACAAAAGCACCAGCGCTGGCGAGGATGCCTCCTCGCCGCCGTGTAAACGCCCGCCCGGGAGAGCGCACAGCTGAACGAGACACGCAAGGCGCCGCTGCTCGACACCGAATTCTGGTCGGTGGCGCTCGTTTTGACGGTCATCAGCGGGTTGTTGATGTGGGGCGTCGTCATCTTCCCCATCGACGACTACCTTCCGCGCGCCTCGTCGGCCGCCACCGACATCGATTTCATCTTCCGGTTCATGGCGTTCTTCAGCGTGCCCATCATCATATACGTCAACGGCTTTTTGCTCTACTTCGCGTGGCGCTACCACACGCGCAAGGGCGACGATCCCATGGCGGTCGGGTCGGACATCCACGACCAACCCGCGCTCGAGGCGGCGTGGACGATCATCCCATCGATCCTGATGCTCATCCTCGGCGTGATCAGCTATCTGGTGATGCCCAAGTACTATCTGGCCAGCGCGGATAGCGTCGCGACGATCGAAGCCATCGGCCACACCTTCTATTACGAATTCCGCTATCCGGGTCTGAAGCATCCGGTCGAGAACGAGATGCACCTGCCGGTGGGCAAACAGGTGACCATCGACCTCACGTCAGCGGAAGACGACATCCGCAACGCCGTTATCCACTCGTTCTGGGCGCCGGAGTTCCGCGTCAAACAGGACATGATCCCGGGCATGATCGTGCCGATCCACTTCACGCCCACGCGCATCGGCACGTATCGCATCATCTGCACCGAATTCTGCGGGCTCGGCCATGCGGACATGGTGGGCAAGGTCGTCGTCGAATCGCAAACGGACTTCGACGCCTGGTTCAAGAGCCAGCAGCAGCTCCAGGCGAGCGCCGGGATGCAGGGACCGATCTCGATCGCCAACGGCGACGCGGCCGCCGGCGGACGCCTGTTCGCGACCAAGTGCACCGCGTGCCACAGCGTCGGGTCGTTCGCGGAACGCAAGGTCGGACCGGGGCTGGGCAACTTGTTCCACGACCCCGATCATCCGGACTTGGTGACCGGCAAGCCGGCGAACGCGGACGACGTCGCCGACGTCATCGAGCACGGATTTTCAGGCGACCTCGGTACCATGCCGAACATGCAAGTGAACCAATTGACGGCCAAGGACGTCGCCAACCTGGTCGCCTACCTCGAAACGCTGCATAAGTAGAAGAAGGACTAGCAGGCCACATGTCGATCGCGCAGCTCCAAGCCGAAGCCAGCCACGCGCATATCCATCCGCCGCCGCAGGGCTTCATCGCGAAGTACGTGATCAGCTTCGACCACAAGGTCATCGCGGTCCAGTACTTCATCACGAGCGGCTTGTTCTTCGTGCTTGCGGGCCTGCTCGCCGAACTGGTGCGCGCGCAGCTCATGCACGCGCACAACAACCTGCTCAGTCCGCAGACCTTCAACGAAGCGTACAGCATCCACGGCACCGCGATGGTGTGGCTGGTCATCATCCCGATCATGACCGGTGGCTTCGGCAACCTCGCCATGCCGCTGCAGATCGGCGCGCGCGACGTCGCCTTCCCGTGGCTCAATATGTTCAGCTTCTGGCTGTTCCCGCCGGCGGGCGTGCTCATCTTCTTGAGCTTCCTGTACGGCGCGCCGCAGGCGGGTTGGACCGAGTATCCGCCGGTCAGCCTCCACACGGCAGGCACCGCGTTGTGGTGCGCCGGCGTGTTCCTCATCGGCGTGTCGAGCACCATCACTGGCATCAACTTCATGGTCACGATCATCAAGATGCGCGCACCCGGCATGACGTTTACGCGCATGCCGCTGTTCGTCTGGGCGACCCTTGTGACCGCGTTCCTCTCCGCCATCGCGACCGCCAATCTGTCCGCCGCGCTGGCCGGCCTGTTCATCGAGAAGGTCTTCGGGGTGCCGTTCTACGATCCGGCGAATGGCGGCAGCCCGGTGCTGTGGCAGCACGTCTTCTGGTTCTACTCGCACCCGGCAGTGTATATCATGATCTTGCCGGGCTTCGGCATCGTGTCGGAGATCATCCCGGTCTTCGTGCGCCGCCCGATCTTCGGCTACAAGGCGATCGCCTATTCGTCGGTTGCCATCGGCCTCGTGTCGTTCATGGTATGGGCGCACCACATGTTCACCAGCGGCCTGTCGCGCTGGGTGCAGCTGCCCTTCATGATCCTCACGATGGCGGTGGCGATTCCGACCGGCATCAAGATCTTCTCGTGGGTGGCCACATTTTGGCGCGGGCGTGTGCGCCTGAGCACGCCGTTGCTCTTCGTCATCGGTTTCCTGTCGACGTTCACCTTCGGCGGCATCACGGGCGTGATGCTCGCTTCGGTGCCGGCGGACGTCCACGAGCACGGCACGTATTTCATCGTCGCGCATCTGCACTACGTGCTGGTCGGCGGCAGCGTCTTCACGATCTTCGCGGGCCTGTATTACTGGTGGCCCAAGATGACGGGCCGTCTGCTTGACGAGCGCCTCGGCAAGTGGCACTTCTGGCTGATGTTCGTGTCGTTCAACGCGACGTTCTTGCCGATGCACTGGCTCGGCCTGCTCGGCATGCCGCGCCGCGTAGTCTACTACGATCAGTATTTCTCGGGCGATCAATTGCACTGGGTCACCGCTACCAATGCGTTCGTGTCGATCTCGGCCTTCGTGCTGGGCGCGTCGATGCTGATCTTCGCGTACAACGCCGTGCGCAGCGCTAAATACGGCAAGATCGCGGGTCCGAACCCGTGGGGTGGCCGGACGCTGGAATGGATGACCTCGTCGCCGCCGCCGTACTACAATTTCGCCGAGATCCCGATCGTGCTCGACGGTCCGTACGACTATGGCAAGCCGCTGCCGTATGCGAACATCTCGCAGGACCTGGCCACGGAACCGGTGGCGTAAGCGATGGCGACGCACGCGCTGCCGGTCAGCACCGCCGAATACCAGGAGGTCCGCGGCCACCGGCTGCTCGGCTTCTTGTTCTTCCTGGTCTCCGACTCGATTCTGTTCTGTTCGTTCATCTTCGGATATCTCTATATCCGGTCAGCGTCGCCGGGCTGGCCGCCGCCGGGCGTCGAACGCCCGGGCCTCTACCTCGCCGCGGTCAACTCGATCGTGCTGTTCGGTTCGGGCGTCACCATGCATCTGGCGATGGAGGCGTGGCGCCACGCCAACCGCTCGCGCTTCGTCGCTTTCATGATCGCCACCATCGTGCTCGGCATCGGATTCTTATCGGGGCAAGCGTACGAGTACACGCATCTGCACGACACCTGGGCCGGCAGCACGTTCGGCGCGTCGTTCTTCACTTTGACCGGCATGCACGGTTTCCACGTCTTCATCGGCGTGATCTTCCTGATCACCGTGCTGACGCAGACGAACCGGGGCGTCTACGATCAGGCGCGTTTCTTCGGCCTGACGGCGGCGACGTTGTACTGGCACTTCGTCGACGTCATCTGGGTCGCGCTGTTCTTCCTGTTCTATGTCTACTAAGGGATAAGCGATGGACGGATCGATCGTTCTGCGGATCCTCGCCGGCGCAGGCGCGCTGGTGGTGGGATTCTTCGCGCTCAAGGCGCTCTACGAGGAATGGCCGAAGACCGCGCTTGAGGATCAGGTCACAAAGATCATGATGGCGCTGCTCACGCTGGGCTGCATCATCGTCCTCACGGTCGCGCTGGGTAAAGCCGGGCACGTCTAGGAGGCTTACATGGCACAAGGCGCTGAGACGTCCGAGTACGACATCCCGCAAAGCCGCGGCATCCCGCCGGTCGTGCGCTGGTTCGGCGTCGTCGGCCTCGCGCTGATCATCTTCATGGGAGCGATTTCTATTGTGGAGGCCGGCTCAAACCATTACTGGCCCGCGAAAGACACGCCGACGGTGCAGTTGTCAGGCAGCTTGGTCTAGGGTTTGAGTTTCGGCGGCCGCGCGCCGCCCACGCCGAGCGCTGGGAAATCCTCGGGCAGGATGCCGGTGCCGCGACCGTCGACGCTATGGATCCCTCCGAACTCGCTGAACTCCGTGAACGCGGGGTACTCGTCATCGGGCAACGGACGCTCGCCAACCGCAGCCCACTCACACGCCGTTCGTCCGTCCTCGAGCACGACCGCGATGTAACCGCTGCTCCCCGGCAGCGATCGTTCGTCCGGCGCGCGCGTGCGCACGTAACCGTCCACGATGAAGATCGGTTCGCGCGTCTGCAGCAGCGCTCGGATCGGGTAGACCAGCAACGCGATCGCATAGACGACGAAGCAGACCGCCCCGAAGCCGAAGACCCAGGCGAAATAGATGTACCCTTGGTGCTGCTTCGCATCCGCCATGTGCGCGATCGCCAGCGTGAATAGCCCGAAGAGCAGCGCCAGCGCCGCAGGTTCAAGCGCGACCACGAAGCGGCCGCTTGCGCCGCGCCAGACCACGCCACGTTCTTCCGCGCGCCAGGGACGCATCGCGATGCTCTGGCGGCGCTGGCCGGGGCTTAAGGATCCCATGCGAGCGGCGGTCTTCGGGGTCGCCTGCGGCCTGGCCCTGGCGTTGGGCGGCCTTATCTGGCCGCGAATCGCGTCCGCCGCCACCCCGGCGGCCAACCCGTTCGATCAGCCCGTCCACCCGCTCGGCGTCGGCGACGTCCTGCCCGACGCGAGCTACGTGGATCAAGCCGGCCGCCGGGTTTCGATACGACAGTTCCGCGGCCGCACGCTCGTCATCGGATTCATCTACACGAACTGCGCCGACGAATGCCCGATACTGACCGAGAAATTCGGCCAACTGCAGGCCGCTCTGCCGGCCGATCGGTTTGCGTTGTTGGAGATCAGCATCGATCCCGCACGCGACACCCCCGCGGCGATCGCGAACTTCGCGCGCAGCCGCGGCGTGCACGGCGACAATTGGCGCGTGCTGACCGGCGACCCGTCATTGGTCGATTCGTTCGCCAAGCCGCTCGGGGTATCGGTGGTACCGGGTGAACGCGGCGAGCTGCTGCACAGCGAGCGAACGGTGATCGCAGGCCCCGACGGCCGGATCGGCTATCTCGTCGACGATGCCGGATGGACGGCAGCGCAGCTGGTCGCAGCCGCGCGTCACACCGACGGACTGCCCTCAAGCGGCTTGGCGCGCTTTGATCTCGAGCTCGGCAAGGCGGTGCAAGCCGTGTGCGGCGGCTCGACCGCCGCTCGCTCGGGGATATGGGATCTCGTCGGGGTTTTGGGCGTGATCATCGTCGGAGGCTTGGTCGCACTGCTCTTAGCGCGCCGTCTTTTCGCGACTTGAAATGGAGCGGTCGAATTTATTCGATCGCAGCCCGCGCAGGCGCGCAAAGCGGAGCAGGGGAAACCAGCGCACCGGGCCCGGACAACCACCTGGAGGTTTTGAGATGATTACGCGCAGTGGAACGGTTCTGGTCATGGCATCCATGATAGCGCTTGCCGTCGTCGGATGCGGCAACCCGACGACGCAGGGCGATTACGGCGCGCTCGCCGGCGTCGTGTCGTCGAGCGCAGGACCGGTCGCCGGCGCGCAAGTGTGCGTCGCCGTCGTCGACTGTGCGACGAGCGCGGCGGACGGCACGTACAAGATCACGACCGTGCCGGGAGATCCGACCGGCGTGATGGAGACCGTGACGGTGAGCGCGACCGGCTATCAGCCGTTCTCGACTCAAGTGCATATCGCATCAGGCCAGCAGACGCCCCTCAATATCACTCTGGTTCACGTCTAAGCGGGCGCAAAGGCCTAGCGATAGGGCGTTTCGCAGACAGGAACCGGCCATGGGGTGAGCCAAGAGCCGTCCCGTTACGAAGTGTCCCAATGAGCATCGGCCGCTACACACGGCCGGTGCTTTGCGCTCCCCGGCAGCGAGCGCACGAAACTCGAGGGGGTTGGAGGACAGCGTGGTTATTTCGTCCGGAGAGGCCGCCGCCGCGAAACCGCGAGGTGAGTCGAAAGTCAACTCAGTCGACCGCGCGCTGGTCATCCTCGAGTACCTGGGAACGCAAAGCAAAGAAGTGGGCGTCCGCGAGCTCGGCCAAGCGATCGGACTGTCCAAGAGCAGCGTCCACCGCATCCTCCAGACCCTGCGCGCCCGCGGCTTCGTCAAATGGAACCCGGACAACGCCCGTTATTCCCTGGGAATCAAGGCATTTGAGGTAGGCTGCGGCATCCTGCGCTCCATGGAGGCCCATACGGTGGCCAAGCCCGTCCTGGAGCAGCTCGCCGTTGCGCTGGGCGAGACGGTCTTCTTAGGGGTCCTGGACGACACCGAGCTGGTCTACATCGAAAAAGTCGACGGCCGGCGGCCGGTCAAGATGTATGCCGACATCGGCGCGCGCCGCCCGATGCACTCGACCGGCATCGGCAAAGCATTGCTCGCGCATCTCGACCGCGCGGAGATCGACCGCATCATCGCCAGCAAGCCGCTCGCCCGTTATACCAAGAACACCATGACGGATCCTGAGGCGCTGCGCCAAGAGCTCGAAAAAGTTCGCCGCCAGGCGTATGCCGAGGACAACGAAGAAACCGAAGAGGGGCTTTACTGCGTCGGCGCGCCGTTGTTCAATTACTCAGGCCGGCCCGTGGCCGCGATTTCGGTCGCGGTGCCGAAATTCGGGCAGCAGCAGCTGCCGCGCGATCGCGTCATCAAGCATGTCGTCGCGGCGGCGCAAGAGATCTCCGCCAAACTCGGTTACAGCGGCCGCGCGAAGAACGCCGCGCTCGGCTAGGCGCGGGCCATGAGCCAGCCCAAACCCCGCGTGTTCGTCACCCGCGTGATCCCGGACGCCGGTTTGACCCTGCTCGAACGCCACACCGATCCCGACGTTTGGCCTCACGATCGCCCGCCCACCCGTGAGGAGCTGGTGCGCGGCTGCAAAGACGCGGACGCGTTGGTCTGCCTGCTGACCGAGAAGGTCGATGCCGAGGTCTTGGCGGCGGCCCCCAAAGTGCGCATCGTCGCCAACGTCGCGGTCGGATTCGATAACTTGGACGTCGCCGCGGGCACCAAGGCCGGCGTCGTCATGACCAACACGCCCGGCGTGCTCGACGACACAACCGCCGACCTCGCGTTCGCGTTACTGCTCTGCACTGCGCGGCGTCTGGCCGAGGGCGATCGGTTGACGCGCACCGGCACCTGGGGCGGCTGGGGCATCATGCAGCTGCTCGGCCACGATGTCCATCATGCGACGCTGGGCATCGTCGGATTCGGGCGGATCGGTCGTGGCGTCGCGCGCCGCGCGCTGGGCTTTGACATGACGGTGCTCTACTCGGATGAATATCCGGCCCCACCGGAGGTCGAACGCGAGCTGCGCGCCACGCGCGTGCCGTTCGACGAATTGCTGAAGCGTTCCGACTTCATCACGCTGCATACGCCGCTGCTGCCGGGCACGAAGCATCTCATCAACGCAGCGACGCTGCAGAAGATGAAGCCAAGCGCATGTCTGATCAATACGTCGCGCGGCCCGGTCATCGACGAGGCGGCACTGGTCGAGGCGCTGCGCCACGGCACGATCGCGGGTGCTGGGCTCGACGTCTACGAGCATGAGCCGAACCTGGCGCCGGGCTTGGCGCAGCTCGAGAATGTGGTACTGCTGCCGCACATCGGCAGTGCCAGCTACGCGACGCGCGGAAAGATGGCCGAGATGGCCGCCAGCAACGTCATCGCGTTCTTCGACGGCAAAGCGCCGCCAAACGCCCTTAACCCCGAGGTGCTCAAACGCTAGCAGGCGGGCGCGCCATCCGTAAGATCGTCATCGCTCCCGACAAATTCAAGGGCAGTCTGCGCGGTGCGGAGGTCGCAGAAGCGATCGCGGCGGGTTTCAGGCGCGTGTTTCCCGATGCGAACTACGAGCTCGTGCCCGTCGCTGACGGCGGCGACGGCACGCTCGACGCCATGGTTTCCGCGCTGCACGGCCGCGAGATCGAGATGACGGTTTCGGGTCCCGACCGCAATCCGGTGCGGGCACAGTACGGGTTGCTGCCTGAGGCCATAGCGGTCGTCGAGATGGCGCGCGCCAGTGGCCTTGCGCTGTTGCCGCCTGGAACGAATGATCCGATGACCGCCACGAGCTATGGCACGGGCGAGCTGATCGCGGCCGCGATCAAAGCCGGTGGAAAGCGCCTGATCGTGGCGATCGGCGGCAGCGCGACGAACGACGCGGGCACCGGAGCGCTGCGCGCGCTCGGCACGCGCTTTCTCGACACGGACAGCGAGGAGCTGCCGCCCGGCGGCGCGGCGCTGATCCGCCTGCGCCACATCGATACGGGCGATTCCGACGCGCGGTTGGCCGGCACGACGATCGAGATCGCTTGCGACGTCACGAATCCCCTCGTGGGACGCAACGGCGCATCGGCTGTCTATGGGCCGCAAAAGGGCGCCTCGCCGGCGGACGTTGCAGAGTTAGATGCGGCGCTCACGCAATTCGCCATCGTCGCCGCCAAGACGACCGGCGTCGACGTTCGCGATGTACCGGGAGCGGGCGCCGCGGGCGGTTTCGGCGGCGGCTTTCTCGCACTCGCAGGCGCGCATCTGCGCCCGGGCGCCGAACTCGTCTTGGATGTGCTCGATTTCCAGCGCCACCTTGAAGGCGCCGACTTGGTCATCACGGGTGAAGGCCGTCTCGACAAGCAGACCTTGAGCGGGAAAGCGCCGTATGCCGTTGCGCAAGCGGCGCGCGCTCGGTGGATTCCGGTTGTCGCGCTTGCGGGCAGCATCGCCTTGTCCGAAGACGAACTCGAGTCGGCGGGAATAGAGAAAGCCGTTGCGATCGCGCCGGCGACGATGCCGGTGGACCAAGCCATGCGTCGCGCCCGGGAGCTAATTGAAAGCGCCGCGTTTCACCTTGCAGAGGAGTCTACAGCGATGAGCCACATGGACGAGCGCGCCAGGGGATCGATCGGAGATCTGCGCGCGTTTCAGAAACCCGGTTTGGAAACATTCAGGCGTTACATCCGAGGCGAACTGCCGGCCCCTCCGATGTTTCGACTCCTCGGGATGCGGCCAACCGAGGCGGGCCTCGGCAAGACGACGTTCACGATGCCGTTGACGCGATGGTTGGAGGATGGCTTCGGCTTGTATTGGGGAGGCGTGTACGCGCTCTTCGCTGACGCGCCGCTTGCCGCCGCCATCTGGACGACGTTGCCCGCGGGTAAGACCGTCACGACGTCGGAGCTCAGCATGTCATTCGTCAGGCCGATGAGCAGGAAGACGACGAACATGATCGGGCGTGCCGAGACGATTCATTCGGGCAATCAGGTGGGATTGTCGAGCATTCAGATCACCGATCACGAAGGGCGCTTGCTCGCATTTGGGAGCACTCGCTGCCTGATCTCCGACGTGCCGGTAGACCTGAAAGCCGAGTACCCGCCGCCTGACGTCGGGCCCACGGATCTCGCGGATCCCTATCTGCGGCCAGCTCCCGAAGACGGCTATTTCAGCGCCGATCAGGTGATGAACGGAACACCGATCGATTTGCAGCGGCGCACGATCGCCGGCGAAAAAATCTTTCCCGTGTGGCATCTCACCGGCTATCGTCCTACCTCGGTTGAGGACGGCCGGCTCACAAGCCGTCCTGCCGTCGTCGGCTTGGTTCTCGAACGGCGGACCTGCGATCTACGGTGGACTGCTCGCGTGGGCTGCAGACTTCGCGATGGGCGCGGCGGTGTATTCCACGCTTTCGGCCGGCGATGTTTTCGCGACGTTGGATATGCAGATCCGGTTCACACGACCGGCCCTCGTGAACTCCGGAGACTTCACGCTCGACGCGACAGTGAATCATCGCGGCAGGCTGCTGCGGGTCAGCTCCTGCAACATCGACAACGCGGAGGGGAAGCGCGTCGCGATGGCCACCGCTTCCGCGCTGGTGGTCCCGGGCGGCGTCCGAGAGCTGCGCAAGGGACGGTTGCCCGAAGAGATCCTGGCTGACGTGTCGAGGCCGGAGCGAGGTTAGCGCGCGCTGGCTTGGCCGCCCACGATCTGCGGCACGTCGTTGGGCACGCCGCGGCCCTCAAGTTTGTCGTAGATCAACTTCATGAGGCTCTGGGCGAGTTTGCCGGCGTCGTGGCGCACCAACTGGGTTTCTGAAACGAACTTGCCGTAGATCGGCGTGACGCCCATCGCCGCGACGGCTTTGACGTCTGGGCGCACCTGATAGGCGCGCTCCGACTCGTAGCGGCGCAGCAGCCGATGCGGCTGCTCGACGTTGACGAGCACGTAATCGAAGACCTGGCGCCCGGTGCCTTTGAGCAGTGCCCGCACGTGGTCGGCGGCGGTCATGCCGTCGGTCTCGCCCGGCTGCGTCATGATGTTGCAGACGTAGATTTTGAACGCCATCGAGTGCTCGATCGCCTCGGCGATGCCCGGCACCAAGAGGTTTGGCATCACGCTTGTGTAGAGGCTGCCGGGGCCGAGGATGATGGCATCGGCTCCCAAGATCGCCTCGACCGCCTCATCCAGCGGCTCGCAATCGCCTGGGATCAAACGTACGGAGACGATCGGCGTGGCGGTGTGCGAGATGGCCGACTCGCCGCAGACGACCGAGCCGTCGGCGAGCGTGGCCTCGAGCGCGACGTTGGCGAGCGTCGAGGGAAGCACGCGCCCCTTGATCGCAAGCACGCGGCTGCTCTCCTTGATCGCGCGGTCGAAGTCGCCGGCGATGCCACACATCGCGGCTAAGAACAGGTTGCCGAAGGAATGGCCGCTCAGCCCGTCGCCTTCGTTGAAGCGGTACTGGAACAGCTCGGCCATCGTGGATTCGTTGTCGGCGAGCGCCACCAGACAATTGCGGATGTCGCCAGGCGGCAGCACGCCGAGCTCCTGGCGCAAGCGCCCGCTCGAGCCGCCGTCGTCGGCGACCGTGACGACCGCCGTCAGATTCGCCGTGTACTCTTTGAGGCCGCGCAGCAGCGTCGACAGTCCCGTGCCGCCGCCGATCGCGACGATCCGGTAGCCGCGCGCGAGCTGGCGGCGCTCGTAGACGACGTCGATCAAACGCTCCTCGTCGCGCGGACTCACCGCCGAGACGATGGAGCGCATCCATTGGCGGATGCCCAGGTACACGCCGAACAGGCCGACGACGATGAACGCCCACTCGATGGTGACCGGCGAGATCATGTCGCGGCCGATGAGCTGGCGGTCGATGTATTCGTTGATGTGGAAGTTGAGAAACGGCGCATGGCTCAGCAAGCGCACGAAGCCGTCGAGGAACAGCGCGCCCCCGGCAACTGCCAAGAACAGCCAGCGTTTGACCTTGATGCCCGGCGTGAGCCAGCGCATCGCGCGCGACCAGGCCTGGCCCCTGCCGTTATTTTCGCGCATCGCGCAGCTCCACGAACGCGCGCACCTTATGCGTGCGCAGATGAGCGGCAAGCTCGGTCGCCAGATATACGGAGCGGTGGCGGCCGCCGGTGCAGCCGATGCCGATCGTCAAGTGTGCCTTGCCTTCGCGGATGAACTGCGGGATGAGAAAATCGACGAAGCGATACAGTTCGCGTTCGAAAGCCTGGACGTCCGCGTCGCGCTTGAGAAAGTCGACCACTGCCGGATGCGTGCCGGTGAGTGGGCGTAGCTCATCCACGTAGTTCGGATTCGGCAGAAAGCGCGCGTCGAAGACCAGGTCGGCGTCGAGCGGCACGCCATGCTTGTAGCCGAACGCCACCACCGATACCGTGAGCACGCCTGGCTCGGCAGTCGCGTCGGCGGCATGCGCCAGGCGCTCTTTGAGCGCGGTGAGCGTCAACGACGAAGTGTCGATGATGACGTCGGCCGCATCGCGGATCGGTTTGAGTTCGGTACGCTCGGCGCTGATGCTGTCGGTCACCCGGCCGTGGCCCGCCAGCGGGTGTTTGCGCCGCGTCTCTGAATAACGCCGCACGAGCACCTCGTCGCTTGCGTCGAGAAACACGACGCGATACGCGATGCCTTCGTCCTCGAGTGCGCGTAGTTGGCCCAAGAGGTCGCCGAACATCTCTTCGCCGCGGATGTCAAGCACCAGCGCCACGTGCTGCAGATTGCGGCTGCTCGAGAAAAGCTCGGCGAACTTGGGGATCAGACTGGGGGGCAGATTGTCGACGCAGAAATATCCCAGGTCTTCAAGGCACTTGGCGGCCTGGCTCTTGCCCGCGCCGGACATGCCGGTGACGATCACCACGTGCGGCGAGGGCAGCGCGCGGACCGGCTCCCGGGCGCTCGCAATAGATGGCTCGAACTGTCTTGATTTCACCCCGTTGGGTATTGGCCGTCGGCGCGGCCATGCCCCGCCGCAGCGGAAGAAGCGGGGGCCAGGGCGAAGGCCCGACCTGTGAAGATATTCAGGCTTGAAGAGGCGACAGCGCTGCTGCCCATCATCAAGCCGCTGCTCGAACAGGTGACGCGGCGGCGGCGCGACTACGCCATCGCGCTGCTCGAGGCCGAGGTCGCACGCGGTTTCAGCGCGACGCCGGGCGAAGGACGCGACTCGTTGGTCATGCGCAGCGAAGCGCGCGAGCTGCACGAAGAGATCAGCGCGCGCATCGAGGCCATCCAGCGCCACGGCTGCGTCGTCAAAGACCTGGATCTGGGACTCGTGGATTTCCCTGCGCTGCGCGGCGGGCAACTCGTGAACTTATGCTGGAAGATGGATGAGCCTGCCATCACGCATTGGCACGGCGTCGAAGAAGGCTTTGCCGCGCGCAAGCCGCTCTCGCGCAAACGCGCGACCTAAGCACCATCATCCGAGAACTGCCGAGACGTGCCTGTAAGCCGGGTTCTGTAGCGGCCTAAGCCGCGACGATCATCTCTCTGCGACGTCCGTCGCCGGACGCCTGGTGCGACGTGCTGTGGGAACCGGCGGGCCGCCGGCGTCTCCTTGCGGAGACGATCCCAACCGTCTTGCTCCGAGTGGGGTTTGCCCGTCAGCCGCCTTTCGGCGGCCCCGGTGCGCTCTTACCGCACCATTTCACCCTTACCACAAGGCTTGCGCCTTGGGCGGTATGTTTCTGTGGCACTTTCCTTCGAGTCGCCCCGACCAGCCGTTAACTGGCACTCTCGCCCGATGGAGCCCGGACTTTCCTCAAGCGTACGAATCGCCCGCGATCGTCCGGCACGCTCGGCCCGAGGATTATATCATGAACGCGCCATGCGCGTGTAGAGCTTGAGCAGCGGGTGGGGGTCGAGCTCGAGCCCCGCGTCGCGCAAGATCTCGAGCGCGGCGCGCCGCGCGGCCTTGGACAGCGTCGGGCGAGTGCAGTAGTAGCCGCACATCGCGCGCAGTGCGAAGATATGAGGCTCCGGCTCGGGCAGTGCGGTCACGCGTTGCATGGCGACGCGGGCGATGCGCTCGATTCCGGCGTGGGCGGCGTCGGCATCAGGATAGCTCGCGACGAAATTGAGCTCGCCGTGCGCCCAGTCTTCCTCTTGATCGACGAAGTAGTCGAGCAGGATGTGCAGTCCGGTGAAATACGGGAAATAGGCATCGTAGATCTGCCGCGCCTGCGTCGTGGATACGCCGGGCGCCGATGCGGCGTGCACCAGCGCGAAGGTCGCCATCGTCGAGCCGCTGGCCGCTGCGCCTTCCCACCACGCAAGATCGGAAGCCACGCCGCTGAACGCCGCTTCGCAGCGCCGCTCTCGTTCGCCGGGCGCCAGGTGCTTGAGCGCCTGCAGCTCGCAATAGCGGCGCGTGATGTCCGCGACGTGCGTGCTGATGACCCCGTACGAAGCCAGGCCCGCGAAACTCGCCTGCGACGCGGCGACCAGCGCGGCGAGATAGCCGCCGTCATCGACCGGGCGGTGTCTAAAGTAATCGCGCGGGGCTGTCCCCGGGGTCACCGCATCGGCAAGCGCTTCGTGCAAAGCACGGAAATCCGCCTCGTTCTGATCGCCGATACGGTCGCACAGGTTGTCAAGGTAGTCCACCGCGGTCTCGAGGGCCGCCACGAGTTTGACGAAGCTGCCTGCTTCCGTCGCTGGCAAGAACGTGGCGAAGACACAGCCGCCGTGCACGTGAAAGGCTTTGTGCTTGATGCTCGCCAGCGCTTCGCGACGCAGCGATGGATCGGCGATGGCGGCGGCGCGCTCGCGCCACGTGCGCAATTGTGACGACGCCTTGGGCACGACGGCGGTGAGAAAGCGCAGCGCCAAGGCGATGGTCGGGTTATCCACGCGAGTGCCCATACGACGCGTTCAAGGTCGCGGCCCTGCGCGCGTCGTAATCCGGACCCATATTCACGGCGCCGGCAGGGCTTTTCTGGGAGGTTTCCTTCGTTGCGTTATTCAGCCGCGGTCTTCGCGTGCATCGCGATGTTCGTCATGTCTTGGTCACCCCAAGCGTCGCGATCCGCCAGTGTGGTCGCGGTTCCGGTCTCGATCACGCCGGTCGGCAGCCCGTCGCCGTCGGCCGTCTCGGCCGGCGATGTCGTCGGCGCGCCCTACGACAAGTTCAAGGAGAACGCCGAATCCCAGCCCGGGTTGTTCACGATCTGGCGCAAGACCGGCCGGGTCTACTTCGAGCTCGCGCCGACGCAGTTCGATACCCCCTATCTGCTCGTGCCGACCCTGGTCAACGGCGTCGACGCCCAACGCTTCCTCGTCTCCGGGATTCCATTCGGCGCGGATCTGCTACGCTTCCACCGCACGGGCGAGCGCGTCATCGTGTTTGAGGACAACCCATATGGCAAGGCCAAGCCCGGCACGCCGGCTGCGCTGAGCGTCGAGAACTCCTATCCGCCTTCGGCCATCGCCGCAGTCGCCATCTCGTCGGTGGACAAAGCCACCGGCAATGTCGTTATACCGGCGGATTTCTTGCTCACCGATATCAACGACGTGACCACCATGCTCAACCCGCCGGGTATGTTCTTCTCGCCGGCGCGCTACTCGCTCAATCCGGCGCTCGGCTACTACGGTCCGAGCAAGGCGTTCCCCAAGAACGTTGAGGTCGAGACGGATCTCACATGGAGCTCGGGCACGGGCGATCCGACCATCGACGCAGTGCCCGACTCGCGTTTTCTGCTGTTGAAGATCCATGACAGCATCCTCGAGCTGCCCAACGACGGCTACCAACCGCGGCTCGCCGACGACCGCGTCGGATATTTCTTGACCGCGCGCCGTCAGTACGACGACCAGCAGCACGGCATCACCAACTTCGAAGTATACCTCAATCGTTGGAACGTCGAAAAGTCCGATCCGTCCGCTCGCGTCTCGCCCGCGAAGAACCCCATCGTGTTCTACATCCTCAACGAAGTGCCGCCGGAGTATCGCGCGCCGCTGCGCGACGCCATGCTCGAGTGGAACAAAGCCTTCGAGGCGATCGGCATCACGCATGCGATCGAAGTGAGGCAACAGCCCGACGACCCGAACTGGGACCCCGACGATGCCCGATATTCGATCGTCCGTTGGGCGACCACGCCGATCCCGGCGTTCGGTGCGGCTGGTCCGTCGGTAGCCAACCCGTTGACGGGTGAGATCTTCCGCGGCGAAGTCATCATGGACGCGAACGTCGTGCGCGCCTACAACGTCAGATACCAGGAGATCATCGACCCGACGATCGCAGAGCAGTCAGCGGCCACCTTCGCGTGCCAGATGCACGATTGCGATCTCGGCGCGCAAGTCAGCGAGCAGCGCGACTGGGCCGAACTCGCCCTGGAGCTCGACGGCCGCCTGACCGAGCCCAGCCAGCAATACACCATGGACAGCATCAAGCAGATCATGCTGCACGAGTTCGGACACACCCTGGGATTGCGCCACAACTTTGGATCGGAAGTCATCTACACGATGCCGCAGGTCCAGAGCAAGACCTTTGCGCGCTCGCACGGGATCGTCGGTTCGGTCATGGCGTATACGCCGGTCAACCTGTCGCCGCACGGGCAACCACAGGGCGACCTGTTCATGCTCCACCTCGGTCCGTGGGACTATGCGATGATCAAGTACGGCTATGAGGTGATTCCCGCAAGCTCGCCCGAACAAGAGCTCCCGACGCTGCGCGCGCTCGCTGCGACCTATACCCAACCGGATCTCCACTATTCGACGGACGAAGACGCCCAATTCGCCAACGGCTTCGCGACCGATCCACGGGCGAACCCGTTCGACCTCACCAGCGATCCCTTGCTGTTCGCACGCAACAATCTTGTGATCGATCAGCGCATGTTCAACATCTTGCTGACGCGGCGCCCGCAATCCGGTGAGAGCTACGAGATCGTGCGCCGCGACGTCGCGACGGTGCTGGCCAACTGGTACCGCTATACGCTGTATGCGACGACGTACATGGGGGGCGAATACTTCACGCGCAATCACAAGAACGATCCCAACGCGAAGACGCCATTCATCCCGATGCCGCGGGGGCAAGAGCGGCAAGCCTACGACTTGTTGGATCGCTACGTGTTCGGCGAGTCCGCGTTCGGTATCTCGCCGCTGCTGCTGAACAGCATGGGTTCGACGCGCTACGCCCACTGGCAGAGCGATCCAAACGACACGGGCAGGCTTGACTTCCCGCTCGAGGTTGCGATCACGAATTTCCAGACGCTGGTGTTGCGCCGTATGTTCGACCCCAACGTGCTCGCGCGGCTCGACAGCATGGAACTGCGAACGACCAAGCCCGGGCAGACGATGAGCTTGGCCGACCTATTCGACTGGACGTATCAGAGCGTCTACGGCGATCTGTCGAAGAGCGGGCTGACGACCATCGGCCCGGTGCAGCGCAGTTTGCAGTACCGCTACGCAGACCTGCTTGCGCACATCGCGTTGCGGCCCGATTACGGCACGCCGAGCGACGCGCGTGCATTGGCTCGCCATCAGCTCGCATCGCTCTCGACCAGGATCAGCCAAACCCTGAACCGCGACACCCTCGACGAGGTCACACAGGCCAACCTCGAGGCGATCCGCAGCTCGGCCGACCGGGCGCTTAGTGCGCAGGTGCTCACACCGGCGCCGTAGCGACTCGCGACGCGAGGACGCGCCGCCGTGGAACCGGAAAGGAGGACCGTATGCGCACCATACTGCCCTCCTCTTTCTTGGGTGCGGCCGCGTTGGCAGCCGCGATCGTCGCCGGCGCGAGCAATGCGGTGGCGGATGCACCGACGCCGCCCTCGCAGGGATCGCCGCCGCCCAATCTTTTCGTGATCCGCACGTTCGGGTTCGTGCCCTCGAGCATGACCGTGACGTCGGGTACGCCGGTCGCGTTTCGCAACGAGGACACCAATGCGTCCCATACCGTCGCGTCGACGAATGGCGCCTTTGCGCCGCAGTTCCTCGGCTACGGGATGGTTTTCACCGTGACGCTCGTCAAGCCGGGCAAATATCCGTTCAATTGCTCCGATTCGCCGTACATGAAAGGCGAGATCACGGTCACGGGCGGCGGCGGCTCGTCGAGTCCATTGCCAGGCGCGGCGCCCGTCCCCACAAGCTCTTAACCGGCGGCCGCCCGGCGCGTCGATGAGCGGCCTGCCGCGGCGAGTCGTGGCATGCGGCGCGGCAGGACGATCGCACGCTCAGAACCCCGCGCGTTCACGCGGACGAACAGGGGCGAAATCCGTACCTCGACGGCCTGCGTGAAGAACTCGGCACCCAGCTGGTAGGCATTCCCTTCGAGATGCAAGACGCACCTCGCGTTGACGACGGCGGGCGTCGCGGCGTCACGCCAATGGCGCGGGTTCTTCGCCCATCGGCAGAGGAACACGGCGAACATGTCTCGGCGCAGCCACAAGACCATAACGAGCGCGAGTAGGCCAAACGCATAGAGCAGGTTGGGTTGGAACGCAAAGAATGCCCGCACCTGCGATATGATATCCGTGCCCGCGGCGGCACTCGCAGAAGAGGATCGGCGGGCGGATATCCGGCTGCTGCGCAACTGGGCGGCCGACGCGTGCGATTGCCGCGCGGGGGCACGTGGGACGTGCGCGACCGTGGGAGTGTGCTTGCCGTGGAGGTTAAAGCCTTGGGTCGCCGTGCCCGGTTCTACGTACGGCGTGAAGCCTGAGAAGCCGAGCATCGGCAGGACGGCCGGCGCCGCCGCGAGTCCGAGCAGCAGGCCGCAGAGGACAGCGAACAGCAATCCGAAGATTTCTTGTAACTGGACCTGCGGTTCACCGCCCGCGTTCCCACCAGGCATTCGTCTAATCCCACAAGACAGCCCGATCCCCCGGAAGCCACTATTACGCGCGTGATAACCAAAGGTCCTCGAACTGGCTCATCAAAACGGAAGACTCGAAAAATCCGTACAAAAGTGAATCGTGGGAAGGGCGGGATAGCCGATGACTGCACCGTCGACGGTGAAGACGCTGCGCCTGACTGGCCGCCGCGTCCAAGACAGCGATCTCGAATACGTCATCGAAACTGATAGCAACATCCGCATCCAGCGCTGGCTCTTCGGAAAAGTGCAAACGCAGCAGGAGTCGCGCGAACGCCATGCCCGGTGGATGCAAGGGTGGCATGATGCCGGCTTCGGGTTTTGGATTTTCCGCGATGACGCGGGCACGATTGTCGGGCATGGGGGTATCTTCCGTTCGCCGCGCGAGGAAGGTGAAATCGAAGTCGGTTATGCGCTGAGGCCTGCGTACTGGGGTCAGGGCTTTGCAACCGAGATAACGCGTCTCTCGCTCAAAGTGGGGTTTGAGGAAGTCGGGGCGCGACGCATCATCGGCATCGCGCAATCGACCAACGTTGCGTCGCGCCACGTGATGGAGAAGTGCGGGATGGTCTTCGAGGCGCTGTTACCGTCGCTCGATGGTATCGATGGCGTTCGCTATGCGATCGAGCTCGCTGCGCCTTGAACGCGACGTAGGCCGACCTGTCAGGCGTCACACCCGTTGAAGTTCACAAGTTCTTCGTCTGTGGCGCGATACGTCCGGGTTAGGATGGATGAGGTCCCGTGGCAGGCCGTTGTCGGGCCACAAGGTCGAAAGATAGGAACGCCGATGAAACGTCTCATAGCTCTGCTTTGCGTGGTCCTCGCATCGTCAGTTTGGCAACCCGCGAGCGCGTGCACGGGCATCCGGCTGAGCGCAAAGGACGGGAGCGTCGTGGTGGCGCGCACGATGGAATTCGGCGCCGATCTCCAATCCAAGGTGGGAATCTTTCCCGCGGGCACCACGATCACCGGGCTCCTGCCTGATGGTAAGAACGGCATGGTCTTCAAGACCAAGTACGGCATCGTCGGCGCAAATGCATTCGGGCTCCCGATGGTCGTCGACGGCATGAACGACCGTGGTCTTTACCTTGGCGAATTCTTCTTTCCCGGTTACGCCGGATACGCGACGGTCACAAGCGACAACGTCTCGCGTGCGATGGCGGGATATCAGTACGGCATGTGGATCCTCGGAAACTTCACGACCGTGGCCGAGGTCAAAGCGGCATTCGACCGAGTCGTGCTCGCGCCCACAGTGGTGCCGGAGCTCCAAATGGCACCGCCGGTCCATTTTAGGATCGTCGATAAGAGCGGCGCCGCCGTCGTCATCGAGCCGCTCAATGGCAAACTCGTGATCTACGATGACCCATTTGGCGTCCTGACAAACTCGCCGACATTTGATTGGCAAATGACAAACCTAGGAAACTATGTCGGGCTCTCGCCGAACAACCGCTCTAACCTCACGGCGGGCGGCTACACCGTGAACGGATTCGGGCAGGGGAGCGGACTATATGGGCTGCCGGGCGACTACACTCCGCCTTCTCGTTTTGTGCGTGCCGTCGCATTCGAGCAGAGCGCGGTTCAGCCGGCGACTGCCTCAGACGCGGTGCAACAGGTGTTCCACATCCTTAATAACTTCGACATCCCGGTGGGCGCGGTCCGCGATGACAGCACTGGCAAGACGATCGACGAGTGGACGTTGTGGACCACCGCAGAGGATCTCACGAACCTTCAATTCTACTTCCGAACGTTCACCGACCAGTCATTACGCAGCGTAGACGTGCGCCAAGCGTTGCGCTCGGCCAGCGACAAGATCATCTATCTCCCGCTCGAATCAGATCGCACGACGCCGATAAGCAGCGTAAACCCGTAGGGGCGCTGGGCGCCGCGTGTGTATGTGCGTTATTTCTTCTTAGTGTAAGTGACGTCAAAGTCGTGCTGCCATTGCTTGCCATCATTCGATTTGCGCCACGTTGCAGTTATCTTGGTGCGATCTTTGCTGAAGACGCCCTCAAAGCGTTGTGAAAACTTCTTAGAATTTCGCCACATTCTCCATTTGGCGTCGGTCAAGCTCATTTCATACACTCTGGAAACTCGCCTCGCGTCAAAGTAGAGAACTGTAAACGAATCCGACGAGTCGTCCCTTCCCATTAGCCAGGTTGCCTGCGGAGCTTTGATGGCACCATGGTACATGACGAGAAATGCCCCAGCCTGGACCCACCGAAAATGGATAGGTCCATGAACTGTGGTTTGCGGATCAGGTAGAAATGATGCATTTGATAATTCCATATCCCAATCTCCGACAAACACTTCGAGAGGCTTGAGCGCTGGATTAATCTTAAGAGGTTGTGTAGCAGGGCGACGGTTTGGCATGCCGGGCCGCTTTCGGGGGTGCACACGAATAACCCGGCCGGTAGTTCCCGGTGCTGAGCGCCGAACGCGCCAAGGCGCCGGCGGTCGCGGCACCACGCCCTCCGACTGGGGCGTCTTATTCATCCTGTTTTTCGAAGGTTCGTTGACAAAGCCGTCCTAAGGTAGCGATATGAAACGAGCTATCTTGGCCTGCGTGGCCGGCGCGGCGATTTCATTGTTGATGGCGGGTACCGCATGGGCCAACTCGCTTGACGGCGTGATCACGAGCTACGACAGTGGCAATCAAGGCACAGACATGACGGTCAAGGCCAGCGACGGACGAAACCACCGCTTGTGGTTCGACAACATGAAGAAGCCGCTCTTCCAAGGGAAGCCCTTGCCGTGGTGCCCGAGCTTTCCTTGCGACGGCTGGCCGAGCCAACTCGTCCTCGGCAAGACCCACGTGCGAGTGTATGTCGTCAGCCAGACGATCGGGGGAACAACGGTCGAGTCGCCGACCAAGATCACGTTGCTGCCGTAGGCGAAGGGCGGGAATCATGTCGCATACGAACCGAGGCGCATCGAGCGCGCGCAATATTCTTTCGATTGCTCTACTTGCTGGGATCGCTTGCACGGCCGGTTCTCCCGATCCCACCGCCGCACTGGTGGCTTGGGCCGAACATGCCCCACCTCAGGCCGTCAACAGAGTGACTTCAAGCGTGGAAACCGCGGTCGAGGACTATTTCGGCGCCGTTCCTATATCGCAGTGGAAGGGTAGGAGAGATCAAAGCGGACTCGCCGCTAATGGCCTCGACCTGCCGACTGCCGGCGCCGGTTCGACGTGGGTATACGATCCCGTACACCACATCGCTGCGGTCAGTTTCGGCGGCGAACAGGTGGGCAACTCGATTATGTATGCTGATCCGCCTCCCTCGAAGATCCCGTCAAGAGACCTTTCCGGCGTCGTGTCAGCGCGAGGTCTGAAGCTGGGCGTGACGCCGATGCAGGCGGTACTCGACCTCGGCGTCACCACGGCCGCAGTGCAGCAGGTGGACGCGCACTACTCGGCGTTGTCGGTGAAAAAGAGCTTCAAATGCCACTTCGAAGGCCAGTTCACCACCTGCGGGCACTACGCCGATGTGATCTTCCATGACGGCCTCGCCACGTACATATCGTTCGCGGATCCAGGCCCGTAGAAGAAGCCCCGAGCTAGGAACTGCGGCGCTCTCGGGCCTCCTCGACCTCGTCGCGGATGACGCTCGGCACAGGCGGCATGATCGGGCTGGGCGCGCTGGTCGGGGCAATCGCGAGTACCTTATCGCGTGGGCCGAACGCAAGAACCGCGACGACTATGGCGCCGAGCGTCAGCCATGCTGTGTGCAGGTAGTCGCCTACGAACGCGCTGAGAGCGGCGGCCAACGCCGCGATGATCACGGCGGCGAGAATCCATGCGTTGTGGCGGCGTATAGTCGCGGCGACCGTCGGGTGGGTGAGTTGGGCCTTGACTTGCTGGAACACCGACAGCGCAATCGGCCCATCGAACCACTCGCCGTGAACGCGCCACGGCTCCAGTGCCTTGTGCAACGAGTGCTCGACGTTGATGCCCGGAAGGGGTCCGATGACCTCGGCCAGATACAACTGATCCGCGCTGTCGGTCTGTAATGTCTCGAGCCGGCGCAGGACATTCTTGGCGCGACCTATCTTCGCGATGAGTCGGTTCGGGTTGATGATGCAGTAGGTTGAATCGGTTGACACGGTAATCAGAATATCGGCCCCACGCACGGTCGGGTGACTGTTTGCAAGGTATTTGTGTCCCCCGTTACATTAGATTGTGAGCAACGGCGCTATGCACTCGAAGATCGCCACATGCCACGGTTAGCGTGAACGAAAAAGCCGCAACGCCTTACACGTCGCGGCTTCCAATGGTGGAGGATAACGGGGTCGAACCGTTGACCTCTTGCATGCCATGCAAGCGCTCTACCAGCTGAGCTAATCCCCCGAGCGAGCGGTCGACTTCAAGCGCCGCCCTGGCGACTCCCGCTCTACTTGACGGTGGTGTCGCCTTTGCCGACGACCGCATCGGCCGCTGTCATCAGCACGGTGATCGGCCCCGTGTAGCCCGGTTTCAGATCGAAGTAGACGACGGCCTTGCCGGTCGCGCCCGGGTCGAGCGAATCGACATCGCACTTGTTCTCAGCCGATTGATCGGCGTTGATCACCGTGCCGTCCGAAAGCGAGATCGAGAACTCCGAAGGATCGCATTGGACCGGGTCCTTCGAGATGTTGTGGATCGAGAAACCCAGGCGCAGCAGTGCTGCGCCTCCGGTGGTCACTGCTACATCGTCGAACGCGAGGTCGACCGCCTTGCGCATCGGTAGCGGCGCCTGCGAAGCCTGGGGTGACGCGCTGGTCGAGGGCGCGGTCGTCTCTTTTTTCGAGCACGCGGGAGAAAGCACGATCAACAGGGCGAGAGCGCTCATAGCCGCGATGGTCCGGTTCATGTTGACATCCCTCACTGCGCAAACGCGTGCGATGAACTGGAAACCTCGATTTGCGGCCGTTCGGTCTCGCGAGCGGGAAATCCCACGAGCCGTCTGAAATCACGGGCGACCGTAGGGAGCTAAGTGAGCGTGGCAAAGACCGGCAGCGAATTGCGTCGCGCTGTGACGCCGTGGGGTTCATACGCGTGGGGCTATGCCGACGTCGGCGCCGACATCTATGTCGCGCTCGGCGCGGTCGTGGGCATCGCGGCGGGCGCGGCCAATATCGCGTTCGGATTCGCCGGCCTCGTCTACGTGTGCATCGGCCTGGCGTACACGGAGTTGGCTGCCGCTTACCCGATCGCCGGCGGCGGACAGTTCTTCGTCACCCGTGCGCTCGGCGATTTCATGGGTTTCGTGGCCGGTTGGGCGGTGCTGCTCGATTTCACCATCGACATTAGCCTCTTCGCCTGGTTCACCGTCGGCTACGTGAGCTCACCGCGTCTTATCCCCTGGCTTGCGGCGCCTGGCCACCATCCCTATTACTTCGTGTGCGTGCTGGCGGTCGCGGGTTTCCTGACCTGGATCAACGTGGTCGGCGTGAAACAGTCATCGCGCATCAACGAAGTCGTCGCTGCGGTCGACGTGTGCACGGAGACCTTCATCTTGGCCTGCGGCTTCTTGTTCGCGTGGCATCCGGATCTGCTCGTGCACACGATGCAGCAGCATTGGCCGGCAACGAACGACTTGCTCAAGGGCGTCTCGTTCGCGATCGTGTCCTTCGTGGGCCTGGAGAGCATTTCGCAGGCGGCAGAAGAGACCCAGCGTCCCTCGGCAGTCATGCCGCGCACGTCGGTCGCGCTCATCCTGACGATTCTGATCTTCGCGCTGGCCTATTCGAACCTGGTGCTCGGCATGCATGGGCCGGTGGATGCGAACGGACACGAGACCCCGCTCTACGCGTTTCTCGGCAATAGCCAGAACAACGACAAAGCGATTGCGCTGCTGGCGGGGATGCTGCCCTATGTGGGCGGCGCGCTTGCCTACATCGTGCCCGCTATCGGCGCGTTCTTGCTCATGATCTCGAGCAACTCAGGTGTTTTCGGCGCTTCGCGCATCGCCTACTCGATGGGCAAGTATCAGTTACTGCCGTCGCTGTTCCAGCAGATCAATCGCAAGACGAAGACCCCGGTCGTCACCATTCTGATCTTCGCGGGCGTCGCGTTGGTCGAACTGGTCGCCGCATACCGGCAAGGTGACGACGCGATCAACTTCTTATTGGATCTGTATGCCTTCGGTGCGGCGCTTTCGTACACGCTGGTCTTCGTCGCGCTCATCACGTTGCGCTTCACCGATCCGTGCTCGCCGAGGCGGTTCAAGATGCCGCTCAACTTCCCGGTGACGGTTGCGGGCAGAACCGCCCCCGTGTCGCTGCTCTCGCTGCTCGGTCTGGCCGGCATTTTCGCCATCCTGGTGTTCACGCTGCTCACGCACCCCATCGGCCGGATCGCTGGGCCAACGTGGGTGCTGCTCGGCGTCGCCTTCTATGCGATCTATCGCACGCGCTCGAAGCGTCCGGTCTTCGGCAGCATGCCTCGGGATTGGGTCAAACAGCACGAGGATACATTGGCCAATGCGGGCGAGCTTGAGATGCTCGACGAGTATCGCGCGTGCATCGCAGCTGAGAACCCGTCCTCAAGCGCACCGGCCAAGTGAAGAAGAAGAGGGCGGCCGTAGCCGTCCTCTTCGGGTAGGTTCACGCCCTCGCTCTAGTGGACCGGCGCGAGTTTGACGCTGGTCATGCCGAGCGCTTGCGCGACATCGTAGAACGCCTGGTTCGAGATCTCGTGATACTGGAGGTCGGCTTTCTTGCCCAGGCTCGGGTTTGCGTCGATGTCGTTCATCACCTGGACGTGGATCTTATGCGAGACCGCTTTGTCCAGCAGCAACTCGATCTGGAAGTACCCTTGGCTGTCCGTGCCGGCCTTGACGAGTGCTTCGGCCAGCGCGCTGCCTTCGAGTGGCGCTGGGGCTGGCAGCTTGATGCCGGCTGCGGTTGCGATCTTGAGCGAGTCGTCGACGGCGAAGTCGAACGTCTTGAGCCACAGGTTGACCGCGTCGGCGCCGTACTGCTTGGACAGCTTGGCCACTTCCGCGTCGACCGTCGGTTTGCCGACCATGCTGACGAGCGCGGCGGCGGTGGAGTAGTTGGCTGCGCCGCCACCGGCTTTGACGAGCGCGGCGGTGACGTCGAGCGCGGGAGGCCCGTTGTACACGGGGCCGCCGAAGCGACCGTGCATCTCGCCGTTGACCGTGGTGTCTTGGCCCGTGTCCGTGCCGGCCGCGAGGGCGGCCGAGCCGGCGCCGAGGATCGCGACCGCTCCGAGGGCCGCGACAAATCTGGAAATGATCATGCCCTTTGTGCTCCTTGCAGGGTGTGAGGGGGGTTGCAGTTTGTTAACGTGGCGCGACACGGTTCGGATGAAGCGTTTTGGGCGTTTTGGACCCTCGCGCGCGCCCCGGGGACCCGGGCTGGAGCCAAGGGGCCGGGGCGCGTCCGGCGAATCGTCATCTCAGGTTCAATCACTCCTCGCCTCGTGGAGGTCTTATGGTGCGCAGATTCATAACGCCGGCACTTTCGCTTTTTGCGGGTCTCGCGCTCTTCGCTTGCTCGTCGACAGGCAGCACGACCCTACCCGCCGCGCCCACGATCCCGGCGCCCGTGGTCGGAAGCAGTTCGACGGTCTCACCCCTTCAAGGCGTAGCGTACCAGTGGGATATCAGTACGTTACAGTCGCAGCGCATAGGACCACCGGGCAGCACCTATACGGAGCTGGTGGTTAGCGCAGCGTTCGTGAACGCGGGCATGCCGGATACTACCGCCTTCCCGAATCTGCCGCCGCCCGGCTCGACTTGCACCCTCACCACGCAATTGTGCGGTCAGATCGAGATCGACACTGACAACAACCCGGCCACCGGCGTAACCGTCAATTATTGTGGAGCGAACGGAACTTGGCCGGGAGTCGACTACACGGTCGATATCGGCACGATCAGCCCGATGAACGCCGACGGCACCGCGGAGATCTTCTCGAACGCGACTGGGTTCGAAGCAACTCCAGTTGGCGAGGCGACGCTCAGCAGCGGAGCCGGCGGCAGCGTGGTGAACGTCTTCATCCCGATCGCGCTGATCGGCGGAGCGTCTGGCGGACCGTTTAACGTCGGATCAGCCTTCGGCAACTCGGGCGGACCAACGGTCTGTGCCGCAAGCAACGGCTACATCCCCGACGTACCTCACCCCGGCCCGCCATCGACGAGTTGGAAGCACCACTAAGGGAGAGGCAGAGGTCAAATAGACAAGGGTCGCGGCAAAATGCCGCGACCCTTTTTCTTTTCGATGAGCGGCACCACGCCACGGCCTGTGTGAAGCCCCCAGGGGGACCGCCCCGCGTGGCGAACCCACCTTTAGTTGCAATCGTCACTCCTCATCTTGTGGAGGTCTTAGCGTGCGCAGATTTATATCGCCGACACTCTGGCTTGTTATTGCAGGTGTCGTGCTCGTTGCTTGCTCGTCGACCGGCAACACGACCTTACCGGCCGCCCCCAACGCGATTCCGACGCCGGTGATCGCCCAGTTCACCGTCGCGACTGGCGATGCGGGTGACGGCGGGCCTGTTAACACCGGGGGCTACACTTGGGACATCAGCGCCATTGCGGCGAGCCGCATCGGCCCCCCGGGGGGCACGTACACGGAAATCGTCATTAGCACTGCATTTGAGAACCCCGATGGCGTACCCGATGGCAACGCGGGCCCAAGCCTGCCACCAGCGGGTGGTACAGATTGCGTCATCAGCGCATCAAACGCGGTGCTCTGCGGCCAGCTGTACATCGATACTGACGGCAATGCGGCAACGGGCGTCAACATAGGGATTTGCGGTGTCAACGGTTCTTATCCCGGAACCGATTATATCGTTGATGTGGGCGCAAATGCGCCACTCAACGGTACCGGCCAAGCGCCGATTTTTTCGAACGCCGGTGGCATTTTTGAGGGCATGCAGGTCGGATACGCAAACGTAACTGTCACCCAAGGCGGCAGTGCCGTGAACGTGTTCGTCCCGATCTCGCTCATCGGTGGCAGCGCAAACGGTCCCTTCAACGTCGGCGTGTCGTGGGGCACCGCGGGGTTTGCAAACGACTGCGCCGCCGACACGTTCATCCCCGACTTCCTGGGAGGGAATGGACCCGCAACGCGATCCTTTAGCCACCCATACTAACGACGGTCCTGAACACAAGGGTCGCGGTACGCCGGGGCCCTTTCTTTTTTTCGTGACGCCGTGCCCGGAGGGCGGGCGCGGGTCGGCAAGAAAGACGCGATCGCATGCCCCCTCCGCGGTTTTCGGTCGTCATACCGGCGCGCAATGAAGAGCGCTGGCTTGGTGCCTGCCTACAGTCTATTCGCGCCGCCGCGGCAGCGTATCCAGACCTCGTAGAGACGATCGTGGTCCTCAACCGCTGCACGGATCAAACCGAGACCATCGCTCACAGCCTGGGAGCCCGCACGGTGGAGATCGCCGGCAAGAACCTTTCGAAGGTGCGCAATGCAGGCGCGCGAGCAGCGACGGGCGATATTGTGGTCACCATCGACGCGGACTCGGTGATGCCGCCCAACACGCTGATGGAAATCGAGCGGTTGCTGGCCACTCACAACTACATCGGGGCGGCACTATGGTGCGCATGGAGCGCATGTCCCTCGGAATCGCGCTGAGCTACGTGCCGCTCGTCACGCTGCTCTTTTTGCGCCACGGCATCTCCGGCGGCCTATTCTGGATCCGCCGTGCCGATTTCGAGTCGATGGGCGGCTTTGATGAGACGCTCGTGTCCGCCGAAGATCTCGATTTCGCGCTGCGCATGAAAGCGTTGGGGCGCGCGCGCGGCAAACGCTTCGGAACGTTGTGGCGTGCGCCGATCACGACGTCGTGCCGCAAGTTCGATCATTTCGGCGACTGGTATCTGCTGCGCAATGCGCCCCGCCTTGCGTCGATGCTAGGCGGGCGCAACGAGAGCGAAGCAGATCATTTCTTCTACGACTTCCCGCGTTGAGCAAAGGAGTACCCATGCGTGTTGTCTTGAGCAGACTCGTACTCGGCTTCATACTCGCGACATTCGCCGTCGGCGCTGTGGTCGGCCCGGTCGCCGCAGCCAGTGCGAAGGAGCTCCCAACCGACCGTTGCGCACTGCTCCCCACGAGCGAACTGCGAAAGGTCCTCGGCGGGTCGTTTGCCGCACCGGCCAGCAGCGTTGCCCCGCCGGCCTTTGCGGGCTTACCGCCCGGTACGCACTGCGACTACAGCGGCGCAAGCGGCGGCGGTGACGTGGTCCTCATCGTCTACGTGGACCCGACCGCGGCGACTGCCAAGGATACCTTTCAAAAGCTCATGCCCTACTATTCCGTGACATCATCGCCCCCGCACCTCGGCGACATAGCGTACATCGACCGCGACAATGCGATCCACGTGCTCGATGGCAAAGTTCGTTTCTACATCAGCGTGACGCCGACGCCGACGGGAAGCAAGCCGCTGGTCGATCTGGCCACGTTTGTGGCAAAGGAGCTTTGAGCCCGGCTCAGTATACCCCGCTGACCGCAGCTGAGAGCATCGCGCCGGACGTAGAGCAGCGCGTCTACTTCCGGCAGGTGTTCGCGTGGATGGCTGCGGGGCTTGCGCTGACCGGCGTGATCGCGTACGCGATCGGGATGAATGCCGCGCTCGTCGATTCGCTTTTCGCGGGGCAGGGGCGTTTCACGCTTATGCTGTGCGTGCTCATCGAGTTCGCGCTCGTATACGCGCTTGTCGGTCTGGTCCAGCACATGAACCTCGTCGAAGCGGCCATCATCTTCCTCGTCTACTGCGCGATCAACGGCGTCATCTTCTCGGCGATTTTCGCGGTCTTCACCACGGCCTCGATTTTTTCGACGTTTCTGGTGGCCGCGGTCATGTTCGCGGCTCTGGCGGTATTCGGTTATACCACCGACGTCGACCTGACGAGTTGGAGAGCCTTTCTCCTGATGGCGCTGATCGGCCAGATCATCGGGTTGCTCGTCAACTTGTACTGGTTCAGCCAGCCGGTCTATTGGCTCACGACAGCGGCCGGATTGTTCATCTTCTCCGCCTTCACCGCGTACGACGTGCAGAAGCTCAAGCAGTACAACCTACCGGATCAGGACGTGGCGGCGACACGCAAGGCCGCGATCGTCGGCGCGTTAGCCCTCTACCTCGACTTCGTCAATCTCTTCCTGTATCTGCTGCGTCTGCTCGGACGCCGCAGGTGAGACGAGTGGACCGCTCTATGGAGTGGAGGATAGCGGGCTCGAACCGCTGACCTCATGCTTGCAGAGCACGCGCGAGCCCTAACTGCGCTCGATTTCCCGGCAACGCTCGGCGACCACGTGCTCGGCTTCGCCTGTGACGGCACGGACGATGTCGCCGGCAGATCGGACGGTTGTGACTAATCCGACGCCCTGGCCCGCCCAAACCGGCCGGATTGCAACATCGTCAGTGGCGACGGCCGCATCCAATTCGTCGGTGGCTTCTTTCGCGCTACGCTCCAGCTCGCGCTCGCGACCATGCCATCGATCGGTAAACGCATTGCGCGCCGCTCGGCCCGCGATATGCTCTGGCCACGGAATACCGCGAGCGATGTCAAATACGCGCGTGAGGATCGTTTCGTCCGAAGACATGTCCAAAATGCGGCGTTTCTGGTTTACCGAGTAAAGGCTTTCGAGCGACGCCAGAAATGCCGTTCCCATCCAAATCCCTTCGGCACCCAGCATCAGGGCCGCTGCGAACGCCCGTCCATCTGCGATCGCTCCCGCCGCGATAACTGGTAGGGGTGACACCTTGCTTGCGACCTGGGGCACGAGTGTCATGAGCGACATCGAGCCGGTATGACCGCCGGCCTCAATGCCTTGAGCGACAATCGCATCGACGCGCGCTTGCGCGGCCTGAATCGCACCCTCGACGGTTTGCACTTGGCAGATGACATTCGCGCCAGCCGCTTTCGCTGCCGACACGTACGACGTCGGATCGGCGAACGAATGCACGATGACAGGGACGCGTTCTTCGAGCGCGATTTGGTACAATTCGGGGACGAGCGGCAAACGTTGCGTCAGAAAGCCGACACCAAAGGGACGGGCCGTCCGTTCGCGGACCGTTCGAATCTGTGTCCGCAACCAATCTGCATCGCCGCTCATCGCACCGATCAGCCCCAAGCCACCGGCTTCCGAAACGGCCGCGGCGAGCTTACCCCCGGCAGCTCCCGCCATTGGCGCGTTCATGATCGGCGTTTCGATGCCGAACAGTTCGCACAGTCGTGTGTGAAGGAAGCTCATTTTTCAACAGACTCAACGATCTTCCAGTAACGAAAACGTTTGGAGGATAGCGGGCTCGAACCGCTGACCTCATGCTTGCAAAGCACGCGCTCTACCAACTGAGCTAATCCCCCGTGGCTTCGAGTCGCAGAATTTGCGGGATCCTTGCAGTTCCCCCGCCACTAGCTGCCCCAGCGTTCTCGGTAGCGATCGTTCGGCACAAGATAAATTTTCTGATGCGGATAATCAAGAAACACATCGAAGTTCCGCAGGATATCCTGGCCGATAAGGCCGTCGTAGTCCTCGCCCTCGAACGCCGGCGCATCGTGCACGACGGAGAACAGCCACCGAGGAAACGACGCTGAGCCGAGGGTGAGCGATGGCACCTGCGTCCGCGTAACTCTTACGGTCCCCCCAACGCCGGCCACTCTGTCGAAGAACGGATATGCCTCCGTGAACTGTTGACCCAATCCTTGGTCGGCGGCATCTTGCGGATGCGCGAGGACAAAGCTCGAGAACAACGTGCTTCGGTCCGCTCCCGTGTCAAGAATGAATCGATCCGATGTCGTCGTCCCAATCTTCGCGTCGATCACCGGAACGTCGTCGTCGAGACGGATCGGGAGCTCGATCGCGCCGACCGGCGGGTCGAACGTCGCCGGATCAAGCGCTTGGATGCGGCCACGCGCGTAATCGATATGGAGCACGCAGCCAGCGATAAAATCAAATCCAAGCAATCCCGCGACCGGAGTCCCATCGTCCGCCCATGTATGGAACGGAGCGGTCGTGACTGCGACATTCTCGAGCGTGGCCCCGCCCAAGTCGATGCGCGGCACGATCGAACGAGTGGCCGTGTAGGTGCCTGCTGTTGTCTCGGTTTGCTTACCGTATGAGGGCAATTTCAAGGCATCCGCGACGGCTTTGTTGAGCAAGATCTCTGACGCGCCGGAGTCGAGCTGAAAGTCGACCGCACGACCGTTGATTTGTGCAGTGAGGATGATGCGATCGGCAAGGATCGTGCCCGGCAAGTCGACCTTCGCATTCGCGAGTTTGAGGTGCGACGTGTCGCTGGACGGGATCTGAAGGCGCGATGGATCGATATTCTTTAGATAGTCGAGCGCCTGAAGCTGAAAGTTCTCGTCATTGAACGGACGCCCGTCTGTATCGGTCCGGTGCCAGGCCATGGTTTCGCCGTTCGTCGTACGGAAGTCCTCATATGTCGTGATGACCCGCTGGTCCTCGACGGCACGTTCGGAGCGCACGAGCAAATGCGAATCTCTATCGAAGAAGAGGTACTCGATCCGTCCACCGGGAGGCGCTATCTTCACGACGTAGGCGTTTTCAGCAGCGTCCTCGCCGAGGAGTGATACGCCGCTGTCGAGGGCGAGCGCACGCGCGAACGCTGTCCGATCCAATTCGTCACGCCGGTGTATGCCGGTCTGGCGCACGACGATGCCGTTGGCGTTTTGTTCCCACTGGGTGCCGCGGTAGCTTCCGCTCGCCGAGTGAAAGGGGCCGAGGGTCGAGTCCTCGCGATAATCGTTGCCAGAGGACACCCGCACGATGGTGCCGCCGAAGTCCCCTTGTGTATAGAGCCAGGTCTGGCTGGTGTCCGGCTGCGGCGATGCCGGCTGTCCGACAGCCTTCTTATACAGCGCGATGAGTGCCGGCAGTTTCATCGTGGTCGGCGTGATTCCAAGCGGTGGGTCGGTGTTCGACGCCCGAGCGCCCGCTGCGACCGTGAGGGCCGCAAACATCGCAAGCACCGCGGCGAGATGGCGTCTCAATTCTTGGGCCTGAACGATTTCTTGAAGAACTCGTTCGGTTTAAGGTAGACACGTTCGTGAGCGAAGTCGTAGAAGACGTCGTAATATCCGAGGAACTGCGTACCCATCACCGCGTCGACCTGTCGCTCCCCGCCCTCAAACGCCCAATTCGTCGCGAGGATCTTGTAGTCATAATAGTGCGTTGGTCCGATGTGGATATCAGGTACGTTCGCCACCCAAATATCGATGTCGCGGCCGTACGAGCCGCGGTCTGCGAAAGGCACGATGGTGTGCACGTGCTGTTTGCCGCTGCTCATGTCGACGACGGCTTCCGGATATGCCTCGGTAAAAGACCCGAACACTACCGAAGCCAAGAACGAGCTGTCGAGCAAGACATTGTTCGTCTCATGTGACGCGATCGTGCTGGTGAAAAACGGGAGGCCGTCGTCGAATTTCACCGGCAAATAGTACATGCCAGGTTCGGGCGGCGCGTCGGTGTTGGGGCTCACTGAGACGCGTCGGTTGACGTAGTCCACAGTGAAGAGCCCGCAGCTGAGGAAATCGTAGCCAAGCGTGCCGACGATCTTCGTATCCGCATCCGCGTGGTAGTGGAACGGCAGCGCTTCAAGGGCGAAGTGTTTGATCTCGACGTCGCCGGCCATCGCCTCTGAAATCTCTGTCTCGTAGGGGATCGCCACGCCGTCGGCGCTGGTGGTATGGCCGAACGTCGGCAGGTCGAGTTCCCGGGCGACGTCGCTGTCGATGTAGGAGTGCCCGTCGCCTGATGATAGCTCGAAATCCAAACCGCGGCCATTGACCGTGAGACGAACCACTACCGTTCCGCGCGTCACTCGGCCGTCCACGCTGCTCGGCCGCGTGACTTGCATGAACTTCTCGCGCGGCGCCGGCTGCGCGAACTCGGCGGCGTCGGCGGAGGTCGAGAACGTTAGCGACTGCCTACGATAGTCGTCATCGAGGGACACCGTGCCTTCCGAGTCATGGATGTGCGACGGTTCAGTCAAACCTTGCACCGTCTGATACGAGTCATAGGTGCTGACGACACGGTATTTGCCAACGATCTGCTCTGTTCGAGTTATGAGCGATGACTTGGCGTCGATGAACACCCACTCGGCGTGTTTGAACCCTGATCGCTTCACCTCGATGACGTAGGCGGGCTGGGGTGTTTGCACTTCGCCCAACAGCTTCACGTCGTTCTTCGGGTCCGATGCGTCTTCCAGTACCCGGAACATCTCGAACGCCGTGATGTCGAGACTTTCCGTTTCCGACACGGCGCCGTTCTGGTTCATGTGCCACCGCGAATCGCCCCACTGGCCAAACTCTTCGCTGAAGGGACCTGTCTGAACGATCGCATGATAGTCTGTGCCGCGCCGGACGATCCGCTCAGTTCCCTGCTCACCCTCCTTGGTGAACGTCCAGACGTCTGTCCGAACCGCCGAAGACGACTTGACGATTGTTCCCACGGCGAGTTGGTGCGCGTCGAGCACTTGCTTCAACGTCGCGGTTGTCGGCTCTATGCCGCTGGGAGGTTCGTCCGTTGCGGCGTCATCGCCGCGCGCAGGGGCGATCTGGAGAAGGCTCGCAAGCATTGCGACACTGAACGCTGATGAAAGCGCCGCACGGGCAAGGGCGACGGATGACATCGATTCGCACCTCGCAAGCCGGTCCTCGTTTGCGCGCGTAGCTTCGCTCGCAACGCGGCAAATCCCATCCGGCCGGGAGGCCGCTCGGGCTTGCCGGAGAACCCCCATAGCTTCGCGAATTCCGCGCGCGCGGGCGATTAGCTCAGGTGGTTAGAGCGCATCCCTGATAAGGATGAGGTCCGAGGTTCGAGTCCTCGATCGCCCACCAGCGGAGGCATCAGTGTTGTCGTCAGCGCACCGCCCCGTTCGAACGTCCGCTCTCGCGTTTTGGAGGGCGGCGTGCCTCGCATCGTTCGCCGTCATCGCGCTCGCGCTACCGTCGCGTGCCGCCGACGCCCCGAATATGATCCCCAATCCCATCCCCGCGGCACCACTGGTCTCGCGCGCGCTCGCCGTCGTCATCGTCGAGCGGACCGACCTCGGCGACCAGCGTTTCACATCTACCGGGTTCATCGTCGCATCGGACAGCAAGCGCTCGTACCTTCTGACCGCGTACCACGTCATGTGCGACGAGTACCAAAAGCATTGCCTCAACAAGAGCTCCACGATTCCCGGGCTGCTATGCTCGGAGGCGGCGTTGCCCGCGCCGTCGACGGATCAACTCCTCACCGTCCGCCTGCATACGGACCCGACCACGAAACTCACGGCCTGCGTCGAGAATTTCGGCACGCTCGATGAAGACAACGACCTGCTGCTGCTGCGTGTGGACAGGCCGAATCTGCAATACCTCAGCATCGCGCGCACCGTCATGACGGGCTGGCCGGTGGCTGCGGCCGGCTATGCGGCCGGCATCCTGGAGCCGCCGACCTACCAACCCGGTCCGCCCGAGGTCCCGCAGGGCACGGTGACGTGGACCGACACGGAAGACCCCTCGACCCAAGCGCCCCAGCGGCTTCGCGATGGCGTGGCGACGTCACCGGGCGACAGCGGTGGTCCGCTTTTCGATATGGCCAAGGGCTACGTCGTCGGTGCCGTGAGCCGGCAAGTGGACAACGCCTATCTCGCCGTCGGCCCAGCTCCGATGATACGCATCTGCAACGTGCCTGACGTCCACATCCAGGTCGCCAATCTCAGCTTCGCGCAGCCGGCCGGGCCGGTCGAGTCCGCGCAGACCCAGACAAACGGCGGCCAACCGAGCGCAGGCAACACCAGCTACCAAAGCGTCGCGACGGGCGTCGTCGTTCCGCCGCCGCCGGCGTCGATCGGATCGCAGTACGCGCTGGCCACCGGCACCGATCCGCAATCCCAATACCAAACCGCCTTGTATTACGCCGACATGGGAGACGAAGCGTCGGCCTATTCGCACATGCAAGGCGCGGCGGCTGCGGGCTACGCGCCGGCGCAGGCCTACGTCGGCGTCGAATACGAGCTCGGGTTGGGCGTCCCCGTCGACTTCGATCAAGCGGTCCATTGGTACGGTTTGGCGGCGGCGGCCGGCAACTACAACGGCCAGCGGCATCTCGGCAATTGGTACCGGCAAGCGAACAAAGCGGACGAAGCTCGCACGTGGTACACGCTAGCGTATGCATCGCTCCAGAAGGCCGCCGCGGGCGGCGATGCGAGGGCGCAGTATTGGCTCGGCGTGTTCCTCGAGAGCGATGCGTACGGCACTCACGCCCGATCCGGCGGCGAGTCTGAAATGGCTCCAGCAAGCCGCCGACAAGGAGAGCGATGCCTTGGTCGAGATCGGCTGGGCGTATTTCTTCGGGCGCGGCGTGGCCAAGAATCCGCAACTCGCCGCCGACACGTTCCTTCGTGCGGTGGGCAAGGGCAACACCGACGCCGCGTACGCGCTCGCCTATATGTGCACGCACGCCGATCCTTCCAAACCGGACTATCGGTGCGCATCGCAGTGGGCCTCGTCGGTCGCCGATCGCAACGGCCGAGCGGCGGATGATCTTGGTTGGATGTACGAGTACGGACATGGCGTCCAAACCGATTACGGGCAGGCGCTCAAGTGGTACAAGCGCGCGGTCGCCCTCGGCGAAACCGACGCCTACGATGACATCGGCAACATGTACTACTATGGGCACGTCGGCACGACACACGATTATGTCCAGGCCCGCGCCTGGTTCGCGCAAGGCGCGGCATATGGAGACGATCGGGCCGAGTACGACCTGGGTGAGCTGTACGACGACGCCCGCGGCGTCGACCACCGCGACATGGACCTTGCGGCGCACTGGTACAAGCTGTCCGCGGATCAGGGCAACACGAACGCGATGGAAGGCCTCGCCGACATCTATTACGATAAGGCGGGCTACGCCGAGGACCATGCACGGACCGGCGACGTGCAGGCGTTTTACGCGCAATCTTTTGCGCTCTTCAAGCAAGCCGCTGACCTAGGCGAGGCCTACGCCGAGTACAGCGTCGGGTTCATGTATGAGAAAGGCCAGGGCACCACGCGCGATTACGCGCAAGCGCTCAAGTGGCTGGCCGCGGCATCTCAGCAAGAGGACGTCCAAGCCGAATATGAGCTCGCGCTGATGAACGAGCGAGGCCTCGGCACCCCCGCAGATCCAAACGCGGCATTCTCGCTGTATCGTCAGGCCGCCGACAACGGGTTGGCCAAGGCGCAGAATCGCGTCGGCGAGGCATACGCGCGCTTCGGGAGCTGGAACACCACCGGATTTGACCGTGTTCCCAAAGACTACAAAGAAGCGCTTGCGTGGTTCACCCTCGCCGCCGAGCAAGGCGACGCCGATGGCCTGGCAAATCTCGGCACGATGTACCTGCGCGGCTACGGCGCGGCTCAGGACTACGTCCAGGCAGGCGCATATCTCAAGCTGTCGATCATCGTCGATACGCCGTATCGCACGAGCAAGTCCGCGCAGGTCAAATCCGAGCTCGCGGAAACCCTGCGACACGCGAGCAACGACCAGATCGTAGCCTTCGCCGCCCGCTGGGCGAGCAACAACAAGAGCCTCTTGCAACATCTGAAGCAAGATTGATCGCTTCGTGCTTGTGGAGCATTAGGATGACAATCGTGAAGTCCGGACGCATTCTCTGCCTAGCGATCCTGGCCGCCGCCTCGCTCATCGCCGGTTCGACGGCGCCGGGGCGCGCCGGCGGTGCGACGCCGGACGTGCCGTTCGTGGACGACCTGGTGCAGATCCAGCCGAAAATACTGACGAACCTCGCCCACATCCACGTCTGGCTGGCGTCGCAGCCGTGCCGCTACTACCGCTTTGACGAGTCGTACGACAGTCTGGCGGCCGAAGTCAACGGCTTCCTCGCCTCGCTGGCGGACGACATCAAGCGGAACAACTTTCACGAAGCGCAATGGAAAGACGAATCGAGTTCGATCATCGACGAGCTCAAGAAGTTCAACGATCTGCTCGCCCAGACCACGGCCGCCATCGAAGACAATAGTCTCCCGCCTGCGGCTCCGAATTGCCCGTACAGCGCGTTCCAGTCCAGCACCTCGTCGGTACCCCCGCCGCAAAAACCGGCGTTGCAGATCAGCGTTCCGGTGAGCCCAGCCGACTGGTCGAAGATGATCAACGACGCGCAGTCGCGGCGCATCGAAGGACAGATCAATGACGACCAGCAGCGTGCCGCCTTTGCCGAGCAGATCCAAGGGGATCTCTGGCCGCAGGAATGCCAGCTCTCGCTCCAAGGCAAGAAGCTTCCCTGCCTGAAAGTCGTGCCGAACGCGACGCCCGCAAATCCGAACCCCAAGCCAGCCGCGTCACCGCCAGCCTCTCCGTAGCGGCGCCCGGGTGCGCTCGGGCTGTCTAGTAACCCGAGCCGGCTGGAGTCGCGCTCATCCCCGACGGGCCGCCCGAAGCTGGCGGTATGTCGCCGCACGCGACGTACGTCTGGATCTGGGTCGCCGACTCATGCACGTTGATCGCCATCGTTCCCGCTTGGAGCTGCGAGAGCGGCACGTCCACCACCGTGCTCGATTTGCCGCCCGCAATCGCGGTCAACGCATATGAGGGCTTTGGCGTCAGCGTTTTGCATGGGCCTTTGTGGATGTGCGCCGGCTCGACCGCGCCGTCGGGCTCGCCTTTGAGGGCGATGTCGACCTTCGTCTTGCCATCCGACGTCGGCGTGAGCACGGCGACGCCCGTCTGGTTCGAACCGTTTTGGGCTGCGATCGGCACCGTCACTGAAGTCGTTTGATCGGCCAAGGCCGGCCAAGCTGCGACTGCGACGATGATCGCGGTCATTGCGAGAAGCGCTCTTCGCATCGTGTAGGACCTCCAGGGAAATACGCAACAGGGGCTCCCGAGCTTGGCGAGAGACCCCTGCTTTGCCTATTGGCCGCGGATCAGGCCGATCCACTCCTTCGTGATCTTGTCGTCGATCTTGCGCTCAGCCATGTCGAGGTCTTCGAGCATGCTGCGTTCGCGCATGCTCTCCGAGCGGTCGGCGACCGCTTCGTTGAAGACCTCGCTGCGGTTGTCCAGCGCCTCTTGATGCTGCATCTCGCGCGCCTGCAACAGCAGCTGGTTGGTCTCGTCCATCTGGATCATCGCCTGCTGCGCGACGTCGATGCCTTTTGAGGTCACGAGCGACATCACTGTGCCGACGAGTGGTAGCCAAGCCATGGCGGTCCTCCCCGGGGCTCGAAACCGCCCCGCTTCTAGGGCGTGTTGTCACACCGAGCGGTGGACTGTCTAGGTCCCGTATGATATAGTAGCGTTTGGCGCACGTGGCCGATTGCGGGACAGAAGTCGCCGAAGCATTGGCCGGGCAGCGCGAGAGAGGACCCCAGTGAGAGAGAAGATCCACCCCAAGTGGCATACCGCCACCGTCGTGTGCGCGTGCGGCAACACTTTCCAAACCGGCTCAACCCTTGAGAAACTGCATGTCGAGATCTGCTCGAACTGCCATCCGTTTTTCACGGGCAAGCAGAAGTTCGTCGACACCGAAGGTCGCGTCGAGAAGTTCGTGACCAAGTACGGCGCCGTCGAGAGCCAGAAATCGAAGAAAGCCAAAGCCGCGATCGAGGCCAAGAAGGTCAAGGACGCCGCAGATGCTGCGGCCGCGGAAGCCGCCAAGGCTGCGGCCGTCGCAGCGGCAGAGCAGACCGTGCGCGAAGGCGCCGAGAGCGCGAAGCGCGAGGCAGAGCAAAAGCGCAAGCAGGAGGCTGACGCCGCGACGAAACGCGAGGCTTCGGCACACGCGCAACGCGCGGCCGAGGAAACGCGCAAGGCGGAAGAGGCGCGCAAAGAAGAAGCCACTCGCAACGCAGAAGCGATGCGTGCTGCTGCGCAAAGCGCAGCGCACGAAGCAGAGCACGGCGCGGCCGCAGCGGCTCCAAGAGTCGAGCACGTCACGCTTGAAGACGTCGAAGCCGCCAAGCCGAAAACGGCTAAGCGCGCTCCCGCAAAAGCGAAAACAGCGACGCGAGCCGCGAAGCCGAAAAGCGCCGCCGCAAGCGAGGCGCCAAAGAAGGTGAAGGCCGCTGCCAAGAAGACCGTCGAGGCCAAAGCGAAGAAACCCGCCGCGAAAGGCAAGACGGCGAAGTCGAAGTAGCGCGCGTCCACGCCGCGCGCTGCGACAGGCTGCGTAAGCGTCGTTATGGATACTCCACAAGGGTTGCCCGCGCGCCTCGGCGCCATCCAAAAGCGCTTTGACGAGATCAACGCCCGGCTGGAGGCGCTGACCTCAGCGTTCGATCCGCTCGAGAACAAAAAGCTCTCCAAAGAACGGGCCGCGCTCGAGCCAATCGTCGCGGCGTACCATCAGTACAACATCCTCGTCAACGAGCTCGGCGATGCCGAGTCGATGACGCGCGACACCGACCAGGCGATCGCCGACATGGCGCGCGCTGAAGTCGCGCGCTTGCGCGAGGCCGTCGCAAACCAGGAGCGCCGGCTGCGCGCGCTGCTCGTGCCCAAAGATCCCAACGATGAGAAGAACATCTTCATAGAGATCCGCGCCGGCACCGGCGGCGATGAGGCCGGCCTTTTCGCCGGCGATCTGCTGCGCATGTATCTCAAATTCGCCGAGCGGCATCGCCTCAAGAGCGAGATCGTGAGCGCGAGCGAGAGCGAAGCGGGCGGCTATCGCGAGGCGGTCGTCGCGGTGCGCGGCGAGGGCGCCTATCGGCTGTTCAAGCATGAGAGCGGCGTTCATCGGGTGCAACGCGTGCCCGAGACAGAAGCGAGCGGTCGCATCCACACGTCGACCGCGACGGTGGCTGTGTTGCCCGAGGCCGAGGACTTCGAGATCGAGATCAATCCGGCCGACCTGCAGGTCGACACATACCGCGCCTCGGGCGCGGGCGGCCAGCACGTCAACAAGACCGAGTCCGCCATCCGCATCACGCACAAGCCGAGCGGCGTCGTCGTGGCGTGCCAAGAGGAGCGCTCGCAGCTGCAGAACCGCGAGCGGGCGATGCAACTGCTGCGCGCGCACCTCTACGAGAACAAGCTGCGCGAGCAAGAAGCCGCGACCGCGTCGGCGCGTCGCTTGCAGGTCGGCTCGGGCGATCGCAGCGAGAAGATCCGCACTTACAACTTCCCGCAGGACCGCCTCACGGATCATCGCATCGGTTTCTCGACGGGCAATCTCAAAGCGATCCTCGCCGGCGATCTTGAGGCCGTGGTCGAAGCCTTGCTCGCAGACGAGGAACGGCGTGCCCTGGGCGGCGATGCGGTCGCCTGAGCGGCGCTTCACGCGAACCGCGCCCGACACGATTGCAGCCGCGGTCGAAGTGTGCCGCCGCCGCCTCATCGGCGTGTCCGACACGCCATGGCTGGATGCGCGAGTACTTGCGAGCCACGTCACCGGTCTCGATGCGTCGGCCGTCGTCGCCTATGGAGAGCACCGTCTTCCGGCGCGCCGCCGCGAGGAGCTCGAGGCGCTCACCAGCCGGCGCGTCGCGGGCGAACCCATCGCCTACCTCGTAGGCTTCAAGGAATTTTGCGGGCTGCGCGTGAGCGTGGACCGGCGCGTATTGGTGCCTCGCCCAGAGACCGAAGAGCTCGTGGCCGCCGTCGTCGAGGACTGGCGCGGCCGTCAGGCTGAGATCCTCGACCTGGGCACCGGAAGCGCAGCGATCGCCTGCGCGCTGGCCGACCTGCTGCCGAAGGTCACCGTCGTCGCCACTGACGTCAGCGATGCGGCGCTGCAGGTCGCAGCGGACAACGTCGCTCGATTCGCGCTCGGCGATCGCATCGAACTCCTCAAAGGCGATCTGTTCGACCCGCTGGCACCGGATCGCCGATTCGATGTAATCATCGCAAATCTGCCTTATGTGCGCGCTGACGACGCCGACCTGGCGCCCGATGTACGCGCGCACGAGCCCGCGGTCGCGCTTGACGCCGGGCCGGACGGCTTGGCCGTCTACCGGCGCATGTTCGAGCGCGCACCTAGCCGAGCTGCACGACGGCGGGCGCGTCTACTGCGAGTGCGGACCTGCGACCGCGGCGGGCCTGGCAGACATCGCGCGCGGCGCATTCCCCACCGCAAGCGTCAGTGTCCGCAGCGACCTGGCCGGCCGCGAGCGCATGGTGCTGGTCGCGTGATCGAGCAGAACTTCAGCGCATTCGGCCTGCGTGCGCAAGCGCAATTCCGCGCGCTGCAGTCGCGCTTATGCGAGCAGCTCGAGGAGCTCGACGGCCGGGCGAAGTTCCGCCTCGACGCATGGGATCGCCCCGGCGGCGGCGGCGGCCACACGGCCACGATCGCCGACGGCGATCTGTTCGAGAAAGGCGGCGTCAGCTGGTCCGCGGTGTGGGGACGCCTCGATGATGAGGGGCTGCGCCGTCTCGGCGGCACAGAGCGCGAGTTCCATGCCACGGGCACATCGCTCGTGCTGCACCCCCGCAATCCGTACGTGCCGGCGGTGCATGCCAACTTCCGCTACCTCGAACGCGGCGACAGCGCCTGGTTCGGCGGCGGCTCCGATCTGACGCCGGTCTATCCGACAAGTGAAGATGCGGTGGCTTTCCACGCCGCCTGGAAGGCGGTGTGCGACAAGCACGATCCTTCATATTATCCGCGCTTCAAACGCTGGTGCGACGAGTATTTCTATCTCCCGCATCGCGGCGAGACGCGCGGCGTCGGCGGCATCTTCTTTGACGACCTGCACGGTGATCTGGAAAAACTGCTCGCCTTCGCCGTGGATTGCGGCGACACGTTCATGCCCGCATACGCGCCCATCGCACAACGCCGCCGGCAGCAACCCTACGGCGACACCGAACGGTATTTCCAAGCGTTGCGCCGCGGACGCTATGTCGAGTTCAACCTGGTCTACGATCGAGGCACGGCGTTTGGCCTCGCCACCAAGGGTCGCACCGAATCGATCCTCATGTCGCTGCCGCCGGTCGCCCGCTGGGAGTATGCCTGGCAGCCTGCGCCGGGCAGCCGCGAGGAGCAGGCGCTCGCGTTTTTCGCGCCGCGCGATTGGCTCGGCGAGGCCGCGCGCGACGGGGCAGGAGTTCAATCCAGCCGGACGAATTGACAAGTACATGACGTGCGTCCGGGTGCCGGAGACTTTGAGCCGGACCGCATCGCCGCTGGCGACGCGCAAGGGCGCAGCCCCCGCCGCAGGAACACACGAACCGGGTCGTCCAGCGACCTGGTTCTTCATTATTAATGGAGCGGTCGAGCCTAGGACTAATGGAGCGGTCGAGTTTACTCGACCGATGGCCTCGTGACCAAATACATCTTCTTCACGGGCGGCGTGGCCTCGTCGCTGGGCAAGGGCATCGCGGCGGCCTCGCTCGGGCGCCTGCTCAAGAGCCGCGGCATCGCGGTGACCAGCCAAAAGCTCGATCCCTACATCAACGTCGACGCCGGCACGATGAACCCGTACCAGCACGGCGAGGTGTTCGTGACCGAAGACGGCGCCGAGACCGATCTCGACTTGGGACACTACGAGCGTTTTATCGACGAGAATCTCACGCGCTTGCACAACGTGACCACCGGCCAGATCTACGGCGCCGTGATCGACAAGGAGCGTCGCGGGGATTATCTCGGCGCGACCGTCCAGGTCATCCCGCACATCACGAACGAGATCAAAGATCGCATCAAGCGCGTCGCCCAGGCCGGCGATGCGCAAGTGTGCATCGTCGAGGTCGGCGGCACGGTCGGCGACATCGAGTCGCTACCTTTCCTCGAAGCGATCCGGCAGTTCAGGCAAGACGTCGGCGATGACAACGTCATGTACGTGCACCTCACCTTAGTTCCGCACCTCGGCGCCGCGGACGAACTCAAGACCAAACCGACGCAGCACTCGGTGCGCGAACTGCGCGGCATCGGCATCTCACCCGATGCGATCGTGTGCCGCACCGAATATCCGCTCACGCCGGAGATCAAGCAGAAGATCGCGCTGTTCTGCGACGTCAAGCCGAGCGCGGTCGTGCAGTCGGCCGACGCGCAAAGCATCTATCAGGTGCCGCTCAATCTCGAGGCTGAGGGCTTGGCGGAGCTCGCCTGCCACAAACTGGGACTCGGCGAACGCCATGCCGATCTCGACGAGTGGCGCGCGATCGTGCGCCGCATCCAGCGCCCCAAGGAGACGGTTCGCGTCGCCCTGGTCGGCAAGTACGTCGAACTCAAAGACGCCTATATCTCGATCAACGAGGCGCTCTATCACGCGGGCGTCGCGCACAACGCGGCGGTCGAAGTGCTGCGCGTCGACTCGGAAGCGCTCGAAGAGCGCGGTCTCGACGTGCTCGCCGGCGCCAGCGGAATATTGGTCGCGCCGGGCTTCGGGGCGCGCGGCATCAAGGGCAAGCTCGCGGCGATCCGCCATGCGCGCGAGACCGGAGTGCCGTTCCTCGGCATCTGCTACGGCATGCAGCTCGCGTGCGTCGAGTTCGCGCGCAACGTCTGCGGCCTCGACGAGGCGCACACGCGCGAGGTCGAGCCCGAGACGCCGCATCCCGTGATCGACTTCATGGAGAACCAGCGCAATCTCCAGACCATGGGCGGTACGATGCGCTTGGGCGCGTACCCGTGCCATCTCACGCCCGGCTCGCTCGCGCACCGGCTGTACGGCCAGGAAGAGATCAGCGAGCGCCACCGCCACCGTTTCGAGTTCAACAATCAATACCGCGAGGTGTTCGAGCGCCACGGCATGGTGATTTCCGGGCAGTACTTGGCGGCCAATCTGGTCGAGATGATCGAGCTGCCTGCCCATCCGTTTTTCCTCGGCACGCAAGCGCATCCGGAATACAAATCGCGGCCGACACGCCCGGCGCCGCTCTACGCCGGCTTCATGCGCGCCTGCATCGAGTATGCGCACCAGCAGTCCGTGGGCGAGCAGGCCCACGCTCGCATCGGCGCGTAGGCGCTAGCGCGGCAAGGAAGAGCGCGCTCCGGGCGACGCGCCGCGACGTATTGTGGACGCCTCCGAGATCACGTTCGTCGTCCTGACGAAGAACGAAGCTGCGCGCATCGGCGACTGCCTCGCGTCGGTGCCTGCCGGCGCGAAGATGCTCGTCTACGATTCGGCCTCGACTGACGGTACCGCAGCGTTGGCGGAAGCGCAAGGCGCGCGGGTCGTCGATGGCCCATGGCGCGGTTTCGCTCAGACGCGGCTGGACGCCGCCGCCCTCGTCGACACGCCCTGGACTTTCATGCTCGACGCCGACGAGCGGGTGACGCCGGAGCTGGCGCTTGAAATTTCGCGCGCGGACGCGCCCGACGACATCGCCGCGTACTCGGTGCCGCGGCGCAATTATTTCTGCGGCGCATGGATCCGCGGCGCAGGGTGGTGGCCCGATCGCCTGGTGCGGCTGTTCCGCACGGGAAAAGCCGGTATCCAGGCGCGCAATAGCGGCGACGCGGCGCTGCACGAGACGTGGACGGTGCATGGCACGAGCGCCGAGCTCGAGGCCCCGCTCGACCACCATTCGTATGACGACCTCGCGCAGTATCGCGCCAAGTTCGAACGTTACACCGACATCGAGGCATCTGCCGCACAACCGGACGCGCTCGCGCTGAGCGGCCTGGCGACACTCGCGCCGCTGCGAGCGCTGTGGCTGCTGCTCGGTCGCGGCGCCATCGCGGACGGCTGGCGAGGCGCGTACATCGCGTGGTTCAGCGCGCTCTATCCGGTCGCCGTCGCCGCCAAAGCGATGCGCGCGCGCTCGAGACCAGCGTCATGAGCACGCCGCGCATCGTGCTCGATGCGCGCATCACGCGGCAGATGTCCGCCGGCATGATCACCTACGTGCGCGAACTGGTGGCCCGCCTGCCCGCGGCCGCACCCGACCTGTCGTTCACCGTCGTCTCGAACGCGCAGTTGGAAATTCCGGGCACGGTCGAAATGATCGAGATTTCGGATCGCGTGGCCGCGAACGGATCCTTCGGCGAGCAGTTCGGTCTCGGCGGCCTGCTGCGCCGGCTGCGACGCACCGCGTCGCTGACTCACCTGATGTCGGTCTACGCGCCGCGCTGGACGCCGGCGCCGTATGTCTACACCATCCACGACCTGATCCATCGGCGCTTTCCGCGCTACTTCAAATGGAAGGTGCGCCCGTACTACGACCTCGTGGCAGGGCCGGTAGCGCGGCGCGCGAGCGCCGTGATCACCGACGCGATGGCGACCGTGCCGGACCTCGAGGGCTTTCTCAGGGTCAGCGCCGGCCGCGTCCGTGTCGTACCGCTCGGCGTGAGCGAGCGTTTCGCGCTCGACGAGGCTGCGCGCGCCGATGCGGCCAAGCGAGCGCGCGAGCGGCTCGGATCGCGCGCGCCCTACATCTTATATACAGGCAATCACCGCGAGCATAAGAACCTCGAGACGCTGGCGGCTGCTTGGCAGGATGTCAAGAGCGCCTGCGATCTCGTCCTGACGGAAAGCATGCCGTTCGCGTTCGACCTCGATAGGTACCGGAAAAGCGACGGCAGAATTGTGCGACCCGGGCACGTCTCGCAAGAAGAGCTCGTCGACTTATATGCAGGCTGCGCGGCCACCGTGCAGCCCTCGTCGTATGAAGGTTTTGGTTTGTCGGTTTTAGAGGGTATGGCGGCAGGCGCGCCGGTCATCGTCGCGCAGACGCCAGCGCTGCTCGAAGTGGCCGCGGATGCGGCCCTCACGTTTCCTGCGCGCGACAGCGCAGCGCTTACGCGCGCGCTCGATCAGGCGCTCACCGGCGGCGAAGCGATCGAGGAAATGCGAGCGCGCGGCCGGCGGCGCGCGGCTTCATATTCGTGGGCGCACACCGCGCGCCGTACCGCCGAGGTCTATCGCGAATGTCTCGCGCGTTAAGATACGCGATCGCCGTCTTGGCCGCTGCGTCGGCGGCATTGATTCTCGTTGCGACTATCGTGCCGGCGACGGCGGCGGACGATGCGATCGTCGTCAACGGCACTCGCTTGCCGGCGGATGCCGTCGCGCAGGTCGATGGGCGCACGTACGTCGCATTGCGCCCGGTCGGCGAAGCGCTCGGGGCCGACGTCCGCTACGACGGCAAGACCAAGCAGGTCACGCTGACGACGGTGCTCGTCCAGCTCGTCTTCAAGATCGACGACCCGACCGTGAGCGTGAACGGCCAGCCGCAGAAGATCGAGGCGCCGGCGCAATCGATCGGCGGCAAAGTCATGCTCCCGTTGCGCGGCCTCGCGACCGCGCTTGGGGCGACGCTGCGGCAGGATGCCGGCAAGCACGAGATCGCTCTCGCGCTTGCCAACCAGAACGGTCCGTCCAACGAGCCGACCACGCCGCCGGTGCGCGCGAACAATACGCTCGAAGGCACCGTCACGAGCGTGACTCCCGATGCCGACGTGCCCTCGGTCGACATCGACGTCAAAGGCATGTCGTACACGATCACCGTGCCGCCGGCGACCAAGGTCCAGTTCCGCGACACGCACGGAGCCGTCGCGGGCGACGGTACGCTCGCCCAAGTCAAACCCGGCGACACGCTGATCGCCACCCTCGACGTGCAGGGACGCGTGCTCTCGATGGCCGACGTCTTCTCCGGCGCGAGCGGCACCGTGACCAGCGTGGCCGGCCAGAACATGGTCTTGGCGAACGGCAGGGTGTTCTCGGTCGACAGCGCGACCAGCGTCACCGTCGACGGCCGCAGCGCGACGCTGGCCGACGTGCGCTCGGGCGACATCGTCACGGTGCGCTCCGATCCGAGAACCGGCAAAGTGCGAGAGGTCGTGGCGTTCACGCCGGTTCCCGCTGGCGGTGCAACCCCGTCGGCGAGCCCCTCTGGCTCAGGTCCGATGACGACCGCGAATGCGCAGACGCTCGACATCAGCGACGTTACGGCGAATACGGATCACCCGTTGCATCTCGGACAGTCGGTCGACATCGCGTTCGACGGCACGCCGGGCGGCAACGCCACCTTCGATCTGAGCAACGTCGTCGTGGCGGCGCCGATGCGCGAGATACGCCCCGGACATTATGAAGGTTCCTATGTCGTGCAGGTCGGCACCAACCTGGTGGACGCCCCCATCTTGGTGACGCTCTCCAAGGGAGGGCAGAGCGCCCATGCCGTCGGCCCCGAACCGCTCAACATCATCACCGAGCCGCCTCAGGTGAAGGAAACCGCGCCGGCCAACGGCACGCGCATCAACACGCTGCGGCCGAGCATCTATGTCACCTTCGAGACGGTGGGCGGCAAGGGGATGGACGCGGGCACGCTCCAGCTCATCGTCGACGGCAAAGACGTCACATCGCAAGCGACCCGCACCGGCGGCTTCATCTCATACTTCCCTGCATCGGATTTGCACCAAGGTCAGATCTCGGTCCGGGTCAGAGGCGCCGACGTCGCCGGTAACGCGCTGGACTTTTCGTGGTCTTTCGTCATCTCGAGCAACTGATGCGCCTCTCGCCCATCGCGCGTCTCGTCGTCGCCGGCGCGTGCATCGCCGCGTGCGCTGCGCTTGCCGCAGGCTGCGGCGCGCCCGCACAAGACAATTCGACACTCGTCTTCGGACGCAACAAGGACGCCGTCAAACTCGATCCGGCCGTGGTGACCGATGGGATGTCGCTCAACGTGGCGCGCGCCACGATGGAAGGCCTGACGGCCTACGCGCACAGTTCGTTCGACATCCGCCCTTCGCTCGCGACTTCGTGGACCACCTCGCCCGACGGCAAGGTGTGGACGTTCATGCTGCGGCACGGCGTCAAGTTCCAGGACGGCACACCCTTCGACGCCGCGGCGGTGAAGACGAACTTCGATCGCTGGCGGCTGAAGAAGGATCCGCTCCATCTATCGCTGCCGGGCGACTACTCGTATTACGAAAGCCAGTTCGGCGGCTTCCCCGGAGTCATCGCGGACGTGCGGGTGCTTGCGCCCGACAAGGTGCAGATCGTCTTGACCAAGCCGGTGGCGCCGCTGCTCGCGAATCTGGCGATGCCCTCGTTCGCGATGTCGTCCCCGGCCGCGATGAAGAGCAAGGGTGAGGATTATTTCCGCGAACCGGTCGGCACCGGCCCGTACCAGGTGGCCGAGTGGGTCAAAGACGACCACATCACGCTCAAGGCGTTCGATGGGTACTGGGGAGCGAAGCCTCGCATCGCCACGGTGATCCTGCGCGATATCCCGGATGCCGCCTCGAGCCTCATCGCGCTGCAAAAGGGAGAGATCGACGGGTGGGAATATCCGCAGCCGAACGATCTTCCGCGCATCGCGCAGGACCACAGCCTCGTGCTCTACCATATGCCGCCCAACAACGTGATGTATCTCGCGCTCAACGACGCCAAGAAGCCGTTCGACAACGTGCTTGTGCGCCGCGCCATCAACGAGGCGATCGACGCCAAGGCGATCGTCAAGAATTTTTACGATCCAAAAGCCGTGGTCGCCGATGAGTGGCTGCCCGCGGCGATATGGCCGCATGGGGTCAAGGTCGCCTATCCGTACGATCCGGCCGGAGCACGGGCGCTGCTCGCCCGTGCCGGCTACCCGAACGGTTTTGCCACCACGCTCTGGTACATGACGTTGCCGAGACCGTATCTGCCGCAGCCGCAGCGGGTCGCCGAAGCGATCCAAGCCGACCTCAAGACGGTCGGCATCAACGCCACGCTCGAGGGTTTCGAGTGGGGCACGTATTTGGATCGCGTGATGAACGGCGAGGGCGATATGGCGCTCTACGGTTGGAGCGGGGATAACGGCGATCCGGACAACTTCCTCTACGTGCTGCTCGACAAGGATTCGGCCACGCCGCCGGGCGCGCAGAACGTCTGCTTCTGGAAGGACGAACACTTCCACCAGCTCGCGACGCAGGCGCAGCTGGTGACGGACAAGGCAAAGCGCAGCGCGTTGTACGACCAGGCGCTCGCGGTCGTGCACGATCAGGCGCCGTGCGTGCCGCTGGTGCACACGAGCCCTCCGATCGCGTTCAACGTCAAGGTGAAGGGCTACGTGCCGCACCCCGACAGCGCCGAGCTGTTCCAAGAGATGTGGATCGGCCGCTGACCATGGCAGACGGATGCGTGTTCTGCGATATCATCGCGCGCAAGATCAAAACGCCGTTCTTGTACGAGGATGACGACGTGGTAGCGTTCGCCGACATCCGGCCGATCGCGCCCGACCACATCCTGGTCGTGCCGCGCGAGCATCATGCCACCCTCACCGACGCGGTCAACGATGGCGGCGAGGCGCTGTTGGGACGTCTGCTCAAGGTGGCAGGCGACCTGGGCGCCGCGCGGGGTCCGGAGGGGGGTTATCGCGTGGTGATCAACAACGGGGCCGCGGCCGGCCAGACCGTCTACCATCTGCACGTCCACGTGGTGTCGGGCCGCCATTTCGCATGGCCGCCCGGATGAAGGAAGACATGGAACACCGCGAGCGCCACCTCCACACGATGCCCGCGGATCTGCCGGTGCCGGTGGATGACGGCGCCGCCGATCATCTGCGCGGCATGCGCCTGCCTGACATCGAGCTCGCATCGACGCGCGGCGGCGCCGTCTCGCTGGCGCGCGTCGACAGCCGGATCGTGGTCGTCTATTGCTATCCGCGCACGGGCCAGCCGGGCGTGCCCGTGCCCGAGGATTGGGATGCGATACCCGGCGCGCGCGGATGCACGCCGCAGAATTGCGCGTTCCGAGATCGGTATGCGGAGCTGCATTCGCTCGGGGCCGCGGTGTTCGGCCTATCCACGCAAACGAGCGACTATCAGCGGGAGATGGCGCAGCGCCTTAAGCTCGAGTATCCCGTCTTGAGCGACGCGCAGCACCGTCTCACCGATGCGCTGCGTCTGCCGACGTTCGAATTCGGCGGCGAGCGCCTGGTCAAACGGTTGAGCTTCATCGCGCTCGACGGCACCATCGAACACGTCGTGTACCCGGTGTTCCCGTCGGACTCGGACGCACCGGCGATCGTCGCGTGGCTTAGCGCGCGCGAGGCCGGGGAACGCCGCACATGAGCACGCAGAAGGTCGGCATCGTCGGCGCGGGGCGTATGGGCGCCAACATCGGCCGGCGGCTGAAAGATGTCGGCTACCCCATCGCGGCGGTGTTCGACGCGCGCCCCGATGTCGGCGCGCAGGTCGCAGCCGAGCTGGGCGGACAAGCCGCTCCGTCGCTTGCAGCGGTGACCGCTGCGTCGGACACGATCGTCACCGTCGTCACCGACGACGCGGCCATGCGCGAGGTCTTCGCCCGTTCGGACGACAGCCTGCTCGCCGGCGCGCGCGGCAAGCTGTTCGTCAACTGCGCGACGGTCTCACCCGGCGTGCATGTCGAGGTCGAGAAGGCGGCCGCTGATGCGGGAGCGCAATCGCTCGAGGCGTGCATGGCCAGCTCGATCCCGCAGGCGCGCGACGGCACGTTGTATCTGATGTGCGGCGGGTCGCGCGAGGCGTTCGAACGCGCGCGCCCGATGCTCGAGCGGATGAGCTCGTCGCTTCGGTACATCGGACCGGCCGGCTCGGCCGCCAAGGTCAAAGCGCTCGTCAACATGGTCATGAACATCAACACCGCCGGACTTGCCGAAGGGCTCGGCCTTGCCGACGCGCTCGGACTCGATCTCACCATGGTGCGCGAGGTGTTCGCCCAGACAGGCGCCAACTCGCGCGTCCTTGAGACCGACGGCGCGGACATGCAAAACCGCGAGCACGACGTCTACTTCTCAGGCGCCCACGCCGCGAAAGATTCAGGCATCGCGCTCGCGCTCGCACAGGCCGCGGGCCTGCGGCTGCCCCTCGCGCAAGCAGCCGAGCAGCAGTTCAGCGCGATGGTCCAAGCCGGACTCGGCGAGCTCGACAAATCCGGCGTTGCAGAATTGACTTTCCGTTCACGTCGTAAGGAGAGAGGTATATGAGCACTCACGTCATTCCGATCGTCAGCTCGGGCACAGCTGGACCGCTTGGCGCCATCCACCTGCCCCGGCTGTGGGCGAAACTCACACTCGATGCCGCCGGCAAACTGCCGGACGACTACGACGCCTGTGGAAGCGGCTTCGATCAGCTGACCATCGACGATCTCGGGCTTAAGAAAGATGAAGTCGTCACGTTCGTCACAACGAAGCGGCCGACGTACGTCGAGTTCGAAGAGTGGGTGGTCGCGCACGGCAAGACGGACCCGGAGACCGTCCGCAAGCATAACGAGAAGGTGCGCGGCTATCACCACGGCGACGAGACCGTGGGCAAGATCCGGGGGACGACCGGTCTGAAGCGCAGCGACGTGAAGGACGCGGTCACCCTCAACACGCTCGACGACCTTCACTCGCTCCATTCCGCCGTCACCAAGTAGCTCGCCTGTCGGGACACCCCTGCAAGGGCCGCGCTCGTCGGAGCGGGCTTCCTTGGACGCGCCCGGCTCGGGCTGGCTCGCAAGGGCGGATTTTGCCCGGCGACGAATAGGACCCACAGGAGCGAACGGTGCGGGCCTGGGGCCCGCATTCGGCGTCTAAAAGAGCGAAAAGGGGGTGTCCCAATATGGAAACGAGAGTCGGTCCCAACGAATCGATCGACAGCGCCCTCAAACGCTTCAAGAAGATGTGCCAGAAGTCAGGCGTGCTTGCCGAAGCGCGCCGCCACGAGCACTACGAAAAGCCCAGCGTGCGGCGCAAGAAGAAGTCTGCGGCTGCGCGCAAGCGCCGCTCGTAGGCAAACCGCTGGACAGAGGGGGCGGCCAAGGGTCGCCCCTAATGATTCAATCCGGACAATGGAACACAAGAGCATCGCCGACCGCCTTGGCGACGACCTCAAAGCGGCGATGAAAGCGCGCGACGCCGACCGCATGGCCACGCTGCGCATGGCCATTTCCGCGATGAGCTATCAGCGCATCGAACGCAATGCCGCGTTGACGCCGCAAGAGCAAGAAGACGTGCTGCGCAAGCAGGTCAAGCAGCGCGAAGATTCGATCGAAGAGTTCACCAAGGCCGGCCGGATGGAACTGGCGGACAAAGAGAAACGCGAGCGCGAGATACTCAAAGAGTATCTGCCCGCTGAGATGACTCCCGAGCAGCTCAGGGCCGAAGTGGCCGGCATCCTTGCCGGGCTTGGCGCCGACGCGAAGTTCGGCGATGCGATGAAGGCGGTCGTGCCGGTGCTCGGCAAGCGCGCGAACGGCAAAGCGATCCAAGAAGCGGTGAAGGCCGCGATGGCAGGCAAGTCATGAACCCGAAATCGCGCTACTATCTCGCGGCAGCATCGTTGGCCGCGCTGCTGCTCGGGGCCGGCGGCTTCGCCGCGGCCGCCGTCACGCAGTCCAACGCCAAGGTGCAAGTCGTCCAGGTCGACGGCGTGATCAATGCCGGCATGTCGCACCGCATCCAGCGCGCGATCGACGATGCGCATGCGAACGGCGCGCACGTGCTGCTGCTCGAGATCAAGACCGATGGCGGCGTCGTCGACGATGCCAACGACATCAAAGACGCGCTGCGCACCTCAGGGCTGACGACGATCGCCTACGTGGATCGCGCATGGTCCGCCGGCGCGCTCATCGCGTTGTCGTGTGACAAGATCTACATGGCGCCCGAGTCCAGCATGGGCGCCGCGGAACCCGTGCTGATCGGCGGCGGCGGCACGACCCAGCCCGCCGGCGAAAAAGCGATCTCCGCGGTCAAAGCGGAGTTCCAATCGCTGGCCGAGGCGCATCACCGCGACCCACAGATCGCTGCGGCGATGGTGGACCCATCGCTCGACTTGCCCGGCGTCAAGTCCAAAGGTCATCTGCTGACGCTGTCCGCCCAGCAGGCGCTCAAGCTGAAGTTCGTGGACGGCGTAGCGGATACGCCCGTAGCAGCGCTCGAAGCTGCGGGCGTCCATGGCGCGGCGCTAGCGACGACGGAGCCGTCGCTGGGCGAGCGCATCGCCCAATTCGTCACCGACCCGATCGTGTCGGGCATTCTGTTGACGATCGGCTTCTTAGGACTGTTCATCGAGATGCAGACCTTGCATCTGGTGGCCGGCATCATCGGCGTGGCGGCGCTGGCGCTGTTCTTCGGCGGGCACATCATCGCCGGGGCGTCGAATTGGGTCATCATCGCGCTCTTCGCGCTCGGGGTGGTCGCGCTGCTGTTCGAGCTGCACGTGCTGCCCGGCCATGGCATCTCCGGACTAATCGGGGCGCTGCTTATCCTGGCGAGCATCGTGCTTGCGTTCGGCGCGGCGTTCTGGTTCCAGGGCATCCTCTACACGTTCGCCTCGCTCGCGCTTGCGATCATCGTGTTCTTCGTGCTCTTGCGTTGGTTGCCTGAGAGCGCGTTCGTGCGGCGTTTCGCGTTCGCCGGCGCGCAATCGGTCGCGGCCGGATACGCGACCGCCAAACCTCTCGATTATCTAGTGGGTAAGCACGGCGTCGCGGAGACCTATTTGCGCCCTGCCGGCGTCGCATCGATCGACGGCAGCAGGTATCAAGTGCAAAGCCGTGGCGACTTCATCCCGGCGCAGACACCTATCGTCGTCGCGCGCGTCGAAGGCGCGACCATCTTCGTCACGCGCGCAGCGTAAGGAGCGTCCATGGCACTCGCTATCGGCATCGGCATTTTCATCCTTCTCATCATCTTGCTCGTCGCGTTCGTGACGTTGTTGAACTACTTCCGCTGGTGGATAAAGGCGTTGGCCGCCGGAGTTTCGTTGAGCATCTTCAGTCTGGTGCGCATGCGCATCATGGGCGTGCCCCCCGGGATCATCGTCGACTCGCTTATCACCGGCAGCAAAGCGGGGCTCGCGATCACGTCTGACATGCTCGTCACGCAGTATCTGTCGGGCGGTCATCTGGACCGCGACGTGCTCTCGCTCATCGCCGCCCAGCGCGCCGGCATTCCCCTCGATTGGGGCAAGGCGACGGCGATCGATCTCGCCGGCCGCAGTCCGCTCGACGCCGTGCAGACGTCAGTCAATCCCAAAGTCATCGAGACGCCGGTCTTCCAAGGCGTCGCCAAAGACGGCATTCAGCTCAACGTCAAGGCGCGGATCACGGTGCGCACCAACATGGAACGCTACGTCGGCGGTGCCGGCGAGCCGACCATCATCGCGCGCGTCGGCGAGGGCGTGGTAGCGGCTATCGGCAGCAGCGACATCTACAAAGAAGTGCTTGAAAATCCGGACCATATCAGCAAAACCGTGCTCGCCAAGGGCCTCGACGCCGGCACGGCGTTTGAGATCGTCTCGATCGACATCGCGGACGTCGACGTCGGGCGCAACATCGGCGCCGACCTGCAGACGGCCCAGGCCGAAGCCGATCGGCGCGTCGCGCAGGCGAAAGCCGCGGAGCGGCAGTATGCCGCACTTGCGCAAGAGCAGGAGATGAAGGCGCAGACTCAAGCGATGCGCGCCAAGGTCGTAGAGGCGGAAGCGCTCGTGCCGACCGCCGTGGCCGACGCGTTCCGCAGCGGACACTTAGGCGTCATGGATTACTACCGCATGCGGAACGTCCTCGCGGACACGGAGATGCGTCAGTCGATCTCGGGCGGCGGAACGCAGAGCAGCGGTTCGAGCGGCACGGTCCCGCCGGCGGCACCACCGCCTGCGTCCGGCTCCTAGATGGCATTGGCCGTTCTCTCGAGCGCGGGCGGCCCTGTGCACCTCGCTGACATAGGCGGGTGGGTCTTACCCACCATCGTCCTGTTCTGGATCGTCATGACCACGGTGACCGCGCTGCGGCGCGGACTCAAACAAGTCAGAACAGAAGTCCCAGCGGAGATCTCCGCCGCGGGGCAAGATGCGGAGCAGTCGCCGCAGGTCCGGCGGATGTCTTCGGCAACTCGTGAAATCACCGACGAAACGCGCACGGAGCTGGCGCAAACGACGAGTGATTTCGGCAACGAGGCGTCCGGCGGTGGGGCCGAAGCGGCGCTACGCGACATAGCTGCCGATATTCAAGCCGCCAAAGCCGCGGCGACGCTCACCGTGAGCGCCTCGCGTGCCGCGGCCGCGTCACCGGCTGTGCAAGTAAGCCCTGGTCAAGCGCTGACGGGCACGTTGGCGTCGATCCTCGATTTGCGCGCCGGGGCGCAGTCGTTGATGTCGCCGCTGCTCGCGCCCACCACGCCACAGCCTGGGGCAAGCGCGTTCATCGGTGGCGATCCTGCGACGTCGTTCCACACGCCCGCAGGCCTCTCGTTTGCCATCGTCGCCCAAGCCGTCATCGGACCGTGTGCGGGTCTACGCGAAGAGCCCACGCAGCCGGGCGGTTGGTGATCGAGGACGTGCGTTAGCAGTTGACACAGGCGCAGTCCGAAACGCGAATGAGCCTGCGCGGTCTTGACGACCGCGTCCGGCTGTTCGGCGAGTTCGACGGCAACCTCACGCATCTGGAGCGCGGCGCCGGCGTTGTCTTGCACGTGGACGGCGATGAGGTCGTCGTCGCCGGTGAGGCTGGGCGAGTCGCGGTCGCCTCAGCTGCGCTCGAAACACTCATCAAAGCGGCGCGCGGCGGATCGGACGTGAGCGCGCTCGACGTCGAGCTGGCACTGCGCGCTGCGCGCGACGGGCTCGAAAGCGAGAGCGCCGAGGGAACCCTTGCGACGACGCGTCGCGGACGGCCGGTCCGGCCACGTACGCCCGGCCAGCGCGTCGCTCGTGGAAGCGGTCGCACAGCGCACGCTGGTGTTCGCCATCGGGCCGGCCGGCACGGGCAAGACGTTTCTGGCAGTCGTGCTGGCCCTGGCGGCATTGCGCTCCGGACGCGTGCAGCGCATCGTCTTATCGCGACCCGCAGTGGAAGCGGGCGAAAAGCTCGGCTTCTTGCCCGGCGATCTCCAAGAAAAAGTCGATCCGTATCTGCGGCCGCTCTTCGATGCCCTCGGCGAGATACTCGAGCCTCAAGCCGTCACCCGCGCCGTCGAGCGAGGCCAGATCGAAGTCGCGCCCCTCGCCTATATGCGCGGACGCACGTTGGCCGATTCGTTCATCGTCCTCGACGAAGCGCAGAACACGACCAACGAGCAGATGAAGATGTTCCTCACGCGCATCGGTGCGGGCTCGCGCATGCTCGTGTGCGGCGACGTCACGCAGATCGACTTGCCCTCCGCCGTCGAGTCGGGTTTGGTCGCGGCGCAGCGGCTGTTCGCAGGCGTCGACGACACGGCCGTCATCGAGCTCACTGAGGTCGACATCGTGCGCCATCCGCTGATCCGCCGCATCATCGAGGCGTATGCGCGCGGCAAGCGATGAAGGACCACAGGTGCACGTGCGCCGGGCGCGCGGCGCGCCCAAACGCACCGCGCCGTTCGAGCGCGCCGTCTTGCGCACCTTAGCGGTCGCCGCACCGCACGTGCGCGGCGACGTCACGCTCGTGCTGACGACCGATGCGGCGGTGAGACGGCTCAACCGCCGCTATCGAGGTAAAGACGCGCCCACCGACGTGCTGTCCTTCGAGTTTGGCGAAGGCGCCCACGTGGGCGAACCATTCGGCGACGTCGTCGTTTCGGTCGACGCCGCGCGCCGGCAAGCGCGCGACTACGACGCCACGCCGAGCGAGGAGCTGGTGCGGCTGATCGTCCACGGCACGCTGCATCTGTGCGGCTACGACCATTACGAGCGCCGCGAGGCGGCGCGCATGCACGGCTTGACGCGCAGGCTGATCAAAGAGCTTAACTCCGATGGCTGAGCGGCCGTTCAGCCGGGCGCTGGCGGATGCCGCCGACGGCGTCGCGACGACGCTGCGCGAGCAGCGCAACATCCGCATCCAGCTGGCGATCGCAGCGCTCGTGGTCGCCGCGGCGGCAATCGTGCGCTTCGACGAGCTGCGTTGGGCGCTGCTCGTCCTGATGATCGGTGCGGTGTTGGCGGCCGAGATGTTCAACACCGCGCTCGAGCGCGCCGTGGATAGCGCAGCGGCCGGCGAATCACCCCTTGCGCGCGCCGCAAAGCACGCCGCCGCGGGCGCGGTGCTCCTGGTCTGTGCGACGGCGGTCGCAGTCGGTTTCTTCCTCTTCGCGAGCGTGCTGTGGCACCGCTAAGCCTCGTCCCAGCGCAGGTGGATAACCCTCGCACGACCCCGAATACAAGGGGGGTTCATGACCGATCCTAGGCTGCTCAGCCTGCTCGCCATCATCGCGCTCATCGTCCTGTCAGCGCTCTTCAGCGCCTCTGAAGCCGCGCTCTTGGCCATGAGCCGGCTGCGCCTGCTGCAGCGCACCGATGACAGCGTCAGCAGATCGCTCACCGAACTGCTCGACGATCGCAACCGCTATCTCACCACCATGCTGATCGGCAACACCATCGTGCTGCTCGCCGCTGATTCGGTGGCGACCTGGCTTGCGATTCAAATCGGCCTGTTCAGTCCGGTGCTGGTCGCGACCGTACTGATGACGCTCGCCGTGCTGATCTTCGCCGAGATCCTGCCCAAGATGATCGCCGTGCAAGACCCGATGCGCTGGGCGCCGCGGCTCGCGTGGTTCTTGCGCGGCATGCGGGTGCTGCTCGCGCCGGTGACGTGGGCGCTGGTAGGAGTGACGTCCGGTCTGATCCGTTTGTTCGGCGGCGATCCCAAAGCGCACGGCCCGTACGTGACCGAGGACGACATCCGCGCGCTCGTCAACGCCGGCGAAGCGCACGGTGTCATCGAAGAAGAGGAGAAGGAGATGATCCACTCCATCTTCGAGCTGGGCGACACCGCGGTGAGCGAAGTGATGACGCCGCGCATCGACATCGTGTGCGCGGACGCGAACGGCCCGGTGTCGGCCGGGGTGGAGCTGGCCATCAAAGAGGGCTACTCGAAGCTGCCGGTCTACGAGGGCAACATCGATCACATCATCGGCGTGGTGCACGACCGCGAGCTCCTCGTCGCGCTCAGCCGCGGCGAGCTCTCCAAACATCTCCGCGAGCTGATGCGCCCGGTCAAGGCGATCCCGGAGACCAAGAAAGTCGACGAGCTCATCCGCGAGATGCAGGCGGAAAAGGTCTCGGTGGCCATCGTCGTCGACGAATACGGCGGCACCGCCGGCCTCGTGACGATGGAGGACCTCCTCGAAGAGATCGTCGGCGAGATCATGGACGAATACGACGTCGGCGAGCACGATACGCCGGCCGACATCAAACACCTGGCCGACGGCGATGCCGTCGTAGACGCCCGCATGAGCATCGAGGACGTCAACGAAGAGCTTGGCCTGCACCTGCCCACCGAGGACTTCGAGAGCATAGGCGGCTATGCGTTCGGTCAGTTCGGACGTGTCCCGTTGCCGGGCGATGAGATATCCCTCGCACCGGGCGTGACCCTGGTGGTAGAAGAAACCGCGGGAAGAAGGTTGCGTTCTGTCCGCATCAAGAAAGCTGGCTCGACGAACGGCGCAGCCGGCGCAAACGATTCCGAGCGGAGTATGAAGCCGGCCGACCGACATTCCTGACGCACGATCGAGGAGGCCCATCGGTGCCAAGGCTCAATGAGACCCGCATCAGTTCGCTGGCGCAAACGGCATGGGAGACCTGGCTCTTCGCGTACGCCCCGTATTCGCAATTCCGCGTCGGCGCAGCGTTGCTCGCCGCCGATGGACGCGTCTTCACCGGCGCGAACGTCGAGAACCCGTCCTACGGGTTGTCGATGTGCGCCGAGCGCGTCGCGGTCGGCGCAGCCGCCGCGGCCGGAGCTCGCTCGTTCATCGCGATCGCCGTTGCGGGAGATAGCCCGGGGGGACTCGTACCGTGCGGAGCGTGCCGTCAAGTGCTCGCCGAGTTCTCACCCGATCTGCTGGTCATCCGTTGCCGCCCGGACGGTTCCTACGAGAAGTTCCGGATGCGCGACTTGATGCCGACCCCGCTCACCGGTCGCGCCATGGAGGCGACGGCCCAGAGCGAGAGGGAGCTAGCAGCGCGCTAAGGCGCAGTTATCGGTCTTGGAGCGGTCGAATTCATTCGACCGTTCTTGCCGTTTTATGAAGTCCTACAGCGTCGAAGCCATCGTCCTTCGCCTGCGCCCGCTGGGCGAGGCGGATCGCATTCTCACGTTGTTCTCGCGCGAACGCGGCAAGCTGCATGCCGTCGCCAAGGGTTCGCGCAAGACCGGCAGCCGTTTCGGTGCGCGTCTCGATTTTTTCAACCGCGTGTGGCTCTCGCTGCACACCGGCCGTAGTCTTGACGTCGTCACCGGCGCCCGCTCGATCGCTGGGCCACCCAGCATGTGGGAGCGGCTGGTCCAACCTGACGCGTTCGCGTTAGCCTCGTACGCATCCGAAATCATCGACGCGCTATGCGAACCCGATCTCGCGGTGCCGGACATCTACGATCTCTTGTGCGAGCTGCGCGATGCGATCGGCGCGGGCGTGCAACCCGCGGCGCTCGCGCCCGCCCTGGATCTGCGCCTGCTCGCAGCGCTCGGTCTGGCGCCTGAGCTCGACGCGTGCGCTCGTTGCGGCACGCCGCTCGGCAACCGCCCGCTCGCGGGCGGACGCGCACGCCTTTCCCCGGCATCGGGCGGCTTGATCTGCAAGCGCTGCGCCGTGGAGGACGGGGAGTTGGGATCCGGCGTCGCGGGCCAGACTTTTTCGGTGAGCAGCGCTGAGCTCGCGCTGCTGCGCGTGCTGCGCTCCGCACCGCTGCGTTCGCTTCAAGACATCCCCGACGTGGCGCACGTGCGGCGCCTGACGAGACCCTTCGTCGAATATCAGCTCGGCCGCCGCTCGCGCGCGCTCTCGATCGATGATTCGCAGCGACCTCAAGGCCGTTCATCGAAAGCCGCATCGCGATGAAGGGACCGATCATCGCCGTCGACGTCGGCAGCGTGCGCATCGGCATCGCTGCGTGCGAGAGCCTTGAGCTGCCGGCGCTGCCGGTCACGACGCTTGCACACGCCTCGCGCGAAAAGGACGTCGCCGCGATCGCCGCGCTCGCGCGCGAGCGCAAGGCTCACACGATCGTCGTGGGTTATCCCTTGCGTCTGGACGGCCAGCGCGGCCCCGCGGCCGAGAAGATGGACCGTTTTATCGCGGCGCTGCGCGAGGGATTCGACGGCGAAGTGGTCGCCGTGGACGAGCGGTTGACGAGTGCGGCCGCCGACGCGAAGCTGCGCGGCACGCAGATGAGCGGCGCGCGCCGGCGCGAGCTGATCGACCGCTTCGCAGCCGTTGAAATACTCGAGTCGTATCGAGCGGCACTGCGCAGGAACAGCAGCGAGTGAAGACACGCTGGATCGCGGTCAGCGCGACCGCGATCGCGATAGTCATCGCCGTCAGCGCGGGCGTTCTCGGCTGGCTGATCGCCGGCGACGCGTCCCTGCCGCAGGCGCCGGTGAGCGTCGACGTGCCGCCTGGCTTCGGCATCGGACAGATCGCGCAGGAGCTGCGCAACGCCGGTGTCGTGCGCTCGGCCTCGTTGCTCAAGTATTATGCGGCAGCGCGCGGCATCGCCGCGAAGGTCGACGCCGCGCAGTACGACTTTCCGGCGCACGTCACGATGGCGCGCGTCGTCGATCTGCTGGCTTCAGGCGGCAAACCGCCGGTCACCTGGGTGACCATTCCCGAAGGCTACACCGCACGCGAGATCGCGCATCGTCTCGACGCGGCACAGATCGTGTCCGCCGCCGCCTTTGAGGACGTGGCGCAGCATACCAGCATGCTGCTGGGGGGCTCGCTCACGCGCGGCCTCGAGGGTTATTTGTATCCCGACACCTATCAGGTGCGGCGCGGGTCCAGCGCGCAAGACGTCGCCATGCTGATGACGGATCAATTCCGGCGCAAGCTGCCCAAAGACTACGAGCGCAAGGCCCGCCACTTGGGCTTGACGGTCCCGCAGATCATCACCCTTGCGTCTTTGATCGAGCGCGAAGCGAAGGTCAACTCCGAGCGCCGTCTCATGGCCGGCGTCTATTATAACCGCCTGAAACGCGGCATGCCGCTCGAAGTGGACGCGACGATCGAATATGCGCTGCCCGAGCATAAGACCGTGCTCCATTACAGCGATCTGGACATCGACAGCCCGTACAACACATACACGCACACCGGATTACCGCCGACGCCCATCGCGAATCCCGGCTCCAAGTCGATCGCCGCCGCCTTCGATCCGCAGCACACCGATTATCTGTACTACGTCTACGCGGGCAACGGACGGCATCATTTCTCGAAGACCTTGGACGAGCAGAACGCGGCGGTGCGCCGCTACCTTCATTAGAGGCGCGGACTCCGAGCTCGGTGAACCCGTCGCCACCGTGCAGAATGGCACTCAACACACGGCGACGCGCGTCGAGTTGGAAGACACCATTATCGTCGCTGCCCGGATCGGCGATAAGCCCGATGCGCCGACCCGCGAGCTGGAGTTCGAGGTCGTCGCGCTGATCGGCGAAGACGAGGCCGAGGCCAAGTACGCCGTGTGCTACTGCGAATCCGATGACGAATTCATCGTGGCCGACATCTACGGCCGGTTGCTCGACGACGAAGCGCTCGCACAAGAAGTGCTCAACGGGTTCCTGGAGCACACAGATGACGCGCAAGCGGGAGACGCACCATAACGCTGCAGCTTGAGACCCGGGTTCTCCCGCAACGCAGTCGTACGCGCACGCCGCGCGTGCTCTTCCTGTCCGCAAGCGTCGGCGAGGGGCACACGGCTGCCGCACAAGCGGTGCGCAGCGCGTTGGAAGCGAGCGTTCCCGACTGCGCCTGCGAGGTCGCCGACTCGTATCGCTACGCCTCCGAATATTTCCACCGCGTCGCGAGCAACGGCTACATCGGCATGGTCAAAGTGCTGCCGCAGCTGTATGGGCTTATCTACGACCAGGCCGAGCGCGCCACCAAAGTGTCGGCGTTCAAGAAGTGGCTGCACCGCTACACGGCGCTCAACCTGCGCCAGTACGTCGCCGAGCTCGAACCTGACGTCGTCGTGTGCACGCACGCGTTTCCCTGCGGCGTGATGGCCGAGTACAAACGCGAATTCCACGACGCGCCGGCGGTGGTCGGCATTGTCACCGATTTTGTCGTCCATCCATTTTGGATCCATCGCAACATCGACGCATACGCGGTCGCGACGCCGGCGATGCGTCAGGCCCTTGTCTCGCGCGGCGTGCGCCAGGAACGCATCACGGTCACCGGCATTCCAATCGACCCGCGCTTCGGACAGCACGCCGACAAGCGTATCGTTCGCGCGAAACTTGGACTCGAGCCGGATCGCACGACGCTGCTGGTGATGGGCGGCGGCGTGGGCATCGGCCCGCTCGAGAGCGCGATCCAGGGCATCGACAACCTCGCGCATCGAGTGCAGACCGTCGTGGTCGTCGGCAAGAATCCGTCGTTGGAGCGGCGCGTTGCGGATGTCGCGCGCACGCTCTCGCATCCGGTGACGGTGGTGGGTTTTGTCTGCAACGTGTTCGAGTATATGCAAGCCGCGGACGTGCTGGTGAGCAAGCCCGGCGGGCTGACGAGTTCGGAGGCGCTCGCCGCGCAACTGCCATTGCTGATGCTGCGACCGCTGCCCGGTCAAGAGGAACGCAACACGCGGTATCTCGAGGAGGCTGGAACCGGTATCCGCGTACAGACCGCACGCGAGCTGGTGGCGGCGCTGGATCGACTGTTGGCTGACTCCGCGGAGCTGGATGCGATGCGTGTGCGCGCGCGCGCCCTTGCCCGGCCGGACGCGGCCAGTGCAGCGTCCGACATCATCGGACAGCTCATCCCGGCTTGAAGCATCGGCGCAAGCTATGGTACACTGACGGACGTCCCGAGGAGAGATGGCCGAGCTGGCTGAAGGCGGCGGTTTGCTAAACCGTTATAGTGCTCTAAAGGCGCTATCGAGGGTTCGAATCCCTCTCTCTCCGCCAGGATCAGGTCGAGCGAGTCGACCGCCACGTACGCGCTCGTAGTTCAGCTGGATTAGAATGCCAGACTACGAATCTGGAGGTCGGGGGTTCGAGTCCCTCCGAGCGCGATTCACTTGCCTCGGTAGCTCAGTGGTAGAGCAGGGGACTCATAAGCCCTTGGTCGCAAGTTCGAGTCTTGCCCGAGGCAGCGCAGGCGCCCGTAGCTCAATTGGATAGAGTATCGGCCTCCGAAGCCGAGGGTTGGTGGTTCGAGCCCACTCGGGCGCGCGGTCATCGAAGGACTCACGCGTAAAGATGCACGCCGTCGATCAGACGCAAACCGACACCGCGTTCATGCGCAAGGCGCTGGAGTTGGCGGGCAGCGCGCAGCGTCATGGCGACGTGCCCGTCGGCGCGGTGATCGAGATGGACGGCGAGATCGCAGCCGTCGGATTCAATCAAAAGGAAGCCAATCACGATCCGACCGCGCACGCCGAGATGGTCGCGTTGCGCCAGGCGTCCGCACGCCGCGGCGGCTGGCGGCTGAGCGGCGCGACGCTGTACGTCACCAAGGAGCCGTGTGTGATGTGCGCGGCCGCGTGCGTGGCGGCGCGCATCGACCGCCTCGTATTCGGCTGTCCGGATCCCAAAGGCGGCGGCGCGGGTTCCGTTTTCAATCTCGTCGACGATGCGCGCCTGAATCATCGCCTGCGCGTCACCAGCGGTGTGTTAGGCGACGAAGCGGCGGAGATGCTGCGCGGGTTTTTCCGCGGCCGCAGGGTCTCAGACGATCTATGAGCCGCCGCCCTTGTCGCAGGTCAGATCCACGCGCATGCTGGGGTCCGCCGCGCTGTAGCGGGGCTGGCCGCTCCACACTTTCGACTTGTCGATATCCCACAGCCACTTGACCGGTTTGCCAGGCGTCTTGGGCGCGGGATACGCGAAGAAGTATTGGGTCGACGTCGTCACGCCCGCGCTCGCGGTGAGCTCCTTGAATTGTGCGTTGTTCCAGGCGACGATCGCGTTGCCGCTGGTCGCATCGAGCTGATTGCCGTCGTCGAGGACCAGGTGGCCCGGCCCCGCGACGCCGGTCTCGTTGATGACGGCTGTCTTTGTCGAACCGTTCTTGATCTCGACGTTGAGGGCGTAGCCCGGCACGTTTGCGACGGGATCGGCGATGGCTTGGACGCTTGTCACGCGCACTCGCCACACGCCGTTGAAGAGCCATTGGTTCAAGCAGCCCTCCAGCGCGCCGATCTGATGGGAACCTCCCTGCGTCGTGGCGTTCGGCGCCGGCGTATCCGCGTGCACCGTTGAGGCAAGGCTGATACATGCCGCGATGACGGCAGTCGGCCATACAAGCCAAGGATGAAGACGTTTCATTTCGCGCTCTCCTTATCCGATGTTAGGCTTGTGCCATCATAGCGGTGGAGCGTCGCGCGAGCGTCCAAGGATGACCTAGCCGGTCCGCGAAGGCATCGGTTTCTGCAAGGCAGGTTCGCATCCCATGGCGATCGACGCGGAGTCGGCTCTCAAGATCCATCTGTTCGGGCAGCCGCGCCTCGAGTACGAAAGCCGGTCGGTCCGCCTTGTCGCGCCGCCCAAGACGCTTCCATTGCTCGCCTATCTGCTGCTGCATCGCGATCGCCCCGTATCGCGCGACGCGCTCGCATTCACTATGTGGGAAGACGAGACCGAAGACCGGGCGCGCGCCAATCTGCGGCGCCACTTGTACGCGCTCGGCCGTGCACTGCCGAAACCGCCGGACGGACAAGCCTGGGTCACGGTGGGCGCGGATTGGGTGCAGTGGCGCGACGGGGCGGCGTGGCTGGACGTCGCCGAATTCGAGCGCCTCGTCAAGTCGCCGGCCAGCCGCGCGCAGGCGGCGGATCTGTACGCCGGAGATCTGCTCGCCAACCTGTATGACGATTGGCTCTTCCCGCTGCGCGAGCGATTGCGCACGGAGTATCTCAATGCGCTCGATGCATTGGTGCTGGAGCATCGCAGCCGGCGGGATCTGCACGCTGCGGCCGATTATGCGCAGCGCATGCTGAGGACCGACCCCTGGCGCGAAGATGCGCTTCGCCACCTCATCGCCGCGCGCTACGAGGCCGGCGATCGAGCGGGCGCGCTCGCGATCTACGATCAGTTCAAGCGCCGCTTGCGCGACGAGATGGATGTCGATCCGATGCCTGAGACCCAAGCGCTGCGCGACGTCGTCGTGCGCAATGCGCCGCTCGTGGAACAGCAGGCGCAGGGCGCACTGCAGCGCGCCGATGCGTCGCGCGCCCAGCATCTCAATCTGCCGTTCGTCGGGCGTGATGCAGAGATGGAACAATTGCGAGCCCTGTGGAGCCGCGCGGCACGCGGCCGCGGCGGTTTGGCTTTCGTCAGCGGCGAGGCAGGCATCGGCAAGACACGGCTGGTGAGCGAACTCGCGCTGCTTGTCGAGAGCGAAGGTGGGCGCGTCACATACGGCGGGACTAGTTCCCCGGAAGCGGCGCCGTACCAGTGTCTCGCGGATGCGCTGCGGTCGGCGCTGCCGCTTGTTGCGGCGATGGAGCTCGAGCCGATCTGGCTGTCGGTGATCGCGCAGATCGTGCCCGAGTTGCGCACACGCGTTCCCGACCTTCCGGAGCTGCCGGCAACGGACCCCGGGCGCGATCGTCTTCGTCTGTTCGAAGGAATCGCTCGCGGATTGGAGGCGCTCGCGAGATCCAGGCCGCTGCTGGTGATCGTGGAGGATCTGCACTGGGCGGGTGAAGCGACGCTTTCGGCTCTGCGCTTCGGCGCTCGACGGGCTGCCGCTGCTTCCATTCTGATCGTCGGCACGTATCGCGAAGAGGAGGCGCCGCGCACCCACCCGTTGCGCCGACTGCGGCGCGAGCTGAGCGCGGAGCGCATCGTCGCGGGTCTTTCTCCGCAGCGGCTGTCCCCGGTCTTCGTCGCGGAGCTGATCGCGGCGCTGCCGCAGGCGCTGGCGATCGACGCCGCTGGTGCACGATCGCTGCACGAGCAGAGCGAAGGCAATCCGCTGTTCCTGGCCCAGCTAGTGCGCGACCGGATAGAGTCGCAGGAACCCGTCCGTGGGGTGCTGTCCGGCGGCATCAAAGACATCATCGAAACGCGTATCGCTCGCTTGTCGGAGCGCGGGCTGGCGTTCGCCGGCTTTGCTGCAGTGGTCGGCCAAGGCTTCGATGCGGAGGTGGTCGCCGAGCTTTCTGGTTGGGAGCAGCACGAGCTCTTCGAGGCCCTGAGCGAACTCATCGATCGCCACCTCGTGCAAGAGACCGGCGGGCGCGGCCGGGCCGCGTATTCCTTCACTCATCATCTGATCCAGGCGACGGTCTATGATGGGATGGACGCGCCGCTACGCATGCGGCGTCATCAGCGGCTGGCGCATGTGCTCTCCGACATCACCGAGCGCGCCGATCATGCGTCGAGCGAGATCGCGCGCCATCACGACTTGGGTGGCGAATCTGCTCTTGCCGCTGCCGCTTACCTTGCGGCCGCCCGCCACGCAAGCTCGCTGCACGCCGATGAAGATGCGTATCGGTATGTGGCGCGGCTGCTCGAGCTCGACCCGAGCCCAGCGCTGCGCGCGCAAGCGCTCTTACTGCGAGAGGCGGTGTTGGGCCGGCGCGGGGACCGGGCCGGACAAGAGCGCGACCTCGACGCGCTTGAGGCGTTGGCCGATGCGCAAGACGATGACGCCTTGCGCTGCGAAGCGCTCTATCGGCGCATCGTCCGCGCGCATTCGCTCGGCGAGCGCGACGTAGAGGCGGCGTTGATCTCGCGCCTGAAGCGACGGGCAACGGCCGCCGGTGATCCGCGTTGGATCGCTGCCGCATCGTTGGCACGCGCGACGCGCGCTGCGCAAGTCGACAGCTACGAGAGCGCTCGCGAGGCCGCCTCAGCAGCTCTCGCGTCGTACGAAGCGCTTGGCGACGTACCGGGGCAAGTGGAATCCTTATGCGTGCTGGCGCACGTCGTAGCCAACCGCGGCGCGCTCGATGAAGCGAAGGAGCTGCTGGAGCGCGCACGCACTGCGGCGCTTGCGCACGGCAATGCCGGGCTCGTCGGGCGCGCTTTGTTGTCGGCGTCCGGCGCTGCGCTGATCCAGCATAATTTCGCCGAGTGCATCGCATTGTGCGAGGAAGCCGTCGAACTCTATCGCTCGATCGGCGATCGCGAAGGAGAAGCCGACGCGTTGGTGCGCGCGGCGACCGCATACGCGAGGCTCTCGCGCTTCGACAAGACCAACGAGCGCTCCACCGCAGCGCTGGAGATCTTCGACGCGATCGGCAAACGTCAAGGGCAGGCGACCGTCTTGATCAATCGCAGCATTCTAGCGGTCCGCTTGGGTGCGTTCGACGAAGCGGCGGAGGCGATGAGCCGCGCGCGAGATATCTTCGAGGCGCTGCACGACAAGCGCGGGCTCACCGCGTGCGATATCAATCTTGCCGCAGTCAGGCTGTGGCAAGGAAGGCCGGACGAAGCGAGGTCGTTGGCACGCGAAGCGCTTGCGCTTGCTCGCTCATTGAAGCTGCCGGCATACGAGGCCGCGGCGCTGGCCAACATCGGAACGGCGGAGCGCAATCTTGGCGACTTCAAGGCCGGCATCGAACATCTTGAAGCATCCTTACGTCTGCGGCGCAAGGTCAAGCGTCCGGCAGACGCGATAAACGATCTGGCCGATCTGGTGATCGCGTATCTGCGGGCCAAGGATATCAAAGGCGCGTTGCGCACCGCGAAGCTGTTGCAGTCGCACAGCGACCAGTGGCTCGACGCTGCGTTGTGGCCGCAGTATTGCTACTGGTCGGTTGCACGGGCGTATCGCGCGGCCGGCATGGACAAAGAGGCGAAAGCCGCGCTCGCGCGGGCCGGCTCGGAACTGGACGCGGCGAGCGCTGCGATTGAAGATCCGGCGGGCCGGGCAACCTTTGCGCGCCTGGCGTTCAACGAGGAGATCGCAGCGGCGCGCGAGCGCGGTGTCTGGCCGCGCTACTAGCTGCTGACCACCCGCGAGAACACGGCGCGATGCCCCCTGGACGGCCGTACGCTATGCTAGGCACGTCATGGCGGACACCGGCAAGAAATCACAAGATCGCACGGAGCATCTTTTCGTCGTCAGGGTGTGGCGCGAGACCGTGGGCGCCTCGTCCGAAAAGTGGCGCGGCTCGATCGAGCACGTGTCGACGAAACAGCGGCTGTTCTTCACCAGTCTGGCCGATGTGCACGATTTCATCGCGGCGCGCCTGACGGACGCGCGGAGGGCCGTCTCGGGGACGGGCAGAAGCAGCGCTCATCAACCGGGGAGAGGTGGCAGAGTGGTTGATCGCGCTCGCCTCGAAAGCGAGTAACGGCTTATACCCGTTCGTGGGTTCAAATCCCACCCTCTCCGCCAGCCGCTGCGGCCGCGAGGCTCGGCCGCGAAACCCGCTTGAACCCGATCCGGAAAGTCTTGTCGATGCATCGCACGCTGTTCGCGCTCGCGCTCGTCGCCGCCGTGTGCGCGGCCGGTTGCGGCGTCCGGTCGCACGGTGGAAGCGGTCCGACCGCGACTGCGACGCCGGTCTCGCAAGCGCACATCGAACTCAACGGGGTCATATCCATCTCCCACGATGTGCTCGTGCGGCAATGTTATATCGGTAAGCCGGGACCCAAGCTGCTTAACGGCTACAGCGTGACATTCGCGCCCGATCAACTCATCGACGGCGGTGAGGTGCTCGTGCCCGGCTTCGGCGGCGATGGCACGTACGTCGGCTCGGCGGCCGTCATCCTCAATGTCGCGCAGGGTCCCGGGTTTCCGCATGGCACGACGCTGGAAGAACGGCCCGGCACCAAAGTGAGCGTCACCGTCAGCGATGGCGGGAAGAGCGGGCGCGCCGTGTTGACGGATTATCGCAGCCTCTACGGGCGCAACGGCGACGAGCGCGGCGGGCTCGTCTCGGGAAGCATCACCTGGATGTGCGCGCAAGTCGCGCACGGGCCCGCGATGCAAGGATGACGCAGGTACGACTTGAACCTGTCACGTCCGAGCGGCGCGCGGCGCCGCTTCGACGCATCCGGAGAGGTGCTGGAGTGGTCGATCAGGCACGACTGGAAATCGTGTAGGCGCTAAAACCGTCTCGAGGGTTCGAATCCCTCCCTCTCCGAGCCGATCCCCATTTTCGTGGGGGCGTTGACGGCGCCGGGACCCGCGCGACGAAAACCCGCTAACCCCGTCAGGACCGGAAGGTAGCAGCGGCATGTGGGACCTTTCGGGTGCCGCGGTACGCTCGGCGCTTGAGCCCCCTTCATGGGGCGGGCTTACTATGTGGGACGGATCACACAGCGGCCGGGTGGTTTCCGGGAGGACAGGCATGGCAGCGTTCGAATGCAGGGTGGTGCCCATCTTATGAGCGACGCTTTCGCGTCCCTCACGGGGGGCATGAGCACTGCGGCAATACTGTTCATCATTTTCATCGCCGCTGCTAGCTCGATCGCCGTCACGGCGATCTATCATTGGGCCGTTGCGCGGCCGAGGTTCCGATCATCCGGGGTCACCGCTTCTAAGACGGGCCCGGAGATAGACAAGAGGAACCTGGACGACTTGCGCAACCGGGTGGCTGCCCTCGAGGCCGCCTCTGCTGGTGCCCTGCAGCACGTTGGGTTCGTGCGCTTTAACGCGTTTGCCGATGTCGGCTCGGAGCTGTCGTACGCTTTAGCGGCCATTGACGGCCGTGGGAACGGGTTCCTGATCTCCAGCATCTATTCGCGCGAGGAGGTCCGGAGCTACGCCAAGGCGATACGCGAGTTCGTCACCGATAAGGACTTAAGCGTCGAAGAGCAGCGGGCCCTCGAAATCGCGGTGTCGCTCGCCAAGCGGCAGCGGACATGACGCGGAGGATACGGATTGGCCAAGGGTTCGGACGCGTGGAGCAAGCGGGTCCTCATCAAGATCATCCCGCACGACGCGTGCTCGATCTACAAGCTTGAGCTGACGTACGGTCACCTGGCGCTCTTCGCGGCATGCATCGTCGTGCTCATCGCGGCATTTTTCACCGAGCATGTGACCCAAGTGCGGGCCGAAGAGGCGAAAGTGCGCGCGCTGCAGAGCCTGACCGCGGCGCAGCAGCAGCAGTTGGTCGATTTCTCCAGGCAGACCAATCATATGTGGAAGCAGCTCAACGAGATCCAGGCCGAGCACCAAGAGATCAAACGCTTGACGGCGCCGTCGCTCGGCGTCGGCAGCGCGACCAACGGCCAGCCGGCCGGCAAGCGGCAGAACCAGAACAAACCGCCCGCCAAGCCCGAAGCGTTGCTGATGATGGAACCGAGCAGCGACGAGTTGCCGGTCCACGGGCCCTGGTGGACGCAAGCGGTGGCGTGGCTGGGCATCGGCCGCGGCGGCGTCTCGTTCCAAACCGAATCCGCGAATCTGGCGCTGTTAGACGTCGGTATGGACCGCGTGTATTCGGACACGGTGAAGCTCAAAGACGAGGCCACCTTGCAAGCGCAGGCGCGCGAAGAGGCGACGCTGGCGTATCAACGCATGTTGGAAGCGATTCCGTCCATCTGGCCGACCGACGGCTCGATCTCGTCGGGCTTTGGTTTCCGCTCGTACCCCGACTACGGCTTTCATTCGGGCGTCGATATCGTGAATTACTACGGGGCGCCCGTCTACGCCACCGGCGCCGGCACCGTCGTGTCGGCGGGGTGGGATGGCGGGTTCGGGATCAAGATCGCCATCGATCACGGCAATGGCTACGTGACATGGTACGGGCACAATTCGGCGGCGTTGGTGTCGCCGGGGCAATTCGTGCACAAGGGTCAGATTATCGCGCGCCTCGGCTCGACCGGGTTTGCGACCGGGCCACACGTCCATTATGAGGTGCACATCGACGGACGGCCGATCAACCCGGTGCCGTTCTTGTCGGGGTCGGTCGGACCCACGCCTGCGATGCTGGCCGCATTACGATAAGATAGTCACGTGACCGTAGCGAACGCGGGAGACGTGGCTAACGTCTCCCGATTGATTTCCGTATGACCCATCGCGCTGGGGCGCAGCGCACGAACGCGCTCGTGCGCAATTTCTGCATTACCGCGCATATCGACCATGGCAAGACAACCCTCTCGGATCGGCTGCTCGAGATCACCGGCGCGATGGCGGCGCGCGACATGTCGGATCAGGTGCTCGACTCGATGGATCTCGAGCGCGAGCGCGGCATCACGATCAAGGCGCATCCGGTGACGTTGCAATACCGGGCCGATGACGGGGAGCTGTACGAGCTTAACCTCATCGACACGCCGGGGCACGTCGATTTCACCTACGAGGTGTCGCGCTCGATGTCGGCGTGCGAGGGAGCGCTGCTGGTGATCGATGCCGCGCAGGGCATCGAGGCGCAGACGCTGGCGAATTTCTATCTGGCTGATGAGGCCAAGCTCGAGATCATCCCGGTCATCAACAAGATCGATCTTCCTTCGGCTGAGCCTGAGGCGGTGATCCGCGACGTCGAGGAGACGTTGGCGATCGAGCGCTCGCGTTGTATCTTGGCGTCGGCGAAGGAAGGCATTGGGACCAAGGAGATCCTCGAGGCGATCGTGCGCTGGGTGCCGGCGCCCAAGGGGGCGGCCGAGCATCTGCGCGCGTTGGTGTTCGACTCGCATTACGACGCGTACCGCGGCGTGATCTGCTACGTGCGTGTGGTCGATGGCGTGCTGCGCAGCGGCATGAAGATCCGTTCGATGGCGGCGGACAAAGTGTTCGAGGTGGCCGAAGTCGGCAAGTTCCGGCCGTCGATGCAGCCGTCCGAGCAGTTGGACCTGGGCGAGGTCGGCTACGTGATCGCCAATATCAAGTCGCTGTCGGAGATCGGGGTCGGCGACACGTTGACCGATGCCGCGTCGCCGGCGCACGTGCCGCTGCCGGGGTATCGCAAGGTCACGCCGATGGTGTACTGCGGACTGTATCCCAATGAGGGGGCGGACTACGGCGAGTTGCGCGACGCGCTGGAGAAAGCTCAAGCTCAATGACGCGTCGCTGTCGTTCGAGCCGGAGTCGTCGATCGCGCTCGGCTTCGGGTTCCGCTGCGGTTTTCTCGGGCTGCTGCACATGGAGATCGTGCAGGAACGGCTCGAGCGCGAGTACGCGATTTCGCTCATCGCGACGTCGCCGTCCGTGGTCTATCACGTGCTGGCGACGAGCGGCGAGGAGCTGTCGATCGACAATCCGGCCAAGCTGCCGCCGCCGACGGAGATCGCGCGGATCGAAGAGCCGTACGTGCGCTGCTCGATCATCACGCCGGCGGATTACGTCGGGGCGATCATGGATCTGTGCCAATCGCGGCGCGGCACGATGATCTCGATGGATTATCTGTCGCCGCAGCGCGTGCTGTTCTCATACGAGCTGCCGCTGGCCGAAGTGATCATCGACTTCTTCGATCAGTTGAAGTCGCGCACCAAGGGCTATGCGAGCATGGATTACGAGCTCATCGGGTATCGCGAAGGCGATCTGGTGAAGCTCGACATCCTGCTCAATGGGGAGTCGGTGGACGCGCTGTCGTTCATCATTCATCGCGAGAAGGCGCCGTTGTGGGGCCGGCTGCTGGCGGAGAAGCTGCGCGAAGTGATTCCGCGCCAGATGTTCGACGTGCCGATCCAGGCGGCGATCGGCAACAAGATCGTGGCGCGTGAGACGGTGAAGGCCATGCGCAAGAACGTGTTGGCCAAGTGCTACGGCGGCGATATCTCGCGCAAGCGCAAGCTCCTCGAGAAACAGAAAGAGGGGAAGAAGCGCATGAAGCAAGTTGGCAACGTCGAGCTGCCCCAAGAGGCGTTCATGGCGGTGCTGCAGCTCGAGCGCGGCTCCTAGGTTTCTTGGACGAGTGATACGGCTGGATGCGCGCGTGCCGATCGCCGTGGCGACGAGGAATGCGGACAAGTTCGGCGAGCTGGTGACTTTGTGGGGCGCCACGCTGCCGGGGCTGGTGCCGCCCGGCGATGAGTATCCGGACGTGGAAGAGCCGCACGCGACGTATGAAGAGAACGCAGCGCTCAAAGCGAGGGAGCTGGCGCGTCTGCGCGGCGGTCCGGCACTGGCGGACGATTCTGGGATAGAAGTAGAAGCGCTCGGCTGGGCGCCCGGTGTCGTGTCGGCGCGGACTCCTTCGCCGAACTCCACTCCCGCAGAACGCAATGCAGACATCTTGGCGCGGCTCGCAGCTCTTGGCGACGCGAACCGTCGCGCGCGCTACGTGTGCGTGTGCGCATTGGTCGTGCCGGGTCACGAACCGCTCATCGGGCGGGGTGAAGTAGAAGGCGAGATCGCGCGCGGGCCGCGCGGCACGAACGGCTTCGGCTATGATCCCATATTTTATTATCCACCATATGGCCAGACATTCGGCGAAGTCGACATCGCGTTGAAGCACGCAGTCTCCCACCGCGCCCGCGCGGTGCGTGCACTGCGTGAAAAGCTCACACAAAGGCAATAGCTAGCTCACAGTACCCGCTTACAATAGTCCGATGTGGAAAGTCTGTCCGCGATGTCGCCAACGAAAATCACCTGATGCATTTGGCCGAAGAAAACGTGGCACAGATATTCTCACGTCATACTGCAAGCAATGCCAGCGCGACTATTGCCGTGGCCACTATCGGACATATCGTGCGCGGCACAACGAGCGCCGCTACGCCAATCAGGTGGTTTACCGGAGGCGCAATCGCGCGACTGTCGATAAGTATTTGCTCACCCATCCCTGCATCGATTGCGGGAAGTCGGATCCTATCGTGCTCGAGTTCGATCACGTGAGGGGCAAGAAGCGCATGGAAATAAGTCGTTTGATTCACGTGGCCACGACCGCGGCGCTCGAAGCCGAAATCGCGAAGTGCGATGTTCGCTGCGCGAACTGCCATCGACGGAAGACTTTCAAGGAGCTTTGGGCCGGTTCAAGAATTCGACGGCGTGACGGGCGGTAGCTCAGCCAGGTAGAGCGCCGCGTTTGGGACGCGGAGGGCGCAGGTTCGATCCCTGTCCGCCCGACCAATCAACGGGGAAGCGCGAGACGCTTCCCTTACGTTTGCCAAGAGATACTCAGCGAGACAAAGAATATCGATGACGAGCGCCCGTAGCTCAGGTGGATAGAGCACCCGCCTTCTAAGCGGATGGTCGCAGGTTCGAGTCCTGCCGGGCGCGCAGAATTCGAAGTTAGATGAAGGCGCGCTTCGCGAGCTTCGAGAAAAACTCGCGTCCGCGCATGGTGAATGTAGCTCAGCTGGTTAGAGCGCTGGCCTGTGAAGCCAGAGGCCGGGAGTTCAAGTCTCCTCATTCACCCCACAATGCGCCTGTAGCTCAATTGGATAGAGTTCCAGACTTCGAATCTGGCGGTTGGGGGTTCGAGCCCCTCCAGGCGCGATCGATAAAGTCCGCGTACCATCGAAGTTGTTTGGCCGTCTTTCGCCGATGGCAGTTCGCGCAGCGAACCTCACACTTTGCAATTTCTGCCGCAATCGTGCTCCAGCGGAGGGCCCACGAAGCCAGCCGGCTTACCTCCATCACCTTTCCTGGTCTCACGTGGTCAAGCTCGAGGACAATGGGATCGGACTCACCGCAGTCCACGCAGGGATGGCTGCTGAAGAAGTCCCAAATCAACCTACGGTTTCGATTTCGATAACGACGTGAGTGCTTCGCGGTCGAGATCTTATGCCGAGCTGAGTTGCGTTGGTACCATGCTCGCTGGTATAGCCGCTCGCACGCAAGACAGTAACAGTACGTCCCGTTCGGTCTATTGTAGCGCCGGCGAAACTCACTAGATAGCTTTGACGTCTTGCAGCACGCGCACGTCTTGAGTATAGATAACTGTTTCATGTTCGCATTATCACGCGTTGAGGGAAAAGGTCTAGCGTTCTTAGAACGAGGCGCAGAGTTTTTCCAGCTCTTGCTCCGCTAGCTCAATTGGTAGAGCATCGCCCTTTTAAGGCGAGGGTTGACGGTTCGATTCCGTCGCGGGGCATTTTCTTTTCCCATGTCAGAGCGTACAATGGCAACCCGAGCTCGTTCGCACCCTCGGTCGGCAGCACCGCCGGGTAAGCTTAACAGGAAATATGCGCTCCCGGCTGAGAACCATACGCGTCTCGCGCGTCGTTAGCTCAATTGGTAGAGCAGCAGACTCTTAATCTGTTGGTTGTGGGTTCAAGTCCCTCACGACGCACGCATTACCAGCCGGACGGGCCCGCAGCGCCCGCCACTACAGGATCCTCTTGAACGATCGATTTGTCGGCGGCATCGCCGCCGCAGCCGTGCTCGGCGCAGCGACCGGCATCGCACTTGCGCCCACCGAGAACCGCAATGAATTCGTGCGCCGCGTCCGCGCCGGCCTGCGACGGCTGACCTACGTCCTCACGCACGACCGCGAACGCATCGGCCTGGCCGTCGGCATCACCGCGACCAAGATCGCCGACCTCACCCAATACGTCATCGACCGCGTCGGCGAAGCCGTCGCCGCATCCGGCTCGCCGATCACGCGCATCCGCCGCGCGCTCGCACGCCACCCGCACCTGCGAAAGCGCGCCATCTCAGTCGACGCGATCGCGAACATCATCCTCTTGCAAGGCGCCGTCGAAGACGATCAAGAGTGGCAGACCGCCGACCTGCTCGCCCGCATGGCGTTCCCCGAAGGCGCCATCCGCAACCACCTCCACATCCAACGCCCGAGCCCGGCGGACTGACGCACCCGGTGCGCCAACCCGGACCGACCGCGCCGGCGCGCGGCATCTTCGACGAGACGCGCCCGCTGTGGCAGGTCATGGCGCTATTCCTCGTGCCGCTCGTGTTCAGCAACATCTTGCAGTCGGCATCGGGCACCGTCAACGCGGTCTTCATCGGACGGCTTATCGGTGTTGACGGCCTCGCCGCCGTCTCGACGCTGTTCCCCATCCTCTTCCTGCTGATCGGCTTTCTCATCGGCTTCAGCAACGGCAGTACCGTCCTGATCGGCCAGGCCTACGGCTCCAAAGACGACCACAAACTCAAACTCGTCGCCGGCACGAGCATCTCGGCCACGTTTCTGCTCGGCGTCCTGAGTACCGCCATCGGGATCATATTCGCCAAGGACATACTCCATTTGCTCGGCACGCCGCCCAACATCCTCGCGGACGCGATCGCCTACGCCCACGTGATCTTCGCGATGCTGCCGCTGCTGTTCGTGTTCTTCGCCTACATCTCGTTCATGCGCGGCACCGGCGACTCGACCACGCCATTCATCTTCTTACTGCTCACCACGATCCTCAGCGTGCTGTTCACACCCGCCCTCATCTTGGGCTGGTTCGGCCTCCCGCACCTCGGCGTCGTCAGCGCCGCCTGGGCAGGGCTTGCCGCCAACACGCTCGGTCTCATCGCGCTGATCATCTACCTGCGCGCGATCAAACATCCGCTCGCGCTCGACGCCGAAACCATTCACGACCTGAAGATCAACTGGCCGATCTTCGTGCAGATGGTGCGCATCGGCGTCCCCACCGGCATCCAAGTCATCATGGTCTCGCTCGCCGAGCTCGCCGTCATCTCATTCGTCAACCGCTTTGGATCGCACGCCACCGCCGCCTACGGCGCCGTGAACCAAATCGTCAGCTACGTGCAATTTCCGGCCATCAGCATCGGCATCACCGCATCGATCTTCGGCTCGCAAGCCATCGGCGCCAACCGAGACGACCTGCTCGCCAAGGTCGTCCGCTCCGGCGTCGCCCTGAACTACATCATCGGCGGCACGCTCATCGTGCTCTGCTATATCTTCAAACGCGAGATCGTCGGGTGGTTCCTCACCGACCAAGCAACGCTCGAAGTCGCGGTACAGCTGCTAGCGATCACGCTCTGGAGCTACCTGCTCTTCGGCAATGCTGCGATTCTCTCGGGCATCATGCGCGCCAGCGGCACCGTCATCATCCCCACTTCGATCAGCATCGCCGCCATCTGGGGCGTCGAAGTGCCGGTCGCCTACTTCCTGTCGCATCGCATCGGCATCGACGGCATCTGGATCGGTTACCCGGCCGCCTTCATCGTCTCCCTGACCGGGCAGTCGCTCTACTATTTCTTCGTGTGGAAGCGCGCACGCCACCAGCGTCTGATCTAAGAACCCTCGACCGAAGACCCCCCGCTGTCCGCCGCGAGCCAAGGATCCTCGATCGGCGCCCGCGGCATATCGAGCGGATAGGAACCCTGCGGATGCCGCTTCTCCCAGACCAGCGCTCGCATGTACAGGTACTCGAAATTTTCCCACAAGCTCGAATCGCCGCGCCGGCGGCGCAGCGCAGTGACCGGCTCGACAAGCTTCCACGCCGCCACAACCCGGCTCGAATACACGTCCATGAACGCGTCCTCTTCGATCAAGCGCTGCCTGACCAGGCTCCCGACCCACTCGTACGAGTTGGCGAGGTTCAGCCACGGATTGTCGCCCATCTCGTAGCTGCCATCCACCACCGACTGCCGGAACGCCGGATCGGGCATGCGATCGGCCAGCACGCGCCGCGCACCATCGGTCCAATTGTTGAAGTTGGCAGTCTCGACGCGCGCCAAGACCGTCAGCAGCCCCTGCAGTTGATTGCTGGCCCGCAGATGGCGCAGCTGCACTAGTGCGGCCATCGCGGTCGCGCCGATGACGACAAACGTGCCGACTGCGGCGATGCTGTTGATGACCTCGTACGACACAGAAGGCCCTCCGTGCGAAAGCATTGGCGCGGCCACCCGCGAAGTCCTCAGCCGGTCGGGCGAGTGGCGGAACTGGCAGACGCGCCGGATTTAGGTTCCGGTGGGGCGACCCGTGCAGGTTCGAGTCCTGTCTTGCCCACCAATCCCCCGAAGCGAAGCGGCCAAAACGCGAACGGCGACCGGGAGATCCCGGCCGCCGTCGCTCTCAGACCAGATGAACCGAAGGCTAGGCTACGCTTGCAGCCACACCCTTGTACGCGGCGTACCACGCCAGCAGCGCGGTGATGATCCCCACCCAGCCGCCGAGCGTGTGCAGCATCGCCATGCCGGTGAACTCGCCGAGCGTCAACAGCACGAACGTGATGAACAGCGCCACGAAGACGTACATCACGGCCGCGTTGTTGATCTTGAACGAGTTGAGCATCATGATCAGCGTGAAGATCGAGAAGCCCAACAGCATCCAGCCGAGATCGGCATGGACGTTGGTCGCCTTGCCGGCCCAGAACCACACGTAGAATGCGAGGCCCATCCAGAACGCGCCGTACGTCGAGAACGCCGTCGCCCCGAACGTGTTCTTCGCCTTGAATTCCCACATGCCGGCGGCGAACTGCGCAACGCCGCCGTAAAAGATCGCGTAGGGCAGCCAGATGTCCCCGACCGTCAAGCCGGCATTGGCCGCCGAGAGCAATAGGGTCGTCAGCGCGAATCCCGCCAGACCTAGCGGACCCGGATTGGCCACCACCGGTTCGGTTGAACTAGCCATCGATCAACCTCCAATTTTCGAGCAGCACGTATGAGATCAAAACAGCGCACGCCGCTTGTCGTGCAACACGACAAACGACAGCTGTCCGTGCCGGACACTTGAGTCTTGCCGCGGCGGCCACCTCTTGGGCGCGATACGGCCGGAGGATACACCCGCGCGGCGGCCAACTCCACTGTCCCCCCAGGGCCGCGCACACGCCGGCTCCGATAAGCAATTGGAGGCCCCAATGCCCGAAGTCAAGGCGCAAGCCATTGAAGCGCTGTTCGCAGAGCACCGCGCGTTTCCGCCCTCTGAGGCCTTCAAGAAACAAGCCAACTGGAACGACGCGGCCATCTACGACAAGGCGTCCAAAGATTTCGAAGCCTTCTGGGCGTCCCAGGCCGAGCGCCTCGATTGGTTCACCAAATGGAACAAGGTCCTGCAGTGGGATGAGAAGACCAAGGTCGCGCGCTGGTTCGACGGCGGCACGCTCAACGTTAGCTACAACTGCCTCGATCGCCACGTCAAGAGCGGCCACGGCAAACAGATAGCGTTCTATTGGGAAGGCGAACCCGGCGACACGCGCACGCTGACCTTTGAGGACATGCTCAAGGAGACGTGCCGCCTCGCCAACGGCCTCAAGTCATTGGGGGTGAAGAAGGGCGATCGCGTCGCCATCTACATGGGCATGGTGCCGGAGCTGCCCGTCGCTCTGCTCGCGTGCTCGCGCATCGGCGCTATCCACTCCGTCGTCTTCGGCGGCTTCTCGGCCGACAGCTTGCGCGATCGCATCCTCGACCAAGAGAGCGTCGCGATCATCACGCAAGACCAAGGCTGGCGCCGCGGCGGCAAGATCCAGCTCAAGCAGATCGCCGACGACGCGATCAAAGACACGCCCACCGTCAAACACTCGATCGTCCTAAGACGCATCGGCGACAAGGTCGAGTGGAAGGAAGGTCGCGACATCTGGTATCACGATCTGATCGCCAAACAGAGCGATCAGTGCGAGCCTGAGAAGATGGCCGCCGAGGACGTGCTCTATATCCTGTACTCGAGCGGCACGACCGCCAAGCCCAAAGGCATCGTGCATACCACCGGCGGCTACCTGACCGGCATCGCTTCGACGCACAAATACATCTTCGACGTCAAGGAAGACAAAGATATCTTCTGGTGCACGGCCGACATCGGCTGGGTCACCGGCCACTCCTACATCGTTTACGGGCCGCTCGCCAACCGCACGACGGGCGTCATCTACGAAGGCACTCCTGATTTCCCGGACAAGGACCGCTTCTGGGCGCTCATCGAGAAGTACAAGATCACCATTCTCTACACCGCCCCGACCGCGATCCGCACGTTCATGAAATGGGGCCCGGAGTATCCGAAGAAGCACGATCTTTCGAGCCTGCGCCTCTTGGGCAGCGTCGGCGAGCCGATCAATCCCGAAGCGTGGGTGTGGTATTACGAATTCATCGGCGGCGGCCGTTGCCCGGTCGTCGACACGTGGTGGCAGACCGAGACCGGCATGATCCTCGTGACGCCGCTCCCCGGCATCACGCCCACGAAGCCCGGCTCGGCCACCTTCCCCTACCCGGGTGTCTTCGCCGACGTCGTCGACAACGAAGGCACATCGGTGCCGCTGGGCGGCGGCGGCTACATCGTGATCACCAAACCCTGGCCGGCGATGCTGCGCACGCTATGGAACGCGCACGATCGCTACTTGCAGACCTACTGGAGCCGTTTCGAAAAACAAGGCTACTACTTCGCCGCCGACGGCTGCAAACGCGACGAGGACGGCTACTACTGGCTGCTCGGGCGCGTCGACGATGTCATGAACGTCTCAGGCCACCGCATCTCGACCACCGAAGTCGAGAGCGCCTTTGTCGATCATCCCAAAGTCGCTGAAGCCGCGGTGGTGTCCAAGAAGGACGACATCACCGGCGAAGCGATCGCCGCGTTCGTCACTCTCAAGGGCGGCGGCGTCGGTTCGCCTGAGGAGGCCGACGAGTTGCGCAAGCACGTGGCGAGCAAGATCGGCGCGTTCGCCAAGCCGAAGTTCATCACGTTCACCCCCGACCTGCCCAAGACGCGCTCGGGCAAGATCATGCGCCGCCTGCTGCGCGACGTCATGGAAGAGCGACCGCTCGGCGATACGACCACGCTCGCCGATGCCACCGTGGTCAAGAACATCGCCGAGATGGCACGCAACTCGACCAAGGACGAATAGCGACGGTTCGACACGGCGCGGGCCGGCGCGAAACAAAGGGGCGGACCTTTCATAAAGGGCCGCCCTTTTGTCACGCAGGCGCGCGGACGCGCGCGGCAGTGAGGCTAGTGCTGGTCGGGCGGAGGCTTGGGAGGACCGAGCTCGCTGACGCGTTGCACGGTCACCCAAAAGAAGATCGCGAGGTAGAGCGCACCGCCGACGAGCAGACACGCGCCGACCAGACCCGCATCATGCAGCATGTCGGCGCTGTTTCTCGCACACGGATGAGAATCCATGCGAACGGAGCACCTGCTCCTGCAAGGGAAATCGGGCCCATCGGTTAATTAAGTGCGCTCGCGCGCGGAAGTAGCTCAGTGGTAGAGCATCGCCTTGCCAAGGCGAGGGTCGCGAGTTCGAATCTCGTCTTCCGCTCCATTGATGAAAGCGACCATTGACGACCACCCTTCGCCAACTCGACCCCACCCAAGTTCAGCTCGACATCGAAGTGCCCGCCGGCGACCTTGACCAGGCGCGCCAACAAGCGCTCAAGCGCTTGTCCGAGCGGCTGCGCATCCCCGGATTCCGACCTGGCCACATCCCGAAGAAGATCGTGGAGCAACACGTCGGAGCCGAGCACATCGACCACGAGGCGATCGAGGCGGTCGTTCCCGACCTCTACGCGAAAGCGCTCGCCGAGCACGACCTCGACCCCGTCGAGCATCCGAAGATCGACCTCGAACGGACCGAGGAAGGCCGCGCCCTGAAGATCACCGCCACTGTCGCGGTGAGGCCGCAGATCACATTGGCCCCGTACACCGGGCTCGAACTGCATTCGCCATCGATCGAAGTGACCGAGCACGACGTCGAGGAAAGCGTCGAATCGCTGCGCCGGCGCGCGGCGGTGCTCGAAACCGTCACCGAGCGCGGCGTCCAGGCGGGCGATATCGTCACATTGGATTACGCGGGCCGCGTCGACGGCGAACTCTTCGAGGGCGGCTCCGCGACCAACCACACGACTGAGATCTCGCCCGATCGTTTCATACCCGGTTTCGCCGAGCAGCTGTACGGCGCCAGACCAGAAGAGCGCCGGACGGTGACGGCGACGTTTCCGACTGCATACCGCCCGGAGATGCTGGCCGGTAAGACCGCGGTGTTCGACGTCCTCGTGCACGACGTGAAACAGCCGGTGCTGCCCGCGCTCGACGACGAATTCGCCAAGTCCGTCTCCGATCTGGAGACGCTCGACGCCCTGCGCAACGAAGTGCGCCGGCGACTCGAGCGCATGGCGCAAGCGCGCGCACGCGAAGCGATGGAAAACGAGCTGCTGCGAGCGCTTGTCTCAGCACACGACTTTCCGCTGCCCGAAGTGCTCGTCGAACGCGAGACCGACTCGATCGTCGGCGAGATACGCGATCAGGTCGGCCGCTCGGGAATGACATGGGATGACTACCTGCAGGGCCGCAAACAGACCGAGGCGGAGCTCAGAGCGCAGCTGCGCCCGGATGCACAGCAGCGCGTCAAAGCCGGCCTGATCATCGAAGAGATCGCCAAGGTGGAGAGGATCAAAGTCAGCGGACAGGATATGGAGCGCGAGATCGCGCTGCTTGGCCGCTCCGGTTCGTCGGGCCAAGCCATGATCGAGGCGCTGCGCTCGTCCGACAACGTCAATCGCTTGGCAAGCTCGATCCGGCGTAACAAGACTCTGGCGTTCCTAGTCGAAAAGGCGAAGGTCGTCGAAGCCCCCGCTGCAGAAGCCCCGCCGCCGACGGTCGCGTAGGCCGGCAAATGGAAGAGGAAATCTAATGGGATATATGGTGCCGATGGTGGTCGAGCAGACGTCGCGAGGCGAACGCGCCTTCGACATTTTCTCGCGCCTGCTCAAAGACCGCATCGTCTTCGTCACCGGCGGGATCGATGACAACATCGCCAACCTGGTGATCGCGCAACTGCTGTTCTTGGAGCGCGAGGACGCAGACAAGGACATCGAGATGTACATCAACTCGCCGGGCGGCAGCCTCACGGCCGGACTCGCGATCTACGATACGATGCGTCTCATAAAACCCGACGTGGCCACGTTCTGCGCCGGCATGGCGGCCAGCGCGGCATCGGTGCTGCTGACCGGAGGCACGAAAGGCAAGCGTTTCGCACTCCCCTATTCGAAGGTCATCATCCACCAGCCGTGGGTTTCGCAGATGGGCGGCCAGGCCACGGACCTTGAGATCCACGCGCGCGACCTCATTAAGAGCAGGCGCGTGTTGGCCGATATCTATGTAGAGACAACGGGACAAACCCTGGAACGAATCGAACGGGACCTGGAACGGGACTACATCATGACGGCCGACGAGGCCGTCACCTACGGCATCGTCGACTCGGTCATCAGCCGCGAGAGCAGGGCGGCCAGCGCGCCGAAACCGTCAGCGGCTTGATCTAGCACCGGGTCCGCGGAAGGGGATGGATGTTTAGGTTCGGGGACGAGAAAGGGCAGCTCAAGTGCAGCTTCTGCGGCAAATCGCAGGAGCAGGTGCGCAAGCTCATCGCCGGCCCCGGCGTCTACATCTGCGATGAATGCATCGAGCTCTGCAACGAGATCATCGAAGAGGAGCTCTACAAGAACGTCGACGAGAGCCTGCGGCTCCGCAATATCCCCAAACCCAAAGAGATCAACCACATCCTCAATCAGTACGTCATCGGCCAGGATCGCGCCAAGAAGAGCCTGGCCGTCGCTGTGTACAACCACTATAAGAGGATAAACTCGTCGACCGGCACGGGCGACGACGTCGAGCTGCACAAGAGCAACATCCTGCTCATCGGGCCCACCGGTTCGGGCAAGACCTACCTCGCGCAGACCCTCGCCAAGATCTTGGACGTGCCGCTCGCCATGGCGGACGCGACGTCGCTCACCGAAGCCGGTTACGTCGGCGAAGACGTCGAGAACATCTTGCTCAAGCTCATCCAGGCCGCTGACTACGACGTCAAGCGCGCTGAAAAGGGCATCGTCTACATCGACGAGATCGACAAGATCGCGCGCAAGAGCGAGAACCCGTCGATCACGCGCGACGTGTCCGGCGAAGGCGTGCAGCAAGCGCTGCTCAAGATCCTCGAGGGTACGACCGCCAACGTGCCGCCCCAGGGCGGACGCAAGCATCCGCACCAAGAGTTTATCCAGATCGACACGACCAACGTGCTGTTCATCTGCGGCGGCGCGTTCGACGGCCTCGAGCGCATCATCGAAGGCCGCGTGGCCAGCCAAAGCTTGGGCTTCCGCGCAATGCCCGAACCCAAAGGCGAGAAGAAGACCAGCCGCCTGCTGCAATCGCTGCTGCCCGAAGATCTGCTGCGCTACGGCCTGATCCCAGAATTCATCGGCCGCCTGCCGATCGTGGTGACGCTCGACGCGCTCGACGAGCTCGCGCTGCGCCGCATCCTCACCGAGCCGCGTAACGCACTGGTGCGCCAGTATCAGAAGATATTCGCGATGGACGGCATCGAGCTGACGCTCACCAAAGAAGCGCTCGCCGCCATCGCCACGCGCGCGCAAACGCGCAAGACCGGCGCGCGCGGCCTGCGTTCGATCCTTGAAGAAGTCATGCTCGACATCATGTACGACCTGCCGTCGCTCACCAACATCAAGAAGTGCATCATCAGCAAAGAAGTGATCGACGGGCTGCAGCAGCCGGTGCTCATTCCGGGCGCGCAGCAAAAGGACGTCCCCGCTTAAAGGACGTCCCCGGCTAGCACCTCGCTGAAGCGTTCGCGCGGCCCGTTACTACGATGAGGGTGACGGTGACGGAGTTGGCCCGTGTCCGTCGTCTGGGTGATCGGCGCGCCACTGCTGCTCTTCTTGCTCGAGCTGCGTGCGTTGTGCCGGCGTGAGCACCGCAAGGATCTGTTCGTGCAATTGCTGGAGCTCGGCCGGATCGGGCTTTTGGTGCCTTGCGCGTGGGCTTGTTCAAACGCCTGGAGAAGCGCCTTGATCTGATCTTGCTGTTGCGGGCTCAGATCCAGCTTCCTGAGCATCGACATCATGCCGCCGCGGTGTTGGGCGCTCGGCGCAGACGTGCTCGGCCCGGGATTGGTCTGCCCTAGCGCCGGTGCGCCGAGCAACGATGCGCAAAGCGCTACGAGGACGAACGACTTGTAGTTTTTCATGGCTCAGATGATACGGCGCTTGAGCGTTTCCCGCATGGGAGCGATGTGAGAATCCGATTAAGCCGCGTCGCCTGTGACGACCCTCACGAACAGAACGCCGGGCCGTCAGGGACGGTAAATGATTCGCGCATCCTCAATCCGCTGCGCGACTTGTTCCGGCTCGCCGATGAAATCGAAACATGGCACGTCGTCCGAACCGACGAATTGCACGTAGATCCGGCCTGACACGGTGATGGGCGACGGCCGCGCTCCGAAAAACAAAGTCCCGTAAGCTCGGCCCCGCGGCACGACCGGCCGCATATCTAGCTCGTCCAAAGAAATCGATGCGTCAACTTTGCCGCCCGTTTCTGCGATGATGACGCGACGATTGGTCAGGGCATAGAATAGGCGGCTACGCAACTGGGCGTCGCCGACGTAGGAACCTATGGTGGCGTAAATGCTGAATGCGATTGCGGCTACTCCCCACAGTTCCGCAACCAAAGGCGTGTAGTAGCCCCCTCGCGAGTGCAGTTGGCCCTTCGCTCCAAAGTACACGATGGCACACGCCATGGCAATCCAGAGCACGTCTGCAAGCAGCGGGATGACGTCCTCTATCCTGAAGACGATGCCACTGGCAGGCCGGCCGGACCAAACGACCACTTCGCCAGGCAGCAATTGCTGCTCGATAGGACTCTCTATTTCCACCACGAGGAGCCTCTATTTTCGAACCGCGTTACCCCACGCTTCAGGCGGCTCGTTATCCAGTTCCTCTCGAAGGGTCAAGCGTGCAGCGCCCGAAACGAAGCCATATATGGCAGCGCCACACAAGCCTATGCTCGATAAGTACGATCCCGCTGCGATCGAAGCGTCCTGGTACGCCCGCTGGGAACAAGCTGGCGTCTTCCACGAAGAGCCCGACCCGTCACGCCTGCCGTTCGTCATCTCGATGCCGCCGCCCAACGTCACCGGGCGCGCGCACATGGGCCACGGCTCCACGTACACGCCGCAAGACATCCTGACGCGCTACCACCGCATGCTGGGCGACAACGCGGTATGGCTGCCCGGTCTCGATCATGCGGCCATCGCCACGCAGAACGTCATCGAAAAGGAGCTTGCCAAAGAAGGCCTGACGCGCTTCGACATCGGGCGCGAGAAGTTCATCGAGCGTGCGCGCCAGTGGCGCGAGCTCTACGGCGACATCATCTACCAGCAGTTCCGCGCCTTGGGTTTCGGGCCCGACTGGCAGCGCGATCGTTACACGATGGACGAAGGCCTATCCAAAGCCGTCATCAAGGTCTTCGTGCAGCTCTATCGCGAGGGCTTGATCTATCGCGGCACTCGTCTGGTGAACTGGTGCCCGCGCTGCGGCACCACGCTCGCGGATACCGAAGTCGAGCACGAGGACATGCCCGGCACGCTCTACTACGTTCGGTACCGCGCGGAAGACGGCAGCGACGGCGTCGTCGTGGCAACCACGCGCCCCGAGACCATCTTCGCCGACGTCGCCGTGGCAGTGCACCCGCAAGATGAACGCTATCAAAAACTGATCGGCCGGCTTGTCGAGCGCCCGCTCTCGCCTCACGCCATTCCAGTCATCGCAGATACCGCCGTGGAACGCGCGTTCGGCACCGGCGCGCTCAAGATCACGCCCGGCCACGATCAAGCCGACGCCGAGATCGGCCAGCGCCATGGGCTCGCCGCAATCTCGGTCATCGGCCCCGACGCGCGCATGACCGACGCCGTCGAGGGCGAATTCGTGGGACTCGACCGCTTCGAAGCGCGCAAGCGCGCAGTTCACACGCTGCGCGATCGCGGCGCACTGGTAAAAGAAGAGCCATACACGGTGAGCACGGGCACGTGCTACCGCTGCGACACCGTCGTCGAGCCGCTGCTCTCGCTGCAGTGGTTCGTGAAGATCAAGCCGCTCGCCGAACCGGCCCTCATCGCATCCCAGTCCGGCAAGCTGCGCTTCGTGCCCGAGCGCTATCGCCGCACGTATGAGGATTGGCTCGAGCACATCCGCGACTGGTGCATCTCGCGCCAGATCTGGTGGGGCCACCGCTTGCCGGTCTGGTACTGCGCGAATGGCCATGTGACGGTGGCGGAAACAACACCCGCTGCATGCGCCGAGTGCGGAGACAAACAGCTGACCCACGACCCGGACACGCTCGATACTTGGTTTTCGAGCGGCCTCTGGCCGTTCACCATCCTCGGCTGGCCGGACAAGACGCCCGAACTACGCGCCTGGTATCCGAACCAAGTGCTGGTCACCGCGCGCGAGATCATCTTCAACTGGGTCGCGCGCATGGTGATGTTCGGCATCCATTTCGCCGGCGACGTCCCCTTCGGCCGGGTGCTCATCACGCCGCTCATCTTGGACGAGCAAGGGCGCAAGATGAGCAAGTCACTCGGCAATTCGCTCGACCCGATTGAGCTGGTGCGCGACTACGGCGCCGACGCGACGCGCTTCGCCATCGTCAGCCAGATGCATGGCGGCCAAGACGTGCGCTTCTCGATCGCCAAGTGCGACGACGCGCGCAAGTTCTGCAACAAGCTCTGGCAAGCGGTGCGCTTCACCCTCGATGCTGATTCCCACGGAGCGGTCGATTTTATTCGACCGATGATGAGCGTACCGGACGAGACGAGCTGGACGCTCCCCGATCGCTGGATCATGGACGGTTTGGCGCGTACCGCCGGCCGGGTCACGCAAGCGCTCGACGCCTTCGATTTCGCGCAAGCCGCGCAAACGCTGTACTCGTTCCTGTGGAACGAGCTGTGCGACGTCTACATCGAGATCGCCAAGGACAAGGCGCCGACGCGCGGCCCTATCCTCATGCATGTGCTGGCGACCTCGATGCAGCTGCTGCACCCCATCATGCCGTTCGTCACCGAAGAGCTATGGATGCGTCTTTCACGTGACGGGCTCATCGCCGAATCCGCATGGCCGTCCGTCAACTCCGGCTGGCTTGACGACCGCGCGCGCGCCGACATGACGCGGCTGCTCGAATTCGTCGAAGCCGTCCGCGCGCTGCGCGCGCTGCCGAAGCTGCCGTACCGTGAGATGCGCGACGTGACCGTGATCGGCGCCGATGCGCATTTGCTAGAGCTGCTGCGCAACGAGACGGGCGTCGTCGCGCGCCTCGCACGCGCCGAGCGGATCCACGCGCCGACAGGAGCCGACGGCAGACCGGTGCATAGCGTGTCCAGACGCCTCGGCGCCGTCGAAGTGCTCCTGCCCGTGGATGAAGCCTACGTCGAAAAAGAGCGGGTCGCGCTTGACAAGGAGATCGCGCGTGCACAGGAAGAGGCCGGGGCGATCGAACGCAAACTGCAGACAAGCTTCGTCGAGAAGGCGCCGCCGGACGTGGTGAGCAAGGAGCGCAGCCGTCTTGTCGAGCTCAACCAAACACTGGCGATGAGCCGCGAGCGTCGGGAGTCACTACGATGACACAAGCATGGAACATCTTGCACGTCCTGGCGATGTTCATCGCCTTCGCGTTCACAACAGGCATCGGGATTTTTGTCACTATCCTTGCGCGAGGCACAGACGTGCGCGTCATCAGAACAGCGACGCGCGTGGCCGGTCCACTCCTCAATGCGGGTGCTATCATTTTTGTGCTCGGCGTCGTCCTCGGCTTCGCGACCGCTGGTGCGATTGGCTTCAGCATGTCGTCGAAATGGCTCGTTATCACATACTTCTTGGTGATCGTACTGCTCGTCGTCGGAATCGGCGTCCACCGCATGTGGGTCGAGCGGCTGCACCGAGCTGCGATCGCCAGTCCCGACGATAGCCCATCGCCCGAACTGCGCAGCGTGATCGACGACCGCGGCGTGATGATCGCCGGTCCCGTCAGCGGCCTGCTGTGGATCGCGATCATCGCGTTGATGATCCTGCGCCCCATGTAGCGCCGGTAGGGTGAAGCTGGCGCAACGCCTGGCCGTCGTCTCGGGCGCGTCGAGCGGCATCGGCGCTGCGAGCGCCAGAGCCCTCGCCGCTCGCGGCGTTCGGGTGGCGCTGCTCTCGCGATCGCACGACCAACTGCACGTCATCGCCGCGCAGATCATGCTCGACGGTGGCGACGCGCGCGTCTACGCAGTAGACTTAAGCGACGGTACTGCTGCGCGGGAGACAGCGGCTCGGATCATTAGTGACCTCGGCGTTCCCGACATACTGCTCAACGCCGCCGGCGCAGGTCGCTGGCTGCATGCAGAAGAGACTGAACCAGCCGAGGCCGTCGCGATGATGGCCGTGCCGTATTTCGCGGCGTTCTATCTCACCAGCGCGTTCTTGCCGGGAATGCTTGCGCGGCGCAGCGGCCGCATCGTCAACGTCGGCTCGCCGGCCGCCTTCGCGCCATGGCCGGGCGCGACGGGATACGCGGCGGCAAGATGGGCACTGCGCGGCTTCACGCACGCGTTGCGAAACGATCTCCATGGCACGGGCGTCGGCGTGACCCAGGTGATCGCCGGTGAGGTCACCTCATCGTATTGGGCGAACAATCCGGGCGCAGCGGCGCGCATGCCCCGCATCGCCAACATCTTTCCGAAGCTCACGCCCGAGCAGGTCGCGAATGCGATAGTGCACGGTCTGGAACGCGACAGCGCGAACGTCGTTGTGCCGTTCGCGCTGCGTGTCGCTCTTGTGTGCCACAAGATCTGGCCGTGGCCGATGGAGCGGCTGCTGATCTCGACCGGACACCGCCGGCCTGCAACCGCCCCCGCCGATCAGCGCACCCAGCCGCCGCCGGGTGGGCCGCCGTTGCAGATGTAGCTTGCGACGTATTGCGTGCTCTGGCTGTACGGCGCGTAGTTGCCGTTCTGACCGATCCGGCCCGCGTTGCAGTCGGCCGTCCACGTCGAAGGACCTGATCCGTTCACGTACGCTTGGAAGTTCACGAAGCCATTTTGTCCACTGCCGCTGCCATTGATCACAGCGAGCGTACCGATCCCCGCCACGTAACCGAAGTTCACCGTGCCGTTTTGGTACTGCACTGGCGGAGTCCCGACATACGATTGAGCCGGTGCTCCCCCATTGCAGATGTAGCCGACGACGTACTGCGATTGCGGGCTCACCGGTAGTTGGTATCCCGACTGGCCAAGCGTTCCCGTATTGCAGAGCGCTGTCCACATAGATGGACCCGATCCGTTCGCATAAGCCTGGAAGTTAACGACGCCGTTTTGCCCGCTGCCGCTGCCGTTCACGACGGCGAACTGGCCGATGCCTGGCACGTTGCCGAAATTGTAGGTGTTCGCCTGGAATTGCTGCGGAGGTCCCCCGTTGCAGATGTAGCTGACGACGTAGCGGGCTTGGGGGCTATCCTGCACGAGGTTCCCGTTCTGACCTAAACGGCCGTTCGAACAGTTAGCGTTCCAATTGCTCGGGCCGGATCCGTTTGCGTATGCCTGAAAGCTCACGACAGCTCCGTTGACGCGGCCGCTGTTGTTGACGACGGAGAACTGTCCGAGGCCGGGCACATTGCCAAAGCTCTGATTTCCGCTCGGCGCCTGGTACGGCGAGCCGTTCTGCCAGGCCGGAGCATTGTTCACGAACTGGTAGACCTGGTTACCCGGCCCGATAACACATAATCCGCTCTCGTTGCCGCCGGCGGACCAATCAAGCCGAACGCTGCCGTTCGACTCCCAAACCTGGTTGATGCTGATGTTGGAGGGGTAGGTCCCGGGATACGTCTGAACGACCCGGTTACGGCAGGCGTTTGTTTGCGCATCCGTAGCGGCAAGCGACGGCCGCGGCGCGGCCGCGCAAGCGAGAACAAGGAGCGCTATGACTCCTATCAGGAGCGGGTTTCGAGAACTCACCTTAGTAGGTCTCCCTTCGAGAAAATTGGTGCGTCTTTGTTGTTTTAGTGTACCCATTTCTGACGTGGAAACGCAGCAGGGATGAGCAAACGGGCAGGCCCACACACACCTGCCCGAGAATACCAAAGTCCGGCTCGTGCACCATTGACGCGAAAGGGCTGGAGACACCAGAGTGAGGACGACACGGGACGACACGCTGCAGGAAAAGCGCGTCGTTCTTTCTGCTGCGCAGCTGCAACGCACGATCGAGCGCTTGGCCCAGCAGATCATCGAGCCCAACGGCGCCTCGGACAATCTGCTGCTCATCGGCATCCGCAAAGGCGGCGAGAACCTCGTCCGCCGCATCCACGCCGAGATCAAACGCCACACCGGGGTCGACGTGGCCATCGGCTTCCTCAATATCAATCTCTATCGCGATGACGCCGCGCAGCGCGAAATGCCCGAAAGCGACATCGCCGACGACGTCGCCGGCAAAGAAGTCGTCATCGTCGACGACGTGCTCTTCACCGGACGCACGATCCGCAGCGCCCTCGACGCGATCACGGACATGGGGCGTCCGCGCGCCGCGCGCCTGTGCGTGCTGGTCGACCGCGGCCTGCGCGAGCTGCCGATCCAAGCCGACTATTGCGGCCGCTTCGTGCCGACGTCGCGCGTCGAGCATGTCGCCGTCGAGCTGCACGGTTCGGCGAACGACGCCGACCGCGTTGTCTTGTACGGACCAAAATGACCAGTCCCGCGCATTTCCTCGACCTCGATGACGTCCAACGGCCGGCCCTCGAGGCGTTGATCGTACGCGCGCACGCGTTCAAGAAAGGCGTGCCCGACGCAGCGGTGCGCTTGCGCGGACGCACCATCCTCGGCATGTTCTTCGAACCCAGCACGCGCACCGCCAACTCGTTCGCGCTCGCGGCGCAGCAGCTGGGCGCGCATTGGCTCGCCTTCGACACCGGCGGATCGTCGATGTCCAAGGGCGAGACGCTCGAAGACACCGTGCGCACGATCGCCGCGCTCGGCGCCGACGCGATCGTGGTGCGTCACCCGGAGAGCGGATTTCCGCACGCGCTCGCGCGCTATTTCTCTGGAGCCGTCATCAACGCAGGTGACGGCTGGCATGCGCATCCGACGCAGGGCGTGCTCGACGCGATGACGCTCGTCGAAGAGTTGGGCAGCTTGGAGGGGCGGCGCTTCGTGATCGCCGGCGACATCCGGCACAGCCGCGTGGCGCGTTCGTCGGCGCGCGCGCTCTGGCTGCTCGGTGCTCGTGTGACCCTGTGCGGCCCGCCGCTGCTCCTCACGCTCTCGGCTCCAGGATGGGGCTTCGCCGATTTGGCGACCGATCTCGACGCCTGCCTGCCGACCGCTGACGCGCTCATGCTGCTGCGCATTCAAAAGGAAAGAGGCGATGCGAGCGAGCTGCCGCCGTTCGAGGATATCGCCACCGGTTACGGCCTGACGCCGGCTCGCCTCGCCAAACTGCCGCCGCACGCGGTGATCCTGCACCCGGGCCCGGTCAACCGAGGTCTGGAGATCGCGGACGAGCTGGTTACGCATCCGCGCAGCCGCATCGAGCGCCAAGTGGCCAACGGCGTCTACGCGCGCATGGCGGTGCTCGAGCGCTCGCTGCGCGGCCTCGAGCGGCCGCTCGCGGGGCGGGCGCGATGAGCATGATGCTCAAGCCCGAGAATCGCGACTTCGTCGGCGCGCGCATCGTCGATCCCGTGCTCGGCCTCGACGCGATCCGCACCATCGTCGTGCGCAACGGCGTGGTGACGGCGCTGCTCGACCGTGCGCCCTCCGCCGCCGATCCCCACACCGAGCGCGTCGACTGCGCCGGTATGGTGCTCTGCCCGGGCTTCATCGATCCGCACGTCCACGTGCGCGAGCCGGGCGAAACCCATAAAGAGACGCTCAAGACCGCGCTTGCGGCCGCCGCGGCGGGCGGATTCACCGCGGTGGCGGCGATGCCCAACACGCGCCCCGCCATTGACGACGCTGCAAAAGTCACCCGCCTCATCGGCGATGCCGCCGTGCTGCGCGGCGTGCGTTGCTATCCCATCGGTTCGGTGACCAAGGCGCGAGAAGGAGAAGCGCTCGCCGCGCTGCGCTCGATGGCGGCAGCCGGCGCCGTCGCGTTCTCCGACGACGGCAACGTGACAAAATCGCTCAAGACGCTGTACCATGCCGCCAAGCTCATCGCCGACCTGCCGCAACCGATGCTGTCGCACTGCGAGGACGTGAGTTTCGCCGACGCCCTCATGCACGAGGGCGAGGTCAGCGACCTGTTGGGCGTGCCGGGTTCGCCGGCGCTGGCCGAGGCAGCGATCGCCGCCCGCGACCTGCTCGTCGCACAGGCGACCGGCAAAGCGTGGCACATCTGCCACGTGAGCACGCGCATGACGCTTGACGTCCTCCGCTGGGCGCGCGGCGCCGGCGTGCGCGTGACCGCCGAAGTCACGCCCCATCACCTGCAGTGCACGCACGAGCTGCTGCTCGGCTTCAACGCAGCGATGCGCGTCAATCCGCCGCTGCGCAGCGCCGCCGACGTCGACGCCCTGCGCAGGGCGGTGCTCGACGGCACGATCACGATCTTCGCCAGCGATCACGCGCCGCACGCTGCGTCTGAGAAAGAGCCGCCGCTCTCCCACGCGTGCGTCGGCTTTTCGGGCCTCGAGACCGCCATCGCCGCGACCTTCGACGCGCTGCCGGACGCGCCGCTCAAGACGATGGTGGGGAATTTCTCAAGCAACGTCGCCGCGCTGCTCAACGTCCGCGGCGGCACGCTTGCTGTCGGCGCCCCGGCCGACATCACCGGCTTATATCTCGATCGGCCGTGGACGGTGGAACCGGCCAACTTCCGTTCGTTGGGCAAGGTGACGCCCTTTGCCGGACGCACGTTCAAAGTGCGGCCTGCGCTGACCGTGGTCGGCGGTGCGCTCGTGTATCGCCACACCGACGAGACGCGGTCGGCGGCGAACGAATCTCGCCCCGCAGCGCGCGCGACGCCTGAACTCGCCGCCAAGGAACGGCGCACATGAGGTGGCGCCCAGCGCTCCTGCTGCTCGCCGACGGCGCGGCATTCGAGGGCGCCGCGGTCGGACCGGACGGCACCGCCTTGGGAGAGGCGGTGTTCTTCACCGGCGTGACCGGTTATGAAGAGGCGTTGACCGACCCGTCCTACGCGGGCCAGATCATCGTGTTCTGCTATCCGCTCATCGGCAACTACGGCGTCGACCCATCCGTCAGACAGCACGCCACCATCTGCTGCGCCGGCGCGGTGTTCAAGCGTCTGAGCAAGCATCCCAGTCACTACCGCAGCAGCGGCCGTCTCGACGAGTGGATGGATGCGAGCGGCGTGCGCGGCATCGAGGGCGTGGACACCCGCGCGCTCGTCATACGCCTGCGCGAAGCGGGCACGATGGCATCGGTTCTCGCCCTTGGCGAGGAGGCAATCAAGCACGCTCCCGCGGCGCTGCGACGCTACCTTTCCGCACCGCCGACCACGCCCGAACTCGTGCGTGCGGTCGAAAGCGGCAGCCAGCTCGACCGCCCCGGTGGCAAAGTGCGCGTCGCACTACTCGACTGCGGCGCCAAAGAGAACATCGCCGACTGCCTAGCCGCGGCAGGCGCCGAAGTCGTCGAGGCGCCCTTCGACGCCTCGTTCGACGACTTGATCAAGTTGAAGCCCGACGGCCTGGTCGTGAGCAACGGGCCTGGGGATCCGGCTGAGCTGACCGGCGTGGTCGACACGTTGCGCCGCGTCGTCAAATACGGCAAGCTGCCGACCTTCGGCATCTGCCTCGGCCACCAGGTGCTCGCGCTGGCGCTCGGCGCGCGTACCTTCAAATTGAAGTACGGCCACCGCGGCGGCAACCAGCCGGTGCAGCAGCTCGACAACAAAGAAGTGATCATCACCGCGCAAAACCACGGCTACGCGGTGGACCCCGCGTCCCTGCCCGCCGACGTCGAGCAGACGATGGTCAACCTCAACGACGGCACCAACGAGGGACTGCGCCACCGCACGCTGCCGATCGAGTCGGTGCAGTTCCATCCCGAGGCATCACCGGGGCCGACCGACGCACGCCATTTCTTCGCCGATTTCGTCGCCGGCCTGCGCAGCGCCCGAGCGAAGACCGAAGGCTCGCCATGATGCCGCGTACGGTGCTCGTCATCGGCTCCGGGCCCATCGTCATCGGCCAAGCCGCCGAATTCGACTACGCCGGCGTCCAGGCGTGCCGCGCGCTGCGCGAAGAAGGCTGCCGCGTCGTCCTCGTCAATTCGAATCCGGCGACGATCATGACCGATCCGGAAATGGCCGATGCGGTCTACCTCGAACCGCTCGTGCCCGCGCACGTCGAAGCTATCATCGAACGCGAGCGCCCGGACGCCATGCTCGCGACCCTCGGCGGCCAGACTGGGCTCAACCTCGCGGTCATGCTTGCGGATCGCGGCGCGCTCGAGCGCCATGGCGTGAGGCTGCTCGGCACGCCGCTGCGCACCATCCGCCTGGCAGAAGACCGCGAGCTGTTCAAAAAGGCGATGCTCGACATCGGCGAGCCGGTCCCCGAATCGGCGATCGTGCGCAGCGTCGAAGAAGGTCTGGAGTTCGCGCAGGGCACGGGCTACCCGCTAGTCGTGCGCCCCGCCTACACGTTGGGCGGCACCGGCGGCGGCATCGCGCACGACGCGAGCGAGCTGCGCACATACCTGCGCTCGGGGTTAGCCGCCAGCATCGTCCACCAGGTCCTGCTCGAGACGTCGCTGCTCGGCTGGAAGGAGATCGAATACGAAGTGCTGCGCGACGGCGCCGACAACTGCGTCATCGTCTGCAACATGGAGAACATCGATCCCATGGGCGTGCACACCGGCGATTCGATCGTCGTCGCGCCCTCGCAGACGCTGTCGGACCGCGATTATCACCGCCTGCGCGCCGCGGCCATCAACATCATCCGCCATCTGCAGGTCGAGGGCGGCTGCAACATCCAGTTCGCGCTTGACCCGCGCTCCGATGCGTACAACATCGTCGAAGTCAATCCGCGCGTCTCACGCTCGTCCGCGTTGGCGAGCAAAGCGACCGGCTATCCGATCGCCAAGATCGCGACGAAGATCGCGCTGGGCAAGCTGCTCCCGGAGCTGACCAATCCGGTGACCGGGGTGACCACGGCGGCGTTCGAGCCCGCGCTCGACTACTGCGTGGTCAAGATCCCGCGCTGGCCGTTCGACAAATTCCCGTTGGGCGACGCGCGGCTGGGCACGCAGATGAAGTCGACCGGCGAAGTGATGGCGATCGCGCGCACGTTCGGCCAAGGCATCGTCAAGGCGGTGCGCGGCCTCGACATCGGGCGCGACTGCTTGACCGGCTGGTCGTTGGAGCAGTGGAGCGACGACGAGTTGAACGACGTTTTGCGCGCGCCGACGCACGAACGGCTCTTCGCCGTCGCCGAGTGCCTGCGCCGCGGCCGCACGCCCGCATCCATCGCGGAGTTGACGTCGATCGATCCGTTCTGGCTGTGGGAGCTCGCGGAATTGGTCGAGACGGAGACGGCGCTGCGCGAGATCAATGGCGCGGAGGATCCCAAAGCCACCGAAAAGTGGAGCGGTCGAATTTATTCGACCGTCGTAGCGGCCAAACAGGCGGGCTATGCCGACACGACTATCGCGCGCTTGAGCGGAATGCCGCGTACCGACGTGGCAGCCGCGGGCGGCGAGTCAACCGCCACCGCGTATCGCATCGTCGACACCGCGGCCGCCGAATTCCCCGCGCGATCGCCCTACTACTACGCGACGATCGGCGAACAGGACGAACTGCGCCGGCCCGATCGACCGTCCGTCGTCGTCGTCGGCAGCGGTCCGATCCGCATCGGCCAGGGCATCGAATTCGATTACTCGTGCGTGCACGCCGCCTGGGCGCTGCACGATTCAGGCGTCGCGTCGGTCATGGTCAACAACAATCCGGAGACCGTGTCGACCGACTTCGATATCTCCGACGTCCTGATATTCGAGCCGCCGGCGGTCGATGAGGTCGAGCACGCCGTGCGCGCGACCGGCGCACGGGGCGCCCTGCTGACCTTCGGGGGCCAGACGCCGATCAATCTCGCGCGCGACCTGGCGGCGCGCGGCATCAAAGTGCTGGGCACCGATCAGCGCGCCCTCGATCTGGCGGAGGATCGCGAGAAGTTCGATGCCGTGCTGGCCAAGCTCGGCGTCGCGCGCCCGGCGGGCCGGACCGCGCTGTCGTTCCGCAAGGCGCGCGAAGTCGCGCGCGAGATCGGGTTTCCGGTCCTGGTCAGGCCGTCGTACGTGCTCGGCGGGCGAGGCATGGAGATCGTGTACAACGAGGCGCAGCTCGCGGCATATGCCGAGAGCGCTCCGCCGATCTTGCCGCACGCGCCGCTGCTGGTCGACAAATACTTGGCGGGAACCGAGGTCGAAGTCGACGCAGCGTTCGACGGCGAGGACATCATCATCCCAGGCATCTTCGAGCACGTCGAGCGCGCCGGCATCCACTCGGGCGACTCGACGGCCGTCTACCCGACACAGAACATCAGCGCCGAGATGGAGAGCCGCATCGCCGACGTCACCAAGCGCCTGTGCAAGGAGTTGGGCATTCGCGGGCTCATCAACGTCCAGTACATCATCTACGAGGGCAAGTTGTACGTCATCGAGGCCAATCCGCGCGCGAGCCGCACCGTGCCGATCATCGCCAAGCTCACCGGCGTGCCGCTCGTCGCCGCCGCGACGCGCATCGCGCTGGGCGCCACGCTCAAAGAGATGGGTCTGGACCGGGGACTGCTGCCCCACCCGGACTTCGTCGCGGTCAAGATGCCGGTGTTCTCGTTCTCCAAGCTGCGCCGCGTCGAGACCATGCTGGGACCCGAGATGAAGTCGACCGGCGAGGTGCTCGGCATCGACACGACGTTCGCCGGCGCCTTGTTGCGCGCGCTGTTGGGCGCGGGCATCGCGCCGCCGCCGCCCGGCGGCCGCATACTGTGGTCGATCTCCGACGCCGAGAAGCAGCGTTCGATGCCGGTGGCGCGTGCCTTCGTCGAGCTCGGCTTCCAGCTCTACGCCACGCCCGGCACGTGGCAGTTGCTGGAAAGCAATGGCATCAGCGCGACCCGCGTCAACAAGATCGCCGAAGGTTCGCCGCACTGCGTCGAGCTCATCGCCGGTAACGGCGTCGATCTCGTCATCAATGATGCCGCGCAGACGTCGATGGCGCAAAGCGACGGTTTCCGCATCCGGCGCGCGGCCGTCGAGGCGGGCGTCGCCTGTCTCACGTCGCTCGACACCGTGCGCGCGCTCCTCGTCGCATTGAGCGCCGACCGGGGCGATCGCATCGAGGTGCGGTCGCTGCAGGACTTCGTCCGGACCGGCCTCACCGTCGCGTGACGTGAGCGCCATGCGCAGGCGCCTCGGGCGCATCGTCCTCGCGTTCATCGTGCTGTTCGTCTTGCTCGCGGTGCAGGAGGTTCGCGTGCAGATCCTCCAGCGCACGTCGATCGCGCAGCGTGCCGGCAACCCGCGGCGCAGCCTGACCAACGAGTTCCGCGGCGCGCTGCTCGACGCGAGCGGCGCGGCCCTCGCGCAGACCAAAGGCACCCGGCGTGTGTATCCGGCGGGTCCTGCGCTCGCGCAGCTCGTGGGTTATTCATCGCCGCTCTACGGCGAATCCGGTCTTGAAGCAGCGCTTGATTCCGTGCTGGCCGCGCCGCTGCAGGCGTCGGGCGGCGCAGACGTCAGCGATTTCTTCCGGCGCAACGGCTTGACGTCGACGCACGGCGGCGGTGATGTCGTCCTGACGCTGCGCGCCGATATCGCCAAGGCAGTGGATGCCGCGCTCCCGCCCGACGTACGCGGCGCGGCGATCGTCATGGATCCGCGCTCCGGGGCTATTCTCGCCGCCGTCAACCGGCCGACGTTCGATCCCAATGCGCTCGGCACGGTGTGGAAGACGTTGCGCGCTAACCCGAACTCGCCATTGCTCGATCGTGCCTTCGCAGGCTTGTATCCGCCGGGCTCGACGTTCAAGATGGTCGCGGCGAGCGCGGCGCTCGACAGCGGCGTCGTCGTGCCCACCGACACGTTCGTCGATCCGGGATACTTCACGATCGGCTCGTTCCGCGTCGAGAACGACAAGCGCGAGATCACCGGCACGCAGGATATGGTCAACGCCTTCGCGCTGTCGAGCAACGTCGATTTCGCCCAGATCGGCCTGCGCCTCGGCTTGGACGGCTTCTACGACTACCTCCACCGCTTTCACGTCGGCGACGATCCCCAAGTGGCGGTGCCGGCGGCGCGCGACGAGGTGCCTCCCAAGGAGACGGTCTCACCGTCGGAGCTCGCGCAGATGTCCTTCGGCCAGGGCGGGCTGGCGGTCACGCCGCTGCGCATGGCGCTCGTCGCCTCGACGATCGCCGACGGGGGCGTCATGATGCGCCCGCAGCTGGTCAAGCAGTTCCGCTACAGCGGTGGGCGCAGGGTCGACGTGCCGGCAGTCGTGTGGGAGCGCGTCATGTCGCAGACGACGGCCGACGAAGTGCGCACGATGATGATCGCGGTGGTGCGCAATGGTACCGGCACTGCAGCGCGAATCCCAGGCGTGACGGTCGCCGGCAAGACCGGCACGGGCACGCACACGGGCGCGCCGCCCGATGCGTGGTTCGTCTGCTTCGCACCGGCAGAACACCCGCGGCTCGTGGTCGCGGTGATCGTCGAAGATGCGGGCTACGGCGGCGCTGTGGCTGCACCGATCGCCCGCGCCATCATGGCCGACGCCCTGACGATGTACCGATAAGCATGGCCGACGTCATCTACAACGAGCGCTACCGCCTCGACGCCAAGATCGGCGAGGGCGGCATGGCCGTGGTCTACCGCGGTTACGATCTCATCCTGCGCCGTCAAGTCGCGATCAAAGTGCTGCGCCCCGCGTTCTCGGCGGACGCGGCCTTCGTCGCACGCTTCGATTTCGAAGCGCAAGCCGCCGCAAAGCTCTCGCACCCGAACATCGTCACCACCTACGACGTCGGCAAGGTCGACGGCGATCACTACATCGTCGAAGAGTACGTGCCAGGCGAGACGCTCGCCACGCTGATCGCGCGCCAGGGCCGGCTTCCCGAGTCGGTGGCGGTGCGCTACGCGCGCCAGATCTGCGCGGCGCTCGCGGCCGCACACCGGCAAGAGCTGCTGCACCGCGACATCAAGCCGTCCAACATCTTGATCACGCGCGAGGACGTCGTGCGCGTCGCCGACTTCGGTATTGCGCACGCGGTCGACGAATCCGCGTTCGCAGACCGCGGCTCGGGGGAAGACGTCGTTCTCGGTTCGCTGCCGTACTGCGCGCCCGAGGTGCTCACCGGCGGCCGCGTCACCGAAGCCAGCGACCTCTACAGCCTGGGCGTGGTGCTGTTCGAGATGGTCGCGGGCGTACGCCCGTTCTCAGGCACGGAGCCGGACGCGCTGGCCGATGCCATCGTGCGCGATCCGGCCCCGGATCCGCGCAGCAAAGGCGCCGAGATCAGCGCGCATTTCGCAGGCATCATCGCGCGGCTGTTGCGCAAGCAGCCCGAACAGCGCTATGGATCCGCAGGCGAAGTCCTGGCCGCACTGCGCCAGATCGTGCGCGGTCCAGCCGAAGATGACGACGCCGAAGAAGAAGCGGGTCCGGACGCGCCGACGGAGATCCTGCGCCGCCGCGCGCGCCAGACGATGGTGGAGGCCGGTGCGAAACCCCTTGAGCTGCCTGCGCTCCCTCCGCCTCCGGCGTGGCGCGCCGGCCGCACGCTTGCCTACGCCGGCATCGTCGTCGCGCTCGCGCTCGTGATCGCGCTCGTTGTAGCCGCGCGTCAAGCGTCCTCGCACGACATGCGCGTTCCCGACCTGAGCGGCAAATCGATCGCCGAATCGATCGCGACGCTGCACGCGCTCGGCATCGACAACGTCGCGATACGCCAAGGATCCGATCCGATCGTGCAGGGTGGTTTGGTCGCCGGCACCGACCCGAGCCTCAATCAACGGGTCGCACCTGGCCAGACGGTGACGCTGCTGGTCAGCACGGGGCCGCCGACGGTCGACGTGCCGAACGTGCTCGGGCAAGAGCCCAACAACGCGCAGGAGTTCCTCACCGCACAAGGCTTCTTGGTGCGGGTCGGCGCCAAGGTGCACAGCGCGACGATCAGGCAAGGGCTCATCGCCGCGACCAATCCCGCTCCGGGATCGCCGCTCGGCAAAGGCGGCACGGTCGTCATGAGCGAGAGCCTCGGTCCGGCACTCGTCACCGTCCCCAACGTCGTCTCGCTCACTGAAGACGAGGCGCGAAAGATGCTAGCCAAACTCGGGCTCAAGCTGGCGGTCAACTCGCAGGTGTCAGTCAACAACATACCCGCGGACATCGTGCTGAGCCAAGATCCCAGCGAGCGCGGCAGTCTCGCGCCGGGCGGCACGGTGATGGTCGACGTCAGCGCCGGGCCGGCAGCGATCGAAGTGCCCATGCTCGTCGGCCAGACGCTTGACGCGGCGCGCCAGACGCTCTCTGGGCTTGGCCTCTCGATCGGCAACGTCGTGCAAGCCGACGTGCCCGACAAACCACCGGGAACGGTCGTCAGCCAAACGCCCGGCGCGTTCGCGCGCGTCGCGCAAGGCGCCGCTATCGACGTCGTGGTGTCGGCCGGCGCGACGACGGGCCCCGCCGCCCCCGCGCAAAGCTCGCCGCCCTCGAGCTCGGCGCCCACGATACCCATACCGAACGTGATCGGGATGCCGCTCGATCAGGCCAAGGGCGTGCTGGAGCGCAACGGCTACCAGGTCAACCGCGTTATCGTCGCCGGGTCGGCGACCGATGCGAAGGTGCTGAGCACGGACCCGCCCGTCGGCACGACGCCGTCGAGCAACGCCGTGAATCTCATCATCGGGAGGTGACATGCGCGTCTTAGGCATCGATCCCAGCGTCCGTTCGACCGGCTACGGCGTGATCGAGGTGCGCGGCAGCTCGGTCAAGCTCGTCGAAGCCGGCGTGATCTCGACGGACCGCCGGCAGACGTTCAGCGTGCGTTTGGGCGATATCAACGAGAGCCTGACCGCGCTCATCGCCGCCACGCATCCTGATGTGGTGGCGATCGAGGAAGTGTTCGCGCGCGCTGTCAATCCGAAGACGACGATCATGATGGCGCACGCGCGCGGAGCGCTGCTGGCCGCCGTGGCCGGCGCTCGCTTGGACGTCGTAGAGTTCTCCGCCACCAGCGTGAAGCGGGCGATTGCCGGAAGCGGCGCCGCCTCTAAGGAACAAGTCGCTAGGATGGTCGTGCAAATGCTGCGGCTGGCGAGCGTGCCGCGCCCCTCGGACGTCACCGACGCGCTCGCGCTGGCGCTCGCCTGCGCGCATCGCAACGGCAGGCGCCCGCGCTGATGTTCTCACGGATCGAGGGCAAGCTGCGCGAGCGGCGGGAGCAAACCGTGCTCATCGACGTCGGCGGCCTTTCGTACGACGTCATGGTGCCAGGCTGCGTGATGGACAAGCTGGTCGCGATCGAGCTCGGCAAACCCGTGGCTTTGGAAGTGTTCTCGTACTTGCAGATCGACGGCAACCGGGGCACGTCTGCGTACGTCGGCTTCACCAACGCCGTCGAGCGCGAGTTCTTCGAGGCGCTGCTGTCGGTCTCAAGCGTCGGTCCGAAGACCGCGGTGCGCGCGTTCGCGCGCCCGATGGCGGAGATCGCGCGCTACATCGATGACGGCGACCGCAACGCGTTGCGCCGCCTGCCGGGTATCGGCGATCAAAAGGCCAAAGACATCATCGCAAAACTGCAGGGCAAGGTCGCCCGCTTCGGACTGATCCAAGGCGAGTCGTCGCATGCCGCGGCGCAGCCGGACCATGTCGCCGAGGCGCTCGACGTGCTCTTGCAGCTGCAGTACAAGCGCGGCGAAGCGGAGCGCATGATAAAGGAAGCGATGGCGGCCAACGGTTCCATCTCGAGCGCGGAGGAGCTGCTGACCGAGGTCTACCGGCGCACGCGCAGCGACGATGCAGGAGCGCGTCCCCCGAACGCGCCCGAGACCAAGACGCGATGAGCCCGCGCAAACCGGTCGCCGCCGCCGGCGACGACGAGTCGGCCGCGCGTCATCCGCTGGTCGCTCCGTCGGAGTCGATCGAAGACCAGATCATCACCGTCACGCTGCGCCCCGCCGGCTTCGAGCACTACGTCGGGCAGCAGGGCATCGTCGAGAACCTCAAGATCTCGATCGAGGCGGCCAAACGGCGCGATGAGCCGCTCGATCACGTGCTGCTCCACGGTCCACCCGGTTTGGGCAAGACGACGCTTGCCAACATCGTCGCGCGCGAGATGGCGGCGACGTTTCACCAGGTGTCGGGCCCGACGCTGGAGCGCCCGGGCGATCTCGTCGGGATCCTGACCAATCTCGGGCGCGGCGACGTGCTCTTCGTCGACGAGATCCATCGCCTCAGCCACGTCGTCGAGGAGTTCCTCTACCCGGCGATGGAGGATTTCGCGATCGACTTCATGGTGGATCGCGGCGCGTATGCCAAGACGATCAAGATCAATCTCAAGCAGTTCACGCTCATCGGCGCCACCACGCGTGCCGGGCTGCTCACCGCCCCCTTGCGCGAGCGCTTCGGCATCGTTCACCATCTCGATTACTACACGCCTGACGACCTGCGCCGCATCGTCGAGCACTCCGCCACCGTGCTTGGCGTGACCATCGAGCCCGGCGGCGCGACCGAGATCGCGGGCCGCGCCCGCGGCACGCCGCGAATCGCGAACCGGCTGCTGCGACGCGTGCGCGACTTCGCGCAGGTGAAAGCGCACGGCGTCATCGACCGCGACGTCGCGCAGGCCGCGCTCGCGCTCGAAGGTATCGACCTGCTCGGACTCGACGCGCTCGACCGCGCGTTCTTGCGCGCGCTCGTCGTCCAGTACGGCGGGGGACCGGTCGGCATCAGCGCGCTCGCTGCCAGTGTCAATGAAGAAGAAGAGACGCTGACCGACGTCGTCGAGCCGTTCCTGATCCAGATCGGGTTCTTGCAGCGCACAGCCGGCGGCCGGCGCGCGACGTCAAAAGCCAAAGCCCATCTCGGATTGAGCGGGAGCGAACAGCCACGGCTGCTCTGACTCGCGCCTTTCGCCGACGTGGTCCAGCGATCGCGATCGCGGGCTTCCTCGCGACATGTGCGCTCGCAATCACCATCCCCGCCCACGCGCAGACGATCCGGGTACTGCTGGCTGCGCATCAGCTGCAGACGGTCGTCGCGTCCGAAGGAGGCCTTGTCGTGCGCGCAGCGGATGGCGACGGCACGCCGCTGCTGCAGCCCGAGATCACGACGGTGATGGAAGTCCGGCCGGGCGCCGTCGGGCTGATCCTCGCGGGCGCCGTGCCCGCGGGCTCGCGCGTGCTCGCGCAGCCGCTCATGGATGCGCCGCTTGTGGTCGACGGGAAGACGTATCGCGGCAAGGTGTGGATCTCGCGCGACGACGACGGCACGCTCGACGTCGTCGACGAGCTCGACTTGGAGCAGTATCTGTACGGAGTGGTCGGCGCGGAGATGGATCCATCGTGGCCGGAGGTCGCGCTGCAAGCTCAGGCCATCGCTTCGCGCAGCTACGCAATCGCTCGCGCGGCACTGCATGAATACCCGGGCTACGACGTCAAGGCGGGCGAGCAAGACCAAGCCTACGGCGGGGTCAACGTGGAGACCCAAGCCTCGGTCGATGCCGTCGAATCCACGCGCGGCGTCGTGCTGATGTACCAGTATCACGTGATCGACGCGTATTACTCGTCCTGTGACGGCGGTTATACCGCCGACGGCTCGAATCTGTCGGACCCCCAGCCGTATCTGCTTGCGCAACCTGACCCGTACGCCGCAGAATCACCGCATCTCTCCTGGTCGGCCAGCGTGCCGCTCAGCTCGTTCACGCAAGCGTTTCGCGCGCAAGTCGCCGATATCGGGGATATCACCGCGATCGCGCCCGGGCCGGCAGATGCATCGGGCAGGCTCACCAGCGTGACGGTCACCGGGACGAGCGGTGCGCGGACGATTCCGGCCCCGCTGTTCCGCCAGCTCGCGGGGCGGCACGTCGTCAAGAGCACGCGCATCGCCTCGATATCGATCGACGGCGACTCGATGCTGGTGAAGGGCTCCGGCTTCGGGCACGGGGTGGGGATGAGCCAGTGGGGCGCTAAGGACATGGCCGATCGTGGACTAGGGATCAACGCCATCCTTTCCTTTTACTACCACGGCGCTATGCTTTCCAAGATATGAGGGGGACCATGATCATGCGGCGTTGGGCCACGATTATGACGGTGTTCTGCTGCGTCGTCGCGGCCGCGGTGTTCGGCCACGCACATCAAGCCGCAGCCGGGACCATCCCGTGCAAGGAAGTCTACGGTCCGGGCGGTGGTTATGTGTGCGGTGCCGAGGTGGAGTCGCGTCTCATGGATCCGGCGTACAAGGCCGCGCAGACGCAGACCGGCTGCTGGGCAGCCTCGATCGCGATGATCATCGCGTTCTACGGCGGCGGGATCTCGCAGGCCGACATCCTCTCGACGCTGTTCGGCACCAGCGTTCCTGATACGTTGACGTCCGCCCAGATCACCGCGTACCTGAGCCACACCTATACCAGCAGCCTCGACCATTCGGTCACCGATACCACCGGGACCGCATTGTTCACGACGCCGATCGGCGGCTCGCGCGCAGCGTTGAAGTCATTGATCTCGCAACTGACCGACGAGACGCCGCTGCTCGTGTTCTCATCGCATAACGCGATGGTGTTGACCGCAGTCTACTACCACGCCGACATCTTCTCGCGGCCGACGAGTTTCTACGCGGCGGTCGTACGCGACCCGTTTCCGCTCACCAGCACGCCGCCGCCGCCATCACCCAGCATCAAACTCGACGGACACCCTGGCGAGCGGTTTCTCACACAAGCGGATTACAACGATATCCAGTCCGTCTATCAGGTGAACGTGAAGTCGCACTAAGACCGCGGTGCGCGCTTAGTCCGGATCGTTCGGACCGGTCACATGATGCTCGTTCACAAAATCCATCGGCTGCATGATCGTCTTGACCGGCTGCAGCGGCGTCACGGATTGGGTGAAATCGAAACAGTCGGTCAGTTCATCGGCACGGGCGTCTGCGGTGGTGAGCGTCGGGAGATTGAACGTCGCCTCGATGAAGTGCGTCGTGCTGGCCGACTCGTGATAGACATGCGAGATATAGCCGTGCTTCGCATATGGCGAGACGACGAGCAACGGCACGCGGAAGCCGTTTCCCATGATGTCCAGCTGCGGCGGCGGCACGTGGTCGTACCAGCCCCCCCATTCGTCCCATAGGATCAAAATAGCGGTGTTGTTCCAATAGGGGCTCGCGCCGACCGCGTTGACAATCGAGGCGACCCAGGCCGGCCCGGTGCTGCTGTCGCCAAGCGCATGATCGGAGTTCACGATCGACGGGATGACCCAGCTCACCTGCGCCAGCTGGCCGTTGCCGATATCGTTCAGCACGGTGGTCTCCGGCGAGACAACGTTGTTCGTCCAGTCCGCGCCGAATCGTATGTGCCGGATCGCGTCGTACGCCGAGAAGATATAGCCCGGAGCGTTCATCGCCGGCGCATAGTAGCGCCATGTGATCCCGGCCTGATCGAGCTCGTCGCCCAGCGTCTGATAGTCGAAGCACGGGTAGACGCCCTTGTTCTCCGTGCCGTCGGGGTTGAGTTGGCTGACCAGGGTCCCCGGCGCGGCGTCGCAGCCCCAGAACGGCCCGCCTGGCACTTCAGATACGAAATCGGATTGCGCGGCGATCAGATACTGATGGGAGGGGAAGCTCGGACCGCTCATGGAGGCGAACATCCGGTCCGCTATCGTGAACTGCGATGCCAGCGTCCAGTACGGCACGGTTTCCGACTGTTCTATTTGCGAATACGGGAAGTTGGGCGTGCTGAGCACGGGCACGTACTGTCCGTTGACGATGCCGAACGTGCCTTCGGAGTTGAAATTATCCATCTTGCCGCCGTCGTACGCGGTCGTGAAGTTGCCGTGCGAGTGTCCGACATCGACGCCCTTGCCTTCGAACGGCACGACCTGCAGCGGAACGCTCTTGCCCAATGCGTTTCCGCTCGACGCCGTATCGGCGCCGGGGAACCCGTTGAAGAGGTTGTCGAAGCTGCGGTTCTCCTGGACGATCACGATGACGTGCTTGATGATGCCTTGGTCCTGTATGGGCGGCTGCTGCGGCAGGGTGACGAAGCGCGGCACCACCGATGCCTTGGGACCGCACGCCGTGATCGCGGCCGCAAGCACGAACGGCCCCACGAAGCGGAGCCGTTGAAGAAGTGTCGTCGATCGATCCGCGTCTCTCATCGTCCCCCCGTAAATGCAAAACAGCGGCGTGCAGTGCGAACCCCACGTGGCCTTTCACTGAGTCTACGTGTTGACCCTCAACAGCCCATGAAAACCCCCTTAGAAATTGCCGAGAATCGGCGATGAAGCAAGGCTAGGTCAGGCGCGGCAGGAAGGTCCCTGCATGAGACGCGGGCTGTTCGCTCTGCTGAGCTGCTTGGTAGTTTCTTTTCCGCTCGCCGGTCTGGCCGATACGCAGCCGCATGCGGGCGTCACGCCGCGCCTAATCCCGGCGAGGCTCTCCGCCCCGACCGATTTCCGCAGAACCTCGGATCCCGCGGTCTGCGCGGCGCACCTGTCGCCGATCGAGACCGCGGCTTCGTGCGGTAGCCGGCTTCACGGAGCCCAGCTGATCTTTGTCTGGGACTACGCAGGCCCGCTGAGCGCGAGCGGCGATGTCGGCTTCCAGATCAACCGCAAGGGCGTCGACGCGCTCGACCTGTTCAACGGCACGACCGGCTGGTATCTCGGCTTGGGCCAGGGGTATGGAAACGCCGGCCCGGGAGACTGCTTTTCGGTCCTCGCCCGCACGCGCGGCGGGTCTACCAAGTCGGGCAACAGCAACACGACATGCTTGCCGAAACCCGATCCGCTTCATTTGCGGCGCACCACTGATCCCACGGTATGCGCCGCTCATCTCGCGCCCTTGGAATCGGTCGCCTCGTGCCAGTCGCGTATGACCGCTGGGCAGATCATCCTGGTGTGGGATTACGATTTCCCGCTCGATTCGATCGGCACGCTCGGATTCACGATCTACCATGCCGATGGCACCAAAGCGCTCGACGTCTTCAACGGCGCGAAAGGCTGGTATATGGGCAGCGGAACGGGCTATGGAAACATCGCCGCGGGAGACTGCCTGTACGTCATCGCGCGTTGGCGCAGCGCCTCGACCGCGCTGTCGGGCCATAGCAACACGTATTGCTTGCACAAACATTCGTAGCCCCATCACAGGCATGATCTTGCTCGAGCTCGCGGACGATGATTTCGCCGCTATGCTTCGGGGCGACGTGACCGTGCGTGCCGGCCTTGCGTCACCGCCCGGCGGTGTCGACGAATCGCACGTGCTCGCCCACATCCGGCAGATGGCGACTAACATGCGCCGCGACGGCTATGCCGGCGGCCAGTGGATGATGGTAGCGAACGGCGAGGTCGTCGGCCTGTGCGGTTTCAAGACGCCGCCGTCTGCGAGCGGGGAAGTCGAGATCGGCTATGGCGTTGCGGCAAGCCGTCGGCGCCGAGGGTACGCAAGCGCCGCTGTGGACGCGATAATTTTTGCGGCACGACATGATCCCGCGATACGTGCGATAGTTGCAGTGACTGCGGGAGACAACCAAGCGTCCCATCGCGTGCTCGAGCGCAACGGATTCGAACGTGTGGGCGTCGGCGTCCGGCCCGCCGAGGGAGGCGAAATCCTCTGGCGAAAGCGCCTTTGACCATCGTCGTAGCCCCGCAAAGGAAGGCCTCTATGCCAAGAGTCTTTCGATTCATTGCAGCAGCTGCGGTCCTGCTCTTCGGATTTTCGCAAGCCGCCCCGTCGGCGACCAGCGCAGCTCCCGCGGTATAAAATTTTTCCAGCGCAGAAGATTCAGCACGTCATCGTCATCGTCCAGGAGAACCGGACGCCGGATAACCTCTTCCAAGGCTTGCCGGGAGCCGACATCGCCAGCAGCGGCGTGAACTCCAAGGGCGTGACGGTCACGCTGGTGCCCAGGCCGATGGCGGTTCACTACGATCTCGATCATAGCCACGCGGGCTTCTTGACCGAGTACGCCGGCGGCGCGATGAATGGGTGGGATAAGGAGAAGATCACGTGCTCCGGCACGTGCAAGCCGCTCACCGCGTTCGCGTACGTCCCGAAGTCGCAGGTGATGCCGTATTTCACGATGGCCTCGACGTACACGTTCGGCGACAAGACGTTCCAAGATAACCAAGGGCCGAGCTTTCCGGCGCACCAGTTCATCATCGCCGGCACGTCGACCGACAAAGTGGGCAGCCCATTAATGGCAGCCGAGAATCTGATCTATCACACCGGCACGTGGGTGACCGGCGGTAACTGCGGCGGCTCGCCGCTCAACAAAGTCAAGATGATCAACCCCACGACCGGCGTTGAGAACCAGACGCGGCCGCCGTGTTTCGAACACCCGACGATCATGGATCTGCTCGACGCCAAGGGCGTCACGTGGCGCTATTACAACTCGGTCAGCGGCGGCTTCTGGTCAGGACCCGACGCGATCAAGCACATGCGCTACGGTCCGCAGTGGAAGAACGTCATCGTTCCAGAGACGACTATACTCACCGACATCAAGAACGGCCAACTCCCGCAGGTAAGCTGGGTGATCCCCTCGCCCGCCGAGTCCGATCACGCGGTCTCCAATAATGGTTCGGGGCCGGCGTGGGTCGCCTCGGTCGTGAACGCCGTCGGCAAGAGCAAGTATTGGGGGAGCACCGCGATCTTCATCACGTGGGACGATTGGGGCGGCTGGTTCGATCACGTCAAGCCCGTCGTCTACAACCACTACGAGATCGGGTTCCGGGTGCCGCTGATCGTCGTGTCGCCGTACGCGAAGCTCAAGTACGTCTCGCACGTGGAGCACCAGCAGTCGAGCATCTTGCACTTCATCGAGACGAACTTCGGGTTAGGCACGCTCGGCTACGCAGACGATCGCGCAGACAACCTCGCGGACTGTTTCAATTTCCTGCAGTCTCCGACGCCGTACGCATACATCCCGACGCCGGGCTGGACCCCGGAGGAGCTGGCCAAAGCCGCCGGACCCTCGAAGGTTCCGCCGGACGACGACTTCTAGGCCCGCATTGTCGGAGGACGAACCCCAGAGCGCCGTCTTCGAGACCAAGCGCTACGATTACAAATTGCCCATCGAGCTCATCGCGCAAGCGCCGGCCAAGAAGCGCGACGAGTCGAGACTGCTCGTCGTGGATGGCGGCGCCCTCAGCGACCGCCGGTTCAGCGATCTGACGACGCTCGTCAAACCCGGCGACCTGTTCGTCGTCAACGACACGCGCGTGATGCGCGCGCGCCTGCTGCCCAAACGCCGAGGCGGCGGCAAAGCCGAGGTGCTGTTGCTGCACCCGGCATCGATTGCCGACGGTACGTGGGAAGCGCTCGTGCGCCCTGGACAGCGCGTACGCGTCGGTGACCGCTTGAGCTTGAGTCCGGAGCACGCCATCGAGATAACCGGACGTACCGACTTGGGCACCCGCATCGTCCGCTTTGAGGGCATCGACGCCGACGCCGCGATGGAGCGCTACGGTCTAGTGCCGTTGCCGCCGTACATCACGGCGCCGCCGCCCGATGCGGGCGAGCGCTACCAAACAGTTTACGCCGCGCATCGCGGTTCCGTCGCGGCACCGACCGCCGGATTGCACTTCACGCGTGAACTCATCGACGCGCTGCGCGAGCGCGGCGCGGATTGGGCGACGGTGACGCTCGACGTCGGAGCCGGCACATTCCGCCCGGTGAAGACCCCCGACATCCGCGAGCATCCGATGCACGCCGAGCGCTACTCGATACCGGCGCAGACGGCAGACGCGATTGCGCGCACCAAAGCGTCTGGCGGAAGGATCATCGCGGTCGGGACCACGAGCGTGCGCAGCCTTGAAGATGCCGCGCTTCGTAGCGAAAGCGGCACCGTCGAATCGGGATCGCGCTGGACGGACCTGTTCATCTATCCCGGTTTTCGGTTCCGCGCCGTCGACGCGCTGATCACCAACTTCCATCTGCCGCGCTCGACCCTGCTCATGTTGGTGTGCGCATTCGCCGGCACCGACGCCGTGTTGGGCGCATACGCGCACGCGGTGCGCGAGCGCTATCGTTTCTACTCGTTCGGCGATGCGATGTTCATCGCCGCACGGGCGTACCAGAATCGTCTTGAAGTCCGTGTACCAGACCAAACCGGTCGCGCCTTTGCCCTGGCGGCGCACGTGTTTGCGCTGCGTGTAGTCGACTTCGACCTTCGCCGCATCTGAAGCGCGGCTCGCATTCGCCGCAAGTGCCGCCGCGCGCGCGATATGATCGTCCGTCGGGGTATCGCCGGCATGCGGAAGCCTGAGGATCACGTGCGCTCCAGGGATGCCGCGAGCATGGAACCAGTAATCGCCCGGCCGCGCCACGGAGAAGGTGAGGCGCTCGTTATCTTTGGGCGACCGCCCGACATAGGCGACGGCCCCACCCCCCAGCTCCACCGATGTAGTAGCGCGCTCTTTGAGCGCGCTTTTCTTCTTCTTGTGCGCGTTCGGAGAACGCGCTGCTATACGCGCGGAGCGATTGCGGCGGCGACCTCCTCGTAGATCGTCGTGCGCAGCGCGGGATCCGCGTCGGCGCGGTCCAGCTCCCACAGAAGGTGTTCCCAGTAGGGCTTCATCGCCGCCAAGCGTTCCAATCGTGCCGCGACGCGCGGCAAACCGCTGCGCGCTTTCTTGTAGCGCTTGAAGTAGTCGGCGGCGTTCTGCTTCGGAGTGAGCACAGGGTTCAATGCGATTCTCGCGCCGTCGGGCGTTACCAACACCGATGCGTTCGGCACTATGCCGGTGAGGTTCGCGTAGATGGCATCGCCGCTCGCGCGCAAGCTCTCGGCCGCGGTGCCGCGCGTTTGGGCCGCGCGCAAACTTTCCATCTCTTCGTCGCAGCGCTTGAGCATACGCTCGAGCCGCTTGCGCAGCGTCGCGCTCGCCGGCGCGATGCGCGCTCGCTCGCCACGCTCGATCTCGGCTGCGCACACCTCATCGAGGCTGAGTGCGCGGCTGACGTCGCCTTCGGGCCAGCGCAGCGGCACCACATGGCACGCGACGATCTCGCTGCCGCGACGATACACGTACAGCGACGACCCCGGATCCGCGGCCGCGCGCGTCACCTGCTCGCGCAGCGCGGCCCAACGGTCGAGCAGCAGGTCACCGGCTTTCACGCCCAGATCGGGCGTGAGCTCCAACTCCGCGATCAAGCTCCGCGCGAGCGGCGGGGTGCATGCCGGATCGAATTCCCCGAGCAGCCGCACGACGGCACGCAACTGCGGCTCCGGCGAAGCTAGCGCCGCGGCGACGCGCTCTACGAACGTCGCGCGATCGCACGTCGCGACTCGCGGTGGCGGCGCCTGATACGGCTCGCCCACGACGATGCCGCGCGCCGAGCCTTCGGGAGCGAATTGTCGAACGGCAGCAAGCACGGACCAGCCGCCGGCGCCGATCGGGCGCAGCACGAGCGCGTTCGGTTTGCGGGGCTCAAGTTCGAGCACTAGGCGGTGTTTCGCAGGCACGCCGAATGCTGAACGGGAACTCGTGTCGACGTTGAGTATGCGGTCATCAGGTACGGCGTGGACGGCATCGATGACGCTCCCGCGCAGCAGCGGTGCGACGCCGCCGGCCCAGCCGCCAGGACCGCTTTCGTTTGTCTGATCGCGCCGCTGGATCGCTGCCGCTAACGGGTGATCCGGGTCGAAGGCGGCTCGCAGCTCGAGGTGCGCGCGCCGTCGATAGCACGCCAGCGATAGGCTCCGCTCGGCCGTGCGCAGGTCGCTCACGCGACCGCCGGCGAGCAGCTGGTCGAGCTCGCGCGCGAGCCGCGCGACGAGCCAGCTATCGAGCGTCATGAAGGAGATCGCGGACACGCCCAGCCGAAAACCGGTCTTGTTGATAGTCTCCGGCCCATCGGGCTCGGGCAAGGACAGCGTCATCGCGGCGCTGCGCACGCTCGAACCAGAGGTCGGCTACTGCGTGTCGACCACGACGCGAACCGCGCGCCCCGGCGAAATCGAAGGCGTCCATTATCATTTCGTCTCGAACATGCGGTTCAAGAAAATGGCGGAGAACGGCGAGTTCCTCGAAACGCGCGAGTATGCGGGCAATCTGTACGGCACGCCCAAGGCATTCGTCGATGAGACGTTGCGTTCCGGTCGCGATCTCGTCATGAAGCCCGAGGTGAACGGCGCCAAGCGCATCAAACAATTATATCCCGATGCGGTGCTGGTCTTCCTGACGGTGCGCTCCGAGGACGAGCTGCAACGCCGCCTCGAGGTGCGCAACGCCGACGGCCCGGGCGACATCGCCGCCCGGCTGGAAACCGCCCGGCTCGAGGCGAAAGCTATCAAAGACTACGACTACTTGATCGTCAATGACGAGTTCGACGTCGCGGTGGCGCAGCTGCGGGCCATCCTGACGGCAGAAGCCCTCAAGGTCTGGCGCTCGAACGAGCTTGGGTGAGGAACGATAACCAATGTGCGGCATCGTCGGATATATCGGGCCACGAAACGTCGTCGGCGTGCTCATGGAAGGCTTGCATCGCCTCGAATACCGCGGCTACGATTCCGCCGGCATAGCCATGATCGACGACGGCGTCGTCGTCGGCGAGAAGCGCGTCGGAAAACTCGCCAATTTAGAGGAAGCGCTCAAGCAGCATCCGCTCAAAGGCTCGGTCGGCATCGGCCACACGCGTTGGGCGACGCACGGCCGCCCCAGCGACAGCAACGCGCATCCGCACCTCGACTGCAGCGGGCGCATCGCCGTCATCCATAACGGCATCATCGAGAACTACGCGCCGTTGCGCACCGCGCTTCTCAGTCGCGGCCACACGTTTGCCAGCGATACCGACACGGAAGTCGTCGCGCACCTGATCGAAGAGCGCTATAAGGGTGATCTTGCGGCGGCGGTTCGATCGGTACTCGCCGACGTGCACGGCGCCTATGCGCTCGGCGTGCTCTCGTCCGACGCTCCCGATGAGATCGTGTTCGCGCGCAACGGCGCGTCGCCGCTCGTCGTCGGCCTGGGCCAAGGCGAGACGTTCGTCGCTTCCGACACACCGGCTATCATGGAGTACACGCGCAAGCAACTGGTGATCCACGAAGGCGAAGTCGTCGTCGTCACGCGCGACGGCGCCGAGATATCCACCTTTGCAGGCGAACCCGTCGAGCGCGAGATCACGCGCATCGCGTGGGACGTGCGCGCCGCCGAAAAAGGCGGCTTCAAACACTTCATGCTCAAGGAGATCTACGAGCAGCCCAAGGCAGTGCGCGACACGCTCGCCGGACGCATCCGCGATGACGGCCGCATCGATCTCTCCGACGCGAAGCTGTCGGACGAGCAGCTGCGCAAAGTCGAAAAGATCACGATGTTCGCGTGCGGTTCGGCGTTCTACGCGGCGATGTACGGCATGTACCTGATCCGCGAACTCGCCCGCTTGCCCGTCGAATTGGAACTCGCCTCCGAGTTCCGGTACTCGCACCCGGTCGTCGAAGAAGGCACGCTCGCAATCGCGATCTCCCAAAGCGGCGAGACCGCAGACGTCTTAGAAGCCGTCAAAGTCGCTAAGGCGGGCGGCGCGACGCTGCTCGGCGTCTGCAATCGCGTCGGCTCGGCGCTGTCACGCCACGCCGACGCCACCTTGTACACGCACGCCGGACCCGAGATCGGCGTCGCAGCCAGCAAGACGTTCACGGCACAATGCGCGGCCATGGCGTTATTCGCGCTGTCACCTCGCGCAGGTCCGAGGCTCGATGGATCCGGCCGAGCTGCGCCAAATCGTCACGGCGCTGCGCGACGTGCCGGCATTGGTCGACCAAGCGCTCAATAGCGACGAAGAGATCCTGCCGGTGGCGCGTCGCTATGCGAAGTCGAAGACCGTGCTCTTCTTGGGCCGCCATGTCAATTATCCGATCGCGCTCGAGGGCGCTCTCAAACTCAAAGAGATCTCGTACATCCACGCTGAGGGCTACGCGGCCGGCGAGATGAAGCATGGGCCGATCGCGCTGCTCGACGAGGCGGTCCCGGTCGTCGGCATCGCGACCAGAAGTCCGATCGAAGAGAAGGTGCTCAGCAATCTTTCGGAGGCTAAAGCGCGGGAGAGCCGCATCATCGCGGTCGCCAATCCGGGCGACGATGCCGTGCTTGAGATCGCGGACGTCATCCTGCGCGTGCCGCAGACGCACCATCTGATCGCGCCGATCGTCAACGTCGTGCCGCTGCAGCTGTTCGCGTACCACGTCGCCGACCGCAAGGGCTGCGACGTCGATCAGCCGCGCAACCTCGCGAAGACCGTCACCGTCGAGTAGAGCCTTAGGTCTGAGTCTTTGCGCCTTCCGACACGAATGGTAGCGGACTCGTAGGCTCAAAATTCGGATTGCCGGTATTGTCGTGGATGGTGGACATCAACCTCTTCAGTATTTGGTTGCTGCGGACCAAGTTGACTTTGCCGCTTTCCCCTAGCGGCTTGAGGATCGAATCGGCGGCCGCCCCATCGCCGCCGCACATCACGCTCAACCCCGCCAACGCGACGGCTTCGTCGATGTCTTTTGGATGCTTGGTCGAACCGACGGCGCTGATCTTCGCGAGCCGCAGGAGCGCGTCGCCGCTGCAGTGAGATGCGGCGGCGACGTACATCATCTCCGCCATCGCGGGATCCTTGGCGGCGCCTATGCCTTGCTCAGTCATTCTGGCGATCGCGTCCATCGCTTCGCCGTCGCCTTGTTCAGCAGCGTTCCGGTAATATACTAAAGCCGTCTTTGGATTCGCTGATCCCAACTGGCCGTCAAGCGGTAAGTTCGCATAAGCGGTCTGCGCCGGCGCATACCCTTTGTCCGCGGCGAGCTTGAAGTAGCGTGCGGCCGCACGCACGTCAGCCGAGACACCGAATCCTTTGAGGTAGAGCCGGCCGATCTCGTATTCCGCACATTCGCATGTCACCTTTTGAAACCAAACCATCGCCTTCGCTTTCAAGTGGTATCGGGAAGGTGCGCAGCACGATGCACGAACGGCGTCGGCGCGACAAATGGTTCGTGCGAAGGGGATGGCCTCGGCGAGACGTGGACAGGACCGAAGTCTCCGGATTGATCGGCAACTTTCACCGGTCCCGAGTAGCCTCGAATGGGCCTCGTCACATACAACACTAGCAGCGCGACCATCGCCACGAGAAGACCGTATAGGACCGTTCGGGTACCCATGCTCCGAGTTCAGGCTCTGACGAAGAGACCCCCCGAAACCTTCCAGAGTGGGAACTCACCCCATTCCGGCCAATACTGGCCGTGACTTCATGCGCACCGATGGACGAGCAGACGATCAGCCGCGGCCCTTTACGGTCACGCTTAACTACCTGCGCTTCGCAGAGGGTTCCGCGCTGGTCGAGATCGGCAATACGCGCGTGTCTGTGCGCTGCGACGGTAGAAGACCGAGCGCCCTTATTCCTCAAAGGCCAAGGCAGCGGCTGGGTGACGGCAGAGTACGCGCTCTTGCCGCGCTCTACCGCAGAACGCACGCAGCGCGAAGCGGTCAAAGGCCGCCTCGGCGGGCGCACCCACGAGATCCAGCGCATCATCGGGCGCAGCCTGCGCTCAGTGGTCGACCTGCGCGCAATGGGCGAGCGCACGATATTGCTCGATTGCGACGTCCTTGAAGCTGACGGCGGCACCCGCACTGCAGCAATCACGGGAGCGTTCATGGCGCTCGTCCTCGCGCTCGTCCACCTGCGCCAGGCGAACAAACTGCGCGGCTGGCCGCTCACCGACTGGCTCGCAGCAACGTCCGTCGGGCTCGTGGACGGGCGGCCGATGCTGGATCTGTGCTATGAAGAAGATGCGCGAGCGCAAGTCGACATGAACGTGGCGATGACCGGCGACGGTCGATTTGTCGAGATCCAGGGGACCGGCGAAGGCATGCCGTTCGCACGAGCGGAGCTGGACCGTCTGCTCGCCCTCGCGGGCAAGGGCGTGATGGCGCTCATCGAAAGCCAGCGCGAGGCCCTCAAGCCGTTCGAATTGCCGGCGTTCGGCAAGAGCGCAAAGGCCGCGTCGTGAGCGACTTCGATAGTCTGCTCGCGCTGATCGACGAGTTCCACATCACCGATCGCGCGCTGCTGAAAGCGCGCGAACGCGTGCGTCGCGGCGAAGGGCCGGCCGCAACCGAGGCGCTGGCGCGCGCGGCCGCAAAGTATTTCGGCGACATGGCGGAAGAGTCGCAGGAGCACCTCGCAGCAGCTCGACCGCAAACTCGACGACTTGTATCAACGCCAGTACAACTTACAAGCCGAACGTGCGGTCGCCGAGCGACGACAAAGCGCGGCAAAGCGGGTGCTCGCCGTGCTCGACGAGTCGGTGAACCGCGGCCTCGCGCGATGATCCAGCGCGTCATCCTCGAGCCGTTCTACCGGTTCTTCGGCTATGCCGGCGGCGTCACCATGATGCTCGGCGACGCGCTGCGCTATGCGGTGACGCTCCAGATACGGCCGACCGAAGTGCTGCGCCAAGCGTATTTCCTCGGCGTCGAGTCGTGGCCGATCATCGTGCTCACCTCGTTGTTCACCGGCGCGGTCATCTCGCTTGAGACGGCAAAGGCCGCCGTGCAGAACGGTTTCACCGAGTATGTCGGCAGCAGCGTGGCGTACGGCACGTTCCGCGAACTCGGCCCGCTGCTCACCGCCGTTGTCTTCGCAGGCCGAGCCGGCGCGGCCATCGCGGCCTCGCTCGGGGCGATGAAAGTGACCGAGCAGATCGAAGCATTTCAGTCGATGGGCGTCAGCCCCGTCAAAGTGCTCGTCACCCCGCGCCTCATCGCGTGCATCTTCACGGTGCCGCTGCTCACCGTATTCGCCGACATCATCGGCATCAGCGCCGGCTACTACATGGCGCACTGGGTCGCCGGCATCCCCCAGTACACGTATTTCCACTCGGTCCAACAGGGGACGGACCCTAGCGATTTCTACAACGGGCTCGTGAAGGCAGCGGTCTTCGGGGCGATCGTCGCGATCATCGCCTGCTACGAAGGCTTCCGCGCCGAGGGCGGCGCCGATGGTGTGGGGCGGGCCACGACGAATGCGGTGGTCACCGCCGTGATCCTTACCTTTGCGTTCAACTTCGGGCTGTCGTACGTGCTCTTCCGATGATGGATCTGCGATGAGCGGGCTCAATCTCGCGCAAGGCCTCCTTGCCGGGCCGCCGCTCCCCGCGGACGACATCGCCATCCGCCTGGACCGCGTGGCGCTCAAGTACGACGAGAAGATCGTGCTGTCCGATTGCTCGGTCGATTGCAAACGCGGACAGGTGACCGGCATCATCGGGCTGTCGGGCGCCGGCAAGTCCACCATCTTGCGCGTCATCAACGGCTTGCGCCACGCCGATGCCGGCGCGGTCTACATCAACGGCGACAACATCACCGGCTGGAACGAGCACGAGCTCATCGAGATGCGCAAGAAGATGGGCTTCGCATTCCAATACTCCGCCTTGTTCGACTCGATGACGATCGCCGAGAACGTCGCCTACCCGCTGTGGGAGCACACCCGCATGACCAAGGCCGAGATCGACCGGCGGGTGTCGGAAACGCTCGAAGCCCTGGGGCTGTCCGACGTCGAGAATAGCCTGCCCGGCGAGCTGTCCGGAGGGATGCAGAAACGGGCGGGGTTCGCGCGCGCAATCGTGAATGACCCGGAAATCATCCTTTTCGACGAGCCAACTTCGGGGCTGGATCCGATCATGACGCACATCATCGTCACCACGATCAAGAGCATCCAGGAGCGCCTTAAAGCCACCTCGGTCGTGGTTTCCCACGACCTGCGCTCCATTTACGCGCTCTCCGACACGGTCGCGATGCTGTTCGAAGGCACGATCATCGAATCGGGCACGGTCAACGAGATCCGGCGCTCGCCCAACCCGATCGTCCAGCAGTTCTTGCAAGGAAGCGAACTTGGGCCGATCCCGCTTTAGCCAGCGCGGCGCCAGCCCGTCCGCGCAGCAGATCCGGGTCGGCATCTTCACGCTGCTCGCCCTGGTGGCGGCGTTCCTCGTGTTCGTCTACATCAGCGACATCGGCCAGCGCGCGCGCGGTTATCCGATCGCGGTCCACTTCAAAGACGTCGGCGGATTGCAAGAAGGCGCCTCGGTCGTCATCTCCGGCGTCGCGGTCGGCGACGTCACGCGCATCCGGCTGTTACCGGACCAGACCGTGCTGGCGGAAGCGGCGATCAACAAGGGCACGCGCATCTACCGCGAATCGCTGTTCACCGTCGAAAGCACGCTCACCGGACAGTCGTCGCTCTCCATCAAGCCGCCGTTCGACATCGCGCACTCGACGGTGCTCCAGCCGGGCATCCCCGACAATCCGGACGACGCGCCCTGGGGCGTGCTGCCGCCGACGATCGGCGACCTCGTGAGCGAGAGCCAAGTGCAGCTCAAGAGCCTGGAGAAAACCATCGCGATGCTCAACGTCGAGATGCCGCAGATCGCGCATCGCTTCAACGACGTCGCCGCGCACACCGATCATCTCATCACGAACGCCGACGCGAACTTCACCGCGTTCTCCGCATCGCTCAACGTCACGATGGCCCAGCTCAATCGCGTGATCAACCTCAGCGGCAACAACATCGTCGATCTCACCGGCAACCTCAATGCACTGGTGGGCAACAACTCGCAGCGCATCCAGCAGCTCGTCGATGCGCTCTCCGACACCGCCAAGAACCTCAACACGACGATGGCCAACTTCGCCGCGATCACGGGCGACCCGACCATCAAGGCCTCGCTCGTGCAGACGGCGGTGAACTTCAAAGACGCGAGCGAGCGGCTCAAGATCGCGGCGACCGACCTGCAATCGCTCACCAGCGATCCCAACGTTCAGGGTCAGCTGCGCGGCACGATCCAAAACCTCGACGAGGTGACCGCCAAAGCCAACGACATCCTGGGTAACTTCTCGTCGGCCACGGCGACCACCAACGGTCCGTCGAACTCCGTCGCGCCCGCCGGCGTGACTTCCAGCGCGCCGCCGGCCGGAAACTCGGCCGTGCAGCCGTCGTCGAACGCGCCGTCGCAACCGCATCGCGGGTTTAGCAGTCTGCAGCTGGTCGAGCCGCAAGTCCGCCTGTACTGGTACAACAAGTTCAACGGCGGGCCGACCAGCGACTTGAACTTCACGTTCTTGCCGCGCGGGCCGACCAACATCACGATCGGCGCCAACTCGCTCGGTTTCAATTCGACGTATAACGTCTTGCTCAACCATCGCATCGCCCCCGGCTTTACCGTCTCGGGCGGCGTGCTGTACTCGAACCTGGGCGTCAAGGCGGTCTATTTCCCCGGCGCGCTCGGCATCGACGCGCGCCTCTACAATTCGAAGAACCCGACCCTCGATCTGTACGGCGACGTGCGCTTGACGCGCCAGGTCCAGCTGTTCTACGGCGAGCGCAACTTGTTCGGCCCGAACACCCAGACGCCGACGTTCGGCCTGCAGGCGAACCTCTAGGATGGAACCTTAGGGCCGAGATTCTCGTTCAAAGCTCGAATGGGGGTCTTCATACTATGAAGCTCTTCGCCGCGTTTGTCGCAGCCATATGTTGCCTTGTCGTATCGTCGGGCGCCTCCGCAGCGTGGCTGCCGGATCTCACGGTCGCAGGCGCCACCACGCCGCCATTCACGCTGGTGGCCGGCTGCGGCCCGGGCGGAAACGCGATCGTGTTTCATTTGACGGTCGCGAACATCGGCAAAGCTCCGAGCGCCGCAATCGGCAATCCGCATGCGGTGTGGGTGGCCGACAGCGCGAAACCCGCGTGGTCGAACGGCGCGACGCTGCCCGCGATTCCGGCATCCGGGAAAACGTCGATCGACGTCACCTTGCCGGCGCTCGCGGTGCCCTCAGTGATGTGGGGCAAACACGTCTTCAATGTCAGCGTCGACAGCGGCAAGTGGATCGCCGAAACCTCGTATGCCAACAACGACACGACGATCTCGGCCGACATCCCCAAAGGCTTTTGCGCACCCAGCACTCCGGTGAGTGTCGCGAGCAATCCGAATCTCAACGTCATCACGCCGGCACCATCGCCGAAGCCGACCCACACGTCGTTCAACCCGGGCGTCATGGTGGGGCCTAACGCCCACCTCGTCGGACCGCTGCAGCCGCCCATCAATCTCGCTCAGGCGCTGACCAAAGACGTATGCCAGGCGCACGGCGGCAGCGCGGGATCGTTCGCCTGCTACATCGGCCTGCCGGCCGGCAAGCTGGCGCTGGTCTGGGACTATCCGTACTCCGGTCCGATCGACGGCTACAACATCTATCGCGCCGACACTGCGCCATCGGGACCGGCGACCGTGCACGTGACGATCGCGCCGAAGCCGCTGGCTCAAGCGGCCAACGCGAGCTGGAAATTCGTCGTGCTCGACGCGCAGAAGGCAGGCTCGTGCTTTGCGGTCACCGCCTATCACGGTACCGCCGAATCGGCGCGCAGCGTGCGTCTGTGCATCGGCGAAGGCGGCGTCGCGAAGACAGTGTCGCTGAATCCAGATCGAATCGGCACGATGGTCGCGGACTTCTACGTGTGGCTATATAAATCGCTGCAGGACCAGATGTATGACAACCGGTCCCCGAACATAGAAGACAAGCTGTACCTACTCGTCGGCTACAGCCACACCGCAATCTCCTGGCGCGATCAGGCGCACACGCAAGTCTCGCAGTACATGAATAGCCTTTTCCGGGGGTACGTTCACTTCAATACGGGTGCGCTCAATGGGCACCAGATCGCGCAAGCGCAGCTCAGCCTACCTGGGGGCACGACGCAAGGCGGCACGGGCGGCGAGTTGTGCCTTGCGCATTACGGCGCCGCAGACCATCTGTGGAATCCGGGCGACCAACTCAATTCGACGTCGCAGCTTGGAAACGGGCCGTATCAGGGGCCGGACCTGCATCTGGACGTCACCTCGCTCGTGCAATCGTGGGCCAATTCTCCCTCGTCCAATCTCGGCATCACGATGGACGGCGAGCAGGAGCTCGTGATCTACAATATGGTGATCGTGTCGAACACGTGCCTGACGAGTTTCCCCACAGCGACACTCGACGTGACGTACTACTAGAAGCGCCACGCGCAAAATCAGAAGGCGCGCTCTCGCGAACGCGCCTCTTGTTTCTTGGGTCGTGATCCAGTTACACCGCGGTGCGCCGGGGCACCGGACGGCCTTCGTCGAGATCGAGCACTTCGAACCACGTCTGGATGTCGTCGCGCCCCAGGCGCTGTTGCTCGCTGCGGAAGAATTTCTCGCCGTCGCCTCCGGGCTCAGGCGTGTCCTGGGCGAACTCCGCGTTGAATGTCTCGATCTCCGCAGGCTTCTTGCCCGCCAAGCGCTGACGCGCCCAGACTTCGATCTTCGCGTCGTCGCCCAGCTCGGCGACCGTCGTGGCGAACGCATCGGGTTCGCTGCCCAAAAAGCTCAAGACATGCCGGTCCATGCCGCAGCCGAAGTGGTATGGTCCGGGCGTGCCTGCGTTGTGCGCGCGAGCCTTATCGGTCGTGCGGGCGAGCATGACGACGCCTGCCAATTTCGCGTTCGGACTGCGGGGATAGGTCTTGGTGAGGTCCATATCGGTGGAGGCCTTTCTGAGGGCTTGGAGGGCCGTTTCCGGCCCCTGCCGGGGCTCTGGGAGTGGCGCCCGCGCGGCGCCTAGCCATGTAAGTATAGTACGTATAAGGACAAAAGGAAAGTAGTGTCTGTAAGGTCAAGGAATACCCATGAAGATAGTGAGGTCGCCGCAATGACGTACGAAACCAAGCTCGCCTGCCCGATCCAACGCACGATGGCGATGATCGCCGACAAATGGAAGGTCATCGTGATCTACAATCTCGGTCAGCGCACCATGCGTTTCGGCGAGCTCCAACGCGCGCTCGAGGGCATCACGCCGAAAGTCTTGACGCGCCAGCTGCGCGACCTCGAAGGCGATGCACTGGTCTCGCGCCGCGTGCATGCGGAGATCCCGCCGCGCGTCGAGTACTCCTTGACGCCGCTAGGCCGCGAACTGCTTCCGATCCTCGACCAGCTGCACGAATGGGCGACGCGCAATTCGGTCGCGCTGCTCACGCGCCGCGAGGACCGGCATAAGAGCGAGCGAACCCCCGCCGCCTAAGCCGCGCACCAGTCGTCATCGCACCTAGCTCTATTTCTGGTAGATAAACGCTCCATCGGGCGTCATACTTGAACCTGAATCGGCGGAGCCTTCGTTCCGCCCACTTGCCGCCCGCGGAGAAAGCATCATCACTATGCCCACCATCACTGAACCATCGACCGCGCTGACAGCGCTCTCCAGCGACCTCGCCAACGCCGTCGAACGCGCCGGTGCGTCGACGGTCGCCGTCCACGCGCGCCATCGGCTCGGCTCGAGCGGCGTGCTCTGGCGTCCGAACATCATCGTGACGGCCGACCACGCCGTGCGCCGCGACGACGATATCAGCGTCACGCTGCCCGACGGCACGAACGTCGACGCGACGCTGGCCGGTCGCGATGCGGACACGGATCTCGCGATCTTGCGCGTCGAGGCGCCTTCATCGCTTGCCCTACCGCAATTCGGCGATGCGAGCGGACTGAAGGCCGGCAACCTTGTGCTCGCGGTCGCGCGCGATGCAGAAGATGGCGTCCGCGCGTCCAGCGGTGTGATCAGCTCAGCCGGCGGACCGTGGCGCACCTGGCGCGGCGGCAACGTCGATCGCTTCATCAGTCTCGATCTTTCGCTCTACGCCGGTTTCTCGGGCGGGCCGCTCGTCGACGTCGCCGGCCACGTGCTCGGCATCAACACGTCTGCGCTGTCGCGCCGCTTCGACCTGACGATTCCCAAAGCGACGGTCGATCGCGTCGTCGATCAATTGAGCAGCGGGCGGCCTGCCGGCCGCGCGTATCTGGGCGTCGGCATGCAGCCGGTCCGTCTTTCCGACTCGCTGCGCCGCAGCGCCAAGGTCGACGCGGACGGCGGCGCGATCGTCGTCGCAGTCGAGCCTGACGGCCCGGCCGAAAAGGCCGGCATCTTCATCGGCGACATCATCATCGGTTTTGACGGCGCGTCGATCGAAGACACGGATGACATCCTCGCGCAGTTGGGCAGCGATCGCATCGGCGCGAAACTGCGCCTGCGCGTCGTGCGCGGCGGACAGGTCGTCGAGCCGGAGATCACGATCGGCGAGCGCGCCGTGGAGCGGGAGGACTGACGTGGACGCCAATCTCGCAGCAAGCGGTGCGGCCACGGCGGCCGCCCACGCAGAACTAGCCGAAACGCTGCGGCGCAGCACGGTGCAGGTGACGGCCGGGCGCTACGGCGGCGGCTCAGGCGTCGTATGGCGCGCCGATGGTTTGATCGTCACCAACGCCCACGTCGCACACGGCAAGCGCATGGCGGTCGAACTGGCGGACGGCACGGCCTTGCGGGCGGAGCTCGTCGCGCGCGACGAAGAGCGCGACATCGCCGCGCTGCGCGTCAACGCCGCCGGCTTGGAGGCGGCGCGGATCGCCGACTCGGACGAGGTGCGCCCCGGCCAGCTCGCGTTCGCGGTGGGCAATCCGCTTGGTTTGGTCGGCGCGGTCACCAGCGGCATCATTCATGCGGCAGGATCGCACTCCGGCCATCGCGCGCGCTGGATCCAGGCCGACGTGCGCATCGCACCCGGCAACTCCGGCGGGCCGCTCGCCGACGCCCGCGGTCACGTCATCGGCGTGAACAGCATGATCTATGGAGGCCTCGCGGTGGCGGTGCCAAGCAATGCGGTCGAGCGTTTCCTGCGCGGCCAAAATGCGCGGCCGCGGCTCGGCGTCACGGTCGAACCGGTGAGGTTGCGCACGGGTGAGCGCACGGACGCGCTTGGGCTCTTGATCTTCGAAGTCGCGCCAGGCAGCGCCGCCGAGCACGCGGGGCTCTTGCCCGGCGACGCCATCGTCCGCATCGCGGGCGCGCCGCTGCGCGATGCGAGCGACCTGCCCGACGCGCTCGCGCAAGCCGTCTCGACGGGCGCGTTGCAGCTTGCTATCGTCCGTGGCGGGGCACCGCAGGATATCGCGGTGGACTTTTCGCTGCGCGTGGGAGCCGACGCCGCCGCGTGATCAGAGTTCTTCTCGAGAGCTCCCGGCTCACGCGCGCCGAGGTCAGCGCCGCGCTTCGCGCGGATACCGCGCTCGCGCTGCTCGACGATGCGGCCGCCGGCGGCGACTTAAGCGCGCGCGTCGAGGAGCTCGCGCCCGATGTGATCGTCCTCGAAGTCGAGGGCGATGAGACCATGAGCGAGCTGCTCCGCGACGCCGACCTGCGCGCCTGGCCGCCGGTGATGCTGCTCGCAGCCCGCGCCGATGCGGGCTGGACGAATGCCGCGCTGCGCGCCGGCATGCGCGCGGTGCTGCCGCGCAGCGGGCAAGATCTTGCAGCGGCCATCGCCGCGGTCGCCGCGGGATATATCGTCGTGCATCCCGACTCGGTCGAGCGCCTGGTGCCGGCCAACGATATCGGCGCGCGCACCGGCAAGGGCCACGTGCTGACCGCGCGCGAGATCGAAGTGTTGCGCATGATGGCGCAGGGATTGGCTAACAAAGTCATCGCCGCGCGCTTGGGCATCTCCGAGCACACGGTCAAGTTCCACGTCGGATCGATCTTCGCGAAGCTGCACGCCGGTAGCCGCACCGAGGCAGTCGCCGTGGGCGCGCGCCAAGGGCTTGTGATGCTCTGAGCCAAACCCAGCGGGGTATGCCAGACAAGCCCGACAAGCAGCGCGAAGTCATCAAACAATTCAAGAAGTACGGATTCGTCACCGGCGCGACCACACGCACCGGGGCGATTCTCGTCGAGCTCAAAGGCGTCGAACCGGTGCGCGTGCTCGTGCAGCCTGACGGCAGCGTGATCCACGTCTCGGGCGATGTCACTCGATTCGATTGGGGCAAGTTCGACCGCCGCTAAGGCACAGAAGGGTTCGCATATGAAGACGGGACAAGCGCTGATAATCCTCTCGCTCGCGTTCGTTCTCGTCTCCGCAAGCCCGCCGCCCCAGCCGCACCCGCAGTGGCGCCCGGCTCAACCGATCACGATCCCATTCGTCGAACAGTTCGAGTCCGCGCTGCAACCGGAAGTCGACCTTCGTCCAAAGATCCGCAAGTACGTGATACCGATCCGCAATCAAGGCAACCGCAGCACGTGCACGGTCTTCGCGACCACGTTTCTGATCGAATACCAGAAGGCTGGCATGACCGGCGTGCCTGGCGGGCACATCCTGTCGGAAGAATATCTCAACTGGGCAGGCAACAAGGCGACCGGCGGAGACAGCGACGGCGGATTCTTCACCAAATTCATTCCGGGCTTCCAGACGTGGGGCATCTCGAGTGCGAAAGCGATGCCGTATCAGACGGCCTACAACGCCAGCCACCCGGACACGCCGAGCAAGGCGACTATCTCATCGGCCGAAGCGATGTTCCCGGTGAGGTACCCGTTCACGATCCTCAAGGTCTGGGATGACACGAAGGGCATGACCGCGGCCGAGCTGCAAAACGTGCTCTCCACGTTGCGATCCGGACGACCGGTCGCCACCGGCATCTGGTGGCTCACGAATTTCGCGACGGTCAACGTCCACGGCGTGCCCCTGCTCAAGGACTACCCGCGCAGCGCGGAAACCGGATCGAATCCCCCGATGTTCGACGGCCATTCGATCGACCTCGTCGGCTTCCGTGAGTCCTCCGAGTTCCCGGGCGGCGGGTATTTCATCTTCCGCAACAGCTTCGGACCTGGTTTCGGAAACAAGGGCTACGGTTTCGTCTCGTTCCAATACCTGCGCGCATATTCGAACGACGCCATCGCCATCCGCTAACGGTGCACGAGCACAACCAGCATGACCCCCGCGCAAGCCACGCCGATCACGCTGATCGCGATCGCCAACCAGTACCAGAACACGTAGAGGCGACGCTGCGTCTTGAATCGCTCCCGGTGGGCAGCCTTGGCCGCGACCCGGATCTCTTCGAGTCGAGTCCCAGGACGAGCGGCGGCGATTCTCCAGCGAAACCCGCGAGCTATCATCATGAAGAATTCCCATCGCTCGTGATAGATGTTGACGACCACGGCCGCATACGCGGCTAGCGAAGCCGCGATAAGCGGAATGGGCCAGTATCGGGGATCAAACTTCAGCGCGGCGAGCGCATAGACGACCGCGCCGACGCCGGTGATGACAAATGTCATTATCGTCGATCGATGCATCTCAGCATCGCGCGCAAACGCCACGTTCTCGTCATGCGCATGCTGCAAGACATCGATGTCCACGTCTGCGAGCGGTGCCGCGGCCAGTTCAACGTGATCGAAGGTAGTCGCGATCCGGCGCAGAGCTTCGCGGTCCGGCTGAGCCGGCATCTCTTTCATCGCGCTGGCGTTAGGCGGCGCGGCACAAAGGTCCCGGGCGCGGACTCCCTAGCTGCATCGACGAGGCCATGGAGCGGCGAGAGGCTGCACACCGGATCGGTGTTTGCGGCGTCACCGGTGAGCAAGAACGCCTGACAGCGGCAGCCGCCGTAGTCGATCTCCCGCCGATCGCACGAACGGCACGGCTCGTGCATCCAGCCTGTGCCGCGATACGCCTCAAACGCCTCAGATGAATTCCATATGTCCGCGAGCGCGCGCTCGCGCACGCTGTCGAAGCGCAGCGTGCTGATCGCGGCTGCGGCCGGACACGGCAAGACGCGACCGTCAGGCACCACGGTCATGAAGCGCCGTCCCCATCCGTGCATGCACGGCTTGGGATAGCGTTCGTAGTAATCGGCGAGCACGTGGACGATCTCCATCCGTCCACGCAGCCGCGCTTGCGCGCGTGCGACGACATTCTTTGCAGCAGCCACTTGCTCGCGCGTCGGCAGCAGCGCCGCTCGGTTTCGAAACGCCCAGCCGTACAACTGCGTGTTGGCAAGCTCGAGCCGTCGCACGCCTAAAGCTTCAGCGAGCGCGATCACGTCCGCTGTCTGATCGATGTTCAGGCGGTGCAGCACGCAGTTGAGCGTCACCGCGACCTTACGCCGCAGCACGCGTTCGAACGCGGCCAGTTTTCGCTCGTGGACCACCGTACCGGCGATGCGGTCCGCGACCGCAGCGTGAGCGGCCTGAAGGCTGATCTGGATATGATCGAGGCCGGCCGCCAGCAGCGCATCGAGTAACGCGTCGTCGAGAAACGTGCCCTGGGTGATGAGGTTCGTGTACAGCTGGCGCGCGCGAGCGCGACGGACCAGCGCGACCAGAAGCGCCGGCCGAAGCGTCGGCTCGCCGCCCGAGAAGTGGATCTGCAGCACGCCGAGCGCGGCGGCTTGGTCGACGACCTGCGACCAGGCGCTCTCGTCGAGCTCGTCGCCGTACGCGCCCAAGTCCAGCGGATTGTAGCAATACGGACACTGCAGGTTGCAGCGATACGTCAGCTCGGCGAGCAGCGACAGCGGCTGATAATCGCTCATGTGAAGAAGACCCAGCCGCGCGCGGCCAGGCGGTCTACCAGTTCGGCGACGTCGGCCGCGATCGACTCGCGCGGCGCGTCAAAGCGCGCGGCGAGCTCGGCCGCGATCTGGTCGCACGAGCGCGCGCCGTCGAACAACTCGACGGTGGCCGCCGCGCTCGGATTGAGATTGACGACCCCCTCAGGCACGAGCAAGACGACCTTGCCGTCCTCGAGCCGGCGCGTGCGCACGCCGTGCGCTAATCCGGGCACGCGCAGCTCGGGGCTCACGCGCCCTGTCCGATGCCGTACGCGGCTTGCGTCGCGTCGAGGATGGCCCACAAGACATCGCACTTGAAGCGCAGCGCTGCCACGCAAGCGTCGCGCATCGCCGGGTCTGCGGCGCCCTCAAGCACCCACGGCAGCGCGGCGTCGGCGTCTTGCGCCGCCAACGTCACGCGCCGGCGAAAATATTCAAGACCCTGCGGCTCGATCCACGGATAGTTCGCGAGCAGCGCTTCGACGCGTTTGGACATCAGGTCGGGCGCGAAGAGCTCCGTCAGCGAGGAGGCAACCGCCGGCAGCCACGGCTGCGTGCGCGCAAACGTGACGTAGGCGTCGACCGCAAAGCGCGTGCCGGGGACGACCCGCGTCTCCGCCACCACTTCCTCAGGCGAGAGTCCGACCGCGCTCGCCAACGCGAGCCATTGCTCCAGGCCCCCGCCGCCGGCTTCGAGCGTGCCGTCATGATTGATGATGCGTCTGATCCACACGCGGCGCTTATCGCGATCCGGCAGATTCGACAAGATGGCCGCGTCCTTGACCGGGATGTTCTTCTGATAGTAGTAGCGGTTGGCCACCCAGCCGCGCAGCTGCTCGGGCGTCAGGCGCCCTTCGTGCATCGCGAGATGAAACGGATGCTTGTCGTGATAGCGCTGCGCGCCGACCTCGCGCAGCTGCTCGAGCAGATCAGCGCCTGACGCCGGCCGCACTTCCGGCATCCTTGGTGAGCGAAAACGCGAACCCGTCCTCTGCGATCGCCCAGCCGGCGTCACGGATGGCTCGCGCGGCGTCAGACTCTGGATCGAGCGCCGGATTCGTGTTGTTGATGTGCGTGTAGAAGCGATGCTTGCCGCCGAGCCCGGTGACCAGCGGCAGCGTGCCGTCGTCGCCCGAGATCGGCAAGTGACCCATCTGGCGCGCCGTGCGCGTGCCGAGCGCTTGCAGCGTCAATTCGTGTTCGGTCCAAAACGTGCCGTCCAAGAAGACCGCGTCGGCCAGCGCTAATTCGCGCCGCAGCGGGTCGGTCATCGCGCCGGCGCACGGCGCATAGAGCATCCGATGCACGCCGTCGTTGATCAAGATGCCCGCCGCCGCGCCGCTCGTTTCGCGGCCGCCGTCGTACTGCGGTGTCAGGCCGCCGACTTCAATCGCCCGGATGCGTAGGCCGACCGGGAGGCCCGACGCGTCGTTGACGTGCACCGGCGCGTCGCCGATAATGTGCCACGCGTGCGGGGGTTTGGCGAACGGACGGAACGCGTTGCAGCCGCCGAGCAAAACGTCGCGCACCGTCTCGGTGGAATAGATGCACAGGCGCTCGGCTTGGCGCAGCTCGAGCAAGCCATATGCATGATCGATGTTGGCATCCGTGAGCACGACGGCCGCAATGGGCGAGCGGCGCGGCGTTTGCGGCGCGAGTTTGTCGAATATCTGGATCTGATGGCGGATGTCGGGTGTGGCGTTTGCGATGAGCCAGCGTTCGCCGTCGGCTGAAACGGCGATCGACGCCTGCAAACGTCGCAGGGCGGGCTTGGCTCGGGCTGCACGGCAATTACTGCAGGCGCAGTTCCATTGCGGCACGCCGCCTCCAGCGGCCGACCCAAGCACGCGAATGTGCATCTAGGATGCGGGCACGCGGCGGCCAAGGATGCCGCCGCGGCTCACGCCTTTCGCTACAGAAGTCTAAAGGGCCGACGAGTCGTCCGCTGGCTCGGTGCCGAGGTACGCGGTCACCTCAGCGCCCAGCGCTACGTGATCGAAATCAGGCCGCTCCCAAGCTATCATGCGCCGCACGTTCGAGGCGTCTCGGCGAGCTCCCTGTCCCGCGTGACGACCGGGATCACTATCTGCTATCTCAATGCGCCGGAATCGCCTGTACCTGCTGCACGGTCGGCGCGATGCACCAGGTATTGCTCGGAGCCGACTCGCGCGCGCCGACATACGCCGTCACGTAGAAACAAGACAGCACCGGCTTACCCCACGCGTCCCAGGTGATCTGCTGGTTCAGCCGCACGGGGATGTCGACGTCGGGCGTGCTGTGGCCCTTCTGATAGAAGCGGTAGCCGTCGACCGCGGGGTAGTTGGCGTTGCCCTTCCATTCCCAAATCAAGACGGCTTCGCGGAACGGCTGCGGATCCGTGCAATGCCCGCCGCCGCCGTGCGCAAAGCACTCGTTTTTGTCGGTCGTGCGGCGCAGATCGTAGGGAGCGGGCACGGCGAGGGGATTGAGGGCCACAGCGCCATTTGCCGGGCCGAGATTGTACGAACCGTGGCCCGCGTTACCGGCAGCAGCATTACCGCCCGGGGCGACGGCGTTCGCATTGGTCATGCCGGTCATCATGCAGCTGGCGGTGAAACGGGTCTCGCCGTCGATGACGGGCGGACCGGCCGCCGTCGTGAATACCCCGAAGGTGACCGTGTGCGCGCCCTGCTTGGCGCTCGTCACCGCATATGCCTGATGCACGTCGATGCCGGCGGCAGGCACGGCGACGCTGGCCGGCGGCGCAATCGCGCTGCCATCGACCATGAATTGGTAGCGAACGCCAGGGCCGCTCGCGGGCGGCGCCGGCACCCAGTGCAGCGTCGCGCGCAGGTCGATGTTCCTCGGGCATACGGCGGTAGAAGAAGAAGGGGTCACGACCAAGGCCACGCCGGGCACCTGGACGGCGGCGCTCGATGCAGCCGCGGTCCCAAGCAGCACGACGAAAGCACCGACAAGCGCAAAGCGATACATCGAACCCCTCCAACCCTGTAGCGGCGCGTTCTCTTGAACGCGCTTGTCACTCGTCTCAACAACGTTGCGCACCCGATGAATAGTTCCAGCGCACGCCCGGGACGATGCATCCGACCTCATAGCCGTAGGCACACAAACGTGCGTCGCCGAATCTATCGCTTGAGGTACGACGATGCCCTTAAGGTGCTTACTAGTAGGCTCATTCGGCATAGCGCATGGCTGAGGCAATCGCGGAACGCAGCGAGCTGCCGACCGGGACCGTAACTTTCTTATTCTCCGACGTCGAGGGCTCGACGGAGCGTTGGGAGCGCCACCGGACGGCGATGAAGCGCGCGGTCGCGCGGCACGAAGAGATCGTGAGCGAAGCGATCGGCGCGCATGGCGGCCGAGTCTTCAAAACGGTCGGCGACGCGTTTTGCGCGGCATTTCACACCGTGCCCGACGCAATCGCAGCGGCGCTTGCCGCGCAGCACGCCATGTCCAAGGAAGATTTCAGTGCCGTAGATGGCCTCAAGGTGCGCATGGCGCTCCACACCGGACTCGCGGACGAACGCAACGGCGACTACTTCGGCCCGACCGTGAACCGCGTGGCTCGGCTGCTGTCGATCGGCCACGGCGGCCAGGTGCTCGTGTCCGGCGCCGCTTCGGATCTTGCCCAAGGGGAGATGCCGAGCAGAGCGACGCTGCGCGATCTCGGGGCGCATCGCCTGAAAGACCTCGCACATCCAGAACAAGTCTATCAGTTGCTCTCGCCGGAGCTGCCGGCGGACTTCCCGCCCCTGCGCTCGCTCGAATCGCTGCCGAACAATCTGCCGCTGCAGGTCACGCTCTTCCTGGGCCGTGAGAAGGACGTCACCGACATCGAGCGCCGGCTCGCGAAGACGCGGTTGTTGACGCTCGTCGGCACGGGCGGCGTCGGCAAGACGCGTCTTTCATTGCAGGTCGGCGCTGACGTGCTTGATCAGTACGAGGACGGCGTCTGGTTCGTCGAGCTCGCGCCGATCCTCGATCCCGACCTTATCCCCGGCGTGATGGCGACGATCTTCGGTGTGGACACGCCCGCCGGACAATCGCCGCTGGAAGCGCTGGTGCACGTCCTGCGCCCCAAGCGCATGCTCGTCATCCTCGACAACTGCGAGCATATCGTCGTGGGCGCTGCGCGGATCGCCGACGCGCTGCTGCGCGGCTGTCCGCAAGTGCGGATCATCGCGACGAGCAGGCAAGGCCTGGGCATCGACGGCGAAGTCGTGCTGCGCGTCTCGTCGTTGCCCGTCCCCGAGCACGTCGAGGGCCTCAAGGCCGCCGATGCGATCGGTTATGGCTCAGTGGCGTTGTTCGTCGACCGGGCGTCCGCTGCGGTCGAGAGTTTCCGTCTGACCGATGAGAACGCGCCGACGATCGCCCAGATCTGTCGCCGGCTCGACGGCATCGCGCTTGCGGTTGAGCTCGCCGCCTCGCGGATCAAGGTCCTCGCGCCGACCCAGCTGCTCGCCATGCTGTCCGAGCGCTTCCGCGTCCTCACCGGCGGTAAGCGCACAGCGCTGCCGCGCCAGCAGACGATGCGCGCGGCGATCGACTGGAGTTACGACCTGCTCGACGAGAACGAGAAGCTCATGTTCCGCCGCCTCGCGGTCTTCTCGGGCGGCTGCACGCTTGAGGCGGCGCGCGAGATATGCGGCGATCAGACGATCGGTCAATGGGAAGTGTTCGAACTGCTCTCTTCGCTAATCGACAAGTCGCTGGTGTCGAGCGAGGCGAGCGGCGCCGAGCAGCGCTACCGATTGCTGGAGTCCACCAGACAGTATGCGCTTGAAAAACTCGAGCAAAGCGGCGAGCTCGATGGCATGCAGCGCCGCCACGCAGCCTACTATGAGGCGATGGTCGAGAGGGCACTGAAGATATGGAACAGCACGCCGACGTTCACGTGGCTGGAACCGCTCGAAGCGGATTACGACAACTTCCGCGGTGTGATGGATTGGGCGCTGATCGAACGCCACGACGTCGAGCTCGGCGCGAAGCTCACCGGCATGCTCGCCCGCTTCTGGCGCGAGGGCCCGTACTCGGTCGAGGGGCGGCAGCGCATCACGGCTGCGGCCGATCAGCTCGACGGGAGTCTTACGCCAGCCACCAAGGCCCAGCTCCTATGGGCGCGGGCGTTCATTTCGGGCGGCCTCGGGACGTGGCCGGTCGTGCTCGAGTTCGGGCAGCGCGCGCTGGTGATCTACGAAGAACTCGGCGACCGCAGAGGAGAGGCATATAGCCGGCTTTTGATCGGTGAGTCACTCCACCGGATGGGGCGCTTCGACGAGTCGCTCACACAGCTCGACATTGCGCTCGCGCTCATGCGCGAACTAGGCCAGCAGCGGGGCATCGTGTCAGCAACCGCCAGCTTAGCGCGCAACCATGACTTCCAGGGCCATTCGACTGTCGCTCGTGCGCTCTACGAGGAAGCCCTCGCGCAGGCCCGCTCGCTGGGCGACGCGCGCGCAATGGCGGCGCTGCTCAATAATATCGCAGAGAACGTCTTCGAATTCGAGCACGACCCGCAGCGCGCGCTCGACATGGCGCGCGAGATCGCTGCGCACTACGCGAGGTCCAGGGACAAGCTGTCAGCGACGCTCAACAACAACAACATGGCGGCATATCTTTTCGCGCTTGGGCGCATCGACGAGGCGTACGCGCGCCTAGCCGAGGCCTTGAAGCACGCCCGCGACGGCCAAGCCGCCATCCAGCTGGCCTTCACGCTCCAGCACCTCGCCGCCGTCGCGGCGGCTCGCGGCCACCTCGAGCGAAGCGCTCGGGTGCTCGGCTACGTCGACGCTCGCATGAGCGAGCTCGGTGCGGTGTCAGAGTATACCGAACGGCAAGAACGCGAAAAAGTCGAAGCCATGCTGAAGGCCGCATTCAAGGAGCCCGAACTTGCGGTGCTGCGCAAAGAAGGCGCGGCGCTCAACGAAGACCAGGCGATCGAAGAAGCGCTGCGCGCTTAGGGCCGCGATCGTGCCGGCCTACCGTCGATCACGCTCGTCACGACTGCAGCGACCATGAGGATCAGGGCCAGATAGTATCCATACGCCGTATGGATGACAAGCAAGTAGTGGTGTGCTAACGCATCCCTCGCGGACGTCAACAAGAGAAGAAGGCACAACGCCGCGGCGCCCGTCAAAGCAGTGACCCAAGGCCGGGCAGCTGACTGGGCCTGTCGCCACACCACGATGACGATCAACGCGACAATCGCGAATATCAGCGCGGAGACGGCCCAGACGTTCGAAGCGATGTCTTGGGGCGTGCCGGTTTGCAACGACGCCGGCAAGTCGTGTCCAATCACCAGATCCACCCCGCGAACAGTGCGAAGCTGATAGCCTTGGCACGAAACTTCGAAGAACGGAAGTCCGAAACACAGGACCGCCAACGCGGTGAAGACCATAGGTTTAGTCATCATGTCGTTTACAGTGTGCCCGCCGCATCGCCCCTAAAACGCAGCCGCACCATCTCGTTTTCGAGAAACTAGTCCACGTTTACCGTTCTTTTTGGCGGTCTCGCGGATGTCCCTCGTCGTACGCGCGCCGCTTGTGCTCGAACGACACATTGGTGTAGATCTGCGTCGTCGCCACGCTTGCATGCCCGAGCAGCTCTTGAATGGTGATCAGATCGACGCCGTGTTCGAGCAGATGCGTGGCAAACGAATGGCGCAGCGTGTGCGGGCTGGCCTTGGCATCGAGCCCGCTCAATGCGCGGATGCGGCGAAAGATCTCCCAGATATGGCGCGTGCTCAAGCGATGGCCGGTGTGGCCGAGAAACACCGCGTCGTCGTCCGAGCGCGGGCGCACGTTGAGGTAATCGCGTATCGCCGCCGCCGTCGTGCGATTGATGATGACCAGCCGCTGTTTGCGTCCTTTGCCCATGACGCGGATCGTGCGCGTGCGCAGGTCGACGTCCGCGAGGTCGATGGAGGCGATCTCGGCGCGGCGCATGCCGCTCGCGTACAGCAGCTCCATGATGGCGCGATCTCGGACCTTGAGCCAGTCGGTTTTCCACCCGGACACGGTTCGCAGCAGCTGGCCGACCTCGCGCTCCTTGAGGACCTTAGGCAACAGCTTATCGCGCTTAGGCCCCTCAAGCTCAGCCGCAGGGTCATCGTCCCGCTTGTTCTCGCGTTTCAGGAAGCGGTAGAAGGAGCGCAGCGACGCGATCTTCCGCCGCACCGCCGAGCCCGCGTAACCCCGGTTTGACAGCAGCTCCTGGACGAATCGGATGAGATCCGACTTGCCGGCCTTCAAGAGCTGCGGCCAAGCCTTGCCGTGGGGCGACTCTTTGCGCGGATCTTTGGCCAAGAACGCGCCGAACAGCTCGACGTCGCCCGCGTAGGCCGCTACCGACAGCGGGCTGCGCCCACGCCCATGCAGGTACCCCGCCCATTCAACGATGAGCGGGTCCGAAGGGAACACGGATTTTTCTCTCGGCATGGCGCACCTCGTGGTCCAACGGCCCTTCCGCTTCCCCGTGGGCCGTATCCCAGAATCCTAGTTTCATGATACCCGAGAAGAAGAATCCGCGTCAAGCCCCTGACCGCCGCGGACTCGGTATGGAGCGGTCGAATTTATTCGACCGACCTTGCGTCGAGGTACTCTCTTCTGCTCGCCTCGGGGGGCGTCCGGCCAACTATGGCGTGATATAGCCCAGCGCGTTGCCGCCGCCGACCCAGATCACATTCGGCCCGAAACTGGTTATGGAGAACGGCGAGGAGCCCTGGGGCACGGGCCATTCGTTGAGGACGCCCATTGGGGTCAGCCGGCCGATCGCTTGGAAGTTCTCGGCGGCGAACCAAAGATTCCCATCGGGGCCCACGGTGATGTCCGTGTCGGCTTGAAAATAACCGGGCGTGCAGAAGTTGACATAGTTCGGGATGTAACAGGGCAGGGACCACAACCACAGTTTTCCGGTCATATCGATTCTGCCAATGACGTTATTGCTATCTACGAACCACATCGCGCCGTCAGGTCCAGCGACGATGCGGAACAGGTTTTGGCCGACATTATACGTGTTGAGCAGCGTGCCCGACGTCGAGAGCCGTTCTATCGTTGGATCCGCTGACTCTACCACCCACATGTTGCCGTCGGGGCCGGCGGCGACATCGCTTGGCCGATGCCCGCCGGGTCCAAGGGCGAAATCCGTCAGCGCGCCCGCAGGCGTGATGCGGCCGACTCTTCCTTCATAGAACTCTGCAAACCAGACATTGCCGTCAGGTCCAAGGTTCATTCCGAACGGAGCGGCACTCATCGGCCATGGGATGTCGTACTCGCTAAATGTGCCGCTCGCGTCGACGCGCCCGATAGCCTGTGCCTGCAGGCCGCCCCTCGAGTTGCTGAACCAGATCGCGCCGTCTGAACCGCGCGTCAAGTACCCGACATTGAAATAGCCGTTCGGCAACGTAAGGGTCTGGATGCTCCCAAGGAATTCCAAGAGCGTGTTCTGATTCGATGCTTGGGAGACATAGACGGCGCCGTTAGACGTCGTCGCGAGCGCGTGGCCATTGCCGGGCTCGCTATAGTTGACGATCGACATGACTGGCGGCGTCGCGGCAACCGCAATGAGGACGGAACCGGATGGCGGCAGCGTCGGCTGCGGCGTAGGCGTGGGTACCGGCGTGGGGGTTGCGGTCGGCTTCGGGGTCGGCGTCGCTTTGGGTGTGGGCGTCGGACTGCCATGAGGCCCCGGGTTGATCACGATGCCCGGCGGCGCCGGTGGTGTGGTCGGAGTGCCCGCACTGCTACCGCAAGCCGCGATGAACGCGCTTATTACCGCGATCAGGATGAACTTGCGCATAGGAGCTCTTCTTCTCCTGAGTCAGGTTCAACAGCGCCTCGGGCAGGCGCTTTGCTCTTGTAGCTTCGCGCGACCTCCTCAAAATGACGCGGCCGGATGCTTCAGAGAATGACGATTCCGCTCGCTGGCGGAAGCGTCGGGTCGTGACGGAAACGCCTCACGCTACCGCGCCGCCCGCGTACGATCGCCTGGTGCTGCAGATCATTCCAGGAGTCTGCCTCGCCGGAGTCTTTTTCCATTTGGGCTACGTCGCGGCCGGCGGGCCAGTCGCCGACCACATCGTCCTTTTGATCCTGGGGCTTGCGGCATACGTGCTCGGTTTCGTCGCGGCCGCGGGCGCCTTTGCCGCGCCGGTATGGTGGGCGACCAGGGTCTTGCCCGCGTTGTGTTTCGTCGCGTTCGTGATGTGGCTTGGGATCAGCCATCTCATCAGCGCGGACGTGGTCAGCCCGCATTTCGAACGCTACCAAAGCGATTCGCTCGCCTTTGACGCGTACTCCGCCCAGCTCGTGATCGAGGGCAAAGATCCGTATGCCGTGAGCATGGCACCTTCGGCAGCGACCTTCAACCTGTCGCCAACTATCTATTCGCCGACGGTCGAGGGCGGCCGCGTGTCGATCGAGCCCTACCCAGCGCTTAGTTTCCTCGTCTACGTTCCTTTCGTGATGGCGCACGTGCAGAGCATGATCTGGGTCGACATCGGCTTTGCGCTTGCCGCCTTGCTGCTCGTCTTGTTCCTCGTGCCGGAGCGCACGCGCATCTTCTTCGGCCTCTTCTTCCTCTTGATACCGGAATTTCGCGACCTCGCGGTCGGCTCGGTCACGGATGTCGTCTGGTTGCCGCTGATGATCGGCGTGGCCGCCACCTGGGAGCGGCATCCACCCTGGTCCGCAATTCTGCTTGGACTCGCGTGTGCTGTCAAACAAGAACCCTGGTTCATCGTGCCGTTCGCGCTCGTGCATTGGTGGGAGACGAGCGAGCCTGGCCGCGCCCCTAGTTCGACCATCAAGAACTTCGCATTGCTCGCCGCGGCGTTTCTGGCTCCGAATCTGCCTTTCGCGTTATGGCACCCCGCGCAGTGGTTCGCCGGCGTGTTGAGCCCGCTGCTGTCGCACGCGGTCCCATTGGGAAGCGGCCTGATCCAGCTGCAGACAAGCGGGCTGATCGCGCTGCCGCTGCGCGTCTACACGATCCTGTGGGTCGGTGCCCTCGTGATTTGCATCGCGGCGTACGCGCGCTGGCCTCAGCGCCTTGCCTGGCTGCCGTTTATCGCGCCTGCGATCGTGCTCTTCTTCAGCCCGCGCTCGCTGCAGAACTACTTCATCTACTGGCCGCTCGTGCTCGCGGTCTACGCCGCGACCGCCACGTTGCAGCGCCAAGCTGCCGTGACGCGCACGAGCCCGGTGCTGCTCAAACGTGCCGTCGCGGTCGGCGCCGCCGTCATCGCGATCTTGGTCGGGCTCGTCAGCGTCGCCGCCGCCGGCGATCGGATGACCATGACGGTGAAGCGCGTTGCGGTTGATCCCCAGACGGGCTACATCGATCGCGTGGTCCTCGATCTTCGTAACCCGAGCTCGCAGCCGCACGCCTTCCATTTCGCCCTTTCGAATCCGCACAATGCGATCGTGTTCTGGCGTCCCGATCGTTTCGACGTGCCCGCTCACGCCGAGCGGACGATAGACCTTGTGCCCGCGGACCTCTCGGACGAGGCCCCTCCGACGCCCGGCGCAGGCCTGCAAGTCGTCGCCTTCGCGCCCCAGGACGAGATCGCGGTATACACGCGGCCGCTCTCGCAGACCGCAGACAAGCCGCATCCGCTGCGCAACGGCCGCCTCATCGCCGCGATCGACAAGTTTGAGATGCTGCCGGTCCCATCGCCGTTCGCGTGGACCGCGCCGCCGCAGCCGTTTCTGGATGGCCGGCTCACAATGGTCAAAGACGGACCGTTTGGTCATGCGCTTCGTTTCAAGATTCCCGCGCCGGCCCGAACGGAATGGAGCACGGTGCGCGTGAGCCAGTCCTTCACGATGACCGGCGGGCATTTCACATTTTGGCTCAAGCCGGCGCAAAACGGTGATTCCGGCTCGAAGATTCTCGCAGCTGTTCGCGGTGGTCTTCACTGACGGGTCAGGGCGACACACCTACTTCAGCGTCGACGCATCGCTCAAGCAACCGATGCAGCAGCGCAGCGATCGAGATAGGTACGTCCAACTGCCCGGCCGCATCGGGTCTTGGAACCGCTACACCGTTGATCTCGGTCTACAAAAGGGGTCTGCGCCGGGCTTCAACCCGATCGGGGTCGCGATCATCGATGCCGTGCGCCGCGATTATCGCGGAACTACCGGCGGTGAGTTCGGCGGAATCCTGGAGAACTAGGTCTAAGCCGCAGGCATGGTCCGTGATGAGACGCGTCTCCGCACGCTGCTGCGAGGAGCCCTAAAGGGCGGCACCTCTGTGGTCCTCGCCACGGTGGGAGGCGACGGCGTCCCCTCTACTGCCTTGAACAGCTGGATCGTCGCCAAAGACGAGCGCATCGTCGCCCTGGCGATGGACACACGCAGCTCCGCGTATGCCAACATTTCCGCCGGCCGGCGTGGAGTCGCGTTTGAACTGCTGGCGGACGACCTCATCCTCGCGGTGAAGGGCAGCGCCTTGGTCGTCAAAGAGCGGCTTGCATCGGTGGCATTCCCGTGCGCCCTCGTGCACATAAGGGTCGACGCGATCCGCGACCACACCGTGCCCGAGGTCCGCTTCCAAGGGCCGCGCTACACGTACGCCGATCACAAAGGACATCGCAGCGACATCGAGGTCGCGATCTTCGCAGGAACTGGCCAAAGATACGGTCTAAGCGGTGACGCGAAGGACTTCGCGCAAGGTGGTCTCGCCCGAGAGCATGCGGCCGAGCGCGTCGTCGCGCAGGTCGGTGAAACCGCGCGAGGTGACGTAGTCGAGCAGCTGCGTCGAGTCCGCACCGCGGGCGATCAGACGACGCAGACCCTCGTCCACCGAAACCACTTCATGCACGCCAAGCCGGCCATAATAGCCCGAGTCGTGGCACTTCTCGCAGCCGCGGCCGCGGCGCAGCGTCTTGGGCGTCGCCACCGGCACCAGCTCTTGCAGCACCATCTGCTCGTCGAGCGGCACTTCGTAATCTTCTGCGCACTGCTCGCAAATGCGGCGCATGAGCCGCTGGCCGATGCAGCCCAGCAACGACGAGCCGATCATCGCCGGATCGACGCCGATGTCGACCAGTCGCGCGATCGCTTGGATGGCGGTGTTGGTGTGCAAGGTTGAGAGCAGCAAGTGGCCGGTGAGCGCGGCGCGCACGCCGAGATCGGCGGTCTCGCGGTCGCGGATCTCACCGACGTAGATGATGTCCGGGTCTTGGCGCAGCAGAGCGCGCAGGACAGAGGAGAACGTCAGACCGCGCTTCGCGCTGACCTCGACCTGGTTCACGCCCGAGACGCGGTACTCGACCGGATCCTCGATGGTCGTGATGTTGGTCGTGCCGTCATTGATCTCTTGGAGGCAGGCGAACAACGTGGTCGACTTGCCCGAACCGGTCGGGCCGCAGCACAGGATCATGCCGTACGGCCGCTTGATCAGGGGCGCGAACAGCTCGTAGTTGCGCTCTGAGAACCCGATCGCCTTGAGCGACTTGAAGACCGGGTTCTTCTCGAGCAGCCGGATGACGATCTTCTCACCGTACAACGTCGGCAGCGACGAGATGCGCAAGTCGAAATCTTTGCGTTTGTAGCGCATCGACATGCCGCCGTCTTGCGGCACGTGGCGCACGGTGATGTCCATACGCGACATGATCTTGATACGAGACACGACCGCCGGGTAGACGTTCTTGGGCAGGGTACGCAGTTCGCGCAGCACGCCGTCGAGGCGGAAGCGCACGGCGACCTTGTCCGCGTACGGCTCGAGATGGATGTCGCTGGCACGGTCCTCGACCGACGTGCGCAGCAGCGATTCCACCAGGGTGACGATCGGCGCCGTGTCGGAGATCTTGCGCAGCGTCTCAAGGTCTTCGACCTCGGTGCCGCTGGCGAAGGCCGCCTCGCTCGAGCCCGGCATGGCTTCGAGCAGCTTGTCGACCGAGTGCAGCGAGGCGCCGCGATAGACGTTGTCGATCGCGTTGGTGATATCTTCGAGCAACGCGAAACGCAGTTCGACCGGTTGCTTGGCGCGGTTGCGCAGCATGTCGATCGTGAGCAGGTCGCTCGGATCGGCCATGGCCACGATGAGCGCTTCTTCGGTGCGCGAGACCGGCACCACTGAATGGTTGACCGCGAGGTTCTCCGGAATCGTGTCGAGATCGTTGCCTTCAGGGCGGTGCCGGACCAGATCGATGAACGGCACGTTGTAGAGCTCGCCCAAGAACTCATCGACCAAGGCGCGGTCGACGATCTCGAGCTCGCCTAGCACGTCGCGGATCGGACGGCCCTGCATGAGCCGCGCATACAAGATCCGGTCGGAGTCGGCAGGATCGATCTTCTTGACCTGCTCCATGCGCCGGACCAAACGCATGTAGTAGGAGTAGTGCGCCGGCGTCGTCGGCTCCGAGCCGGCCTTTTGGACTTCTTCTTCCGGACCGGCGGCCGAGTCGACAAAGCCGGTCGAGCCGTTTTGCGGCGCGTAGATGGCCTCGAGCATCGAGAAGCGATCGGTCGGGCTGATGTCGGTGAACGTCAAGCCGTAGACGAACTCGCCCTTATCGACCTGATTGCGCCATGCGACTTCGATGGGAACGCGCAGCGTCTCGCCGCTGCCGACGCGAATCGTCGCGCTGCCGGTATCCCCGACGCTGAGATCGTTATGCGAGTCAAGCCGCAAGCCGCCGCCGCTGACGTCAACGGCTTCACCGACCGCTGCTTTGCCGTCGGTCGTCTTGACGGTGATCGAGCAGCGCAGGCGGCGGCGCTTGAAACGCCGTGTCGCTTTGGGCAGCTCGGGCAAAAGCGGCCGCGCAGCCTCAGGAATCTCTCTGATCTTTGAACTCGCCTGCCCCTTAGGTGCCGCCAATCGTCCCCCTGGACTGCGAGCCTGTGCTCGCCGTCACGCCCTGGCGTTCGCCCGGGCCCTATCTAGAGTATCGGCGGATTCCGCGGGGTGAATTACCCCGCAGGGGCTGGCTGCGGCAAGGCGTCGACGAGCGATTTGACCGCGTCGGCGCTCTTGCGCAGGGCCGCCTGCTCCTCCGCCGTGAGCTTGATCTCGATGACCTTTTCGAGGCCTTTCGAGCCCAGCTTGCACGGCACCCCGATGAACAGGTCCCGCAGACCATACTCTCCTTGAAGATAGACTGCGCAAGGCAGCACTTTGTGTCGGTCGTTGAGGATAGCGTCGACCATCTCGGCGATGGACCGAGCGGGCGCGTAGTAGGCGCTGCCCGCCTTGAGCAGGTTGACGATCTCCGCGCCGCCATTGGCGGTGCGTTTGACCAGCCGCTCGATCGTGGCGGCATCGAGCAGCTCGGTGATCGGGATGCCGGCGACCGTCGAGTAACGTGGCAGCGGGACCATCTGGTCGCCGTGCCCGCCGAGCACGAACGCCTGGACGTTGTCGACGCTCACCTTGAGCTCGTCGGCGATGAAGGCGCAAAAACGAGCCGAGTCCAGCACGCCCGCCATGCCGAGCACCCGCTCGCGCGGAAAACCGCTCACCCGGCGCGCGACTTCGCACATCGCGTCGAGCGGGTTGGTGACGATGATCAGAATCGCATTCGGAGAAAGCTTGACGGCGCTGCGGGTCGCCTCGCCGACGATCTCGGCGTTCGCTTTGAGCAAGTCGTCGCGGCTCATCCCGGGCTTGCGCGGAAAGCCGGCGGTGATGACGACGATGTCGGAACCCGCGGTCGGCCCATACTCATTGCTGCCGGTGACCGACACGTCCACGCCTTCGACCGGCAAGGCCTCGAGCAGATCGAGCGCTTTGCCTTGAGGGATGCCTTCGACGACGTCCACGAGGACGATGTCCGCAAGCCCTTTCGCGGCGAGCCAATGGGCGGTGGTCGCTCCGACATTGCCGGCGCCGACGATGCTGACTTTCTTACGCATACAGACTCCTTTACGCGTGCGACTTTTACTGCTTATCCCCGTTCCAGTCCTTGAAGTCTGCCTCTCGCGCTGTGCCGAAACGTGCAAAGCTATGATTTCGACACCACCGCCGCCCGAAGCCGGACTGCGCGGCGCAGTCGTCGGCAACACCAGCCTCTCGTCGATCAACGGCGACGAAGGCAAACTGATCTATCGCGGGCTCGACATCCACGATCTCGCGCGCAACTCCACCTTCGAGGAGATCTGCTACCTGCTCTGGTTCGGATCGCTGCCGACGCGCGCGCATCTCGACGAGCTGCGCGCCAAGCTCGCACAGCGCCGGGCTCTGCCCGACCAACTCGTCACGCTGCTCAAAGATCTGCCTTCGACGGCGGCGCCGATGGACGTGCTGCGCACGGCCGTCTCCGCGCTTGGCCTGTTCGATGCCAATGTCAACGACATGTCGCGCGAGGCAAGCCTCGAAAAGGCCATCGGTCTCACCGCCATCTTCCCGACGATCCTGGCGGCCTACCATCATCTCAATCGCGGCGACGCCATCATCCAGCCGCGCGCCGACCTCGACACCGCCGCTAACTTCCTTTATATGTTCTTCGGCAAGGAGCCCGACCGCGATGCCGCGCGCGTGCTCGACGTAGCGCTCATCCTCCATGCCGACCACGGCATGAACGCCTCGACCTTCTCGGCCATCGTCACGGCGGCGACGCTGTCGGACATGTACAGCGCGATCACCTCGGCCATCGGCACGCTCAAAGGCCCGTTGCACGGCGGTGCCAACGAGGGCGTCATCAAGAACCTGCTGGAAATCGAGCGGCCGGAGCGCGTCGACGAATGGGTCACCGAGAAACTGGCCAAGCACGACAAGATCATGGGCTTCGGCCACGCGGTCTACAAGGCGTACGATCCGCGCGCGACCGAGCTCAAAGCGATCGCCAAGGAGGTCGGCCAGCGCGCCGGCAGCACGCGCTGGGTCGAGCTCACCGAAGCCGTGGAGCAGGCGGTCTGGAAGCGCAAGCAATTATACCCGAACGTGGACCTGTACAGCGCGTCCGTGTACTACACGTTGGGATTCCCGACCGAGTACTTCACGCCGATCTTCGCGCTCAGCCGCGTCAGCGGCTGGTGCGCCCACGTGCTCGAACAGTACGCGGACAACAAGCTGATCCGCCCGCGTGCGAATTATGTCGGCGCGCGCGACGTCGCATACGTGCCGCTCGACAAACGCAGCGCCGACATCACGCTCTAGATCGCCATCTCCATCGTATAAGGCGAGGTCGGCGCCACGCTGCCGGTCATCGGCTCTACGCTGAACGCGACGATGTCGCCCTTTTGCACCGGCATCGCCATGTCCATCATCGTCATGCCGCCGTGCATCACCATGCCCGCCTTGTGCGTCGTGCCCTTGCGCGTGATCCAAACCTGATACGCCATGCCGCGCGGCGGCTCGGGCACCATCGCAAGCAGCATGCCGTTATGACCACGCGCCGGGGGTTGCAGCACCGCGCAGCGCCACATCTTGCCGTTCGCATCCGAGTGCGGTCCCATCGTCCAATACGTGCCGCTCGCCAACGCCGTCATCACGGCATGCCCTGACTGCGCCTCGTTCTGCAGTGCGATATTGTCTTGTCGCACCTGCTCGAGCTGCAGCGCGAGCGAATCCACTTGTCGCTGCAGCGCGCCGCGCTGTTGCGATTGATCGATCGAGATCACGCCGAAGACGAGCGCCGCGGCGGCGGCCACGCCTGCAAACCAGCCCCACGCGGCGGGGATGCCGGTGCGCCAACGAGCGCTGGCCCCTGGGGAGCGCTCCGGCCACGCGCCGCTCGTGTCCGCGCTGCTCCGCCGAGCCAGCGTTTCACCTGCGCGCACCTCGGCGGCCGCCGCTGCAAGGATACGACCCTTGAGGACCGCCGGCGGTGCGATTTGCTCGCACGCGAGCGCCAGCGTGCCGCTGATGCCGAGCATCGCCATCACATCGCCGCGACAATCATCGCATTGCGCGATGTGAGTATCGACCAGGCCCCGCTCGTGCGGCGTCAACGCACCGAGCGCGTAGCCGGCCGCAAGATCGGTGACGTGTGCGTCGCCGTTCATGCGCCTGCCAGCCCCAGCTCCGGCGCTTCGAGCGAGGCGCGCAGTTTTATCAGTCCCATGCGCATGCGGCCTTTGACCGTGCCCAACGGCACACCCATCAGCTCGGCGATCTCAGTCTGCGTATAGCCGGAGAAATAGGCCAGTTCGATGCTCTTCTTCTGCTCGGGCGGCAGGCGGTCGAGCGCGTGGCGCACAGCGTCGCCGCGCAGGCTTGTCCAAACCTGCTGCCAGACGCCTGGGGCTTCCGCCGGCCCGTCCGGCAGCTCGTCCAGCGAAATCGTGCCGCCGCTGGAAGCGCTGGCGCGCAGCCGGTCGATCCCCCGATGATGGACGATGGCCATCAGCCACGTGCGCGGGCTGCCGCGCTCGCGCTTGTACGATTTTGCTTGGCGCCACGCCGCCAAGAACGCGTCCTGCACGACGTCCTCCGCGGCCCCGCGCTCGCCGACGATGCGATATGCGAGCGCGAACGCCGGTTTGGCGTAGCGATCGTACAGCGCGTCAAGCGCATGGAGATCCGACTGCGCGAGCGCGGCCATGAGCTGTTCGTCGGAAAGGTTCTGGTTCGTCACACAACCCCTATAGGGCGTACGCGGTGGCGAGGGGTGCGGATGAGTCGCGGCGCGGGTGAACTGGGGCGGAAGGACTCGAACCTTCGAATGCCAGCTCCAAAGGCTGGTGCCTTACCAACTTGGCGACGCCCCAACGCGTGCTCGAACGACGCGTTCTACGCCAAGCCGAGCGATTCCCAGAGGTGTGCGCCCAGCACAGGGCGCGCCCGATTATTGGACGAGGCGGCGTGCGCCGAGATACCGGCTGGCGTAGTAGTTCATGCTGAGCGCATCGATGACGACGCCGCGCGTGGAGGCGTGGATGAACTTGCCATTGCCCAAGTAGATGCCGACGTGCGACGCGCCGCTCGTGTAGGTCTCGAAGAAGACCAGATCGCCGGGCATGAGCAGCTGCATCGCGATGCGGTGGCCGACGCTGAACTGTTCATCGGCCATGCGCGGCAGTTCGATCCCGTTCTTGGCGAAAACCGCTTGCACGAAGCCCGAGCAGTCGACGCCGGCAAAGCTGGTGCCGCCCCACATATATGGCACGCCAAGATAGCGCAATGCGGTCTGCGTGATGCGCGAATCCAGCACCAACATCCGCTGGGCTAGGTCGAAGGGCTCTGCGCCGGGCAGGCGCGGCGGCACGCTGCCCACATGAGTGGCGGCCCACAGCGCTTGCGACATCGCGAGCCGGGCGGCAGTTGATCCAGAATGAGCGTGGACCGCGCCCACGTGCTCGCCGGCGAGCGCGGCCGCGACGACCGCGGGCTTCGCACCGGGATGCTTGGACGAGACGTGTGCGGGCTTGGTAGCGACGGTCTGCGGATGGCGGACGTGCACCGGCACGACGACTCTGCTGACCAAGCTGGAGCAGGCTGGTGTCGGTCAGATGATTGCTGGCTTCCAACGTGCTCACCGACACGCCGAACCGGTCGGCGATCCCAGACAGGGTATCGCCGGACACGACCGTGTGCGTGATTGAATCAGCCGCAGCCGGCGCGGCTGCCAGCAGCAAACAGAAAACTAAGGGAAAAGCGAAGCTTCGGCGCAATGCGTCCTCTCGCTGATCGATCTGCAGTTTTCGAGGCCTGCTCGGGAATCGAGCGGCGGATTGCTCCCGGTCGTCGGAAGCGGATGTCCACAAGAGGAGACGTATACGCAAAACGCCGCGTCATATCGCGTCGCGCTTGCCTGACGCCGCCTTCGCCCCGCCCGCCCCTAGCCCTTCCCTTTGGGATGTGACCTACGTCTCAATGCGGGACGCGGCTGCTTCCACCGTTGCGGCCACGGCCTTGGCCAGCTGCCGGATGTGCGCTTCGTCGGGGCCTTCCACCATGATGCGTATGATCGGCTCGGTGCCGGACGGGCGTACGAGGACGCGCCCAGATCCATCCAGCGCCGCGGTGGCGGCGTCGATCGCGCGTTGCACGCGCTTGTCCGACTGCACGCGTTGCTTGTCGACCACACGGACGTTGAGCAGCACCTGCGGATAGACGCGCATGATGCCGGCCAGCTCGTGCAGCGAGCCTGTCTTCGCGCGCAGGCTCAGCAGACGGACCGCAGTGGCGATGCCGTCGCCGGTGGTGTTCGCTTCGAAGTCGATGATGTGGCCGGATTGCTCGCCGCCGATCCGATAGCCGCCGCGCTGCATCGCTTCGACCACGTACCGATCGCCCACCGCGGTGCGCTCCAATGCGATGCCGCTCGATGCGAGCGCCCGCTCCAAGCCGATATTGCTCATGACCGTGGCGACAATCGTGCGCTTGGGCAACGCATCCGCCGCGAGCAGCTCGCGCGCCCAGATCGCCAAGATATGATCGCCGGTCACGATGTCGCCGGCCTCGTCGACGAACAGCGCGCGATCGGCGTCCCCGTCAAAAGCCACGCCCACGCTGCCCGGATGGCGGGCCACCGCGGCGCGCAGCGCTTCCAGATGCGTCGCTCCGCAGTCCACGTTGATGCGCCGGCCGTCCGGCTTGCAATGCAGCGGCACGACCGTAGCGCCGAGGCTCTCCAAGACCCGTGGAGCGATCGCATAGGCCGCCCCGAACGCCGCATCGACGACGACCTGCGTGCCGCGCAGCGATGCTCCGAGACCGACGCAGTGCCGCTCGTACGCGCGCACCACGCGCTTGCGCTCCAAGATCTCGCCGACCTGCGCACCGGTCGCCCTCGGCAACGTGTCGTGAGCCGCGACAAGTGAAGCGATCTCGTCCTCGATCGCGTCGGCGAGCTTCGCGCCATCGGAAGCGAAGAACTTGAAGCCGTTGTCTTCGATCGGATTGTGCGACGCCGATATCATCACGCCCGCTCCAGCACCGAGCTGGCGCGTCAAGTACGCCACGCCGGGCGTCGGGATGATGCCGAGCTTCCAGGCGTCGAGTCCGACCGAAGCAAGGCCGGCGCACAGCGCGGCCTCGAGCATCGGGCCCGACATGCGCGTGTCGCGGCCGACGAGAACCGGGCGTTGAGCCCCGTGCCGTACGAGCACAAAGCCGCCGGCGCGGCCAAGCGCGAACGCAAGCTCCGGGGTCAGAAACTCATTCGCGACCCCGCGCACGCCGTCCGTGCCGAACAAACCGTTCATCGCTGGGGCCGCGCTACGTGCGTCTCGATGATCTGCGACGGCATCGCGGGCAGCGGCATCCGGGCGGCGAGGGTGCCGAGCAGTGCGTCGAGCGGGATGTGCGAGAGCAGAACGGTCTCGCCGACGCTGCCCCCATAGCGGGCCGCTTCGATATCGACGATCTCCAGCGCGCGGGTCAGCGGCGACTTGGCGACGTCGCTGCACTCGATCAGCAGGAACGGTGCACCCGAGCGCGCGCTGATGCCGGGGTAGACTCCGATGTGCAGCAGGCCGCCGCGCGGCCCGCCGGTCGCATCACAGATACGCGATAGTCCCTCTGGGGCCACGCCGTGCAACGATGCTTTGAGCCATATCGTCGGCGCCCCGAACTCCACCACGACGCCGCGGTTTCGTGCGCCCGGCCGTCGATGCGCCGCATCCGTGCGCGCGATTGCGAAGCCGTCGACGCGCAGGACGAACGGCCGCTCCGCCACCCATTGCGATGCCGGCACATTGCGTCGAGCCGAGTAGACGGATGAATCAAGCGCCTCGCCCAGCTTCGCGCACAGCGCCTGTTCCTCGAGGCGCTCTTCCGCCGATGAGAGATCGAAGAAATAGACGCGCGCTTCACCGTCTGCTCGCAACGCTGCCGCGGCCCCCACGGCTGCTTCGGCAATGCCGTTGACCGACGCATCCCACACCGCGCAATCCATGTCGAGATCCACGTACGCGAGCAGCATCTGGCCCCCACGCGCGGCGAGCGCGTCCGCGACCGCATCCACCGTTAGCGCGGATGGCGCAGGCGACGCCAACACTCGTAGAAACGATGCGTTCACAGCGACGTTTTCATCACGGACACGTCATGTCCCCGCGAGCGTCCTTGCTCCGGCTGCGCCTTTCGTGCTATGATTTAGCGTCTTTTGCAATCAACTGAGGAGATATAGCCACTTGCCCAACATCAGATCAGCCAAGAAATGGACGCGCGCCTCGGAGCAACGCCGCAAGCGCAACCTTGCGGTCAAGAGCACGCTCAAATCGTCGTTCAAAAAGGCCGTTGACGAACCGACGCCGGAAGCCGTGAAGGCGGCTGTTTCGGCGCACGATAAAGCCGCTGCGCGCGGCATCATCCACAAGAACAAGGCCAACCGCAAGAAGTCGCGCTTGGCCAAACGCACGGCGGCCGCTAAAAAACGCTGAACGTGCGCGCCGTAGGCGTCGTCCTGCTCGCCTTGGCGATGCTCGTTCCCGCGTTGGCGAACGCAGCGCTCAATGGTACGGTGCCCGGCGGCGGCCAGCCGACACCGGCACCAAACGCGTCGGGGCCCCTGCCAGGCGGCAAATCGACAAGTCCGTTCTCTACTCCAGAGCCGCCAGGAACGCCCGGCCCGATCGGCAACGGTTTCGTGATCCTCGGCTACGACAGCGCCGCCGCGTCGGGTGGCATCATCCCGCTTCGCGAGGCGACCGCCGCGCCGCCATCTCCGTTCCCCGCGTCCAACTCGTCTGGTTTTTTCGCCGAGATCGCTGGACGGCTCTCCAAGACGTACGCCGCGACGCTGCGTTTCCATGACTACGTCGTCCACGGCGCTGACATGCCGGTCGTCGACTTGAGCGAAGGCGCGCTGTGGTACCAGCCGGGCGGCGGGGTCTTCGCGCTTGGTCTCGGTTACGGCTCATGGCAGCGTTCGACGAGCACCACATCGGCCAATGGCGCCGGAATCGGCGCGGCGCTGCTCCCCGACACCCGCCGCCCGATTTCGCCCTACGCAAGTTTCGTCTACTATCCGTCCGCGACGACGCTGGGAACGACGGCGAGCATCAGTGCGGCGCAAGCCGGGGTGATGCTGCGCCCCGGCAGATCGGGCGTGCTGGTGCAGCTCGGCTACGATTACATCGGCTATCCGAATCAGAGCCTCTCGCCGTCATCGCTGAGCGGTCTCCAGTTCGGCGTGGGCGTTCGCTTCTAGCGCGGATCGACGACGATCGTCACGCGCGCCTCTGGCCTGCGTCGCATGCCTTGCACGTGCGCGCACGCGCGCAGCAACGCTTCTTCCGATTCCGCTTTGAGCGCGATGCGCACGCGGTACTCGCCGCGCGCTTTGGGCATCGGATCCGGCGCAGGCCCGAGCGTCTCCACCTCGGGCGAACGTTCGCGCAAGCTAGCGGCGACCTGCGCGGCGCACTCGGTCACCGCCGCGAGATCGACGCCGGACACTCCGACGTACGCGAGCCTGCCGAACGGCGGATAGTGAAGTTCGCGCCGTAAGCCCAGCTCCTTTGCGGCGAACGCGTCGTAGTCGTGCATCGCCGCCAGCCGCACGGCGTAATGCTGCGGCGTGTATGTCTGCACCACGACGCGGCTGCCGGGCGCGGCGCGGCCGGCGCGACCAGCCACTTGCGTCAGCAGCGCAAAAGTGCGCTCGGCGGCGCGGAAATCCGGCCTGTTCAAGTCCAGATCCGCAGAGACGACGCCAACGACGGTGACCGTCGGGAAGTCCAACCCCTTCGCGATCATCTGCGTGCCGACCAGCACGTTGGCGTTACCGCCGAACGAATCGAGCAGCCGCGCGTGCGCGCCGCGGCCGCTGGTCGTATCCGAATCCATGCGCACGATCCTCGCCTCCGGCAGCAGCTGCTCGATCTCTTCCTCGACGCGTTGCGTGCCGAAACCATACGGGCGCAGATCCGGCGCGTTGCATTTGGGGCACGCGGCCGGCACGCGGTAGCCGTCGCCGCAGATGTGGCAGCGCAACGACTGGTCGGCGGTGTGCAAGACGAGCGATACGGCGCACCGCTTGCAGCGCGGCGCGAAGCCGCACGCGCGGCACAACAGCAGTCCGGCGTAACCCCGCCGGTTCACGAAGAGCAGGACCTTCTCGCCCCGCGAGATCGCGCGCTCCATGGCGTCGAGCAGCGCCGGGCCGATCGAGCGGCCCTTTGCGGCTCCACCCTGGCCCGTCATATCGACGATCTCCACCGGCGGCAGCGGCGCAGCCGTCGCTCGCGCGCGCATCGGCACATAGCTGATCGCGCCCGACATCGCCTCCTGGTACGTCTCAAGACTCGGCGTCGCGCTGCCGAGCACGACGACCCCGCGTGCCGCTCGCATGCGTTCGCGTGCGACTGTTGCAGCGTCGTAGCGCGGTGCGACGTCTTGTTTGTAGGACGGCTCGTGTTCTTCGTCGACGACGATGAGCGCCAGCGCGGGGAGCGGAGCGAACACCGCAGAGCGCGCGCCGACGACGACGTCGATGCTGCCGGCCGCCGCGTCCTCCCACACCCGCGCGCGGTCGCCGGCTGACAGGCCGCTGTGCAGCACGCCGACGCGCGAGCCGAACAGCGCGGTGAAACGCCTGGCCGTCTGCGGGGTCAGGGCGATCTCCGGCACGAGCACGATCGCGCGGCCGCCGCGGCCGCGCACGCGATCGACCAGCCGCGAGTAGACGAACGTCTTGCCCGAACCAGTCACGCCGTGCAGCAGTGCGACCCCGCCGCCGGCGCGCGCGAGCGCATCGATCCCTTCGATGGCGCGGCGTTGCTCGTCCGTCGGCGTGAACGCCGGCGCGCCCGCGTGCGGCGCGTTGGGCGCGCTGCGTTCCTCTTCTTCTATTCTGATGACGCCGGCACGCGCGGCGCGGACGATTGCTTGCGCGGACGCGCCTGCCCGGCGGCGCGCCTCGGAAAGCGCCAAGCGCCCGCCGTGCTCGGACAGCGCCGCTGCGAGCCGCTGCTGGACGGCGCCCTTGACCGCCGCGGCATCCACGAGCACCGCCGTCGACGGCCGCGGCGCCGGTCGCGTGGCTTTTCGCCCCTGCTCCGAGGCACGCGCGACGATTCCTCGGCGGGCCAGGGCCGACAATTCCGCCCCGATGCGGACCGCGCTCGCGCGCAGCCTTGCGCGCGTCGCCGCACGCGCGGCCGCGAGCGTGCTGAACGGCTTGTCGCCGAACGCCTTGTGGAGTGCGGCGCCCAATCGGTCACCTGCCTGCGGGGACTTCACGAACGCATACGTCGAGCGGTCCGCGCCGGCCAGCGCGCGCGGCGCGACCGCGCTAAGCGCTTCGCGAAACGTACATGCGTAGCGCCTGCGCAGCCACGCCGCCAGCCCGACCGCCTCGGCGCCGAAATGCGCCGCCGTACCGTCCACCGCGGCGATCGGCTTGAGCTCGCCGTTTCCGCCCGGCACCGCAAGCGGCGGACTGACCACCCAACCGCCGACGATGCGTCCGCCGAAGGGGACGCGCACTCGCGCGCCCAGCGCCGGCGGATCCGCGCCGGCGAGGTATGTGTAGGCTCTATCGACCTGAGATGATGGGACGTCGACGACGACGTCCACGCAGACTACATCGCTCACTCACGCGAGTTCTTCGGCCAGCGGCGGCCGCGAGCATTGTCGGATGACGGCGCGGACGAGCTTTTCGGGAACCGCGACGCCGGTCGCAACCCGGCCGATGCGCTCGGGCAGCACGAACCGCAGCTCGCCGGCGCGGCGCTTCTTATCGATCGCAAGCGCGCGCATGACGGCTGTCGGCTGGACCTTGCCGTCGTGCAGCGGCAGCCGCGCCAGCGCGAGGCTGCGCATGGCCCGCGCGTGCTCGCGCGCCGAGAAAAGCCCGGTCTTCAGCGCCAACAGCCCTACGCCGCGCAGCCCGATCGCGACCGCCTCTCCATGTGCGAGCCGGCCACGGGCCGCGTGTTCGAGCGCATGGCCGATCGTATGCCCCAGATTGAGCGCCGCGCGAACGTCGCGTTCGCGCGGATCGGCCGCCACGAGGGCGATTTTCACGCGGGCGGCGCGCACGATTGCCTCGCGCCACAGACCTGTATCGTCGGGTCCGTCGGCGATCGCGTCAGCCACGTCCAGCAACCCTGGATCGCCGATGATCGAGGCCTTGATGATCTCCGCCATGCCGGTGGCGCGCTCGCGCCGCGGCAAGGTCGCCAGCGAAGCCAGGTCCGCCAGCACGACGCGCGGCGGCCAAAACGCCCCCGCAAGATTCTTGCCCTCGGGCAGGTCGATGGCGGTCTTGCCCCCGATGGCGGCGTCCGCCATGCTTAAGACTGTCGTCGGGACGGCTGCCCACGGGATGCCGCGCATGAACGTCGCTGCAGCAAAGCCCGCGAGGTCCGTCACGGTGCCGCCACCGACTGCGAGCAGCGTCGTGGCGCGATCCGCGCGCTTCTCGACGAGCCAGCGCCACAGGCCCGCGAGCGCACGCGTGGATTTGCAGCGCTCGCCGCCCCGAATCGGCAATTCGCCGGCGACCTGGAGACCTGCGCGTCGCAGCGCCCGCACTAGGGACTTCGCTCGCTCGCGCACGTGTTCGTCGAAGACGATCACGATCGGCCCGCTCCCTGCAAGCGCGCCTGCGATTCGAACGCTCGCATCGTCGCTCACGATGACGGCGTAGGGCAATCCGTCGAGGACTATGTCGCTCATCGGCGTCCACCGCGCGGCTCGCTGCGCTCGCGATACCAGCGCGCGATCGCGCCGGCGACCTTCCCCGGGCTCGCGCCCTCTGCATTGATGCTCAAGTCATTGTCCGCATACGCGGTCGCGCGTTGCTCGAGCAACGCCGCGATGCGTCCAAGATCCGGCGCTTCGCCGAGCAACGGCCGGTGCGTCCGATGCGCCACGCGGGCGTGCGCCGCTTCCGGCGATACGGCGAGATGCACGACCAGGCAGCGACGGCGCAGCAGCGCCCGGTTGCGCGGATCGAGCACGGCGCCGCCCCCGACTGCGATGACGAATCCGTCGGTTGCGCACAAGCGCTCGAGCGCCTCGCGCTCGTGAGCGCGAAAACGCGCTTCGCCTTCCTTCGCGAAGATCTCGGCGATCGGGCCATGCACGCGCGCGATCTCGGCATCGCTGTCTGCGAAGCCCATGCCGATCATGCGCGCCAGGCGCCGCCCGACGGTCGTCTTGCCGGCGCCCATGAAGCCCGTGAGCGCGAGGTTCATGCGCTCGCTACAGCGGCTTTTGTATGCGGATCGGGAACGTCGCGCCGTAGAACTTGGCGAGGACGCGGTAATCGCCCGGAGGCGCGCCTTCGTCGCCGGACTGCTTGAAAGTCCACAGCGCGGTGAACACTTTGGTCTCGCCCGGCTTGAACAGCAGGCTTGTCGGCTTGTGCGAGATGTTATGGAAGTAAGACGAGCGCCAGACCTCCAGCGGAAACACGAACAGGCCGCCGAGGAACGAGGCGACCCGGCGCGTGATGAACTCGCATTGCAACGACGTCGGGAAGTCGAGCGTGTCCGGCAGCGGCGAGGCATTGGTGATGGCGAGACGGAGTTCGACAATGCCCTCGGGAGGCAGCGACGAGAGCGGGTGCTGCGTCACCGGATCGAGCACCTCGAAGTCGTAGGTGAAGCCCTGCGGCAGCTGCGGCGGCGTCTTGCGCAGCAGCTGGACGACCTCGGGCGGAACGACCGGTTCGCCGACCGCTTCGCGCGTGATCGCCGCCAGGGCGAGCACGAAGAGCAGCGCCACCAGAATGACGGTCAGCGTGAATTGGAGCGTCGAGAATGGTCTCTTGCGCTTAGCGTACACTAGGGAACGGACTTCTCGCGGCCGCCCGTCGAGTCCCGCAACGCCGGCATCGCTTCCTTTCAGCCCGCCTTGGAACGCGGCTGTTTGTCGGTCAGCTCGTCCATGAGCAGGACGGCGACCTGCTCGGCCAACTCTGGGTCGACGACGCGCAGGCCCTGCCACGCCTCATCGTCGTGCGGATCCATCTCGAGGATACGCGTATACAGACTGACCAGACGGTGCTTCATATCGTCGCGCGAGGGCGCGAGTTGGAGGATCTCACGGCAGGCCGAGACCTCCAGCGACAGCTTCTCCAGCGCCCGGTACATCAACACCAGGCGGTCGAGCACGGCGACCAGCCCGTCGTCGCCGATGTTGCGCAGCAAGGCAGCGTGCTGGGTCGCGGCCTCAAGCGATTCCGGCATGAGCTCTGCGATGCGCCCCGCGGCCCGCGACGCTTCGACGATGTCGCCTTCCGCGATGCTGCGGTCGATCGCCCGGCGCAGCCGATCGGTCGCAAGGTTCGTCTTGCCCGCCGCGACGTAGAGCTGCGCCAGCGCCTGCAGCGACTGCGAGTCGGGCGTGCCCAGCTTGAGAAGCTCTTCGTATTCGCCGATGGCGTCGCCGACCCGGTGTGCGCGTGCCAGCATGGCGGCAAGCATACCGCGCAATTCGCGTTGCTGGTGCGATGCGGCGTCCGAGCGCTGCCCGGGCGCGGCCAGCGCATCGCTGAGCATCGTGATCGCTTCGTCGGGCTTGTTTTCGGCTTCGAGCGCGCGCGCCGCGTCGGCATACAGCGGCAGCGCCTCGGCTAGTCCTTTGCGGCGCTGGCGCTCCTGGGCTTTCTTGCGCAGCTCGGCAGCGCCGGTACGTCGCCCCATCACTGATTCCCCTGGCTGTCGGCCATGCGCGTCGGCAGCCGCTTGACCTTCTGCCGCTCCGCAGAGCTGAGGTTCGCCTTGACCACGCGCACCCGCTCGCCGATATCGCGGTACGTCAGGTCGCGCGCGTACAGCTCTTCGAATGACGAAAGCGCAAGGGCTAACGATTCTTGCGTGCCCTTGGCCTCATAAAGATCGCCGAGGTTGTACAGCGCTTCGAGGTACAGGTTCTCAGGATAGCCGGGCGTCTCGATCGCCTTTGCGAAGCGCTTGGCGGCGGCGCCATCAAGACCTTGACGGCGCAGGCACGATCCAATCGCTATCAAGCACGGCACGACCATGCCCGGCTCGTGCTGGATCGCCTGCAGCGTCACCAACGCCTCTTCGATGCGCCCGAGCTCGCGATAGGCGAGCCCCAAGCGATACTTCGCTCCGACGTCGCCCGCGTTCGCATCTTTTTCCATCCGCTCGACGAACTGATCGACGAAATCGCCGTTGTTCGCGTCGGCGCGCGCGAGAGCGCTCAGCAGCTCGGCGCCTTCGATGACTTTGCCTTGGCGCGCGTTGACGATCGCCAGCTGGTAGCGTGTCGCCGCGTGCTCCGGACGAAGCTCCGCCGCCTGGGTGAGGAGCCGCTCCGCGCCTTCGAGATCCGAACCGTGCTCGGCCAGCAGTGAACCGGCCTGATAAGCCGCCGCCGCATCCTGAGGATTGGCTTCGAGCGCTTGCTTGTAGGCATCTATAGCGCGGTCGAATTCGCCCGCCGCCAGGTGCGCCGCGGCGCGCGCGTGGGCGCCTTGTGGTCCGACGTTTGCCTGGACGTTCACTGCAGGCACCGGCGCGCCGGCGGGCGCGGCAGGGCGCTGCTCGAGTTCTTTCGCGCCGGCGCTCAGCTCGGCGACACGAGCCGTCAACGCATCCGCCTCCGCTTGCGCCTGGGTCATGTCTTCGCGCAGTTTGGCGAGCTCGGTCTGCGCGGCGGCCACCTCGCCTTGCAGCGTGCCGCGACGCGCCTCGAGCGCGATGATCTCAGCGCTGAGGGTTTGCGCTTTGGCCGCTTGCTCGTCGGCGCTGCCGGCCGTGGCGCGGATCGCCTCGAGCTCGTCGGTCAGCTTCTTCGCGTCTTGCATCTTGGCGGTCAGGGCGGCGACCTCGCCCGCGGTCTGGTCGCGCAAGCCGGTGAGCTCTCGCAACGACGCCTCATCGGCGTTCTTGCGCGCCGTGATCGTCTCGGCTTCAGCGCGCAACGAAGCGAGGGCGGTCTCAAGCGCGACGCGCTCTGCTTTGAGCGCATCGAGCTGTTGTTTGCCCTCGCCGCCTTGCACCTGTGCCGCGGCGCCGGCGGTCTCGGCCTCTTCCAGAGCCGCCTGGGCGGCGCCCAGCTGGGCGTCGAGATCGTTCTTGCGCATCGTCGCGGTTTCGAGGATCGAGCGCTGCTCGCTCAGCGCTTTTTGCAGCTCCTCGCGGGTCTGCAGCAGCAGCTGAAGATCTTGCTGTGCCGCCTGGCGCTGCGCTTCGATCGCCGTCAGCATCTGCCGCTCGCGGTCGAGGTCCGCTTTCGACGCGCCTTCGGTCGCGGCGGCCGGAGGCTTCGCCGCTTGCGCTGCGGCGATGGGCGGCGCGACGGCGGGCTTGGCGGGCTCGGGCGCCGGCTCAGGGCGCGAAGGGCTGATCTTGGCGGCCACTTGTGCCACGACGGGTGAAGGCGTCGCTTTCGCCAGCTCGGGGGCGGGCGCCGATTTTTGAGCGGGTGGCGGCGCGACCTGACGTGGCGGTGGCGCGACAGGCTTGGCGGGTTCGGGCCGCGGCACGGTCGGGAGCGGCCGCTGCGCCGGGATAGGCGTCGCCGGCACGGCTGCCGCAGCGGGAGCGATCGGCGCTTCGTCGTCGGCGGCGACGTCGTCGCCGTGACCTTGCTCCTCGAGCTCGTCGAGCAGCATGCGCGCCTTCTGGTTCTGCTTGTCGAGCGCCAGCACCATGCTCGCGATCTGCCGCGCCGTGCTCCAATGCTGGCATTCGCGGGCGAGCTGCGCAGCCTGCGTGTAGTAGCCGATCGCGTCGGTCATCTGCTCTTTGCTCTGGTAGAGCTGGCCGATGCGGACGGTGGCTTGGACGTGGTTCTTATCCCGGTCCAACACCTTCTTGAAAGCCAGCATCGCTTGATCGAACTGGCCATTGGACTGATAGATGGAGCCCGCGGCGAACAACGCAGGGACGTGCTTGAGATTCGACTTGCGCAGAACGTCGATGAATTTCGCGAGACCGTCTTGCAGGCGCCCGTCGTTGACGTCGGCTTGGCCCAGCATGTAGATGACGTCGAGATTGTGGACGTCGAGCGCATGCCCGGCCTGGAACGTCTGGCGGGCCTTTTGGTAATCTTTGTTGACGTTGAGGTACGTCGTGCCGGCTTCGATATACGCGGCGATCGCCGACTCGTTGTCGCCGGCTTGCGCAAGCATCTTGGCGGCCTCGACCTGCAGCTCCGGCGGACAGCCGGCCAGGCTCGCGACGGTCTTGAGGCAGATGAGCGCACCGGGTGTGTCGCCGCCTTTGAGCTTCTCGCGCGCCTCATCCAAGAACGCGGCGGCGCTGGCCGCGGCGTTGCTGCCGGGATCGGGCGAGGTAGGCTGCTTGCCAGTGTCTGCCACGATGCGCGCCTTCTCTATTGTCGAAGCGGGCTCGTCGGCTTCTTCTCACCGAACACACGCGCCGCGCCCAATTGCGACGCCTCGAAGTGCTCGCGCACTTCCTCGACGGAATCGCCCCCGTATTTCTCAGAGAGGGCTTCCGCCAACGCGAGGCAGACCATCGCCTCGCCTATCACCGATGCGGCCGGCACCGCGCAGACGTCGCTGCGCACGATTGCGGCGGGCGCGGGCGCGCCTGTCGCGAGATCCACCGACGCCAAAGGCCGCATCAACGTGGCGATCGGTTTGACTTTGACGCGGACGACGATCTCCGCGCCGTTGCTCATGCCGCCTTCGATACCGCCCGCGCGGTTGCTGCCCCGCACCACCGCGCCGTCGCGTTCCTCGAACGTATCGTGCGATCGGCTGCCCAGTAGATCGCCGCTCACGCTGCCGAACTCGACCGCCTTGGCGGTCTGGATGCTCATCAGCGCGGCCGCGAGCCGTGCGTCCAATCGCTCCGACGGCTGCCGGTTGCTGCCGATGCCGACCGGCATCTGCCGCACCCGGATCTCAAAGACGCCTCCGAGTGTGTCACCTTCGCTCTTGGCCGCGTCGATGCGAGCGACCATTCGCGCGGACGCCTCGGCGTCCGGACACCGCACGGGTGACCTCTCTATACTCTCTTTATCGGGCTCCTCCGCTCCGTCGCGCGCCGCAACGTCGCCGATCTGTCTGACGAACCCCGTAACTGTGACGCCGAACACACTCAGATACTGGCGCGCGAGTGCGCCGAGCGCGACGCGCATCGCGGTCTCCCGCGCGCTTGCCCGCTCGAGCACGTTGCGCAGATCGCGATGGCGGTACTTGAGCGCGCCGGCGTAATCCGCGTGTCCTGGCCGCGGCCGCGTGATCGCAGGCCCGGCTCCGGTGAGCGGATCCATGAGCGCCCGCACGTTGTGGAAATCCTTGTTGGCGATGACCAACGCCACCGGCGACCCGAGCGTCACGCCGCCGCGCAAGCCGCACAGGAACTCCGGCGCATCGGCTTCGATCTTCATGCGCCCGCCGCGCCCGTACCCCGCTTGCCGCGCCGCGACCTCACGGCCGAGCGCATCCATGTCGATGCGCATCCCCGCCGGTAGGCCGTCGATGATGCCGACCAGCGCGGGACCGTGCGATTCGCCGGCCGTCAGATACCGGATCATGCTCCTGCAATCATACGGGGGCGGCTTGCGCCGCCCCCGCCGTGCTCGTCCCTCGAGCCGCTGCGTCGAACAGGGCGCCCGTCAGCGCTCGGATACGATATGCGGCGTGATGAGGAAGACGATCTCGTTATGGATCTTCGTCGTGTTCACGTTCTTGAATAGCGCGCCCACGACCGGGATGTCGCCCAGCAGCGGCACCTTGTTGACCGTCTTGGTCGACTCGTCGTCGACGAGCCCGCCCATCACGATCGTGTCGCCGTCCTTCACCCGCAGTAGCGAGTCGACCTTGCGGTTGTCGATCAACGGGTATTGACCGGCGATGATGCTCTGGATGTTCGAACGCTCGACGTGGATCGTCGTCGTGATGTACCCATCGGTGTTGATCACCGGCGTCACTTGCAAGATGATGCCGATGTCGATGTAGTTCACTTGGAACTGGCCGGCTTGCGACGAGTAGTAGACGATCGGGTACGTCTGGCCGATCAGGATCTTCGCCTGCTGGTTGTTGAGCGCTTCGACGCGCGGATCGGCGAGCAGCGATGCCTGATTGTGCGTGATCAGGTAGTTGATCTGTGCGCTGATGAACAGCGCGTTGCGGGAGAACGGCTGGAATGTGATCGGGTTGCCGCTCTGTTCAGCCGGCGGAGCCGTCTGCGGACCCGAGCACGTGATGCAGTTCTCGAACAGGCCCAGCGTCGAACTGCCGGACCAGTTGATGCCGACGTTTGTCGTGTCGTTCTGCTTGGTGACGTCGATGATTTTCACTTCGAACATCACCTGCGGAGCCGGCACATCGTCGAGCGCCATGAAGTTGCGCGCGGTCTGGATGACCTCGGGCGTGCCGCTGACGATCAGCGTGTCTGTCCGCGTGTCGATGGTGAACGCGCTCGTCGGCAACACATGGATGAGTTGCTTCTGCAGGTCGGCTGGCAATGCGTAGCGGATCGGGAACGCCACCGTCTGCGCGGACTGGCCGGCCGAGCCGAACTGCTTGTCGAGCTCGTCTTCCGTGCCGACGACGTAGATGTTGCCGACCTGGCGGTATTCCAACCCATTGGTGCGCACGATCAGGTCGAGTGCCTCGCGTAGCGGCACGTCGTGCAGGCTGATGGTCGTCGTGCCCTTGACGCTCGCGGTCGCGACGATGTTCTGGCCGCTCTCCTGCGCCAGCAGCTTGATCACGTCGAGCAGATCGCCGTTCTTGATGTCGATCGACACCGTTCCCGGCGGATGCTGGGTCGTGCTGGTGTTGCTCGAGGGTGCGGCCGGGAACGATGGGCCGGCCATCGACGGCGACACCGCTGTCGTGCTTGTCGTATGCGTGTGCCCGCCCGGCACCTTGCAGTAATACTTGCCGCCCGGCAGCCATGGATTCGGCGTGGCCTGCGAGACGACTTCGGGGGCCGCATGGACGACAGGAGGCTCAGGCTTCGCAACTGCGACGGTCGGGGGTGCTGCCATCGCGACGTGTTGCGGAGCGGGTGCCGAGGAGTCAGCGCCGATCTCTTGGGTCTGCCGTGCGCCCGCGGCGCGCGCGGCGGCGGCCGCGGCCGTCGGATCGAGCGCGTGTGCTTGCTGCGAAGTAGCCAGCGCCAAAGTCACGGACTGCTCGCCGTTCTTCTGGTTCAGGTCGTACTTGGCAGCGCCTTTGGACTCCACGACGATGCGCATGACTGCGGGCGACTGCGAGAGCTGTCCCACGCGCACTTGATGGATCGGTCCATCCGAGAAGGCGATGACCTTCGTGCGCCCGTCATACGAGGCCGGGGTCACGTCGATCACCAGATCCTGGATGTCACCGCTCGAATCGACCGAGTACTTGTGCACCTGGGTCGAAACGGCGGAGTCGGCCACGACGGTGAGTTTGAACGCGCCGCCTCCGCTGCCGTAGCTGACATCGGTCACCGAGTTGGTCGCGCTTGCGCCCGGCACGGCGAAGGCTATGCAGCTCACGCCGAGCAGCCCTCCCAGAAGCCAGGTCGCGATCGACCGATAGTGCCGTTGCATGGTTTAACCCCCTAGCGAGAAGTTGCGCACGCCTTGCGCTGACGAAAGCGTGACGTATCCAGGCCCGATGGCCACGACGCGAAACTTACCTTCGATGGAATCGCCCTCGCGCGCCACGAAGGACTTCCCATCCGCCTCGATGATCGCGGAGAATCCATTTGCTTGGACGATGCCGCTGACGCGCACGCCGTCCCAAATGGATGCCGTCTTGCCGCCGTTGGGCGCGCCTTCGAAGCCAGGCAGCGTCGGAATGCGCGGAAAGCGGTTGTTCGCCACGCGCGCAGGCGTTGCTCCGCTCTGGCCCATGAGCGGCACGAATGGATCGGCGCGGCCAGCGTTAGGATTGGGCTTCGACACGACGATCGGCACCGGCGTCGAGATGGCCGGCGGCGGGGCAACTTGGACGTGCTGGGCAATCCGCACAGGCCCCTGCGTCGGAGGCGGCGGAGAACTGCAGCCGACTGCGGCCAAGCACCAAAAGGCGATCGCGAGCGGCGCAGCTGACTTCATTTCTTGACTCCGGGCTTGGGTGTCGGACTCGGCAACACGAGCGGACCGCTTGCCGGAGCGTTCGGGCTGAGCCGGTAGGCCTCGATAGGCAACGTGATCTTAAGACGTGGGCTCGAACCGACAATGGGGTTGCCGCCATTCGGCGCGATCGTCACGCTGCCGACGCCGATCAGCTTCTGGAATTTCGCAAGATCGCGCAGGAAGCGTTCGAGGCTGTCGTAGTGGCCGTCGAACTCCATGCTGAACGGCACTTGGGTGAACGACTGTGCCAGATAGGCGAGCGCAGCCTCCCGAGCCGGGTTCTCTTCGCCGCCCGCCGGAACGCCAGGGGCGGGCGCGCCCGGAATTGGCGTCGCGCCCACCGGGGTGGTGCCCTGGACTGTCGGACTGGTCGCGGCGCTCCCAGCAGTCTGCCCGCCGACGCCGCGCGCGACCGTATTGGCTACCCCGCCGACGAAAGGGATATTAGGGGCGCGCACCGGCCCGGGAGTGGGCGAGCCGCTAGGTCCTGGCGACGGCGCGGCGGTTGCGCTCGGCGTGACGGTAGTGATGATCAGCCCGTCTTTGCCGGCCAGCTGCTCGACTTGTTTGAGGAACGAGGGCACGTAAAGTCGGGGATCAGCGGTCACCTCGACGCCTTTGAGCCGCTGCCGGATCTGATCGGTGAACGCTAGGTAGAGCGGTTTTTGGTCGGCAACGCGTTTCAGGTCATCGTACTGCGCTTGAAGATCGGCGATCTCGGCACGAGTTGACGTCTCCTGGTTCTTTTTCGGTTGAATCAAGAAGAAGTAACCCAGCAGCAGGATGACGACGAACAGTCCGCCGACGATGAGAATCCGGTTGAGCGTGCTGAGCTGAATATTCATTGGCCGACTACCTGCCCGCTAAGAACTCCATCGACAGTGAAGCTGATCCCACCCGGTGCGGGTTGGCCGTTCAGCGTCTGTTGCGTTGCGGTCCCAAGCGCCGCGTCGCCGAACATGCGCGAGCTGTCAAGGTTGAGCATCAACGCGGCGATATTGCTATAGCTGTCCGTCTTTCCTTGGATGGCAACCGAACCACCCGCTGCGTCGTGGGATATCGTCAGATTCGTGAACCACACACCGCGAGGGTCCTGATTGCGCAGATCCGTCAAAATCTCAGCCAGCTGCAGCGGGCTCTGCTTAATGCGCTCGAGCAACTCTGCCTTGGCGCGCAGCTGGTCCGCCTGGTCGCGCAGGTCGTCGACCTCTTTCACGGCCTGCTGCTCCTGTGTGACCTTCACCGATAGATCGGCGTACTGATTGTTGAGGTCGGTGATGACGCGGTTCTCGTAGATCGAGAACGCCAGCAGCCCGACCAGCTCGAGCGCGATAAGCGTCAGGCCTATCGCCAGCGTCCGGTCGAAGATGACGACCGTCGGTCGCTGCGATGACGGTAGTAAGTTGATGTTCAGCACGAAGGCCACCCTTGATGCATTTGCAAGCCCCTCATGCGGCCCGGCCGGCTTCGGCGATGTCGCGCCGGCCGAGCCCCGCGGCGACGATGAGCGCGGGGCCCATGTCGCGTAGGTACTCCGCCGGGAAATCCACGGCGTTATACGATGCGCGCTCGAGCGGATCAGCGACAGCGACAGGCAAACCGAGCTCTTGGCCCAGGAACGCGTCGATGTTCGCGAGGCGCGCGGAGCCGCCGCCCAGGATCACCGACTCGATCACCTCGCCGCGGAACCGCGTGCGGAAGTAGTCGAGGGACTTGTGGATCTCGGACACGAGCTCCGTGAGCGGCGGGGTGATGATGTTGAACAGCCGCGTCACCGTGGGTGCGACCGGCTCGGTCGAGCCCTGGGTAATGATCGCGGCCTTCTCGCGCTTCATCTTCTCCGCTTCATCGGTCGAGATGTTCATGCCGCCGGCGATCGCCTTGGTCATCGCATCGCCGCCGATCGGCACGTAGCGCGTGAACGGCACGAAGCCGCCCTTGGTCACATTGATGCTGGTGGACGAGGCGCCGACGTTGATGATCGCGATGTTCTGCTCGAACGCCGCGTCCTCGGGCGAGAGCATCGCACGCACCATCGCGAACGGCTCGATCTCGACCACCGAGGCCTGCAACCCCGCGGCCTGCAGCGCGGACAGTTGCGACAGGACCAGCTCTTTTTGCGCGGCGACGATCAGCACGTCCATGTTCTGGCCGTCTTCCGATCGTCCTAGAATCTTCGCGTCCATCTGCGCTTCCTCGACCGAGTACGGGAGGAAGCGCTCTGCTTCGTATTTCGTCGACTCGAGCAATTCGCGTTCGCTCATCACCGGCATCGTGACTTGACGGACGACAACCGTCGGCCCCGTGACCGACGTGACGACGCGGCGCGCAGTGAACGCGCCGTCGGTCATGAGTTGGCGCAGCGCATCGCCCACGGCGGGCGGATCGACGACGACGCCATCTTTGATCGCATTGACGGGCGTCGGTATTCGATACACGTGCTCGAGCGCTGGGCCGCGCGCTGATTGGCCGAACTGCACCGCCTTGATCTCAGACGAACCGAAATCAACACCGATGTGATGGCTACCACCGCGGGAGAACACCCTACTGAGGAACGACATGGCCGTCCTATCCAATCCCCACGAGATGCCGAAGCGACAACGTGTAAGGCTGTCCGGGAAAAACGTCCTTACGCTTTCATCATCGGCAAAGCCGGGACGGGGATTTAGAACATTCATTCGCCCCCGGCCTGCCCGGCTAAGTCCGAGGCGTCCCCTTTTGGGGGACGCCTCTGGACTTCACCACCTATGGAGCGGTCGAGTTTACTCGACCGACACTGTCGTCACGCCACGATCGTCTTGAGCTTAGGCATATCGGTGATCACGATGTTGGCCGTCCGCATGTCGATGAGCTTCTCATCCCAGAACCGGTTGAGCATGCGGTTCACCGTCTCGCGCGTCGTGCCGATCATGTTCGCCATCTCTTGATTGGTCAAGCGCAAGGTCAGTCTCGTGCCATTGTCGGCCTGCTCGCCGAAATTCTTCGAAAGGTGGATCAGCAGCGACGCCAGGCGCGTGCGGATATCCTGATACGCGGCGGCTTGGATGGCCTGATTGGTCTCGCGCAGGCGCGACGAGAGCGCGAGCACCAGGCTCAAGCTCATCGCCGGGCTTTTCGCGAGCAGATCAAGGAAGTCTTTACGGGCCAGGATGGCGACGTCAACGTCGCGCAGCGATTTGATGGTGGCCGAGCGCGGCGAGCCGTCGAGCACGCCCATCTCGCCGAAAAAATCACCCTCACGCAATATCGTGAGGATCGTCTCTTTGCCGTCGTTACTGATGCGGGTCACGGCGACGTTGCCGTTCACGACGATGAACAGGGCATCACCTGGATCGCCTTCGTACACGAGCACCGCATGCTTGGGATAATGACGTGCGATCATCAACGACGCCACCGTTGTGCGATCGTCGTCGGAGAATTCCGCGAACAGCGGCACCTTTTTCAGGAGCGCTGCGTCTAATGGCTTATCCGTGGTTCGCTGCACGATCTCACCGCCTCACAGTGACTATCGGCAGGCCGCGCCGGACCCTTGAGGACCCTAGCTCCCGAAGAGCATGCGATAGGCGTCGTACGGACCGGCGAACAGAGCGGGCGCAAAGGTCGCAAGTATGGCCGCTATCACCAAAAATGGACCGAACGGCAGTGCGTCCCGCCGGCCTCGGCGGCGAGCGACGAGGACTGGAATCGCCAGCAACGCGCCGATGATGAACGCTGCGGCGGCCGTCCACAGAACGAGCGGGAAGCCGAGGAACAAGCCGAGCATTGCCGCGAGCTTCACATCGCCCAGACCCATGCCGGCGCCGCGCGTCAACAGATAGATCGCACCGAAAATCGCTGCGCCCGCGAGCGCGCCCTCGAGGGCCGTCACGACGCGATGGGTCGCGATAGCCAACGCGATGCCGATGACGGCGCCGGCGATCGTCGTGCTATCCAACACGAGCAAGTGATCGAGGTCGATGAACGCGATGACGATGAGCAACGCCCCCAAAGCGCAGGCGCCTAAGGCGGTGACGGTCAGGCCAAACTCCAGAAAAGCAAGCGCGAACAGGCTGGCGGTGAGCGTTTCGACCAGCGGGTACCGTATCGCGATCGCCACCCCGCAGTGCCGGCACCGGCCGCGCAGCCAGACCCAGCTCAGCAGCGGGACGTTGTCGATGGGGCTAAGCGCGCGCCCGCATGCCGTGCAATGCGAACCGGGAAAGGCGAGCGATTCCCCGCGTGGTAGCCGATATATGACGACGTTGAGGAACGAGCCGAACGCCAGGCCGATTAAGGCTGCGACGCCCGCTACCAGCGCCTGCAGCCTTTGCTCCTATTTACCGGCAAGGCCGGAATCCGAGCAATAAAAGATTGTCATCGATCCCGCCGCGGCGTTCACAATCCGCACGGTCGGATCGTGGCCACCTGCATCCGTTATCTCGTACTTCACATCCGGTCGCGGGCAGTCGGGAGCGGCGACCGTATACTGATACTGTGCTCCACTCACAGGGTCAAGCGGAGTGCTCTGAAGATAGACCACGCTGCCGCCGAACATCGCGGGCGTCACCGCTTGGGTCGCAGGATAGACCCCTCCCGTGTCGACCGCGTATTCCTCAAGGGCCGCTGTTATTTGCCGTTCATTGCCTTCGCATGCGGCGGTCTGGGATTCCGCCCGCGCATGCAGGAAATTGGGAATGAGAATCGCCGCCAGTACGGCGAGGATCGCTATGACGATCATCAACTCGATGAGCGTGAAGGCCCGTGCAGATTTTCCCATGATCGCCTTGTGTATACCATGCCCAGGACTCAGCGGAGGCAGACATGACGAGAGGCCAGAGATGACTGTCTCCGGCCTCTGATGCTGGACTGTGATTTCGTTTACGGTGAGCTTGTGATGCCCGATCCCGAGCAATATATGACCGATTTGTCTCCAAGCGTTCCGTTGGCGATTTGGACGGTGACGTCGTGACCGCCCGTGTCGTCGATCTCGTAGGATTGGGTTCCGACGACGACGTTGCACTTGGCGTTCGCGGCCGGAGTTACGAGATTATAGCCCACATTCGTCACGGGATCCGTAGGCGCCGTCGACATGTAGATGGTGTTGGGGGCTGCGAAGGCCGCGGCCACCGTACCGGCAGCTGGGTAGTTGCCACTATGATCTACGGCGTACTCTTCGAGCGCCGTTGCGATTTGCTTCTCGTTGCCTTCACACGCTGCTGTTTGTGACTCGGCGCGCGCATGCAGGAAGTTGGGGATCAGGATCGCCGCCAAAATCGCGATGATCGCGATAACGATCATCAGCTCGATCAGCGTGAATCCCTTTTGAAGTTTCTTCACGAAAATAGTCCTCTCTTAGCTTTAGACAAGTACTTGTGCTTGCTCCCGATCGACCGTCACTTCCACAGACGGCCGCGCGCCGCGAAACCCTTGTTCGCGTCGTGCGTCACGCGCCGGGGATAACTTTCCTATCGTACAATGCCCGTTTGGGTCTTAGCGCAGACATGCTCGTGTCCCGAGCGCCGGGATTAGATAAGACGATTGCGCATCTTACCAAGCGTCCGGGCAAGAACTCGTGACACCTGGCGCTGCGTAGAACCGATTCGCTGCGCGATCTCGGTCTGGGTGAGATCCATGAAGAAGAACAAATAGATCACGCGCTTTTCGAAGTCGGCCAGTTGATCAATGGCCATATCCAGCGTCACGCGATCTTCGATCGGCAGTTGAAAAGTCATATGACGGCGGCTGCGGATGGCGTCGAGCCGCACGTGGACGTCAGGCGCCTCCGCGGTCGGCGTCAGCGACATCAGATTGTACGAGGCGCGAAGTTTGAAGATCTCCTGGACGCCCTCGGGCGTCACGTTCATGCGCTCCGCAAGCTCGTCGACGGTCGGTTCCCGCTGCAGCGCGGCGGCCAGCTCATCACGCGCGGCGTGCAGTTGCGTGTTGAGCGCGCGATACCAGCGCGGCGGCTTTATGACCGGTGCTTGATCGCGGAGATAATGGGTGATCTCACCCGCGATCATCGGGCGCGCGTAGGCCTCGAACGGCACGCCCATGCTCGGATCGAAGTTCTCGACCGCCTTGATAAGCCCGACGTAACCGACCTGCGTGAGATCGTCGCGCATACCGGGATCACGGGCGAAATGGCCGGCAATCCGTTTGACGAGGGGCATGTGGCGCACGACCAATGCATCGCGCAGCTCGAGCGACCGGCTCTCCCGGTACTCCTCGAACTCCGGATTGGGCGCGATGTTCGCAGGCGCCGCCAAAGTCGCTCCCACGTCTATTTGATGTTCCCGATGATCTGGTAGAGCGGCAGGAACACCGAGATGACGATGAAGCCCACGATGAAGCCCATGATGAGGATCAAGATCGGCTCGAGCAGGGAAGTCAGTGAGGCGAGCATGTACTCGACTTCGGTGTCGTAGAAATCGGAGATCTTCGAGAGCATGCCGTCCAAGTTTCCGGTCTCCTCGCCGACTGCCACCATCTGGGTCACCAGGGGCGGGAAGAGCCCGGAGAGCTGTAAAGGCACGGCGATCGACTCACCCTCACGAACCGATTCCCTCACCTTATTGACCGTCTCGGCGACGACTTCGTTACCGGAGGCCTTGCCCACGATCTCGAGCGCCTGCATGATCGGAACGCCGGACTGCAACAGCGTCCCGAGCGTGCGGCAAAAACGTGAAATGGCGACTTTGCGGATCAGGATGCCGAACACCGGCAATTTGAGCTTGAACGCGTCGTACTGGCGCCGCCCGATCTGCGTGCTCGTATAACGGTTGAATAGGAAGAAACCGACGATCGCGGCGATGATCGTGGGGACGAAGATATATGGATTGCGGGCGCCGTTGGTGAACGCGATTAGTATCTTCGTGGGTACCGGCAGCTTCATATTCATTCCGGCGAACAGCTCGACGAAGGTCGGCATGATGAAGATGACCAGGAACATGACGATGAGCACGGCCATGACGAGGATGACCGCGGGGTAGGTCATCGCCGACTTGACCTTCTTCTTGAGGTTGAAGTCTTTTTCGAGGAAAGTCGCGAGCCGGTTGAGGACGTCGTCGAGGATGCCGCCCAGCTCGCCGGCGCGCACCATGTTGACGAACAGCGGCGAGAAGACTTTGGGGAACTTGCCCAGCGCCGCCGCCAAGGTCGAGCCGCCCTCGACTTCGCGCCGCACGGCCGTGATCACGGGCTTGAGCACCCCGTCTTCGGTCTGCACGCTCAGCACGTCCAGGCAGCGCACCATGGCCAAACCGGCGTTGATCATGGTCGCGAACTGGCGCGCGAACACGACGAGCGCCTGCTCGTTGACCCCGCGAAAACGCTGGAAGATCTGCCCGACGTCCGCGTTCAGACCGGTGGTCTGTTTCTGCGTGATGCCGGTCACGTAATAGTTCATCTCGCGGAGCTTGGCGCGCAGGACGCGCTCGTTCTCTGCCTCGATGACGCCGTTGACCGATTTTCCAGTCGAGTCCTTGGCTTGATACGCGAAACTTGGCATTGATGTTCCCTTAGCTTAGAGTTTGACTGCTTGGCCGACGACCAAGATCACGAGTAATATCAACAGCCACAAGAGCGACATCTGCATAGCTGGTTCCCCCTCCCTTTCGGCGCCCTAGTTACCTTCGATGAGCTTGCGCAGATCTTCGGGATGCATGGACGCGTTGAACGCTTCCTCGGCGGTGATCATGTGCTTGCGGACCAGGTCGCGTAACGACATGTCGAAGGTCTGCATGTGCATGCCGCGGCTGGTCACGATCGAGTTGTGGATCTGGTGCGTCTTGTTCTCACGGATAAGATTGCGGATAGCGGGCGTCGCCACCATGACCTCGGCGGCGGGTACGCGTCCGACGCCCGACGCATGCGGCAGCAGGCGCAGGCAGACGACCGCCTCGATGACCGAGGCGAGCTGCACGCGGATCTGCTGTTGCTGGTGGGCCGGGAAGACGTCGATGATGCGGTCGATGGTCTGGGCCGCATCCGAGGTGTGCAGCGTGGCGAACACGAGGTGGCCGGTCTCCGCGATGGTCAGCGTGACCGCGATGGTCTCCATGTCGCGCATTTCGCCGACCAGCACGACGTCCGGATCTTCGCGCAACGCGGCCCGCAGCGCGTTCGGGAACGAGTGCGTGTCTTGCCCGACCTCGCGTTGGTTGACGATCGACATCTTGTGGAAGTGCAGATACTCGATCGGGTCTTCCATCGTCATGATGTGGCGCGCCATGCTCGCGTTGACGACATCGAGCATCGACGCGAGCGCGGTCGACTTGCCTGAGCCGGTCGGCCCCGTGACGAGGATAAGACCCGCCGGGCGCAAGGTCAAATCGGACATGACGGTCGGCAGGTTCAGCGTCGACAGCGGCGGCACGGTGGACGGGATCGCGCGGAACGCGGCGCCGATGACGCCGCGCTGCTTGAACGCGTTGACGCGGAAGCGGCCGAAGCCCTTGAGGCCGTGCGAGAAGTCGAGCTCGAGATTCTTCTCGAAACGCTCCTTCTGCGCATCCGTGAGAATGCTATAGACGAGGCGTTTGGTGTCCTCCGGACTGAGCTTAGGGAACTCGGTCGGCGCGAGCCGGCCGTCGATCCGCAAGGTCGGCGGCAAGCCGACGGACATGTGAAGGTCGGATGCGCCGCGCTCGATCGTCACGCGCATCAATTCGTCCATCCGAAGCCCGAGGAGATCGCTTACATTGGCAGCCATTGTTCTCCGCTCCGTGCCGGCCATAGCCGAATAGGGCCACAGCCCGGCCTTTGTAGACAATATCGGCAGGGCGCGCTGGTTTCGCTAGCCCAGCCGGAGAGCCATGCCGCACGGTCCCGGCGGGCAGTCACAGTTCGTCCCAGGCGAAGCGGTGAGGGCGCCCGAATCCGAGAGGCGGCGTGTATAGACGAGCCGTTTCTCTGGCGCCCGGGGTTCCGGCGACCTCGTTCGACGTCATCCGCAGCCGCGCGCCCCTCCGCATCAGCTTCTGCGGCGGCGGGACCGATGTACCCCCCTATCCCGAACGTTTCGGCGGCTGCGTCCTCTCGTGCGCCATCGACAAGTATGCCTTCGTCAGCCTGCGCTCGCGCGACGACGAGAGCATCCGCGTCCATAGCTCCGATTTCAATCGCGTGGCCGAGTTCCGCGGCCAAAGCCCGCTCGACGGCACGATCGACCTCGCCCAGACCATCTTCCACCGCTTCGGCACGCACTCGCTCGATTGCTATATGAGTTCGGACGCCCCTCCGGGCAGCGGCCTTGGCTCGTCATCCGCGATGATCGTCGCGCTCATCGCGGCGCTTGCGCGGCGCGAAGGGCGCCATCTGTCCGACTACGAGATGGCCGACCTCGCCTACGCCGTCGAACGGACGGACCTCAACATCCAAGGCGGGATGCAAGACCAATACGCGGCGACGTTCGGCGGATTCAACTTCATAGAATTCACGAGCGAGGGCGTGCTCGTCAACCCCCTGCGCATCAGCGAAGACGCGCTCAACGAACTGCATTGCCACCTGCTGCTGTGCTACACCGGCGTGACGCGCGTGTCATCGAGCATCCTGCGCGAGCAGACCGACAACGTCGTCGCTGCGGTGCCTGACGTCATGGACAGCCTGGCGGAGCTCAAAGTGCTCACGCTCGAGCTCAAACGTTCGTTGCTGCAGAACCGCTTCGTGGAATTCGGAGAGATCCTCGACCGCGCATGGTACCTGAAGAAGCGCCTCGCATCCGGCATCTCGAGCCCCTCGATCGACGAGTTTTACAACATCGCCAAGAGCGCCGGCGCTATCGGCGGCAAACTGCTCGGTGCCGGCGGCGGCGGCTTCTTGTTGATCTTCGCGCCCTTCACGCGGCGCGACAAGATCCGCGAGCGGCTCGAGCTCGCAGGCGGCAAGGTCGTCGACTTCCAATTCGATCAGCGGGGCGTGCGCACGTGGTTGGCTGCGGGCGACACCTGGATCGAACAACCGGTGGCCCAATAACCGCGAAGCTATTAGCGAACTCGCAGCCGTCGGAGCCGTTCGACGGCTTGGCCTTGAGCTCTTCGATCTTCTTCCACCGGCGCAACACTGGACGCCAAGGCCGCTACGCTTTGCAACTGCATATCGTGCGGCAGCCCGAAAAACCCCAAGACGCGGCTGAGCGGCGGTTGGAGCCATTCCGTCAGTATCCCCTTCAGCGCGGTTGCCATGAACGGCCGTTCGAACAACGTCCAGAACAGGGCAGCGACTGCGATCGAGGCACCCACGCTGCCAAAGAATCCCCAAGACGTGTTCGTTGCGACAAGCCCGATGACCGGTGATTGAACGAGATAGAGGCTATATGAGATGATCCCGATCGCGACCAGCGGACCAAAGCTCAGTGCGCGCCGCAGCCAAGAATAGGCACCGGCTGCGATGACAAAGAAAAAGCAGGCGAGTTGCCAGCCGAGCACCAGTACTGTATTGGTGAAATCCTCCGGCTCCGCCGCGACGCTGACGCATATCGCAAGGATGGCGAAGAGCCCGGACCAGTTGCGGATCGGAAGCTGGCGGACTTCCACGTCTGCAGCGATGATGCCGAGCATGAACCCGGGCATCATGAACAGATCAAGGCTCGCTGCGCGCGTGAAATACGCCAGAAAAACGAACGCGACCAGGACCAGACCGAAGGCTCTCGGCGACTTCGTCCAAAGCAGCAAGAGCAGTGGGAACAGAAAATACCAGCGGAACTCGACCGCAAGCGACCAGAATGCGGCGTTTAGCAGATGCGGGCGTTGATCCAAGAAGAGCAGCTGCTTGAGAACTTCGATTGGCGTGATGCCCGGATTGATGATATCGGGGGCAAACGCAAGATGCCAGCGCACGATCGAATAGAAAACCATTCCGGCGAAGCCGATAGCGAACAGATATGGTGGCAGGATCCGTATGAAGCGATGTGCGAGATAGCGGGAGATGTCCAGAGTCGCGTTCCCCGTCGCATGCAACTTGGAGAGCAGCGGGTGGGATAGCACGAAGCCCGATATGACGAAAAACAGATCGACGCCGTGCGTCCCTTCCATCAATGCGTGGCCAAAGGTCAGAGCGTGCCCGAGCGAAGCCGCCTTAAAGTGAGCGTCGTACTTGGCCGCGTGATAGATCAATACGGAGAGAACCGCCGCAGCGCGCAGCCCATCGACATAGTGGATTCGTTCCCGCAACGGGCTGGTGGCGGCGGCCATGCTAGATAGTATCGGCACGAACGGCCGCGCTCACCGGTTCTTGATGCAGCGCAGATAGCCGTCCGGGCGCGACCGTGATGAGCAAGGTGTTCTCGAGCTCGCGATCGATCTCGAAGCGGCTGTCCTCGCGCAAGAACTGGTGGACTGCGGTCATCGGGCTGTTGCCCGGTGCCCAAGACCGCTGCCCGATGTCCGCCGCTGACATGCGTTCGACGATCGTGTCCAGCACGACGATGTAGCTGCCCTGCTCGACGAGCGGTGCATAGGCGCGCAGCTCCTGCATGACGTGCGCTGCGCTGTGGTCCGAATCGAGCACGACGAGCGTGCGCCGGCCGCGCGCCGATTCGTGGACGCGCGCGACCACGCGCTCGTCCGTCGACGAGCCTTCGATCAGGGTGACGCGCGCGCTCAACGGATGTGCTTCGATAGCTTGACGATTGTGTTGGCGGATCTCGCGCTCGACGCCGATGACGACGCGGTCCCCTCCGAGCAGTTCGAGCATCGAGGCCAAGAACAGCGTGCCGCCGCCGTGTGCCACGCCCGTTTCGACGATCGCGCCGGGCTTCACGCGCCAGATGATCTCTTGCAGCGCGATCAGGTCCTGGGGGAACTGGATGACCGGCACGCCCAGCCACGTGAAGTTGTAGGGATACCGGTGCCGGCAACCGCGCAGCACGAACTCATCCGCGGCGGCGCGCAGCTCCCGGTCGGCGGCCATCGCGGCGATCGCTTTGGGATCCGATCGGATCGCGCTCGTTCATGCCACCACCTCGGGGGTTGGGATCGGCAGCACGAAGCGCCCGCCCCAGCGGCTCACGCCCGCCATCTGCTCGCGCACCTCGGGTGCGATGTTCCAAGGCAGGATCATCACGTAGTCGGGGCGCGTGTCGAAGATATGTTCCGGGGCGAATATCGGCGTGCGCACACCCGGGATGTATCTGCCTTGTTTGTGCGGGCTGCGATCGACCGTATAGGGCAGCAGATCGGTGCCGATGCCGCAGTAGTTGAGCAGCGTCGTCGCCTTCGCAGGCGCTCCGTAGCCGGCGATCGCGGAGCCTTCCGCTTTGGCCTCGCGCAAAAACCCCACCAGTTCTTCGCGCGTGCGCTCGACCCGCTGGGCGAAGCGCGCATACGTCTGCGGCTGCATCAGGCCTGCGGTTTCCTCGCGTCGCATCAGCGCGGCGACCGGCGCGCTCGCGGTTCTTCGCGCGGCGTGCGCCGCGTATACGCGCAGCGAACCGCCGTGCGTGCTCAGCTCCTCGACGTCGAAGACGCTCAGGCCGTGGAGCTCGAGCGCACGCGACGCCGTCGTGAGCGAGAAATACGAATAATGCTCGTGATAGATCGTGTCGAATTCGACGTGCTCGAGCATCTGCTGCACGTGGGGGAACTCCAACGTCAGCACGCCGTCCGGTTTGAGCAGCGTCGCCAGCGCCTCGACGAAATCGTGCAGCGCCGGCACGTGCGCGAGCACGTTATTGGCGACGACAAGATCCGCGCTATGCCCCTGCGCGCGCAGTTCCCGAGCCACGCCGGCGCTGAGGAACTCGCAGACCGTCGGCACGCCGCGTTGCGTCGCGATGTCGGCGACATTGCGCGCCGGCTCTATCCCGAGCACGGGCACGCCGTCATGCGCGAATTCGGCCAGCAGATGTCCGTCATTGCTCGCGACCTCGATGACGAGCGAATGCGCGTCGAGACCGCAGCGGCCGCGCATGCTGCGCGCGTAGCGGCGCACGTGGTCGAGCCACGTCGTCGAGTACGACGAGAAATACGGATAATCGCGGAATATGCGTTCGGGCGCCTCGTACTCCGGTACCTGGACTAGCCAACAGTTTTCGCATGCGTAGGCGGAAAGTGGGTACATGACGTCAGGCGCGGCAAGATCGTCCGGCCCGACGAGCGCGTTTGAGAGCGGAGAGAGGCCGAGATCGATGAACGGCGCTCCCAGCGGGCGCCCGCACAATCTGCAGGCGTGCGCGTTCACGCTGCGACCAGCGCTTCATAGCGGGCGATATCGTCCTCCACGAGCGCGCGCGCCGCGGCGCCCGCCGCATGCCGCATATACCACTCCACGCTCCAGTCGATCGCCGTGGTCAGGTCAAGTTTGGCGCTCCATTCCAGGCGGTCCCGGGCTTTTGAGCTGTCGAGGCGCAGCACGCGCGCTTCCGGCGGATGCGCACTGCGGTCAAGGCGCCAGCCGGCGCCAGAGCCGTAGCGCGCCGCCGCAGCGTCCGCCAGCCACTCGACCGATTGCGTGTTCGAATCCGGGGGACCGAGATTCCAGGCCTGGGCGAACGACTCGGGCTTTTCCCACAAGCGCTGCGCCAGCACCAGGTACCCGCGCAGCGGATCCAAGATGTGCTGCCACGGGCGGACGGCGGCGGGGTTGCGGATCAGCGCGGACTCGCCCTTCATAAAGGAAGCGATCAGATCCGGCAGCAGCCTGTCGCGAGCCCAGTCGCCTCCGCCGATCGTGTTGCCCGCCCGAGCCGTGGCGATGCCGCACGCGTGCGCCACGTCTGGACGCTCCCGCGGCGACGACGCCCGTATCGCAGCGGTGACAAGCTCAGCGCCGGCCTTGCTCGCCGAGTACGGATCGCTGCCCCCGAGGGCGTCTTCTTCCGTATGCGCGCGCTCGACGCCGCGCAGGTCGTAGCATTTGTCGCTCGTCACGACGACGATCGCTCGCGCAGAGCGCGCGCGGGCAGCGGCTTCGAGCACATTGGCGGTGCCGGCGACGTTGACCGCATAGGTCTCAACGGGGCGCTCGTACGACACGCGCACGAGCGGTTGCGCCGCCATGTGGATGATGATCTCCGGGTCGAAGCGTTCGATCTCGCCGCTCAGGCGGTCGCGGTCGCGGATGTCGCCGATGACGCTCTCCACGCTCGACGCGACGTCGGCCGCGCCGAAGAGATCAGGAGTCGTGTCGGGTGCGAGCGCGTAGCCGCGCAGCCGCGCACCGAGGCGGTGCAGCCACAGGCAGCACCAGCTCCCTTTAAAGCCGGTATGGCCCGTGACGAGCACGCGCTTGCCGCTCCAAAACGCCGGAGCTACTGCCACGTCTTCCACGGCGCCTTCCCGCCGTTCCACAGATCGTTGAGGAGGTTGCGGTCGCGCAGCGTATCGAGCGGCTGCCAGAAACCCGCATGCACGAAGGCGGCGAGCTGGCCGTCGCGCGCCAGCCGCTCCATCGGTTCGCGCTCCCACGCGGTGTCGTCATCCGCGACGTAGCCGATCGCTTTCGGGGACAACACGAAATACCCGCCGTTGATCCAGCCCGCGTCGTCCGACGGCTTCTCCGCGAACGCCGTGATCTTGTCGCGCGTCAGCGTGAGCACGCCGAACCGCCCAGGCGGATGCACCGCGGTGACGGTCGCGAGCGCACCTTGCCGGCGATGGAACTCGACCAGTGCCGTGATGTCCACATCGCTCACGCCGTCGCCGTAGGTGAAACAGAAATCCTCATCGCCGATATATGGCGCGACGCGGCGCAAGCGCCCGCCGGTCGCCGTCTCCTCACCGGTGTCGACGAGTGTGACGGACCAGGGCTCTGCGCCGCTTTGATGGATCACCACATCCCGCCGGCGCATGTCGAAGGTCACGTCCGATTGATGCAGGGCGTAATTCGCGAAGTACTCCTTGATGAGGTAACCTTTGTAGCCGCAACAGATGATGAAGTCGTCGATGCCGTGGTGCGAATAGGTCTTCATGATGTGCCACAGCACCGGCTTGCCGCCGATCTCGACCATCGGCTTGGGCCGCGTCTGCGTCTCCTCGCTGATGCGCGTCCCCAACCCCCCGGCGAGAATCACCGCCTTCATAGGCACTCCTGACGCGCCGCCATCGGGCCGGCGCTAACGTTCGAGCAACGCGCGGACGCCCGCAGCGCGGACTGCGATGTCAGGCACCCGCTTGGCTGCGGTTCGACGGGCGAGCGAGGCGCGCATGCGCAGCCGCATCGATTCGAGCCAGATGAGCAGGCGCTGCACGGGTGCACACGCCTCGCACACCCCGATCATCAGCAGCAGCGCGCCCGCCAGCGCCTTGTGTCCGAATTGATCGCTCAGCATCCGGGCGGCCGCCCGCGAGCCGGCCGCGTCGCCCCGGACCTGCGCTTTCACGCTGACCTCGAACAGCTTGGCCGGCAGCTGGGCGCGCAGGTTCGAAACCACGCGCGACCGCACCGAGGGCTCGATCTCCGGGTCGCGCTCGAATTTGTCGATGATGCGCGAGAAGCTGGCCGCGATGCTGGCGTTCTCGTTCCCATAGATCGAATCTGCGTGCACGAACCAGGCCGCGCACGGCTCGAACGATATCAGCACCGGATACCGCACGGCGATGCGCAACTCGTAATCCAGGTCCATCGCGAACGGAACGTCTTCGTCCAGACTTCCCACGCGCTCGATCGCTTCGCGCTTGAACAGCACGCTCGTCCACGTCGGGTACCGGTTGTCGAGCATGCGCAACACCGACTCGGGCGGCGCGTACAGCCCTTCGCGAGGCCACGCGTTCAGCGTCACGTTGCGCAGCGCGCCGGACGCGTTGAACTCGAGCGTCGAACCCGCGAACATCATCGCTTCGGGCGCCCGGTCGAACCACCCCAGCGCCGTCGAGTAAAAGGCGGGCAGCAGCATGTCGTCGTCCGAGAGAAACGAGAAGAACGGCGTCGTCACGTCCTTCATCGCCGCGTTGAAGTTCGCTGCCGCGCCGATGTTCTCGCTCCTGCGCTCGTAGGTCACGCGCGCATCGCGTGCCGCGATCTCGGCGACCACGCCGGCCGTCTCGTCCCCGGATGCGTTGTCGTAGACTCGCACCGCGACGTCGCGGTAGGTCTGCGCGAGAGCGCTCTCGATCGCGCGCCGCAAAAGCTGCGGGCGCCGAAAGGTCGGTATGATCGTCGTGACGGTCGGCGGCACCTTCAGGACGCTGCGTTCATGCGGCCACCCGCGATCGGTGCCACGCAATGGTCTCGCGCAAACCCGTCTCGAGCGTGCGCGCCTGGCGGCCGAACGCCGCTGCGAGATCTGAACCCGCGACGAGCGTCTGTGGCTCGTCAGCGCCGGCGGGCGGACCATCAAATGCCAGCAGGTCAGGCCGGCCGGTCAGCCGCCCGATGCTCTCGGCGACGTGGCGAACGGTGCTGCCGGTTCCGGTGCCGATATCGTACGGCCCTTCGCGCTCGCCGCGCATCAGGTCTACGAGCACATCCGCGACGTCGCGCACGTGGATGAAGTCGCGGATCTGATCGCCGGGCGAACAATGCGCCATTCGGCCGGCCAGCAACGCGCCTATCACGGACGGCACGAGCCGGTGCGGCGCGTCGTGCGGACCGTACGGCAAGAAGATCCTGCCCCATGCGAAGCTGCCTCCCGACGCGCGCGCCAGCGCGCGCATCGACTCGACCGCCTCGACCTTGCACTCGGCGTACAGCGAACGCGCGCCGGCGTTCTGGTACTCGGCAGACGTCCCCGCGAACACGGCGCGGCGGCCGCCATGAAGGAAAAAACTGCGCGCAAGTACGCGGCTGGCGTCCGCCCAGCGATGATTGATCTCGTCCGTTCGATACGTGGCGCTGCCGGCACCCCACGCCAGATGCAGCAGCGCAGCCGGTTTGACGCGGATGAAAAGATCATCGACCGAGCCGGCGTGCAGCAGATCGAGCGCCGCCCACTCGACCGCCGGAGAGAGGTCGGTGCGAGGGCGCCGCGCGACGGCGACGACGTCAAAAGGCGCGCCGCGCAGCGCCTCGAGCACGTGGCGCCCGATGAAACCGCTGGCACCGGTCACGATGAGGGCGCTCACGCCACGAGCTCGAGCGGCAGGCCCTCGTGTGCGATCAAGGCCGCGTTCTCTTCCATATAGTTCGGATTCATCAACACGGCGACGCGCACCCCGCGCCGCACTGCTGCGTGCGGATCCACGATCGGGTGCCCCGTGCCCGGGGCGAAGCGGCCCTGTTTCGCGGGGTTGAGGTCGATGAGGCAGTCGAGCAGCGCGCCGTCCGCGTCGACGAGATCTGCGAGCGTGACGCCCTTAGCCCCGGCGCCCCACACGGCGACTTTGCCGTCATCAGCGAGTGCTTTGATTCTCTGCCGCCAATGCTCGACGAGCATGCCGTACTCCGCCGCGAACGCCGCCGTCAGCCCGGTCATATCGCCCGCGTCAGCGCGCGCGGGTTGTGGCGGCCCGGGGGCAGCGGTCAGCCAGGCGTATTGTCCGCTGAAAACGGCGCGCACGTCGCGCACGGCAAAGCCGGCACGCGCGAAACCGTATGCAAGCGAGGCCGGGGTGAAGTACGAGCAATGCTCGTAGAACAAGTCCCAGATCACTCGGTTGCGCAGGATCCACTCGACCGATGGCGTTTCGAAGTAGACGATCGCACCGGGCGATCCCATGAGAGCGCGATGCAGCGAACGCAGCATCTCCATCGGAAACTCCACGTGCTCGATGACGTGGCGGCAGACGACCGCGTCGACCGGGCCGATCTGCGTGCGCTCGTCGAAAAAAGCTCGTTCGAAGCGCAGGCGCCCGCCAAGATCCTCATCGGGCCCGACGTAACTGCGGTCGAAGCCGATCCCGCGCCCCTCGGGGATCGCGCCGACCACGCGGCGCAAGAACGATCCCTTGCCGCATCCGATCTCCACCACGCGTGCGCCATGAGGAAGGTCCGAGGCGATGCGCGCGGCGAGCTCATCCATGTGCGCCGCGAACGCCGGCGATCTATCCTGGGTGTTCTCGTAGCGCTGCCCGTAGGACAGCTTGCGCGCGTCGAATGCTCGATTGAAGACGAACCCGCACGCCGGGCACACGACCAGCTCTAAGCGGCCGCGCTCCACGCCACGGGCTGACGCAGGATCGTCCATGAGCAGATTTTGGTGGACCGGAACGCGATCGCGCGCGTGGAAAAGGTGCACTGCGCCGGCGCCGCACAGCCGGCACTCGTCATGCGAAGCCGTCAGGTCGGCCGCGTCCATACGCGGCTTGGCTTGCAACGCAGGCCGGAGAAGTCCTCCGTGAGAATCTTCGCTCCCATCGGCTCGACAACTCGCACGATTCAACCGCTCACGCGCCAGTCATCGAACGAGGCGCTTCCCGTGTGCATCGCCGCCGCCGCATATGCGTGTATCGCCGGCGCGCTGGTCACGGTCCACTGGATCCGTTGGCACTTCGGCTACGACACCGGGATCTACACCAAGATCGTGCTCGGCTCGCTGGGCGGCGGCGAAAGCGGCGGCCTTCTCTTCGCCACGCATTTCTCGCCGCTGCTCGTGGCATTCTACCCGCTGCTGGCGCTGACGCACTCGAGTCTCTCGCTGCTCTACGCGCAGGTCATCGCGATCGGGCTCGCGCCGGTGGCGCTCTACGCGTTCATCCGGCCGCATGTCGATGCGGCGGTGGCGCAACGGGTCGGCATCGCCGCCCTCTTGTATCCGCCGACCGCGGCGGCCGGCATCGGAGATTTTCACATCCTTGCGGTCTTGCCGTTGATCGTCTTCGCACTGGCGTGGTCTGCCGATCGCGGCCGTTGGGTCTTGTTCAGCGCGCTCGCCGTCCTCGCGCTGACGATACGCGAGGACGTCTTGCTCGAGTTCGCGCTGATCGGCACGGCTGTGGGCTTGGTGCTTTGGCGATCCCGAGCTGGTCTCGGAACGCTCTTCGCACAGCCGGCCCAGCGCCGGCGTCTGGCCATCGCGAGCGCGTGTCTTGCGGGAGCGTCATTCGTGCTCGCGGTCGTGTTCTTCGCTGTGATACAGCCAGCGTTCGGACGCGCCGGCTGGTTTCCGGCGTTGTACTATCGGTTCGGACTGCCCCATCCCGAGGGCGGCATGCTCGCAGCGCCGGCGGTGCCTGCGCCCTCGAACCCATCCGCGTCGTTGCTGATCTCGCTGCTGCAGCGCGCCGGCTACGTGCTGGAAGCCACCGCGCCATTGGTCTTTCTGCCGTTTCGAACCCCGTGGTGGCTGCTTGCCCTTCCCGGCTTCGCTATCGTGCTGTCGGCGACGAGCTCATCGATCTGGACCATGGGCGCGCACTATGCGTTGCTGTGGTCGCCATGGCTCGTGCTCGCAGCGGCGCTGGGCGTGGTGCGCATCCACGATCGGGCAGGCGCGAGCAGCGCACGGCGCTGGTCCAGCGCCGCGATCGCCGCCTGCGCGGTCTTTCTCATCGCGTTCAATCCAATGCATCTGAGCTACTATCTACGGCCACCGTATCACGCGCTCGCGCAAGCGCGCGAGGCGATCGCGTGCATGCCGGCGGGCGCGACGGTGGCGATGCCGGAGGAATGGTTCGCCCACAGCGCGGCGACGCATCCCGGCGCGACGGCAGATCTCATCGCGCAGGCCGATTATCTGATCTACGCCGACGACGACCCAGACGCGACGTTCCAGCGCCAGATCAAGCCGGCGATCCAAAAACTGTTGGCCAAAGGCAACATCCGCCCGCTGCCCGCGTGCTCCTTCGGCCCGGTGCACGCGTACGCTCGGGCGCGCTAGACGTTCACGCCCAATGGGCTCTCGACCGCATCGGGCGAGCGCGTCTCTCCGATCGCGGCGAACAGCACGCGTTCGAACTTCTTCGAAAGATTCGGCCATAGGTGCGATCGCAACGCGAGCTCCCGGCCGCGACGCGCGAGATCGGCCGCGACGTCGGGCTGCTCGAGCAGCTCCACCAGCGCTTTGCAGAAGTTCTCGTTGAGCGGCTCGCTGACGAGCCGCACCGTGTTCTCGACCGACTCGGCGACGCCCGGCAAGTTGGTCGCGACGATCGGCTTGTTCATCAGCATGTATTCGAACAGCTTGATGGGCGAGCACGGAACGGTGGCGGCCGTCAAAGGGAACGGCACGACCGCGATGTCCGCGCTGCCGATTATCTGCGGCATGTCTTCGTAGCTGCACAGACCCAAGAAGCGCACGTTCGGAGCAAGCCCCGCGTGATCGATCTCGAGTCGCAGGCGTTCGAGCCCCGAGCCGTCGCCGACGACGAGGAACACGACATCCGGCACTACCGCCGCGACCTTGGCGACGAGACCGACGAAGTCGTCGACTCCAGACCAGCGCTCGAAGCGCCCCGCGTAGAGCACGATCTGCGCTGCGGACGGGATCGCGTGCGCGCGCACCAGCTGCTCGCGATTCCCGCGCTCGGGCCGGAACATGGCCGGGTCCGCGCCGTTCGCGACGACCGTCTCTTTGGCTTTGCAGCCCATCGCGCGGATATACGGTATCAGCGAATACGTGATCGAGACGACGTGATCGACGCTGCGCACGACACGGCGCTCGAGGAAGTACAGCAGGCGTGCCCACAGTCCGCCCGGCCGGATGCCCGAGGTCTCGATCGCCAGCGGCGTCCACGCGTCGGGATAATCGAGCACGACCGGAAGCCGGTGCAGCCAGGCCACAAGTCTGCCGACGACGCCGGTGAGATACGACGGGTGTGCGAGCACGATGACGTCGGGCCGTTGCGAGCGCACGAACATGTAGCCTTGGAGCACGTAGTAGGGCAGCGACAGCGCGTATGCCAGCGGCATCCACTTCTTCCAAAAACGCCGCAACACGTGCGGGATGGGGAGATAGTGCGCCTCCATGCCGCTCACCATGCGGCGCGACGCGCCCGAGGCCGGGAAATTCGCCTCGAAGTATTGCGCCAGCGCCGCCTCTTCCCGGTGCCCGCCCAGGATTCTGATCGGCGGCAGCACGCAGAACTGCGCGCGCCAGGTCACTAGGTTCCTGGCAAGCTCGAAGATGCGGCGGTCCGAGGACAGATAGGGCGGCAGGTATTCGGCGAATATCAGCGCGCGCGGCGGGTCGACCCCGACGGGCGGCGGCTGTATCTCAGCACTCATCTGCGTTGCGCGTTTCACGCCGATATCCGAGAAGCCTTCGACCGCAGTTCACGGCGCAGCGATCCCGACCGCCCGGCGCATGACGGCGACCGGCGCCGGCTGCCCCGTCCACCATTCGAACGACAGCGCGCCTTGGCGCACGAGCAGCGGCAGTCCGTCGCTGCGCTGCGCGCCGATGCGCGCCGGAAACGGCGAACGAGCGGCGCGATAGTTGACGTCGAAGAGCAGCGTGCGAGGTCCGATGCTCTCGAGGATCGCGTCGGGCACGACCGCATCGGCGGGCAGCGCCGACACGGCGAGATCGACGGTCCTGTGCGGCGGTGGACCGATCGTGCGCGCGGTCTGCTCGTTGCGCGACCAGCATGCGAGCGCCACTACGCCGGCGCGTTTGAGCGCCCGCGCGATCGCGCGGCCGGCGGGCCCGCTGCCCAGTATCAGTGCGTTGGCGCCGCGCGGCTGCCAGTCCCAGACATCGGCCAGCGCAGCGACGAGGCCGGCGCCGTCGGTGTTGTGCCCTTCGAGCGATCCGCCTGCGCGCCGCACGAGGTTGACCGCACCCGCTTCGCGCGCTTCATCGGTGAGATGGTCGAGGTGCTCGACGATCGCCTCCTTGAGCGGCGTGGTCACGTTGAAACCTGCGAAGCTGCCGCCGCGCGCGCGCGCGACGAACTCGCGCAGGCCGCCGAGGTCCACCGCAAGCGCTGCGTACGTCGCATCGACCTGCGCAGCCGCAAATGCAGCGGCGTGCATCGCAGGCGAAAGCGAATGGGCGACGGGATCGCCGATGAGCGCGTAGGCTGTAGACACCGGCTAGGAGGGAATGCGCATGCGCGCGAGCAGCGGACGCTCCATCATGCGCATCAGCCGCGTCGTGAAGAACTCGCGGCCGCCAATCGGCTTGACGAGGATCGCGCGCATGCCGAGCAGCTTGCCGCCCAGCACGTCCGTGAACAGCTGATCGCCGATCACCGCGCCGTTCGCGGCTGGCACGTGCAGCGCCGCCAACGCGCGGCGGAACGCGATCGGCACCGGCTTGAGCGCTCCAGCGACGATCGGCACGCCTAGACCGCGCGCCACGTCGGCCGCGTGGCCGGCGTAGTTGTTGGTGACCAAACAAACGCGTAAGCCGCCCGCCAGCAACCGCCCGACCCAGGCGCTCACGGTCGGCGTCAGATCAGCCGTGTGCCACGGCACGATGGTGTTGTCGAGGTCGAGGGCGACGCCGCGCACGCCCATGCCCTGCAGCATCTCGACTGTGATGTCTTCGACGCGCTCGGCCATCGCATCGGGCGTGAGCAGCCGTATCAAGGGTGCTTGTGGAACGGCTCGGCGCGCAAGCGGTGCATCGTCTCGATGAAACGCACGGTGCGCGATTGCGAGTTCATCACGATCGAGTGCGTGCGCGCTCCCATGCCCGAGAAGCGCACGCCGCGGCACAGATCGCCGTCGGTGATGCCGGTGGCGACGAACGTCACGTCGTTGGTCTTCACCAGGTCGTCCATCGTCAGCACCTTCTCGACGTCGTCAAAACCCATCTCTTTGGCGCGACGCACCTCGTCCTCGTTGCGCGGCTTGAGCCTGCCCATGAAGCCGCCGCCCAAGCAGCGCAGCGCGGCGGCCGCGAGCACGCCTTCGGGCGCGCCGCCGGTCCCCATCGCGACTTGGATACCCGTGCCGTCGATCGCCGTCGCTATGGCGGCGTCGACGTCGCCGTCGGAGATGAGCTTGATCTTCGCGCCTGCCGCGCGCACCTCTTCGATCAGCTCTTTGTGCCGCGGACGATCCAAGATGACGACGGTGACGTCGCCGATCGGCCGCTCGAGCGCATTCGCAACGACCTTGAGATTCTCGCCGACGGTGGCGTCGATGTGGACGTACGCGGCAGCTTTCGGACCGACCGCGAGTTTCGCCATGTACGTATCGGGCGCGTTGAGCAGGCCGCCTTTCGCGGTCACCGCAAGCACGGCGATCGAGTTCGGCAAGCCATTGGCGACGAGGTTCGTGCCCTCGACGGGATCGACCGCGATGTCGACGTCGGTTCCGCCACGGCCGACCATCTCGCCGATGTAGAGCATCGGCGCCTCGTCGCGCTCGCCTTCGCCGATCACGATCTTGCCGCGGATATCCATCTCGTTCAGGGTCTCGCGCATCCGCTCGACCGCGGCACGATCGGCGCTGTCGCGTTCGCCGCGCCCCATCCAACGTGAAGCCGCCAGCGCTGCCGCCTCGGTGACCTTGACGAAATCAAGCGTGTCCATGTCGGCTCTCCTAACTCTGGCGATCGGCCCAGCGCGCGACGCTGTCGTCGACCGTCTGCGCCGCGCCCTTCGCGGTGACCGAGAGCGTGCGGTTGGCGATCTCGTTGCCCGCCAGATCGCGTTCATCGGTCTGCCACGATCCCCGCGTGTACTTGTACTTGAGCTGGCTGCCTTGTGTCAGCGAGAGCGTCACCGTCCACCGGTTGCCCGGCAGTGGCGACATCCGTATCGCGTTCGGCGTCCAGCTCAACGCGTCGGTGCTCATGTAGATCACGTCCGTCGAGGGCGTGTTCACGGGGACGAGCACGTCGACCGTGACCGTGACTTTCGGCAACCGCGACGCCTCATCCGCGAACGGCGTGCTCGAGGCCGCGAGGTCGAACGCGGTCGTCGTGCCGGGCGCGACGCGCAATAAGACGTACGCGCCTTGCGGCAGCGCAGCACCTTCGTCCAACGCACGCCCGACCAGCCGATAGATGGTGCCCGACGGCGCCACGCCGTAACCGTTCTTCACCAGCACGAAACGCGTCGCCACTTGCGCATAGAGCGTGTCGATCTGCGTCACCGACCGGCCGCGCTGGAACACGACGACCGGCGCGCCCGGGCGAAGCTTGCTCAGATCGATCGGTTTCCATTCGCCCCCGACTGCGCGCTCGCGCACGACCGCGCCCGCGGCGAGCGGAAGCGACCGGCGCTCCTCTCCGACCGCAAAGGTCACGAAGGTGGCTCCTTGTTGCTCCGAGAGCGCCACAAACGTCGCTCTAATGCCGTTCGGGATAGGCGTCGGTGAAGGCGTAGGCGGGCTCGCCGGGGCCATGACGATCAGGCTCCACACGAGCGCAAACACCGCACCGGGCATGTCCCGCCAATTTACCACGCGCCTCGGAATCCCTGGAGTTCGCGCGCTGCGGTCGCACCCGCCGGGTTAGGAGGCGGCGTGCGTTGCGGCGAAAGGAGGATGCAGTGCAGTACGCCGCTCGTCAGCCAGGAATCCGGGCCACGCGCAACGCCGCTGGCCCCTTCTCTTTTGTCCCCACAGCCGCGCGCTACGCAGCGCTTGTGACTGCCGCTGCCGGCGCGAGCGCCGGCTTCTTCTGCTGGTACGTCGCCGCGTCGCACGCGCGCGCTGCGACCAGCGACTTCGCCCTCCTGCTGTTCCTCGCCGGTGGCGCGCTCGGCGCGCTCGTGCTGTGGCTGCTCTACTCGAGCGTCGTGGGCGAGTGGGCCCAGGTCGACAGCGAGGTGATGCTGCAGGTAGACGCGCTGAGCTATCTGCCGTTCTTCGCGCTGTGGCTCTACATACTGCAAGTGCCCGGCACGGTCGGATCGGCATCGTTCGTGCTCGCGCTCGTGATGCTCTCGTATATCGCGATCAAAGTCGGCGCGCTCGCGTATTTCGTGCGCACCGTCAGAACCGTGACGGGCATCTTCGTTGCGACGCGCGTGCCGTTGATCATCATCGCGTCGGTCGCCGCCATCGTCATCGGCCAGCGCGCCGGGCACCACTGGTCGCCGCAGCACGGCTTGGCGCTCGACGTGTGGAGCCGCTGGGATGCCCAGCACTATCTCGATATCGCGCAGATCGGCTATCACGGCAAAGACATCGCCTTCTTCCCGCTGTACCCGCTGCTTATCCATGTGGTCGGCAAGCTGCTCGGCGACGACCTGATCGCCGGCCTGCTCATCTCCAACGTCGCGTTCCTGGTCGCGCTCGCATATCTGTACGCGCTGACGAAGAAAGAGTTCGGCGATGACACGACCGCGTTCCACGCGGTCTTCTACACCGCGATCTTCCCCACCGCCATCTTCTTCTCCGCGATCTACACCGAGTCGCTCTTCTTGGCGCTCACCGTCGCATCGGTCTACTACGCCCGGCGCGGCAACTTCATCACCAGTGGTCTGGTCGGTGCGTTCGCAGCGCTCACGCGGGTCGAGGGCATCCTGGTCGCGCTGCCGCTGCTGTACGAAGTGTGGCGCGGCTGGCGCGAAGGACAGAGCACCGCGCTGTTGCGCGGTCTGATCGGCGTGGCGCTCGTGCCGACGGGTCTGCTGGTGTACATGGGGTATCTGTACGCGCTGGTCGGCGACCCGATGGCGTTCCAGAAGATCCAGGTCGATTGGAACCGGCATCTGTCGTTTCCGTGGGTGAGCATCTACAATACGATACGCTTGATCGCCGCGCACCCGCTGGCCTCGCCATCGACGGTGAATCATCTGATCGAGCTGATCTTCACCCTTGCCTTCCTCATCCTGATGATCGTCTCGTTCCGGGTGCTGCGGCCGTCGTACTCTTGGTATTTCGCGGCGTCGCTGCTCGTGCCGATGTCGACCGCCAGCCTGATGAGCATGCCGCGTTTCGAGCTGGTCGTGTTTCCCGCGTTCATGCTGATGGCGCTGTGGGGGCGCAGGCCGATCGTCAACTCGGCGATCGTCTCGCTCTTCTTGCCGTTGCTCGGGCTCTTCACCGTTCTCTTCGCCGACTGGTACTGGCTCGCGTGAGCGTGGCGGGCCGCTTCATGGCGCGCCGCGGCGTGCGTCAGTTCGCCAAGTTCGCCATCGTCGGGCTTTCCGGTGCGGCGGTCAGCTTCGTCGTCTTCCACATCTTGCTGCACTTCCGCCTCGATCTGCGCCTCGCGTTCTCGATCGGCTTCATCTTGGGCGGCGTCAACAACTACTGGTGGAACCGCTGGTGGACGTTCCGCTCGAGCGGCCACATGGGCAAGGAGCTCGCGCAATTCCTGACCGTTTCGGCGATCGCCCTGGGCCTGGGCATTCTCATCACGGGCGAGCTCGACAAGCACCTCGCGGCGTTCGAATTGCGCAACTCGTTCATCTGGCTGTGCGGCACGATCGGCGGCATGGGCGTGAATTTCTTCTTCAATAAGTACTGGACGTTTCGCCACACGCATCAGCCGGCCGAACACCAAGCGTGAGCCAGGCGCGCCTGATCGCGGTCGCGCTCGCGGCGATCGTCGTGCTCGGGCTCGCACTGCGCCTCTACCACATCCGCGATCCGATGCTCGACCACCCGGGCTGGCGCCAAGGCGACCAAGCGGCGATCGCGCGGAATTTCGCGCAGCTGCGCGACGACATCGGCTATCCGCAAGTCGACTACGACGGCCCGCCGCCCAATTACATCGAACTCGAACTGCAGATCGTGCCGTTCGCGGCGGCGCAGCTCTACCACGTCTTCGGCGTCCATCCGACCATCGGCCGTTTTCTGGTCATGCTCTTCAGTCTCGGCACGATCGTGCTCATCTTCTTCTTGGGCGCCGAGCTGCGCTCGGCGCGCGCCGGCCTGCTGGCGGCGTTGCTGCTGGCCATCGCGCCGGGAGCGGTCTACTACGGGCGCACGTTCACGCCCGACAGCGTCATGGTGTTCTTCATGACCGGCACGCTGCTGTTCTGGTGGCGATGGTGCGAGCGCCGCGCGCCGGGCGATTACGTGGCGGCTCTGTGTTTCGGCGCCGCGGCTTGGCTCGCCAAACCTCCAGCGCTGCTCATCCTCGTTCCTCTGGTGGCGCTGCTGTTCGCGCGGCGCGGCTGGCGGGCGTTCGCCGACTGGTCGCTCTATGTCTTCGTCGCGGCGAGTGCGCTGCCGTCCATCCTCTACTTCCGCCACGTCAGCGCCATCGCCGAATGGCACTGGTTCAGCGGCATCACCCAAAAGCACGTACTGCCGGCGCTGCGCGCGGAGCTCGCGAGTCCGGGGGCGTTCATCGCCGGGCTTCGATCCACGTTCGAGCTTGCGCACATGCTTTCGACGACGATTCTGGGCCCCGTTGTCTTCGCGTTGATGCTGCTCGGTGCGCTCGCGCTTGCAATCGTGCCGGCGTCGCTCGATCGCGCACGCGCCTGGCTGTTCGTCTCGTGGGCCGCGGTGCTCGCGCTGTACGCCTTCGTGGTGGTCAACGTCGAGCGCGTGGACTACTACCTGTTGCCGTGGCTTCCGCTGGCCGTGCTCGTCGCGGCTCTGGGCCTCGACGTGCTGCTTGACCGTGCCGCGCTCGGTTCGCCGTCGCGCTGGGGCTGGGCGGCGATCGGCGCGGCGATCGCGGTCGTCACGTATTCGGGTATGCTGGAGATACATCCGTACTACACGTGGAGCCGCCACGTGTATGCGTCGGCGACCGCGCTCGACAAGACGCTGGCGCCCGGAAGCATCATCGTGATGGGGCACTACGGCCCGGATGTGCTGTATCTCATCAACCGCAAGGGCTGGGAAGAGGATCCGCTGGTCTGGACGCCGTTCGACATGGAAAGCGCGGTGCGCAAGGGCGCGCGCTACTACGTCGCGGTCGAGCCGGGCAGGCTCAAGGCGAACGCCGCGTTGTATTCGTATCTGCAACGCTTCGAGCAAGTGCCGACGACCAGCGGCTGGCCGGTCTACGACATGACCAAACCCAAAGGAGGCATGTGATGGAGAAGCGGCTTGAGGACGAGCACGAGATGAGCTTGGAGCTCGACTGCGCCAACGAGGTGTGCGGCTGCACGCTCGCGCCGAATTCGACCGCGCAATATTGTTCCGATTACTGCGCCGGCGAAGGAGCCGGCCGCGGCGAGGGGCCGTGCCAGTGCGGCCACGTCGGCTGCGCGTAAAGCATTCGCTAGACGCCGGAGGAGACTCTCATGAGACACTTCGTGTTCATCGGAATTCTAGCGGGGGCGCTTGCGGTCGGCTCATGGGACATCCCCGCTGCGAGCGCGGCAGGCTCGTTGGATTCGCAGCTCGCTCAAGCGATGAGCGTGAATGGCGATCCTCGCGCCATCTATACCCTGGTGGATGTGGCCTTCTTCAAGTCCATCGCAACGGCGCTCGAGGAATACTCGATTGACCACTCCATGACATACCCGAAAGCGCTAACTGATCTGGTTCCCAAGTACCTCTTGGCGGTCCCGATCGTGCCCGGAAGCGCCACCGGAGCGCACTACGGCTACAGTGCGCCGCCGCCCAATTCCCTGATGGGGAATTACGTGATCACGGACGCCGACGCACTCGTAGATGCGCAGTACATTCAGGGTGTGCAGATACCTCGCGGCGTCGGCGGCCAGCCGTGCGCGCCCGGACAATGTCTACACCTTAGCTTCGCGCAGAAGATCGGCGTGGTCGGCGCTCCCTAGGGGATTGGGAGCAAGCCGGGCACTTCTTCGGTCGACTGGACGCGCGTCGCGCCGGGCTCGCCCGCCTCGATCTGCGCGCGATAGGCGATGAGCCGCTGCGTCACGCGGTGGTCTTCGTCTTCGAGGTCGGTGGATAGCGCGATCGCCTTGCGCAGGTGCGTGACATCGTAGTCGGTGTTGAAATCGTGCAGCGCCAGCTGGATGTTCTTGTTGGCCAGCGCGTTGGCTTTGAGAAGCTCGCGGATCGCGTCGCTTGACGCCTTGTAGGTGGGGAAGTTCGCGACCACGATGTCGCGCCTGATCCGAGCCTGATCGATCGCCGACGCGAGGTCCAGCGCGGCCGCGTCCTTGGGCGCGTATTTCAGCGCCTTTTGGATCTCGATGTTGGCCTCGTCGACATCGCCCGCCCCGACGTCGGCCTTGGCGTGCAAGTATGCGACTTTGGCCAAGCCCGTGCGCGCGTGCTCGTCGTTGGGCGCCAGCGCAAGCGCGAGGCTATATTCCTTCTCGGCTTCGACGATGTTATCGGTCTGCAGCGCTGCGTCGGCTTGGGCGTTGCGCAGCTCGACGATGCGGTCTTTGAGCGACGCGCTGCATCCGCCAAGCGCGAGCGCACAGCTCGCGAGCGTGACGCACAGACATGCGGCGGTTTTAGATGTGGATATGGGCATTATTCACCCATTTCGCCGCGAGCGCGATGATGTCCGCTGCGGGCACGAGCAACAGCTGTGCGACCAGCGTGCCGATGAACGCGGTGAGCACGAGATACAGGATCATCGCCTTGATGTCGGATTCGGGCCGGATCGCATGCGCGGTTTGATCGGTGAGCAGTGCCGAGGTGGGGTCGACGATGTATGTCAGCGTGAGCGTCGAGATGCCGGTGATAAGGCCGGACAATGATGCAGCGGTCAGACGGTAATCGGGCTCCAGCACGCCGGCGTAGTACGCGGCGAGCGGTCCGGCGACCCAGAACGCCATGACCACGATATTCCAGACCAGAAAACCTTTGGGCAGATCGCGCGGACTGTAGCGCAGCATCGACAGACGCGGCAGCTCGAAATCGCGCAGCACCGACATCAACACACTCGGCCGCACGAGCTGCACGAGCGCGTGCAGCAGCGAACCGCGGCGTTCGAAGGACCCGATGCCGCGCGCTAGGGTGCGGCTCGCCCACGGCACGAGCGCGCCGCCGATCACGATGCCGATGGTGGCCGCGCCCATGACCCACCGCATGTCGTGGTCGAACTGGCTCGGATCGTGCAGCGCGCCGGCTTTGTCGGCGAGGCTGCCGATCAGCGGCAGGTAGAACAGATTCAGGAAGCGGCCGGTCGTGCCGAAGAGGTTGAACAGGGTGAGTCCGGTGGCCACCCGTTTGGTGCGCACGCCCGCGAGCCGCGCCGCGTTGGTGCCCATCTGCAGCGCTGTCGCGAACATGTACAACAGCGCGGTGACGATGACGAAGACGCCAGGGTTCATGCAGACGTCTGTTCGTGCACGCTTAGGCCGACGCTTGGAGCAGCGGCGCGTCCTCGCCGAAGTGCTCGTCGACCTGGCCGACCGCCGTCAGCGCGATGCGTTCGGGCGCGAACAGCCCCGCGGCGAGCGCTTCGACTTGCTCTTTCGTCGCCGCATCGATGCGTTCGATGATCTCGTGCGCGGGCACGTGGCGGCCGACGTTGAGCTCGCTGCGCCCCAGGCGCAGCATGCGCGTGCTCGTGCTCTCCAATGAGAGCAGCAAGCTGCCTTTGACGTGCTGCTTCGCGCGCGTCAGCTCGTCGTCGGTGACGCCGTGCTGCGCCATCCGCGCCAGCTCCTCACGCACCAGCGACACCACTTCGCGCGCATTTTTGGGGGACGTCGAAGCGGCGATCGTCATCAATCCGGCGTTGCGATACGGGTTGTGCGACGAATAGACGCTGTATGCCAGACCGCGCTTCTCGCGGATCTCGTGGAAGAGGCGCGATGCCATGCCGCCGCCGAGGATAGTGTCCAGTAGGGTCAGCGGGTAGCGGCGATCGTCTTTGGCGCTGGTGCCCTCGACGCCGAACAGCAGATAGACCTGCTCGCATTCTTTGCGGCGCACCACGGTCGCGGGCACGAACTGCGGCTGCGCTGGATCTGCGGGGGGCGCAGCGCCGTCCATCTCGCCGAACAGCGTCTGCGCAAGCGCGGCGATCGCTTCGTGATCGACGTTGCCGGCCGCCGTGAGCACGACCGATCCCGGCGTGTAACGCTCCCGCATGTAGGACCGGATCGCTTCTTGGGTCACCGCCGTCACGGTCTCTTCGTAGCCGATGGTCGGCTCGCCAAGCGGGCTGCCCGCCCATACCGATCTGATGAATAGATCGTGGGCGACCTCTTCCGGCGAGTCGTCGTACATCCGTATCTCTTCGAGGATCACCTGCTGCTCTTTGCGCAGCTCGACCGGATCGAAGGCGGAGTTGAGGAACATGTCGCCGAGCAGATCAAGCGTGACGTCCACCGACGAATCGACGACGCGCGCGTGATAGCAGGTCGTCTCTTTGTCCGTGAATGCGTTGAGGTTGCCGCCGATCGAATCCATAAACTCGGCGATGTCGCGCGCCGACCTGGAGCGCGTGCCTTTGAAAAGCATGTGCTCGATGCAATGGCTGATGCCGCGCAGCGGCGCCGCTTCGTGCGACGAGCCGACTCCGACCCAAAGGCCGAGGCTCGCGCTGCGCACGAGTGGCATATGCTCGGTGATCACCCGCACGCCGTTGCGCAGCGTGGTCTTGGCGTAGTGGGGCTCGGCGCTCATCGTGGATCGTCTTCCTCTAAGAAACGTGGTGCCCAGTACATGGTTCCCAACATCTGCCTACGTGACCCCGCCGCCTGCGCCTGCTCGCGCGTGATGGCCGCTGAGAACACGGTGCGTGACGTCGGCACCGCGTAGTCCCCCGACACCTCGCCGGGCGGCTGCACCTGCAGCGGCGTGACGGCCCACACGTCGACCTCCGCGATGTCCGGCCGCGCGTCGAATGCGCGGTCGACCATCCCGCCGACGTCGGCCACGAACGCGTCGCGGTCGATGTGCGCATGCAGCTTCACTCCGGAGAGCATAAGCCCGACGAACGTCACATCGGCGACGCGCAGCACGCGCACCTTCAGCAACGGTTCGGGATATGACGCGTCCAGGAGAGCGGCGCCGATGCGTTCGGCGAGCGCCGGGTCGTTCCCCTCAATGCGCTGGCGCGCGATCGAACGCAGCTCCTGCGCGGATGCACCGCGGCGCGTCGGCGCTCCGACGATGCGCCTGATCATCGAGCTGCCCGTGTCGCGCTCGACGCGGTAGCGCGGCAGCGCGTAGAGATCGGCGATGCCGGCTGAGGCGGTGAGCAGGCCGGGCTGCGTCGTGAGCGCGTTGCGAAACCCAGAGCCGCGCACCAGCCGCTCGACGCGCGCATCGTAGCGGCCGGAAGGGTACGCGAAACTGTCCACCGGCGTGCCTGACCATGCCGCAAGACTGGTGCGCGATCCGCCGATCTCGCGTGTGGCCTGCGCGTCATCGCGCGTGGTCAGGTCCACATGGTTGACCGTGTGCGCGCCGATCTGCAGTCCGCCGTCGGCGAGCGCACGCAGTTGCGACCGGCTGACGTGCCCGGGCGAACCGACAAGCCCGGAGCTGATGTACAGCGTGGCGGTGGCGGCATCGTCCGCGAGCGCGCGAGCGGCGGAGACATCGTCGACGTAGCCGTCGTCGAACGTGATCGCGATCTCGCAACCCCGCACGGCGCGCGCTTGCACGTCGGCGACAATCGTGTTCACGGTGACGGCCTCGCACCCGCTCGTCCGCAGGTAACCCAGCTGTTGCGAGAACTCGGCGGGCGTGACGGTCAGCGCTTTCCCGTACGGGCCCGGCAAAACGCTATCGGAGACGTGGTGGTACATGAGGACAGCAGCCACCGGCCGTGGTGTCGGCAAACCCGGCGTCGGCACCGCCGAACCAGACCGCGCGGGCGAGCCGATCAGACACGCCGCACACGACAAGATGAGCGCGCGTTTTAAGAACGCGCCACTCGATCTAGTACGAGCGGGCAAAATACGCTTTGACGCGCGCCGGCCGGCCGCAATACGCGCACACCGAGCCAGCCGGCGCCGAGCCGGCCATCACCCGCGTGACCGCGCTCGTCTCCGCTTTGATGTCGAGCTCGCACTCCGGCCGCTCGCACCAGGGCGCGAGCACGAAGCCGTCTTGGCGTTTGAGCGCTTCGACGAACGCTTCTCTATCCGTCACTTCGATCGTATGCGCATCGAGTTGGGCGCGTGCGCGCTCGTACAGCGAGCGCTGGATCTGCGCCAGCAGCGCCGGCACGCCGGTCGCGACCTCCGCAGTCGGCAAGGGTGATTTCCCGAGCGTGTCGCGGCGCGCGATTGTCACTTTGTTCTCAGCGACGTCGCGCGGACCGATCTCGATGCGCAGCGGTACGCCGCGCATCTCCCATTCGTTGAATTTCCACGCGGGCCGGTGCTCTTGCCGGTCGTCCAACTTGACGCGCACCGACTTCGCAAGCTCGTCATGCAGCCTCCGCGCCGCGGGCATGACGGTCTGGTCGCCTTCCTTGACGATCGGCACGATGACGACCTGATAGGGCGCGATCGCGGGCGGCAGGACCAACCCATGGTCGTCGCCATGCGCCATGATCAAGCCGCCGATGACCCGCCACGAGACGCCCCACGACGTCGTGTAGCCGTGCTTGACCTGTTCGTCGACGTCGGTGAACGTGATGTCGTACGCCTTCGAAAAATTCTGGCCGAACTCGTGCGACGTGCCGGCTTGCAGGGCTTTGCCGTCGGGCATCAACGCCTCGATGGCGTAGGTCGCCGCGGCGCCGGCGAACTTTTCGCTCTCGCTCTTGCGGCCTTTGATCACCGGCAGCGCGAGCACGTCTTCGGCGACCTCGCGGTAGATCTCGAGCATCCGTTGCACTTCTTCGGCTGCTTCGGCCTCGCTCGCGTGGACGGTGTGGCCCTCTTGCCATAAGAACTCAAGCGTGCGCAGGAACGGCCTCGTCGCCTTTTCCCAACGCACGACATTGCACCACTGGTTGATGAGCACGGGCAGATCGCGGTGCGACTGGATCCAGCGCGAATACATTGTGCCGATGATCGCCTCGGAGGTCGGCCGGATCGCCAGGCGCTCGGTCAGCACTTCGCCGCCGCCTTGCGTCACCCACGCCACTTCCGGCGCGAATCCCTCGACGTGTTCCGCCTCTTTCACGAGCAGACTCTCCGGGATGAGCAGCGGGAAATAGGCGTTCGAATGCCCGGTCGCTTTGAAGCGGCGGTCGAACTCTGCCTGGATCAGCTCCCAGATCGCGAAGCCGTAGGGCCGCAGCGCGATGCAGCCGCGCACGGGCGTGTAGTCGACGAGCTGCGCGCGCAGGCAGACCTGCGTGTACCACTCGGAAAGATCGTCCGCTTTGCGCGGAATGCTTTTGACTTGTTTCTTCTCTTGCATCTGCTCCCGTTACCCGGCTGCGACTTCGCGATCGATTCGCACGCCGTTCTGATGTCTATGCTTGCGTAGATCGTAGTCAGCTTGCAGTCCCAGCCACAGCTCTGCTGACGTACCGAAATACCGGCTGAGGCGCAGTGCTGTGTCCGCCGTTATCGCGCGGCGTCCGCGGATGATCTCAGAAACCCGGTTCGCCGGGATGTGAAGGTCGAGCGCCAGGCGGTTGGCGGTCAAGCCCCGAGGCGCCATGAAGTCTTCAGCGAGGATCTCGCCTGGATGGATCGGCTTAAGCTTCGTTCCCATCAAAGCACTCCTAATGATAATCGACGATGTCGACATCGTGTGCATCGCCGTTCTTCCAAACAAAGGTAACGCGATACTGCTGGTTGATCCGGATGCTGTGTTGCCCTCGACGCTCCCGCTTCAGGGCCTCCAGCTGTAGCCCCGGCCCGCGCATGTCGTTGAGCGAGCGCGCCTGGTTCAGAAGCAAGAGACGGCGTCGAGCGACGCGTTCAAACGCCTGAAAACGGCCAACGCTTTGGTCCTGGAACAGGCGCTCCACGTCGCGATGTGCGAAGCTTCGAATCACCTCGTGGTAAAGTGTACTACGTATCGTGTACTACGTCAAGCGTATAAAGCTTTGACTGCGCGGACCAGGCGGCTCAGGAGTAACCCGGATAACGCTCGGCGATCACCTTCTCTATCTCTTCCCGCAGGCCGTCGAGCAGTTTGTCTTCCGGCAGCGAGCGCACTTTGACGCCGTCGCGGTAAATGAGGCCCATGCCCTTGCCGCCGGCGATGCCCACATCCGCCATGCTCGCTTCGCCCGGGCCGTTGACGGCGCAGCCCATCACGGCGACTTTGACGGGCGCCTTGTATTCGGCGGTGATCTTCTCGACCGCATCGGCGAGCCGTAAGATGTCGACCTGCACGCGGCCGCACGACGGACACGCGGTGATCTCGACGCCGCGCTCGCGCAGGCCCAGCGACTTGAGGATCTCCCAGCACACCGGCACTTCGTCGACCGGATCGGCCGCCAGCGAGACGCGGATCGTGTCGCCGATGCCCTCGGCCAGCAGCATGCCGAGTCCGACGCTGCTCTTCACGGTCCCGGTGCGCGTCGTGCCCGCCTCCGTGATGCCGAGGTGGAACGGATAATCGACGTGCTTGGCCATCTCGCGATAGGCCGCCACCGTGACTCGGACGTCATGCGCCTTGAGCGACACGACGACGTCGCGGAAGTCGAGCTCTTCGAGGATGCGGATGTGGCGCAGCGCGGATTCGACCATCCCAGCGGGCGTGCGTCCAAAGCGCTCGATGATGTCGGGCGCCAGCGACCCGAGGTTGACGCCGATGCGGATCGGCATCACGCGGGCCTTGGCCGCGCTGACGACCTCGCGCACCTTGTGCGGATCGCGTATGTTGCCCGGATTGAGGCGCAGCTTGTCCCAGCCGGCGTCGATCGCGGCGAGCGCGTAGCGATGGTCGAAGTGGATGTCCGCGACCAGCGGCACGCTCGCGCCTTCCTTTATCTTCTTGCACGCGGCGGCGGCTTTCGCGTCCGGCACGGAGATGCGCACGATTTCGCAGCCCGCGGCCGCGAGCTGTTCGACCTGATCGAGCGTCGCGGCCCAATCGTCGGTCTTCGTGGTGGTCATCGACTGCACGGAGATCGGGGCGTCGCCGCCGATGACGATGTTTCCGACCTTGACCGCTCGCGTCGCGCGGCGCGGGGGGAGCGGCGGCGGCGCGGGAACGCGCGCGGTCACGCCCGACCAGTCGGGGACGGGCGGCAGAGCAGTGTCAGACGCTGCGATATCCGGCTTCACAGACCCCCGCGTCCGCCTACCCACATCGCGATATCGTGGTAGGTGACGAAAAGCACGAGCACCATCAGCAGCGCGAAACCGGTGAGATGGACGAGGCCTTCTTTTTCGGGATCGACCGGACGGCCGCGCACCAACTCGACCAGCAAGAACACCAGCCGCCCGCCATCGAGCGCTGGGATCGGCAACAGATTGAAGAAGCCGAGCAGCGCCGAGATCTTGCCGACCAAGTCGAGCGCGTCGACGATGCCCAATTGTGATGCTTGCGTGAAGACGCGATAGATGCCGACCGGTCCTGAAAGCCCGGAGATATCGTGTTGCGCGAACATCTGGCCGATGCCGGTCGCGTTGAGCCAGAGAAACGTAGCCGTGCTCGTGAAACCCCAGCCGAGCGCCTCCCCAAACGACCGGCGTTGAAGCAGTTGACGAGGGCTAAAGCCGAGCGCGCCGACGACGTGCCCCGCCAGCGTCTTCTTCTCGGTGTGGATGCTGACGTGCTTGACCGCGCCGTCATGCAAGACCCCGACGTCAAGCGTCGTGTCCGGCCGCGCGTGGATGTACGTGATGAGCTCGTCCGCGCTCGTGAACGCCTGGCCATTGATGGTCTCGATCTGATCGCCGGGTTGCAGGCCTGCCTGCGCGGCGGGCGAGTTGGTTTCGATGCTCTCGACGATATTGGTCGGTCCGAGCGGTATGCCCACCGACCATGCGATGCCGGTCGCGATGCCGACCGCGAGCAGCAGGTTGAAGACCGGACCCGCGACGATGATGATGAAGCGCTGCCACAGCGGATGATGCTGGAAATTGCCGGGGTCAGCGCTGCCGTCGTCGGCTTGATCCTCGCCGACCATCTGGCAATAGCCGCCCAGCGGCAGGGCGTTGATGCGATACGTCGTGTCCCCGCGCGTCCATTTCGCGATCGTCGGCCCGAAGCCGACCGCGAAATTGCTCACGCGCACGCCGAAACGCTTCGCGAAGATGAAGTGGCCGAACTCGTGGAAGATGATGAGGACGCCCAGCACGAGCAGGAACAAGGCCACCTGGCCGACCGTCGCAAGACTGGGGATCGAGATGAGGGCGATGATGGGGTCTATCCTTTATATATGGAGCGGTCGAGTTTACTCGACCGTTTGAGCGGTCGAATTTATTCGACCGACATTCTCGCGCGTCAGCTTCCGCGCCCACAGGTCGGCCGAGCGTATGTTTTCAAGCGTTGCCGGCCCGCCTGCGTGGTCCTCTAACGCGCGTTCGACAAGCGCGCTGATATCGGTGAACTTCATTTTCCCTTGCAAAAAGGCGCGTCCTGCCTCTTCGTTCGCAGCCGAGAGCACTGCCGGGAACGTCCCACCGGCTCGCAGCGCGCGAAAGCACAGCGCGACCGCGGGAAAGCGGCTTTCGTCCAACGGTTCGAAGGTCAAACTCGCCATTTCGTCGCCGAGCCCGATCGCCGCCCGCGTCTTCGTCACGTCGGCGCCCGGCAACCGGTGCGGGTAAGCGAGCGCATAGCCGATCGGGATGCGCATGTCGGGCGCGGCGAGCTGCGCCTTGACGCTGCCGTCCGTGAAGATGACGAATGCGTGCGCGACGCTTTGACGGTGCACGACGACTTCGAGCTGATCCGCGGACAAGCCGAAGAAACGGCTGGCCTCGATGATCTCAAGCCCCTTGTTCATCATCGTCGCAGAATCCAACGTGTTCTTGGGGCCCATCGCCCAGGTCGGGTGCGCTAGGGCTTGTACGGGCGTCACGTCGCGCATGCGCTGTGCGCTGTACTCCCAGAAGGGGCCGCCGCTGGCAGTGAGCACGACCTGCCGGACGTTCTCGACGCGCTCGCCGGCGAGGCACTGGAAGACCGCGCTGTGCTCCGAATCCACCGGCATGATGAGCGCGCGCGAAGCGCGCGCCCGTTCGAAGAGCAACTCGCCGGCGGCGACCGCCAGCTCTTTGTTCGCCAGCGCGACGGTCGACCCGCGATCGACCGCGCGCAGAACCGCGTCGAGGCCGGCCATGCCGTCCGTCGCGGCGAGCACGCAATCGACGTCGCCCTCGACCGCCTGCATCAGCCCGCTCGCGCCATGAGCGATGGTCGCAGGTTCGTACGTCAACGCTGCCCGCAACTGCGAGACGAATTCGGGCGAGCCGATCGACAAGAAGGGCGGCCTGAACCGATTGGCTTGGCGAGCTAGCCCCGTGACGTTATCGCGAGCCGCTAACGCGGCGACGCTCAGCACGTCGCCGTGATTGCTGATGACATCGAGTGCTTGCGATCCGATGGAGCCGGTCGAGCCGAGGATGCAGACGCGTCTCATCGCGTCAGGACGTGACGCGGCCGAACCATAGCAGGATCGCGTATCCGACGACGCCGGCCAGGAAATACGAGTCGAAGCGGTCGAGCACGCCGCCGTGACCGATGATCAGCTGGCCTGAATCCTTGACTTGCGCGTTGCGCTTGAGCGCGGATTCGACCAGGTCGCCCAGTTGCGCCGCAAGCGAGACGCACGCGGCGAAAGTGAGTCCGAGATACCACGGAACGCCGACGACCGGCAGCAGACCCAACAGCGTCCCCGCAGCGGTGGGGATCACGAACGCCGCGATGGCGCCTTCCCACGTCTTGCCGGGTGAGATGCGCGGTGCGAGCGGCGTGCGCCCGAACTGCAGCCCGACGAGCATGCCGGAGATGTCGGTCAGCGCGACGATGACGATGAGCCACAGCGTATACGCCGCACCCGTCTGCGCGGGATTGATGCCGCGGATGGCGACCAAGTAGGACGCTATCTTCCCCAGATAGAGCGCCGCGATCACGGTCATGCCCCAGCGCACGGCGAAACGGTCCACGCCGCCGGCCAGCGCCGCGATCATCGCGGCGATCACGATCACCACCACCATGCTCGGTTCGACGCGCAAATTGAAGTACGTTTCGATGACGTAGGCGGCGACCGCCGGAATCGCGACCCACAGCGAAGCGGCCGCCCCGGCGCGCTGCGTGAGGCGCGCGAATTCGATCACGCTCAGCATGCAGATGACGAGGATGAGCAGCCCGAACAGCGGCCGGGCGAACACGCAGCCGATGCCAACCGCGGCGACGAGCAGGCCGATGGCGACGCGTTTGAGCGACAGCTCTTGGCGCAGCCGCTGGCCGGCGTCTATAGCGTTGGCGACCGTGACGCTCACAGCCGTATGTAATCCGCGTAGGTCAAAACGAGCTCGAAACCGTCGCTCTGCTCGGTGGCGCGCACGATGCGCAGCTCCCCGACTCCCGCGCATGCGTGCGCGGGCGCGAGCACGCGCACGCACAGCTCGGATCCGCGCAGGCGTTCGCGCGCGTCCGCGTACGGCGCGTTGATCAGGTCCTCATGAGACGGCGCAAGCATGACGCTCACACCTCCATGATCTCCTTTTCTTTCGTCTGGACGAGCGCGTCGACGTCGGCCACGAATTTATCGGTGAGCTTCTGCACCTGGTCGTTGCCGCGCCGGCCTTCGTCTTCGGTGATCTTCCCGTCGCGCTGGGCGTGCTGGATGTGGTTGTGGCCGTCCTTGCGCACATTGCGCACGGCGACGCGGCCATCCTCGGCCCGCTTGTGCACGAGCTTGACCAGCTCTTTGCGGCGCTCTTCGTTGAGCGGGGGCAGGACCAGGCGGATGATGCCGCCGTCCACGTTCGGAGTGATGCCGATGTCGGAGGCTTCGATCGCCTTGCGGACGTCGCCGACGATCGATTTGTCGTGGGGCGAGACGACGATGCTGCGCGCATCCGGAATCGAGATCGTCGCGCAATGCTTGAGCGGCATCTCCGTGCCGTATGCGTTGACGACCACATGGTCGAGCAGCGCGCTGTTCGCGCGCCCCGTGCGGATGGCGGCGAACTCGCCCCGCGTCGTGTCGACCGCCTTCTTCATGCGCTCTTCGAGGTCTTTATACAACTGGGGCAGCATGCCCATCGTGTGCCCTCCCTACGAACGTGCCGATCGGCTCGCCCCAGATGACGCGTCGGATGTTGCCTTTGCGCATAAGCTCGAAGACGACGATCGGCAGGCCGTTGTCCATGCACAGCGTCAGCGCGGTGTTGTCGAGCACCTCGAGCCCGCGCTGCAGCACTTCGAGATACTCGAGCGTCGTGAAGCGTGCGGCGTTCGCGTCCTTCTTCGGATCGGCGCTATACACGCCGTCGACCTGCGTGGCTTTGAGGATCGCCTCGGCGCCTATTTCGATGGCGCGCAGCGCGGCGGTCGTGTCGGTGGTGAAATACGGGTTACCGGTGCCGGCGGCGAAGATGACGACGCGGCCTTTCTCGAGGTGGCGGATGGCGCGCCGGCGGATGTACGGCTCGGCGACCTGGTGCATCGAGATGGCGGTCTGGACGCGCGTGGCCATGCCGATGTTCTCGAGCGCGTCTTGCAGCGCCAGCGCGTTGATGACGGTGGCCAGCATGCCCATGTAGTCGGCGGTCGCGCGATCCATGTTCTCGTGCGACGCCGTCTTGCCGCGCCAGATGTTGCCGCCGCCGACGACGCACGCCATCTGCACGCCCGCGATGGCGACGTCCTTGATCTCGTGTGCTATCTGATAGACCGCGTCGGTATCGATCGGTTCGCCACGCCCGCCGCCCGCGAACGCTTCGCCGCTGAGTTTGAGCAGGACGCGTTTGTACGCCGGCTGGTCGCCGGCGCGGACGGCGCTCATGTCAAGACTCGCCGATGTCGAACCGGGCGAACCTGCGGATCTTGATGTTCTCGCCGAGCACGCCGACGGCGCCGGCGACGAGGTCGGCGATCGTGCGGCTCTCATCGCGCACGAACGGCTGCTCGAGCAGCACGTGCTCCTCGTAGTACTTGTCGATCTTGCCGTCGTGCTCGACCTCGAGCTTGGCTTTCTCGGCGGCCGGGATGTCGTCGCGCGAGATGAACTGCGGCCGCGAGGCGCAGATGTGCAGCGCCAGATCGTGGGCCAGTTTTTGGAAGATCTCGTTCTTGGCGACGAAATCCGTCTCGCACGCAAGCTCGACCAGCACGCCCATCTTGCCGCCCTGGTGGACGTAGTGGCCGATGAAGCCTTCGCGCACTTCGCGATCGCCCTTTTTGGCGGCGACCTGTTGGCCGCGCTCTGCGAGCAGCTTGCGCGCTCGCTCCCTGTCGCCGGAGGCCTCGACGAGCGCGCGCCGGCAATCCATCACCGGGGCGTTCGTCGCCTCGCGCAGGACCTTGACGTCGGCCGCGCTCGGTACGTATTTCTCAGTCATTTCCACGTGTCCCGTTTCCTCGTATCATTGACGTTCCCTCTCACGCGCGCGGCTGCGCCGAGTCGCGTGCAAAGGGACGCGCTGCAAAATCCAGTTCTTGGTCGCGTCGCTTTTCGGGTCGGCCGCGCGCTTACGTGCTTGCGGGCGTCGGTTCGCTCGGGGCCGCTGCAGCCTCAGTCGGCGCCTGGACGCTCTCCGGCATCGCAGGCGGCGCAGTCGACGGCTCCGCGCTCGCCGGCGGAGCGGCAGCCGCCGTCGCGTCGGGCGTCGAGCCCATGTACTCCGCCGATTCGGCTTCCGTTTTGCCCTCGATGATCGCGTCGGCGATCTTGCCGCTCATGAGCTTGACCGCGCGGATGGCGTCATCGTTGCCCGGGATCGCATAGTCGATCTCGTCGGGATCGCAATTGGTGTCGATGACGGCGATGATCGGGATCTTGAGCTTGCGCGCTTCGAGCACGGCGATGCGTTCCTTGCGCGGATCGACGATGAACACCGCGTCCGGCAGCTTGGGCATGTCTTTGATGCCCGCGAGGAACCGGTCCAGCTTGCGCAGCTCGTCCTCCAACAGTCCGACTTCTTTCTTGGTCAGCACTTCGAACACGCCGGTGTCGCGCTGGCGCTCAAGCTCGCGCAGCCGCTGGATGCGTTTTTGGATCGTCTGGAAGTTGGTCAGCGTGCCGCCTAGCCAGCGCTGATTCACATAGAACATGCCGGCGCGCTCGGCTTCTTCTTTCACCGCCTCTTGCGCTTGCTTCTTGGTGCCGACGAACAGGAAGACTTTGCCTTGGCGGGCCATCTCTTTGACCACGCCGTACACCTCGCGCAGTTTGAGCACGGTCTTTTGGAGATCGATGATGTAGATGCCGTTGCGCTCTTGGAAGATGTACTTGGCCATCTTCGGGTTCCAACGTCGGGTCTGGTGCCCGAAATGGACGCCGGCCTCGAGCAGCTGTTTCATGGAGATGATGGAAGACATGCGAAAACCTCTCTCTAAGCTGCCCCGTCATGGAGCGGTCGAATTCATTCGACCGTCGATCCGGAACCAGCCACAACAGCCGCTGGGCGGCCGTTCACTAGGATCGGGGTGTGACCGGGAGGGCACACCTCCCGCGACTGGCGATCGCGGGCAAATGGCGCATTTCTGATCCTAAACTTGCGCCCTGATATCTTACCATACGAGCATTGCGGGACGCAACGCAGAAAGCCGGCTAGATTGATACTGCTGTCGATAACGCCGTGGAACAAGATATTGCTCGCCGTCGCCGTCCTATCGGCGCAAGCGCTCGACATCAACGCGACGCAGCACATCCTCGCGCCTCCCTACAACGGGCGCGAGAACGAATTCCTCGCCCATCCTTTCGTCCATCCGAACGGCTACGCCGAGCAGTGGGCGGCGACGCTCGGCTCCGACGGCCTGCAGTATCTCATCACGCGTCACTGGGCCGCGAACGCGCAATCTGCGCTGTGGTCGGCGCGCGCCGCAGCGCACCTCAACGCGGCGCTGCAGGTGCAGGCGCAGATCCGCGCGTTCAACGCGCAGCAATCCGCCGCATCGCAAGCGGCGGAGGAGAGCGCGCCGCTGCCCTAAAGCGCGCCTACGGGGGGCCGTCGTGCGCGCACGTGGAATCTTCACGCATGCTGCTCGACGCCTTCGGGTTGCAGCGCGACCCGTTTGTCGACACCGCGGATCCGGCGTTCTACTTCGAGACGATCGCGACGGCCAACAACCGGCGTCGCCTCTTCGAATGTCTCGCCGGGGGGCGCGGACTTGCCGTCGTGCTCGGACCGGTGGGAGCGGGCAAGACGTCGCTTTTCAACGCCGTCACGCAGCGCTTGCTCGAAGATCCGCGCTTTCTCGTCGGTCTCATCTTGGATCCGACGTTTGGCGACGAATCGCAGCTGCTCGATGCGGTCACCGCAGCGCTCGGCTTTCCCGCCTTGCGCGACGACAACGGCTCCGCGCCCTCGAGCGCGAGCCCGCGCGACCTGCGCGAACATCTCAAGCGTCAGCTTTTCGAAGCCACCGCAGCCGACGGGCGTCAAGCGATTCTGCTGGTCGATGAGGCGCAGCTTCTGCCCGACGAACTCCTCGAGAGCTTGCGTTCGCTGCTGAACTTCCAGCTCGACGAGCGCAAACTGCTCTCGATCGGACTCGCTGGGCAGGCGGAGATCGCGTCCGCGATCGTGCGGCGGCCGAATTTGAGCGATCGCGTCGCGGTGTGGCTCGACATCGCGCCGTTGACCGAATCGGAAGCGGCAGGCCTTATCGATCATCGCCTGCGGCGCGCCGGCTTTGCGGGCGACCGGTCGCCGTTCGGCAGCGATGCGATGCGCGATATCTGGCGGCGCTCCGCCGGCCTGCCGCGCCGCCTCGGCGCATTAGCACGCGAATCGATGGAGATCGCAGCCGAACGCGGCAGCCGCGACATCCGGCCTGGCGACGTCGCCGATGCAACGCGCCGTCTGCCGCCGCCTTTTGAAGCATCGAATGCTCCCGCGCCATCGATGCGGACATCGTCCGCGCGCCCGTGGTGGCAGCGCTGGAAAGTGGCGCGATGAGCGACACGCGGCGCATTCCGGCAGACATGCTGTTGCTCGCGCAGCGCCGGCGCGGCGCCGCTCCCGTGCCCGCGCCGCCCCTTGCCGCAGCGCCTGCTGAGACGGACGAATTTCTCGACGATGCCTTGATCACGCAGACCAGCGGCGCACCCGATGAAGCGCCGCCTGCATTCGTGCTGTATCGACCGCTTGGCCAAGTGAGCTTGGCGGCGCAGCATTGGAGCTCGACGGTCGATCACGAAGCGCTGCAAACCGCGATCGTGTGCTGCCCGACCGGCCGCCCGGCCACGCGTCCGTTCGAGCAAAGCCTCGTGGCAGTCGTGCCGCTGTCGCTGTCCGCGCCCCCCGAAGGCGTTCCGACGTTGCACGTCACACTGAGCGCGGACGACGTCGCCGCTGTGGAACAGGGCATGCGCCGCACGTCGCGAGCCGTCGGTCTGCGTCTCGTGCGCGCGGCAGCGTTGCCGACCGGCATCGCCGGCGCCGAGCCGGCTTCGACGGGTCTCGCCACCGCGGCGCTCTCCGCATACCGCACGGCGGCCCTCATCCATGCCTGGAATGCCGCCCTGGGCGCGTCCGCGGCAGCCGACCTCGAACGCGAGCGCGACGCGGCGGCGGTCAATCTGCTCTCGACGTTGCGCGGCCTGCTTGGAGAGGCATAGATCATGAACACCCCGTTGTTGGTGACCGATTTCATCAAGCGCGCGCGCACGGTGTTCCGCGACGCGACCGCGGTCGTATGCGGCGCCGAGCGTTTGACCTACGGACAGCTGGCCGAACGCATCGACCGCTTCTCGAACGCGCTCGTGCGCATGGGCGCCAACCGCGGCGACGTGGTCGCATACATCTCGTTCAACTGCCACCGGCTACTCGAGGGCTACTACGCGGTGCCGCAGATCGGCGCGATCCTGTTGCCGATCAACATCCGCCTGACGCCGCCCGACATCGCGTATATCCTCGCCGACGCCGGCGCCTCGACCGTCGTGATCGACCGCCAGCTCGTCGGACTGCTCGCGCCGATCTTGCCCTCGCTGCCCGCGATCAAGCATGTCATTCTGATGGGCGGCGATCCGAAAGCCGACGTGCCCGTGCGCGGCACCGACTACGAGGCGCTGATCGCCGGGTCACCCGCGCAGTTCGCGGCGCCGGCGATCGACGAAGACGACGTCGCCGAGCTCTTCTACACCAGCGGTACGACCGCGCGTCCCAAAGGCGTGATGCTGACGCACCGCAATCTCGTGACGCACGCATACTCGGCGATGGCCTGCGTCCACGTCAGCGACACGGACGTCATCCTGCATAGCATTCCGCTGTTCCACGTCAACGGCTGGGGAACGCCGCACACGCTGACCATGGTCGGCGGTCGCCACGTCATGGTGCCGCGCTTCGATCCCGAGCACGTGCTCGAGGTGATGGAGCGCGAGCGCGTGACCAGGATGTTCATGGTGCCGACCATGGCGGTGGCGTTGATGAGCGCCCCGTCGTGGCGCACGCGCGATCTGAGCGCGGTGAACAGGATCATGTTCGGCGGCGCAGCCACACCGCCGGCACTGCTGCGGGCCATGGACGAACGGCTGCCAAACGCGGTCATCCACTGCGGCTACGGCCTCTCGGAGACATCGCCGATCCTCACGACGGCATTGCCGGGCGCATACATGCATCTCGACAAGACCGCCTCGCTGCCGGTCCGCGCCACGGCCGGCGTGCCGCTGCCTGGCATCGAGGTCGAGATCCTTGACGAAGCCGGCGTGCCGCAGCCGCATGACGGCACTAGCGTCGGCGAGATATGCGCGCGTGGCAACTCGATCTTCGCCGGGTATTGGAAACAGCCGGAAGAGACCGCGAAATACATCGTGAACGGTTGGTTCCACACCGGCGACATGGGCACGATCGACGACCGGGGCTACGTCTCGATCGTCGACCGCAAGAAAGACATCATCATCACCGGCGGCGAGAACGTGGCCTCGATCGAGATCGAGAAAGCGATCTACGATCATCCCGCGGTGCTCGAATGCGCGGTCATCGGCGTGCCGGACGAGAAATGGGGCGAGGTCCCCGCGGCCGTCATCGTCCTCAAGCCGGGCGCGAAGCTCGACGTGGCGGAACTGATCGAGCACACGCGCGCCAGCCTCGCGCACTTCAAGGTTCCCAAACACGTGCGCTTCGTGGAGGCGCTGCCCAAAGGCGGCACGGGCAAGATCCTCAAGCGCGAGCTGCGCGAGGCGTTCGCAAAAGAGACCGCTGCCACGTGAGATGGTCCCGGGCGGGAGCATAAGCAGTGTCGCTCGAGTTGGTCAGCACAATCGCGTCGATTGGGACGTTCGTCGTCATCACGGCGACGGCGGTCGCCGCGATGATCCAGCTGCGCCATTCGCGCAGCGGCAATCAGATCTCGGCGCTGACGGAGTGTCGAGAGGTCATCGAATCGCCGGAATTCTTCAAGGCGCGGCGCTTCATCCAAGAAGATCTACCCGGCCTCCTCAAGCAGCCGGGAACCGCGGCGCGCCTGGAGCGCCGGGTCCTGGATGACGAGCTGCAGGCGATAAATTTTATCGGCAATTTTTTCGAGAATCTTGGCGCGTTCGTCAAGCACGGCATCATCGACAGAGAGATCGCCTGCGATCTCTGGTCCGGCGTCGTGCTGACGGCTTGGAACTCGCTTCTGCCTGTCACCGCGATCAGGCGCCGGGTCCTCAAATCGCGAGCGCTCTTGGAGAATTTCGAGTACCTCGCCGTGATATCTGAAGATTACATCGCGCGCTACCCGGACGGCATCTATCCGCGAGGAGTAAGCGCGGATGCCGCATGCCAGCCGAGGAATCGTTGCCGATTTAGCGGGCGAGCTTGTCGCGCAAGAACTCCGCCGCAGCGCGTTAGAGCTGCTCGAGCGACCTGCGGAAGACACGCACCGTGTAGTCGATCGGCTGCGAACCTGTGATGTACACGGTGATTTTCGCCGACGTGCTTTGACCCGGCAGCAGCGTCAGGCCGTTCGGAAGCCGCATCGAATAGTACGGCGAGTTGACCGGCTCGATGATCTTCGTCCGTCCGGAGTTGGTGATGACCGATTTCGCCGGAAGATCAGACAGCACGACATAGAGCTGGCCCGGTAGCGGTATCGGCGAGACGTTGGTCACGCGCACCGTTTGCGTATAACTGCTTGAGGACGCATCGAATGGCGTGATCTGCGGCGTCAGCCGTTCAACTTTCACTTGCGGTGTGACATCGGTCGGCGGAAGCGGGTGCTGCGAATCCTCGACCCAGACGCTCGCGAATGCTTTCCGGCCGCCGTTGGTCACGCTCACGATAGCGATGCCGTAGCCTGTCGCCAGGACGTGCCCGTTGATATCCACCTTGGCGATGTGCCCGTCGCTGGACCTATATGCCGTGCCCGTCGACGCGGTCGAGAGATCGCGCTCGACGCCGCCAGGATACTCGCCGCGCACGTAGATGTTCTCGGTCTCGCCCGGAGCGTTCACCATGAACGTCGCTTCGACGAGAGATAAGCTCTCGGGCGCGCCTGATGGACGAACGATGATCGTCAGGCCCACGCCTTCGATGGCCGTGCCATCTGTTCCGATAACGGCGGGAATGATGCCCACCGGTCCAGCGGCGTCTTCTGGAATCTTGAAACTGGCCTGGAAGGTTGTTCCGTTGTAATTCGTTCCTTGCAATACGCCGGCGCCTTGCAGACCGACGGCGACCCAACCCGCTTGCACGGGGACTTGCGACGAAACCGTGACGACGACGGTAGCGCCGGAAGCGAACACCTGCCCCGCGCGCGGCGACGTGATTTGTACTCGCGGGTCGCTCCGCTCGGCCGCCACCACCGGTTCGGCAAGACCCGATCCGGCCAGCGCGAGGACGCATAACGAGACGATCAATCGCATCGCAGTCATTGTACCACTTCACGTTACCGCGACGCTGCGCCCGACGGCGCTAGCGCGCGAGTTTGTCGCGTAAGAACTTCACCGGCAGGTAGGCGAGCAGCGCACCCGCCACCACCAGCCACGCCACGTCGTTCCACAGACCCCACGAGAGCTGGCCGTTGACCAAGGCGCGGAACACGATGACGGCGTGATACAGCGGCGTGCACCAGGCGATGACCTGCAGCCAGTGCGGCACTTTGTCCAGCGGGAAAAAGATGCCGCCGATCATCACCATCGGGGTCGCGACCATCGAGAAATAATAGAACAGGTGCTCTTGCGTCTTCACCATCATCGCGACGGCGAACGCCGGCATCGCGAAGACGATGCCGGTGAGCGCGAGCAGCGGCAGGCTCAGCAGCGCCCACCACGAGTGCACCAGCCCGAAGATCGTGATGACCGCCAAGAAGATCGCGCCGTACAGCGTCGCGCGGAAGCCTTCCCAGATGTATTCGCCGGCGGCGATCTCGAGCGGATCGACCGGCGCGGTCACCATCGACTCGTAGACCCCGTTGTGGTGCAGCCGCTCGAACGCGCCCCAGCACGCGTCGAACGTCGCGGCATTGAGCGCGGCAAGCCCCAACATCCCCGGCGCCATGAACTGCAACAATGAGCCTTTGGCGCCCAGACTCAGGTACGCGCCAAGGCCGAAGCCGAGCGCGAGGAAGTACGCCATCGGCTCGAAGATGTTGATGGCGATGCTCGATCCGGCGTACTTGAGCCACGCGCTGTAGTCGCGGCGGAAGACGTTCCATGAATTGCGGTGGAACAGAGCGGCGAGCGGGTTCATTCCTCAAGCTCCCGGCCGGTGAGGTTCAAGAACACGTCTTCGAGCGTGGCTGGACGCGCCACGTGGCGCGGGGCGTCGACGCCGCCCTCGGCCAGCCTGCGCAGCAGCGCGCGGTTGTCGTCATTATAGAGATAGATCGTCTCGCCGTGGCGCTCGCGACGCCGGATCAGACCGTCAAATGGACCGGCCGACGCCTCGGGATCGACGCCCATCACCTCGAGCACGTCTGCCGCCGCGTAGCGCTCGATGAGCTCGCGCGGCGTGCCGGCCGCCAAGATCTTGCCTTCGTCCATGATGACGAGCCGGTCGCACAAGCGCGCCGCTTCTTCCATATAATGCGTGGTCAGGATGAGCGTGATGCCGCGCTCGCGCAGGCCGAGCAGCAGCTGCCACATCAGCAGCCGCGCCTGCGGGTCCAGTCCGGTCGTCGGCTCGTCGAGCACCATCATCTCCGGATCGTTGACCAGACCGCGCGCGATCGCAAGCCGGCGCTTCATGCCGCCTGACAGTTCGGCGATGCGCGCGCGCGCTTTGCTCTCGAGGTTCATCGTGTGGAGCAGCGCGGCGCACTTCGCGCGCGCGGCGCTGCCGCGGATGCCGAAGAACGCGGCGTATAGCAGCACGTTCTCCTCGACCGTCAGCTCGGGATCGAGCGCGCTTTCCTGCGTGACGACGCCGATGCGGCGTTTGATCGTCTGCGGGTGCGTCGCCGCGTCCATGCCCAAGACGTCGAGCGTGCCCGACGACTTGGTGGTGCGGCAGTAGATCATCTTCATCGTGCTGGTCTTGCCGGCGCCGTTGACGCCCAGAAAGCCGAAGCACTCGCGCGGCGCGATGCGGAAGTCGATGCCGCGCACCGCTTCAAACGTCCCGTAACGTTTCGTCAGATCGCGCGCCTCGACGGCTGCGGCGTCCGGGTTCGTCATAGCCAGCGACGTTTCACCGCGCACCGCGCGCGAACCCTCGCACGCGGCGGCAGTCACGCTGCAGGATTGGCCGCCGGGACGTACCAAGTCTACGTTCCCGATGGCCCATCATCTCTTCCGCTATCTGAAGCGTCCAAAACTTCCGCCGGCGTGTACATGTCTGGCGCAGCAGGCCGGAGGCCGCACGGTCTGATGCCTTGCAGCGCCAACGTTCTCGCTCCCGCTTCGCCCGTCGAGCGAGCCCGCTACGTCAGCGAACATCTCTCGCCTAATCTTTTCCGCAGCGTCGCCGGGCAAGCGGCTCCCGAAGCCACCCAGATCGCGTGGCGCATCACTCCCGAACCGTTCCCGCTCGCGCCGGCCACCGTCTCCCGCCTGGAGACGCTCGGCCCCGACCTCCTCAAATTCTATCGCGCGCTCAACAAGCTGTACTTCCAAAGCGTGCGCGGCACCGCGCCCGCCTTCGTGCGCGAATACCTGGAACTCGGCAAGCCCGAGCAGATCGTGCGTCTGCAGCGCCAGAACCGTTTCAAACAGGACACGCCGTCGGTCATCCGTCCCGACATCATCCTCACCGAAGGCGTCATCGACGACGGCATGATCGCCGCCGAGCTGGACGCTGTGCCCGGCGGCATGGGTTTTGTCGGCGCGATGGGCGAGACGTATTGCGAGCTCGGCTTCGATCAAGTCGGCGAGTTCGACGGCATCGTGCGCGGTTTCGCATCCATGGCGCGCGCGCTGACCGGCAAGGAACGTCCGGTGATCGCGATTGTCGTATCGAAGGAGTCTGAAGACTATCGCGGCGAGATGATCTGGTTGGCCGCCGCCCTTGGCCGCGCCGGCCTCGCGGATGCGGTCGCCGTCAAACCCGAAGAGGTCGTGTTCACCGAAGAGGCGCTGGTCGTCGACACGCCAGCCGGGCGGCGCACCGTCGATCTCTTGTACCGTTTCTTCGAGCTCTTCGATCTGCTCAACATTCCCAAGCAGGAGCTCTTCTTCTATGCCGCGCGCCACAAACGCGTCGAGATCACGCCGCCTGCCAAGTCGTTCTTCGAAGAGAAGCTGACTTTCGCGCTGCTGCACCACACGACACTGGAACCGTTGTGGCGGGCCGAGATCGGCGACGAGTCCTACGAGCGCATCGCCAAACTCTTCCCGCAGACCTGGATCCTCGATCCGCGCCCCATGCCGCCGCAGGCGGTCATCCTCGGGCTGGCCGCCGAGGGCCGGCCGGTGCACTCGTGGTCGCAGCTCTATCATCTGTCCAAGTCGGAACGCGTGTACGTGGTCAAGCCGTCCGGATTCTCGGAGCTGTCCTGGGGCAGCAAGGGCGTCTACGTCGGTGACGATCTGACGCGCGACGAGTGGATGGCAGTGCTCGACGGCGGGCTCGCGGTGTTCGATAAGTCGCCGCACATAGTACAGCGCTTCCACAAAGGCCGGCGCGTGCAGATCCCGTACTTCGATCCGGCAGCCGGCGACGTCAAACAGATGGACGGGCGCGTGCGCCTGTGTCCGTATTATTTCGTCGCGGGCGACGAGGCCAAGCTCAGCGGCGTGCTTGCGACGATCGTGCCGGCGGACAAGCGCCTCATCCACGGCATGTCCACCGCGGTGATGGCGCCGTGCGCCGTCTCCGCCAGCGGATATTGACGACATCGAACCTGCGAGCAGCCGCATGACCAAACCTGACCGGCAAGAGCAGATCAGGCGGTCCGAGTCGCGTTGGCCGCCCGCCTTCGCGACCGTCACAGCCACGGTTCTCTACGCGTTGCTGCCCCCGCATTTGACGCTCGGGCCGCGCTGGCTGATGCCGGTGCTGGTCGCCGCGTTGCTCATCCCGCTCTTGGCCGTCGGACCCTTTTTCCAAGGACGCGAACTCTCGCGCTGGCTTCGCATGACGGGGGTCACGCTGATCGGCCTGGTCAACGCCGCCAACGTCGCGTCGCTCGTGCTGCTCGTGCGTGCACTCGTCACCGGAGTCCCAAAGGAGAGCGGTTTGGGATTGCTGTACTCGGCGGCGGCGATCTGGTTCACGAACATCTTGGTGTTCGCATTGTGGTTCTGGGAGTTCGACCGCGGCGGACCGCAAGTGCGCCTCAACGCGGGGCGCCGCGAGGCCGACTTCATGTTCCCGCAGATGCTCTCGCCGGCGTGCGCACCGATCGGCTGGCTTCCGGACTTCATGGATTATCTCTACGTCGGATTCACCAATGCGACGGCATTCAGCCCGACCGATACGATGCCGTTGAGCACGTGGGCGAAAGTCCTGATGACGATTGAGGCGCTCATCTCGCTGCTCACCGTCGTCTTGGTCGCCGCGCGCGCCGTCAACATCCTCTCGTAGGATTTAAGCGCCGGAACACTGAACGCGCACGCGTGATCGTGGATCCTCTCGTCATAGCGATTATCGCTTTTGTGTGCGTCTTTGGAGCCGCGCTGCTCGGCATTCGATTGGGCAGCCTGCTGCCCGCGGACCATCTCGATGCGGATTCCAAAGATGTCGTCAGGCTCGGCATGGGTATCGTCGCGACTATGGTCGCGCTGGTGCTCGGATTGCTCATCGCCTCTGCCAAGGGGTTCTACGACACGCAGAACTCTGAGCTGACGCAGGTGGGCGCCAACGTCGTCTTGCTCGATCAGATGCTCGCGCATTACGGTCCTGAAGTCGCGCTCGAGCGCACGCAACTGCGCGCGGCCACCAGCCAATGGCTCGAACCAACTGTGGTCGCCCGATCACTCGGGTCTCGCCGACGCACTGCCGCGTTCAGCCGGCTCTTCTAGGCTCTTCGATGAACTGGAAAGCCTCGTTCCGAAGACCGACGAGCAACGCGAGCTCAAAGGACAGGCGCTCAGCGTCGGCATGAACATCGGGCTGACTCGCTGGCTCATGTACGAACAGCGCGCGACGCCCATTCCGCTACCCCTGATGATCGCGCTCATAATCTGGCTGACGATCGTGTTCATCAGCTCCGGCCTCTTCGCACGGCCGAACCCGACGGTGATCGCCGCATTCTTCGCGGCCGCGTTATCGGTTTCTGGTGCGATGTGGCTGATCATGCAGATGTACCAGCCGTACAGCGGCGTGATCCGGATATCAAGCGCGCCGCTTGTGGCGGCGCTCGCGCAGCTGGGTCAGTGACCTCTAGCGACTAGGTCTCAGAACCTCGAGCACGCGATCGATGTCAGCGTCCGAGTTGTAGCCATGCGGCGACACGCGCACGCCGCCTGCCCGCACGGTGATGCCGACCTTGGCCGCGTCAGCACGCGCCGTCAGTTCTTCGATCCCGAACGAGCCGCGACCGAGGACGGCGATGCCGGATCGCGTCTGCGGCCGCAAATCGCTCTTGACCTCGATGCCGGCGCGCTGCGCGCCCTCGATCAAACGGTCGGTCAGACCGAGCACGTGGCGCTCAATGGCCTGCATGCCGGCGCTGGTCAGTAGACCGAGGCTCACGCCAAGCGCCACGACGCCGGGATAATTGAGCGACCCGCCCTCGAAGCGCACGGCGTCCGGATGCAGCGGCTGGTCGTATTCCAAGAAGTTCATCGGATCGCGCACCGATCTCCACGACCACATCGCTGATGAGAGCCGCTCGATGAGTTCGCGCCGGACGTACACAAAGCTCACGCCGTGCGGTGCAAGCAGCCACTTGGCCGCCCCGCAGTACGCGAAATCAGCATTGCACGCGCGCACGTCGAGCGGCAGATAGCCGAAACCCTGCATCGCGTCGACGGCGAACAGCGTTCCGCTGGCCGCGCACCAGCGGCCGATTCCGACGATATCGTTGCGGTAGCCGTCGTTGAAACCGACGTACGAAACGGCGACGAGCCGCGTACGCTTGCTCGCGATCCGCTCGAGCAGCTCGGGGGTGATGCGCTCTGCCGGAGCACGGACGAGCGTGATGCGCACGCCATGCCGGCGCAGGTTCAGCCACGGATAGGCGTTTGCGCCAAACTCATCGTCGGCCAGCACGATCTCATCGCCTTCGCGCCAGTCGAGACTGTTGGCAGCCAGCAACGCGCCGTCGCTCGTGGCCCGCATGAACGCGATCTCGCCCGGCTGCGCGTTGATCGCCGCGGCCACTTGGGCGCGTACCGCATCTTTGCGCGCTTCGAACGGCGCCATGCCGTTCTTGCCCAATCTCATTTGGGCGTCGTATATCTCCACCAGCGCGTCACGCGTCGGCAGAGGGAGCGGGCCGACGGCTGCATGGTCGCAGTACGCCCAATCCTGGGAGATCGGGAACAGCCTGCGGTCTAAGGCGGCTTCGCTCATCGGCCGACAATAATGGAAATGTTGCTTGTGGCCCTGCTCATCTCGTCAAATCTTGCAGCGATTCCGGCGCAAGGTCCGCTGCCCGCGGCCGAGCTTGACGCGCTTCGCATCCAGCTGACCATCGAGCTCAACCGCGATCGCGCCGCGTACGGCGTGGGGCAGTTGGGCACCGATCAGATCGCGCAAACGGCCGCCCAGTATCAGGCGGAGCAAATGCTCGCGGCGGGGCGGCTCGGACACGTGGACAGCGCGGGTCGCCTGCCGATGACCCGTTACGCCGACTTCGGCGGCAAGGCGGATTATTACGGCGAAAACGTCGGATTCCGATCGCCAGCGGTGCTCGACGAGCAGTTGCTGTGGGCGGTGCTGGTCAAGCTCGATCAGGTGATGATGGCCGAAACGCCGCCCAACGACGGCCATCGGCGCAACATCCTATCCGAAAATTATAACGCCGTGGGAATCGGCATCGCGGTCGGGCCCGCCGGCGTGTTCATGGCTGAAGATTTTGTGGGCTTTCACGCAAAGCCGCCTGGTCAGGGAACGACCCCAACGCGCTAGCGGTGGTTCGTACCGAAGGAACACGATGAATGCGAAGCACCCACCGAGCCAGCAAAACGTGTTCAGTGCGCCATGCCAACCCGCGCACAACGCTGGGGTTAATAAGGAATAGGGCCACAATCAGCCACCCCATCGGGCGCTAATCCAAACGTCCGGTGATCGTGTAACGTCCGGTGCACCGTGATTTCACGGGTAAAAGCCCACGTTGGCCGAGTGGATTGAGCCGCATCCACTCTTAACGTCAAACGTCTGATGTCAGGGTTAAATCGGCAAGTGCTTTTGAGCAACTCCGGATGCGCCGGCTCCTGGCACCAGAGCGTCTACTGTTTCGCAGATAACCTTGTAGGTGTGCTCATATTCACCAAGCCACGCACGAAACGCGTCGGGGACATATAACGGTCCATTAGAACTCCAAATGGTGCCGTCGGATCGACGATGCACGTGAACGGAGAGCACATCGTCATACCAGCTCTTTACGCGTTTCACAAGATCTTCGGACGCGCCTTCGCTCCCCAAGGCTAAAAGTATCTTGCTGAGACCCGGAGAGCGCTGTTTACCTTCTGTGATTGCGTCGAACATCGGGCGTTCTGTTACCCGATTCTGATAGTACAGTCCGAGCAACATATCCTCAAGCGCGCAACGCATGCAAACGCCCGCAACCCGATACCACCCGTTCAACGCGTTGAAAGTTGAAGCCTGAAACGCCTCGAGTGCCGACAGCGTCTGGTATTTTGTTGGAGAGTCGTTGGGCAACGTATTATGAATATCGAGCCACGACCATCCAATCCGATCGGCACGCTCCAGCTCGGCGGGAAACTCATCGCTTGTTTCAATCGCCACGGAATCGGACAATCCAACGAGGTTCTTCCACGTTTCGGGCTTGATGCGCCCAATCGGTGTGAAAGGTGTCATCTCCCCGGGTAGCCCGTAGTCGCCCGACGTTAGAAAGGATCGCATAGCTCGATGATCGGTGAGTGGTAGTGGTTTCGACATAGCCTTACTCCGGTTTGGTGTCTAACACCATGACAAGGATTGCATAAAGTTCACCTTTGTTCTATTGTGAAGTCTCGCCACTCGTTGGACTTTCGCTGCTGGCGCCGTTAGCAGACTCCTTTCTAGCTTTCGTCACTCGGTTGTGGTAAGGCTCGAGGTCGAGGTAGAGCAACCCAGTCGCGTCACAAAGCTCCATTAGGTCCCGCCCTACATATTGCGGAACCTTAGCCTTCTGCTGCGAAGACCAACAATATGGTGGTGGGTTGTGGTTCATTAGCTCATGACCCGTTAACACCAGGAGGCGTGGTAAGGGATAGATTCGGTTACCAGTCGGCATCGCGGCGACATCAAGGAGTAAGGACACCTCTTTTGGTGACAACTCTTTTTTCAGCGTGGAGAATAGGATCACACCATCAGGGAAACGCTCTACCACGTTCTTCATTCTGCGGATATCTATTTCGGCGAAATCGTTAAAAGACTTACATTCACCGAAGAGCTCTTTCGTGTCTTCGATCCCTATGATGTCCGTGTCTCTCACAAATGCGACAAAGTCCAGCTCGAAGCATTGCCCGTCTTTGCTAACGCCAATACTTAGGGTTGGCGTAACGGCATAGTGAGAGCCTACGCCGGTGAAGAAACCATACGTCGCGAGGACAGATAGGGCGCCCTCGGCGCGCTCGCCGATGGAAAAGGGACCATCCAACCTGTATGCCCACTTTACCTCCGATTCGCCGCCATGCGCCGGAAACGGAAACTCCGACAAACACCACGGACACTCCATGGTGTAAGTAAGCTGGTCGACACGGTGCCACTTTGATCGCCTGCAAACAGGGCACTTGAGACTAAGCCCAAACTGCACAACGCGGTATCGCACCAAACTGCTTAGCAGTCGTTGGAGCTCGCCGTCAGGTGGCATCAGCCTGAGTTGCCCTAGGTATGCCCCTAACTCGGAAAACGAGCACTCACCCTTTTCTAGTCTTTCCAGAATCCTGACAACGGGCTCCTCGGACAGCAAGCTCAGTGCGTCGCCATTCGAGACGAGCTTGAAGATCTGTCTCGCAATCTTACCTGAGCCCGACTCCACTACTGCGTACCCCCGGCTCTGGAACCACTTTTTGATTATGTCGTCGGACTCAGGGAGCTTTATGTTTTCTTCTTCGACCGGGTATCTAGAATAGTGTATTAAGCCCCGTGGCGATAGTCGCCAACTAGTGTCATCAAATGCGTTAAACGCTCGCAAAAGACTGGAATCGCCAGACGGAACCACCTCCGCGAGTTTCCCATGATTACTGTAGAAGCGGAAGTCTATTTGATTTGCGATCGACGGCCCAACCTTCTTCAAATCTACGCCACGCATGAACTTAGTTGTAAACTCAATCTCGATCTGAGTTTGACCCTCACCGACCGACACGTTTCTGGTCCCAACAGATAGGCTATAGCGCTCCGGCCGCTCATCTAACAACCACTCGGGCATTCTTAGGATGGAAACACCACAGCCGGCGTTCTCCTTGAGCTTTCTCAACACTCCCCCAAGAGCCTCAGGTTCCTGCGATGATGAGCAATAGACGTCGACCCGGGCTTCGCCCGCCCAGGTCTGTGTGTTCGCACGTGCGTATGCCGACGCCGCTTCGATGAGATCTGGCGACGACTTGTGTTGGACCGGGAATGGAAATAGCGAACGGCCCCTAGCGCGGATGTTCCAGAACTCGACCACATCTTGCGAATCTGAGGAATCTAAGAAGAATATAGCTCCGCCTTCGCCGGAGGTGTGTCGAACACGAATGTAGCGCGTCGCAAGGCGGATCGGATACTGGTAGGGTGCGCCAAAGAACGTCGAAAAATCAGAAGTTGTTACAGACACATCGGCCGGTTTAATATCTGCGTCGAAGATGCTTAGGAAACCAGGACGAGCCGCACCTGGAACGCAACCGAAAACCGCATTTAAGAAAAGAGAGCTAGGCTCTGCAGCTACTTGCGGTAACACAAACTTCAAAGGCACCCGTCGAAGGTAGGTTAGTTCGTCGAAGATGATTTGACGAGTTATCTGAAACAACCCGAGGCCGTAGCCAGGTTGCTCCCACCCAGCTGCCAGACCATCAAAAACTTGCAGGGCCGAGACGACCGCCCGGCCGCCAACGTCGCCTAATCCCGCTGCAGTAGTTGGGTCGAGAGCTATTATCACGTCGGGGTCGTATTGTTTCAGAAAACGAGCCACGTGATCGTCGTAGGCGATCCGATATGAGAAACCTTGTGCCGCGGTTCTTGCCAAGGGCGCGACGGTTGGGATGATCGGAGCAAACGGTCCACCCCATAACATGGTTGCAAGCTCGATGCTCCTTACTATTTCCTCCGTATTTCTTGTATCGGAGTAAAAGGCAAACCGAATGGGCCTGGTATTAATCGTCGCGCGCCCACTAGGCATGGCAACTGTCTCCTGACAAACATTCAGCCGCTTAACGCATGATGAACTCGCCTTCGATTACTCTCGGCGATCTTCGCGCCGCGTTTCTTTGCGGCCTCACCGCCGTGCCCAGGACTAAGCCCCTGGGCCCGTAGCTCGGCAAGTCTTGCTTGCGCCTTCTTTATGGGTTGTCGTATTTCCACCGAATGCCGCAAATAGCAATGCCGATTACAGAACTTGAGGCCTTTCTTGGGAAGGGGCTGCTTGCAGTACTCGCATGTGGCACCGAGCGCCGGCACCTCCGCGTGGGTGTCGAGTCGCGCCCGGACACGGGTTAAGCGGTACGGGAGCTTGATCAGTCTCAGTCGCGCGGCATAGGCTCCCGCCATTTCGAGCGCCGGCCGGCGGAGTCTAGGCATGATGTACTCCGAAAGCGGCCTGGCCAAATCGGGGTCGAGCCTCACGACTCCATTACGCAACTCGTGGAACATGTAGGGTCGAAGTCCGTGGCGCGTTATGAATTCGAATGCAGTCGAATCTACCTTTGATCGGATCGGCTCGACCAAGTCGTAGAGGCACGACTCGCGTAGACGATCATCGACGTGGAGCAGTCCGAAATCAGGATCGAGGCCATTTGCAACGCAGGCGATACGCGTCTCGATCTCGGCGAGCGTGTACGCGTAGTTGCTTATCGCATTGAAAACATCGCGCGCATCCCGAACGCGCGCGCGGCCACCACTTTCTCTTGGCCACACTCGGGTCCAATGCTCAGGTATACGCTTCAACGTCCAAGCCGGCCACGGCAGTTTGATGCCCGATAGCGCCGACCAATATGCCTGAGCGGCCACGCCTTCGCGCGAGAGCAGCGCGTCGAGGGTGTTATCTTGCGACAACTCGTTCAAGCAGCGCTGCAGCTCATCAGCGATCCGTTGTCTGTCCGTAGCAGGCAGCTGATCACGGAACTCGGTCTGAATAGCCTTGACTTGTGATTCAACCTTACGTCGGAGGATCCAACGGACTAAATCCACCGCGTGATCGGTGAGCCCGCTTACCGCCTGCATTCTCTTGATCGGTCCGTCGTGTGCGGCATCCGGAATCAGGCAAGTGACCAACCCGCCATCTGAGCCAATCATGGCGATCGGAATCCCGAGCCTGTGGCACCATTCTATAGCTGCTAAGGAAATGGACCCATCGTGTGATAGGATCAGTAGACGGTGGCAATCATTATGTCCGCGCGATATTCTAAGCTCTTGAAGGTCGGCGCTTCCGAATACACCGCTCCTCAGAACTAGATGCCCGCTATCGACTCGGATATCGACGCCGTAGCCGTCGACGATCATGATCTTCCCGCGGCTTGTTGAAGCAGTTCGATGCAGCGTATTCATCATGATGTATTCGCCAGATCATGTTCGAAATGACACCACAAAACGAGATCTCACGTTTCCGGTCCTTGGAATACCGAAAGGAAGGTCCTCAGAGCCGATTTGCCCAGCTGTTCCCACGAAAAATCCAACCGTTGCGCTAATGGCTGTCAGGAGGCTCGCACTCGCCCCCGTATGGTGTGTTCCCAACGGGCGTCGCAACGGTAGCGGAATCTTTGAAAACTATCTAATAGCTTTCGGATCCCCAAGAACGCGGAGACCTCGAACCACATTTGCCACGATGATTGAGCCGAACAGCGGTGACTGTCGGGCGGCTGCGCGTAGCATGCCCGGCTGCGCGTGAGCCATGAACTGAACCATCGGTAGTGCGCGCGCTTCTGGTGGTAGGTCCCTCGAAGCCCTAGTTACCCTTCCGCAAACGATATTCTCAGCAATAGTTCTTACCCGCCGCAGCTCATGGTCATTGGCCGAGGTGACACCGGCGATTAGATCGTCGAGCGTATAGTTGAACTTGAGCCCGTCACCAGTTTGCGTGAACAACATAGTTCCGAGGTCGCCCATGACCGATGCGACAAAACCCGGGGCGTTCTGTGGCCCAACGAGTGGCCCTACAAGCCGACAGATCGTGTCGAAGAGGTTCTGCTGCTCGGGCAACGTCAGTTGCCCACCCTGCTTCATTCTTGCGAGAAGTGAATCCGAGATCAGCAAGGCCTCTTGGCTCGAGAGGGGCATGTCCGACGGAAGGCCGTCGTAGATCTGCGCGAGGCTAGTCTTGAGATTCGGCTCGGTTTCCTCAACCTTCTTGCCGAGAAACAGGGCCATCAGCGGTTCCATGAACCCAGCAAACTCGGGCGCGATCAGGCCGTCCTCAATCCTCTTGAGCCGGCGTTGATACTTTTCATATTTTTCGTGAAATCGTTCGGTCCATCGACCAGTCGGCGCGATATCCTTTAGGACGATCCGTTTCAGCCTCGTAAGAAGAAACGCGAGTGAAGCGCGCACTTCTGGGAGTGGAAAATAGGTCCCACGCAGCCACAGCCCGACACGCCAGGCATGCCAACTGGATATGCCACGCGATTTCCATTGTATTATCTTAAGAAGCGCGTGATAGCCGGACGGCGACATGCGCCGCTCCGCGCCTTCGCCGTGCGCCGGCTCCAGCAATCCCTTTGATATCAACTTGCGCACGAAGGCCTCGGTCGCCAGCCGAGGTCGCCATTCGACGCCCTGCAGCTGCAGACAGCGGCGCGCCGTGATCAGATGATCTTCCATTGACGTGCGCCGGGGCGCGATTCTTTTTCTCATCCAGCGTTTTGATTTTTTCTCGAGCGTGAGAGCGCCGCGAGGCTCGCCCATCCGCGCTTATCGAAGTACCCGCCTTCGGCACATATAGCGCCACCGAAACTCAGTTGGCGCGCCGCGGAGTAGACGATGTTCAGCAGACTGTACCCGACATTCCAAGAATGGCTGCGCGCCCAAAAAAGCGGCAGCGAATACGCCCGACGGATCCATCGCCTCCATGCGCGCTTTCCGAGCGCAACGCTTAGCCAACTTCGTCGGCACCCGGCCGCGTCCCTGAGTCCACTCGGCAAGCTCAAGCCGGCCCGGCTGCCACGCCTGCCGGCCGCAGTACTCTCTGCACGCGAGCGCGCCGCTCAGCGCAAGGCGTTGCACGCGGCGGCGCTTATGCGCAGAGAACATCTTCCTTTTACTGCCGCGGCCAAGAGGGCTGGAATCAGTCCGTCTGCGGCCCGCCGGCTGTTGCGACCGGCGCTCAAGAAGCGCTCGGGCAAGTTGGTCATCACCAAACGCGACACCATCGCCCGCCCCGCGATGCGGATGCTTGATGAAAAAGGCGAGTACTGGATTGTGCCCAGATCGTCGGTCGACGCTTCGAGAATCGGGCGGTATTGGCCGACCCTGGAACAATGGCGAAAGAGTCGGCCTCGCGACAACTCCATCCTCAAACCTTTCGATCGCCTGACCGTGACAGACGCCGACGGCGTGGTTCATCGCTTCCTGACCGACCCTAAGGCATTGGAGCGCATCTTCCGCAGTCGCGAAGCCCGCTTTGAATCAGTCTATGCATACGCCGAATCGTAAACGCACACCGCTCGCGCCCGAGGAAGGAGCGCCTGTCGCCGACCGGCAGCGTGAGGCTCTGGCGCGCACGGCGAGCATCCTCGGGCGCCTTGACGTCAGCGAGGATAGAGCATATTGCGATGCCTGTGGCACCGCGGATCTCGACCACAGCCTACGCCGCGTCAGTCGTGGGCTCTTGGAACGGCATCATCTCCTCGGCCTCCATGAGGGCCCGGTGATGCTGCTGTGTCAGAACTGCCACACCAAGCGCACGGCGATGATGCGCCTCTGGCCAGTCCGACTGCTTGACGCAGACAGGACGCAGCTCGACCGCGTCGCCGCATTCTTGCGTGCGCTCGCTGACCACCACGCCGTCTTGTCCGGATCTTGCCTGAGCGCGAGCCGCTATGTGCAGCGCTTAGCCGACATCGTTCCGGCCAAGCAGCTCAAGAAACTGGGCGACCCATTTCATCAAGAGGAGAAATCATGAGAACACCAATCGAGCCTCAAGCTATGACCGTGTGGACGCGCGTGTACCCCCGCCGGCAAACATCAGGCAAGAACTCCAAGCAGCACAAAACATTAAAGCGTAAACAATGGAAACAGCCACAGCTCCCTGTGCGGTACGGGGGGCGCGCGTTGATCTTCGACACCGAAACGCGCGACGAGTCCGGACAGCGCTTACTCTTCGGGTCGTTCCAGATACGCCACCAGGGCGGACTGGTCGACAGAGCGCTTATCGCCGGCGACTCGCTCACGCGAGGGGATCGTCGTAAGTTAGCACGGGCCGCCAAGAAGTTCGGACTGCGAATCGTCTCGCGCGGCCGCTTCGCGGAGATCATGCGGATAGAAGTCCAACAGATCGGCTCGATCTGCATCGGCCACAACATCCAGTTCGACGGAAGCCGCGCGTGCTTCGGCTGGTCGGTCTGCAACGGGCGCAATACGGGCGCGTTCAACCTCTACATGGAGCGCAACACCTATCGGCCATACTTGCGGATCCAGCACCGAAATCGGCGCGTCTCCACTATCAAGTACGTGCCCGGGAACAAGGTCGAGCAACCCAAGCCGCACCACGTCGGCTACTTCATCGATACGCAGACGTTGATCGCCGCCCTCACCGATGAGAGCATGTCGCTTGAAAAGGCGACCTTCCACTACGACACGCCGACGAAGAAGGTCCCGGCCAAACGGCACGGCATCATCAACGACAAGTACGTCCAGTACAACCTCGACGACGTGCAGGCGACCTGGGAAGTGTACTGCGCGGCGATGACCGACTACGAACAGCTAGGTCTGAGCTTGCCGCCGCATGCGGCGATGAGCACCGCAACTATCGGAAAGGCTCATCTGGATAAGATGGGCATCAAGCCGCGCGCCGCGCATCAATCCGATTTCCCCGTCGAGATCAACGGCTACGCGATGGAGGCCTATTACGGCGGGCGCGTCGAGGGGCGTTGGCCGAACGAGGAGCTCCCCGTCTCATACCTGGACGTGTTGAGCATGTACCCGACGGTGTTCGTGCTGCAGGGGCTTTGGTGGTGGGTGGTCGCGGATCGGCTGCAGCCGTACGAGTGCGCGGACGACGTGCGCCGCTACGTGGATCAGATCACCGTCGACGAACCGATGAATCCGCCGACATGGTTGTTCATGCCAAAGCTCGCGCTCGTGCAGCCCCAAGACGACATACTGCCGGTCAGGGCCGAGTACGCCGCAGACGGCGACCTCCAGATCGGGCTCAACCGCCTCACCGCCGACGGCGGCCGCTGGCACACGCTGGCCGATGTCGTCATCTCGAAGCTGCGGACTGGTCGAACGCCGACGATCTTGCGCGCGATTGGCATCGAGGCCGTCGGGCTGCAGCCTGGCCTGCGGCCGATGAAGATCCGTGGCGTCACGCCCATCGACCCACGCCATCAAGACTTTTTCGCCGAGGTTATCAATCAGCGCGTGGCGCTCAAAGCCGACACGAAGCTCAGCTCAGAGCAAGACAAGGCGCTGTACAAGTTCCTGAAGATCATCGCCAACGCGACCGCATACGGCATCTTCGCGGAGTTCAACGAAGAGCGCTCGGCAAACGACGAGTGGATCGACGTCTTCACGGGCGGCCATTTCGAAGCGCAGTCGCCGGTCTTTGAAAAAGAAGGGCGGTTCTGTTTCCCGTTCATCGCCGCCGCGATCACGGGTGCCGCGCGTCTCATCCTAACGCTTGTCGAGTTGCAAGCAGCAGAGCTCGGGGCATCCTACGCGATGTGCGACACGGATTCGATGGCCGTCATCGACGCAGATGGCTGTATCGGCGACAGGCTGGCAGCGACGTTCGAATCGCTCAACCCGTATGATTTTGAAGGTAGCATCCTCAAGATCGAAGACGAGAACTACGACGCGACGGGCAAACGTGTTCCCCTGTACGCCTTCGTGAAGGCAAGCAAACGTTATTGCCTCTACAACCTCGACCCCAAGTCGGGGCGCCCCATCATCCGAAAAGCACTCGAACACGGCCTCGGGCACCTCCTACCTCCGAAGGGCGAGACGCGCCAGTCGTGGATCGAGAGGTTCTGGTATTACATGGTGTGCCACGCCAAGGGTATCGCCTCTCGGCGGCCACGATGGTTTGACGAGATCGCGCTCGCGCAGCTAGGAATATCGACCCCAAGTCTCATCCACCCATTCCATACGAGTAGGGTCGAACAGCTGCCAAACGGAGCATGGCCGTTCAACTTCATGCTGGTCGGATACGCGAAGGAGCCGGCCGGCGCAACGGGCTGGTGTCGGAAACACCGCGTCGATTCGGTGGGATGTCGGGATGTATCGGCGTGCAAGTTCCGGGTTGATTGCGCGTTGATGAAACCTGTCCGCGCCGTCGCACCGTTCAGCCGCGACGTCGAGCAGCCCGAGCTGCTCCCATGGATCGATGCGCACACCGGCGCACGGATCGTCGTGGATCCGCCAGGCGCGCCCTCGGGCATAGCCGGGCACATCTCGCTCAAGACGTTCGGAGACATCTACGACGAGTTCATCGATCACATCGATCGCAAGGCGGCGATGAAAGACGGCGCGCCGGCCAAGCCGGGTTACAAGGGTGAGCTTCAATCGCTTCAGATCCGAGAGACGGGCCGCAACTACACGGGCAAGGAGGCTCGTGATATCGAGTTCGCCGAGGTTTTCGGTGACGCAGACGGCCGGTACATAACGTACGACCCGGGCTGGCCCGCCTTACGCGCAGAGCTGTCGTCATATCCGAGATCGCGCATTGCACGCGTGAGCGGTATGTCTCGCAGTCAGGTCCGCCGCTTACTCGACGAGCGCGACGACCCTCAGGCCGCGACCATCTCCGTCTTGCGCGTAGCGCTCGACACACTTAGAAAGAACGCCGACATTGGAGGGATGAATCGATGACGCCGTACGACGATCAAGACGAAGAACTCGGAGCTGCGCTCGAACTGTTGAAGAGCATTCCACAAGACACCGTCGCCTTCGAGATTGGGATCACCGAGCGGCGCCTCAGGGACATAGAGCATGGCCGGGCGCGACCGCGTAGGAAAACGCGGGAAGAGATCTTGCGACTAGCCGAGTCTTTGCGGGCAGGCGCAGAACCCAACCGTGACGGCAGCATCCCTGACGGTTGGTCATCACTCAACTCGTTGCTCACGTCATCGGACTCGGGTTACGCTGGAGCTTCAGAACAGCCGAGCCTGTTCTGGTCCATCCTGTTCGTAGCAATAGTCGTTGGCGGCGTTATCGCGCTGATTTACTTTGCGAGCAGCAGACCCATCGAATAGCATCGTTTTCAACCTGGCCACGCGCGGGCGTGGTTCCCGGCTTGCGCTGGCGGGGTGTTGCAAGGGTTTGGCGGCGGGTCGCCCTAAACGGCAACAGGTGAGTTCCCGGATCTTCGGCTCATGCATAGCCGCGAGCATAATCGCGTGTGGCGTCGCAGTTGCTCAGTCGAACGCCTCAGCACCGCCGCTTAACCAGATCCGCACGATCGCTCTCGAGCGAGGCGGTTGCAACGCCTGTCCTCACTACTCGATCACGTTTAGCTGGGACGGGAGGGTCCAGTACCACGGATCACCGGCGTCGACTCTGATCGGCGATTACTCAAGTGACGCCGATTTTTCTTCGCTCGCCGACTGGGTCGCTTCGCAGAAACTCGATGGATTGGCCGGCGTCTACGGCACCGGTTCCGCTGACGTGCCGAGCATGAAGCTCACAATCGTGCGCGCCAGCGGCGCGACGGTGATAGACGCCCGTGATGCGAGCGCGGCACCGTTGGCGGCGATAGGCGCCGGCGCCGTCCTTGACGGGTATATCGAGACGCCGTGGTGGCGGCCGACCGGGCCTCTCGACACCTTCGTTGGGTGGTTCCTCGACGATTCCAAACCGGGCGAGCTTCGACGCTTGCATATCTATCCGATGGGCTATTCGGTCGCGCACGTCGACCCGGTGACGTTTCGACCCGACCCATGTTCGCCGTATGGGTTTGTTGTTTCGGGTGGAGGCTATGAAGTCGCTATCGACCGTTTAACACGCTCGGCAACGCTGAAGACCTTCGATCAGCCGCCGGTCCTCACGCCAATCGACGCGCACGTTGGGACGATTGAAATCAAAGGCACCCAAGCTGCAGGCGTGTATCGGCGCGTCTCGGAGCAAGACATCGACCAGGCCGAAGATAGAGTTATCCGAGATGCCAACGCCCGGACATGCGTCGGGGCAACTCCGACACCTCTAACATCGCCCACACCGCCGCTTGCCAGCGCCACACCGCCTCCAAAACGGCCACACACACCGATCGAATCCGTGACGCTGGCTCGCAGCTTCTGCTTACCAATATGTTCCCATTTCAGCGCGACATACAGAAGTGACGGCACCGCGACGTTTCACGGCATCTCCTTCGCCGATCCGATGGGCTACAACGTGGGCCACGTCGACTTCGCACGCATGGCCGCCTGGCTGGACGCGCAAGACATCGATAGCTACGATGGCACGTTCGGGGCACCAGAGTTTGACGCTCGAGAGACGAGCATCCACGTGGTGCGAACGGACCGGACCACGGACTTCAAGTTTCTGGGCGGGCGGCTCGAGGATTTTCCGACAGGCGCTCTTTGGATCGCCTTCGCCTTGGAAGGTTATGCAAGGCAGGTGCGGTGGCAGCCGGCCTCCCAGCTTGATCGCTTCGTCGGCTACTACTCATCTGATCCAAGTGAAGCCGTTTTCGGAGAAGCGTCCCTAGAGATAGACAAGGCTGACCACCTGGGTGGGTTGGTTGCCATCGAATCCCGAGATCATTGCGCGAAGAACGGCATTGGCGGGACATCGAAGCATATCGCGATTCGCGTGCACGACGGCACACCGCAGGGTCTCTGGGTCACAGACAGCGTCACGCCCCAACAGCTGAGCGACTGGTTCGACTCGCAGGCTGGTTCGGAATCCCTTGGTCAGCCTGCCACCTTGACGGTCTCACCACCCGGATTTGTCGTGAGTGTCGGAGATGAGCAAATCAAGTTGCTCCACGCATCATGGGCCACGGTCAGAGGCGGAAGTGATCTCTACCGGTGGTACAATGGCTCCGTTGCGGAGCTTGCGCCGGACTGTCCATCTAGTTCTCCGGCGGGGCCGGCGGCGTCTCAATGATAACATCGTTCCTCGGTTTTGACACGCACACACCCTTTACGCCGCGTGAACTTGTCGCGCCATTGCTTGGCTCCGCCGAGCTGTGCTTTCCAAGCGATTACGATCTCGCGACATCCGTCACGCGTCTATCAGCACGAGTGCAGCGCCCTTCCTGGAATGCGTGGTTGCTGAATGGGCTGTTCGGCGTAATCACACCCAAGCGGGTTGTGATTACCAACTATGACTCTGATAGGCTCTTCTTTCGCTATCCGCGCCTGCACTTCAAGGGGCGCTTTACCGAGTCGAATGGAAAAGTCGAACTGCGAGGACGTTTGTTCGCCCCGGCTCCGTTTCGTGTTTTCACAGCGGTGTGGTTTGGATTGGCGGCCTATTTCTTTCTTCTACCCGCCTCTTACCACGACTGGCTCTTCTTGTCGCTCTTGGTCGTGTTGGCAGTCTTGATTTGCTGGCTCGGGTGGCGAGCCGGGCTCGTCGAGACTTCGCGCTTGCGTCACGCAGTAGCTACAGCTTTGTCGGCCAGCTCGTCCGGTGGCGTCTCTGGCCGGGCTTAGAGAACGAGACGAGCGTCTTTCTATGAAGATTCGGTTTGAAACACGCAAGGATCGGCTCTCGGAACCGTTTAGCACGGCGCTCTTGCTTATAGCTTTGATCTTGGCTTTGGTTGACTGCTTCCTATTCCTTCGGACTACTGGTCCGACCGGGCTAGAAACCGTTCTCCCAACTATCGGCGTGATTTGGTTCTCGGTGCAGGCTCTATTGGTCGCGTGGTTACTGGCGAGGCAGTTCATGCGCCAACGAACATTGCGGACTGCAGCGACGCATGCATCGGCGCCCGGCTTTGCTTTAACGTTTGGGGATTTCCTGATCGTCCTCGGAATCGCAGGAGAGGTGATCGGAATGGTTTTGCTTATCGAGGGTGTTTTCGGCACCATTCACTAGTTACCGGACGTTCCAACCGTGCCGCGTCCGTCCGCCCATTGCACCGGGAAGACACCCGTAGAATACCGGCCATCGGCGGTGAATCACCCACACCGGACGTTTGGGACGGAGGGAGTGGCCGATTCTAGGTGCTGTAGTGCGGGTGCGGGATATAGTAGGGATCGTAGGTACAGTTCACGGCCGGATTGGAACTGCTTGACTCGCTCACTCCTTCGGAAGCGAACGCGGCACAATCCCGAGCGCTCTTGAATGGCCCCATCGTGCCGTAGGATCCGTGACTATACCAAGCGCGTTTGGGGTGCGGAAGAGACAATCGAGAGGTCATTAGACAAGTACACAACGCCTCGCGTTCGGCCATTCGTGGTTAGATCGACTTCGTCTGCCACCCGCATGCCGATGCCCTCGTCCGCTGGAGCCATTCCTGGCGGTGCGGACAGGCGACACAACTCGAGATCATCGCCCTTACGGAATGCGTATTCTCTACCATCGGCCTGCCACAACTCAAACGAAGCCTGCTTGGTCTTGACATTGCCGGTTTGAGCGTGGCTAGGGCCGGTCGGGTAGCTGACCAACGTGATTGTGCCGACGCGAATGCAACCGGTGACCGCGAAATCCTGGTCCCACGTGCCCCCATATTGATCGGCGCGCGCAAGGATTGGCACAGCCATAAGCCACCCAAGAAGAAAACCTGACAGGAGGCGCTTCAAGGTGAAATCCTCCGCAGTGGCCCGCGCCGGATCAGACGACCGAGTTTCGTATTCGAGAGCCTTGATGGCGTCCCCGCCGAGCTGCGTCCGGACGTTTCCGGCGGTCCGCGGCATTGGTCCATGCGCCGATAATGACCAGCCGCGTTGCCGGGGTATTTCCCGGGTGTGGACGGTGGTTAACCAAGTCAGCTATGCGGACGTTGCCAGCACAAATAGAGTTGGTACCAACACCGGCGCGAAGACCCAGCGCATTATGACCATCTCTCAATACCAACGCACCGGACGTCTTACAAGTCACCGGACGTTCGCAATGGCGCCAGGGTTGGGATGGGTGTTCGTCCTGCTGTTTGGATGTGGCGGACGTTGCCAACATGGGGAACTGTGCGGCGTGCTAGAGAAGCGGCGGACATGGGGCTTGACGGCGTCGAACTACTGATGGCACTCGAGGACGAGTTTGAGATTGAGATCCCTGACGAGGAAGCCGCGAAACGTACGGTCGGTGATCTCTACGATGTCATTGTACGCCACCTGGATCGCTCTCAGCGCATTGGGATGGGCAAGGCCTGGACCAATGACGGCGTGTGGGAAACCCTGTGCCGAGTGACGGCTACTCAGACCGGCGTAAAGCGCGCCGAAATCAAGAGGGAAGCAGCAATCGTGGCAGACTTGGGAATAGAATAGGTTAGACTATCCACTAATGACGCGAATCAGCTGGTTCTTGATCGTGTTTGCGCTATTGCTGATTGTAGCTTATGCTCTGCTGTGGCACTATTACGGTCGTCAGATCGTCACTCCATTTGTTGTTGGACCGGACTGGCGCGCCATTAATCTCGCGCCCATACCCTGGTATCAGAATCCGCAGGTCTTGGTTAAGGTATGGATCGTGGCGGCAGCCGCGGGTCTCTTTGAATCGGCCAGGCTGTATTATCGAAAGCCCCAGTCGGCGTTTACGCGCACCGCAGCCCCGCTGATGCTGCTGTCAACGTGCTCATTCCTGATGATCGTCGCGGGCCAGCTGCTGCTCGCCGAACATGCGGAGCTATGGCTGACGCTCGTGCTCTTGGCGACGGCGGTACCGTTATGGGCAATCTTCTTGAAGCTTATGTCTCGACAACCTCAGCTAGTGCCGGGTGAAGCGCGTCAGGATAGCGATCGCGAGGTGCCATAGCTTCAAAGGCATGCGAACTACGGCAAGTATCGTGGATAACTTCTCGTTCATGGACCGCTGGCCGTCGTGGATACGGTGGCTAACTTTGCCAGCGTTTGCTGGTGCCGCCATACTACTATTTTGGGAGGCAGCGCCAGCGGTCTATAGCTGGATTGGCGACAACTACCCGCTTAGGTTCGTTGTGCAGGTCCTTCAGTCGCTTTGGATCGCCGTAGGCGTTTGGTGTTGTGTCGCCGCCGCGCCACGGTTTAAAGTGGCGGTGGCTCTGTGCCTTGGTATTGTTTCGTTCGTTGCAGCGTCCTACGTGTTTTATCCATTGGGTCCGAAGTACTGGCCGCTCGTGTGGGCGCGCAAAGATATTTACGGGATGATTGGATTTCTAATGCTGCCGGACGCGTGGGCGTATGCGCTGGGCTTGCTTATCACCGGCCTCCTTGTCACTTGGGGCGCGTTGCAACGGCGGTTAGGCGCAAGCGCGTTTGGCAAACTCGTGCCGTACTTGGCGGGCGGATCGGTCGTTCTTATCGCTTTGAGCGTCGCTAACGTTGGGTTTTGGAGCCATCAGTTTGAGGACGTGGCCCTCCGTGGTGCGGGAACGCTTGAGCAGGTCCAGACCTTGACGTACTGGTTTGTCTGGAGGGAAGTTGCGCTGATCGCGCTCTCGGCACTAGGACTTGAGTTAGCCGTCCGATCCATTCCGCAAAACCCTCGCTGACCGGACGTTCCGACATCCACCGGACGTTTCGATTGGCGCCAGAGGCGCAGCGATCACAAGCCTGTCGGTATCGACCGTAGAAAAATGCCCGCCATTAGCGCCAGCGCCCACGCACCAAAGATCCCCACCAGCACCCCGGCATAAAGTTGAGCGCGAGTGCGCGCGCGGATCGCTACCTCGTTCGTGGGCGTCTTGCTCGACGAGATACTCCAACGCAAGAAGGCGCAGCTAATGGCTATGACCGACGTCCAAACAAGCGCGATGAGGTAGAGGCCTGTGCCAGCGTGCATCATCCTGAAACCGACGACCAAAGTGATTCCGGCTGCCAGCCCCCAAAGCAGGCCGGCGATGTAGGCCCACATCGACTGTTCTCATCCCTTCTACCGGGCCTCTTCTCATTGGCGAAAGATGTTAACAGGCTCCTTGCCGATCGACCGGACGTTCCACAAGTCACCGGACGTTTACCATAGCGCCAGATGGGGGTGGCCGATTCTGGGCCCATTCCTTATTAACCCCGCGCACAACGCTGGGGTTAATAAGGAACCGGGGGGAAGGACAGCGATCTGGCGCTTTTGGAAACGTCCGGTGCGTTGCCGGCGTGGTGCGGTGTAGCCACAAACGTCCGGTGACGCCATGACCATATGAAATCTTTACCGCATTTGCAGTGCCCCGGTGAACGTCCGGTGTACGGTGAGTACGTCGCGATCTACTGGTCATTTACGCGTGTTTTCCCCGTGCAATGGACCGGCGTACGCAGCCCGGTGGCAGCGGCGTGAAACGTCCGGACCAATGTACGGTGCAATGCGGCGCCCGGGTGGCAGTGGGGCGCGCCACGGCGAGGTGCAACACATGGGTGCAGTGCGGTGAACATCGGGTCTGCTGTTGGCCTTAACGGCGTTGCCCATCACAAACCATCGACTCTCGCTGAAGTGAGAGTCGATAGGGTGTTGGTCTTATGAGGTTTCGGTATTTACGTTTGAATCACCGAGGCGTCTGGCACGCAATCCGTTACTGGGCTCGCCCCGTTTGAGTTGAGGTGAACTAATATGAGCAAAGCGGAGGCCGCTAAGCGGCACAGCAAGAGCGTCATCTGCGACGAGTTCGTAATTGTCGCGCGCTGCGCTCCAACGCTGCCGGCACACACGCTGCGCCGAGCGAGAATGAGCATCAAGTCGCTGCTGCAATTGGTCGTACAACGCGCGCGTAGGCTCGACGATACCAAGATGCTCAGGCTAGAGGTTGACTTGAACGACCCCGACAACGCCCGCCGGGATTTTGTCGCCGCGATCAAGGCATATCGTGCAGCCGGTAACCGTAAGGACGCCGATCGCCTCCAGGCGCTCTTGGACGAAAACAGCTAACCCGGTCGGTCGCATGAGGCCCCGAATAAGCAAGGGCGTTCCAGGACGGCTTGTGTGTGCCCGCGCTCGAGCGTTCAAACAAAAGGTGCGACCGAGTCCTCATCGCCGGAAGATGCCTAGGCAAGCGAGCATTATTTGGAGTCCTCTTTCCGGGACACACCCGGGACTATGCAGGGATTAGTAGGTGACATAAGTGGAGCTACGTGGTATGCTATGGACGAGGAGAACAGTACATGACCCCGACAACGCTCACGCTCACACTAGAGCAGCTGCAGGACCCAGAGACGGGCCGTTTTGATGCGCGCGCGATGATCGATCTAATGGGGGTTTCGCTAGCTGACTTGGCCCGGGTAATCGATGCAAATTACGAGGCCTTCCGCAAGCATCCAGAGGCCGAACCCTACCAACCCGCGCTGGCACGGGTGGCGCTGATTCTGGATGCGGTCATGCCTGCGCTCAAGGACCAGCGGCGTATCCGGTTGTGGTTGCGCACTGCAAACGCCGAGTTCGGCGGAGCCCGGGCGCTTGATCTCCTGCTCGCCGGCAAGCTCAAGGCATTGGAAAATTGGGTGTACGTCAAGCGCACCGGCCAGGGCGTGTAAAATGCTAACGGTTCAAGAGCTACGAGCGGCGCTCACGCGAGCGCCGCTCGACGTTTGTGATGAATTAGTGTGCCGGGCGGTCTTAGCTGACGATCCATACCCACCGCTATCTGGAGAGGGAAGTCTGCACCACGACGGGCGCTACCATCGCGCGGGCGATGGCCGAATCGCTTATCTCGCAGGCAGCCTACGCACCGTGCTGTTCGAGAGGGGTTTATACTATTTGGACGAGCACGGCGATGCTAACAACGCCGATTTTCCGCCAACGACGGTGCTTTCGGTGCGGGCCCGTATCGATCGAGTTCTCGATCTGCGATTGCTGGTAGTACAAGACATGCTTAGCACTAATATCGTTGAATTGACGCGTCCATGGGTCGGTGCAGAAGCTGCGACCGACACTCAGCGTCTCGGCCGAGCGGCGTACGACGACGGACAGCTTCATGGCCTGGTTGCGCCGTCCGCGCTCGACCCCGAGGGGTGGAACTTAGTCGTCTTTATCGACCGGCTCGGTGTAGGCGAGGCGTTGCGAATCGTGGAGCGTTAGGAGAAAAAATGCTCACTTAGAGACGGCTAGTTTAGAAATGAGGCTGTCACTTGCGCTTAGCGTTGCACCGGGCTTTCCCTCAAAGAACCAAGAGTCAGACGGACCGCCCAGCCCGCAACGACCCGCCCATTTCCCCGTGATATTCGGGGGTGCCGCGAGCGCCGCGGCGGTCGACATCGCTGCAATAGCAACGACGAGGACGGAGGGATAGTGAAAAACGTTTCACCCTTGGTCTCCTTCAAGTTTGAGGGTTAGGATAGGGTCGTTCAGGGAAGCGCCGTAGCATCCTCGCGCTTGGGTGTGCTGGAGCGCTGATGCTACGAGCGATGTACGAGTAAAATCGCCCGAACGAACTTGGCCGCTCCTGCGTTACATGATAAGGTTCGCTTTCGTACCGATGCAGGGGACGGCCGGATGTATTCGACCGCTGCAGCCCGAAACGCGGCCACCATTGGAGGTTCGCGCATGGATCGACTCTCCGCCCTCGTCATATTAGCCGGAGTACCGCTCACGGCGCTCCCGCCCATCCCAACGATTCAGCCCGACGCCGCGACGCGATCCGTCGCTGCGCAGGTTCTGGCCAAGTACAGAGGCGATGCCGCGTTCCGCGCATTCGCCCAACGCTCGCCGATCGCGGCGCTGCGCCAGCTCGGTATGACGGGAGGCGTCGCGACGCGCGTGCTCGCGTACGAACTCGGCGTCACCGCGGCGGCGTGCGGCGGAACGAGCACATGCCTCACCAAGGGCTTGCCTGCACGTGACGCGGCCACCGAGACTTATCAGAACAACGCAGCGTTGACGACGCTTAATGAAATCGCTGCCTGCGCGCTCACGTTCGGCGGCCATCCTCCGACGGACTTCGCAGCGCATGCGGGTCTACCGCCGGCCACGGATGCGAAGGCATGGCGTGCGCTCATCGCCGCGCAGGGTGGTTGAGGATCCTCCTCGGGTAGACATCCCCGATATACTCGAAACGCTGGGTGCGGCCCAGCCGGCCGCCGAAGACATGTGGCTCATGGTCGATCCACGCCGCGACGCGCCTTGGCGCGACGCTGGTTGGAAGATCCATATCTCGGCATCGACCGGCTCGGCGCTGGACACGCTTGCCACCGCGCTTCCCGTGCTCCGCAGCCAACGCGCGCGGTTCAAGGTTTGCGCTTCGCTACGGCATTTGGCGGATCTCAATCGAGCGGTTCATGGGCTGACGCAGGTCGGCAAGTTTGCGACTGTCTATCCCGACGACACGGCCGCTGCGCAGCGGATCGGCACAACGCTGGCCGTGGCTTTGCGCGGGCATCTTGGGCCGCGCTTACGCTTCGAACGGCGCATCGCGCGCGACGCCCCCGTGTGGTATCGGTTCGGCGGCTTCACGACTCGATATGGACTGACGGAGCACGGCGCGGTCGTCTCGCTCATCTTGGGAGACGGCGCTTGGGCGCCCGACCGTCGGGAGAGCCTCGATGCCCCTGGGTGGGCCGACGCCGATCCGTTCAGCGGCGGCGACGACGCCGACCCTGCAGCGGGCGCGATCGGCGGACGATTCGTCGCGATCCGGATGCTCGCGTTGTCATACAAGACCGACGTCTTCGAGGCCGTTGATCTGCGAGGTCCGGGTGACGCGATGTGCGTGGTGAAGCGCGCGCATGCGCAGTCGATCTGCGACGACTCGCATGACGCGATCTCACTGCTGAGGCGCGAGCACGACGCGCTCGAACGTCTTGCCGCGCTCGGCATCGCGCCGCGACCCATCGCGTTCCTCGAGGAAGGCGGTGACGCGTTTCTTGCGATGACGCACGAACCCGGCAATTCGCTCGATCAGTACCTGGTGAGTTCGCGCGCGCTGGGGCGGCGTCTGGATGCGAAGGCGCTTGAGCGATTCGCCGATGTGTTGTCGGCAACGCTTCACGCGGCACATCGCGCCGGCGTCGCGCATCGCGACCTCAAAGGCGCGAATATTCTCGTGTGTGACGACGGCTCGCTCCGCTTGCTTGACTGGGATGCGTCAGCGCACCTCGATGATCCGTCCTTTCCGCGCATCGCGACGCGCGGCTACACTCATCCTGCCGACCCACCAATCGCGTCCGACATCCGTGGGATGTCGAGTCTGATCGCTTCGCTCGCCACCGGGATCGATGCGAGTCGGTTGCCGGATGAAGCCCACCTGGCGGCCGCGCTCGGTCGCATGCGCACCGATCTTGGCGTGCCGCTCCGCAATATGGTCCAAGCCGGACTCGAATCACCGGAGACTTTTGCGTCGCTCGCCGACTGGCATGAAGCAGCACCGACCCGGCGTTTCGAGCCGGCCGATGGGCTCTTCGCGGTGCGCGCGTATCTCAATGATAGCGAGCTCGAGAAAACCGTACGCTGGCTTGTCGCGCTCGCGCATGAGACGCCGGACGGCGTCGCCTGGGTCAGCGGCGACCGCGAGCGCTTCGGCGCGTCACTGCGCGACGTCTACGGCGGCGTGGCTGGGATCGCGGCAGTGCTCGACGCAGCCGGCACGGCGCTCGGCATCGATGACGCATGCGCATGCGCCGAACGAGCGCGCGCCGAACTCCGCTCGATCGATTTCGATCGCCACGTGTGGCACCCGGGCCTGCTCGTCGGCGAGAGCGGCGTCGGACTCGTGCTGCTCGACGCGTTCACGCGCCATGGCGACGCGCGCGACCGGGCGACGGCCCGGGAAATCGCCCACCGAGTCGCCACGCGTGCCGCCGCTTCGCCGGACATCACCTACGGCGACGCGGGCATCGCGCTCTTTCTCGCTCGCGCGTGCCGCGAGTTCGACGAGTCCGCCTTGCGCGAGGCGCTCGCGAGTCGGGTCTCTCCGCTCTTGGCGGCTTCAACGGTCGAGGGCGGCTTGCGTTGGTGGCGTTTTGCCGCCGGCGTTCCGACATTCGGCGATCAGGTGCCACTCGGGTACGCGCACGGCGTCGCCGGCGTCGCCGACGCGCTGCTGGCAGCCTCGCGCGCGCTCGACGATCGCCGTCTGCAGCCGGCCATTTTCGAATGCGCGGCGTTTCTGCGCGATCGCGCGGTGGCGACTGACGACGGCGGATTGACCTGGCCCAACGTCGACGGAGCTCGTCCGACGATGATCGTGTGGTGTCACGGCGCTGCCGGCATCGCGCGTTTCTTCCTCAACTTGAGCGACGTCGATCCGAGCGCGCTCGACGTTGCGGTTCGTGCGGCCCGCACGGTGTTGGCGACGGGCGACGGACTTGGAGCGACGTGGTGCCACGGCCTCGGCGGTGCGATCGAAGCGTTACTGGACGTCGGCGAAGCGTGCCGGGATGAGGCGTTGGTTCGCGGCGCGAAGCGGTTGGCGCGCTCGTATGACAATTGGCGGCGAGATGCGCCGGATGGCACGCCGCTGTGGGTCGGGGATGAGCCTTCGGTGGTGACGCCCGACGCGTTTGTCGGCGTCGCCGGCGTCGTGGCTACGATGCTCAGGCTCGAAGGACGCGCCAGACGCCGGAACGTTCCCGTCACTGGTTTCGTTTGAATAGCAGGGCGATTGTGCCCGTTCTGTCGAGGAGAGTATCGCGATGAAGTCTCTGCCGAGATTGCATTTACTCGTCGCCGCTTTGTCCCTTTGCGCGCTTGCGATGACCGGTCCGCTTCCCGGAAGCACCTGCCATGCCACCGGCAATGGTGATGAGTAGAATCCAAAACGGCGGCCAGATCTGCGTCACGCCAACCATGTTGCCGCCGATAAAATCCCAGATAATTACCCAACCGACTAGCCAGCTGACCGATGCGATCCAACCAAAATAAGCGGCAACCGCATAGGCAACTGTTGCAAGTAATGAAGCCACCGGCCGAATGCCAGCGACCCCCATTAGCACCCCAAGAGGGATCGCGAGCTCAATCCAACTTTGCCACGGCATCAGGGCTTGCGTGGGCAACGCGACTAGCCATTTTGGGGAACCAAAACGCTAGAGCCACTCCGGCTACCGCGGCACAGAGAGCGGTGATTGCATCTCTACTTTTCAACCCCAACGTGCCACCCATGATGTTCCAAGCGGGTGCTTGCATGCTTAGTGCGCCTCAATCCAATAGTCCATGCCATCGTGGTTCCCATCGGCCGAGTACAGCTCGTACTGCTGAGAAGTTGCAAACGTATATGTGACTTTTAACAAGGTCGCGTCTCCTGGAACAGTAGTGAATGGTTCATTCCGGCTAGATCGCCATACCCGTCGTTGTATGGTGCCATATTCAGCTGAGTTGGCGTTAACGCCGTTGGAAGCGGAGTCGCTCCAGCAAACACTAACGCCGGCGGCGGCGCTACTGCCCTAAAGTAGAACGTGTGCTGCGATCCAGCGGTGACGGAGTTGCCAACAACCGTCGGGTCATAGACCATTCCCAAAGACACAAATTCCTGATCGAATGCGCCGCTCAAGATAGCGCCCAATCCGACCCATTGGTGACTCGGGTCGATGATATTTGCTTTGTGGGTTGCGTCGGACATAAAAGCTACTTCGGCCGCTGCGGTTGTGGCAAACCCACCAGCGGCATTCTCCGCATCGCCCGCGACCCCACCAACCTGACAATAGCGAGCGAATGGCAACTCGCCGTTCGTATCCCAATGGCTGACGTACCCCTGGGTTGCCATGTCGTTTGCGTGAAGGCGTGCAGCCTCCATAGCAGCTTCATCGAATGCGACCGGGCCCGCGCCATTGCTACTCCCATCGGTGTTCACTTGAGTTAGCCACGTTTGCTCTGTCGCGGTAGGCTGCAGCAATGCGATTGTGCGAATCACATTGGCTCCGGACACGATCTGCGCACCCGTGTTCGCTGTGGCATAGGATGCAGCAGAGATCTGTAGGTACAAAACGGTTGGCGACGTCGCCAGCGCGACATTCGGGAATGAGTAGTTTCCAGAGGCATCTGAAACCGTCGAAACCGAGCCTGGCTTGATAGTAGCGCCCGCCAGCGCGGTCAACGTCCCGTATTGCACAACCTTACCCGTCACAGAAGCCGGCGGCGGCGCGGTTGGAGGATTCGTTGGCGGAGGGGTTCCGCAGTTGGGCGGGCATCCCGATATCACTCCCCCACCACCTCCAGCGCAGCCGATTGCGAGCAGACAAGCGACAGCTGTGACGGTCGCAATCAGGATCGGGGCTCGATGTCGTGCGGTCATGTGCCCATTATATCGGCAAGAGCCGCCCTGAGAAAAGGGATATGGCGGCCAACGCGGCTTAGGCTGCCTGATTACTGAGCGTCAAACGTCACGGGCCCAGACGGGCCGCCACCGCTCACCGGAATCGGCACAAACGGAGGCGCACCCGAACAGTTGAATGTCACCAATATCGTGCCACCAGCTGTTTGATTATACGAGTATGAATTGCCGCACTGAACAAGTGGATTCTGCGACTCGAAGTTGCTCCAGTTCCCGTCGAACGTGCCAGAAAAGCTGATCGAACCACTGTAGGTGGTGGTCGTGCCGGAGCCCCCGCCCTTGCCGGAGATGGCCACAAACATGTTTGTCTTACCGGTTCCCCCCAGCGCGCTGATGGGGACATTGATGATCACTTGATTGGTACCGGCGCCGCTCACCGCTGCTTCACCGGTCATCACGTCGCCCGGTATCGTGAAAACCTGGAAGTTCCATCTGCGAGGCGCGGGAACAACAGCCCGGTGCCGTCGATCGCATGATCGAAGCCAGTGCCATAGTTGAACCCATTGCAGGACGCCAGTTCGCCGGTCGAACTATTTTGGTCAGCGTCGAACCAGATTTCGATGCCGAGCTGGGTACCGCTCGCGCCGACGTTTCCGCCTGGAGCAGGAAGCGACGCAAACGCGTTAGCCTGAAGAAAAGTCAGCGTGATGGCGATGTTCGTATAGGTGTTGCCTGGTATTGCTTCCGTGTCGTTCGCCGGTACGGTAAACACCGTGATGACTGGCTGCGGTTGCGGCGGCGGCGCCGGCGCCAAGCCGCTCGGTTGACAGGGGACAACGGGGCCCCCTCAATTCCGCCAGTGAAGCGCTGCGAACTACTAGTAGTGCATTCCGCATTGGCTGCAGCAACCATGCAGACTGCTAGTGCGAACATGAATCTGCGAATGCCAGGCGTTGTGCTCATGAACTTTCTCTTTCGTTCGTCCGACGTAATTGACCATACCAAAGAATTCTTCGGCGTGGGCGGGCGTTAGCGAGGCGACGACTGCGTCGGCGCGTCTGTTGATAGCGCCAGCGACCTGGTCATCGAAAACGCAGGAAATCAGCAGCGGGTCTTACGTTGTAATCGCCGAGGCATCTGGCACGCAATCCGTTATTGGGGTCGCGCCATTCGAGTTGGCGATACCGACAAACATGTTCGTCTGACCGGTTCCCCCCAGCGCGCTGATGGGGACATTAATGATCACTTGATTGCCCGCGCCGCTCACCGCTGCTTCACCGGTCATCACGTCGCCCGGTATCGTGAAAACCTGGAAGTTCCCATCTGCGAGGCGCGGGAACAACACTCCGGTACCGTCGATCGCATGATCGAAGCCAGTGCCATAGGTGAATCCATTGCAGGACGCCAGTTCGCCGGTCGAACTATTTTGGTCAGCGTCGAACGCGATTTCGACGCCGAGCTGGTTGCCGCTCGCGCCAACATTTCCGCCTGGGGCTGGAAGCGAAGCAAACGCGTTAGCCTGAAGAAAAGTCAGCGTGATGGCGATGTTCGTATAGGTGGGGCCCATCGCGGTTCGGCTGGTGGCGACCGATAGCACGTCCCAAGGCGTGCCGAAGCCTGGTATTGGTTCTGTGTCGCCCGCCGGTACCGTAAAGCTCGTGTTGACTGGCGGCGCCGTCGTCGGCCCGGGCCCCGAGCCGCCAGGACACGAATCTAAACCGGTGGGTACTCCGCCGCCGGGGCACGACGAAGAAGTAACGGTGCATGCCGCGTTGACCGCAGCAACCATGCAGACTACTAGCATGATTAGTAATCCGCGAATGATTCGCGTTACGCTCATAGCCTATCTCCTTCGTTCGTCCGACGTTGTCTTTACGTTTGAATCACTGAGCCCGAGCCGCTTCCGCAGTTTATGAGGGAGGAAAATTGCATGGCTCCACATCCATCTTACGCCATATGAACGCAATCCGCAATTTGCCCACAGCAGTCCCTCGTGGCCGGTGAATCCGCAAACGTCCGGTGACGCAATGGACCATATGGGACCTCCACCGCGTCATGGTGTTATGGTGATGACCTGAGGTGGTTTTTCAGGCAGCTGATTCCTGTGAGAGCTTGATAGTTGTAATGGCGTCCGCGAATTCCTTCGGCGTGCGGTCGCCAAGCGAGGTCATACCCTGAATCAACAAAGCACGCCATAAGGATGGCGCCCGGGTCGCGGCTCGCCAGATTCGGTAGCTGGGGGTCCATCCAGCTCCCAGTCCGGCTGCCACCGGGCCGCATCCGCTAGCGCCGCGCGCTGCCCGGCTGCGAAAAGTTCGAATGCCGCGAGGATGCCCCGTCGTTCATCGGCGTTAAGAATCATATTCAGCTCTTGTGGAAGGCCGACGCCGGATGAGGTCGGCGAAACAGCGGCATAGCCGATCGGCGAATGAACCGGCGACGCCGTGGGCCGCCGCGAACGTCCGGTCTTCGACGCTTGAACTCAGCGGTCGTACGGCCATTCGCTGATCCAGCGGAACCCGCGACTAAGCAATGTAAATTGGGTCGAATCCACCTGCGGCTGAAGCCTGATTTCAGCCGCGCGCTTTACGTCCGGCGCGATCGTGGAATACAGGAGCCAGATAATGACGAGCGTTTTGAGGGCTACGGTGGCGGGTCTCATCCAGCGCTTGGACCAGTCGCGGCTGAGATCGACTGCTGGCACAGGGCGATTGAGCACAAATAGATTTACCAACCGGCCCGCGTCGGGCGCCAACAGGACGATCGCCATGAAGAGCAAGTTGGCGGCGAAGAGCTTCACAGGCACGTCGTAGCAAAGGTTCAGTATTTCGACGTTGAGCATCGCTGCTGCGATCACGATCGCACCGAGTGTGGTGGTGCGGCGGAACAACACAAGCGCTCCGCCAAGCACCTCCGCCATCCCGGCAAAAAAACTATAGCCGGCTGAATAACCCATGAAGGTCCACAACAGGCCCATCGGCGATGAATCCCCGTAGGTTTCCGTTAACCGGTGTGGCCCCGGGAAAGGCATTTGTAGGTGAAAGACCTTGTCGAAGCCGTAGATAAAGATCACCACCGCCAGTGAATATCGCACGCCCGCGCGCATGATCTCATAGGTCAGTCGATCGTGTTGGCTGGATCGATCGAACCAGGACCACACAAGGGCGCCGACGAGCGAAAGCACGATCAGGCATCCGACGAGGATCCAGTCGGCCGTCTTGTCACCGCTGCCGTTGGTCTCGACCTCGACGTACGGCAGACCGAGGAGCCGCGTGCCTACCCACACGACCATTGGCTGCCACAATTGATCCCATAGGCGGTCCACGAAGCCTAGGCCAGGCAGCAGCCTGGTCAGCCAATCGACGTTGCAGAGAAATAGGTACAGCGCCAACCAGCGTAATCCAAAAGACCCTATCATTGCAGTTGACTACCTATCAGGTCACTGAGTCCAGGGGGTAAAGCGCGCGCCGGCGATCTTACCATCCGGCGTGAACACGAAGACCCAGCGCAAAACAGTCGAGGCATATTCCACGCGATACACGTAGGCCGTGCCGGCGTCGATGGTTTGCTTTCCGGCGTACTCGAACTTCTGCGGTGCGCCATATTGCCCCAACGGCACGGCAGACTGCGCGACCAGGTCGGGGGTCAGCGCCGCATTCATCGCTGGCGTGAGTTGCGACCGGTCGATGTCCTGGTTGGTGAAGCGCCCGACCCACTCTAGCACACGCTCGCGGATCGCCGGGTCCTCGCCGGCAGCAGGCGTGAACTGGCGCGCAGCGAGTTGAGCCGGCGTCGGTGGATAGTACACCTCAAAGATGTCTTGTACTATTTTCTCGGCCTGTCCATCGAAATTGAACCCGTTACTGAGCACGACGATAGCGATATGGTCGTCCGGAAAAATGGCATTGAGACAATAACCGCCGGCTCCAGGGGTAAGGCCATTATGCCAGACCTCTCGATGACCATCCACATTGCCTGGAACGAATCCAAACCCATACTGATCGGCGGCTCCGCCATTCAAATGCCCGGGCGTCCACATCTGCGCAACGGCTTGCGGCGAGAGTAGCGAGCCCTGCATAAGTGCATTATCCCATGCCGCGAGGTCGTTGACGTTCGAGACGATTCCGCCGGCGCCCAAGGAAAGGTCTAGACTTATGAGAGTCTGCGGCTCGAACTCTTTGATCCCCCTGTAGGGCGTGGCAGGGTCGAGCTTCAACGTCGCTGCGTTACCGTAGCCGCTTGACGCCATGTCCAGCGGACCGAAAATGCGCGATTGCAAGAAGGCGCCATACGACATACCGCTCACCTTCTCGACAACTGCGGTCAACAGCGCGTAGTTGGTGTTGCTGTACTCCCATCGAGTGCCGGGTTCGAAGTCCGGCTTATCGGTGCGCAGGATCGTGAGAATCTGCTCAGTTTCGATAGCGCCGGAAGTCGGCCAGTTATGCTCGGCGAGGTTGGGATAGTTGTGCAGCCCGGAGGTCTGGTTAAGCAAATTGCGGATCGTTATTCCTTCGGGGAAGCCCTCGACGAACTTGGAGAGTGGGTCGTCGATTGAAAGCTTCCCATCTTGGGCAAGCAAGAGGATTGCGGCCGCGCCGAACTGCTTGGATATCGATCCGATCGCGTATGTCGTAGCCGGAGTAGCAGGCGTCTTGGCGGCTATGTTGCTAAACCCAAACCCGCGCGCGTAGATCACATTACCGTCGCGCAGGACGGCGATGCTTGTCGCAGGCGCTGTTTGGCTCGCCATGGCTGTTGCGCCGATTTCATCGAAACGGGCGACTGCGCTGGCTAACGCAGCGTTAAGCGCAAGCACTGCGGTCACTAAGAGCATAGAATCGAATCACCCCTTTTCAAATCGATTCCGAGGGGGCGGCGGGCCCGTTAGCGTAAGCTCCACTGCCATGCGTTCCAGTTCGGCATGATGCCGCGCGACGGCACGTAACCGTCCAGATCGTCCGTCACGACGCCGATCCGGTCGCGATAGTACAATGGGAACGTGCCCAAGTCGTCCATGCGCAAGCGCTCGATCTGCGCGTACAACGGCTTGCGTTTGGCGCGATCGTACATCGCCAGCGCCTGGCGCTCGAGGCGGTCGACTTGCGGATCGCACAAACGAGACTCGTTCGCGCCCGCCGGCGCGAATTGGTCGCAGCCGTCGTCTTGCAGCGCCGACGGATCGTAGTTGACGCTGTACGTATACGAAGCGATGTCGTAGCGGCCTTGGCGGATCGGTCCATCGTAGTCGAAGACGATGCCATACGGATAGTCCTTGATGATGGCCTCGATGCCGACCGCATGCAGATACGACTGCAGCACCGTGTTGAATTGTTTGGTGCTGTCGCTGCCGATGCTGCCGATGATCACCACGGTGAGCCGCTGCCCGTTTTTCTCGCGGATGCCGTCCGCACCGGGTTTCCATCCCGCCGCATCGAGCAGCGCATTGGCCTCGTGCGGATCGTAGTCGTAGCGCCGCACGTCCGGCGTGTACGCCCACGACCACGACGGCAGGAACTCATCGGCCATCGTGCCGACGTCGTGCACGATCTTATGCAACGTCTCGTGGCGGTTGATCGCGTAGGCGATCGCGTGCCGTAGGCGCTTGTCGGCCAGCGGATGGCCGGGCGAGGCGTTCATCACGACGACGGCCAGCCGCAGACTCGGCGAGCGCGAGATGCGCATGCCCTCGAGCAATCGGTAGCTGGGCAGATCGGTCGGACCGGTGTCGAAATCCGCGTCGAGCTCGCGCGTGCGAAAGCCGATGATCTCGGTCGACTGGCTCGGTTGTGCCTGGAAGATGATCTCGCGCAACTTGGGAGCACCGCGCCAGTAATGCGGATTGGCGACGTAGACGAGCCGGCCGTTATGCTCCCACGATTGCACGATGAAGGGACCGGTGCCGATCGGTTTGTTGTTGAGCGGTGAGTGGACCAGGTCTTTTTCGCCCGCGATGATGTGCGCCGGCAACACTGGTATGGGTCCTTCCTGGATGCCCGCTAAGAAGCGGGTCGTCAACGGGGCGTACTTCTGTTTGAGGTGGAGCACCGCAGTCGACGGGTCCGGCGTGTCGATGCGCTCGATGACCTCATATCCGGTGCGGATGATGACGGGGTTGTCCGGGTTCATCACCTGCTTCCACGTCGCGGCCACATCGGCCGACGTGAAAGCGACGCCGTCTTGCCACGTTACTCCCTTGCGCAAGTGATAGGTGATCGTCAGTCCATCTTTGCTGATGTCGCCGTTCTCGATGGTCGGCACGCGTTCGCAGAGGACCGGCGTCAGCTCGCCATTGCCGTCGAGCTGGACGAGGTATTCGAGCGAGTAGCTGGCGAGCTGATATGCGACGTCGGCGCCAGTTAGCATCGGATCAAGCGTCGACGGATCGGAGATATCAGAGATGCGCAAGACGCCGGCATCGGCTCGAGCCGGCGCGCGCTGCGGTCCGCTTGACGATGAGATCTTCGTGCACGCGGCCAGCGCCAGTACAGCGCAGACAAGAACGATGATGCGCAGCGACATGGGCAGCGCCGCATTCTGCGCGTTCCCAGAGGGTGCCTGTCGCGTGTGACGGAATGCGCCGTCATGGTCGATTTCGAGCTGACCGCGGAGCAGCGCGTTCTGGCCGATACCGTGCGGTCATATCTGTCAGACCAGATCCTGCCCGACGTCCAGCGCTGCGACAGCGCCGGCACGCCGCTGCCCGGCGCGTTCGCGAAGCTCGCCAAGCTCGGCGTCGTCGGCTTGCCGTTCCCCGAGAAATACGGCGGCGCAGGCTTGGACTACGTCAGCCTCGGACTCGTGTGCGAAGAGCTCGAGTACTGTGACACGTCGTTGCGCACGATGATGTCCGTCCATATCGGTCTTGCCGGGTGCGGCATCTACCAATGGGGCAACGAAGAGCAAAAACAGCGCTTGCTGCGGCCGCTCGCAGCTGGCGAGAAGCTAGGCGCGTTCGGGCTCACCGAACCAGACGCCGGCTCCGATGTCGCCGCGATGCGCTCGACGGCTCGCCGCGACGGCGATTCCTACATCCTCAACGGCGGGAAGATCTGGATCTCGTGCGCGACGCAAGCCGATACGTTTTTGGTCTTCGCCAAAACCGCGCCTGACAAAGGCAAGCACGGCATCAGCGCATTCGTCATCGAGCGGGCGTCGGCGGGCGAGGCGCTGCACTCGTTCTCGCTGCACGACAAGTACGGCGTCCGCGCGGGCGATACCGGCGGGCTCTCGTTCGCGGATCTGCGCGTGCCCGCGGCCAATCGTCTGGGCGAAGAGGGCGAAGGCTTCTATATCGCGATGACGTGCCTTGAGAACGGACGCTATACCGTCGCCTCGGGCGCCACCGGTCTCATCCGCGCCGCGCTCGACGCATCGGTCAAGTACGCGAAAGAGCGCCGCACCTTCGACGTCGAGATCGGCAAGCACCAGCTCGTGCAAGAGATGATCGCGCGCATGGTGCTCGCCTACGATGCCGCGCGGCTCCTGTACTTGCGCGCCGGATGGCTCAAGAACCTCGGCCGGCGCAACACGCGTGAGACGGCCTTGGCGAAATGGTACGCGACCGATGCGGCCAACCGCGCCGCCGACGATGCGATGCAGATCCACGGCGCGTACGGCTTCTCCGACGAGTATCCGGTCGCGCGCTTTTTGCGCAACTCGCGCGGCAGCGTGATCTACGAAGGCACGCGCGAGATCCAGAAGATCATGCAGGCCGAGTACGCGCTGGGTTACAGAAAGGATAAGCCGCCGCGCTGCGAACTCCCACCCCACTCCTCGTGAGGCATGGAGCGGTCGAATTTATTCGACCGTAGAAAGGTTTTCCGATCGATGGCAGAGATCAAGAAGGTCGGCGTTTGCGGCCTCGGGCTGATGGGCTCCGGGATCGCGCAGGTCGCCGCCACGGCGGGCTACGACGTCGTCGCGGTCGAGGCGGTGCAGGCCGCGCTCGACAAAGGCCTCGGCGGCATCAGGAAATCGCTCGACAAGTTCGTCGAAAAAGGGTCGATGAAGGGCGACGAGCGCGACGCCGCGCTCGGCAGGCTTACCACGTCTACCGACGTCGCCGACCTCAAGAGCTGCGATCTGGTGATCGAAGCGATCGTCGAGAACATGGCGGCGAAGAAAGAGCTGTTCTCCAAGCTCGACGGTCTGCTCGCACCGCACGCCATCATCTGCTCGAACACGTCCAGCCTATGCGTCATCGAGATGGCGGCGGCCACAAAACGGCCCAAGCAAGTGGCGGGCTTGCACTTCTTCAACCCGGTCCCGCTAATGAAGCTGGTCGAGGTCGTCAAGACCATCGTGACCAGTCAAGCGACGATCGACGCGCTTTACGCATTCGCCAAGAAATTGGGCAAGGTCCCGATCCTGGCGCAAGACACGCCCGGGTTCGTCGTCAACCGTCTGCTCGTGCCGTACCTGCTGTATGCCATCCGCGTCTACGAACAGGGGCTCGCGTCCAAAGAGGACATCGACGAAGGCATGAAGCTCGGGTGCGGCCATCCCATGGGGCCGCTGACACTGCTCGATTTCGTCGGTCTCGACACGACGTACTACATCGCGCAGATAATGTTCGACGAATTCAAGGATCCGATGTTCGCGGCGCCGCCGCTGCTCAAACGCATGGTGCTAGCGGGCCATCACGGCCGCAAATCGGGCAAAGGCTTTTACGACTATACCTGATACGGGAGACAATGATGGCTTTTGAAACGCTGCTGGTCGAGCGCGACGGCCCCGTCGCGATCGTCACAGTCAACCGCCCCAAGGTGCTCAACGCGCTCAACGAGACCGTGCTATCCGAGCTCTCGAAGGTCTTCGACGAACTTGAGGCCGACCGCGGCGTGCTGGCGGTCATCATCACGGGAGCGGGCGATCGGGCATTCGTGGCCGGCGCCGACATCGGCGAACTGGCCGCCCTCGCAGATTCGCATGCAGGCAAAGCGAAAGCGAAGGCGGGCCACGAGGTCGGGCACAAGATCGAGCACTCGCGCTTGCCCGTGATCATGGCGATCAACGGCTACGCGTTGGGCGGGGGGCTTGAGCTAGCGATGGCGGGCGACATCCGCCTCGCTTCCAGCACCGCGAAACTCGGACAGCCGGAAGTCAATCTCGGCATCGTCGCCGGCTTTGGCGGCTCGCAGCGCCTGCCGCGATTGGTCGGCCAGGGGATGGCGTCGTATCTGCTGCTGTCGGGCGAGCAGATCGGCGCCGACGAAGCGAAGCAAGCCAATCTGGTCGAGAAGGTGTATCCGCCGGATCAGCTGATGGCGGAGGCAAAGCGCCTCGCCAAGGTCATCGCGTCGAAGGGGCCGCTTGCCGTCGCGGCGACCAAGCGTCTTATCCACAAAGGATTGCAGACCGACCTGCATGCCGCGCTCGACCTCGAGGCCGAAGAGTTCGGCAAGATCAGCGCGACCGCCGACGCCAAGGAAGGTACGAAGGCGTTCTTAGAAAAGCGCAAGGCCGACTTCAGGGGGCACTAGAGGAATCAGCGCCGTTCGAAGCGGCCGCTCTTCTCGCTCAGCGCGATGCGATAGACGACCGCCGACAGGCCTTCCTCTTGCGCGCGATATTGGTGCGTTAGGCTCTTATGAGGATGGCTCGTCTCGCTTGTCACCGCGACCGGCAGCAGACGCGCCATCAGCAGCGCGAAACCGTGATCGGCCTCGGCGCCGCGTAATTCCTCGAATCGTCCCCACGCGATCACGCTGCGCCAGGTCGCCAAGTCGTCCATGCGGTCGACCTCGAAACAGACGTTGGGGTTGGCCCGCATCATGCGCAGTTTGAGCCCCTCCGCGCTGTGTCCGTAGACAGCGCCCCCCTCGTAGGCGTAGGTCACCGGCACGACGTAGGTGCGGTCGCCGGCATGACACCCGATACGGCCGAGCAATTCGTGCTCGAGGACGTCCTCTATCTCGCGCTCGTTCAGCTGGCCTAGCATGGTCGCGACGATCATACCGCGGCCGGAAGCGCAGCGTGTGAAGGCGCTTCACCGAAAGTTCATACGCGAAGCAGTCCCGCGCGGGCACAATATATCAGTGTTGACAAAGCCCTTTTCTGACCGGCGTGCAGCGGGCAAGGCACTCGCGGACCAGCTCGGCGAGTTCACGCAGCGCTCGGACGTGGTGGTGCTGGCGCTGCCGCGGGGTGGCGTTCCGGTAGGCTTCGAGGTCGCGACGAAACTTAAAGCGCCCCTCGACGTGCTCTCGGTGCGCAAGCTCGGCGTCCCCGGCCACGAGGAGCTTGCCATGGGCGCCATCGCGAGCGGCGGTGCCTACTCGCTCGACACCGAGCTGATCCGTCATCTCGATCTGACGCCGCAAGAGATGCTCGCGGTCGCGCGCACAGCGCAGCGCGAGCTGGAGCGGCGCGAGCAGACGTACCGCGACCATCGCAAGTTTCCCGACCTCGAGGGCCGCACGGTGATTCTGGTAGACGACGGCCTGGCGACGGGGCAAAGCATGTCGGTCGCGGTGCAGGCCGTCCAGCGCGGCAAGCCGCGCCGCATCATCGTGGCGGTGCCCGTCGCGACGCGCGAGGCTTGCGCCGATCTGAGCGGACAAGCGGATGTCATCTGCGTGCTCACACCCGAACCGTTCTACGCGGTAGGCGCGTGGTATGAGGACTTCTCTCAAGTGAGTGATGAAGAGGTACGCGAATTGCTGGCGAGCTCGGCGGCGGCCCGCGGACAAAGCACATGACGAACGTTGATGAGGCGCGGGTCGCGCAACGGCTCGCACCGGAGCTCCAACCACTCGCGGGCACAGGTGCTGACTACGATGCCCTTCTCGACGCGATCGGCGACGCGCCCTACGTCTTGTTGGGCGAAGCCACGCATGGCACGCACGAATTCTACCGCGAGCGCGCAGCCATCACCAAGCGGCTTATCCAGGAAAAAGGCTTCAACGCGGTGGCGGTCGAGGCGGACTGGCCCGACGCATACCGCGTCAATCGATTCATCCGCGGCCGCGGCGACGACGCCGAGCCTATCGATGCGCTCGGCGGCTTCGAACGCTTCCCGACGTGGATGTGGCGCAACGCGGACGTGCTCGATTTCGTGGGCTGGCTCCGCGCGCACAACCAGGGACTGCCCGACGCCGGAAAGACCGGGTTTTATGGACTGGATCTGTATAGTTTGCACGCTTCGATCGACGCGGTGATCGAGTACCTCGAGACGGTCGATCCGGACGGCGCCCGGCGCGCGCGCGAGCGTTATGCTTGTTTCGATCTCTTCGGACCCGACGCCGAATCGTATGCGTATGCCGTTTCAGCCGGACTGTTCGCGTCCTGCGAGCCTGCGGTCGTGGAGCAGTTGTTAGAGATGCGCCGCCGTGCGGCCGACCTTGCTGCGCGTGATGGCCGGGTCGCTGATGACGACTTCTTCTACGCGGAAGAGAACGCACGCGTGGCCAAGAACGCGGAACGCTACTACCGCACCATGCTCGACCCTCGGGTCTCATCATGGAATTTCCGCGACACGCACATGGTCGAGACGCTGGAGCGTCTAGCGGACTTCCTGATCCGCAGGGCCGGCCACACGCGCATCGTCGTCTGGGCCCACAACTCACATGTAGGCGACGCGGCCGCGACCGACATGGGCGCGCGGGGCGAACTGAACATCGGTGAGCTGATGCGTGGGCGCCATCCGATGTTGACCTATCACCTCGGGTTTACGACGTACGACGGGTCGGTCAGCGCAGCCTCGGATTGGCACGCGCCGGTCGAACGCAAGCGCTTGCGACCCGGCCGCGAGGGCAGTTACGAGGCCATCTTCCATCAGACCGGCGTGCCGAAATTCTTCGTCGACTTGCGTTCGCAGCAACCGGCGATCGCCGCGCTGCACGGACCGTTTTTGGAACGCGCGGTGGGCGTCGTCTACCGGCCCGACACCGAACGGCAGAGCCACTATTTCCACGCGCATCTGACCGACCAATTCGACGGTGTCTTACACTTCGACCGAACCCGAGCGGTCCAGCCGATCGATCGGGGCAGCGTATGGGACGATGGGGAAGTCCCCGAGACGTTCCCCAGCGGCGTGTAATCGCATGCCGACGGCGAGTGGCGCCCCCGGAACATCGCGTGGCGTGATGATCTCGATCGGCACCACACAGCTCGACGGTCTGCTCGACGTTCCCGAGCGGGCACACGGGGTCGTCATCTTCGCTCATGGAAGCGGCAGCAGCCGACACAGCCGGCGCAATCAGCACGTCGCGCGCGTGCTGCAGTCGGCCGGCTTGGCGACGCTGCTGTTCGACCTGTTGACGGCGGTCGAAGAGACGTACGATCGCAAAACCGCCGCGTTGCGTTTCGACATCTCCCTGCTCGCCCAGCGATTGACAGGTGCGCTCGAGTGGAGCCAGCTCGATCCCGAAGTCCGCGGGCTTCCGATCGGGCTGTTCGGGGCAAGCACTGGAGCCGCCGCCGCGCTTGTGGTTGCAGCAGATATGCCGCAGCTCGTACGCGCCGTCGTGTCACGAGGTGGGCGGCCTGACCTCGCCGGCCCGGCGTTGGCGCACGTTCGGGCACCGACGCTCCTCATCGTCGGTTCCGACGATGCTACTGTGCTAGCGCTGAACGAACGGGCCGCGCGTGTCCTCCCGGGCACGGTCACGATCTCGGTCGTTCCGCACGCCACACATCTCTTTGAGGAGCCGGGTGCGCTCGAGCAAGTCGCCGCTCTAGCGAGCGCCTGGTTCACCGAACACCTCACCGCGTCATCGAGCGCCTAAGGAGCCCTCATGATCACCAAACCCAGGTATGGTTCAGTTGTCGCCTCGAGTCTGCCATTCGCAGCGGCGGTGGCGCGTGCGAAGGAGCTCCTCAAGGAGGAGGGTTTCGGCGTGCTCTGCGAGATCGACGTCGCAAAGACGTTGAAAGAGAAGATCGGCGCAGACTTTCGGCCGTATGTCATCCTCGGCGCTTGCAACCCATCCCTCGCGCACCAGGCGCTGTGCGCCGAGAGCCAGCTTGGACTTCTGCTGCCGTGCAATATGGTGGTGCAACAGGAGGCAAGCAGCGTGACCGTCTCGGCGATCGACGCACTCGTGCTCTTAGGCGTGGTCGGCCGGCCCGAGCTCACGGCGACCGCCGCCGACGTCAATACCCGGCTGAACCGCGTCCTCGAGCGTATCGCGTCTTAGAGCGCGACGATGTCGAAGTCGATCCTGACCTGGTTCTTGACTTTGACCGTGCCGGCCACGATCGTGATCGGGGTGATGCCGAAATCGGTCTGCTCGAGGTAGGCAGTTCCTTTGAAATGACCACCGCTCTCGGTCGCGTGCACCGTGATGGGGCGCGTCGTGCCGTGCAGGGTGAGCAGCCCGCTGACTGACCAACCGCTGGCCGCCGAACCCTCGATGCTCGTCGACTTGAACTCGATCGTCGTATAGCGCGCACTGTCGAGCACGTCCGGTCCCAGCATCTTGGCTTGGACCTGCGCGCGCCGGTCGGCCGAACTTTTCGGATCGAGCACCGTCAGCTGCGCGGCGGGTACGACGAACGAGACGGACGTCAGCGGATCGTCGATCTCGCCCGACGCGATCGGCGCGTTGATCTGGTGATCGTCGGCAGCGAACGCGAACAGCCCGGTGCGGAACACCGAGACTATCAAGCTCGATTGGGACGTATTGATCTGATGTGTCGCAGCCTGCGCCACGCCGGTGGTCAGGCAGACGAGCACGCTTACGAGGAGCCCGATTCGTCTCATGTCACGTTCAGTGATACACGTCCCGCGTGAATGCCCGCTGAAAGATCGTACATCTATATCGCGCGCCCCTCGAGCAGCGTGAAGGGCGAGCGCGTCTGATGTGTCGCCGTCCGGCGCAGCCCGGCGCCGGCGAATAGCGCATCGTACTCGGCCAACGTCCGTTCGCGCCCCCCAGTGGCGACCAACATCTCGATGTCCGACAGCTTGGCAAGCGAAGGGCCGGCGTCATCGGGCACGACCATCTCGATCGCGAGCAGCAACGCCTGCCGGCCCATCGCCTGGCGGCAATTGCGCAGGATTATCGCCGCTTTGTCGTCCGGCCAGTCGTGCAGCACCTGCTTGAGCATATAGACGTCCGCGCCGGCCGGCACGCTTTCAAAGAAGCTGCCCGCGACGATGGAGCAGCGATCGCTCAAACCCTCAGCGCCGATTTTCGCGCGTGCGCGTTCGATCACCGCGGGCTGGTCGAAGAGAATGCCGTTGACCGCCGGAAACGCGCGCAGCACCGATCGGACCAGGCGGCCTTCACCGCCGCCGATGTCGGCCACCGTGGCGAAGCGCCCGAAATCGTACCCGGAGATCGCGGACACGTCGCGCGCATTCGAAAGGTCGGCCATCGCGGCATCGAAGATCGCGGCGGCGCGCTCGTCGCCCGCCAGAAAGTCGAAGAGCATCTTCTCTCCGTCGGGCCGCGCCGGTGCGCCGCTCCTGACGGAACGCCCCAGCTCGCCCCACATGCCCCAATGCCACGGCGTGCCGTTGTAGATCGCAAAGCCCCGCATCGAGTTCGCATGATCGGTGCGCAACAGCGCTCCCAAGTCGGTCAGGCTGAACCGCCGCTGTGTGCCTTCACGGAAAAGACCGGCGGGTACGAGCATGCGCAGCACGCGATACAGGGCATCCTCATCGGCACTCACCGCGCGCGCAAGCTCGCTGACCGGCGCCGGTGAGGCGCTCATGTGGTCGGCGACGCCGAGAAAGGCGACGGCATGGATGCCCTGTGCGACCCACGATGCGGTCAGCAAGTCGCCCATCTTGATCATCCGGTTGACGCCCGCGGGCGCGAACCAGCGCTGCAGCCGCTCGCGCAGACGCCGCACGCTCAACTCGTGGTCGTCGCGGGACCAGGCGATGTCTGCGCGGGTGAGGATGGCGCGGACGGGCTTGCGCCTGCTGGGCTTGCGCTGGATGAACCGGCGTTCGAGGGCGAGGCCTGCGGCGATGTCGAGGGCGACGCGCTAGCGCCGGCGGACGAACCGGCGGGAGACGGCACGGGACTGGCGGCGGATCGGCCGGGCGACGGGGCCACCGTCGGCACGGTGATCGGCTGTTCCGTCGGCACGGGCGAGCGCTCGGGCAGCGGCGTCGGTCCGGGCGGCGGCGTGCCCCCGCCGCCGAGCAGCGACGGGCCGTAGATCTCGGCGCCGTTGGAGAGCACTTGTGCTGTGCGCAGTCCATCCGCGTACGCGTATAGCGCATACGTCCATGCGCCGAGCAGCGCGATCGCCGCGATCGCGCCGATAGCCGGTCGCGGTGCGTTTACGACTTCCGTGCCGGCGACGAAATCGCCGATCCGCCGGCGACGCGGCGTCAGCGCTGCAAGCGCGAAGCCGATGCCGAGCAGATCGAACGGCAAGAAGACGTTGCGCACGACGCCGCGCACGATGCCGACGCTGCCGCCGCCGAGCGCGCGCACGCGCAGTCCGACGAGCGCCTTGCCGAGCGTCGTGCCCAGGTAGGCCTCGCTTAGGCACAGGTAGATGATGAGCGCGAACAGCACGTAGACGGCCGTCTCGAAGAAGGCGCTGAACGAGTGCGGATCGGCGCCGCTGCGCGCGACGAAATACCCGATCGTGGTCGCGAGCAGCGCGCTTACGCCGATCAGGTCGACGATCAGCGCGAGCAGGCGGCGCGCGATGTACTGGCCGATGTCGCCGAAATCTTCGACGGGCGCCGCCGGTGTCACGATACGCGGCTGCTGCTGCGGCGCTGCCGCAGGCGAGCCCGGTGGCGGCGCGGGCGGCGGCGGCAGACCGGCGGCGGCGCTGGTGTCAGGCCGGTCGAGCACCGCGCCGCACGCCGCGCAGAACGCGGACGAACCGCGCTGTTCTGCGCCGCACGCTGGACACGCAACCATCTCCGGAACCTTACGCGATCGCCGAGCGCAAAATCACAACGCTTCGACGACGCCGGCGATGCCTTGCCCGCCGCCGATGCATGCGCTCGCGACGCCGAACTTCTTCTTGCGGCGGCGCAGCTCGTGCAGCAGCGTGTACGTGATCCGCGCACCGCTCGCGCCCAGCGGGTGGCCCAATGCGATGGCGCCGCCGTTCGGGTTGAGCTTGTCGGTGTCGAGATGGAGGGCGTGGGCGCAGGCGAGCACTTGCGGCGCGAACGCCTCGTTGATCTCGATTAGATCGAAATCGTCGAGCTTCATGCCCGCGCGCTCGGCCGCTTGCGGGATCGCGAACGCCGGGCCGATGCCCATGATGTCCGGATCGACGCCGACGACGCCCCACGACACGAGCCGTCCGATCGGCTCCAAACCGTCCTTGCGCGCCTGATCCGCGGTCGTGAGCACGACCATCGCGGCGCCGTCGGTGATGCCGCTGGCGTTGCCAGGCGTCACGATGCCGTCCTTCTTGAAGCGCGGCGGCAGCTTGGCGAGTTGCTCCATGGTCACACCGGGCCGCGGCCCTTCGTCTTTATCGATGACGATCGGCCCTTTTTTCCCGGCGACCTCGACCGGCACGATCTCCTCGGCGAAATATCCGTTCTCGAGCGCTTTGGCCGCTCCGCGCTGCGACCGCAGGCTGAACTCGTCCGCCTCTTGACGCGTGATCTCGTAGCGTTCGGCGAGGTTCTCCGCAGTGATCGCCATCGGCGTGTTGTGGTAGCTGTCGATCAGCCCTTCCCACAGCGAGTCCTCGAGTTTTCCCTGGCCGAGCGCGAGCCCCCACCGCGCGCCGCGGATGACGTGCGGCGATTGGCTCATGTTCTCGGTGCCGCCGGCGAGCACGTATTTCGCTTCGCCCAGCAGCAGCTGCTGCGCGCCGCTGACGATCGCCTGAAGCCCGGAGCCGCAGAGGCGATTGACGGTGAGCGCGGGCACGTCTTCGCGACAGCCGGCTTTGAGGCCGACGTGCCGCGCCGCATAGATAGCGTCGGCGCTGGACTGGATCACGTTGCCGAGGAAGACCTGGTCGATCTTCTCGGGCGCGACGTGAGAGCGCTCCATCGCCGCCTTGGCGGCGATCACCGCCAGGTCGATCGCGCTGACGTCGCGCAGAACCCCGCCGAAATTGCCGAACGGGGTCCGTGCGGCGTTGACGAGTACGACTTCCGGTTTACCGTTTTTCATTGCTTCCTCAATATTCCGTACTCGCGTCGGCTTCGCGAAGACCGCACACCCCGCCTTGCTGTGCTAGACGCTGTGGAAGCACGCGTGATATACTCCGCGTGGACGACCGATGCGAGAACTGGTGTTGCCGGAGACAAAGCCGGCATTGGAATGGGTCAACGGCCGGGTGCTCCAAAAGGTGAGCCCGCAGGCCAAGCATGCGCTTGCCCAAGGAAGATTCTGGGGAGCACTTGATGCATGGGCTCAGCGGACCGGCAGCGGGCAGGTGGGCACCGAATGGGAATTCCGCATTGCGCTGCGCGGTGAGGTCCGCCGTCCCCTCGTGCCGGATGTCGCGTACCTCTCGTACGCGCGCGTACCGTATGGCTCAAAGGCTGCGGATATCCCACGCATCGCGCCCGACGCGGCGGTCGAAGTTCTCTCGCCGCGTGATAGAAAGCGCGATGTCGACTGGAAGGTCCACACGTACTTGGAATGCGGCACATCGGTGGTCTTTCTTGTGGACACGCGGCGCCAGTTGGTGACTGCGCACGATGCCGAAGGCTCCCGGACGATCGAGCGCAATGCGCTGGTCGCGCACGACGCCCTCCCGGGGTTTGCCATGCCGGCGCGCACCCTCTTTGAAGCCCCGCGGCCTAGGCCTCGGAAACGCTAACCGCGTTCGCTTCGGAAAAACGCACTTGAACGGACTATGCCTTCACCAACGTCTGCTCGAGCACACTCGCGACCATGTCTCCGATCTCCGACGTCTTCAAACCGCTCGATGCATCGAGTGACGGGATCCGCTTGGTAGAGAGCAGCGAGCGAATGGTGGATTCGATGGCTTCGGCGGCGCGCGTCTCGCCGAGATAGTCGAGCATCATGCCCACCGCTGCGATCGCGGCGATCGGACTGACGGCGTTGCGGCCCTTATACTTGGGCGCAGAACCGTGGATGGGCTCGAACAGCGAGACCTGGCCGGGATGGATGTTGCCGGACGCTGCGACGCCCATGCCGCCCTGCACCATGGCGCCGAGATCGGTGAGGATGTCGCCGAACAGATTCGTGGTTACGATCACGTCGAACGACTCGGGGTTCTTGACCATCCACATGCACGCGGCGTCGATGTATGCGAAGTCGTATGCGATCCCCGGGTAGTCCGGCGCGACTTCTTCGACGGTACGGCGCCACAGCTGCTGAACCTCGATGGCGTTGGCCTTGTCCACCAAGGTGAGCTTCTTCTTGCCGTTGCGCCGCACGGCCAGCTCGAACGCGTAGCGCACCGCGCGCTCGATGCCTTTGCGGGTGAAGATCTGGTTCGCGATGACGACTTCGTCGGGCGTGCCCTTTTTGAAGTGGCCGCCGAGGCCCGTGTAGAGGTCTTCGGTATTCTCGCGGACGACGACCATGTCGACGTCCTCAGGCTTCTTGCCCTTGATGGGGCACAGATGCTCGGCGTACAGTTTGATCGGCCGCAGATTGATGTACAGATCCAGCCCGAACCGCGTCGCAGCGATGACGCCGCGTTCGACCAGGCCGGGCGGCAACCGCGGATCGCCGATGGCGCCGAGCAGGATCGCGTCCATGGACCGGAATTCGTCGAGCTGGCCGGGAGGCATGAACTCGTTTGTGGCGAGATAATGATCGGCGCCGAACGGATACGTCTTGGTCGTGTACGCGAAACCGAAGAGCGAGCCGGCGCGCTTGAGGACCTTCAGGGCTTCGTCGATCACCTCCGGGCCGACGCCGTCGCCGGGGATGACCGCGATCTTGTATGTCTTGGCCACGCTCGCCCTATGTAGCGGTCGAATTCATTCGACCGAGCCTTTCGCGGCGTTCTTCTCGACCAGCCGCTGCTCGACGTAGCGTAGCAGGCCGCCCTTGGCGATCAGGTCCTGCATGAATTTCGGGAATTGGGTCGCCTTGAATGATTTCCCGGTCGTCTCATTGACGATGACGCCGTTATCCGCGTCGACTTTGATCGTGTCGCCGTCGCTGATGCCGTCCACGCCCTCGGGGCACTCGAAGATGGGCAGCCCGGTGTTGATGCAGTTCCTATAGAAGATACGGGCGAACGATTTGGCGACTACGCCCGACACGCCCGCGCCCTTGAGCGCTACCGCAGCGACCTCGCGCGACGAGCCGCAGCCGAAATTGGTATCGGCGACGATGAGGTCGCCCTGCTTGGCCTTCTTCACGAAATCCGCGTCGAGATCTTCAAGCGCGTGCTTGCCCAATTCGACCGGGTCGATGAGATTGCAGTACCGGCCGGGGATGATGACGTCGGTATCGACGTTCTTGCCGTATTTGTGCGCGGTGCCTTTGAGGATCATATGTCAGGTTCGCCTCCGGGCACATGGGGTTCTCCGCGCGCGCAATGCACGCCTTGCTCTAGGCATTCACCCTGATGTCGGCGATGACCGGGCCGCACTCGCCGCCGCTCGTATCTTTGCTTTCGAACTGCAGCGTCGTTTTCGGAGCCGACGCCTTGAAGGTCCAGGTCTTGCGCACCCACGCGTTCTTGCGCACGCCGGCCCCGTTCACCGTATAGTCGGCGTGCACGCCGGCCGCGCTGACGCGCATGTGTTTGATCGCCGGAGGGCATTCATCGTTGCCCGACAGGAGAAAACTCAGCGTGTACGTCGTGCCGGGAGTCGTCGCGATGGTCTGCGCGATCGCGCCGAAGCCGGGCGTGCCATCGAGATCGACGCTGCGCAGACCGCCGGGCGCGGTCCAGTACGTGCCGATCAGATCGACGGTGGCTTTGGTGACGACCCATCCGGTGATAGCAGTCGAGCCTTTTGGATACGTGGCGTACGAGCCGGGCGAGGCCGCAGCTGAGAAGTCGCCGTCGTGGACAAGATTTCCGCCCGAAGACGCCGCGCCGCTTGCGGCGAGCGCTCCCGATCCAGCGAAAAGCAGCGCGGCGCACGCGCTCCAGAGAATGCTCGGCTTCGACATGGCGTTCCTCTCGCAAAGCGGCCAGACCGCGATGTCAAAGAACATCGCGTGTGTCCGGCCTCGTGTGCGTCAGGATTCTCCGCGTAGCGGTATGCGCCTTTACTTCGGCAGCCGGCTTACGTCGAAATAGTATTTCGCGGTGCGTTGCGTCGTCGAACATGTGACGCCGTACATCAACGTCGCCATGCCGGTTTGGGGATCGGACAGCTGCGCGCGCGCGGTGGTCACCCAACCGCCTTTGCCGTCGCAGAACTGTGCCAGGAACACGGCCTGCGCAAGCGCGGCTTGGCGCAGGTTGGCCGCTTTGAATCGGATCGATTTGTCGACGCTGCTGCCATCGTGGCCGGGCGGACCGGGGATCGCGCTCGGCAAGGGACCCGTCAGCGTGGTGTTCGCTTCGAGCAGCACCGACGCCGCGACACCGCGGTCGAATTCGTACACCCATGTGAACCCGGGGCCGATGGTATACGAATTGCGGTTGGCTGAAAGATCGCCCGGGTCACCGCGCATGGATGTCATGGTGTCGACGCCGTCGCCGAGGTGCACGCCGTACGGATCGGCGAACTTAGAGAGCTTGGCGCCGTTCGCCAGCGCCGCGCTGATGCTGTTGACGCGCCCGTGCCGCATGAACACGTTGACGTTGATGTGGGAATCATTCATCGCGTAGGTCCACACGGTTTGCTCGGGCTTGACGTTCTCGACGGAGGGCTCGCCCAGCCGCGCACGCACGTCGTCCGGGCTTTCGCCCAGCGTCACGCCCGCGAGCGAGAGCGAACTCCACGGAGTTGCGCCCGCCGTGGGCACGGCGAGCGGTTTGTACGGTGTCGGCGTGGGCGACGGTGTGGCCGACGCGATGAGCAGGACGATGAGCGCGTACGCGATCATGCCCGCATCACACGGCGACGGGGCTGCCTAGCTGCTCGGGATTCGTGATAAAGCCGGCCACCGCAGACGCCGCGGCGACGTACGGACCGGTGAGGTAGACTTCGCTCTTCACATGCCCCATGCGCCCTTTGAAATTGCGGTTGGTCGTGGAGATGCAGCGCTCGCCCTCGCTCAACACGCCCATGTGCCCGCCGACGCACGGCCCGCAGGTCGGCGTCGAGACGACGCAGCCCGCGTCGATGAAGATCTCTGTGAGACCCTCGGTGATGCATTGTTTGTAGACTTTTTGACTGCCGGGGATGACGATGCAGCGCACGTCGGGATGGATGCTGCGTCCCTTGAGGACCTCTGCCGCTTGGCGCATGTCTTCGATGCGGCCGTTCGTGCAGGTCCCGATGACCGCCTGATGGATCTTGATGTCGTTGAGGTCCGATGCGTTCTTCGTGTTCTCGGGCAGCCACGGCAGCGCGACCTGCGGCTCGATGCGCGAGCAATCGATCGTGATCACCGACTCGTACTCCGCGTTCTTGTCCGCGTGGTACACGGTGTAGTTTTTCTTGCCGACCGCCGCGCAATACGCCTCGGTCATCGCGTCGACCGGGAATATGCCGTTCTTCGCGCCGGCCTCGATCGACATGTTCGCCATCGTGAAGCGGCCGGATATCGGGAGCTCCTTGACGACCGGACCGGTGAACTCGATCGCGCCGTAGATAGCGCCGTCGACGCCGATACGGCCGACGGTCGTGAGGATGAGATCTTTGCCGTGCACGTATGGGCGCAGCGCGCCCTCGTAGATGACCTTGATGCTGGGGGGTACGCGAACCCACATCTCGCCGGTGGCGAATGCAGCGGCGATGTCGGTGCTGCCCACGCCGGTCGCGAACGCGCCGACGCCGCCGTAGGTCGTGGTATGGCTGTCGCCGCCGATGATGGTCTCGCCCGGCCCGACCATCCCGTTTTCCGGCAGCACGACGTGTTCGATCCCGCCGCGGCCGACTTCGAAGTAGTGTTTGATGTGCTGCTCTTTGGCGAATTCGCGCATCATCGTCGACAGCGTCGCCGTCGCGATGTCTTTGTTCGGCGTGAAATGGCTCGGGCACAGCGCGATCTTGTCCGGATCCCAGACCTTGGTGGCGCCTTTGATCTTGCGGAACTCAGTGATCGCGACCGCGGCCGACAGCTCGTTGGCCATCACCAGGTCGAGGTCGATCGAGATGATATCGCCGGGCGCCACGTCGGCTTTGCCGGCGTGCGCGGCGAGGATCTTTTCAGTCTGGGTCATCGGCCGTGCCATGCGAGTCCTCCGCGGATGCGTGCGGTACGCATGGTTCGGCGCGGCCGCGAAGCGTACCTAGGTCTTGCCGGCGAAGGCGGTCACGTCGAAGAACATGCTCGCGTGGTCCTTGGTGTCGACGCACTCCAAGTCGAGCTGGTCGATCTTGCGCGCGCCGATCGAGAGCTGCGTCTGGTCCGCCACCGTCCAAGCCGAGCAGCCGCCGCGGTGCGTCGCGTAGTACTCTTCGAAGCGCGCGCCCTCTTGTTCGTTGTGCGCGTGCAGCACATATGCGCGGCCGATGCTCGACCCGTCGTGCGGATCCGGCACCGGCTGGGCCGGCGGAGCCGATGGCGCGTGGGTGTCGTAGAGCGTGATCGCGTGCACGCCGGCGGCCGTCAGCTCGTACAGCCACACAAAACCCTGCTGGTCCTGGTAGACGGCGACGACGATCGCTGGAGCGACTTGGCGTGCTTCGTTGGCTTCGCCGCGCAGCGCTTTGATCTGCCCGTAGTCGAAACCGGGCTCGACTCCGTACGGATCCTTCAGGCCGTCCAACACGCCGCCGATGTCGATCGGAAAAGCCTGGACGTACTGCACGATGTTTTGATGCTCGCGCACGATCATGTACGCGTTGGTCGTCGGCCCTGGATACCAATCCAGCAGCGAACCATCGGCCTGTATTCGCACCAGCAAGGGCGTGCCTAATTTGTTATGCAGCGTCGCCGCTGGACTGCCCGGTGTGATGCCCTGCCAACTGTGCGCACCGGGCGGCGCCGTGCGCACGGGTGTCGGCGCGGCGCTAACGCTCGGGGTGGGGCTGGCGGATGAAGCTGCGCTTGGCGACGGAGCGGCTGACGCGGCCGGCTGCGCAGGCGAGGCCGCGAGCAGCGCCACCGACGCGAAGAGCGCGGGGATCAATCGGTCGTGCGTTTCGCGAACGACGACGTGACCACCGGCGCAAGCCATCCGATGACGATGCCGAGGACGATGCAGCCGATCGCCGCGATCTGATCGACGCGGCTCTGGTCATGGAAATTCTTGATGAGAAGCGCGGCGAGGCCGATCGTTCCGATCGCCGGCAGCACGACGCGCGTGAGGTCGAACCACGGCGTGCCTTTGCGCAGGAAATAGACCACGCACGCGGCTCCCGTGGCGATAAACGTCATCCCCAACAGGATCGACACGATGTTGTCGACGTCATCGAGGCTCGCATACACCGTCGGCTCCAGGCCGAGCAACAGCGCCAGGATCAGCGCGCCGACCGTGACGACGCCGATGCTGAACGCCGGCGTGCCGAATTTCGGATGGACCACGCCGAACGCTTTTGGCAGCAATCCGTCGCGCGCGGCGGAGAACAGCAAGCGCGACAGTCCGAGCTGGCCGGTCCACAGCGTCGCGCCGGTGGAGATGATCACCGTGAGCACCATCGCCCACGTGCGCCAGCCGCCGCCGAGCTGGTCCGCGACGTATGCAAGCGTGTCCGTGGCGTGCGAGGCGAGACCGGACAAGGGCGCGACGCGCATGAACGCGACCGCGCACACGAGCATGATCGCGGTGGTGGTCACCAGTGCGACCAATGCGCTGCGCCCCGGCTGGCGCGTCGAGCCGGTGTTCTCTTCTGACGTGTAGGTCGAGATCTCCCATCCGTCCGCGACCCAGATGGCAAGCACCATCGCGGTGAGGAAGCCCGCGCCGCCGCCGCTGCCCCACGTGAGAAGCGACCCCGCATGTCCGCCGGCGACCACCGGATGCATCAGCGCGAAGGCAGCGAACAGCAGCAGCGCGCCAAGTTCGAGGATCAAGAACACGGCTGAGGCGTCGGCGGTCGGGCGCATGCCCCACGCCAGCAGCAATCCGGCGGCCACGATCCACGCGCCGCCGACGACGGCGACCGCGAACGGATTGTCCGCCGCCTGCGGCCCGACCATGTGCAGCGGGCTGTTGAGGAAGCGCAGCGTGTACACGCCGGCGGGCACCACCGTCGCCATCGCCGCCCCGAAGTACGAGAGCATCACGATCCAGCCCGAGAACGCGCCGGTTCGCGTGCCGAAGGCGAGACGCGCCCACGCGTAGGTCGAACCCGCGTCCGGATGTTCTTCGCACATGCGATGGAATGCGATTGCGATGAACATGACGGGGACGGTGAGGATGATCAGCGCGAGCGGCGCGCCCGCACCCGCTGCTGCGATCATCAGACCGAAGGTGGCGGCGATCGAGTACGCGGGTGCCATACTGGCCGATGACAGAATCGACAAGTCGAGGAAGCCGAGGACTCGGGCGAGATGCGCTGACGGTGCGACGCTTGCGCGCGGTGGCGCCGCTACCACTGCGTTACGTATGTTGAAGCGTCGCCGCGGCGTTCAACAGCCCAGCGCCCTGTTTGACGGGGTTTCCGATGTCGCTGGCATAGGTCTGCATCAGCATCTTGACGGTGGCCGGCGCCAAACCCGGGGTCTTGGTCAGCATGAGCGCGGCGACGCCGCTGACGTGCGGCGTGGCCTGCGAGGTCCCGGCGATGAACACGCCATGGCCGGCCAATGAGTGCGCCGTCGTCGAATAATTATTGATGATCCACTGCAGATAATCTGGCGGCTGGCTCGGCGTGCAGCTGCTCTGCGATTGGTTGATGCACGGGTCGCCGCCCGGGGCGACGAGCGTCAAACCGTTTTGGTTCGTGCCCCAGTTCGAATAGCCCGCGATGACTTCGGGCGGGTTGTTCGGGAAATTGATGTCGTCCAGCGCGGTCGCGCCCACCGCGATCACGCCTGGGCAGTCGGCCGGCGCATCGATCGTCCCCAGCCCGTCGTTGCCCGCGGCCGCCACGACGACGACGCCCTTGCCGATCGCCGCGTTGATGGCGTTGCCCTCCGTCGAATCGCACGTGCCTTGCGCGCCCAGGCTCAGATTGATGACCTTGGCGCCGTTCGCCACGGCCCAATTGATGCCGGCGGCGATGTCAAAATTGCTGGCATTGGGATTCGGATTCGAGACGGTCGGGGTCGGGAATACGCGCACCTCCAACAGGTTCGTGTTCCAACCGGCGCCCGCGAAACGCGTGACGTTATTGGTGACCGATGCGGCGATGCCGCTCACGTTGCTGCCATGCCCGTCCATGTCTTGCGCGTTGCCGGCAGTGTCCAACGCGCCGCCGCCCAAATCGAAGACCGCTGAATTGACGACCTTGGAGCAGATGTCGACGTTGTTGGCATCGTATCCGGTGTCGATGATCGCGATCGTCAGCGCGGCGCTTCCTTTATAGTTCGTCCACGTGGCCGGCATCTGCGTGACGTACATATCCCACTGCACCGGGTTCACCGTCTGCGGCGACGTCAGCTGCGAAGCCGAGCCGAAATCCGCGTCGTTCGGAATGTCCTGAAGGTGGCGCGCTACTAGCGGCTTGGCCTCGGCGACGCCGCGTGTGGCGGCCAGCGTGGCGGCGGCGACGGCGGGACTCTGCGTACGCGGAATGCTGTAGATGGCGTAGCCCAGCGTGCTCGGCGGCTGTACTTGGACGGCGCCGATGCGGGCCAGCGCCGTTGCTATCTGCGGCTCGGCCCCAGTGCCCGTGAATCTGACCGCCAGTTCGCCTGGGATATATTGCGCACTGGGTTGACGCGTCGGCAAGCGTTGGCCGAAGGATGGCTCTTCGCGCGCGATCTGGATGCTGCTCGCGTTGGCATTGCAGCCCGTCAGCGGTGTCGGTCCCGTCGGCGGCGTCGGACCCATGCTGGAATTTTTGCCATTGCACGAATTTGCCATCGACGCGACGGATGCCGCCGCGATCAAGGCAAAGAGGAACCACGAACCGCTGGAACGGTGCTTCATTCCTCGCGTTTTTTCTGAAGGGGAACCAGCGTGACCTTTTTGTGACCGGCGCGACGAAGCTCGTAGTAGGCGAGGTCGAGACCGTAGTAGTGGCGCGGTCCGCAGTACGTCAGGCCACTCTTCTCAAGCACGCGGCGCGAGGCGGCGTTCTCCGGACGCGCGACGCCGACGATCATGTCGAGGTCGGGTGTGGCGAAGCCGAAGTCGACCACGGCGCGTGAGGCTTCGGTGGCGATGCCGGCGCCCCACCAGCGTTCGCCCAACGCGTACCCGACCTCGATCAGCTCGCCTTTGTCGAGACGCTGGAGCACGGCGTGGCCCAGCAGTTCTCCGCGGGCACGGTCGACGACCGCCCAAAGGCGGTCGCGCGGATCGCGATCGGGACCGAGCCAGCGCGCCCAGGTAAGCACCGCCTCCTCGCGCGTGCGCGGCTCGCCAGTGCCGGAAAGCCAGCGCATCACGGAGCGCTGCGAGAGTATCGCTTCGAAGTACGGCTCGAAATCGTCCTCGGTGAAACTGCGCAGCGTCAAGCGGGGCGTCTCGATGGTGGGCGGCATCAGCGCGCCGCCTTCCACAGCATCGTCATCGCCGCCATGGCCGCGCGGCGCTGGACCATCTCGCGGTCACCCGGCAGCATCAGCTTGCGCGCCTCAGCATCGCCGTCCGGGCCGACCAACGCGACGTACACGAGCCCGACCGGCTTCTCATCGCTACCGCCGCCGGGGCCGGCGACACCGGTCACCGCAACGGCGCACGACGCATGCAGATGCGCTTGCACGCCGACGGCCATCGCGGTCGCGACCTCGGCGCTCACCGCGCCGTGCTGCTCGATGAGATCGGGCGCGACGTCGAGGAAATCAAGCTTGGCCTCATTCGCGTACGAGACCACGCCGCCGAGATAGTAGTCGGACGCGCCGGCCACGCTGGTCAGCATCGTGGCAATGCGACCGCCCGTGCACGACTCGGCGGTCGCCAGCGTCCAACCGCGGGCACGCAACAACTCGCCGACGACCTGTTCGATCGGGCCGCCGTCGACGGCATACACGCAATCGGGGAGCCGCTCGCGGACGCGCGGTTCGAGTTCGTCGAGCATCGCGAGCGCCTCGGCTCGGCTGGCCGCTTTGGCTGTGAGCTTGACGTCGACTTGACCGTAGTGTGCAAGCACGGCGATGCTCGGATTGACGCCGGCGTGGAACAGATCGGCGATGCGCGCGTCGAGGTCGGATTCGCCCAAGCCGATCGTGTTGAGGACGCGCGTGACGATGGTGGCCGCCACGCCGTAGCGCTTGACCAGCCATGGTACGACCTGTTGGGCGACCATCGCTCTCATCTCGCGCGGCACGCCTGGCACCGCGATGAGCGCGCGTCCATCTTCTTCTATGATGAATCCGGGCGCCGTGCCCTGATCGTTGTCGAGCACCGTCGCTCCGGCGGGCATCATCGCTTGACGAGCGTTGTTCTCCGCCATCGGTCGTCCGAGGCGCGCGAACATCGCCCGGATGCGCTCGAGGCTAGGCTGATGGAGCTCGAGCGTGCGTCCGGTCGCGCCGGCAGCGCCATCGCGCGTGAGGTCATCGACCGTCGGACCCAGGCCGCCCGCAATGACCACGCAATCGGCGCGCTGCAGCGCCTCGCGTGCCGCAGCGGCGATGCGCGCGGCGTTGTCGCCGACGGATGTCTCGCGATGCACGTCGATGCCCGCATCGGCCAGCGCCTTGGCGATGAAGGTCGTGTTGGTGTCGACGAGTTGGCCGAGCAGCAGCTCGGTCCCGACGGTGATGATTTCGGCTGTGGCCACGCCGGCTACTTGATGGGGCCGGTCTTGGGCTCGAGCAGCTCGACCACGATGCCGTTCGGGTCTTCGATCATCGCAAGCGCTCGGGTCCCGCCCGGAGATTTTTTGGGCTCCTTGACGATCTTGACGCCGTCGCGGCGCAGGCGCTCGACCAGGTCGATGAGCGGTCCATCGATCTCGAGCGCGAGATGTTCGTACCGGTTGCCGAGCTCGTACGGCGGATGTTCTTCAAGGTCGTAGACCAATTCGATGTACGCGTTCCAATCGCGGCCGACGAACGCCATGTCGGCGTTGCCGGGGTAGTGCGCCTTGTCGAGCAGCTGCAGGCCGAGCTTCTTGGTGTAGAATTCGATCGTCTCGTCCATGTCGTTGACGAAGATCGACGTGTGCAGGTACCTCGCCATCACCGTTTCCTTTTTGCCTTGCGCTTGGCCGAGGGTTTGGCCGACCGCTTGGGAGGGCGCTTGGGAGCGGGCTCTGCCAGTACGCTGAGCTCCCAGCGGTACCCGTCGGGATCGTGGAACCACAAGCCCATGTTCTTCGAGCCGGGCCCTTCGGGTCCGATCTCGTCGCCCGGATCTTCGAGCTCGACGCCTTTGCGCTTGAGCTCTGCCAGAGCGGCGCGTAGTTCGCGCATGCTGCCGAGGTGGAACGACACGTGGTCGATCACTTCGGGCCGCGGCGCCCCCTTGAATAAGACGAGGTCCACGGCGTCGTTGCCGATGACGACGCCTTCTGGGAACGCGAAGATCTTCTTGAGGCCGATGGTCTTGATCCACCACGTCGCGCTCGTGTTTGGATCGGCGACGCTGATGCCGAAATGACCGACGTGACCGAGTTTGATAGGCATATCTGAAGCTCGCTTCTTTTTGTTAGCCGTTCAGTAGTCGACGGGGCGAAGATAGAACTCGTTGATCGCGGTGGTCGAGATCAATGCCGTCGTGGCGAGGTGCCGCTTCCAGTGAGTCGCGTCGACTCGCCGTTTCACCAGCTCGACCTCTTCTGCGGGGTAGCCCGCCGCGATGATGTCCGCTAGAGTGTACCCCATGAGCAGCCGGTTGAGGATCTTGTCTGCCTGGGCGTAGGTGATGCCCAAGTCTTCTTCATCTGTCTGGCCGCGGATGAGATCGGCTGTCGCGGGTTTGTCGATGACGACCTCGGGCACGCCGAGATGTCGGGCAAGCTCCCAGACTTGCGTCTTGAAAAGATCGCCGATCGGGTTGATCGGCGGCGAATCGTCGCCGTGCCACGTGAAGTAGCCCAACATGCGCTCGGACTTGTTGCCTGTGCCAATCGGCAAGCCGTTGATCTTGGCGGACTGGTCGAAGAGCACGATCATGCGCGCGCGGGCCATGACGTTGCCGCGGCGCTGTGCCGAAGCATCAGGCTCGTGTTCGAGGTAGCCGTCGACCGCGTCGCTGATGTCGATGAGCCGCTCATGGATGCCCGTGCTCTTGATCACGAGCGCGGCGTGCTCGAGACTTTCTTTGCTCGAAGTGCGATACGGCAGGCGAAGGCCGAGCACGTGCTCCGGTCCGAGGGCCCGGGCGCACAGGTACGCGACCACGGCGGAATCGACGCCGCCGGAGACGCCGACGACCGCCTCGGTGATCCCGCGGCGGCGGACGAGCTCGTCGTGGATGAATGCCACGAGCCAGCGTTCGACGAGCGCCGCGTCGATGGCCGGCGTGTCGTCGCGCGGCGGCGCAGTGATGATCTTGTACTTGGTGCTCACGATCGCCGCGCGGCCTTGCGCCGCGCCTTTTTTCCAACGCCTGTAGCGGCCGAATTCCGTTTCCCTGGAGCGGTCGAATTTATTCGGCCGTTGCTCCGCGCCCGCTTCGCGAGTTTCTTGGTGTCTTCGCCTTCGACGGCGAGCAGAGCTGGGATCAGTTCGGGGAGATTCGATTCGAGGTCGCCCAACGCGGGCAGTGCGGCCCGTGCGACCGCGACGTCTTCGAGGTTGACCGGCGCCCGCACGATCGCGGTGCCTGCGAACGGCGCCTCAACTCGCAGATCGCCGAACGGGCCCACTAAGCGCGAGCCGCCGGTGAAGCCCTTGCCACCTTCGAAGCCGACGAGTCCGGCATACGCGATGAACACGCCATGCTCGGCCGCCGCGACGCGCATGATCTCGCGCCATAACCGCACGTTGTCGGGCTCGAAATCTTCCATGCCGCGCCCCGGCGATGCGCTGGGGATGTAGATGATCTGCGCTCCGCGCAGCGCGGCGAGGGTGGTCGCGAGCGAGTGGCACGCATCCTCGCAGATCAGCACGGCGGCGCGGCCATGCGACGTGTCGAACGCGCCAATCGTCCGCCCGCGCGTCACGAAGCGCTCTTCGTCGAACACGCCGTAGGTGGGCAGGAAGAGCTTGCGATGGACGTGGTGCAATCGCGGCTGCGCCCCGACGGTCGCGTACAGGGCGCTATTGTAGAGCTTGTCGTTCGCGTCGATCTCGTAAAAGCCGAGCACTACGTCGAAAGAGGCCCGCTTGGGCGCACGCGCTTTCGCCAATTTGACGAGTCGTCCAAATGCCTCGCGCGCCGTGAGGCTGACGTCGCGCACGCCGCCCTCGACGAAATAACCTGAGAGCGCTGCCTCCGGGAAGACGACGACATCCGGGAATTCGGCGCCCTCCGCCGCCAGCGCAGCGAATGCGTCGCCGATCGCCGCAAAGTTAGCGTCGACATCGCCCTTGCGGGGCGCGAACTGCACGAGCGCGAGCTCGAATTTCCTGGCGTGCGCCATGGTGATGGATGCTTCTTTCCCGGTGTGCGCGGACCCCGCGCCGGACCGCCTGCGGGTGTGCCCTTAGCCGTGCTGGAAGGAACTCTACCCGCTTCGGCAGCGTTCCCGATGTGGGAAGTCGCGCATTTCGAGGGGCGAATTGACGATGAGATTTGAGAAGATCGCGCTGGTACTCGCGTTGCTGCTCGTGCCTGTGGGTCTCGCCGCGAGTCCTAGTCAGAACGCCTCCGTGGTCGCGCTAGCGTCGCCGACCCCGACTCCGACCCCAGCGCCGACGCCGACCCCAACGCCACATCCAACGCCCCCGCCAACGCCGGTCCCCACACCGACAATGGCGCCGACGAGCACCCCCACGCCGTTTGTAGCGACCGCTCCGCCGACTGCTCCGCCGACGCCGGCTCCGACACCCACGCCGATTGCAGCGACGCCCACCCCGGCGCCCGCCGTACCCGCTACCACGTTTGCGCCGCTGGCTGCTCCCAGCGCCACGCCGCCGGCGACGCCGACGCCGCCGCGCGGCGTGCAGCGCCAAGTGCTGAGCCCCACGAACAACACGTCGAAGTCATACGTGAATCCGCAGTGCGGCGTGACCAGCGCGCGCTCGGTAACGCCCTTGCTGCAGTCGGGCGAAGTCCTTGTCGGATGGAACTTCGCACAGGGCGCGCGCTGCGGCGTGATCTACCGTTCTGGTGTCTGGTTCCGCGACGCGGCCAAAGGCACCAAAGTGGTCGATGCCACGTTGACGTTCTACGTCTCGCGCAGCGCGTCGTCGGCACAGGGCAATCCGCTCACCGGCAACGTTTCGTGCGCGGCGCAACTCCAGACTGCGAATGCGATGTGGATGAACAATCCGGACAACCCATCCGCACTGTTGGGAACTCCGTATCTCGCGTTTCCGGCGAACCGGCCGGGCGACACCGAGACGTCTGGACAATTCTCGATCAGCAACGGCATGTTCATCAGCATTGACGTGACGCGAGCGGTTCAAGAATGGGCTTCCGGAACCCGACCGAACTACGGCTTCGTGTTGGTCCCCGACCGGGCTGACTTTTCCGGTGGTGCGGATCGCTGCTATTCGGTCTATAGCGGCTTCACGCTGACGGTCGACGCGCACTAACACCACTGTATTTTGTCCCGTTTTTGAAGGGTACCCGCCATCCCCAGATTCGGGGTCGCCTGGGGATAAGTTCTGCGCAAAATCGCTCGAAGGCCCGTAGCATCAGGCCTTGCGTTTGAACGAACGGCCGTTCGAAATTTCTCTTGAAACGGCCATATTTCCGCTATATAATGGGGTCCATTAGGCCTAGTACCACAATAGGTAGGGCCGCTCAAGCGTTCGTCGAACTATTGTACGCTGTTCTTGAGGACCAGCGGTGTGCGCGTCTCCCCGCGCGGTTATAGAGAGAGAAAGGACATCAACCTTCCATGAAGATCCAGCGGCGCTTCACACAGCCCGGCATCGATCCGCTCGACACCATCGACTGGGATCGTAGATCATCTGTCATCCGGGAGCCCGACGGCACGGTCGTCTTCGAGATGCACGACATCGAAGTGCCAAAGGCGTGGTCGCAAGTCGCCACCGACATCCTCGCACAGAAATATTTCCGCAAAGCCGGCGTGCCGCAGCCGGATGGATCGCTCGGTCGCGAGACGTCGGCGCGCCAGGTGATGCGCCGCCTCGCCGGTTGCTGGACCGATTGGGGACGCCGCTACAAGTATTTCGACACCGAGGAAGACGCTGCCACGTTCGACGCTGAGATCACGCACATGTTGATCAACCAGATGGCGGCGCCGAATTCGCCGCAGTGGTTTAACACGGGCCTTGCCTACGCGTATGGGATCACTGGACCCTCACAGGGCCACTACTTCGTCGATCCCGACACGAAAGAGCTGACGCGCGCGAAAGATTCTTACACGCATCCACAACCGCATGCGTGCCTTCCCTATCATGCGCTTGTGACCACACCTGATGGTCCGATCAAGATCGGCGACATCGTTTCGAAGAATCTTCTCGGTTTGGAAGTGTACGACGCAAAGGGCACGACCAAGGTTGCTGCAGTCAAGCATAATGGCGTTAAGTCCGTCTATCGGATTTCCCTCAGAAACGGCAATCACATCGAAGCCACAGAGGATCACCTGGTTCTGGCGTGTGGCAGCCACAAGGGAGCGCAGTCGTGGCGTTTTGTCAAGGACTTGCGACCCGGGATGCGCCTCATCCAACGGACTGACACAACGATCAAGTCAAACGGCGATACAATCGTCGAGGCCGAGGCGGCTCTAGCGGGCTGGTTACAGGCCGATGGCTTCGTTGGCCAATACGATCATGGTACGAACCGCAGCCTTACCGTCGAAGCCATGACCGTCAACACCGATGAGCGCGAATACGTGGGAACGCTCGTCGAAGCCGTTCTTGCTGGCACGCATACAAAGGAACGGTCCGTACCAGCAAAGAGCGCAGATCTGGACATTCGCCGGCTTCGTCTCTATGGCGAGAGACTGCGGCCATTCGTCGAGCGCTATGGCTTGCTTGCGCGAGGCACCGAAATGCGCGTGCCAGAGCAGGTCTTGACCGGCGGGCGGAATGTTGCTGCGGCGTACCTCAAAGCATTATTCCAGGCGGACGGTTGCGTTCGCGTTCGCGACGACCGAGGGACCAGCGATATCGTCTTTGGCACCATTTCACCGCTGCTCGCTCAAGACGTCTCAAATCTGCTCTCCAATCTCGGCATCTTTAATCGGATCCAGGACTGTCAGGATGCGCGAGAGGATCGCCAAGCTTACTATCATGTGAGTGTCGGTTGGAAAGCTGCAAAGGAGCGCTTTGCCTCGACAATTGGTTTTGTTTCCGCTGACAAGGTCGCGAAGCTCAAAGAAGCGCTCTCTCAACCGGGCCGCAATATGGCGACATCAAGAGATGAGGAAATAACGTCAATCGATTTCGTCGGCGACCAAGACGTATACGACATTGAGACGGAGAGCCACAATTTCCTGACAAACAACGTCGTCGTTCACAATTGCTTCATCCAATCCGTCGACGACGATCTCGTCAATGACAACGGCATCATGGACCTTTGGGTTCGCGAGGCGCGTCTATTCAAGTACGGCTCGGGAACCGGAACCAACTTCTCCAATCTTCGCGCAGAGGGCGAAAAGCTTTCGGGCGGCGGTACCTCCAGCGGCTTGATGTCTTTTTTGCGTGTGGGCGATCGCGCAGCCGGCGCTATCAAGAGCGGCGGTACGACGCGGCGCGCCGCTAAGATGGTCATCCTCGACATGGATCATCCAGACATCGAGAAGTTCATCAACTGGAAGGTCGAGGAAGAGAAGAAAGTTGCGGCGCTTATCGCCGCCGGCTACGCGAGCTCGTACGAAGGCGATGCGTACCAGACCGTCTCCGGCCAAAATTCCAACAATACGGTACGCGTTTCGGACAAATTCATCGACGCTGTGCGCAAAGACGGAACCTGGGATCTGTTGTGGCGGAAAGACAAATCAGTTGCGCGTTCCGTTCGAGCACGCGACCTCTGGGATGAGATCGCGCGCGCGGCTTGGAGTTGCGCTGATCCTGGCGTGCAGTTCGATGATGTCATAAATTCGTGGCACACATGCCCGGCGGGCGGTCGCATCCGCGCAAGCAATCCGTGCAGCGAATATATGTTCTTGGATGACACGGCATGCAACTTAGCGTCGATCAATTTGATGAAGTTCTACGACTCGTCGAAGAGCCAATTCGACGTCGACAGCTACCTGCACGCGATCCGATTGTGGACGGTCGTGCTCGAGATCTCGGTTCTGATGGCGCAGTTCCCGAGCCCTGAGATCGCTCGCAAGTCATACGAATACCGCACGCTGGGCCTCGGTTACGCGAATCTCGGCACGTTGCTCATGGTCTCGGGCATCCCGTATGACTCGCCGCGCGCGCTCGCGATGGCCGGCGTCATCTCCGCCATGCTGACCGGTGAGTCGTACGCGACATCCGCTGAATTGGCACGAGATCTCGGCCCGTTCCCGCGCTATAAAGACAATGCCGACTCGATGCTGCGCGTAATGCGCAACCACAAACGCGCCGCGTACAACGCCACGGCGTCCGAGTACGAAGAGCTCGCGGTCATCCCGATGGGCATCGACCCGTCGCTCGCGCCGCCGTACCTGCTAGCCGCGGCGCGCGACAGCTGGGATCGCGCCGTGGAGCTCGGCGGGCAACACGGCTATCGCAACGCGCAGGCCACCTGCATCGCGCCGACCGGCACGATCGGCCTGATCATGGACTGCGATACGACCGGCATCGAGCCCGATTTCGCGCTCGTCAAGTTCAAGAAGCTCGCCGGCGGCGGCTACTTCAAGATTATCAACCAATCGATTCCGGAAGCGCTGCGCAATCTCGGGTATACGTCGACGCAGATCGACGACATCATCCGCTACGCCAAGGGAACCGGCTCGCTCTACGGTGCTCCGTACATCAACGCGGAAACGCTCAAGGCGCGGGGCTTCGCAGATGAGGACATCGCCAAGGTCGAAAAGGCGCTTCCATCGGCGTTCGAGATCGGTTTCGCGTTCAACCAGTTCACGCTCGGTGAGCCGACGATGCAGCGGCTCGGGTTCGACGCCGAGCAATACGCGGCGACGGACTTCGACCTGCTGCGCGCGCTCGGGTATTCGCGCGAAGAGATCGAGACGGCGAACAACTACGTCTGCGGCACGATGACGATCGAGGGCGCACCGCACCTCAAAGAAGAGCACTATCCCGCGTTTGATTGCGCCAACCGGTGCGGCAAGCTCGGCAAGCGCTTCATCCATCACATGGGGCACGTCCGCATGATGGCTGCGGCGCAACCCTTCATCAGCGGTGCGATCTCCAAGACAATCAACATGCCCAACGAGGCGACCGTCGACGAAATCAAAGAAGCCTACATGCGCTCGTGGGAGCTAGGCATCAAAGCAATGGCCCTCTACCGCGACGGCTCGAAGCTCTCGCAGCCGCTCTCGAACAAGGGCTCGGACAAGACCGCGCAAGAGGATGACAAGCAGCTCGCGCTCTCGGAAGAGTTCGCCAAACAACTCGAGGCCGCGCGCAAGCAGCGCGCCGAAGAGTTGCGGCCCGACGAGATCCTCGCGGCTGCTCAGCGCATCCTCGCCAACACCACCTCGACCGATTTCAAACGCCAATTCGCCAAGGCCATCGAGCGCAACCGGCTGCCCGCCAAGCGCCGCGGCTGGACGCAAAAAGCGAAGATCTCAGGTCACACGGTGTTCCTACGAACCGGCGAGTACGCCGATGGCACGCTCGGCGAGATCTTCGTCGACCTCCACAAAGAAGGCGCGTCCTTCAGAAGCCTTATGAATTGCTTTGCTATAGCCGTTTCAATCGGTCTGCAGTACGGCGTACCGCTCGAGGAGTTCGTGGACAAATTTGTGTTCACACGCTTCGAGCCCAACGGCTTCGTCGACCACCCGAACATCAAACACGCGACGAGCGTGATCGACTACATCTTCCGCGTGCTCGGCATGGAATATCTCGGACGCACCGACTTCGTCCAGGTCAAGCCGGAAGACCGCGACGTCGACGCGGTCACGCACGAAGAAGCTGCGCAAGCCGAGTTCGAGGCACAGGTCGCCGCACAGCAGGCGCACGACGAAGCGGGCGACGGTGGTGCCGTCGATGCCGGGCCCGGAAAGAATCCTCGCGGCAAGGGTGCGAATGGCGCCAATGGTGCGCACGGTTCGGGCGGCAGCCAAGCTGCGCACACGTCAGCCATCATGGATCCCACGCTGGCCGCACATCTCGCCGCCGTCCGCTCGCGGGAGGCGCAAATGGCGGCGATGATGGGTGACGCTCCGTTGTGCGATGTCTGCGGTTCGATAACACGCCGTAATGGCGCATGTTACGTCTGCGACAGCTGTGGCCGCAGCATGGGCTGTTCCTAAAGAGGACTTTCCGTTACCGCCGCGCCTCCTTGACCCAGTTGCGCTCAAGCGAAACGCCCACGTGTAGGGCCGCCGTTGAGCGGGTACAATACAACGTGGGAAAGGAGAGTGCTCATGAAAAGGATGTTCGAAGTCGTGCTCATCGCTGCGGTGCTTGGGTTTGGCGCGTCTACCGCGATGGCGGACCCCCCGCCCTACATGGACACGTCATGCGGCACATGGGTGAACGACGAGTGGGTGCCTAACGGCAGCTGCCCGCCCGAAAGCGAACACCTCAAACACGATCAGGTCAGCGGCACGATCACCTCGGTGAAGGGCCACCTCGTGACGTTGCAGCAGACGACCCGCTCGATGGTCATCAACGACCAACCGGCCCTCGATGGCAAGCAGACCGGGAAGGTCGCAGTCGGCCGGATGGTCGTGGCCTACGGCTACTGGCTCGACGGGAACTTCTACGCGACGGCGATCTACTGACATACGAACACCGAGCTGACTCAAAGCGGCGGCCGCAAGGCCGTCGCTTCTTCATGAAGTCGCATCTTCATGGCACGTGCGAAGGTATACGACCATTCGTGCGTCCAAAAACGTCTCCGTGGCGGCACCCGACATCGTACCGATCAATATACGTCCGTTCGCAGAGGGCGAACTGCCGGCGCTTATCGAGATGCGCCGCGCGATGACGCTCGAGCTCGATGGAGAAGACTTAGACGACGACGGCCAATGGCGGCGACGATTCGCGGAATTCGTCACCGGCCTCATGGCGCGCGCTGACGCCGCCTTCTTCGTAGCGGAGCGCGACGGCGCGCTGATCGGCAGCGGCGGCGTCTATCTGCTGCGCAATCATCGCAGCGAGATCTACGGCAAACCGTCGGCCTATGTGACAAGCGTCTACGTCGCGCCCGCGTACCGGCGCCAAGGCGTCGCCAAGCGCATCACTCAGGCGGCGGTCGAGTGGGCGCGCGCCAAGGCGTGTGTGGTCGTACGCCTGCGCGCGTCGCAACAAGGCCGGTTGGTCTACGAATCGCTGGGCTTCACGCCCACCGACGAGATGGAACTCCACCTCGACCGTTAGGGTTTGGCCCTGATGATATCCGAGATGTTCTCGATGGTGTGGTTCAGATATGTCTGCCCACTCGGCAGCCGCGCGGCAGGATCGAACATTCCGCCCGGCACTTGATGCCCCACCGGTCCCAGCGAGGTAATCTTGATCAGCCCGACGCGCAGCGCGCGGTTCCAATACGAGTTCCACACGATCTTCCAGCGCGAAGCGAAGAACACCGGCCCCAGCCGTTCGACTCCATCCTTCTCGCCGACGAGATGGTGCAACATCATAAGATCGAGGAAGTCGCTCGTGCCGCTCATGACGCCGCCGAGCGAAATCACCTCGACCGGTGCGCCGATCGCACGTTTGAGCAGGCTCGCCGACGCCACCGACATCTGCCCGCCGCCGCTGTAACCCATCAGCGTCACGGGCACGTTGCTGCCGACGCGGTAGCCGTCGGCGATCAGCCCATCATACAGGAGCTTGGCGATGCCGTAGTTGTAGATCGGCCCGTAGCGCGAATCCGCCGAGACGGCAACGATGATCACATTGCGCAGATTGACGAACATGCCGAGGATGCTGGCAGGGTTGGCGAAGCGCAGCTTGTCGACGATCGTCCAAAAGCCCGACCAGATGGGGTCCTCCTCCAACGGTTTGTTGAGCACCGAATACACCATGAGCCCGCGCAGCAGCCGTATGCGCTGCGGCAGCGCCGGCGTGAGCGTGTCGAGAAACGTCTCCACGTCGGGCGTGTAGGTCGAGCTCGACTGACCGATGCCGTCCAAATAGACCAGATAGCGCGAGATCCCCGTCGCGCCCGAGTTGGTCGCGCCAGGATTCGAAACGTCGCTTTGGATCTCGCCTCCGTACCAGCCGGCCCACCAACCCAGGGTCTCCAGCGGTGCGAGTATGGCGGCCACCAGCAAGGCGATGACGCCGAACCAGAGCAGATCGAACGGCAAGCGCAGCGCAATCGGCAGATGCACCATCCATCCGAACAACACGTCTTGAAGCGGCTTGACCGAGACCGCGATGACCACGCCGACGATCACGAAACCGAGCGTGCCGAGCAATACCTTCAAGCGCCCGCTCTGCAGATGCGCCGACCGAACGGCCTGCGACGCGACCGCCTGCTGCATCGCCGGTTGGGTCGGAGCGCTCTGTAGTGCGGCTGGCGCAGCCTCCGCGCGCGAGATCGCGCGCACCTCGTCGACGTCGAAATCGGCCACACCCGAGACGGCGCTCATGATACGCGCCGTCAGCAGCGCGATCGGCCGCCCCACGATTTGGCGTAGGATCACGAGCACGAGCCAGCCGACTCCCACGTACAGGATGGCATCCAGCACCGGAACGTGTCCGACCGCGGCCACGCCGACCAGCGACGCGAGCAGATACCAGATGCGCAGCCACCACCCCACCGGCACCCCGAGATACGGCAGCGCCTCGAGAAAGCCGAGCAGCAGCGGCGCGTAGCTGAGCGCAAAGACGATCGCAAGGGAACGCAGCGGAATGCGCGTCGCCAGCGGCAAGAACGTGATCGCCCACGTGCTCAATGTCAGGAACACGTAAGAGAACACGAAGAGCAGCGCGGTCACCGCCAGACACAAGAAGAAACGCGCCGGCTTGATGCGGTTCGCGAACAGCACGACGCTCTGCCCGATGGCCTCGGAAAGGCCGGCTAAGAACACGATCGCGAACGCGACCAACGCCGAATCGCGCAGCGCCAGGCCCGCGACGAATGCGTGCGGGTCCAGTTCGAGCACGCCGCGCAGCGTCGACCATAGATCGGGCGCGAGCGTTTGGACCGAGTGGTCCATCAGCTTCTAGCGCACGGTGCTCGGGACCGGCGGCGGGCCGGCGAGCATCGGCTGTAGATTTTGCAGCGGCGTTAGCGGCACTTTGATGAGCCCGCCCTGCGGACGATCCAGGTCGAGGATTGTCGCGATGACGACCGCGAACATGGCCGCGAACAGGCAGAACGCTAACGTGTCGAACTTCTGGACCCTGCCGAAGTTCGCGCCCAGCAATGCCGCCGCGATCAGCACTACGCCGACCAAGATGACCAGCACAGCATCCGGGATGGTGGCGCCAAGCGCCGCGTCTTGCTCGCTGCTCAAATCGATCGTGTCGTTGAGCGTCTGGATGAACAACGGCACCATCGTCGAGTGCGGATCGCGCTGCGCCGCCCGCATCGCGAGCGTCCACATCGTCGCCTGCAACGCAGTGGTCCGCCGGCCGGGCTCGTCACGCGCGCCCGGCGCGGTCCCTGCGGCGGCGAAGTCGATGCGCGCTTGCACGTACTGCCGCAAGGTCGACCACATCGGCGCCGCGATCGACGGTTCGAGCAGGTGCACGCGAAGGATCGTCGTGCCGATGGCATTTGCCTCAGTCACGGTGACCGCCCGGCGCGCGTCGTAGCGCGACAGCGCGAGCGAAAACGAAAATCCGAGCAACAATCCGACCAGGGCGAACGCAGCCGCCAGGATGACGCCGAACGGGGCATCGTCCCCTCTCGCGATGCGCATGCGCCGCGTGATAAGATATGACGCCAAGCCGGCGACGACGATCATCACGAGGATGACCAAAGACGTCTCCGGGATGTCTGCCGCGCTGAATGTCATCGCCCACCACCCTCTTGAGTGCGGTTCGCGAGCACCAGCTTTCCTGCGAACCGCCCTTGTCCTGCCTGCGATGCTCACCGCAAAAGAGGATTCCCCGGCACCGCGCGGCGACAGTCCGTCATGCCGTCAGGCCCGGACATCGCCGCCGCCACGTTCTACGCGAGCTTCCTGTTCGACGTCTCCGACACGATCGACCTGACCAAACTCGGCAGTATCGCGGGCGAAAGCGCACAGCCCGCGCCCTTGCGCTTTCGCGCTGCGCCGTCGGCCGAGCACATCCAATTCGCCGTGCCGCCGCTCGCGGCGAAGCTGCCTTCCGTGACCATCGGCGACGCCACCGCCGAAGCGCGTGCCAAGGTGTACGATTACGGCGTCGTCTCGATCCGCTTCGCCTTTCCGTATTCGGGGTCGTGGTCGGGCTTCATCGACTTGGTCATCGCGCTGCGGACCGACGAGCATCTCGGCCGCGAAGCGCGACGACTCCTCGACGAAATCCTGCGCGATTGCGCGCCCGCGCTGGTCGAACCGCACGACACGCTCGTCGAGGATTACTTCACCAGCGCCGTCGAGCGGCTCGCCGTCCCCATCGATGCGGCCACCCTGCTCGACCAGCACGGGCCTGCCGTGCTCGGCCTCATGCTCGCCGAACACCAGCCGCTGTCGCCCGAAGAACAGGCGGAGACACTGCGCCTGCGCTTCAGCTACTTGCCCGACGACCTCGTCGTCGTGCAGTGGGATGCGGCCTTCATCTACGATAGCCGCGAGAATGCGCAGGTCATCCTCGATCTGCTCGAATTCGCGAACTCGCAGCTCGTCGAGTTCCGCACCTACGACGCGCGTCTGGACGCAGAGCTCGACGCCATCTACTCGACCGATCTGCCGCCGCGCCGGAAATGGCGCCCGCTGCGGCGCTTCGAAGCCGACGAACGCGCTGAGGCGCTCGGTTATCTGCTGGTCGACATCCGCGAGCTCGCCGACCGCGCCAGCAACGCGCTCAAGATCGTCGGCGACGCCTACTACGCGCGCATCTACCGCGCGATCGCGTCGCGCCTCGGATTAGACGTCTGGCAGCGCCAGATCGAGAGCAAGCTGGACAGCGTCGGCGAGGTCTACCGCTACCTAATAGATCGGGCGCAGACCGCGCGCAGCGAGTTCCTCGAGCTCATCGTCATCGTCCTGATCGCCATCGAGATCGTGGTCGGCATCTTCGGCGTCGTCGTGACCGTGCGGCACTAACGCGAGCGGCTGCCTTCCGCCGAGAACTACGATGTGCCCTTTAGCTCTGGCCAGCCCATGCGCGCCGCCGCCGCCTCGTACGTGCTCGATAAGAACTGCATGACCGCCTCGCGCGGCGCCGCCGAACGGCGCACGTCTTCATAACGCAGCGCGAACTCCCCGAGCTCTTTGCTCCAGAACGCCTGCGCCGGCTGGACCTGGGCCGACTCTAAGCCATCTGGCTTCGGATACGCGTACGCGAAGAAGGCAGGCTCGGGAAAGCGCGCATCGCCCGGCCAAAATCCCGCATTGATGAGCTCGGCGTCCATCGATTTGCGGTAGAGCCAGCCCGCATTCGGCGGCGGCGCGGCGGGACGGCCCGAAAAGCGCTCGTAGCCGAGATCAAAACTACCCCACCAGAGATGGACGGCCGTGTGGCGCCCGCGAAACGGCGCGCGATGCGCCTTGAACGCCGTGTCGATGCTGACGAGCGCGCGCCAGAAGCGCTCAACGGCGGCCCGGTCGTAGGACTTGTGCACCTCATCCTCGCTGAAGCGGATCGGGTCGGGCACTTCTTGCGCGAGGTCCGAGATGCTCACGTCGATGCCGCACTCGTGCAGCCCGGCCACGACGTCCTTGTAGAACGCGGCGACGCTGCGTGGCGGCACAAGGTCGATGAACTTCACATTGCCGTCGTTCACCGCGATGATGAATCGATGATCGATGAAGTCGAACGCAAGCTCGAACGCGCGGCCCTCATACGGTATCGGACTCGTCGTGAGGCCGCGCGCCGCCACGTACAGCGTCACGTGATTGAACTCTGGTTCGGGAGGTGCGAGCTTGGTACGGATCTTGCCCGGTATCTGCGAATAGAGATGCAATGTATCGAGTGTGTCGCGCCACGAATCAAGCGGTATAGCCGGCCATTCGTCTGTCTGAGCGCTCATGTTACCGGTCCTTTCCCGTCGGTGGCGCAGGTTTACGGCGTCGCGCCCGCAGATGCCCGCCATGCCGCGAGCAGTTCCGCCTCGCGGTCAAGCGCCAGGCCCGCCCGCAACGGCCGGTCAAGGCCAAGACCCGCGCTCCACGCCAGCGTCGCCGCGACCGTGTCGGCGAGCGGCCGATAGCGCAGGCCCGCCGCCGCCGCGCGCGCTGAACTCGCCTTTACGATGCTGTCTTCCCCCTGGGGGATCCACAACGGCAGCTCTGTCCAGGGCGTCACGCCATTGGCGAGCAAGAACGATTCGCTCACCCAGACCGGCGCACCGCCGCCGGCCACCTCGGCGCACGAGCCGAGCACGTCTCCCATCGTGGTGGTGCCGTACGCACCGCTCGCATTGAAGGTTCCCGCTACGCCCGCGTCCAGCGCCGCCACGATCCAGGCGGCCAGGTCGCGCACGTCGATGAACGACACGAAAGCACTGCTCGGTGCGGGCGCCAAGACATCCCCGCCCGCCGCAAAGCGGTTGGGCCAATACGTGAAGCGGTCGGTCGGATCCAGCGGACCGACGATCAGACCTGGCCGCACCACCAGCGCGCCACCGCTATACGCGCGTGTGACTTCCGCCTCGCACAGCGCCTTGAGGCCGCCGTACGTCTGCGGAGTCACGCTTTCGATCGAGGGATCGTCCAACACGACCACCGGCTCGCTCTCGCTGAACGACCCGCCGAAGCTGTCCGGATACACGCTGATGGTCGATACAAATACATAGCGCTCGACGCGCGCGCGCAACGCAGCGGCCGACGCGCGTACGACGCGCGGTACGAACCCGCACGTGTCGATGACTGCATCCCAACGCCGGTCGCCAAGCTTGTCGAGCTGCCCGTCGCGATCGCCGGCGATCCACTCGACCCCCGGCGCTTGCTGACCGGTCTTGCCGCGGTTGAACAAGGTGACCCGATGACCGCGCGAACGCGCCGCTTCGACCAGGTGCGGACCGAGGAACTTCGTGCCTCCCAGGATGAGCAGATCCATGATGCGGCGCCTAATCGAACGCGGCGAAGCCGCGCACGTAGTCCAACATCAGCACGCGAAACGCCCATGCATTCGAGCCCAACTTCCCCGCGAGCGTCTCGCCTTGGAACACGTCGTCGTTCGGACGAGTGGTGAACGAGACGGTGCCGAGCAGGATGCTCAAGACCTTCACCTCGGTCACTTCAATGCGATCGACGCCGGGCGAGACGTTCTGCACCGGCCAGTCCGGATGCGCCGCGTGCCACTTCGCGAGCCGGTCGTGGGTGATGAAACTCGTCGCCGCGATCGTGCCGGTCCGCTCCACTACCGTCGCCGCGGTGTCGAGCGACATCTCGATCAACTCGCCCTCAACCACCACGGGCAGCGTCGGATAGATCGCGTGCTGGAAGTGCAGCTTCACCGGATTGATCGCATCTGATGTTACGTCGTGCCCATCCACGTTCCACGTGATGTGTTCGTTGCGATAGTCGATCGTCCACACGCGCCCGGCAAACCACGTCGCGCCCAGCTGCACGTCGATGCCGGCGAGGACGGGATCTTTCGGGTCTGGATCGATCACCGGCAGCGTGCCGTCGCCCCCGACCGGCGGCAGCTGTTCGGCGAATGCCGGGAGCGCAGCGCGGCCGCTCGCGTTGACTGGCAGCCCAAGCCGTTTCGCGGCCGCACGCGTGATGAAGCCTGAGCCATCCGTGTCAAGCCACGTGAGCACGCGCGATCCGTCCGGTGCGGTCAACCGCAAGAACGGACGACCGCCTTTGAACAGAGCCGGCAAATCGACATCCGGTGGCGGCGTGCCGGCGGCGCGCACCAGCGATGGTGCAAGCGCCGAGCATGCCAGCGCGCCGATGAACGGCCCTCTGCGCAACAGCCTAGCGCTTCAACGAGGCGTTCAGCGTGATGTTCACGCTGGCCAGGGCCACGGACACAGGGCAGTTCTTCTTCGCTTCCTCCGCGATCGTACGGAACTCGGCCTCGTCGATGCCCGGCACGACGGCGCTCGTGGTCAGCTCGATCGAGGTGATGCGGTACCCCTCCGGCCGCTGTTCTAAGGTAAGCTTCGCGTTGGTCTCGATGCTCGTCGGCGGATGGCCCGCGCGCGTGAGGCCGCCTGCGGTCGCCATGCTGAAGCAGCCGGCGTGGGCGGCAGCGATCAGCTCCTCGGGGTTCGTGCCCTTGCCGTCCCCGAAGCGCGAATCAAACGAATACGGCCCGTCGAACGCACCGCTGCCGAAGCGCATGTGGCCGCTGCCGCTGCGAAGGTCCCCGTTCCATTGAGCTTGTGCGGTGCGTGTTGGCATGAAGGTTCCTTTCAGGATTTCGCGATGCGTGTGTGCGGTCGCGTGCACGCCGCGCCTTGGCCCCGTCGCGCGCAGCGTCCTGCTTTGCCGCAAAGGTGCCGCGCGACGAGACAGAAAACGCGACATGGTGAAATATTTCGTCACCGGCGCGACCGGTTTCATCGGCGGACGCGTGGCACGGCAGCTCGTGCGGGCGGGCCACCGCGTCGTCGCCCTCGCACGCGATCCGTCGCGCGCGAACGATCTTACCGCCCTTGGGATCGAGGTCCACGCCGGCGACGTCACCGATGCGGAAAGCATGCGCCTGCCGATGACCGGCGTCGACGGCTTGTTTCATATCGCCGGCTGGTACAAACTCGGCACGCGCGACAAGTCGCCGGGCCAAGCGGTCAATGTCGATGGCACGCGCAACGTGCTCGGCCTGATGAAGGAGCTGCGCATCCCAAGAGGCGTGTACACGAGCACGCTTGCCGTCAATGGCGATACGCATGGCCAGCTCGTCGACGAATCGTATCGCACCGCAGGCGGCCCATGGCTGTCCGAATACGACCGCACGAAATGGGTAGCGCACCACGAGATCGCCGAACCGATGATACGAGCGGGCTTGCCGCTCGTCATCGTCATGCCTGGTGCGGTGTATGGTCCGGGCGACACGAGCGCGTTGGGTGAGTTGTTCGCGCAGTACCTCAAACGCCAGCTCCCGCTCACGCCGCGTGGCGCGGCGATCTGCTGGGGGCACGTGGACGACACCGCCGGCGGGCATATCTCGGCGATGGAGCGCGGCGCGCTGGGCGAGACGTACATCATTTCCGGACCGCCCCACACCCTCGTCGAAGCACTGGCGCTGGCGCAGCAGATCACCGGCATCAAAGCGCCGCGCATCCACCCATCCCCGGCGGCCATGCGCGCGATGGCGGCCATGATGGACGCGCTCGGCGCGCTCTTCCCGCTTCCCGCGACCTTCAGCGGCGAAGCATTGCGCTCGATCGCCGGCACGACATATATCGGCGACAACAGCAAAGCTAAACGCGAGCTCGGCTACGACCCGCGCCCGCTCGAACCGGGATTGCGCGAGACCCTCGCCTACGACATGCGCCGGCTTGGCGTGAAACCGCCGGCGCGTTGACGGGCAAGGTGAGCCCGAGCCTTACCGCAGTGCGGGCGCGCATCGTCGCGTGCCGCCGCTGCCCGGAACTGCGCCGCTATTGCGCCACCGTCGCGCGCGAACGCAAGCGCGAGTTCGCACGCGAGAAGTATTGGGGCAAGCCGGTGCCCAGCATCGGCGGCGCCGACGCGCGCGTCTTGATCGTGGGCCTCGCACCGGCGGCGCACGGCGGCAACCGAACCGGACGCATGTTCACGGGTGACGGCTCCGCTGCGTGGCTGGCGCCCGCGCTGTACCAGACCGGTTTTGCGACGCAGCCGACTTCGACGCATCGAGGCGACGGCTTCGAGCTCATCGACTCCTTCATGACCGCCGCGCTGCGCTGCGCGCCGCCCAAGAACAAGCCGACGACGCGCCAGATCGACAACTGCGCGCCGCATATGCGAGCCGAGCTCGACCTGCTCACCGAACTGCGTGTCGTCGTCGGCCTCGGCAAGATCGGGTTTGACATCGGCTACGACCGGCTGCGCGAACGCGGCTACGTGCCAGAGGGAAAGGGCCGGCCGCGCTTCTCTCATGGCGCCGAATACGTGCTGCACGCCCCCAGACGGCGCGACATCACGCTCCTGGGAAGCTACCATCCAAGCCGTCAGAACACCAACACCGGCAAGCTCACGTTGCCGATGCTGCGCCAGGTTTTCGCCCGCGCTCGTGCGCTGATCGACCGCCGGAGCAGCTAGCCGACACGCCCATCGCGTGCGAACGACTCGATCGCGCGCGCGATCCCGCCAAGCCTGCGCCGCATCGCTCCTTGGGTCCAACCGCTGTCGTGCGGCGTCATGATGATGTTGTCGAGCTCGCGGAACGGGTAGGCCGACGGGTCGGCGCGGTTTGAGGCTCCCTCCGGATACGCGTACCACACGTCGATCGCCGCGCCGGCGATGCGCCGGTCACGCAGCGCCTCGTACAGATCGCGCTCCACGACGATCGGCCCGCGCGCCACGTTGACGAGCACTGCGTTCGGCTTCATGCTGTGCAGCCGGCGTGCATCGATCATACCCCGCGTGACGTCGGATAGCTCGCAGCAGATCGCAACGGCATCGGATGCTGCCACGAGGTCATCGACCTCTGCCGGGTCTGAAAGCGATCCAAGGTCGCACAGCGCACGCTCGGTTTCCCGCGCGTGCTGCGGATGCATCGTCAGCGCCCTGCAGGTCATGCCGAACGCGACCGCTCGCTTGGCGATCTCGCGTCCGATGCGCCCGTAGCCGAGCAGACCGAGCGTCGAGCCGAACAACTCGTCGACGAACGCGCCGCCGCCGGTATAGCTGTAGGTCCATTCGCCGGCGCGCAGTGCGCGATCGGCGTCGATCGTGTGATGGCGCAGCGCCACGAGGGCGCCGATGACGTACTCTGCGATCGGCTCTTCCGTGCCTCCGCCGCTGATCACCGGCACACCCGCCGGCACTGCCGCGCGATCGATGTTCTCAGTTCCCGCCCACGGGCAGACCAGCAGGCGCAGCGCCGGACACAGCGCCGCCATCTGCGCATCGAACTTGCCGCTGACGACGATCTCGGCGTCGCGCAAGATGTCGTGCGCGTGGCCCAAATCTGCGGGATCGACCGACACGACGTCGAGTCGCGTGCCTTCGGACCCCGTGGCCGGCCGCAGCGCAGCCGTGAGCCGCTGGGCCCAATGAGGGACTAGGACAGCGACTTTCATCAGCGCCGGCGCATCACGACGACCATCTGCCAGGCCTCATCGCGCATGCTCAACGGCACGTCGGGCGTCAGGTCGCCATGCCATCCGACGATATCGAACTGCCCGCTCGCCGCGGCGGCCAGGCGCAATCCGCTGCGCATCCAGATGCGGTACTGCAGCCGGTCGACGATGCGCACCGGTCTTCGGCCATCGCGGTAACGCGCGTCGATCTCGATGCTGGGTTCGAACGTCTCCTCGATGGGGTCGACGTTGGTGTGCGCGAAGCGCGTCGCGATCGTGACGTCGGGAAACCGCTGCGTCCAGCGGCTGAGGCTGCGTGACCGGATGCCGGCGAAGAAATCCGCCGGGTGGGTGAGCTCGGCGATGAACAAGCCGCCACGCCGCAATGCCGCCGCGGTCGAGCGCAGCGTCGCGATCGCATCGGCGTCGGTCGTGTTGTGGCAGAACGAATCGAACAAGCAGTACGCCAAATCCACGCGCTGCGGCAGCGAGAAGGTGCGCATGTCGGCGCGGATCAGGCGCACGTCGACGCGATCCCGTTTGCAGAGGCTGCGCGCGTACGCCAGCATCTCGCGGTTGTGATCGACGCCGAAGGTGCGCAGACCGCGCTGCGCGAGCTCGCGCAAGTGATGCGCCGGCCCACAGCACAGCTCGAGCGCGGATTGCGGCGCGCGCACGCCGTAGCGCGACGCCAGCGCCAGCAGCCCGCCGGTCTGCTCGACGAAATCGCGGAATCCGAACGCCAGGTCGTAGAGCCGGGGATGCTCGAACAGCGTGCGCTTACGGGCAGACGAGGACATGCGCTTCGCCCTCGAGCCGCTCGCACAGCTCTTCTGCCGGATAAGTGATGATCTCCGACAGCGTCGGATGCAGGTGCGGCATCGCGAGCACGTCGCGCACGTTGGCTTTGAAATACAGCAGGGCGATGGCCTCGTGGATGAGATCGGCGGCTTCGGCTCCCACGATGGTCACGCCCAGGATCGCGCCGTCGCGTGCGGCGAGCATCTTGATGAAGCCTTGGGTCAGATTCGCGCTGATCGCTTTGCCGAGGTCGTCGAAGGGAAACGACGCAGCCGTGTAGCCTATGCCGAGCGCATTCAGTTGGCGCTCCGTCTTGCCCGCGATCGCGACCTGCGGGTCCGTGAACACCGCGCGCGCGTGCTGCAGATCGTATTGCGACTTCTTCTTGACCTGGTCGAACGCGTTGTGCGCGGCCAGCTGGCCTTCGTAGACCGCCACATGCACGAGCTCGTAGCTGCCCGTGACGTCGCCCGCGGCGAGGATGTCCGGATTGGCCGTCTCCAGGTATTCGTTGACCTTCACGCCGCGCGCGTCCGCGACGACGCCCGCGTGCTCCAACCCCAGCCCGTCGATATTCGGCCTGCGGCCCAGCGCGAGGAAGATCTCATCGGCCTCGAACGCCATCTCGTGGGGACCGCGCTGCGCGATGACGCGTTTGCGCGTGCCGTCGTGCTCGACGCGCTTGACGACCGTCGCGGTATGCAGCTCGATGCCGTCGTCGGATAGCGCGCTCCCCAAAGCCTCGCCGACGTCGGGATCTTCCGACGATAGGATCGTGGGACTGCGTTGCACCATAGTCACGGCGCAATCCATGCGGCGCAGATACTGCGACAGCTCGACCGCGGTCGGTCCGCCGCCAAGCGTGATGAAGCTGCGCGGCGGCGCCTCGAGCTCGAGCACGTCGTCGCTAGTGACGTAGCCGGTCTCCCGTAGGCCGGGAACGTCCGGCACGTTGATGACCGACCCGGTGCTGAGCACGAATTTGGCCGCCACGATGATGTCCGAGCCGATGGAGAGCTCGTGCGCGCCGGTGAACTTCGGCCGGCCGCGGAACAGCGGGAACTCGTTGATGCCGCTGACCCGATAGTCGGCGAAGCCTTCGATGATCCGGCGCTTGCGCGCGATCACCGCGGCGACGTCGGGCTTCACGCCGCTCACCGCGACGCCGACCTCTCCGGCCGTGCGCGCCAGGTGCGCGATCTCGGCCGACCGCAGCACGGTCTTGGACGGCATGCAGCCGCGCAGGATGCATAAGCCGCCGAGCGGGCCGTCTCCATCGACGAGCGCCACGCGCTTGCCCATGCGGCGCGCCGCCGTCGCCGCGGCGTAGCCTGCGCTGCCGGCGCCGACGACGCACAAGTCGAACTCCTGAGTGCTCATGGCGGCCATCTTACCCGCGGCCGCACAGCGCGCCTTTTACAGAGGCATACGCCGGGCGGGCGCACAAAGCGCGGCGCATGAAGCTGATACGATTTGCGATCGACGGTCAGGTCAAATCCGGCAGTATCGACGGCGATAGCGCGGTCGCTGACGGACAGCGCTGGCCGCTGGCGCGCGTCAAGTTGCTTGCGCCATGCGTCCCGTCGAAGATCATCGGGGTCGGCCGGAACTACGCCGACCACGCCGCCGAGCTAGGCAATGCGCCTCCGAAAGAGCCGCTGCTCTTCCTCAAGGCCCCCTCCTCGCTCAACGACCCCGGCGGCGACATCGTCTATCCGCCGCAAAGCCGGCGCGTCGACTACGAAGGCGAGCTGGCGGTGGTCATCGGCAAGCGCTGTCATAACGTCTCTAAGGCGCAGGCGTTTGACGTCGTCGTCGGCTACACGATCTGCAACGACGTCACTGCGCGCGATCTGCAGGAAAGCGACGGTCAATGGGCGCGCGCGAAAGGATTCGATACGTTCGCACCGCTCGGCCCGTGCATCGTCACCGGGCTCGACCCCGCAGCATTGCGCGTGCGCACGTCCCTCAACGGCTCGCTCGTACAAGATTGCCCGACGAGCAAGCTGATCTTCGACATCCCGACGCTCATCGAGTACATCAGCGCGGCGTTCACGCTCGTGCCCGGTGACGTCATCGCTACCGGCACGCCGTCGGGTGTCGGACCGATGCAGCGTGGCGACCGGGTGAGCGTGGAGATCGAGGGGATCGGCACGCTGGCCAACCCCGTCGTATGAGCGCTACTTCGGCGACGATGTCGGAGCTGGAGACGGAGACTGAGACGGGGACGGGCGCGGCGTCGCGTGGACGGGCGCGGTCGCTCCCTCCGGGATGTTCGGCGAGGAGCTCGGCGAGCCTGACGCTGGCGCGGACGAAGCTGCACTGCCGCTCGCGGTCGGACCCGGTGCCGGGGTCGCCGGCGGCGGCGTCGCCGAGATGGCGACGGCGGCCGGCTGCACGAAGACGTCTTCCAGCACGCCGATGTGGAACACCGCGTTCTTTGGGATGACCATGTCCGGCCCTTTGCGGAAGGCGTCGATCAGGAAGAACCCCGGCACCATCAGACTCGCGATGTCGTCGGCGGCCGGCGCATAGCCATTCTTCGAGTTTGAGTCCACGACGATGCTGTCTTTCGTGATGGCGACGTCCACTCTGCCGCCATCCGTCAGCGCGATCGGGTAAAAAGTCAGGACCATGTAGCCGGGCTGATTGCCGCCATGCGCCGGCACTACTTTGGCCAGTCTGCCGAATCCAAGGGTTCCGGCGGGGATCACGACGCGCTTGCCGACATGGATATCATCGGAGACGACCCACGAGAAGGGGTCGCCGGCGTGGCTGTACTGCGACGACATCTGGTTCAGAATACGGACGCGGAACAACGTCCCCTCAGGCAACAGGATGTCCTTGGTCTGTACGTCGATCGGGGCGGGCGCGTGCGGAATCGCCGCGGCCGCGATCGGCGCGAGCGTGAGGACGGCGGCGAGGAGTATGATGCGAATCTTCATGCGGCAGGCAATCCCGAGGGGCCGGTGCGCGGTTGGCCCGTCAACGTTAGTACGACGGGCCGGCCCGTCACGCCTCCGCTAGACGTGAGCCCGGTCATAGATGTGCCCGTCAGAACAGGAGATGATATTTCAGCAATCTTTCCCGTGCTTGAGGTAGAGTGAGCGCCATGTCAGCACAGATCTCAACCAGCCATGTCGAGCACCGCGTCGCCGACGACAATGGGGCAGCAGCCCTGTTCTATATCTTGGCGGGCGGCTTCGGGCTCTTGTTCGCCCTGATTCTTTGGTATTTCCCGACCCACGTCTAGCGCTTGCCCATCGAGGATAGCGCCGGCCCAGCTGGCGGCCAAGCACTCGGCCGGATCCACGCTGGGCAAGTCGACGTATGCGAGGCCTTCGCGCCGCTCGCGATACCACGTTGCGAGGATCGAGACCTGATCGATCTCTTCTTGACGCGTGAACGAGCGCGGAGCCGTGGACGGCTTGTAGCGCTCGCGCAGCAATTGCGCCAGCGTCGCGCGTGCGGCGTCGCGTTGCGGCAGGCGGCGCGGCAAACCGCACCGGCCGGCTAGCCGGCCGCCGCAGAACAGGTAGCATTGCTCCAGTGCCGGATCGGTCGACGGTGCCAGCACTAGCACGTTGAGCCCAGCGGCGAATTCGAGGCTGGCGTGGCTCGCGCGCAAGCGCCTCAAGCGCTCGAGCCGCTGCTCTTCTCGCGCTGCGACGTCGTGACGGCCGCGAGCTGCCGCCTCGTCACGCCGGCGCGCGGTGCACAGCAGCACGTCGTCGGCCGAGCCTTCCATGAACGCGATCGCCTCATCGACCAGCGCCTCGGCCCGTCCGGGCGGCAGCGCAAGCCCATCGTCTGACGGCGCGTCAACGCCGCGCAAGCCGAGGGCGTCTTGCAGCGCGGCGACCGCAGCGCGGGCAGCCGTCATGCTGCGATACGGGCCGTAGTAATGCGCGCCGTCGGCAGCCAGCCGGGTCGTTGTGAGCACGCGGCCATAACGGCCCCGCTCGAGCTTGATGAACGCGAACTCCTTGAAGTTGCGCAGTAGTGCGTTGAACGGCGGATTGTGCTGGCGCACCAGCTGCGCTTCAAGCAGCAGCGCCTCGAACTCCGAGCCCGTGACGAGGTAGTCGAACGACGCGACCACGCCAGCGCAGCGCCTGCAGTTTTGCGCCCGCCGGCGCGCCTGCCGTCGCGTACGCGCGCAAACGCTGGCGCAGATTGCGCGACTTGCCGACGTACACGACGGCGTCGCCCGCGTCCTTGAGCAGGTAGACGCCGGGCTTTGACGGCACGTGTGCCAGCTCGTCGAGCAGTATCGAAGTCCACACCGGAAGCTGCGCCGCCGGCGGATACGTGCGGGCCGCGGACGGCTTGCGCCGCGGCTGCGCGCGCGTACGCAAGTACTCGATGAGCGAGCCGTACGTGAAGACGCCATGATCCTCGAGCTTGCGGATGCAGTGGACCAGCAGCTGTGCCGTCGCGGTCGCATCTGCCAACGCGCGGTGATGGCGTTCGACGTCGATGCCCAACTCGCGCGTCAGCGTGCCCAGCCGGTAGTTCGCGACCTCGGCGATCGTGCGCCGCGCGAGCACGAGCGTGTCGATGGTCGGATTGGCTAGACCCGGATAGCCGTGCGCGAGCAGCTCGTGCTCGATGAAGCCCGCGTCGAAGCGCACGTTGTGGCCGACGACGATGCCGTCGCCGATGAAGTCGACGACGTCGGGCAACAGGCGGCCGATGAGAGGCGCTCCGGCGACCATATCGTCGGTGATGCCCGTGAGCGCGGTGATGAACCGCGGAATCGGCTGGCGCGGATTGACGAACGAGCGCCAGCGCTTGGCAAGCCGGCCTTCGACGACGTGCACCATCGCGATCTCGGTGACCGCGTGCCTGCCCGCGACGCTGCCGGTCGTCTCGATATCGATCACCGTGAACGGGCACGACCAGAGATCAAGCTTCTCGAACGCGATAGCGCCCGCGACGTCCAGCATGCAAACGTAGGTTCGTCGAACATACGTACGATGCCCTGCCGGGCCATCCGGGTCCTCGCGTCAAAGGCTGCCGGGTGCCGCCGACCCGATCAATATGAAATTTTCCGCATTTATGTCAGCAGCGATTATTTTTGCGAGCGGCGCTGGCGGGCAGGCCGCCACCAGCGCGCCGGCGTCGCTGACGCCCGGGCCGACGCCACCGTGCTGGATCTTCGGCGACATGTTTCCAGCGACCGCGACGGCTTTTCGAACGCAACGCCTTTCGGCATCAGAACAAGCAGAGGTCCGGCGATGGTCAGTTGTGTCCTCGCCTGCCCAGGATAGATTGGTGGCCGCCGTATCGCCAGACGCGGCAGCACCTAAGCCGTCTGAAGTCAGCTTGATACGCTGGATGCGCGTGCGAGGCGGTATTCTCGTCTTCATCGCTTACCCGATTCACAGCAGTCGTCCGTGCGGTTACTATACGTACTACTGTCCGTGGGTCGCGATCAATTCGAATATGATCATCGACGAGCTTGAGTGCGAAGTACATGCATATCCGACAGCCTGACGTTCGTCTTTTCTGGGTCCACGGTTCCGGTTACACGCAGGATAGCTTCCGCGCGCAGGTCGCGGCGTTTCCGGGTTCGGTCGCGGTGCCGTTGCCTGGGCACCCTGACGGCGAGCCCTTGACGACCGTTGGGGACATGGCCGACTGGCTGGGGCGCACCATCCGCGCCGCCGGCACGGGCAAAGCAGTGGTAGCGGGCAACTCGCTGGGCGGCGCGATCGCCATGGAATGGGCGTTGCGTTATCCGGGCGACGCAGCCGGCATCATCCTCATCGGCACCGGCGCGCGGCTGCGCGTCTCGCAAGCGATATTCGACATGGTCGACCGCGAATGGCCTTCGTCTATCCCAAAGCTGGTGGATTTCGCTCTGTCCGCCGGGGCGCCGGACGAACTTCGCGAGCGCGCGCAGGAATGGCATCGCATCGTCGGTCGCGACGCCACGCGCGCGGATTACGCCGCGTGCGATGTCTTCGACGACATGGACCGTCTACCGGATCTCGACCTCCCGGTGCTCATCGTCGTTGGAGCTGCAGATCGGCTTACTCCGCCGAAGTTCTCACGCTACTTGCACGAGCACATCGCTGGCAGCGAGCTGCTCGAAGTCGCTGACGCCGGCCACATCGTGATGGCCGAGCAGCCCGATGCGGTCAACCCCGCGATAGCGAACATTCCTAGCCAAGCTAATCGAGAACGCCAACCTGACCACGCCTGAACTATATATCGCCCCGTCAGCGGCACAAGCGGCGGCCGAAGATTCCACCAGCGTGCATCACCGGTCCGTCGCGCCGTATCATCCTTGAGCGCGGGGATCATTGGATAGCGTTCGAAAACGTCGCGTGCCGCCGCCACTCTTCGTTGCTTCGTGTCTGCGTCGGCCGAGTCTGCGTGCGCATACAGCTCGGCGATCATTTCCGGATGCGCATTTGCGGTAGCCGTCACGCAGCCAGTCGCGCCGGCGCGCAAGGAAGGTACCAAAAAACGTTCGCTGCCCGCGAGGACATCCATCCGATCCTTAAAGCGAGCGCACAGCGCGCGTATGCCCTCCCAGTCGCCGGAGCTATCCTTTATACCGGCGACGACGTCGTACTTGCCGAGCAGTTCTTCGATTACAGCATGTGAAAACGCGATGCCGGTCAGCTGCGGAATCTGATAAAGATAGATCCGGACTCTTTCATCGCCGACCGTCCTCAATCGTTCGCGAAAACGCGTCGATCAATCCGGCGTCCTGCGACGTTCTTATAATAGAATGGTGGCAGCATGAGGACGCGCTCGACGCCGCAGCGTAGCGCATGCTTTGTCAGCGTCACGGTATCGTGAATCGCGCAGCAGCCCGTGCCGACGATCAATCGCTGCGGGTCTATGCCCGTCTCAAGCAGATCCTCGAGGATCTCTTTGCGTTCGCCCACGCTAAACGAGTTCGCCTCACCGGTCGTGCCGAGCAAGACGATGCCAGCGCAGCCGGAGTTGATGAGCCAGCGGCAGTGCGCTTCCAGCAGCGGAATGCACGCTTCGCCGCCGTTTTCCATCGGCGTCAGCGTCGCGCAGTTTACGCCGCGCGTGAGGTGCACGCTCATGAGCACGCCGTCGTTCACCCCCGGCACGCCGATCGCCCGCTCATCCGCGCCACATCGACCGCAGCACGAACAGCACGTTGGCCGGCCGTTCGGCAAGCCTGCGCATGAAATACGGAAACCACTGCGCGCCGAACGGCACGGCGATACGCAGACCATACCCGCGCCGGACGAGGTCTGCCTGCAGACGCGGCCGCACGCCATACAGCATCTGGAACTCGAAGCGCTCAGGTGCGATCGCTTCGCGCCGGACAAACTCGGTCGCGTGCGCGATGATGGCGTCGTCATGTGTCGCGATCGCCGTGAATCGTCCCTCGCGCAAGCCCAGCTCGAGCAGGCGCACGTAGTTGCGGTCGACGTCGACCTTGCGCGGAAACGCGATGGACGGCGGCTCGAGATACGCGCCTTTGACGATCCGCAGACTCGGCTGCAGGGGCAGCAACGCGCGCAAGTCAGCTTCCGAGCGGTATAAGTACGCTTGCAGCACGGTGCCGATGTTGTCCACCCCTCGTTCTCTGAGCTCGCGGTAGATCGCAAGCGTGGCGTCGGTGTGCGCGGATTGCTCCATGTCGACGCGTACGAAATTCCTATGCTCGGCGGCCACGGCGGCCACGGACTCCAGATTAGCGGCGGCCAGCTCGCGATCGATCGGCAAGCCGAGGTGAGTGAGCTTGAGCGCGACATTCGCATCGGCGTGCGCGACGGCGAATCGTTCGAGCAGCGCGCAATAGGCGCGCACGACGCCGGCCGCGTCCTCGCGGCTGTGCACGTCTTCGCCCAGCAAGCCGGCGGCCACGCCCATGCCTGCGCGGTTCGTCTGGCGCACCGCTTCCATGAACTCGTCGACGGTCTCACCCGCCACGAAGCGATAGGCGCCGAAGCGCCGGCCGTGGCGCATGATGAAACGCTGCAGCCCGCGGTTATCCGCTGCGCGCAGCAGCACCGCGCGCATCACAGCAGATCTTCAAAGCCGGCCGGCAGCTGCGTCGTTATCACTCTCTTGGCGCGGTCCACCGTGACGCCATATGCCTCGAGCATCGGCACGAGCACACGTTTTGGCCCGATCACGAGCATGTCGGAACCCGGGTAGCGCGCAACGCCGACGACGCTGCCCAGCTCGCCGAGGCGCGCATCGCTCACCGTCATCCCGACAAGTTCCGACTCGCGATACGCGTTTGCGGGCAAGGGCGGCAGTTCGGCCACGTGCGCATGGAGCGTCATGCCGCGCAGCGCACCGGCCTGATCCGCGTCGGACACGCCTTCAAACAGGACGCGCACGTGCCCGGTCGCGGGGCGCACACGCTCGACGATCAACGTGCGGGGCTCACCGCCGGGCGCGCGCGCGACGAGCGTCAGCCCGGGCCGAAGCTCTAAAAAAGAAGCGGCGACCTTGACGTCGCCGCGCAATCCGAACACTCCGACCACACGGCCGACCAGTACCTGATCGTCCCGCCCGCCCGCATTCAATCGATGATTTCGACGCTGACCTTCTCGCCCGTGCCGATGGTCGCCGCTTTGACCACCGTCCGGATCGCTTGGACGATGCGGCCTTGCCTGCCGATCACTTTGCCGCGATCGTCTTCGGCGACGCGCAGCAGCAGCACCGGTCCGCGATCATCTTCGGTGGCGCCGATCGAGATCTGATCGGGCTCGTCGACGATGTTCTCGACGATGTACTTCAGCACGGCCGCGGCGCGTTGGATGCCGTCGCGGACGTCGCGCTCCTCGTCATCCTCATCGTAGGCCGCGCGCGAAGCTTCAGGCGCCGCCGGCGTACCGTCGTCGAGGTCCACGTCCGCTTCGCCCGTCTCCTCGTCGGCGTCTTCGTCGTCCTCGACGCCTTCATCGCCGTCGAGCTCCTCGTCGGCGTCGTCGACGTCGACGGGGTCGTCCGTCGCGGGCGCGGGCTCGATCGTGACGTGCTCGTCCTCGTCATCCAGGTCGATGTCGGTGAATTCCGGCGGACGGTCAGGCATTGGACTTTCCTTTTCGCTTCTCGCGCGGCTTGCGCATCGGGACCTTGGCCTGGTCGTACAGACCCTTCCCGGCGAGCAAGCGTGCCACGGTGTCGGACGGCTGCGCGCCGTTGCCGAGCCAGTGCTTGACTTTGTCCTCGTCGAGCACGAGTTCAGCAGGTTCGCGACGCGGATTGAAGTGCCCGATGATCTCGATGAAACGCCCGTCGCGCGGGGAGGCTGAGTCGGCGACGACGACGCGGTAGGACGGTTGTTTTTTCGCGCCCGTGCGGCGCAGCCTGATCTTGACGGCCAATGTATCTCCTCTGACTTAGTGCAACGACGGCGGTATCTGGCCGCGTCCGCGGCCGAGCGACTTCATCATTTTCTGCGACGCCTCGAACTGTTTGACCAACCGATTGACGTCCTGGACGGTCCGGCCGCTGCCTGCTGCGATGCGCCGGCGGCGGCTGGCGTTGAGGACGCGCGGGTCGGCGCGCTCCTTGGGCGTCATCGACAAGATGATCGCTTCGACGCGCGCAAGCTCGGAGTCGTCGATATCGCGTGCGGCGGTGAGTTTCCCCATCCCCGGGATCATCTTGAGCAGGTCCTGCACCGAGCCCATGCGTTTGAGCTGGCGCAGCTGGTCCAGGAAGTCCGCCAGCGTAAAGGTCGCTTTACGGATCTTGGTGGCGAGCTCTTTGGCTTGCCGTTCGTCAAAGACGCGCTGACTCTTCTCGATGAGCGTCAGCATGTCGCCCATGCCGAGGATGCGCGAGGCCAGGCGCTCGGGATGGAAGGGCTCGAGCGCGGTCACTTTTTCGCCGACGCCGATGAACTTGACAGGCTTGCCCGTCACCGCGCGGATCGAGAGCGCCGCTCCGCCCCGACTATCGCCGTCGAGCTTGGTCAGAATCGTTCCGGTCAGACCGATGCGCCGGTCGAAGACATGCGCGACGTTGACCGCCTCTTGACCCGTCATCGCGTCGACGACCAGCAGCGTTTCTGACGGCCGGATCGCTGCCTTCACCTGCTCGAGCTCGGCCATCATCGGCTCGTCGATCTGCAGCCGCCCGGCGGTGTCGAAGATCGCGACGGCGTTGCCCGCAGTCCGTGCCTGCTCGAGCGCGCGAGCGGCGATGCCGGGCGCATCGGTGGCACCGTCTTCTGCGTAGACGGGGACCTGGATCTGCGCGCCAAGCGTGCGCAGCTGCTCGACCGCCGCCGGCCGGTGCACGTCGCAAGCGACGAGCAACGGGCGCCGGCCTTCATCTTTCCAAAGCAACGCTAGTTTGGCCGCGTGCGTCGTCTTGCCGCTGCCCTGCAGTCCGGCGAGCATCACAGCGGTCGCGCCCGTCCCTTCGAAACGGACGGGGGCAAGCCGCGTGCCCAGCAGCTCGACCAGCCCGTCGCGCACGATCGCGATCACGGCCTGCGCGGGGGTCATCGACTCGAGCACTTCGGCGCCGACGGCGCGCGGCCGGATCGAGGCGATGAAGTCCTTCACTACTGCGAGATTGACGTCGGCTTCGAGCAGCGCGATGCGGACCTCCCGGAGCACCTCCGAGACGTCCGCTTCGCTCAGCTTTCCGCGGGAACGTAACCGTTCAAAGATCGCCGACAGGCGACCGGAGAGAGATTCGAGCATCGACGTGCTAGCGCGGGTGCGGAAGCGAGGCGGGACCGCGCGCGATGGTCACGCTTTTTCGGTGACCTCTTCGATGTATTTGACCGCGTCGCCGACCGTCTTGATCTTCTCGGCCTCCTCGTCGGGGATGTCGAGATTGAATTCGGTCTCAAGGGCCATCACCAGTTCCACCTGGTCGAGCGAATCCGCGCCGAGGTCGTCGGTGATCGACGCATCCATCGTCACTTCGCTTTCCTCGACGCCGAGCTGCTCGACGATGGTCTTTTTGACTTTCTCGAACACTGACATCAGGTTATGTGTCCTCCATACGACTACATGTGCAGGCCGCCGTCGACGGCCAGCGTCTGGCCGGTCATGTACGCCGCGGCGTCGCTGGCCAAGAACACCGCAACGCGCGCGACCTCGTCGGGACCACCGAACCTGCGAAGCGGCACGCGGCCCATGTATTGCTGTTTCAGCGCGTCGGGCAACGAAGCAGTCATCTCCGTCTCGATGAACCCGGGGGCGACTGCGTTGACCCGCACGTTGCGCGATCCGAACTCCTGCGCGAGCGATTTCGTAAGCCCGATCACGCCGGCCTTCGAGGCGACATACGCGCTCTGCCCTGCATTTCCCGTCAGCGCCACGACGGAAGTGACATTGATGATCGAGCCGCTTTTCTGACCTATCATGAACTTTCCCGCTGCCGCGCAGGTGTAGAACATCGACTGCAGGTTGGTCGCCAGCGTCTTATCGAGCTCATCCCACTTCATGCGCAGGATGAGCTGATCGTACGTGCGCCCGGCGTTGTTGACGAGGACGTCCAAGCGGCCGAGCGTCTTGACCGCCGCGGCGACGAGTTCGGCCGCCTCGGGTTGCAGCGAGACGTCAGCCACGTGCACGTGCGCCATTCCGCCGGCTCCCTCGACCTCCTGCCGGACGGCCTCGAGCGGTTCGGGGCGCCGGCCGGCGAGCACGAGTGAGGCGCCCGCGTGCGCGAACGCGTGCGCGATGGCGCGTCCAATGCCGGTTCCGGCACCGGTGACAAGCGCGGTTTTCCCCTCGAGCGCCCGGGTCACGGCGATGAGCTCCTCACCGCGTCGTGGGGCGAGGCACCGCCGGCGGCGTGCGCGAGTTTGGCGACTCCCGCTGAATCCGCTACGTGGATGACGCGCTCCGCATTCAGACCAGGCAAGCGCCGCATCATGGGGGCGAGCACCGCACTGGCACCGCATTCGATGATGAAGTTCCGGCTCGCGCGCTGCCAGCGCGACCGCCGTCTCGTGCCAGCGCACGCGCGACACGAGGCTAGCGACGAGGCAGCGACGGATCTGCTCGACCGATCGATACGGCTCGACTTCGACATTGCTGATCACGTCGAACGCCGGCAGCGCGATCTTCGCCGACTCAACGAACGTGGCGAATCGGGCGACGGCAGGCCGCATGAGCTCGCTGTGCCATGCGCCCGAGACGTTGAGGGTGACGACGCGTTTCGCGCCGGCCTCCTTTGCAAGGTCGCATAGGGCGTTGACGCCCGCTACGTCGCCGGATACGACAATCTGGATGGGGGCGTTGAGATTGGCAAGATCGACGCGTGCGCGGCTGTGCTCCCGGGCGCGCGCGCACATCTCCTCGATGCGCGCCTGATCGAAGCCGATGATGGCGGCCATGCTGCCGGGCGCCTCATCCGCCGCTGCGCCCATCGCAAAGCCGCGTTCGTTGACGAGTCTCGCCGCTTCGTCAAACGTCAGCGAGCCGGCGATCGTGAGCGAGCAGTATTCGCCGAACGAGTGGCCCGCAGAGACGATCGGGGTGAGGCCGAGCGTCTCGACCGCGCGGTAGATCGCCACGTTCGCCGTGAAGATCGCGGGCTGGCTGATGCGCGTCTCGCGCAACTGCTCGTCGCTGCCGGTTCGGCACAGTTCGAGCAGATCGTACCCGACGATCTTGGAGGCGCGTTCAAAACATTCGCGCGCAGCCGGAAAGCGCTCGGCGACGTCGACGCCCATCCCGACGCTCTGCGACCCCTGGCCGGGGAAGATGACACCGAGCGTCGGCATGCCGGCCTAGGCTTGTGCCGCGCTTGCCGGTGCCGCGCTGCGCGCGTCGCCGACGGGCGCTCCGAGCCAGCGCCACACCACCGCGCCCCACGACAGCCCGGCGCCGAACGCGACGAAGACGACGACGTTGCCCTTTTTGATCTGGCCGGCGCGGATCGAATCTGCCAGCGCGAGCGGAATCGACGCGGACGACGTGTTGCCGTACTCGTCGATATTGGTGATGCAGCGCTCGAGCGGCAGCGCCAGCATCTTCATGGTCGCGTCGACGATGCGCTTGTTGGCCTGATGGGGGACGACGAAGTCGACGTCGGCCGGTGTGAGGCCCGCCTTGGCGAGCGCCGTCTGCACCGAACCCGCCATCTGCTGGACGGCGAACTTGAACACGGCCTGGCCCTGCATGTGGATGTAGCCCAAGCGCTCGTGCGCCGCCCCATTCGCCTTCGCGGCGTTTGGAGCGGTCGAATTTATTCGACCGTTGCCGGCGTATCCGTTGAGCGCCCGGTTGAGCGGATTGCGGCTGCCGCCGCCGGGCAGATAGAGCACGCTCGGGTCGGAACCTTCTGCGCCGAGCTCGCTGCCGAGAAAACAATCCTCCTCGGAGCGCTCGACCACGACGGCGCCGGCGCCGTCTCCGAACAGTACGCACGTCGCGCGATCGGTGTAGTCGACCAGTTTCGAAAGCGTCTCCGCGCCGATGACCAGGATGCGCTCGTAGACGCCGGAGCGGATCAACGCCGCGGCGGTGGTCAATGCATAGACGAAACCCGAACAGCCGATCGACACATCGAAGGCGGCCGCACCTGGGATGCCCAGGCTTGCGGCGACGATGCACGCGGTGGCGGGGAACAAGTAATCCGGCGTCGCGGTCGCCACGATGACGCATTGGATGTCGGCCGGCGGACGTTTGGCGGCGTCGAGCGCCGCGAATGCCGCCGGGATCGCCAGGTCGGACGTCGCTTCGTCGGGAGCGGCGATGTGCCGGCGCTTCATGCCGGTGCGCTGCACGATCCACTCGTCGCTCGTGTCGACGAGCTTCTCGAGGTCCTCGTTGGTGAGGAGCCCGGGCGGCGCATACGCGCCCACTCCGCTGATCGTGACGCCGTGGTTCATAATGCCCGCGCTGGCTTAGCCGGCCGGCTTGGCTTCATCTTTTTGCGCGATCGCGATGCGATCGTTGTAATGACCGCAGTTCGGGCACGCGAAGTGCGGCCGGCGCGGCTGGTGGCACTGCGGACAGGTGGACAGCGACGGTGCTTTGGTCTTCCACGTCGCCCGCCGGGTCCGCGTATTCGATTTGCTTCGTTTTTGTTTCGGATTCGCCATCGTCTTCAATTCACTCCGGGTTCTTGCATAAATTTGGCCAAGCCGGCCAGGCGCTCGTCGACCTGATCCTCATGGCACGCGCATTGCTCGCGATTCCTGTTCGCGCCGCAGTGCGGGCATATACCGCGACATTGCGGCCCGCATATCGCAGCGATCGGCTCGTCGACTTCGAGCAGCTGCCCGACGAGCTCGCTGACGTCGATCGTGCGGTCCACGAGCGGCGCGAGGTCCGCGAATTGCGCGTCCTGCGGGCGCACGTCTTCGCTGAAGGCTTCCGCTATCTCGATGCGTGCCTCGCGCACGAACGGCTCGAGGCAGCGCACGCACGTCTCCACTTCGCGGCCGGCGACCTCGCCCTCCATGTACACGCCGCGCTGCATCCGCCTGATCGCGGCGCGCAGGCGCACGCCATCAGGATAACGCTGGGCCAGGTCGTCGTCGAGCCGGACATGTTGGTCGATCTCGATGGCCTCGACGTCATGGCCAAAGAGTCGTTCTACTGAGATTTTCACGGGGATGCCTGCGAACGCGAAAGCCCGTCCTGATGACGGGCCATCGATTTGACTTGCATCATTATAGAAAAGGCGCTTCACCCTGTCAAATGTGCCCCTCTGCGGGACAGCATGCGACGGATCGCCGCAGCTGGGCCAACGCGTCGCCAAACGAGGTCACCGCCAAGATCCTTATACCCGGCGTGCCGGAGATCGACGGATAATCGGATTTGGGCACGAGGAAGATCTGCGCGCCGCGATCGATCGCGGCGCGCAGCTTTTCGATCGCGCCGCCGACGGGCAAGACCGCGCCATCGGCCGCGAGCACGCCGGTGCCCGCGATTTTCACGCCGCCGGCGAGCGGTGTACCGGTGAGCGTGCGGTAGATCTGCAGCGCGAACATCAAGCCGGCCGACGAGCCGTTGATGTCTTTGACTTTGTAGTCGACGTGCACCGGCAGCGAGACAAGCGTCGTGTCGGCCGACACGACCATGCCGAACAGCGGCTTGCCCTTGTAGAGCGCGGTGTGGCAGGTGATGGGCATCGGTTTGCCGTTGCGCTCGATGTCGAATGCAAACGTCGACCCGACCGGCTTGCGCCCGGCTGCGGCGGCGATCGCCTCGACCCCATCAGGCGCGCGGCCGTCGATCGAGACGATCGCGTCGCCGGTCTTGAAACATTGCGCTGCCGGCATGGCACTCTTGATCTCGACGATCTTGGTTGTCGTCACGGTCTTGACGGGGAGGCCGGCGGCGCGCTCGGCAACGATCTGCGCGACTTTCTGGCTTTCCTTCATCGCGTCTTCAAGCTCGCGGTCGAACTGCGCGTCGTCCGCGTTGCCGGCGAAATCTCTGCGCGGCACGATCTCGAACCCAGGCAGCACTTTGCCGGCGAGATAGAACGCCGGCCTGCCCGGCATCACCTTCACATCGGTGAGAAACAGGATTCCCGGCGGCGGCGAGTGCCCGGGAACGCTGATAAGACCGTTGAGGTCGACCGCATCACCCGGGCCGAACACCAGCACCGGCAGCGGTATGAAGAATAGCGCCAGCCCGATGATGACGCCGATCGCGGCTGCGCCGAGCAGCCGCAGGCGCGCGTGCTTGTCTTCGGCGTCTCCCGTCACGAGCGGTCGCGCGCCTTCGCTTCGCCGTTGCTCGACAAGCTCGTCGCGAGCTGCTCGCGTCCTTTGTGAACGGCGGCGAGTGCACTGCCCAAACTCGAATCGAGCGACGCCAACACGCTATCGGCATATTGATCGGCACCGCGGCGCACGTCGCGCGCCTGCGCTTCGGCCTGCGCGATGATCTGCGCCGCGCGCTCCTGCGCCTGCCGGGTGATGTCCGACTCGTCGAGCAGCTGCGTCTTGGTGGTCGAGGCTTGCGAGATGAGCGCTGCCGCTTCGGACTTGGCGTCGTCGATCAACCGGTCTTTTTCTTTGGTGACGGCCTTCGCCCGGCTCACCTCGTCGGGCAGGGTCGAGCGCAGTTTCTCGACCAGATCGAGCAGCCGGTCCTGGCTCACGATGCGCGCGCCGAACGGCAGCCACACGCCTTCTTTGATGGAGCTCTCAAGCTTGTCGATGACGGTGTAGACGCTCATGCGATCACCTCTTACCCTTCGCGCGGCGCGCGTGCATCCGGCGCAAGACCGAAGGCGGCACGAATTCGGCGACGTTGCCGCCGAGAGAGAACACTTCTTTGACGGACGATGAAGACACGTATGCGAACTCCGGGCTCGCCGGCATGAAGATCGTGTCCGCGCCGCCGCGCAGTTTGCGATTGAGCAGCGCCATCGAGAACTCGTGCTCGAAATCGGAGACGATCCGCAACCCCTTGACGATCAGCGCGGGGCCCGCCGAGCGCACGTATTCGACCAGCAGTCCGGCGAACGAGTCGACCTCGACGTTGCGAATGCTTGCGCACGATTCGCTCAGCATGGCGACGCGCTCGGCCAGCGTGAACATCGGCGTCTTGCTCGGATTCGCCACCACTGCCACGATGACGCGTGGGAACTGCGCCGCGGCGCGGCGCACGATGTCGAGATGGCCGAACGTCACCGGGTCGAAACTGCCGGGGTAGACGACGACGAATCCGTCGCGCTGCACCGTAACTGCGCGCTTGCCCGATGCGGCGCGCGGTGTGCGCATCAGCGGTCTCCTCGCGACGAGCGCTTGGCTGCGCGCGGCGCGCGTGCGGCGGCCGCACGCGGCGCACCGTCTGCCGCGGCGCCTTTGCCGCGCCTGCAGACGGCGAACGTCAGCGACGTATCGCCGTACTTCGCTCGTTTGACGACTTCCAGCGAATCCGGCAGATCGGGCTTGTCAGCGCTCGGGTGCTCGATGACCGCGATACCTTCGTCGCCGAGCAGCGATTTCTGCATCATCAGACGCAGCTCGTCGAGCGCGCCGCGCTCGTACGGCGGATCGACCAGCACGATGTCGAAGGATCCGCGCAGCGTGCGCAGCGCGCGCATCGCGTGCATGGGCATGATCCGCCAGCGATCGCTGTCGGGCACGACGCGCACGGCGTTGCGCCGGATCGTCATCACGGCGTTGGCGTCGTTGTCGACGAACACGACGGACGCGGCGCCGCGCGACATCGCTTCAAGGCCGAGCGCTCCCGAGCCGGCGAACAGATCGAGCACGCGCGCGCCTTCGACGCGCTGCGCCAGAATGGCGAACATCGCCTCGCGCACCTTTGCGCCGGTCGGCCGCGTCTTGGAGCCCTTGGGCGACGAAAGCGTGGTCCGCGCCCGGCTGCCGCCTGCAAGTCGCATACGTTGGGATTGGACGGCAGCCCAGCGCTCCCCGCTTACGAGGTGGCTCGCAGCGCCGTGTCGTTGTCTTGAGCCGCCAAGAACGCCGCTAGCCGAGCGTTCTCGGCGCGCTCCAACCGGGGGTCGCGCGCGATCAGCGCGTCCGCCTCTTTCTTGGCATCGAGGAACACCGGGTAATCGCGCACCAGATGCGCGAGCCGGAAGTCGGCCATGCCGTGCTGGCGCGTGCCGAGCAGATCGCCCGAACCGCGGATCTTCGCGTCTTCCTCGGCGATCGCAAAACCGTCGTTGGTCTTCTCCAAGATATGCAGCCGCGCGGTCTCCTCGGAATCGTCCGTGGCGACGAGGATGCAGTACGAGGCTGCGGCACCGCGCCCGACCCGGCCGCGCAGCTGATGGAGCTGTGCCAAGCCGAAGGACTGAGCGTCGAATACGAGCATCACCGTCGCGTTGGGCACGTCGACGCCGACCTCCACGACCGTGGTCGCGATCAGGATCTGCAAGAACCCGTCCGCGAACATGCGCATGATCTTCTCTTTCTCGTGGCCGCTGATCTTGCCATGCAGCAGCCCCACACGCAATCCTTTGAATGCGTCGGCGCGCAGCTCTTCCGCCTGCTTGACCGCCGTGTGCAACGCGCGGTCCGACTCGTCGATCGCCGGACACACGACGTATGCCTGCCGCCCTTGCGCCACCTGATCGCGGATGAACGCGAAGATCTTGTCTTTGCTCGCGACGTCGCGCACGTACGTCTTCGGCGGCTTGCGCCCCGGCGGCATCTCGTCGATCACCGAGATGTCGAGGTCGGCATAGACGGTCTGGGCAAGCGTGCGTGGGATCGGCGTCGCGGTCATGACCAGCGTGTGCGGCGTGACGTGTTTGCCCTTGGCGCGCAGCGCGGCGCGCTGCATCACGCCGAAGCGATGCTGTTCGTCGATCACGACCAGGCCCAGCCGCGCAAAGTCGACGTCCTCGGTCAGCAGCGCATGCGTGCCCACCACGACGTCGAGCTCACTGCGTCGCAGCTGATCGAGGATGTCGTCTCGAGTGGAACGCCGCAGCGCGCCGACGAGCATCGCAATCCTGACGCCGGCGGCGGACAGCAGCCGCGTGAGCGTGTTGAACTGCTGCGCCGCGAGGATTTCGGTGGGCGCCATGAACGCGGCTTGATGCCCGGCGCGCACGGCGAACAGCACCGCCGCAGCGGCGACCGCGGTCTTGCCCGAGCCGACATCGCCTTGCAAGAGACGGTTCATCGGCGAGGGCTTGACCAAGTCCGCCACGATCTCGTCGATCACGCGCGCCTGCGCTCTGGTCAAGTCGAACGGCAACAGCGAGCGGATCGTCGCGTCGAAGTCGTCCGCATGCCGGGCCGATGCTTTCGAAAGATCGGGCGAGCGCTCGCCCATGCGCGCGGCTCGGCGCTGCGCGGCAGCCAATGCCAGCAAGAAGAACTCTTCAAAGATCAGCCGGCCGCGCGCGCGCTCGGCTTCTTCGAGCGAGCCCGGTTGGTGGATCGCGTGCAGCGACCAGCGCGCGTCGGCGAACTTGCGGCGTACGGCGATCGCCGCGGGGAGCGGGTCGAGCAACGCGTCCGCCTGCCTGTTCGCCGCGAGGCGCGACAGGGCACGCGCGACGAGGCGTACCACGATGTGGTTCGATAAACCGGTGGTCAACGGATAGATGGGCACGAGCTCGCCGCTGTACGGCTCATCTTCGGGCACGACCCGATGGCGCGACACCAGCATCTGCACGCCGGTCAATGTGAGCTCGACGCGCCCGCGCATGAAGATGCGCTGGCCGGCGCGCAGTTGCGAGCCCAAGTATGGGCGCCCGAACCAGATCGCGGTGATGATGCCCGTGCCGTCGTCGACGATCGCCGTCGTCTTGGCGCGCACGCGGCCGCGCAGGCGGATATGCTTGACCTGGCGGATCACGCCGAGCAGATTGACCTCGCCCTCGGCCGTGCGCGCCTCGCGAAGCGCAGCGACGGTCGCCGCCGAGCGAAGGTCTTCGTACCGGTACGGGTAGTGGCGCAGCAGGTCGAGCACGGTGCGCACGCCCATGCGGTCGAACTGCTCGACGGTGGCGCGCTTGAGGGTTCCTAAAGACGTCAGCGGCGCGGCGGTGAACGGCGCGCTCTCCCCGGCTTGCGGATCCGGAGAGGCTGGAGGCGACAGCCGGAGTCGAACCGGCGATGGAGCTTTTGCAGAGCTCTGCCTTACCACTTGGCTATGTCGCCGCGAGCGTGCGCGGTTTCGGCGAACTCCGGGACGTTTCTTGCTCGTCCGGCGCGCGCTCTCTGGATTGCGTATATAATGATGATTCGCGTTTAGGCGCGCGCCGCAGCGGACCCTCTAGCGACCGAAGAGCGCTCGCAGCTCGTTCTTCGCCTGCTCCAATGTCGCGCGCCGCTTCTTCGTCAGGTGTTCGCCGGCGCGATTGATGTAAAACGTCAACATCGACATCGCGGACTGATACGGCGTCCCTTTGCGCCGCGCGCTGCGTTCCGCGGAGCGCTTGAGCGATGCCGCGATCCTCTTCGGGTCGCTGCCGGCGAACACGCCGCCCTCGAGATCGAGCGCGTTGCTATGGTCGGTGACGCTTTGCGACCAGCGTCTCGCCTTCGCCGACCTGCTCGGTTTGCCGGTGCGGCCTTTCTTCTGTCCGCGTGCTTTCTTCATGTCCGTCCTGTACCCGTGTGCGCGGATCGCCCCACACATAGCGGCGGATGACGCGTTGGGCCAGCGCCTGCACCGGTGCCGTGGTTGCAAGGGGCACAAGCCACGCGATCGCGAGACGCAAGGCCCGCTCCGGACCGATCGCCAGCATGAGTCTGGGCAGTACGTTCTGCGCGCGTGCGATGCGCGCGACCCACGGCCGGCGCCGCGCTTCGATGGCAGCCAGCGCGGCGTCCAGCGACGGAGCGGCCGAATTCATTCGACCGTCGCGCATCGATAGAGCGGTCGCGAAGGCTTCGATGAGATAGCTCGCCGCGACGTACGCGTCTTCCAGCGCGACGTTGATGCCTTGCGCCCCAACCGGCGACATCGGGTGCGCCGCGTCGCCGAGCAGCAGCACGCCCGGCAGCCACCAGCGAGTCGCGATCTCACTCACGGCCGGCAAGAACGTGACGTCATCCCAGTCGCGAAGGGCGGGTGCCAATGCTGAGCGCAGCGGCTCGCTGGTCGCGGCGAGCACGCGGCCCCGAAACCGCTCGAACCCTTCAGCGCGCAATCTCGGCAACGCGCCTTTGCGCACGAGCCAGCCGACCCGCATCGTCGTGCCGCTCGGGTACCAGAAGCAGACGTCATCGCCGCTGACGACTGCCTCATAGCGCTCTTCACATGCCGCAGGGCGCACGACCGAGCACCAGACGACGTCGAACCCGACCCGAGCGCAATCCAACTCGATGCCCGCAGTTCGCCTGATCGTCGAAAATCTGCCGTCGAAACCCACGACGAGCGACGCGGGCATGAATCCGTCGGCGTGGCGCACCCCGACTGCGCGTCCGTTTTCAAGGACGACCTCGCGGATGGCAAGCCCGAGGTTGAGCTCAAACGCCGGGTGTCCGTCGGCCTCTTCCGCCAGAGCATCGAGAAGCTGCCGCTGTGGGATCGCGGTGACGAGCGGCTGGCCATTGCGCAAACGCAACGGCGGCGATTCGTACGTCTTGTGCGGGTTGCACAAGGTCAAACGCAGGGAGCTCGGCGACGTCCTTTCGAGCGAGCGCAGCCGCTCGCGTAGGCCGATCGCTTCCAGAATGCGCAGGCCGCCGGGCAGCAATCCGTCTCCGCGGAATTCGCGCGCGAAGCTCGCGGCTTGCTCGCAGACCCGCACCGCGATGCCGGCGCGCGCCAGCAACAGGCCCAAGGTCAATCCGCCTGGCCCGGCGCCGACGATGACGACGGGAGCCTTCATCACCGATGTCCTCCGCCGTTGCTTACAGCGACGCCTGCGCGGGCGCTCGAACGCGCCTTTTTCTGGGCACAAGACTCAAGATGGGGGCGTTCCAGCTTTGAGCAAGGCCAAACCGAATACCGCGAATGACCGGACCCAGGCGCCGGCTGATCTGCGTCTCACCAAGAGCGAGCAGCGCAAGGTCGAGGAGCTCGCTCGCCCGCGCGTCGCGATCGTCCACGAAACCATCAGGTCCGACGGCGAACGCGAATTGCGGCGTCCACCCATCGCACTGGCGTGGTCCGGACTCGCAGCCGGACTGGCGATGGGGTTCACGCTGCTGACAACCGGCTTTCTCGCTGCGTCGCTGCCGAATGCGCCGTGGGCACATCTCATTGTGAGCCTGGGTTATCCCGTGGGTTTCGTCGTCGTGATCATGGGCCGTCAACAGCTGTTCACCGAGAACACGCTTAGTCCCGTGCTCGTCGTGCTGTACCACCGCGATATCCGCACGCTCCTCGGCATGCTGCGCTTATGGGCCATCGTACTCGTGTCGAACCTGGTGGGCGCCGCGGTGTTCGCGTGGGTGCTCGCGCACTCGGGCGCGGTCGATCAAACGGTCCAAGCGGCGTTTCGCGACCTGAGTATGACAACGATCAGCGGCGGCTTCGGCGAGCTTGTCATGCGCGGCATCTACGCAGGCTGGCTCATCGCGCTCGTCTTGTGGCTGCTGCCGGCGGCCGAATCCGCCCAACTCGCGATCATCTTCTTGTTGACGTATTTGGTCGGGATGTTCGGGTTGCCGCACTCGATCGCCGGCTCGGTCGACGCCCTCTATCTAGTCTCGACCGGCGTGCTGCCCCTCGGCGCGTTCTTCGCCAGCTTCTTGCTGCCGGTGCTGATCGGCAACGTCGTGGGCGGTGTCGGCTTGGTCGCTGCGCTCGCGCATGCGCAAGTGATTCCCGAAGACACGAACGCGTAAGCGCGACCCTCACAAGCGGGTTTTCTTACTCCCCTTGGAACCGCGTTCGAAGAAACGCTTTGTCAGGATGACCAGGCCGAGCATCTGAAGCCATTCCGAAGTGACGTTGCCGACGACCTGACCCCACTTGGCGTTCGGATTCATCGTCGCGTACAGGACCGCCCAGCCGATGCCGGTGACGATGAGAAAGATCGATAGCGAGTGGGCCGTTATGTATCCGCCCGGGAAATTCCGGCGCCGCGGCGGTGGTTTGCTTTCGGCCGATCCGCGTTCGTAAAGGAAGCTCGTCACGATGATGATGACGAGCGAGCCGCTCCAATCCGCGATCGCGTTGCCGAAGAACGCGCCGAGATGGGTCGCGGGATTCGAGAGCGCGTACAACACGACCCAGAGCGCAAGGATCAGCGCCACGACGATGCTCAGGGAGTGGCGCCGTACGAAGCGCCACGCGCCTTCAAAGCTTTTCGACGTAGGCGGCAACGTCCGCGACGTCTTGCTCGGAGAGCGGCATCGGATAGAGCTTGGGCATGGGCGGGGCCGGGTCTTTGATCCACGCGATCGCCGCGGCGGTGTCCTTACGCCGATGTTCGCCTGCCAGCGCGGGTCCGCTGCCTCCTTCCCTGCCGGTCGAACCATGACAAACGGCGCAGTTTTCGGCGAAGATCTGAGCGCCGCGGGCCGCATCCCCAGGGGGACCGCCGGGAGAGGACGCGACTTGCGTCGCGGTCGGCGGTTGCTTCCCTGAGCATGCGGCAAGGAGAAGCGCCGTTGCCGTAAGAGTGAGACGCACAGCGCGCGCCACGCGAGATAGCGACCGATGCATAACGCTTATCTGCTTTCCGCGACCAGCGCGCCGATCGCAACGCCGAGCATGACAAGGCCGAAGCCCGCGACAACGGGCCATTGCGTCAACCCGAGCAGCAGCGCGCAGGCACCCAGCGCCGCGAGCGGCGGCCAGATGCTCCGTTGCGTGAAACGTCCGATCTCGACAGCGCTATAGCGCGCGTGTGGATCGTCGCCGGCAAGGTCCGCGTGCCGTTCGGCGACGGTCGCATAGCCGGCCACGAATCCCAACGCGGCGCCCATGATGCTCAAGAGCCACATGCCGGCCGGCTCGCGCGCGACGAGCCAATAGACGAGCGCGATCGACCCGCCGAAGGTCGCCGACGAGACGAACAGACGGACGCCGACGCTCACGATCGCGCCTCCGCTGCGGCCGGATGCCGCAGGTCGAACACCGGACGCTCCGAGCGGATCGGCGGCAAGCGGTCGAAGTTGTGCTCGGGCGGCGGCGACGTCGTCGCCCACTCAAGCGAGTAACCGCCCCATGGGTCATCGCCCGCCGGCTCCGCCCGTACCAGCGCCGCGATAGCGCTTGCGATGAAGATCAGGACACCAGCAGCGATGAGCGCTGCGCCGACGGTCGAGATCAGATTGAGCACGCCGAGGTCCCCGATGTTGGGGTACGTGTACACGCGGCGCGGCATCCCTTCTAAGCCCATGAAGTGCATCGGCAAGAACGCCGCGTTAAAGCCGACGAACATGAACGTGAAGCACGCGATCCCTAGGCGTTCGGAGAGCCGCACGCCGAGGATCTTCGGGAACCAGAAATACAGGGCGGCGAAGATCGCGAACAGGCTGCCGCCGCCGAGCACATAATGCAGGTGCGCGACCAGAAAGTAGCTGTCTTCTGCGTGGAAGTCGATCGGCGGCGATGCGAGCATGACGCCGCTGATGCCGCCGATGAGAAAATTGAGCAGGAAGCCGATGGTGAAGAGCATCGGCGTCGCAAGCTCGATCGAACCGCGCCACATCGTGCCGATCCAATTGAAGAATTTGATCCCGGTCGGCACGGCGATCAGGAACGAGACGGCTGAGAAAAAGGCGTTGGTGACCGCGCCGGTCGTGAACATGTGATGCGCCCAGACGCCCATCGAAAGCCCTGCGATCGCGAACGCGGATAGGACCAGTCCGACGTACCCGAAAATCGGCTTGCGCGAAAAGACCGCGACGATCTCGCTGACGACGCCGAAGTACGGCAAGATCATGATGTAGACTTCCGGGTGGCCGAAAAACCAGAACAGATGCTGGTAGAGGACCGGGCTGCCGCCGCCGGCCGGATCGAAGAAATGCCCGCCTAACGTCCGATCGAAGAACAGCATCGAGAGGTCCGTCGCCAAAGGAGGAAACGCGACGAGGATCAACAGCGACGTCGCGATCATCTCCCAGGTGAAGATGGGGATGCGCCACATCGTCATGGCGGGAGCGCGGTAGATGAACACCGTCGTGATGAAGTTGACGGCCGTTAGGATGGCAGAGATGCTCGTCATGAATAAGCCCGCGAGCCACAGGTTCTGGCCAAGGCCCGACCCGACGACGATGTCCGAAAGCGGCGCGAACGCCGTCCAACCTGTCGCGGCCGCCCCGCCGTTGACAGCGGCACCGGAGAGCACGGTCAAACCGCCGAGCAGAAACAGCCAGTACGTGAACGCGTTGAGACGCGGAAACGCCATGTCGGGCGCGCCTATCTGCAGCGGGATCAGATAGTTGGCAAGCCCGAGCGCGAACGGCGCCACGAACAAGAAGATCATCGCCGTGCCGTGCAGCGTGAATAGCTGGTCGTAGGCGTGCGGCCCGACCAGCGTATTGCCCGGAACTGCCAGTTGCGCGCGCATCGCCATCGCCATCAGTCCGGCGACGAAAAAGAACATCAACGTCGTGACCATATAGAGAATGCCGACGTGCTTGTGGTTGGTCGACGTCAGCCAGTCTCGCAGCGATGCGCGCTCGGCGCGGCCGCCGGCGCCGGCACGCTCAGCCACCGGCTTGTCCTTGGGCGACGGCGGCGCGCATCCATTGTTGGAACTCCGCCGCGCTCACGACGCGCACCGTGAACACCATGTGCGCATGGTCGAGTCCGCAGAATTCTGCGCACTCGCCCCGATAGACGCCAAGGCGCTGCGGCGCGAGATCGAAATGGTTGACGATGCCCCGGATCGCATCGCGCTTGAACCAAAACGCCGGGACCCAGAACGCATGATTGACGTCGGCTGACGTCAGGTCGATCCGCGTCGTCTCGCCCGCCGGGAGGACCAGTTGCGGCGGCTGCGCCGGCGTTCCGGACACCTCGATGCCATAGCGCGGATAGACGAACCGCCACGACCAGCGAAACGCGGTGACCTCAACCGTTTGGTCGGGCGCCGGCGTGAGCTGCTCGACTTGGCCTTCGACGCGCGACGAATAGACGAAAAGCCCGGCCACTATCAGCAAGGGGATGACGGTATAGGTGATCTCGAGTGGTGTGTTCTTGGAGAATTGCGGCGGGAGGCGATCGTCTTTGCGCCGGCTCACGAGCAACGGCCAGAGGATGAGTCCGTAGACGATGGCGGCGACGCCGAGGCCGGCGATGAGGAACAACCGCCAGTCGCCGACCAGCGCCTGCGCTTGAGTGGTGACGGCGTCTGGAAGATGCACGGTATCCCCCCCGTTGTTCGAGTACCCGAGCATGCGACGCGCAAACGTCGCTCCGGCGCGACGGGTTTTACATGCCAGCCTCATGGGAACGTGTGAAACGAGGTGAGCACGCACGTCGGCGAGATCGAGCGCGCACCGGAGCGTGCGCGTATGGACGCCGCGGACCGGCGAACAGCGGTGCCGTTGCCGATCCGCGCACACCCGCTCGTATTCGGAGTCGTCCTATTCCTAGCGTCGGAACTGATGCTGTTCGCCGCCATGTTCGCGGCATATTTCGATTTGCGCAGTTTGGCTGCCGTGTGGCCGCCGTCCGATGTGCGCTTGCACTCGGCGGAAGCCGCGGTCGGCACGTTCGTGCTTGCGCTTTCGAGCGCGGCGGTCGTCGGGGCGGGCGTCTATCTGCGGCGCGAGGACATCGCCGGGGCGCGCAGCGCGATCGCGGGAGCTATATTCCTTGGCGTCGCATTCCTGGCGATCGCCGTACACGGTTGGAGCACGGCCTCATTCCACATCTCGTCGCACGCGTACGGCTCGCTCTTCTACATCATGACCGGCTTTCACGCCGCCCACGTCCTCGCGGGCATCGTGCTTTTGACCGTCTTGCTCCTGGCCGTCTGCAAGCCCGCGATGCGCCTCGACGACCGCGCCGGCTTCGAAGCGATCTCCTATTATTGGCACTTCGTCTTCATCGTCTGGCTAGGCATCTGGTCGACGATCTATCTCATCCGATGAGCGCGCGCAACGCGGCGGCCGCTCTGTTCGTCATTTCCGCACTGGCAAGCATCGGCTTCGCGGTCGCGTACGCGAGCGATGCACGGGTCCTCGCGCTCGGTATCCTGCTCGCATCGGCGTTCGGCTGCATCGCGTTCGCGCTGTCCGTATGGGAGCAGCGTTTGATCGACCCGGTGCGCGTGGTCGAGGAACGTCCGCCGCTAGCGACCGAACCTCTCTCTTTCCCGTACCCCGGCAGCACCGCCCCCGTCAGCCGCCAAAACGCGCTCGTCCGTCTTCTGGCGACATGCGCGGCGCTGCTCGGAATCGCAGCATTGTTCCCGCTCGCCTCGCTCGGGCCACCCGCGAGCGTCGTGCGCGCGCGCACGAAGTGGAAGCCGAATAGCCGCCTCGTGCGCGCTGACGGCTCGCTTGTGCGCGGCGGCGACATCGCGCTCGGCTCTGTACTGACGGTTTTTCCCGAGGGGTTCGCGGGAGACGCGCAGTCCCAGACGCTGCTGCTTCGCCTCCCGCCCGACGCGATGCAACTGCCCCCCCAGCGGCGCGACTGGGCGCCGCAGGGCTATGCGGCGTTTTCCAAGATCTGCACGCACGCCGGCTGCCCGGTCGGATTATATCACGCGTCGGCGTATCAGCTGCTATGCCCATGCCACCAGTCGGCCTTCGATGTCATCGATGGCGCGAAACCGGTTTCCGGGCCTGCGCCGCGCCCCTTGCCGCAACTGCCGCTCGCGTTCGACGTGGACGGCTATCTGCACGCGCAAAGCGATTACCTCGAGCCGATCGGGCCGGACGCCTGGAACCAGGCATGATCGCCGCCTTCGCGCACTGGTTGGACGAGCGGCTTGGCTCAAATGCCTGGCTGAACAAAGCGCTACGCAAGGCGTTTCCCGACCACTGGTCGTTCATGCTCGGCGAGATCGCGCTCTACTGCTTCCTGATCCTGGTCGCCACCGGCGTGTTCTTGGGGTTGTTCTTCGACGCGAGCGGCGACCGTGTCGTCTATCAGGGCGCAGCCCGGCCGTTCGCCGGCGCCACCGTATCGAGTGCCTACGCATCGGCGCTGCACCTCTCGTTCGACATCCACGCCGGGCTCTTCATACGCCAAATGCATCACTGGGCCGCGTTGCTGTTCGTCGCGGCGATCGTCGTGCACCTGAGCCGTATCTTCTTCACCGGCGCGTTCCGCAGACCGCGCGAGCTGAACTGGCTTGTCGGCGCGACACTGCTCGCGCTTGCGCTATTAGCGGGTTTCACGGGCTACTCGCTGCCCGACGACCTGCTCTCCGGCACCGGGTTGCAGATCGCGCATGCGATCGCTCTGTCGGTGCCGCTGATCGGTCCCACGATCGACGCGTGGCTTTTCGGCGGCGCGTTTCCGACCGCGGTGACGACGTCGCGCTTGTTCTTCACCCATGTCTTCTTGCTGCCGGCGTTGATCGCGGCCGCGATCGCGTTGCACCTCTTCACCATTTGGCGGCAAAAGCACGGGCAGTTCCCCGGCCCGGGCCGCAGCACGCGCAACGTGATCGGATCGCCGCTCTGGCCGCATTACACGATGCGGACGATCGCGCTGGCGTCGGCGATCGCCGCGGTCGTCGCGCTGCTTGGCGCGTGCTTCGAGATCAATCCGATATGGCTGTACGGTCCCTACGATCCGTGGACCGTGTCGATAGCCTCGCAGCCAGACTGGTACATGGGTTGGCTCGAAGGAGCGCTGCGGTTGGGCCCGCCTTGGGCGCTGCACCTTTTCGGGCACACGATACCGCCGCAGTTCTTCGCGGCCGTGCTGTTGCCCGCGATCGTGGCCGCGCTGTTTCTTGCGTGGCCGTTCATCGAACGGGCGATCACCAGGGATGAGGCAGAGCACCACCTGCTCGATGTGCCCCGTCTTGTCCCATGGCGCACGTCGCTCGGCGTCGCTGCGCTGTGCTTCTTGACGATCCTCACCCTCGCGGGCGGCGACGACGTCCAAGCCGCGCTCGTACACGTACCGGTCGAATCCCTCGTCACCGTTTATCGCGTGCTGCTCGTCGCTGGACCGATTCTCGCAGCACTGCTCACGCTCTATGTGTGTCGCGACCTCGATCAGCGCAGGCTTTCTGCGCAGCAGGTGTTGCTGTACCGTACAGCCGCGGGTGGATTCGAGGCCGAACCCTTGCGATCGGATGGTCAAGAGCGCGGACCCGCCGCCGCCGCATCGCGCAAGTGAAAACGCTGCTGCTGGTGCTTGGAAGCCTTGCGCTCGCGGCAGCCCTTGGGCCGCCGCTCGATGCGTTGAGCGAGCGATCATTTGCCGCCCACATGACCAGCCACGTGCTGCTCGTGTTCGTAGCGCCCCCGCTGCTGCTGATCGGATTTCCGTGGCGTCCGGTCGTCGGCGCGTTCGCCGCGGCCGCACCGGACATGACGGCCGCCGTCATGCGTTCGCCGCTGCGCTCGATGATCACGTTCCCGGTCTTCACCTGGCTCGCTTTCACTGCTGTGATGTGGACCGCGCATTTCAGCGGACTGTATGAGTCGGCGCTCGAGCACCCCGCGGTGCATGCGCTCGAGCACGGGCTTTTCTTCAGCAGCGCGCTCCTGTTCTGGAGCACCGCGCTGCAGGAGGGCCCGACCGCATGGCCGCTCCACCCGCTCATGCGCATGCTCTTCGTGCTCTCGATGATGCCCCAGAACGCGTTTCTGGGCGCGATCCTCGCGCAGACGCAACGGGTCTTGTATCCGTTCTACGAGCGCTATGCGGACGCGGCAACCGTGGTCCAAAGCCAGCACGACGGCGGCGCGATCATGTGGATCGTCGGCGGCATCGCGATGCTAGCGACACTACTCGCCATCATCGGGCAGTGGGCCGCAGATGAGCGTTTAGCGCTGGCTCGCATGGGTAGGTAGGAAGGCGAGGAGCACATGGAACGGTCTGCTTCGTCCGCCAGCCGTCGACTGCGTCGCGCCGAATTTCTCGCCGGCGGCGCGCTCGGGCTTGCCGCGACCGCGCTTCCAAGCTGCGAATCCGCGCATGGCAACGAGGCCCAGCCGCCTCGGGAAGCACAGCGCGTCGCGCTTCTGTTCTTCAATCAGACGGAGGCGAACACGATCGCGGCGATGGCTGAACGCATCTTTCCCGCCGACGCGACCGGCCCCGGCGCCGGCGACCTGCACGTCATGGAGTACATCGACCGCCGCCTCGCCGGCGGATACGGGCTCGGCGCCAAGCTCTATCGGCAGGGACCATTTTACGTGCCGGCAGACTCCGGCCATGGCTGGCAGATCAACGCCGCTCCGGCGCAAGTCTACCGCGACGCGATCGCCGCCATCAACACATACGCGCAGCGCAAGCACAACGGCACCTTCTACGACCTCGCGCCCGATGCGCAGGACGCGGTGCTCGCGGATCTCGAAGGCGCCAAGGTCGACACGCTGGCGCTGATGCCGCCGGCCGATTTCTTCACGCTCTTCTCGCAAGACGTCATGCAGGGGCTGTTCGCCGACCCGCTCTACGGCGGAAACTATGGAGTCGGGGGGTGGAAGCTCATCGGTTTCCCCGGCGATCCCATGGCGTACGGCGATAATTACGAGAAATACATCGACCGCTACGATGTCAGCTATAAGGTCGATCCGGTCCCGCTGCAATGACCATCCGTCACAAAGAAGTCGACGCGGTCACGATCGGCGTCGGCTGGGCGGGCGGCATCCTAGCCGCTGAATTGACGAAGGCCGGCTTCTCTGTCGTCGGCCTCGAACGCGGACGTCCGCGCGGCGTGCAGGACTGGCAAAACGTGCACGACGAGCTGCGCTTCGCGGTCGACCACGCATTGATGCAAGACACCGCACTTGAGACGTGGACGTTGCGTCACTCGCTGCGCGAACGGGCGCTGCCGCTGCGCCAGCTCGGCTCGTTCTTGCCCGGCACAGGACTCGGCGGCGCGGGCATCCATTGGAACGGCCAGACGTATCGTTTTCATCCACGCGACTTCATTATGCGGACGAGCACGTTGCAGCGCTACGGCGCCAAAGCGCTGCCGCCGGATTCCTCGATCCAGGATTGGGGCATCACCTACCAAGAGCTCGAGCCCTATTACGACAAGTTCGAATACATGGCCGGCATCGCCGGCAAAGCCGGCAATCTCAAAGGCGACGTGGTCGCGGGCGGCAATCCGTTTGAGGGACCGCGTTCGCGCGAATATCCGGTACCGCCGGCCAAACTGGCCGAGACGACGACGATCTTCGGTGACGCATGTTCCAAACTCGGCTACCACCCGTTTCCGCAGCCGTCGGCGAATCTGCCGCAAGCCTACACCAACCCGGATGGCGTCGCGCGCGCGGCATGCACGTACTGCGGCTTCTGCGAACGCTTCGGCTGCGAAGTCGGCGCGAAAGCCGATCCGACCGTCACGGTGCTCCCTGTCGCCATGCGCAGCGGGAAATTCGAATTGCGCACCGGCGCCAACGTGCTGGGCATCGACCACGACGGCAGGCGCGCGACCGGCGTGACCTACCTCGACGGCAAAGGCCAAGAGCACGTGCAGCCGGCCAAAGTCGTGCTGGTCACGGCGTTCGTCTTCAACAACTGCCGCTTGCTGCTGCTCTCGAAGATGGGCCGACCGTACGATCCGGCCAGCGGCCAGGGCGTCGTCGGACGCAATTACAGCTATCAAGTCGTGCAAGGCTGCTACGCGTTTTTCGACGATCGTTCGTTCAAGCGTTATATGGGTTCGGGCGCCAATGCCGTCGTCATCGACGACTTCAACGCTGACAACTTCGACCACAAGGACCTCGGCTTCATCGGCGGCGGCTCTATCTATTGCCAGAACACGGGCGCTCGGCCGATCCAACAGACGCAGGTGCCGAAGGGAACGCCCAAATGGGGAGCCGCGTGGAAGGCCGCGTTGGCCAAGTACTATGACAAACAGATGGAGGTCGTCTTCCAGGGCGAGAGCCCGGCCTATCGCCAGCATGCGCTCGATCTCGACCCGACCTATCGTGACGCGCTTGGCCAGCCCTTGATACGCATCACGTTCGATTTCCAGGAGAACGAGCGCAAGATGGTGCGCTATGGCGCTGCCAAGATCGACGAGATCCTCAAGGCCACCGGCGCGACGCACGTCGACGCACCCAAAGAGCTCGCCGACCACTACAGCACGGTCAAGTATCAGACGACGCATACGGTCGGAGGCTGCGTCGTCGGCGCCGACCCCGCCACATCGGTCGTGAACAACTATTGCCAGATGTGGGATTTCGACAACGTCTTCGTCGTCGGCGGTTCGGCCTTTCCCCAGAACGCCGGTTTCAATCCCACGTGCACCATCGGCGCTCTCGCCTACCGTGCAGCGGACGGTATCGTCAACCGCTACATGAAACGGCCGGGTCCGCTCGTGTGAGCGCCCTGTGGCGCATCGCGGTCATCGGAGCGGCCCTTGCAGTCGCCATCGCGACGTCCCCGCGCCTCGCCGCGGCGCAAGATGGCATATCAGATGCGGCGCGTGGCTCGGAAAGCGGCGTTCAGCTGTACGCCGTGCATTGCGCATCGTGCCACGGTGCGCAGCGGCAAGGAACGACGAACGGCCCGCCGCTGGTCAAGGTCGATGCAGGCACCGTCGACTTCTGGCTGTCCACCGGCCGAATGCCGGCTTCCGTTCCTTGGATCGAGCAAGCACGCGCCCATCCGCAGCTCACCCGCGACGAGATCAACGCGCTGGCGAGTTATGTGGCCAGCACATCCGGGGGCTCGCTGCTCCTGCCCGCGGTCGACGCGTCCGGGGATCTGCCGCACGGCCGCAGGCTCTACGCCGCCAATTGCATGGCGTGCCACGGGGCGGCCGCGCAGGGCGGTGCGACCGGCTTTGGCTGGATCGCCCCGAGCCTCGATCGCGCCAGCGTCGAAGAGGTGGCTGAGGCGATTCGCGCCGGCCCCGGCATCATGCCGCGCTTCGACCGCGCGACCTTGAGCGACCGCGACGTCGATGATATCGTGACGTACGTGCACTGGCTCGCGGCTGCCCACGTGCATCCCGGCGGCATCGCGTTGCTTGGGCCGGTCGGCGAAGGTTTTGTGGCGTGGGTCGCGCTGGCAGCACTCGTCGGCGTCGTCGCGCTGCTGTCATCAGGCGCCGCGAGACGTCCGTAGAAAGCATGCACGAGCACCGTCGCCTCGTTTACCACAGCCATTCGCCGGGCAAGAAATCAATATCCCATCGCCACGAAAGGCCGAACCATGGCGGCGACCACATCTGATTTCCTTTTGCAGCGCCTGCGCGCGTGGGGTGTCAACCGCGTGTACGGATATCCCGGCGATGGCATCAATGGGCTCATGGGCGCATTCGAGCGGGCGAAAGACGACATCCGCTTCATCCAAGTACGTCATGAAGAGATGGCCGCATTCATGGCCTGTGCGGAAGCGAAGTTCACGGGTGAAGTCGGCGTGTGCGTCGCCACCTCGGGTCCCGGCGCCATCCACCTGCTCAACGGCTTGTACGACGCGAAGATGGATCGCCAGCCGGTGGTTGCGATCGTCGGGCAAGCTGCCCGTAGCGCGATCGGCGGCGACTATCAGCAAGAAGTCGACCTGCCGGCGCTTTTCAAAGACGTCGCGAGCGACTATGTATACACCGCGATGTCGCCTTTGCAGATACGCCATCTGGTCGACCGCGCGGTGCGCATCGCGAAAGCGCAACGCACCGTCACATGCATCGTGCTGCCGAAAGATGTCCAGGATCTCAAAGCCGTGGCAGTGCCGCCGCATGCGCACAACACGGTCCACTCGAGCGCGGCGTTCGCGTCCCCGCGCATCGTGCCGCGCGACGAGGACCTGCAAAAGGCCGCAGACATCCTCAACGATGGAACTCGCGTCGCGATGCTGATCGGCGCCGGCGCACGGTCCGCCGCAGACGAGGTGATCGAGGTCGCGGACGTGCTGGGCGCGGGCGTCGCCAAAGCATTGCTCGGCAAGGCGGTGCTCCCGGACGATTTGCCGTTCGTGACGGGTCAAATCGGGCTGCTCGGCAGCCGCCCGAGTTCGGATATGATGCACGGCTGCGACACGCTGCTCATGATCGGAACGAGCTTCCCATATGCCGAGTTCCTTCCCAAAGAAGGTCACGCGCGCGGCGTGCAGATCGACATCGACGGGCGCATGCTCGGCATCCGCTACCCTACCGAGGTCAACCTGCAGGGCGATAGCCGGGAGACCTTGCGCGCGCTGCGACCGCTGTTGCACCGCAAAACGGATCGCACGTGGCGCGAGCGGATCGAATCGGACGTGGCTGACTGGTGGCGGCTCATGGAAGCCCGCGCCATGGAAGACGCCGACCCGCTCAATCCCGAGCGCGTGTTCTACGAGTTGTCGAGCCGCCTGCCCGACGATTGCATTTTGACCGGCGATGCGGGAACGGCGACCAACTGGTTCGCGCGCCAGATCAAAGCGCGCCGCGGGATGATGGCCTCGCTCTCCGGGAGCCTCGCGACGATGGGTTCGGCTGTGCCCTACGCCGTCGCAGCCAAGTTCGCGTATCCCGGGCGCGTGGCGATCGCGATGACGGGCGACGGCGCGATGCAGATGAACGGCAACAACACGCTCATCACGGTCTCGAAGTACTGGCGCGAGTGGTCCGACCCGCGCTTGATCTTCTTGGTCCTCAACAACCGGGAGCTGAGCCAAGTGAGCTGGGAGATGAGAGTCGCCGGCGAGCCGAAGTTCCCCGAATCGCAGGATCTACCGGATTTCCCATACGCGGCCTATGCGGAGTCTCTCGGCCTGCGAGGCATCCGCGTCGAACATCCGGACGACGTCGGTCCGGCATGGGACGAGGCCTTGCGCACGCGGCGTCCGGTGGTCTATGAGGCGTTCACCGATCCGAACGTCGGCACGCTCCCGCCGCACATCTCTCTTGAGCAGGCGCGCGGGTTCATGTCGACGCTGCTCAAAGGCGATCCGGACGAACCCGGCATCGTCGCGCAATCTTTGAAAGGCATGCTCGCCGGATTCCGGCGCGATCACAAAGACTAAAGGCGAAGTCGCACCTGGAGACCGCAGCGACGCCGGGTATATTGGCTAATGTGAGGACAGGTAACATCGGCGCGACCACGTGGGTGATCGCCGAAGGCTACATCCCAGCCTGGAGCAACGGCCCTGAACCAGAGTTCACGAGCCATGAAACCGCGTGCATCCTCAACGCCAACGATGAGGACGCGCATGTCGAGATCACTATCTTCTTTCCCGACAAAGAGCCGGTTGGTCCGTATAAACTCACGGTTCCCGCCAAGCGCACGCTCCATCAGCGATACAACGACCTTGAGAGTCCGGCGCCGATCCCACGCGGCTCCGATTACGCGAGCGTCATCGTCTCGGACGTCCCGATCGTCGTGCAGCACACTCGGCTCGACTCGCGCCAGTCAGAGAACGCGCTGTTGAGCACGATCGCTTATTCGTCGCGATGAGTCTTTCAATAGCTGCGCCGGCCCGCCGGCGCCGGCCGGACACCAGGGTCGAGCGCCTCGTCGTGTCTTCGTATCGAGTCCCGACCGACCGTCAGCCCGAATCCGACGGCACCGCGGTCTGGAATGAGACGACGCTCGTGGTTGTCGAGGCCGAAGCCGGCGGCGCGCGGGGCACCGGCTGGACGTATGGGTCGACCGCAATCGCGAGCTTCATCGAGCAGCGGCTCAAAGACATCGTCGAGCGCTGCGATGCCCTGGCAGTGCGCGAAGTTTGGCGCAAGATGAACGCGCGCGTCCGCAACGATGGCCGCTCGGGCGTGGCTTCGTACGCAATCGCAGCGGTGGACGTCGCGTTGTGGGATTTGCGCGCGCGCCTGCTTGATACCGCGCTATGCGATCTGCTAGGAACGGCGCGCGATGCGGTGCCGGTATATGGCAGCGGCGGCTTCACGTCATACGATGTGGCGACGCTGCGCGAGCAGTTAGGCGGCTGGGCGCGCGACGGTTTTCGCGCGGTCAAGATGAAAGTCGGCAGGGACCACGCGGCCGACGGCGCGCGAGTCGCGGCCGCTCGCGACGCGATCGGTCCTGATGTCGAGCTTTTCGTCGACGCCAACGAAGGCTACAGCGTCAAGCAGGCCCTCGCGATGGCTGAAGTGTTCCATGACCAAGGAGTCGTGTGGTTCGAGCAGCCCGTCGACCATCGCGATCTGCACGGCACCCGCTTCGTCCGCGACCGCGCGCCGGCTGGCATGGCCATAGCGTCCGGCGAGTACATCACTGACACGTCCGAGGCGGCGGCAGTCGCGCGCGCGGTCGACGTGCTGCAAGCCGACGCCACTCGCTGCGGCGGCTACAGCGGCTTTCTGGCGATCGACGGCTACTGCGAGGCGACGCGCATGGCACTGTCGACGCACTGCTCTCCGATGCTTCATCTGCACGCAGCCGCCGCGTCGCTGCGCGTCCGGCACATGGAGTACTTCCACGACCACGCGCGGATCGAGCGCATGTTGTTCGAAGGCTTCATCGAACCGCTCGCTGGAGCGCTGCGTCCTGACCGCTCGCGGCCCGGGCATGGGCTGACGTTCAAACACGACGAGGCCCGGCGATTTGAGGTTCGCAACTTCTGATGGATGTGCTCAAAGGCATAGAACGACGGGCCCTTGCCTCGATCGAGGGCTCGCAGCCGGCCCCCGGCGTGCGCCCGGACCAAAGGGGCCGCTTTACCGGCGATGCCGCGTCATTGGAGAAGGCGCTGCGAGCGCGGCTCGCGGGCGAGGTCCGTTTCGACGACGGCTCCAGGGCGCTTTACTCGACGGACGCTTCCAACTATCGGCAGATACCGATCGGTGTCGTCATCCCAAGAACGGTCGATGACGTGATCGCGACGGTCGAGGTCACTCGGTCGTTCGGCGCTCCGATACTCGCGCGCGGCGGCGGCACGTCTTTGGCCGGCCAGTGCTGCAACGTCGCAGTCGTCCTCGACTTCTCGAAGTACCTGAATCGGATCATCGAGATCAACCCGACGGAGCAATGGGCCCGCGTCCAACCCGGCGTCGTGCTCGACGATCTGCGCCACGCTGCCTTGAAATTCGGCCTCACGTACGGACCGGATCCCGCCACGCACACCCACAACACGCTCGGCGGCATGATCGGCAACAATTCGTGCGGCATGCACGCGCAGATGGCCGGCAAGACCGAAGAGAACATCTACGAGCTCGAGGTCCTCACCTACGACGGCGTGCGGATGACCGTCGGCCCGACCTCATCCGATGAGCTCGCCGCGCATTGCGCGCGCACTGACCGCATCGGTGACGTCTACAGAGGTTTGCGCGACATCCGTGACCGCTACGCCGATGCGATCCGCGAGCGCTTCCCCGACATCCCGCGACGGGTATCAGGCTATCCGCTGCAGGAGCTGCTGCCCGAACACGGGTTCAACGTCGCGCGCGCACTTGTAGGGACTGAGTGCACCTGCGCCGTCGTCCTGTCGGCGAAAGTCAAGCTGATCGAGAATCCCGATCAGCGCTGCATCCTCGTGCTCGCTTTCAACGACGTCTACGAAGCCGGGGATGCGGTCCCGAGAGTCGTCGGGCACAAGCCGATCGCGGTCGAGGGGTTTGACGACCGCCTGCTCCACTATATGGGTGTCAAACATTTCCATACGAACGACGAATGGTTATTGCCCAGCGGCGGCGGCAAGGCCAAAGGCTGGCTCATGTGCGAGTTCGGCACCGTCGGCGATCGGCGCAAGGCGATCGAAGCCGCCCGCGCGTGCGAGGCGGATCTGCTCGCCCACGGCGCCATCGGCAGCAACCTCGTGACGAAGCCATCCGAGCAGAAAGAGCTCTGGGAGGTGCGCGAATCCGGGCTTGGCGCGACCGCGAAGATCCCAAACGAACCGGAGTTCCATCCCGGCTGGGAAGATTCGGCGGTTCCGCCTGATCGGGTCGGCTCGTACATGCGCGAGCTGCGCGCCTTGTACGACAAGTACGGCTACAAAGCGGCGCTTTACGGTCATTTCGGGCAGGGCTGCATCCACTGCCGCGTCAGTTTCGATCTCAATTCGCATGCCGGGATCGAGCGCTGGAAGTCGTTCTTGAACGAGGCAGCGCACATGATCCGGCGCTACGGCGGATCCCTCTCCGGCGAACACGGGGATGGGCAGGCGCGCGCCAGTCTGCTGCCGATCATGTACGGCGAGGAGATCGTCGAGGCGTTCCAGACGTTCAAGCGCGTGTGGGATCCGCAGGGCAAGATGAATCCCGGCAAAGTCGTCGATCCATATCCCGTCGATTCCAATCTGCGCGAGGGCCCGTACTACCGCCCGAATGAGCCTGCGACGCGTTTCAGCTTCGCGCCGCACGATCGCGGCTCGTTCTCCTATGCGGTCAACCGCTGCGTCGGCGTCGGCAAATGCCGGCGCCAGGAAGCGGGCACGATGTGCCCCTCGTATCGAGTCACGCGCGAAGAGCAGCACGCGACTCGCGGACGCGCCCGCCTGCTCTTCGAGATGCTGGAGGGTGCGCCGCTGCAGGATGGCTGGAGATCCGAAGCGGTCAAATCAGCGCTCGACCTGTGCCTCGCGTGCAAGGGCTGCAAGCACGATTGCCCCGTGAACGTCGACATGGCGACGTACAAGGCCGAGTTCCTGTCGCACTATTACGAGGGGCGGCGACGGCCTGTTTGGGCCTACGCATTCGGGCTTATCCCGTGGTGGGCTCGCATCGGGTCGCGCCTCGCGCGACTCGCAAACGCAGTCACGCAAGCGCCCGTGTTGTCCGGCATCGCCAAGGCTGCCGTGCGCATGGCTCCGCAGCGCCGCATTCCGCCGTTTTCGAGCCGATCGTTCACCGCTTGGTACCGCGAGAATCGGTCCGAGGCGCGTCCAAACGCAGGCGCCGAGCGCGTCATGTTGTGGGTCGACACCTTCAACAACTATTTCCATGCTCGCACCGCCCGCCACGCGCTCGAGGTTCTGGAGGCTGCCGGCTATGATGTCGTCATCCCCAAGCGACATCTGTGCTGCGGCAGGCCGCTGTACGACTACGGCATGCTTGATCTCGCACGAGTGCTGCTGCGCGAGATCATCGACGAATTGCGCGGGCAGATCGAGGCCGGAACCAAAGTGGTCGGCCTCGAGCCATCATGCATCAGCGTCTTCAAAGATGAGATGCTCAATCTCTATCCGCACGACAAAGACGCGCGCCGGCTCAGCGAACAAGTCATGATGCTGGGTGACTTTCTCGCCGCCGATAAGTCGTGGACCGCTCCTGCCCTAGACGTGCGCGCTACGGTCCACGCGCACTGCCATCATAAATCGGTGCTCGGCACGCAGGGCGATCAAACGATCCTCGCGCGCATGGGCGTCGAGACCCGCTGGCTTGACGACGGCTGCTGCGGCATGGCCGGTGCGTTCGGCTTTGAGGCGGGTGAGCACTACGACGTCTCTGTCAAAGCAGGCGAGCTCGCGTTTTTGCCCCACGTGCGCGAGACGCGACGGGACGAGCTGATCGTGAGCGACGGCTTCTCGTGCCGGGAGCAAGTCTCGCAGACCACTGATCGTCAGGCGCTTCACCTCGCGGACGTGATCTGGCTGGCGCAGCACCATCGCTCGAAGAAGCCGTTGGGCGAGTTGCCGGAGCAGCTCGCGATGCCGCTCGTCCGCGACCAGGTCGCGCGCGCGCGGCGCGACGCGTTGGGCATCCTCGGCATTTCCCTCGTCGCCGGCGCACTCGCCTTCGGTCTTTTCCGCGCGCTGCGCGGGAGAAAGCCATGAGCAAGGTCGCAGTCGTCACGGGAGCGTCGGCCGGTGTCGGCCGGGCGACCGCACGCGAGTTCGCGCAGCGGGGTTACGATGTCGGGTTAGTGGCCCGTGGCGAAGACGGGCTGCGCGCGGCTAAGAGTGAGATCGAGGCCCTCGGCAGACGAGCCGAGGCCGTGCATGCCGACGTCGCAGACGGCGACGCGGTCGAGGCGGCCGCGGCTCGCATCGAAGATGCGCTCGGCCCGATCGACGTTTGGGTCAACAACGCATTCTCAAACGTCTTCGGCGAATTCCTGAACGTCACGCCGGACGAGTATCGGCGCATCACCGACGTGACATACCTCGGCTATGTCAACGGTACCCGGGCCGCGCTGCGGCGCATGCTTGCTCGCGACCACGGCACGGTCGTGCAAGTCGGCTCGGCGCTCGCCTATCGCAGCATCCCGCTGCAGGCGGCCTATTGCGGCGCCAAGGCCGCCATTCGGGGCTTCACCGATTCGCTGCGTAGCGAACTGCTCCATCGCGGCAGCGCGGTCAAGATCTCGATGGCGGTCCTCCCAGCCGTCAACACCCCGCAGTTCTCCTGGTGCCGCTCGAAGCTGCGCCGCAAAGCGCAACCCGTGCCGCCGATCTACCAGCCGGAAGTGATCGCGCGAGCGGTGGTCTGGCTTGCGGCGCATCCGCGGCGCGAGCTGCGAATAGGATGGTCGACGCTTAAGGCGCTGATCGCGCAGACGATCGCACCTGGGCTGGTCGATCATCTGCTCGCGAAGAGCGGTTATGCCTCGCAGCAGTACGACGGCATGGTTGCGCCCGATCGCCCGGACAATCTGGAGCACCCGCTGCCGGGCGATTGGGGCGCGCATGGCGATTTCGATGCGAGAGCGCGCGCGAAGAGCACGCAACTATGGCTCACGACGCATCCGCTCGCGCTCGCCGGGGCCGCGTTCTCCCTCGCTTCGCTGCTCGCGTTCGCAGCTCGCAAGGTCCGCCGCTAATGCGCCGCTCGAGCCTGCTCCGCAGCATCCCGAAGCAGGCCGGCAAGCGCCGCCCGGCTGCGGCGCACGATCGCTGCGACGTCGCCCTTGTACAGCGAATCCGGCACGTGTTGCGAAAACACCTCAAGCACGAGCGGACCTCGATACCCAGCTTCGCGCAGTCCGTCCAAGAACGGACCGAAATCAAGCGAGCCGTCGCCGACGGGCAAGCGGTCGAGGAACGAACGCGGCCGGCGCCAGTCGGATACCTGCGCCAGAAAGATGCGGTCGCCGCAGCGGCCGATGCGAGGGCCCAAGCCGGCCTGCCCCTGCAGATTCCACGCGTCGGCGCACAATCCGAGCGCCGGATGACAGACCGCGTCGATCAGCTCGAGCGCATCTTCCAAGTTCCACACGAACGAATCTTCGTTCATCGCAAGCGGGTGCAGCGGTTCGAGCGCGAGACGCACGCCGAGCGCCGCAGCGCGCCGCGCCAGTTCAGCGTAGGCGTCAACCGTGCGGCAAAAGGCCCGCTCCACGTCGCCGTCGCGTGCGATTCCCGTGTTGAGCACGAAGACCGCGTCAGGCAGCGAAGGTGCGCACGCGTCGAGGGTAGACGCGAAGGCACGCATGCGAGCGTCGAAATCGGCCGGTTCCGGCGCGAGATGCGTGGGGAACAACGCGTGGACGTCGGCTTGGAAAGAGCATACGGTCAGCCCGTGGCGCGCCGGCAGTTGCAATTGCTCGCGGCGCCGGCCCACGTCCTTGTCCAGTTTGTGTTCCCAGATCTCGATCGCGTTCGCGCCGAGTCCGCTGTAGCGCGCGACGTCTTCTTCGAACGTCCACGGCAGCGTCGTCACCTGGCTGATCCCGAATTCCCAATCCATCGCAGAAAGGATTTTACCCATGGCGAGTGATGTCAAAGCCGACGTCCATAAAGACGATCTGCGCGTCGATCTCTCCGGCCGCACGGCGATCGTCACCGGCGCCGCCACCGGAATCGGCAGCGCCATCGCGGCTCGTTTCGGGCAGTCAGGGGCCAATGTCGTCGTCGATTACCATACTGAGAAAGGCCGCGCCGACGCCGAGAAAGTCATCCAGGCTATCCGTCGCGGCGGCGGCAGCGGCGACCTCGTGCGCGCCGACGTGACCCGCGAAGAAGATGCCGAACGGCTCGTCCACGCCGCGCGCGAGCGCTTCGGGAGCCTCGATATATTGGTGAATAATGCCGGAATCGAGGAGAGCCATCCGGTCGTCGAGATGCCGCTCGAAGTCTGGGAGCGCATCATACGCATCAACTTGACCGGCAGCTTCCTATGCGCGCGCGCAGCCGCGCGCGCCATGATCGCGGGCGGCCATGGCGGACGGATCATCAACATCTCGTCGGTGCACGAAGACCTTGCCATGCCGAACAACGCCGCGTACTGCGCGTCGAAGGGCGGCATGCGCCTTTTCATGCGAACGCTTGCGCTCGAACTCGCCCCGCACGGCATCACCGTCAACGATATCGCTCCGGGCGCGATCGCGACGCGGATCAATCGCGATGTCAGGCAGGACCCGAAAGATCGCGAGGAGCTCTTGCATGAGATCCCGTTGCGCCGCATCGGCGATCCCGATGAGGTCGCCGGCCTTGCTGCCTATCTCGCATCGCGCGCCGCGTCGTATGTGACCGGCGCGACGTACGTCATCGACGGAGGCTTGCTGCGGTACACCAAGGGCCTTTGAAGCCGCGCGTCCGCTCGGATGGCGCCTACGAAGCTCCGGACGGGAGTCTCGCAGCGGGGGCCACGCTCGGGGGACCCGCCTTGTCGGTCAAGCTGCTCGCCAACGGCGCTATCGATTGCGTGCATTCCATCGCCGCCGGCGGCAATCTGATCACTGGTTTTGACGTCTACCACTTCGATGGGTCAAGCGGTCTGCGCTTGGCTCCTCGCCACAGCCGGTTCATCTTACGGCCGGAGTGCCAGATACATCGATACCGGCTTGCGGAACGAGTCGAAGTGGCGCGGACGACGTTTGTCGCCGGCGACCCCGAAGCAGCGCCGGTCTGCTATGTCTTCGTGCGCATCAGGAACGGCGGTCACGACGACGCCTATTTCGACACGATCGGCGTGGCGCGGCTGAAGAGCTCGTTCACCGACGATGTCGAGGCGCGCTGGGATGAGGGGGCGCACGCCTTGCTCGTACGGGATTGCAAACGGTCGGGGCGTTCGCGCGCGATCATCTCGTCGGTTCGGCCGGCGTCGTGGACGGTCACAGAAGACCATGCGAGGGTCGTCGCGGATCGCTGGCCTGGTCCGTTTGCGATGACGGCCCACGTGGGCGGCGTCGATCCGCTCGCCGTCTTCCACATCCGCACCGTCGTCCGAGCGCGCTCCTCCGCGACTTTCTGGTTCGGCATCGCACCGCTTCCAGACGGAAACGACGCTGTTGGGAGCATCGTGCGCTGTCCATCCGCCGCAGCGGCGCTGTCCGCGACGCAGACGCGCTTCCGCGCGCTGCTGGACCGCACGATCGTGCTCACACCGGTGGCCGAGATAGACCTTGGCGTGCACTGGGCCAAAGCGAACATGATCCGAACCATGCGTCACGCTCCGACGGGCCCGGGCTTCACGAACGACCCCGTGAATTCGACCGCCTGCGTCGGCCGCGATGCAGCGTGGTTCGTCCACGGGTGCGATTGGCTCGCGCCGGACTTCTCACGTGCGCTGCTGCGCCAATTCGCGGCGCGGCAAGAGCGAGACGGCAAGATCGTCGAGTTCTTCGATCTGCGCGATGGCAGCACGTGCGACGATGGGCTGAACGTCAACGACAACACCCCGTTGTTCGTTCTCGCGGTGTGGCATCATGCGCTTGCGACCGGCGACCGCTCGTTCCTCGAGGAGCTCTACCCGGCCGCTCGGCGGGCCGTGGAACAACTGCTCCGCAATCGCGATGAACGCGGTTTGGTGCGCTGCTCGAGCGACGGCACCGGCGCACGGGGCATCGTCGGCTGGCGGAATATCATCGACGGGTATCGCATCTCCGGCGCGACGACCGAGATCAACAGCGAGGTCTTTGCGGCGCTGCATAAAATGTCTGCGCTTGCGCGCATCGCCGGCGACCGGTCGGCCGCGCAGCGCTTCGAGGACGAGGCGAGCGCTCTTCGTCTGGCGATCGAACTGCATCTACGCAATCCCCGCAATGGGCTGTACCTTCTCGCGATCGACATCGATGGCGGCAAGCGGACCGAGATCTCTTCGGACTTGGTCTTCCCAGCCATTTTCGGCATCGCCGACGATCGCACGAGCGCGCGCATCATCCAGCGTCTGCGCGAAGACGATTTTTGGACGGATGCCGGCGTGCGGACAGTGCCGCGTGATGCGCCCGAATACGGACCGGTGCACGGCAAAGGGCTGCTCGGCGGCGTGTGGGTCGGCGCCACCTGCTGGCTCGCGTTTGCGGCGGCGCGTTTCGCGCCCGAGATGATGGTCGAAGCGCTCCAAAAGATGTCCGCGCATTATGCGCGCGATCCCACGAGGTACAACACGGTACCCGGCGAGTTCTCGGAATGGTTGCATGGCGAAACGCTGGTCAACCAAGGCATGATGCTGTCGCCGTGGTTCCCGCCGCGCTATGTCTGGGCCGCGCTCGAAGGCGCGTGCGGATTGGAGCTAACCACTGGCGGCCTGCGCATCGACCCGCGGCTTCCGGCAAACTGGTCGTGGCTCGCAGTGCGCAACGTTCCCTTGCATGGCGCCCCGTTGGCATGGTTCGTCGTTCGAACCGACGCTGCGCGCCTATACGCCACGAGGCCGGTGGCGAGTTCGTTGCCGGTCGAGCTGTACGATCGCGATATCACGGACCAGGTGACGGTCCAGGGCGAGGGCTTGGTCACAGTCGCCTTCGCCCGCAGGCGCGGCGCCGTCGTCTTGGTGGCCAATCGCACCGGACATACCGCTCGAGTCGCGCTCGTGCGCAACGGAGCGCTCGCCGGGCTGTCTGCTCGCCGTCGTTACGACGCTTTGTGCGGCATGTGGAAAGACGAATTGGCCGGCGACGACGAGCTCTGGCGCACGATTCTGCCGCAAGGGATGTTCGCGCTGATCGAGTTTGAACGAGATTAGAGGTGGCGGCCCTGCGCCGGCCTTAAAGCAGCGTCCGATGATGCGCAGGCGCTCGGGGGGCGGCCTCGTGCGGCTTGAGCCGGCGGAGGCTCGTCAGGTCGAGCGGCTCCCGCAAGGCACGGGTTGGCAGTACGAGCCGAAGTGGGATGGATTCCGCTGTCTGGCGTTCAAACGCGGCGCCGCCGTCGAACTACGCTCGAAATCTGACAAGCAGCTCGACCGCTACTTCCCGGAAGTCGTCGAGGCGCTGCGCGCGCTTCGTCTGAACACCTGCGTGCTCGACGGCGAGCTCGTCATCCGCGACGGCAACCGTTCGGATTTCGACGAGCTCTTGGCGCGCATCCATCCGGCGCAAAGCCGCGTGCGCATGCTGGCGCGCGAGCACCCCGCACATTTCATCGTGTTCGACATCCTCGCCGACTCCCCGGCAGGCGGCGGATTGGACGGCAAGCCGCTAAGTGAGCGCCGCAAACATCTGGAAGCCGTGGCCAAGGCGCACTTCAAAAAGAACAGGCTCATCGAGCTTTCGCCGGTCACGACCAGCCGGACACTGGCGGCTCGCTGGCTGCGCACGCGCGGCGCACGCGACGGCGTGGTCGCCAAGTTGCTCGATCAACCGTACCGCTCGGGTTCGCGCGACTCGATGGTGAAGATCAAGCGCAAGCGCACGGCCGATTGCGTGGTCGGCGGCTTTCGCTACGCCTCGAAAGGGAAGCAAGTCGGCTCGCTCCTGCTGGGGTTGTACGATCGGGCGGGAAAGCTCAATCACGTCGGTTTTATGTCGGGAATACGCGACAACGAGCGCGCGGCGTTGACCAAAAGACTCGAAGCACTGGTCGGCGGCGAAGGTTTTACCGGCGCGAAGCCGGGCGGTCCCAGCCGTTGGAGCACGAAGCGCAGCGAGCTGTGGGAACCGTTGCGCACGCGTCTGGTCGTCGAGGTCGAATTCGACCACGTGACCGGCGACCGGTTCCGGCACGGCACGCGCTTCGTGCGCTGGCGCCCCGACAAGGCGCCGAGGCAATGCACGATCGAGCAGTTACGCCGATGAAGATCCCATGCGCCAAGAACGAGTGCTCGCTGACCGTCGGCGTGCGGGCGGTGCAGCTCACCAATCTGAGCAAGGTGTTCTGGCCGAAGTTGCGGATCACCAAGGGCGATCTGCTCCAGTATTATGCGGACGTCGCAGCCGTGCTATTGCCTCACCTTCACGATCGCGCGATGGTCATGAAGCGCTATCCCAACGGCGTCGGCAAACCGTTCTTCTTCATGAAGCGTATCCCGCAGCCTCACCCCGACTGGATCGGGACCTGTCGCATCGAGCACGACTCGGGCAACGTCATCGATTTCCCGATGATCCAAGATCTCGCGTCGCTGCTATGGGTGATCAATCTCGGGTGCGTCGACCTCAATCAGTGGTATGCGACCTGCGATGACGTCGATCGACCGGATTACCTCCATTTCGATCTCGACCCAGTGCCGGGCGCCGGCTTCGACGACGTGTGCGAGACCGCGCTGGTCGTGCGCTCCGCCCTCGAGGGCCTCGACATGCCCGCGTATGCGAAGACGACCGGCTCGCGCGGCATCCACGTCTACGTGCCGATCGTGCGCGGCCCGGTGCAAAAGCAGGTGTGGACCTTCGCCAAAGCGCTGGCGCTCAGCCTGGCCAAGGCCTACCCGAAACTCATCACCGCCGAGTACCGCGTCTCGAAGCGCCCGCATGGCAGAGTGCTCGTCGATTACAATCAAAATGCGTGGGGCCGGACGCTGGCCTCGATCTATTCCGTGCGCCCCACCCCACACGCCACGGTTTCGACGCCGGTGAGCTGGCGCGAGATCGAGCGCGGCATCGCGATCGAGGACTTCACGATCCGCAATGTTCCCGCTCGCGTGCGCCGTCTCGGCGATCTGTGGAAGCCGATGCTGGCGCGACGCGGCCGCGTGCGGCTCGACAAGTTCGTGGACCGCTGAACCAGCGCAAAATTCAGCTCCAGGCCGTGCGTGCCTTCTTGAGCGCGGGCTCCAATCGCTGCGGCTTGCGCAGCGCCTCTTTCCAGGCATCGCCTTTTTTCACGAGCAGACCCGGCACGGTCTTGATGTTCCAGCGCGCCGCTTCGGCGAAGATGTCGGGGGCCCGCGAGCGCGCCATGCGCGCGACGTCGCTCCACGCAAGCGGCCAGGAGACCGGCGCCTTTGGCCGGGGACGCACGACGAGCGGCATGACGATGGTCTTGCCTTCGCCCACCTGCGCCCAATCGATGTAGACGCTCCCGCGCTTGCGCTTGGCGATCGAACGTTCCAATGTGATCGCGTCGCCCATGACGGAGGCCAGCCGCGTCGCGGTCAGCTCGGTGAAGCGGCGGATCTCCGCGTAATCGTAGTCCGGTGCCAGGCGCCACATCACATGCAGCCCTTTGCCGCCCGACGTCTTCACGGCGGGTGCGATGCCCAACGCTTCGAGCTCGTCGCGCAGCTGCAATGCCACCTTGGCAAGCGCCGCAAGCGAGCAGCCTGCTTGCGGGTCGAGGTCCAACAGGCAAAAATCCGGCGAGCCGAGCGAACCGATGCGAGAGATCCAGGCGTGCAGCGTGATCGCCGCCAGATTCGAAAGCCAGGCAAGCGTGCGCTCGTCGTTGCACACGACGTAGTCGATTTTTGAGCGCTTGCCGTAGGTCGACGGCACGCTCACCGTCTCAACCCACTCCGGCGCGCCCCGCGGCGCCTGCTTCTCGAAGAAGGACACGCCCTTGATGCCGTTCGGAAAGCGCTGGAGCGTGAGCGGTCTATCCTTTAGATAGGGCAGCAGCCAGGGTGCGACGCTCAGGTAGTATTTGATGAGGTCGCCCTTGGTGTACCCGTCATCGGGCCACAGCACTTTGTCGAGATTCGTCAACGCCGGAACAGGGCTGCTAGTAGTTGCGCGTTTTGTCAAACGCGCCTTGCCTGCTGTGGCTTTCGAAGGCGCGGCCGCCCGATTGGAGATCCACGTGCGGGCGCGCGGATTTTTCTCCACTTCGTCAAGCGTGCGGCCGCTTTTCGCGGAGCGTGCGTGCTTTTCAGCATCCCAATCCGGGTCGGCGTACTCGTCCTTGTCCTTGACCAACAGCCACGCGTTGTCGCCCGCCTTGCGGCCATGCATCTTCACGAGGGTGAACATACCCCGCAGTTTGCGCCCGTGCAGGATGAACTTGATCTTGCCCTTGGCGATTTCGCGTGCTGCGTCCGTGCCTTCGGCAAGCGTATACCAGCCGTGATCCCAGACGATCACCTGACCGGCGCCGTAGTTGCCCCGCGGTATTACGCCCTCGAAATCGAAGTAGTCAAGCGGGTGGTCCTCGACGTGCATCGCCAGACGCTTGTCGGCCGGATCCAGTGACGGACCTTTCGGCACGGCCCACGATTTGAGGACGCCGCCCGCCTCCAAGCGGAAATCGTAGTGCAGGTGGGAAGCGCGGTGCTTTTGCACCACGAAGCGCAGCCGCGTGCCGGCGCGCGGCTTCACCGCCCCCGCCGGTTCGCTGGTCTGCTTGAAATCGCGCTTGCGCTTGTACTCCCGCAGCGAACCTTTCATCGCTCGACCGGCCTCTCATGGACGACATCTTTCGGGTCTTTGTCGGTCCGCAAGCCGAGGAACACGGGCTGGCGCAACAGCCCATCGTCGGTCCACTCGCCGAACTTCACTTCGGCGACGAGTTTCGGCCGGACCCAGTGGCTCGTCTTCGGCAGCGGTGGCGGTGGCGGCGGATCGAATGGACAGCGCGCCGTCGCCAGCGGTTTGAGCTTGGCCATGACCGCCTTGAGCGACGCGCCGTCAAAACCCGTGCCGACGGCGCCGCAAAAGACCAACGCACCTTTTTGATATACCCCGAGCAGCAGTGCGCCGAACTCCGCGCGCGCGCCCTGCGGATCGGTCCAGCCGCCAACCACGAATTCTTGTTCCAGGTGCGTCTTGATCTTAAGCCAGTCGCGCGAGCGGCGTTCCTGGTAGGTCGAGTCGCGCCGTTTGGCGACGATGCCTTCGAGCCCTTGGCGTTGCGCCTGCGCGAACAGCCGCTTGCCTTCGCCGATGACGTGCTTGGAATACATCACCCGCGTGGCGCCTTGTCTGATGACGCGCTCGAGCGCCTTCTTGCGCGCCTCCAGCGGCGTCGAACGGAGATCGCGACGGCCGTCGAAGAGCAGATCGAAGACGGCGTAGACGATATGCCCGCTTTGCGCACCGCCGCCGGGACCGGGCTTGAACCGGCGCTGCAGGCGTTGGAACGACGAACGGCCTTTGGCGTCGAGACTGACGATCTCGCCATCGACGACCAGCGGCGCGCCCTGGAAATCCTCGCTCAGTCCCTCAAGCTCGGGAAACTTCGCGTTGAGCGGCAGCCGATTGCGCGAGACCAATCGGTGCGCGCCCGACGCACTGATCGTGCAGATCGCGCGAATGCCATCCCATTTCAGCTCGTACAGCCACGCGTCGTCGTCGAACGGCGCGTCGACAAGGGTCGGCAGCATCGGCTGCTTGATGGTTGGGACCTTCGCAGCGGCCACGGCCCGCCATCTTTAGACGCACGACGGCAGGCGCCTTGCCGGAAAGCGGACGGCGCCCCGCCCTCGTGCAGGGCGCGGCGCCGCGGACAGTGCTCGAGCAGTTCCTAGCTCGCCAGTTCGTCGTCTCCGTCAAGCACGAGCATCAGGCGCGAACGCTCCTCGGCAGGCTTCTTGTCGTTGACGCCCATCTCAAGACAACGCGCGCACAGCACGGTGCCGTCTTCGACCGCGAACACTTCACCGAGATCTCGGTGGCAGGCGCTGCATACTGGCATGTCGTTTCCCCCGGAGCGACGCCTACGGTCCCCCACCTAAGGCGCTACCCATCACCCAGTATATCGGCGCCGTCGCAGCCCAGACAAGAACGCCCGCTCACATTCGACCGCGGTCACAGGCCCTCGAGCGTGGGCATACGTGCGCGGGGTTACTTTTTGCGTCGCCGCGGCGGTGCGGGCGGTAGTTTGCCCCCCTCTTTTCGTGCCTCGGACAGGCCGATGGCGATCGCTTGGCGCCGGCTGGTGACTTTCGCGCCGGACCGGCCCGAGCGCAGTTTGCCCTGCTTCATCTCCCGGACTGCCCGTTCGACATCTTCCGACGCCTTGGGGCCGTATTTGCGATTTTTCTTGCGTGCTGCCATGGTGAGCTGTGTCTCCTTGTCGTGCGTTGTGGGACCTGTTCATTGTATTGCCACGCGCCCGCGCCCGTCAAACCCGCCTGGGGTAGGCGCCCAGCCGGATTATCATGAAACCACGCGCGCTGATATGAGATACGGCGTACGCTAACCGTCCTGCGGGAGGCCTGGCAAGGCTGGAATCGGCACCACACGCCACATCTGGCGGCGGCGCTCTCCTTCTACCTGGCGCTTTCACTAGCGCCGCTGCTCGTGATCGCCATCGCCGTCGCCGGCTTGGTCATCGGTCCCCGGCTTGCGACGCAAGACGTGCTCGGGCCGCTCAACGCATTCATCGGCACGTCGGGCGCGCGCTTTCTCGGTAATTTGGTCAACGGCCTCACCCGGCCAGCGCCCAACCTTGTGGCGGCAAGCGTCGGCGTCACGGCATTGATCCTCGGCGCGAGCGGCGCGTTCATCCAGCTCCAAGATGCGCTCAATATCGTATTCGACGCGAAGACGCGCCCGGCGAACGTATGGCGCATCTTCCAGGTGCGTTTCTTGGGATTCTTGATGGCGCTCATCATCGGCATGCTGGTTCTTGGCCTGCAACTGCTCAACGCTTTTGTGACGGCCTTTGCCGCCGGACCGCCCGACCCGGTCCGCAGCGGCGTTTTCGCCGTAGCCGGCGCAGTGGGCTCGCTGGTGATCATCGGAGCGCTCTTCGCCCTTCTCTTCCGATACGTGCCCGACACGCGGATCGCGTGGCGCAACGCGCTCGTCGGGGGCCTGTTGACGGCCTTCTTATTCTTGCTCGGCCAGTGGGCGTTGAGCATGTATGTCGGCCATAGCGCGCTGCGTTCTATCCACGGCGCGGCGGCTGCCGGATTGATCATCTTGACGTGGCTGTACTATTCGTCATCGGTGGTATTTTTCGGCGCCGAGGTCACGCGCGCGTACGCGCTTCACCGGCGCCAGAGCGACCTACCGGGCCTCGAGGCTGGCTGAAAAATATGACGAGGGGTCGCTCGATAGGGCGACCTCGAGCAACCCCAACTCTTATACCCGAACAGCTTGAGAATTCGCAGAGAGGACTAAACGGAACCGCGGCGCGCGACGCGGAATCAACGGCCCATGGACGCGCGACGTTATCCCCAGGTGCGCCAGATGCTGCGCCTTCTTCGCTCCCCGATCAGGCTCGAGGAATACGAGCTGGCGGTCGGCCTGCGCGATGCGCTCGGCTGCGAGTCGGCGTGCGACGCCGTGATGGCGGTCGTGCAGCGCGCTCTGCCGGGGCCGACCGACCTCAGCCAGCTGATGCGCGCCGCCGTGTTGTCGCAAGACCTTGACGGGAACAAGGCGCGCCGCGTGGCGGCATCTCTCGGGCTTTCGCTGCGCTCGTACTTCCGCTATCGCCGGGCGGCGATCGAGCTCATCGCTCTCGCGGTCGAGCGCGAACTGCGTCCGCCGCGGGCGGTCGCCGGAAGCGCGCAGCTCACGCAGCACTGGCGCAAGAAAATGCGTGAAGCGCTTAACATGAAACCCAGCTGCGAACGCTGCGCGGCGCAGCTGCCGCCGTCGGCGAACGCGTTCATCTGCAGCTTTGAATGCACGTTCTGCCCGGCGTGCGCTGCGGCGTCGCACCACGTGTGTCCGAATTGCGGTGGTGAGCTGCGCGTGCGTCCGCGCAGAGACGTAGCGCTGACCGCCTGACGCGACAACGTGCCGAGGCTGTAGTGCGCGCATCTTCGCAGTTCGAGCTATTAGAGTCCGCCCCGGACGCGATGGTCCTCGTCGATCGAGGGGGCCGGATCATCATGGCTAATTCTCAGACCGAGAAGCTCTTCGGACATGCGCGTGCAGAGCTCGTGGGCCAGCCGGTCGAGACGCTCGTGCCCGAACGCTTCCGCGCGCGCCATGGCGGCCATCGCGCCGGGTTCTTCCAAGATCCGCGCGTGCGCCCCATGGGCGCCGATCTCGAGCTGTACGGGCTGAGGAAGGACGGGACTGAATTCCCGGTCGAGATCAGCTTGAGTCCGCTGCACACCGAGGAGGGCGAGCTGGTCGTCAGCGCGATCCGCGACATCACGCAGCGCAAGAGATTCGAGGAGGCGCTGCGCGATAAGAACGTCGAGCTCGAGCGGGCCAGTCGCGCCAAAGACCGCTTCCTCGCCAGCATGAGCCACGAGTTGCGCACGCCGCTCAACGCGATCATCGGCTTCACCGGCACGCTGCTCATGCGGCTGCCCGGCCCGCTGGTCCCCGAGCAAGAGCAACAGCTGCAGCTCGTCCAATCCAGCGCCCGCCACCTGTTGAGGCTGATCAATGACATCCTCGATCTGGCCAAGATCGAGTCTGGCCGCGTCGACATGACCATCGAACCCGTCGACGTCCAGGAGGTGGTGGATGAGGTGACGCTCTCGATGCGCGGCGCCGCCGACGCCAAAGGCCTGCAGCTTGAGGTGGTCACGCCGGCACATGGCATCTCCATCACCTCGAACCGCCGCTTCATGCGCCAGATCCTCATCAACCTGGTCAACAACGCGGTCAAGTACACCGACGAGGGCTGGGTGCGCATAGAGCTCTCGCGGCGCTACGCGGACGGCGGCTCGCGGATGAACCTCACCGTGCACGACAGCGGCATCGGCATCTCGCAGGATGATCAGGAAAAACTCTTCTTGGCGTTCGAACAATTGGATGCTGCCGAAGCTCGCCGAGCGGGAGGCGTCGGATTGGGTCTGTACCTCAGCCATAGGCTGGCGACGCTGCTCGGTGGGGATCTGCGGGTCGCCAGCACGCCGGGTCAGGGCAGCTCCTTCTCGCTCGAGTTGCCGGAACGCTGACATGGCGCGCATCCTCGTCATCGATGACAATTCGACGAATCTGGAGCTGATGCTGTATCTGCTCAAAGCGTTCGGACACGATGCGGTCGGCCTTACAGACGGCTGGGCGGGCTTTGAAGCGGCCAAGCGCGATGGCCACGACATAATCCTGTCCGATCTTCTGATGCCCGGGCTGGATGGATATCAGTTGGCGGCGACGCTCAAGGCCGACCCGGCGACAAAGGCGGTCCCGCTGATCGCGGTGACCGCGCTCGCGATGGTCGGCGATCGGCAGCGAGCGTTGGAGGCCGGTTTCGACGGCTACATCGCTAAACCGATCGACCCCGAGAAATTCGTGTCCCAGATCGAAGCGTTCTTGCCCGAGGGCAAGCGCAGCACAGGCCCTGCCGTACACGAGGCCGCACGTGCCCGCCCCAGAGCGGCATCCACCGGGCCGCTGGTGCTCGTGATCGATGACATGCAGGTCAACCTCCAAGTCGTGCGCGGCGCGCTGGAACCGCTGGGTTATCGCATCGCCGACGCGCAATATCCGGCGCAGGCGATGGAGTTGGCACGCTCGGTTCGGCCGGCGCTGATCCTGTGCGACGTGCATATGCCTGGCTTCGACGGCTTCGACGTGCTCGCGCAGTTGAACGCGGACGCGCAGCTGCGGACGATCCCGTTCATCTTCTTATCCTCGACGGCGACCGACCCCGACGACTCGGCACGCGGACTCGCGCTGGGTGCGCGGCGTTTCTTGATGCGGCCCATCGAACCGGCCCAGCTCGCCATCGTCGTGGACGAATGCCTGCGCGAGGCCAAGAATGGCTGACATCCTCGTCGTCGACGACGATCCGATCAATCGCCTGCTGCTGACGACGATCCTCGAGCATCACGGTCACGCGATTTTCGAGGCCGCGGATGGAGCGCACGCGCTCGGATGGTTGAAGGAGCGATCGCCGGATCTCATCATCGTCGACCTCAACATGCCGCGCATGGATGGTCTCGAATTTCTTAAGGTCTTCCGTGCCGATGAGCGCCACGCCGGCGTCGCGGTCGTCATCCATACAGCCACACTCGTCGACGATGGATTGCGCGCGCTCCTCGAACTGTATGCGGTGGCTGGGGTGCTCGCCAAGCCGTGCGAGCCCCACGAGGTGGTCGACAGCGTCGAATCAGCGCTGCGCTGAGCGTCTTCCGACCGGCTTCACACGAGGGTAACCTCCGAGCGTTACGCTGATGGCGGAGGTGAGCCATGAAGACATTCGTGATGAAGCAGATCGGACAAGTCGGGTTCATGGACAAGCCGAAGCCGGAGCCTGGACCGAACGATGCGATCGTCCGCACCACAGCCGCGCTCATCTGCACTTCGGATTCGCACACCGTCAAGGGCGCGATCGGCGAGCGCAAGGACCTGACGCTCGGTCACGAAGCGGTCGGCGTCGTCGATCGCGTCGGCGCCGAAGTAAAACTGTTCAAGCCGGGCGATCGCGTCCTCGTCGGCGCCATAACCCCAGTCTGGGGAGACCTCGCATCGCAAGCCGGCCATCCTTCGCAGTCCGAGCAGCCTCTTGGAGGCTGGCGATTTGCCAACCTCAAGGACGGCGTGTTCGCGGAATACTTCCACGTCAACGAGGCTGATGCGAATATGGCGTTGATCCCCGCGTCTGTGCCGGACGAGTCAGCGGTGTACTGCGCCGACATGCTGTCCACCGGCTTCATGGGCGCGGAAAATGCGGCTATCCCGATCGGCGGCACGGTGGCGGTGTTCGCGGAGGGCCCGGTGGGCCTGATGGCCACTGCGGGCGCGCGCCTGCTTGGCGCAGGCCTGGTGATCGGCGTCGACGCGGTGCCCGCGCGCAAAGAGCTCGCTCGCTTCTATGGCGCCGATGAAGTGGTAGATCCTGACGACGCGGTGGCGCGGATCATGGCTCTGACGGGCGGCCGCGGCGTGGACTCGGCGATCGAAGCGCTCGGAGCGGAGATCACGCTCGCCAACTCGGTGCGCGTCACGAAAGCGGGCGGCACGATATCAAACATCGGTTATCATGGACACGGAGAGTACGTAAGTATTCCGCGCGTCGAATGGGGCGTCGGCATGGCGGAAAAGACCATCCGCACCGGCCTGTGCCCGGGCGGCCGTCTGCGCATGGAGCGTTTGCTCGTCATGCTCGAGCGCAAGCGCATCGATCCGACGCGGATGACGACCCATCGGTTCGCGTTCGCTGAGATCGATAAAGCCTTCGAGATCATGGACAAGAAACTCGACGGCGTCATCAAACCGCTGATCGCCTTCTAGAACAGGCCGATCTGGCGGGCGTCCGCATGCACCAACGACGCGACGCGCACGCCGATCAGACGCACGGGCTTTGGCAGCGCCGCGCGCCGCAGGCAGAACGCCGCCGCGGCATTGATGATGCGCGCGTCGTCGGCCGGCTCCGCGAGCGACGTCTGGCGCCTCACGATGGTGAAATCAGACAACTTGATCTTGATGCCGACCGTGTAGGCGCGCAGGCTGCGCTTTCGCAGGCGCTGCGCGAGCTCGTCCGCTTGCGCCTTGACGACCTGCAGCAGTTCGTCTAGGCTTGCCACGTCGCGCTCGAACGTCTCCTCGCTGGAAATCGAGCGCACCTCATCGCTGTCGCTGACCGTGCGCCGGTCGATGCCGCGTGCGAGGTCACGCAGCTCGCGCCCGAACCGGCCTAACAGCGAATACACCTGCTCGTCCGTCAGTGCCGCGATCTGCTCGATGCGCTCCAGACCGCGCGCATTCAAGCGCGCTTGCGTCTTGGGTCCGATGCCCCACAGCCGGCCGATCGGTTTGGGTCCGATGTAGGCGGCTTCCTCACCCGGCGGCACGCCGATGAGCCCGTCGGGCTTACCGTCATCGCTTGCGATCTTCGCCACCATCTTGCCGTTGGCCGCGCCGATCGAGATCGACAGGGAGGTGGCGGCGCGCACGCCTTCCTTGATCCGCCGGCCCGCCTCAAGCGCCTGCGCCAACGGGACCTCACCCAGATCGCAGAACGCCTCGTCCATCGACAGCCCCTCGACCGTCTGCGCGTGGCCGCGCAACACAGCGAACACCGCCGCGCTCGCCTCGCGGTATTTGTCGAACGCCGGCGGCACGACGACGAGCTTCGGGCAGCGCGAGCGCGCTTGATACAGCGGCATGGCGCTGCCGATGCCATACGGCCGGGCCTCGTACGAAGCCGTCAGCACGACGGCGCGGCGGCTCGAGCCGGCCACGACGAGCGGCACGCCGCGCAGCGCAGGGTCGTCGCGTTGCGCGACTGCGGCATAGAACGCATCGAGATCGGCGTGCAGGATCACACCACGCAGTTCGCATCAGACGGCCAGGTGCCTTCGCTGCGGAGGGCGTAGTCACGGCGCTGCACATGCCAAGCCAGACCGTCACCTATCGTCCGCACCACCGCGCGTTGCCGGTCTACTCGCTTGGCGGCGAAAATCTCGGCGTCGGACCGAGCTTCGGCAACAGCGCGGCGTGGATCAACACCAAGGGCAGCGGCGCGATCGAGCGCGTTTTCTCGGTCGAGCTGGGAGAGAGCTGCGTCGGGGCGATCGGCGTGCGCTACGGCGGGTACGGCCGGTCGTTGCGCATGTTCGAGACGCGCCAAGCGCTGCACGACCAGCCCTTTGTCGGTCTGCGCCAGGATGCGCCGGGCGACGTCGAGATCCATCCGGCCTACGTGCGCCGCAGATTCTCGATCGGCGGCGCGATCGACATCATGGAGACGGTCTTTCTGCCGGTCGGCGGCGCTTGGACCGATCCGCCGATCGCGTATTACGCGATCGAGCTTCACAACCGCGACACAGTGCAATACAACCTTCGCGTCATCGGTTCGGCGCGCTTGCGCGGCGGGCTGCCGGGCGACATCGCCGTGCATTACGACAAGGCGCTTCGGGGGCTGGTCGGCGCGAACAAGAGCATGCCGGACGCGGTGCGCATCTTCGCGCTCTCGCGGCCGCCGGACCGGTATGCGGCGACCTTCGATTTCGGCAGCATGTACGAGCCCTCACACGTGGATCCGTTGCCGAATTCGACGGATGCGACGGGCGACGTGCTGGGGGCGCTGCAGCTCGACCTGACGCTGAATCCGGATGAGACCTACAAGCTCGCGTTCGCGGTCGGTGCTTATGCGCACGGCGAAAGCGACGCGATCGCCGAATTCAAACGTTCCGTCGATTACGAGGGCGCATTCGAACGCACGGTGCATTACTTCGAGGAGGAGCTGCAACGCGGGGACGTGCTGACCCCCGACCCCGCTATCAATCAAGGAGCGCTCTGGGGCAAGGCCAACATGCGCCGCGTGATGGCGGCGTATCCGCAGGGGTTGGCCTTCACCAACGACCCGGGCGTGTCGTCGAATATCGTCGTCCGAGACGCGGCATGGTTCGTGTACGGCTGCGATCACTTCATGCCGCATTTCTCGCGCCAGATGCTCGACAAGATCGCGCAGCTCCAGTACGGCAACGGCAAACTGCCCGAGTATTGGGATGGAGTCGACGGGCATCGCGAAGACTACGGGCTCAACATCAACGACAACACGCCGCTTTTCGTCCTGGCGGTCAATCACCATTACCGCTCCACCGGCGACCTTGACTGGCTGCGCCGCGTTCTGCCCGCGGTGGCCAAGGCGGCGCGCTACATCATGTCGCAGGCCGACGAGCGCGGTTTGATCCAATGCACCGCGGACGATCCGCGAGGCGACGTATGGGCGATCGCGAGTTGGCGCAACATCGTCCCAGGCTACACCCTCAACGGCGCGGTGACCGAGATCAACGCGGAATGCGCCGCTGCGTTGCGCGCGGCCGGCCACTTGGTGGAGAATGCGGAGGGGGATCCGAGCGACGCGGCGGAGTTCCGCGCCGCCTCCGATCGCGTGCGCGCCGCGATGGACGCGTATCTGCGCAACCCCGAGAACGGTTTGTATTACCTCAACGTCGACGCCCACGGCAACATCCATACGGACGTGACCGGCGATGAGGTCTTTCCCGTGATGTTCCGCGTGTGCGATGAGGAGACGGGGTTCCGCGTCATCAGCCGGCTCAACTCGCCGGATTTTTGGACCGACGCGGGGCTGCGCACGATCTCGCGCCAGGATCCTCTGTACGATCCGTCCGGCAACTTCGGGCTGCTCGGCGGCGTCTGGCCGGGCCTGAGCTGGTGGTACGCGTTCGCGGCCGCGCGCTACTACCCTGACGTCATGGTAAACGCGCTTCGTTCGTCAACCGTCCACTACACCGAGGACCCCAAGGCGAAGAACACGGTGCCGGGCCAATTCAGCGAGTGGTTCGACGGCGAGAGCCTCGTCAACCGCGGCATGCGATTGAGCCCATGGGAACCGCCGCGCTTTTTGTGGGCGGCGGTCGAGGGCATCTGCGGTTTCATGTGTTCGGTCGGCAGACCGCGCATCAACCCACTCGTGCCGGCCACTTGGAAATGGCTTGGTCTGCGCCGCCTCCCGTATCACGGGGCCGAGATCACCTACTTCGCCGCGCGCCAGCGCGGTAAGTTCCACGTGTACGCCACGACCGACTTCGACACCGAGCATGAGGGCAAGGTCTACGAAGAGGACGTCTCATCAGAAGTGACGGTCTTTTCCGAGGCGGCGGCCGTCGTGGCGTTGCGCCGTCCAGGAGAGATCGTCGTGCTGATCGGCAATGTCGGGACACAGACGACGGCTGTTCCCTTCAATGTCAGCCGCGTCATCGATGCGCGCAAAGAGTATCGGGTGCGGATCTACGACAGCGAGCGGGACGCGTGGGAAGAATTTGACCGCCAAAAGGGCGACCGCCTCACATCGCTCGCCATGTCCGTCGAGACCAACGGTTACCGGCTGATACAGCTGCTCGAGCAGAACTGAAAACGTCCCGCGCCGCCCTTTCCAGCGAGGGTTTGCCTGAGCCCTCGACGCGGTATAATATATCAAACAATCGACAAGCAATGAAGGATCGGGGTCTATGCTAGCAGCATCTCCCGGCGTTTTTCGTTCACTTACGGGATTGCGTGAGTTCCCCCGAATATTGCACGTCGGGTCGTATCCGCCGCGCGAATGCGGCATCGCCACGTTCACTCGCGACGTCAAAGCCGCACTTGACGCCCGAGCGGGCGCGCGCGCAGACATCGTCGCGATCGGCGAATCGGGCGACGTTCACGCCTATCCGATGGACGTCATCGGCGCGATCGACCGCGACGCGCCGGATTCGTATGCGGCGGCGGCCGGTCTCATCAATGCGCATGCGGCGGACATCGTCAGCCTCCAGCACGAATATGGCTTGTTCGGCGGCGAGCGCGGCGCCATGGCGCTCGAACTGCTCTCGCGCCTGACCAAACCGGTGACCACCACCTTGCATACGGTGCTGCCGCAGCCGGATGCGGTGATGCGGCGCGTGACGCGCGAGCTTTGCAACCTGAGCGCCGTCGTGGTCGTCCTGTCGCAGACGGGCCGCCACCTGCTGCAGCATCATTACGGCATCGATCCGCGCAAGATCCGCGTCGTACTGCACGGCGTGCCCGACGTTCCGCTGCGTGCGAGCCGCCATTTCAAACGCCGGCTCGGGCTGCCCGACAGGACGATCATCTCCACTTTCGGTCTGATCGGACCCAGCAAAGGCATAGAGTATCTCCTCGAGGCTCTGCCTGCGGTCTTCGCGCGTCACCCCGATGCGGTGTACGTACTGCTCGGCGAGACCCACCCTTCGATCCGCCGGCGAGACGGCGAAGCGTACCGCGAGTCGCTGTCGCGCCGCGCGCGTGAACTGGGCATCGAGGACCGCGTGTGCTTCGAGAACCGCTATCTGACTGACGAGGAAGTCGTCGCCGCCCTCCTGGCGACCGACGTCTACGTCTCGCCGGCGCTCGACCCGAATCAGGTCGTCAGCGGCACGCTTTCGTACGCGATCGCGTGCGGCCGCGTCGTCGTCGCGACTGCCAGCGCGTATGCCGGCGAGCTTTTGGCCGATGGGCGCGGTATCACGGTCCCCTTTTGCGACAGCGATGCGCTGGCACAGGCCATAGACGGCGTGCTGGCCGACGCGCACGCTCGCCATTCGATGGAGCTGGCGGCGTACCGGTTCGGGCGGCGCATGATTTGGCGAAACTTCGCACGCGAATACGAGGCAGCACTGCATCTCACCCAAGCGCTCGACGGCACGCGTGCCGTTCGTTCATTCGGCCGGCCGGAGGTGCTCGCGGTGCCGGGCTTGCGCGCGCGACAGCCGCTGTCCGTGGGCAACGCCTAGCACGGTGCGCGACACCGCGCGCGCGCGGCGCACCATCCCTCGGGCACCGCACCCGCTGGAGCTCGATGCGCGCAATGGCCGCGCGCCCAACCTGGCGCACCTCGACTCGCTGTGCCACCATCTCGGGGTCGTCCAGTTCGCATGCGGCGAGACGCGCGACATCGGATCGGGTTTCTGCGTCGACGACAATGCCCGCGCGTTGATCGTGGCAGTCGAGGTGCTTGGTCTCGACCCGCGCCACGCTGTCGCCCACCGCATCGGCGACGCGGCGCTGCGCTTGCTCGAACGCACGCAGCTCGGGGACGATGGTTTCCACAACTTGCTCGGCGAGCACGGCGAATTCGTGCGCGAGAACGGCCGATCGGAAGACGCGAACGGACGCGCGTTTTGGGCGCTCGGCGTTACCGCTGCGCGTGCGCTCGACGAGACTTGGCGCGCGCGCGCCGAAGCGCTGCTCGCGAAGACGTGGAGCGCTGCGGGGCGGCTCGAGCACGTGCGCCCGCGCGCTTATGCGGTCCTAGGCGCCGCTGCGATCGCTCATCGCTCCGCCCAAGCCAAAGATGTGCTTGCGCGGCTCGCGGCCGCGCTGCTCGAGAGCTACACGGCATCGGCTTCGCCGAGTTGGCCGTGGTGGGAGCCCGAGCTCACGTGGGCCAACGCTCGGCTGCCTGAGGCGATGCTACGCGCGGGCGCGGCGTCCGATACCCCGGGCGCTGTGCGCGAGTGCGGCTTGCGTGCCTTGGAATTTCTCGGCGCGGTCACGCACGAGCGGGGCATGTTCGTGCCGATCGGCAACGACGGATGGTATCCGCGCGACGCAAAGCGCGCGCGCCACGACCAGCAGCCGATCGAAGCGGCCGCGATGGTCGACGCGTGGCTGGCGGCTTTCGATCTCACGGGCGACGAGCGCTATCGCGCGTTCGCGCTCGAGGCGTTCGCGTGGTTCTTCGGCGCGAACACCGAACGGCTACTCGTCGCCGATCCGCAAACAGGCGGATGTCATGACGGGCTGCGGCGAGGCGGGCGTAACCGCAACATGGGCGCCGAGAGCACGCTTTCGTATCTCCAGGCGCACGCGGCTATCGCCCGCCAAGCCGCGTCGCGCTAACCTCGAAGCTCGAGCGTCGCGCTCGCACCTGCCATGGTGGCTGGATCGATGGACACGATCCGCACCGTCACCGGACCCGGGCTCACCATTTCGATGGGAGCCGAAAAGCGCCCATCGGGACCGGCGGTGGCATCCATGGTGAACGTCGCATCACCCGCGGCGAGCGCTGCGGCATCGGCGGCCGACGGCGTTGCGGCGATGCGCACGCGCGCGTTCGGCAGGGTCGTCCCCTCCACGATGAAGGTCGGGCCGACGCTGGTGTTCGACGCCGGGACCAAGTCGTTGAGGAAGTTCTGCGCGCCGCTGGCGCTCGTCGCGAACGTCCACGACTTGTCGAACGCGGCCCCATTCATCGCTTTTCCGGTGATCTCGGCCGTGTGCTGCCGCGCGCTCAGGTCGTACGGGGTGGCGAACATGAATTCCGTGCGCGACACGTACGCGGTGGACGACACGTCCTGTCCATCGATCAGAAAACGGATGCTGTCGGCGGCGACCGGCACGCCGAACTGGCCGTAGAAACCTGGGCGCGCCGAGGGGATCACCGATTCTGGGGCGGGCTGCAGGGCGATGATGCTCACGTCGGTCTGCGGCGGCTGCGTCGCCGGCACGTCGGCCCGCGCGCCGCCGGCCGCGAGGCACATCGCAGCGGCCAGCGCGAGCGCGCCGAGCGCGAGCGGGGATGATATCGAGAAGCGTTGTCTGATGATCATGACTCGTTTGCGAACCTCCTGGTCGCCTTGTACCCGCCCCGCGCGCACGGCGAACCATTTTTTACGTCACTGGGACCGCTCCGGTTGCTGCGTCCCGAGCAGCATGAAACGCTCGGCCAGACGGACCGGCCACATCGCACGGTGCTCATGGCTGACGAGCGGGTCGGTCAGAATGGCGGACACGCCCATGAGCTTGGCGGCGAGGACGTCGGCGAAGAGCTGATCCCCGACGACTATCGTCTGCGATCGCCGCGCCCGCAACTGCGCCAGCGCGCGCATCACGCCGAACGGCAGCGGCTTAAGAGCGGTGTGCACGAAGGTGACGATGCCCAGCATCGTGGCCACGCTCGACACCCAAGCCCGAACGTTGTTGGAGACGATCGCGATGGCGAAGCCGCGCTGCTGTGCCGCACGTACCCACTGCGCCACTTCGGGCGCAGGCTCGAGCAGCTTGTAGCCGACCAACGTGTTGTCGAGGTCGATCACCATCGCCCGAAAGCCCGCCGCCCACAACGCGTCGAGAGAGATATCCACGACGCTGCGCACCCAACGGAACGGACGGATGAACTGGCGCGGATTGCGCAGTTTCACGCGGGCGCGGACGGCACGAAAACCGAGATCGCGTCCGGCACGACCCGGACGTGCGCCGGCGTCATCGAGATGATCTCGCCGTCCGCCTCGATCGGCTTTGGCCTCTTCGTGCGGATATCGAATGTCTTGCCGTGCATCGTCGCCACGGATGGAGCCTCGTCGTAGCGCCGGCGCACGAGCGCCTGCATGGCGTCGAGGTACGACCACCAGTAGCGAAACGACACGCTGTACAGATCGAGTTCGTGATCGTCGATCTCCGCCTCGTCGCTGGCCACGAATCCGCCGAACGAGCGGCTGTTGCCGATCGTGAGCTGCGCGGTGCGCAGCACGGTTTCGCTGCCGTCGCAGGCGACCTGCGCAGCGAACCGGCGCAGCTTATGCATCACCTGGAAGGCGCGATACGGCAGCGCCAGGACGCCGAATCTTGCTTTGATGTCTTTGCTGAGCAGCCGCGAGACGGCCGGACTCAAGCCGATGCTCATCTCGTTGACGAAATAGATGCCGTTGACGCAACCGACGTCGATGCGCCGGGTCACGCCGCTCGCGATCACCGCGCACGCCGCGTCCAGATCGGTTGGGATGGCCAAGGTCTTGGCGAGGTCGTTCGCGGTCCCGAGCGGGAGGATGCCGAGCGGCAGTTGCGTGCCCACCAGGCTCTGCAGCGCGGCATGGAGCGAACCATCGCCTCCGCCGACGATCACGAGATCGCAAGCGCCGGCGTGCGCTTGGAGCGCTTGGGCGGTTTCAGCTTTTTCCGTCACATCGGGTGTGATAAGGCTGAAGCCGGCTCGCTGGAGTGCCTCGGCTGCATCATCGGATCCACCCGCGGCCCCGCGCGCGTTCGGATTGACCAGCAGCAGCGCCCGCCGCTTCTCCGCCGGGCGCTCGTCCTGCAGCTCTTGCGGCTGCGCCGTCGTCATAAGACCTTACGGTCCGGCGGGCTCGCGCTCGGCGGGGCCGCCGCGAACCACCATCGGATCGCCGCCGAGCCTGCCGGCCAGCGCCAGCAAGGCGACGCCGGCCGCGCTGACGATGACCGGCGCCACCAATCCGAAGAAGTCCGACATGCGGATCGCGACGTCGATCGCGAAGACGACGAACACCGCGGCATTCACCAAAAGCTGGCGCCCCGCCATCTTGCGGGCGGGATTATCGAGCGACGCGTAGTCGTATGACTCGAAGACGCCCGCCGCACATGCCGCGATCAGGCCGGCGCACAGCGCGTAGAAGGCGATGGTCGGCCAGATCCAATTCTCGCGGTCGACCAGGCTCATCAGGTCGCATGCGAATGCGAACAGCCACAGGGCGGCGGGCGATGACAGCAGCACCGGGTGCAGTGGACGCCGCGCCCGTGTCGGCTCGCTCTTCAATAATCCGCCTCGTCGCCGCCGGCCTCGATCTGGATCTCGTAGTAGCGCCACCAGGATACCGCCGATCGGGGTGCGATTGCGCCCATCGCGAGCGACGTGATTTCGACCACGTAACACTCGCCGGCGTCGCGCATCTGAATAAAGCCTTGCGACGATAGCTCGAAAAGGGCGCGTTTCACGGCCGGCGCCGTCATGCCGAACACCAAGGTTGCATCGGCGCGCCGTATCGACGCGAAGCCGTCGTTCCAGCCCCATATGTAGAGCAGCTTGAGCGCTTCTGCGCTCTCGGGCTCGAGCAGCCCAGCGGGGATAAGCTCGTCGATCGCATCGAGCGCGTCATCGACCGAATTCGGCACCGCGACGATCTGCAATTTCATGCGTGGGTGACCGCGTTACTCGCGCGAACCGACATCGGGCGGGCCGTCTTCGCCGCGCACCGGCGGGCGGGCGCCTTGAGGGTTGTTAGCGGACTGACCCGGCGGGATCGTGCCCTCCTGGGTACGCGTGTCCGCGCTATCGTCGTGGTCCTTTTCACCGGGCTTGTCGTCCTGTTCGATGTGCCGCTTCTGCTTCTCCATGTGTACCTCCGCATGGTGAGTGTTCCCAGATCGCCGCCCTGGAAACCGGACGTATGTTTGTGGTCGTACGCGTGCGGGAAAGACCTGAGCAGCACTGTGATGCGCGAAAGCGCGAGGAGAAGAAATGGCAAACCTGCTTTGGACCGTCATCGTCGTCTTGTTCGTGCTCTGGCTGCTCGGTTTTCTGCTGCACGTCGGCGGCGGCCTCATCCACATCCTGTTGGTGATCGCCTTGGTGGCGCTCGTGATCAATCTCGTGACTGGTCGACGTCCAGTCGCATAGCGTCAGCGGCGCAAGCTCCCCGCATACCCGCAACAAGCAAAAGGCGTCCCCCGGACGCCTTTTGCTTTTGATACCATACCTCGCCGGCTACGATAGCAGATTCAACGTCGCCGTCGCGCCCGCGTTCGTAGTCTGGTCGACCGAGGTGATACGCACGGTCACGTTGCCGCCACTCGTCGTATTTCCAAGGCTGACCTGAGCTGAGAAGTATCCGTTCGCATCGGCGCTCACGTCGGTGGTGTAGGTTCCCGTGACGGCGCGCAAGATGCCGCCGTATACGGCCGCGGCCGTGGCCGCGACGCGCACGTGCGCGTACGGGAGCGTGGTGCCTGAGACGGTGAAGATGCGGCCGATCCTCGATCCGTCCTGCGGCGTCAAGTTGTTCAGCAGATTGCTCGTTGCTTCGCCGCCCGCGGTGAACGACCACGAACGGTCGAAACGGACGCCGCTCGTCGACCGGCCGATCACGTCGATGGTGTGGCGGCTCGCCGTCAGGTCGTACGAAGGTGTGAACAGGAAGTCGCGTGCGGATACGTATGCAGTGCTCGAGACATCGCGCCCGTCGAGCGTGATGCGTACGCTGTTCGGATCGACGTCCGTGTTGAACCTGGCGGAAATGGCCCGCCGGGCGGACTGCACAGCGCTGTCTCGCGCCGGACGAACGTTCGTGAGAGCCACGGTATTCGACGGCTGCGCAGCTTGCGGCGGTCCACTTGCGCCATTGCTGATGGTCACCACCTGCGAGGTGTCATCCCATTGCACACCGGCGCCAAGCGCTTCGGAGATGAATCGGAGCGGTACGAGAGTGCGGGCACCGACGAGGAACGGGGCCTGGTCGAGGGTTTGCGGCTGGCCGTCGACGAGAGCTTGTGTGAACCGATGCGTACCTGCACCTGGTGGCCTGCGCCGGTAGCGTTTATGACGCCGTTATCGTACACGACGCTTGCGCCCAGGCGCTCGAACACCCCGCGAAGGGGCACGAAGACCCGTCCCCCTTGCACGACCGGCGGTTGGTCGAATTGCACCGTCTGACCGTTGACGACGACGCTCACGTCAGCCCGGGCTATCTGGGGAACGAGAAGCAGCACGAGTATGCCGAGTGCCGCGATGACGGCGAGCACGAGAGTCGGGATTCGTTCTGTTCGGATCATGAGATAGTCTCTAGACCTCCTTTCGCGTTCTTGTACCCAAACTACGACCTGCCCCAGAAGGCGACCAGAGCGACCGCTGCGGCCCCCATCGCAGCGGTCGTCGTCCATCCAAGGGCGTTGACCAGCGGCGTATTCGTCCGCTCGCCGACGACGCGCTTGTCATTGCTCAGCAAGACGACGAAGACCAGTAGTATCGGCGCGAGCACCCCGTTGATCACCGCTGTCCAGTACAGCGCGCCGACCGGGCTTATGCCTAGGAAATTAATCGCGACGCCGATCAGCGTCGATGCGATGATGACGCCGTAGAATTGCGGCGCACGCGTCAGCTGCGTGGAAAGGCCGGCCTTCCAGCCGAAGGCGCCGGACAGCGCGAAGCCCGACGATGCAGTCAGGATCGGCACCGCCAGGAAGCCGGCGCCGATCATGCCGGCGGCCAGGAGCAGCTCGGCGCCCTTGCCGGCCAGCGGCGCGAGCGCTTTGGCCACGTCGGCGGCGGTCTGCACGTGGTCCTTGCCAGCGGCGTGCAGCGTGGCGGCGCACGACAGGATTATGAAGTACATCACGACCTGCGATAGCAGCATTCCCGAGCTGACGTCCATTGCCGTATACCGCACTTCGGCATCGGTCGTCCCTTTGCGCTGCTGCAGCGCTCGCCTGCCGAACTCGATATCCTCCTCGACCTCCATTCGCGCTTGCCAGAAGAACATGTAGGGCGAGATAGTGGTGCCCAAGATCGCCACCAGCGTCGTCAGATAGGCGGCGTTGAACGAGAGAGTCGGGATCACCGTGCCGCGCAATACCGCAAACCAGTCCGGCCGGGCGAAGAACGCCGATCCGATATACGCGAACAGCGCAAGCGCGAGCCACTTGAAGATCGTCGAGATCAAGCGGTACGAGCCCCAGATCTGCAGCGCCAAGATGATCAGCCCGATCGGCACCACCAGGGCCGCGATCGGCACGGGGACGAGGAGGTTTATCGACGCCGCTATCGCGCCTATGTCCGCGCCGGCATTGATGCAATTGGCCATCACGAGCGCGCCGACCAACGAAACGACGAGGTAGCGGGGGTAGCGCAGACGCAGCACTTCGCCGAGTCCGCGCCCGGTGACCAGACCGATCTTGGCGCACAAGAATTGCGTCACCGCCATCATCGGCAAGGTCACAAGCGCGGTCCATAACGTCGAATAGCCGAGCGACGCGCCGGCGACGGCGTACGTCGCGATGCCCGAGGGATCGTCGTCCGAAGCGCCGGTGATCAGGCCGGGTCCGAGGAGCGCGAAGAACTTCCGGACCGCAGTCGGCTCTTTGCGCAGCTTGGCCTCGCGAACGCCGACGGCCGTGGCAGGCGCCACGGCCGTCGCGCTCGCGCCGCGGCGCGCGGGACTACGCCCTCGCTTGCTCACGCGCAGCGCCTAGCGCACGCGCTCGGTAGCGATGTCTTCGAAGTTAGGATAGATCGTGTCGCTCTTGATCTGTTGCGTGACGTACGCGACGGTCTGCGGCGATGATGCCAGGGTGGCGTGATAGCGCTCCCAGTACGTCTGCACCGACTGCGCGAACGGCGCGACCCACGTGTCGGAAAGCCACTCGCTGCCCTTCGGGCTCACGAGCGCCCCCTTCGATAGCGTCGCGTAGGTGACGTTGAACGCCGCGATCGCGCTGCGGAGCTGGGCTGCGTATTCGTCGTTCTTCTGCGAGTCGAACGAATCGACGTCGGCGGACTCGACCAGGAAGCCGGCGTAGGCGTTGCTCTTGATCTCGAGGTCGGTGTATGCGAGCATCAGCTGATTGATCGACGGCGCGTCGAATGCGCGCTTCGCACTCGTCACCATTGCGATCGCCTGATTTCTCGTCTGCGCGAACGGCGCGAGCCTTTCGCTCAGCTCGCTCGGGGTCGCCGCGGTATGATGTGTGCAGCCGCTGACCAGCAGCGCGGCGAAGGCCGCCAGGATCAGCGTGGACGCGAGCGTGCGATTATGCATGGTCTTCATGCTACTATTGTACCCGTTAGAAGGTGTTTCTACGCGGGTATAGACCTGTGGCACAGCCCGACACAGGAGGAGCGATCCATGAGCTATACGCCGCAGGTCCGCGACACGAATAACGGCGCGACTATTTTCGGAATCGTCGCAGTCGTCGTGATCGCGGCGCTGATCATGCTTTTCGCGTGGCATCCGTGGACCCCGAGTCCGACCTCGACGACGAACAATACATCCACGACCGTGGTTCAGCCCAGCGCTGCACCACCCGCGACAACGCAGCCCGCTCCACAATCGACATAGATCGAAAAAAGCGCCGCTCGAAGAGCGGCGCTCTCTTTTTCTCAACCGAATCGCGCGCGTTGGGTCAGCGGCGACCGCCGACTTTCTGGCGGCGCCCGTTGCCGCCGGCGGCGGAGCCTGCGCCCGCCTCGACGCGCTCATCCTCGCTGGTGTCGGTTTCCGCCTCGGCGTTGACGCTCACGGAAAGGTCTGTCAGCTTCTCGTCGGTCTGCTTCTCCTCGTCGAGCGTCTGCTCGAGCAGGCCCGCGACCTCGCTCAGGTCGAGCAGTTCGGCGTGCGTCCGAGCGGTGCCATACCCGGCGATCTCGTAGTGCTCCACTTTCTGGGCGGCGCCGATAAGGCCGGCATCCTGCACGTTGTCGGGAAGCCCTTCCTCGATCAGCTCTTTGCCCTCTTCGATCAAACCCTCCATCGCGGCGCACTTCTTGGCTCGCGCAGCTAGGCCCATCAGCTCGAAGGCGCGCTCGAGGCGCTCCACATGGCCCTTTGTCTGTTCGAGGTGATCTTCAAAGGCGCTGCGCAGTTCGTCGGAGCTCGCCGCCTTCGCCATTTTCGGGAGCGCCTTGACCATCTGCTGCTCCGCGCTGTACAGGTCCCTAAGCTCTTCGATCAAGAGGCCTTTGAGATTCGTTTTCATCATGACGCGCACGCCTCGTGGCCGCACGCGCAGCCGTCTGGTTTGGTCTGTTGTCCCTGGGCTTCGCAGTAGTCGCTGCAATAGCCCGAGGACTGGCCCGTGACGACGCACTTGCAAGATGGATGTGTGCACTTTCCAGCCATTCCATGACTCCTCTGGGTGAAGATCGCGCGCTTGCGCGCAACGACGCGGATGTCCGCGCTGGTGAGCCTATACCCTCGGCTGCATACGGCGAATCACCTTGGGTAAAGAGCAACGGACGGCTCAGCACGGCTGAAGCGTTATCTAATCCGACGGAGGAGCCACCACGATGAAAGACACATCCGAGCTCGAGCGCAAACGCGGAACCGAGACCGAACTTGACCCGGGTTCGTCTGACAAGACCCGCAAGCCGGGAACAGACGATCAGCTCGATCCCCAAGACCAACTCGACACGCAAGACGAAGACGATGAGATTGACGAAGGCGGCACGCTGACGAACGAACAGCTCGGCGAGAAATAATAACGCGATGGGGCAAGGCGCAGCGCGTCCGAAGGGACGGCTGCGCCCGGTCTCGCGAACCGCCTAGTCCTTCGCGGCAGGCGCCACCGGCTCTGCAGGCGGGACCGGCCGGGCGTCGGCGGCAAGGAATAACTGATCGAGATGGCCCGCCCGAAGACATGCCTCGCAGATCGCCGCATCGGCACCAGGCACGAAACTGGTCTTTTCCACGGATCGCTTGCAGACGTCGCAGATCGCCATGCGAGTGAGCCTCCGCCAACGATGGGCTTGCAAACGCGCAAGCACATTTTTTGGGGTGGCGGGGGACTCCTTCTGTGGCCGTTCAGACCGGAGTCTTCACCGCGGCGACGGCGTCAGCCACCGTGGGTAGCGTCGGGACGACGAGCGTCAAGCCGGCGATACGCAGCACCTTCGCGGCAAAGCCGCCATCGGCCGCCACGATGGCCAGCCGTTGGCGGCTGATGCGGATGCGTGCGCAGAACTCCGCCAGCGTGGCGATCGTCCGGCTGTCGAAATACGCCGCGCCGTTGAGGTCGACGACGATCCCGGGACCATCGGGATCCGTAGAATTCTCCAGGAAGGCCTTCAGCTCGTGGACGTTTCCCGTATCGATCTCGCCGCGCGCCAAGACCACGGCGACGCCATCGACGGTCTGGCGCGAAAAACGCGCGCTAGGCGTCAACGGACACTCTCGTCAGCGGTGTGGCCAGACGCACCGTCGTTCCCTCTTTGCTGCGATCGATCTTCACGTCGCCGACCAGCCCCGACATCATCTCCAAGCCGCGCCCGCGATTGTCATCGCGCGGCGCGCGCCAGCGTCCTCGGTCGCTGACCTCGACGATCAGCTGCCCGTCTTCCACTGCGCCGCGCACCCGAACGGAACCGCCGCGGACTCCGTAGGCGTGCTCGATCGCGTTCATGATCGCCTCGCCTGCGGCCACCTGCATGCTCGATCTGCTCGATTCGTCCAACCCCACCGCCATGTACAGGCGCTGCAACGCCTGCCGGAAGAGACGGCCGCTACCGGGCGATGCCGGCAAGACCAGGTCCAACGTACGCAGAGGTTCGGCCGACGTCGTCACGGTCAGCACGGCCACGTCGTCACTCGGCGAGCTTCCGACGATGCTCTCGGCGATGAAGCGTGCCGCATTGTGCTCATTGCGCTGCAGAGCCAAGCGCCCGACTTCGCGCAGCCGCGTTTCGCCGGCCGCGATGTCGTGGTCCACCTCGATCAGCCCATCCGTGTACAATATCAGCAAGGAGCCGAGGCCGATCTCCAGATTTTGTTCGGCGAAATTGCTCTCCCGGAAAACCCCGAGCGGCTGAGAGACAGGAACGGGTGACACGATATCGCCGGTCGCAGTGATGAGCACCGGCATAGGGTGCCCAGCGATCGAGCAAGTGAAACGCTGCGCGACGGCATCCAACACGCCGAACACCGCGGTAACCATCGTCGGCTTGTCATTGAGCAGCAGTTGATTCGTCCGAGCGAGCACCGCCGATGGCGGCAGACCTTCGAACGCCGCCGCGCGGAGAGCAAGCCGCACGGTGTTCATCGTCGCGGCCGCCTGCAGACCTTTGCCTGCGACGTCGCCGATGGAGAGCGCGAGTTTGCCGTCTGGAAGTTGGAACGCATCGTACCAATCGCCGCCGATCTCCGCCTCGTGAGCGCCGGGTATGTAATGCGCGCAAATGCTCATGTTCGGGACGTCGGGCAGCGTCTCCGGCAGCGACGCGCGCTGGAGCGTGTCCGCCACTTGATGTTCGCGCGCGTAAAGCCGCGCATTGTCGTAGGCGATCGCCACTCGGCGCGAGATCAAGTAAGCGAACAGCAGGTCGTCCGAATCATAGTGACGTTCCGGGTCGCACGAGACGAACGTCAGGGCGCCGATCGTGCGGCCGCGCGCCTCGAGCGGCACGATGATCGCCGAACGCAGGGAGAGGTCGTCGAGCAGCCCGCGCAACTGTTCATCATCGCCGACCCGCGCGATGACATCGGGCGGCAACCGGTCGTACGTCGTGGGCCGGCCGGTCGCTATGACCTGCGGCGCGCCCTCCGGGTAGGAAGGATCGCTCGGCGCGTGCTTGAGCAGGGCTCGCGCCCGCAACGTCAGCCGCGGGTCCGAATGGACCATCAGCACTCGTTCGACCGCTCCTAGATCGTTGACGAGGTCGACGGCATACCAGTCGGACACTCGCGGGACCATGAGCTGGGCGGTGCGCTCGAGCGTCGTCACCGGGTCCAGCGACAGCGACAGCACGCGGCTGAGCTCCGCGAGAAATGCGACCTGATCCGCGCTTTTGCGGCGCGACGTGACGTCGAGCGCGAAACCGACCCAACCGCTCAGCTCGTCGTTCTCGTCGCGCATGGCCACGCCGCGCGACAGGATCCAGTAGACATTGCCGTCGGCGCCGCGGATGCGGTACTCACCTTCAAAGACGCGAAGCGGATCACGCGCCGCCCAGGCCGTCCGGAAGCGCTCCCTATCCTCAGCCAGCACTCGCTCCGCCCACCCGCCCGCGGCGATTTGCTCCCTCGACATGCCCAGCATCGCGCAATAGGATTCGCTCACGTAGACGAGCTCGGAACCGGACGGGTCGACCTGCCAAATGCCGAAGGGTAACGACTCGCCCAGCTCGCGATAGCGGCGCTCTGCCTGGCGCAACGTCTGGACGGCCAGCTCCCGATCGCGCAATATCTCGTACTCGGTGCGCACGGTCTCTAGATGGCGTTTCGCCACCTCGGCCAAGGTCGACCGCTGGCGCGCCAATTGCACGAAGCCGATCGCCACCCCGAGCGCCAGCAACATGATGGCGACGTCGATGACGTCGCCGACGAGGCCCGTGGTGCGCGTGCCGACGTCGATCAGCGTGTAGAGAGGTGCAGCCACGAGCGCGCAGGCGACGCTCCAGCGCAGTCCAGCCACTGCCGCCATCGCGACCACAAAGACGAACGCGAGCGGGCGCAGCGATACTTGCGGCACGGCATAGTCGATCGCAGCCACGGCGAGCATAGCCGCAAAAATAACGGCCGCCGCCAGGCCCTTACGAGTTCCCGTCAAGCCTTCGTTCTTGTCCACACTGCGCTTTCCGTACGGAACTATACCCAAGTTTGCCTTGCCCCTACCGCGGGCATACCTCGATGGGCATCTTCAGCAAGGAGGCCTCAATGCCAGACGAACGCACCGCAACCGAAAAACACGCTGACCATATCATGCGCAAAGCAAAAGACGACGCAGTGGACGGACTCAAGGAGGCCGATCACAACGCCCGAGCGGCGGCGGAGAAGGCCAAGCGCACGATCGCCGGCGATTCGATGACGGCTTCGGAAAAAGCCGCCTCGACCCTCAAAGAGGCAGGTCATAAGGGCGCCGCTGCCGGGGACAAGGCGAAGCGCGAGCTTCGGGACAAACTCGATAAGTAGAACCGTCCTCACGCGGCGTGCATGCGGCGCCGCTGTGCGCGCGCATGCGCCCGCATAGCGGCGCCGTCGCGTTTTGCGGCGCGCTCGAGCGGGCATATGTGGGGCATGATGAGTTTTGCCATCGCTCTCGAGACGTACGGCCAGACCGCGCTGCTCGAACTGGTCGGCGAGCTCGACATGGCCGCCGCGCCGACGTTCTCAGAGGTCGTCGGCGACCAGCTAGGCCGCGGATCTGCCGCTTTCGTCGTCGACTTGGACAAGCTCACCTACATCGACTCGCGCGGGCTGTATGCGCTCATCGAAATGCTGCGCTCCGTGCGCAATGCCGGCGGCGACGTGGCGATCGTGCTCAACAACCCGCAGATCGCGCGCGTCTTCGCGATCAGCGGCATCGATAGCGTGTTCCGCTTCTTCCCCGACCGGCCGGCTGCGTTCGCATCCGTCGCCATGTCGAGCGCACCAGCGTCCGCTGTTTGACGCATGCGGCGCCGGCGTATAAGACAATAACATCGCTTTCGTCACAAAGGAGTCATCTAGATGGATATCATCGCATGGATCGTCGTCGGTATCATCGCCGGCTTTCTCGCGAAGTCAGTCGTTCCCGGTGAAGGCCCGGGCGGCGTGCTCGGCGACCTCGTCATCGGCATTGTCGGCGCCATCCTCGGCGGTTGGCTGTTCAACACGTTCGGCCACATCGGGGCCACCGGATTGAACCTGTGGAGCATTCTGGTGGCGTTCGTCGGCGGCGTCGTGCTGCTGCTGATCATCCGGGCGTTGACGGGCCGCCGGCTCACGGCGTAGAGACGCCCGTCACCATGCGGCGAGCGCGTTCGTGCGGACGCGCTCGTTGCATGAGGCGCGGTCCCGTGCGTCCAACCGGAACGCCATGCTGGCATTCATCGCGGCGGTCACGCTGACGTTTTTCCCCTACGGATCCTTCTTCTCCAACGACTCAGGATTAGCTCCGCCCGTCGATCCGCAGGTGTTCGTCAAAGACGAGGCCGCACCGGCCGGCGTCGGTCCGCAATCGATCGCGCACGAAGCGGGCTATCGGCCCGCGCTGGTGCAAAGCGACCCCGCGACCGCGCCGCTGTTCAGCGCACGCGGCGCGCCGTTGGGCATCACGCTCGGCCAGTGGATCGGGGCGACGGGGACGCTTGAGATCGTGGCCCTCAACGCCAACGCGCAAAGCGTCGTCGTGCACTGCGAAGGGTTGTCGCCGTATGGCGCCTACAGCCTGTTCACGAGCCGCAGCGATCCGCAAGCCAGCGTCTTCGCGCCGCTCGACGGATCGGGCGCGGGCAATTCGTTCGTCGCCGATGCGGGCGGCAGCGCGACCACGACCGTGCTGGTCTCACCGCCGCTTGCGCCTGCGAGCACGATCGTCGTCGTGTTCCACAGCGATGGGGAGACGCATGGCATGTCGCGCGGCGCGATCGGCATCACGTCGCACAACCAGCTCATCGCCCGTGTGCCGAGATAGAACCTTAAGGGGCGCCGCTGATCGCCAGGCGCAGCTCCAAGTGGCCGATCGCCGCGAGGCAGTGCAGCGTGGACACGTTCTCGACCGTTCCATCCAACGTAAGACCGTTCGCCTTCACGTCGTCGAGATGGGCGCGCAGCAGCGCGGTGACATCGATCGGCGGCGATTTGAAATTCGCGTGCGGCGGACGCAAGGCGTCCAGTTCCTCGAGGGTCGGCGTGATCGACTTCTCGTCGCTGCTCCAGGATTGCGCCGTCACGCCGATGCCTCCGATGCACAGCGCACGGTTGCGGTCGATGGTGCCGTCCACGAAATAATTCTGCTTCGACTCGTAGAAAAGGCGCGCGCTCGAGATCGAAGCTGCGTCGAGACCGTCGAGGTCGAAGCGCACCAAACCCTGGTAGACGGAGCAGATGAGCTGCGAGCGCGCGTACGCGCCGCCGTTGAGTGAGCGAGCTCCCGTCCACCCGCCGACAAACACGGTGCTCGGCGGATGCGCGTACGGCGGCTGCGGCGCGCCGCCGCATTGGTACGTGTACGCGCTAGCGAACTCCACGGGTGTAAGCACGACCGTGCGCACCGACATGGCTGACGGCGTCGGCAGCGACGTCAACAGCCATGCGAAAACGACGCCGAGCGCCGGCATGACGTAGCTCAAGGATGTCTCTCCAAAGGCATCAGACCTCGAACCTGCGCCGCCACTGCTCGATCTCCTTCAGGCCGACGTTGGCGCCGCACAGCACGACGGCGGTCGTGCCGCGCGACGCGCGCGGGATCAGGCCCAAACGCAAGGCTGCATGGCAGCACGAGGATGCCGGCTCGACGGTCACCTTCATATCCGCTTGCAGCTGCAGCAACGAGCGCACCGCTTCGGCGTCGGAGACGACGACGACATCGTCGACGAGGTCTCTGGCCGCGGCCAAGGTCGAATCGGAGACGATCGGGGCGCCGAGCGTGCGCGCGATCGACGTGATGGCGGGCAGCGCCACCGGATAGCCTGCATCCAGCGCTTTGCGCATTGCGTCGGCGCCGATCGTCTCGACGCCGTAGACGCGCACCGATGGGCGCAACGCTTTCACGACGGACGCGACGCCCCCGAGCAGTCCGCCGCCGCCGATCGAGATCACAAGCGTCTCCAGATCGGCGATATCCTCCAAAAGCTCAAGACCGACCGTGCCTTGTCCGGCCATCACGTGCTCGTCGTCGAACGGGTGGAGCGGCGTCTGCCCGGCGGCGACGCGGCGCTCCATGTCCGCGAACGCGAGCGCGATCGAAGCGAACAACACCACCTCGGCGCCGTCGCGTTGTGCGCGTTCGACGACCCATGAGGGCGTCGTATCGGGCATCAAGATCGTCGCGCCGATCCCCAACGCGCGCCCGACGTGTGCCACCGCCATGCCATGGTTGCCGCCGCTCACGGCGACCAGGCCGCGCGCGCGTGCGGCATCGTCTAGCTGGAGCGCGGCATTGAACGCTCCGCGCGGCTTGAACGAACCCGTGACCTGCAAGAATTCAAGTTTGTACGTGGTCCCGTCGGCCGAGAAGACGGGCGTGCGCCGGACATACGGCGCGATCCGCGCAGCCGCGGCGCGCGCCGTGCTGGGCGAAGGCGGCTTGAACAACGCCTTCATCTCTTCTCCAGCTTCCGTTTGGCCGCGCGCAGCGCGTCGCGCATGCCGGGAGCCGGCGGGGGATACGCCAACTTAAGGGAGCGCATCGCATGCACGACGACGTCGGCGATCGCCGCGTGCGCGTACCACTTGTGATCTGAGGGGATGACGTGCCATGGCGCCCAGGGCGTGCTGGTGGCGTTGAGCATGTCCTCATAGGCCTTCATATAAAGCGGCCAGTACTTGCGCTGCTGCAGATCAGAAGTGGAGAATTTCCAGAGCTTGTCGGGGCGCTCGAGGCGCGCCAGCAGCCGCTTGGCCTGCTCTTCTTTCGATATATAAAGGAAGAACTTGAGCACGTGGATGCGGTTGTCGAGGAGATACCGCTCGAAGTCGTTGATGTCGCGGTAGCGGCGCTTCCAAAACGCCGGCGTCGCGCGGGCCGCGAGGCGCGGACCGAGCAGTTCGGGATGGACGCGCACGATCAGCACTTCTTCGAAGTACGATCGGTTGAAGATCCCCATGCGGCCGCGCTCGGGAAGGACGCGCGCGCAGCGCCAGAGGTAGTCGTGGCGCTTTTCTTCGTCGGTCGGCTCGCGGAAGCTGTGCACGTCGACGCCCTGCGGATTCACCCCTGACATGACGTGCTTGATCGCGCTGTCCTTGCCCGCCGAATCCATGCCCTGGAAGATGATGAGGATGCCGTGCTCTGCGCCCGCGCTAAGCACGTCTTGCAGCTTCGTGAGCTTTTTGATGTCGGCGTCAAGCTTGTTTTTAGCTTCGTGCTTGTCCGCATATGCGCCGGTGTCGCCAGGGTCGATGCTGTCCAGACGCGCGCGCTTGCCCGGAGTCCAGACGTAGGATCGTGCGTCCATCAGGTCATTGCGCCAGCACTGCGTCGTACCAGCGCCCGAGATCCGCCTTGAAGGCCGCAAGCGCCGCCGGGTTGGCGTACACCATGTGGCCCGACTCGTAGAAACCGTACTGGATGTGGCCGCGCAGCGATGGGTCGAGCCCCATGTGGTCGAGCAGGTACTGCGTCGCGAAGAACGGCGTGGCCATGTCGTAGTAGCCGTTGGCCGAGAACACGCGCAGGTGCGGATTGGCGGTCAGGGCTAGCTTCAGATCCGGCAAGACGTCGCCGCGCGGCACGTTCCTGTCGCGGCGCTGCAGATCCCAGTCGCCCAGGTACTGCAAGGGCTGGTACTGCGCGTCGGTCTTGTAGCCGAGCGTCTCGCGCACGTAGTCGTTGAACACCGATAGGTACGCCGACGCGATATAATCGTACGAGGGATCGTAGTCGGGCACCTGAGCGTTTGGCTTGACGTCCACGCCGACAAAGCGCGCGTCATAGCGGCCGGTCAAGCGGTAGCTGTTCCCCAGCAGCTGCTTTTCGAACTCCTCGGGCTCGATGCGCAGATCGCCGCGCCGCAAGTACGTCTCGCTGATGCCGATGTAGCCATGCAGCTTCGCGACGATGTCATCGCGGGCGGCGGGGCTCAGGCTTGAGCCCAGTAAGAGCGCTGGGCCATACTCTTTGACGGCAAACGCCTCCGCCGAGCGCACGAGCGTCGGAAGATCGGTTTGTTGGCCGGTGAGTTTGTGGTGGTACCATGCCACCGCCGCCTCGGTCGGCAGGTAGGTGACATACGGCACGTCGTTGCCGTCGCCGCCGTCGAACTGCATGAAATTGAGCGCGGACGACAGCAGCACCACGCCGTTGACGTCGACGTCGTGGACGTGCAGATACTCGGCCAGCGCGCAGGCACGAGTCGTGCCGTAGCTCTCGCCGAACAGGAACTTCGGCGAATTCCAACGGCCGTATTGCGTGAGATAGCGCTGGATGAACTGGCCGAATGCCGCCGCATCTTTGTCGATGCCGTAGAAATCTTTGCCGGTCGATTTTCCCAGCAGCTTGGAAAAGCCGGTCCCCGGCGCGTCCACGAACGCGAGGTCCGAGCGGTCGAGCAGGCTGTACTCATTGTCGACGAACGCATACGGAGCTGCGGGAATCGAGCCTGGGTTGCCGACGACGACGCGCTTGGGCCCGAACGAACCCATGTGGAGCCAGATAGTCGACGAGCCGGGGCCGCCGTTGAAGAAAAATGTGAGCGGCCGGCGCTGCGCGGGGCTGTCTTCGGTGTACGCCACATAGAATATGGACGCGGTCGGCGCGCCGTCGGTGTCGCGCAACGTGATCGTGCCTGCGGTCGCCGTGTAGGCGATCGTCCGCCCGCCGAGCTGCAGGCTGTGATGCGTCGAAGAGTTCTCCGGCTTCGGCTCCGGCGCGGACGATGTTTCAGGCGACGGTTTGGCAGACGGCGTGGGGTCGTCCGCTAAGCCTGCACCTGGGAACCAGCTTGCGAGCACCATCAAGAGAACCGCGATCGCCGCGCGTGTGGTCACGAACCGTTCACCCTATCCTAGCGAAGGCCGCCGCTGCGCGCATCTTTGCGCGCACGCACGAACGGCCCTGCGCGGAGCGCACCTAACCCATCGGCCAGGAGGAGCAGCGGGCTGCCATCCCCTAAGCGCGCCCGTCATGAGCGGGCATAGCTGCGTCCTGGACGTCCATCTCAAGAGCGACCTTTCGTCCGGAGCGGGCGGCAAGTATGGCCGCATGTTCCCGGACCTCGAGGCGCTGCGCTGCGAAGAGGCTGACTTGCTCGCTCTTGGGCGCGCGGGGACGGCCATGGACCTGCTCGCCGACGATCCGCAGGCCGATAACCCGCGCATCCCGGCGGGCCACACGATGTTCGGCCACATGCTGGCGCACGACCTGACCGCGGACCGCAGCTTGCTGGCGACGCACGCCAGTCTCAAGCGTATCCACAACTTCCGCACGCCTGCGCTCAACTTCGAATCTCTGTACGGGCTGGGACCGTCGGGCGCGCCATATATGTACGACGCGGCCGATCCGGACAAGTTCCTGCTCGGCGTGGATGCGAACGGCTCCGCGACCGACGTGCCGCGCAACGGTCAGGGCCGCGCGATCATCGGCGACCCGCGCAACGACGTCCACGGCATCCTCGCGCAGCTGCACCTCGTCATGCTCAAGCTCCACAACCGCGTGGTCGATCGGCTGCGCGCCGAGAAGGTCAAACCCGCTGAGGCTTTCACGCAGGCGCAGCGCAACGTGCGCTGGCATCTGCAGTGGATCGTGCTCAACGAGTTCTTGCCGCTCACGGTCGGGGAAGAGCTGATGCGCGAGCTCTCGGCGGCGGGGAACCGCTATTACAAGCCCGGTGCGCACGCGTTCATCCCGGTCGAGTTCGCTGACGCGGCGTATCGTTTCGGCCACAGCCAGATCCGCGTGTCATATCGCCTCAACGATGCGATGGCGGTTCCGGTGTTCCCCGATATGGGGGGCGGCGTCGCGATCGCAGGGACGCACGTCATCGACTGGCGCCGCTTTTTCGCGCTGGACCCGGCGGTGGCGCCGCAGGCGAGCAAACGCATCGAGGCGCGGATGGCGCACACGCTCATCGACCTGCCCGAAGCCGTCACGGGCGCTGCGCTGCCCGATTATCAATCGCTCGCGTGCCGCGATCTGACCCGCGCGCGGGCGCTGAGCCTGCCTTCGGGCGAGACCGTCGCTCGCCACATCGGCGCCCAACCGCTCAGCGCGGACGAGACGGGGCTGCGCGAGTTCGGATGGCGCGCGGAAACGCCGCTGTGGTACTACATTCTAAAGGAAGCGCAGGTCCGCCATCGTGGCGAGCGGCTCGGCGAAGTCGGAGGGCGCATCGTGGCTGAGGTGCTGATGGGGGTCATCGATGCGGATCCGACGTCCTATCGCGCCGCGGACCCGACGTGGCAGCCGGTGCTTCCCTCGCATCGCGACGGCGAGTTCACGCTGGCCGATGCGGTCGCGTTCGCGTTGGCTTAAGGCTTACCGCACGGTACAGCGGGCGCAAGCAGCAGCGCGCGCGACGGTCCCCACTGGAAGCTGAAGATGTCTTGCGACGCGCCGAGCGTGCCGTCCAGCGTGTCGCCCGACCTGATGCATTTGGACTGCGGCTGGCCGTTGAACGACCAGCCCGTGGGCGTGTCCGGCAGGCCGATGCGCACGATCGCGTTGGCTGCCGGCGCCGACATCGGAACGGCGAATATGCATAGTCCGTCGACACTTTGGCTCGCCAGCACGCCGTGCACCGGGCCTTTGCCGTAATCCGCTTGGACGTCGAATCCCTGGCAGCCCACGGTGACGATCTCGCGCATCGCGGGATTGAGGTTTGTGATCGCGGCGGCGTTCAGCGGTTCGGTCGCGATGGTGATCGCGCCGTGCGTGCGCTTGCCCGTGATCGCGTTCCCGCTCGGATCGCGCGGCGGAATGACGGAGAAACTAAACGCGATGACGGCGATGTTCCGGTTTGGGCTTTGAGGCACGCTCGGTTTGGGCCCTTGGATCCGCACGTAGAAGTCGTAGGCCGCCGCGGCCGGCGTCTGGCTTGAAAGCAAGGATGCGGCCAGCGCGAAGACCACGACGATATAGCGAGTCATAGCCTGCCTCCCTTGCATCGGAAACGCAGCCGCCCCGAGGTTCGTTCCTGGCCGTTTCACTGCTCTTCTACCGCTTCGATGTCGCTGTGACCGGCCGCGCTGCCGAGCAGCTGGACCTCCTCCGATTCGAGGTCGAGCAGCCGCTGGATCCTGCGCAACACGGTGTTGTCGATCTTGCCTTCATCGCGCAGCTTGATGAGCACGTCGCGCTGCGCATCGATCAGGTCGCCGGCCGCCTTGCGATAGGCCTCGTTGGTTCGCGCCGCTCTGTCGGCGTCACCCGCTAGCGCGCCGAACTCCCACGCGCGCGACTTATAGCGACGGCGCAAAAGATCGATCACTCCGTCGGGCACGGTTCCGGAAGCCGCCAGCTTGTCGAGCTCCCGCAGTGCGGCGCTCGCGGTGGCTGACAGCGCCACGCGCTCCTCGTTGTCGGCCACGTCATCGCCCGTGACGCCCAGCCACTTTATCAGCAACGGCATCGTTCCGCCCTGGCCGACCAGCGTGGCCAGCAGTACGCAAAACGTCAGAAAGATGATGAGGTTGCGGCCGGGGAACGGCCCGGACGCCGCCGTGAACGGGATTGCCAGCGCCGCGGCGATCGTGATGCCGCCGCGCATGCCTGCCCATGACAACACCGCGACGTGCGACCAGTCGGCTTTGCCCTCCACGTGCTCCGGTTCGTTGGTAACGGGCAGCAGCGCTTGCGCGAACACCCACCCGAGGCGCAGCAGGATCACAATCGCCGACACGGCGATGCCCCACCCGATAAGCGCGAGCGGCGAATACGCGCTCAGGCTCTCCGACACCGCGTGGAATTGCATGCCGACCAGCACGAAGATCACCGCGTTGGTGATGAAGACGACGGTGACCCAGAAACCCGTTGCGCGCTCGCGCGCTGCCGGCGTGAGCACGCGCGGCGTATAGCGGTTCACGAAAAGGCCGGTCACGACGACGGCCAGCACACCGGACGCGCCGATGTAGTGCGCGGGCAGATACGCAAGATAGGGTACGGAGATCGAGACGATCGCCTGCAGCGACGGATCGTGCGTGAAGCGCCACGCCGTCACGGCGACAAAGCCCGCGGCGATGCCAAGCGCGATGCCGCCGGCGATCGACGCCGCCAGCGCGCCAAGCGTATGCACGAGCGAGAACGTGCCGCTGACCACAGCGGTGACCGCGACGGCATAAAGGACCAGAGAGGTCGCGTCGTTGACGAGGCTCTCGCCCTCGATCGTCGCGACGACGTGGCGCGGCAAGGGCAGGCGGTCGACGATCGGCGCGAATGCCACCTCATCGGTCGACGACACGATGGCGCCCAGGACGAACGCGGCTGCCCAGCCGATCGAGGGCACAAGCGCGTGCGTGACGACGGCGACGCCGGCGGTCGTGGCGATCACGAGTCCGAATGCGAGCTGGAAGATCCACCAAGCGCTGTTGCGGAATTCGCTGGTCGGCGCGGTGACGCTCTCCCAATACAGCAGCGGCGGCAAGAAGATGACGAGCACGAGCTGAGGCGGCAACGCGATCGTGGGAAAGCCCGGGATATATCCGACCGCCACGCCTGCGAGCAGCAGGACGATGGGGTAGGCCACGCCGATGCGATTGCTCAGCGTGACCAGCACGACGATCAGCGCTCCGATGGCGAGCAGCGCGAACACCCGCCTACTCCGGCCTAAAGGCAGCCGACGCGACGTTGCTCGGCAGCATATAGAAGATCGCCAGCAGCGCGAACAGCGCGATGCCGATGAACGGGAAGAAATAGGCGACCAGCGTCGCCACCGGATACACGGTGAGCCCGACGACCGACCACGCCAGCGGCGACTGGGGGATGGATCGGTCCGAGGCGACGATCTGCCAATGCAGCACGTTATACGCGACCGCGATCGCGCACAGGACTAGCCCGTAATACGTCACCGCGATGTTGGTCAAACCGAACTTGGCGAGCACTTCGGTCGGAAACGGCAAGAACGAGATGAAGAGCAGCAGGATAAGATTGGCGATGACGATGCCGTGCGTGATCTTCTCGATGTAGCGGAACTGCGCGTGATGGTTCAGCCACATGATGCCGATCGTCAGGAAGCTGGCGACGTAGACGATGTACTGCGGCCATATCCCGGCAAGCGCGTGCACCTGATCTGCGTGCGAGGGAGCGCTCCCAAGCGCCGGCAGATGAAACTCAAGGACGAGCAGCGTTATGGCGATGGCGAAAACGCCGTCCGAGAACGCTTCGAAGCGGCCCTTGCTCAGCGTGAATGGCGTGCCCATGGCCGCGGCTTCGACGATGCCGTGGAAGCAACTTGCCTGTCCTTCGACCTCGCCGCGCTATCGGGAGGCGAGCAAACGGACCCGCCGAAACCTTTCCGGACATGCTTGTAGAACCCGCAACCCGCACGGTCGTCGACTTCGACCCCCTCATCGAAGAGTGGTTTGCGACCCGATTCACCGGCCCCACGGCGCCGCAGATCGCCGGCTGGCCCCGCATTCAGACCGGCGACGACGTGCTTATCAGCGCGCCGACAGGATCGGGCAAGACCCTGGCCGCGTTTCTGGTCGCGGTGGACAGGCTGCTGCGGGCGGCGCGCAGCGGCCTGGAAGCGCGCACGCAGATCTTGTATGTCTCGCCGCTCAAAGCGCTGGTCAACGACGTGCACGCCAACCTCGAGCTGCCGCTGGCGCAGATCGGCGAGCTTGCCGCACGGCGCGGCGTCGCGCTTGCGCCGATCCGCGTCGGCCTGCGCACCGGCGACACGACCGCACGCGACCGCGCGCGCATGCGTGCGCAGGCGCCGCACATCCTTGTCACCACGCCCGAGTCGCTGTACATCCTGCTCACCGCGCAGCGCTCGCGCGAAGCCTTGCGTTCGATATCCACCGTCATCGTCGACGAGATCCATGCGATGGTCGCCAACAAACGCGGACCGCACCTGGCGCTCTCGCTCGCCCGGCTGGACCGGCTTGTCGCCGAAAGCGGCGGCGCGAGGCCCCAACGCATCGGGCTATCCGCCACGGTCAAACCGGTCGAAGAGGTCGCGCGCTTCTTGAGCCCCGCGGCGCACATCGTGAACATCGGCCACCGTCGCGAGATGGACGTGCGCGTCGAGGTCCCGCACGACGAGCTCGGCCCCGTCGCGAGCACGGAGATGTGGGAAGAGATCTACGACCGGCTGGCGGGCCACATCAAAGAGCAGCGCACCACCCTGATCTTCGTGAGCACGCGGCGTTTGGCCGAACGCATCGCGCACAATCTCGTCGCGCGCCTCGGCGAGGGCTCGGTGATGCCGCACCACGGGAGTCTGGCGCGCCATATCCGGCTCGACACCGAGCGCCGGCTCAAGCACGGCGAGCTGCGCGCCGTGGTCGCCACCGCATCGCTCGAGCTCGGCATCGACATCGGCTCGGTCGACCTCGTCGTGCAGATCGGGTCGCCTCGATCGATCGGCGTCGCGCTCCAGCGCATCGGGCGATCCGGCCACTGGGTCGGCGCCAAGCCGCAAGGGATCTTGATCGCCACCACGCGCGACGACCTCGTCGAATGCGCGGCCGTCGTCAGGGCGATCCGCACCGGCGCCATGGACCGGCTTGAGCTGGTCGAGAACGCGCGCGATATCCTCGCACAGCAGATCGTGGCGGCGTGTGCAGCCGACGACTGGCTGGAGGATGATCTCTTCTCGCTCGTGCGCTCCACGCATGCGTACCGCGATCTGTCGCGCGAGGACTTCGACGCAGTGGTCGGCATGCTGTCGGACGGCATCGCGACCTCGCGCGGCCGCGCAGGCGCGCTGCTGCACCGCGACGTCGTCAACGGCCGCTTGCGCGGCCGTCGGGGCGCGCGCCTGGCAGCGATCACGTCCGGCGGCGCGATCGCCGACACGAGCGCCTACGCGGTTGTGGCCGAGCCCGACGGCACGGTCGTGGGCAGCGTCGACGAAGATTTCGCGGTCGAGAGCCTGTCGGGCGACATCTTCCTACTTGGGATGAACTCGTGGCGCATCCGGCGCGTGGAACAAGGCCGCGTGCGCGTCGACGACGCCCACGGCGCGCCGCCGACGATCCCGTTCTGGCGCGGCGAAGCGCCGGGGCGCACGGCGGAGCTCTCGTACGAAGTGGCGCGACTGCGCGAGCGCATCGCACAGCTCATCCCCGCTCAGAGCGAAGCCGGTGCCGCGCACGGTGAAGCCGTCGACTATCTCCAGCGCGAGTGCGGGCTCGATCGCCTCGGCGCCGAACAGGCCGCGGCGTATATCGCGGACGGAAGGGCCGTGCTGGGCACCGTCCCTTCGACGACGTCGGTGATCGCCGAGCGTTTCTTCGACGAGTCGGGCGGCATGCAGCTGGTGATCCACGCGCCGTTCGGCGCGCGCATCAACCGCGCGTGGGGACTGGCGCTGCGTAAGCGCTTCTGCCGATCCTTCAACATCGAACTGCAGGCCGCGGCGACCGACAACGGCATCGTCATCTCGCTGAGCGAGGGGCATGCGTTTCCGCTGGCCAGCGTTTTCGGCTTCCTCAAGGAGGCCAGCGTCCAAAACGTTCTGACCCAGGCCATGCTGCCGTCGCCGATGTTCACCGCACGCTGGCGTTGGGATGCGCAGCGGTTCTTAGCGCTATTGCGCTTCCGCGGGGGCCGCAAGGTCCCGGCGAACATCCAGCGCATGCGCGCCGATGATCTGCTCGCGGCGGTTTTCCCCGATCAAGCCGCGTGTCCAGAGAACTTGGGCGGCGAGGCGGTCAGCATTCCGGATCATCCGCTTGTCAACGAAGTGATCGGGGATTGCCTGCACGAGGCGATGGACGTCGAGGGGCTCAAGGGCGTGCTGCGGGGCATGCGAGGCGGATCCATCGCCACCACCGCGATCGACACGGCCGAGCCTTCCAAGTTTGCACACGAGATCCTCAACGCGAATCCGTTCGCCTATCTCGACGATGCGCCGCTTGAAGAGCGCCGGGCGCGCGCGGTGCAGCTGCGCAACGGCCTGCGCGCGGACGTCACGGCCGGCGCCGGAGCGCTGGACCAAGAGGCCGTGCGCGCGGTGCAAGCGGAGAGCTGGCCTGTCGTTCGCAGCGCGGACGAACTGCACGACGCGCTGCTCACGCTGATCCAGCTGCCGCCGGCCGAAGCCGATGCGCAATGGCACGCCTACTTCGAAGCGCTTGTCGCCGCGAACCGCGCCTCGATCCAGTCGTGCGGCGAGCTTGCGTTCTGGGTGCCTGCCGAGAAGCTCGACGTCTTCGCCGCCGCGCATGACAAGACGGTGCATGCTCAGAGCGCGCCGGATCCTGAGGTCGCCGTGGCTGAGATCGTGCGCGGCTGGATGGAATCGATCGGTCCGACCGGCGCGGGCGCGCTCGCGCAGCGGCTCGGCTTGCCGGGGCCGGCGGTCGAAGCCGCGCTCGTGCGACTGGAGACGCAAGGACAGGTGCTGCGTGGCAGCTTCACGCCGGGGGTCGTCGGGGAATGGTGCAACCGCCGCGTCTTGGCTCGCATCCATCGGCGAACGGTATCCGGACTGCGCCGCGGCATTGAGCCGGTCAGCACCGCTCGATACGAACGCTTCCTCGCGCAATGGCATCATCTGGCTCCGGGCACCGCGTTGCATGGCGTCGAGGGCACGCTGCAGATCGTCAAGCAGCTGCAGGGCCTCGAGTTTCCGGCCTCGACCTGGGAAAGCGACGTCCTTCCGCGGCGTGTCGCGCAGTACAAGAGCGAGTATCTCGACGCGCTGTGCGCATCGGGCGAGGTGATGTGGGGCCGCCTCTCGCCGCACCCCGCGTTCGAGTCGGGCAGCGCGGCGCGCAGCCGGCGCGTGCGCCCGACACGCGTTGCCCCCGTAGCGCTCTTCTTGCGCCAAGATGCGGAGTGGCTGCTCGCGCGCAGGCGCGACGGCCGCGCGACGAACGAGGATGCCGGCCTGTCGTCGGCCGCGCTCGACGTCCGCCGCGCTATCAGCGATCGCGGTGCATCGTTTTTCGCGGACATCGTACGCACAACCGGGCGGCTGGCGAGTGAAGTCGAGGACGGCTTGTGGGAACTCGTGGCGGCGGGCAGCGTCACGGCCGATGGATTCGACAATCTGCGCGCGCTGATCGATCCCAAACGGCGCTTGGCGCTCGGCCGCCACAACCTCTCGCGGCCTCGGCACGCGATCGGGCGCTGGGCGCTGCTTCGCCAAGACGCGGGGGTGCGGGCGCGCGATGCTGCGCCCGCGAGCGCGACGGCGCACGATGCGGATCTAGAAGCCTACGCCCACCAGCTGCTGACGCGCTGGGGCATCGTCTTCCGCGACGTGGTGCTGCAAGAGACGCAGGCGCCGCCATGGCGTGATCTGCTCGTCACGCTGCGAAGGTTAGAGCTGCAAGGCGTGATCCGGGGCGGCCGGTTCGTCGCGCGCTACGTGGGCGAACAATTCTGCAGGCCCGAGGCGCTTGAGTGTCTGCGCGCCACGCGCGACGAAGCGGCGTAACCCTAAGGCGTCAGTGTCCAGAAACGATCGGTGCCGTAGCACGCTGAGCCCTGGCACACGTTGCCGCCGGTCGCGTACAGCACTCCGTTGACGACGACGGCGCTTTCCAGGGGCCGGGCCGCCGGCAGCGACACGCGCTGCGACCACGTACCGGTCGAAACATTGTACGCTTCGACCACCGAGTACATGACGCGGTTGGTGCTCCCCCCGAGCACGTAGATCTTCCCCTTCAGCAGCGCGGCGCCGGCCGAGAAGCGCCCAGTGGGCAGCGGTGCGCCTTTAGTCCACGCGTGCGTGGTAGGGCTGTAGATCTCGTTGGCGGTGGACGGGTTCATCGACTGACTGTTCCATCCGCCGATCGCGTAGAGCTTGCCCGAGGAAGGATCGGCAACCAGCGACAGTCCGTCGCGCGCCGTCGGCATCGCGGAGCCGGTGTGCCAAGCGTTTGCCACCGGATCGTAGATCTGCTGATCGTTGATGTCGACTAGCGTCGCGCCCTGATATGCGCGCCCCCCGATGAGATGGATCTTGCCGTTGAGCACGGCCGCCGCTCCGGCACCGCGCGGTGACGGCAGCGACGCGATGCTCGTCCAGCTGTCCGCCGTGGGATCGTAGACGGCGCAATTTCCGGTGACCTTTGGTCCGGTCACGCCGCCGAGCAGATAGATCTTGCCGCCGAGCGCGACGGCGGGACCATATTGATTGAGCGGCGGCGCGTTGCCGGTGGACCAGGTGTTCTTCGTGATGTCGTAGATGTGCAGCGTGTCTCGATCGCCGATCAAGTAGATGCGGTGTCCGACGTTGACGGCGACCATCGCATACTTGGTCCATCCCATGGTCGCGGTCTGGCCCCAACCCGTCGGGGCGCTTGAGGCCGGCGCACCGGCGAAAAGCACGGCGACGGCCGCTAGTGCGAACAAGAAACGCTTGATCACGTGAACTCCCCCCTGTAGCGGTCGAATTTATTCGACCGTCGAATTCATTCGACCGTTGGCGGCGCGGTCCATCGCGGCCGCCATCGTCCCTTACCTCCAGGAAAGAGCTGCTGAGGGTGGCGGATTTTGAACCGCGCGAGCGCGGCTTTCCTGGGCCCGCAAGGACCAGCCGAGCGCCGGTTCTTCCGCGATGCGAAGCCTTAGATTTCGCACAGAACGCGTATTATGAAAGAACGCGGCAGGCCGTTGCCGGAGGGATAGATAACCTTCGTCTATAGCACGGGGCCTAGAGGGGGCTTGGGTACCTTGACCGACTGGATCCCCATCTCGACCGATTCCCAAAGCGAGTACAAGCGCGACCTGCCGTTCGGTTTCGGCACGTCTGCCGCGACGCATATCATCGCCGCCTTGGTGCTTGGCGCCCTCTTCATGACGGCGGCCCTCATCCAAGAGACCAGGATCCCGGTTCCCGAGCAAAAGAGCACGATGATCACGATTGAGACGCTTGTGCGCACGCCCCTGACGACGGCGCAGACGCATCCCTCGTCGCAGGCGCTGCGCTCGGTCGCCGCCAGCGCATCGCAATCGTCGGCCTCAAGCTCATCGCCAGAGCACGGCGTAGCATCGGCGGCAGCGCCGTCGAGCGCCTCGGGTGGCGTGCGCACGGAACTTTCGCGGCTCGTCGGCGGTCTGCCGCACATCAAGGCCGCGGTCTCTTCGGTGTCCAGGGAGTTCATGGTGAATACCGCAGCAGCGGGCGCTGCAACGTCGGCCGGCAACACCGGCAGTGGCGGTGCGACCACCAGCCAAAGCACTATATCCGGTCCAGGGCCGGGAGACGGCCTCGCCGGACATGCCGGCGCGGGCCCTGTATGGAGCGAAGAACCGGGTGACGGTCCGTTCGGCCAACAGCACCACGACAGTTGCACACCGTCGAAGGGCGGGTTCTTCCGCTAGAGCCGCCGCGCGCATATAGGACGTGAAGCGCGTTCGCAAGAACGCGCTTTCATATTATTTTGGGTATCCTCGCCGCAGCGTCGCGCAGTAAGAGGAGGACTCGATTCATGCGTTGGCTCGTTCGCATCCTCGGCGTCTTGGTCGCGCTCCTCGTTGTGGCGGCCGCCACGATCTATCTGCTGAGCTCGCACATGTTGAACCGCACCTATGACGTTCCGACGCAAGCCCTCGCGCTCACGGTGCCTAGCGACGCGGCAAGCATCGAACGCGGCCGGCATTTCGCCGTCGCGATCGCCAAATGCACGGACTGCCACGGCGCACACCTCGGCGGCACCGTGTTCTTAGACGTGCCGCCCTTCCGGCTAATAGCGCCGAATCTCACCAAGGGGCATGGCGGTCTCGGCGCATCGCTCGCCGATGCGGACTTCGTCCGGGCGATCCGCTACGGCGTTGCTCCCGACGGCACCGGCTTGTTCGTCATGCCGGTATCTGGATACCAATACCTCAGCGATGCGGATCTAGCCGACATCATCGCGTATGTCAAGTCGGTGCCGCCGGCGGACAGCACCTTACCCGCGACCGACATCCGGCCGCTAGGCCGGCTGTTGATGGTGATGGGCGCAGTGCCCCAACCGGACGCTGCGACGATCGACTTTAGCGCGCCCCATCAACCCGCGATGCCGCCGAGCGTCACGGCGACCTACGGCCTTTACCTGGCGAAGGTCGGCGGCTGCACGGGCTGCCACGGCGCTAACCTCGCGGGCGGACCGATCCCCGGTCTCCCACCCGAGGCTCCGCCGGCGCAGAATCTCACGCCGGCGGCGATCGGGTCGTGGACGCAAGCCGATTTCACCCACGCCTTGCGCACCGGCAAACGGCCGGACGGCACGACCATCAATACGCTGATGCCCTGGCCGTTCACGGCGCAGATGACGGACGCCGAGATCGACGCCGTATGGCTTTACCTAAGATCGGTGCCCTCCGTGCCTTCCGCTACGCGGCGCTCTGGCGCTTGAACTGGTGCAGAATGAAGCCATTGCCTTCGCTGTCCTGACAGATCGCCATGAGGCAGTGGTCGTTGTCGATGAGGTCGCCCAGCACGCTGCCGCCGCGCTTGCGATAGCTCGCGAGCGCCCGGCGGATGTCGTCCACCGCGAACATGACGCCATGGCTCTCCTGCCATGAGCCGTCGTCCATGCGCCACAGGCCGAACGTCGAGCCATCCGCCAGCTCGAACTCCGCGCCGTTGCCGCCGAGCTCCCGCGTCAGCGGCAGCCCGACGACGTCGCGATAGAATTTGATCGCACGTCTGGGATCTTTGACCAGGTAGCAGTGCACGTCAATGCCCGTGATCGCTGCTGCAGTAGCAATGGCCATGGTCTGCGCGTTCCTTTCGATGGTGCAAGACGATGTAAGTGACGCGCTCATCATACGCCCGTATACTTGACACCTGATGTCATATTTGCATATTATGCTCGTATTGTGAAGTCAGGCCGCCTGCTCAGCCTTCTGCTCCTGCTCCAAGCCCGCGGCGCCCTCACCGCTGCTGCGCTGGCGGAGCGGCTCGAGGTCTCCGAGCGCACGATCCATCGGGACGTGGACGCGCTGAGCGCCGCCGGCATCCCGGTCTACGCCGAGCGCGGCATCGGCGGCGGCATCCGCCTGTCGGACGGCTACCGCAGGGCGCTGACGCAGTTCGGCGACGACGAGATCCGCGCGCTGTTCATCACATCCGCCAACCCCCTGGCCGACATCGGCCTCGGCGAAGGATTGGCCAAGGCTCTCGAAAAGCTGGCCGGCGCGCTGCCCCCACCGCAACGCCGCGCCGCGGAGCGCAGCCGCAATCTGATCTTCTTCGACCCGCGCCGCTGGAAGCAAGCGGTCGCACCGCGCGAGCACCTCGCCACGCTGCGCCGCGCGGTATGGGATGACCGGCGCATCAAACTGCGCTATCGCGATCGCAATGCGGCGCTGAGCGACCGCATCGCCGAGCCCTTGGGGCTTGTCGCAAAGGCCGGGGTATGGTACTTAGCCGCGCGTTACAAGGACGAGATGCGCGTCTTCCGCTGCGACCGCATCGTAGAGGTCGAGGTCATTCCTGAGACGTTCGAGCGGCCCACGGATTTCGACCTCGCGGCATTTTGGCAGTCCTCGAGCGCGAGCTACGAAGCCAGCCTGCCGCGCTACATCGTCCAGCTGCTTGTCGCGCCCGATGCGCTTGACGATGTCGGCTCCTATTGGGATGTGCAGTTCAGCGACGCCCCACACAGCGAAGGCTGGGTCGGAGCGCGTGTCGAGTTTCCATCGCTTCACGCAGCAGTGCCGCAGCTCGTATCGTGGGCGGGCCGCGTGAAGATCGTCGAGCCGGATGAGGCGCGCGAGCGGGTCTTGGCGTGCGCGCGTGAGATCCTCGCTGGAGCGGGAGACGGGCCTCGAACCCGCGACCTATAGCTTGGGAAGCTATCGCTCTACCAACTGAGCTACTCCCGCGCGAGGTTTTTCGTTTTCGGGGTCCGCGGTTCGCCCTCCCGCCCTTTGGGTACAGGAAGCGACGGAGGTACCGCCACATGGATCTCACCACATCCTACCCACGGAGTCCGAAAGAGAAGATGCGCGGTCTCGTGTCGTTGGCGCGCACGATCGATAAGGCGCGCGCGTACAACGAAGGCAAACTCGGCGAGTACGACTACGATTGTCCCCACGACCGGCCGCTGTTCGAGTTCCTCGGCACCGATGGCGAAGAATTCGCCCGCAAGGTGCGCGAGCTGGACAGCGACGAGAGGATCGGGCAATGGGTCTCCAGCCACGGCCTGGCCGACAAGACGCCGGCCCAGATCGCCCAGTTCAACGAGCAGCGCGCGCAATGGCATCCGGAACCGGGCGAGCACAGCTACGACTATTTCGTGAAGCTGCGCGATCAGATCGCACCCGGACGCGATGACGTCGTCACTTGGTTCGACCTGCTCGACCTCGATGAAAAACGGCCGGTGCCGGCGCCGACCAGGCTCGTGGAACGCACGTAGCACCTGTGACCTAACAACCGCGCCGCGAACGGAGGTGCCGCTGGGCGCGCAGAACCACTAGCGCCAGTGCACCACTTCTCCGTGCGGCCGGTCGCGTTCGTCATCGTCGCCGCCTCCATTCTGGCATGCGGCGCGCAAGCGCCGGCGATGAACGCGATGGGGCCAAGCGCTTCGCCGGTACCGATGTCGGCGCTCGACACGACGCTGTCAGCTGGCGATGCGAGCGCCGGTGAGAATCTATTCAAGTCGAACAACTGCGCCGCGTGTCATGGCGCGGCCGGCGCGGGCGGCGGTGTCGGTCCCAAACTGGCGGGCATCGCGGGCCAAGTCTCGCCGAACGAGCTGTACGAGCGTATCAAACACCCGATGCCGCCGATGCCGGCTTTCAAATTGAGCGACGGCGATATCGCGAATCTCGTCGCTTATGTCGTGACGCTCACGCCCGGGCAGACGGTCGCGGCCGAGGTCGCCAGGGCGCACAGCACCCAAGCGAATGCGATGCCGGGAATGAACATGAACGGCATGAAGGGCATGCAGATGTCGATGGCCCAGCCCCCGCCGGTCTACCCGCAGGACCAGCCGCCGCAAGACGCCGGCGGATTCGCGTACTTCGCGGGTGTCGAGACCGGCGATCCCGCACGCGGCGGCCACCTGTACGCGCAGGACTGCGCGCGCTGCCACGGCGCGAGCGCACAGGGCGCCAGCGGTCCGGCTATCGACGATATGGGCGTACATTTCACGCCCAGCCATATCGCCTGGCACATCCGCGATCACGATGCAGTCACGCCACCATTGCAGCTGAGCGATAAAGATGTCTCGGATATCACGGCGTTCCTCGAGACGTTGGGAGTCAAATGATCTCACGGCGAGACGTGCTCAAACTCTCCGGGGCGGGAGCGTTCGCGCTCGCTGCGTCGCGCGCTTCGGCAGCGATGGCGGGCGCGATGCCCGCGCATCCCGCGGCGGCTGCGGCCGCCGTATCGCCCGAACTGCGCCGCTTGACGACCGCCGATCTGCGTGCGCTGCCGGTGCTCAAGCCGGCAGGTGCGCTCAAACGGACCGGACATAAACGCACCTTCACCCTCGTGCTCGGCTCGACGATGATCGAGCCGCTGCCGGGCCATAGCGTTCAGACGCGCGGCGTCAACGGCATATCGCCGGGCCCCGTGCTGCATATGACCGAGGGCGACGACGTCGAGATCACCGTCGTGAATCGCCTCGCGCAGGCATCAACCATCCACTGGCATGGCGTGCCCGTGCCCTTTGCGATGGACGGCGCTGCGATGTTCTCGCAGCCGCCGATCAAACCGGGCGAGCAGTTCGTGTATCGCTGGATCGCGCCGCAGGCCGGCACGTACATGTACCACGCGCACTACAACGACATCGATCAAGAGAACGTCTTCGGCATGATCGTCGTCGCGCCGCAGGATGCTTCGCGCGAGCCGCGTTACGACGTCGACATCCCGATCGCCGTGACGTCGGTGGATTGGGAACCGGCGCGCAACGTCGAGGCCCAAGCGGTGCTGGCGAATTCAATGCTGATGCCGGCGATGGCGGTGGATCCGAAGGCGGATCCGAACCCCGGCATGGGCGACGCGATGGAGCGCATGGACATGACGGAGTACTGGTGCTTCAACGGCAAGACGTTTCCCGCCACCGATCCGATCCGCGTCAAGCAAGGCGATCTGGTGCGCGTGCGCTTCGCGAACATCACGCACATGGCGCACCCGATGCACCTGCACGGCCACTGGTTCCGCTGGATCGCCCAAGACGGCGCGCCGCTGCCAGATCCGCGCCCGATGAACACGATACCAGTCGACCCCGGCCGGACCGTCGACATCGATTTCATCGCCAACAATCCGGGCGTGTGGCCGCTGCACTGTCACATCGTCTCGCATATGGTCGACAATCACGATGTGATGAGCGGGCTGGTCACCGCGATCGTATACGAGGGATTCACGCTGCCGACCATGATGCAGACGAGCCAATCGTAGCCGCGCGCATCCCAGGCCCGTTTAAGCGCTTTCTGCTACCATTCACAGCATGAAACATTTCGCAATGGCGGCGCTCGTCGCCGCGTTCACAATTCTGCCTGCCGGCGCATTTGCCGACGCGACGCCGCAGGGGCCTCCGCCGCAGAACGGACCCGGGCCCGGCGGCATGGGGCAGCAGATCCGCGCTCTGGCGGACCAAGCTCGGGCGACAGCACGCACCTCGGCGCTCGGCGCGCTCACGCCAGCTAACCGCGACCGGCTCGCGCAAGTCATGGGCCAGCTCTCGATCGCGCAAACGCCGGATGTCAATGCGGCGGCGAAAACCCTCGACGCGTCGTTGTCGCCGAAAGAATCAAAGGCGATTCTCGACGCACAGTCCGCGTTGGACGCGCAGATGAAACAGATCATGGATCAAGCGCAAGCCCAGATGGGCGGCGGCTCGCAAGGGAACCGGCCGTTCGGCCATGGGCCCAGCGGTCAAGGACCACCGGACGCCGGCTTGACGCTCATGCGCCTAGTCATGCCGCCGATCGGGCCGCCGCAGTTCTTCCACATGAGCGTACCGCCGCCGCCGGGATCCTAGCCGCCGGCCCCGGGAAACGTATCAGCGGGGAAAGTCGTAGAAGAACAGATTGGCGGCGCGTTCGTCGCGACCGCCGAGCAGGTTGCGCGCCAGCTTGAGATTCTTGATCAGATACCAGTCGCCGAAATGATCGAATTTGCGGCACGACGTGGTGATCGGCGCCTTCCACAACGTGCCGAAATGCTTGCCGCGCGCGCGGCCAAAGGCTCTGAGCCGCACCGCCAGGTTGACGTCCTCGACTGACACCAGCGACTCGTCGAATCCACCGAGCGCTTCGAACGTCGAACGCTCGAGCCAGAATAGCCCCGCCGAGACACGGTAGCGCAGGATGAGATAGGCGATGATGAGCCCCGTCGCGGCAATGCCAAGCGACATGCGTTCGGGTTGGATCATCGTGCCGCCGCCGATGTATCTGCCGCTGCGCAGATGGCGCTCCGCTTCGGTCAACGTGTGCGGCGACATGACGGAATCGGCATCACAGGTGACGAGGATGTCGCCGCTGGCCGCGCGCGCGCCCGCATTGCGTATTACGGCGAGGTTCTTGCCATCGGCCTCGACCGTGCGCGCGCCGTGTGCACGGGCGATCTCTGCGGTGCGGTCGCTGCACCGGTTGAGGACCACGATCGTCTCGACCTGGCCCGGATACGGCACCGAGGCGCGGCCGATCGCCTCGAGACACGCGCCGATCCAGCGCTCTTCGTCGCGCGCGGGGACGATGATGGAGAACCGGGGAGGGCTATCCGACCGCTTTATTGGCAGTGTTTGAATCGTACTTGACACCGAACGTCGCTTCGATCGCTCGGACGATCGCGTCGTACAATTCCTTGTTGTGCACTTCGATCGTCGGGTCGCCGATCTTGAGCGAATGGATGTTGTCGGCGAGCACCAATTCACGCGGCACGCGCCGGAAGACGCGATAGACGGCGAGCTGTGCCGCGATCTTCGGCAGCGCTTTTCCGCCGGCCTGGTCGATGATGAAGTCGAGCAGCGGTTTCAACTTGTAGCCGGTGATTCCGACCGCGAGGCGCGGCATCGACGGCGCCGTCGCCGGCTTCACCGAGAACGCGAGCCGCGGCGGCGGCGGTTTGATGGTGGCCGAGATCAACGGTGCCCCTGAGGGCGCGTGCGCCGACGCCGGCGTCTTTGAGCCGTTGGTCGGCGCGGCGGAAATCGTCTCTGCGGACGGCGTCGCCGCCGGAGCCTGCGCTTGTGGCGGCGCAGCGGCCACCGGCGCCGGCTTGACCACCGCTTCGCGCTCGCGCATGAATTCGCCGTACGTGACGACGCACTGGTCCATTAGACTCTTGCCGGTCAGCTCGTCGGCGACGTCGTCGGCGTCGAGCTCGTCGAGCCCCATGCGGCTGAGCAGCTGCACAAGGGGCGTGCGGCCGTCGAGTGCGAGCAGCACCTCCCACTCGTAGGGGCGCAAGCTCACGCCCAGCGCGCGATCGTCGAAATCGCGCGGCCGTTTGAAGACGTCTTTGCCGCCGTTCATGGTGTCGTCCTCACCGCTTCGACATTGGAGAACACCCCGATGCCGAGGTGCGCCCAATGGCCTTCCCACCGGATGGGCAGCACGAACCGCGTACCGGGCACTGAGAATGGCGGCTGCTGGCCGCCCACCAGCGTGCGCGGCACCGAGATCTTGAACTGGTTGCCGAAGCGCTCGCGCGCGTTGCTCGCGATCGTGCTGGCCATCTCGCCGACGAAGTCGCTCAGCAGCGCGTCGTCGGTGGCGGTCTCGCCCGTCCGGCGTAAGAACGCGACCGCGAAATCGCGCGGCATCGTCAGGTAGACGCAGCCGTCCTCGCTGCCCGAGATCTGGATGAAACCGCTGTAATCGAGCAAGCGCGGCGGCGAGAACTCGATCACCGGATCGTCAAGCGTCGGCTCCTCGTCCACCACGGTGGCGAAATAGTTGGACACGATGTCCACGAACAGCTTGAGATCGTTGTCGGTCATTGGCTGCGCGCGCTCCGCCGCTGCGGTTCTTCTTTGAGACAGATGATCAACGTCGAGCGATGGCCGGACCAGTTGATCGGGATGACAAAGGCCGGCGCATTATCCGGGAAACGCACGTCTTGCGCACGGCCGCGGATGACCACCGGCACCGAGATCAAGAAGCCGGGGCCCAGATCGTGGCGCGCGTTGCCCGAGATCGTGTTGGCGATCTCGCCGACGAAGTCGGCGCAGATGTCGTCCGACAGATCGGGCTCGCCGAAGATGTCCGCCAGCGCCTGCACCATGTCGCGCGGGGCGGTGTAATAGACGCAGCCGCGCTGATTGCCCGAGATGCCGATCACCGCCGAGAAGTCGGACATCACCTGATCCGACTCGTCGCGCACGAATGGCGTACCGACCTCGGCCGGCGTCGGCGAGATCTTGCTGAAAAAGCGAGCGGCACCGTGGACGAACACCTTGAGGTCGTCCTCGGTCATGCCTACTCCGTGAGGAGTTCGGCCAGCTCGGTGTGCAGCATCTCCGCTGTGAACGGTTTGAGTAAGAATCCTTGTGCTCCCCGTTTGATAGCTTCTACCGCGGTCGCTTTGTCAGCGAGCGCGGAGATGACCAGGATCTTGGTGTCAGGGTTTCTGCCGAGGATCGCCTCGACGCATGACAGCCCGTCCAGTTCGGGCATCGTGATGTCCATGGTGACGATCTCCGGCGTGAACTCGTCGAAGACTTTGAGCGCTTCCGAGCCATTGCCCGCCGAGCGGACCTCATACGACGAGCTGCCGACCTGGCGCGCGATGGCCCGTTGGATGACTTTGGAATCGTCGACGATCAGGAGTTTCATCGCGTCCCCGATCACGCAACCGGAACCGGCACCGGGGCCGGCGCACGCGGCAGGACGAACGTGAATTCACAGTAGCGGCCCGGGTCCGAGCTCACGCTGATCTCGCCGCCGCATTCGTCGACCACAAGGTGCTTAACGACGTCCATGCCGATGCCGCGGCCAGCATCGGTCGTCGCGCCGTTGCTGGTGGTGAAGCCAGGCGCGAAGATGAAGCGCGCCACCTGGCTCTCGTCGGTCTTGACGGCTTCGTCGCGCGAGATCAGGCCGAGTTCGACCGCTCGCTCGCGGATGGTCAGCGGATCCAGTCCGCGGCCATCGTCGCGGAAGGCGAACCCGAACGACCCGGCAGTCATGCCTGGCAGGGGCCGGATCTCGATCGTCGCGACCTTCGGCTTGCCTGCCGCTTCGCGCGCCGACGGCGACTCGATGCCATGCGCCAACGAATTGCGGGTCAGCTGCACGAGCACGTCTCTGACCGCGCGGCGCAGCTCAGGCTCGAGCGGGCGCGTGTCGAACCCCTCGGCCTGCACGCGCACGTCCTTGCCCAACTTGAGCGCGAGCGAGTGCGCGAGCGCGCGCACGGCGTCAATGATATCGTCGCTGGGCGCGGCGACCGCGTTGCCGAACGCCGGCGCGGCCGCGACAGGACCTGAGTAGACGCGCTGGATGCCGGTGAGCTTCTCGCGCAGATCCTGCAGCTCGGCCAGATCGGCGCGCAGATCGGATTCGGCGATGACGATCGATAAGAAATCGTCGCCACCGAGCGCCGGCCTGTTGCGCAGCTCGACGATCTTCTGCTCGAACGCGTCGCACGTCTTTTGGAAGTACTCGAGGCTCAGCAGCGCGGCATTGCCCTTGATGTTATGCACGCAGCGGAAGACGACGTCGAGCCGTTGGCGCAGCTGTTCCATCTGCCCGACCGATGCGGCGGCGAAGTCCTGCGCCTTGAGCGCGTCGTTCATCTCGCGCGTGCGCGCCTGCGCGCCGGCGATGAACTCGTCGAGCATGCGCGGCTCGACGTGCAAGATGCCCAGCAGCAGCTCGAACTGCCGCTCCTTCTTGTGCTCTGACTCGCGCAGCTGGCGCTCGAGCTGCACGCGCTCGGTCACGTCGGTCACGGCGATGAAGACCCGATTGATCTCGTGGTCTTGGACGATCCGGCGGAACGAGAACGCCAGGTACTTGGAGATGAAGCCACCTTCGGGGTTGGGGAAATTGACCTCGACCTCGTCGAGCGGGTTGACGCGCAGCACCGCGCGCTCTTTCTTTTTGGGATCGAAGAGCAATGCGAGGTAGTCGCGCGTGGTGTTGAACATGCGCTCGGTGAGGATGCGCTGCAGGATGTTCAAGAAGTTATAGCTGGCGAGCTCCTTCATATGGAAGATCTCTTCAAGCTCGCGCGAGTACTGCGCCTCGATGCGGTAGTCGGGGCCGATGAGCAGCAGGCCCTGCCGCACCGTCTCCATGATGAGATCCGTGCCATGCTTGGCCGACGCCAAGGCGGCAGAGCTTTCAGCCAGCTCGTCGTTGCGCAGCTCGAGCGAGCTTGCGTACACCCGGATCTGGTTCTGGCCTTCAGTGACGCGCGTGAACAAGATGACGACGATGGCGACGACGCACAGCACGGCGAGACCGATCATCAGGTTGCGCGTGAAGATCAAATCCTTCGAACCCTGCGTCGCGCCGCGCTCGATCGAGAGCGCGACGTCGCTCATCATGTTCGACATCTGCTTCTCGTTCGCGCTTGCGTACGCCGCGGCGTCGTCGACGACGGCGGGTGTTACGGGGCCGGCGGCGATCGCCGCGATCTTCTGTTTCAGCGGCGCCCACGCGCTTTGCGCCTGCGAGAGGGCGGCGGTCTCCGCGTCGCCGTGCAGCGGCGCCACGGCCAGCGGCTCGCCCGCAAGGTCGGTCGTCGTGCCGCCGTTCTGGAGCGCTTTGATGGTCGTATCAAAGGTAGCGGCCGCATCGTTCAAATCGCTCAGGACCGACGGCTGCGGCGCCTGGTTGGCGCGCTGCGCCAACTGCGTCTCGAGCAGGTCCTTGGTCATGCGCTGCACGAGATCGCTCTGCCGTGCGGCGACGTCGACCAGCCTGATCGTGGATTGCGAACGCAACGTGATCGCGGCGTTGGCGAGCACGGTGCCGAACAGCGCACCGGTGAACAGCAGCACGCATACGACGAGGCCGATCGTCATCCATACCTGCGACGACGGCGCTTCTCTCGGTGCGTGCGATACGTATCTCATGTGTCCGAGCGTACCCCTCTCCCACTATCATCGGCGCGGCATCGCGATGGTTCGCGCGCGAGAGGCTGTGACGGCTCACACAAAGCTGGCGCGCAAGTCCGGCGGCCGTCACGCCGATAGACCCAATACGATGAGAACTCGTTGGTGGGTGGCATTCGCCGGGATCATGGTCATGCTCGGCCCCGGAGCCGTCTACTCGTATAGCCTGTTCACGCAGCCGCTGCTTGCCAGTTTCAACTGGACGACGACCCAGACCACATGGGCCTTTGCGCTCGCCAACTTCTTCTTAGGACTCGGCGGCGTGATCGGCGGCATCATGGCGTACCGCGGCGGGACCCGGAGCGTCGCGCTGATCGGCGTGACGTTGTGGGGACTGGGCAACATCTTGGCGGGTTACGGGACCGCCAGCTTTGGCGCACAGTGGCTATGGATGACCTACGGCGTCATCGGCGGACTCGGGTGCGGCATGGCGTACATCGCCTCGGTGACCAGCGTCATCAAATGGTTTCCCGAGCGGCGCGGTTTTGGCGGCGGCCTGATCATCATGGGCTTCGGCCTGGGCGCGCCGATCTACGGCCTCATCGTCCACAGCCTGCCGGCATTTGCCGCAGCGGCCAAGGCCGCGGCGCTATTCGTGGCCGCGCGCACAGCGGCGGAGGCGTCGCAGATCACGTTCAACGCGGCGCAGTACGCGCTCAAGCCCGACCTGGTCGCCGGCCTGATGAATATCTTCACGATGTCGGGCATCGCGTTCATCGCCTTTGGCTGCATCTTCGCGTTTGCGTTACGCGAACCACCCCGCACGTTCGCAGTCAACGGCTTCCCGACCAACGACGACGAGCTCTCGTACACCACCACCGAGATGCTCGGCAGTCCGCAGTTCTATCTGCTGTGGGTGATGCTGTTCTTGAACGTCACGGCCGGCATCATCGTCATCAGCAACGCGACCGGCATCATGCAAGAGCTGACCGGCGTCGCAGCGCCGACTGTCGTGGCGACCTATGCGTACTTGGCGTTCTTCAACGGGTTCGGGCGTTTGTTCTGGGGCTGGCTCTCGGATCGCATCGGGCGGCGACTATCGTATGCCGCGATCTTCGGCATCCAAGTCATCTCGTTTTTCTTCCTGGGCGAACTGCACAGCCTTGCGGCGGTCGCGGCCGTCTACGCCGTGGTGCTGCTGTGCTACGGCGGCGGCTTCGGCGTGATGCCGGCGTTCAACGCCGATTTCTTCGGCACCAAACATTTCGGGGCGAACTACGGGCTCAACATAACGGCGTGGGGTTGCGCGGGCTTGGTGGGTCCAGCATTCGTCTCGTCGGTGAAGGATCTGACGGGCTCGTTCGCCGGCGCGCTGTTGCCGGTGGCGATCATGCTGCTGGTCGCGATCATCTTCCCGCTGATCTCTGACAAACCGGTCGTGTCGCGCCCGCTCGAACGGGCGGCATAGGATGTGAGCGCGCGTTCTTTGAACGCGCCGCTCCATGACGGACCGCTACTTCGACGACTTCGCGGTAGGGCAAACGCACCAGACCGATTCCGTCGTCGTGCACCTCGATGAGATCGTCGACTTCGCGCGCCGCTACGATCCGCAGCCGTTCCACCTCGATGACGCCGCCGCCGAGGCGAGCGTCTTCAAGGGCATGACCGCCAGCGGTTGGTTCACGGCCGCGCTGACGATGCGGCTGATCGTGCAAAGCAACGTCATGCAGGCGACGGGCATCATCGGCATCGGCATCGACGAGCTGCGTTGGCCGAGGCCGGTCCGCCCCGGCGACACGCTGCGCGTGACCATGGAGATCGTCGACGTCAAGCCGTCACAGCGGCAGCCGCGCGGCATCGTGAGCGTGAAGCTGACCACTCGCAACCAGCACGACGAAGTCGTGCTCAGCGAGATCGCGCGGCTGGTCGTGCCGCGCCGGCCGCAATAGCCGCTATTCCGCCGAGACCGCCTCGCCCGCGGTCACGGTTCCCTGCGTCACTTTGCCTTGCGCTGAGTGCGTGTCCACCGACGTGATCTGGATCGTGCCCTTTTGGATGCGCACGGTGGTCATCTGGCCGCTGTCGGGATCCTTCACGCTCTTGGTCGCGTAGCACGTGAAGTACATGCCCTCGGTCACGCCGTCCGCCGAGCCCTTGTTGATCACGACGTCCGAACCATCGATGGTCAGCACGTGGCCGCTGATCGCGACTCCCGAGCCGCCGCCGCCGGTGAGCTTGGTGGGATCGACCTTGGTCGCCATGTCTTTGGCGGCGTCATTGATGAGCTGGCCCATGGTCGAGTTCGTGAACTGCTGGCTGCTGTAGTTCCCGCCGACGTTTGGCGCAAATGCGCCGACTGAGAAGGATGTGCTCGTCTTGGTCAGGTCCTCCGGGATCGCGGTGACGATACGGCCCGTGCTCACCTCGATGATCCGAGACGATACTTGGAGGTGAACCTTCTGCGCCGAAACGCCGCCGCCGCTAAGCACCGGATTGATATAGCCTCCGAGGTTGGCGCTATTGGTCGCGGTATGCGCCAGCTGGACGATGCGCCCGACGATGAGGTACTTCGCGCCGATCAGACGGCCTAGCTGCATGCCCGTTGCCGGTGACACGTCCCCGCTGATCGTGAGGTTCTTCTCCTGCATGATCGAGTCGATGTGCGAGCGGTCGACCACCGTGACGGTGTCTAGGTTGACCAGTTGGTCCGTCAGCAGGTCGGCAAGCGCCGCGCCCGGGTCGACTCCCGCCGTCCACCACCAATCAAGACCGTCCGAGCTGAAGTTGATCACGGCGATCGATGGCTTCGCCGTCGTGGCGGCAGTCGCGGGGAGCGCGACACACACGAGAATCGCCGCGGCGACTGCCGAGGCAAAAACGCTGGTCAGATGACGCATGAAAATACCCCTATCTGTCTTAGTAGCACGCAGGCGTTTCTTCACTAACGAAGTGAATGACTCTTTGGTTCCACCTAGCGGGCGAATGGGTCGAAGTCCCCGGCTGATGGACCGGGGACTTCGGGCTTGGGTATGCCGAGAGTCAGAATTGAACTGACGACACCCGCATTTTCAGTGCGGTGCTCTACCAACTGAGCTATCTCGGCGCGATGGCGCTCATTCTTGGCCGCCGGGCTGGAGGCCTTGCGTCGCCTTGCGTACTTCGTCGCCGAGCGTGCCGCGCAGCGCGTGCCCGAGCATCGTGAAATCGCCGGCTAACGAGAGGAGCGGATGGGAAAACGTCGCCGGACGGTTCTTCTCGATGAAGAAATGCCCGATCCAAGCGAGCCCGTAACCCGCCGCCAGTGCGATGAGCAGCCACCATGGATTACGCGTGACGATCGCAGCCACGATGCATGCGAGCGCGGCGAGTGTGCCCCCGATGTGCATCGCTCGCGTTGCCGGATTGGCGTGCTCGCGCAGATACGTCGGCCAGAACTGCGCGAAGGTGAGCCGCTCGCCATTTTTCATGTTGGAGCATTACTGCCACGCCCGCCTCGGCGCCCTTTTTTTGCCGACAAAGCGGCAGGAATGGGTCGAGCGGAAGCGGGAGTGCCGATCCTGGCCGATACGACACTCCCGTTGCTATCCGCTTGGAGGTGCCGGGCTCCTTCCGACACCTCCCGCAGCCCCCGTGTCGCTCTACGGGGCACTGTGCTCCGAGCGCGTTACCGCTCGGAACGCCTGCTGCACACGTCTACCGCGTTACGCCGGTGCGTGTTTCAGATCTTCACCGTATAGTAGAACGTGTACTGACGGGCCGGACCGTCGGGATACGTGATGTACGGCCCCGGGTTTAGGTCGAATTGGTATGGCTCCGTGGCTTTGAGGAACGGGTTCGCCAGGCCTGATCCAACCCCGTATCCTCCCATTCCGTTAGGAACGTAGTTGGATGTGGTGAACGGAAATGCGCCGGTGTAGTTCCCGAACAGGTTGATCGCGTAGATGCCGACCTCGCCGTTGCCGAGCGCGTGCGCAATCGTCAGGTTCGCGGTGAGGATCGCGGGCGCGCGCAGCGAGCCGGGATCCGGGCCTTCGGGCGTACCGCGCGAACTTGTGATGTTCGGGTCTTGGATCGTCCCTGGATTCGTCGGGTCGGTGAAATAGTACGCGCTCGCCGCCGCGTTGTTGCCCAACGCGTTCTGTGCTAGATCCGAGTTGAGCACGTACTCGGGCGTCTTGCCGTCGGGCCCGAACACGAACGTGTGCGTGCCGACGCCGTACCGGTAACCCGATTCGTACGGGAACGTCGCGATGACTTTCCAGCCATCGCGGGTCACGTAATCAAAGTTCGCCGTCGCCTGCACCGCGGGGATATAGTCGACGTGGAACAGGTGGCCGGCGAGCAACGCGGCTTCGTTGGTGGTCGGGAAAAAGTCGCTGTCGTAGTTGGCGAGGGTATTGTCGTAGGTCGCGCTGACCAGCGTGCTCATTCCGAACGGGATCTGGCGTGAGAAAGCCACTTCGACTCCGGTCGACTGATTGATGCCCGCGTTGCTCTGCCGCGTCGTGCCGAACACCGGTGTGCCGCCCGGCAACTCGAACAAGATCGGCGTGTTGCTGACGACATAGTTGTAGCCTTTGCGGAAATACGGGGTGATGCGCGTCTGGATCCCCGAGTTGAACTCGTGGGTCCAGGAGAAGTCGGCGTTGGTCGCGGTCTGCGGCTGCACCGGGCTGAACTGCGCCACGGCGTGCGTGTTCAGGTCTTCTTCTGTCTGCTGGTAGAGGTTCGAGATGCCGTTGCACGGCGCGTTCGCGTTGGCCGGATCGACGCCGCTAACGCATGTCGGGCTGTAGCCGGGCAGCGGCGCGAAACATCCGCTGGCGATCGTGCAGGCGAGTGACGACGCCGGCACCTTCCAGCGGCTTTCGACGCTGACCATCGGCACGAACTCGATGTTCTTGCCGTACGAAGCGCGGAAATTGTCGCGCGTGTTCGCTTGGAAAGACACGGCGATCCGCGGGCTGACCTGCGATGGCTGCGACACGTTCTTGCCGATCGTCGGACCGGGGACGTCGATGTAGTTCCCGGTGGTCGGGTCGACGAAGTACTGCATGTTGAGCTGCACGAGATTGCTCGGGAACTCGTAGATCTCTTGATCCCAGCGCAGGCCGGCCACGATCGTCAGCTTGTCGTTAGGCCGGAACTCGTCTTTGACCCACAGATTGCTGCGGTGCAGGTCGTCAGTGACCAGCGATGAGCTGTCGGGCAGGAATTGCAGCGGGCCGGCAGGCGCAAAGCCCTGGGCGCGCTGCAGCGGTGCGACATACCCCTGCGGCATGTTCGGGTTGACGTCGCCGGTGAAGCCGAGTTGGGCGCACGTCTGGCCGCATTCAAGCGGGGTCTGGAACAACGCGGAGGTCGGCGCGTTCGCGTAGCTGTTCGGCGCGGTGAAGATCGTCTCGCCGCCGAAGCTCACCAGGTTCTGGCTGTTCAGTTGGTCGTTGTAGTCGAAGCCGATGCCGGAGTTGGTGGAATCCACGAACTCGAAATCGTCTCTGAAAATGCCACCGTTCCACGGCAACAGGAAGTTCACGTACGACTGCGTCCGGAACACCTGCAGTTCGGCGAAGCTCTGCGGATTGAACTGGTGCTTATAGTTGATCTTCTGGATCGTGTGGTTCTCGTTCTCGTTGTCGAAGTAGCCGGTCATCTGGCGCAGACCGGCCTGACCGGGGAAGGGCGTAACCGTGTCGACCGCGCTGAACCCGGCCGGCGCGAACGGGAACAGCCCCGACCCCGCGCCCGTGACGAGACGGTCGGCGTTGTTGTTGGTCGCGTACGGCGTGATGCTTGAATCGTAACCCCAATTGCGGTTGAACACATTGTCGCCGAAGTCAGCGAAATACTGGAGCTCGTTCGCGTTGTTGTTGCCGAAATGGTAGTAGAAATTGACCAAGTTGTCATTGCCGCTGGTGATCTGCGTCGCTCCGTACAGCGTCGGCCAGGTGGTGCCGTCACCCGCGATCAGCGACTGGCGTATTCCGCGGTACGAGTAGTAGTAGCTGAACCGATTGTCCGGCGACGAGTTGCCGTAGTCGAAGCTGAGCGCGTGTTGGAAGTTCGGCGCGTTGAGCGTCACGGTCAGGTCACCTGCGCCCGGGTAGGCGCCGCGCTTGGCGACGACGTTGACGATGCCGGCGTTGGTGTTGCCGTTGCTGACGTCGTAGCCGCCCGTCGAGACGACCAGTCGCGAGACGCCGTTGAGCGCCAAGCTGTTGATGAACTGGCCGGTGACCGGTTCGGTGTCTTCGACCCCGTCGAGCTGATAGCCGACTTCGTTGGTCGCGCCGCCGCGGATGATGATCGCACCGGTGTTGTCGATGAACACGCCTGGGAGCGAGGTGATGACTGCCCCCTCGAAGATCTGCTGGGGCACGCCGTTGAGCGCGTCGATCTGCTTCGGCGCGACGGTGTAGGTGCTCGCCGTCTGTGTCGGCTGCATCAGGGACGCAGCGCTGCGCACGGTGACCTCGCCCAGCGAGCGCGGCTGTTTTGCGAGCACGAGAGAGACGTTTTGGGACTGCTCTTGCGTGACCGTGATGCCCGGCCGCGCCGCGACCGCGTAGCCTTGCTTCGAGAACGTCATCGCGTACGTGTCCGGTGGTAGACCGACCAGGGAATAGAAACCGTTGGAGCCTGTCAGTGTTTTGGCACTGTACGACGGGGCTGCCGCACTGACGGAGACGTCGGCCAGGCGCGCGCCGGCGCTATCGGTGACCGTGCCGTAGATCGAGCCGGTCGTGCCCGCGGCGAGTGTCCGTGTTACCTCGGCTGCGAGCATCAACGACACGATTGCGGCGAAGGTTGCGCCCACTTGCAATGTCTTGCGCATACTTTCTCCTTGTGCTAGACGGGCAAAATCCTGGCAATAAGAAGTAGCTGGATTTCATCCATCGCCAGAATATAACACGGGCGGAGAAATGCGGTCTTGTACGTTGCGGCTTCACTGGTACGGCGATAGTGTTTCTGAAACGGTTCTGAAAATGTCGCAGCTGTGAGCGATCACTATCGCTCTCGTCTGCTGCGGCGCATCGTGGTGCGCGGCTGCGCGCTCAGCGAGTTCGACTATAGCCCCGACGTACGCGTGCATCGCGGTCCGGCGTCGCATCCGACGTTGACCATCACGCTGGCGGGTCGCGCGATGGAGTCCGATGCAGGCGGGATCTCGGCGCGCAGACGCATGTCATGCACGTATGCACCCGCGTCGCAGACATCCATCGCGCATGTCTCCCATGAAGGCTGGCGGATTCTTGTCGTGGCGCTGTGCGAACCCTGGGCGCTCGATGCGCTGCGCCATCTCGATCTGCGCAGGGCGTCGAGCTCGGGCGGTGGTTGGACGCACAAACTATGCGAGCGTCTCGCTCTGGAGTTCGCGGCATCTGACAGCGCTGCCGGCGTTGCCATCGAGGGGTTGATCGTGCAGATGACGGCGGAGATCTTGCGCTCGCAGCGCGGCGCGCGCGAGCGCCGCCCTCAATGGCTCGACGCCGTCCGGGAGATCATCGATGTGCGCTTCCGGACGTCGATCAAGCTGCTCGAGCTTGCGAAAGCGGCCGGCGTGCATCCCGCGCACCTATCGAAGACCTTCACCCGCGCCTTCGGCTGCACGATCGGCGAATATGTCCGCGACCGGCGCGTGGAGTTTGCGCGGATTCAGATGGAGTCGCCGGCGCTGACGTTAAGCGAGATCGCGTTCGCGGCGGGATTCGCCGACCAGAGCCACTTCTCGAAGACTTTTAAACGCGTCGTGGGCACTAGCCCGAGCGAGTATCGCCAGGCGACGGCCGGACCCGCGCGAGTCGTGGGAGATGCTTAGCGCGCGTCGCGCGTTTGCGGCGCGATCGTGCTCAAGGAGCTGAGGCCACCGAGCAGGGTGATATAGCGCGCCCGTCCGATCGCCGAGATGGTCCGCTGCTGCGTCTTGCGCCACACCGGCATCGCTGCCTTGAGCGTGCGCAAACCGGCCGCGGTCAGACTGATGTCGCGCCGGCGCGCGTCGCGGCCGCGCCGCACTGCGACCAACCCTCTGCGCACGAGGGGCTGGATATTGCGCGTCACGGTGCTTCGGTCCATGGCCAGGTGCTGCGCAAGGCTTGAAACGCCGTGCGGTTCTCCGGCGAGCGCGGCGAGCACGGTGAACTGGGTGGATTCGAGCCCGCAGGGTGCGAGTGCTACGTCGAAGGCCCTGGTCACCGCGCGCGCGGCCTTGCGCGTGCTGAAGCACGCGCAATGTTCAAACCGTTCTGGGTCGACCCGCGATGCCCGCATGTGCGTTTGAAAGTTCGCTGAAAACGTGTATATGCACCTTCTCTGACAAGGAGTTGCCGCGGCCGAGCCGGAACCGGCACCCCAGCGGCGTGGCCCTTCGGGCCGTAACTATCTCGATCACGGCGGCGTATGAGGGACCAATGGAAACCACGCCTGGCATCGTGAAACGACTGCTGCGCAACCTCTACCATCCGGTGGCACTTCGGCGCGACCCGCTCGCCAACGCGATCCGCTTCTTCCGTCGGCAATCGCCCTCGGCGCGCCCGTTCAACGAGGCGGACGTCCGGCTCGTCCAGCATTTTATCCTGTGGTGCGTCACGCTGCTCGACGCTGAGCAGCACACGCTGCGCGGCGCTCTGCAGCGCCGGCGCCAGCGAGTCATCATCGATCAGTACGATGTCGGGGGTCAGCCGCGCGACCGCGTCGCTGCCGATCTTGGCATTTCGCTGCGCCAGTTCTACCGCGAACGGCATATCGCGCTGCAGCGTCTTGCCGACTCAATCGGCGACGCGTTCACAGCGATGCCGCACGACAATGCGCGTACGGACGCCAGGCCCGCGACCGAGCTGCCGCTGCGGCGGTTCGATGAGCACGAGTTCTACGACCGCGCCGGCTAACGTCCTCGGCTTCGTGGTAGCCGCCGTGCTGGCCGCGTCGTCCGCGGCCGGCGCTGCGCCGTCGCCGGCCGGCGGACAACCCCAGTCCGGCGGCGTGGACCTTGCTGCGCGCATCAAGGCGTACGTCGCGACGCAAGCCATCGCGGATACGTTCTCGGGTGTGGTTATCTTGGCCCAGCACGGCCAAGTCATCTACAGCGGCGCCGTCGGGATGGCGAGCAAGGAATACGGCGCGCCCAATACCGTCGACACGAGCTTCAATATCGGCTCGATCGACAAGCTGATGACGCGCATCGCGATCGTCCAGCTGGTCGCACAGCACAAGCTTTCGTACGACGACACGATCGGCAAGCCGCTGCCCGCGTACCCGAACAAATCGGCGAGCAGCGTGACCGTACGCGAACTGCTCGAGATGAGCTCTGGTATCGGCGATTTCTTCGGGCCCGCATACCAAGCGACGCCGAAGGCCCAGCTGCGCACGCTGGCGGACTACGTACCGCTCTTCGCAGACAAGCCGCTTGCATTTGCGCCGGGCACGCAACAGGCGTATTCCAATGGAGGCTTCATCGTGCTCGGGCTCATCATCGAGCGCGTTTCAGGCATGTCGTACTACGATTTCGTCCAGCAGCACATCTTCGGGCCCGCAGGCATGACGGCGTCGGGTTGGTTCGAGCGCGACATCCCACGACCCGGCGTCGCGAGCGGGTATACGAAGATGACCGATCACACCGATTCGCCGACGTGGCTCAACAATATCTACACGGCACCGGCACGTGGCAGCTCGGCAGGCGGCGGATACGCCAGCGCGCCTGACCTGCTCAAGTTCGCCGTTGCTCTAGAAGATGGGAAGCTGCTAGACGCCGCGGGCACCGCACAAGTTCTCGGCCCCGGCATCGGCGTCGCGGGCGGCGCGCCGGGAATCAATGCGGACCTCGAGATCGACCCGCAGAGCGGGTACGTGTTGGTCGTGCTCTCCAACTACGACCCTCCCTCTGCAGAGAACGTGGCCCGGCAGATCAGGGGGTGGATCGGCCTCGACTAGTCAGCGGAACGTGAAGGCGCCGATCACCCCGCAGGCGAGGACGAGCAACGCTGGGTTGATCTTCGTGCGCATCATCAGCACAAGCACCAGCACGGCCATCGCGACGGCGATCCAATTGAGCCCGACCAAGAAAGGCTCGGCGGAATGGCCTAGGCGCAATGCGCTCTTCCCAAAAGTCAGCAATCCCGCAAGCATGAGGCCGAGCGCCGTCGGCGCCAGGCCGTTCTGGATGGACGTGCGCCATGGCCAATTCGCGAGTCGTATCCACAAGCGGCCGATGATGAGCGCGAACAGGCCCGTGGGCGCGTAAAAGGCGAGGAGCACCGCGCAAGCCCCGGCGATGCCGGCCACATGCGCGCCGATCGCCGCGACCATGTTCAAATTGGGTCCTGGAGCCATCTGCCCGAGCGAATAGAAATGCACCAATTGGTCCTGCGTCACCCAGTGATGCGTGCTGACACTGAGCGTTTCCATCTCGGGATACGCCGCCATGCCTCCCCCGACCGTCAGCAGCGAGAGGTAGGCGAATACGGCGATGAGCGATGGTATCTGATTCATGACGCCGGCCGTTCCTGTGCGTTGGCGGAGGGCCGTGGTCTATAGGCGATGGTCGCCAGCGTCGCGACGGCGAGCAACACGTAGAGCACTGAGACGTGGAACCAATTCACCGCGATGACGGCGATCGCGATGAAGACCACGTCCAGCCACCCTCGCAACGTCTTGCTCGCCAGACTGATGAACGTCGCGAGAAGCAAGCCCGATGCGGCGGCGGCGACGCCTTTGAGCCCTGCAGTGACAAGCGGCCGATCGGCATGCATACCGTAGACGATGCCCGCCGCGGTCATGAGGATCGCGCCGGGAAGGATGACGCCGACGACGGCGGCGAGCGCGCCGCCCCAACCACGCAAGCGGTCGCCGGCGAGGATCGCCATGTTCGTCGTGTTCAGACCGGGCAGGGACTGGCTGATGGAGAACAGCTCGAGGAACGTTTTGTCATCGAGCCACTTGTTCTTCGTCACCAGACTCGACTTGAGATAGGCGACCGCTCCACCGCCGAAGCTCGTCGCCCCGATAATCAAGAACTGGACGAAGATATCGAGGATCGATGGCTTCGCGATTGGCGCGGTGGACGCCGCGGCCGCCGGGGCCGCGGCCTCACTCATGCGCTTGGGGCGGGTTGCCGTGCAGGCGGTAGACGAGGCCCGTCTTCGTCGTGCCGAGATACAGCCAGCCCGCTGCGATCATCTGCAGCTTGATGAACAGCTCTTCGACACGCTGTCGGGTGATCTCCGAGATGTCCTCGCGTTTGGCGAACTTCGTCTGATAGGCGAACTCGCCGCACATGACTTGGTGGTCGCCCAGCGAGCGCCATAGCGAGATGTTGCACTTGGACTTCAGGTCTTTGCCGAAGTCGATCATGCCCAGATCCATCAGCACCTCTTCGACGAGCGTCGAATTGACGAGCTCGACTTTGCCTTCATCCGCCCCGATCAAACCGGTGAGCGCGGGCACCACGCGGGCGATCGTCTTCAGGCTCGTTCGATCTCCTTCGTGGACCGAGCTGAGCGGAAAGATGCAATTGTGAGCGTAGAGCATGCGAAACCCGCCGACTTGATCTTTGAGCGGCAGCGCTTCGGCCTTGAGCTTGATCCGATACGGACCGGCGATCTTCGGTCGCACGTCCACCGACGCCGCCTTCCGAAGGTCGGCACTCCGATACTTGACCACGATCTCGGGGTCGGCGATCGGGAAGCCGTCTTGATACGCGGTGCGCCGGCGAAGGATGAACGAATTATTGTACATCCGGAAATCGGCGGTATCGAGAAACCGGACCTCGCGGATGCGCGGCCGCATCTTGCTTAAATCATACGGTTCGTACTTGACCTTCTCCACCTTGTCGACCGCCTCAGCCACCATCTCGCTAAAGGTCTTGAAACCTCTGACCGAGCTGAATGGATCGGGTTTCAAGATGAGCTTGGCGTCGAAAAATTGCACCTGGTCCTGCGGACGACCGTCTGCATACGTCGCGGCTCCATTTTTCTTGGCTGCTCCGTTCTTCTTGGGTTTGACGGAGGGCCGGGTCATCGTCTTAGCCATGTTCGTTTCTCCACTTTTCCATACGCCGGCGACGGGTAAAACGCACGCGCCGCGATGACGAATGACTGTCATCGCCGGCGGCGCCCGATGGGTTCCGCGACGCAGGCCGGTTGCTTTCGCCGCCGCGACGTCTTCTCTTGCTTGCCGATAGGCCTGTAGTACCTAGTATCTGCTAACAGATGAAAGAAGAGCGGAGGCGAACCTCCGCTCTTCTCAGGCTTCTCGAGCCTAGTGCTTCTTCTTCCGGCGGCGCTTAACCGCGACGACAGCGGCCACGCGACGACGTCTCCGCTTCACCGTCTTGCGACGCTTGCGGACGCCTAGAGCGACTGCGACCCGTCTCTTTCTCTTTTTCGCCGCAGCTTTTTTCTTTGCCATAAGGACTCACCTCCATCCTGCAGAGTAATGGATGTGGCTCCTACTGAGCTTGGAATGATGAATTGCGCAACGCGCGCGCGATTCCCTTTTAGAAATACTTGGTCGACGTCCAACTCGTGCCGTCGGAAAAATTTGCGTTGATCGGCACGCACAGATCGAGATTTTTCCCATCCCAATCCTGATCGGTAAACACATGAAATCGATCGGAGATCTTCACATTCGATGCGTATGAGCCTTTGGCGACGACCAGCGCGCGTTTGCCGCGATATACGGCGCGGAACTTGACGCTCGTCGCCGGAACTGCCGACACATTTTCGAACGTGATATGCATGTCGGCGACTTCACCGCCATAACCGCCGTTGTTCTCGAGCACGCAATTGACGATCACGATCGGCGGCGCCGCCGCCGCGGGAAGCGTTCCGAGTGCGCAGAGGACGCCGCACGAAGCCAGGAAAGCGCCAAGGGCTCGAGTCATGGAAAGGCCTCCTTATGGTCCGTCCGACTTACGTTGCGCGCCCGACCCAGCAACCCAAGAGAACAGCCGCGAGGATCGCGCTGCAAAAACGACTACGGAGAGCCCTGACAGGCTCTCCTCGAAGCTGCCGAACATCGACGCCGCGGTCCGCGATCTACTGAGATACGATGGATAGGTTCGACGAATCGACCGTGTAGTTACCGGCCGACACGATATTGTTCGGGTATGCGCAAATCGCGCTGTCGTTGGGCCCGTAGATGTTGACGAGATTCGCGGGCCCACATTGGGTCTGCGTGAGTTGATAGTTGGACAGCAGTGTGGCACCGGGGCTGCTGGGCTGCACTTGATACGACGTGATCGTCTGGTGCGTATATGAGTTCACAATCGTTCCATAGATCACCGCCGTGGTGGCGCCTATGGCCAACGCTCCCCAGAAGCCTCCGCCCCAATAGCCATACGCAGGCGCCCAAACGACCCCGTGGTTCCAGCCCCAGGCGGGACCTCGATAGACTGGATTGACGACGACGGTGCGGTTCACGTTGATGTTGTTGTTGTTGATGTTGATATTGTTATTGTTGCCGGTACCGCCGTTCGGCCTGTTGATGTTGTTGTTATTGCCGGTACCGCCGTTCGGGCGATTGACATTATTGTTGTTACCCGTACCGCCATTGGGCCGGTTGATGTTGTTGTTATTGCCGCTACCGCCGTTCGGCCGGTTGACACCGCCGTTGCTGCCCGTGCCGCCATTCGGCCGGTTCTGTCCGCCCCCGGTCGACGGCCTATTCGCGACCGTTGCACCACCGCCAGCTGGACGTTGCGAGGCGCTCATGTCGCGGCTCATGTTGAAGCCGCCGCCTTGCGGCGCGCCGCCCGAGGGTCGGGATCCACCGCTCGGTGCGCTGGGGCGAGCTCCACCGCTGGGTGCAGGGCGGGATGCGCCACCGCCGCCCGTGGGGCGCTCGAGTGATGCTAAAGGAACGATCGCAAGCGTCAGCGCCGCGACCGCGCAAACAAGTATTCTCATTTTTGCACCTTGTCGATCGTGCCGGTGAGATTGACGATCGTTCCAATCTTGGTGGTCAACGAGAGCATGATGCCATTGGGAGGCAGTTGCGCAGACGATTGAGGCAACGGCTGCTTGCTGTCCGTGAGGTTCGCGTAAACGGTGCCCCGCTGAAAGTCCAGCGGGTGCGTACCGCCGCCTTGGTCGAGCGTCATGCTGTACGGCAGGCACATCTGCAGATCGCCGACGTATGAACAGGCGGCTTTGTCGATGACCAGGCTGCCCACGCCATCGGCCGTGGTGATCCTCAGGGTCTTATTGGCGATGACGATGCTGACGTTGTTATAGGTTTGGGTCGATCCGTCGCTCTGTTGAACGGTGACGGTGCCCTTCGCCAAGACAGCGCTTCCCCCCGCCAAGACGAACGCACACGCGCAGATGAGCGAAACGAGGATACGCATTGTTCACTCTCATTCCAACGGCAAAATCTGATATCTCACTTGCACATTGCAAGTGACGGAGTGAGGTTCCTGTCGTTTGCTTATTCGTAGGTATCTACGGCATAATGCTAAGTAACATCATGCGCCTGACGACGAATTTCCGCCGCTTGTTCGCTCTCTATTGGCTGGTTGTCGTGAGCGTGATATTGACGACCTCGACCCCACCGGTTTTCAAGAGTGAGACGGTTTGCTGCGTTGTGCCTCCGGACAAGGTGAACACCGCCGATTCCTCGTTCGTCGACGTCTCGTGCGATGTCTCGGAGTGTGCGGGCAGGGCGCCCTGGTACCACGTGTGTACTTTGTCGAACGAATCTGAAGTGGTATACACCTGCGATACGACGTGCTTTCCGGAGATGACGTTCGTTTGCGGCTGAGTGGCTACTGCCGCACCGGGGTACACCGGCAGCGTTGCCATGAGATCGTTGGTCGCCGCCGCTGCGGCGGCGGTTGAGGCGGGGCTCGGGCCCTGGCTTGACTGATTTCCGGAATTGTTCTTCGCACAGCCCGAAGCCACCAGCCATGCGATTACCAAGACCAACATTGAAGATCGTACGCTTATCACGACACCCTCCCTCTGCAGCTGACATCGCTCGAGCATCGATTCGATTTCGCCAATAGCTGTCCCCTCACGGAGAACAAGCCTCGATGTGTTGAGGTCTTCAAGAGGGGGACGGGAACGCTATTCGGGAAATTTCGATCGATGCCGCCGGAGTTGCTCACGCTTGGGCACGGAACTGCGACTGCGGACGAACTCGCGAAGCTCATCCGCGAATCCGCCATCCAGTCCATCGTCGACGTCCGCACGGTCCCAAAAAGTCGTCGTCATCCACAGTTCTGGCGTGAAGAGATGGAACGCTGGATCCCAGAGCGCAGTGGAAGCACCTACCGCTGGGAGCCGGCCCTCGGTGGTTTCCGTAAACCCAAACCCTATAGCGGCAACATCGCCCTGCGCAACCCTTCCTTTCGCGCCTACGCCGACTACATGGAGACGGCACCCTTCTCCGGCGCCCTCGCCGAGGTACTGGCGCACGCGGCGACAACGCGCGTTGCGATCCTGTGTTCGGAGACCGTGTGGTGGCGCTGTCATCGCCGGCTGATAGCCGATGCTGCGCTTCTGCTTTGTGGCGTCGGCGTCCATCACCTTATGCACGATGGTAAGCTGCGCCCGCACATCCCGACCGCTGGTGTGCGCGTCACCAAAACCGGCGGTCTCTGTTTCGACGTGCTCACCGCGGCGGACGATGTCGAGCGTGACAAGGTCGAAGCGGCAATGCGACGATGACGAAGCGACGATTCAAAGTCGGGGATCACGTCAGCTGGAATTCGGAAGCTGGACGCGTGCGCGGTAGGATTATCAAGGTGATCACCTCTGAGGTCCGCTTCAAAGGCTATACCGTGCACGCCACGACCGCTGAACCGCAGTATGAGATCAAGAGCGACAAGACCGATCACATCGCGATGCATAAAGGTTCAGCGTTGACAAGACTTGCAGCGTCCTAGAAAGCCCCGAACGGCTGTGACAGGAGCGAAAAGATTTGACCGCGCTCTGGCGAAGGAACCCGAGCGTTCACGCCCACTCAAGACCGAACTGCGTGGAATGACGTGGCGCTGTAGCTCAGTTGGTTAGAGCGCCTGCCTGTCACGCAGGAGGTCGTCGGTTCGAGCCCGATCAGCGTCGCCACCTAAAAACCCGCATCGCATAACGCGTTGCGGGTTTTTCAGTATAACTTCGGCTCATGGGTGCATGCCTCTAGTTGGCCAATGGTTGGCCAATGTCGAGTTCCTTAGATATTACGGTCGGGTCTGTGGGCTGGCAAACAACCGATCTAGCTTCTCAGCGACGTCTCGTTGCATCGACGGCAACACATGGCTATAGATATCTAGCGTCACGGCGATTTTAGAATGCCCTAGGCGCTCCTGGACGATCTTGGGATGAATGCCCTGACTTAGCATCAACGTCGCAGCAGTGTGCCTGAGGTCATGAAAACGGATGACCGCAGGCCTGCCTGTTTGAGGAGCGGTCTAAACGAACGCCGCACAACGTTAGACGCACGTAGCGGTCCGCCGCGAGCGTCGCAAAAGACCCACATAGAAGGTGACTGATTCTCGGCCAACATTCGCTTCCGATGGTCGCGCAACGCCCTAACTACGGAGGCTGGTAGGTCGATGCGCCGCCGCCCCTTCGTACTCTTGGGTTCTGCGACATCGAATTTGCCTGCCATCTCTACCAGCGTCCGGTTCACAGATAAAGACCCGTTGTCCAGGTCGATATCGGACCAGCGCAAACCAAAAAGCTCGCCACGTCTCATACCTGTCGCAAGGGCAAGGACGTAGAGGCAGCCATGCTGATTTTCACGTGCCGCGCGCAAGAATGTCTGTACTTGTTCCTCATCCAGCACTTGCATCGTTTGGCCAATGGCGCGGGGTGGCTCGACGGCATTGCAAGGGTTACGAGGAATTAAGTCCCACTTAACGGCTTGATTAAGCGATGTTCGCAACACCCCATACGTCAGCTGTCGCATTCGTGGTGAGGCGTTGTCGCGCTCAAGAGCAGCGAGCATTCCTTGAACGTGAAGCGGCATCAGTTTTGAAAGCCGCGTGCCTCCGATGTAAGGCACAATATGGAGCCGTACTCTATCGGAATAAAGGACGTGTGTGTTAGCTCGCCGCGTTGGGCGAACCGAGTCCTCAAGCCAGTGGTATAGATATTCACCAAGAGTGAGCTTTCTATCGTCGGCTTGCGTGGTTGAAGGATCAAGACGCAACCGCGCAAGACCGTCTAACACTTCAGCCTTTGACTTTCCGGAAATTGAAAGCCGCCGACGCCTTCCATCGGAGCCATAACCAGCCGAAATTCTTCCTATCCAAAACTCCGTGAATCCGCCACTTTTCCGCGGTCGTCGAACGCGTGAAATGTGGCCTTCGCTTCGTTGTCGCCTTTGTGTCATCGCAGACGCTCCCCGTATCATTCTAGCAAGAACAATCGCAGTTGCTCGATAAAGTTGGCTTTAGCTTCAGATACAATTTACCTAGAATATTCCCATATTTTGCATTTCGCGCAGATCGTCGATGGAATACGGGCTGGTCAGCACGGTTCCGCTGACTAAAGTGGGCCCGGGGCAATGGCAAGCTCGAGGGTCTGCCGGTAAAGGTCCTAAGGAGCGCCACTGGTGTTGGCAAGTACTTTGTTGTCTCTGTCGCAAGCCTCGTCTGCTGCGCATTCCCACGCAGCCCGGGGAGCCGTCGGGTCACTACGGCGTTAAAGGGGCTTCACCCGATGAAATCATCAAATCGATAATTGAAACAGGGAAGTGCCCCTAGATCTTGAGAATTCCACCAGGAGCTGGAGTAGCGTATGAAGAATAGGGCCAGGGTTTCTTCAGACAACTGGGTGAAGGATGGGAGGAATATCCTATCCTCAGATAACCTTGACAATATTCGAGCGGAATTGAACGACAGCCCGATAATTGTTGAGCGTTGGTTCTACCGCGGCGGAAGTAGCCCTGACTATCACGTCTTTGATGACTTTGACGAGTTCGTAGCATTTCTCAACGCTGAGACCTGTGCTGGTGATTCCGTTTACGTCTGGAGCGTTCGCAAGGTCTGCACCGATGCTACAGCAATCGCAAAAGGTAAGTGCCCCGACGACGATGGCATGGTTCCAGTTGGTGGCGCTTACTAAAATCAAATGTTCGCGTCGATGGCTCTGAGATATTCACCCGTCCGACGCGATTCAGGCGGAAACCGTGATGCCCGATACGAGCAGCTGCGGACCGAAAGTGACTCTGGATCCCAGCGGCGCATATCGTGCGATTGTTACCTGCAAAGACTTCGATATCGCCGGCAGCAACGGCGCCGTCGTTAATTTGCCCTGTAGCACCAATAACATTACCGGGAACGACGCAGGTTATGTCTATTTCGCCACGTTCGCAACCCCCTTCGCCAATGAGCGCGAGTCGGGCCTCGAGTTCAGCGCCAACCCTGCACCAGGGGTCTGGTGGCCCTACATACGAGTGAAAGGCATAAAAGGGATAACCGGAGACATCTACTACTCCGTCAACCCTGCCGTGCCGCCAATATACCTCAGCAGCACGGACCCGCCTCCGAACTGGGACTACAGCTGCAGCGATCCGGCACAAACCTATATCTCGATCCTAACCGAAGAGCAAGAGGGGTGCGGCGCGAGCCATTCGGGCCCTTGGCCGTGCAGTTATCAGACCGATCTTCCATACATAGATCTCGTTTACGTAGCGTGTGAGTACAACTCAACCACTCAAAACTGCGCAGGCGGTTACAACGTCAGTATTTCATACATCAAGTACGGGGCGGCTGGCGCGACTAAGGTCGGCGGATATCCATACTGGACGGCCTGCGGCCAATGCATTGCCGAGTATATAACATCGGTCGCTTATGGGACAGGAACAACGCCGAGTTCTCTAGGGGCGGTATTCTGGTCAAGCATGCCGCCCACGTCCGACATCCTAGCCTGCGTAAACAATCCGCCGTGGTTCACGAGCGAGCCTAATCAGAAGTATGAATGCATGTCTGGCCCGCCGATGGGCGGCAACCCTGTCGTTCAAGTGCCCTTCTACGGCACCGACTACAACGGGTTCGTCGAGCAAAATGTATACATCAACGCGACGCACTGACGCGCCGACGCGCTTTGCCGCTGCGATCTGCCTGCCCATCGTAGCGATTTGCCTGTGGGCGAGTCCGGCTCACGCCAAGCAGTGCACACAAGCCGACTTCGATCGGGCCACCGCTGGCAAGCCAACAACGAGCCAAATGCTATCCTACATGATGCAAGGGATCAAAGACAGTACAGCGGGGCACGCGGCAGCAGCCGACCAAACTTGGTTGGCCGCATACAACTATGCTCGCGAGCATTGTTATCCACTCGATGCGGACGGAGCCAACAAACTCCTTTTGAACGGCGAAGCGCGACAGGCGACGGTGGCGTACCGACAAAGCCTCCGAGTGCTGCTTCCACAATATCAAAGTACCGGGCTGGATAAACCGTTCACGACGGGACTCGACGCAGCGCAGGCTGGCAATTTCTCGGCAGCAGCGTCTGCGTTTCACGAAGTGCTGAGATTAGCCAAAACGTATCCTCAGGTAATCGACTATCCTGACGCCGATTTCATGCTCGGCGTGGCGATGTTCGCTCAAGGCGATCATGCTCGGGCGGTGGAGCAATGGCGGGCGACGCTTACGGATCGCGGACCGGCTGAGCCGGAGCAAGAGAACTTTGGCCCTGATCAGCCATGGTTGTGGGCTCTCCAGCTTTATGTAACGCTACGACCCCAACCAAACAGTTAGTGACCTGAGGTGGTGATTTCGGACAGGCGCAAACTGTGAGGTCCGGGGCGTGCCCGCAGCCCGCTTTTTCTTGACACCAAATTTGACACCAAATCACAGCGCCAACGGCGCACGTGGGCGCACATGTGACATACTCTAGAATCCGGACGACCCTCATGAATGCTACGTCTGCGCGCCCTGGCGCACGTGCGCGCACGCCCGTGCATGTCGAGTGGAAATGTCTGTCACGCAGGAGGTCGTCGGTTCGAGCCCGATCAGCGTCGCCAGTCAAACCCGCATCGCATGAAGCGTTGCGGGTTTTTTCTTGAGCGCGAGCGGCCCATTGGGGAACGCCTGCGCTCAGATTCGTGCTGGCTCGCAGGTCCCGCACGCTTTCATTGCAGACGCCGAACTCAAGCTGCTCGAGCGCCCGCATCGAACGAGTCAGATAAGCGACTTTCACAGCGGACGCAAAGAGATTAAGGCGATCTGGACGTGCCGATTCTCCGGCGTGAAGCCGAGCTGCTCGGTGCAAAAGCGCTAAGGGGCGACCGTCGCCGTTAGTGCGCTAGGACGGAAACGATAAAGCCCTTGCGCGTTGAGCTAGAGGAAGCCGCGGACATTCTTGCAAACCTCGAAAATCACGGGATCGCTGCTGTCATCTGGAGAACGCCCAGCGGAAGGAGCCACGTATGAAGCGTGCGATATTCCTGACCTTCCCGATCGTCGCCGCAATGCCACGCGCGGCGTGGGCGCAAGCCTCGGCGCCGATCGCGAATCTCCAAACGGGTCTCGTGATGATCCCACGGGGGCTCTCCTCAAACGAAGGCACGCAGCTCATCACGTGGTACCGCGGCACTAGCCCGGTCCAGAACTGGTCCATCATCCCTACCGGGATGGGCTGGTTCAAGCTCGTCAATGCTGGGAACGGAATGTGCGTCGGAGTCGCCGGCGGCTCGACCAATGACGGCGCAAAGATCGTGCAGTGGCACGATGACGGGACGCTGAACCAGCAGTGGCGCTGGTTAGGCCGCGGAGGTGGCCGGACGCTCCTTGTGAATCGAGGCTCCGGGAAAGTCATTGGCGTCGCAGGCAGTTCGACCGTCCAAGGAACGCCTCTTATCCAGTGGCATGAGGACGGCCATCTGAGCCAGTTCTGGCGCCTGCAGCCGTTCGCAGCGGTGCCAGCAAGCGCGCAACCGACGGCACCTGAGTCCCTTTCAATCTTGCCGGCCGAGCGCGCTGCAATGGAAGCGGCAGCGAGACAATTCATGGGAAAATACAACGTCCCGGGATTTTCCGTTGCGGTCGGAAGCGAAGGCCGGCTCATCTATCAGAATGCTTTCGGTGTCGCCGATCGCGCCCAAGGGGTTCCGGTGACGCCTGGACATCTCTTCCGAATCGCGAGCGTCACCAAGCCGATTACTTCGGCGACGATATTCAGCTTGATCGAGAAGGGTTCGCTTCGGCTGGGAGATCGCGTGTTCGGACCCGGTGCAATCCTTGGGACGGACTATGGGGGGCCCCCGTATGGCCGTTATATCGAGCAAATAACCCTAGAACAGCTGTTGACGCACACCGCCGGGGGATGGCAGAATGATGGTACCGATCCGATGTTCCAAAATCTGCAAATGAATCATCAACAGCTGATCGCATGGACGCTGCGCAATGTGCCGCTCAAGAATCAACCTGGGACGCATTATGCGTATTCGAACTTCGGTTATTGTGTTCTCGGCCGCGTGATCGAGAAAGTCACCGGCCAGCCATATGCGGCGTATGTCAGCCAAGCGATACTTCGGCCCTCTGGAATCACCGATATGGTGATTGCGGGCAACACGCTCGCTCAGCGTAGGCCCAATGAAGTCGTGTACTACGGACAGGGCAGCGGCGACAACCCCTACTCCCTAAACGTCACGCGCATGGATTCACACGGAGGATGGCTCGCACGACCTGCCGATCTCGTCCTCTTTGCAATGCACGTCGGCGGCTTCCAACCCCCGCCGAGCCTCCTCACAAGCCAGTCGATTCGGACCATGACGACGGGATCGTCCGCGAATTCGGGATACGCCAAAGGATGGTTGGTCAACAGTTCTCATAACTGGTGGCACAACGGGATTTTGTCCGGTACCATGACGATCATGGTGCGAACACACAGCGGATTCTTCTGGGCCGGTTTTGCGAACACGTACCGATGGAACTCTGCGATGGACTCAGACCTGGATGCTCTGCTGTGGACCATGGTGAGCAAAGTCAGCAGTTGGAATGTCTGAGCCCTCCCTGTACACCTTGCCTTGGAGCCTTTTCGTGAGCGAGTACCTCTTTAGTCTGCGCGCGTGACGATTGTCACTTTCGCACTCGTCCTCACAACCGTCATAGCTGTTCGATCGGCTCCGAACATCCATTGGCTAATACTCCTGCCAACCACATCTCGGACGATCCCGGCCTCACTGGTTTACACTCGGCGGCTCAGAACAGACCTACCGGGGTTTATGGGAGCAGGTACGGTTCATCACACCACCCCACTTCTCGCCTCGAGCGGGCTTCTCTCTGACCTGCGTTTAGGTTCCTGTCTCGGGTAGGGCCGTACGTATCATCTTACGTGGAGGTGAAAGGAAGAGCAGAGATGAGAATTCGCAGGATCTTAATTTTCACCGTGGTCCTTGTTCTGGATTTATCTCCAGCGCGAGTTATCTTTGCGCAAACCCAACCGCTGGGGCAACACAGCATGTTTACGGGCGGTGGAGATTGTAAGTTGCCGAAGGCGGGCTACGGTTTCTTGCTGGAGGCAGAGACCACGGTAGAAGCGGATGGGGGCGGTGCTCCTCATAAAGATGACGAACATAAGTGCTGGGTGGTGGAGAAATACGCCAACGGGGTTGAGCACGTGACCTCTCACGGTGCAAAAGCCGGTCTCGACGGGTACTACCAATATCACCTGAACGGAAGTGTGGTGGGTGCTTGGGCAGAGGCTAAAGGACAGATGACCCCAAAGCAGGCCGTCGGCGGGTCAGGCGGTGCCAGTGTCTTGGCGGAATGGACGGACACGCTGACTCCTCACTCTCCTTCGATGAGGGATCTGTCACCAGCTGCTTTGAAGAAGCTCGGGTATACCGGGAATCCACTGGCGAAGGTCGCACCAAGCGACGTCATCAACCTTACGTTCGAGCTTCATCAACAAGCGGTTCAATGCTCTGGAGGAGACTCGTACCACGATTTCTGGTACATGTCGAATCTTCTCGTGCCGATTCAGTCCGCTGCGGGTCCGCTTGCATTGGGCGGATCTCCTGCCTTGGGTAGCGGCTCCGTGATCGACCAGTGTCCCACCGACGTAACTCAAGGCTCGATCCAGGCGCTCAATAACTTTCCGATAGTGTTTTCTCTTGCCGTGGAGGTCGTCGTTTTCGCACATCTTTCTGAGAGGGGAGCGACCAGCGGCGATGTGCAGGCAGGACGCCAAGGCGTAAGCATTTGCGTCGAGCACCCTAAGACGCCAAGCGATCTCAAGCTCGAATCAGCCAGCGGCAATAGCTACTGGTGCCCCAACAAGAAGGTAAACGGCACCTAACCCAATGCGCTGGCTCAGGTAGAAGAGCCCAAGCGCATCGGGAACAGACGACTACATCACTACGCTCGGGCTGTTAATTTTTGAGGTTCCCGCGGCTGGTACAATTTTGTCGCCGCGGAACGTATAGAGATTGCGAGGAAAGATGGGCCTCATGCGACCACTTCCACCATTCATTCTCGGCGTCGCAACTGTACTTGCGTTCAACGTTCGACCCTCAATGGGTCAACCCACACCCTACCCCAACGCGACGGCTTTCGTATATCCCTTCACAGTAATCAGCTCGAAACAATGCCCGACCGCTGTAACCTTCGCGGCGAACGTCTCCATCGGCCCTCCTCCCCGCACGTCCGTGTCATTTCGATGGATCCGCAGCGACGGGGCACATGGGTCGGTCCAGACCCTGACGAATCCGAATCCGGCGGTCTACACCCACAACTACATGCGCCAAGAGCACACGACGTGGACGCTCGGCAACGCGGGCCAGACCTTCACGGGCTGGGAGCAGATCCAGTTCATCCCTCCTAACCCGAACACGAATCGAGCCACGTTCACGCTGTACTGCCGCTAAGCGCCCAGCAGCCTCGAAACATCTGGTTATCGTGGACACTCGGTGCCCCCGGAACGATGAGTGTGAATGTTCGGCATTGTATTCCGCTTGATGCGCACGCCACCGTTATGTTCCGTAACTTGGTTCAGCGAACATACGAGAGGTCTCAGGCTGACATCGACGATCTTCGGCACCTCGTGACCACAAGCGGATTGTCGGCTACGCGCCAGAATTCGCTCCTCTGACTTGGGGGGCGATTTGCGCCTATGCTGAAGACTCCCGACCAAAACTCAAGCCCTTGGAGGTGCGATGCAGCTGACGAGAATGCGTGGATGGCTCTTCGTCGCAGTCTTGCTCCTCGTTCCGGGTACGTTGCTAGCTGCGAATCGGACGCCGCTGCGCAGTATTGCCGGGACGATCACCTTGTATGCGATCCATACCCCACTGGGTCACCCCGGTAGCATCACATCCGGCCGAGACGGCGCACTTTGGTTCACTGAGGACTGGGGGAAGATCGGCCGGATAACGACGAGCGGAATCGTCACCGCGGAGTACGTCCTGCCGGGGAAAACGCCGGGGGAGAGTAACCCGCCGGCTCAGATTACCTCGGGGCCGGACGGCGCTCTTTGGTTTACGGTGCCTCTCGGACACACGATCGGGCGAATCACAACGAGCGGTGCAATTACCGAGTACCAAGTCCCGACCGCGGGTTGGCAGCCTGGTGGCATCACGTCGGGTCGGGACGGCGCACTTTGGTTCACCGAGGACTCGGGCGAACTATCGGACCCCGAAGGCAAGATCGGGCGCATTACCACGAGCGGTACGATCACCGAGTATCCGCTCCCGCGACTGAGCTTCCCCGGCAGTATCGCGGCAGGCCCGGACGGCGCCCTCTGGTTCGAGGTCGCCACCGAAGTAGGCACGTCGAACTACGCGCCTAAGATCGGGCGCATTACCACCACCGGCGCCATCACCCTGTACCCGCTCCCATCAGGGAGTACCGCCGACAACCTCGTCTGGGGTCCCGACGGCGCGCTCTGGTTCACGCAGGACGCAGGAGGGCCTGTGGCGAGCGCCCAGGCGAAGATCTGGCGGATGACCGCTCGCGGCGCCTTCACCGAGCACCGCCTCTCGGTACCAAGTGACGCGGGCGTCATCACCTCCGGTCCTGACGGTGCGCTGTGGTTTCTCGAAGGTGCGCCGAACAAGAACACCATTGGGCGCATCACGACGGCTGGTGCCATCACACAGATCTCGATCCCGTCACCCAGTGGCTTCGGTGGCGATCTCGCCGGCATCACGCTCGGTCCGGACGGGTCGCTCTGGTTCACCGAAGTGCTAGAGGACAAGATCGGGCGGCTGCGCTGACGACCGCTGATCTCTTCATGGGGTGGCGAAGTCTTGTGTGCCTAACCCGGTTTCGCGGACACCAAAATTTGACACCAAATGACCGCCCCGACCGCGCACGCTGGCGCACATGTGACACACAGGCAGCTCCGTGCGACCCTCATGCATGCTACGTCTGCGCAGCCTGGCGCACGTACGCGCACGCCAGCGCACATATAGTGGAATTTGTCTGTCACGCGGGAGGTCGTCGGTTCGAGCCCGATCAGCGTCGCCAGTCAAACCCGCATCGCGCAAAGCGTTGCGGGTTTTTTCAATCGACCGGACTGTTCGATTCTTGCTCTTGACGCCAAATCTGAGGGAAAACCTCGCGCCAGGCCCAATATTACATAGGACCCGCTGCGACGCTTCTTAGCCAGTAGCCTAAATCTTAATCGAGCGTCTTCGGCAAACCGAAAAAGCGGAAGAGGGTTGGATCTACGAAGCTCGTGAGAGCCGCGATCGAATCGCCTTCCGCCGTTACGATGAAAATCGAGTAGGCATGCCACTGCGATTGGCCCCTTTCTCGAGTGTAGAACGCAGCCGCAGGTTCTCCGTTTGCAGCTGTCTTGATCAAGCGGAATTCAGTATGTGCGAATCGCTCTTCCCAAGCCCGCGCAAGATGGGCGCGAATGGCTTCGCGCCCCAGGTACCATTCGATCCAGGGTGGCATGCTTAAAATAGCATCCTCCTTTAGCAAGGCAACAAAACCATCGAAATCGTGTTCCTCCCATGACCGCACATAGCGATCGAGTAGCGCGCGCTTTTGCAAGTTTCCGATTTCGCGTTCACAAGAGCTTTCCATAGGCCTGTGCTTCTGAAGCATCGCGCGGGCGCGCTGCAACGCGCTATTGACTGCAACGGCGGACATTCCCAAAATAGCAGCCGTTTCGGCGGCCGACCATCCCACGACATCGTGCAGCAACAGTGCGGCACGTTGGCGCCCAGGGAGATATTGAATCGCAGCAATGAACGCCATCTTTATAGCCTCGTGCTGTTCATAGCGCGCATGCGGACCGAGGGAAGAATCGGCGATGGCCTCGAGTTGCGCGTCTGGATACGGTTCAAGCCAGGCGATCTCCGTCGCCGGCACGTCGGGGTAATCAACCGTAGGCGGTCCTAGCAACTCCGGCATCGTGCGTTTGGATCTCCGACGCTTTTCCAGCAAGTTCAGGCACACGTTGGTTGCGATGCGATATAACCACGACCGCAAGGACGCGTGCCCCTCAAATGAGCCGACACTGCACCACGCGCGCAGCATTGTCTCCTGCACGGCGTCATCTGATTCATGGATTGATCCCAGGATACGATAGCAGTGGACCTGCAGCTCTCGGCGATAGGATTCCGCCGATCGCTGCATTTCCTCACGGCTGTTGGCATCCTGGGCTTTACCCGATTGGTGCAGCGTCTTCTCCCGGAGGCAACTAGAAACGTTGAGCTGCGTTCCCTCCTTGTGTTGTAGTTCACCTGGCGACCGCGTTCCTGGGGGGCGAGAATCAAGACCGCCTGCGGGCTTCCTTGCTTTGGTTGGGCCGACAGATCAGCGCTTGCCGGTTGCCGCCTTGGTCGCCCCTGAGCATAGGCTCGAATTTCTGGACAATCTCTCTCGGAGCCGATGATTTTTCGCGCTTCAGCGGTCTATATAACCAGAAAGGACCAGGGCCAATGCAATCCTTGGAGGGTAAGACGGTCTTAGCGGCCGTCGCCAATCGCGGAATCGGTCGCGCGCACGTGACCGCTTAGCGCTGGTTCGAAAGGACTAAAATGGCAGATTCAAGTCTCCTTATGCCCGGCTCCGATGAGGCATATCGTCGTTCCCGCGATCGGTTACGAGCAGCCGAAATTGACTTGCGCGACCGCATCGAGGTGGTGGCGGCGATGCGCCGCGAGCTACCGCCCGGGCCGGTCGTCCTCGACTACACCTTCATCGAAAACGGCTCGCTCGTCCACTTATCGGACCTGTTTGACGCCGACAAGCCATACTTGATCGTTTACCATTTAATGTACTGGACGAAGGACGATTCATTCTGCCCTAGTTGTTCAATGTGGATCGATGGCTTCAACGGCATTGCGCCCCACGTCACACAGCAGACGAACCTTGTCATCGCCTCCCGAGCCCCGTACGAGCGGCTGCGCGAGTGGGCAGCCCACCGCGAGTGGCATCGTCTGCGCTTGCTCTCCGACGAGGGACCCGCCTTCGCGCGAGACATCGACGCTGAGGATTGCGAGGGCAACCCAGACTCGACGATCGTGGTCTTCGCGAAAGAAGCTAACCGCGTACGGCATGTTTACACCGCGCACCCGATGCTCGATGGTCGCGGGCAAGGAATCGATTTACTCACGCCGACGTACGCTCTTCTCGATCTCACACCAGCCGGCCGCGGTGACTGGGACCCATCGAATGGGGCTTTCGATGCCTCGGTGCGCCTCGCCGGAAAGACCTAAAATGCCCACAATCTGGCCTCGTTACGCTGCGGACGCCTCGCCGGACCCGAAAGGGAGCGATGTCGTGACTTCTGCAAGGCCATCGGGAGAGTGAAAGTCTATGCTGCTCTTGGCGCACGTATTCGGCATGCCGTTTGAGGAACTTGTGAACCCGATGGTTAGCGTTATGACGCCGACCGCGGCTATCTTTCTGGTGGGCGCGTTCACCTCGCGATGGAGGCGACTGAAACGGCAGGAAGCAGCGCCCGTTGCCCCTACCCAACAAACACCATGAGGTATAAGAGAGATGTCGAAGAGCGATGACCGGTCCGCAGTGGATCTCACCACCGAAGCGATGCCCAAAGTCGTTGACCGTAAGACGTGGCAAGCCCAGATAGATGCTCTTCTGATTGTCGAGAAGGCGCATACTCGCGAGGGCGACGCGATCGCGGCGGCGCGTCGAAGATTGCCGATGGTGGAGGTCGACGCAAATATCAAACTTGTCGGCCCGAAGGGGCCCGTAACGCTGCTCGACACGTTCGAGGGCGGGCGTCAGCTCGTTGCGTACTACCACATGTTTTTCCCGGGCGAGCCCGCTGCTGAACAATGCGAAGGCTGCACGTTTTTCAATGGTCAAGTTCGCGAGTTGGCGTACTTGAACGCGCGCGGCATTACCTATGCGACCTTCTGCTGGGGTCCCTACGACGAGAGTGTTCGCTACCGAGACTTCATGGGCTGGGACGTCCCTTGGTATTCGGTTGGAGATTCAGCTGCAATCTTGCGCGCCGGCAGACCCTTCAACAAGTTCTTCCTTGCGTGTTACCTAAGAGACGATAACAGGGTGTTTGAAACGTATTGGACGCGAGGTCGTGGTATCGAAGGCATGAGCCCCACCATGGGAATAATGGATAAGACAGTATACGGGCGCCAAGAGGATTGGGAGAACTCACCCGCCGGTTGGCCGCAGTCGGACGTCATGTCAACGCTCCGCAGCAATGGACGTCCTACGGCTCAGTGGTCCCGCATAAAAGCCGGGCGCTCCGACGATCTCGGCGCCACGGCGGGTTGAGCGGGCACGATAAAGTTCGACAAGCCAGTGACAGCGCACGGCGGAGGCGGACACTGTGCTTAACCCGGTTTCGTGGACACCAAGATAAGTCGTACCGCGATAAGTGGTCTTGAACCCGATCTAGGTCACAAAGGCGGCCGAGGATTGCGCGGTTTTCTGACACCAAATTTGACACCAAATGACGGCCCCGCCGGCGCACGCTGGCGCACATGTGACACACCCGAGAATCCGGCCAACCCCTCATAAATGCCACGTCTGCGCGCCCTGGCGCACGTCGCACGACCGCGCACATTGAGTGGAATTGTCTGTCACGCAGGAGGTCGTCGGTTCGAGCCCGATTCAGCGTCGCCACTTAGAACCCGCATCGCGTAAAAGCGTTGCGGGTTTTTCCTTGGTTTAAGCGCCTCAGGCTTGACACGACTCTTCACGGCAAGCAGAACGCTACCCGGAACTTCTGGCTAGCGCTCGATGACCGATTGCGCGAGCGCAGCGCGATCGGCGATGAGATCGATCGCAGTGATACGATCGTCGACTATCCTAAAGCGGAACGCAACGCGCAACTCTCCTGCGTGCATCCACACCGCTCCCGGTTCGCCGTCGATTAACGCGGATTGCGCAGCACGCGCACGTCCGGAGAACGTTCGTGCAACGGCATCGGCGCCTTCGATACCAGCCTGCAGACGATCATCTTGCCAATACGCCGCGCCGCCCATCGCCATCACCGCCGCATCCGCGCGAAGCGTTGCTCCCGGATCGAGCAGCGCTAGCATCGCGGAGAAATTGCCCGACCGTGAGGCTTGGAGAAACGCGCGCACGAGTTCGTCGTGCCGCTGCGTTACCGCATCAAGGCCGACGGATGCGCCGCGCACTCGGCGGCGCGCGCGGCTTGCGAGCTGCCGCGACGCCTCCGGCGTCCTTCCTACGATCGCGGCGACGTCATTGAAGGGCACGTCGAACATGTCGTGCAGTACAAATGCAACCCGCTCTGCCGGCGGCAGGGCATCGAGCAGGATAAGGAGAGCCACGCCGAGCGAATCGGCGAGCATCGCTTCTTCCTCAGGGCGTTCGCCGGGAGCGACTGCTGCGATGTCGCGCCGCGGATCATCCGGCGTCAACTGCTCGCGCCGGCTTTCGCGCCATTTCAGCGCATCGAGGCATACGCGCGCAACGATGGTCGTGAGCCAACCTTCGAGATTCGCAACGCGCGCAGTGTCCGCGCGGCTGATGCGTAGCCAGCTTTCCTGCATCGCATCGTCGGATTCTGCAGCCGATCCCAATATTCGTACCGCAATCCGCTGCAAGCGTGGCCGAGCCGCCTCAAAGCGCTCCGCAAGCCGCTCCGCATCCTTCATGGATCGCCTCCTGGGGCGCCCGTCACGTTTCGCCGCGCTCGATCCGTCATAGAGATAGAAGGAGTATCAACATCATGAAGGACGTGTCTCTAATCGTCTATCCTGCTGCAGATCTAGCCAAAGCCAACCCCGGCGAAGGAGGAATGAAAATGAATATTTTGTTGTGGATACTTCAGGTGCTCTTGGCGCTGTTTTTCACCATGGCCTCTGTGAATCAACTATTCAATTACGACAAATTGGCCCAGCAGTATGTTATTTATAGAGACCTGCCTCACGGCTTCTGGGTCGTCTACGCGATCGTCGCGCTTTTGTGCGCCGCCGGCCTGGTCCTGACGAAGGCCGGGCCGTTAGTCACGCCCATCGCGGCCGTTGTCCTAGCCGTGCAAGGTTTAATATTCGCGGGACTGTACGCGCACTACGCGGGATTTTACCCCTCCTTCTTGATGTGGAGCCTCTGGACCCTAGGCCCGGTCATCGTGGCGGCGTTCATCGCGTATGCGAGGCTCTCAGTTAAAGCCTAAGCCTGTCGCGTAGGAGGTCGTCGGTTCGAGCCCGATCAGCGTCGCCAGGTGTGGGAACCCGTGCAGCATGCTTCACGGGTTCCTTCGTTTAGCCACGCCGTTATAGCTGGCGTTGTGCGACCTGCGAAATTGGATATACTGTAGGTAGGAAAGGGGCGTCGTATGCGAGTCATTCGTGTTCTCGCGATGGTCACTCTACTTTCGTTCCTCGGTCCTCTTGTGGGCCTATTTCCCTCGGGGCGAGCCCTCGCTGGCAACGTTCGCATCATCGTCAACGGTCAAGAGGTGACGTTCGACCAGCCGCCGATCGAGCGAAGCGGACGTATTTTTGTGCCGCTGCGCGGCGTATTCGAGCGCCTTGGCGCAAGCGTCGTGTATGACAACGGTTTGATTAACGCCACTGGCAACGGCCGCAACATCCAGCTGCACATAGGCTCGACGGCGGCGAGCGTCAACGGTCAGACGACCTACTTGGATGTCGCCCCGTTCTTGGTGGGCGCGCGCACGTTGGTACCGTTGCGTTTCATCTCCGAGTCGTTGGGAGCAAGCGTCAACTACGATGGCAGCTCTCAGACCGTAACCGTTGCATTGGCCGCAGCGGCAGCCCCGCCACTTCCGACGGCAACCCCCGCTGGGGTCAGGGTCATCAACATCGTCGCGTCCAACTGGCAGTTCACTCCGAACATTATCACCGTTGCGGCTGGAAGGGCTGTGACGCTGCGATTGACGTCCGCTTCCGGCGTGCACGGGATCCAATCGAACGAACTCGGGATCCCGCTAACGGCGATCAAGCCTGACCAATTCGTACAAACGACCTTTATTCCGAAAGCGGCAGGAACCTACGTCATCCATTGCGCGATTGAGTGCGGCGCCGGCCATAGCAACATGACCCTCACCATTACGGTGAAATAAGGTCCTGGAGTACCACGAAGGGCTGCCGCGACGTTAGGTCGTCCGACGCACCGCCCCAGGCGCAAAGGTCGTTCCCGGCTCGTCCGCAGATGAATCCGACGTAGTGATGTAAAATTGAGCGCCGGCATGAATCTCGACGCGACATCCAAATGGTGGTGGGTTCGGATTCCGGCGTTGCTGCGGCCGTACTCGCCATGGCTGGCAGCCGCGTGGTCCGACGGCGACTATTTGTTGATGTCACCGCTCTTGGCCGTTGTCCTGCCCGCCGTCTTACTCCTCATCGGTCTCTTCGAAGGCGCGACGCACTGGAGTGCCCTGACGATCGGCGCCGACAGCCTGAACGGTTCGAACGAGCCGATCGTATTCGCGCAAATGCTGCTGTTCTTCGTCCTGGTCGTCGTCGTCGCGTCGTTCAGCGCGAACCTCGGTCTGATCTTGGTGTTGGGGTTTGCGGTTGCCGATCTCATCGCTGGTCCCCGGCTCACGAGCAACGCACCGTGGCTGCTTGCAGTTCTGCAACTACGCGTGCCGCAACTCGTCGACGACGCGCTCATGATCTTGCTGGTGGTCTCGCCGGCCGTGACGACCGACGCCCTCCTCGCGGACCTCGCGCCGTTGCGCTCGCGGTTTGGCGCCGCATACCAGAAAGTCATGGCGGTCATCAGTGCGCTGACGCGGGCCGTCATTCTCTATGCGTGGGTGCTCGCGATTCCGATGATCATCCGGATCGCGTGGATCTGGGTCGACCAGACCGCGCCGGTTGGTTTCTACTATTTCGTGCAGGTCACGAACCCATGGCTGCCGATCGTCGTCGTCCTCGCGTGCGCCGCGCGCGCGGCGATCGTGCTCATCACACAACACGACCCCGTCGTGTTGATCTCGGCCGGCGCGCACACTCGACCGGGGACCGCTATGGCGAAGCTGAGCGCCATCGCGCTGCTCTCGACGCTGTTTCTCGCGGGTTATGTCGGTTCCGTGTGGAGCGGCGTTTTGGTTTTCATCGTGATCGCCGCGTTCCTGATCGGCGGCGCGGTGCTCCTGCCCAGACTTCCGGCCTGGAGTGCGTGGGCGCACGTCGCCGCCAAAGTTCCCGCGGTCGTACGCTGGGCCGTGTTCGTGCCTATCTCATATTTCTTGCCCGATTGGCTGCTCGCGTTACCGGGCTGGTCGGCGTCAGCGAACGGTATCCCCGGCCAGTTCGGCGCGGAGCTCGTCGGCATCGGTGTGCTGCTTGCCATCGGACTTGCGCTCTTTCCCGTAGGGGCCGCGCGACCGTCGCGCGTGCCGTTGTCCGCGACGCCTGCAGCGATCATCGTCGCATTGTTTTTCGCCGCCAGCGCGGCGCCCGCACGTGCGATTTGTCTCGACCCCTCGTGCTGCTTCAACGGTCAGAACTGGCTCGTTGCACTGGCGCTCGCGGCGTTGGGACTAGCGTTGTTGGGCATGCTCGCTCCAGCCGTAGCCGCGATTGGCGCAGCGGCTGCCGCCGAAGGTGCCGCGGAAGCCGCAGCAGCAGCCGCGACAGAAGCTGCAGCCGCCGAGGCCGCCGCCGCGGAGTCCGCAGCCGCAGAATCAGCCGCGGCAGAAACTGCTGCCGAAGACGTCACCGGTCAGGCCTTGGAGGGAACCGAGAACCTCGGCATGCCTGATTTCAACCCCGAACTCGGCGAGGTGAACTGCCCCGAAACTTCGATTGGCGTCGACAATTACTTGAGCGGCGGCAGCTTCGAACCCGCCACGGCTGGAGATGTTTCAGCCTTTCCGGACGTGCTCGCGAATGACGTCGGCTCGAACCTAAGCGGTCCCACGAATTTCGGCGACATAGAACAATTCATGCAGGGTGCCGGCGACGGCTCGCGCGGCATCGTCTACGTCACCGACGGTAACGGCGCCCACTTCTTTAATGCGTACAACGCCGGTGGCCAAATCCTGGGCATCGATGGCCAAGCCGGCGTCTTCGGAAGCCTAGGCGAGGTCTCGGGTTTTGCCGGTTACGCCAATCCCAGCGAGGTACTCTTTATCCCGACCTATCCATGAGGGGTTCATGATCGACAAAGCAATGGCGATCGCAGCGGCGCAAACGCATGCGGTCGCCAAAGGACTCGAGATCGCAGAGGATCGCGTGACCGAACGCGTGAGGGGATGGGTCATTCCCGCTCGCGCGCCTGGATCGGCGCACGTACCTGCCCAAGGCCCGTATTTTGTCGACAAGCAAAGCGGCGCGGTTTTCGACGTGCCGACGGCGCGAACGCAAGCCTGGCTCGAGACGTACAATGCGACCGGCAAACCGCCACCGCTGCCGACGAAGTGGCACTGGCTCGGGTCGGGGCGCCCGCCGGAGATCAAACGTCCGCCTGCTGGCCAGCGCCGGATCCGAACACCCAAACCTCGGTAGTTTCCCGTTGTGAGACGCCGATTCAAGATCGGTGACCGCGTCAGTTGGAACTCAGAAGCCGGCAGGGTTCGCGGTCGCATCATCAAGGTCGTCACGTCGCCGATGAAGGTCAAGGGTTACATCGTGCGCGCAAGTGAGGATGAGCCGCAGTACCAGATCAAGAGCGAAAAGACCGACCACGTCGCCGTACACAAAGGTTCGGCTCTGCGAAGACTGACTACCAGCGCTCGCGGCGAGCGTTAGACATCATCCGCTCCAACGAGCAGACGACACCGCGCACAAATAATCCCCGAGGGGACGAAGCCGCAAGCTCTTTAGTTCATGTGAGCGCTTCCGATTTTTCGACAGCGCGCAGCGTCACGGAACCGCGAAGCGGATCACCTTAAACCCCTCGGAGTGGCTACACGACGGGCACTGCACGAGCACTTTGGTTGGTTTGTAGCTCTGGTCGACAGTGAAGAGCGCGGTCTGCCGAGCGGCCGCGCCCTGTTGGATATTAAGGTTGGACGGGGAGATCATGTATGAAGGGATGTTAAACGTCACTTCATCGGCATCGGCAAGCGTGTAACTAATCAGATCGATGAAGTCGCTGTGGGAGCCGTTCTTCAAGATCACGGTCATGACCATCACCTTTTGCCCGGCCGGAGGTAGCAACTTCTCCGGATGATCAGCGGCCGTCGCATCGCGTAACTCCTTGATCTGGACGCGCAAGACTCCATTGAACACGGTTTGGCCGATCTTTCCCGACATTGCCGAGACCTGATTGGCGCCGCCCGGGACTGGCGTCGGCGTCGAGCCGGCTGCCGTTCCGATCATTGCGATCAGACAGATCGCCAGTGCGATGGTCGTTCGTGCGGACATGAGATCTCCTTCACCTGCCAAAACGCGGTCTCGTCTGTGCTGATACAGCCAGACGACGAGCGCGACCGGAAGTAGTTCGGCCGCATGATGGTTAAACCTGTCATGTGACCGAGGTGCTCGCTTTACTCTTTCTAGCGAGTCGGCTGTTGCTTGCCGGCGTGTTCCTATTTGCTGGCGTCGCTAAGCTTCGCGATCGTAATGGTACCTGGTCGATGCTGCGCGCGTTCGGACTGAGTATCGGAGCGAGCGACGCACTTGCGCCCGTACTCCCATGGATCGAGATCGCCACCGGGCTCGCGCTGGTCCCCACGGTGAGCGCTTGGGGAGGAGCGATCTCGGCGTTTGTCCTGCTTGCCGCGTTTTCAGCTGCGATCGCCGCCAATCTGGCGAGAGGTCGGCGACCCGAGTGCCGTTGCTTCGGTAACATCGGCGTTGAACCGATCGGGCCTACGACGCTCATCCGCAACGCATTCTTCGCCGTCCTCGCGGCCACCACGATCGTCGATCCACCGAGTCGCACGGACTTGTTCGCTATCGATTATCTGCGCGACTTCGGTTGGGTTGTCGGCGCCGTCGGACTATGCGCGGTCGTCGCGCTTCTAACGCTCCTAGTCTGGCAGATTCTCAGACAGCAGGGGCGCATGTTGCAAAGGATCGACGACCTCGAAGCCTTAGCGGCTTCCGCCAACGGCCGCGGCACGAGCACGTCGGGTTCGTATCTGCAGTTGGGCCAGCCGGCTCCTCGATTCGAACTGAAGAACCTTGACGGCGACGTCGTGACGCTTGCCGCGCTATGCGCAGCTGGAAAATCAGTAGCATTGTTCTTCGTGCACCCGACATGCGGCCCGTGTCGCGCTCTTGTGCCGGACATCGTTCGTTGGAGCCACGAGCTCGCGCAGACGCACTTGGCGGTCGTCATCTCACAAGGAACGCCGGCCGAGAATCGCGATTTCTTGCCCGGGTTTGCGTCTGACGCCGTGCTTTTGCAGATCGGACACGAGGTCGGTGATGCTTTTCACGCCTATGGCACGCCGGCTGCGGTTCTCGTCGACACGCGCGGGCGAATAGCGTCTGAGACCGCGGGCGGTGCAGAAGCGATCGGGTTGCTCTTGGGAGTCGAATGGCAAGCTGGTGAGTCGACCAACGGGCAAACCCACGCGACGCCTCTCGCCATCGGCGTCGAGGCGCCCGCTTTCTCGGCGCTTACCACCGGCGGTACGACGTTGCGCTCGAGCGAACTTCTCGGTTCCGACGTCGCCCTCGTCTTTTGGAGTCCCTCGTGTGGATTCTGCCAGCAAGCGGCGGATGATTTAGTACGATGGGAGCGCATCGAAGGTCTGCGTGTCGTCGTGCTATCCTCAGCTCCGGACGACGATCTTGCCGCGCGCGGTTTTCAAGGTCCGCTCGCGATCGACGACGGCATGCGCATCGGCGCTGCGTTCGGCGCCGGCGGCACGCCAATGGCAGTCCTCATCGCTGCCGACGGCGTAATCGCCTCAGAGCTTGCAGCGGGGCGCGATGCGATAGAGAGCCTATTCCAAGGAAGGGTTCGCTCCGCCGCTCGTTAGTGGATCCAGTTGCCGCAGGCGAATTCCGTACCGTTGCCTCCGCACTGCTGCCCCGGACCGCAGCACGTGCCTGCACAGCATGCGAGCCCAGCCGTACAACAGACATCCTTGGTCGATCCATTGCGATACGCGCTGTGACACACGCTGTACCCGTGCAAGCACAGTGAGATCTTACTAGCCGATGGCCGAGGGCTAGGCGTGCCAAAGCTCGGGTAGTAGCATTGGCCGGTGGCTTGATGGCACAACTCTCCATTGACGCAGCATTGGTCGCCGCAGAATGTTCCAGGACAGCAAACCCCATTGCGGCAAATCGCGCCGGGCGGGCAGCAAGTCGAACCGCAGATAGAAGAGCCCGACGGGCAGCAGAGCGACTGCGATGCGTTGGCGCATACGCTGCCAGGCGAACAACACGATACTCCGCAACACGCTGAATCTTGCGGGCAGCAAAAGTTGCCGCAGCAATGCGAGCCCTGAGAGCAGCAGATGTCGTTGCCGCAGCAGACGTCGCCATTGGCGCAACAGAACGGAAAGCCGCTCGTGGCACCCATGCAAGCTATCGTGTACCCGGGCGGGCAGCATGTGCTCGGTTGGCCGACACACACGGCGCTACCAGTGCAGCATTTCGATCCGCAGCAGGTATCGCCAGTGTCGCAACCATTGGCGGGTCCACAGACGGTCTGCATGCAACCCGCGCCCGGTATCCAGCAGCCCAGCGCTGCCGCGACCGCTTCGGCTTGGCATGAAATTGCCGCAGTGATGCAGGGCACGCAACCCCACAACAAATCCGCACCGAGGGTCGTCCAGCAGCCCGTGGCCTGATTGGCCGCGGCGTTCATACACGAGTTGCAATTGGGCGTGCTCGGTGCGCCGGACTCGTTCTGATTCTCAACGCCCGCGGCGCCGCCATAGGTCGCTGGCGCGCGGTTTTCATCTGCGATGATGGCCGGCTGGGCAAGTGATCGAAAGAATCTCGCCCTGCTTGCGACGTCTCGCGACACGCCTCCTACGCGCGGCGGCGTGGAAGAACACGACCTCCGCTCGCTGGCGAAGCGCTGCATAAGACTTTGAATCCCGTCGTAAAGCGTGTGGTCCACGCTGACCGCGACCGGCGTCGCATCGCTTGTGAATTGGGCGTGGAGCGTGCGCAACGTTGTCGCGTTGTGAACCAGAGTTGAGGATCCTGTCTGCACGGTGCCGTGGACCGACGATCCCTGGAATGTCAGCATGGCGCCGCTGATGCCTTGAACTGCAGGGCCATACTCGAAGCGCATCGTTCCGGATTGGGATCCGCCCCGAACGGCGTTGCGCTCTGACTCGACCTTGACGACCGAAGCGCCGCCGGACGTCACTTCGATGGTATCGGTCACCTGGGCGGAGAGCTGCCTCCCCGTGCCTGAGATTGTGGTTCGGTGATAGACGACTAGCGTGAGCGATTGACTACCGGCTGAGCCCGTCGCGCGATAATAGAAGTCAGCGTTGCGACCGGATAGGCTGAACTCGCACGGTCCGGTTTTGTAGGCGGTGGGAAGATGCAGTGTGCGCACCTGGATTCCGCGCCGCGATGCCGACGCCCCGATCGTGTGCAGCGTGGGGCTGCCAGTCGGCGGCGGCGAGCCGCCGATGGTTTCGCTTGGATGCAGGGTTTGACTAGGGGCGGCGCCTGCGCGCGAGGGCCACGAAGCATTCGCCGCGGCGATAATCGCAGCCATTTTGCCCAATGCGACGCGGCGCGACTCGTATGGCCGCGAAAGCGATTTTGCAAAATTATCAAACCAGTGCATGACGAAAAGCCTCGCCTGCTATCGAGCGATTGACTGTGCTCGGCTTTGTCGAGAAGTGGGGGCAGCTCCTGCGGCTGGATGGAGGTCTTTTGGGGTTTCGACAGGAGTTCGCACTGGCGCGCGCTGGTCGCCCAGAAAACGTGCAACCACGTGCTTGCTCGACCGCCCCATCGCGGCGCTCACGGCATTTGCACAACCTTCTCTCACACCAGCTTAAATCGGTCATGCTATTCTTGGCGTGACAGGGACGTTATGTCTGCAGAAGGGTCGCGAAACAGGGGTGCGTTTGCGAAACGTGGCCCTGCTAGGAGGATCCAAATGTGGACTACAATTTCTCGAACGATCGGCCGCCTCTGGTGCGGCTTGTTTTTGGTTTCTTGCGTTCTCTCCATGCCGCTGGCTCCCGCGGCTGCAGATGATTCCACACCGCCTGATGTCGCGCGCATCAGCGCCATCGAGGGCGGCGTCACCATGCAGCGGGGAGATTCCGGCGACGCCGTCGACGCGACGGTAAACGCGCCGGTGAACGTCGGCGACTATATCACCACCGCGGCCGATGCCCGCGCTGAAGTACAGTTCGACAACGCGGATTTCGTACGCATCGCGGACAACTCGCAGTTGCGCTTCACGCAGCTCGACTCCAACGCCAACGCACTGCAGCTCGCATCCGGCGCCGTGCAGGTCGCGCTGCTGCGCTACACCGACGCTCGACCTCAGGTCGAGACGCCCTCGATCAAGGTCGTTCCCGACGAAGCGGGCGAGTACCGCATCGTTGTGGACGCGGACGGCAACACCTGGGTGACGGTGCGTTCCGGCAGCGCTGACCTGGTCGCTCCCGACGGTACGCAAACCATCTCTGCGAAGACAAGCGTCGAGATCTCTGGTGACGCTTCATCGCCGGACATCCGCGCCGTGGACTATGTCGCGATGGACGACTTCGACACGTGGAACGCGCAGCGCGACCAGTACGCGAACGCGGCGTTCTCCAGTCCCGCCGCAAGCACCGACATCACCGGCCTTGACGATCTAAGCACCTACGGCAATTGGCAAAACGTTCCCGGCGACGGTGAAGCATGGGTCCCCAACAATCAGACCGCCGACTGGGCGCCATATCAAGACGGCCGTTGGGCATGGGAACCGTACTATGGATGGACGTGGGTCGGCTACGAGCCGTGGGGCTGGGCGCCGTACCATTACGGCCGATGGGTGTATGCGGGCAATGTCGGGTGGGCGTGGTGCCCGGGTCCGGCAAACGTGCGTCCGGCCTATCAACCCGCGCTCGTCGCCTTCTTCGGCTTCAACATCGGCGGCGTCAACGTCGGCCTGAGCTTCGGCAATGCGTTCAGCAACGTCGGCTGGGTGCCGCTCGCGCCGGGCGAGCCCTACTATCCGTGGGGCGGCGGTCGCAACGTCTCGATCACAAACATCACGAACGTGACCAATATAACGAACATCACCAACATCTATAACTACCGCAACGCGCACGGCCGCAACGGCGTCGCCGTCGTCTCGCAAGGTGACTTCACAAATGGGTCCCGCTACCAGTACGAAAACGTGCACGCTAACGACCTGCATCAAGTCGCGCTCGCCAAGAACGCACTGCCGGTCGTGCCGACCAATCAGTCCTTGCGCTTCTCGACGGGCACGGTCGCCAAAGCGCCCATGATCTCGAATCGGTTCGAGAAACTACCGACGCCCCATACACCGCAAACGTTCTCGAACGCGCGCAGCACGATCCAGACGTTCGCACAGCACATGCAAACGCCGATCCAGACGACGCGAACATCGACGGCACCGAGCAACGGCGTGGCGCAACACCCGTTCATCACAACTAAAGGCACCAATAGCACGATCCCGCCGAGCAAGACGGTGACGTCGAACTCGACGACGCCGACAGGTGTGTGGGGCAGGTTCGGTTCGCAAGGACCATCGGCCAGCGCACCGAGCAACGCGGTAGCGCAACACCCGTTCATCACAACTAAAGGCACCAATAGCACGATCCCGCCGAGCAAAACGGTAACGTCGACCTCGACGACGCCGACAGGTGTGTGGGGCAGGTTCGGTTCGCAAGGACCATCGGCCAGCGCACCGAGCAACGCGGTGGCGCAACACCCGTTCATCACCACCAAAGGCACCAATAGCACGATCCCGCCGAGCAAAACGGTAACGTCGACCTCGACGACGCCGACAGGTGTGTGGGGTAGGTTCGGTTCGCAAGGACAGTCGGCCAGCGCACCGAGCAACGCGGTGGCGCAACACCCGTTCATCACCACCAAAGGCACCAATAGCACGATCCCGCCGAGCAAGACGGTGACGTCGACCTCGACGGCGCCAACGGGTTGGGGGCGGTTCGACACGCAAAGCGTCACGCCACGCACGAACACCGCCACGACGTTCCAACGTGCGCCCGTGACGAACGTGCCGGTGCAGCGTTACAATACGCAAGTCATCGCGCCGCGCGTACCGCAGCAGCCCGCGAACCCCCGCACCAACGTGATGTACAACGCGCCGAGCGTTCACTACAATAACTCCGCTCCCACCTACAGCCGATCGGTCAGCGCCCCAGCTTCCGCGCCGTCAGTCAGCAGAGCGCAGACCGCATCCAATCACACCAAGCACGGCCAGAACTAACCGGCCGTTCCCACGACAAAAGAGCCGCCCGGCTGATAGCCGGGCGGCTCTTTCTTATCCTTAATAAGGAGAGGTCTTGAGCGGCGGGCGCGTCGGATGGGCGGTGAACAGCGACGCACCATAACGCAGCACCGCTTGCATCCCATCATCAAGCACGTCACGTTCGTAGATCTCGAGGTAGGTCACGCGCTTGCCGGTGCTGTTCGGAGCTAGCCCTTTGTCGATCGCCTTTTGCAGGATCAGGGCTGGAGAATCGCCCGGAGCGCCCATGCCCGGATTGCTAGCGGATGTACGCATCTGCAGCCCGGTGGCGGCGCGGCCGCTGTAGCTCAACAGAAACGTCATGGGCTCTTCGTCCGAACCTGGAATCGCGTCGAGATTGCTGTATTGCAGCGCGAAGCGACCGCCGGGGACTGAACTCGCCGCGTCGATGATCCGCTGTCTGGTTTGTAGGTGCTCGCTGGGATCGCGCTTGCCTTGATCGTTGAGGTTCAGCCCGCTTCCCAGCCCGGAAAGGGAGACATATTGATTGGGGAAGTCCGTCGCATACGTTTGTAGCGCTTGCTGCCACGCGCCGATGTACTTAGTGGGCGTGTACGAGTCTGCTTGCCACTTCTTGAGGTCCGGCGGCGTCTGTGGCAACGTCGTCTCCACGGATACCGACGTCGGACCCGCCGCGCCGATCATCCGAAACGCGGGCGTGGTCCCGTACCTGTCACTCACGAGCTTCACGAACGCGAACCAGCGCTTGAGGTAGACCGGATCCCACGGCATCGGCAGCGTCATGATGTCGCCCTTGCCGGGACCATATTGGATCGGGAACGTATCGCTCTGGACGCCTTCGAGCGCCCAGGCCGGAGTGAAAAAGCCCGGGAAGATGAGCAGCTGCACCCATTTCTTTGACAACGCCGCGGCGGCGAACAGTTCGTCCAGCTTCGTCCAATCCGGTTTGCCCTCGGTAGGCTCGAGGTCGCTCCAGTGGATCTGAAGCGCCACACCGCTTATGGATGGATTTGCCACCGCCGTGCGCCACGATGCGTCGTCTAGGTCCTTGGTCGTCAGCACGACGACCAATCCCGCGGGTGGCAGGCTGATCGAGGTGGCGCCCGATTGGCCGGGTTTTTCCATGGCGCCAGCGGGAAACTGGAGCAGGGCAGCGGCGAGAATAAGCGCGCTCGCGACAATGGGCCGTACACGGTGCGTCAACATCTCAGCACCTCCTTGTGTCCCTATAACGCGGTCATCCCCTTTTCCGTTCATCTGATGGACAAACCGTGCCGATTGGGTTATGCTTCTTGGCAACGAAGCGGAGGGACCGCCATGGAAAAGCATGACGCCGATCGCGATCGGTCGAGTCTAAGCCGTCATCGTTTTCTGCGCGTCGCCGGCGCAACAGCGCTCGCCGCTTCGAGCGCGTCGCTGTTCGACATCCAGGCCGCGCTTGCCGCACCGGTCGTGCGAAAAGATATCGGCGGCTTGAGCGCGAGCGACTCGATCATCAAGTCCTATGTCAAGGCCATCGCCAAGATGCGGGCGCTCGATACGACCCATCCGAACAGTCCCTTGAGTTGGAACTATCAAGCGGCGATCCATGGGACCGTTCTCTCCGGACATCCTGGCATATGGAACACGTGCGAGCACGGCACGGAGTGGTTCTGGTCGTGGCATCGCATGTATCTTCACTGGTTCGAAAACATCATCCGCAAGATGTCCGGCGACCCCGGCTGGGCGCTGCCGTTCTGGGCCTGGGACTCGGCGAGCGAACGTCAATTGCCCGCGATGTTCCGCGACAAGAGCAGTGCGCTCTATTGGCCACACCGAGATTCGGCGATGAATGACGGCAGCGGTTCGCTGCCCGCGTGGCGTGTGGACTATTCGGCCGCGTTTGCGACCCCGATCTACACTACCGCCCCGCTGAGCACCGGCGCCAACGATATGTTCCAAAACACGCCGCACGGTGCCGTGCACATGGGCGTGGGCGATTGGTTCGGCAATATCCAAAAGGCGGCGCAAGACCCGATCTTCTACCTGCATCACGCCAACTGCGATCGCTTGTGGCAGGTGTGGCGCGGCAGTTACGGCGGCAACGATCCGGTGACGGACTCGACCTGGACGGGCAAGAGCGCGACCTTTTACAACCAGAATGGCCACACCGTCGCGATGAATGCGTGCGAAGTCCTCAATGCAGCGCAGCAACTCAACTATGTCTATCAAGGCGGCCCGACGCTCACGCCCGAGCACTGCCTGCCGACGCTATCCCCGCACGCCTGCTGCATCCCGCTGCTCGAGGTGTTGTACCAGCTCCCAAACCCGCCGGTCGAACTCACACAACAAACGGTCTCGATCCCGATCCAATTGCCGACCACAGTGCGAGAAAAGCTCGCGAGCTTCGGACGCACCCCGGACCAGCACATCTACCTCCAGCTCGGCGGCATTCATACGCCGACGCAGCCCGGCGTGATCTGGGAGACGTACATCGGCCTTCCGCCAAATGTCGCGCCGGACCCGAGCGGCCCCTATTACGTAGGCAACGTCGCGATGTTCGGCGTCGGCATACGCGACCAGATGCCCGAGATGTTCCGGCCGGCGCAGATCGCTTTACGGATCAATGCCGCACTGCGCGCCTCGGCGCAGACGAGCGGTGGAATGCTTCGGGTCACGTTCGTGCCTTCGGGTATCTTGATCAACGGCAAGCGATCGGTTCCCCAAGTGAAATCGACGGTGACGATATCTCAGATGAAGCTCATCGGGGAGACGATCAAGCGCCAGTAGAACCTGGATGACCATGAACTACCGATACGGCGATAAAGTGTGGATCAAGAACCACGGCGTCGAGGGCACGATCATCGAAGTGCGCACGCGCGCCATCGTGGTGCGCTTCGAGCACAAGGGCGAGCTCGTGGAGCGTCACTTCGTCGAGGACGACCTGCAACGGCTCCCAACCACCAAAGAGCGGGTCATCGATCATCCGAACGAGCCTGGCTAAGGCGTCCCGAGACGGTTGTCCTGGATGAGCAGCGTCCACGCATCTGACGTGACATGAATCGCGCCCCAATACGGACGATCCATCTCGAAGATCACGCCGATCTGAAGTCCGATCATCCCCGCGACCAGCGCCGTCATGGCCAACTGGATCGCCAAGCTCTGCACTCCGAATAAGAACACGAATATCAACAGAATCGTCGCGCCCGCGGCGAGCGCGAAGTACATGGTCGGATGGACGTGGCTTTGCGCATCCAAGATGCGCAAGCGGCGGTGCGCGGCAAGTTCGCGATAGCTTGCCAGCGCCGCGTCGCGCAGCGACGATTGGCGCAACACCTCCGACTGTGATGCCCGCGGCGGGATATCCCACGTCGCGAGCTCGTGCAGCGCCGCCGCTAGCAGGCCCCGCGCGCGCGGGTCTTCTTCTCCGTCGGCGAGCATGGGCCACTCGACATCTCTCACTTCGTGCGCGTACTGGCCGAGGAGCATTCGTTCGCGCATCCTGATCGGCTCGGGCAACGCTCTGGTCAAATACAATATATCTGCGACTTCGGTCGTCTCGGCATCCGCATTGCGCTGTGCCTGATCGAACGAGCTCCACACGCTGATGACGAGAAAGCCGAGCACCACGGCGTAGAGCACGCCGACGATCGCGACCAGGAACCCCGCGACGTCGTGGCTGGGCAGCAGCTTGCTCGCCGGCACCAAACGCCTGAAAAGCAAGTGTGCGGCTGCGGCCACCACGGCTGGCACGACCATGAAGACGGCCAGCACTGCCCAACCGGGCGAGTCTGCGAACAGCTGGTACATCGAAGGGTCGTTATCGAGCGATTGAGGCGAGCCCTGCGCGCAGCTCTGCGGCCGGGATCGGGCCGCCGGCGACGTATTGGCGCACGACGCCGGTCGAGTCGATGAATATGTGCAGCGGCAACTGGGTCAGTCGATACTCCGCGCCGACGCTCCCGGACTTGTCGAACGCAATCGGATACTTCAAACCGTACTTGTGGACGAAGCTCGTCGCCCCCGACGTCGTATCGAGCACGGCGATGCCGACGATCCGCACGCCCTGCGCCGTGAAAGCGGGCGCTGTCGCGGCGATGGTCGCCGCCTCTTGCACGCACGGCCCGCACCACGATGAGAAAAAGTTGATATACACGCCATGGCCCCGCTGCTTCGCAAGCGAGAACGATCCGCTGCCGTTGGCGATGAGCGGCAGTGTGAACGCCGGAGCTGCGCTCTCAACCAGCGGCGGCGCCGCGCTCGCGACAGGCGGATGCGCCGTCAGCCAGTCAAGCGTCTTCGTGACGTTGCCGAGCGGGCTCCAATCGAACACGGTGTGCAGAACTGTGCCGTCGCGGATGATGAACGTGGCGCGTTTGGCGTACACCTCGCCTTGGTCGGTCAGCGAGACACCGAACGCGTTCACGGCTACTCCCGTCGGATCGGACACGAAGCGCTGCGGCGCTTGTTCTTCTGCTTGGAATTTCTTGAGCACGTCGAGCGGATCGTATGAGATGCCGACGACGGTGGCGCCGAGTTTCTTGAAGTCCGCCAGCCTGGCGGCGTAGGCCTTGGCCTCGATCGTTCAGCCTTCGGTGAACGCCTTGGGGAAGAAATACAAAACGATCGTCGTGCCCGTCGAGGCGGCCTTGAGATCGAACGGCTCGTCCGCGCCGCCTATGACCGACCGCAGGACCGGCACCGACGGAGCGGCGGCGCCGTCTTGTGGCATATCCGCGGCGCGCGCAGGCGAGCTCGCAGCGCCGAGCACGAGCATGCAGGTGGTCAACAAACCGGAGATAAGCACGCGCGCCTTCATGCGGCATGGTTCGCACCCCTGAGGCGCTCATCCCGGCAGGCTCGCCTCCCCGCTGGGGCCAATCCTTGAGGCTTATGAGCAACGCGGGTTATTACCGTCAGCCGACGATCGCGGGCGACGATGTCATCTTTGTGTGCGAAGACGATCTGTGGTCGATCCCTGTCGGCGGCGGGGTGGCGCGCCGGCTGACCGCCGGCGTCGGCGAATGCTCCTCGCCGCGCTTCTCGCCCGACGGTCGCTTCGTCGCTTTCGTCGGCCGCGAAGAGGGCCATCCGGAAGTGTACGTCATGGCGGCGGACGGCGGCGACGCGACGCGCCTGACCTATCTGGGTTCCGAGACCTGTCACGTCGCCGGCTGGACGCCCGACGGCAAAGAGATCCTTTTCGTCACTGATGGCCGCTCGCCGTTTCTGCGCCACGCCGAAGGGTTCGCGGTCGAGCGGACGGGCGGCAGCCCGCGTTCGCTCGAGCTCGGGCACATGGTGTCAATCGAAGTCGCGCCCGGCGGCGCCACGCTGATTGGGCGCAACAACAACGATCCCGCGCGCTGGAAGCGCTATCGAGGCGGCACTGCGGGCGAACTGTGGATCGACGCCACGGGCAAGGGTACGTATTCGAAGCTCGTCTCGCTCGACGGCAACACCGTCAGCCCGATGTGGGTCGGCAAGCGGGTATATTTCTTGTCCGATCACGAAGGCGTCGGCAATCTGTATTCGTGCAAGACCGATGGTTCCGATGTCCGCCGGCACACCGATCATGATGAGTACTATGTCAGGTTCCCCTCGAGCGACGGTACGCGCATCGTCTACGGCGCCGGCGCCGATCTGTATCTTTACGATTCCGCCACCGACACGACCCGGCGGCTCGAGTTCAGCGCGCCGTCGACGACCACGCAGACCGCGCGCCGTTTCGTCGATGCCGCGCCGACGCTCGAGAGTTTCGCGCCGCATCCGGATGGACGCGCGCTAGCGCTGATCGCGCGCGGTCAGCCGTTCACCATGCCGCTGTGGGAAGAGGCGGTCACGCACCACGGCGTGGGCAGCAAGGTCCGCTACCGCGACGCCGATTGGCTGCACGACGGCCTGCGCTTCGTCGTCATCACAGACGAAGGCGGCACCGAACACCTGCAGATCTGCTGGGCCGATGATAGCCAGCCGCCGGTCGCCGCCAGCGACGGCGATCTCGGTCGCATCGTCGAGCTCGCGGTATCTCCGACGGCCGACGTGGTCGCGCTCGCGAACCACCGCCACGAGCTCATCATCGTCGACCTCAAGACCAAGAAATTGCGCGTCGTGGATCGCAGTCCTGGGATGCGCATCAACGATCTTTCGTGGTCGCCCGACGGCCGCTGGATCGCCTACTCCTATGCGCCGTTTTCCGATCAGTCGATTATCCGCGTCGCAGAGGCATCTAGCGGAACCGTCCACGACGTCACCGCACCGCTGCGCATCGACCGCTGCCCCGCGTGGGATCCCGACGGAAAGTATCTCTACTTCTTGTCGACGCGCGACTTCAATCCGGTCTACGACGCGCTCCAATTCGACCTGAGCTTCCCCTTCGCGATGCGGCCGTTCTTGGTGACGCTGCGCGGCGACGTCTCGTCGCCGTTCGTCCCCAAGGCGCGCGCGTTCAACGGCGCGGTCAAGTCCCCGGCGCCGCACGACTACGACGACGCGCCGGTGAGCCGCCAGGCAGATTCACCCAGCTCCACGACCGGCGTGGCATCTCGCTCGTCGAGCACGCCACGGTCGGAGTCGAGACCGGTCGAGCCGCCGGCCGCGCCCACAGACGCCCCCAAAACGCCGCCCAACATCGACATCGATTTCGACGGCATCAGCGGCCGCATCATCGGTTTCCCCGTCGACGAGGGCCGCTACGACCAGATCGTCGGCGCACCGGGGCGCGCGCTCTTCACCCAATACCCCGTGCGCGGCAGCCTCGGACATTCGTTTCTAAAGGAAGATTCGCACGACGACGGCACGCTGCTCGCCTACGACTTCAACGATCAGCGCTGCGGTTCGCTGGCCGGCCAAGTCGGCGCGATCCGCTTGGCCGCTGACAATCACACGCTGGTGTACCGCTCCGGCTTCCGGCTGCGAGCCATCGACGCGCTCGAACCGCTGGCCGATGCCGACGTACGCCCGCCCATGCTCGACGAGTCCAGCCGGCGTTCGGGTTGGATCGACATCGGACGCGTCTCCGTCTTGGTCGAGCCGCGCGATGAATGGGCGCAGATGTACTATGAAGCCTGGCGCCTGCAACGCGAGCAGTTCTGGGATGAGGCGATGTCGCAGGTCGACTGGAACGTCGTGCGCGATCGCTATGCGAAACTGCTGCCGCGAGTGCGCACGCGCGCGGAGCTGTCCGACCTGTTCTGGGAGATGCAAGGCGAGCTCGGCACGTCGCACGCCTACGAATACTTCGGCGACTACCGCCGGCCTCCGGTCTACAAGGTCGGTCTGCTCGGTGCGGAGCTTTCCTTTGACGAACGCAGCGGCGGATACAAGATCACGCGCATCCTGCGCGGCGACTCGTGGAATCGCGATACGGATTCACCGTTGGCCGAGCCCGGCTTGCGGGTGCGCGAGGGTGAGGTCATCGTCGGCGTCGGCGGCCATGCCGTCAGCCGCGAGCGCACCGTCGAGGCGCTGCTGCTCAACTACGCAGGGCGCGAAGTCGCGCTGACGTTGCTCGATCTCGAAGGAGTGCGCCGGCGCGTCATCGTCAAGACGTTGCGTGACGAACGCGCATTGCGCTACCGCGAGTGGGTGGAGGCCAACCGCAAGCTCGTGCACGATCGCACGGGCGGCCGTGTCGGCTACGTGCACATCCCCGACATGGGACCGGCTGGCTTCGCCGAATTCCACCGCGGGTATCTGGCGGAGTTCAACCGCAACGGCTTGATCGTGGACGCGCGCTACAACCGCGGTGGACACGTCTCGGCGCTTCTGCTCGAAAAGCTGTCGCGCAAGCGCGTCGGCTACGACATCCCGCGTCATGGCTTGCCCAAGCCGTACCCGGACGAATCGGTCGCCGGCCCGATGGTCGGACTGACGAATCAGTTCGCAGGCTCTGACGGCGACATCTTCAGCCACTGCTTCAAGCTCTACAAGCTCGGGCCGCTGGTCGGCAAGCGCACGTGGGGCGGCGTGATCGGCATCTGGCCGCAGCATCCGCTCGTGGACGGCACGGTGACGACCCAGCCGGAATTCTCGTTCTGGTTCGTGGACGTCGGCTGGAAAGTGGAGAACTACGGCACGGATCCGGACTATGACGTCGACATCGCGCCGCACGAGTATCGCGATGGCAAGGATCCGCAGATGGATAAAGCGCTCGCGCTCATCCTCGATTCGCTGGAGAAAAATCCGGTGACGATGCCGTCATTCGACGGCCGCCCGAATCTCGCACCGCCCAAATTACCCCCGCGCCGATAGGTCGCGCGCGGGCCGGCCGCCCGCGTCTACCCCGGTGCGGCGCCCGTGACGACTTTGCGGACGTTGTTCGCGCCCTGGTCGATCACGTAGAGGCTGCCGTCGCTGGGATCGAAATACAGGTCGCTGGGATTCGCGAAGCGCGCAGCAGATCCGACCGCGTTGACCGTACCCATGTCCTTGGCGCCGGCCAGCGAGCTGACCACGCCGCTTGCCGATATCACGCGAATGGTATTGTTATCGGTATCTGCCACGAAGATGTCGCCGGCGGCATCGCACGCCACGCCTTGCGGATGGTCGAAACGCGCGCTCGCGACCGGACCGTCGACAAAACCCACGCTGGTCGTGCCCGCGAAGGTCGACACGGTGCCATCCATGGTGATCTTGCGTATCTCATTGTTATCGCGATCCGCGACGTACAGACTCTTGTCTTTCGGGCAGTATGCGATGCCGCGCGGACCGCTGAACGAGGCCGCCGGCCCGACGCCGTCGGCGCTGCCGGCGGTCCCTGATCCGGCGAACGTCGTAACGGTTGCGTCAGGCGTCACTTGGCGGACCACGTGATTGCCATAGTCGGTAACGTACATATTGCCGTTGTCCGGATCGAACACGACATCCGCCGCCGCGGTGAACCGAGCGTTGCTCCCGACCCCGTCCGCCTTGCCTGGCCCTGCGCCCGCGTAGTCGTGATGATTTCCCGTTGCCGGGTCCACGACGACGATGCCGTTCGTGCCCGGACAGTGCGTCGAAACGAGCATTCCAGCGACGGCCTCGCTGCAGTGAATCGCTCCGGTGGCCACGTACACCATGCCGTCATGCGGGTTGACCAGGATCCCATTGGGATACGGAAAGCTTGTGACCCGGTCAACCGTTCCAGCGGGTGTGATCTTTCGGAGCGAGTCATCATTGGAAAATGAGTTGCCGGTGATCGGGTTCCAGTGTCTGAGCAAGTTTGTGACGCCGACATAGACGTCGCCGGTCTTCGGATTGCGCGCGATCCCGTGCAGCACGTTGCGACCATGCGGAAGCAGGCCCGGATCGACCACCGCGGTCACGGTGCCCCACCGGCGGGCCGGCGGGCGTGGGTGCGGGCGTCGGCGTCGGCGGCGGCGTGGGAGCGGGTGTCGACGTGGCCGCAGGTGTCGGTGCTGGAGTGCCGGCGCCCGTGAGCAGCAGCGCCAAGGAGGCGACGGCAAGCGTCGCGATCAGCCTATGCATAGAGCACCCTCTTCGAAGAAGCGAAGCGCGATCTAGTGGATGATCGGGCCGGTTTGGACCACTTCGAAGGCACTGGCCGGAACGCTCTTGAGCTGATCCAGATCGTTATCATCCCAGCGCGTGTCCGTGGAGCCGCTGATGTACCAATCCGATCCGTTATCAGCGATCATCATACCGTACTTCTTCAACGCCTTCAAGATGACGAGCGACGCCCCGGTGAACCCGCTGATGTCGTAGCTGGCCTTGAGGCGGACCCGCAGGCCCATCGGCGGGCAGTTGGGGTTCGAGCAGTTCGACGCGTAGTGCGTAGCCGGGAGGATAAAGCCGGCCTGTGTCTTGGCGACCGTGAAGCGCAGCGCGTGATAGATCGCGCCGGTCTGCACGGTCTCGTCGTAGCGCGCCAGGCCTGCGACGATCGGCAAGCCGGCCGCATCCGCCGACGTCCAATAATACGGGCGCAGCGCATCCGAGTTGAAGTGCCACACCGCACCCGACCCGGCGTTCCAACCCGGGCCGACGTAGAACGCATAATACATCTCGTAGTCGATGCAGTTGTCGATGTCGACGACGAGGACGTGGCGGTCGCCGGTTGATCCCGGGCCGCCTTCGACCGGTGCGTTGGGAGGAATGGGATAGGGGCCCGGGTCGCTCTCGGATCCGTACAAGGTGAAATTGATCGGCACGAAGGGCTGCGTCTTGCCATGCACCGTCACGTACGGAATGCCATACGTCGGATTCGATCCGAAATCGGGATGAAGGTTCGTCGTCGAGGCGTTCATCTGCGCGAGATAGGTGGCCGAGTTCGGATCGACCGGCAATCCGGAGATGTCCTCGTTCCACGGGTTGTCGGACGGGAATACTTGACACCCGCCGATCGAGGCGACGTTGCCCGGAGGCGCCGTCGGCGTCCCGCCGCCGCCCGGCGTGGGATTGCTGCCGCCCGGGTTCGTGCCGCCAACACCGGGTGTGCCCGCGCCGGCGCACGCCGTCAGGAAAAGGCAGACCACGATGCAGCGCCAGAGGCTCACCTTATAGTTTTCGGCACCTGCGTGCAGGGGTCCGCGTGACTCGGATTACGGTGTGATCGGCAGCGTGCTCCCGACGGCTTCATCTTCATCCGGCGCGAGCACGAGCCGCGTCGCCAAGCGGCGCTGGCGCCAGCGCTCGACCGCACCGACCACGACCACGTACATCACGGGCACGAGGAACAAGGTCAGCAGCAGCGAGCTCGTCAGGCCGCCGATGATCACCGTGCCCATGGACTTGCGGAACTCGGCGCCTTCGGTGAAGCCGAGCGCGAGCGGCAACATGCCCATGATCATCGCGGCGGTCGTCATCATGATCGGCCGGAACCGCACGACGGCGGACTCCCGGACCGCATCGATGATCGACATGCCGCGCGCATGCAGCGTGTTCGCGAAATCCACGAGCAAGATGCCGTTCTTGGCCACCAAGCCCATGAGCATGACGATGCCCAACATGGAGAATATGTTGAGCGTCTGGCCCGCGAAGAAGCGCACGTCGGGCGCCACGAGATGGATGATGTTGCAGAACGCCAGGATGCCCAGCGCGCCCACCAGCGCGACCGGAATGCTCAGCATGATGATCAGCGGCTCGAGATAATTGCGGTAGAGGATGACGAGCAGCATGTAGATCAGCACGAACGACGTCAGCAGCGCGATGCCGATCTTGTTGATCGTGTCGCCCAGGAACTGCGTATCGCCTTCGGCCTGGACGCTGACGCCCGGCGGCAAGAAGCCGGGCTGCTTGAGGATGTCCTGAACTTTGCTGTCGATCGGCCCGATGGGCGCGCCGCCCACGGTGCTCGCGAAGACGCGCACGATGCGCTGGCGGTCCTGGCGGCGCAGCGTCGGCGGCTCGGTGACCCATTTGAACGTTGCGACATCCGACAGCGGTATGAGGGTGACGCCGTCATTCGCCCGCACCGGCACGTACGTGAGATTGCGATAGTCGTTGCGGACGCCGGCCGGAAGCTGTACGATCGTGTTGACCAGACCCTCGGGCATGCGCAGCTTGGTGGCGATGATGCCCCCGACCGCAGCGCGCGCGGTCATCGCGGCGGCTTGCGGCGACACGCCGAGCGCCGCGGCCTTGGCGCGATCGATGTCGATCTCCAAGCGCGGTCCGACGATCTCGCTCGTCGCAGTCACGTCGATGGTGTTCGGCAGCTTCTTGATGAACGCCACGAGTTTGTCGGCGGCCGGATACAGATTCTCGGGCGTGCCGAGCAACGTGTACGTGAGGTCGGCCCCGCCGCCGTTTTGCGCGCCGCCTGCGGTGATCACCGCACCCGGCACCAGCGAACCCATGTTGCGGATCTGCTCGACGACGAGATGCTCGTCGTGGCGTTTCTCCGGAAAGAGATCCACCTGGAGGTTGGCGACATAGCCGCCGGTCACGTCGTTGGCATCCGCGCCGACATTGACGACCACGTCCCTCACGTCGCTGCGCTTGCGCAGCACCGCCGCCATGCGCTCCGCGCCGGCGGCGGTGAAGTCGATCGGCGTGCCGACGGGATACGTGAGGCTTGCGACCGCCGCGCCGTACTCGGTGTTGGGCTGGAACTCGAACGGCACGATCGTGCCGACGGTGAACAGCGAGGCCAGCACGAGACCAAGGCACCCGAAGCCGACCAGATACGGATGGCGCAACGCTTTGGGCAGCATCACGTCGTGATACCAGGCGCGCAGCCCGTCGAACCAACCGTTGAAGTGGTTGTAGACGAGCACGAGCACCGCGATGCTGACGGTCAGCATGAGCAGCGCGATGAGCATAGGCCCGCTGACTACTTTGACCAAGCTCAAACCGATGGCGAGCGCCGAGAGCGCGCCGACGATGACGAGCGTGGCCGTGATCGCGCGCTGCCCCAGCAGCGTCATCTTCGGCTTGCGCACCAGCGCCCAATGGGCCGCCAGTAGCGGCGTCAGCGTGAACGACACGAGTAGCGAGAACAGCGTCGCGGTGACGATCACCAGGCCGTACTCGCGCAAGAACTCACCGACGATGCCCGACATGAACGCGATCGGAGTGAACACCACGACGTCGACGAGCGTGATCGCGATCGCGGCGCCGCCGATCTCGGTGCGCCCTACGATCGCCGCCTCTTCAGGCGGCTTGCCCATCTCCCTATGGCGCGTGATATTCTCGATCACGACGATCGAATCGTCGACAAGGATGCCGATCGTCAATGACAGCCCCATGAGCGACAGCAGGTCGACCGAGAAGCCGAGCATCCACATCACGAGGAACGTCGCGAGGATCGACGTCGGGATGGCGATCATCACCACCAGCGCGCTGCGCATCACATGCAGGAACAGCAGCAGGACCAGCGCGGTCAGCAAGATGCCCTCGAACAGGTTTTGCATGACGCCGCCCACGGCCTCATGCAAGAAATCTTCATCGGCTTGCAGCTCGGAGAAGCGCGCCTCCGGATACTTGATCTGCAGCGTCTTGAACTCGTCGCGGATGGCGTTGGTGGTGCGCTGGGTGTCCGCGTCGGAGTCGTGCGCGACGTTGAGCACGATCGCCGGCTGGCCGTTGACGTCCGAGGCGAGGCGGTGGTCCTGATATGTGTCCACAACGGTCGCGACATCGCCGATCTTGATCTGGTTCTGCGACGCGTTGGGCACGGCGAGCGGCAGCTGCGCGATCTGCGCCGGATCGGTGATGTCCGCGCGCACGCCGACCGTGGCCTCGCGGGACGCCTCGTCGAGCCGCCCGCCAGGGAAGCTGACGTTGCCCAGATTGACCGAGTTGAAGACGTCGAGCAGGGTCGCGCCGAGCATGTTCAAACGTGCCGGATCCGGGTTGACGTGCACCTCGCGGATGAACTCGCCGCTGACGTTGACGTAGCCGACGCCGTGCACGCCCTTGAGCGCGGGCACGATCTCGTTCTCGACGAGGTTCGAGAGCTCGACCGGTGAGAGCTTGGTCGAAGTCAGGTATTCAGTGAGGATCGGCTGCGCGTTCGGATCTTCCTTGGCGACGATCGGCGGGTCAAGATCCGCGGGCAGATTGATGCGCGCCGCGTCGACGGCTTGCTGCACGTCGGTGGCGGCGAAATCGACGTTGGATCCAAGCTTGAGCTGGACGATGATCGTCCCAGAGCCCTCTTGCGCGCGCGCGAAGATCTTATCGACGTGGCGGACGTTTTGGAGCTGATCCTCAATCGGACGGATGACCAGGCGCTCGATCTCTTGCGGGCTGGCCCCTGGGTAACCGGCGTAGACCGACACGACCGGGAACTGGACGTTCGGATTGATGTTGACGCCCATACTGAAGAAGCCGATGACGCCGAACAGCGCCACGGCCACGAAGAATAATGTGATAATGGTCGGTTGCCGGATGGCAAAACGGGTCAGCCACATGCCTGGTCTACCCTCGGGACAGCTGGTATGTTTCGACCCAAGGGCCGAAGGTTGAGAATTCGCCGAGCCGGGCGCCTTGTCCGCCGCGAAATTTCAGCTTACCGCGCTTTTTCGAGTGTCACGCCGATGCCACGATGCTCGCCAAACCGCGCCGTTCGCCGACCGAGTGCCATAACGACCGATCGCCCAGGTAGGATCCGTGGGACCACACGACGCCGGCCGGCGACGGCAGCCGCGCATTAAGACATGTATAATGGACGCCCGGATCCGGCGCAGGATCGGCCGTGCTGCGAGCGCGGCCGTACGAGGCGATGGCGTTCGCCACGACGTCGCTGAAATACCAATAGTTCGTCCAGAACATCGGCGGGCGCGACGTTGCCCCGGCCGGCCGCAGCGCCGTCTCGTCCGCGCTGAACAAACGCGAGTACAGATCGGCCTTGAACTCCCCGACTTGCTGCGGCGCGACGGGCCGCGCGCAGCTGAGCAAGTAATGGGTCTTCTCCAATGCGGTGCCGTAGCTGACGAAGCAACGCAGCCGGTTCCACGACGACTCGTCGAGCCCGCCCTCCATCAACAAGCGGTGCAGCTCGACGATGACGTCCATCAGGATGCTCGAACCTAAGCTGTGCCCGACCAGAAAAACGCGGTCGTACAGCGGCTTGGCAATCAGCCCGTCCTTTGTGCGCAGCACGGAGAGCACAGTATCGCCGACGATCTGCAAGATCTTCTCGCGCAGCAAGTAATAGCGCTGATTCTCGTTGTGGGTCGCGTAGATCTGGATGTCGCCGACGCGATCGTCCAAGAAGTCGATCATGAGGCTGAGCAGCAGGCGGGCCGACGTCGTGGTCACCAGCAGCCAGCCCAGCCGGCCGAACATCTCGAAGTACTCGCCGCCCGCGCGCCAGCTCGTGAGCGCGACGACGGCTAAGCCGAGGATCACGAGGAAGATCGGACGCCTCGTGCTGCGCCCGACGCGCGACACGAACAGCAACGGGACCAAACGCGACAGACCCTGCGCGACGAGATAACCGCCCGCAAGACCGACGATCACCGCGATCCACGCCGGCAGCGGTCCTGACGTGAAACCCAGGTACGCGCGATACGCAGCTCCCACGGACAGGATCGCCAAGAGCGGCGCGAGCAGCGCAACCGCGACGATATACGCGATGTCGTAGGTCGTCTTATTGCCGGGCGCCGCGATGCGCGTGTTCGCCACCGGCGAGAAGATCGAGCGCATCAGCCAGGAGAGCACGCTTGGCGCATTGGTCTGGCCCTTGTCGGCCGGGCTCCAGTAGCCTTCGAAGACGTCGACCGACGGTTCTTGCAGCACGTCGACGCCATGGTTCTCGCAGTGCACGCGCACGGCGCTCGGACGCACGCCTTCGAGCACCTCGTTTCGCTGCACGGGCGGCCAGATCACGTCGGCATGCCACTGCCCTTGACGGGGCGGCGGCTCGTCGGCGAATCGCTGGCGCCGCTCGTCGTCGGTCTCGGTGTTCAGCGCGTCGCGCAGCTCGGCCGCGAATTGATCCTGGATCTGGTAACGATCAAGCGGACCGATGCCATGGACGATGATAACGGCGCTCTTCATCCGGTGCGTGTGTTCGCCTCACAGCAGTGTTTCCCCGTCCCGCAGGATACGAACGCATGTACAGGATGCGAACGCATGTAGAGGAAGGGAGAGGATACAACCCTACCGACAAACACGCCACAGGAAGGACGATCTATGCGATCTCGAGTTTTTTGTTTTGCCCTTGGGCTGTTCGCGCTGCTCGGCTCAAACAGTCTCGCAGCCACGGCTCCCGGCGTCGAATCGACGCCCGTGCCGGTCACGAAGAAACCTGATTTTTCGTCGATGAAATTCGCGCTTGGTACCTGGACGTGCTCGACGCAGAGCGCGCGTCGACCTGGACCATACACGTCGACGGGCACCAGCTCGATCGATCCCACAGGCTACTGGATCGTGACCGATACCGCGACGGCCAAGACATCGTGGGCGCAGGCGATCGTCAGCGTGGATAAAATCACCTACGATCCCGATCAGCATCGCTGGGTCGACGTCTATACGGACGATCAGGGCGGCTACGACGTCACGTACTCGCCAGGGTGGACCGGCAACACGATGGTCTGGACCGACGCGCTTTTCACGCCGGGCCCCGACATCATCGCCGCATCTCCCTTGACGAACACGAAGGTCAGCGACGCGAAGATGACCTCGCATAGCACGTTCAAAGAGAAATCGGGCCGGACAATCGCCGTCGATTCGGTCTGCACCAAGGGTTAGAGGAACAAGAACACCGCGCCCACGAGCGCCACGAACGCGCCGCTGATGACCTCACCGTAACGCTCCAGCGGCCCGATCCGCAGGCGCTCGAGGCCCGCGGCTGACAGCAGGCACGTCACGACGTACGTGCCGATCGTCGTCGCCGTGAACACGATCGCGAGCGCCAGCTCCGCGTAGATGCCGTATTTCGCCGCGGCGAAGAACGTCGGCAGCGCTTCCACGCTGGGCGATGAGCCGATGACGAGCATAATCGACGTGGACGTAGCGATCTTCTTCGCTTCTGCCGCGACTTCGGACTCGAGCTCCGCCTCGGGCTCGCGCGCCTCGCGCAACGAGCTGATCGCGATCCACAGTCCGAACGCGATAAGCGCGAGACCCGACGCGATATTGACGTAGTGCCCATAGCGCTGCGCGGCGGCGACGCCGACCAGCCACGCGACCGCACCGATCGCCAGCGTCGAGAGCGTGTGGCCGAGGCCGGCGCCGGCAGCGGTCAACGCCGTGTGGCGGCGCGTCCAGCCCTGCTGGCGTGCGAGCAGCGCGATCGGCGCCCAGTGGTCGGGTACGAGCGTGTGGAGCACGCCGATAACCGCGACCGCGACGAGCAGCAGGCCCACTAGGGCGCCTCGAATTTGGCCATCTCGTGTCCGCGGTGGATGACGCGGCCGGCCGGACGCATTCCGAGTTTTTCGAGCACGTGGATGGAGGCGCGATTGTCGGGCCGCGCCATGGCGGATAGATGACCCAGCCCGAGCATGGTAAACGCGTGCGTCATGACGGCGCGCGCCGCTTCGGTCGCAAAGCCGTGCCCCCAAAACGGGCGGCGCAACATATAGCCGAGCTCCACCTCACCGCTCTCCTGAAGCGTCGTCAGGCCCGCCTCTCCGAGAATCTCGCCGTGCTCGCGCGAAACGATCGCCCAATCGCCGAACCCTACGCCGTAGTGTGCGATCGTGTTGTCGAGCGCTGCATCTGCTTCCGATTCTTTCATGGGCACGCCCTCGTGCAGATAGCGCATCATGTCGGCGTCGGCGAGCATCGCGCGAAATTCGGAGCGGTCGGCGTATGTCCAGCGGCGCAGCGCCAGGCGCGGCGTGACGATGACTGGATCCGGTAAGGTGAGCGTGTAGAGCCACCACGCTTTGCGTTTGGTGCGGTCTTTCGGATTGCGTTCGAAGTACAGCCGCATGCGCAGCAGATCGGTGGTCTCAAGGTCGAAGTAGTGGCGCCGCACGTACACGTCGCCGCGATCCTCGCCCATGTCGCGCTCGGTCGCGAGTACGCGCGCGACCTCGAAGCGGCTCCCCCGCCATGTGAACGCTCGCGGTACGCCGGGCTCCCCACGGGCCATGGCGTTTAGGTCCGCGGAGCCCGATTCAGGCGCAATGCGTTCGCTCACGAACGCAGGACGTTGCTGGCTTGTCATGACGGCCGACGCTAGGGTTCTGCCGGCCTTCGCGCTAACCTTGGGCGCCCAGTTCGGAGGGTATCTAATGAAGATCGGTGTCATCGGAAGCGGTAATGTGGGGCAAGTGCTCGCGAGCGGCCTCATCGGCATCGGCCACGAGGTCAAGATCGGCTCGCGCGAGCCCGATAGCGACAAGCTCAAAGAATGGAAGGCGGCCAACGGAGCACGCGCCTCGACCGGATCGTTCGCGGACGCGGCAGCGTTCGGCGAGCTGATCGTGCTCGCCACGCTCTGGAGCGGCACGGAACACGCGCTCAGGCTCGCCGGCAAAGACACCTTCAGCGGCAAGACGGTCATCGACGTCACGAACCCGCTCGTGTTCTCGGAGCACGGTCCGCCCTCGCTCGCGCTCGGCTGTAACGATTCGGCCGGCGAGCAAGTGCAGCGTTGGCTGCCCGAGGCGCGCGTTGTGAAAGCATTCAACATCGTCGGCAACGCTCATATGGTCAAGCCGGATTTTCCATGCGGGCCGCCCGACATGTTCATCGCCGGCAACGACGACAAAGCCAAAGGGACGGTCAGCGAGATCTTGCGCGCTTTCGGATGGGAAGTCATCGACATCGGCGGCATCGAGGGCGCCCGCGTGCTCGAGCCTCTGTGCATTCTATGGGTGATCTACGGCATGCGCACGCACACATTCGATCACGCGTTCAAACTGCTGCGCAAGTGACCGAGGTATCACTGGCCGATGTCCGATGTTTCCGAATGGCCTAGGATGGAATAAGAACCGCCGCGCCGTGCAGCCTGCCACCGCGCAGTTCGGCCAATGCGTCGTTGGCGCGTTCGAGCGGGTAACGCGTCACCGACGTCCGCACCGGTACAAGCGGAGCCAGCGCGAGGAATTCTCGCCCATCGGCGCGCGTGAGATTGGCGACCGAGCGGATCTGACGCTCCTCCCACAACAGGTCGTAGTCGAACGCCGGTATCGTGCTCATGTGGATGCCGGCGCACACCACGATGCCGCCGCGGCCAAGCGCCCGCAGCGCCGTTGGCACTAATTCACCGGCCGGTGCGAAGATGATCGCCGCATCGAGCTCCTCGGGCGGCGCCGTGTCCGATCCGCCCGCCCACACCGCGCCGAGTTCACGCGCAAATGCTTGCGTCGCAGCGTCGCCCGGCCGCGTGAACGCGAAGACGCGCTGTCCTTCGTGGCGTGCGACCTGCGCGATGATGTGCGCGGCCGCGCCAAAGCCGTAGATGCCGATGCGCTCCGCGTCGCCCGCCATGCGCAGGGAGCGGTAGCCGATGAGGCCGGCGCACATGAGCGGCGCCGCCTCGTCATCGCGGTACTCGTCTGGGATCGCGAAGCAGAACGCTTCATCTGCGATCGTATACTGCGCGTATCCGCCGTCCACGTCGTAGCCCGTGAAGCGCGCGTGCTCGCACAGATTCTCGCGGCCGCTGCGGCAGTAGCGGCACGTGCCGTCCGTGCCCGCCAGCCACGGCACGCCGACGCGATCGCCGATGCGGAAACGCTCGGCACCGGCGCCGCGCGCATCCACCGTGCCGATGATCTCGTGCCCGAGCACGAGCGGCAGCTTCGGGTGAGTCAACTCGCCGTCGTAGATGTGCAGGTCGGTGCGGCACACGCCGCATGCCAGCACCCGGATGCGCACGTGGCCGGACGACGGCTCAGGATCCGGCAGTTCGGCAGCGCGCAGCGGCCGTCGCGGGGCGTCGAGCAACATCGCATGCATCGAAGGCTCGGGTTCGCGCGTCCAGGCGCCGCCTCCGCCATAGGCTGTTTCCCGCGGCGCGTAGAACACGCATTCGAGGATGCATGCATGCCGTTAGAAATGCTCAATACCGCCGCGTCGATCGGCACGCTGGTCGTCATCGGCGCGACCGCGATCGCGGCGATCGTCCAGCTGCGCCACCTGCGCGCGGCTAACCAGCTCGGGGCGGTGCTCGCGCTCGAGCGCGACTTCCGCGCTCACGAGCTGCAAGAATCGTTCCGCTACGTCCAGCGAGAGCTCCATTACAAACTGCAGGATCCGGCGTATCGCGCGGAGCTTGAAGAAATCGGGTTCATCGACGACCGCACCCATCTCGAGATCAGAGCGATCAACTGGTTCAACGAGCTGGGCACGCTGGTCAAGAACGATCTGGTGACCGAGAACGCGTTCATGGACATGTTCAGCCGGCTTGTGGTCTCATACTGGGAAAAGCTAGAGCCCGCTATCGCGGTCATGCGCCGGCGGCGCGGCGATTCGCAGTACCACGATTTCGAGTACCTCGCCATACGAGCGCGGGAATGGCTTGCCCGCCACCCGAGCGGCACGTTCCCGGACGGCGTGCAGCGCCAGCCGCTGCGCGATCCGTGGGTGACACAAGACGCACGCCCGGCGGCCAAGCACTAGGCGCCTCCGAGGGTCTTAAGCGCGGACCTGCCGAAATACACAATAGTACATGCTCACCAAGCTCTTCGTCTCGCGCCCGACCCTGGCGGCCGTCTTGGTCGCCCTCATCACGATCGGCGGCCTGCTCGCGGCCTTGAGCCTGCGCATGCAGGATCTGCCCAACGTCGATGTGCCGCACATCGTCGTCATCCTGTTCTACCCCGGCGCGTCGCCGGCCGAGATGAGCGATGGCATCGTGCGGCCGATCGAGGACCAGCTCGCCGGCGCGCCAGGCCTCGAGCACATCCAGACCCGCGTCCAGCAAGGCTTCGCAACCGTGCTCGCCGAGTTCAGTTTGCACTCCAAGAAAACCGACGCGCTGGTCGAGGTGCAGCGCCGCATGCAGGCGGTCCAGGCGCAGCTGCCGTCCGATCTGCCCGCGCCGGTCATCGAGACCTTCGATCCCGGCGAATCGGACATCGTCTCGCTCTCGGTCGCATCGGATACGCTCTCTCCCGGTGCCCTCTCATCACTCATCAGCAATAAGATCGTCCCCGCCCTCGAACAGGTCAACGGCGTCGGCAACGTCGAGTCGTACGGCATCGTCACGCCCTCAATCGAAGTCGAAGTTGACCCGCGCAAACTGCAGACCGCGGGACTGGCCATCAACGATGTGGTCGGCGCCATCGCGGGCAGCAACGTGCGCGCACCCGGCGGCATCCTCTTCGGCGGCCAGCGCGAGACGGGCATCAATATCCGCGGCGACATCACAGGCGCAGCGTCGGTGGCCGACCTGCCGATCGGCTCGGCGCCGCTCACCGATAGCCAGTTCCACGCGCTGCTCAATCCGAACGTGCCCTCGCCGCGCCTCTACAAGGTCGCCGACGTCGCCAAAGTCACCGACGGCAACGAGCCGCAACGCATCTACGCGTACGTCAACGGCAAGCCGACGCTGCTGCTCAACATAAAGAAAGAGACGAGCGCCAGCGAGATCGACACCGCCCAAGGTGTCCTCAAGATGCTGCCGGAGCTGCAGCGCCAGTTCCCCGACGTCGTCATCACGGTCATCAACGATCAATCGAGCAGCACGCGCCAGCAAGTGTACGGCGTGATGCGCACGCTCATCGAGGGCATCATCCTCGTCGCGATCGTCATGGTGTTCTTCTTGCGCTCGTGGCGCAATGCCACCGCGGTGCTCATCGCCATCCCGACGTCGCTGTTCGCGACGCTCATGGTGATGCAGCTGGGCCACTTCACGCTCGACACCGTCTCGCTGCTGGCGATGACGTTGATAACCGGCATCCTGGTCGACGACTCGATCGTCGTGCTCGAGAACATCCAGCGCCACTACGAGATGGGCGAGTCGCCCTTCCTTGCCGCGATCAACGGACGCCTCGAGATCAGCTTGGCGGCCATCGTCATCACGCTCGTGGACGTCGTCGTCTTCTTGCCGATCGCGTTCCTGCCCGGCATCGTCGGCCGCTTCCTCTCGGAATTCGCGCTTGTCGTGGTGACCGCAACGCTGGCATCGCTGGTGGTCTCGTTCACGGTCACACCCGCGCTGGCGGGCAATTGGGCGCTGCTCTCCAAGGGGCGCTTCATCAGCTTCACCGCGCGGTTCGCGCGCTTCTTCGACCGCCTGCGCGCGTGGTACGCAGACGTGGCACTGCCGTGGGGGCTCAGTCACGGCGGCTCGGTCGCGACCATCGCCATCGTCTCGCTCGTCGCGGCGGTCGCGCTCATCCCGCTCGGCGTCGTCGGGTTCGAATTCGACCCAGCGCAGGACAACGGTGAGATCTTCGTCCAGATCGGCTACCCCAGCGGCACGCCGCTCGCACACACGCGCGACACGGCGCTGGCGATCGAGCATGAGGTCGATGCCATCGACGACGTCCGTTCGGAGGCGACCATGGTCGGCGCGGCGATGTCGCCGGTCGGCGGCTACTTAGTGGATGGCGCCATCGCGCAGATCGATATCCACCTCAAAGATCGACGCAAGCATTCGACTGACTATTGGGTCACCAAGCTGCGCGACATCGCCGATCGCCTCGCGCCCGGCGCCGCGCCGGTCGTCATCCCCGTGACCGATCGCCACAGCGGCAACTCGCAGCCGCTCGACTACCTCGTGACCGACACGAGCGGCGATCCATCCAAGTACGCGCAGCGCGTCTATGAACTGCTGCGCGACACGCCCGGAGCCGTCAACGTCTATAGCTCGGCTGCGACGCTTGCGCCGCAGCTGAACGTGACATTCGACCGCGACCTGGCGCGCGGCCACAACATCAGCCTGGCTGTCGCCGCCACGGCGATCCGCGCCGCGTTCGACGGCGTGCGCGCCACCCAATTCGAAGGTCCCGACGGGCTCAAGGGCGTGCAGGTCATCTACCCGCCGCAATACCAGCGCGACAAGCGCCAGCTGCTCGACGTGCCGCTGCGCACGCTGACCGGCGAGATCGTCAAGATCGGCGATTTCGCGCGGCTCGACTACGGCGAAGGCCCGCGCAGCATCGACCGCGTGGATCGGCAGACCGTCGTGCACGTGAGCGCGAACGTCGAGCCCGGCGTTGCGCTGTCAAACGTCGACACCGCGTTCCAGCGGCGTCTAGCCGAGTTGAGCCTCCCCGTGTCGGTGAAGGTCGTGCCGAACAGCGCCGGCAACCAGCAGAACCTGAGCGACACGGTCCACGGCATGGCGCTGGCGATCGTGCTGGGCGTCGTGCTCGTCTTCCTTTTGATGGTGGCGCTGTACAACAGCTACATCACGCCATTCATCATCATCACGTCGGTACCGCTCGCGGTCGTCGGCGCGATCGGCGCCTTAGCGCTCACGCGCGAGACGCTCAACGCGTTCTCGATGATCGGCACGGTGCTGCTCATCGGCTTGGTGAGTAAGAACGGCATCTTGCTCGTCGATTTCGCCAATCAGCTGCGCGAGCGCGGCATGGACCGGCTTGCGGCGATCGTCGAGAGCGCGCGCACGCGCTTCAGACCGATCGTGATGACGACCGTGGCCATGATCTTCGGCATGCTGCCGCTCGCGCTCGGATTGGATCCGGCCGTGGCATCGCGCAGCTCGCTCGGGGTCGTCGTCATCGGCGGACTCATCAGCTCGCTGCTGCTCACGCTCGTTCTCATCCCCGTGGTCTACATGTGGCTCAGTCCTAAGGAGATCAAGGTCAAAAGCGAGCGCGTCGCGGCCGCATTGCGCGCCGTCAACGACTCGGACGAGATCGACAGCTCGGGCACAGGCGCGGCCCGCTAAGCCGTCCAACCCCACGCCATGCTCTCGCTCGGCGTACGCGATCAGTCGTTACTGAACGCCTATTGGATCCCGTTGAACTTCCAGGGCTCGGCCCTGCTGGCGATCGCCGTTCCCGCTGCGCTTCTCAAGTTCCAGAACCACACGCAGCAGCTCGCCATTCTGGTCAGCATCGCGGCAGCGATCTCGATCTTCGTGCCGCCGCCGATCGGCGCGCTATCCGACTACTTGCGCCGGCGCGGCGGCCACCGCCGCCCCTTCATCCTGGCCGGGACCGCTCTCAACGCCGCCGCGCTCGTCTGGCTAGCGTACACCGGCACGCTGTGGACGTTCGCCGCCGCGCTGTTCGTCGCGGTGATCGGCCAGAGCATCAGCACGGCGACGTATCAAGCGCTCATCCCCGAGGTCGTGCCGCGCGAGCACTGGGGCACGTCGGCCGGTTACCAAGGCGTGGCTTCGCTGGTCGGCGCGGTCGGCGGCTTGGCGGTCGCCGGCTTGACCACGCCCGAGCAGACGTTCTTGTGGACCGCGCTCGTCGTTGCGCTCGGCGGCGTTACCGTCGCACTGACGCCGGAGGGCCGCTACGTCGAGCCCGACCACGTCCACGTCAGCGATTGGCACAACTTCGGCGTGGTGTTCGCGTCGCGTTTCTCGACCCTCATGGGGATGACGCTGCTGAGCACGTTCGTGTTGTATTTCTTCAGCGATGTCGAAAAAGTCAAGAATCCATCCGTGAGCACCATGCTGTTCGGCATCCTCGCGCTGGTCGGAGCGATCGTCACAGCGTTCTGGACGGGCACCATGTCAGACCGCGTGCCGCGTAAGTACATCCTCGCCGCAGCCGGCATCCCGATGGCGCTCGCCGTTGTCGGATTTGCGCTTGCGCCGCAGCAGCAATACCTCATCTATTACGCGCTGTGCTTCGGCCTGGGCTACGGCGCGTTCTTAGCCGTCGGCTGGGCGCTGGCGATCGACTCCGTGCCGCAGATGCGCGACGTGGCGCGCGATCTCGGCATCTGGGGCATCGCGTCGAACCTGCCGAACGTCGTCGCGCCGCTCGTGGGCGGCTGGCTCCTCGCGCGCTACTTGAGCCCGCTGGCCGGCTACAAGATGCTCTTCTTGCTCGCGGGCCTCACCTTCGCGCTGGGCTCGATCATCGTCTTGTGGGTCAAGCCGCGGCCGGTCACCGCGGACGCAGCGCATGCGGTCGAGCTCGCCCAGCCGCCTTCGTGATCAGCTTTCAGGCGTTCGTCTGCTTCGCCATATGGCCGTGGTATTGGAACGCCTACCGCGTCCGCGGGTGGGGCCGGCTGCCCAAGCCGCGCGGGCCGACGCTGTGCATCGCCAACCATCAGCACGACCTCGACGACAAGGTCACGATCTCGTACATCGAGCGCGGCGGCCCGTGGAACAAGACGATCTACACGGTCAGCGGCCGGCGGCTATTCGAGCCCGGCGCGTTTGGCTATCATGTTCCGTGGACCGAGCCGCTGACGCGCGGCGTTGACGCGACGAAGCTGTTCCTTGCGATCGGCATGGTCCCCATCGAGAATCAGCCCCGCACGAGACCTGTCGCGGGTTTTGCACAGGCCGTGTACGACCGCCACGGCGATCTGCCGCTGGCCGACGTCTTCGCGCCCACCATCCTCGAGATGCTGGGCACGGATGCCCAGGGCAAGACGCTCTCATACCTGTTCGGCTCGACGACCTTCCGCCGGTCGCGCGGCTTGGAGGTCCCCATCAAATGGATCCACGAGCCGTACCGGCGCGAGCTGCTCGACGAGATGCGCGTGCAGATGGACGCAGATATGCGCGGCCTCGAAACGCTGCTCGCGAGCGGCGAGACGTTCTGGCTGACGCCGGAGGGGCGTTTCTCGAAGACCGGACGCATGAACAAACTGCGCGAGGCGCTGTGGCGTCTCGCCCCGCTGGCGCAGGAGATCTACACGATCGCCATCAGCTATGACGTCTTCGTCGGCCGCCGGCTCTCGATGCTCTTTCGCGTCCTGCCCGCGCTCGATCGAAACGACCTCGGCAACTCGATGAAGGCGCCGCGGCCGGTGACCGTCAGCCAACTGCTGGCTGACTATCTGTGCGGCGTCGCGTTCGCGGAGCGCGCCGATACGACGTTCACGCAAGCGCAGGCGCTTGACGCCGTGCGCGAACGGCTCGCGGCGCTGCCGCCGATCGCATGGGTCGAGCCCGAGCTGCGCGCCTCGCCGGAGCGCATGACGCGCGCCGGGCTGCACGGTCTGCAGCGCCTCGGCATCGCGGCCGCAACGCCAGACGGCTACCGTTTGACAGGCGTCCGTACTGACCCGCGCTTTCCGAACGCGGAGGATATCCTCGCCCACCAGGCGGCCTTTTTCCAAGAGTCGAGTGAGGCGTGGCGCGTTTTTTCAGCGAGGGAGGGATAGGCGGCCAAGCGGTCGCACCCCCCTACCTTCGGAGGAGCACACATGCAAAGCTCGATGACCTTGCGTAGCGTCGCGTTTTCATGCGCGTTAGGTGCGTTATTCCTCGCGTGTCTAGCCGGCCGTGCGGGAGCCGGAACGACCGGCGCGCTTGCAGGCTTCGTGCAGACGGCGCAAGACGCGCCGATCGCGGAAGTCAAGATCAGCGCGACGTCGCCGTCGCAAAACGCGGCCACCGAGACGGACTTGCGCGGCCAGTTCACGTTCGTCGCCCTGTTCCCTGACACATATGCCGTCACGGCGTCAAAGACCGGATACCAGACCGTGACGATCACCGGCATCGACGTGGTCGCCGACAACACGCGCACGCTCCAGATCGTGCTCGCGCCGATCAAAACGTTGGGCAATATCGTGGTCTCGCGCGGCGGCCTCGTCAGCGCCGGCACGACGGTCGACGTCTACTCCATCAATCGTCCGCTGCAAAAGACGCTTGTCGGCCTGAACGGCGGCTACGGCATCAACAACGACTATTCGTCCATCGCGGCGGTGCCGGGCGCCTTCGTCCCGCCGATCGCGAGCGGCTGGAACCAACCGGTCTTCATCCGCGGCGGGGCATTCGACGAAGTGGGCTACGAGTTCGACGGCATCCCTGTCAACCGGACGTTCGACAACGCGCCGTTGACCACGCTGTCGACGGTTGGTCAGCAATCGCTGCAAGTCTACACCGGTGCCGCTCCCGCCGACGCCGAGTCGCACGGTCTGTCGGGCTATGTGAACCAAGTCGTCCGCACCGGCACGTACCCGGGGTTCGCCGATCTGACGCTGGGCGTCGGCTCGCCGTCGTTCTATAACAGCTATGATTTCGAAGCCGGCGGCGCATCACCCGATCGCCGGCTCACGTACTTCATCGCGTCGGGCGGCTACGGCCAGGCGTTCCGCTACGTCGATCAATCCAATGGCGCGTCCTTCTCGACCAACTTCGGGCAGCCGTTCGACCTTCAAAACGCCGCGCTTGGCCCGGTCGCCGGCGGCATGCCGGGATGCGGCGTGCCCAACGGGTCGAACTACACCGGTTGCTATGCGAACACCGGCTTCTTCATGCAACTGCCGGCGGGTCCCGGCGGTTACGTGATCGGCCCGTATGTGATGGGCCGCAACTCGCGCATCGACGACAGCAACAACATGGCGAACTTCCATTTCGCCATACCGCGCGGCGGCAAGAACGCCGACGACGACGTCCAGCTCCTGTATTACGTCTCGCAGATGTACACAGACGAATACTCGTCGTACAACGACTGGGGCGGCTCGTCGTTCTGGAACGGCTACGACATGACGCCTGGCCTCCATTCGGGCCAGGTCGCGAAGTTCGTGCCCGGCTTCCAATACAATGGATCGCTGCTGCAGCCCGTGACCGGCACGCTCGGCGGGCTCCCCGACGACGTGATCCCTTACTTCTTCCCCAGCGCCGGCATCTATGGCGGAGGGGCGCAGATTCCCATCAACCAGGAGGACGCCCAGTCAAACGCACTGGCCATCACCAAAGTGCAGTACACGCACTTCTTCAGCCCGTCAGCGTATCTGCGCATCTACGGGTTCACTTCCTATTCCAACTGGTTCACGTACAGCCCGAACGGCGAGCAGCAATTCTACGTCAGTCTGCCCGCCGATCAGGAGCTGTCGAACCATCAACGCGGCCTTTCGGCCGATTACAACGCGCAACTAAGCACACATCATCTCTTCAAGGCGCAGGCGTCGTACACGTACGGCCACGATTACAGCGTCAACAATAATCAGCCGTCGACATCACAACAAGGGGCGCCGTGGTTCCCCGCACCCCAAACGGCGTTTGCCGCGCTCGTGAGCGCGACCAACCCAACCAACGGCACGTGCTACTATTTGAGTTTCCCGTTCCCGGCAGGGCCGCCCGGAGCGCCCACGCCCACCTCGTGCGAGCCGATCACACCGCTGCCGAGCCTGCAGCAGACCGGCTTCACGTTCATCAATCAGAAATTCCTGACGTTCGCGGGACCGTATTTCCCGGCACCGCCGGGAGGCTGCGGCGGAGCCTCCGCGTGCGAATGGTTAGCGCTTGAGAATGGTCAGACGGGGACAGTGAACGCCGTCACGCCCAAGTTCACCGGCATATCGCTGGAAGACCAGTGGACGCCGTCCTCACGGCTGCATGCGAGCATCGGTTTGCGCTGGGACCGCTTCGAGTACGATGTTCCGTCGACCCTGGGCGGACCGGCGCGCGCTTTCTGGTTCAACGCCTGGAACAATGTCATGTGCGTCAACCCGGGCTTCAATGGCGGCAATCCGATCGATGAGACGCTGCTCGGGGCGACGCCCGGCACGCCGTGTAACACGATTCCGGTTCCGCCCGGCGGCGGTCCGGACTTCGCGCAGGCGACACTGACCAACGGCACCGCTAACGGAGCCCAGGTCGTGTACAACATCGTGCAGCCGCGCATCGGCGGCACCTACACCCTCGACTTCTTCGACGTGCTGCGCTTCTCGTACGGCGTGTACGCGCAGCCCGCACCGTCGCAGTTCCAATACACCGACACGCTGCAGCAGAACCTGCCCGCGTACATCGGACCACTCTATTATGCCCTGGGCGACACGACGCCGCTGCACTCGGTGAAGCCGCAAGTGTCGTACAACTACGATCTCTCGTACGAGCACCGTTTCAACGACGCGGATACAAGCCTCAAGTTCACGCCCTTCCAGCGCGTCACGCGGGATCAGATCCAGCGCTTCTTCATCAACCCGACCACCGGCACGCTCGGCGGCGTCAACGCGGGCAAACAGACGAGCAGCGGTTTCGAGTTCCAACTGCAAAAGGGCGACTTCACCCACGACGGACTTTCGATTCTGCTCTCCTACACCTATACGCATAGCTCGATCGTCTATTCGCCGCTGGCCAACGGCGCGACGCTGCTCTCGGGCGTGAACAGCTCGATCCAGCAGTACAACTCGTTCACGTCGGCCTGCGTGGGTGCGATACCGTCAAGCAATCCGACGTCGCCCTGCGGCGTCTACGGCGGCTCTAACGCGATCCCGACCGAGCTGAGCGGGGTCGCTAACCCGTACTACAATGCGCCGATGCGCTCATTGCTCAACCCGAGCGCGGCATACCCCACCTACTACGTGGTGCCGACCGGCACACAGCTGTCGACCGCTAGCTACGGCGTGCCGAGTTTCATGGCGCTGACGTTGAGCTACAAGCATCAGCGCCTCACGGTCGCGCCGCTGCTCCAATACGTCCAAGGCAGCCAATATGGAGCGCCGCAGCAGCAGATCGGCGTCGATCCGACGACGTGCGCGCCATTGGCGAGCGCACCGCCGGTCGGAAGCGATCCGCGCTATCCCTTCGGCGGTACGGGCACCGGCTACGACGCCACGACGTGCTCCGGAACCCTTGTGATTCCGGATCAGTACACGGGCAACTTCGATGCGCCGGGCGCGTTCAAAGAGCCGAACCTGTTCGCGCTGCACGCGCAGGTCGGCTACGAGCTTTCGAACTACACGAACCTGCGCTTCACGCTGACGAACATCTACACCAAGTGTTCGGGCGGCACGTCACTGCCGTGGGTGACGGGTAACGGCTCGACGTGCGGCTACGACTTCTTGCAAGGCCATATCCCTCCGGTCGGCAACATCTTCAACCCGGGCGACCCGATCCAGCCGTTGGTGAAATACCCGTACGGCGCGGCGCTGTCGGCGCAGCCCTTCAACGTCTACATGAACATGGAATTCAAGGTGTAGGCGAGTCCATAGTACCAAAGGCCGCCCCATCCATCGGCACTGGGCAGGCTTCGGCTGCACACACCTGGATTGTCATACGCTGGAAACAGGCGGACTAAGAGACTCTGCCTGTGTTCGCTCGCATCTTGGGACCCCTGTTCACGGTGATGGACGAGAGCCCCGCGGGCTGGCTATCTTAGCGGAAACGGAACTGCAGTCGCAACTCCGGTTCTCTGTGAATGGCCCCAATGCCATTGCTGCAATTGGGGGTGCCATTACATGATAGGTTCGAAAGATGCCCATTTCCTGCGCTTACTATTAGAATGACCGCCACGACGACGACGACGACTCCAATAATGATATACGTCGTCGCGTTACTGTGTTTGGGCTCAGGAGACGGTGCGGGCGACGGCGCAGTGGTGGGCGCGGGCGATGCGGCGGGGGTTGGTGCCGCTGACGGTGCTGGGCTAGCGGACTCAGCTACTGGTGTGCCACTGCCGGCGGATGCTATAGCCGAGAACGCTGGACTTAGGGCGATGAGTGCCGACAGAACTCCAACAGCGATCGTAGGCGTGCGCATGACACGACCTCCATCTATTGACGATAAACTTATCCCTAGTTCATCCCTCGATTGCGGAACGCATAGCATGAGTGAAACAAATCAACAACCGGGCCCTCGGAAAAGCTGATTATACTTAGTTCTTGAAACAACGTGTATCGCCGCGCTTGCTATTCGGGCGGCAGTCGCCATTTTTGTGGGCGGCTGTTGTACGGGTTCATTCGCCGGCTGGCGAGATTCCGCGAAAGCTCCTTGAACGGAAGCTAGACTTCGGCGCTTACGCGAACCAGTGTGTGGTTCCTTTACGGACTGCGGCGACGAGCTACCGTAATTGCTCTGCTGTCTGGGCGGTTTCCATGCCGTCGCGGATCTCTTCGAGCAGCCGGCGCGCGGTCGCCACGGCGATGTGCCGCCCGATGACCGCGTCAAATCCCTTGCCCACAGCCCCGAGCGGCGGTTCATACCCGCCTGAGAGCGTCAGCACGCACGAACCGTAGTCCTCGTCCTCGCTGATCGTCAATGCGCCGTTGAACGTGGGGAACGGTCCGCCGCCGGTGGGCGACCATTGGACCACGAGAGGCTTGGTGAGATGAGTCGGATCATCGGCTGGAGTGAGCTTCGCGGTGACGTCGCGCGCGACGCTCATCTCGCCCGGAATCCCGAGATCGCGCGCTTTGACGCGCAGCGAGAGCGACGCGGGCGCGCCCGGACGCCAGCCGATGCTTTCCAGATATGCCTTGAGATACTGTGGCGCCGGGCCATAGGGCGCTTGCACGTACGCCCGCTCGTTCAGCTGCGTCATGGGGAGACCTGTGCGCCTACGCCCCGGCTACTTCCTTTGACTCGTGATACCACACGTCGGCGAACAGCGGCGACGAGATGAGCAGGTCGGCCGACCGCCGATTGCATGCGATGGGCACGTCGTAGAGCACGGCGAGGCGCAACAGCGCTTTCACGTCGACGTCATGGGGCTGAGGCGTGAGCGGATCCCAGAAAAAGAACACGACGTCGATGCGACCCTCAGCGATCAGCGCGCCGACTTGGGCGTCGCCGCCCAGCGGTCCGGAGAGCAGTTTGTGGATGCGTATGCCGAGCCGCTCCTCGACGAGCGAGCCGGTGGTCGCGGTGGCGAAGACCGTGCAGCGCGACAGCGTGCCGCCGTTGAAGGCGACCCACTGGGCCATCTCTTCCTTGCGCGCGTCGTGGGCGATCACCGCCACGCGCGGGCGGGGCTCATCGGGCGCTTCGTGCCAGTGCTGGTTTAGCATGGCCACCATCATAGCGGATGATAGTCGAACCCGGGCTGCGGCCTGCGACTCGTGTCGCACCAGACATCGTCACCTTGCTCTGCGGCGTGAAGTCAGGCGGAATCGCGAAGAGCCCGGTATCGCCCGCGCCGAGCTTCACGACATTGCCCCGCTCGGTGACCGCGATGATAGGGCCGATCTTGATCGGGCCCGCAGCCATGGTCATCACGAGGCTGAAATACAGCATGAGGTTCGGCGGCGGCACGCCGGTAAGCGCGAGCTTGTTCTGCACGGCGCAGTGCGCAAACATGTGCGGCGTCGTGGCGTTGGTGAAGTTGGTGAACGGATCTCGCTGGACGGTCAGAAAATCCGCGGCCTGGTACAGCACCCATTTCATGCTGCCCTGGATCTGGATGCACGTCGCGCTTGCCTGCAGCGTCGTGAAATCACCCTCGCCAGTCGTGCCTGTGGTTTGCAGGCCGTCAATCGACATTCCCGGAGCTTTCGCGCTGCTGATTTCGATGAGGTAGTTGTAGGACGGTGGCGCGGAAGGCGAGGGCGATGGGCTCGCAGATGGCGGGGCGGCCAGCGACCCGGATGGCGCCGGCATCGGCATCGGCGGCGGCGGAGTCTTGTCGGTGTGATAGGTCTTGGTCTTCAGATTCAAATAGATGGTCTGGCCGAGATCTGGGCGGGAGATCGTCGCCGTCTGCGTGATCAAGTCGTCGACGCGGATCCAGTCGCCGAGATATGAGTAGCGGTACAGCGCTATGAACTCGGGCGTGGTCGAGAACATGTTGGCGCCAAGGTTGCCTTGGATGTTCCCGTGGACGTCCGGGTAGGTATCGGCGGGCGCGACGCGCTTGATGAGCGTCTCGCGATCCGTCGTAAAGGAGCCCGGAGCGATCGGTTTGATGTCGACGCCGTGCCAGCGGATCTCGTCGTAGGCGACGCCGGTCTGCACGGGCGTGGCTTGCGGGGAAGGCGCGGTTTGGTCGGCGCGCGCTGCCGCGGCGCTCAAAAGGATAACGATCGCGCACCAGATACACGCGCGTAAGGGGAACATCAGCATGCCGCCGCTTTTGAAGCCGTGAGAATGGGCGAAGTAGGTTTCGAACCTACGACCCCTCGCGTGTGAAGCGAGTGCTCTACCGCTGAGCTATTCGCCCGAGCCTGATTTTACAAAGATTTGGCCGCTTTCGTCTCTACAGCCTGCCGGCGGCGTCAGAGCTGCGGCGTAGGCGCCGGCTCAGGTTGTCCGGAGGGAACCATGATTGCGATAGTACAGGTAACTGTCTTCGACGACGAGGCACCCCACGGATATCCCAAGTAACTCTTGCTCCAAGAAATCTCCGCGCCGCCGTGCGGATCGATGACCTTCACAAAACCTGGCGACGAACAGTTCTTTGTGCTCGCCGTCGCCGATGGTGGGCTGCCGGCGAAGTACTGGACATTGAAGCCGGACGGGTAGAAAAAGAGGCAGCCCAGGGCGACACCGCCGCGAACGTACAACGTTCCGTCTTCCTTTGAACAGATGGTCTTGTCGGTAATCAGCATATCGATATCGGTGAAACTGGCCCCAGCGGGTGCCAAGGAAGCTCCAAGCCCGTAACTAGACTTCGGGACGTAGAGACAGATCGAAGCCTTGGCGGCCTTACAGAAGGCTGTGTAGTCTGGAGCCCAGCGCGACCCGGACACGCCGGTCCAGGGTACCGCCTTGTACGCTGCTGCTGGCATTGCCAACAGCGTCAAGGCCGGGTGATGAGAGCCGCGCTTCAAATCTGAGTCGGTCTCGCTCTTCAGGCGCGCATTGGCTTGCGCTCCCAAGTTCGCCGCCGCGGCGAACCGATCCATGCGGCTAAGGTGATCGTTGCGCAGCGCGCCCAGGGAGACGACGAGGCCCGGTTTCAGCTGGATCAGCGTCGCGTTGGGCAACGTCGTGCGAGCGTTCGCCGAGAGGTCTTCGAGTTGGATTGTGCCGCCGGCTGGAGCAGCCGACACAGCGGCTCCCACGGCCCCAACGCTGAGAGACGCGAAAGCTAGGAGCGCGAGCAAATGCCATCTTGAAATCATCGACCGTCGGCCTTTTCGGAACCAGCGCATGAGCACGGCGTTCTTCGGGCAGGAACAAAGCGCCTTGAGATAACGCGTAGGGGTTGTCGCCTCGCCGGCGCTCGAGCGCAGCTCAAGTCAGCAGCCGGTCGGCCCGCCAGTCTTCTGCCAGCCTTTGGAACTCGCGCCGCTTTGCGGCGTGGCCACGAAGTAGTATTGCGTCGTAGAACCACCGGGCCACACGTTGGGCGGCACCGTGTTGGTGACATAGACAAGGCCGGGCATCTTGTGGCAGTGTGAGTTATATGCGGTCTGCAGATCTTTGACGGTCTTGGTCAAGGTATCGATCTCCGTCTGTAGTTGCGCCGTTGACGGCCCTGGCGGTGCGGTGTAAATCGGATGCAGCCCGTTCGCGCCTGGCTGGTCGGCGCGCACCGCGTTTTGGTCAGCGATGATCGGGCCAAGAGCGAATGTTGCCGTCAACACGGCGAAGATCGAAAGCGCCTGCAGCGCACTAAAGCGTTTCATACGAGCCCTCCTCAAGAGATGAGCACCCACTTCTGCGCTCTTCCTTCGCGCGCTCGAGCGTACCTTGGCCGCGCTTGACTGCTATTTCTCGAAAATGGTACACTGCTCGGACATGATCGACCAGGCCAAGCTCGCGGATTATCTGGCCCGGCGTCGCGACGCGCAGAATCTCGGACTTGGGATTTTGGGCGGCGCGATCGGCGCGTCGCTCGGCGCGGTTCTGTGGGGCGCGCTCACCTTCTTGACCCATGGGTGGCAGATCGGTTGGATGGCGGTCGGCGTCGGTTTCTTGACCGGCTTCTTCGTGCGCACGCTGGGCAAGGGCATGGATAAGATCTTCGGAGTCGTCGGAGCGGTATTCGCGCTCGCCGGCTGCGTGGCCGGCAACCTCGTGACGATCGTGATCGCGCAAGCGCAGTACTTCCACGTATCGCCGATGGACGTCGCCGGCCAGCTCACCGCCGCCAACGCATGGCAGGCCCTCAAAGATAATTTTAACGTCATCGATCTGCTGTTTTACGCCTTTGCGCTCTACGCCGGATACTCGTACTCGTTCCACCGGATCACGCCGGCCGAGCTCGAGGCCCTCAAGGTGCCGGAGGCCGCGCAGCCTATTGATCCAGGCATTCCGCCGGCCACGGCGCCCTCGTGAACTAAAGGCCGGACCGCGTCCCTGCCGATGATGAAGATATGTGCACGAGATGTGCGACTTTGCAGCACGCGTTCTCACGCAGCGCGTTCGTCTCAGGGGTAGCTGCGGCGGCAGTCGCGCTGACGCTGCCGCGCGATGCCCGCGCGTCCAGCGACTACGTGTTGTGGCTGGAGCGGATGGACACGGGTGAGCAGGTAGCTGAAGCGTTTTCGCTCGACGGCCGCTCGGTCTACAATCGCGGCTACTACCGGTTGTGCGAGACGCTGCGCGACGCCCATGTCGCGCCCTCGCTTGGCGACGTCTACATCTCGATCAGTTTGATCGAGCTGCTGTGGGCCGTCCAACAGGCTCTGCTCTCGCAAGGCGTGCGCGAGCCGATCGTGGTGCATAGCGGGTATCGAACGCCTGAGACCAACGCCCGCACGGAAGGCGCTGCATCCAATTCGCTGCACATGTATGGCCGGGCGGTGGACTTCCACGTGCCCGGCGTCGACATCTCGGATCTCGCTGCGCTGTGCTGGTCGTGCCCGGGCTCGGGTGGCGTGGGCTCGTACTCGGGCGGATGGGTCCACCTGGACACGGGCCCGCACCGCTTTTGGAGCGAGTAGCGAACTACTGAGTCGACTTGGCCGTGACGCTGTGATGCTGCGGCTCGTCGATATAGTCTTCGTAGATCAGACCGACCGCGATTTCCATCGATTCGGCCAGCAGCGCATCATCGAGCGCGCGAGCCTCGCATGACCTGCCGCTGTCCTTGATCTCTTGCAGGATCGGCACCATGTCTTTTTTGGTCTCGAACGACATCCACGCGGCGCATGCGATCTCGCCCGGCCGGACGCCGATCGCGCGCGCGGTCTGATAGTTCGGAATGTCCACACCAGGGAAACGGTGCGCCAGCGCGTCACGGTAGGCCGCGTAGCGCTCGGGTGACGACATCAGATCGAGCAGCGTGAGCTCGGTCGACAGCGTCGCCGACTGCGCGGCATACATCACGTTCGAAGCGCGCCGTGCCGTCTGCATCGCGACGTTCCAGGCGGCGAGAGCCGCGTGCAGGTCCGGCGGAGGCCGTGGCGCCGGCGTCCCCATCCCGTTGCGGCCGACCGGCACTGGGGGCACGTACAGCGCAGCGCGCGTCGCCTCGACCGCCACATCAGCCTGTGCGATGGCGGCGCGCGCGAGCTCGATGCTCGCGAGCAAGCCCTTGGTCGAACCGTTGAGATCGGAGATCATCGCCGGATAATGCACCAGCAGGGCCTGGAACTTCGGCGTGAGCGGCGCGTCGTCGGTCAGCGGATCGAGCATCTCGCGCAGCGCATCGTTGTTGCCCATGGTGAGGCCGGTGGCCGTCTGCAGCACGTCGCCGATCGGGTTGAGCGTACCGGTGATGACTTTATCGAGCGTGGCCATGCCGTTGACAGTGGTGCGCGTCTGCCCGTTGGGACCCGGCGGACCGCCGGGTCCTGGGGGACCGGACGGGCTTGCCGACGGGCCAGGCGAGGCTGACGCGGAGGGTGTAGGCGATGCGGCGGCGTTTGGCTCGGCGACTGGTGGCGACGGTGAGGATGCGTCTGCCGCCCAACGCAGACCGGGCGGCCCACCGCCGCCTTGGGCGAGCACGTTGAGCTTGTGTTCGACCTGGTCAAGCTCGGCGTATCCCTTGCGCGCTTCCAGCTTTGAGTCGGTCGTCGCTTGCGTCGCCGCGGCCTGCGCCGCGATGATCTGTTTCGCGGCGGCGACGCGGACCGGGTCGTTGAATGCGACCGCCGTAAGGAACACGCGCCCGTCGGGTGCCGCCTTGGGGCCGGATTCGCGCAGCGCATAGTCGAGCTGCGTCATGTGGGTAGCCACTTGCGGGTCTTGCGAGCCGGCCAGCGCGATCAGTTCCGCACGCGAATAGCTGTAGCGGCCTTCCGATTGGTCGTGGATGGCATCGGCGAGCACCGACTGTGCCGTCGAGTGATCCAGCTCGGAGTAGCCCAGCAGATGTGCGACACGATCGGACGGCACCGGGTGGTCCAAGAACGCCTTGTCGGCGCGTGAGTCCGGCCCAGGGTCCATGTTGCCGAGCTTGCTCATGACGTCGATCGCCGCATTGGGGTCGTAGCCCGCCTGCGTCATAATCGCTAGACCGTAGCGGTCGGCCTGTAGCTCGTCTGAACGGCTGTACTTGTCGTTGGCGAGCTCGCCGCCCAGCCCGCCCAGCACCGCGGCGACCGGCGAGACGATCGCAGCGATCGCGGTCAAGATGCCGATGACCGTGTCGACGTTGGACGATTGGACGACGTGGCGCATCTCGACGTGGCCCATTTCGTGGCCGAGCGTCGCTGCAAGCTCGTCATCCGACGACACGAAGTTCAGCAGGCCGGTGTTGAGGTGGACGTAGCCACCCTTGATGGCGAATGCGTTGATGCTTGGGTCGTCGAGGATGGTGAAGCGGTATGTGATATCCTCGCGCCTGCGGTGCTGCGCCAGCGTGTGTCCCACAGAATTGGTCCAACTCACCAAGAAGGGGTCGGTGACCACGATGCTTTGCGCGTCGATCTCCGCGTTCTCGGCGGTGCCTTGCGCGATCTCGGTCGAGGTGCTCATCGCCAGCGCGGGGACCGCGCTGGTCTGGGCGAGCAGCGCCGCGAGCAGCGTCCCGGCGACGGCGCGCTTCATTATGATGTGGTGCGCGTGCATGGATGGGAGTCTTCTTCCGCATCCGAGGCCGGTTTCATTCCCAGCCTATTCCCAAGTTCGATAATACCTACGCCCGGCGTAGCACCCGCAACAGCTCGCCGACCATGCCGCGCCTGAAGACGCTCACCACGATGATGAAGATGATACCGAGCACCAGCCCTGGCGACGTGGTCAACGTCGACAGCCGGTCGTTGATGATCAGGTAGAACGCGGCCCCGAAGAGCGGCCCGAAAATGGTGCCCATGCCGCCCAACACGGTCATGATGACGACCTCGCCCGAGGTGTGCCAATCCAACGTGTCGAGCGACGTGAAGCGATGCGCGATCACGAAGAGCGCGCCTGCCAGCCCCGAGACGGCGGCGGAGATGACGAACGCCACAAACTTATAACGGTCGGTGCGATATCCAAGGCTGGTCGCGCGCTGTTCGTTCTCGCGGATGGCCGCAAGGACTTGACCGAACGGCGAGTTGACGACCCGCAAGATAAAGGCGACCCCGAGGATGGCCAGCACGAGCGTCAGATAGTAGAACACGCGGTCGTCGTCGAGGCGGATCGAACCGAACAGCGCCGGCCGCGGCACGTTCTGCAGCCCGTCTTGACCGCCGGTCCAGTCGCCGAGCTGGTTGGTCAGGAAATACAACATCTGCCCGAACGCCAGCGTGATCATCGCGAAATAGATGCCCTGACGGCGGATGGCGACCGCACCGATGATCGCAGCGATCAGCGCGGCAGCGAGCACCGCGGCGATCACCGCTGGGAAGAATGACCAGTGACCGCGCAGGATGAGCAAGCCGGCGACGTACGAGGCGCCGCCGAAGAACATCGCATGCCCGAAGGACAGCAATCCGGTGTAGCCGAGCAGCAGGTCGAAGGCAGCCGCGAACAGTGCCCAGATGACGATGTCGGTCGCCAGACCGACGTAGATGACGTGCGGCAGCACGAGTGCCAGCGCGATCGCGGCGAGGCCGAATAGGAGCGCGGTGCGCCGGCCGACCCCGGCGACGCGTGCGATCAACGCGCGCCCGTCTCAGGCGCGCCGAACAGGCCGGTCGGCCGGACGAGCAGCACGGCTGCCATGAGCAAGAAGATCAGCGTGTTGGCGATGGGCGGATACAGCACCGCGCCAAGCGCCGCGACGATGCCGACGAGGAACCCGGTGATGATCGAGCCCTTGATCGATCCCATGCCGCCGATGACGACGACCGCGAAGGTCGTGATGATGATATCAGAGCCCATGGTCGGCGTGACGTTCGTGGTCGGCGCGGCGAGCACGCCGGCGAGACCGGCAAGAGCGACGCCGAATCCGAACATCAGCGCGGTCAGGCTCGAGACATTGATGCCGAACGCCTGCGTCAGCGTGGGGTTCTCGGTGGCGGCGCGTATCTTCGCGCCGAGCGGCGTCTTCTCGATCGCAAACCACACCGCGAAGCAGACGACCGACGACAAGGCGATCACGACCAGCCGGTAGACCGGATAGACGGTGATGCTCAGGTCGACCACGCCTGAAAGGCTCGCGGGAATCGCATACGGCGTGCCTTGCGTGCCGAAGAACAGCTTCATGAAGTCTTCGATGACAAGCGCGAGACCAAACGTCAGCAAGAGGTTGTAGAGCGGATCGAGCGGCATGAGCCGGCGGATCAGCGTGCGCTCGAAGATCACGCCGAGCAGCCCGACCGCGAGCGGAACAAGCGCGAGGGCCCACCAGAACGGCAGGCCCAGGTATTTGGCGGCCAGATAGGCGCCGAATGCGCCGAGCATGTACATCGCTCCGTGCGCGAAGTTCACGATGCGCATCATCCCGAAGATGATCGCCAGACCCAGGCTGAGCAGCGCGTAGTACGCGCCGCTGACCAGCCCGTTGAAGATCTGCAGCGCGAGATAGCTCAGACCCATCTATAACCCCTGTAGCGGTCGAATTTATTCGACCGTCGAGTCTACTCGACCGTCACAGATGACACGTCACCGCTGAAAGCGGCCGATACGACTGGTCGCCCGGCACGGTCTTGAGGATCTGCAAGAAGTCGTAGGGCTCCTTGACTTCGGACGCAGGCTTGATCTTCGCGACGTACATGTCATGGATCAGCAGGTGGTCTTGCGCGCGGATGTAGGCATGGCGCGCGAACACGTCCTCGAAGTGGTAGCCTTCGAGCTGCTTAACGACGGCATCAGCGTCATCGGTCTTGGCGCGTGCGACCGCGTCGAGATACTGCATGACCGCTGAATAGTTGCCCATCATGACCCAGGTCGGCATCTTGCCGGTGGCCTTCTTGTAGCGAGCGGCCCAGGCACGCGTCTTGTCGTCCAGATTCCAATACGAGCCGACCGTGATGGTGCTGCCCGACCAGTAATCCGGGCCCAGCGCCGCGATGTCGCTCTCGAAGAGCAAGCCGATGCCGACCTGCATGTGCTTCTTCATGCCGAACTCGTTGATCTGCTTCATCGCGTTGACCGTGTCGTCGCCGGCATTCATGAGACCGATGACATCGGGGCGAAGCGCCTGCGCATTGATCAGGTACGACGAGAAATCGGTGTTAGGGAAGGGCACCATGTCGTTGTGAATCACGTTACCGCCTGCCGACTTGATCGCGCTGGTGAAGTTCGCCAGCATCGACTGCCCGAACGCGTAGTTGGCGGTGAGCATATACCAGTTCTTCCCGCCGTTCTCGGTGATGAGCTTGCCGGTGTTTTGGGCGAGCGAGTACGTGTCGTAGCCGTAGTGGAACGTGTACTTGTTGCACTGCGCCATGTTCAGCGCGTCAGTGCCGCCGGTCGTGACGAAGAGGATCTTCTTGTCCTGCCCAGCGACGCCCGCGACCGCGAGCGCGACCGATGAGGTCGGCACATCGAATATCGCGTCGGCGTGATCCTGCTCGTACAGCTCGTGCGCTTTGTTCGCACCGAGCGCCGGGTCGTTTTGATGGTCGACCGAGATGACCTTGATGGAGCGCCCGAGGACAGCGCCGCCGAAGTCTTCGACCGCCATATGCACGGCCGCGACCGTTCCTAAACCTGAAAGATCTGCGTAGACCTTGGACTGGTCGTTCATCACCGCGATGATCACCGGGTTGTCGGCTCCCGCGGGCGCGAGCATGCTCGCGCTGAGGCAAATGCCGAGCGCCGCAGCGCCCGCCGCGAGCAGCCAGGACCGTACGTGCTGTTTCATCTTCGTTCGTATCCCCATCTATTCAGACGCCGAGGTAGTCTAGCAACTCGTGCTCCCGATCGATCACCTGCGCGTTCGCGAGCGACTCCACGATCTGGCCGTTGACCATCAGATAATGGCGATCCGAGACCTTGGTAGCGAAACGCACGTTTTGCGATACCAGGAGTACGGTGATTCCGTCGCGCTTGATTTCGAGAATGAGGTCGCGTATCGCCTTTACGATCGAGGGCGCTAGCCCCTCAGTAGGCTCGTCAAGAAGCAGCAGGCTCGGGCCGGTGCGCAAAGCCCGGGCGATCGCCAGCATCTGTTGCTCGCCGCCGGAAAGGGTCGTTCCGGGCGCCCGCGAGCGCTCGAGGAGGCGCGGGAAGAGCGCGAAGATCCGCTCGTCGGTCCACGAGGTCTGGCGGACTACCGGCGGAAGCACGAGGTTCTCGTGGACGGACAGGGTCGCGTAAATACCCCGCTCCTCGGGCACCAGCGCCACACCCATGCGGGCGATGCGATATGCGGGCAGGCTCTCAATCGCGACGCCCTGGAGCGATACAGAGCCGCGCTTTGTGGCGATCAGCCCGGCGATGGATTTGAGCGTGGTCGTCTTGCCGGCGCCGTTTCGGCCGACCAAGGTCACCACTTCGCCTTGCTTGATGTCGAGATTTACGCCGTGGAGCACGTGACTCTCGTCGTACCACGCGTGCAGATCCCGGATCTCAAGCATCGACGCCGCCTAAGTACGCGTCGACGACGCGCGGATCAGCGTGCACCGACTCGTAGGACCCCTCGCAGATGATCTTGCCGTATTGCAAAACGACGACGTGATGCGCTAGGCGTTCGACGACGTTCATGTTGTGCTCGACGAGGATCACAGTCCGTCCGCGTGCGGCCTCCCGGACCAGCTCGATGATAGGATCGATGTCCTCAGTTCCCAACCCGCTCGTGGGTTCGTCGAGCAGCAGCAAGACGGGGTCGAGTGCGAGCGTGACGGCGAGCTCGAGCGCCCGCTTCTTGCCGTATGGCAGCGCCACTGCGAGTTGGTCTGCCTGATCATGGAGGCGCAGTTGTTTGAGCAGCGCGCCGGCCGGCTCGTCCAATTCGTCAGCGGCCGAACTGGGCGCCCAGAACCTTCGCGCCGCAGGGTGCTTGGAAAGCAATGCAACTTTGACGTTGTCGCGCACGGTCAAGTGCGGAAAGATGCTGCTGATCTGAAAACTGCGCACGAGCCCCATGCGGACGACATCGGCGGCGCCGAGGCGGGTGATATCCTGGCCACGGAATTCGATGGTGCCGGCGCTCGGTCGCAAAAAGCCGGATAACAGATTGAAAAATGTCGTTTTGCCGGCGCCATTGGGACCGATGATGGCGAGGGTCTGCGCTTCCGGAACGTTTAGATCGACGCCGTCGACCGCACGGAAACCGGCGAACTCTTTGACGAGCCCGCGCGTGGACAGCAGCGACGCCGCGCTATCAGCCATGGCTCACTATACGCCAAATCACTGCGCCGACCTATGGAGCGGTCGAATTTATTCGACCGTCCGCCGGCCTACTAAACCAGCCGCCAGACCTCGTTGATCAACTGGCGTGAGTCTGTTGATCATAGCCGGCGTGAGGGCTTTGACGTGCGGGATGTCGACCAAGTACTCGGCGATGAACCACACTTCTTTATCCGTCGTCATCCAATGCCGGCTGTCGAAGCGTTTGAGATCGACCGGCCGTGAGTAGTGCCGCATGGTACGTTCACGGCGTAGATTGAAATAATCGTTGAAGTAGCTCATCGCGAGCTCGCGCAGCGTGCGATAGACCGGCTCGCGGTAGCGGCAACCCGCGTAGTTCGATTTTGCGAGAGCGCCCCACGCGCCGCCTAGTTTGAACGGCGCGATGACATGATCGGTGTCGCGCACGGCCTCGAAGTCCATGAGCAGCGGCGGATGACCGAGAGCACGCAAGGCCGCGGCCGCGAAGATCGAGCCTTCCAGACAATGCGCGGTCTCTTCGCGCAACACGTAGCGCGGCGACCACGCCGTGTCGGCGAGATGGTACTTCATCTGATCCAAGAATTTCTGGATGCCGTGCGGCGTGCGCAGCGAGCGCAGCTTGCGCAGCTCGCGCGGCGTGAACTCATTGAGTGGATTGGAACCAGCCATAAGCGGCGCTTCCAGCACACCTTGCCCGTCCCTCCAAAGGGCAGCTCCTTGAGCCCCGCGAAACGACGAAAGCTCGGGCGCGTAGCTCAGGGGTAGAGCACTACATTGACACTGTAGGGGTCAGAGGTTCGAGACCTCTCGCGCCCACCATCGCAAACCATTACAGCGCAAGGAATTGCGCTGTTTTTGTTCTTTCGGGCGGCGTCTGCAAAAACGCCCAGGTCCCCACTAAGTACCTACTATGGATTCCCGAACTCGCCTATGTGGCGCGCTTTCCCTGTTCAAGTTCGACGGCGCCGTGCGGGTTTGACGATCTTCGGTCGAACTTTCCGGCGCTGATCTCTACAGTTGATTGTAGAGACCCGCCAAAGAACCCCGCGAGGAAATACGCGGCGACCCTCGCGACTATTACGAAACCCGAATCTCTCCACTTATGAGTGGGGACACCATGGGATACGGTCACAACTTCGACTTGCGAAACGTTTCGTTTCGAGTTCTGCCGGAATTACGA
>CAVYXC010000004.1:0-425130 GCA_963772515.1 Vulcanimicrobiota bacterium
TGCCACAGCGCGAAGACCAAGCTGCTGATCACGGCGGCGAGCCAGGCCGGCAACCACTGAGCTAATGCGGCGAAGAGAAGTCCGCGAAACATCGTCTCCTCGACGATCGGCGTTGCGACAGCCGTGTCGATGATGTCGCTGCAGTAGTCGATCGCGCCCATATGGTGAGAGTAGAAGACTGCGGCCGATGCCTGATATGCGGGATCTGACGCGTCGACCTTGACCGGAATCGCCCAAGCGGCGGCAAAGGTGAGCAACCACGCTGCGGCCGCATACCAGAACTGCGACAATCGCGGCTTTACGAAACCAAACGTCGCCGAGGTCGCCGGCAAGAGCTGGCACAACCAGAGCGCGGTGCCAACCGTCGCGAGAGCTCGAAACAGCACCAACAGCATCACAAGGGTCGAATCCGGCAAATGACTCAGCCCCGGTACCACGGCGTGTGCGACGAGCACGACGATCCCAGCGAGCCATGGAGACCAAAGGAACACGGCGTACGTGATAACGGCGACGCCGAAGAAGCCGCCAAGACGCCAGGCTTGAGGCGCGAACTGCGGTGCGAGCCCATGCGCCCACACGGCCGATAACAGACGACGTCCCAACGGCCGGCGAGCCATCGGGACCGGCCGAGTAACTCCATTGAAGCTCGGTCGTACGGCGATCATCATTGCATAACGGGCAGCGTCGTGATGCAGACGCCGCAGCACACCACGATCCGCACCTGGCCCAGATGCAACCGATACGAGATGCCATTCGTGACATTGCGGCACTCACACGATCGGCCCTCATAGACGCGCTCGAATCGCGACTCGAACGAGGCCAGCTCGTCCTCGTACACCAGCCTCAGTGCCGTCAGAATCCCGGCATCAGTCAAACCACCACGCCGCAGGGAGCGAACGAAGGGCCCATCTACATAACGCTCGATATAGCGCACCAGCGCGTGCGGCCTGAAGATCAGCCGATCCTCAGCCCACCGCGAAGCCGCAAAAGAGTCGGCAACCGCAACCTGCGCCATCACGCCGACCTCTTGAACGCATCGTCCACGCTTTGCAGCTTGGGATCGCCCGACCGCGCGCGCATCAGACCGCCATATTCCCTCTCGGCGATCTGCACGAACATCCGGATCAGGTTGCCAGCCACATCGGCGTCGACGTGCTCGGTCCGATACTCGAGCTCCAGTATCACCGCGCCCCGCACCACCGAGAACTTGCACAGAGGCATGCGGAAGTTCAACGCAGCCATCGCATCCAACACGACAGCCCGCCGAGCCGGATTCTTCGGCAGCCGCATCACGTGGGCGTGCAGCGAGAACCACTCCTTATTGGCATATACATCCACCAGCCACGTCCGCAGCCGGGCCGAGAACGGCACGGAAAAGCGCCCGTCCCCCATCGTAACGCTCTCGAACTTCGCCTCGTCCAGCAGCGCCTTCAGATCGAGCGCCGGCTCCTCGTCGGCCGCCGGACCAGCGGAGGCCGGTCCGCCACCAGACCCCAAAACCGGCACCGAAACACCACGAGCACCGGCCGCCCCGACAGAAGCACCCTCGCTCTCACCGGCGCGCAGCCACCCGGTCTCCAGATACGCCTCGCCTTGCGGCGTCAAAATCAAAGCATCCCCACCCCCACACACCAACAACCCATGGCGCAACAAAGCCCGCCGCGCCACCCGCACCCGACAGGCAAAACGCCGCAGATCACCCGGCCCACCCACCGCCGGCGAACCCTCATACAAACCGAACTGAAACGCCAAAAAGTGATGCAGCTCGCCCTCGGACACGCGCGGATGCTCGCGCGCCACAAGCAACATCGGATGGAGCAGATCTCGAGAAGTCGGAATGTTCACCGTTCACCTCCACAGAATCGAACCAGCCAGAAACCCCAAGCCCAAAACCCTCCGAACCGAACCAATCATATCGCAGGGCGGCGACCCACGTAATTCGGCCCAAAAATGACCGGGTCAGAATCTGGCCCACTAAGCATGGCCAATAGACGATGAAGAACGACCCAAACGCGAACGCGAACGGCAAGGCCAGGGCCAAAGCCTCAGGGATACGCCATCTCCTGATCCGGCTGAACATAGACCGCCAGATCACCAAGCAGCAAGCCGCAAGAATCCTTGGCCGGAGCAGCCTCAGCGACAGCACCTGGAAGCGCTACAAGAAAGAGCTCGCGGCCTGGGGCGCGCGCCTCAGATACAACCCCAAGACGAAAACGCACACCGTCCCAAAAACCTGGACACTCGGCCGGGCAACGAAGATGGATCCGCGCAAACGCGAGATCCTGGTCCGCCTGCGGATCGATCTGCTGCGCATGGGATCGCCGTTCATGGAAACGCTCGGCCCCCAATTCGAACAATGGGAATCGCAGCTGGCCGGCATGGATCCAGCGGTCAAGGAGCGGCTCCCCGTGTGGCAGCCGCAGCCGCGCGTCAACGCCGCATTCTACGAGAACCTCTCCGCCTGCGAACACGCCATCCAAGAGCGGCGCATCCTCGGCTTCACCTATAAGAGATCATCCGACGGTACAGTGTCAGCGCGTCACATCGTGCCCTACGATCTGTTCGATAACAACGGTCGCATCTACGTCTGGGGTGTCGAAGAAGGCGGAGAGCGCCCGAAGTTCTTCGCCCTGGACCGCATGAGCGATCCGCACGTGCTCGACGAAGTGACGGCCAAAGGATACGACGAAGAACGAAAACTCGACGATACCCTGCGCCACTCGTTTGGCATTTTCGCGACCTCCGGCAAACCGCGCAAGGTCCTGGTGAAGATCGCCCCACGACGGGTCGCCGACGTGCTGGCACGCCGCTGGCCGGCAGAAGAGTCGGTCAAAGAGCTGCCCGACGGCTCGCTGCAGATCGCGTTCAAAGTGACCGATCCAAGAGAGGTCGTCGCCTGGGCGCTCAGCTTCGGCGGAGACGCGAAGATCATCGAACCGCCCGAAGCGGCGCAGATGGCACGCCAATTCGCCGAAGCCATTCTAAGAGAACACGACTGGGCGAAGAACGTGCCGGTCGATGAGCGCCTCTTGCGCTTCGAATGGGGAGACTAGGGGCTCTGGGGACTAACCCGTTGGCCGGCCCGCGCTTTTGCGCCCGCCCTCGCGCGCATGCTTGCCGCGCGCGCGTGCTTGCGTGCGTTCTTCTTGGATGACCTTTTTCAACGGGGGTAGTCCGCTGACGATCGTTTCCCAGATGATATTCGGGTCGAGTTTTTCATAGTCATGTCTATAGACATTACCCGCCCCTTTGATCGCGCCCCAGGGTATCTGCGGATGCCTAGCGAGCATCTCGTCCGGAAGTTGACGTACCGCTTCGGAGATGCCTTGGAGTGCGTACACGGTGGCGTACAGTGAACGGAGGTCGGCCGCGAAGCGAGCCCGGCTCGAACCGGCCGCAAATCCCTCAATCGCCTCGATGCGTTCGAGGATGAGGTCAAGGTGATGGAGCGGATTCTTAGAACGCACGAACCGCTTCGCTGATTATGCGCTTGCGCAAAAGCGGGTAGACTTGGTCTCTTCGTACCATGTCCACATCGCGCTCGAAAAGCGTGCGGAGCGATTCGGATATGCCTCCAAGATCGAATAACGTGTATCGGCGATCCGGCCGCAGGTCGATGAGCACATCGATGTCGCTATTGGGTCGCTGTTCGCCACGCGCCACCGAACCGAAGATCGCCAAATGGTCGACGCCCTCGCGTCGCAATTGCGCTTTGTTGGCACGCGCGCGGGCGATGTATTCTTGTAACGCCGCGGGCCGATTCGCGGACGGACCGGGGCTTGCGATGCGTTCGACCAGCTGCCCAAGAGATAGGTCCAAGCCGTCTGCGATGGCAACAAGCAGCTCACTGCTAGGGTCGGCACGCTGCCCTGCGATAAGACGCGAAATAGCGGGTTGCGATACGCCGGCCCGGCGCGCCAACTCGTTTTGGCTCATGTGCTTGGCCAACAGTTCGCGGCGCACGACGTTTCCGACGACTCGGCCAAGGGATCGGCGCTTCATCGGCATGATTATACCATTTGGTATAGGACAAACGCAACTTTTTAGCAACGGGAGGACGACTTCGGCCGGTTTACAATTCTTCTGGCCAAAGCTCCGAAACCGGCATGGACCAACCGGGCAAGACCCCCGGAAGATCGAGCATATCCGCGTCGGTGATTGTGGAGGGCGGCTGGCCATCGGCGTCGACCTTGACAGTTCGCTCGTCCGGATCGATGAGCAACGCGGCTTGAGCTCCAAACGAGCGCAGGAGAGTCAGCTTCTCTTCGAGCTCGGCAATGCGATCGGAGGGCGACTTCACCTCGACCACCAGGTTCGGCACGACGTCGGCATAGTGCCGCGGTGGAATCCGCATGCGTCCTTTCGCGACAAAGGACACGTCAGGAGCGATCACGTCGCCGTTGGGAAGACGAAAGCCGGCGCTTGACGTCAGAACAAAACCAAGCTTGCGCGGCCGCACCCATTCACGCAAGCGCGCGGCCAGTTCGAAAGCGACCGCCTCGGAGAAGTCGCCCGAAGGGCTCATGATGATGATCTTGCCGTCGCGCAGCTCGACTCGGTTGTCGCGATAGACAGCCTGGACTTCGGCAAGGTCTCGTTCGGTGAGCGCCATTTCTGATAACATAGTACCCTCACCCATGGATAATCCCTCTCGAACCCCGCTCGTCAAGACCTGGCCGCGCGACGCTCGCGCTCGCGCCAGAGCTGATAGATCGTCGCCACGCACGGCACGATCTGCGCCTTCGTCCGTTCGAACAGTTCCAGATCATCGTGGACGCGGTCATACTCGGCCTTGAATTCGCCCTCGAAATACGCCATCGCCGAGATCGGTGCGAAAAGCCCCATGCGCGTGGGGTCGTCGAGCAGCCAGGACCACTCGCGGTGCCGCAGGTTCACCCCGCGCATGTAGCCGTAGCACCACTCGTCCGCGATCTCAACTGGCGGATCCGCGAGGCGGTTCTCGTACAGCAGCGGTTCAAATCGGTGCGGATCGGTGGCGAGCGCCCCGGCAACTTCATTGTATAAACGCATGATCCAAGAGAGCACCCTCTCGGCCGTGCGCGCGGTTCGGAACTGCGGACCCTCGCCCGGTCCCCAAACCACGGGGAGCCATTCGCCCGGCATGACCATCGGCCCGGAGACGACTGCGGCCATGAAGCCATGAAGCATGGAGATGTCCATGCATTCCTCAGGGGAGTCCTCGGACATCAGCCATGCGTCGAGCTTGGCCAGCTCATCATCCCCGAGCGGTGCGTCAAGGTCGGCCATTCGGCAAGACCTTTCAAAGGGCCCGAGCCCTTGGCCTAGCAAAGAGACGGCCCATGAGCCGGCCGGCATGGATCCAGCGGTCAAGGAGCGGCTCCCCGTGTGGCAGCCGCAGCCGCGCGTCAACGCCGCATTCTACGAGAACCTCTCCGCCTGCGAACGCGCCATCCAAGAACGGCGCATCCTCGGCTTCACCTATAAGAGATCATCCGACGGTACAGTGTCAGCGCGTCACATCGTGCCCTACGATCTGTTCGATAACAACGGTCGCATCTACGTCTGGGGCGTCGAAGAAGGAGGAGAGCGCCCGAAGTTCTTCGCCCTGGACCGGATGAGCGACCCGACCGTGCTCGACGAAGTGACGGCCAAAGGATACGACGCAGAACGAAAACTCGACGATACCCTGCGCCACTCGTTTGGCATTTTCGCGACCTCCGGCAAACCGCGCAAGGTCGTGGTGAAGATCGCGCCGCGACGGGTCGCCGACGTCCTGGCGCGCCGCTGGCCGGCAGAAGAGTCGGTCAAAGAGCTGCCCGACGGCTCGCTTCAGATCGCGTTCAAAGTGACCGACCCGCGCGAGGTCGTCGCCTGGGCGCTCAGCTTCGGGGGAGACGCGAAGATCATCGAACCGCCCGAAGCGGCGCAGATGGCGCGCCAATTCGCCGAGGCGATTCTCAAGAGAACACGAGTGGGCTAAGAACGTCGCGGTCGACGAACGCCTCATGCGATTCGAATGGAGCGATGAGACCGTCTAGGTGCTCATGACCCTGATTGTCGGCCGGGGGCTAGGAGCCGTGTCGGGCGACTACCGCACACGGAGATAAGACCTGGCATGTGCTTGTAATGAGCCATCCGATGCCCGAGTCTTACTCCGGCACGGTAGGGCAATCGCCGCGGTGGGGAGCTTCCGATGTTCGACCGAAACGAAGACTTGGCCCGAGCAATTCGGGCTCGTGATACTGGATCTGTTACTCGGCTTATGTTTATCGGGACCGATCAGCCTAGCGTACGGCCGGGATTTCGAACCGAGACGGACTTGTGGGATTTCAAGGCTGATTGCCCCAAACTCGCTCGCGACTCATCAAACGCATGGGCAACGCTTGCAGCGGACGTTCTCGGATTTCACAATAACCGGGGAGGCGTTTTAATCTTCGGCATTCGGGACGATGACTTTACTTTTTGTGGCGCGTCAACGCCCCTAGATGGCAAACGATTGAACGATCAGTTGCATAAGTATCTCGAAGACACAATCTGGGTAGAGTACCATCGCGAATTCATCCAACCGGATCAACGATACCTAGGGATTGCAATTGTTCAGGCGCGTGGCCCAAGACTAGAGCGATTCACTAGTGAGGCGCCGCAGGTCAACGGAAGGCGAGCTTTTGCGTTAGGCGGCTCTGCGATGCGCGAGGAAGATTCGACACGCATCTTGTCCAGGGTGGAGGCCGATGAGGCAGCGCGGCAGATGTCCATGCCTCTAGTAGGAGAGGTTTATGCCGTGGATGAGCCATTCTACCGGATTCTCGCCCCCGAATACATTCACTTTGTCGCTCGTTCAAAGCCTTGTGGACAAGTAGAATCGGCACTTGCGAATCCGCGCGTGTCAATCGCTTCGATTATCGGTATAGGCGGTATCGGCAAAACCGCGCTTGCCACGTGGGCTGTGCTGCGTTCCTATGAGCGCAAGCATTTCGACTTCATAGTTTCCATAACCGCGAAAGATCGTGAGCTGACGGCATCAGGCATTCGAGCCTTAGATCCGACATTGACGAACTTTGAATCGCTTCTGGATAGCATTCTTGACGTAACGGGATTCCCGGACCACAAGACGTTGCCAATATCCCGAAAGGAAGAGGCGGTGCGAGCGCTTCTGTCGGCCAGCAAAGGGCTGTTATTTGTCGACAATCTTGAGACCGTTGATGACAAGCGCATAATAGAGTTTCTCGACACGCTCCCTCCTGGAGTTCGGGCCATTACAACGTCTCGGCGGTCCAACGTTCGCGTTTCGGTGCAGCCGATCGATTTAGGGCCACTGGAAGACGCCGAAATGATCGCTTTCGCGAAGTCTTTGTCCACCTCTCCAGGCGGTGACTACGTCGCCGAATTGAGCGATGACGACTGCCTGCGAATAGGCAAAGCAAGCGACCGCATCCCTCTGGTTATTCGCTGGGTCTTGTCGAGATCTCAATAAACCTGAGGCCCTCTCCTTGGCTGATAGCCTGGGCCGCTCGGGCAAGCTTAGCGACGAGCTCCTCGAATTCTGCTTTCGCCGAATATTCGATTCCATGCCTGAGATGGAAAGGGACGTTTTAAGAGTGTTGTCGTTGTATAACACGCCCCTTACTAGCGATGCCATTTACGTTGCGTGCGGCAAGGATTCTCAGACGTTCGACTCTTTGGAGGCCCTAGTCGACGACGCCTTAGTTCAAAGACTTTTCGATTCCGATCAAAACGATTTCTGTTTCACCATCATATCTCTGACAAGAAGGTTTGTCGCAGACGACCTGGCCGCCCACAACGGCCTCGATGAACGGCTGAGAAGCCGCCTCACGGACTGGTACGAAGCGCGCGATATCACAGATGCGGCTCAGAAGCTCGTTGCCCGAGAATTGCGCCAGGGTAGGCGCGTAGACGACACCGCGCTGGTAGACCTCGCGTTGGCGGCGGAGCGTAAAGGTGAGCTTGATTCTGCAGAGCGCTTATATCAACAGGCCATGCAGCAGTGCCCGAGGAGCTGGCGGGCGGCTAGGAACTTTGGGGAGTACTATCGCCATAAGAGACCGTCCGCTTCCAATGCGCTTCATTTCTATGAAATTGCTGCCGCAAACGCTCCGAGTCGTGGACGGGAGAGAGGCGTGATATTCCGCGAGTGGGCTATGCTTCTGAGAGATTCCGGCGCAGCTGATGCCATAAACCGAGCGACCATCGCCCTCGAAGCGGCGCTTGCTGAGATGCCCGATGATGGGATTACGATTTATCAACTCGCTAGCATGTACGATCGAAAAGGTGTTTACAAGAAAGTGATTTCTTTACTTGCGCCGTGCATTGACTCGGTGGGCGAGCTGACCCGAGATCGTTCACTACCTCTCTTAAAGAAGGCGTACGAGCGAACCAATCACGCTCTCGAGGCCGCTCGCCTAAAAGTTAAGTATGAGCGGCTACGAGAGCAGAATGGATTCGGGCGCGATTTGACGTTGCGCTCAAAGCTATCAGAAAATTGGTGTAGAGAGTGGGAGCCGACGAAGAGTAGCGTTCGGCGCAGCCTGGTCTTGTTAGGTAGGCAACGCATCACGGAGGACTCCTTGCGGCTAGTATGTCAAAGATAACCATCGGCGAGCTTAGCGAGCAAATAGACGCTCTCAATGAAACCCGCGATTTTGATGACGACGATGCCTTTGTATTCTGGTTCCTGAAGGCGTACTTGACGGAATCGGATGAGCTTGCCGCCGCCGCAGTCCGAGGCACAAGTGGCGACAAAAACTGCGATGCCATTCTCATCGACAGTCGCGCAAAACAAGTAAGCATTATACAGGGTAAGTTTCATCTCTCCCTCGGAAGGTGCGTGAAAAATATAATGACGTGATAAGCTTTGCGAATCTAGCAAGAATTGTCTTTGGGAACGACAAAGATCGCGAGAGCTTTTACAGCGACTTGAACCCAGGTGTAAAGAAGGCTCTCAAAGATGCCGTCCGACTCATACGAAACGAAAACTATTCACTGAGGCTGTATTACGTCACAACGGGTCGTATAAGCGCTAAGCTTGAGAAGGAAGCCCGAGCTCGATCTGGTCGGAAAGGACCGATCCAATGTTTCGGCTCAGCGGCCGTAACGCGCATATTCCAGGATTATCTCACTGGCGTCGCGCCAGCAGTCCCGGAGATTTTTATCCCGATAGCCGCTCGGCATAGTGCAGGCGGTAAGTCCGTGCTCGCAAGGGTTGATTCCGAAAACGGGGCTAGAGCGTGGGTTTTCTCGGCTCAAACATCCGATATCGCTAGGATATACAGGCAGGTGGGGGTTCGGCTGTTTGCAAGAAACATACGCGGGTACCTCGGCTCGAAAGGGGTCAATGCTGATATCGCATCGACGCTTGACGATGAGCCCGAGAATTTCTGGTATTTCAACAACGGAATTACATTTGTCTGTGACTCCGTGACTGAAGAGCGAAGGCAAAGGTTACCTGGGCTAGTCCTCGAGCACGCTCAGATCATAAATGGTCAACAGACGACGCGAGCCCTCGATGAAGTGAACACAGACAAAGCATCTGTGTTGGTCAGAGTTATCCAGATTGCTCGCGCCGATGGCGCCGCCACTTTCGAGCATCTGGTTGAAACCATTGTGCAAGCAACAAACCGGCAAACGGCCATCACCGAATCGGATTTGATATCAAATGATGAAAAGCAAGTACACTTAGAATTCGCGCTTCGACCGCGAGGCTATCAATATATCCGCAAGCGAATGTCCAAGAGCGAAGCGCGAGACCTAAATTCACCACTCACGCCTTTTCAAATCAAGAAGGATGAATTCGCTAAAGCCGTTGCAGCTTGCGAGCTGGATCCTTCCCTGATTCTTACAGGCGGTACGCAGGCGTTGTTTGGTGCGGACTACTACGAAGATGTATTCAAAGCGAACACCGCTTCATACTACTTGACACGCTATTGGCTTATGAAGCAGATGATGGCGGCGGCCAAGGTCAAGAAGAACCCGCGGCGGGCCTACGCAAAGTGGCACACCCTAAGGCTCGTTTGGAACGAGCTGCGCAGCACCATGAGTGGAGAGGGTGCCTCCAGGTTCGAAAAAGCGTGCAAGAAGCGCACGAAAAGCGTGTTGACACCGCTACACGCGGCAATAACGCAGGCTTTTTATGGCGTTCTCGAATTCTATGCGAAGGAAGGCGGATCCGGTGATCGCCAGACCTTTTTCAAGCGGTCGGCTCTACTCCCGGATCTCCAACAGTTTTGGCGTCGAAGGACAAATGCCAAGCGCCGCCGTCGATTTGACGCCGCTATTGCGAAATTCGAATTGAGGGTGGAAAAAGTTCAGCTGCGAGCGTGAGCGACTACCCGCACGATTTTCGACAAAATAGCCCGCAATTGCCTGCGTGAATCCGAATCTCGCTCGCTCAACTGATGCTCCCAGATTCGAAGCACTCTCCAGCCAGCTTGCTCGAGCACGGCAGTGGCGACTTTATCGCGCTTAATGTTAGCCTTCAGCTTCGGCCCCCAATAGGCTCTGTTAGTCTTTGGACGCCGGAAGCAGTCTGGACATGCATGCCAAAAGCAGCCGTCAACCATCACAATCAAGCGCGCCTTGGGGAAAGTGAAGTCGGGCCGAATATAGCGCAGTCCGCCGCCAGGGTACTGAAAACAGGTTATGGCGACGCCAGCCGACGATGTGATTTTCCCTGAACATGGACATGATTCGTTGTTCCGTTGAGCATTTGAGCGACCGCGGCATCCTTGACATCATCTCCGAGCGGTTCATCAGCGTCTCCTAATACATCCATCTCTGCGATCTGAGTCGCTATCTTAGTGACAATCCCCGTCACGAGCGCATTGCCCATAAAAAAGGCGCGGCGAGAATCGGAGAGGCCCGGCAGTCTAGTGTGGTTAGAGCGGAAACCGTTGAGACGTTCTAGTTCTACTGGCGTGAGTCGCCGATAACCGCTTTTCCCAAATCGGATGACATGTTTGAACCGCGACGGTGAACGGCCCCCTTCGCCGGTCACAATTGTCCTGGCCGGCCTGTCAATGGAATCGGGGAAAGGAATCGGTCCTTCATCGTATGTGTAAACAACACCATTCCGCTTTTTCCGTTGAAGGCTCTTCGCTCCTTCGAGCGTCTCCCACACGATTTCTTCATCGCGGGCGACGCGATACTCGGGCGGAACTTTCGATTCTTCAATCAATACATGCCTGAGCAGTTTCTTTCTGCCGGCGTGCCGGGCAAGCAACTTGGCAGTGTAAACACTACCGCCGATTGCGACGCCGCCGTTCCTGAACGGCGATCGTGCCGCACCGCTGGAATTGAAGACCTCGCTAACAGTGACGGGGTCTAGGGGCAGGGAAAGCGAGGCTAATGGAAGCTGATCCTCCTCGCAGACGCACGTGAAAGCCCTCGCGAGCACACCACCCCTGTATCCAGGACCATGGATTCGTCTCGATGAGTTGCCGACCTCGAGTTCCCGGCCCATACGCGACGATGAAGACGCGCCTCCGTCTTTGGGGGAAGCCATGATCTGCCGCGTTTATGACTCTCCATTCAGCGGCGTATCCAAGCTCGTTCAAGCTGGAAGGGTGATGGCAAAGTCTCGTCCACGCTGCTGCGCCGGAGAGTTAAGCAGCCGGTCAACATTCTCGAGTAGCAGGAGTGGTGGTCGCTTCTCTTTGACGATTCTATAGATTTCCCACCAGAGCACACCCTTTTTCCCGATGATGCCCGTCGCCTGGTTAAGCGTCCTCGCCACGGAATAGTCCTGGCAGGGGAAGCCACCAACCAACAGGTCCGCATGTGGAATAGTCGCGGCGGGTACTGTGGCGATGTCTTCGTTAGAGTGTGTCCCATCTTTCCAATGACGGCGGTAAACTTGTGATGCATACTGACCTCGTTCACCGGGTTCCCATTGGTTGCTCCAGACAACCCTGAACACTGCGCGACCACACGCCTTGATTAACCGTCTATTTGCTCTATCAAGTCCTACCCGAAAACCTCCAACGCCTGCGAAAGCTCGACGACGTCAATTCGCCTCGCTGGTGCGGTCTCAGGTTGTCTATTTGTTTCCATCTCGGACTGACTATTTATCACCCTCCCGTCAAAAACCCTGGATCCTTGCGCAAATCGTCGGTTAGGCCGGACCCCAATCTAGTTTCAAGCCACAAGCCGGTCGCTGCGGAGCAGAATCCGCCCAGCCACGAGGACCGGCGCGCTCTAACGGCCTGTCCCGGGCGAGGTTGGTAACAGGTAGCATTCGGAATAAGACCGGCTGATTTTGTCTGACACGAGCTCATTGACGCTGGGGAGCATTTTGAAACTAGAATTTAAGTCTCACCACTACGGTCTGGAGCTCATTGAACATGTTCATCCTTCGTTGTGGCGAGAAATCAAGAGGCTCTCGAGGCTATAACCGACGAGGACCTCATACGAGAGTTTCCTGGGAGAAAGACGCCTAAGAGCATCTCTGGACCAATAAACGTTCTGGCCAAGAGGGAGCTGGTAAAGCGAGGCTGGATTCCAGAAGCCGCGATCTTCAATGATGCAATCTACCGGGAGCAGAAGCGTTGGCGACTTGACTTCGCAAAACGAGATCATACCGGCGGAGTCGCCGTTGAGGTAGCATTTAACCACGCTGAAGCCATCGCGTGGAATCTCATCAAGCCGGTCCTATCTAGCCAGTTGAACCACGTCGAGAAAGAGTTTCAGACCGATATAGGTGTGATTATCATGGCAACTGAGGCGCTCAAGAAAGCGGGCGGCTTCGATAGCGCGGTTGGCACGTTCGAGCAGTTTGGGCGATATCTTACACCATTCGATAACATCCTGACGGCGCCATTGGTGCTAGTCGGTCTAACTGCACCTGCTTCGTTCAGAATCGAGGTCGAGTCAAAGGATGGCAAGAAGTTTGCGTTACTGGTCCTCCTAGAGCGTCAAGAGGTACCACCCGAAATTAGCTTCTCGGCTGATGGCGAGTGAGTCCTTACCAAAACGGAAGCTCCTGCAGACTCGCTTGTCGCTTAGATTGTCAGGCCGCGTCAACATATTGGGGCCGGGCACCAGCTTCGGTTTCTGATGCCGGAAGCGTCCTCCCGCTGCCAACCACGCGATAGATCGCTGGAATCGCCACCAGCGTCATCACCATCGAGCCAGCGAGGCCGAAGATGATCGCCCAGCAGAATGGCGGCCACAATCCGCCGCCTGAGAGCGCGAGCGGCAGCAGCGCGACGATTGACGTGACCACCGTCAGCAGAATCGGGCGGATGCGCTTCTTGCCGGCGACGATGAGCGCTTCCTCAAGCGGCAAGCCGTGCTCTAGCTCGCGGCGCGCATATTCGAACAGCACGATCGTGTGATTGGTGACCACGCCGCCCAAGCCGGCGATGCCGAGCGCCGCCGTGAAGCCGAACGGGCTGTGCGTCAGACCAAGACCCACGACCGCGCCGAACAGGCCGAGCGGCACCGCGCTCAAGATCACCATCGAAAGCCGCAGCACGCGGAACTCGACGATCAAGATCAACTGGTTGAGCAGCAGTCCGACGAGCAGCGCCACCAGCAGCTGGCGCAGCGATTTCGACGACTGCTCGTCCTCGCCCGCATAGCTCAGACTCACGCCGGCCGGCAGACTGCAGCGACTTCGCAGCCTTGCGGAAATCGTCCAGCGCCGCGCTCGGCAAGCGGCCGGCGACGTCGGCGCTGACCGTCACGATCTTCTGACCATCGCGAACCGTCGCAAGACCGGTGTCGGTGTCGAGCGCAACGCTCGCCACTTCCGAAAGCGGCACGGCCGAGCCGGCCGCATTGCGCACCGGAATCGCCCCAATCGCCGACGGATCGTGGCGCAAGTCTCCAGGCAGACGCACCACCACCGGCGTCTCGCGATCCTCTTCGCGGATCGAGGCCGGCGTCGCGCCGGTATACGCAAGCGCCAGCAACGCGCGCACCTGCTGCTCGTCCACGCCGGCCAGACTCGCTCGCGTGTTGTCCACGTTCACGGCCAGCTTGGTAGAAGAAGTCCCCTGCGAATCGCGCACCGCGAACGTCCCCGGCACGCGGCGCAGCATCGTCTGCACCTGTTGCGAAGCCAGCGCCAACGCATGCGCGTCCTCGCCGCTCAGCCGGATCTGGATCGGCGCGCCCAGCGGCGGCCCTTGCTCGAGCTTCTTGACGTCCACGCGCGCGCCGGCCACCGAAGCGGTCGTCTCCGCGCGCAGCTCATCGATCAAACGGTTCGCCGTTAAAAAAAAAAAAAAAAAAAAAAAAAAAAAAAAAAAAAAAAAAAAAAATTGCGCAGCTCATCGATCAACCGGTTCGCCGTCGCCACATCGGTCGTGTTGACCACGAACTGCGCGTAGTTCGTCGACGACGGCTCGGGGAGCACGTTGTAATAGATCTTCGGCGCGCCGTGGCCGATGAAGGCCGCAAACCCGGTGATGCCCGCATGCCGGTCCAAAATGCCCTCGACCTGCTCCACGTAGCGCTGGGTCGTGTAGAGATCCGTGCCGTCGGGCGCCGTCACGTTGATGATGAACTGATTGCGATCCGCCGGCGGGAAGAACTGCTGGCCCAAGTGCGGGATATACGCAGCCCCCAACACCACCAGCAAGAACGCGCCGGCCGCGGTCTGCCACGCATGCCGCAACGCGAAGTGCGCCACCGGCTCGTACACGCGCCGCAAGAACTCCAACACGCGCTCGAACGACGTCTCCATCCAGCGCGCGAACCGGTTGCCCGTCCCCGCATTGGCCGGCACCGCGAACCACTCGCCGATGATCGGCGTGACGAAATACGCCACCAGCAGCGACATCGACAGCGCGATCGCCACCACCACGCCCAGGTCGTGCACGAAGTTGCCGACGCCGCCGCCCAACAGTAGGAACGGCACGAACGACGACATGCCCACCAGCGTCGAGGTCAGCAGCGGAAACCACAGCTGCGAGACGCCCTGCCACGCGGCGGTCGCGCGGTCGACGCCCTCGGCCAAGAGCCGCTCGATGTTGTCCACCGCCACGATGCCCGCGTCCACCACCATGCCGATCGCGATGATCAACGAGATGATGCTGATCTGCTGCAGGTCGATGGACAGCAGCGGCATGACGCCCAGCGTCAAGATGATGGACAGCACGATCGTCGTCGCCACCAACAGGCCGTTGCGCACGCCCATGAACAGCGCCACCAGCACGGTCGCGAACACGATGCCCAGCGCAAGATTGGTCGTGAAATCGAAGAGCCGCTTGTCGACCGTGGTCGGCTGGTCCGCGATGAAGCTGACCGTCTGTAGCGGTCGAATTTATTCGACTGATCGACGCGAAGGTTGACGGGCGCGGTCTTCCGCGTGCTGGTAAACCCGGTTGGGGCGTTGCCCGGCGGCAGGGCTAGTCTGAGGCCTGCATGGGGGCGGAAAATACGCGGCGTTTCCCAATGACCTCATGGGGCAATATTGAACCGGCGCCGCAGAATTCGATAGAAGAGCGGCTCGGGTGTCAGAGTACGTGCCAACAGCACCCGGCCCGCGTCCCCGCACGGATATCGAAAGCGCGGGTGTTCCGCCCGCAGCGCCGCAAGGACCGACGACGCCACGACTGATGGCCCAGGAGACGCGTCGATCTGCCGCCGGACCGATTCAGCCGCCGCGTTGCGCCAGCGATCGTATGCCGCGATAGGAGCGGTCGCGCGCTCGCTGTGGTCGGCCAGGCCGGTGCGGATGAAGCCGGGCTCGATGACCGAGACGTGAATGCCGAACGGCGACACTTCGTGGAGCAGCGCCTCCGAGTAGCCTTCGATCGCGGCCTTGGTGGCCGAATACGCGCCCTGGAACGGCACCGCAACCCTGGCCGACAGTGAACCGATGTTGATGATACGGCCGCGCCGGCGCTCGCGCATGCTCGGAAGCACAGCCCGTGTCAGGCGCATGACACCGAAGACATTGACGTCGAACTGGGCGGCGATCTCCTCGTCGCTGCATTCCTCCGTCGCGCCCACGAAGGCGACGCCCGCGTTGTTGACGAGCACGTCGATTTGGCCGGCGCGCTCGAGCACCGTCCGCACGCATTGTTCAACCGACGCTTGGCTACGGACGTCGAGTGTCAGCATCTCAACGCCTGGCACCTTCAGTGCTTTGTCGGGATTACGCGCGGTGCCGAAGACGCGGTAGCCGTTCTCGGCCAGAGCGGTCGCGATCGCTGCGCCGATGCCGCCTGCCGCACCGGAGACCAGCGCGACCGGCGCCGACTTTTCACTATCCGTCATGATTTAAACCCTCCGACCACCTGGACTCAATCGCGGGGGTGCACTTCACCTTGCTCTTGTGATGATCCCAACAAAGAAATGGGCGGCGGTTTTCACCGCCGCCCACTTCAGTGGGTCGCCTGGGCTCGAGGCCCGGACAGCTCTATAACTTCAAGTGTCCGGTGACGACGAGCAGTACGAGGGCGACTATCACGAGGATCGCGGTTAGCACTGTTCTCAGCCTCCTCCAATGAAGTTATTCATTGACATCATACTTGTACCCAGATCAAACCGCTGTTAATCCCCCATTTTGCGGCCACTTGATAAGTCTCGTCGTAACACGGTAAACTTAACTGCTGATGGCCGACGACCGTTATAAGTGGGTGGCCCTGTCGAACACGACGCTCGCCGTGTTCATGTCCACGCTCAACGGCTCGATCGTCATCATCTCGCTGCCCGCCATCTTCCGCGGCATCCATCTCGATCCGCTCGCGCCCGGCAACGTCAGCTACCTGCTGTGGATGATCATGGGCTATCTGCTCGTGCAGGCGATATTCGTCGTGACGCTGGGCCGCATGGGCGACATGTTCGGCCGCGTCAGGATCTACAACGCGGGCTTCGCGGTCTTCGCGATCGCGTCGGTGCTGCTGTCGCTCGATCCGTTCAATGGCGAAGGCGGTGCGCTCTGGCTGATCGGCTGGCGTTTGCTTCAGGCGCTGGGCGGCTCGATGCTCACCGCGCAATCGGTCGCGATCCTCACCGACGCGTTTCCGAACTACGAGCGCGGTCTGGCGCTCGGCCTCAATCAGGTCGCAGCCCTGGCCGGCCAATTCATCGGCTTGGTGGCGGGCGGCCTGCTCGCGGCCATCGACTGGCGCGCGGTGTTCTGGTTCAACGTGCCGGTCGGCGTCTTCGGCGCGATCTGGGCGTATCGCAAACTGCGCGACACCGCTCACGAGCAACGAGTTCCCATCGATTGGTGGGGCAACGTCACGTTCGCGCTCGGCCTGGGCGCCATTCTGATCTCCATCACCGCCGGCATTCATCCATATAAAAACCACAACATGGGCTGGACCAATCCCGCCATCATCGGCGGGCTCGCCGGCGGCGTCCTGCTGCTCGTGGCATTCGCGATCATCGAGTCGCGCGTCGCCGAGCCGATGTTCAACCTCGCGCTCTTCCGCATCCGCGCGTTCGCCGCCGGCAACGCGGCGAGTTTCGCCGCATCGGTCGCCCGCGGCGGATTGCAGTTCGTGCTCATCATCTGGCTGCAGGGCATCTGGCTGCCGCTGCACGGCTACGACTTCGCCAACACGCCGCTGTGGGCAGGCATCTTCTTATTGCCCTGGAGCGCGGGCTTCCTTATATCAGGCCCCACCTCGGGCTATTACTCGGACCGTTTCGGAGCGCGTGCGTTCGCGAGCATCGGCATGCTCGTGTTCTGCGCCAGCATCATCGGTCTGATGCTGCTGCCCGTCGACTTCCCGTATTGGGCCTTCGCGCTGCTCATCGCCGCCAACGGCATCGGCATCGGCATGTTCAGCGCGCCCAACACCTCGGCGATCATGAGCAGCGTGCCGCCGCAGCAGCGCGGCGTCGCGTCGGGCATGCGCGCCACCATCCAGAACTCCGGCCAAGTGATGTCGATCGGGATTTTTTTCTCGCTGATGATCGCCGGACTTGCGACCAGCCTTTCGAGCACGCTGACGCAAGGATTGGAACAACAAGGCGTGCCCGCCGCGGTCGCCCAGCAAGCCGCCACGCTGCCGCCGGAGTCGACGCTCTTCGCCGCGTTGCTAGGTTTGAACCCGATCCAACAATTGCTCGAGCCGAGCGGCGTGCTCTCGACCTTGCCGGCCGCCAATCAACAGGTCCTCACCGGGCCGCCAGTTCTTTCCGGATCTCATCTCCGGCCCGTTCCATCACGGCCTGATCGTGGTCTTTTGCGTCGCCGCGCTGCTGTCGCTGCTCGCCGCGCTCGCATCGCTCTCGCGCGGAGACCGCTATTTCCATACCGCCTCAGACGAATCACCGATGAAAGAGGAACACGATGCCACTGACGACGTTGGACCCGAAGACCGCACTGGTCGTGATCGATCTGCAGAAAGGGATAGTCGCCCGGCCTACGGTGCATCCGACCGCTGAGGTCGTGAAGCAGGCCGCGAGCTTGGCGGCGGCATTTCGCAAGCACAAACTTCCTGTCGTGCTGGTCAACGTCGACGGGCGCGCGCCCGGGCGCACGCAAGCCCCGCCGCCCAACGTCGCGCCGCCGCCGGACTGGACCGAACTCGCACCAGAATTGAACGCGCAGCCAAGTGATTATCGCGTCACCAAGCAGCGCTGGGGCGCGTTCACCGGAACTACGCTCGACGAGTATCTCAAGAGCCAGGGCGTCACGCAGATCGTGCTCGCGGGCGTTTCGACGAGCATCGGCGTCGAATCCACCGCGCGCTCGGCCTACGAACTCGGCTACAACATAGCCTTAGCGACCGATGCGATGACCGACATGGTTGCCGCGGCTCACGAGAACAGCATCGAACGCATCTTCCCGCGCCTCGGCGAAACCGCGACGACCGCCGAAATCATCGCCATGCTCGATTGCCAAGGATAGATGGAGCGGTCGAATTCATTCGACCGACCAAAGGCTCTAGCTCGGGTGACCGGATCGGATAATCGGAAAAAGATACGCAGACGTAAACGCGACCCAGTTCACGATGCCGTGCGTCAAGATCGCCGCCCAGAGGTTTCGCGTCCGGTAGAATACATACGCCTGGACCAACCCTGCGATGATCAGGTGTGGCAGCGCGTACGGCTCGAAGTGCCACAACCCGAAAAGGGTTGCGCTGACGAGCGCCGCCGGAACCGGTCCCATCCTTTGCACGAGTCCCGCGAACAGCAATCCGCGAAAAAGAGTCTCCTCTGCGATCGGCGTCACCACGGACCCTTGTAGAATGTCGATCACGTATGCGAGCACGCCGTGGTGGGTGGCGGTGATGGGAGTCGACAGACCCGGTAAACGATGGCCGACGATAAGCCTCAACGCGACCTGCGCGGCGATGCCCCCGAATACCACGAGGACCGCACCGACCAGACCGAAGCCGAGCTGCTCCGCCTTGGGCTTTATGAACCCAAACGCGCGCATTGAACGCGCGGGCAATAGCCCCCGCAAGCAATAGATCGTGCCGATCGCCGCTGCGGAGCGAGCAGTCACGCCCACCAGCAGCCGGGCCGGACTTTCGAGGAACACCCACAGAGCGTGCCTGTCTGCATGATCGTGCAGGAGCGCAATGAAACCCGGCAGGCTTCTCGCATCTGGGAACTTCCAAACGACGGCTGCCCAAACGGCTAGTATGTCCGCCAAGAAAAAGGCGACGAGGGCGGCGACGAAGACAACCGCTAACCCCCAAAGGCGCCACGTCCCCGGTTGAAACGCCGGCTCTTCGACGTTCGAAACGCCCTCCATCGGGGACGTTGCTTGGTCAGATACGCCCACGCGCAGCGGCTTCTCTGAGGTCTTGACACGCGGCCTCTTTTGCGTGAGACCAAACATGCGTTCGGAAGTTGATGGAGCGGTCGAATTTATTCGACCACGCACCGCCTATCGCGGTATACGCTTTCAACGTAGTACGTTAATAACGTATAGTTCAGCCGAGCGGGTCGTCATGACAGACTACGTCGACGAAAATTTTGAATGGGACCTAACCAAGAGCGAGGAAGTCCGTGCGCGGCATGGGTTCGATTTTAGGCTCGTCGCGGAGATGCTCACGACAGAATCTCATATCCTCGTCCGTCTGGACGATCGTGAGTACACTGAGGAGCGACTGGTCGCAATCGGGAGAATCCACGGCTTGTTCATCACGGCGGTCTATACGACACGAGGAAGCCGCAAGCGCATCATAACGGCGTGGCGATCGGACCGAGCTGAGATCGACGACTACGCCCGACGTATGGGGTATCGAGATGAAGGGAAGAATTAATTGGGCGCTGATCAAGTCCCAGGATCAAGCCACGATCGAGCGGCTCGCGGACGAAGAGCGTCGTGCATTCGGCATAAAACTGGGAGGCGCGAAGTGGCGCAGAGTACTTAACCCCCGCGCGCCAAACGTGAAGTCGATTCGCCGCAGATTGGGCTTGTCTCAAAGCGCATTTGCCAAACGCTTCTGCCTTAGTCAACGAACAGTGCAACAGTGGGAACAGGGTCGGTCCAAGCCGGATCAGCCTGCGCGCAACCTCTTGCGCGTTATAGAGTTCGCGCCTCAGACCGTAGCGCGAGCCGTCGATGGCGCGGGAACGCGACGTAAACGTCCTAAGTAACCATCATGGCCGTCGTGATGCTTTCCGGACCGGTTGCTGCAGGGAAGACCACCATCGCGCGGGAGTTGATCGAGATAACGCCTGCGCCGCTCTGCTATCTGGAGGGCGATTCGTTTTGGTCGCTCTTCACAAAGCCGGGTGCGGGCACTAGAAGAGAGCGGTTCCCACTGCTCATGCGCTCCATCACAGCTGCCGCGGTGCCTCTTGCTCGGGGTGGCTACGAAGTGCTCCTAGACTTCTCGTTTCCGCCGGAATTCTTAAGCACGGCCCGCAAAATCTTGAAAGAAATTCCCTTGGACTTTGTGATCGTAAGACCGAGCCTTGAGGTGTGCGAGAAGCGAGCCGCCGCCCGGGCTGAGGGCAAAATCTCCGACTATCGTGCCTACCGAGATTTCTACAGCATGTTCGAAGGATCTCCTCAACATGAGATCTGCGACGACGAAGCCGATGCACGCTCAATAGCGCGCCGCATCCGCGACGGCCTCGATCAGGGAAGGTTCAGGGTTCCGCGCTCAGCCTAAGTAGAAGGGGAGAACCCAGGAGCTTACGGCTGGCCCACAGGCTCTGTAATCAGAGTAGAAGTGCGCGCGATACGCCAAACCCATTGCACCTGAGCAAGGTAGCTCGGCTGGTGGCCGAGCTTGGCCTGCACAAGGAGCGATGATGAAAAGACTGGTGGCTGCGTTCCGACGCGGCTCATTTCATGCGGCGGCGATTGCGAACCGGCGCCTCGCCCGCCTCCTGCTCGAATCCAACGACACATATCTCGAGATCCGCCTCCGGCCCGCGCAGCTGCACGAGCTGCGCAACACCGTCGATCTGACCGACGACGGCCTGCGCCCGCGGCGCAGACGCACCAAACCTAAACCGTGATGCCGACCTTCAGGATCAGCCGCGGGTTGTTGATGTAGGATTGGCACGAGAAGGAGTACGGCACGACGCTGCTCTTGATTTGCTCGGCGGGACCGATTCCATAGATCTCTTGCAGGAAGAGCGGGAATGGCGTCCACCGGTTCCAGCCCTCCACGAGCTTATCGATCGGCCACGACATGGTCGATCCGCTCCTCGCGAACTTGTACTTGCCGGACAGCGGGGCATCGGTCGGAGCGATCCACGAGGCGCTCGCCCAGCCGCTCGGAGCCCGATGGACCTCCGCACAACTGTTGGCGGGATCGTATTTCCCCCGGTCGTAGGCGAAGCTTCCACTGAAGACGGCGTTGCCGCCGAGGGATGAGAGACTAAACGCGTACGCGGCACGCGAAAACGTGTTGACCTGGCTTTGGTTCGTGGAATCGAACGTGCCGCCGACGAGCAACGGTGCATTCGTCGTGGCGGGGTAATTCTTGATCTGAGGATTGTTGTCGCTGTACAAGACCCAGTATTGGCGCGTGTAACCGCGCCACTTATCCGCCTTGATGATCACGACTTTGGACGTCTCGTGGACGCAGATCTTCGGGCTCGGCTTGGATTCGCCGACGCCGCCGGAGCGCAACGGATATGCGGTGATGACGTAACACGCCCCGCGCCAGCCGCCATTGGGTTCGGGCTGGAGGATGAAGCGCGCGGCGGATTCTCCGGCGATTTCCCCCGGCTTACCGGCGCCACCACTGCCAGCGTGCCTCAGGTAGTAGCCGCCGATGGCGGCACAATTCTTACCACTGCATTTCCACGACCAGTATACGTCGATCGCCTTGCCAACCGTCAACCCCGAGCACTGGCTTCGACCGTCGCCATGACGGACGCAGTCGTCCGGATTCGTCGTATAGTGCGGCGCAAAGGGTGCTGGCAACTCAGGGTTGGGAGTCGCGCGTGGAGTCGGACGCGGCGTGTGAACCGTGTGCGTCGTTTGCGTAGACCCGCCCGCCTGATCTGCCGCGCACTCAGTCGGCAGCGCTGACGCGAGAATGCAAAGTGCGAGAACCGAGCTCAATGCCAGCTTCACACTTGTCCCGTTTCTTCGGGCGCACGCATATTCATGCTGACACTCGGCCCATTTTCTTCAGCACCTCATGATCGACAGCGCCGTACGACCTTAACCGTCACACAACGCGGACCGGAGAGGGAACCCTCCGCCCCGTAGTCAACGCCGGAGCAGCACGATGCGGCAGTTTGTCATAGCGGTGTTCCTACTCGCATTTGCCAGCGCGTTTGTCGCACTGGCGAGTTACCGTTATGATGCGCCCGCCACCGCCGCCGAATCCAACGACGCGCCGCTGGACAGCAACGCGCAATTCACGCAGGTCAAACCAGCGCCCGGCAGCGGCGGCGGCACGGACAACGGCGTCTACTTGCCGCCGGTCGCAGGATCGCATTCAGAGATCACAGGCACCGTCCAGGCGCAACAAGACGAGCCCGCCGGCCCTAAAGATTTCATCGTCGGCAGCGTCGACGCGCAAGGCCACAAGAAGTACTGGCACGGCCTCACCGACGCCAACGGACATTTCCACTTCGAAGTGCCCGCAGCCATCACAGGTCTTGCGGCGCTAATCGTGTTCCGGCGCTTCAATAAAGACGGCCAGCCCGATGCGGGTTCGGATTGCCAGATCACCGACGGCCCCGCGCATCTGCCCGGCGCGACCCAGCTCGCCAACGTGCCGCCTGCCGGCCCCGCCATCACCGAAGGCTATCCGGTCTATGAAGAAGGCGGTCACGGCCAAGGTCTCATGAACGTGCTCACGCGCAACGGCGATCCGCGCCAGGAGAAGCTGCTGCTCGACGGTTCGGACCGCAACGTCGACACGCTCGCATCGTCCGACCGCGCGCTCGTCGGCAAGATCCAAGACGGCACGCGACCCGGCTTTTACAGAGCGAGCTTCACTTCGGGCAGCCAGCACAGCAACGAGCTGCCCACCAGCGTCGTGAGCGTGACCTACGATCCGATACCGGTGCTCAAGCCCGGCAGCACCACGATGGTGCGCATGCATATCCAGGGACTGCGCCCGCAAGACGCGGCGACCGTCACGTTCACGGTCAGCGGTGCGGCCAAACTGGCGGATGGCGGTTCGACCGCAAACGTGCCCGTCAAAGATGGCCTCGCGCAAGTGCTCATCCGCGGCGTCACGCCGGGCGAGCTCAACATCAGCACCGATCTCGATGTCCACCAGCCCGAAGCCAGCCAGGTCAGCGAGCTCACGCCTCCACCGCCGCAGAGCGAGACGACGCCCACCAAGTATCCATACTACACCACCAGCCGCCCGACGCCGACGCCCAGACCGCTGCAGACCGATACGCCCAAACCCGGCGGAAACGGCGGTGTGACGACAGCCAGAGACCTGACGCCGCCGCCCGGCACGCAAGGCCGCAACACGCCGGGGCCGGGCCCGAGCACGACGACGAAGCCCACGCCCACTCCACCGCCGACCGAGGTCCCGACGCCCACGCCGTATCCGTCACCGTCGGCCACGCCGACGCCGTGCGAGCTGCGGCCATGGGATGGCGCGTTCGAACCCGAGCAAGCGGATTGGCAAGACGACGACACGTGGAAGAACAAACCCGTGCCTCATTTAGAGCGCGTGCGCGACGACGTGCCGCACTACATCGCTCACCTGAACATGGTCACCGACAAACCATCCGTGCTCTTCGGCGTGAATTGGTATGTCGACGAGCGCGGGGACATCCGTCAGATCAACAGCCGCGACGTCATCAGCATCGAGATCTACACGGACTGCACGGAACGAGTGCCGGTCAGGATGCGCTTCACCGGCGTGGCAGGCGTGGCCGGTCCGGAGCCGATCTACACAAGCCCCGTGCTCGCGCAGGTCCCGATCCGCGGCAAGGCCGGCGCCTGGCAGCACATTACGGTCAATCTCCCCGTGCCGGTCGGGGTCCCCAATCCGTCGACCTTCACGTTTCTACCGGACACGGATTACCGCATCATCGACCAGCTCATCGACGACACCGGCGCGCCCATCGCGGGCGCCGAAGTGATCGTCGACGGGCATGCCGAGGTCACGCACGGGCCGGTCGTGCGCTACATCCCGCTGCTGCTCTCGTACGACGCGTCGTTCTACACGTCGACGACCAAACGCGACCTCACGCTGCGCACGATCGCCATCGCGCAAGACTCGCACAAGTACATTCCCGACTTCTATCCCGTCAAGCCGTGGGACTTGCCGACGGTCGTGCGCGAGCTCTTCAATTTCACGGGCAAGGATCTGTCGCAGGACTATTCCGACGCGATCCAAGGCTTCTTCGCCAAACACCTCGCCAACGTGAGCGATGCGAGCGTGACGGCCAACCGGCTCATCCATGAGCGCGAGAAGCTCGACGCCGCCATCACCGACCAGCTGTCGACCAGCGGCATCATCGACGGTGCGGGGCGGACGGTGGCGGTGCTCAGCGATCACGACTATTTCTCGATCGCACCGCCCGGTTCGCTCGGCATCACCGTCTCGACCAAGCTCATCCTCATCCCGGAGTTCATGAACTTCCAGACCGTCGGCCACGAGCTGACGCACAGCATTCCGGTGGCGAGCTGGAGCTCGGCGCAGATGCTCGCGGAGTGCGATCTCGACTATCACAACACGCAAAACCTGATCGCCAACGGCGAGCGCATCACCACGGCAAGCGTGCTCGCCGCGCGCGTGCGGAGAGACAAGACATTCCCGCTGATGGGCGCATCCGGCTGGGGGCCATCGCCCAATACCTTGATCCCCGCCAACTGGCCGATCGCGGTCGCCAGTCAACAAGGCAAACCGGACCCGGAGAAATGGATCACGGAATGCACGTACTGGCATCTGCTCAAGGACTTGACGACGGTCTACGATCCGCCGATGCTGCTCGTGCGCGGCATCCTGTTCCACCACGCCGACCTGAACACGGCGGCGTTTGGCGCGTTCTACACCCTTGATGGCAGCGCCGACCTCGCCGCGGGCTCACCCGCCACCTATGCGATCGTCGCGTACGACGCCAACGGCAAGACGCTTGCGACGTACCCATTCGTGCCGCAGTGGCGCTTGCCGGATACAAAGGAAGACCGCAGTCTGATCGCATTCGGCTATCGCATCCCGATGACGCCCGATCTTGCACGCGTCGACGTCGTCGGTCCAGGCGGCGTGCTCGCGAGCAAGCAGCTCAGCGCGCAAACCCCGACCGTGCGCATCACGCAACCCAAACCCCCGACCCCGACCACAAGCCATGGAGCGGTCGCCGCAAGCCATGGAGCGGTCGAATTTATTCGACCGTCGCCTGCCGGCACCGTCCACGTCGCATGGACCGTCACGCCGTCCACCAACATCTTATCTTCGGTCCTCTACTCGTCCGACGGCGGCAAGACGTGGATCGACCGCGACTTCGAGGACAAGATCACGTCGTTCGACGTCCTGCTGGAACCGCACGTGCACAAGCACCAGGTCAAGATCGTCGTGACCGATGGCACGCGCAGCTCCTCGCAAGTGGTCAAATTCTCCACCCAGTAGCAGCATGCTGAAGCAACCGTTGCACCGCTTGCTCCCGCTGTTGCTGATGCTCATATTGCCGCTCGCGCTGCTCGCCGACGCGACGCCCGTCGTCACTCACGATCCCTCCGGCAACGAGATCACGACCACGACGACGACCACGGCGACCACGAACCCGGACGGCACCTACACCGAGAGCACGGTCACGAAGGTCGTGGTCAAGAATCCGGCCGGCAACGTCATCAAGAAGTCTTCCAAGTCGCACGACGTCAAGTATAAGACCAAGGGCGGCAAGCAGCTCAAGGTCACCGACGACACGAACGTCGACACCTACAACCTCGACGGCTCCTCTACGACGACCCTCACCAGCACGACGGTCGACAGCGAGCACAACACCGTCGACGAGACGGTCACGAAGTTCGATCACGCCGCGGACGGCACGATGACCGGCGAACGGACGACCACCCATCGGGCGCCCGGCGAGAAATCGGAGAAGAAAGAGCGCCTCACCCAGAACGGGAAATGGGAAGAGATCTCCATGGCGTCGCCGCCTACAAGCGACGCAATGCTCACCAGCGATCCGCGCTTCGCACACGTGAAGCCGATCGGCCGGCAGTGGCAGTGGCACCGACCAAGGCGTCTTCATCGCTCCCATCGCACATCAGGGCGAACTGACCGGCACCGTGCAAAGCGACCAAGCTGGTCCGACAGCATTCTACGTCGCGACGGTCACCAGCAACGGCGATCGGCAGGTTTACCAAAGCAAGACGGACGACAAGGGACATTTCCACTTGCGCATTCCAGCGATCGTCGGCCTCGCGACGATCCTCGCGTTCACGGAATTCGACAAGCAGGGCAAGCCGGACAAAGGCGCGACCTGCCTGATCACCGACAAGCCGACGCACCTGGAGGGCACTGAAGCCGCGCAAAACGTGCCGGCAAGCGGCCCCGCTATCACCGAAGCCAACACCGCCTACGAGCGCGGCGGTTACAACCGGGGCCTCGTGCAGATGCAGACGCGCGGCACCGACCCGTCGCATTCCAAACTGCTGCTCGACGGCTCGGACAAACAGCTCGACACGTACGGCACATCCGACATGAGCATCGTCGGCAAACTGCACGACGACACGCCGCTCGGACGCCACACCGTCGGCGTGCAAAACGGCAGTCAGCGCCTCAACGATCAGCAAGCCGACGTCGTCACCCAGCAGATCGCGCCGCTCCCGCCGCTCAAGACCGGCCAAGTCGTGCCCGTGCACGTCCACTTCGACGGCTTGGGCAAAGATCGTGCGAGCGTGAGATTCACGGTCGAAGGATCGGCCTCGCTCGCCGACGGCAGCACCACCACCGTCATGCCGGTCGACGCCAAGGGCGATTGCCAAGATCCAGATCCGCGCCACCCAGCCCGGCAACCTCGTCATCGGCACCGTGCTGATGGTCGAGATCCCGCCAAGCCTGCTCGAGCAGCCGGAGTCCCCGGCCCCCACCCCGGGCACGCCCGTGATCCCAGCGCCGACCGATACGCCGACTCCGATACCGACCGAGCCCCCGCCGACGCGCGCGCCGCCGCACGCGACGAGCACCCCGCCCGCGACGACGATCGAAAAGCCCTACGGCCCCGGCTACCGGCCGCCACCATGCCAGCCGCTCGCCGACGGGTCGTTCGAACCGGTTCAGGGCGTGTGGCAAGACGATCCCAAGTTCGACGATCATCCGACCAAGCAGATCACGCGGCCCGTGCTCGACGTGCCGAACTACATCGCCGAGCTCGACATGATCTCGTATCGCGACACGCTGCTCTTCGGCGTCCAGCGCTACCGTCTCAAGGATGGCTCGCCGGTGCGAGACTGGGGCCACGACATCATCCACATGACGGTCGTCAGCGACTGCAGCGATCCGCCCGTGGACGTCTCGATGCGCTTCACCCTCGAGCGCGGCACGGCGACGCCCGGCAAGCTCATCTACCAAAGTCCCCCGCTGGCGAAGATCCCGCTCACGGGCCACCATGTGGCGCCCCGGACGTTCGACATCTTCTTGGACGCGGATAACGGCATCCCGCCGCCGCCGATCCCGCCCTTCCGGATCGCGGCGTTCGGCGAGTATCTCATCAAAGACGAACTCGTCACGGCGAGCGGCGGTACCGGCCTTGCGGTGACCGTCGGCGGCAACGTGCACGGCACGTCCTCGGTGAAGATGGCGTTCCTCGCGGTGACGCTCACGCCGGCCGATGCTGCCGCGGCCAAAGCGGTGGACGACGCATCGGAGCAGCTCGGCATCATGTCGGGCCGATACATCCCGGACTACTACCCGATGCAGCCGCACAGCATCGAAGCGTGGGCGCTCGATCCCATCGACCTTTCGACGTCCAAAGCCATGACCGATCCGGTCGAAGCGTTGAACTACGCAGGCGCGACACCCGCGGCGATAGCCCTTCATGCCCAGATCACGCGCGAGCTCGCGGTGAAAGCAGAGCTGAGCAAGCAGGCCGACGCGTTGACGCGGCTGGCCGGTTATCAGCGCTACGTGGTCGTCCTGCCCAAGAGCGATATGGAGACGATCTTGGGGCCTGGTGTGCTCGGCATGGCGATGACGCAGAAGTTGCTCTTAGTGCGCGAAGGCCAGCCCTACTTCGTCGTCATGCACGAGTTGGCGCACACGCTTCCTTATGTCTGGAGCCAATTCCAGATGGACCACGATTGCACGGAGCCCGGCAACTACCACAACAAAGTGGTCCTGTGGGCCAACGGCTTCCGCATCGACACGGCCGGCGCACCCGGTCCGCGCCAGAAGAAGGAGTACAAAGAGCCGTTCATGGGGAGCGGCGATGAAGATAGATACACGTGGATAGCGCAGTGCACGTATTGGAATCTCGCCAGGGCGTTGCGCAAGAAACCCGACCCGCCTGTGCTCTTGGTGCGCGGTCTGGCGTCGCGCGCAGGGGGCAAACCCGGCGCGTTGATCTGGCCGTATTACGACATCGACGGTGAGATCGGTCTGCAGTCACACCCAGCCGTAGCGACCGAAACGTGGGCGATCGTATATAAAGATGCATCCGGCGCGCCCCTCGCGACGTTCCCCTTCGAGCCGCAGTGGGCCGACGAGAATGGAAAGCAATCGGATATCGTGCCGTTCTCGTTCCAATTGCCGCGCATGGCGGGCGTCACCAGCGTCGACCTGCAAGGCCCGAACGGCTTTGTGCTGCGCCGCGCCGTTTCGTCGGCGCCGCCGGTGCTGCGTATCGCAACGCCCGGCGCAGTGGCTCGAGAGGCAGGCGGTGCGACGATCGCGCTATCGTGGACCGCGACCGTGGCGACCGGCCGGCAATGGAGCACGGTGCTCTACTCAAACGATGGCGGAGTGTCGTATCATCCCCGTGTGTTCGAGCAGCCGGTGACGAGCGCGACCATCAAGATCGATCCCGCCGCGCACAAGCACCGCGTCAAGGTCATCGTGACCGACGGCAGTCAAAGCACGGAGCAGACGCTCGACTTCACGACGTAGTAGCCCTTCTTTGAACGCGCTCTTAGCGGTACTTGCTCAGATCGAATGCGAATGAATAGTGCCGGCCATAGGGATCGATCACACCGAACGTCCCCTTGAGACGCGAAATATCGACACCGGCTGTCGCCAAGGTGCGCAGATCGAACCGAAATGATCCATATCCGAGCCAGCGCGGAACGCGCTTGCCTTGCGACGTCGTGTAGAAATCTTCCGCGGGACCGAATACCGTCTGGCTCGCCGACGGCAGCACGTGGCCTGCGACGGTCACGCTCGCCGATCGGAAACGACGCAAGAACGCTTGATCTTTCGGATCTGCGCTGTGCGCGAAGACGACGAAGTCGACTGTGTCCGGCGCCGCGGCGGTGGCGACAGCATCGGAAGAGGCCGTCGAATCCTGAAACGCGGCTAGATAACTCGCGTAGGTCACGCGCTCGAACGGTGTGCCTACGATGACCGCATCGACGGAGCCCTGGCCGGGCGCGAGCAGCAACGTGTTGGGCACCGAGTACAAAAGATAACCGGCGGCATCGTAGCCGAGATGTGCCGCCGCCGCACCGCGGCCTTGCTCGATCGCCGCCTGCGTCTCCGCCGGCGTCAGAACGGGCGAGAAAGCGAGCGCGGGGGCGGCGACCAACGTCCATGTGAGCACCGCACACAGCACGGTGCCGAGGCGATTCACAGCGAGAATATGTAGACCTTCATCGAGCTCGCGGCGACGCCGGGCCACAGCGAGCGCGACACGTTGCCCGACGTCGTGACGACGTACTCTTTACCGCCCTCTTGGTACGCGACAATGCCGCCCCCGATACCGCCACCGGTGTTGTACGTGTACAGCGGCGTGCCGGTCTTGGAATCAAACGCGTAGAAATTGCCGCCCAGATCGCCCGTGAACGACACGCCGCCCTGCGTCGGCGCGACGGCGGCGACCGCCGGCCCTTTCGTCTTGTATTTCCAATCGACTTTGCCGGTGTCCGCATCGACCGCGGTGACCCAACCCGCCGCGCTTTGCCACGGTCCGGGTATGGCCGCACCGCCCAAGAAGAACTTGCCGGCGACGAATCTCGCTTCAGCGAGCTGATAGGTGCTGCACCAGTCGACCGCACCAACCACGACTTCGTTATCAACCCGGTCGTATGCAGGTCCATTCCACTCAACGCCGCCGACCCAACCGGGGCAGACCGTCACACCAGCCACAGTCGGTGCAGCATTAGCGTTGCGGATCGTCGTGACCGGCACTTTGTAGACGAGCGCGTGCGTCGCACGGTCCAGCGCGTACAGATAGCCGTTCTTACCGCCGAAGACGACAAGGTCGCGACCGCCCTTGGTCGTGATCAGCGCGGGCGGCGCGCCGACGTCGTAGTCGTGGACGTCGTGCGGCACGGTCTGATAGTACCATTTCAACGCGCCGGTGTTCGCGTCGAGCACGACCAGCGAATCGGTGTAGAGGTTCGCACCCGGGCGATAATCGCCGGAGAAGTCGGGCGCAGGATTGCCGACCGGCACGAACAGTTCGCCGGTCGCCGGATCCAATGTATATGACGTCCACGTCGAGCCGCCGCCGGTCGCCGCGCTCGACGCTTTGCCCCACGTCTGCGAACCCGCCTCTTTGCCCTCAGGTATGAGATCGAAACTCCACACCTGGTGCCCATCGGTCTCATCGAAGGCCATCATACGACCGCGGATGCCCCAGTCCGCGCCCGCCAGGCCCAGATAGATCTTGCCGTTCCAGACGATCGGCGACGCGCTCAAGAACATGCTCGCGTTCGAATCGGCGATCTTGACGTTCCATTTCACCGCGCCGGTCGCCGCATCGATCGCGAGCAGATGATCGTCTTGGGTGCCGCGGAAGAGCGTGCCGTTATCGAGCGCGACGCCGCGATTGGTGTTGAACGGCTCCGGTCCGGTGGGCACGTACGCCGACTTCCACTTGAGCTTGCAGGTCGTGTCGTCGATCGCGTACGTGTTATGGGCGGACGTCACATAGATCGTGCCGTTGGCGATCAGCGGGCCGGCTTGGAACGCGCCAGTCTCCCCGAGCGCGATCAGGCACGCGACTTTGAGCGACTTCGCATTGCCGGTATTGATGGAATCGAGCGCGGACCAGCGATCGGCCTGATACGTGCCATTGTACATCGGCCATTGGGCTGGTACGGCAGACGGCGACGGCGAAGGCGCCGCCGGCGGTGGGTTGCTCGTGCACCCGATCAACGCGACGAGCGCGATGATTGCGAGGAGCGGCGCGGACGGTCGAATCATGGCAGGCACCCCCAGAGGCGGGTCGCTTCAACGGGACAGTCGGAGGGACCCTTGCCCGTCACCGGAACCTTCCCACCGCTAGTAAAGGAGCAAAGGTATGAGTCGCGCCTTGATCGGCTGCCTCGTCGCGATCGTCGTCGTCGTCATCATCATCGGCGCATGGATCGCGGGCACGTACAACACGCTCGTCTCGCAAAGCCAAGCGGTCGATGCGCAGTGGGCACAAGTGGAAAACGTCTACCAACGGCGCGCCGACCTTATCCCGAATCTCGTCGAGACGGTCAAGGGCGTGGCAAACTTCGAGAAGAGCACCTACATCGCCGTGGCAGACGCCCGCGCGAAGGTCGGCCAGGTCAACGTCAATGCGTCGAGCCTGCCGACCAATCCGGCCGCATTCGCGCAGTTCCAAGCCGCCCAGGACGGCTTGTCGTCAGCGCTTTCACGCTTGCTCGCGGTCGTCGAGAATTATCCGCAGCTCAAGGCCAACGAGAACTTCCTTGAGTTGCAGTCGCAGTTGGAAGGCACCGAGAACCGCATCGCCGTGGAGCGAATGCGCTACAATCAAGTCGCGCAGACGTTCAACACCACACGCCAATCGTTTCCGACCGTGATGATCGCGGGCATCTTCGGCGATCAGTTCAAGCCCAAGGAGTATTTCAAAGCGCAGCCGGGTGCGGAGACCGCGCCGCAGGTCAAGTTCTAGTTGCGCACGCCGTTCGCGCGCCGAGTTCTCCTCGGCGCGCTGCTCGCAGCGCTCTTCGTCGCGTCGATAGTTCCCGCGCGCGCGGCGGAAGCGCCGATTCCGCCGATGCCGGCACAGTTCGTCACCGACACCGCCGGCGTGCTCTCGTCTGACACCCAAAGCTCGCTGAACACCCAGCTAGCCGACTACAATCAGAAGACCGGCCACCAGATCATCGTGTGGATCGGCCAGACGACCGGCGACACTCCGCTCGAGGACTGGACCATACAAGCCTTCACCAAATGGAAGGTCGGGCGCAAAGGGCTCGACGACGGACTCGCGCTCTTCCTGTTCATGCAAGACCACAAGATCCGCATCGAGGTGGGCTACGGGCTCGAGGGTACGGTGACGGACGCGCGCGCCTCGCAGATCGCGCGCAACATCATCGCCCCCAAGCTCAAAGCCGGCGACGTGGATGGTGCCGTCACCGACGGCGTCAACGCGCTGATCGCGGCTATCGGCGGTGCATCACCTGAGCAGACTGGCGAGAACAACCAAAGCACCGAATCGAACACGTCGGTGGCGGACATCGTCGTGCCGCTGATCTTCGTGATCATCTTCTTCGTCGTGGTCACGATGATCACGCGCAGCTCAAGATATGCGGCGGGCCGCGGCTACACGATCGGCTCGGCCGGCTACGGCGCGGGTTGGTGGGGCGGGTCGGGCGGTGGCGATTCCGGCGGTTCAAGCTTCGGCGGTTTCTCGGGCGGAGGGGGCATGGGCGGCGGAGGCGGCGCATCGGCATCATGGTGAGGATCGCATAGGATGGCCCAAGACAAGCATCCGCTCGCGCGTCACGTGGACGAGCAGCGCATCAGCGACGCCATCAAAGCTGCAGAAGCGAACACCAGCGGCAAGATCTACGTCACGCTGTCGCCGCATTTCTGGGGCGCAGCGCGGCGCGGCACGCAGCACGCCTTCCACAAACTCCGCGGCGCGCACCAGATGGATGAGAGCGGTGTGCTATTCTACGTCGTGCCCTCGCGCCACGAGCTGCACGTGCTGGGCGGTGCAGGCATCCACGACAAGGTCGGCCAGCAGTTTTGGGACCGCGTCGTCAACGAAGTCGCGCAGCAGATCAAGGCGACCGATCTGACGACCGGCATCGTGCGCGGCGTGGGAATTACGGGCGAAGCGCTCGCGCACCACTACCCGCGCGCGAAAGAAAACAACTGACGACCCGCTCTAAAGATGAAGCTGCATAGACTGCTGTTCGTGATCGTGCTGTGCATATGGGCGGCTCCACTCGGGGCTCGCAGCGCCGGCACCTGCGATGCGACCTACGCGCAAGCTCTCATTCGTCAAGGCCTTTCCGATCTAGACACGCACGACTGGGTTGACGCGAAAGGCATCGGCAATCAGCTGGCGGCGTACACGGGCAACTGCAACAACAACTTCAAGGTGCAAAACCCGACCGCAGTGTACGCGATGTACTTAGTCGCATATTCCGAGCACGAGATGGGCGACGACGCTCACGCGGAGGAGGCCGTCGCGGCGGGGCTGCGCGTGCTCGAACAGCTCAAAGCGCAAGGCGGCTACACGAGCCTCTACGACAATGTTCGCCCGCTCTTCGTCGAGGTTCAGGGAAAGATTGCCGGCCACTATCAGTAACGCGCCGCGTTGACGAACGACCTGTCAGGTGTGATATGATGCCTCGTGGAATGGGAATGCGCGAAATCACCCTGCCGGAGGCGAAGCCGGCATTCGAATGGGTTAACGGCCGCGCCCTTCAGAAGGTGAGCCCGCGCCGGCTCCATGGTTTAGCGCAGGGCCGCTTCTTCGCGGCGTTGGATGCTTGGGCACAACGGGACAGAACCGGGGCGGTTGCCACCGAGTGGCGCTTTCACGTCCAACCCCCACATGAGATCCGCCGTCCTCTCGTGCCGGATGTGGCCTTCTTATCGTACGATAGACTTTCGTTTGCAGAACAGTACGCCACGGACGAGCCGAAAATTGCACCCGATGTCGTCGTCGAGGTCCTTTCTCCCGGCGATCGCCGTCGCGACGTCGAAGAAAAAATCCGCGTCTATCTCGCCGCAGGAACGAGCGCCGTTTTTCTCGTCGATACCAACACGCGAACCGTGACCGTGCGCGATTCAAATGGCGCGCGTGTTGTCGAAGAGGGCGGCGACCTGACTCACGACGCCCTTCCCGGTTTTCGTCTGCGCACGGCGCGACTGTTCTCATTGGCCAAACCCAAATCCAAGTAGTCCGTTTGATACCACGGACGTGTGATTTCGCGGTAGCGGTCGGATTGGCGACGATGCTAACGCTCGCCATCCCCGCAACAGCGCCGGCCGAAACGCTTCAGGCGATGGCGGATTCGATCGCGCAGCGCTCGCCGATGAACCGCGCACAACTTGGAGTCTTCGCGGTCGAGGCTACCACCGGCCGCGTGCTCGTCTCGCGCCAAGCGGATCACGGATTCACGCCCGCATCATCCTTTAAATTGCTGCTCACCGCTACCGCGCTCGATGTCCTCGGGCCGCAATTCCGTTTCAAGACGCAGCTGATCGCGCGCGGCAGCATCACGGGAAGCCGCTTGAACGGCGATCTCATCCTCGTCGGTGGCGGCGACCCGGTGCTGACCTCCAAGGATCTCGACGATGCCGCCGCAGCGGTTGCGCGCGCCGGTATTCGCGAGATCAGCGGCACCGTGCTGGCAGATGCGACGCTATTCGACCAGCGACGCTGGGGACCGGATTGGGCCTGGGACGGCACGCCGTTCTACTATCAAGCGCCGATCCAGGCACTTGCCATCGACGAAGGTACGGTCGGCGTCGTCATCACGCCGGGCGCGCAGACGGGCGACGCGGTCAGCGCCAAGCTCCTCCAACCCAGCGGCGCGTACACCATCGCGTCGCGCGCGGTCATGGGTACTGGCCCGTACGACGATCCGGCGCGGTGCTCGCGGCTGTTCGGTACCACGCAGATCCTCATCGTCGGCCGCATGGCACTGGGCGAATCGCAAGAGACCGTCCACTGCGCGGTCGAAGACACGGCAGAATTCGCCGCCCAAGTGATGCGCAGCGCGCTCAGCAGCGCCGGCAGCTCCGTCGGTCGCAACCCGGTCGGCGCGCGCCCGCCCAACGTGCCGCTCGACGTCATCGACGACAGCCCGCTGCCAGCGCAAGCGCGTTATCCCGGCGGCCGCGTGCTCTGGGCGCACGAATCGCCGACGCTGATCGAATTGCTGCACACGATGCTGCCCAAGAGCGATAACTTCATCGCTGAGCACATCGAGAAGATGCTCGCCGTCGAACAACTCTCTCAACGCGGCAACTTCATCGGCGGCGCGACCGTCGAGCAGCGCTTCGCCGTGAATCAGCTCGGCATCGACCGTGACTCGCTCGACATCCAGGATGGCTCGGGTCTCTCGGCCGCAGATCGGATCACGCCGCGCGGGCTCGTCACCGTGCTGCGCTGGACCGCCAAACAGCCGTACGGCACCGACTTCATCAACGCGCTGCCGCGCGCCGGTATGGACGGCACGCTTGCCAACAGACTCACCGGCACCGACGCGGTCGGGCGCGTTCGTGCGAAATCCGGATACATGCAGCATACGATCGCGCTGGCCGGCTACGCGGACACGCTGCATCACGGGCGCGTGATTTTCGCGGTGCTCGTCAACGATGCCACCGGTGACCCCGGTCCGTATTTCGATCTTGAGGATGAAGTCGTCAAGGACATCGTCGACGCGGACTGAGTCAAGGTAACGTTCCCGCCCTCGCGAACGTTTTCTCGGCGTACGTGCGAAGAGGAGGGGTCTTGCTACGATCCGCCTTCACGGCTGTCGTCACAACGTTATTGCTAGCGTGTATCACGTCGGTCGCTCTCGGCGCTCCGGCTCTCACTTGGATAGGCCCGTCGAAGTGCATGAGCGGCACGCTTGAGAGCCAGCCCTTTGAGCTCGACGGCACCAACCTCGTCGGGCCGTCCACCAATGGCTACACGTTCCAAAATGACGTCAAGCTGTATCTGAGCGTCAACGGCGGAGCATGGCAGCAATCGAACGCTCCGATCACCGGCTGGAATTCGACAAAATTCAACCTCAATCTGAAGTCGCCGGTGTACTGCCCCTCGCCCGGAAACCTAAGGCTTCAGATCACCGTCCTCGGCGTTTACTCGAACGTCATGACCCTGACGATCGTGCCCCCGCCAAGCGGCCCCCCGACCATCACGTCCGTCAGTCCGTCGAGCTTTCCCATCAACTCCTCGACCTGGTTGTTCAGGATTCTCGGCACTGGATTCGACTATGACACGTCCATGGTGTACGTGAACGGCGTCTCGACGGGCTTCCTCGCTTTCGCGACGCCCGTGGATGGCGTGATCGATGTATTCGTCCCAGCCGGACTGCGATCCACGCCTGGAATCGATAGCGTCGTCGTGAAGACCAAGTATGGAACGTCCAACGCGCTCAATCTCGACATCATCGGCCCGCCCGTGATCACCAGCGTTTCTCCAGCCCTCATATCCTTTGTGGCTCCGCCGCCATCGCTGACGGCGCACACGATGAGCGTTGCGCTCCCACCGAGCTCGACGACGTCGAGCACCACGATGCACTCGACATCACCCGCTACGACCGCGAACACGACCGCTCTCGCGCCGGCGCTGCTGGGCTGGCAGTTCATGATCAGAGCAAAGGACATCGACAGCGCCGTCACGGCCACATTCGGCGGCCAGCCGTTGAAGATCAACCGGCTCGTGCTGACGCCCGGCAACCAGCAAGTGTGGGCGCAGCTGCCGGACTGGGCGGTCAACCAGTGCGCACTCCAGACGTACGCGCTCCAGTTGTCGACCAAAGTGGGAACTTCAAATCAGGTGTCGCTCGAGACGCAGGGTGCCCCATGCAAGACGCCGCCTTCCCCGGGCTCGCTGCACCATGTCCCGCCGAAGCCCTAAACGTCGCGCAATCGAAGATTACGAAGAAGTCTGGCTAACCATCCAAAGCAGCAACGTTGCCGCGGCAAGACTTATCCTACTGGGGGCATTCTGGCCCGGCAATGCCCAGTCAGAGTGATCAAGGACCGTCTCCCAGTACATCCGTGCTGCTCTTAAGTCGCCCGCCTGGTACTTGACGCCGGCAAGGAAGAAATTCGAATCTTGGAGAGTCGGGGCTTTTTTCTGAGCGCTCTCAAGCTCGTGCATTGCCCTTTGGAAATCCCCAGCGGCGGCGGCTGCTAACCCGTCGTGGATCAGCGGCGCAACACCGAGGTCCGAGTAGGTGACGCTCATGTCGCTTCCGACGGAACCGCCGGCGCCGAACTCGGTCGCAAAATAGGCCGTGTAAGCATCGCGAAAAGAGCGTGCCTCTAAGAGCCTGTCCCCCTGGCAGTACCGCTCCTCACCAAGTCCAGCGTTGGCGGCGAGTTGGATGGCTTGTCGCCACGCACTGGCCGCCTTTCCAGCTTGGCCAAGCCGGTCGTAATCGGCACCCAATCGGAGCCGCTGCTCGACATTTGTCGGAAATATAACGAGGCCGGCTTCGTACTGCTTAACAGCCGCAGCGAAATCACCCTGGTTGTCGAGCGCTTTCGCTCCTTCGAATAGTGGATAGCTCTTCGACCACAACGCATTGCTCCAGATGGCCTCGGTCGAAATGCTCGGCCGGACCCCGCAAAATTCAGAAGGAGCCAAGCCCGCGTTTGCTTCCGGAAAACCGAAGATTCCTAACGCAATTAAGGTAGCCGCGGCTGAAGTAGCGCCGACCAAGGAAAGGCGAAAGCTGATGGCAGTCCCCCTCCGGCCTAACGGATGGTCGGTCGAGGATTCGGAGTCTCGGCTGGTGAGATCGTCGGCCTGATGTGCGTCGTGGTCGCCAACGTGGTCGCCAACGTGGTGCGCATGATGCTGACGACGTACGGATTCCAGGTAGAGAGCGTCCAGTAGATCGTCGTTTGGTGGCCGGGAGACGTGCCGCCCGCGTCGGTCGTATACCGATTCAACACATACGGCGCGTAGAATCCGCCGGGCGTGATGGGTCCGCCAGGATTCTTGTTCGGCCAGTAGTTGCGCCGGCTTCCGCAGCCTTCCGGACTCATGAGCAAGCGGCACTCTGGATTGTCGGCCATGCTCAGTATCACGGCCGGTTCCGACCACGGACCCCACGGCGCAGTCGCGACTCGGGCCTGCACGCCGCCGGGGCATTGGAAAAGCATGAGCCACATCTGCAGCGGCTTGTTCCACGTCACCGACATCTCACCGATGCAGCGCTGCGCATCCGAGTCTGGCGTGAAGACCTCAGCGTCTCCCGGCGGGGTCCACACACGCGGCGGCGACACAGGCGCGCCGTTCCACGCGGCGAGCGCCACCCACTTTGGCCGGCCGCTGTCGTCGCGGCCGGTGAAGAAGCGCCACTTCGACGTATCATCGAGCGACCCGGCGGGCGCATACGCAAGGTACGGCGCGCTGGCGCGATAGCGGGCGACGGCGAAGATATAGACACCGAGCTTCTGATCGGCGGGTAGATCGGGATGGGCGGCGGAGTTCAGCGCTGTCGCATAGACGAATCCGGTCGGCATCGCCACGACGTTGGTGAACGTTCTGCCGTCGTCGGCTGAATGCGCCATGACGCTTACCCCGAGGCTGTTCTCGGCGGGCGTCTCGTGGCAGGCCTTAGAGGGCGCAGGCAATGCCAACGGGTCGGATGGCGACGGAGCGAGACGTGCGGGTGACACGCAATGGTTCGTCCAGAAGAACGCGTACAGGTTTCCGGCGACTCCGACGCCGCCGGACGGCACGTTGAAGAAACCTTGTTTTATCGCAAGCGTGCTCTGGATCGTCGCAGGTTGGAATCGCTCCGGTTTCGTTCCCGTGTCGTTGATCTTGAGCTCGAGGCAATCGTCCGTGGTCGGCGTGTCACGGCGTGTCGTGACGCCGACCGAATCGTCGGGGGGCAGATCGTTTGGCGAACCAAAGGGATGGTCCGGCGGCCAGCTATCGCCGAACAGCAGGACGAGTTTGTCGCCCATATCGACGGGATAGCCTAAGTCTGCGGCATCCAGCCCGTAGTTGGTGAAAGTCTTGGCTTGGGTGGGTTTGCCGCTCTCCCAGTCGACGTCGCCGATCAGCTGACAGATCTTGTCGCTGGTCCCGACGCGGATGAGCGGCGGCGGCGCGCCGCGGTCCGATGCACCCGCGCGAACGCCGGCGAGCAATAGCGACGCCTGCAACGCGACGATCGCTGCGACTAGTAGAGCAACGCGCATGCCGCCCTCCCGTGGCTTAGCTCAACGCACTGCGCATTACGCAGGTTGTTCGAGCCACCCCTGCTGTGCGCTTGTTTGTCCGCAACGGGCCTTCCGGCGTTTACGGCCATTGAAAGGAGGTGCTAACATGGCGTTGTGAGAGCCAAGAAAAGACGCGTCACAGATTCCCGCGTAGCTCCTAGGATGTCGCGCAGATCCGTAAGGCATGGTTGGGCGGCGGCCAGCAAGCGCCTCCATGAGCTTGGCCAGGACAAGCTGGTCTGGCCTGAGTTCTCAAATCCAGGTGACGACAAGCTCGCCTGGTGATCAGGGCGGACTGATCAAGCGAGTAGTTTTCTGAACTTGACCAATCGGTCGACTGCTTCAAAACCGCACGCGACGTGAGCACGCTGCGCATCCTTGTTGCTCAGCTCCGAATCGGATGCGAGCTCCCTAAATCCGCGCGATCGCGCCCATTCCTCGGCGGCCCGCAGCAGCGCTCGGCCGACGCCTTTACCGCGTGCTGACTCTTCGACGTACCACCCCTCGACGTGCGGCACCGGCATCGAATCACATCCATCGGAGAACGCGCGCACCGAAAGCTCGACGAAGCCGAGCGGCTGTGCGTCATCGCCGATCGCGATAAATGCCGCGTCGACGATGCCCTGCTTCGAACCCGCCGCGAATGCCCGAGCCTCTCGCGCAAGTTCGTCAACGTTGGCTTCGGGCCATAGCCGCCCACGCATCGCCGACCACGCCTCGGCGTCGCCCGCTTCGATCGGACGTATCGCGTCAGCTGCCATCCGGGAACCCACCACGGTGCACGCTACTGCCCGGTGGCGCCCGGCCGTGAGACCGGCAAGACCACCCGCGCCGACAAGGTCTGATCGACGACGGTCGCCAGCGACTGCAGATGCGCGCGGGTGAGCGTGTCCAAGCGACCGCTCTTTTGAGCGGCGGCGATGGAGTCGCGCAGCTGTACAAGCTCGGCTCGCGCAAGCGATTGCGCGTCATAGGGTGTGGCGGTCGCCGGCGAGAGCACGAGTTGCGCGAGTCTGCGCGCATACTCTTGCTGCAGGTTGCGATGGATCTCGCCGATCGGGCTCGTCGACGTGCCGCGCAAGTCGCCGAAGACCGCGGTTTGCATCCATGTGAAGAGATCCGATAGGCTCATGGTGCTCCCGCTCGGGTACTTGAGCGGGAGATCGTCCAAGCGCTGCAAGAGCACAGGGTTGAGCAGGTAGTTGAGTTGGATGTTCTGCAGCGCCTCGACCATAGTGGCGACGGGCATGTCATGCCGCATCGGCGGGTTGTACGCCCAGTCGGGCAGCGGCAAGTCGGTCACCCACTCCGTGTAGACGAGCTGGCGCAACAGGTGGGCCGATAGAGCCCAGGCGCTGTCGGAGAAAATCGCCTGGTTCAACATCGCAAACGCGCGTTGCGACTGCGCGCGCGACACAGGCGTCAACGGAAGCGCTGACCCCGGATCGCCGATGTGCGCACGCGAAAGGTATTCGCCTCCGATGTAGTGGCTGGCGATACGTGCGCAGTTCCGGAACGGAGAGAACGCGTAGCCGAACGCTTGGCGCATGGCGTCATGCGTATCGCCGTACTGCCGGAAGCGTTGATCGTCCATGATGAAGAGCGTGCGCCCCACCTGCATCTGGCTCGAGCACCACGCCAAGTTGTCGTTGGTCAGATCGTTCTGATTTATTCGCGGATCGATCGCGTGCCCTGTGACCCAATCGACGTCCTCATCCATGGCGAACCGATAGAGGGGGTTGGTCCATACAGACGCCCAGCGGTGCAGCGTCGGCAGCTCTTGCGCCGGCGTCGTGGCGCCGGGAATGGCGGCGTATCCCCACTTGATCGCATAGTAGTCATACGGGCCGAGCACGGTCTGGAAATAGTCGCCGGTGGAAACTCCCTTGGGCCAGACATTGGCCGGGATGTACTCCATGACGGAGTTGGCGAGACCGTACTGCGACGTGAACGCCTTGGACTGGATCTGCTTCGCCGTGTACGCTTCGGACGCGATGAAGTTATGCTGCAAGCCCCAATCGTGGCCGGATTCGTGCAGGACGATGGACCTCAAGAAGTCATCGGCGTAGTGCGGAGGCAGCGCGCTTGGCGATACCTCGCCCATCGCCCGCAGCGCGTCTAGTCCGAAGACCGCGGACGCATGTTCCCCAGCCGCGAATGCTGCTTCATTAGCCTCAAAACTGCCGCTCGGTCCCATGGACCGCACAGGCTCCGTGAAATCGGCACCTTGCAGATTGCCGTAGTACATGAGGTTGGCGTCGATGACGATCGAAGTCTTGAGCATCTCGCCCGTCCGGGGATCATACACCAATCCGGCCTGAGCATAGCCGCCGCTGGTGCTCAGCGTGAGCCAGTGGACGACGCAATAGCGGATGTCGTCGGGATCCCAGTTTGGATCGTCGGGCTGGTCTTTGACCTCGACGGCGTCGGTGATGCCGAGCGGCGCAAAGGCCTGATTCCACGTGAGCAGCGCTTTCTTGATGGTGTCGCGATACGCCACCGGGATCGTGTTGCTGATGTAGTACACCATCGGATGGCGCTTGATGTTCCAGCGTACGATATAGCGCAGCTGACGCTCGCGCATGTTGTCATTTTCGAAGTTGAGCTGTACGACCGGATAATAGCCGACGCGATCGTCTGCGATGCGCGGCGTGTAGCTCCCCGCGGGCGGACTCTGCGCGATGTTATATTTGATGCTGACTTGGATGGCACGCGGGTCTGTGACGTTGTCGATCGTCTCCGGAGACGTGGATGCAAAGGTCTGATCGGCCTCGATTATCACATTTTCGGGAAAAGCTTTACTCGGCCCGAAGTACGTGCGTTTGTCATCGAGGCGGTAGGCGGCGGTCGGTTTCTTGTCGGTGTCGAGCACTTGGCGCAAGTAGTTCTGCATATCGATGATGTCGGTGAGGAAGAAAGAAGCGTCGAACACGATATTCCCGCTCGCCGCATCCGTCGAGATGATATTGGCCGTCGCCGCCAACGACGGCGCGAAGTTCTGCGCGATCGCTCTAGATGCCGGGCTTCCATCGGGCGCCACGAACGACGTGTTGGGCCAGCTCACGACGATCGAGTTATCCACTTTGCTGAATCGCACGGTCCGTGCGAACTGTATATACGGCAGCCCCGGTGTGACGCCATACCCGCCAAGACCTGTGCCCGGCTCGGTCGTCTGGATGAAGTCCGTGTCGAGCTGGCTCTTCGCGATCTCGATGTAGAGCTTGCCGTCCTTCCGCCACAGCGTGAACAGACCGCGCTGCGGGGTGAGGCCCGCAATGAACGTTGCGTACGGCGTTGGCGCCGGCGCATCGGCGGCTCGCGCGACCGGCGCGTTGAGAAAGCCCCAAGATGCGAGAAGAATAACAAGAGCGAGGTGACGCATGCGTGACCTCCTACGAGCGGCGGGAGCCGTCTCGTTGCACGATGATCCATTGATCCCCTACGAGCGGCAGCCCGGCACGGCGGAGCGGGCGGGTCGGTCCGCGAAGTGTTTCCGCAGCGTATCGAGATCCCGCTGGAAGCAAACGAGATAGGAGCATCGCAACCGTGAAACGATTGTCGGTTCTTGCATTAGCTGCCCTTACCGTGGCGCTGCCGCTATGCACCCTTGCAGACGTGCCGGCCAATCTGCAATCGGGAAACAACCATATTCCGCCCACCGTCAACAACCTGAACGCCACGCGCGGCGGTCCCGGCAAGATCACGTTGACCTGGACGATGCAGGGCCACGGCGGCTACACGATCCAGTCCGTGTCGATTCACCGCGTGGGCAATAATCCGGCCGGAACGACGACGCAGCTCGGCCCGGTCCAGCATTGGTCCGACACCAGCGCGAACCCCAACGTCAAGTACTACTACCAGGTCTGCGCCCACGATAACGGCCACGAGACCGGCTGCGGTTCGGTCACCTACACGTTGCCGCAATAGGCAGACGTTTTCTAAGCTGCCTCACAGCTTCGCGCCAGCGATGCGCAAACTTCCGCGAAACGGAAGGTGTAGACGCTAGTTCTAATCGTCGATTCATCGGCGCCCTGTAACGTTATGCTTGCTCGCCTAGTTTAACCGATATAGAAGATATAACAGCCACGGAGGTGGCCGACATGAGAAAGCAGATACTGACCCAGGGAACCCTACGCCAACGTGAGGCGGCCCGCTTCAACCGCGCGGAGATGCACGCATACTACATCGCGATCGTCTCGATGTCGCGCTTGGTCTACGACGGCCCCGCATTGGAAAAGCACGCATAAACCCGAAATCGTACATCCATTAGATACCAGTTCGCATGATGGAGCGGTCGAATTCATTCGACCGCTCTATTCGTTACGCGCTCGACTATTACGCGCGGAAAGCCGTCTCCGCGACGAGCTCCAGCGGCAATACTTCGACCGTCCCGCCCGAGACGGTTCCCACGCGTTCCGTGTAAGCCGAGAAGAAGTCTCGCTCTCCGAGCGTGCGGGTCGTGTCCTCGTCCGCCACCGCGACGACGTGATAGTAGTCGGCGCCTTCTTTGTGCTTGAGGCAGCGATACGCGATCTTTCCGCTCAGCGCAGGATCGGTGTCCAACGCCTTGATGAAGCGGCCGACTTCGCGGCCCCAGTCTTCATCCGAACCGCTGGTGCGGGTGTATTTGATAAGCAAGTGTTTCATATCGCCTCAGAATTGTAGGTCCTGGGATGTAGTTCTTTCATTGTTATTCCGCCGCAAAGCGAGCGGCTTTCCCAGGGGAAACTCAACTACGACTGCGTGTTTGGTATGCCAAGCGCGCGCCACACGCTCGTGGGAAGGCCAAAGATACGCCGCTTCGAATTGCTGGCAACTCAACCTCGCACACCGCCATTGGACCCCACGCGCCCGAAGGAGGACTACGGTGTTCCCTGCGGCCTTCGAGTACATCCGTGCCAACTCGCTCAGCGATGTCTTCGACGCCTATAAGAAGTACGGCGCCGACGCCCGCATCCTCGCAGGCGGCCAAAGCCTCATCCCCGCGATGCGCTACCGGCTCGCCCAACCCGCGGTGCTCGTCGACATCAATCCGATCCCCGGCCTCGCCTATCTTAAGGAAGAAGGCGGCATGCTCAAGGTCGGCGCGCTTACCCGGCACTCCGACATCGAGTTCTCGGCACTCATCAACGGCAAGTATAAGATGATCGCCGACGCTGCCTACGTCGTCGCTGATCCGATCGTGCGCAACCGCGGCACGCTGTGCGGCGCGATCGCGCACAACGACCCCGCGGCCGACTGGACCGCGGTCGCACTCGCCGCCAACGCATCGATCGTGGCGACAAGCGCCAAGGGCAGCCGCACCATCGCGATCGACGACTTCCTGGTCGACAGTTTCACCAACGCGCTGCAGAGCGGCGAGATGGTCACCGAAGTGCAGATCCCGTCGCCGGACGGACGCACGGCCGGCGCCTACATCAAAGTCGAGCGCAAGGTCGGCGACTTCGCCACCGCGGCGGCCGCCGGGCGTTTGACGCTTGACGCGCAAGGCAATGTCGCCAGTGCGGGCATCGGCATGTGCGCCGTCGGCCCGACGGCGATGCGCGCGAAAGCCGCTGAGAAACTCCTGGTCGGCGGACCGCCCACAGACGATCGCATCAGTGCAGCCGCGGAATCGGCCGCCAAGGAATGCGACCCCGGCGAGGACACGCGCGGCAGCGTGGATTTCAAACGCGATCTCATCCGCATACTCGTCGGCCGCGCGCTTACGACCGCTCGCGACCGCCTCAAGAAGTAGTGGAGAACACCATGAAACAGCACATCAGCATCAAGGTCAACGGCGCGGACGTGGCGGGCGACGTCGAGCCGCGCGAAGTGCTCGCCTACTTCCTGCGAGACTCGGGTCTCACGGGCACGCATATCGGCTGCGACTCCACCAGTTGCGGCGCGTGCACCGTCATCGTCGACGGCCAGGCGGTCAAATCGTGCACGATGTTCGCCGTGCAAGCCGACGGCAAATCGGTCAGCACGATCGAGGGTTTGGTGCAAGGCGGCAAACTGCATCCGCTGCAGGACGCCTTCCATCAGGATCACGGCTTGCAGTGCGGCTATTGTACGCCCGGCATGATCATGTCGTCGCTCGCGCTCTTGCAGCGCAATCCCGCGCCGACAGAAGAAGAGATCCGCCACGGGCTGTCCGGCAACATCTGCCGCTGCACTGGCTATCAGAACATCGTCAAAGCGGTCCAAACGGCTGCCAAAGAGATGAGCCAGCCGCCGGCCGCCGCCGCCGCCAAGTAGGGAGCAGAAAACATCATGGCGACCACACCGCCCAAAGCCAAGCACTCGTTCGGGCTGCCGGTCAAGCGCAAAGAGGATAACCGCTTCATCCAAGGGCGCGGCAACTATCTCGACGACATCGTCCTGCCCAAGATGGTCTACATGGCGCTCGTGCGCAGCCCGTACGGCCACGCGACGATCAACAACATCGACACCTCGGCCGCCACGAAGGTGCCCGGCGTCATCGCCGTCATCACGGCCAAAGAGCTCGCGGGCGCCGGGCTGGACTGGATGCCGACGCTCGCGCAAGACAAACAGATGGTGTTGGCCGGCGGTAAGGTGCTCTTCCAATATCAAGAGGTGGCCGCAGTGTTCGCCTCCAGCCGCGAAGCAGCTGCCGACGGCGTCGCCGCCGTGCAAGTCGACTACTCGCCGTTGCCTGCGATCACCGATCCGTACCAAGCGATGGCCAAAGGGGCGCCAGTCCTGCGCGAGGATCGAGAGCAGAAGGACAATCACATCTGGCACTACGAGGCCGGCGACGAGAAGACGACGGAGGCCGCGCTCTCCGGCGCGCCGGTGAAGATCAAGCAGCTGATCCGCTTCCCGCGCTGCCACCCATCGCCGCTCGAACCCTGCGGCTGCGTGGCGGATTTCAACGGCGGCACCGGCCGGCTGACGTTTTACGTCACCTCGCAAGCGCCGCACGCGCACCGCACCGTCATCTCGCTGGTCTCCAAGATCCCGGAGAGCAACATCCGCGTGGTCTCGTCCGACGTCGGCGGCGGTTTCGGCAACAAAGTCCCGTTCTATCCGGGTTACGTCTGCGCGATCGTCGGCTCGCTCACGCTGGGCGTGCCGGTCAAGTGGGTCGAGTCGCGCACCGAGAACCTTGCCAGCACGCACTTCGCGCGCGACTACTGGATGGAGACGGAGATCGGCGCGACCAAAGACGGCAAGGTCACGGCGCTCAAGGTCAGCACGCTTGCCGACCACGGCGCGTTCGACGGCGCCGCTGATCCCACCAAATACAAGGCCGGGCTATTCAGCATCTGCACCGGTTCGTATGACTTCCCGACTGCATTTGTCGAAGTCGACGGCTACTACACCAACAAGGCGCCGGGCGGCATCGCCTATCGCTGCTCATTCCGCGTGACCGAAGCGTCATATTGCATCGAGCGCGCGATGGACATCTTGGCTGACGAGCTCAAGATGGACGCCGTCGACCTGCGGCGCAAGAACCTCATTCCCAAAGAGAAATTCCCGTACCCATCGGCCACCGGCTGGGTGTACGATAGCGGCGACTACCAAGCGACCCTCGACAAAGCGCTGCAGACGATCGACTACAAGAGCCTGCTCAAAGAGCAAGCGGACGCGCGCAAAGCCGGCAAGCTCTTTGGCATCGGCGTCTCGACGTTCACCGAGATCGTCGGCGCAGGTCCGGTGAACCAATTCGACATCTTGGGCATCAAGATGTTCGACAGCGCCGAGATCCGCGTCCATCCTACCGGCAGCGCAATCGTGCGCACCGGCACCAAGGCACAAGGCCAAGGCCACGAGACGACGTGGGCGCAGATCGTCGCCGAAGAGCTGGGACTCGATGTCCAAAACGTGCTGGTCGAAGAAGGCGACACCGACACGGCACCATACGGGCTCGGGACCTATGCGAGCCGCAGCACGCCGGTCGCCGGCGCCGCGATCGCCATGGCCGCGCGCAAGATCCGCGAGAAAGCCAAACTGCTCGCGGCCCATCTGCTCGAAGCCAACCCGGCCGACGTCGAGTGGGTGGACTACAAGTTCCAGGTCAAGGGCAGTCCCGACCGTTCCAAGACCATGCAAGACGTCGCGTTCGCCGCGTACACCAACATGGGCGACGAGATCGAGCCGGGTCTGGAAGGGACCAACTATTACAATCCACCCAACCTGACGTTCCCCAACGGCGCATACATCTGCGCGATCGAGATCGACAAGGGCACCGGCGAGGTCCACGTGCGGCGTTTCGTAGCCATCGACGATTGCGGCAACGTGATCAATCCGATGATCGTCGAGGGCCAGATCCACGGCGGCCTGACCGAAGGCTTCGCGATCGCGTTCATGCAGGAGATCCAGTACGACTCCGACGGCAACAACAACACCACCAACTTCACCGAGTATCTCGTCCCCACGTCGCACGAGACGCCGCATTGGGAGACGGGCAACACGGTGACGCCGTCGCCGCACCACCCGCTGGGCACCAAAGGCGTGGGCGAATCTCCCAACGTCGGTTCGCCAGCCGCGTTCGCCAACGCCGTCGTCGACGCGCTCTCGCCGCTGGGCGTGCGCCACGTGGATATCCCGCTCACGCGCGAGAAGATATGGAAGATCTTGCGCGAAAAAGGAATCAAGGGATGATATGAAAGTCCATTACGAGGGCCAAGAGAAGATCCCGGCGCCGTACGCCGACGCGTGGGCGTTCATGACCACGCCGGCCAAGGTCGCCTCGTGCCTGCCCGATATCGTGTCGACCGACGTCAAAGATGCGACGCATTTCACCTCGGTGGTGAAAGTTGGCGTGGGGCCCGTGCGCGGGAACTTCACGTTTGACGTGACGCTTGAACCAAATGCCGGCGCAAAGACGGTCTCCGTGAACATCCACGGCGGTGGCTTAGGCAGCGTCGTGGATCAGGTCGCGGTTGCCACGATGAAAGACAACGGCGACAGCACGACCACGCTCGATTGGACGTGCGACGCGACGATCAACGGTCCGGTCGCCACCATCGGCGGTCGTATCCTCGATGCGCAGGCTAAGCGCATCATCGAATACGTGTTCACGCAAGTGCGCACCCAACTGACCGGGACTCAGGCCACTGCGTCGAGCGGGCTGTAGCGGTCGAGTTTACTCGACCGATCGAATCTAATGCCGAAAGCCGACCTGCTCCAACGGATGGCCACCCTGCAACGCGAGGGCACTGCGTTCGCGCTGGCGACCGTGGTCGCGCGCAAGGCGCCGGTCTCATCGCATCTCGGCGACGCTGCGATCGTCTTCGAAGATGGTCATATTGAGGGTTACATCGGCGGCGGCTGCTCGCAAGAGATCCTGCGCACGCAGGCGCTCGAAGCGTTGCGCACCGGCGAACCGCGCCTGGTGCGCATCTCGCCCGACGACATTCCCGGATTGCCCGGCTATCCGGATGACGGCGCGGACGAGCAATACGTGCGGGTCAGCATGACGTGCGCCAGCCAAGGCGCGGTGGATTTATATCTTGAGCCCTATGCCCCGCTGCCGCTGCTCGTGGTCATCGGCGCGATGCCGATCGCGACCGCGACCGCCGAGCAAGCAAAGCTCGTGGGCTTCGATGTGCTGCGCGTGCGCGACCCAGACGAATCGGGCGGTGAATCCGACCTCGCATTGGAGCGCCTCAGCGCGCCACTGGAATCGCTGCCCGCCAAATTCCGCACGCGCCGGGTTTTCGGCATCGTCGCCTCGATGGGCGAATACGACGACGTCGGGTTAGATGCGTTGCTGCGCGCGAAGGCGCCGTATATCGCATTGGTCGCGAGTAGACCGCGCGCGGACGCCGTGCTCGACGCGCTGCGCTCACGCGGCTGGTCGGACGATGACCTCGCGGTGATCCACAACCCGGCGGGGCTGGACATCGGGGCCAAGACTGCGCCTGAAGTGGCGCTTTCGATCCTCGCGGAGATCGTGCGTTGGCGCCGGCAAGCGCGTGCGGAGACCACCCCCAAACCGCGCGCGACGGCCACCGATCCCGTCTGCGGCATGGACGTGACGATGCTCAACGCGCCGCATACGCTGCAGATCGAAGACACGACGTATTACTTCTGCTCGGCCGGCTGCAAGCGCGCCTTCGCGGCCTCCGCCCTCGAGACGAAGCGCCGCTAACCGAACTTTTCACGAAATAAGTGGAGCGGTCGAATTCATTCGACCGCCCCGCTCCGTCGGGCATGGAGCGGCCGAGTTTACTCGACCGCCCGTAGAGCGCGCTTAGTGCGTGATCGGCATCGCCGGCGCGAACGGCAGTCCGGTTTCCTGGACCGCTGGCGAGCAGACTGTTGCTTTGTCGTCGCCGTTCGCGGCGCAGACCATGTAGTAGTTGTGCTGTCCGTTAGGTGCAGCGGTTACGCTAAGGTTGTACTTCTCCGGCGCGGTCGGGTTCACGGCCGCGTACTTGCCCCATCCCGGTGTCGTGAAGCTGGCGGTCGGCGCGCTCGCCGCGGTAGCGACCATTAGGTACAAATGCGCGGTATCAGTGCCCGGCCCAGTGGTCGACCACGTGAGCGTGACGTTTGAACTGTTCACGCGCAGCGCTTTGACGTTTGTCGGCTGCGCGATCTGCAGCGGCTGTAGCCGGACAGGCGTGTACCCCAGACGAGCGGTGACCGGTCCTCCACATGCAGTCTGGTTCACGTGCGAAGTCGGCGGGTTGTTGCTGCCGTTGCCGAAGATAGCCTCGACCCAAAAAGCGCATACCGTATAGCTGTACGTCACGCCCTCTTTCGCGTCGCTATCGGTGAACGACTCGTTGCTGATTCCGGTCGAGGCCTGGGATTCAGGAAGCACCGGCGGCAGCAGCAAGGCATAGCCAGCCGGTTGGAATGAGGAATCAAACGCGGGGGTGCGCGTCACATGGACCGCCATCTTATAGTTGTAGCTGTGGAGACCCCAGCTGACGACGATCTGCCCGCCCTTCACATTGGCGGCGACGTTTGTGAAGTATTGGGAGAAGATGACCTTGCTCGCGCTCGCCGGCTGCGATTGTAGCAAGGTGGCGATAGCAACCACGGCGATCGCTCCGAATGGCAAGAAACGCTTCATCGATATAGCTCCCTCCGGACGCACCTATAAGGCCGTCGTTGACGGTGTTATGCGGGTAACGCTTGGGCCCGGCTCAAAAGTTCCCTTCCCAATCCGCACAAGGAGCCTTATGGGCGATGCCCTCGTCGCCGTCCAAGCAAAGCCTGGCTCAAAGGCCGTCGGAGTGAGCTGGAACGGCACGCGCCTGATCCTGCGCGTTCGCGAACGCGCCCACGAAGGTAAGGCGAACGAGGCTTGCCGTAAAGCGCTCGCCGCCGCGTTCAACGTCGCGCCGGCGCGCGTCGTGCTGTTGCGGGGTCAGCGATCCAAAGAAAAACTGTTCGCGATCAGCGGACTAACGAGCGCCGAGCTTGACCAAAAACTCGAGCGGCTACTGGCCTAAAGGAACTCGGACTCCCACATCGCCTTGTCGTCGGCCTCCAACACGTCGAACAGATTCGTCACCCCACGCTGTTTCGCGATCGGGTAGCGGCGGTGGAAGTCGTCCGGATCCTTGACGCTGTCGAGGGTCAGGTTCTCGAAATGCTCGTTGACCTTCGGATATTTGCCGGTGTCGGCGTGCTCGCGCAGCCACTTCGCGACGTCCTCGTCGGAATGGGCGCGCCGAACCGCCTCGAGCATGTCAGCTTCGCTCACGCCGATCATCTCGAGCATGCGCGTGCTGAATCCCGGTATCTTATACGGGCCCAGGTTACCGCCCGGCAGGCTGGCCCGCATCTTGTCGATCGTGCGCGGTACGAGCACGACCCCGTCCAACCGCTCCCGGGGCGAGCGGGGCGAACGCTTGGTGAGATCCAATGGTTCCATGAGGCGGAGCTTGCGCGCGACCCCCTCCGCATCCCTGTCACGCCGCGCGCGAAACGCCGATATACATTAGTAGGATGAGCCCCAAACCAGCCGTTCTAGCCCTCGCGGCGATCATCGCCTTCGCCGTCGGCTGCGCGGGCAGCGGCAACGTCTCAGGGTTACCGCCGGCTGGCGGCGGTGGATCCACTCCCACGCCGGTCCCGACCGGGAAGGTCGCGCTCAACGACCTCGGCGCCGGCACCTACCTCGGCTTCGAGGGCGGCCTCTACCCCAACGGTGCTAACAATCCGCCTGCGGCGCAAGACGCGGCGGGCATGACGCATGCAGCGGCAGTCCGGCCGCTCGACAGCAACGGCAACCCGAACTCGAGCGGCAAGATCGTCTTGTTGTCGATCGGCATGTCGAACACGACCGACGAGTGGTGCGGCGGCGGTGACGCGGCGCCGTGCGTCGCGTCGACATTCACGATGCTCGCGCAAGGGAGCGGAGTCAACAAAGCGCTCGTCATCGCCGACGGCGCGCTGGGTAGCCAAGCCGCGCCGTCATGGCTCAACCCGTTTTCGCCGCCGGCGCCGTGCCTCTCGCCACAGGTCGACGGATACTGCACCAACTACGACCGCGTGGCCAATGTCGTCTTGCCGCCCCTGGGTGTGAGCGAAAAACAGGTCCAGGTCATCTGGCTCAAAGAGGCCGATGAGAACCCGACGGTATCGCTGCCGTCGTCGTCCGCCGACGCCTACACGCTTGAAGCGAACCTCGGGCACATCGTGCGCGCGGCCAAGCAGCGCTATCCGAATCTGCAGATGATGTTCTTGTCGAGCCGCATCTATGGCGGCTACGCGACCACCGGCCTCAACCCCGAACCGTACGCCTACGAATCGGCGTTTGCCGTTAAATGGCTCATCCAAGCGCAGATCAATCAGATCCAAAATGGCACCATCGATCCGGTCGCCGGCGATCTTAACTACGCCAGCGGCACCGCGCCATGGCTGGGGTGGGCGGCGTATCTGTGGGCGAACGGTACGACGGCGCGCTCGGATGGGTTGGTGTGGTGCGCACGCGCAAGCCGGTCCGCCGTGCAACGGCGAACAGGACTATCAGTCCGACGGCACCCATCCGCTCAATCCGACCGGCACGGGCAAGGTTGGGAACCAGCTGCTCAACTTCTTCAAGACGTCGCCCTACACGGCGGCGTGGTTCCTGTGACGACGCTCTAAGCCGCGCCTCATCCGACCTTCATCGACTCCTCACCGCGCCTGACGACATCTGGCATAGGCGTGCGCGTTCTAGTGGTATACGGGTTGGGGACGCCCGAGCATCCACCAACGACATAAGGAGTCACTCCGATGAAACGTCCACTCACGATCTCACTGCTCTGCGCGCTGATCCTCAGCGCACTGATCCCCTCGATGTCCCTGGCGGCATCCGGTCCGCAAAGCGACGCCAATCTGCGCTACGCAAGTGCCCGCCTTGCCCGCGACATCGACATGCTGCAGCGCGACAATCGCGACTATGACGGCCACCGCGCCCAGGCGGTCGAAGATATCCAGGATAGCCGCAATCAGATCGCGGTCGCGCTGAGCTACGATCGCCGCCATGACGACTATATAGCGGCGGCGGCCGCACCCGATATCGCCGCGTACGGCGGAAATCGCAGCGACGCGAATCTGCTGTACGTGCGCCAGGACGTCGAACAAGTCATCGACATGCTGCAGCGCGACAACATCGATTACGGCGGCCATCGCGTCGACGCGATCGGACTGATGCAGCAGGGCCGTGAACAGCTCGACCTGGCGCTGCGCTCCGACCGCGGCCACTAACATGTAGTAGCGCGCTTTCTTAAACGCGCACCACGCCCGCAGTCCCGGCATCTCGAGGCCGGGACTATCTTTGCTGCCGCAACCAGCCTCCTATGGAAGGGTACGTGGCGGATCGTATTTCACGACCACTCCATTGCGGAAGTACACGGTGTAGCCGAACGGCGCCGGAGCCTCGTAGGTCCACACATCGAGCTTTTGCACTTGCTCTTTCGTGCCATAGGCGGCCGGATACCCTAACATCCACGCGATCATGTCCTTGGTCATCCCCATCTCAACCTCGTGCTGTCCTATCGCGTCAAGCGTGGCAGCCGGCCATTCCGGGTGCATTCGCGTCATCGATACCAGACTGTACGATCGCTCGAAATCCCATACGTCAGACAGGATCGCGTAGGACGCAGGGACTTGCTCCAAAGGTACTGCCGGTCCCGGCTTGGCATATATGGCCGGCGTGCCGAAGCGGATGACTAACGGATCGAGCGCGACAAAATCGGAGGCGAGATCCGCACTCCAGTATTGAGGCGAGCCTATGCCGAGTACAGCTCCGTAGCCCGCCGCCCGATAGATGCCTTCGACAGCGAGGGGTCCCGAAGTGCCGCCACCGCTCAAGTACGCGTAGAGACCTCCATACCCCCAGACTTGTCGACCGGCATACTTGGCCCGCAAATGCTTTACCGAATCGTCCACCACAAGCGGATACAGGCCGGGAGCGCTCATAGCATCGGGTGCCTTGGGCACGTACACATCGAAGTCAGTCCCTTCGAGGCGCAGTTGCATTCTCGCCGCGTCGACGTGTTCGAGAATAAGAATGCGAGCCAGCATGCTTGACGTCGCAACCGGATCGCCGGCAGCATTCGTGAATGCGATTGCTCCAACGTCGCTGCGCAGCGGCGGAAGGAAGATGAATCGTTGCCCCGCATCGAGCTGCGGTTCCTGATCGGGAGGCGGGGCGATAAATATGGTGAGCTGTCGCGGACTACGGCGCGTGTCGACGATGAACTGATGGGCGTCGGACGTCGTCACAAAGCCGGCGTCGAAGGACGCGGTCATGCGAAGCATCCCCGCGGGCAGACCGTTTGGATCGAACTTGAACCCGCTCCAATAGCTCGGCAACGCCGGATGCTGATACGGCCCGAACGTAGCCGGATATGAGACGCACGGATCGAAGTGAAAGCGCTTAGATCCGCCCACGATGTGCCCATCACTCGTCTGCAACGAGAGATGCACCGATTCGGGATGAAGCATCAGCTCAACACCATCAGCGCCACCGACAAGGATTCCGAACTCTCGGCCTAGTGGACCGAGCGAAATCGACGCGCCGATTGACGAAGGAAGGGGCGTGGTCTGAACGGTGAGGCCTGGGATGGTCGCAGGCGTCGGCCACGCGCCACTGTGCACGCAGTCCGCTGGCGTCGTTGGTCCACTCGCGACCGCAGTTCGCATTTTGAAACATCCGGTGGCCCACCACATAGAGGTCAGCGCGAGCACCAAAGCAGCCCAAGTCCTCACTCGATTCATGTGGATCGATACCCCCAGCGCACCCTCGACTCGGCCGCTCGAAACAACAGAACCTGGCCGTAGTTGGCGGCGCGAATCGCATCGCGCATCCGGTCGAATGCGCTCTGGCTTGCGACGATGCGGTCGACCGCAGCAAAGGTGTCGGCCCATTGCGTGCGCAGTCGCGCGATCGTTCCACGAACAGCAGCCGGGTGCTGTCCGCGAAACCTGAGCGCGTCGCGCAGCTGCTCGCCCCATACCAGCTCAGGTGTCACAGCTTCCAACGACGCCGCTTTATCCAGGAGTGTGACAGGCTGGCCCAGCGATTTGTACAGCCGCTCGCGTTGCACTTCCGTCTCGGGGGTGCACACGTGGCCGTAATGTGCGCCGACCGCCGGCAGCGCCTCGCGCCGCCCTAACGGTGCAAGCCGCTCATGCACGCCGCCCTCCCAGCGCCGGCCTGGAGCTAACCGGAAGAAGCGCAGCCGCCGGTGCATCGTATTCCAATAGTCGAACGAGCCGATGAAGTTGCGCGAGTAACCGTCAAGCGCGTCGACATCGACCGGTAAACGCGCCAGCACGCGGATCATCGCGCCCAGCTCCTCGCCATGGACCTCGTCGGCGTCGGCGAACAGCGCCCAGCCGCCCCGAAACACCTGTGGGGTGGCCTCGATGCACTCGTTTCGCGCGGTTGAAAAATCGACAAAGACGGTCCGCAAGTGTGTCAGGCGTCCGCTGCGCGCGAACGCGGACAAGCCGATAGTATTATCATTGGGGCCGCCGGCGTCGCCGGAATTGTCGTTGATCACCGCGTGCGCGCAGACGTCGGCGATCGACGAGAGCGCATCGGCGAGGTAAGGCTCGGTTCGTCGCCCAACGATCATGTGAGCGACGACACCGGGAGCGCTGATCATGGCGTCCGAATTGCCCGCCCCAAGGCTTGCCACCCTCCGCACGAGGTGACTCCCGTGGCCCTTCGCATCGGCGTCGACGCATGGAACCTCCCCGGTGACCACCGCGGTATCGGCCGCTACACCCGAGCGCTGCTGCGCTGCTGGTCCAGCTACAGCCGCGATCACGTCGCGCCGACGCTCATCATTCCCGAATGGCCACCCCTGCTGCACGCCCCGCGCTACCGCCAAGAGCTCGGCGGCCTTGCGCTGCCAGCCATCCATCGCGGTTCGGTCACGCCCAAATCGTTCGACCTGGTCTGGTTCCCGTGGAACGGCATGAGCTGGATCCCGCCGGGGATTGGCATCGTGACCTTGCATGATGCATCATTGTTCGCATTGCCGCCCGAAAACGCCGAGGTGCGCGAAAAGGAACAGCGGCCGTTCCGCGTCGCCGCCGCCACCGCGACGCGCATCATCACCGACTCGCATTTCTCCAAGAGCGAATTGGCGCGCCATCTCAACATCGAACCCGACCGCATCGACGTCGTCCACTTAGGCGTCGATCCGGTGCGCGTGGCGCCGGGCCCGCCGCCGATCCCGCAACCCTATCTGCTGTTCGTGGGCGAGACGGAGACGCGCAAAGGCATTGACGTGCTCGAAGCTGCGCTCGCCAAGGTGCACGATGCGCCCGTGCTGGTCATCGCCGGCAAGCGTTCGGACGCGGATGACGTCAACAAAGAAGATCGCGTGGCATTCGATCCGGCCGCGCCGGTGAAATACCTCGGCCACGTGTCGGACAGCGTGCTCGCTTCCTTATACGCCAATGCCAAGGCGGTCATCTACCCGTCGCGCTACGAAGGCTTCGGCTTGCCGGTGCTCGAGGCGATGGCCTACGGCGCACCCGTCATCGCGTCAGATGCGGCCGGCATTCCCGAGGCGGGCGGCGACGCAGCGCTCTATTTCCCGAGCGGTGACGTCGAGGCGCTCGCCAACGCGATCTCGCTCGTGCTGACGGAGGACGAACTTGCGGACAATCTGCGCGAGCTGGGGCGCCGGCGCGCGGCGCAGATGACATGGGATATGACCGCGTCGCAGACGGTCGCGATCTTCGAACGCGTGCTGAAAGTCAGAACGCGCCGGGTGGGCTCGCCTTCGGGTTCCAGCGGTGCTCACTCGCACCTAGTTCACCATTGACCCAGCGCGCCCAGGCGAATAGCGCGTCCGACAGACGGTTGATATAGACGAGCACTAGCGGCTCGACCGCTTCGTTTTTCGACAATTCTACGATGCTGCGCTCGGCGCGCCGGCAAACAGCCCGCGCGAGATGCAAGAATGCGCCCGCCTGCGTGCCGCCCGGATGAATGAACGTATCGAGCGGCGGCAATTGATCCTGCGCCGCATCGATCGCGCCTTCGAGCGCATCCACGTCGCGCTGCGTCACGCGCGGAATGGATTCGCGCCGGTCCGCCGGCAAGGTCGCCAGATCGCTGCCTAGATTGAAGAGCGCGTCTTGCGTCCATGCGAGCCACGAATCCAACGACGCGACGCGCGGATGCGTCGCCAATCGGTCCTGCAGGCTGCGCCGCGCCAACCCGATCACGCTCGAGCACTCGTCGACGTCGCCGAACGAGCGGATGCGCGCCGAGCTCTTGGCGACACGCTGGCCGCCCACCAAGCCGGTATCGCCCGTGTCGCCGCCGCGGGTGTAGATGCGCGTGCGCTTGGTCACCGGCGCGGCGTCAACGGGCGTAGAGGCCGGTCAGTTTGGTCTGGCCCAAGACGTGGCCTTGCATCGCTTGGAGCAGCTCAGGACCGGTCGTATCCCCCGACGCGCCCGACAGCGTGGGCACGTCAAGCGCGTAGATGATGAAGTTGTAATGATGCGGCGCTCCGGGCGGCGGACACGGGCCGCCGTAGCCGCGCGCCTTGAAACTCGTCGTGCCGTAGACCCAACTGACCATTTCGGATTTCGAGGAAGTGTCGAGGCTCGTGACCGTCGCGGGAATATTGAACACGATCCAGTGCCACCAGCCGCCCGGCGCTTTGGCGTCCGGATCGTGCATGGTGATGGCATAGCTCTTGGTGCCGTTAGGCGTTCCGGTCCAGTTCAACACAGGTGCAACGTTGTTGCCCCCGCAGCCCATCAGGTTGTACGCCGCCGAGGTCGGCAGCTTGCCGCCGTCGGTGAACGCCGGACTGGACAACGCAAACGCACCCGCACACAGCCAAAGCGATCATCTGCACACATGCCTCCCACGCGAGACGCCTGGTAACGACACGCCTCTTGCCGCCTTCGTCTTAGTGCGCACGACTTCCCATCGGGCCGCGGCAGAAGCACCCAACCGTAATGGCGAATCGCGCTTCTATAGATGAAGGTCGTCGTCAGCGGGGCAACCGGATTCATCGGACGCGCGATCGTGCGCGCGCTGCTCGCGCGCGGCGACCAGGTCATCGCGCTGAGCCGTTCGCCCGAGCAGGCTAGGTTCGCGCAAAAGGTCGACGTCGCACGCTTCGACCCTGCGGGTCCGCCCGATCCCGCGCCGTTCGAAGGGGCCGACGCCGTCGTACACCTCGCGGGCGAGAGCGTCGCTGGGCGCTGGACGAAAGCGAAAAAGCAAGCCATCTATGACTCGCGGGTCCACGGCACGCGGACGCTGGTTGATTCGATCGCAACCTGTACGCGCAAACCGCGCGTGCTCGTCGCAGCGTCCGCGGTCGGCTACTACGGCGATCGCGCAGACGAGCCGCTCTTCGAATCGTGCGCACCTGCGACGGACTTCCTCGCCGGTGTCTGCGTGGATTGGGAGCGCGAAACGCAGCGCGCACAAACCGTGGGTTTGCGCACCGCGTGGCTGCGCCAGGGCATCGCGCTCGGTCCGGGCGGCGGCGCGCTGGCGGAGATGCTCCCGCCGTTTCGATTCCTCGCAGGCGGACCGTATGGTAACGGCTCGCAATGGATACCCTGGATCCACCTCGACGACGATGTCGCGCTGTTCTTGTTCGCGCTGGACCACGACGTCCGCGGTCCCCTCAACGCCGTGTCGCCCGACATCGCCACGAGCGCGCGCCTTGCGAGCGCGATCGGCCACGCGCTGCGCCGGCCGGCGCTTGCCTATGCGCCCAGCATCGCGCTCTATGCGGTGCTTGGCGGATTCGCTTCGACGCTGCTGGCCAGCCAGTTGGTGCTGCCCGACGCGGCGCTCAATGCAGGCTTCACGTTCAAACACGAGTTGCTCGAACAAGCGCTGCTGGACATCATGGAGCCCGGTTCAGAGCGTGCGCCGGCGCTTCACACATTCGAGGACTCGATCGTCGTCAACGCGCCGTTGGACAAGGCGTTCGCATTTTTCGCCGACGCATCGAACCTCGCGCGTCTCACGCCGCCGAAATTGAATTTTCACATGAGGACGCCGGCGCCGGTCGTCATGCGGCGCGGCACGCTGCTCGAGTATTCGCTCAAGGTGAGAGGTGTGCCGATGCGCTGGAAATCATTGATCAGCGACTGGCAGCCTGGCGCTCGCTTCACCGACTACCAACTGCGCGGTCCCTATGCGCTGTGGCGTCACGAGCATGAGTTCGTGGAGGATTCTGGTGGCACGCTGGTGCGCGATCGCGTCGCATATTCGCTGCCGTTCGCGCCGCTCGGCGACATCGCGTTACCGCTCGTGCGCAGGGATGTGGAGAAGATCTTCGAGTTCCGCCGGGCGCAGGTCGGCCGTCTAGTCGTCTAGTGCGACCGCGCCCCGAAAAAAGAAGGGCGTTAGCCGATGCGTACGCCCCAACCCTCGAAGCCGCCCAGCTCGTTCGCCGGGGTCAGAATCGTCGGGTACTCAAGCCCGATGCCCTGCCGGATGGTCATGATTTGCTCCTTCGCCGGAACTTCCCGGCCGTCCGAGTACGTTCACGGATATGGGTACCAGGCGAGCCTCGAAAAGTTTCAGCGCCCTGCCTGGGACACTGCCACAAGGGCAGCGTGGGTGACGGGCGCGAACCTTCGGCGGGCATCTACTCGTCGCGCCCGCTACCAGCGCGGCGGCATTCTTCGATTGAAGAGGAGATTCTATGCGTAAGCTTTCCTTCGGTTTCGCAGCTCTCGCGATGGTCGCGGGCACGGCCTGCATCGCGCTCGCTGCGCCGCATTCGGCGGTCGTGGCCGGAACCATGAACGCGGCGCCGGCCGGCATGACGTTCAAGTTCACCGCCGTCGGCGGCGGCCCCGAAAAAGGCACCGTGACGTTAGTGCCGATGGGCCAAAAGACCAAAGTGACCATCGCCCTCACGGGCGAGCCCGTGGGCGCGATTGAGCCCGCGCACGTGCACAAGGGCGATTGCGCGCATCCGGGCGCGGTCATCTATCCGCTGACCGACGTGGTCGCGGGCAGCTCCGTGACGATCGTCAACGCACCGATCAGCAAGATCGCGGTCGCGGGTGACTCGGTCAACGTCCACAAGTCCGCTGCGCAGCTCAACCTCTACATGGCGTGCGCCAACCTCGGCAATCCGCCGAGCTCGATGTAGGGCTCGACCTAGCTGACAGACACGAAGAGCGGAGCGATGCGGAACCACCCGCTCGCTCCGCTTCGTCGTTCAAGCGCATGACCGAGAGCGAATTCACGGAGCGCCTTGCGCGTGCCGGCCGTGCCGATGAGATACTGGCGCTTATCGATAAGCTCGGTTTCAAGCTTGACTTCGTCCTCAAGAACGTGCTGATCGATTCCGGCAGCGTGAGCGTGTCGCACATCGCGATGCTCTGGCAGGGCATGCCGAACAAGCACGATCGCAAGCGCACGCAAGCCCTGCTCGACGCGCTCACCGAAGCGGGCTTGCTCAACTTCGATCAGTCCACGGAAACCTGGTCCCCCAAAACGTAGCGCTACCTGCGCCACTCCCACGCGGACGATGTCGGCGAAAACGGCGTTGGCGCGAAGCCGTTCACTGATGCATGAACCGCATACCCATACGTCGGCGCATACAAGTACAGGTACGGGATGTCGCGCGCGAGCGTGTGTTGGATTTTCGAATACAACGCACGGCGCTCCGTTTGATCCGGCGTAGCCAACGCGCGGCGCTCGAGCGCATCCACCTCGGCGCTGCAGTAGCCGGCATAATTCGATGCACCCGAACAGGTGACCACATCCGAGTCATCGGGGTCTTCGCCCGAGCGCCACGCGAAATATGCGAGATCGTACTTGCCGCTCATGAGCAGCCCGCCTGCGCTCGCCGGCAAGTAGAAGTGCGCGAGCGTCACCCTCTTGATGGTCGCCTCGATGCCACGTGCTGCGAGCATCTGCTGTACGTATTCAACCGTGCGCACCGCAGTATCGCCCTCGGGGAAGACCGCGAGGACGATCGCCAAGGTGTGCCCGTCCTTGTGCCGCTCTCCGTCTGATCCTCGCACCCAGCCCAAAGCGTCAAACGAGCGATCGGCCGCGCTCGCATCATATGCCGGCAGGCGCGCGCTCGGATCGTATGCCCACGAGAACGGCGGCTGATCGCTGTCCGTCACCCCGTACTGGCCGTCCGTGATCGCGCGGCTCAACGTGCGCCGGTCGATACTGCGCGCGACCGCCGCGCGCAGGCGCGCATCGTCGAACGGCGGATGACGCAGATCGAACGCGAGTGCGCCGTAACCCGCAAAGGGAACGAAGACCATGCGCAGATCGCCCGGCGGCCCAAGCGCAAGGCGCTGCGCCGGCGAGAGCAGCGACCAATCGAGCTCGCCCGCGCGCAGCAGCGTCAGATCCGTGTTGAAATCGGGCACGACCATCGCCGTCACCGTGCGGAGCGCGGGTGCGTCGCGATAATAATGCGGATTGGCCCGGTACTCGATGCGCGTCGAGCGCTCCCAAACGACCGGTACGAATGGACCCGTGCCCACCGGATGCAGAGCGAACGCATCCCACGCCGCTCGCGACGGCACATCGAGGATATGCGCGGGCACGATCGGCATCGGATTCGCGCCGTAGGTGAACAGCGTCAGTACAGCAGGCGCCCACGCCTCTTTGAGATGCACGATTGCAGTGTACGGATCGGGCGTGTCAATCGATTCGATGAGATCGTACCCGCGCGTGCTCGTCACGGCGTTGCGCGGATCCATGATCGCGCGCCAGGTGAAACGCACATCGCGCGCGGTGAACGGCGCGCCGTCCTGCCAGCGCACGTCGCGGCGCAGATGGTACGTGATGCGCCGGCCGTCGGCGCTGACGCCGCCGTTGGCGACCGTGGGGACGACGAGCGCGAGCGCCGGCGTCGCGGAACCGCGCGTGTCGACGTCGAGCAGCATGTCGAACGAGAGATGGGCGAGCTGGCGCTCGTCGTCGCTTCGAGCCAGAATCGGATTGAGCGAGTGCGGGTCTTCGGATACGTTGAACGTCAGCGACGTGTGTGGTGCGGGCACGGCCGCGTGGTCCACCCGTGCGCAACCGGCGGCGCACAGTAGCAACGCCAGCGCCGCTAGGTAAGAACGCGTGTTCTTAGTTGCCCGATGGAGCGGCGGCCGGGGCCGGCGGTTTTGGCATCGCCGAAGCGGTCGGGCACGCCGGTGCGGTCAGCGCGACTTTTTCCGTTAACGTGTTGTTGTCGTAATTCGACTCGCTGATCTGGTGGCTCTTGTTGACGGTGAAGGTGAACGTCGAATCCGGATAGTGCGCGCTCTCGGGCGTTTGCGGATAATAGTTGATCAGGACTTTGCCTGAACCGCCTGCTGCGATGAACGGCAGATCCGCCGCCATGGAATGGCTCGGACCTTTCACGGTCAGCGCTTGGTTCATGGGCAGCGGCGAGTAGTCGAGCCGGCCGACATTGTCCACCGTGACCAAAAAGCGCAAGCCGGGCACGCCGTTCTTGCAGGGCAGCAGCACAGAATATTTGGCGCTGCCGACCGTCAGATCGACTTTCTTGAAGGTGAGCGGGACGAACGGTGCCGGCGTGTAGGCAGAACTGGCGCTGGGCAGCGCGGCCGCGCCGACGACAAGCGCGATGCCAATGATGAGCAGGCTGTTGCGACCGAGCATGTGGATACGCTCCTCCAAGTACGCCGCGTGCGCCGCCGAAGGAATTCGCGGCGAGCAGGCGATATGCGCCAGCGATGAAACAGCCGACGCCGCAAACGTGGCTGACCACAAGCGTCTTAGCCATCGGCGTGGCGAGTCTTTTTTCCGACGCGTGCTATGAGCTGATCATCCCGCTGCTGCCGGCATTTCTCGCGACTTTGGGCGGTGGCGCGGCGGCGCTGGGCTTGGTCGAAGGGCTAGCAGACGCGCTGGCCGCCGCGTTCAAATTGTGGGGCGGCCAGCTGGCCGATCGCACCGTGCACCGCCGCGCGTGGACGGCGGCGGGATACACGGGTGTCGGGATCTTTATGCCGGCGATCGCGCTCGCGACCTCAGTGCCCGCCGTCATCGCGCTGCGTTCGGCCGCGTGGATCTGCCGCGGCTTCCGCAGTCCCATCCGCGACACGTTGCTTGTCGACGACACCGACCCGGCCCACGTCAATCGCGCGTTCGGCTTCCAACGCGCGCTCGACACCGTGGGTGCAGTCATCGGGCCGCTTGCCGCCATCGTCTTCATCTCGTCGCAGATGCCGCTGCGCCACGCCATCCTCTTCGGCCTGATCCCCGGCTTGCTCGCCGGCGCCATGTACATCTTCGTCAAGGAACGGCCGCGTACGGTACCGCCGCGCGAACCCTTGCACCTCGTGCTGGCGAACCTGCCGTCTGAATTCAAACGTTATCTGCTGGGTGCCGGCATTTTCGGGCTTGGGAATTTCTCTGCGACGCTGCTCGTCTTGGTCGCCATGCGCGCATTTGCGCCGTACCTGAGTCCGCATCTCGCGATCGCGTACGCCACGGCGCTCTATCTCGGCCACAACGTGATCTACGCCTCGCTCGCCTATCCGGCAAGCGTGCTGAGCGAGCGGCTGGGCAGCGGACGGATGTTGCTCGTCGGGTTCGCGCTCTTCACCATCGTCGGCGTGCTGCTCGCCTTCGGCTCGATGTCGATTCCGGCCGTGATCCTCTCCGTCGTGTTGGCGGCGACGGCGATCGCGATCGTCGATCCGATGGAGGGAACGTTCGCGACCGCACTGCTGCCCGCGCCGATCCGCGGCACCGGGTTTGGCACTTTAGCGGCGATCAACGGCATCGGTGACTTCGTTTCAAGCGCAGGCGTTGGGCTGGTGTGGCAGATGTCCGGCGCGCCGATCGCGTTCGGGGTGGCGGCGGCCGTATGCGCAGTCGGACTCGTGGTGCTGGCGCCGCTTGCCTGGAAGCACGGCGCGAAGTGACATCATGTGCAGCGCGAACGTTTCGCGGGTGAAGAAGGAGAACCGTGTGCTTGCTCGCTTAACGCGCGTGCTCGGAGCGCCCGCGCTTGTCGCAGCTGTCGTCCTCGTCGCCGCTGCCAGCGGCGCGGTCGCTGACTCGGCCAATCCGAGCCCGAGCGCATCGCCCGTGCTGGTGAGCGATCACCAACTATGCGTTCAAACCGGCGAGCATCACGATCCTGGCCGGCACGACGGTGCAGTGGCGCAACGATGACAACGTCTCGCACACCGCGACCTCATCCAACGGCGTATTCGACTCCCAGAACCTCGACCACGGCGGCGTGTACGGATTCACGTTCGCCAAACCTGGCACGTACCAGTACGTCTGCTCGTATCATCCGCAGATGACCGGCACCGTGATCGTCACCGACTCGAAATGAAAACGGCGAGCGATTGATCGCCCGCCGTCCACGTGTTTCGCGCTGTGCTTACATGCCGCCCGGGCAGTTGACCTTGAACGCAGCTTTGCTTGATTCGACGCTCGCGGGCGTGAGTACGTGGAGAGTGGTCCAGTACGAGCCGCTCTTGCCCACGGTCCAAGTTTCGCTCACCTGCTTCGATCCCGCTGTGGGAATCGTTGCCGAGTGCGTCGGTTCGTTTCCAGTAGAACTGCGCTCGAATCTATAGGTGACGGCCGTGCCTGCCGCGCCGTGGATGGTGCCGGTGAAATTCTCCACCTGCGGGCAGCTGGCGCCGCCGCCAACCATGCTGTCCGGACCGTGAAGCGTCACAGTGATCGGGGTGGCTGCCGCGTTGGCGGCTGCGCTCAGCGCGCCGAAGGCAACAGCAAGAACCAGGAGCTTTGACCAAAGTCTCATCGTCAAGGACCTCCATCAAACGGGTATGCAATCAAAGCACCCCGGGTGTAGTGCGTTTTCCCAGACGCGCAGCCTCATCCTCTTTCGGGACAAGCCCCACACAGATCACGTCAGTATGCGAAGTGCGAGACGATGCCGGCAAACCGCCATGGCCCGTTCGCAGACTTGGTCCAACGCTCGACCGTTCCCCGAGCATGCAGCGGCCCGTATTCGAGCGTGCGCGTGACTGACGCCGTGTCGCCGAGCACGTCGGCACGCACGATTGCCAGCGGAAACGGTTGCCCCGCATACTTCAATTCATAAGCCCGTTCCTGATCCAGACTCATGATGGTCGCAGCCGCCGCGGCGGGATCGGGCGCGATGTTCGTCGCGATCGTCAAACGCTGCCCGCCGCGAAGAGTCGCCGCGACCGACAACGACGGATTGAGGATCTCCGACGCGTCAGTCATCTGATCGCCGGCGGCTGGCAACGAAGGATCCGTCGACGGCGCGAGCCGCTGCGCCGCGTAGACATTTTCGCCATTCGCGTCGCGGGCGCTCAATAGCGCCTCGTCGATCCGAAAGCCGGACAGCGGTCCGCCCTCGCCTGCGAGCCGGCGGCCTGGCGTCGCTCCCCAGATCAGATAGAAGCCCGAAGGCAGATCGGCAAACGCCAGCTGCTCCCCGGCATACGTGCCACCCGTCGACCAGAGATCTCCCGCGCTCGCGCCGCCGGCATTAAACCGTGCAAGCCAGATCATCGGACGGCCCTGCCACGGACGCGTGAGCGCAAGCCAGACTTCGCCGCCATGCGTGCCCACCGCGCCCGCATCGCCGCTGAAAACCGCAACACGCTGCCACGTGATCCCATCGTGCGTCGACCACACCGTGCTCGACGGACTCGCATCAGCCGCACCTTTCGGCGCCGGCAGCACCGGTGCCGCACCCCATACGCGGCCGTCATCGGTGCGCCCCAGCACTGCGAACGGAAACGCCGGTTGTGCGACACGCGCGAAACGCCCGCCGCTATCGCCCACGAGCACGCGACCCAGATGCGAGACGATCCAACGCTGTCCGCTCGTATCGCCCACTGGATAGAAACGCCATTCGAGCAACGCCGCATACAGCGCGTCCTCGGAAGGGTCGATGGCCGGCAACGCCTTGTCGAGCCCGCTGACGTCGCGCGCAGAATCGAGCCCGTTCATGGCGACGCGCACGTAGTGGCCGCCGCGCGTGAAAAGCATCACGTCCTCTTCGGGCCGTATGAAATACAGCGAGCCGTCCGGCGCGGCGCCAAGCCCGTCGCCGACGGTGAACACCGGATCGTGCGGCAGAGTGGGAAACCAGAAGTTCACCAGATCGTTGCTGGCGGCGACGATGCGCTGCACGCCGTACGAGAACGAGAAATACGCGATGCCATTGCGATACGCTGTCTGATACACAGGGCTGCCCAGCGGCAAGATCGGTGTCATCGCATCGCCGTACGGCGAACCGGAAAACGAGAGCGGCTCGGCAAGATCTGGACCGAAGCGCGCGATCTGTCGCGAGATATGACGCTGCCCGTCGATCCACGCGAGGTAGCCGCCGATGACCGCGTATGCGCCGTTTTGCGCGACGCCGCCGATGCGGAAGCGCCGCGCGCCGATCTGCACGACGACATACGAACCGTCGGACCTCTTATAGACCGCCAGCCGGTCGGTCGACTTGGACACCAACACCGCGTCGGCGGGGACATCGGTATCGCGGATGCGCCCCGGCGGCAACGATCCGCCGGCCGCGTCCGCTACCGACAACTCGTACGGCGCGTGCGCCGCATCGCGGATCGTCACGCCGGTCACGCCGCTCCACGACGCTGCAGTCGCATGCCCATCGCTGGATAGTTGCGTCAGCGTGCGACGTTGCGCATCGAGCAGATAGGCGAACGTCGGATTCGCGCTGCGCCAATCTCCGTGCACGCCCGCGCCAGGAAATTCGGCGACGAGAACGGCGCGCGTGCCGCTGCCGTCGAACTGCGCAGCCCCGACCGGCGCCGCCGCGAGCGTACCGAAGGGCAGCGGCGCCAAATGTAGGAAGCGCCCGTCGCGCAACGCGAGCGCCACATCCATCGGTGGCGGACCCGCCGCGGCTGCCGGGCCGCAACACGCAAGCCACGCGACCCACACGCACCCCGTAACGTTCAGGGCCCTAAGAACCGATATATAGTCCATGCGCCCGAAGTGGATTCACGCTCCAGCGACAGCCCTCATTGCGCGCCGCCCGATCGCGGTCGCAATAGTCGTCGCGGCAGCGCTGACCATCGTCGCCGGCCAAGTGCGCGGCAGCCAAGCTCCGTTTGTGCCGCCGGCTGGTTGGACGCCGATGACGCCGCCGAAGGGGATCCTGGGCGTCTGGGTGCATCCGGGCGACACCATGTTTCGGCAGAACATCGTCGTGAGCGTCGAAAAGACGTCGCTCTCGGCCGCCGCGTTCGACCAGCACAACATCTCGACACTGGAGCAGAATCTTGAGGGTTTCCGGCTGGGCGCCGATCAGGCGACGACGACGTGCGGGCGATCCGCGCACTATCTGTCGTACGCGGGTCTGATCAACGGCCATGAAGTGCTCTACGAGAGCATGTCGACGATCGTCAATGGCGTCGCGTGGTTCGCGATCTATTCACGCCTGATGACGCAGCCGTCGCTGCCCGAAGCGCGTCAGGCGCTCACGACGTTGTGCGGCGAGCAGCCGATTCAAAACGCACAGCCGGCCCAACCGCAGCCGCAACAACCGGAGGCAACGCCGACGCCCAGCCCTCCACCGCAATCGCCGTCACCGGAGCCGAATCCATATGGCACGCTCTAACAGTGTGATCGCGCTTGCGATCGTCGTTGCGCTGACCGCCTTCACGCCGCTCGCGGCGTCGGCGGACACTAATCCGTACGCACGCATGCCGCAAAAGGGAGACTCCGTGCGTTTCAGCGGCGCTGTCGGCGACGAGCAATTCGGCTGGGGATTCTATAACCAATATTGGCTGCAGACGTACTTGCGCTTCACGATCGAAGCCGCGCGCAATCCGTCTGTGTACGCGAAGAGCCAGGCGGCGCTCACGGCGATCGGAGAGCACACTTTGGTGTTGCCCAACGGAACGCCGGGCGTGGTCGAGGAAGTCGCATCGTACGAATACGGTGGGCGTGAGGACGTCCAAGTCCGCGTCATGGTGCAGCAAGGACAGCTGCGCGGCAACGAGGTGTGGACCACCGCGGGCGAGCTCGTCGACAGCACGGGCAAAACCTACCTGAAATCCTGACCGGAAAGGGAAACCTCCCGTGCAGGTCTTAGGCAGGCAACACTTAGCCGTACGGCAACGTCGACGTCTTTGGGGGACCGCATGCTGCCGCCACCGAGCGAACTAACTCCGGTCGAGCGAGTCCGGCGGGAGAACCGTTGGAATTTGCCGCTTGGCTTTTTGTCATCGGTGGTCACCCACGCCCTCTTCGTGCTGCTCTTGCTGCTGCTCGCGGCTGCGTACATCGAATCGGGCCTGCAGAGCGAAGCGGTGCAGAACAGCCAGAACGTCATCGTTCAGACGTTGATCAGACAACCGCAGCCCCCCGCGCACCCGCCGAAACCGCGGCCCACTCCGCGCCCGCACCCGGTCGTCGTCCATCGCGCGGTCACAGTTCCGGTCCCCGTCGAACTGGCGGCCAAACATGGCGCGACGCCGCAGCCGACGCCAGTGCCGCACCCCAGACCGCATCCGCATCCCACGATCCAGCCCAAGGCATCGCCGTCGCCATCACCGGAGCCGTCGCCGACGCAGGTCGCGGTGCAGACGCCGCAGCCGACGTTGCCGCCCACGCCCAAGCCGACGCCGCAGCCGACTCTGAAGCCGACGCCTGCGCCGACGTTGCCCCCGACGCCGAAACCCACGCAAGTTCCGACCGTGCCGCCGACCATCTCGCCCACCACGCCGCCGACGATCACGCCGACGGCCAAGCCCACGATCGCGCCGACCGCGCCGCCGACCGCGAAACCGACGCAGGCGCCGACCGCACCGCCGACCGCGAAACCGACGCAAGCGCCGACGATCGCGCCGACACGCGCACCCACGGCTGCGCCGACGACCGCGCCGACGGCCGCGGCGACTCGGGCGCCCACGGCGGCACCGACGCATGCGCCGACGAGCGCGCCCACCAGTGCACCGTCAAGCGCACCGACGACCGCAGCCAGCGCGCAGCCGACATCCGCGCCGCCCGGCCCAGCGGTCGCGCATGCAGGCCCGCAGGGCAACGCATCACACCCCGGTCCGCAAGGCAATTCGAACAATCCGGGTCCGCCCGGATCGCACGGCATCCCGTTGCCGATTCCGCTGCACACCGAGCCGCCGACACCGCGGCCGACGCCGACAGCCTCGCCGACGCCGAAACCGAAACCGACGAGCACGCCGAGCGCAGCGATCGACCGGCTCAACGCAACCCTTAACTCAACGCTGGATCAAGGTCCCGTGATCGGCTTCCATTATCGCACTGACAACGACGAGTTCTATCGCGCGGTGGCGCAGCTGACCGCCATGCTCGTGCACGACGAGCGCACGCAGCCCAAAGACATCGAGTACGTGCTGCGCAACGGAACCAAGTACAAGAAGGCTGATGGCACGATCTACGTCGTCTTACGCGCGGTGAATTTCGCAGGCTACCGGATTTGCGTCGGCGTCACCGCGGACCCGTCGCACAAGTACATCATCGGCGAGTGCCCGCCGGACTACCTCGCGACGCCGCCGCCGGGCAAGTAAGCAGCGCGCAGGCAGACGGCGCACCAGATCGCGAGCGCGCCGTGCACGATGATCGCGACCCACGTGAGCATGCCGATCAATCCTAACCCGAACATGCCGTAGAGGAACAGCGCCGTCGCGCCGGTGTTGTAGACCAACATGCCGGCGACCACGCCCGCGGCTGCGCGACTGCCTGCGTCATCGCGCGCGAGCCAACACGCGACGCCGAGCGACAGCAGCGCAACGCCCACCAAACGCCCCACCACTAACGGCATCGCTCCTTCAAGCGGCACGCCGAAGAGCAGCGACGCGACAAGCGCCGGCACCGCGACCAACGCGAGACCGGCGCCGGCTTCGACGACCGCCATCACGATCAAGAGCGCTCTCATCTTTTGTCTGGTCGGATTGAGGTCAGCGTGCGATGCAGCGGAAGCCGACGTGGCAGGTGCCGGTGTCGATCGGCTGCGCGATGCGGGCAGCGGGCCGATAGCGCAAACAGTAGTTCGGGGCGCACAGGAAGGAGCCGCCTTTAAGAACCTTGCGCGGAATCCGAATCTGCTGATCGCGCGGATCGATGCTCTGATCGCGCTGTGCGCCGCGCGGATTCTTGAACGACGCGGAGCAGCACGCGGACGAAACGGCTTCGCCGTGCGATTGGAACCAATCTTGCGTCCATTGCCACACGTTGCCCGCCATATCGTGCAGCCCGTATCCGTTTGCGGGGAACGATGCCACCGGTGCCGTACGCGCAAAACCGTCCAGCAAGAGATTCTCGGTCGGAAAATCGCCTTGCCACGTATTCGCCATCAGCTTACCGCCTGGCGCGAACTCGTCGCCCCACCAAAAGATCTTGCCCTCCAGCCCACCGCGCGCGGCGAACTCCCACTCGGCTTCGGTCGGAAGCTCTTTGCCCGCCCATTTCGCGTACGCTTCGACGTCTTCGAGCGCGACGTGCACTACAGGATGCTGGTCGAGACCTTGGATCGAGTTTTCCGGGCCGTAGGGATGGCGCCAGTCCGCACCGAGCACGTAGCTCCACCAGTTGAAGTGATTGCGCCGATCGACTTGGCCGACCGGCTGCGCGAAGACCACCGATCCGGGGCTTGCAAGCAATTCGGGCAGGCCGCCAGGATAGTCAGCTGGGTTGGGCAGTCGCTCTGCGAGCGTCACGTAGGCCGTCGCATCGACGAACTTTTTGAAGTCGGCGTTGGTCACCGTGGTGCGATCCATCCAAAAGCCATCGACTGTCGCCTCATGGACGGGCGCTTCCTCACGATAGAAATTCTCAGAGCCCATACGGAACGTGCCGCCTGGAATCCAAAGCATGTTCGGGAACGGCGGTTCGGCGGAGTGGGTCTTGGGGTCCGGCGATGTTTTCACGACGTGGGTGTTTCGCTGGAACAGGGATGCAGTCCCGTGGCAGGTCCTCTCGCTATTTCTTAAGTATTACGTGCCCCTGAGAAAAGAGCCCGGGCGGATGGCTGAGGGTGGCCGCAGCTAACCCGCGGGCTATGGAGCGGTCGAATTTATTCGACCGACCAATGCGTCACGCGTCCGCCACGATCCCCGATGCTGTGCGATGCGCTAACGCCATGATCGTGAGCATCGGGTTGACGCCTGACGCCAGCGGGAAGACCGATCCATCGGCCACATACAGACCCTGCGTCGCGTGAACCGCGCCGCGCTCATCCACCACGCCATTCGTCGCGTCGCGATTCATGCGGCACGTCCCCATCTGATGCGCGGAGTACACGGCAAGCCGATTCACCCCGGCATCGTTGAGCAGGATCGACTCGCTGAACGCGCGCCGCCGCTCGGCCGTCGCCTCTTCACGCGTCAGCTCCAGGATGCGCTGATGCAGCGTGATCACTCTGCGCGCACCGGCCGCAAACGCGACCTCGACGCATCCGTTGAGCCCGTCGAGCATGTGACGCGTGTCGTACTCGTTCACTTTGTAGCGCACATCGGCACGCGCATCTAAACCCACCGCCCCCTCGCCGCGATCGCGCGTCAAAGAGATCAGGGCCGCCGCATACGGTGTCTCGCGCATCGCGGCCGCGTGCTGTTCGCGCGAACGCCACGGGAGCGAGAACGCTGCCAGTCCCGGATGTGCCGGAGCCACTTCCATCTTCGCGCCATACGCGTCGTCGAGATCGCCGAACTGATCGGAATACACCGTCTGCATCGGGCCAGCAAAGGTGTCCACCCGGTCGTCGAAGCTCGCGAACAGTGCGGTGGTCGGGTGCAGCTTGAGATGGCGTCCGACGTGCGGCGAGGTCACGCCGCTGCGCGCCAGGATGCCCGGCGTGCGCAAACTCCCCGCTGCAAGCACCACGATTGGCGCGTGGACGTGCAACGTTCTTCCTTTATATGTGGCTGCCACGCCCGCCGCTGCGGCGCGGTGAAGCAGCACGTGGTCCACGCGCGCTTCAGCGACGATCTGGGCGCCCGCGGCGACCGCATCGCGCAAATAGGTCGCCGCCGTCGAGCGCTTGGCGCCATACACGCAGCCGAAACCGCAATACCCGCAACCCTCGCCGCAACCGACGCTGTTCTTCGGATTCTCGGCCGCATGCCACCCGAGCGCCTTACAGCCGGCGAGCAGCAGTGCATTGTTGCGGTTGTGGTTTTTCGAGAGCGCAAGCTCCAGGCGCGCCGATACCGCATCATAGTGCGGCGCGAGCCCGGCGGCGAAATCGATGCTGCCGCTATCTTCGCTCCACTGCGCCGCGACTTTGTCCGAGATACGCAGCGACGTGCACCAATTGATGGTCGTGCCGCCGCCGACGCACGCGCCGGCCAAGAGCACGACGCCGAGATCGTCGGTGGCCGCCAACGCGTGCTCGAGATAGAAACGAGCCATCGAGTCGGCCTCAAGCTGGTTGAAATCAGCGACATCCGTCCGCGGACCTGCCTCGAGCACGATCACTTTCTTGCCGGCAGCCGCCAACAGTGCCGCGGCAACGCCGCCGCCGGCCCCAGAACCCACCACCACTGCGTCGGCATGAAGCTCCGCAGCATCGGGTTCGAAAAGCGGCAACGGCGGCGGCGGCGCGGGCCGGTCATCACGGGGACCTGGATAACCGACTGCGGTCCACAACGGATTGCGCCCGCTACCATCGACGGCCGAGTACGCTGCCGACGTGCACAAGCGTTTGAACGCCTGGAAGCCCGTGCGCAGCTGGACGAACGGGCTATCGCCCATCGCCACCAACAGACGCGTGCGCTGCTCGTGGTCGAGGCCGGAGAACGGCGTGAAGCGGCCGCTCAGGATGAAGCAGAACATCGAGGACTCGAGCATGCGCAGCAGCCCGCGCAGCTGCTCCGACTTATGGGGCGCGAGCAGGCCGAGCGCGGTTGCCACCTGCGCCGTCGCCGTATCGACATCGCACTCGGTCGGCGCGAAGGTCGCTTCCAATAAGCGAAGCGTCGTCAGCTCAGAAGCTGTCAGGGGCGTGTCCGCCATGGCGTCCACCGTGCGGTCGGAAGCGCGGGGACTCCTGCACAAGGCGCGGCGCCCCGCCGCGTGGTAGCCTAACCGTCCTCATGGCCACCTTCGCCGACGTGCTCAACAGACGTCCGGGACTTCAGCGGCGGCTGTTCTTCCTCGCGCGCCGCTTCGTCGCGGGCGAAACCGTCGACAGCGCGCTCGAAGCGGTCGCGGCACTCAATGCCGACGGCCTCTCGGCATCGATCGACTTCCTGGGCGAGGACGTGCACTCGGAGGCCGAGGCCGCGAACACGACCCAGACCTATCTGCGCATGATCGAGCGCATCGTCGCGACCGGCGCCGATTGCAACATCTCGGTCAAACTCAGCGCGATCGGCCAGGCGATCTCAGAAGATCTCGCATTCGAAAACCTCTCGCGCATCATCGAGGCCGCCCGGCCGCACGACATGTTCGTCCGCCTCGACATGGAGGGTTCGGCCACCGTCGATTCCACCTACCGCCTCCTCGAACGCGGCCGCGCGATCTACAAAGAGATCGGTCCCGTTGTGCAGGCCTATCTGCATCGCGCCGATGCCGACGTCGCGCGCGCGGTCTCTCAAGGCTGGCGCGTCAGGCTCTGCAAAGGCGCCTACAAAGAACCGCCCGAGACGGCGCTGCAAGATATGCCCGCGATCCGCGAGCACTTCCTCACACTGGCCAAAATGCTGCTGGCTCACGGTAGGTATCCCGCCATCGCGACGCATGACGAACGGCTGATCGGCGCCGTGCGCGCCTTCACCGCTGACCACGGCATCGCGCGCGATGCGTTCGAGTTCCAGATGCTCTACGGCATCAGCTCGGAACGTCAACGCGAGCTGCGCCGCGAAGGCTATCGCATGCGCATCTACGTGCCGTTCGGCACGCACTGGGCTGCGTATTTCTATCGCCGCATGGCGGAGCGCAGAGAAAATGTGTTCTTCGTCGTGCGCAGCATTTTCAGCCGATGAGCCTCGAGTTCGGCACCGTCTACGTGCGCGACACGCCGCTGCATGAGGTGCACCGCGCGCTCGACGAGGTGATGGCCGACACCGCGCGTACTCCCACCAACGAACGCGGTCTTGAGCCGACGCCCGATCCGGTCACCTCCGCAAAACGCGTGCGCAGTTTCGCGTTGCTGCCCGAAGAGAATGGCTGGACGACGGTGATCGAGGACGGCCATCCGGTCGATGACGGCGGCGTGGCAGAAGGGCTGTCGGACATCTTGCAAGTCGAAACCGTGACGCTCACGTACAGCGACCCAGACGGCGCGTGGACGTACACGCGCTACCTGGAAGGCCAGCCGCTCGAGGCCGGCGGCGCGGACGATGAAGACTTCGACGCGAGCGTGCACGAGTTCGTCGACGGCCAAGCGCTGCCGCACTTCGGCGTATATTACGAAGAGGTCGCTGCGGCGGCGGAGGCGTCGGCGCCGTCGCTCGCCGGCGCGGAGATTGTCGGCGACATCCGCCCGCGACTGCCGATCGGCACCGAAGTCGTCACCTATGTTCGCGCGCCAGTGACGAAGGTTGACGGCTGAAACATTGAGGCGATTGTGCGCTCTGGCCCTCTGCCTCAATGCACTTGCGCTCATGCCTTCAGCCGTACGTTCCCAGCAGTTCCCTTCGCCGCCAAGCGTCCCGTTGAGCCTGCAGCCCAACGGCAGCGCGCTGACGATCGTCGGCGCTCCTTTCAGGGTCGAGGTGAGCATCGATGTCTCGAAACTGCGTCTCCACGCGCGCCTGCATGGGGATAAGGCGGCACCGGAGCGACTGCTCGCCTCGACCTTCGGTCAGGTGCGCGTCTACCAACTCGCGCAGGCTCCTAGCGTCCAGAACTTTTCGATTCCAGTAACCGTTTCCGGGCCGCCCGGACCGCCGGGGATCTATGACGTATGGCCAAGTGCGTCACACGGATTCGCGACCGCAACCGATGGCTCGGACGTGCCGATTCCGGAAAACACGGCGTTCACGCGCGAGTATCCGACGCCGCTTTCATGGCCCGACGAGTCGGGGAACGACCGCGCGCTCGCCTCGCTTCAAAAGAGATACGTCGGACGCGTCGTCTACGGCTACGGCGGCACGTGGATCTCGTGTCCGCCACAATGGAGCAAGCTCTATTCGGCATCGACCCCCGTCCGCGTGCGCTCGATCCGGCGCGAGCGCGGGCGAATCACGTTTCTCGCGACTGGGCGCGACGCCTCAGCGTCTTACATTCGGGGATTGGCATTTGTCGCGTTCGATCCGCTCCACATCGTCGTCGACCAGCCGCCCGCGACCACTTCACCCGTGCTCACCAATCGTGTCGTCGAAGGACCGGTGGGCGACTGTCCGGCGATCGAGCTTGCCGACTGGCAGCTCGACACGACCTTCTCGCTGGACCCGCCTCCCATGTCAGTGCCGCAAGCCGGCCTGCTGCACCCGCTGCGTGTCGGAATGTCGCGCGCCGAGGTGATCTGGACGCGCGGCTATCCGAACGAGATCGGCACACGTGCGATGCTACGCGCCGAGCCGGTGTGGCATTATGGGGCGAGCCCATATGAGGTGTACCAGATCTACTTCACCGACGATCGAGTCTCGTCGTTCACCACACCACGCGGCGGCCCGTGAAGGCTCGTCCCGGAAGCGACCTAAGTCGAACCCGCGCCGAGGGCGGCCCGGACCACCGCGCCGAAGACCGTCCATTACTATGAAGACGAACAGCGAAACAGCAGAGACCCGCATCGAAAAAGACTCGATGGGCGAGATGCACGTGCCCGCATCGGCGCTGTACGGCGCGAGCACCCAACGCGCCGCGCTCAATTTCCCCATTAGCACGCTGCGTTACCCGCGCCGCTTCATCAAAGCCCTTGGCCAAGTCAAGCTCGCCGCGGCGCAGGCAAACGCCGAGCTCGGCCTGCTCGACAAAGATGTCGCCGACGCGATCGTCAAAGCGGCGCAAGAAGTGATCGACGGCAAGCACGACGCGCACTTCGTGGTCGACACGTTCCAGACCGGATCGGGCACCTCGACGAACATGAACGCGAACGAGGTGATCGCGCATCGCGCCCGCCAGCTCATCGGCAAGGACGAGGCGAAGAAGATCCACCCCAACGACCATGTCAATTTCGGCCAGTCGAGCAACGACGTCATCCCCACCGCTACCTATATCGCGGCTGCCAGCGCAATCAAAGAAGACCTCTTGCCCGCGCTCTATATCCTCCAGACATCATTAGAGAAGAAGTCCAAAGAGTTCTGGGGTATCATCAAGACCGGGCGCACGCATCTGCAAGACGCCACCCCGATCCGCCTCGGTCAAGAATTCCTCGGCTATTCCGGCCAGCTCGAACGCGGCAGCAAGCGCGCGAAAGCAGCACTCGAAGAGCTGAGCGAAGTCGCTCTGGGCGGCACCGCCGTGGGCACCGGCATCAACACCCACCCGGAATTCGCCAAGCTCGCGACGGCCAAACTCTCGAAGATGACCGGACTGACAATCAAAGAGACCAGCAACCACTTCCAGGCCCAAGCCTCGCTCGACAACGCCGTGGCGGCAAGCGGCGCCATGAAGACGATCGCCGTGTCGCTGACCAAGATCGCCAACGACGTGCGTTGGCTCAGCTCTGGTCCGCGCGCAGGCATCGGGGAGCTCGACCTGCCGGCGGTGCAACCCGGTTCGTCCATCATGCCCGGCAAGGTCAACCCGGTCATCGCCGAGTCGGTGCTCATGGTGTGCGTCCAGGTCATCGGCAACGACGCGGCCATCACCGTCGGCGGCCAATCGGGCAACTTCGAGATCAACCTCACCATGCCAATCGTCGCCTACGACCTGCTCCAATCCATCGAGCTGCTGGCCAACGCTTCGGCGAACTTCGCACGCCAAGCCATCGACGGCCTCAAGGCCACCAATAAGGGCCCTGAGATGGTCGAGCGAGGCCTCGCCATCGGCACCAGCCTGGCGCCGATCATCGGCTACGATGCCGCCACGGCGATCGTCAAAGAAGCGGCCGCATCCGGCAAGACGATTCGGGAGGTCGCTCGGGAGAGGACCAAGCTCTCCGAAAAGGAGCTTGCGACGATCCTTGATCCGGCGCTGATGGTCGAGCCGAGCGCCGACCGAGTCGGTGCCGGCGGCGGCTAATTAGCCGGCCACAAAACCGCCGAAAAAATTCCGATTGACGCCGCACGGCGGACGCGATAATGTAGTAACGCCAATCGACGTACGAAGCTAGGGGCGGACAATGCCAAGGGTCGGCGGTGCCGCACGGCGGCAACTCTTCAGCCTCGTCGGCTTTCTTTTTGTCTTGGCGGGCTGCGCGAAGCCGGGCACCGCGCCGGTCCCCGCCGTTTCGCCGCTCCCCAACCCCAAGGTGCCGGCCTGGGTCGAGCAGATCAGCCCGACCGGCGAAGCCAATAATCTCGCCCAGATCCGCGTGCGCTTCGCGCAGCCGCTCATCCCGGTCGAAGCCATCGAAAGCCCCTCGCAGCAAGCCAAGCTCGCGTATTTCACGGTGACGCCGGCGCTCGCCGGACACTTCAGATTTCTCACGCCGCGCATGGTCGGTTTCCAGGCCGACCGCGCCTTGCCCAACGCGACGCGGATCCAGGTCGTCGTGCGCGCCGGCCTGACCGACCTGAACAACAACGTCCTCAGCCACGACATCGCTTGGACGTTCACTACGCAGGCGATCGATCTCGGCGGCTTGCCGGTGGTCAACGAATATTCGAATCCGCTCAGCCCGCAGCCGACGTTTGAGATCTCGTCCAACGTCGAGTTGGACGCCGCCACGCTCGCGCAGCACGGCAGCATCCGCAGCAAGGGCGGCGCCCCGATCCCGGTCTCGGCGACGCTTGAGAAACAGCCGACGCCCGAACCGTGGATGAAATCGTACGAGTCGTTCGACCCTTCGGCCAAACCGTGGATCTACCAGGTGTCGCCGCGCCAGCCGCTGACCAAGGGAACGCGCTACTCCATCGAGTTCTCGCCGGGCGTCATGCCCGCGCACGGCAATCTGCCGAGTGCGGACAGTTTCACCGGTGAATTCGACGTCTACGGGCCGCTCACGGTGATCGGCAAGGTCGAGCCCGCTGGTGACTACACCGGCAGATTCTCGGCGCCGCCGTCACGCCTGGACTTCGACAATCCGCTTGCCGCCGACTCGGTGGCTAAGAACATCACGCTTAGCCCGATGCCAAAGGGCGCGCAGCAGATCTTCCAAGCCGACGACGGCAGCCGCTACGTCTACATCAGCGAAGACTCGCTCGACCCGGCGACGACGTACACCATCACGATCGGGGCCGGCGTCAAAGACACGTTCGGCCAGACGCTCGGCACGCCGCAGACGGTCCCGTACAAAACCGGCAACCTCACGCCCAACGTCTGGGCCCCGCAAGGTTTCTTCATCTTCCCCTCGGGCGACAACCTCGCGCTCGACCTGTGGGCCGTCAACCTGCCGAATAAGAAGCTCGAGCAGGCCTTCACCAACGTCACGCCCGCGATGTTGGTCTACAACGACCCGGTCAACAACGCGGATTCGGTGCTCAACAACTGGACGGCCGTCAAAGCGGATAGCCCCGTCAATCAAGCGTCGTCATTCCGCGTAGCGCTGCGCCAACGGCTCAACGGCCAGACCGGCCTGCTCGCCTATGGAGTCCGCGCCGACGTCGGTAAGCCCGAACAGCAAATGGCCAGCGGCGCCGTCCAGCTCACCAACCTCGGCATCTTCGCGCAGTGGTTCCCGCAGTCGGGCCTCGTGCGTGTCAATCATCTCTCCGATGGATCGCCCGCCTCTGGTGCGCGCATCGAGATCTGGCCGTCGCGCCTGGACGACAACCGCGACCTTCCGGTGAGCGCCTGCGCCACCACCCAAGCCGACCAAGGCGGTGTGGCGACCTTCGATGCCGGCGCTCTGTCGCAATGCATGGGCGGCAAACAGCTCTTCACCGATCCGCCGGCGCTCCTCGCCGTCGCCCGCGAAGGCAGCGACTGGGCGTTCACGCGCACGCTCGAGTACAGCGGCGCGTACGACTACGACATGTACACGGATTGGAGCCCGGCGCCGCAATCGCGCGGCACGATCTTCTCTGACCGCATGCTGTACCAACCCGGCGAAAGCGGCTGGTTCACCGGCGAAGCGTACTACTTGGCCAACGGCAAACTTGCACGCGACATCAACGCGACGTACAAGGTCGCGCTGCTCGACCCCGATGGCGGAACGTCAAGCGCGGGCACCGTCACCACCGACGCATACGGCGCGTTCTCGATCCAACTGCACTTCAAGGCGAACCAACCGCTCGGCTATTACACGATCGAGGCCACCGGATCCAACGGCGTCAAGATCGACGGCACCTACCGCGTCGCCGAATTCAAGCCGCCGAACTTCAAAGTCACGCTCACGCTCGACAGGCAGTTCGCGCAGCCCGGCCAATCAATAGCAGCGAGCGCGAAGAGCACGTACCTGTTCGGCGCGCCGGTCCAAGGCGGAAAGTACAAGTTCTACGTCACGCGCCAGCAGACGTATTTCTCGCCGCAAGGCTGGGACCAGTACTGGTTCGGACGCCAATGGTTCTGGCCCGATCAACCGCCATCGGTCCCAAGCGACGTGACGCAAAGCAATGGCGTGATCCCGGCGGACGGCTCGACCAACCTCAACGTCACGGTGGGCGACGATCTACCGTACCCGATGGCCTATCGCGTCGATATGGAGACGACCGATGCGTCCAACCTGTCGGTCGCAGATTCAAAGACGTTCACGGCGCTGCCCAGCGATTCGCTCATCGGCCTACAGGGCGATTTCGTCGCGCAGACCAACGTCGCGTACCCGGTGCAGGTGATCGTCACCGACCCGAGCGGCACGCCCAAGGAAGGCCAGCGCGTGCACCTCGAGCTGCAGCAAGTCAAATACAGCAACGTCACGCAGCTCACTGAGGGCAGTTCGTCCGATCATTGGCAAGTCGAATACACGACCGTCGCCGCGGTAGACATGAGCTCGGGCAAGACGCCGCAGTCGGTCTCGCTGACGCCCACGACCTCTGGCATCTACCGCATACGCGCGAACTTCGCCGGCTCGAAAGACGAGGCGACGGCGACCGATCTGCAAGTGTGGGCTGCCGGTTCGGACATCGTCGATTGGGGCAACGAGAATCCCGGCCGGCTCACCATCGAGCTCGACAAGAAGAAGTACAAGCCTGGCGACACTGCGACCGCGCTGATCCAATCGCCGTATCCGGCCGGCCAGCTGTATTTCAGCGTGGTGCGCTACAAGACGCTGTACCAGCGCGTGCTCACGGTCAAGGGCGGCGCACCGCGCGTCAGCTTCACGGTGACGCCCGACATGCTGCCCAACGCCGCGGTCGAAGCGGTGCTGGTGCGCACCGGTGCGCCGCTGTCCGCGTCCGTGCCCGACAGTCTGGACAGTCTGTCACGCACGGGCTTCGCACCGCTGACCGTCAACCTCGATGACAAACGCCTCAAGCTCACACTCACGCCGGCCAAGACCAAACTCGAGCCCGGGCAGATGCAGACCGTCAAGCTGCAGATGCGCGACGCGAACGGCAAACCGGTGGCCGGTGAGTTCGCGGTCATGGTGGTCAATGAAGCGATCTTGCAGCTGTCGGGCTATCGTCCGCCGGATCTCATCGACACCGTCTTCGCCGCGCAGCCCATCCAGACGCGCTTCTCCGACAACCGCCCCGATGTGGTGCTGCGCCCGTTCGCTTCGCCGCTGCAAAAAGGTTGGGGCTACGGCGGCGGTGAGTCGCAAGCCGCAGCCGACACGCGCATCCGCACCAACTTCCAACCGCTCGCGTACTACAAGGGCGCGCTTATCACCGATGCGTCGGGCAACGGCAGCATCACGTTCAAGCTGCCCGACGACCTCACCACATGGCGCGTGCTCGCGGTTGCCGTCAGTGGCTCAGGAAGCAGCGGCACCGATTGGAAGTTCGGCGGCGGCGACACGACGTTCATCGCCAGCAAGCCGCTGCTGACGAACGCGGTGCTGCCGCAGTTCGCGCGCCCAGGCGATCGCTTCGAAGCGGGCGTCTCGGTCACCAATGCGGACAACCTCACCGGCCAGCTCTCGATCCAGGGCATGCTGAGCGGACCGCTCGATTTCGTCACTAACGGACAGCCGGTGCAGATCACGACGAGCACTCCGATGGCGCAAACCGGCACCCAGGCGTATCGTTTCTCGATGACGGCGACAGGTCTTGGGGCCACGAGCGTTCGCTTCACGACCAAATTGGGCGACTTGAGCGACGCCTTCGAGGTGCCGCTCGTGCTGCGCACGCTGCCGCTCACCGAATCCGCCATCGAATCGGGCACGACCGACAACTCCACCAGCATTCCACTCAACGTGGATCAGAAGGTTGACACGAGCATCGGCGGCCTCGACGTCGAGCTCGCGAGCATTCTCTTACCCGAGTTCACCGCGCGCGCCAAAGCCGACCTCGATGAAGACGAAGACCTGCCGTTCCTCGAGCCGATCGCAAGCCAGCTGCTGATCACGGCGAACATGCAGATCCTCGCGACGCGCTACGGCCAGATCTATCCGGACTTCCATCCGGTCAGCGCCGCCGCCAACGACGTGTTGCGTCTGGCGAAGATGCAATTGCCCGACGGCGGCTTCGCGGGTTGTCCTTGCGACAAGAGCTCGGACCCGTGGGTGTCGCCGTACGCCGGCGAGGCGCTCGCGCGCACGCGAAGCGCAGGGCTCGCGGTCGATCCTGTGATGATCGCGCGCCTCGAGGAATATCTGCGCAAGAACATCGCCAACCCGTATCGCAACAACTGGTGCACCAGCGCTATCTGCGCGGCAGGCCTACGCCTGCGCTCGCTCATCGCGTTGGCGGATCTGGGTGATCAGCGCAACGATTTCCTTAGCGATATTTATGACCAACGCGACAACCTCGACACGGTGAGCTACATCGACCTTGCGCGCTATCTGAACCGCTTCCCGGCATGGAGCGCCGAGTCGGCGACGATGACCGGCAAGATCGAGCAGATGATCTACGAGACCGGCCGCAACGCCTCGCTCAACTTGCCGGATCGTTGGAGTTGGCTGAGCACCCCGACGATCGCGCAGTCGGCGGCGCTCCAGCTGTTTGTCGAACGTCACGCGTCACCCGAGCTGCTTGACAAGTTGGTGCGCGTCGTCATCGCGCAGCGCGTGCGCGGCTCGTGGCCCGAGTACTACGACAACGCCGCCGCGCTCACCGCGCTTGTGGACTACTCGCGCGGCCAGCCGGCGAACGCGAACTTCACCGCTACGGTCACCGCGGGCGGCATGCAGCGCGCATCCGAGACGTTCGTGGGATATGCCAACCCGCTGCGCGAGGTGAGCGTGCCGATGGCGCAGCTACCCAAAGGTGCAAGCGATGTCGTGCTCGCTAAGAACGGCACCGGCCGGCTGCATTACGTGCTGGCATACCAGTATAGCTTGACGGGCGGCCAGCCGGGCATCCTCAATGGTCTACGCGTGACTCGCGAGATCCGGCCGGCGAATCAGGATAACGTGCTGCGTTCGATCGGCCTGAGCATCCCGGCCGATGCGCTGACGCTCGGACCCGCGCAGGTCTTCGACGTCGGCCTTGAGATCATCACCGACCATCCGGTCGAGCACTTGGTCATCACCGATCCGCTACCAGCCGGCCTCGAGGCGGTTGACACGTCGTTCAACACCTCGACGCAATACTTCCAGGCGCTCAGCGACAGCTGGCAGATCGACTATCAGAAGATATACTTCGACCGGGTTGTGGCGTACGCCGATCATCTCGAGGCGGGTGTGTACACCTTCCATTACCTCGTGCGTTCGGTGACGCCGGGCACGTATGCGTGGCCGGGCGCGGAAGTGCATCTCCAATACGCTCCCGAAGAATTCGGCCGCACGGCCTCGTCGGTGCTGATCGTCTCTGAGTAATGTGGAATTCATTCACTTGGTGAGCAATGAGAACCCGCGGCGCGTTTCGCGCACGATCTCGCCCGCCTGGACATCGAAACTGACCTGATCCACTCGACCCGCGCTCGTCGCCTCGATCGCCCAATGGCCGGGGCGCATGGGCCAGAACACTGACGAGCCGGTCCCTATGATGCGGCCGTCCATGCGCCACTCGACGCGCTGGCCCGGCATCGCGGATGCTTGCAGCTCCAAACGCTGTTTACCAACTGCGCCAGGCTGGACGAGATACGAGTCCCCTTCGCGCGGACTCACGATGCGAAAGCCGCTCGGCGCGGACGGCGCGCGATGTTGCATCGCAAGCCACTCGTCATATTCGCGCGGCAGCGATGCGACGCGTTGCGGCCGCTCGTACGAGACGAGATCTTCGGGCCACAAGTACTCGGAGACGACGGTGTCGCAATCGGGCGTCGGTTTGTAGCCGGTCTGCGCGCAGATGCGCCGGGCGACCATGCCGGCCGGAGCGGGAAACGGCGCAGGATCGCGCTGCTCGTGCAAGTGCAGCATGATGCGGTTCCACAGCGGCGCGGCTCCAGCGACGCCGGACAGCCGGCGCATCGGATCGCCGTTGAAATTGCCGACCCATACCCCGACGGTATAATCGGTGGTGAAGCCGACGGTCCACGTGTCGCGGAAATCCGAGGACGTGCCGGTCTTCACCGCTGCTGCGAACGGCATGTCGAGCGCCGAGCTGACGCCGAACGCCTGCGCACGCGCATGCTCGTCGCTGAGCATGTCGGTGATCAGCTCCCACACCGCTACGTCGCCTACGGCGGATGGAGCGGTCGAATTTATTCGACCGTCACCCGGAAACCACGTCACAAGATCCACCGCCTGACCCCGCCGCGCGATGGTCGAATACCCGTGGGTCAACTCCCACAGACTCACCTCGCCGCCGCCCAGCGTCAGTCCAAGCCCATAATAATCGGCGTCGTGCGTCAGATGCGTGAAGCCGAGCTGATGCAACCGTTCGAGAAACGGCGCGACGCCGACTTTCTCCAACACGCGCACGGCCGGCACGTTGAGCGAATCAGCCAAGGCGATGCGCACGCGCACCGGGCCCTGGAATGTCTGACTGTAGTCGATCGGGCTGTACAGCTTGGCGCCGGGAATGGCATAGCGCGCCGGCACATCGGCCAAGATCGTGTTCGGATGGATCGCGCGCGTCTCCAGCGCCATTTCGTACAGGAATGGTTTAAGCGTCGACCCTGGTTGGCGCAGCGCTTGCGCGCCGTCGTTGCGCCCTTGATGCGCATCGGAGAAATAATCCGGTGAGCCGACGTATGCCAGCACCTCGCCGGTATGGTTGTCGATGACGACGACGGCCGCGTGTTGCACGTTACGCGTGCGCAAACCGCCGATGACGTCGCGCACCTGGCGCTCGACGAACTGCTGCAATGGACGATCGATCGTCGTGCGCACGCGTGAGGTATGCGCCGGCAGCTGCGTGCCCAGCCAGAACATGAAGTGCGGTGCAGCGATGATGCCGCGGCTGGCAGGCTGCAGCAGCACCTCTTCGGCGCGCGCGCGGTCGGCTTGCTCGGAAGACACATAGCCTGCCTTGACCATGCGCTCGAGCACGTACGACTGGCGTGCCTTGAGCGCGGTCCAATGTGCATACGGATCGAGGCCGACCGGGTCGTTGGGAATCGCGGCAAGCGCGCTCGCTTGCGCGAGATCGAGGTCGTTCGCGGAAACGCCCAAATAGGTCCGCGCCGCAGCCTCGACGCCGTATACGTTGCCGCCCATCGGCAAACGGTTGAGATACGCCTCGAGTTGCTGATCGCGGCTCATGCCCGCGGCAACTCGCCACGCCGTCCAGATCTGCTCGATCTTGCCGGGCACCGTGCTCGGCGCGCCGCTGATCATACGCGCCAACTGCATCGCGATCGTCGAGCCGCCGCTGACGAAATGACGCGCGCGCAGCGCCTCGAACGCCGAACGCGCGAGCGCGCGATAGTCGACCGGCCCATGCTCGTAGAAATGCGCGTCTTCAGCAGCGACGATCGCATGCACGAACAGCGGCGAGACCCGATCGAGCGGCACCGACGCCGTGTGCTCTTGGTCGCGCGCGAGCAGCGTGCCCAGTGGCAAACCGTTGCGGTCGGTGAACTCGACCGCTTGGCTGTCCTGGACCAGATCGTGCGCGCGGATCGGCGCGGCATACGGCAGCAGGCGCACGGCAAAGGCGAACGCCAAAAGCGCGATCCCGGCAAGGACGACTCGTTTTCTGACGTTCATTATAATAAGTTGCGCGTTCTTTGAACGCGCATTCGCAAGCCGGTTCCTCGAACCCGCTAGTCTGCTACCTCAAGGGGTGGCCTCGTCCATTGCGTCGCCGCCGCGCACGCGATCACGAGCAGCGCCGCCGCCATGGTCAAACCGCTGACATGCTCGCCCAGGATGAGAACCGACCAGCCAAGCGTGAGCACCGGCTGCGCCAGCTGCAGTTGGCTGGTGTACGCCACGCCGGCCAGCACGAGGCTTCGATACCAGGGCAAGAAACCTAAGAACTGACTGACCACTGCCACATAGGCGAACCATAGCCACGCCGCGTGTGTGCCATGCGGAACACCGGACGTCGCCAAGATCCAGCCGATCGGTACCGCCAGAAATGGAAGGCAGAAGACCAGCGCCCACAGGATCACCCGAAAGCCGCCGATCTCGCGGGCGATGCGTCCGCCCTCCGCATAGCCGACCGCGCCGCCGAACACCGCGATGAGCAGGAGCAGATCCGCCATCTGCGGGCGGCCGGCACCTTCGACCGTCGCGAACACCAGCACCGCCACGACGCCCGCGCCGCTGGCGATCCAAAACGGCAGAGGAGGCCGCTCGCCCACGAGCAGCACCGCCATGACGGCAGTCGCCGCCGGCAAGAGTCCCGACACCACCGCGGCATGCGCCGAGGGAAGCGAGCGCAACGCGAAAGCTGAGAATAATGGGAAGCCGACCGTGACGCCGAGCGATACGATTGCGATGCCTTTCCAATACCGGCGATCCGGCAACGGTTCGCGCAGCACCAGCACGACGAGCAATGCGAGCAGGCCTGCCACCACGCCGCGCCCGCAGCCGACAAACGCGGCGCCCAATTGCGGCACCGCAAGGCGCGTCGCGGGCAATGTGACGCTAAACGCCAGCACGCCGAGCAGCCCGAGCACGATACCTTCTACACGATTTCTCATGGTTTGACGGGAGGCGCTTATGCCGGATGCTTCCAAGTCCTTTCAACATGTGGCCACGCCTGGTTCTGATGACAATAGGGTTGCTTGCGCTGTGCGCCGCGCCAGCCATCGCCGCGTCCGGCTCGATCGAAGGCAGCGTGACCGACACGAGCGGCGTCGCCATCGCCGGCGCCGACGTCGTCTTTCGTTCCACCGCGCACCGCTACGAAGTGTCCACCGACGCGCACGGCGCGTTCGCGATCCAAAGCGCCGACGAGGGCGTCTACGCGCTACAAGTGCGTGCAGCAGGTTTTGCGACGATCGCCAATCGTCAAGTCGCGGTTTCGGCGGGAGTGGCGACTCGCGTCGAGGTCAGCCTCGCGCGCGCCGCGGCCAACGGCGTGGCGACACTAGGTGCCGTCACCGTCAACGGCTCGAACGCGCTCTCAAGGGCGTCCGCGCCGACCACTGATCTCAATCCCCAACTGCTCGCCGCGCAAGGAGCCGCGCAACTCACGGACATCCTCGCCAAGCAGCTCGACGTCACTATGGTGCGTAACGGGGGCGGCGCGCCGGGAATGCCACAGACCGCCGCGCTGCGCGGTCCGGATCCGTCGGAGACGATCGTCGACGTCGACGGCCACCAAGTCAACAACGAGAACACCGGCGATTTCGACCTCGAGCTGCTCGACCCGGCCGAGTTCGCCGGCGTACAGATCGTCTATGGCGTCGGACCGTCGTCGCTCATCGGTGCGAATTCCGAAGGTGGCGCGATCAACTTCCGCACGATTGAACCCACGGCGCAGGACCACGCGCTCATCCGTGCGTCGTACGGCACGTTCGATTCCGCCGGCGAGACGGTCGCCGCGACGGGCACCGATCAGCGCATTGGCTACGCGCTGATGTACCGTCGCTACACCACGCAAGGCGAGATCAACGATTATCCCATCACCATCGCGACGCCTGGACCGGGCACCCCCGCCCAAACGGCTCTTGTGGGATCTAACATCGACGGAACCACCACGCTCGCCAAGATACGATACTCGCTTGAGAACAATACCGGCTTCATCGAAGCGACGTTCCGCGACACCGCTGCTTACCGCAATCTTTCGGCGCCGCTCAGCGCACCCGACGATCCCGGTAACACCGCGCCGTACGCGCCCTTCACCGCCGTCAATACTCCGGGAGCCGCCGTGTTGACCGCCGCACCGGCATACGGGTTAGACGTTCAGCTGCCGCTCGGTAGGCGCGACTCAAGCGGTATCGCACCTGCTACGTTCACCTTTAGCCATCTCACCAACATCAGCAATCAATCGGTCGAGAACATCAGCCCGGACCTCAACCCATACCTGATCAACGACGCCGATCGCGTGGACGATGACATCGCGCAGTACGAACGTGCGCTCCCCGGACCGACTGATGCGACGCTCGCTTTTTCGCTCGATCTGCGCAGAGAGCGGCTCTACGCACCCGACGCGCTCGCGCCTGGACCGGCGACCCAATACGCGATCGAACGCTGGATCGTCGGGCGCTACACCTGGTCCTCGAGCCAATATCTGCACTACACGCTGGCGGCGTATTACAGTTACTTCAGCACGATCGGCTATAGCGTCGATCCGCGCTTCGCGCTGGTGTGGACGCCTCCGAACACCGTCGTCCGGGCATCATTCGGCACGGGTTTTCGCGCGCCGCTGCTCACCGAGCTCACCTTTAATCCCGATCTGCAGTCGGAGCGCTCGGTCGAATACGACCTCGGCGCCGAGCACCGCTTCGGCGAAGGACCGCGCGCCACGAGCGGCGTCCTCAACCTGTACCGCACGCTGATCGATAACTCTGGGTTCGAAAGCGAAGCGGCCGATGGTTCGCTGACGTTCCTGGGCAACATCGGCCAGCAATACTATCAGGGCGTCGAGCTACGCGCCGATCAGCCGGTCACCTCCAGCGTGGCGCTGCACGCGACATATGGCATCGATTCAGTGTACGCCGTGGTCGATCCACAAGCGCTCAACCCCGCCGCGCCCCCGCTCATCCCCGGCGCGCAGGCGCAAGGCATCCCGCTGCACAAGGCGCAGCTGCTGTTAGATCGCCAAGCAGGGCGGGGCCTGAACTACTCGATCGACGGTGAATACGAAAGCTCGAACAACGAGCTCAACCGCACGGCGTACCTTTTGGTCGATGCAAGCGTCGGCATGACGTTCGGCCACACCGACATCAACGTGGCGGGCACGAACCTGACCAATCAATGCAATGACAAGTTCACGCTCGTGAACGCTGGAGTTCCATACCCGATCCCCGGCGGCACTATGCCCACCAACGCCTACTCGATCCAGGGAGCGGCCGTTCGCGTGACGGTGACCCAGCGGATCTAGCGAACCGCGATGCCGAGCGGCAGGTGAAATTGTTGACGCCCGTTCCCATGGTTCCAAACGCGCGCACGTAGCACTTAGCATTTGACCGAAGTTCTCGTAGGGCGTTCTCTGCCGCACCGCGGGGCAGGTCATGCCGCTCCACTATCCATAAAGCTGGAGCATGAGCAAAACGAGCATAGCGGACCGTATTTTCTTTGGCGGCGACGTCATCACGATGGATGACAAACGTCCGACGGCCGAGGCCGTCGCAATCGCTGACGGCAAGATCCTAGCGGTCGGTTCGAAAAATGACTTAATGGCCCTAAAGGGCCCATCCACCGAGCTCGTCGATCTGCAGGGCCGCACCCTGCTGCCCGGATTTCTCGACGGGCACAGCCACTTCATCAACGCAGTCCGTTTGGCGAGCTGGGCCAACGTCTCCGCACCGCCAGCCGGAGAGGTGAAGACCTTCGCCGACTTGATCGCGACCCTCAAAGCGTATAAAGAGAGGCTCGGACTCAAGCCCGGCGAGTGGTTGATGGGCTATGGATACGACATCACCGCGATGGATGAGACGCGCGACCTCACGCGCGATGACCTCGATCCGCATTTCCCGGACAATCCGGTGATGCTGCTCCACGTCTCGCTGCACGGTGCCGTGCTCAACACGGCCGGCTTCAAGGCGGCCAAATACGACTTGAACACACCGACTCCGGCTGGCGGCATGACCGCGCGCAAACCCAACAGCACCGAGGTCGCCGGGCTGGTCATGGAGCACTCGTTTCTGCCGATCTACATGGCCATGCCCACCCCCACCGAAGCGCAGCAGCTCGACGGCATGAAAGCCGCGCAAGAGCTATATGCGAGCAACGGATACACGACGTGTCAGGATGCGCCGATGGAGCCGCCGACTCGGCCGCTCTACCACAAGGCCGCTGACGAGAACCGTCTGTACCTCGATGTCGTCGGCTACGTGAATTGGCTCGAGTTTCCGCACGTGCTTGAAACCGGTGCCGAGCCGTTCAAAGGGCCGTATAAAAACCACTTCCGCATCGGCGGCGTGAAGGCCGTCGGCGATGGATCGCCGCAAGGCAAGACCGCATTTTGGACCAAGCCGTTGCTGACGCCGGGTCCGAGCGGCGAGAAGGAGTGGCGCGGCGAGCCGAACATTTCGGCGGAAGAGCTCAATACCGTCGTCAAGCTGGCATATGACAAGGGCATTCAGATCATGACGCACTGCAACGGCGACGCCACGATCGACATGATGATCGAGGCGCACGAAAAAGCCGGCGCACCGGTCGGCAAACGTACTGTGATCATCCACTCGCAATGCATGCGGCCCGCGCAGCTCGACAAGTACGTCACCTACGGCCTCATCCCGTCGTTTTTCACGAACCATACGTATTATTGGGGCGACGTCCACGTCGAAAACCTGGGCAAAGAGCGTGCCTACTTCATAAGCCCGACGGCGTCCGCGCGCAAGCGCGGCATCCGTTTCTCGAATCACAGCGATTTCGCGGTGACGCCGCTCAACACGATGTTCATCCTCTGGAGCTCGGTGAACCGCACGTCACGCTCCGGTCAGATCATCGGCCCCGACGAGCGCATTTCGCCGCACGACGGGCTTCGCGCGCTGACCATTGATGCCGCCTACCAATACGGCGAGGAGACGCGCAAGGGATCGATCGAGCCGGGCAAACTCGCAGACCTCACGATCCTGGACAAGAATCCGACCAAAGTGGATCCGGTGGCGATCAAGGACATCAAAGTGTCAGAGACGATCAAAGACGGAAAGACGGTCTACAAACGGGCGTAACTCGCTGATGCCGGCAATCGAGCAGCATATCCAAGCGATTCAAGGGCAAGCATTCTTGCTGCCGCGCTACTTTGACTATACAGCCACGTTCTTGTGGGCCATCAGCGGCGCGCTGCTCGGTGCGCGGCGAGGTTATGCGATCCTGGGCGTCGCCACCGTCGCGCTGGTTTCGTCCACTGGCGGGGGCCTGTTGCGTGACGGCATCTTCTTGCAGACGATTCCAGTCCTCGTCAAGACGCCGGTGTATCTCTACCTCATCGTCACTGCGGTCGTCCTCGTCGTGCTGTTCGGAAGCCAACTGCAACGCACTCCACACCTGGGCCACGTCGTAGGGTTGATCGACGCGGCGGGCCTGGGCGCCTACGCCGTCGTCGGCATGAATCTCGCACTGGCGGTCGGCCTGCCGCTTATCGGCGTCGCCGTGGTCGGCATGGTCAACGCCGTCGGCGGGGGTATCTTGCGCGACGTGCTCAATCGCGAAGAGCCCAACATGTTCAAGCCGGGCACGCTCGAGGAAAGCTCGGCGCTCATCGGCTGCATCGTCTTCATCGCGCTGATCAAGCTCACGCCCGTGGGGCAGTTCATCGCCGCGTGGGCGACGATTGCGCTGGTCTTCGCGATCCGGCTGGTCGCCATCCGCTATCATATCCAGACGAAGGCGCTCGCCGCCTTCCAAGACACCGCCAAGCCACAATAGCCGCGTTAAGTGGTCCCATCAGGCATGGAGCGGTCGAATTTATTCGACCGGCGAACGCCAGGCCCAACAGCGGTGTCGGTATGATAAGGAATTCGTGACAGCGTCAGCTTTCGACGATTTCGAACGGCTCGTGCGGGAGAATCAGCGCGTGGTCTATCAGGTCGCCTATGGCGTGCTCGGCAACGCCGCGGATGCAGAAGACGTCGCGCAAGACGCCTTCGTGCGCGCGTATGCGAAGTTCGCCTCTTTGCGCGACCCCGCGAGCTTTCAAGCCTGGGTCTGCCAGATCACCCGGCGGCTCGCGCTCAACCGCATCCGCGACGACGCGCGCGCCCGCCAGCGTGAAGAGCGCGCATCCAACACAGACGCGTCCGTCGTCGACGTCGAAATGGTGGCCCAGGAGCGCGAATTCCAGCTCCGCGTACGGTATGAGATCGATCGCCTCCCCGAAAAGCTGCGCGACGTGCTGCTCATGTGCGCTATCGACGGCTTGGACTCGAGCGCCGTGGCGCGCGTGTTGGGAATCCCAGAGGGTACCGTCCGATCGCGGCTGCATCTGGCCCGCAAACAACTGTTGCGAGCGCTATCGACATGAACGATTGCCCACGATTCGGCGAAGAGCTCTCCGACGTCGCCCTCGGGCACGCCCCAAGCGACGCGCTGAGCGAGCACCTCACACAATGCGGTGCATGCACAGCGCAGCTCGAGCGTCAGCGCGCTCTCGCGGCTCGCGTGGACGCCGCGGTTGAGGCGCTCGTCCGCGCGCAACCGTCCGGACGACCCGAGGACATCGCCGCACGCGCTCGATTCGCACAACCTCGAACGCAGAACCGGCAGTGGCCAGTACTTGTCGCAGGCGCCGCGATCGCCGCAAGCCTCGCGCTGATCTTCGGTCTGCGCATGCTGCCGCCGCACTCGCCTTCCACGGCCCAAAACATCGTCGGGCTCATGCAATGGCATTCGCCGACGGCATCCTTGTTGGAGCCGCAGGGCAGCATTTTGCACGCGCCGCTGCGCGATCGCTGGTTTGCTCCGGCGACGACACCCTCTCACTTCGAACCCTCACCTGGAGACAGAAATGGCACGTAAGATCATCGTCATCGCGCTCGTCGCATGGTTATCGGCGGTCAGCATCGCCTTCGCGGACGCATCCAACACGCAGGACCCGGTGGGGCAAGCGCTGATTCCGCCCGACGTCGTCATGTCGCATCAAGATGCGCTGAAATTGAGCGACGCCCAGAAGAAGGCGATCCTTGATGAGGTGCAGAGTGCGCAAACGCAGTTCACCAAGGTCCAGTGGCAGCTGTCTGCCGCGACTGAGAAGCTCGCATCGATACTGCAGCAGAACCGCGTCGATCAGGTAAAGGCGCTGGCGCAGCTCGACACGGTGCTCGGCCTCGAGCGCCAGATCAAGCACGCGCAGCTCACCCTGATGATCGAAGTCAAGAACGAATTGTCCGCGGAGCAGCAGACGCAGGCGCACCAGTTCATGGCCAGTCAGCCGAAGTAACGCCGATGCGCCACCGCACGTTCAACTCGCGGCTCACGCTCGCGCTGGCCGCGCTGCTGCTGACGACTGGCTGCGCAGCCGGTTGCGGCTCGGGAGGCAGCGCGACGCCGCTGCCCAGCGCGACAATCGTGCCATTCGCCTCGTCAGCAGCGATATGGTTCCATCCCCTGCCGGCATCGGCCACCAACTACCCCGGGCCATTGCCCAACCACGGGTCATCGGATTTTCAACAGCTGTTCCAACCCGGCGCGCCGTGGGCCAACGTCGAAGCGCACACCAAGGTGTTGGGGATCTACGCTGGTTGGGTCATCACCGCGAGCCAGTCAGACCTGCAGCAGACGATCGCATTCACTAATGCACACGGCATGGGCCTCGAGCTCGAAGCGCCGGCGCTCCAGGCGACGGCGACATGCGGCGAGGGCGTCGAAGGCTTCGTGGGGGGCGGGCAGACGGTCCAGGCCGTCACGCTTTCGTACCTCCAGCGCCTCCAGTCGGTGGGTGCGAACCTGCAGTACATCAAGGTCGACGAGCCATATTTCTTCGGCAGCGTCTCGACCGAGCCGGGCACGTGTCAGTTGCCCGTCTCGCAAGTGGCCTCCGAAGTCAGCGCGTACGTGCAGCTCGTGCACACGATATATCCGAACGCCGCCGTCGGCGACGTCGAACCGGTCACCGCGGGCTTTTACACGCCCGACGTCGTGACCGCGCTCGGACAATGGCACAGCACGTACAGCACGATCAACGGCGCGCCATTTCCGTTCTACATCGCGGATTTGGACTTCAACAACGCGACGTGGCAGACGCTCGCGAAGGCGCTGGAGATCCAGACCAAACAGGCCGGCATGAAATTCGGCATCATCTACATCGGAGATTATCAGGACACGTCGGACCAAGAGTGGGCGAGCAAGGTGGTGGCGCGCTTCCAGACCTATCAGGGCCGGGACGGCGGCCAACCGGACTACGTGCTCTTCCAGTCGTGGGAGCCGCACCCGGTATACTGCCTGCCCGAGACCAACCCGGACACCTTCACGGGCGCGATCAACGCGTACGTCACCGCAACTAGCCATTGACGGTCATCCTGGTGCTCTTAGTATCAGGATAAGAACGGCCGCTAGTGGGCATTTAGCAGGTATGCGCGGCATTCGCTTCATCGGTTGGCTCCAGGCCCTCCTCGTCGGGACCGCGATCGCCTGTGCCGGCATGATGGTGACCGCCGGCTCGACACAGGCCAGCGCGGCCTACGTGAAACAGGGCGCGCGGCCGATCGCCAGGTCGCACTCCGTGGTGCTGAAGCACCACACCGCCCAGAAGGTGCGGCTGGCGCAGTAGCGCCAGGAGCTTGCCCGTCCCGCGGCCCATTCTAGCCCGATGAAGAACATCGGACTGGTGGGCGTCGGCGCTATGGGCGAGCCGATGGGCGCCTCGCTGATGCGCGCGGGTTTTGACCTGCGCGTGTGCCCGCACCACTCGCGCGAGCGCGTCGAGCGCCTCGTCAAAGCCGGCGCCAAAGAAGAAAAAGACCCCGCAGACGTCGCGGCAGGCAGCGACCTCGTCATCACCATGGTGCCCGATAGCCCGCAGGTCGAAGAGGCGCTCTTCGGCGAGCGCGGCGTCATCGCCGGTATGAAACGCGGCGGCTACGTGATCGACATGTCGACCATATCGCCCGTCGCGTCGCGCAAATTCCACGAGCGTTTGCACGAACGCGGCATCCACATGATCGACGCACCCGTTTCCGGCGGACCGACCCGCGCCGCAACCGGCGAGCTGACCATCATGGCGGGCGGCGATGAGCAGACGTTCAAGGCTTGCGAACCGGTGCTGCGCGCGATGGGCACTCCGACGCTCGTCGGACCCGCCGGCATGGGCGAGACGTTCAAGCTCGTCAATCAGATCATCATCTCGGTCATCATGCTGGCCGACGTCGAGGCGCTCGTCTTCGCCAAGAAATCGGGCGCCGACATCGACCTCTTGCGCCAGGTCATAGGCACCGCGACCGGCTCCAACTACATCCTCGACAAGTGGTTGCCCAACACGTGGTTCAAGGGCAGCCACGAGGGCGGCTTCGCGCTCGACCTGCTGCGCAAGGATCTCAACGCAGCGCTCGACGCCGCCAAGCAGATGCAGGTGCCGATGATCGCCTCGGCGTTGGCCGGCCAGCTGTATCTGCAGGCCTCAGCGGAAGGCAACGGCAAGCTCGACTATAGCGCGGTGTCCGAACTGTACGAACGCGCCGCCGGGGTGCGCGTCGTCAAGTAGATGCGACAAGCGCAGCTCACCGCGCCCAAGACCTTGGAGTGGCGCGAAGCGCCCAGTCCGCAGCCTGGCCCTGGCGAGCTGCTCGTGCGCGTGCGCGCCGCGTTGACGTGTGGCACGGATCTGAAGACGTATCGCCGCGGACATCCCAAACTGCATTTCGGTCCGTTCGGCCACGAGGCGTCGGGTGACGTCATCGCCGTCGGACGCGACGTCAAGGACTTCAAGCCGGGTGACGCCATCATGTGGGTGCAGACCGCGCCGTGCGGCGAGTGCGATGCATGCCGCGCCGGCTCAGAGAATCTGTGCGAGCACCTCCTTGATGACATCGCGCTCGGCGCATACGCCGACTACATCGTCCTGCCGCGCAAGATCGTGCGCCGCAACGTCTTCAAGAAGCCGGTCGGCTTGAGCTACATCGAAGCGGCGTTTCTAGAGCCGCTCAGCTGTATCGTCCATGGCTGGAACGTGCTGCGCCGTGCCAACGCGCAGCGCCCCGTGCCGCAAAACGTCGCCATCATCGGTGCAGGCACGATCGGCTTGCTTCATCTATTATACGCGAAGCACGCCGGCATCCGAGCGACGGTCATCGCGCGCAGCGCGCAGCGGCTTGAACTCGCGCGCGCGCTTGGCGCGCATGAGACGATCGACGCGAGCCGGCAGGAAAGCGAGCTCAACGCAGCACGTTTTGCAGCCGTCATCGAATGTGCCGGCACGGTGGAGACGTGGCGTCAGTCGCTCGCGCTCACGCGGCCGGGCGGGCGCACGCTGTTCTTCTCAGGCCTGCCGTCGGGGACCGAGGTGCCGCTCGACGCGACGCGCATCCACTATGAAGAGCTGACCTGTCTGGGCACGTTCCACTTCACACCCGATGACGTGCGCGAGGCGCGCGACCTGCTCATCGCGGGCCGCATTCCAGTGCGTCCGCTGGTGTCGGCCATCGTGCCGCTGTCGAATCTCTCGGACATCTTCGAGCGGCTCGATCGCCGCCAGGGGTACAAGTACGCGCTGATCCCCGAACCCGCCGCGGCGGAATGGGTGTAGCGCGTGGAGATCTGGAGTCTGGTCGCATCGGTCGGCACATTCCTCGTCATCGCGGCGACCGCCATCGCCGCCATCGTCCAGCTGCGCCACATGCGCGGCAGCAATCAGATCACCGTGTTTTCGAAGCTCGAAGAGATGTGGGACGAGAGGGAGTTCAGAGCGCAGGTCAGGCGCGTCCGCGACGAGCTCGATGAGCGCCTCCGCGATCCTCAATTCCGTGGGGAATTGGAAGCAGAGGCGTCTTCCGATGGACTCGTCCTGGCCTTGGTCGACGTCGCGAATTTTTTCGAAGGTATGGCCATCTACGCGAAACGAGGGCTTGCCGATACCGACATCGTGTGCGACTTCTGGTCCGCCATCATCGCGATAAGCTGGAAACGCCTGGCTCCCGCGATCGTGATCATGCGCCGCACGGCCGGTCCCCTGTTGTATGAGAATTTTCAATACCTCGCGGTCGTCGCGCAACGCTACATGGACGCGCATCCAAACGGCACGGTGCCGCCCGAAGGGCGCACGCCGGTGCCCGACGTCTGGCTCGCCGAAGACCAGCCCCAGAAGACGTCAATGTAGTCCCGCGCTCTTGAGCGCGGGCACCAATGCGCGGACTTGACCATCTCGGACCTGCACGTGATATAATCCGCGTGCAGACATCATGGCGCGCGAAATCACGCTGCCGGAGGCAAAACCGGCGCTCGAATGGGTCAACGGCCGGGTTCTTCAAAAGGTGAGCCCGAAGCGTCAACACGCGGTCGCGCAGGGACGCTTCTATGCTGCGCTCGACGAGTGGGCGTCAAAGGGTGGCCTCGGAATCGTGGGCACCGAATGGCGTTTCCGGGTCCAGCCGCCCGGCGAACGACGACGCCCGCTCGTGCCGGACGTTGCCTATTTATCATATGCACGGCTGCCATTTGAAACACAACAAGTCACGGATGAGCCCAAAGTTGCGCCAGACGCGGTCGTTGAGGTGCTCTCGCCCCGTGACCGTCGTGCCGACGTCGAGGAGAAGATGCGCGTGTACCTCGCCGCCGGCACTGGCGTGATATTCCTCGTCGATCCCAAACGCAAGCTAGTGCGCGTGCGCGACCTGCGCGGCGAACGCACTGTCCGGGAGGACGGCGTCGTCACCCACGACTCGCTCTCGGGGTTCACGCTCGAAGCGCGCCGCCTTTTCTCCGTGCCGCCCCCAGCGGCTCAATAAGAAGCGGAAAGGCCGCTGCCGGCCGTCCAAGAAGCGGTCCCGATGAGCATCCCGCAGATGGGTATCTTCTCGCTGGGAGATCCCTCGCATAGCTTCATCGAGTTCGCGCTGCGCGGCGGCGTGAGCGCCGGCGACGCGGTCAAAGCCGTAAGCGGCTTGCACGATCCGCGCAAAACGATCGAGGGCGTCAATCTGGTCGCCGGCTTTCGACCCGAACTGTGGCGAGCGGCCGCGTCAACGGACGCGCCGGGCGATCCAGCCTCGTTCGAGCGGGCGCTGATCGGTCCGGACGGCTACACGATTCCTGCCACGCAAGCGGATATCTTCATATGGATCGCCGGCGCAGCGTACGACAACGTGTTCGACGTCGCGTGCAGCATCATCGAAAAAATCGGACCGGTCGCAACGCCCGTACGCGAGCTGACCGGTTGGACGTATCAGCACAACCGCGACCTCACCGGTTTTCAAGATGGGACCGAGAATCCGACGCTCGAGGACGCGCCAGGCATCGCGCTGATCGACGACGGGCAGCCGGGCGCGGGCGGCAGCATCCTGCTCTTCCAGCAGTGGAAGCACGAAGCTGAGGCATGGCGCGCGCTTACCATCGACGCGCAAGAGCTCGTCATCGGCCGCACCAAGCCCGAGAGCGTCGAACTGGACGAGACGCATATGCCGCCAGATTCGCACGTGACCCGCACGACGCTCGACGAGGACGGCGAAGAGCTCAAGATCTTCCGCCGCAACACGCCCTATGGCGATGTCGCCGATCACGGAACGGTGTTCGCTCGGTTTTTCCAAGCAGCAGCACCGGCTGCAGCGGATGCTCGAGCGCATGGCGGGCATCCCGGACGGTGTGCGCGACGCGCTCACGCGCTACTCAACGCCGTTGACGGGCGCGTATTACTTCGTGCCGGCGCTGTCCAGCCTCGCGCGCTTCGCTACCTGACGAACTGCTCCGCTTCATCCTTGGGCAACGTGAGCTTTGTGGCCGACGTCGGATCGTCGCTGAACTGGCTGAACGTGCTGGGCTCCTGTTTGAAATGACGCTCGAGCGCGGCGACCCGGTCGGAATTGTCCGGGTGATCCGAGAGCACTTCGGGCGGCGCTTGCATGTTCGAGTTTTGGAAGTCTTGGAATAGCCACACCAGTCCCCACGGATTGTAGCCAGCGGCCGCGCACGTGTCCGAGCCGGTGATATCCGCGGCCTCCTCAGCGCCGCGCGAGTAGTGCAGCGAGTCGAGTGCGCCGATCGCCGACGCCGCGAGCGCGGTGCGCCAGTTGGGCACGAGCACCACGGCGGCCGCCTCACGCAGCCGGATCTGTCGACTGTGGTTCATCTCCTTCATCGAATCGTGATGCAGCAGATGCGAGGTCTCGTGGCACAGGGTGCCCGCGAGCTCCTCGCGGTTATGCACGAAATAGAAGAGGGAATCGACCACGTAGACGTTGCCGCCCGGCGTCGCAAACGCGTTCGGGTCCTTGTCGTGAACGATATAGAAATGGATCGGGTACGGATAACGCGGCTGGACGACCCGAGTGATCGAGGCGGCGATCGGCGTCAGCGTGGTGTACAAGGGCGACGTCTTGACGATCTCGCCTTGAGACTTGAGCTGGTCCCAGACCTGCGCTCCCATCTGGGTTTCCTCGTCGCCCGCGACCGGCGTGGCCGCTCCTTGCGTCGCCGCCCCCGGCGACGTCGAGGGTGCGGCGACCGGCGCCGAGGCTGTGCAAGAGCCCAGCGCCAATGCGAACGCAGCGCAGAGAACAGCGGTGATCCGTTTCATGTTCATGACACTCCCGACTCCACATCTCGAACAGCTATACGAGCCTTTTCGTATCGCGTGTCAGGCGAAGCAGGGCCCCCGGCTTCGCATCAAAAACCGAGTAGCCCTTCCCAGCGGGGTTCCGAGTTTCGATCACTGGCGCGCTGCGCGCGTAAAGGGGTGTTGTCATGATTGAAGCGATCAAAAGCGGTTGGTGGTTGCTGCTGTTGCGCGGCTTCTTGGCGGTCGCGGTCGGCATCATCGCATTCGTGCAACCGGCAGCCACGCTCACCGCACTTGTCGTGGTGCTGGGAGCTTACTTCTTCGTGGTCGGAGTCGTCGCGTTCACTGCGGCGTGGCAGGGCGCGGGATCTGATCGCTGGTGGGCGCTGCTGATCGAGGGCATCCTCGGAATCGTCGTGGCGCTGCTCATCTGGTCGTGGCCGCAAGCGAGTACCGACGCGTTCGTGTACTTCGTCGCTGCGTGGTTCATCCTATCGGGAGTCGTGCAGATCGCGGCCGGCGTGCGTTTGCGCGACGTCATCGACAACGAATGGCTGTACATCCTTGGTGGAGTCATCACGGTCGCGTTCGGGGTCTGGATGTTCCGCAGTCCGTCACAAGGCACCGTCGCGACGGCGTACATCTTCGGCATCTATTTCGTGCTCTACGGGATCATCCAACTCGCACTCGCCTACAAGCTGAGGTCGCTGCAGGGCGATGTGACAAAGGCCATCAAGGGCGCATCATAGCCTAAAGCGGCTGCGACAAGGTCTGAGGGGAGGTCAATATGCTTGAAGCGATCACCAGTAAATGGTGGCTGTTCCTGCTGCGCGGACTTGCTGCCGTCGTCGTCGGCGTCGTCGCCTTCGTCCAACCCGACGCCGCGCTCATCGCCTTGGTCCTCGTGCTCGGCTTTTATTCCTTCGTGGCGGGCGCGCTGGTCTTCGCCGCCGCCTTCACCGGCGTCGCCGGCGATCGTTGGTGGGCGCTGCTGCTCGAGGGCATCCTCGGGATGGCCGTCGCGTTCGTCATATGGTTCTGGCCGTTGACCAGCGCGATGGCGTTCGTATACTTCGTGGCCGCATGGTTCGTCGTGTCCGGCTTCCTCCAGATCCTGACGGGCATTCGGCTGCGCGAATTCATCGACAACGACTGGCTGTACATCCTCGGCGGGATCATCTCGATCGCGTTCGGGGTATGGGTGTTCCGCAGTCCTTCGCAGGGCACCGTCGCCACGGCGTTTCTCTTCGGCATCTACTTCCTGTTCTATGGGATAGTGCAGGTCGTGCTCGCCTTCCGGCTCCGTTCGCTGCAAGGCGCCGTGACGAAGGTGGCCAAGGCCGTCGCCTCATAACGATGCGCACGCTGTAGTAGCGCGTTTTCCAAAGCGCGCTACTACAGGCAAAGCCCGAGCGCGGCCAGAATCGCATCGCCCGTGGCGACCAAGACTATCCCCGCTGGGCGGACGGAACCGCGCTGGCCGGCCATCCTTGCAGTGCTCGTCGTATTCGCCTTGGCCAACTTGTTGCCAAGCCATTATCAATTCGGGCCCAAGTGGTTCTCCTGGAGCGTCGTGATTCTCATCTTGGCGGTCATGGTAGCGGTGACTATCATGCCCCGGAGCGTGCTGTGGCATCGCATCGAGCGCGCCGTCGTGCTGATATTCGGTATGATCATCGGCGGCATGAACATCGCAGCAGTGCTTAGGCTTGTCGGCGACATGATCACCCACAAGCACAATTACAGCAGCATCACATTGCTCGAGTCGGCGACCGTCATCTGGACGGTCAATATCCTGCTCTTCGCGCTGATCTACTGGCAGCTCGACCGCGCCGGCCCTGAGGCGCGCGCGGCGAACGAGGAAGGCAGCCCCGATTTCCGTTTTCCCGAGTCAAAAGAAGCGGAACCCGGGTGGCAACCGTATTTCAGTGACTATTTGTTTCTCGCGTTCGCGACGTCGACGTCGTTCATGGCGCCCGATTACTCCCGCCCCGCGAGCCGCCGCGCGAAGTTGCTCCTCATGCTCCAATCGGGCATCTCGCTCACCACGCTGTTCCTCATCGCGTCACGCGCGATCGCCACGCTCTCCTGAAATAGACGCTCGAAAGAGGTGACGTCATGAACCCCACATGGGAACCACACGAGAAGCACGGTCGATTGACCGAACAAAGCGACTTGCCCGACAGCGTCTTCGCCTTTCCAAAGCAGCGAAAAGAGCCGATGACCGACGCATCTCACGTACGCAACGCTATCGCGCGCTTGGATCAGGTGGAAGGTGTTTCGGATGCGGACCGGGATCTCGCGCTCGCGAACATCCACAAGGCCGCCGAGTACTACGGCGTCAAGCTGAGCGAGAAGGCCTAAGGCGCGGCCGCCGCACCAAATGTGCGGATGAGCTCGTAGAGCTCGTACGCATCGCCGGTCGGGCCGACCGGACCGATCGCCCGCACGGCCTCCGCCGAGTCGCGAAACGCCGCCACGTCCTCCTTGTGTTGCCAGCGATGCATCAGATAGCAGTGCGTCCCGTCGTCTGCTCCAAATACTGCAGCGCCCACAAATCCGTTCGGTCGCGTCTGTTCGATGACACGTAGTGCTTCGGGGGCCTTCGCGCCGCTCAAGGCCAGCCTCTCGATCGCCAACACCGTGTGCGAGCCCGGCGTGATGGTCGGATCGCCCGCGGTCGCGACGACGCGGTTCAGCGAGAGATCGCGTTTTTCCACGGCTTCGCGATGTTCGCGCTCGAGATGATGCTCATCCCAGGCATGCTGCATTTTGGCGAAGTCCCCGTGTCCGCTCAACCATACAAACGTCGCGACGCGGCGCTGGTGGTGCGAGACGAAGATAGCAGCGGCTTGGACAGGGGCCTCCTTGGCGAACAGCTCGACGAGCGTCTCGCTTGCGGCGACGGCAGCGGGCGCGCGGTCGGCACGTACGTGGACGAGATCGATCGCCGTCCATTGCGTCGCGCTTGCGTGGACCGGCACCGATGGTCCGGCCGCCCGATGATCGACGGGTGTATGGGCGCGCGTCTTGCGGCTCCCCTCAGAAGAGAAGAGCTCATTGTGCGCATGCTTCTTATGATCGCTCATGACCGCCGGTCTTTCGGGCGTTATCATGAGGAATCCCTGAGGCTAAGGAATCGAGCAGGGTAAGCCCGAACCCACGAACTTCCAAATGCTGCCGACAACTACCAAGGCTGCCGTCTACGAACGCGGCGGCGGGATCGCCCTGCGCGACGTGGACCTTGCCCCGCCCGGCAAAGGCGAGCTGCTCGTGCGCGTCACCGCCTGCGGCATCTGTCCGGGTGAGGTGATGGGCTGGTACAACGATCGCAAAGCTCCGTTTGTCCTCGGCCACGAGCCGGTCGCAGTCATTGAAGCCTGCGGCGCAGGCGCGGCGCCGCACGCCAATGGGTCGACCTCAAAGATTAACGGCGCCGCGCCGTTCAAACCCGGCGAACGCGTCTTCGTCCACCATCACGCCCCGTGCATGACGTGCCGGCGCTGCAAACGCAAAGACTACGTGCAGTGCGAGACCTGGCGCAACACGCGCCTACGCCCGGGCGCGATGGCGCAGTTCGCGCTGGTGCCTGCTGAGAGCGTGCGCGCCGACGTCCTTCGCATCCCCGATTCGCTCGACGACGATCTCGCGACCATGATCGAGCCGCTGGCTACCGTCGTGAAGTCCGTACGCCGCTCGCGCATGCGCGCCGGCGACCGGGTGCTGGTCATCGGCCTCGGCGTGATGGGTATGCTGCACGTCGCGCTCGCGCGCTTCCGCGGTGCTGAGCTCATCATGGGCGCGGATCGCGTGGACTCGCGCCTCGAAGCGGCGCGACAGCACGGCGCGCACCACGCCTTTGACGTCAATCATGCGCCGCTGCACGAACAAGTGGCCGCAGCGACCGATGGTGAAGGTGCAGACATCGTGATCGTCGGTCCCGGTTCTATTGAAGCGATGCAGACCGCCGCCCAATGCGTCGCTCCGGGCGGCACGATCGTTTTGTTCACCCCCACCCAAGCGACCGAGTACTGGCCGCTGCCCGTGCACGATTTCTACTTCAAAGATGTCAGCGTCGTCGCCAGCTATTCGGCAGGCCCGGACGACACGCGTGAAGCGCTCACGCTGCTTGCGGACGGGCTGCCGGTTCGCTCGCTGGTCACGCACCGTTTTGGGCTAGACTCGATCGCCGAAGCGTACAAGCTCGTCGCGGACGCACGCGACGCGCTCAAGGTCATAGTCTATCCGGGGCGGTCGTGAAGCACACGTTTCGAAAAAGCGACTTCTCGTGGGAAGGCGTGGCGGTCGCCGGTTATAAGGCGAGCGGCGAGCGCGACGGCGAAGGTTTCCGCGGCGTCTCGCGCCACATCATCTCCGGCACCGACGGCGAACCCTCGCAGTTCCAAGTCCGCTACTTCGAAGTCGAACCCGGCGGCCACACGCGTCTCGAGCGCCACGAACATATCCACTCGGTGACCGTGATCCGTGGCCGAGGGTACGCGGTTGTCGGCGAAGAGATCCACGCGCTCGACAATCTCGACCACGTCTATGTCGCACCGATGACGCTGCACCAATTCGTCAACGCCGGCGACACGCCGTTCGGCTTCTTGTGCATCGTCGATGCGCAGCGCGATCGGCCGCAGCCTGCGACGCGCGACGACATCGCGCGCCTGGAGGCCAACCCCGCCACCGCCGGTAAAGCGCGCACCTAAGCGCCGTGGACATCCGCTCGACGATCGCCGGCAGCCTCCCCAAACCGCACTGGCTCGCCGAGTCTGAAAAACTGTGGCCCAACTGGCGGCTTGACGGTGCGGAGCTCGCGCAGGCCAAGCGCGACGCCACGCGCATCGCGCTCTTCGAGCAGGATCGCGCCGGCATCACCTACGTCACCGATGGCGAGCAATCGCGCAAGCATTTCGTCCACGGGTTCCTGTCGCACATCGACGGCGTCGACTTTTCGAAGATGGTCCGCCGCGGCATCCGCGCCGACCGCTATGAGGCCGAGGTGCCGACCGTCACCGGGCCCGTGCACCGCGTCGGCTCGGTGCATCTCGATGAGGCGACGTTCGCGCGCAGCCACACGCGCCGCCGGCTCAAAATCACGCTGCCTGGTCCAATGACGATCGTCGACACCGTGTACGACGCGCACTACGGCGACCGGCGCGCGCTAGCGCTGGCGTTTGCCGAGCTGATCCGCGAAGAGATCGCGTCGCTAGAATCGGTCGGCGTCTACGAGGTGCAGCTCGACGAGCCGGCGCTCAACGCGTATCTCGACGAAGCGCACGAATGGGGCATGGAGGCGATCGACGCGGCGGTGCGCGACGCGCAGTGCCGCACCGCGGTGCACGTGTGCTACGGCTACGGCATCGCGGCCAACATCGAGTGGAAGCAATCGCTGGGGCCCACCTGGGATCAATACGAACACCTGCTGCCGCTGCTGTCCAAGACGAAGATCGACGAGATCTCGATCGAGCTGGCCGGCTCGCACGTGCCGCCGCGCGTGCTGGCTTCGGCGACCGGCAAGGACGTCGCCGTCGGCGTTATCGACGTCGCGACCGATCGCGTGGAATCGCCCGAAGACGTCGTCACCACGATCAACGTGGCGCGCGACTATCTGCCCGACGACCGCATCATCGCCTCCACCAATTGCGGCATGGCGCCGATGCGCCGCGACATCGCGTACGCGAAGCTGCAGGCACTCGGCGCGGGCGTCGCCCTTGCCAACGCGTAGCCCGACCGTCCTCACTTCATGGAGCGGTCGAATTTATTCGACCGCCATTCTGGTCCTCGCGCTCGCGGGCTACCCGCCGCAGACCACGACCGGCGTCCTGCCCGATCTCGCTATCGGATTCAACCCCCCGGAAGGCCCGGGCTACGTGGTCTCCTCGACCTGCAAGCCCGGCGAACCGCTCGTCAAATTCTTGCTCGTGGTCACCAATCTCGGAAGTCTCAACAGCCAGCCGATTCAGGACGACACTGCGGTCACAGTGGTGGACGTCGACGACCCCTCCTGGGCCACGGGTGCACCGCTGGGCGCCATCGCCGCCGGACACAACCAGGCATTGCTGCTCGCGCTCCCGGCAAAGCCAGCCGTCAGCGGCGAGCGCGATTTCAAGATCTCGGTCAACATGAAACCGTGGTTCGACGAATACTCGTTCGCCAACAACACGACGGATCTCCACGTGTGGATCCCGCCCGGTCTTTGTCCCAAAGCAAGCCCCTGATCCCAATATCATGGCTTATCGGCCTGAGTCTTTGAGGTCAGCTGCAGCGCGATGAAATCCGCCACGTCGGCGGTGCTTGCCACGAACAGACGGCGACCCGATCGTACGTGACGAACCAAGCCGCGCCAGTTTGACCCACGCGGATCAGGCTCGAGCCACATGCGCACCAAGAACAGGTGTTCAACTCGTCGTTCGTCGTCTTTCAATGTTTTTCTCCGGGCGAGCGCGTCGAAGCGTGGGCTTTACGCCCTTCCCCTGCCTGGAATCATACATTGCCGGCGCGCCGCCAGCGTGCTTGGGCCATTCGTCGCGCTCGGCGGCCGTCTCGACCTCACGGCAGGCCGGCAATGCGAGAAATGCGGCGCGAGTGTGCGGGTCTGCGACCCTGGCGGCGAAGGCGCGCATCTCCGTCACGGCACGTCGGAGAAGCCCATCGGCGACGGAACCCTTGCCCGCAGCATGTTGTACGAGCGCCGCGGTCCAAAAACAGACGTGGGGCCAAAAAGCGCCCTCCGTTGATTTCTGCGCTATCTTCAACAGCTTCGCAGTGGCTGAAAGCGCAAGCGCGAGCTGACCAGCTTGCAAATGCCCAAGCGCTAGATCGCAATAGTCATCGAGGACGTCGGTCGGCGATAGGAGCGCTTGGCGGATCCGCAATCCCTCCTTGATATGCTTTAGTCCGAGTGCGAAATTTCCGAGCGCACGTTCCGCGTTGCCGAGATTGGCAAGCGCCGCGCCCTCGAACAAAGGAAAACCGACATCGCGTGCCACTTTGAGAGCCTTAAGGGCAACGCGTTTCGCGCCCGCCGCGTCGCCTCGCAGAGTGCGCACCAAACTCAAGTTGACCAACGTGACGACGAGCGGTCGCCGGTCCCCAGTGCGTTCGACTGCCATGAGGGCCCGATCGCCAAGAGATTCGGCCTCGTCGAGCAGCCCAAGCCGAAGGGCCAGAACGGCCTGATTGGCCTGCGCGTGCGACATACCGCGGATATGGCCGATGACCTCGAAGGCTGCCGCCGCGTCAGCGAAGCTTCGTCGCGCCAGGTCGAAATCGCCCTGCCACGTCGCCGCCACCGCCTGCCGTTGCAACATCGCGGCCTCCTCTTCGCGATCGCCGAGCGCGTGAGCAAGCGTCACGCCCTCGGCTGCCAGGTCAGCGGCATCGCCAATGAGGTGGCGCTGGAGCGCTGTGACCGCGGCGGCGGAGATGGCGCGCAATAACAGGCCTTTGTCGCTTTGGCTCGCTGCCTTCTTGCGGACGTCGGCCAGCAGCCGCCGAGAAGTCTCCAGGTCACCCGTGTTCGTCGCGATCTCGGTCAGGACGGACATCGCCTCGATTTGGCCCGCCACGTCTTCCAAAGATTCATAATGCTGCAGCGCCTCTCGTGCCGGCCCCGCGGCTTGAACGTGACTGGTCAAGGAGACTAGGTGGTTCGCGCGCGCGAGAAGAGCCTCGGCCTTACGACGGCTGTTCCGCGCGCGCGCCGCTCGTTGCTCCAGCTCGCTGATGACGGCGCCCTCCTCGTTTCGCTTGCCCAGGCTGCGCTCGAGATGCACCCGGCGCATCAGCAACTGCCAGGTGAGGTCGTCGTCGCCGATCCGAGCGGCGATGCTCATCGCCTCGTCGATATCGCGACGCTGACCGGTACGATCTCCCGTTCTGTTGAGCGCAGTTTCGCGGGCGCACAAGGCCGCGGCACGTTGACGATCCTCGGTCGTCAGGTCGATGGCACGGGTCGCGAACTGAATCGCCTCGTCGTGGGCATAGACGCGCTCCGCGGATTCTGCGGCGGCGAGATACCACGCCGCCGCGCGAGCATCATCGCCGCCGCGTTCGTGATGGAGAGCCAGATCTGCGGCGAGCGCGACCTCACCGCTGGTCGAGTGATGCTCGAGCATTCGAGCCACGCGCCGATGACGTCGAGAGCGCAGCTGGGGTGATATCGCCTCGTAGATCGCCGCGTGGACCAGGTGATGTGTGAATGCATAATCGAAGCGACCGCGCCCGCCTGCCTCGCGGATGAAATGCCGGTCGAGCAGGTCGTCGATGCCATCGAGCACCCGGTCCTCGGTGAAACCCGTCACGTCGCGGACAGCGTCGACATTGAATCCGTGACCGATCACGGCGGCTACCTCTGCGATCTCCTGTCCGTCTGGCGACAGTTGAGCGCGGCGAGCGGAGATCAACGAGCGCAGACGCTGCGTGCCGGCCCACGCATCGCTTTCGCGACCGCGCCATGCGTCAGGATGGTCGAGCGCGTCGCGCAGCGCCTCGCTTAGGAAGAGCGGGTTGCCCTCGGTCTGGCTGAATAAAGCGTTGGCGAAGCCCGATGCATCGTCGGTCGGAATCGGGAAAGCCGCCATGAGTTCATTGATGGCCGCACGCGGCAGACGGCGTAGCGACAACGTCGTGGCAGCCTGTTCGCCGCGCAATTCCTGATGCAGATCGCGAAGCGGGTGGGAACGACCTGTTTCCTCGTCACGATAGGTCGCGATGATGAGAACGGGAGTGCGAGCCAGGCGCCGGGCGAAAAAGCCGAGTGCCGCAATCGTGGCGGCTCCGGCCCAGTGTAGATCCTCCAATACCACGAGCATCGGTCGCACGCGCGCCAAGGCGGCCAGACAGCTGGCGACCGCGTCGAGGAGCCTGGATCGTTCTCGTTGGGGATCGACAGGCGGCAACTCGGGGAGGTCGCCTCGCCTGGCGGAGAGCTCAGGCACGAGCCGGTCGATAATCGCGAGGCTCAGCGTATCGACGTCGAGCGATGCTATAAACGGCAATCCGGCGCGGATCGCTTCGGCGATGCATTCGTACGGCACTCGCTCCGGACAGCTGGTCGAGCCCACCAGAATGCGCCCACCTTCGGCCTCCACGATGCGCGCGAGCTCCGCAGCGAGTCGGGACTTGCCGATTCCGGCCTCACCGGCGATCAGAACCAGGCCGCCATTGGCGCGCGCAGCGCGGCTCCAACGCGTCTGAACTTGCTCGAGCTCTAGTTTTCTTCCCACAAACGGGAGGGCATAGCGTCGGGCCGGCTCGGACGCGGGGTCTACGGTGACATCAGCGGCTCGGAGAGTTGCAGGCCCGGGTAGGGCCGCATGTTTGACGATCGCGTCGCGCACCGCTATCGTCTCGGGCATTGGGTCGACGGCAAGCTCGTGGCGCAGACGTTTGATGAACTCGTCGTAGGTCGCAAGAGCCCCAGCGGCGTCGCCGGATTCGTAGCGGCAACCCATCAACTGGCGGATTACGTCCTCACGCCACGGATCTGCGGCGAGCAACTTCGTCGCGAACGCGATCGCTCGCTGGAACTGGCGGGATTCACGCTGTTGGACGATCAGAGCGCCAAGGTCGGCAAAGTACAGACTGCGCAGGCGCTCGCGGTGCGAAACGAGCCAGTCATCATAGACATCCTCGACCAGGTCGCCGGCGTAGAGCTCAACAGCGTCGGACAACGTGGCGCCGTCGGCGCTCAGGCGCTCGAATTCCGCGACATCGAGCCAAAACGGAGCCGCGTCGTTCCAACGGACCGATTCACCCTCCGCCAGGATCCAGGGGGTGCCGCTCGAGTTGGGTCCTAGCGCCCTGTTCAGTAGATAGATGTAACGGCGCAGCTCGGCAAGAGCGGTTTCCTCGGATTCGTCGGCCCAGAGGGTGAAGGCGAGAAAGTTGCGCGAGACCGGCTCGGAACGGTGCAGCAGCAAGTAGGCGGCGAGGGGCACGGTTGCGGCCCGTTTTGCGAGTTTGATGGGTGAGCCGCCGGCGACGAAGCGAGGTTGACCGAGCAGATAGATTCTCAGCGGCGCTTCTGTCGACATGGCCGGGACTTAGAGGAGACCTTGGCGCGTCCCCTCCGCAGCGCGGTGTTTTTAGTAGTACTCGATCCGAAGGCTTGGCCAATATCTGGTGATGCACTCGTTCTCCGTGAATGCCGCCAGGTTCTCATCGGGACCCTTCACGACCCATCCGTAGTTGTTGCCATAGGCGGTCCAAGTCTGCACGTCATGCACCACGTTCGCGCTCAGGCCCGAACCCGCTCCGTCGAAGCTCTCACCGAACTCGGCATCGAGCCAAGGGACTCGAGCATCCCACCAGTCGGATTGCGCTGGGCCGAAATCGATCGCGCAATTCAACGAACTCGGAACGTCCCAACTGCCATCCTGGTACACGGTCGTTCCGTACTGCGTGAGCGTGAGCGTGGCGGCCGTGATCGCGTGATGCTGAAGATTTGGGATATTGAATTGAAAGCCGGCGCGCAGCAACACGTTGTCATACAGATCGCCGGTCAATCGTGTATCCGTCCAGTAGCGAAAACCGACCAGCACGCTCGGGTAGCCCGTATACTGTACGACGTACCCCAAGTCCAAGCAGCCCGTGCTGAAAACGCTGAGACCGCCACAGGACTTATTTTCCTTCTGCCACACATCGGAGTATGCAGGCTGCAGCACGAGGACTTTTTTCACGCTGTTAGATTTGATAATCTGAGGGTGCGGCCCATTCGAATGGCCGTAGAAGCGGCCGCCGGCCGGAGCAGGCGTCGGAGTCGAGCACGTGACGGTATACGGCGCCTTATTCGAGTAGATGTCAGGCTGGAACATACCGCTGAGCCAAATCTGATCGAAGTCCGACGCGTTCGTCGTGAGCGCGATGGTGTCGTGGACCACGAACGATCCGGACGGGGCGATCATGCCGGCCACGGTCGGTAACACGGCGCTGCCATGTCGGTAAAAAGCGTACTGAAATGCCGTGCCCGGCGAACCGGTCACTACGGCCGTCGCCAGGAGCGACGTCGGGCACGGTCCCGAGTAACTCGCGGGGCTGACGCTGATCGTCGCACTGGTCACGCCGGCCTGCGCGGTCGCGTGCGCAAGCATGACAGCGGCGACTGCGCACACCGCGGCGATCTGATATGGGCGAGACAGAGCCATCATGGAGCCGAAACCTCGATCTTCTGCGACGCGACGAGCAGATTATTGTTGTCCGCATCGTAGACGCCCAGCGTGAGGGTACCGGCCTTCGTCGGTGTGAAACGGAAATCGCGCGTCTCGCCGATCGTCAGAGCGTGGATCGCGGCGGTCTGCCGTTGCAGGCGCGTCGGCAGGTCCCGGCCGTCCTTTGCGATCGGCGTCCACTGGAGCACATCGGTGCCGTCTGAAAGCGAGACCACTAAGTCTTCGCCTGAGAGCGAGAGTTCGATCAGGCGAAGACGTTGCGGAACGCCGGCCGTCGCCGACATCGGCGGCGGCGAGAGCGAGCCGCCTATCGCCACGAACGGACTGCCGGCCTTTTGGTACGATTCCGAGATCATGACGATGTGGTCGCTTGCGGGATTGAACGCCTCACCGGGCGGCATCACGATGAGCGGGCCGATGAGGCCGCTGGCGAGTTGCCATCCGTCGTCCATATGGGCGTGGTACATGAACGTCCCAGCATCGGGCGGAGTGAAGCGCGCGACGAAACTCGCGCCCGGATCGATCGGTGGCGACATGCGCGCGCCATCCATCGCCATACCCATGCCCGCACCGCCATCGTAGTAGCTGTCTTGAAGTGCAATCCCGTGCCAATGCATGCTGGTCTGCTCGTGCGTCTGATTGACCACCGTGATCGCGACCGGCTTGCCGCGCGCGAGCACGATCGGCGGTCCCAGATTGCCGTTGGACTGGGTCGTCTGGTCGCCGTCCGTCAAGTGAACCGTTCCTTTTTCCAAGCCGATGTAGGGCGCGTCGGACACGTCGTGCGACTCTAAAAGAAGCGTGAGCTGGCGCGGGGTTTGCGGCACAGCGGGTGCTCGGTCCCCAGAACGGGGGAGCACGTCGAGCGCGATCACCATGCCGCCCATCGGTTCGTTTGGCAGATGGAAGCGCTTGGCAACGCTAAGCTGTGGGTCGGCTTTCCCGGCGAGCATGTCAGCCAGCGGCGCGTGGCGCGTGATGTGATCGTCGATGTGGCAGTGGAACATCCACTGGCCCGGGCGATCGGCGGTCCACGTAAGCTCTTCTGCCTCGCCAGGGAAAAATGCATGCGTTACCTCGTCGTACGCGTTCGCGCGCGCGAGGCGATAGTAGAAACCGTGCAAGTGCATGGGATGGACGAACGAAGACGCATTGAAAACGGCCCAGCGCACCGTCTGTCCCCGTACGTACGTAAGACGTTCCGTGGCCGGGTATGATCGTCCGTTGATTGTCTCAAGCAGGTAGATGAAGTTCGGCGTACCGTCCTTGTCCTTCACGGGCGCGTAGAGACCGAGCACGAAAACATGGTCCACTCGCGGCGCGTGCGCATTCTCGACGACGATCGCTCCGGAAAGTTCGGCGTCGTCAAAGACGCGAGCGTCCATGGTTTCGCCCTTATCCGATCCGTAGTACCCGAACGCCCCTACGCGATCGAGCACGAATGAAACGCGCCGCGTTTCTCCGGGCTGCACGTGCAAGACCGTGGTCAGTGCGTCCGCGGGCGCGGCCAAGCCGCGAATCGTCAGATCGTGCGAGAGGTCGTTTCGGATCGTCGCCACGACCCGAGTGCCGAGCGCAACGCGCAAGAGCGGCCCCGGGATCTGCAGCGGCCGGCCGGCTTCGCCGAAGGCCTCGATCGGCAGCCCGATCGTCCCAGGGCCGTCTGGATACCAAAGACCCCGTTCCGCAACGAGTGCGATGTGCAAGACGCTTCCGTCGAGCCGGCCGCCGCTGACGGTATTGTCGTTGGGTGCGATGTCGGCGAGCGTGGCACCGAGAGCGGGCGCCGCGGCGACGCAGCATAGGGCAGTCGCCAGGACCAGCAAGCATGTTTTCGTAGCCATGAGCCGAGCCTAGCAGACGGCCGTGCGGCTGGCGTTCCGCGCCCCCTGAGGATGGGCTGGAGCGGTCGAATTTATTCGACCGCCGTTTTACCCTCGGAGCGCGGATACGCGTCGCACGGTGCGCCGCGATAAGCGCAGCTGAAGCACCATCGGCCCGGGCGGGCCTCCGTATTGCCCGCGCGCAGCCCGGCCGCGATCGCTTCGATGCGCGCTCGCACGGTGTCAGGCGGCGGCACGTCAAGCGCCTCGAGCGCGAAGGTACCATCGTTGAATCGACCCACGACGCACGCCGCGTCCTCGATCTTGTACGCGCGCCGAGCCGCCTCGCGATAGATGCCGAGTTGCAGCGCATATTCGGATGCTGCCGTCTCCCCCGTCTTGTAGTCCAGCACCGTCAGCTGCCCAGCCGGGTCGCGCGCGATCAGATCGATATAGCCACCCACCACGGCTTCGCTGAACTGCATCACGAACGGCGCCTCCGCTCGTTCGATGCGCCAATCCGAAAGCGCGGCGATGGCCAGCCGCACGTCTTCGATCGCGCGCTTGAAATCGCGCGGCCCGATCCGAAGCTCGAGTTCGGACGCTGAATCCGTCACGTACCGCTCCGGCGTGGCGATCGCGTCTCCCGAAATGCGCGTGCGCGCCCAACGCTCGAGCGCACGGTGGACCAGCCGGCCGCGATCGGACGCCAACAGCGCGCCGGGTTCGAAGCTGTCGCCGGCGATCGCCTCGAGCAGCGCATCGTCAGACGCGGCGGAGGTTGCGCGTCGCAGATTGGGCAGCCGCAGGATCTTAGCGTAGGTGACACTGCGCGGGCAGCGCTCGTATGCGTGTAAGACGGAGAAGGAGAGCGGCGGCAGCGCATTGGCAACCTCCACCGCGTGTGGTGCGGTCGAACTTATTCGACCGTCGGACCTTGAGGCATCGGAAGCGGTCAAATCCATTCGACTTTGCTCGACGCTTTGCGCCGGTAACGGCTCGTCGACCGGCCATGCGCGTCCGGCCATCCACGTCTCGATCTCGGCCACGAAATCATGCGGCTTGCCGCGCGGATTCGTATTGCTGTACGTGCTCCCGCCGAACAGATACAGCTCGTCGCGCGCTCGCGTCAGCGCGACATAGAGGAGCCGCCGCTCTTCGGCATCGCGCTCGCTCTCGCCCAGCTCGTCCTCATGCGGAGCCACGCCCTCGTCGTCCGGTCGAAATTTGGCCACTGCTGCGTGAAAGGTCTTAGCGCCGTTCGCGCCCTCGGTGCTGATGAGCGCCCCTGTTTCCTCTTCCAGCCAGATCATGGGCGACGGACCGGGGCGCGGCCAGACGTCGATCACGAACACGATCGGCCACTCAAGGCCTTTGGCGGCGTGAATAGTCATGATCGAAACGGCGTTCGTCGCCGGCTGGTCGGCCTCGCGGTCATCAAAATCGATGCGCGTCAGCTCTTGGATATAGCGGACGAAATCGCGCGCGTGCGCTTCGCGATTGCGATCGACGAAGGCCGCGGCGAGCCGGCCTAGCTTGCGCAGATTCGCCACCGCTTGATCGTCACCGCGCAGCGAGAAGCCGGCCAGCACGCCCGTCAGCTCCAGGACCTTCGGAAACGATATGCGCAGCGACGCGGCCGAGTACGGCTCGACCGCGTCGACCAGCTCGCGCAAATGGTCGAGCCGCCGCCGGCTGTCTGCGTCCATCGAGTCGGGGATCGGCTCGACGAGCACGCGCCGCGCGAACGCGGTCGTATCGCGCTCCAGCCCTTGCGCTAGCGTGGTGAGCGCGGCGTCGGAGAGACCGCACGCCGCCGAAGCGCATATGCGCGCTAACGCCTGGCCGTCGAGCGGATCGGCCAGCACGGTCAACCACGCCAATGCGTCTCTGACCTCATCGGTCTCGTAGAAACCGGCGCCGCCGAGCAGCCGGAACGGGATGCGATGCGCCACCAGCTCCGCGGTGAACGGCTGGATCAGCGTCTTGTTGCGCGTGAGGATGGCGATGTCGTCGGGCTTGATGTCGCCGCGCGCCAGCAGCGCAGCGATCCGGCGCGCGACGGCATGCGCCTGGGCGCGGCGATTAAACTCGGCATTGGGCCGCGGCACTTGCGCCGTCGCCCAGCGGCTTGCGACGTGCACGTTCTGCCGGCCCACGCCGCCGCGATGCGCGCGCAAGGGCGCGGCATCGCAGTTCTGGCCGGCGATGACGGCGTGCGCCAGATCGAGGATCTCTTGGCGCGACCGGCGGTTCTCCGACAGCGCGTAGCTGTGGCTGCCTTTCACGGCGGCGAAGCGGCGGATGCTCCCCGGCGCGGCGCCGATGAAACTGAAGATGCTCTGGCGCGGGTCGCCGACCACCGTCACGCGCTCGAGGCCCTCGCCGAAGAGCGTTTCCAAGAAGCTCCACTGCGCGTCGTTGGTATCCTGGAATTCGTCGACGATGCAATGCGCAAAGCGCCCGCGCAACTCGTCGCGCAGCTTCGGGTCGTCGGCGATGCCGCGCCGCGCGAGCCGCAACAGATCCGCGTAGGTGAGCGCGAAGCGCCGCTGCAGGCGCTCGTCATAACGCCGCAGGATCGCTCCCACCGCGCGCACGCGCGACTGCGCCTCCTCGGATTCACGCAGCAGCTCGTCGTCGGTCGTTCTCGCCTGAACCGTTTCGGAGATTTTCCCGCGTGCGGTGCGTTTCTTGATCGTACGATACGGGATCTGCGCGATCGCCGCCGCTTCGGCGAGCGCGCGGCGCTCGAACAGATCGACGGCGATATCGCGCTCCTTGAGAAACTGCGCGATCACGAACAGACCCGCGCGCAGCTCGTCGCGTCGCGCCGACCGCAGCGGCAATGCCTGCGCGTCGGGATTCGAGCCGTAGATCACGTCGTCCACAGCCTCGCGAAACTCGAGGCGCGCGTCGACGTCTTCGATCACCGTGCTGTCCGGAGAGACGCCGAGATCGTACGCATGCTCCATCAAGACGCTTGACGCGAATGCGTGGAAGGTCGAGCAATGCGGCGGTTCGATCGCTGGTCCGAGCCGTTCGAGCGTGCGCCGCCGCAGCTCTGCAGCGGCCTTGCGCGCGAAGGTGAGCAAGAGGATGTTCTTGGCGGGGCACAGGCCGTGCTCGTGCAGATACGCGACGCGATTGACGATGGTGTGCGTCTTGCCGGTACCCGCCCCTGCGTCGACGATCGCCGGCGTGTCGAGTGGATGCTCGAGCACGCGTTGCTGTTCGCGCGAGACCGAGTTCACGACGCCACCGTGCGCGGACCCGGGCAGGTCTGCACGTAGCCGCAAAAGCGGCATGTGCTGGGATCGATCGCGGTGGCGAACGCGGTCAAGCGACCGTCGGCGCATGCGGCCGCCACGCCGGCGGCGAGCTCACGCTGCACGCGAGCGACGTCGTCGCGCGTGAGGAAGCCATTCGGATCGCCGGCTTCGGGTGTGTCGACGATGCGCACGTTGTCGGTGAGCAACCCCTCGCCGTCGGCTTTGCCGCGGAAGTAGATGAACTCGACCTGCGTGACCGGTGCCCTGTGGAGCTCCTGCGCACCCGGGATGTAGAGCAGCAGTTGCAAGTTGAGTCCCTCAGGCGCGTTGCCCGCGACCTGTCTGCCGCCATCGAGCTCCGTCAGCGACTCGCGCACCGCGTTCGCAAGGCGTCCGTAGAGCCGCCCGCTCTTATAGTCGCGGATGGCCAGCGTGCCGTCGGCCAACCGGTCGATGCGATCTGCGCGGCCGGCGATGGACACGCCGTCGATAACCGTCTCCAGCCGCTGCTCGCATGACAACACGGTGAATGGGGCCTCATGCGACTGGCGGGCCAGAAGGCCGACGTAGTCGTCGAAGTACTGGCGTGCGAGCGCGCGCTGATAGCGCATGAACCCGGAGTCGGCCGCGAGACCCATCTCTGCGGCCACGGCGCTCGCCGAAGAATCGGACAGCTCGTACAACATATCTCGCCAGTGCCGGCGGTGCGCCTCGAGGTCATCGAGCGGCCCGAATGTCCGATGCTCCTCGTGGAACGCCGCGAGGGCGCGATGGAGCAGCCGCCCGAGGAGCGTGCCCTCCTCATCGCTGTCCGCCTCCAGACGCAGCACTTCCTTATAGAAGAAGCGGCGCGGACAGGTCAAGAACGTGCCCACGCCGGTAGGCGACAGATGGCCAAGCACATGCGCAAGAGGCCTTCGCGCCTGCACTTCCACCCCTAGTGATGGAGCAGCGGGTTCTATGAAGTCGCGCTTCTCAAACGTAGGCTTTCCTCGATCATTCCCTCCACGATCCCACGCGCGAAGGGCGAGAGCGGCAGCTCGATGTCGTCGGCGTCGGCCTCCGCCGCGGTGACCATCACGCGGGTCCTCGCGCGCGTCAGCGCGACGTACCACAACGAGCACTCCTCTTGATACGCCTCGTCAGGAGACGCGACGAAGCTCGGCGCTTTGGCATGCAGTGCGCGCAGCGACGCATCCGAAAGCAGCGCGTGGCCGCGTGCGCGCTGCGGCAGCACGCCGTCGACCGCCTGCGGCACGATCACTTCATCGAACTCGAGCCCCTTGGCGGCGTGGATCGACATCACGCGCACGCCGCCGCTGTCGGCCTGCGGCGTTTCAGTCGGGTCCGATAACAGGCCCGCGATCTCGTCGATGCCGTCCGCGAACTGCGCGGGCGGGATGCGGCCATCGCGCAACGCGAACGCCATGGCCTGCATGTCGCGCGCCGCATCGACCAGCGAGCCCAGCCGGGATGGCGACGAACGCGCATCCCAGCCCGGCGGCGGCGCCGCGGACTCGCGCACAGGCCACAACAGGTCGAACTCGCGCGCGATGGTCGCGACCAGAGCTCGCCGCATCTGCATCTTTATCGCGCGCGGCAGCTTCGACCGCGCGCCAATGGCGTAGGAACTCCTCGAACGAGATCGCGCCCAGCGGGCGGATTGGCGCGCAGCGCGACAAATGCGTTCTCCACGTGCGCGCGCCGCGCGGCGTCGAACGCGAAACGCACGGTCACCGCTCGGAAGCCGATGAGCGGATTGGTCAGCAGCCGTGTCCACCGATCGAAATCATCCAGATCTTCGGTCAAACGGATCGCCCCGAGCACGGCCGCGATGACCGGGTCCTCCAAGAAGCCGGCGGAGGGGCGCGCGGCGACCGGAATCCCGCGCGCGTCGAGCTGCCCGACGATCAGGCTCTGGTAGGGCTCGCTCACGCGCAACAAGACCGCGATCTCGTTCGGCGGCGTGCCTGCCCTGATGCGGCGTTCGATCTCGTCGCACGCCAGCGTGATCTCATCGTCAGGCATCGGCGCCCGGAACAGCGCAACGGAGCCGGGCCGCGACTCGTCCTCGGCGCGCGTCAGCGATTCAGGCTTCAGACCGGGCGTCGCATTGGCCACATCCAAAATGGCCTGCGCGGAGCGGCGGTTGAGCGACAGCTTCAGCTCGTCGCACGCGAAGGTGGTGCGCACGGTCTCGATATTGCTTGGCGTCGCGCCGCGAAAACGATAGATCGACTGGTTGAAGTCGCCGACGAAACAAATCTCCGGCACGGGCGAACGCTGGTCGCGGGTTGGCCCTGCCAGGATCTCGAGCAGGCGCAGCTGCAGCGCGTCGCTGTCTTGGAACTCGTCGACCAGGATATGGCGGAAGCCGCCGCGCGCGCGCAGCCAGGACGACGCGGGGCTGTCCGGAAGCTCAAGCGCATCGAGCGCATCCTTGACGAGATCGCGAAAATCCGACAGCCCCAACCGCGTTCGTTCGGCATCGAGTTCGCGATACAACGCCGCGATATCGGTCATGCGGCCGTCGCGCCGCGCGGCCGACTCGACGTCGGACGGCGTCAGTCCCTGTCCCTTGAGCTGCGCGATGAGATTGAGCGCGTCAGCCGCGAACGCGGGGCTCTCGCGCACCTCGGGGTCGAACGACCGCAGCGGCACGCGACCTGCGATGCGCTTCCATAAGAGCCGCTCCTTGATCGGCGTGAGCAGGTTGCGCTCGCGAAAGCGCGGGCCGTCGCCGTCGAGCAAGCGGGCGCAAAAGCTGTGAAACGTGCGCACGAACAGCTCGCTGACAGCCAGCTCCTCGCCCGTGCGCTCGCGCAGCCGCAGCACGATCCGCTCGAGCATCTGCTGGGCCGAGCGGCGCGAGAACGTTAGCACCAGGATGTCGCCCGGGTCGACCCCTTCGTCCACGACCAACGCGGCAAAGCGGCGAGCAAGCGTCTCGGTCTTGCCTGTGCCCGGCCCGGCGAAGACCAAGGCATGGCTGCCGCGATGCTCGATGACGGCCAGCTGCTCGGGGGTCGGTTCGAAGCGCTGCATGCGCTCGTATCATTTGCGTCGAAAGCGGACATATCATCGTGAGACGATTCATCGCGTCCGCCTGTCTTTCAGCGCTGGTCCTTGCCGCCGCCGCGCTGGCCTTTGCTGCACCGACGCCCGCGCCGACGGCCACACCAACGCCCCCGACATCGTCGTCCTCACCGGCGCCATCCGTGTCGCCCGCGCCGGTCGAGCTCGAGGAGATCAGCGCCGATCAGATCATGATCAACGCCGAGAAGGCGACGCGCGCCCATCTCCACCCGCAGTACATGACCTATCAGATGCACGAGATATTCGTCCATCACTGGCAGCGCGAAGAGGACGACTATCGGGTGTGGTACCGCGCCGACGGTAAAGGCCTGATGCAGAACATCAGCAAGGATCGTGCCGGGCGCGCCGAGACCTATTTCGGCTATCCGTTCCCCTCAGCGCCCGACAACGACATCCTGTTGTATGCGACGCCGGACCCGCAGCTCACGCCTCCGCCCACGAGCACGCCCGGGCCGCTCGCCTCCGGCGCGACCGCCCCGCCGGTGCTCATCGTACAGCCGGTGATCGGCGACCGCTACTACGCGGTCAAACTAGTCGCCATCGAAGTGTATAACGGCAAGCCGGTCTTCCATTTGAGCATGCACGCGTTGCGCGACGAACGCGCCCATCCGTGGAAAGACCTCTGGATCGACACTACGACTTTTGACGTATGGCGCGCCCACGCGCACGCCTCCGGCTCCAAGGGACCGGGCACCGGTACGCTCGATGCCATGGTCGATTTCGCACAGGTGGGCAATTACTGGTTGATCGCGCACGCGGTGGGCGACGGCGAGGTCCACGTCGGCCCGTTCGGCGACAGCGGACACTACGAGTACACGTTCCACGATTTCGGTTTCCCGGACAGCATCCCGGACTGGTATTTCGACGCCAAACAGTTCAAGGCACGCCACTAATCCTACATACGACGAACGCCAAGCGGCTGGTTGACCCCAGGGAGAAACCGGCGCAACGCGAAACGTCTAAGTCACAGGTTTGACCCACAAAAAATGCACACAGATGAAGGAGACCATCGTAGTGAAACGCTTCGCTTTATCAGCATTTCTAGGACTTATGATCGTCGCGGTGTCGAGCGCTGTCGCGCTCGCCGACGCCCCGAATCTCACCGGCAATTGGACAGTCGATCAGACCGGTCCGAACGGAACCATGGAGAGCACCGTCTCTCTGACGCAGACCGGCAACACGATTGTCGGCAAGAACGCGAAGAACGGCAACGGCTTTGCCGCTCATTACTGCCAGATGGGCGTCGAAAAGGGATGCACCAGCGCGCTGCAGATCAACGGCACCTGGAACGGTCCGGGCGGCGCCGGCTGGCTGACCGTCTACGTGACGCCGAACGGCCACAGCCTCAACGGTTCATGGGGTTACAACGGCCGTAAAGAAAACGGCACGTTCGTCGCCAACAAGGTCCTGCCGCCGGTGAAGATCACCTCGGCCGGCACGTGGAACGTGACGGTTGCGACCGGTCCCACCCTCTTCCAGGGCCCGATGACTTGCACGGAGTCCGGCGTGGCGTCCATCTGCAAGATCAGCGGCCTCACGCTGAACGGCAAGTGGCGCACGGAAGATAAGAATAAGGTCCGCTACACCTGGACGAGCAAGTCCCAGACCGGCTGGTTCTCGTTCTGGTTCAATAATGACGGCCAGAGCTTCAACGGCGTCTGGGGCTACGGTCCCGCCTTGATGGCCAATCAAAACCCATCGCCGACGATCGGCCGCGTCGTCGGACAGCGCCAGGGTCCCCCGGCACGCCAATAAGCGCGAACGCGTTCCAAAACGCGCATGACAAATGGAGCGGTCGAATTCATTCGACCGCTCTTTCTTATATGGAACGCCTCTCGACGTGGAGCGGTCGAATTTATTCGACCGGCCACACGACCTGCGCATCACGCTCCCACCCCTCGTTCTCGAGTTTGATGTGCTCGATCGCGACCGCATTGGCGTCGGCAGCGAGATCGGGAAGCGCTTGGTATTCGGAGACCCAGCAGCGATAGATCTTATACGAAAGCACGCGCTGGCCGGCCTCGTTGAAGAGATCGACGATGATGTCTTTGCGGAAGCTGGCGGCGGCGGTGCCGCCCGGCCCGTTCACGAGGTTGGCCCACTGCTCGAAGGCGGTGTCATTCGTGATCCCGCGCTCGAGGGTGATCGGCTCGTACTTGGTCCTTCCCGGAAGCTCGCGCGTTATGCCCTGGTCGCCCCCTTCACGGTGTTGGACGACCTCGGTCATGCGCACCAGCGCGCTCACTTTGCTCAGGCCGGCGACGTAACGGCCATCCCACATCACGCGGAACTTGAAATCTTCAAGCGGATCCATAACCACGCTCCGCGCTCCCTAGCCGATCTGCGCGATGATCTGCCGGCACAGTGTCTTGAGGACCGGGTCGGTCGTATCGCGCGCCGCTATCTCGAATAGACCTTTCGCGTCCGCGTTGTTGAGCTTCAACGCAGCTAGCGCCTCATCTTGCGCCGCCACGAGGTTGCCGGTCCGATATTCGGCCAGTGCGAGGTTGTAGTGCGCTTGCGTGTACTGCGGGATGCCCGCGATGATCAGCGTCAAGCGCATTCGAGGTGAGCGAAGCCCTGCCGTAAGGCTGCGCCACTCGATCACGGTTTGTCGATCGTGTATCCGACGCCGCGCACCGTGCGTATCCCCACGCCGCCGCCCGCTCCGTCGAGTTTGCGCCGCAGCATCTTGATGTACACCTCGAGGATGTTGCTGTTGCCCCCGTGCTCGGTGCCCCATAGGCGGTCAAGAATGGCGTCCTTGGCCAGCACGATGCCTGCGTTCTCCATCAGGTAGAGCAGCAGCCGGTACTCGGTCTTGGTCAACTGGATGACGTGGCCGCGCAGCGTCGCTTGGTTCCGGAGCACGTCGATCGACAGATCGCCGACGCTCACGACGCGCGGGCGCAGCTCGGAGATAGGCCGGCGCAGCAGCGCGTGCACGCGCGCCAGCAGCTCGGGAAACGCGAACGGCTTGGGCAGATAGTCGTCGGCGCCGCTGTTGAGGCCCGCCACGCGGTCGCCGACCGCGTTGCGCGCGGTCAGCATGAGGATTGGGGTCGTGACGCCCTGTTTGCGCGCTTCGGTGCAGACGGAGAAGCCGTCGCGTTTGGGCAGCAAGACGTCGAGGATCGCGAGCTGATAGTCATTGCCGCACAACTCGTTCAAGCCGGAGTCGCCGTCCAGCGCGGTCGTGACCGAGAACTTTTGGGCCTCTAAGGCTCGTCGCAACGAGTCCGAGAGACTGGGATCGTCTTCCACAAGCAAGAGTCGCATGGTGTCCAGTATCTTCGCCGAAGCTGAAAAATTCGGCCTGCGCGCCGCGAGGGCTCGCTTTCGGTCGCTTTTCAGCCGTGCATCGCCGTGATCGCCGTGTTACCCGTGCTGGTTGTCTGGTTCGACGTCTTCGAGCTCGCCGTCCTCGAAGGCGAACGACCCGTTCGGGAACTTCACCAGAAATGGCATGTAGGGGCTGTTGCTCATGCTCTCGAGGATGCCGATCGCGCCGGGTTCTACCTTGCCGCCAGAACCGAGATCGATGCCTTTGAGGACGCGCACCGGCTTGCCGAGTTCCATGAGGCAAGGAGGGTTCGCCCCAGCCGCCGCCCCAACCCCTAGCCCCAAGCGCGCACGGCGCATGGAGCGGTCGAATTTATTAGACCGTGCAAGGCGTATGGAGCGGCCGAATTTATTCGGCCGTAGGGGGTACCGGATTTGTCCCTTGAGCTTCTGGGCACGCTGGGTTCATTGCTTACGGTCCTCATCGTCGGGGCGACCGCCATCGCTGCGCTCGCGCAATTGCGACACATGCGTGCCGGAAACCAGATCAACGCCGTCCTGGCCATCGGCGAGAAGTTCACGGAATCGAGGTTCGAGCAGGCCCGCAGCTCGGTCAACACCCGGACGGCCGAGGCCATGAACGACCCCGAGTTTCGCGCGTTTGTCATCGCGCGGGCGCGACGCGAGCCGCTGCCCGTCATCTCGGCCGAACAGCGGGCGATCCTCGACGCCATCAATCTCACCGGCAACCTGTTCGAAGAGATTGGCAATCTCGTCAAAAACGGCATCGTCGACGAGACCCTGATCTTGGACATTTATTGCACGCAGGTCGTGGGGACGTGGCGCCGGCTTGAACCCTACATCGCGTTGAGCCGCGACGCGGCGAATGACCCCGGACTGTGGGATAACTTCGAATATCTGACCATGCGCGCCCGCGCGTTTCTTGACGCCCATCCGACGACCTATCCAAAGGGCATGCCGCGCATCCCGCTCAAGAACCCCTGGCACGACGAGCTCAACACGACTTCCCAGAAATAGACTATGGAGCGGTCGAATTTATTTCGACCGTCAATTTTCGCAGGCGCGCCCCAATCAATGAGATGACAAGATGTAGCTGACAATCGTGGCGGACTGCTTTTGTATGTCCTTCCAGTCGCCCGGGACTACGGCGCCCAAACGCTGACGCATCGCACCGAGTTTCGGCATCGAGCTATCCAAAGAAGCATCCTGCGCGATCGCCGAACGGAATAGAGAGTCCATGCCGGCTTGCTGCGACAGGAGCGCATTGTAGCCGGACTGCTCCGCGTACAGTCCCATGAGAAGAGCGCCTGTTTGATCTGTGGAAACCTGATTTGCGATCGTTTGCACTGCTTGAACGAACTCTTGGCTGTTCCGCGCGCGATCAAACGAACTGTCGACCACGAGCAAACTCCGCTGCTGGGCCAGGTACGACTTGCTGCTCTCTGTCGGGAGCATCGCTCCGAAATGGGAGAACCAGTCGTCGATAAATTGCTGCGCGTGTGGATCGCTGAGCGCTCGCTGGTCGTCGAACAGCTCCGTGATCCGAGCCGCTCCGACCCCAGCTTGCGCGTAGCCGACCAGACCAGACGCGTACTGGATTTTCGAGGTGAGCTCCGTGCCGGTGAGGCCCATGACACCTGACGGCTGCTCGCTTATGCCATACGCCGACGCATCGTGCGCAAGCAGCGCGACCAAGGCGTGGCGATTCTGATACCGGTCAGTGATTTGGGGGCTAAGCGCGAGATCTTTGCCCTTGGCGTCGGTGTACATCGCCTTCCATTTGGGCCCTGCCAGCCCGCCGTCCATCGCCGCCATCAACATCGCCGACATGATCTGTGCCGCGATCGCCGGATCGACGGTTCTGAGGTCGTTCAGAGCGCTTTGATACCGGCCGTCGAGCCAGAGGTCGTACGCGAGCACTCCGTTCGGTAAGCGCTTAGGCCCGACGTAGTGCGCAACCGGATCCCACGGCGGCATTTCGTTTGCGGCCGCCATCTCCGTGATGAGGGTGAAGCTGTGGTCGGTGAACAGTCTTTGATAGCCGCTGATCGCCAGTCGCGCATCGGCCGCGGTGTACGTGTAGCCGTTCGAGGTTTGGGAAACGTCCGCCGAGGAGTCGGCGATCAGGAGTCCTGACGAAAGCGCGATCACGGCGACAAAAGCTAGCATTTTCGCCTCCCGTAGTGCGCGAAAGCTGTTAGCTACGGATTCCTACGAGACCTTGACCCCGCCGGTGTACGGAGCGGTCGAATTTATTCGACCGTTAGTTGTCGCAGGCGTGCGCTGGGTCTGACGGGGTCGGCGACGGCGTCGGCACCGGCACGTTGAACTCGAAGTTGCTGAACGTCTGCGTGCCCTTGGCCCGGATGTGGTGCAACGCAACGTCGGAAGCCTGGGATGTCACCACGCTATGGCCGTCGATCGTGCTGTAGGTCTGCGTCAGCGCGATGTAATCTTTCATATTCTCGCGATAGCGCCACTCCGCGCGATCGATCGTGCCCTCAAGGCCGAGTAGCACGTCGACATATGCGATTTCACCTTGGACCTTGGGGACCATGTGCAGCGCGTAGCCATCGGACTTGGATGCCACAGTGATATCGTAGCAGCGCAGCCAACGGCTGGCATCTGCGAACGCACCCTGGACCTTGGTGATGCCCTTGAGATAGAACGGCGTGTGGGGATAGTCGAAGGTCGTGTACCCAGGCGCGGATACGTACGCGTGGCCGTCCAGCACCGGATGCAGATAGGGGAAACTCACTTGGCGCAGGTCCAGATGCGCGACCGCGCTGTACGATCGCAGGCCTGGATCGTGGTCGATCACCTTGTCGACGATCGAATCGACGTTGGCCGCGGCGGATGCATAGGCGGGCGGGGCCGGCGTCGGGCTGGCGGCCAGCGCGGCTGCTGCCACGAACAGCGCGGCCAATCCGGCCGCTAAGCCCATGGCCAATCCAAGCGTACGTACGGTCATATGGTTGCTTCTTTTCCATTCGCTATAACGTCATACCCCCACAGCTCGTTCGGCTCTCATCGACTTTTCAGTGTTCGAGCGCACGCTCGGCGCGCCGACAAGGAGCCCGCATGGAACGGCCATAAAGTCGACTCCATCTCGGGTTTGAGGGCAGAGTGAGCGCACACGCGAAGCGGCATCCGCCACATGTGCCTCGTTACGCGCCGGTCTTAGGCCGGCGCGGCGAGTTCACATTAGTCGAACGGCGTCGCCGCGAATATCTGGGGCAGGCCGCGGCCAGGCCGTTGCCGGCGTCCGTGCTCAAGGCCCGACGGGTCGCCCGGGCTCCTTGGATCGCCCGCGCCGGCGCAGCCTCCATCCTCGCGTCGACCTCGCTCGCGCTTGCGTACTCGCTCTTCCTCGCGCTCGCGACCCCCGGCGTTGAGACCGTCATCGCACAGCGTTCGGCCACGCCCTCGCGCGAACGCATCGCCGGGCGCGCGTTTACACATCGCGTACCCGCCGTCGCGCTAGCCGTGCAGCCGCGTGCGCCTATCGCAGCCAGACACCGACACCGCGCGATCGTGATCGCGCAAGCGCCCGCACCCAGGCGCGAAACGATCGCCACTCAACAACGCGTGACACCGGCGGCACTCCCGCATCCGCTCGAATCCACCGGTAGCGGACTCTCGCTTGAAGCGCAGCCCTGGCAGCTCACCGCCGACGGCACCTGGCGCACGGAAGTCGTGGCCTATTTCGCTGACAGCTCAGGATCCAAAGAGCCGCGTCTGCGCGCGGACGTGAACTTCGACGCCGGCTCGGCGGAAGTCGTCGGCCTCGATCCATGGCTGCACCAGACTCCCGCCGCGATGGTGACGACGCAAGCAGCACACCCGATCGATGTCAGCGCGACCGCGGTCGAGCCGTCGACCGGCAGCGCCACGTTAACCCTGCCCCCGCCCCCGACCGATGTCGCGTCGTTCGCGGGCGTCGCGCGGGCCATAGGCCCGCATCTCGTCGCAGTCGGCTGGACGCCGTTAGCGCAGGACTCCGGCGTGCGCGGCTACCGCGTGTACCGGCGCACCACGGGTTCAAGTCAAGACACGCTCGTCGCACTGCTTTCAGCAGGTGGCCATTCGTGGCGCGACGCGCACGCGCAGCCGGACGCGACCTACGAGTACACGATCGTGGCCGATCTGCCAAACGGCCCCGCGCGAGCACAAACGCAAGCGATCGACACGCCCGGCCCGATGCCCGACACCGACATCGATGCGATCGCCGGCAAAGGCATGTTCTTTTTCTTCTCGCCCGACACCGGCGACTCGCACTCGTACGAGCTCTTCGACCCCGACGCCGTCGTCGCCCAGGCGGTCAAAGCCGGCGTCTCAGACATCGAGTTGCGCCTCTCGCGCGGCACCTTCGAAGAAGCGGCAAACCCACAGGTGCACGCATGGCTCGATCGCTTCATCGACGGCGCTTCGGCTGCCGGCATCAAACTGATCGCCTGGTCGGTGCCGCGCCGCAACGCGGCCGACGACGTCGCCGAGTCGATCGCGATGGCGCGCTACCGCACGCCGGCGGGCAACGGCTTCGCGGGACTCTCGCTCGATCTCGAGCCGGGCGACAACTACATGGGCCACGGCGCGCTGGCGCGCGAGCGCATCGCCGACTATATGGAGATGACGCGCGAAGCCGTCGGCCCAGACTACCTGCTCATCGCCACCGTGATCTCGCCGGGCTTGACGCATTTCACCAACGACGAATATCCGTACTCGCGCATCGCGCGCTACGCAAGCGTCCTGCAGCCGATGGAGTACTGGCATCACTTCCGTACCTCGCATGATTACGCGCAGGCCGACGTCGCCGACAACTGCGCGAACGTCGTTTCCCTCACCCGGTCGCTCGCGGGGCGCGACGTTCCGGTCAACGTCGCCGGTCAGAGCACCGACCTGGGACGCACCGGGTCGCCCTCTCCGGCAGAACTGCACTGGTGCCTGGGCGCTGCCCAAGCCGCGGGCGCCATCGGCGAGATGTTCTTCGACTATCGCGGCACGACGCCGGACCAATGGGCGGCCATCGAGGCCTACCGCTGGTAGGTCCCCGCGCCGGGATTTTCGCAGCGCCCATGCGAACCATCACGCCAGGTGAAGGATGAGCTCGTCTACCCCGCCTGAAGCGGTCGAACGCATCGACTTGCGGCCGTTCCCCACATGGGAACGCCACGACCGCATGCTCATGGCCTTCGATCGCCTTGCCCCGAATCAAGCGGTCGATTTCATCAACGACCACGAGCCCAAGGCGCTGCGCGTCACCGTCGAAGGCGACCGCGAGGGCGTGCTGTTGTGGGATTCGCGCAATGCGGGCGACGGCCGCTGGATAATCCGCCTCACGCGCCTGCCGGAGCCGACGTTCGGCGGCGAAGCGCCGCGCATCGCGTTCCTGCGGCGGTGCACGATGTTCAAGACGGCCACCGCCGAGACGCTGCGCGAGATCGATCGCGTCGCCAAAGAACGCACCTATCACGACCGCATGGTGATCGTCGCCGAAGGCACGAACTGGAACGAATTCGGGCTGGTGCGCCGCGGCGTCGTCGAAGTGACGCGCGCGACCGATGAAGATCGGGAAATCGTGCTCTACGACGTGCCGCCGTACGGCGGTTTCAACGAAGTCGCCGTGTTCGACGAAGGCACGGCCGAGGTCACGGTCATCGCGCGCGGCGACGTCGACGTGCTCGAAGTTCCGGGGCAGTTCATGCGCCAGCTCATCACGCGCAGCGCCGAGGTCGCCACCGGCTGCGCGCGCTTCTTCGCGCAACGCCAGCGCCGCCTCACCAGCGCTGCCGGCAACCTCGCATTCGGGCGCGTGCTCACGCGGATCGCGCGCGTGCTGCTGGATTACTCGTCGCACGGACAGGGCATGGCCAAGGGCATCAGCGGCGTGGAGCGCATCACGCAGTCAGATCTTGCCGCGCGCGTCGGCACCGTGCGCGACATGGGAAGCCGCGCGCTGTCGCATCTGGAAGACATGGGCGCAATCGAGCTGCGCCGCGGCCGCGTCGTCATGCTCAACCGCGCCAAGCTCGAGGAGATCGTGCGCACCGGCAAGGTCGGACCGGACGATAAGGCCGGCGACGACCAGGCGGCGGGCGACGGCAAAGCCGAGGCCGAGACCTCGGCTACTTGAACAGATCTTCCGGCTTGTCGATCTTCGTCACTTTGCGCTGCCAGGCGCGCATGCGCTGGCGCTGACGCCAGCGATCGAACCGCTCGCGTAAACTCGGTCCTCCGCCGCCGCCGCGCGGCCCGAACGAGATGCCACGGGTGAATCCCCAGGCGAAGAGCGAGCTCAGACCGATAGCGACCGCCGCGCTGAGCGGCCCGCCGTACGCGTGATTGTTGAGCACCAGGTCGAGCGCGATGCTGATGACGCCCAGCCAGCGCGCCTCGACCGGCAGCACGAAATAGATGTAGACCTTCGCATATGGGTTGAGCGCGCCGTACGCCACACCTAGGCCGGCGAACGTGCCCGTCATGCCGAGGAAGACGCCCTCCGGCAAACCCAGGAACGTCAGCGCCAGCACCGACAGCCCTGAGATGATGCCGAGCATGAAATAGAAACCCAGGAAACGCAGCGAGCCCCACGCGCGCTCGAGCATGCCGCCGAAGAAGAAGATCACGATGCCGTGAAAGAGCAGATCCAAGAATCCGCCGTGCACGAACGGATAGGTGACCATCTGCCAGAACTGCACGTGCGCCAGCCATGCGGGCGAGATGAACCACGCGAGCCAGGTGACGATCTCGGTTTGCAATCCGAAGGACTGCGCGACGAAGAACACGGCCATCACGACCAGCAGCGCCCAGACCGCGGGCGTGTCGGAACCGGTCCACGAGCTGTACGGCGACCGCATGTCCGTCAGGCCGCGCGCAAGGTGAGCGCCTGGAGCACGAGCTCGGCACAGGCGTAGAAATCGCCGAGATCGAGCCATTCGTTGACCGTGTGGATCTCGCGCATGCCGGTGCCCAAGATCACCGCAGGCATGCCCTTGGCGTTCAATACGTTGGCGTCCGATCCGCCGCCGATGGTGACGGTACTCATCGGCTTGTTCAACGCGCGCGCCGCATCCAACATGAGCTTGACCAGCGGCTCGCTCGCAGCGACGTCCATCGCCACGTACTCGCGCTCGCAGCGCTCCTCGATCCACGCGCGCGTGGTGGTGCCCCCGACGGTGACCGTCGCGGCGGTCGCGGCGTCTTGCAGGCTGCGCCGGATAGCGGACGTGACCGCATCGAGCTTCGCGTTGTCGTGCGAGCGCACTTCGCCCGCGATGACGCAGCGGTCGGGCACGACGTTGACTGCGGTGCCGCCTTGCGTGATGATCACGTTGCTCGTCGTCTGCGCGTCGACGCGTCCGAGCGGCATGGCGGAGATCGCCACAGCGGCCACGCGCACCGCGGAGAGCCCCAGCTCGGGCGCCATGCCTGCGTGCGCCGCCAACCCGTGCACGGTGAATTCAAAACGATCGGCGGACGGCGCCTTCACGACCAGTTCGGCAGGCGACTGCGCGTCGAGCACGAGCGCCTCGCGCGCGCGCAGGCCGGTCAAGTCCAAGTGCTTGGCGCCCAACAGGCCGATCTCTTCACAGATGGTGAAGGCGACCTCGACGTCGCCGTGCGGCAGCGCGCGATCGCGCAACGTGCGCAGCACTTCGACGATCACCGCGACGCCGCTCTTGTCGTCGCCGCCGAGGATCGTGCTGCCGTCGGAGCGGATGCGGCCGTCCTCGCGCTGCGGCTTGACGCCGCGGCCGGGCGGCACCGTGTCCATGTGCGAGTTGAGCAGCAGCGGCGGCGCAGACGGACGCGTGCCCGGCAGACGCGCGATGACGTTGCCGGTCGTGCCGCCGACATTCGCGCCGGCGTCATCGACGCGCACCTCGGCGCCGATCTCGCGCAGCGCGGAGGCGAGCAGCGCGGCCACCTTGTCCTCTTCTCTAGAGAGGCTGTCGGTGCGCATCAGCTCCATGACGAAGCCCGTCATGCGTTCCCGATCGATCATATCATCCTTTGTTCGGCAGGCCCGCATCGCGCGGGCGCGCAAGACGCTCGCTATGTCAAAGCGACGAGGAAGAATCGAAGTTCTCAAACACGTTTCACGCGTCCTCCAGGGCAATGCGTCGGGCGACCCGTACGAACGCGACCTGCCTTGTTACCTGCCGCCGGATTATGACGCCGGCAGCGCGCGTTATCCGGTCATCTATTTCTTGGCGGGGTTCACCGGCACCGGCCGCATGCTGCTCAACGTCAGCGCGTTCGACGAGGCGATCGACGCGCGTCTGGATCGGCTCATCAGCTCCGGCGCGATGCCGCCCATCATCCTTGCGATGCCCGACTGCATGACGCGCTTCGGTGGCAGCCAGTACACGAATTCATCGGCCACCGGCCGCTACGAAGACTACGTCGTCGACGAGCTGGTGCCGTTCGTGGATGAGAAGCTGCGCACGCTGCCCGGCCGCGACCATCGCGGCGTGACCGGCAAGTCGAGCGGCGGCTACGGCGCGCTGCGCCTGGCCATGCGCCACCCCGACGTGTTCGGCGCGCTGGGCTCGCACGCGGGCGACGCGTACTTCGATTACTGCTATTTCCTCGACTTCCCCAAATTCGTGCTCGGCATTCAGAAGTACGGCGGTACGGTCGAGTCGTTCTACCAGCGCTTCACCGAGCTGCCCAAGAAGAGCGAAGCGTTGGACGTGCTCAACATCGTGGCCATGGCGGCGTGCTATTCGCCCAACCCCGACGCGCCGCTCGGCATCGACGTGCCGGTGGATCTGCGCACCGGCGAACTCAACGCCGCGGTCTGGCAGCGTTGGCTGGACAACGACCCCGTACGGATGGCGCCCAAATGCGCGGACGCATTGCGTTCCATGAGGACCATCTTTATCGACGCCGGCTTGCGCGACGAATTCCAGCTGCAGCTGGGGGCCCGCATCTTGTGCAAACGACTGGATGCCCTTGGCGTTCGCTATACGTACGAGGAGTTCGACGACGGCCATATGGGCATCGTCTATCGCTACGACCGCTCTTTGGTCGAGCTTTCAAAGGCCCTGGCGTAAGGCCAACGCGTAAGGAGTCCGACCGGGCGTTGTCGAATATCATCAGTCCTCCAATAAAGGACGTGATGCGTGGAACCCGACATTTATATCGATACGTTTTTCGGCTGCCTGAACGAGCAATTGCCGCAGGCCAAGATCCGCCCCGACCGCAAGAGCGCGGCCTATAAGAACCTGGTCGTCTCCGCCGCTATGGTCGACGAGCTCTTGGAGATCCAGCTCAAGAACGGCTCCGGCGAGCCCATCCGCCGTCAATACGATCCGTCAAAAGCCCGTTCGTCCGAACAGGCCGCGAACTATTTCGTGGACGAGTTGCGCCGCGCGACCGGCCAAGAGCCGATCCTGCGCCCGCAGCTGCGCCATTTCGGCCCGCGCCGCCAGCAAAAGGTCTAGCCCGGCTTTACTTTTCGCCCTCCTGGTCGAAGCTGTCCGACGCGCGCGCGAAATGCAGATCTTCGACCAGCTCGATCGCACCCTCCGGATGCTGCTCCATCCGGTGCTGCGTGACGTCGCCGCTGAGCGGCACGAGCAGCCCTGAATCGTAGACCACCGTTCCCTGGATCGTGATGGTCGAGATCGAGTTGGCGACTTTGAAGTGCTGGAGCATCTCCAGCGTGATGCGCCGGCCGTCTGCGCTCTTCACGGTGTATGTCGTTCCGGTCTGCGTCGTCCAATGCGAACCCGGTGCCAGGCTCTGGTCGGCGGCGAACCGGACGCCGAAGAAACGCAGTAACGTGATGGATGCGTCGCTGAGCGCCCCTTCGGGGAAGTGCACGCCGTCCTCTGGGCCGACGTTGCCGTCGAATTCAGCCGGATAACCCCGCGAGTGCATGGTCTCGATCACGTGCACGCCCAGCAGCGTCTCCGCGCTGGCCATGACGTCGATCTCGATGGTGCCGTTGTCGTGGAACTCCGCGATGGGGCGCGCGACAGTATTGTATAGCTCGATGTGCGCTTGATTGGTCTGCAGGACCGATATTTTATAGACTACTGCGCGTAGCGGCGTTTCCGTCGCCGGCGCTGAGACGACCGGTGACGCGAGCGCCACCGTTGCCGATGCGAGCAGAGCGAGTGGTGCGAGAGTCACGGCACGTCGTCAGCGGCAACCGGGTCACTGCGCCGGCGCGTCGCGGCTGTCGGACGATCGCTCGAAGTGCATCGCAATGTCGCTCCGGGTCTCCCCCGAGACGGTCAGGCGCGAGATGAGCTGGTGGACGTCGCCGCCGACAGGCACCAGCAGCGAGGGCTTCAACATGATCGTGCCATTCGTCGTGATGGTCGCGTTGTCCGACGCGATCTTGACCGACTGTTTCTCGGCCAGCGTGACGACCGCGCCGTCGACCTTCGTCACCTTGTAGTTCGTCTTTATCGAGACGCCATTGCGGTCGACGTTGACGTCCCAAGACGCGTCGGGCGCGATCTTGTCGGCCGGCACGAATTGCGTGCCGAAGTATTGCAGCAGCTCGTGCGTCACGGGTTGGATCGAGTCGGCCGGGAAGTTGACCGTGCCGTCCGGCAGGATCGAGCCGCTGAAATGGGCCGGTGTACCGATCTTGTTCATGACTTCGGTGACGTCGACGACCAGCGCGTCGCCCGCCACCCCTGTGACGTCGACCGTCACCGTGCCGCTGTCCGCCACGACGGTCGAATTCGACGAATAGCCCTGATAGTGCTCGCCGCCGCTAAACGTGCGGTCGCTGAACGACACTTTATAGGTGACTTCGCGCAGCGGGGCATTGGCGGGTGCCGGCGCGGGCGTCGCGGGCGCGGCTGCAAACGCGAAAAAGGTCGCCGCGCTGACCAGCATCGGTACGATCATCGGCCCTCCTTACCTATGGAGCGGTCGAATTCCCACAGCCCATGGAGCGGTCGAATTTATTCGACCGTGCACAGCGCGCCTACGGCCTCTCGTTCAGCAACGGTGCGATGAAACGCGGCTCGACCGAGCCCATGTCCAGCAGGCGCTTGTTGAACGCGGCGACACTGCCCGGATGGGCGAGCCGCGCCTGTTCGATGGCATCAAGCCCAACGAAATAGCTAGAGAGCTGGTCGTGCGACAGCTCCAAGCGATGCCATTTCGTCTGCGCTTCGGATGGCTCCTGAAATGCCTGCGCGAGCAGCTGCATGCATTGCGCCTCGCTCAGATCGCCGGCATGGTACTGCGCGTCGATGATGGCGTTAGCGTATTCGCGCAAACGCCATTTCAATTGGAAGAGGCGCAATGCTGGATCATTGCCGCCATAGCCCGCGTCGAGCATCATGCCTTCGCCGTACACCGCCCAACCTTCGACGAAGGACCCGTTGGGCCAGACGCGCCGCACAAGCGACGGCGTGAGCGCGTTGTAGCGGTACTGCACGTAATGTCCCGGGATGGCTTCGTGGATCGATAGGATGCGCATCTCGTAATCGTTGTTCTCGCGCAGATAGGACGCGACGCGCTGATCGGACCATGACGCGGGGATCTCGTCAATGTAATAGTACGATCCGGCGAGCGGCGTGAACGGTCCGGGCGAGTCCAGCCCAGCCCCGGCGACGCCTGCGAGGAATTCCGGCGTCGGCGCGACGTGCAGCGTGTCCGGCACCGGCAGCGGCACGACCGGATCGCCCTCCAAGAATATCTGAATGCTGGCGAGATCGCTCTTGGCGGTGGCAAGCACCGCGTCGCGGGCCGGGTGTTGGTCTGCCAGTTTGTCCAGCACGGGCCTGACGACCGCGTCGATCTGCGCGTCTTCAGTGCTTTCCGGCGGCGCCTGTTGATGCAGCAGTTTACGGTACATCGGCGCAGCGATCCGCAGCATCTCTTTGCGCGTCCGGTCGAAGTCGTTGCGCGCGCGGGCGACGAGCACGTCGCGCGGCGTATCGGTGCCGTCGACCAACCTCAGCTCCGCGTCGAACACCGCCGCCCCGACGCGCGGGTTCGCGTCGGCTTGCGCGAGCAGTGGACCCGAAAGGAACGCCTGAAGATCTTTGAGGCTGGCGATCGCAGCCGGCAGACTCGCGTCAAGTAGCGCTTGGGTCTGCGCCGAAGCGGTCTTGGCCAACGCCGGCAGATCGCGGCTGTACAGGTCGATATTGCCCTGGTTCTGTTCTACGGCGAGCTCGGCGGCGACGCGCGTCGGATGCGAGAGCGATGCCTCGGCCGCGCGCACGATGTCGGGGATGCCGCGGATGCGCGTCGCGACGCTTCGCAAGCGCTGGTCGAGCGGCGCGTAGTCGCGGCTCGTGAGCTCGTAGACGGCGTCGCCGATCGCGCCCGTATAGATGGAAGGATCCGTCTCGTATGGGCGGATCGTCTTGGCCTCCAGCAGGTCGGCGTCGATCTGGTCGAGCACCGCGCGCAGGTCTGCCTGCTCGCCAAGGGTCAGCGCGGCCGAGTCGAGCGCGGCGAACTGCGTGCGCCACGCGGCCTCCCATGCGTACGTATCGGCGCGGCCGCTGGGCGACAGGTCGGGCAGCCGATCGTCGTAGGCGTGCACGCCGATGCTGTCCGCGAACAGCGGATCGCGAGCTTCGGACTCGGCCACATAACGATTGACAAGTTGCGTGAACGTGTCCGAGCCGGTCTGCGCCGCGCGCGTCGCCGTGGAGAACGGCACGCACGCCGCCACCACGAGCAAGACGCAGAGAACGCCGCGCACAAAAGCGCCGCGTGTGACGGGAGATCGATTCATGGCGGACAAAGTGCGCCGCACCATGGCAAAGTCCTTGTATCCGTTCACACCCAACGACGCCGCGAACGCGCTGCTCGCTAAAGACGGCACGGCGTTGCTGATCGGGCTGTGTCTCGAACAACAGGTGCGCACCGAGAAGGCCATGAGCGGGCCGTACGAATTGCGCAGCAGGCTCGGCACGATCGACGCGAAGAAGATCGCCGCGATGACCCCCGCACGCCTGGATAAGGTGTTTCGCGAAAGACCGGCGATCCATCGTTATCCAGGCATGATGGCCAAACGCGTGCGCGCGCTGTGCGTCGTCATCGCAAAAGAGTATGGCGGCAAAGGCGCGCGCGTATGGGAAGGCACGACCGAAGCGCAGCAGGTCTACGAGCGGCTGCTCGCACTGCCGGGATTCGGCAAAGCCAAAGCGACGGCGGCGGTGCGGATCCTCGGCCAGTTCGGCGGCGTGAAGATCTCGGGCTGGCGCAAGTACTCGTGCGACGCCGACATGCCATGGGTCATCAAAGGCGGCAAACGCGCCTGACACAAGCCTGAAAAGAGGCCGCCAGCCGACGTCACGCGCTTACCGCGTTCCAGAAATCGCGCAGCGCCCCGTTCACCGTCTCCGGGCTTTCCATGGGCGAAAAATGCCCGGCGCCCGCTACTTCGGTGAAGGTGGCACGCGGGACCGCGGTGCAGATCGCGCGCGCCTCGGCGATCGGGAACGTCACGTCATCGTTGCCTGCGATCACCGCGAGCGGCACCGAGCTTTGCGCGACCGCTGCGCTCACATCCGGCCGGCTGCCGATCGCGCGATACGCCGCGATGAGCGCGCGCGGAGTTGCCGCGGACACCATCTCGCGGATCGCGGCCAGCATAGCTTCATTGTGACGCGAGGCGTGGCCGAGCAAGAGCGCCGTGTTGTCCACCAAGAAGCCGCCGCCGCGCCGCTCGATATCGGCGATCGTGCCCGCCCGCGCCGCGGCGAAGACCGGTGTGTCGCCGGCCAGCCGTGCGCTGATGAGCGCGATGCCCGAGACCAGCGACGGATCGACGCGCAGCATCGCAAGCGCCGTGTAGCCGCCCATCGAACACCCGGCTAGCACGGCCCGTTCTATCCCCTGGCCGCGCAGCGTGCCGGAGATGCGCCGGGCCCAGTCGTCAAGGGATGGGATAGGCGCGGGCGGCTCGTTTCCAAATCCCGGAAAATTCGGAGCCACGACCAGGCCCTCGGCGCCCAAAGCGGTCGTCTGAGCGGCCCACATCCGGGCGTCCAAAGGCCAGCCGTGCAGCAGAACGAGCGGTGGTCGGTCAGCCATCAATCTACCCTCCGGAACTCGGTCCCGCCGCACGCGCAAGGCTCGATTTCAAAGGACAAGGCGTACTCGGTGACCACCCGGCCGCACAGGCTGCAACGGTAGGTCCCGGGGCCGGCGAGCTGGCCTACCGTGAACGTCTGTTCGTCCATAAGATGGGGTTCCGGGCCCGACACAAATTTACCGCTGCCCCAGTCATACCGACATGACCAACGTGGACGAGCTGCTTCAAAACCTGCTCGAGGGTCCGTTGAACCCCACCCCCGAGTCGTGGAACAATTTCGGCGATCATGGCGACGGCTGCATGCGTTGCCCGCTGTTCAAGGCCGACAATATGTGCGCCGCGTGCTGCGAACACTTCACGATGGACCTGTTCACCGGCAGCGGCGTCGAGAGCGCCTTCGAGGACGCCTACACGCGCTTCCGCCTGACGGCGCGCCGCGAAGTCAACAAAGCTGCGTTCCGCACGATCGCGACGTACGCGTGCCGGCGCTGCCCCAACAACCCGATGCGTGGCGCCGCAGAACCCGAACGTCGCGCCCACACCGACTAAAGCGTCCCAACCCCTCCGGGAAAGGTGAAGGGACGGGTCATGGCCCCGTCCCTTTCCTTGTGCCGTCGTAGTTGGAGCGGTCGAATTTATTCGACCGTCCTTATTTCACCACGTGCCAGTCCATGATCACGGCCTGCGTGCCATTGGCGTACGTGATCAGGCCATCGCCGAAGCGGTCGACCGAGAAGGTCGCCAGCATCGTGCCGCCCGAGGTGGAGATGGTGCCGTTGATGGCGATCGTCGCGCCGGTGCCCACGCTCGTGACCACGATCGTGTCGCCGTTGGCGAAGGTGCCGTTGAGCGCGACGTTGAGCAGGTTGTCGTTGGCATCGAACTCGACCGAGCCCGAGAGCGTGCCCGCGCCGGTCTGCGCGCCGCCGATGATCGAGAACGGCGGGCTAGCCGGAATGCTCAGGCTGCCGAGCGCACCTTTGTAGAACGTCTTGTTCCGCGTGCCCGCTGAACGTGACGTCGTTGGACGGGTCGACCGTCGCGGTGACGTTCTGCAGGATCGCCGCATCGCCGAAGGACTCGTTGATGCTCGGCACGCCGATGTTCTCGATGCGCGCCCCGTTGCCGGCGACCGTCCAGGTCGTCGCGTTTTGCGGGGCGACCGTGAGCTGGTGTCCGTCTTGCTCTTCAGGCGAGCTCTCGGTGCCGATCGTCAACGCGCTCGTCACGACGGCCGAGAAGTTGCCAGGGCTGCCGGTGACCGAGTAGTTGGCGTTGCGCGTCGAGATGAGCAAGCCTGAGTTGTTGTAGTTCTTGATCGTGCGCACGATGTTCTCGGTCGACGAGTTCGGGATCGTCACGTCCGAGAGCGCATCGCGGCGCAGCTGCGTGCAGGCGTTGTCGAAGAAGAGCTGCACGTCGTACGTCGTCTCGGTGGGGCTGATGACCGTCACCGTCTTGATGACGCCGTTGTTGCACGTGCCCGTCGTCGCCGGTTTGACGGACATCGGCGCTCGCTGGGTGGAGAGCACGACGCCGACCGAACCGGAGAACAGCGAGCTGTCGAGGCTCGCGCGACCGATCTCAGACATCGCCGAGTCGGCCCCTGTCTGCGCGGCTTCTTGTGAGCTCATCTGGGACTGGGTTCCGCCGCCGGGATTCGAAGGATTCGAGAATGGGCTGCCCGCGCCGCCGCCGGAACAACCGGCGAGGGTGATGGCCGCCACAATTGCGAAGATGATTCGCGTTCGCATGGTAGAGAGACCCTTTCTTGGCGAAATGCCGGGATCGAAGCTGTCGGAGCGCCCCTCAATCCAACTGTTCTCAGCTTACTCACAAGGGTTCCCAAGCACATGAGCCGCGCGTAAGGCCCCTATGAAGCGCCAATTAAGCATCGCCCTCGGCCTCATCATCGCCTCATTTTTGGCGGCCTGCACGTCGTCGTCGATGCCAGGTCCGACGAACCCAGCCGGCCCGACGATGGCGCCCACTCCGTCCGGCACGCCGACCTCTGGTCCGGCACCGCCGATGGCCCTCACGTTGCTGCCGGGCTTCAAGATCACGATGGTCGCAGAGAACGTTCCGGGCGCGCGCTTCATGACCGTCGCGCCGAACGGCGACCTGATCGTCTCGGAGACCAACAACGGGCAAGTCGTGGCGATCAAAGCGGGTGCGCCGTACGGGGTGCCGCCGACCGTCCTCGCCAACGGGTTGCCGCGTCCGCACGGCCTGGCGTTTTACGGCAACGATCTGTACATCGCCACCTGGACGGGGCTTAGCGTGATCCGCAACTACCCGACCGGCATCGCCGTACAGACGCTGTACAACGGCCTCGGGGAAAACGGCGATCACAACAACCGCTCGCTGGCGATTTCGCCCAATGGCACGGTCTTCGAATCGTCGGGCTCCGACTGTAACATCTGTTCTGAAAGCGATGCCAAGTTGGCTACCATCATGACGATGAATAGCAATGGCCAAAACGCCGCGATCTACGTCAGCGGAGTGCGCAACGGCAGCGGACTCGCCTTCGATCAGTCCGGCCAGCTGTGGATGGTCGTCAACCAACGCGACGATCTGCCGCCAGACCACACCAATCTTCCGACCGACGAGTTCGACAAAGTGATCGCGGGCGGGAACTACGGCTGGCCGCTGTGCTACCCGGATTTGCAAGGCAATCGCCAGCCGAATCCCGACTCACCGGTGCCAAACCCGAGCTGCGCGGGCCAAGTGCCAAACACGGAGCCGCTGCAAGCGCACTCGGCGCCGCTCGGCATCGTGTTCTATTACGGTTCGATGTTCCCGGGGACGTATAAAGGCGGCGCGTTCGTTGCGTTCCACGGGTCCTGGGACCGCTCGCCGCCCACCGGCTACAAGGTCGTGTTCGTGCCCTTCAGCGGCGGCGTGCCGGGCGCGCCTATCGATTTCGTCTCCGGCTGGCTGACCCCAAGTAATTCGTACACCGGGCGGCCGGTGGGGCTGGCGGTCGGTCCGGACGGCTCGCTGTATATCAGCGACGATTCGAACGGGTATATTTACCGCGTCACCTATGGCTAACCAACAACGAACGAAGACAACATATGGAGCGGTCGAATTCATTCGACCGCTCGCTGCGTCCATCGCCCTGATCGTCATGCTGTCCGGCTGCACCGCCAGAGCCGCCGCCCCCGTCGGACAACTGCACGTTCCGCCCGGGTTCACCATCTCGCTCGTGTCGAGCAGGGTGCCCACCGCGCGCTTCCTGGCGGTCGCACCGAACGGCGATGTCGTCGTATCCGAGATCGGGCGCGACCGTATCGTCGCGATTTCCCCGGGGATGGCAGCCGACGCCGAACCTAAAGTGGTGATCAGCGGGCTGCCGGTCGCGCATGGTCTTGCATTTCACGGCGACGATCTCTACGTGGCGTCGTGGTCGGGTGTGACCAAGCTGCATTATCCTCCAGCCGAAGGGGCATCGCACGAGACGTTGTTCTCGAACATGCCCGAAGGCGGAGTGCACAATCACCGCGCCATCGCGATCGCCGCCGACGGCACGATCTTCGTCTCGAGCGGCTCGACATGCAACGTCTGTGCTGAAACCGACCCGCGCTTCGCGACCGTCCTGCGCTACGACGCCGACGGCGGCAACGGCCGCATCTATGCCTACGGTCTGCGCAACGCGTCGGGCCTCGCGTTCGACGATGCCGGGAAATTGTGGGCGGTGGTCAACGGGCGCGATAACATCGGCGACGACCTGCCGCCGGACGAAGTTGATCAGATCGTCGACGGCGCGAACTACGGCTGGCCGTATTGTTACGCGGGAGACGGAGACCGCGTTCCCAATCCCGAGTACAAAGACCCAAGCAAATGTGCGGGCACGCAGCCCTCCGCGCTGAATCTCCAGGCGCACTCGGCGCCGCTGCAGATCGCGTTCTACCACGGCTCGCAGTTCCCGGCGCGTTACCGCGGGGCGCTGTTCGTCGCCTATCACGGCTCGTGGGACCGCTCGGTGAAGACCGGATACAAAGTCGTGGTTGTGTTCTTCAAGAACGGTCGACCCGATCACGTCGAAGATTTCGCGACCGGTTGGCTCGGCGAAAACCAAAGCGTCAGCGGCCGCCCGGTGGGCGTAGCCGTCGGCCCGGACGGATCGCTCTACGTCAGCGATGACCTGAGCGGCGCGATCTACCGCGTGACTTACCGGCCGTAATCCCTCACTAGCCGCTCGGACTGCGCGCGTGTTATACTACGCGTGCAAAGCCGATGCGTGAAATCGTATTGCCGGAGACAACGCCGGCCTCCGAGTGGGTCAATGGGCGCGCGCTTCAAAAGACGAGCCCGCAGCGACGCCACGCGTTGGCCCAGACCGTGTTCGCGGCATCTCTGTTAACATGGGCGCGAGAACACGGTCGCGGCAGGGTGGGCACCGAGTGGCAGTTCCGACTCCAGCCGCCCGAGGAGGTCCGCCGTCCTCTTGTGCCCGACGTCGCATACATCTCCTACACGCGATTGCCGTACGATGCACCGGATGCGGCTGCGGACATCCCGCGCATAGCGCCCGATGCCGTCGTCGAGGTGCTCTCGCCCGGGGACCGGCTACGGGACCTGCGGGAGAAGATTCGAGTGTACCTGGCATGCGGCACATCCGTCGTGTTTGCGGTGGACACGAAGAAGAGAGTCGTCACCGTTCATGACCGCGGCCACGCGCGCATTCTTGGTGTCGACTCGGTGATCGAGCACGCGAGCTTGCCTGGCTTTGCGATGCGCGCGCGCCTGCTCTTCGAGGACCCCCTCCCAAAGGAATAGCGATTGCCATGGATTTGACCAAAGAATTCCCGCGCAGCCCGAACGATCGTCTACTCGGCATCCCGATGTTGCCGCGCACGATCGACAAAGCGCGTGCGGCGCTCGCCGGAACGCTCGGCGAATACGTCTACGGCGAAAAGAGCGGCTTCGATACGGCGCTGCTCGACTTTCTGGGACTTACGCCCGAGCAGTTTCTCGAAGGCGTACGCTCGTCAGCGGACGACGCGGCGATGGTGCGCTGGATCCAAAGCCATGTGCCCGACCTGACGCCCGCGCGCATCGACGAATTCGCGCGCAACTTCATCAACGACGGCGATGACGACGCGGATCGCGCGCGCTTCGCCGAGCGGCGCGCGAAGCTGCCGCCGCAGGTTCAGTCCAAGGTCAAGGGTTGGGCCGACCTGCTCGACGTCAGCGAAGGCCGCATCACCTAGAGGGTGAATCGCCAGCCCTAGAGCGGCGAGCTTGTCGCGGACGGATGCGCCTCTTCGTAGGCGACCGCTTGCTGCAGCTCCGACTCCGCGTTCGTGAGAAACTCGAGCGCCTTCACTCGATGGCCATCGTAGTCGTTGGGATCTTTGCTCAGCATATCCACCAGACGCACGACGTGCTTGTACGCATTGTCGATCTCACTCGCCTTGGGATGCGGAACGTGCGGTCGCGGCGTCGCGCCCGAGGGCCGCGGCATCGGAGCCGGTCCACAGCCGCCCGAGCTGTTGTTGGCCGCGCCAGTATCAGCAGCGGCGATGCCCGCCGCGGCGAGGGCAGCACCGGCGATCCCGGCTGCCGCGAGAAAATGCTTGCGTTCCATGACTCGATACCTCCCTAAATAACGGGTTGGACGCTCACGTTGTGCCCCTTGACGCTTTAAGTGGGTTGTCCGGGCCGATGGGGCGACCGGCCCGGACAGTTTTGTGGCGGCGAGGCCGAAAAGGGACGCCGCTACACGACGGTCAGCGTGTCGAACTGCGAGCCGAGGATCGGCGCGGAGCCGATGCCCAGCCAGCGCTCGAGCACGGTGGCGTACACCTGGCGGAAGTCGGTGTGCCACTTGAGGTTGCCATAGTCCAAGTCGGTGAGGCTCGGGTGGTCGCCGTAGATGCCGCCCTTGGCATTGCCGCCGATCAGGAACATCGGCGCCGCCGTGCCGTGGTCGGTGCCGCGGTTGGCGTTCTCGCCCACGCGCCGGCCGAACTCGGAGAACGTCATCGTCAGCACCGTGCCATCCGCGTTATGCGCGGCAAGATCTTGATAGAACGCCGACATGCCTGTCGCGAACTGATCGAGCAGCCGGTCTTGCTGCACGCGCTGCCCGACATGCGTGTCGAAACTGCCCAGCGAGATGTAGAAGACCTTAGTGCCGACGTTCGCGGCCACCACGCCCGCGATGAGGTTCAAGCCGGCCGCGAACGGCGTCTTGGGATAGTCGACCGCCGGCTTGTAGCCCGACACGAGATGCGGCAGCTCGTTTGCCGCTGCATGCGCGTGCGTCTCGACGTCCTGCACGAGCTGCAGGTACGGGCTTTGGAACGGATACTTGTAGCCGTCGCCGCCGAGGATCTTGTCTGCCTGCGCCTGCTCGTCGCGCGTGCCGTTGAACTTGAACGCGCGCGCGTCGGAGATCGTCGGCACATCCGTGCGCTCGGCGACCATCACCTTGGGCAGGACCGGGCCCACCGCGACGCCGGCGAACAAGTTCGGCGTGCTGCCTTTGCCCTCGGCGTCGAGATAGCGTCCGGCCCAGCCGGTATCGACGTACTTCTCGGGCGCGGCCGTTTGCCAGATCTCGGTCGAGCGGAAGTGCGACAGGTTCGGATTCGGATAATGCACGCCTTGCAGAATCGCCACGCGCTGCTGGTCGAACAGCGGCTTGAGCGGTGCGAGCGCGGGATTCAGCCCCATCATGCTGTCGAGCTTCACGATTTGGTCCTGCGGGATATTGATCGTCGGACGCACGCTGTAGTACGTGGGATCGCCGTAGGGCACCACCGTGTTGAGCCCATCGTTGCCGCCCTGCAGGTTGACCACCACCAGCGTGCGCGCAGACCCCGAAGAAGAAGAAGGCGACTCCACCGCTGCCCTCGCCGCGCGCGCGAAGATCGAGTCGATCGAGAGGAAGCCGGCGAAGCCGCCGACGCTTTGGACCAAGAATTGCCGTCTGTTCGACATCGCTAGCTCCTCAGGCGAGTTGGAAGGTCGGCAGCGCGAACGCGAGGCTCATCGCACCCCGGACCTTTTCATCGAGGTTCTCCATCGACAGCGCGGTCTTGTCGCCGGCTGCATCGGTGGAGAGGTAGTTCATGATCGTCAAGCGCTGCTGCGGTGTCACATCGGCCTGGACCGACATCCACAGCACGCGATCGGTCACCGCGCCAGGATCGGTCGAATTGACGCCCGCGATCCACTGTGTCGGATCGGCGACATTGGCGGCCATCCGATACGCGGCGGCCGGGTTGTCGACCATCGCCATGGTCATGTCGCCGCCCGCAGGCGCAGCCGCCGCAGCGGCATTGCCTTTTGCCAAAGCGAGCTGGTTGAGGTAGTTGACGCGCGCCAGCAGCGTTCCGGTGTTCAGCCACATCGCACCGCCCGGCCAGCCGGCCACGTTGGGGGGCCGCATCACGGTCTGCCCCATCCGATCCATCGCACCCAACGCGAGCGGCTCGACCATCGTCGCACCGAGCATTTTATGCGCGCCGATGACCAGCTCGATCGGGCTCTTGATGAGCGCGCGGTAGGCGCGGTCGGAATAGAAGACGTTCGAACGCAGGATCAACGACATCAGCCTGCCGACGTCGTAGCCTGAAGCGCGGAAGCGCACGGCCAACGCGTTGATCAGCCCCGGCTCGGGATTGTCGTAGATGAAGTTGCGCGCGAACTTGTGCGCCATGTATTCCGGCGTGGCGCCTTGCGCCATGATGATGTCGACGATGTCGTCGCCCATGAAATTGCCGGTGTGGCCCAAGAACGTCTTCGTGCCTTGATCGTGGAGCCGGGGGTTGAACACGACCGCGTCGTTCTGCTTGCGCAGCACAGTCCAGCCGGTGAATGCGCGCGCGCTTTCGCGCACGTCCTGCTCGGTGTAGTTGCCGACGCCTAAGGTGAACAGCTCCATGAGCTCGCGCGCGTAGTTCTCGTTGGGATGCGCCTGGCGGTTCTGCGCGTTGTTGAGGTACAGCAGCATCGCGCCGTCTTTGGAGATCGCATGGGTCAGCTCTGCGTAGTTCCCCAGCGCATACCGCGCGAAGAGGTTGTATTGGTCGACCATCTGCTGCGGCATGATGCCGTCTGCCGCAAGGCCGCTGGTGAAATGGTTGCTCCAGAAATAGACCATGCGCTCGCGCAGCGGATTGGGCGTCTGCAACAGCCGGTTGACGTACCACATCTGGGTGGCCAGATACGCGCGCTGGCGTTGGCGCTTGTCGGCGGTCGGGCCGAAATCGAAGGAGATGTCGCCGTCCGGCTGGGTCGGCAGCGAATCGGGTGCGATGTGGACAAGCCGGTCGACCGACGAGTTCATGCCGGCAGACGCGGCCGCCGCGATCTCTGCGGACGAGCCGCCAAAACCCGCGCGCCGCAGCAGATGCGCCGCTAGACGGGCGTCCCACGGACCCTTATAGGGCGCCAGCGCACCGTCGAAATCGGTCAGGTCCCCGGCCGGCCGAAACTCGGCGCCGGTGCCGGTCAATTGATCTACGCTTGAAGCCATGCGCGCATACTCCAACCGCCGAAGGAGCGGTTCTTGGGCTTCAGTATACGACGGGGCCCGTGAGGACAGCTTGAAGCGGGCATGAGAGTTAGGTGAGAGCCCGAATACCGGGCCGATGAGACGGACCATCATATACCTGGTGGCGTGCGCGGCATTCGCGGCGCCGGGCGCTTGGCCGGTTCCATGCGCGGCAGATGCGAGCTCGACGAGCTTGCAAGGGCTCGCGCACGACATGACCTACCAATGGGCCAAGCTCCATCCGATCGTGGCGACGCAACTCGGCATCCCTGGCTACGACGGCATGCTCGACACGCCGTCGGCAGCAGAAGACCAACGCGATCTCGCGCTCATCAGGACCTGGCAAGCACGCTTGACTGCTATTCCGATATCGGGAGAGCCGCTCAACGTCCGCGACGACGCCGTGCTGCTTCGCGCCCAGCTGACCGGCCTTGAGCGCCAATACACCGTCTACCGCACCGAAACGAAAGACTATTCTGCGCCCGGCAATGCGATCACCGACATCCTCTTCACCCAGTTCCAACGCCTGCCCGTCGCCGGGCGCGACAACGCGACAGCCGCCGACGTGCACGCGGCGTGGCTCAACATCACCGCGCGGCTTGCAAAGTCGCCAGCCTACATCGCCGCCGGCGAGTCCCTTGTCACCCACCCTGGCCATCTCCAGGGCGTTGTGGGTGCAGACGAGCTCGCGGGTACACCCGATTTCTTCAACGGCTCGCTCACCGATGCGGCCAAAGCGCAACTGCCGGCAGCGGACTTCGCGAAATTCACGACCGCTCGCGATGCAGCGCTCAACGCGATGGCCCAAGAGAAGGCGTACATCGACGCGCACGCGTCGAGCTGGCCCGAGAACTTCGCCATCGGCCGCCACGCCTACGAGGCGATGCTGCGCGACGAACAGCTGGTGCCTTATAGCACGGCGACCATCGAGTCGATGGGCATGGACGAGCTCGCGCACGGCTGGGCCGTCACCTACTGGCTCTACAACGTGGCGGCGGTGCGCGGCGTTTCCATTGGGCCGTCCACCGGCGGCGGACTCGCACCGGGCGGCGCAGCGCTGATCCCCTACTACCGCAAGCAGATCGCATACTTGCAGCAATTCGTGACGCAGCATCGCGTCGTAAACGTACCCCAGTGGCTGGGTACCATCGATGTCGTCGGGACGCCGAAATTCTTGCAGCCCGTCTCGCCGGGCGCCTCGATGCAATCGCCGCGTCTGCTGTCGCCCGAGACCAAAGGCTTCTATTTCATCACGCCGCCCGTCTCGCTGACCGAAGCGGCGGCCCGCCTGGATGCCAACGAGGACTTTGATCGCGATCGCATTCTCTCGACCGCTGCCCACGAAGTGATGCCCGGGCACTTCTTGCAGATGTCGATCGCGCGCCGCAATCCGGATTTCGTGCGCAAGATACAGAGCAGCGGCTCGTTCGCCGAGGGCTGGGCCTATTACGGCGAGGAGATGTTCGTCTGGCTCGGCCTCTACGGCGACGACTTGGACGGCCGCCTTGATGTCGCGCAGTGGGAACGCGTGCGCGGTGCGCGCGCGATCGTGGACGCCAAGCTCGCCAGCGGCGAGATGACCGAACCGCAGGCAGTCACCTATTTTGCGGAGCAGACCGGCTTCACGCCGGAAGCGGCCAAAGCGGCGGTGGACGGGATAGCGCTCGGCCCCGGCTATGTGATCTCGTACACGGTTGGCCGCCAGCAGATCCAACTGCTCGAGCATCAGTACTTCGCGGCGATGGGTTCGCGCGGCTCGCTCGAGGATTTCCACGACCGGCTGTTGTGCTACGGCACGACGCCGCTCTCGATCGTGGCGCCCGAGCTCATGGCCGACTTGAGCAAATCGCTGTCAGAAGTGCGCGCCGCCGCCGGCGCCCAATAGACGAAGCGCGGAGCGAGGTTACTCTGCGGCGGCCGGACGACGGCGCTCGCGCCAGCGCTCTTCAGCGCCCGCGATGATGATATAAAGAAGCGGGATGACGAGCAAGTTCAGCAGCGTCGACACGAACATGCCGCCGACCACCGCGGTGCCGATCGAATGCCGGCCATTCGCGCCGGCGCCGGACGCGAACACGAGCGGCATGATGCCGAAGATGAACGCGAATGACGTCATGAAGATCGGGCGCAGCCGCGTCATCGCCGCTTGCACGGCGGCTTGCGCGACCGGCATGCCTTGCTTGCGCAACAAATTGCCGAACTGCACGATGAGAATGGCGTTCTTGCTCGCAAGCCCCACCAGCATCACCAGCCCGATCTGACAGAAGATATCGTTTTGGACGTCATTTCCGCTCGAGAGCAGGTGGATCTGAACGAGCGTGTGGCGCACCCAGACGGCGCCGAGCGCGCCAAGGATCGCCAGCGGCACGGCCAAGATGATGATGAGCGGGTCGACCAGACTCTCATACTGAGCCGCAAGCACCAAAAACACGAAGACGACCGCCAAGCCGAAGAGGATCAGCGTGGTGCTGCCGGCCTCCACCTGATCGAGGGACGTGCCAGTCCACTCGTAACCCATACCGGGCGGCAGCGTCGCGGCCGTGACCTTTTGCATCTCAGCAAGCGCCTGGCCGGAAGACACGCCTGGCTTGGGCTGACCGTTGAATTCCATCGAGCGATACAGATTGTAGTGCGTGATGTTCGGGGCGCCCAGCGTGCGCTCGGTCGTCGTGAACGCGGACAGCGGGATCATCGCTCCGTTGGCATTGCGCACATACATCCGGCTCAGATCGTCGATATGTGCCCGGAATGGCGCGTCTGCTTGCACGTACACGCGATACGACTTATTGAGATAGTTGAAATCGTTGACATAGTCCGAGCCGAACATGGTCTGCAGCGTGTCGAAGACGTCGCCGAGGTTGACGTGCAGCGCCTCCACGGCGCTGCGGTCGATGTTCACCTGCACATTCGGACTGTCGTCGCGGAACGTCGTGAACACCGAACTGAGAGCCGGGTCGACGTTGGCGTGATATTCCAACAGGCCTGCGGTCTGAGCGAGCGCGGGAATTCCAAGCCCGGCCTTGTCTTCGACCTGCAGGTCGAAACCGCCGATGTTGCCGGCGCCTTGGATCGGCGGGAACTCGAACGCGAACACGGATGCGCCGGTAATGCCGAAGAGCTCGCCGCCGACCTTGGCGACCGTCGCGGATGCCGACTGGTCGGGACGTTTCCGCTCCGACCACGGCTTGAGCAGTGCGAACGCGATGCCGTTATTCGACCCGTAGTTGAAACCGGAGTTGGTGAACCCGACGCCCGCGACGCTGAAGATATTGGTGACGTCCTTGTCTGAGGATACGATCTGCTGTAGCTGACCCATGATCTTGGTCATGTACTGCAGCGACACGCCCGGCGGCGCTTGGGCGATCATCACGAAGAACCCCTGATCTTCGTTCGGCACGAAGCCGCTCGGCACGATTTGGAACATGAACACCGTCGCGGCCAGCAAGGCGGCGAACGTCACGAGCACGGCGGTGCGGTGGGCGAGCACGTTGGGAAGCAGCCGCCGGTACCCTTCGCGGATGGCGCTGATGAAGTCGCCGACCGCCTGCATGAACCGGTTATGTTGCGTCACGTCGCCGCCCTCGAGCATGATCGAGGCGAGCGCGGGCGCCAGCGTCAACGCGGTGAACGCCGAGATGCTGATCGTCGACGCGATCGTCAGCGCGAACTGTTTGTACAGCTCTCCGGTGACGCCCGGGAAGAAGGCCACCGGGATGAACACCGCGAGCAAGACGAGCGAGGTCGCGATCACCGCGCTGGTGATCTCAGCCATCGCGAGCGGAGCGGCCGTTTTCGCGTCCATCTTGTGATCGTGCATGTAACGCACGATATTCTCGATGACCACGATCGCGTCGTCGACTACCAGCGCAGTCGCCAACGTGAGACCGAAGAGCGTCAGCGTGTTGATCGAGAAACCGAACGCCTTGAGCAGCGCGAACGTGCCGACGAGGGACACCGGGATGGTGATCGCTGGGATCAGCGTCGCGCGCCAGTCCTGAAGGAACAAGAAGATGACCAGCACGACGAGGCAGATCGCCAGCCCCAGCGTCGTCAGCACCTCTTTGATGGACTCTTGGACGAACACCGATGTGTCGAACGCGATCTCGTAGTGCACACCCGGCGGGAATGACTTCGACAGCTGATCGAGCGCGTCGCGGACGCCCTTTGAGAGGCTAAGCGTGTTGGCGTCATTGAGTTGCAGCACGCCCATGCCGACGGTCGAGGTCTTGCCGTTGAAGGCCAAGTTGGTCGAGTAGTCTTCTGCGCCGAGGTCGACTCGGCCGATGTCGCTGACGTGGACGAGGTAGTTCGGTCCCGCCTTGACGACGATGCTGCCGAACTCGGCCGGTGTCGTCAGCCGCCCCGAAACCCGGATGTTGTATTCGTACGCCTGGCCCAACGGTGCGGGCGGCTGGCCGACCGCGCCCGCGGCGACCTGAACGTTTTGTGCCGAAAGAGCATTCGTGACGTCATCGGCCGTCAGACCGTATGCTTGGAGCTTTGCCGGGTCCAACCACAAGCGCATCGCGTACTTGCGTTCGCCGAAGATGATGACTTGGCCGACGCCTTTGACCCGCTGGAGCTCTTGGGTGATGAAGCGGTCCGCATAATTGCTCAGGAAGAGCGTATCGTACTTCGGATCGTCTGATACCAGTGCGATCGCCATGGCAAAGGACCCAGAATTCTTGGTGACGGTGATGCCCGTCTGCTTGACCGAAGCCGGCAAGACGCCTTGCGCGACGTTGACGCGCGTCTGCACGTCTTGCAGCGCCTTGTCGACGTCTCGACCCAAGAAGAACGTCGCGGTGATCGCACTCGTCCCGTTGTCGGCGCTGGAGGACGAGATGTAGCGCAGGCCTTCGGCGCCGTTGATCTGCTGTTCGAGCGGGTTGGTGACGGACTGCTCCACCGCTTGCGCATTGGCGCCGATGTATTCGGATTGCACCGTGATCGCCGGCGGTGCGATGGCCGGGAACTGCGCGATGGGCAGCGTCGGAATAGCGATCGCGCCGGCGAGCAGGATGATGGCGGCACAAACCCCGGCCAGGATCGGCCGCGAGATGAAGATGTTGCCCGACATCAGTGTTTCGGTGCGCCTGGCGGTGGAGCAGCGCCCGGAGGCGGCAAGACCTGCACCGGCATTCCCGGCTGCAAGAGCGCGGAATGGTTCAGAATCGCTTGGACGCCGGGCTTGAGGCCCGGACCGGTCACTTCGACCTGCTGATCGTTCTGGAGGCCGGCTTCAACCGCGACTTCCTTCGCCTTGCCGCTGTCGATGATGAACATCGAATAGCCGGCCGGCGTCTGGTAGACGGCGGCGCGGGGCGCCAATAGCACGCCGTTCTTGTGCGCCTGCGTGTACTGGACGTTGGCGACCATGCCGCCACGCAGCGCAAGATCGGGGTTGGCGAGCGGGATGCGCGCCGTGTATACGGACGTCCCCGGATTGGCCGATGAATTGAGATACCGCACTGTGCCCTGCCATGTGCGTCCGCTCAATCCGCCCACGGTGATAGTCACGGGCGTCCCGACGCGCACATAGCCGAGATCGCCGCCGGCGACGCCCGCGTCGACGTACAATTGGTCGAGCTGCGAGACTTCCATAAGAACCGTGCCGGGAACGGCCAGGGATCCGGGATCCACGTTGCGCATGGTCACGACGCCGTCGAAGGGCGCACTCACCCGTGTCTGTTCCAGCTGGTGTTGGACCGCAGCCAACGACGCCTGCGCCGCCGCGATGGACGCTGTCGCTGCGCTGTTGCCCGAGCTGAGACTGGCGTTCTGCGCGGCCACTTGCGCCGAGCGAAGCGAAGCTTGCGCCGCCGCCGCGGCACTGACTGAGTCGTCGAGCGCGGACTTCGAGACGTAGCCCTTGGAATACAGCTGCTGATTGCGCTGCAAGTCGCGCGCCGCGGTATCGTAGGCCACCTGCGCGGAATGGAGTTGGGCTTGAGCAGTCGACGATCCGCCGGTCGTCGTGGCTTGCAGCTCGGCGAGGTTGGCTGCCTGCTGCGCCGCTTGTGCCCGCAGCGTCGTGTCGTCGATCTGCACCAGCAGTTGCCCCGCGTGCACGCGCTGGCCGATCTGCGCGCCCACCGAGATCACGTTGCCCGACGCGACTGAGGACAGATCGCCCACTTGCTTGGCCACGACGGTGCCGGTCACGCTGGCGTACTGCGAGATGTCGCCGCGCACGATCGGCGCAGCGGCCACCGGGAATGCGAATCCGCCTGCACCGCCGCCGGGTGGACCTTGCTGTCCGCCGCGCGCGCACGCGCTCGTGAACAGCGCGCCGGCGCTTGCGAATGTGAGGGCGAAGAGGATAAAGGAGGGCCGAGCCGCCGCCCGCGGCGTTTGATTCAACGTGTTCATGCTTGGCCGCCCTATACTGCATGTGGGCGCAGAGGCCTGCTATCTCATTGGCCAGTCACGCGTTAGGCGTGCAACATCTCGCGCGCAGCGTTCCAGCCAGCGGCACCCATGACGCCGCCGCCCGGGTGAGCCGCAGCACCGCACAAGAATAGCCCTCGGATCGGCGTGCGGTAACCGGCGAAGCCGGGGACAGGCCGGAACATGAACAGCTGGTGCAGCGCCATGGAGCCTTGGAATATGTTGCCGCCGGTCAGATTGAAGGTGCGCTCGAGGTCCAGCGGGCTGAGCACCTGGCGCGCCAGTACCGTCGATTTGAATCCCGGCGCGTGGCGCTCGACGATATCGAAGCAGCGATCGGCGAACGCGTTCTTGGTCTCGTCGTTCCAACCGCCTTCCTTCAGATGGTAAGGCGCGTACTGGATGAACATCGACATGACGTGTTTGTCCGCCGGGGCCAACGAATCGTCCAACGACGACGGGAATTGGCACTCGACGACCGGCTCCTTAGAAGGATAGCCGTACTTGGCGTCGTCAAACGCGCGCTCGATGAAATCTTGCGAGGGGCACAGATGCACGGTGCCGTGGTGCTGCGGCCCGGAGACCGTGCCCGGCAGCACGGTGAAATTCGGCAGCGCCGACAACGCCGCGTTGATCTTCAGCGACGCGCTGCTGTAGTCGATGCGCTTGACCGCCGCGAGAAATTCCTCGGGCAGCAGCGACTCGTCGAGCAGTTTGGTGAACGTGATGTTGCAGTCGACGTTGCTCGCGACATGGCGCGCCTGGAACTCATCGCCGTTGCGCAGCGCCACGCCGGTCACCGCGCCGTCGCGCACGACGATCTTGGCGACCTCGGCTTCGGTGCGGATGTCGACGCCCAGATCCTTGGCAGCGGCTGCGAGCGCTTGGGTCAGCCCCCCCATACCGCCTCGGACGTAGGCCCAGACGCCGCGTTTGCCGTTCGTCTCGCCCATGACGTGGTGGAACAACACGTACGCGGTGCCCGGCATCGACGGCGATGCGAACGATCCGATGATCGCATCCGTCGCAAGCGTGCCCTTGAGCTGCTCGTCTTCGAACCAGCGGTCGAGGATCGGACGCGCGGGTCCGGTCAGCACTTCGATCGCCTCGCCTAAGCCCGGGCCGAGCTTGCTCAAGTTGCGGCCGAGCGGCGCCATCTTGAGGAGATCGCCCAGGCCCGGCTTTGCGACGTTGGGCGGGGTTTGGATCAGCGTCGGCTCGATGACCGACGCGACGCGCTCGAGCATCTGCTCGTAGCGCGGATATGCCTGCGCGTCCTTTTCGCTGAACTTGGCGATCTCGCTCAGGTTGGAGTCGTGATCGGAACCGAGCATGAGGTAGCGGCCGTCCAAGGTGGGCGAGAACGAGGCCGGGTGGCGCTCGATCAGATCGAAGCCGTAGTCGCGCAGGCGCAGATCGCGCGTGATCTCTGGCCGGAACAGGCTGTTGACGTACGCGGCGGTGGAGAACTTGAAGCCCGGGAACGTCTCCTCGGTGACGCAGGCCCCGCCGACGATGTAGCGCCGTTCGAGGACCAGCACCTTTCGGCCGGCGCGCGCGAGATAACAGGCCGTGACCAGCCCGTTATGGCCGCCTCCGATGATGATGGCGTCGTACTTCAAATCCCCTCAGTCCTACAGCCCTTGTAGCGGTCGAATTTATTCGACCGTCCCGAAACATTCCCAGAGCCATACGGTATAATAGCCTCGGAGGACTCCTATAGCCATGGCCTTGTCTCTCGTGTCCGCGGCGCGCTGGGCGTTGCAATTCCCCAAAACGGCCCTGCTCGCGTCCCGCTTATTTCTCGACACGCGTGTTTCCCCGCTGCTCAAACTAGCGGCGGCGATCGCTGCGGTCGTCGTGGTGTCGCCCGTCGATTTGTTAGGCGATTTCCCCATCGTCGGCCAAATCGACGATATCGCGCTGCTCATGTTGCTCGTGACGCTGTTCGTCAAGCTGTGCCCGGCGAATATCGTTCGGGAACATCAGTCCGCGACCGGCTCTGATCCGGCGAGCGGCTCGTGGCGCCCGCCTTCGGAACCTGGCCAGATCAAGAACGTCACCCCGCCTCGGTAACGCAGGGCGAATGTAAGAGCGCGTTCTCTGAACGCGCAACATGTCCGCGCATGAAAAGCGACGCGCTACTACAATTGTAGTAGCGCGCGTTTATGATTGTGGATTACGCGAGCCGTTCGAACACGAACACGCGGCGCGTCTTGCTCTGCCCGCGATATGATTCGACGAAGCGATAGCCGTTGTCGCGCGCGAGATTGAGCGCGGCTTCGATCTTCGACGCGCTGGCCGCCGGCAATTCGAGCGCCATGTAATGCTGGTCGTTTTTCGGATGGCTGTTGACGCCGGCGGTCGCCCGCTCGACGAGCCGGTTGATCGCCCGCAGCAGCCCGGCCGCGATGGGCTCGCCGGCCACGAAGAGCTTGCTGCCGAGGGCCTCGATGGGCAGGCTGCCGGCCGAGGGATCCACCAAACACAGGTGGCGCTTGTCTTTGGGCCGCACGATCGAGAACTTGTGGTCCCGGTAGACGATATCGATGGCCTGGCTGCCGTCGGGCAGCGCCAAGCGGTCCTTTTCGGTGATCCTGGCATCGGTCGCGAGCCCATCGTTGAGCTCGGCCAATTCTTCGGCAAGCAGATTCTGCACGACGCGCCACGCATTGTCGGCGCGCTCGGGATTGGTGCGCTGCTCGCGGTCGCAGTCATCGTATTCGCGTAGACGTTCGCGAATGGCGACGCGAATATCGGTGACGTCGACATCGATACGCAACTCTTGCAGCACGCCCGCAGCCTCCGAGACTGGTTGTCTGAACGAACAGCACAACCGAGGTGTAGGTGTACGTCGGTTGTGCGAGACTGACGAAGCGCCCTCGTTCGTCTACGCGCTTGGAGTTTTCCTCGTCCTCTCGAAACAGAACTCGAAAATTATTTTTTCAACCGCGGGACGAAGATTTTTCACGACGCGGTCGCGTTCGCTCGCCGCACGGCGGCCAGCACTTGCTCCGCGTCGTTCGCGCTCGCAAAGCATACCGCACCGCGACACACGATCGCCGTAGGAGCATCCGACGTGCCGGCGTCGAGGGCGCTTGCTCGCATCCGGTCGCGCGGATCGACGGCGTTGAGGCGCAGCGGCGGAGCTGCCACAGCAAGCAAGGGGTCCCGCAGAGCGCTCATCGCCGCGGATCCGGGCTCGCCGATGAGCTTGATGTCGTACGGCGGCTCGAGAAGTTCGAGCACAGCGCCGGCATACGACGCGCCGAACACGCCCATGCGACCGTAGGTCGAGGTGAAGCGCTCTAAAATCGAGCGTCCTCGCGTGGCGAGGGATTCATCCGCTGTGAACGCGCGCAGCGCGAGCAAGACCCGAGCCATCAGCGCGTTCTCAGGCATGGGCGCGACCGGCTCGGCCACGCGGCCGGGCTCGGAGCCATCGGCCAGCCGGTCGAGATATGCGCCCGCCGCCTCGCTGTACAGGGCATTGCTCGCGCGGGCCAGCGATAGCGCTCGTTCGAGCCAGCGGACCTCACTCGTGGCCTGGAAGGCGGCAAGCGCCGCCCACGCGCTCCATGCCTGATCGCCCAGCAGGCCGCGCACGCGCGCCGTCCCGTCGGAATAGCGTGCCATAAGCCCGTCCACGAGCAGGCTGGACCACAACATCTCGAGGATCTCGACGCCGCGCCCGATCCACGCGCGCGCATCCTCGCCCAGCGGCGACAGCAGCGGACCGGCGCAGATCAACGCGTGCGCCGCTTCCGCGTTCCACGACGTATAGATCGTCCTATCGACGTATGGAGCGGTCGAATTTATTCGACCGTCCTTTGATAATTGATAATACGTCTCATCCGCATCTTGGCTGCCGCCGTAGCCGTGCCGGGCTTCGTCCCATAACGTGGCGTCCAAGTAGCGTTTGGTGTCGACTGCGACTCGCCCGAGGGCCCCGTCGCCGAACAGTGCACTCGCCTGGGCGCACGCCAGCATGAGGCCGCCCAAGTCCTCGAGCATCTTCTCGAAATGCGGAACGCTGAAATCGCGCGTGGTCGAATAGCGGAAGAAGCCGCCCTCGACGTGATCGTACATCCCGCCGCCCGCCATCGCTCGCAAGGACATCTGGACCATCGTCTGCACGCGCCCGTCGGGGTGGCGGCTGTAGAAGTCCAATAGGAAATGCAGGACGTCGGCCTGCGGGAACTTCGGCTCCGTGCCGAAGCCGCCGAACTGATCGTCGAACGCCTCCGATGCGGCCGCGACGATCGCCGCCGGCGCGCCACCATCCAGCTCGCCCGCGGGGCCGGTCGGCGCGTGCGTGCGTTTGGCCCGCACCTCGGCGATGCGGCGCGAGAACTCGAGGCGATTGGCGGGCTCGGCGTAGAGATCGGAGACCTGCTGCAGGAACGGCAGCATAGCCTCAGGCGGTATGTACGTGCCTCCACGGAGAATCTCGCCCTCGGGCGTGAGGATCACGGTCGTCGGCCAGCCGCCCATGTTGTAACGCGCGTTGATGTCCGGGCGCTGGTCGTTGTCGACCCGGATGGGGACATACCGGTCGTTGATGAGGCCGATCACCGCCGGGTCGGAATATGAGGTCTCGTCCATCACGTGACACCAGTGGCACCACACGGCGGAGATAGCCAGCAAAACGGGCTTGTGTTCTGCTTGCGCGTGCGCGAACGAACCCGGCTCCCACGCCTGCCAGTGGATCTCGGCGGCGCGATTGGGGCGGGGAGAGAAGTGCAGCTTGGCGGTCATGGTCGAGTCGGCTTCGCCGGCATCGCGTACGAATCCGCGATGTATGGAGCGGTCGAATTCATTCGACCGTCCATGACGTGAGAGTCGAACCGGCCGGCGACTCCGCGGTCATCGCCATCCTGGGCGACGTCATCGACCTCGCCACCGTGCGCCGCGTTTGGTCGGTCTGCGCCCTCGCGCGCGAACGATTCGGCGATGCCGCGCTCGACGTCGTCGGCGCGTACGCGTCGGTCCTCGTGCGCTTCGATCCGGCGCGCCTCGATCTGGCCATCGCGCTCGCGTGCCTGCGCGGCTGCGCGCAAGAAGGCGAAGGGCGCATCGTGCTCACGCCAAGACGCATCCGCGTCGGCGCGTGCTTTGGCGGCGAGCACGGCGCCGATCTGGACGATACCGCCGCCGAGGTCGGCACGAACCCGAAGGACTACGTCAAAGCGCTGTGCGCGGCGCGATTCCACGTCGCCTTTCTCGGCTTCATCGCAGGCTTTCCATATCTGTTGGGCCTGCCGCCGGAGCTCGGCGCGCCGCGGCGAACGACTCCGCGCGACCGCGTGCCCGCGGGCAGCGTCGCAGTCGCGGGCACGCAGTGCGGCATCTACCCGACGCCATCGCCCGGCGGCTGGCGCCTCCTCGGCACGACAAGCGCTGCCATTTTCGATCCATCGCGCGAGCCGCCCGCTCTGTTCGCGCCCGGCGACGAAGTGCGTTTCGAGGTGGTTTCGCGCATGGGCGACGCGGTGGCGGAGGTGGCCTGGTGAGCTCACTGCGCGCGCTGCGCGTGCTCGCACCCGGCGCGCTCTCGACCGTGCAAGACCTCGGCCGGCGCGATGTGGCGCGCTTCGGTGTTTCACCGTCGGGCGCAGCCGATTGGTATAGCGCGAGCGCGGCCAACCTGTTGGCCGGGAATCCGCCAAACGCCGCGCTTGTCGAAACGACGCTGACCGGTGCGGAGTTCGAGCTGCAGGGCGATGCGTCAATCGCGGTGACTGGCGCGGTCGCGGCGCTTTTGATCGACGGCGTGCCGGCGGCGCGCTGGCAGTCGCACGCACTGCGCGCCGGCGTGAAGATCGAGATCGGCGCCGCGGAGCGCGGCGCGCATTCGTATCTGGCCGTTGACGGCGGCATCGAGGTGCCGCTCGTCTTGGGCAGCGCTTCGACCGACGTGGGAGCAGCCTTTGGCGGCTACCACGGTCGCCCACTGCGCGCGGGCGACGTCCTCAATCTAGCAGCGCGCACCCCGAACGCGAACCCGAACCCGCTTCCCGCGGCATCCACCCCGCTCGCCTATCAGCCCGAAACGATACAGCACTGGAATCCATCGACGGTCTTGCGCTTGCTCCCAGGCCCGCATCGATCGTCGTTGTCCGACGCCGCTTGGCACGAGCTGTTCGCGCGCTCGTATGGGGTCTCGAGCCGGTCGACGCGCCAGGGTTTGCAGCTCGAGGGCGAGCCGCTGCCGCTCGACCGCCCGACCGATGTGATCTCGGCGGGTGCGTATGCCGGATGCGTGCAAATCACCAGCGCCGGACTGCCCGTCATACTGCTCGCAGAACACCAGACGACGGGTGGCTACGCGACGGCCGCGTGCACGATCGCAGCCGACGTCCCCCGCGCCGGACAGCTTCGCCCCGGCGACCGAGTGCGGTTCACGCTCGTCTCGCGCATCGACGCTGTGCATGCGCTCGCCGGGCTGCACCGCATGCTCGCGTCGGCGGCGCCGGCGACGGCCGCCGAGCTCGGCGCCGGATTCTACGAAGGACTCTAGCGCTGGAAAAAACGATCGACCTCAACTGCGACATCGGCGAATCCTACGGCGCATGGCGCATGGGCGACGACCTGGCGCTGCTCGACGTCGTGACGTCGGCCAACGTCGCGTGCGGCTTCCACGCCGGTGACCCGACCACCATCGAGGCCACCGTGTGCGCGGCCGCCGAGCGCGGCGTGGCCGTCGGTGCCCATCCGTCGTATCCGGACCTCGCCGGCTTCGGACGGCGCAGCATGGATCTCAAACCCGCCGACGTCGAAGCGGGCGTCCTTTACCAGATCGGTGCGCTTGCAGCCTTCACAAGCGCGAGCGGCGTGCCGCTGCACCACGTCAAGCCTCACGGCGCTCTATATAATGATGCGTTTTCAAACGCGGTGCTTGCGGGTGCCATCGCAAACGCGGTCGCGCGCTTCGACAAAGCCCTCGTGCTCGTCGGATTGCCGAAATCGGCACTGCTCGCTGCCGGGCGCGCCGCGGGCCTGCCTACCGCCGCCGAAGGCTTTTGCGATCGCGCCTACGAGCCGGATGGCACGCTGCGCTCGCGCACCAAAGACGGCGCGCTGATCACCAACCCCGCCAAGGCTGCCAGACAAGCACTCGACCTTGCAGGCAGCGGTCACGTGCAGACATTGTGCATCCACGGCGACACCCCGGGCGCGTCGGCGATCGCGTTCGCGGTGCGCGCGGCGCTGCGCGACGCCGGCTTCGCTATCGCGCCGTTGCGCGCATGAGCGCGCCCGAACGCCTCGAGGCGATCCTGCATGGCATCGCAGAACATTTCAAAGACGTCGAAGTGCTCAAGACCGGCGTGCGCCGCGAAGGCCGCGGCTATGCGCTCTCGGTGACCGTCGATCGCGAAGGCGGCGTCGACACCGCGCTGTGCGAGCGCATCACCCGCTTCATCGACCAACGCATCGAAGCCGAGAAGCTCGGTGAAACCCTGGGAGCCTACACCATCGAGGTCGGATCGGCCGGCCTCGACCGTCCGCTGCTTGCACCCGCGCACTATCGGCGCTTCATCGGCCGCGACGCACGCATCATCACCAGCCTGCGCGTCCACAACCGCGTCGAGTTCACTGGGAGGATTGAGGCGGCCGACGAGGACAAGGTCACGCTTGCCGATCGATACGCAGGCCGCGTGGACGTGCCGTACGCGGCCGTCAAGCGTGCCAATCTGGTGTACGATATCGCCGACGATCTGAAGCGACATAAAGCATGAGCACGACAGTCGAGCAGCCGGACAACGCTGGCGTCCGCTTCCCGCCGCCCTTCATCTATCTTCTAGGCCTGCTGCTCGCGTGGCCGCTGGAACGGTTCGTGCCGCTGCACATTCCTCTCGGGGTCGCGCGCTGGCCGCTGGCCGCAGTGCTGCTGCTCGGGTGGCTCGCGCTGTTTTTCATGGCGTTGCCGATGTTCAGGAAAGCACGAACGCCGGTTAGCCCAGTGCAGCCGACCACGGCGCTCATGACCTCCGGCATCTACAGCCGCACGAGAAACCCGCTCTATCTCGGTCTCGCGCTGTTCTATCTCATGGTCACCGCCATCGCACAATCCGGGTGGATGCTCATCCTCTTAGTGCCGGTCGTGCTGGTCATCCGGTTCGCGGTGATCGCAGCAGAAGAACGTTATCTCGATCGCCGTTTTGGGCAAGAGTATCTTGACTACAAACAGCGCGTGCGCCGCTGGCTTTGAAAAGGAAGGGGCAAATACCATGTCCGATCGTCGTCTGTTCGCCGTCCGCGCGCTTGCGCTGATCGCAGGCGCAACGGCCATCATCTGGTCATCCGGCTCGCTTGCCGCTCGCGCCGTCATTCCGGCCGGTTCCTCGATCGAGGCGACCCTCAACCTTTCGCTCAACACGAAGTCCGCCTATGTCGGCCAGCCGATCTCGATGAACGTGCAGGCGCCGTATCCATCCAACGGCGGCGGTCTGCAGGGCGCGATCATCTACGGACACGTCGCGCAGGTGCAAAAGGCGGGCCAAGGCCGCAACCCCCAACTCGAGTTGGTGGTCGACCATATCAAACCGTCGGGCTCATCCTCGCAGATCCCCATCACCGCGTACATCGACAAGATCGCGCCGAAGCAAGGGCCGAATTACCTGACGGGCGCCGGCGGCGCGCTCGTCGGCATGCTTCTCGGCAACTGGATCGGCAAGGCCATCGGCACCAACGCCGGCGGCGCCATCGGCGTGGCGGGCGGCTTTCTGCTCGCGTCCAACAACAAGAAAGACATCACGGTGGGGGCCGGCTCGCAAGTGACCGTTCATCTGACGCAGCCGCTTTCGCTGTAACGCCCCAGGGCGCCGCACGGCCTTGCGCCGGGACGCTGTTTATGGTACTATACGAGCGTATTCTCCGTGAGGAGTGGGACAGCCCACTCCTTTCGTTTCTCCTAAGGGTCCACAAGCTATATGGCACCACGTAAGACCGTGAAAAAGGCGGCCACCTCGGGTAACGGCACAGCCGTCGCCGCTCCCGCCCAACCGAACCAAGAACTGATCGCCGCGCTCCACGAGCTCGAGCGCGACCGCGGGCTGTCCTTTGCCGTCCTCATCGACGCGCTGGAAGCAGCCCTCGTCTCGGCGTACAAGCGCAACTTCGCGCGCGAGGCCGAAGCGCACGGCAATCCAGTCGTGATCGTCGACCGCGAGGACGGTTCGTACCGCGTGTTCGCGCGGCGCGCCGTCGTCGACGAAGTCGTCGACCCGCTCATCGAGATCAGCGCGGCCGAGGCCGGTGAGAAATTCAAGGTCGGCGACAACTTCGACATCGAGGTGACGCCCAAAGAATTCGGACGCATCGCGGCGCAGACCGCCAAGCAGGTCATCGTGCAGCGCATCCGCGAGGCGGAGCGCGATCTGGTCTTCGACGAGTACAACGACAAGATCGACCACATGATCAGCGGCACGGTGCTGCGCTACGAGCAGCGCAACATGTTCATCGATCTCGGCAAGGCCGAAGCGATCCTGCCACTGTCCGAGCAAGTGCCGCACGAATCGTTCCGCATCGGCTCGCGCGTGCGCGTGTATGTGATGGAAGCGCGCAAGACCAACAAGGGTCCGCAGATCGTCGTCTCGCGCACGCACCCCAACGTCGTGCGCCGGCTGTTCGAGACCGAGATCCCGGAAGTCGCGCAAGGTTTGGTCGAGATCAAGGACATCGCGCGCGAACCCGGTTCGCGTTCGAAAGTGTCGGTCTGGACCGACGAAGAGGACATCGACGCGGTCGGCGCGTGCCTCGGCCCGCGCAGCTCGCGCATCAACAACATCAGCGACGAACTGCACGGCGAGAAGATCGACGTCATCCAGTGGGCGGCCGACACCGCCGCGTACCTCGCCAATGCGCTGCAGCCGGCCAAGGTCATCCAGGTCCACTTGAGCGAGCGCCAGCATCTGGCCGAGGCGGTCGTGCCCGACCACCAGCTCTCGCTGGCGATCGGCAAGGAGGGGCAAAACGTACGCCTCGCCGCGCGGCTGACCGGGTGGCGCATCGACATACATAATGAAGAGCAATGGACCAAGGTGATGTCGCAGCGCGTCGAAGAGGAGAAAGAGCTCGAAGAGGTCGCCGCGATGGCCGAGGCGGCCGCGCAAGAGTCCGGCGTCGACCTGACGCCCGAGCTGCTCGCTCAAGACGAGGATCTGATCCGGCGTCTGCAAGATCTGCAGCGCGTCGAAGACGAGACCGCGGAGGCCGCGGATGGAACGGAGGCCGCGGACGTAACGGAGGATGCCGCCGACGACGCCGAAAAGACTGGCGCAACCGAATGATGGCGAGATTTCCAAACGCGAACCGATCCGGCAATGCGTTGGATGCCGCACGCGCGCGGACAAGCACACGCTGCTGCGCTTCGTGCGCGGGCAGGACGGGCAGTGGCAGCCCGATCCGGCCGCGCGGCGAGAGGGCAGGGGCGCCTATCTGTGCTCGGTGCAATGCGTCGAGCGCGTGAAGAAGAACAAACGATACAAAGGCATAGCTACAGTGCCCGCAGATGTAGTAGCGCGTTCGTTTGAACGCGCACACGAAAGGAAATAGATAGGCCGCACCGCGGCCGAACGCATGGCTGGAGTCCGAGTACACGAGCTCGCAAAAGAGCTGAATCTTTCAAGTCAGGAGACGATCGCGCTTCTGGGCAAGGTCGGCATTGCCGCCTCGACCCACATGAGCCTGATCGACGAGCACCGCGCGCGCATCGTCAAGGGCGTGCTCACCGGCAACCTCGCCGAAGAGGCGAAGCGCGTCAAGACTGCGCCCAAGAAAGCTGCGCCTGCCGCCACCGGCAACGGCGCCGCTGCTGCACAGGCGGCCGCGCCTGCCGCCGCGGCGCAGGCCGCAGCCGCAAGCGCGCCGGAAGTCGAAGCTCCGGCAAAACCGGTCACCCCGGTCATCGCCGAAGAGCCGATCGCGCGCCTTCGCGTGGTGCCCGCGCCTCAGAAGGCGCCGCGCCCCGCGCCACGGCCACCCGCGCAGCCCAAGGTTGTGCCGGCCGCGTCCGCAGATCCAACCGCACCCATTCCCACCACTCGACCGGCCATCGCCGCAAGTACGGTGGCACCGCCGCGCCCGCAGCAGTTCCGCCCCGGCGTCGGCGCACCGATGCGTCCTGGCGCGCCCGGCATGGGCCGTGGCCCCATGGGTCCGCGCCCCGGCTTCATCAATAGACCCGGCCAGGGGGGCCGGCCCGCCGGCCCGCCAGGCCGTGGCGCGGTCGCACCCGGCCCGATGCCGAGCGCGCCGCCCAGCGGCGGTCGCAAGAAATCGCGCGAGGAGCTCGAGCGCGATCGCAAAGAGCGCGAGCGCGAATCGCTCCTCAAGAAGCAGCAGCCTCGGTCGCGCGCCGCGCAAGTCGGCACGGCCGTCACCGAGCCCGAAATCCTCAAGGATCTGGCGATTCCCGATCTCATCACGGTCCAGCAGCTGGCTGCGGCCATGGAGACGCCCGCCGGTCAGGTGATCGCGCAGCTCATCCGCATGGGCACGATGGCGACCATCAATCAGCACATCACGCCTGACGTCGCCGCACAAGTCGCGCGCCGCTTCGGCTTCAACACGATCGTCAAAGAGGTCGGCGAAGAAGCCGCTCCCGAGATCGTCGTCGAGGCCGATCCGCCGGGTTCGCTCACCACGCGTCCGCCGGTCGTCACCGTGCTCGGTCACGTCGACCACGGCAAGACATCGCTGCTCGACGCCATCCGTTCCACCAAAGTGGCGGCAGGCGAGGCGGGCGGCATCACGCAGCGCATCGGCGCGTACACGGTCGAGACCGGCGACCGCAAGGTCACGTTCATCGACACGCCCGGCCACGAAGCATTCACCGAGATGCGCGCGCGCGGCGCCAAGGTCACCGACGTCGCGATCCTCGTAGTCGCGGCCGACGACGGCGTCATGCCGCAGACCATCGAAGCGATGAACCACGCCAAAGCGGCTGGCGTGCCGATCGTCGTCGCCATCAATAAGATGGATCGGCCCGACGCCAATCCCGATCGCGTCAAGCAGCAGCTCTCGGAGCTGGGGCTCGCGCCCGAAGAATATGGCGGCCAGACGCAATTCATCCCTGTCTCGGCCAAGCAGAAGACCGGCATCGACGAGCTGCTCGAGATGGTGCTGCTCAACGCAGACCTGCTCGACCTCAAAGCGAACAAGAGCCGTCGCGCGCAAGGCGTGATCATCGAAGCGCGCCTCGACCGCAACCGCGGTCCGGTCGCGACGGTGCTCGTCAAGAACGGCACGCTGCGCGTCGGCGACATCGTCGTCGTCGGCTCCACCTGGGGCCGCGTCCGCGCGCTCTTCGACGACAAGCTCGAGCCGATCAAGCGCGCAGGCCCGGCGATCGCGGCCGAGATCATGGGTCTGTCCGACGTCCCCGCAGCCGGCGACGTCATGGAAGTCGTCTCCGACGAACGCGACGCGCGCGAACTCGCGGCCAAGCGCACGCAGCGCAAGCGCGAGCAGCGCATGGCCACCGCCAAGCGCACCGTCACGCTCGACGGCTTCTTGGCGCAGGCCAAAGAGGGCGGCATCAAAGAGCTCAACCTCATCATCAAGGCGGACGCACAAGGTTCGGTCGAGGCGCTCAAGTCGCAACTCGACGGGCTGGCCAACGACGAAGTGCGCACGCGCGTCATCCACACCGGCGTGGGCGGCATCAACGAGTCGGACGTCATGCTGGCGAGCGCGTCGAACGCGATCATCATCGGCTTCAACATCCGGCCGGACGCGACGATCGCGCGCAAGGCCGAACAAGAAGGCGTCGACATCCGCCTGTACGAGGTCATCTACAACGCGATCGACGACGTCAAGGCGGCCATCGCCGGCATGCTCAAGCCGCAGACGCGCGAGGTCGTGCTCGGCCAGGTCGAAGTGCGCAAGCTCTTCAAAGTGTCCAAGGTCGGCACGATCGCGGGTGCGTACGTCAAGTCGGGCAAGATCACGCGCGACTCGGGCGTGCGCGTGCTGCGCGACAGTGTCGTAGTGTACGAGGGCAAACTCGCCTCGCTCAAGCGCTTCAAGGACGACGTCCGTGAGGTCGCCGAGGGCTACGAGTGCGGTTTGTCGATCGAGAACTACAACGACATCAAAGAGGGCGACGTCATCGAGGCGTTCACGACCGAACAGGTTGCGGCCGCAACGGCGTAATGGACAACGACGTCGTCGAGCAAGCGCACGAGATCTATTTCAACGTCATCGTCGCCCACGGAGATGCAGACGACCCATGGTCGCCCGAGCAGCGCGCCGAGCTGCGCCGCGCCCTGCAGCTGCTGGAGCCGTTCGAAGAATCGGGGGAGCTGGGGCCTGACGGCGTGCAGCTGATGGCATCGCTGTGCCTCGAGCTGGGCAACGATGAGCGCGAAGAGCACTTGCTGCGCCAAGGTCTCGAACGCTATGCGAGTGCCGCGGGGCTGCACGGCGACTTGGGCGCTGCCCTGGCCAATCTCGAGCGCTGGCCGTCCGCTGTCGCGCACCTTGCGGCCGCCGTCGTGCTCGGCGTGGACGAACCGGACGAGCAATGGGCGGCAGCCTGCTCGCAGCTGATCGACACGTTGATCGAGTGCGGCGACCACGAGCGGGCGGAGGCGATCCGCGTGTGGGCGCTGGCGTCGGCGCAGGATGATAAGGGCCGCGCGTGGCTCGAGGACGACGACGAAGACTCCGACGACGACGCCCCTCCAGCCGAATAAAATGTAGCGGTCGAATTTCATTCGACCGCACTAGACGACCGAACAGACGTGTGGGATAAGGTACCGTGAGCGAACCAAGAAACAAGCGCCTTGAACGGATCGAGCACGAGATCGTGCGCGAGGTCAGTGAATTGCTGCACAAAGAGCTCAAGGATCCGCGCGTCGGTTTTGTCACCATCACCGGCGCGAAGATCAGCCCCGATCTGAGCAGCGCGCGCGTGTACGCAAGCCCGATGGGCGACAAGCGCTCCACCAGCCAGACGATGCGTGGGCTCGCTTCGGCGGCCGGCTTCTTGAGCGTCGAGCTCGGCAAGCGCCTTGGCATGCGCCGCACGCCCACCATACATTTCGAGCGCGACGACTCGATCGAGCGCGGCGTGAAGCTCACCAACATCATCGACGAGGTACAGCGTGCCGATGAAGCTCGAGCCAAACACACGGAGTGACGGCCGCGCCGCCGGCGCGGGCGATATCGTCGAGACCCTCGACGCGCTGCGGTCGCATCGCCAGTTCGTCATGTGCGCCCACGAAAACCCCGATTGCGACGTGCTGGCAAGCGGCTTCGCGCTCGGCATCGCGCTCAAGCGGTTGGGCAAAGACGTCAAGTATTTTCTGGATGACGACGTTCCGCGCAACCTGACGTTCCTGCCCGAATCCGGCCTCACCCAGCGCACCTTCGACGGCGTCGCCGACGACGCGATCTTCATTTTTTTCGATATGAGCGACCAAGCCCGCGCGGGGAAGGCGCTAGCCTGGGTGCCGGCCGATCGCATCGTCAACGTCGATCATCACCTCTCCAACACGCGCTTCGGCCGCTGGAACTACGTGCGCGAGCACGAAGCCGCGACCGGCGTGCTCGTGCTGCAGCTCATCGTCGGCTTGGGCGTCGAGGTCACGAGCGACATCGCCGGATGTCTGTTGTCGGCGGTCCTGTCGGACACGGGCTGTTTCATGTACTCCAACGCCACGCCGCGCACGCTGCGCGTCGGCGCAGCGCTGATCGAGGCGGGGGCCGACAAAGACAAGATCACCGAGCAGCTGTACCAGATGCGCAGCTTCGCGGCGCAAAAGATCCTCGGCCGCACGCTCGACGCGGCCGTGCTTACGGATGACGGCATCTGCTACTCCGTGGTCACGCAAGCCATGCTCGCGGACATCGGCGCCGACAACGAGGATCTCGAAGAAGTGGTCGGCGCGCTGCGCGCCGTGGACCGGTGCCAGGTCGCGGCGTTGCTCAAAGAGCAGGCAGACAAGACATATCGTCTGAGCCTGCGCTCGCGCGGCCGCGTTAACGTCATGGCCGTCGCCAAGAACCTCGGCGGTGGTGGACACTTCCGCGCCGCCGGAGCGCCGTTGGCCGGACCGGCCGATGCCGCACTGGCGCGCGTGCTCGAAGCGATCCGCGCCGAGATGGCGGTGCGCTGACCTGAAGGCCGAGGCTGCCTTCGGGTTCGTCAACGCGCTCAAGCCGCCCGGAATCACTTCGACGTCGTTCGGTGGCTGGGTCAAGCGCATCTACGGCGGTGCTCCGGTCGGCCATTGGGGCACCCTCGACCCCGCGGCGAGCGGCGTCCTCGTCCTAGCGATCGGCCACGCGACCCGCCTTTTGCCTTTAGTGACGCCCTCGGACAAACGCTACGCGTTCGAACTCCGCCTCGGCACATCCACCGACACTGCCGACGCCACCGGCCAAATCCTCGAGACGGCAGCCGTGCCCGATGATTGGACGCAGCGCCTGCCCGCGATCGCCGCGCAACTGTCCGGACCGCTCGAGCAAATCCCGCCGATGTTTTCCGCGGTCAAAGTCGCCGGCCGCCCCTTATACGTAAGCGCGCGTCGCGGCCAGCAGATCGCGCGTGCCGCTCGTCCGACACGCGTGCTTTCGTTGCGCGTCGTCGCGACCACGCAGCGTTCCGCTCGCATGGTCATCGAATGCGAAGCCGGTCTGTACGTGCGCTCGCTCTGCGAAGAGATCGGCACGCGGCTCGGCACGCTCGCGCACATGGGAGGTCTGGTGCGCACGGCGGCGGGCCCGTTTTCCATCGACACCGCATCGCTGCCCACCGACATCGCCGAGCGTCCGCAGGCTTGCCTCCTCGATCCGCGCAGCGTGCTGGCATTGCGCACGGTCGAGCTCGACGCACCGCGCGCCCTGCGCTTCATGAACGGCAACGCCGTCGCGCAGGAAAGCGACCCGGCTGCCGAGCGCGACGCGCAGACCACCGTCCTCGTGCTTCACGGGAATCGCTGCATCGGAGTGGGAAGCCTCGCTGTCGGCGGCGAGCTTTCGCCCCGTCGCGTTTTCGATTGAAAGGACCACTCTGATCGTGCGCTCACTTCTCACAGGGCTCATCGCGGCTGTCATCTTCGTGGCGAGTGCGCTGCCCGGCGGCGCCACGCCAACGCCTCCGCAGACGGTGGCCAACGGCATCCTGCCGGTAGGTCAAACCTTGCACTATTACTGCCACTGGACCAAACAGTTCGGCGGCGGCCTGGCCTGGACCGGCGATCTCAAGTTCACCGTCAACGCCGAAGGCATCATCAACGGCACCTATCGCAGTAACTCGGTCAGGCCCGACCCGTTCTACGGCAAGATCATCACCGTCACCGGCGGCGTCACCGGCACGAACATCCGTCTGAGCTTCGGCATCGCGCCGAGTCTGACGGTGCGCGGTACGGTCGCGAACAACGCCATCACGGGTTCGACCCAGTATAACGGCGCCACCATCCTGTTCGTGGCCAATCCGACTCACTGACCCGTAACGTTTTCAGTCGCCGCAGAGAGGATACACCACGCCATGCGTCCTTCAATCGTTGGTCTTATCGTTCTCGCTGTTTGCCTGTCGACAGCATCCGCTCTTCAAGCAGCGCAAACCGTGCAGCCGTCGACTCCGCCAACTGCCATACCCATCGGCACGCCGCTCAAATTCCATTGCCAATGGACCAAGCGCTTTAGCCAAGGCATTCCGTGGACCGGGGACCTGACGATCAAAGACAATGCCGAAGGCATCATCAACGGCACGTATCGCAGCACATCGCTCAAACCCGACCCGTTCTACGGCAAGATCGTCACGGTCACGGGTGCGGTCAACGGCACTAACATCCGGCTGAGCTTTGGGATCGTGCCGAGCTTGACCGTCCTTGGTCAATTGGTCAAGGGCGGGATCACGGGGACCACTCCCTACAACGGCGGCACGCTCGAGTTTGCGGCCGCGTTGGCGCACTAAGAGCGCCAGGGGGCCGAGCGCCGGGCGCATGCAGATCGTCCGCAGCCTGGACGGGTATCACGCAGACGCCGATCTTCTCTTGACGATCGGCGTCTTCGACGGCGTGCACATCGGCCACCGCGCGGTGCTCGACCACTTGCGCGCGCAGCGCGCGCCGGGTGTTCGCTCAGCCGCACTCACCTTCGAAACCCACCCGCTCGCCTTCTTGCATCCCGGCCACGCGCCCAAAGCGCTCACCAGCGTCGACGAGAAGATCAATCTGCTCGACGGCTGCGGCCTCGACGTGCTCTTCTTGCTGCCGTTCGACGAGCGCATCCAACAGCTCGACGCGAAGGCGTTTCTTGAAGACGTGTTGATCCGCAAGCTGCGCACGCGTTTGCTGGTCGTCGGCGACAACTGGCGCTTCGGCAAGGAGCGCACTGGCGACGTGGCGCTCGCCAAAATCGTGCTGGCACCCGCGGGCTGCGCGTTCGAAGTCCAATCGATGCTGCTGCGCGACGGCCAGCGCGTCTCGAGTTCGCGCATCCGCGAGCTGATCGAGGTCCGTGAGTTCGCACAAGCTGACGCATTGCTCGGCTCACCGTTCACCCTGTACGGTATCGTGCGCGGCGGCGAGGGGCGGGGACACGTGCTCGGATTTCCGACCGCGAACCTCGAACTGCCGCCCACGAAGCTCGTGCCGCCGCCCGGCGTCTACGCCGCGACGACGCGTTACGACGGCACGGATTTTGCCGCAGTCGTGAGCATCGGCGACAAACCGACCTTCGGCGGGCACGACATGGCGGTCGAGGCCTACCTGCTGGATTTCGACAAGAGCATCTACGGCGAGCAGCTGGCGCTGCGCGGCTGGCGCTTCCTGCGCGAGCAGCAGCGTTTCCCCGATGCCGCGGCGCTCGTCGCGCAGATGAAGCGCGACGTCGCCGACTCCCGCAAAACGTGATGGAGCGGTCGAATTCATTCGACCGCACGAGAGGAGACCATGAAGATAAGCGCATCGATCGCATCCGCAGTCGCGCTTGCCGCGCTCTTCCAGCTCGGCGCCTCCACCGCGACGGCAGATACCACTTCCAGCGCGCCGCCGACGATGGCCCCTCCGCAGAAATACAACTGCACGATCACGCCGCAGTACGGCCGCGGCCGTCAATGGACCGGCAACCTCACCATCTCGATCGACACAACGGGCAATGTCACCGGCAAGTACAAGTCGACGTCGACGATTCCCGACCCGTTCTACAGCGAGAACATCAAAGTGACCGGCCACGAGAAGGGCAAGCAGATGGAGCTGGTGTTCCATATGGTACCGCCGGCGAAGTTCAAGATCGAAGGGCAGTTCTTCGGTTCCAACTACAACGGCACCGCGACCAACCAGAACGCCAACACCTTCAACTTCCTGGCGCAGCGCCTACACTAGGTCCGAATCAGACGAGGTTGCGGTCGAACCAGTCGAGGATCGCCTCCAGCCGGGCGATGCGCTGGCGCGGCGGCCCGCCGCGCGACAAACCATGGTCGACCTCGGGAAAGCGCACGAGCTCGACCTTCTTGCCGGCCTGATACAGCGCGGTGAACAGCTGCTCCGCTTGTTCGATCGGACAGCGATAGTCGCGCTCGCCGTGGAGGAGCAGCAGCGGCGTCGTGATGTCGTCGGCAAACGTGAGCGGCGAGTTGCGCCGATAGATGTCGGGTATTTGCGCCGGCGTGCCGCCCATCTCGACGTTGAGCATGCGTCCGACCTCAGAGGTTCCCCATAGGCTTTCCAGGTTGTAAGCGCCGCGCATCGCCACGGCGGCGGCGAAGCGTTTGGAGTGCGAGATCGTCCACGCGGTCAGATAGCCACCGTAGGATCCGCCGGCCACGCCAAGCCTGCGTTCGTCCGTTCCGCCTTGGATGACGAGCGCGTCGAGCGCAGCGATGCAATCGGCTAGTGCCGGCCCGCCCCACTTGCCCACAATGGCCCCAGCGAACGTCTCGCCATAACCCTGACTGCCGCGCGGATTGCAATACAGCACGTCGTAGCCGCGCGCGGCCAGCAATTGGAACTCGAAGAAGAAGGCCTCGCCGTACGCGAAGTGCGGGCCGCCGTGGATCTGCAAGATGCACGGCCGCGGGGCCGTCACATCCGCCGGCAGATGCCACGCGTCAACCGTGCCCGACGGCGTATCCACCGCGAGACGCACGGCCTCGCGCACGCCCGCCTCGTCGCACCACGTTTTGGTCTCAAAGGTGAGCCGGCGCAGCGCGCCGCTCGCAGTGATATCGTAAAGCTCAGGCGGCGTCGACGGCGTCGCCGCGCAGCACACGAAACCGCCCGCGTGCGGCGCGAACATCGAGACGGACATCGTCGATGGCGTCGCAGTGCGCACGCGCAGATCGCGTCCGACCACGAACACGCGCGTAGCACCGCTCTGAGTGCCGAGCACGGCGATGCTGCCATCGGGCAAGAAGCGCGGCGCGAACGGCGCGCCGGCAGTTCCCGTATCCGTGATCGTCCAGTCGCCGCAGGTCCACTCCTCCGAGGGCGTGAGGCAGACCGCTTCGGCGACGCCCGGGTCGACGGCGAACAGCCGCTGGTTCAACAGGCCGACCCAGCCGCGCGGGTCGTCGCTGCCGATGCATACGATGCGCTCGCCGTCTGGCGACCAGACGGGCAACTGTACGTCGCCGCGCAGCGCGAGCAGCTTGCGCGGCGCACCCTGATCGCTCACCGATGCGAACCACAACTCGCGCATCAGGACGCCATCCGCATCGGCGCCGTGCTCTCCCGTGAACGCGATCCGCGTTCCATCCGGCGACCACGCCGGCGACGCCACGAAACCGGTCGCATCGGTGAGCGGCCGGGCCGCACCGCCGCCAAGATCGATCAGCCAGATCTGTGGATACGAATCGTGATAGCCGATGCCGTCGGCGCGATAGCGTTGGCGCGTGACGTGTCGCCAGCCGCGCGCCTCAACATCACGCTTGCCCTGCGCCGAGACGACCACGGCTGCGATGAACCGCCCGTCCGGCGACACGGAGAACTCGCCGATCGAGCCGTCGATCGCCGGCAACGGGTACGCTTCGCCGCCACCTAACTCGATGCACCACAACTGCATCGAACCGCTGCGATCGCTCGTGAAGAAGAGCTTCGAGCCGTCGGCCGACCACGCGGCCGATGCGTCACGGGCTACGCCACGAGTCAGCACGGTCACGGCCAAAGACTTGAGATCCACGAAACGCACGCTGCCGCGGTAGGCGTTCGCCGCTTCGTCCGCCACGGTGCGTACATAGGCCACGCGCTTGCCGCTCGGATCGAGCGCGCAGCCGCTGACCACAGGCAACGTGAGCAGATGCCCCGGCGTGAGGCTGCCCGGTGCTGTCATGGCAAAGGGCTATGGTAAGGTCGCAGGGGCTTCCTGCACGAATCCGCGCACACATGTATCACGACGGCCACCGCTTCTTCCAGGACCGCTACGACACGCGCCGGCTCGCCGACCGTCTCGAAGAGCGTCTCGTGCTCGATTCGATCGACGACGAGGACAAGCGCTTCATCGAAGCGCGCGACATGTTCTTCCTCGCCACGGTCGACGATAGCGGCTTGCCGAACTGCTCGTACAAGGGCGGCGATCCGGGATTCGTGCGCGTCGTCGACGAGCGGACGATCGCGTTCCCGAACTACGACGGCAATGGCATGTACCTCTCGATGGGCAACCTGAGGCGCAACCCCAACGTCGGGATGCTGTTCATCGACTGGGAAGAGCCGACACGCCTGCGCCTCAACGGCAGCGCGCGCGTCGAGCTCGACGATCCGCTGCTCGCCGGTTATCCGGAGGCGCAGTTCATCGTCCGCGTCGCAGTGCGCGAGCTGTTCCCGAACTGCGGCAGATACATCCACACGATGAAGCTCGTCGAGCGATCGCGTTTCGTGCCGCACACAGACACCGCGACCCCGATACCGGACTGGAAGCGGCGCGACTTCGCCAAAGACGTGCTCGCCGCGCACGACCCGGCCAACGCGAAGCAGACGTAGCTATTTCAGGATATTGATCGCGCGCGCGCCCACGACGACAATCGTGACGAGCGAGATCGTGCTCTGCACGATCATCGTGAGTTTCCCTCGGGGCGTGAGCGGCAGCGTGTCGGTGGGGCTAAAGGCTGTCGAGGTGTTAAACGCGAGTTCGAGATAGTCGACGAAGTGCGGAGACCAATCGGGTGGCGCGCACTGGGGATTCGACGTCTGCGTGAACAGGAAGTCGTTTTGCGCGCTCTCCCCCATCTCTCGTGCCACCGGCCCGCCGCGGTCCATCAGCCAGTATATCAGCGCGAACAACACGATGTTTGCCACCCACGTCGCGACGGAAGAGGTCAACAGCGTTATCGGTGGGATGACGTCGGGTTGGAACAAGATGCTGTGGACGACGCGCGACAAGGTGAACACGATCATCATGACGCCGAGAGCGGCGGCGACGAGCAGAACCACTCGTTCGATCCGCAGCCAGCGCAACGCGTGACCTGAAAACTCCACTCCTGCTAGCGGTGTAAGCATGATCAACCCTACGGCGTAGGCGGTCCAATTCGGCAGTAAGGCGAGACGTGCTGGAAGTAGCGCGAGCAGCACAAGTAGGAATATCACGCATGCGGCGGCCGGCCAATGCGACTCAACACGCGCGAGTCCGCCTGGCGAACCGCTCACGATTGAGATGTCGCCTGCACTGCCTCGGGTTTGATCTCATCGGTCTCTTTGCCGAGCGTGAACGTGATGAGGATACGGATTGCGACGATGGCGGCCAGCTGGCCGATCTCGCTCCACGACGGCGACACGCCGGTGCGCAGGATATCGCTCGCGATGAGGAAGTCGAGCCCGAGCGAAAGCCACCGGCCGAAACGCCAGCGGATCAACGTGATGCCCTGGTGCGTCTGTCTGAAACGGACGAACGCGATCGCCGAGCGGATGGCCGCCTCGATCGTGGCTAGCCCGATGATCAACGTCGCGCACGCATCGGCGAGCTCGGCGATGAAGAGCGTCGCGCGCACGATGAAATCTTCCACGCCCGCTACGTTACGCCCGAGCCAGGCGAAATCTTCCTAACGGGTCCAGACGGCGTCGACGACGTCGTGCGAGACGACTCGATTCTGGTCGTCCGCGAGGTCATTGTTCGGAGCGATCGCGAGCACGTTGCCGCCGCCATCGACCGCGACCGCCAAGCCCGGTGACCAGTGCGTGCCGTCGAGCGAGTATTGCGGCTCTTCGCTTGCGTCATGGCCGATGTACGCGACCTTGCCGTCGCCCGCCACCAAGCCATGCACGCACACGCCGGGCTTGACCGTCTTCGCGCTTGGCGCGTCGACGATGAACAGACGGGCGCGCGGCTCAGCCGAGTAGACATGCGCGTCCGTGCGATAGTACATCGGGCAGGTCGTATCATCGCCGGCCAATGCCAAGCGATCGTCGGAGACGAAACCGGCCATGTGATGAGTGTCGACGCTGATGCGCACGCGCGTATCGTGGAGCGTCGCTGCCGGATGCGCGAGCTTGAACACCGCGACCGTGCCGTTGCCGTCGGCTTTCAGACACGCGACGTAGACGCCGTGCGGTGAGATCGCCAATGGTTCGCAACGCCGGGTGCCCGAGAGCATGAGCGCGGTGGACACGCGCACGCTCGGCTTGTCGCGCGCGACGAGCTCGCCGACGACCGTCGGACGCTGCACGAGCACGCCGTCGTGGCGCACTTCGATATCGGGATGTCCATCGGGATGGTCCGACGGATGCATGATGTACAGCGTACCCGGGATAGGCGGCGCCGTGGTCGCCGGCGCGCTCGCCGAAGGTCGTATGCCGCAGCCCGCGCACACAAGCCACGCGAACATGCAGACCGCCCCCAAGGTCATCTTCATGATGTGTCTGCTCTTGTTCTTGGGCGGACACAGCGTTCCTAGCGCCGCCACCAGAGTGTGACCGCTTCGCACAGCCCGCAACGCCCTCGCGGGGGTAAACTCCGTCCACACGGTGAAAACCGCGAGCCGGTATTCACACATCTATCCGTGGACGGAGCATCGATGGACGCAACAACGCTGCGCGACATCCAAGGACCGATCAAGGACAAGTATCGCGAGGAACCGAGGGCGGCACTCGTCAAGCTGCGCGCGCAGGGACGGGTCGATGATCCCGAAGGCCTCAGCTGCTCGGTAGAAACTGGACGCGCGCTGGTCAAGGCCGGGCTGCATCCAGCCACCGGCGGCGACGGCTCGCTTGCGTGCTCGGGCGACATGCTGCTCCAGGCGCTCGTCGCCTGCGCGGGCGTCACCTTGCGGGCGGTCGCGACGTCGACCGGCATACCGCTGCGAGGCGGCGAAATCGTCGCCGAGGGCGACCTCGACTTTCGCGGCACGCTGGGCGTCGGTAAAGATGCGCCTGTCGGCTTCCAGAAGATAGAAATGCGCTTCGCGCTCGAGGGGGATCTGAGCGCGGAACAACTCGCGACCTTGCAGAAGCTGACCGAACGCTATTGCGTCGTGTATCAAACGCTCGCAAGCGGCGTCAAACCACAGACCGAATTCACCCGTGGGAAAGGATGAGGGCAACTCGATGCCACGTTATGTAGTCGAACGAACATTTAAAGATGGTCTGACCATTCCGACAACTGACGACGGCGCTAAGGCCTGCCGCTCGGTCGTCCAGAACAACGAGGTCGTCGGCGTCACGTGGGTGCACTCGTATGTGTCGAAGGATCATAAGAAGACGTATTGCATCTACGACGGCCCGGACGAAAAGGCCATCCGGCTGGCGGCCGAACGCAACGGCCTGCCCGTCGACTCGGTCTCTCAGGTCAGCGTCCTCGATCCATATTTCTACCACTAGGAATAGATGAACAGCTCCGGGCCTTTCCCCTCGGGCACGGTCACGTTTGTATTTACGGACGTTGAAGGCAGCAGTCAGCGCTGGGAGACGCATCGCGAGGCGATGAAGGCCGCCGTCGCGCATCACGACGCACTGATGCGCGCGACGATCGAGCGCAACCGGGGCTACGTCTTCAAGACCGTCGGCGACGCGTTCTGCGCCGCCTTTCACACGCCGCTCGACGCGGTGAAAGCCGCGGTCGAAATACAGCGCGCTCTCGCACAGACGGATTTCTCGGCCGTTGAAGGGCTGCGCGTCCGCGTCGGCATCCACACCGGCCACGCAGACGAGCGCGACGGAGACTACTTCGGTCCGACGCTCAATCGCGTCGCACGACTGATGTCTGTGGGACACGGCGGGCAGACGCTTGTGTCAGCTGCGACGCGCGAGCTCGTCCACCATGACCTGCCGGGCAGCGCAACGCTGACAGACCTTGGCTCTCACCGCCTTCGCGATCTCACGCACTCTGAACAAGTCTGGCAACTGAGCATCGCCGATCTTTCGAGCGAGTTCCCGCCGCTCAAGTCGCTCGATGCGTTGCCGAACAATTTGCCGATCCAACCCACGAGTTTCCGAGGCCGCGAGCACGACCTCAAAGAGGTCAAGTCCCTGCTCGACCGACACGCGCTGCTGACCCTGTCCGGCGCAGGTGGGGTTGGCAAGACGCGGCTCGCGGTGCAAGCGGGCGCCGCGCTTCTCGAGCATTATCCGGATGGCGTGTGGCTTGCCGAGCTTGCACCCATAAGCGATCCGGGCCTGGTCTCTGCGGTGATCGCCAAAGTGTTGGGCGCGAGCCGGCCGGAGGGGTATGGCGCCGACGAGCCGATTTCGCAATGGCTCAAACGCAAGCAGCTGCTGTTGATCATCGACACATGCGAGCATTTGTTGGAGGCGGTCGCCGCATTGGCCGATTCGATCTGCCGGTCGTGCCCCGACGTGCGCATTTTAGCCACCTCACGACAAGCGCTCGGCATCGCGGGTGAGGCGCTCTATCGGCTGCCCTCCCTTGCGGTGCCCGAGCCGGTGACCAAGCTGCGGCCACAGGAAGCGCTGCGCTACGGCGCGATCGCGCTATTCATCGACAGAGCCACGTTCGCCGACGCGCGCTTCGAGCTTACTGACGACAATGCGACCATCGTCGCCGAGATCTGCCGGCGCCTCGACGGCATTCCGCTCGCCATCGAGCTCGCCGCGGCACGCGTGAAAGTGCTGAGTATTCCCAACCTCGCGCAGCGCCTGAACGAGCGCTTCCGGATCCTGACCGGCGGGAGCCGAACGGCCTTGCCACGTCAAAAAACGCTGAGCGCGCTCATCGACTGGAGCTATGATCTGCTGTCAGCCCAGGAACGGGCGTTGTTCACCCGGCTTGCTACGTTCGCTGGTACCTTCACCCTCGATGCCGCAACCGCCGTGTGCTCGGGTGACGGCATCGACGACACGACGATGCTCGATCTGATGTCGTCGTTGGTGGACAAATCACTCGTGGTGGCGGATACGGGCGGCACCCTGGAGCGCTACCGGCTGCTCGAATCGACGCGCGAATATGGCTTGGAGAAGCTGACGGCAAGCGGCGAGCGCGAGAATCTCGCGCGCCGCTATGCCGACTATTTCCTCGGCGTTGCGCGAGAAGCCGAGACAAAGCTCGACACCATCCCGCTGAACGAGTGGCTAGCGCGCCTGGACCCCGAGCTGGAGAACTTCCGCGCCGTCTTAGAGTGGGCGCTGGAGAAGGGTCGCGACGCAGCGCTCGGCGGCGCGGTGGCCGGCGCACTGGAGATGTTCTGGTGGCATGGCGGACTCGAGGCCGAGGGGCGGCGTTGGATCGCGGCGGCGCTGCGTCAGCTGGGCACCGGCGAACACCCAGCGGTGGAGGCTCGGTTGCGTCAGGCCATGGCCGTTCTCACCTCGCGCTTTCTTTACTCGTAAGCCCTTTCTTCAGGAGACGCATAGATGAACCAGCGTAACCTTGGCCGCAACGGCCCCCTCGTGCCGGCGATCGGGCTCGGCTGCATGGGCATGTCGGAGTTCTACGGCCCGACCGACGATGAAGAATCGATCGCGACCATCCACCATGCCATCGAGCTCGGCTGCACGTTCCTGGACACGGCCGACATGTATGGACCGTTCAAGAACGAGGTGCTGGTCGGCAAAGCGATCGCCGGCAAGCGCGACAAGGTCTTCCTGGCCACCAAGTTCGGCAACGAGCGAGGCGAGGACGGTTCGTTTCTCGGCGTCAACGGCAAGCCCGATTACGTGCGCACGGCGTGCGAGGGTTCGCTCAGGCGGCTCAAGGTCGACGCGATCGATCTCTATTACCAACACCGCGTCGACAAGACCGTGCCGATCGAAGAGACCGTCGGCGCGATGGCCCAACTCGTCCACGAGGGCAAGGTGCGCTACCTCGGCTTGAGCGAGGCGGCGCCGGCGACGATGCGCCGCGCGTACAAGACGCATCCGATAACCGCGTTGCAGACCGAATATTCACTGTTCGCGCGCGACGTCGAGAGCGAAATACTGCCGGCGTGTCGCGAGCTTGGCGTCGGTTTTGTCGCCTACAGTCCGCTCGGGCGAGGCCTGCTCACCGGCGCGATCACCGATGCCACGAAGCTCGGCGAGGGCGATGGCCGAAAGACCGCGCGGTTCCCGAGGTTCGAGGCCGACAATCTCAAGCACAATCTTGGGATCGTCGACGTGCTGAAGAAGATCGCAACGGAAAGAGGCATCACGCCGGCGCAGCTCGCGTTAGCGTGGCTCTTGCATCAAGGGCAGGACATCGTTCCCATTCCCGGCACACGGCATCGAGCCCGCCTCGATGAGAACTGCGCGGCCGTCGACATCCTGCTATCGAAAGAAGATCTGGAACGTATCGACGAGGTCGCGCGGCCGGGTGCGTTTGCCGGCCAGCGCTACTCAGACATGAGCACCGTCAACGCATGACGCCGACGGCGTCGCCGAAACGAAGCATCCACAGGAAATCGCATCGCGCCGCGCAGAATGGCGCAGGTCATGAGCACAGACCACAACGCGCACGTGCGCGACTATCTCGCGAACGAGCGCACCTACCTCGCATTCGTTCGCACGGCGCTGTCGCTTCTCTCCCTCGGAATTTCGGTGAACCGCTTCTCGCTCTATCTGCTCGAGAAGAATCTCATCTCAACGGCGACCATCGCCGGCCAGACGCTGCGCAGCGCCGAGCAGCTAGGCATCGGCATGGTGCTGATCGGCTTGTTGGTGCTGATCTGGGGCACGGTGCATTTCGCCTTGACCTACCGCGGCATCGAGCAGCAGACCTATCGGCCGGGAGTTGGACACGTCTGGATTCTCAGCGGCATCTTACTGGTCGCCTCGCTGGCCGGCGCCGCGCTGCTGTTCGTGCGATAGACGGCTGAAAACTCGGCGAGCCTCTACATCTTCATGTTCATCTGCGAACCGGCTTGCATCAATCGAATGTGATTGATGATGCCCACCCAGGCATCCGGCCCGATTCCGATGTGACTGCGAAACGGGTACTGCAGCTCGAATAGCAAGACAAGCACTGAGACGACCACCACGGTTACAGCACCCGTCATGAGCAGGTGCGCTCGCGGGTTGGCCAACCCGAACAACCAGCAGAAACACACCACGCAGACCGCGCCGATGAAGAGCACGAGCCACTCGAATCCCTTCACGCCCGACGTATTGGACTCAAGCCGGCGCAAGCGATCGTCGTGGAGCGCTGTGAGCTGCTGCATGGTCAACAATTGCGCGGTCGACTGGCCCTGGTTGGCGGGCACGAACGAACCGGCCGTGCCGATTGCATCCATGACCACGATGTCGGCATCGGGCTCAAAGCGGCCGCTGCGCATCAGCGGCCATTCGCTGTTCACCATCAGATTAGCATAGTCGGACACGTCGCGGCGTACGCTGGCCCGCTCAGCGAGCGGCAGGCCGACTGCGGTGTGCCATGCGTCGCCGGCCGCGGCCGACTCGATCGCGACCAGATCGCGTGCATCGGCGAAATGTTGCCACACGACGACGGTGAGAAACCCGAGCACCACCGCATAGAGCGTTCCGACGACGGCGATGATGAAGCCGCCCACTTCGTTGTGTCGGACGAAGGTCTGTCCTCCAAAACGACGGTGCACGTACAACTGGCCGCCGCACGCGAATACCAGTCCGACGGCGATCGCCGCGAGGAGCAGGATCACCGGTGGAATGCTATAGAGGAAGCCCATATGTGAACCATTCCCCGATCGGCGGCATTAGTAACGGCTCATCGGTTCCGTGACCGGGCAGTTCCGCCCTGGCGTGAACCGGATGGTAGCTCGGCGGCATGTACTGATCGGACGTCGCGACGCCATCACTGACATCCGAAAGGTGGATAAGATCATGACAGCAGGAATGCTGGCCATCGTGCTCACCCTCACAAATCCTGCGGTTTCAACGGCGCCGCCCGCCGCCGCCATCCTGCCCGTGACGACGGTCGCAACCAGGCTGCAGTCCGGCCTCGACGTGCACATCAGCCCGATCGACATCGCCGGCGACTTCCAGGCCAAGATGCTGGAGCTCAGCGGCTAGAACTCCGTACGGTAAGCGTTCTTAGAACGCACGCGTGGCACCCGAGCGCAAGCGCGGGTGCTTTTCATATGCCACGCGAAAGGCCGCAGTCGCATCAACGAGTAGGAGGTACACTAAGGATGTTGCTATCGATCCCGCGCTCCATTGCGATCGCATTCTCCTCCGCCCTCATGGTGTTCGTCACCCCAGTGCCTCAGGTTCAGATGATGTCCGCTCAACATGTGTGCGGCGTCTACCGCGGTGTCGTGGAAAACGCAAGCGACCCCATGCAAAAAGGAAGGCTGCAGTTGCGCGTGCCGCAGGCCAACGTCAACGGGCTCTGGGCATTACCCGGCCAGTCGGGTGCGCCGCCGGCGGTCGGCGCGCAGGTGTGGGTGATGTTCGAAGGCGGCAACTCACAGTATCCTGTTTGGTTCGGCGCGCCGCCGCCCGGAGCGTAAGAATGCCGGACGCAATCTTCTGGCTCGTGTTGGGATGTCAGTTCATCGCGCTGTGGCTAAGCCGGCCGTATATGACATTTCGGCTGGCGCTATGGCTGGTCGTCGGCACGTTCGGAATCTCAACCCTGCTATTCTTGTCCCTGACGGTGCTCCAGACCGACGCGCTCCTCGTTCAGATGACAGCGCTCGCTGGCTGTATCGCGCTCGTGGCGACGCCCCGGCTCATCGCGCTCACCGCGCGACGCAGAATGGCAAACGTCAAGAACGTGCTGACGCTGCGCGTGCCGTTCACCGGGCGATGGCGCGTGGCGGCTGCCGGTCCCGATCCACTGCTGAATCACCATCTCGTCGCAAGCGATCAGCAGTTCGCGTGTGATTTCGTTTCGCTCGACGGGTCGCTTGGCCGGCCGATCCTCGCGCCCGCCGACGGCACAGTCATAGCGGCGAGCGACGGGATGCCCGATCGAGCGCCGTCGCCCAACGCGGACGATCCAAGCGTCGCGGGCAGGCCGTTCGGCAATTACGTCATGATCCGCGTCGACGACGCGTATGTGATCTTGTGCCACCTCAAAGAGGGCTCGATCTCGGTGAAGGCGGGCCAGCATGTCGTGGCCGGCGACCAGCTAGCTCAATGCGGCAACAGCGGCCGGTCGGTCGGGCCGCACCTGCACATCCACGCGCAGAAGACGCCCGAGCCGGCGCCCTTCAAAGCGCAGGGAGTTCCAATCGCGTTTCGCGGATGGCGATGCAGTGCGCATCGTCATCACGGGTGACGTAGTGACCGGCTAGTCCGTCACCGTCGCACGGGGATGAACGCCCACAGGCGTCGCTCGCGCAACAAGATCCCCGCCCAAACCAGGACACCCATGATGATCGGGAAGATCGTCTCGAATACCGGCGAGCCTGCGCGCAATTGGATGGCGACCGCGCCGCCAAGATATCCCGTGAGCAGGACTGCACCGAGCACGGCCGTGCGCGGAATCGCGTAGATAAGAACGCAGATAATTTCGAGGATGCCGATTCCGGCTGAAAGGCTCATCGGGAAGTCGAGCCGCGTCATCGCGTCGACGACCGGCCCTGGTTGCCATATGTGCCCTACGGCATCGAACAGCAAGAACAACGCCGCCAGCACCGTCAAGATTCGTCCGGTCCACAGAGCTGGTCTCATACTGCCTCCTAACCAACGTTTTTCCGCGCGAGAACGCGCTCGGCATCGCGTTTGCCTTGCTCGATCGCGGCGTCGATGCGATCCTGTTTGTCGAAGTCGAGCACGGATAGCCCGAGCGGAGCTTCCGGGCCGATCGTTTGGATCTTGACGTATCGTCCGTCCGGGGCCCGTTTTGCCAGGACGGCCTCGTTCACCGCTGCGGCAAGCCCCAGATCCCGCTCCAACATCCGTTGCTGCATGATGTCGTGGCTGACCAGTGCGACGTCGGCGATGGACGAGATGTGCCAGTTGGGTGGACGCAGATCGGGCCGGTTCATGAAGATGACGGTCACGTCGGTGGCCCCAGCATGGATCGCATGGCTGATCGGTGCGTTGCCGGTGACGCCGCCGTCGACGTACTGGCACTCTCCGCAGGCGGCGTCGGAGATCGTGACCGGTGGAAATGCGACCGGGATGGCGGCCGACGCGCGTATCGCATCGAGGTAGTTGGCTTCGCTCATCTCATGGCTGACTGGTTCACGGTCCGCGAAAGAGCGCGCATCGTCCGCTGCACTGCTACCGTCGAAATGGTAGAATGCTTCGGGCCGCCCCACCGTCAGGTTGGTGACGGCCACCACGAACGTTCGCTTGAGCGACGCGAACGAGGCGTGCAGACCTAAGACCTCGATGACGGGATGCCAATCCAGTGCGCCGAGCGCGTGGATGAATGTCGCCGTTGGCCCCACTCTTGTGTAATCCCGCGCGAGCTGGACCAGCGTCGCCGCTCGATGCGGCAGCGTGTCGTCGGACAGCTCGCGCAGATCGGTCACGACTTTCACCAGCGCGTCGATCTCTGGCGCCGGGCGGATCACATTGATCGAAGCGATCGATCTCCAGATCGCCTCGAGTTTGTCCACTTCGTCTTGTGCGACAAGCGCGCCGTTCATCGCGCCGATGGACGTGCCGCAGATGATGTCGAAGCGATCGTGCTGCAGCAGCGCCAACACCGCGCCTGTCTCGTATGCGCCGCGTGCTCCGCCGCCGCTGAGGATGAGGGCCCGCATGACGAGCCAGCCCTTCTCGGCCTAGGTCATGAATGTCTTGCAGGCTGACCTTGGCTCGGAAGCTTTTTCCACGCCGTTTGGGCCCTGGGCGGCAGCGAGTCCATATGCTTGAGGAACGTCGCGAGCTGCCAGATCTGCGTCTGGGTGAGCGACTTGCCGAACGAGGGCATGCCGGTGAGCCGGATCCCATGATCGATCTTCCAATAGGTCTCGCTTTCGGGATCGTCTTCGACCCCGCGCTTGCCGAATTGCGGCGCGCGTTGATACAATCCGCCGGCGATGTTCGAGGCCTCGCCGTCTGAGGCGCCATGGCACACCATGCAGTTGTCGGCGTACAGTTTTATGCCGGCCTGGAGATTGAAGTCATCCGCGGGCACTGGATCGGGTTGCTTCGGCGCTTCGCGCGCGAGCCTCGCGCGCAGCGACGTGCCGGCAGCCCAGCGCTCGAGTTTGCTTGGCTTGGCGTCCGCGTTGGCGGGCATGAGGCCGAAGATCACCGCGAAGTAGGCGGCCGCAAGACCGACGACGAGCAGTCCACAAGCACCCAGCGCGACGTAACGGATCATTCGGCGTTCCTCCCGGTCATGACAAATGGCCCCTGCAACATAGTAACCGAGGTTCCTTGGAAAAGAGCGCGGCTCCGCGTGAAAACGAGGTGAGAACCGCAAAGGAGTGAAGCGCTCGTCATATGGATGCAGCGCTCTACCGGCGTGCCGTGGGGGGATTCGCGACCCTGATCGTCATTCTCGGCGCGGCGCTGTTCATTCCGGCGGGCACTACCCGCTACTGGCAGGCGTGGGTTTTCTGCGCGATATTCTCCGTCTGGGTGCTGGCGATCACCGCCTACTTAGCGCGCAAAGATCCCAAACTCTTGGAACGGCGCGTCAACGCGGGTCCGGCCGCGGAGAAAGAGACGAGCCAAAAGATCATCCAACTCTTCGCATCGCTGTCGTTCATCGCGATCTTCGTCGTCTCGGCGATCGACCATCGCTTCGGATGGTCTGCGGTGCCGGTATCGGTCGTCGTGTTGGGCGATGTGCTCATCGCGCTCGGGTTCTACGCAGTGTTCCTCGTGCTGCGCGAGAACACGTATGCGGCGGGCACCATCGAGGTCGAACAGGGCCAGCAGGTCATCTCGACCGGTCCGTATGCTCTGGTGCGCCACCCGATGTACGCCGGCGCGCTCATCATGCTGCTCGGCATCCCTCTTGCGCTCGGTTCGTGGTGGGGTTTGCTTACCATCGTTCCGATGGCACTCGCGCTCGTCTGGCGCATTCTCGACGAAGAAGCGTTCTTGCGCAAGAACCTGCCCGGCTACGCCGAGTATCGGGCGCAGGTGAAGTATCGTCTCGTACCGCTGATCTGGTGAGCGCGACTGTGAATCAACGCGCCGCCGGCACTCGGGCGCTCACGACCGGGACCATCCACACAGCATAGCCGAGCGGATCCCTGACGTTGGCGATCATCTGATTGAAGTACGCCAGCGCCTGCTCGCGGGAGAGGGCCGAGTATTCGGCGACGGCGTCAACGTATCCATCGCGCCATGCCGCGAAGATCGACGCAAATGTCTCGCGGGCCACTCGCACCGTGTCGACCACGATGTAGTCCACCGCGATGTCCTCGAGCCCCATCGCGGCAAGGACGCCGTACGAATCGCGCCCGATGAACAGATCGGTGCCGGTCGCCTCCCCGAAGCTTCGCGGGACCACGTGCCAAAAATCGCTCGGGTCGAGAGCGCCGCGTTGGAAGTGGAGCATCCCGTAATCCTCGGGGATAAGATGAAGGTAGCCGCCTGGCCGCGTGACCCGCGCAAGCTCGGTGATGACGCGGTCGGGGTGCGGAATCGAGTGCAGCACGTGGCGGCACACCGTCAGGTCGAAGCTATGGTCGGGTGCGCGCAGCTCGTACACGCTTTGGTGCTCGAACGACAAGCGCGGGTCAAGACGTGCGTACCGCGATCGTGCGAGCTCCAGATGTTGATCGATGATGTCGACGCCGAGCACGTGCGCTTGAGGGTAGAGTTCCGCCAGCCGCGAGGAGATCTCGCCCGTACCGCAGCCGGCGTCGAGGATGCGCGCGTCGGGCGGGAGGGAGTAGCGCTGGAACAACGAGGATTCCTGCGGCCAGATGGCACGTGCCTGCGCATCGAGGTTGCGCACCATCGATTCGTCGGCCATCTGCTTGCCCTGGGGGTTGAGTTCGTCCATCGGTGGAGTGTGCAGAAGAAGGTCTACGTCGAGAAATACGTCTTGAGCGCATCTGCCGTGCGCTTCAAACCATCCTCGTAGTCCTTGGCGTTGTAGTTTGCCCCGCCTTTGACGAAATCGTGATTTGCATCGGGGTAGACGGTCAGCTCAAACGACTTGCCGGCCGCTTGCGCAGCCGCTTGAAGCGTGGTGTCGTAGGCGGCCGTGCAGCAGCCGTTCCGATAGTTGTCTTTCCCACCGGCCAGCACGACCACGGGCACTTGCAATGTGCTCGCAAAGCCCAGCACATTGCGGATGAACCAGTTGGCCGGATACCAGACCACCACGCCCGCCACCCGATCGCCCCACTGCGTGCCGTAATACAACGACTCACCGCCTCCCAGCGAGAAGCCGACCAACGCGACCTTGCCGGGAAGCGCGTGCGGCATCGCGAGCGCTTCCTGGATCGCCGTGCGCACGCCGGCACCGTGCGTGCCCTCCTCGGCGTTGCCGTCGACCATTACCACGTCGTAGCCGAGTTGGGCGATATCGCGGGCGACGTCCGCGTAGTGCGCGGGCCCGGACATGCCAGAAGACAAGACGACGACGCGCCCTTTGCCCTGTGGCGGGGGAAACTCTTGCTGCGCGAATGCAGCTGAAGCGCTGGTGAACAGCGCGACTGCGCTAGCGGCCGCGGCCACACGAGAGAGAACGATCACGAGGTGACTCCTTTGGTGCTTCATGGGGCGCTTGAACGTTCGAGCGCGGCGGCATCGCCGAGATCGGAGTTGCCTTCCAGGAACTTGACGTTGTTAATCTCGTCGGCGTGCGGTCCGCTGTAGCGCAGGATGTAGAGCCCGTTGCGGATGTCCACGACGTAGATCAGACCGCCCTTGATGATGGGATAGCTCCACATGATCGTCTTGTTCGGGCCGCGGCTGAGCGCCGGGTCTTCGGTCGCCACGGTCTTGAGCGTGTCGGGGAAGAAGGCGCCCGCGCGCACCGGGTGGGCGGCATCGCTGATGTCGGTCACTTGCAAGCCGCCCGAATGCCACGCCACGACGGCTAGATCCCGCACGACGGTCGGATTGTGCGAGGAGTAGCTCGTGAACTGCTCCGTCGCTGCATCGTCAGACGAACTGCCGCAGAATGACTGCTCGTCTTGCGGGATTTTGAACTCGCCGACGATCTTCGGGTGCGCTTGGTCGGAGATGTCGATGAGCCGCTCCCAGCCCCACGGACAGCCGAACTTGGGATCCGTGAACGTCCCATACACCTCATCGGTTGTCAGGACGAGCGGCCGCCCCGGCACTTTTACCGCGGAGTGGCCATTCGCACACGCCTTCTTGCAGTTGTCTGGCACCGCGTGCGGATCGGCGGGCGTCTGTCCCCAGACGGGCCTGTCCAACGGCGATGTGATGAGGTCATTGTTGAGCGAGAGCACGCTCCCGGGCGACATATCCTTTGCGACAGCCGCCGTGTTCAAGATAAGGAATTGGCCGGCTTCCATCGAGAGAAATGTGCGAGAGCCGTCGACCGACACGCTCATCGAATGGACGAAGAGATTGCAATCGTAGGGTCCGCACGCATCGTGCGCCGGCGGAACCAACGGATAATCGGCGCGGTCCGTGCCCGGATAGAAGCTGTTCCAATTCCCTTCGGCGACCTCGGCCACGCGCCCGCCCTGGCTCACCCGGCTTATGTCCGCGACGATCAGGTTCGGCGACGATGCATCTTTCGAGATCGTCGGCGTCGAAAGATAGAGCAACGCCCTGTTCTTATCGTTGGGGTCCACCCACAAGAACATCTCGTGCGGCTTGACCTGTTTGCCGGCCCGCGACGTCGGCACGTAACGCGAGATGAAACGAGGCTGTTGCGGATCGGCCAGGTCGAAGAACGCGATGTCGAATGGGAACTGCGCGTCGGTGCCGCTTTGACACGCGTGGATCAGGTGGCTGCACCGGAAGTCCATGACGATGAGCAGCTTCTTGTCGGGCCAGACCCGCAGCTCGCGGGTGGTGATCCCGACAAGGCCCGCATACGGCTTGCCAATCTCGCCCACAACCTTCGGATGCGCAGGGTCCACGACGTCAACGATGAGGATGCCGGGGTGCGGGTGCAGGCACGTGTCCCCGGACGGTGTGCCGGTGGCGCCGACGCAAATCGATGAGCTGTCGGTACGATTGCCGACGTACACATAGTGGTCGTAGATGGCGAGCGCGGCATTCATGCCGCGGTTGAAGAGCGGATCATGCCCGACGAGCGTGACGTTGAATTCGGATGCCGTCGCGGACATGTCGGACGCCGCACGATCGGCCGTGCCGACGCACAGGACCAAGGCGAATACCGTTGCGAGAGCGCGCGACATGGTGGGGCGTTTGCGGAGGTGCGTCGTCGCCTCCTTCAGGCAAGCCCGCCCTACGCCCGAGAACACAATCGGACTATGCTTATATCTCGGATTCGCCGGTGTTCTTCGGCACTGGCACGGTCACGCAGCGCACCTTGATCGTCTCACGATCGTTCGTCGTCGGTGTGAGCTTCCAAGTCCACGTGTAGTTTTCTGGAACGGTGTATGTACCGCAGATGCCATTGGCGGGAGATGGAAGCTTTGTGGTCAGAGCAAAACCACTGGCGCTAGTCATCGGAGGGCAAGCATTCGTCGGCGTTCTATGACCGCCGTGCAGCGCCACAAAACCGACGCCCACCACATCCAGATAATACGTGTGTTTCTGGAGGTTCACTAAGAGCCGAACCGCGGTGTCTGCGGAACCCGTTCCGGTTCCGCAACTCCCATCGTTCACATTGTCAGTGGTGTGAGCGTATCCATTATATTCCACGTCCCAAGGCTCGCTGTAGACCGGTGCCGTAGAGCCCGTGATCGTCAAACCAGTTCCACGCACGCGTTCTTGCAGTATCCCGTCTGGTCCGTAGACGGTACCCGAAAACGTGCCGTGAAGCGACAGCACATGGCTCCAGGCTTTCTGGACCGGGTCTACCAGCGGCACGGGGCTCGGGTTGACCAACGACTCGGGCGAGGGCACAGTCCGGGCGACCGACGGCGTCGGTGCCGGACGGGCAAGAGATGTTCCAAAAACGACGACGAGTGCGCACGCGAGGCCGCAGATCATCGTCCATTGTTTCTCGTTCATCGGTTACTGGCCGCTGACCGGTTGCAGTTCCGGATTGACGATGTCGACGTTGGTGCCGCCACCGGTGCCTTTGAAGGTGATCGCGATCGTCAGTGAATTGACACCTGTGAGGTCGATGTCGACCGCCGGCGTCGGATTTGGTTTCCCGAACACCGATTGGATCGACGCGCTGCCCAGTGCCTTGCCGTCACCGGTGAAATTGACCGTGATCAGCGGGTAGATACCCGGTATGTCTTGCGTATCGTCCAGCCCGACTATCGCAGTCAACTTTGTGAACTTGTGATTGAGCGACCACGTCGCGGTAATGGTTTCATCCTTGACCGCGTGAAAGAGCAGGCTCTTGTCATACTCTTGTCCGTTGATCTGGGTGGGCCGATCCCACTGGTTGGCCTGGGTGCCTGAGTTTGTGATAATGGTCTCGTGGCTGTTCACGCGAATCCCGTCGTAATAACCGCCCTTAGGGTTACCCTTCAACCCGGACGGCTTGAAAGGCAGGTCAGAAAGACAGACGACGTCTGCGGCTTGCGCGATTGCCGCCACGCAGACAGCCATAAATGCGAAAACCACGAGCATCGAAACGACGTTTCTCATTGCGTTCTCCTCCGCGATGTTGGCGGCGTTCGGTCTTCGTCCGCGGGGGTCCCGGTGAGGTTACAGGCGAAAATAGGTCTTGACGAATATAAGCGAAAACTTGTATACTACGCCCATGGAGGCTTTTGCGGCCCTTGCCGACCCCACACGACGCCGCATCGTCGAGCTGCTCGCCGGCGGCGAGCGCTCGGCCGGCGATCTCGCACGGCGGTTTACTCTGACCCAACCCGCTGTTTCGCAGCACCTTCGTGCTTTGCGGGACGCAGGATTGGTAAGGGCACGGCGAGATGCTCAACGACGGATGTATTCGATCGACGGACGAGGGTTGGCCAAGATCGACGCATGGCTTTCACGCTACCGCGCCTTTTGGACCACGCATCTCGACGCGCTCGCGCGCGCACTTGAAGATGAGGGCGAGCAAATCATGACTGATCGGGCTACCATCGTGGGCCGCAGCGGGCTGATGTTCGTTCGCCACCTTCCCGGACCCATCGAACGGGTCTGGGCCTATCTGACCGATCCGAAATTTCTAGAGAAGTGGTTTTCGAGCGGCGTCGTCGCCGATCGCGTCGGCGGCGAAGTACGCTTCGATATGGGAGCGACGGGACGCGTTACCGCGTATGAACCGCCGCATCTTCTTGAATACACCTGGAATGAAGAAGATGCGTCGGTCGGTCCGGTTACGGATGCTCTTGTCCGCTGGGAGCTCTCCGAAGAGGGCAGCGGCGTACGGTTGACACTCACGCACTTGCGGCTTCCCGAAAACGAAGTCTTGGGTCACGGCGCCGGCTGGCATGCGTTCCTCCAACGTCTTTCCGCGTGCGTCGATGGGCATGACCCGGAACCGTTCGAGGAGTTGTATGCGCGGCTCAAGCCCGAGTATGTCCCGGTCGTGCGGTCGGCCGGCATCGCTACTGGAGACACTCATGTGCCCTAACTGCACCACCACCGCGCTCTTGGTGATCGCGGGTCTCTTTCTCACACCCTGGCGCGCGCTGATCGCAGCGTTCCAGAAACTAGGGAGATGGCAAGATGTCCACTGACACGACTATGCAACACAAGATCGGAACGCACGACGAGTGGCTCAAAGAACGGCTGCAGCTGCTCAAAGACGAGAAGGAGCTCACGCGGCGTAGCGACGAGCTGGCGCGCCGCCGCCAAGAGCTGCCCTGGGTTCGCGTCGATAAGGAGTACCGCTTCGATACAGAGCAAGGCCCAGCGTCGCTCCGCGATCTTTTCCGCGGCAACTCGCAGCTGCTCGTCTACCACTTCATGTTCGGTGCCGACTTCAAAGCCGGGTGCCCATCGTGCTCGTCGATCGCGGACGGATTCAGCGGCTTCGCTATCCACCTCGCGCATCACGATGTCACGCTGTGCGCGGTCTCGCGCGCGCCGATCGAGAAGTTGCGGGCCTACAAGAAGCGCATGGGCTGGACGTTCCCATGGGCATCGTCCTCCGGCAACGATTTCAATCTCGATTTCCAAGCTGGCTGCACCCAAGAGCAGCAGCAATCCGGAACGATCGAGTACAACTTCCGCCCCGAAGACACGCGCCCGACGCTGGCGCTAAACGAGAGCTGGGCGAACGAGATCGCGGAAGGCTGCGGCACGGACTGGCCGACGTATCGGCGTGAAACGCCCGGCGTCAGCGTCTTCGTGCTCAAGGATGACGTCGTCTATCACACCTACTCGGCGTACGCGCGCGGCATAGACGGATTATGGGGCATGTATCAGTGGCTCGATCGCGCGCCGCTCGGGCGCAACGAGAACGAGCCGGGCCTGTGGTGGAAACGCCACGATGAGTATGAGGGCGCGGGCTAGCCCCTTCCGCCTTCATTATCACAGCTGACTCCGTGATGAAACTTGACATCAGAAGGTTTTCTCTTGCTGCTGCGATCCTCTGGGGCGCAGGCGTACTTAGCCTAGGGATACTCGGCCACTTTGGTTGGGGCGCAAAGTTTGTGGACGTGGTGGGCAGCGGATATATCGGCTACTCGACGTCCTTTACGGGAGCGCTCATCGGAGGCATTTGGGGCTTTTTCGACGGGTTGGTCGGCGGCGCGCTCTTCGCTTGGCTCTACAATCGGTTGCCTGGAGGGCAAGCCTCTACGTAGTCCGTAGCGATGGCGGTGCAGGCGATTCGCATGCGGTACCAAGAATACACGCGCAACCACGGGGACAGCACGGATTTTCATCCTACGCTACTGAGAAGTAGGCAGAGTATGAGATCATTGCACCTGTCCTTGGCCCTGACGCTCATCGTATGCGGCATTATCTCGCTCGGCGCATCCGTGTCCCCGACCCCTGCGTCGAAGTACGGGGGTGATCAAGCAGCGGGCGCCAAGCTCGCACAAACCAACGGGTGCGCCGCGTGTCACGGCGCCGGTCTCAAAGGTGGTAGCGCCCCAAGCCTTGTGGGGATCGAGAACAGGCTCTCACCCGACGTCATCGCCAGTCGCATCGCTCATCCGCAGCCGCCAATGCCGGCTTTCGGGCTCAGCGACGCGCAGGTCGCCGATCTGGTCGCCTATATCTCATCGCTTGATGCGGCAGGGCGCCCTCAGATCACGCTGGATCCGGCTGCGCCGGTCGATCACGCGAACGTGCTCGTGCGATTTCCTGGACCACCGCCCGCCCATGCGGCCGTGCAGGCGACGATGCAGATGGGGAGCATGAGCCACGGCAGTTCTTGGATAGCGCTGCGCCAGACCAAGGATCCGCACACCTTGGCCGCGCTCGTCAACTTCTCGATGGGAGGCGCGTGGCTGCTTCACGTTCGTTACGGCAATGGCCAGGAGATCACAATGCCCGTCGACGTCGGGACGGCTCCGTGAAACGTCGCGACTTCCTGATCGGCAGCGTCATTGCCGGAGCCGGGTTGAGCGTCTTCACCCTTAGGCCTCCGGCGCGTGCCCAGACGGACGCCGAGGTTGTTGAATACTCGCTTAGGGCGGCGCCGCTGCGTTTCTCTCCGACGGGCACCGCCTCATACGACGCGTTAGGGTATAACGGCACCATCCCGGGCCCCATCCTGCGAGTCCGCGAGGGCCAGCGGCTTCGTGTTCGTCTCACCAACCAGTTAGACGAGCCCACGACCGTCCACTGGCACGGCATGATACTGCCCAATGCCATGGACGGCGTACCCGGCCTCACGCAAGCACCCGTGCCGAGCGGCGGCGAGTACTTGTATGAGTTCGCAGCGCGACCGCCTGGCACGCGCTGGTACCACAGCCACTATAAGGAGCAACTCGCCGGCGGGTTGTTCGGCGTGGTCGTCGTTGACGACCCGCACGAAGAACCGGCAGACGTCGAGGCAGTGCTCGTCTTCCATGACGTGCCGGATATACGCAGCATGTCGGCCGCTCTTCACGATATCAGCCCGGCCGGCATGGAAGATCCCGTTGACTCGCCCGAGATAGCCGGCATGAACATGGACCAGCGAATGGGCGATGAGGTAGCGTATCGCGCCCATTGCATCAATGGCGCCTGCTACCCGCGCACGAAATCGCTCGATGTCGCAGTCGGCCAACGCGTGCGCTTGCGCATAGTGAATGCCAGCCCGACGCAGACGCGCTATATCCGCCTAGCGGAGCACACGTTGCGCGTCACTCACAGCGACGGCAATCCGCTGCCGATGCCGCTGCAGGTGGACGTACTGCGAGTCGGGATGGGCGAACGCTACGACGCCTGGTTCGAGGTCACGCGCCCCGGCGCATGGCTGTTGCAGTCGATCTCGTCGGGCCCGCTTGCGTTTGAGCAGGCACTGGTGGTGCAGACATCCCACGTCGAAACTGCGCCGCTCGCCTCCCCGCTCTCACTCGCGGGCGCGCGCTGCTTCTCATACGATCTCGCCGGCGACGCGCGCAGCGTCGGCAATGGCTCGGCCTCGTATGGGCGTATCGACGTACGCCAGCATTACGTCTTGGGTGGCGGCCAATGGGGAGTGCCGGCTTGGACTCTGAACGGACGCAAGTGGCCTGACACCGCGCCCATAGACGTGCGCGCTGGAAACCGGGTGCTGGTGATGTTCACCAACCACACCGATATGGACCATGCGATGCACCTGCACGGCCATGCGTTCGATATCGTGACGCTCAACGGTGCACAGCTCGCGACCCCGCTGCGAAAGGACGTGTCGATCGTACCTGCCAATGGTGGCACGCTTTCTTGGCTGTTCAACGCGACCTCGCCACCTGGGCGCTGGTTGCTCCACTGCCACAACGCCATACACATGGCCGACGGCATGGCGACCGAAGTAAGGTACGTGTGACGTGCTTGTACGTGTGACGTGCTAGCGACGCGCCTGGCCCCTCACGGGTTCGCGTGCACCGGCTGCCCTTTCGGCGGCGCCAGCTGGGCATAAAGCGCCTCATACTGCTGCGCAGCTTTGTACCAGCTGAAGTCCTGTCGCATCCCATTGCGTTGCAATGTCATCCATAGCCGCCGGTCTGGATATACGGCCATCGCCTTGCCGACCGCCAGCGTCAACGGCACGGGACCGAAGCGCCGCATCGTGAATCCGGTCGTCACGCCTTTGTCGATGCCTTTTTGCCCGGCGTCGACGACCGAGTCGGCAAGGCCGCCAACCGCCGCGACGACCGGCACGGTGCCGTAGCGCAGGCTGCACATCTGGCCGAGACCGCACGGTTCGAGGCGCGACGGCATCAGGAAGATGTCAGCGCCTGCGATAATACGACGCGCAAGGGCCGCGTCTTGGCCGATGACGCTTGCGACGCGCCGCGGATAGCGCGTCGCGAGCGCGCGAAAACCGTCTTGTAAGTCGATATCCCCTCGACCGAGCACGATCAGCCGAGCCCCGGCAGTGACGAGCACGTCAGCGATGCTCACGACGAGGTCGAGTCCTTTTTGCCAAGTCAGACGGCTGACCACGCCGAGCAGCGGCGCAAACGAAGCGGTTTCAAGGCGCATCTCGTCGAGCAGGGCCGCGCGGCATCTCGCCTTTCCGAGGAGATCGCGTGCGTCGTAGGTCGCCGCAGTGGCCTCGTCACGCGCGGGATCCCAGATCGCGTAGTCGACGCCGTTGAGGATGCCGACGGGCGGGTTCGAGCGCGCTCTGAGAACGCGTTCAAGGCCACACCCGGATCTCTTGGACAGGACCTCCCTAGCGTACGTCGGACTCACAGTGCTCACGGCATCAGCGAAGCGAGCGCCAAGCCCGAGAAACGAATGCGCGCCCTGCGGCAGCGCGCTCAGCTGCTCGGCCGGAACGCCGAACGCATGCAACCGATCTGGCGAAGTCGCGCCTTGATATGCTGCGTTGTGGATCGTGAGAAGGGAGGCGACCTCGCTCAGGTGGTGCGCGCGTAACAGGCTTGGTACGAGGCCGCAATGCCAATCGTTTGCGTGGACCAGCGTGGGGCGCCACTCTGAGCTCGATGCGACGAATAGTGCGACGGCGTTGCAGAACATCGCAAACCGCTCGAGATCATCGGCGGACTCGGCGCCGTGTGGGTCCACATACGGTCCACCGGGCGGGTCGAAAAAACGCTGGGACCGCACGAACCAGATCGGCAGATCGTCGCGAATCGTTCTCGCAAAGAGAATCTCGGCGGGACCCAACCCGCTGACGTCGTCGAAGCGCGCGACGGTCGTTGCGTCGCGCGCCTGCTGCATCGCCGACGGATACCCTGGCATCATGAGGCGGGCATCGACGCCGAGACGTCGCAACGCGACCGGCAGCTCCCTGGCGACGTCGCCGAGACCACCCGCTTCGGCCGTTGGAAACGCCTCCGCGGCGGTGAACAGCACGCGCGGTAAGGAGCCTGGCATCAGCGCGTCAGCCTGATGATTGCGCGCTCCCGGATTCCCCGCGTGGTCCCCTTAGCCGCCTGACCGCCTTGGCCACGCCCAGCGCGGAGCGCGCGACGCTTGGCACAAGCCGCGGCTGGAGCAGTTGGGGGTCAAAGACCGCCATATCGTCGGCGTTCTCTTTGAGGCAGGCATCGAGGAACTTCGTGACCGAGAACTCGCCGAACACGTCTTCCGTAGGGCGTAGGGATGCTTGCTTCTCCGCGCTGCGCTTGACGCCGCCGGCGAGTTCGAAATGCCCGACAAATGACCGCAGGTACCCCCAGACCACCGACGGGGCTTGCGCAACCGGCCAGATGCGACCCCGTTGCGCGCGATCGTACGCGATCCAATTGACGAAAAATACGATGTGGCGGGCTTCCTCAGAGAGCACCCTGGTGAAGAGCTGCACCAACGCGTCCGGAAGGAAATGCGCTTCGCGCGCCAGCCGGAAAGCCCCGAAGCCGATGAACGAGTCGATGCACTCCTTATAGCCGAAGTCGATGAACGCGCGTCGCGTCGGCTTCGGCGAAAATTCTTCGAGTTCGACCGGCAAACCATAGCGTTCGACCAGCGTGCCGATCATCCGCGCGTGTCGCGCTTCTTCGTAGCCCTGGAGCGCGATGGCCTCGCGGATCATGGGGTCTGTCACCGTCGTGGCGAAACTCGTCAGCATGAGACCGGCGTTCTGTTCGGTCTGCAGCGCGATGCTCCAGAAAGGGATCGTACGCAGACGTGCTAGCGCGGCGTCGTCAAGATCGGGCCATGGCAAGTCCACTGGTTCATAGACCCTATGCGTGTCCATGAACGAGCGGCAGAACAGTTCTTTGTGCTCTTGCGAACCGATATGCATTGTTTGGCGCGTCGCTTTGACGGAATGAAAATGAAAGCCTCGCATAGGGGTTCTCCCGGCGTGAGGCGCCATTACGGGCCTCAACGGAGCCGCTTACGTTGTCTGTGGTAAGAAGCTCTTGACTGCGAATTGCTGGCGAAGCAGCGGGGTGAACGGTCTGCTGAACAAAATTTTCAGGACGATCGCCTGAAGTGCGACCGCTAGCCGGCTGCCAGGTACGACGGACTTGACGAAGCCCTTGGCGCTCCTCTGTTGCGCTTCGACATGTGGACGCATCAAGGCCTCATAGCGTTCGAACGCCGCTTGATAGTCAGGTGTGTCGCGCAGCGCGCTTGCCAACAGGTAGGCGCCGCCCATCGCAAGTGACGCGCCCTGACCGGATACCAGCGTCGGGCAGTCGCATGCATCTCCCACGAACACGACGCGGTCCTTGTGCCAGCAGGGCATTCGGATCTGAGCTATCGCGTCCATGAAGATGTCCGCCGAAGGATCGGCGCCTGCGAGCATGTCCTTCGCGATCCACTCGGCATCGCTGAAGATGCGCCGCAGCGTCTCAAGCCTTTGCTCGCGCGGCACATACGCCGTCTCGTCGGTTCGCCACAGGAAGAACGCGAATATCGACCCCGGCTCGTCGGCAGCGTACGCGCCCACGACGCGGCCTGGCTCGTTATGCATGGTCCAGGTGCGTCCGATGCCGAAGCGATCGGGGAGTCGATAGCTGGCGACGGCGTAGCCCAAATGCCGTTGAAAGACAGATTCCGGTCCCATCACGAGAGCTCGGGTCGCGGAATGGACGCCGTCCGCACCCACGAGCAAATCGTACTTCTCGGACGCGCCGTCGTCGAAAGTCGCGATGACGCCATCGCGGTTATCCTCGATGTCGCTTATCGTCCGCCCGAAGCGGATCGAGACGCGATCCTTGACGCAGTCGTAGAGCGCGCGCTCCAGAGTCTGGTGCATGAGCGGCACGTACTTGCCGTTAAGCAACGTCCGGATGCGCTCCACGTCGAGCGCCGCGAGCTCCCTGCCTTGCGAGTCGACGTAGACGATGCGATCAACAGGCACGCGGCGAGAAGTCAGCTCCTGGGCGATACCCATGCGCGTGGCGACATCGAAGCCAGTGCCGAAGAAGTCAATCGCGTAGCCGTCGCGCCGCAGTTCCGGAGCTCGTTCCACCACGACAGGCGAATCGCCGTGCTCCGCGAGCCAATACGCCAACGTCAGTCCCGCAATACCGCCGCCGGAGATAAGCGCGCGCCGGCCATTCACCGTATCGACGACTCCCGAACGCAAGGTCTGGACATCCTAGGCCTTCGCTCTTGCGCCTCGCCGACTGCGCGGTTAGCGCTCGCGGGCACCGTTCTGAACCGAGAGCTCCCAGCGATACCCGTCCGGATCGTGAAACCACAGGCCCATATGCGGCGAGCCCGGCGATGTGGGGCCGATCTCGTCGCCCGGATCTTCCAGTTCTACGCCGTTTTTCTTCAACGTCTCGAACGCTTCGCGCAGCGCGCGCATACTGTCGAGGTGAAACGACATGTGGTCGATCGTGTCCGGATGTGGCGTGCCTTTGAAGAACCCGATGATCATCGCGTCGTTCGTCAGCGCGATGGCCTCATCGGACCGAAACATTTCCTTCACATCGAAGTTCTTAGTCCAAAACTGCGTGCTCTTCTCCGGGTCTCTGACGGCAAGGCTGAAATGCCAGACCGCGCCAAGCTGTACTTTCACGTCCGTACCTCCTCATAACGCATCAAGTCGCGCTTGTCCGCGGATATTCTGCCGGAATCTGGACGGAAAATCGAAACAAACAAAACGCGCAATCTCTTGTTCGACAAAACATCGCGCGTTTTTTCTATCCCGAAAACTTGTGGGGATGGATTCACGCACCTCGCGGGTCGGCATGAGCCAACGATTCCGGCATTCTTTACCTTCCGTTAAGATGACGCACTCGGCGACATCGACGGCCTAGAGGGGACCGCGGGCAGGAGAAGGGCTCGGACGTGAATCTGGCGACATTACCTTCTCTTCGATAGAGCTCGATCAGGCGATAGGGGGAAAACCCATGACAAACGATTCCGCGGCACAAAGCAACAAACCGAAAACAGCCGCCTCTATTGACCGTACCGTGCTGCCCATCCCACCCCCTGAGCATCCGCCGATCACCGAACTCGATGCGCACAACGCGAAAGCTCCGCCGCGGTTCGAGGTAAAGGCGCCGAAAGGTGCGCCAAATGTGGTGGTCATCCTTCTCGACAACATGGGCTTCGGCGACATATCGACCTTCGGCGGGCCGATACAGATGCCGACGCTGGACCGTCTGGCCAAGACCGGGCTGCGCTACAATAACCTCAAAGTTCCCCCGTTGTGTTCGCCGGCCCGCGTGGCCCTGCTTACCGGCCGCAATAATCATAGCGCGAACTTCGGCGTGATCTCGGAAATTGCGACCGGTTTTCCGGGGTACACCGCGATGCGTCCCGACAGCATCACAATGTTGCCCCAGATCTTGCGACTCAACGGCTATAACACCGCCATGTTCGGCAAATGTCACGAGCTTGGGCCATGGGAAGCGAGTGTCGTCGGGCCGTTCGATCGCTGGCCTGTGCATAGCGGGTTTGAGAAGTTCTACGGCTTCATGTCTGGAGAAGCTGACCTCTTCCATCCTGTCATTTACGACAACATGACTCGGGTGGACATGCACCCCGATCCCGATTACTACGCGAGTACCGACATCACCGACAAGGCTATCCTCTGGCTGCGATCGCAGCGTTCGCTGGCCCCTGACAAACCATTCTTCGTCTACTACTCCGCGATCGGTACACATGGCCCGTTCCAGGTGCCCGATTCCTGGCGCGACAGGTACAAGGGCAAGTTCGACCAGGGCTGGGACCAGGTACGTAAGGAGACGCTGGCCAGGCAAATCAAGCTGGGCGTGGTGCCTCCGGGCACCGATGCCGCGCCCAAGCCGCCGGGAATCCAGGAATGGGACCAATTGACGGCCGACGAGAAAAAAGTCTTTGCTAGATATATGGAGATCTATGCCGCCTTTGCCGAGGTGACCGACTACGAAATCGGGCGGTTCCTGGATGAGATTGAGGCCCTCGGCGAAATGGACAACACGCTGATCGTGTACATCACGGGCGACAACGGTTCGGTTTTCCAAGGCGGCCTAAATGGCGCCTTCAATGAGCTGTCCGTGTTCAACGGACTGCCCGAGCCGCTGGACGTCGCGCTCAAGAACTTCGACGAAATCGGCGGCCCCAAATCCCACATTCTGTACAACAATGGCTGGGCTTTCGCCGGCGCCACGCCGTTTGGATGGGGCCACCAAGTGGCATCCTACGGCGGCGTCTGCCAATCCATGGTCGTCAACTGGCCGAAGGGCATCGCGGAGAAGGGCGGTCTGCGCACGCAATGGATGCACATGATCGATATCGCGCCAACGGTGTTGGAGGCAGTTGGCGTCCCCGAGCCCGCGGTCGTTTATGGCGTCCAGCAGAAGCCTCTTGAAGGCGTGAGCGTGCTCGACACCTTGAATAATCCCGAAGCGAAATCTCGCCACACAACGCAATACTTCGAGATGGCAGGCAACCGGGGCATCTACCAAGACGGTTGGTTCGCCACCACGGTGCACCGCCCGCCGTGGGAGCCCAAGGCGCGGGCTACGTTTGAAAACGATACGTGGGAGCTTTACAACGTCGAGGAAGATTTCAGTTGCGCGCACGACCTTGCCGCGAAATATCCCGACAAACTTGAGAAGCTAAAGGGAGTCTTCCTGGAAGAGGCGGTCAAGTACCACGTGCTTCCGCTTGATGACCGTGCTTGGGAGCGCTTCAACGCCGCTCTAGCAGGTCGTCCGGACCTGATGGAAGGTCGCACCGAGATGACGGTCTATGAGGGGATGAAAGGGATTCCCGAAAATGGTTTCATCAACATCAAGAACCGCTCTTTCGTCGTTACTGCCGACATCGAGATCCCGAAGGGCGGCGCAGAGGGGGTGGTTATCGCCCAAGGCGGGGACATGGGGGGCTGGAGCCTGTACGTCAAGGACGGCGCACCCCGGTTTGCCTGGAACTATCTCGGCCGCGAGATTTACAAGATTGTCGGATCCGCTCGTCTGCCGGATGGGCGGGTGACATTGCGCTTCGAGTTCGCTTATGATGGGGGTGGCAAGCTCGGCGCGGGCGGTAACGGTGCGCTCTTCGTCAACGGTGCACAAGTCGGCACAGGGCGGGTCGAGCACACTCAGCCGTTCGCATTTGGTGCCGAGACGACGGACGTGGGCGAGAACCTCTATACGTGTGTCAGCGACGACTACAAAGCGGGCGATAACAAGTTCACCGGCAAGATCCACAAGGTGACCGTCGCGGTCGGAAAGTCAAACCTCAGCGAGGAGGCGCAGAAAGCTATCCAAGAACTGCATATGAAGAAAGCGCTCAACGTCTAAACTCGGCGACGTAAACAAGACGCGCAATCTCTCGTCCGACGAAAGATTGCGCGTTTTCTATATTCTAAAAATTTGCGGGGGATGGATTTGAACCACCGACCTTCGGGTTATGCATACTACTTCGGCTTTCGCCGCTCCGTCATGCCGACGGATTCGTAGTCTGGACTTTCCCTTCACCCGCCCTAGTAGGGACGGGTGCCTGCCATCAAGTCTCTACACCTTTCCCATCAGGAGTTCTGATGGGACTTGGCTCGGGATTACCCTGCTAACGGCTTCCCCGACTTTGACAGGTTTCCCACAAGAATCTCTTCTTGTGGAGCCCACGGCGCGATCAGTCTTTCGGACGTCACGTTAAGCAGATGACCAAGGTCTTCGGTGACGCCGCCCCGGATTCGGGGCGACTGATTGCGTTGTCTTGAGCCCGACGAGCTACCGGACTGCTCCACCCCGCGTACAATAGGTTTGCGACAGCCGCAGAGCGTACCTGCCCACAATGCTACGGCCTTCGACCTTTAGCATCGTCGCATTCGATCCAGCCGCGAACGAACTTGGCGTCGCGGTGGAATCGAAATTCCTCGCGGTCGGTTCGGCCGTGCCATGGGTCGAGGCCGGAGTCGGCGCGATCGCGACGCAGTCGTGGGCCAACACGTCGTACGGACCGCGCGGTCTTGACCTCTTGCGCAAAGGGGCCACGCCGCAGGAGGCCATTAACGCACTGATCGCTGACGACGAACACGCGGACGAACGGCAAGTCGGAATCGTCGACGCGCACGGACGTTCGGCCACGTATACCGGCGCGAAGTGCAACGATTGGGCCGGCGGTACTAACGGCATCGATTTCTCTGCGCAAGGCAACATTCTCGCCGGTCCGGCAGTCGTCGATTCGATGGTCCAAGCCTTTGAACAAACCAAGGGCCACCTCGCCGACCGACTCGTTGCCGCGCTGCGCGCGGGGCAGGCCGCGGGCGGCGACAAGCGCGGTCAGCAAAGCGCCGCGCTGTACGTCGCCAAGCCGAAGGGCGGCTACAGCGGCTTCAACGATCGCTACGTCGATCTGCGAGTGGACGACCATTCGCGGCCGATCGAAGAGCTGGCGCGCATCCTCGAGGTGCATAAGTTGTACAACTTCAAGCCGCTGCCCCACGAGATCATGACGATCGACGACGCGCTCGGCACCGAGATAGCCTTCCTGCTCGTCAAAGTCGGCGAGTTGCCGAAAGGCGCTGCATTCGACGGCAAAGCGCGCGAGGTCTTGGTCTCTCTCATGCATCGCGAGAACCTCGAAGACCGCGTGCGCGACGACGGCTGTATCGATCTCCAAACCCTCGAATATCTGCGCGCTTTGCGCGCGCGATGACGCAGATAACCCGCGAATGGGTCCGCGGGCTACCGAAACCCGAGCTCCATGTCCATCTCGAAGGCACCATCTCGCCTGACGCATACGTGCGCATCGCCAAGCGCAACGGCATCGAGCCCAACCCGGATCCGGCGACGATGTTCAAATGCACGGACTTCGAAACGTTTTTGCGCGCGTTCCTCAAAGTCGTCCGCGTCTTACGACAGCCGCAAGATTTCGCCGAGATCACCTACGACTACCTCAAGTCGGCCGCGGCAGACGGCGTGCGCCACGTCGAGCTGTTCCTCTCACCCGCGACGCAACGCAAATTCGTGCCGGATCTGAATCTCGAACAGCTCGTGCACGCCGTGGCTGAAGCGTGCGGACGCGCCGAAAGCAATTTCGGCATGTCGTCGTTGCTGCTGTTCGACATGGTCCGGAATCTAGGCGAAGGCGACGCCTTCGAAGATCTCGAGCTAGCCCAACGGTGTAAGGGTTATCGCGTCGTCGGCGTCGGCCTCGGTGGCGACGAACGTAACTTCCCGGCGCGCGATTTCCGGGCGGCGTTCGCCAAAGCACAAGAGCTCGGCTTGCGCCGAACCGTACACGCCGGCGAGGCCGCAGGACCGGAAAGCATACGAGACGCGGTCGAGCTGCTGCATGCCGAGCGCATCGGTCACGGGGTGAGCGCGCGTGGCGACAAAGCGACGATGGAGCTGCTGCGCGCCAACGCGGTCGCCATCGATGTCTGTCCGACCAGCAACGTCGTGACCGGTGCCGTCCGACACATCAAGGCCCACCCGCTCTACGAATTTCTCAGCGAAGGGCTGCTCGTCACGCTAAGCTCAGATGATCCGGCGTTCTTCGGCGCTTCGCTCGTGGACGAATACGTAGAGCTGGCGGACCAGGGTTTTCCGCAGATAGAGCTCGTCAATCTCGCGCGCAACGGCTTCAAAGCCTCGTTCGCTCCAGCAGAACTGAAGCGAACGTGGCTTGCCGAGATCGACCGGTACGTTACTTCGGGATGATGCGATAGGCGGCGACCTGCCCGTTGGCGTGCAATCGCAGCTCCACCGTCATGTCGCCCTTGCTGAACTTCGCGTCGTACCAGTAACGGCGCGTGTCGTCATCGCTCTTGGTGGCGCTCAGGCCTTGGAAGTCGCCGAGCGAATGCATCTTGTCGGAGATCAACGCCACTTGCGTGCGCGTCGCCTGTCCCTTGAGTGCGTCATCGAAGTTCGCGATCGTGCCATTGTAGTCGTTATTGTACAGGGCTTGCGCGATCGCGGTTGCCGTGTCTTGCGGGCTCCCGCCATGCTGCAGCTGAGCGCACGCCACCAGGAATGCCCCCAGCACGCATGCGATGATGAGTCGGCTACGGGCGATCAAAAGGTGCCCCATCCGTACGCAACCATCTGAGAGTTTGCGGGCACAGCCGGCGTCTGAGCAGCCACGACCGGCTTCGCCGCTACGAAATTCGAGCCGGCGGGACTGATCGCGGCGACCGCAGCGTTCAGCTTGGTGATCTGCTGCTGCTGGATCGCCACTTGTTTCTTCAGCTCGCTGGCGACGATCGTCTCGTGCTGATACGCGAGCTTGTATTGCTGCGCGGCCGCCTGCGCGTTATCGCGCTGTTCGGCCAGCGCCGCTTGCTGCTGCGCGTCCTGCGCGTACTTCTCGTGGACCTGCTTATTATGGTTGATGATGATCAGCGTGGCTGCGGCCGCAGCGGCGCCGCCGATCAAGATATTACGGGTGCTGGCCGCGCCGTCCGCAAGCGCCATCGGTTTGGGCGCGAAGCCGAGCAGCAGTGCGCCGGCCAGGCCGGCCGCGATAAGTCTGGTGTGTTTCATGTATTCATACCCCCACGTATACAACGTGTCCAAGAGCTGGCAACGTTTCTCTACCCTCCTTGTACCCTCGATTCCGCAGTTCAGCGCCAAGACTCTCCTCAGCCCAGCCTGATACCAAAGGATAACCTAGCCTGAGCCGTCGAATTAGGTGAGACTAACATGCCTACGCCACGCGCGCTCAATTCCGCTCTGAAGACACCCCTTGTCGAGCCGCTCGACGAGCCCGAGGTCAGTCCCAACGTCGAGATGTACCTTAAGACAATCGTGCGCCTCAAGCGCGATGGCGAGCCGGTTTCGACCTCGGCCATCGCCGCCGAGCTCGCCGTCTCAGCCGCGTCGGCGTCCGCGATGCTCAAGAAACTCGATGCCGACGGCTACGTCAAACACGACGGACGTCACGGCGTGCTTCCGACGCCTGCCGGCGCGAAGATCGGGGCGCTGACGTTGCGCCGTCAGCGCCTCGCGGAGCGCCTGCTCGTCGATCACCTCGGGATCCCGTGGGAATTCGCGTACGCAGAAGCGTGCCGCCTCGAACACGCGATCTCGCCGCTGGTCGAACGTCACTTATATCGCTTCACGGGCGAGCCGACGACCTGTCCGCATGGCCATGCGATTCCGCGTGAAGACGGCTCGCTGTGGGAGCACGAAGATGTGGTCGATCTCGTCGAGCTGCCGATCGGCGTGAGTGCCAAAGTGCTCGAGGTCAAGCACGACATGCCCGAGCTGCTCAGATATCTCGCGCAGGTCGGTCTGCGGCCCGGTACCGCCGTCGTCGTCGAGAAGTTCGAGCGCGCCGTCGGACTGCTGAATCTGCGCGTCAACGGTAAGACCCACTCGGTGAGCACGCAGCTCGCTGGCGCGATCACCGTCAAACATCCGCACGCCAAAGCGTCGAAAGGCAAGTAAGCTGAAACCCGTCGCACGTTTCGCGTGCCGCGCGGTCACTGCCGCCATCATCGCCGCCGCGTTCATCGGCGCAGCCGCATACGTCAGTGCCGCCGCAATCCCCGCCCGCGCCGATGGGCTCGACCAAGCGCCGCCTGGCCCAGTGGCCGCAGACGTCTCGGCCGCGGTCGTCGCCAAGGCTGAAGCCGACGCACAAAACGATTACGCGCTTTTGCCTGCCTTGCCGCCGCTGCTAAGCGGCCAGATCAAGACGATCAATCTCATCGCAGAAGTCAAACCGTGGACGCCCGCGCCCCGCGTCAACGTCGAGGCGTGGACGTACAACGGCACGGTGCCCGGCCCCACCATCCACGTGCGCCAAGGCGACACGCTGCGCGTCGTGTTCACCAACCATCTGCCCGCGCCCACCACCGTCCATTGGCACGGCATGAACGTGCCGGCCGCCATGGACGGCACGCCCGGGTTCAGCCAAGCACCGGTGCAGCCAGGCCAAAGCTTCATCTACCAATTCGTCGTGCAGCAGCCCGGTACGTACATCTATCATACGCACGTCGACGACCTCAACCAGCTCGACCGCGGCCTCTACGGCGCCGTCATCGTGGAGCCGCGAACGCCCGAACCCGGCCCCAAGGCGGACCGCGACTACCTGATGCTGCTCTCGTCGTGGAAGATCTTCAGCACGTCGGAGAACTACTTCAGCATCAACGGCAAGAGCTATCCGCTCGGCAAGCCGTTCATGGTCAGGCGGGGCCAACGCATCCGCATCCGCGAGATCGACATCAGCGGCACCGAGTTCCACACCATGCACACCCACGGGCATCACTTCCAAGTGGTGGCGGTCGACGGCCAACCGGTGGCGCCGAATGCGCGCCAGATGATGGACACGATCACGCTCGGCCCAGGCGAGACGCGTGACATCGAGTTCGTCGCCGACGCGCAGCCGGGCACGTGGATGTTCCATTGCCACGTCGCCGATCACATGATGAACGGCGACCGCGGGCCGGGCGGCCTCATCTCCGCCATCCAGTATGAAGGCGCGCCCGATCGCTTCGTCGACATGGCCGCGCAAGACGCGATGGCGATGGCGCCGGCGAACGGCGGCCCGAGCGGCCCGAAGATGACACAGACCGAAACGCTCATCCTCGGCGCGATCGCCGGGTTTACGATCTTCTTGGGCCTGCCGTTCGCGACGATGAAGCGCGTGTCGCGTGGTTGGATCGCCTTCCTCAACGCGATCGCGATCGGCGTTTTGTTCTTCCTGTTGTTCGATATCTTGCGACAAGCCGGCGAGCCGATCACCGACGCGCTCGGCAAGTGGCAGCAGGGGCTGGGTGGCGCGCAATTCGCCTGGCTCGTAATCGTCTACGTCGTCGGCCTCGGCGGCGGTCTGCTCGGACTCGTCTACGTCTCGCGCATCGTGTTGGCCAAGCAGCGCGCGGCCGTCGCCGAGGGCGGCATGCTCAGTCCGATGGCGCTGGCCACAACGATCGCATTGGGCATCGGCCTGCACAACTTTTCCGAAGGTCTGGCGATCGGACAATCTGCGGCTACCGGCGCGATCGAACTCGCCGTGTTGCTCATCATCGGATTCGGCCTGCACAACATGACCGAGGGCTTCGGCATCGCCGCGCCGCTGGTCGGCTCGGAGGTCAAAGTGGGAGCGCGCGAGATTCTCATGCTCGGTCTGATCGGCGGAGGCCCCACGTTCCTTGGGACGGTGGTGGGCTACCACTTCGTGTCGCCCACGCTATCCGTGCTGTTCTTAACACTTGCAGCCGGCGCCATCATCTACGTGATCGGCGAGATGACCAAAGCCGGCGGGCGGATCGGCTACAAAGAGCTCGCAACGGCTGGGATTTTCCTAGGGTTCTTGCTCGGTCTGGGCACCGACCTGATCCTCACCGCAGCCGGTGCCTGAAAATTTCCGCGATGCAGATGCCAAGTAGCATCTGCGAATAGGCGAGGCAACGACAAAAGACGCGTTGCCTCGGCGGGGAGCATCGGGCAATGGGCGAACTGGGTGGACCCCCACTGTTTGTGCTCAACTACCCAGGAGGACGTATGGCAAAGGACTCCCCGAATATCGTATTCATCATGGCCGACGACATCGGCTGGTTCAACCTTGGCTGTTATCACCAAGGCATGATGGCGTCGCGCACGCCGAACCTCGATCGTATCGCGGCCGAAGGAATCCGATTCACCGACTACTACGCAGAAGCGAGCTGCACCGCAGGTCGCGCCAACTTCATCACAGGCCAGCTCCCGATCCGCACCGGTCTGACGACCGTCGGACAGGCCGGCGCCAAGGTCGGCATGCCGGACGAAGCGCCGACGATCGCCACTGCGCTCAAGTCGATGGGCTACGCCACCGGCCAGTTCGGCAAGAACCACCTCGGCGACCTGAACCAATATCTGCCGACGCTTCATGGCTTCGACGAGTTCTTCGGCTACCTGTATCACCTCGACGCGATGGAAGACCCGTCGCACCCGAACTACCCGCAAGCGCTCAAGGACAAGATCGGTCCGCGCAACATGGTGCACAGCTGGGCGACTGACAAAGACGACGCGACGGTCGACCCGCGCTGGGGCAAAGTCGGCAAACAGAAGATCGAGGATGCAGGCACGCTGTATCCGGACCGCATGGAGACCGTCGACGACGAGATCCAGGCGGCAGCCTTCAAGTTCATCGACGGCGCAAAGGCGGCAGGCAAACCGTTCTTCTGCTGGCTGAACCCGACACGCATGCACGTCGTGACCCACCTCTCGCCCAAGTACCAGGCGCTGCGCAATGCGGAGAACGGCTGGTCCGAATCTGAAGCCGGAATGGCGCAGCTCGACGACATCGTCGGCGCGGTGCTGAAGAAGCTCAAGGATGACGGTCTCGATCAGAACACGATCGTCGTGTTCACGACCGATAACGGCACCGAGAACTTCACCTGGCCCGATGGCGGCCAGACGCCGTTCGCCGGCGGCAAAGGTACCGTCCTCGAGGGCGGCTTCCGCTCACCGTGCGTCGCACGCTGGCCGGGCAAAATTCCGGCAGGCAAGGTCGAGAACGGGATCTTCTCGGGACTCGATTGGTTCCCGACATTCGTATCGATCGCCGGGAATCCGAACATCGTCGACGAGCTCAAGAAGGGCAAGCAGCTCGGCGACCGCACGTACAAGGTCCATCTGGATGGTTACGACCAGACCAACGTGATCACCGGAAAAGGCCCGTCCAACCGCCACGAGATCTTCTACTTCGCTGAAGGGACGCTCGGTGCGGTTCGCGTCAACGACTACAAGTATCGGTTCATCGACCAGCCGAACGGCTGGCTCGGCGGCACCGTGAAAGTGGACTGGCCGATCCTGTGCAACCTGCGCTTGGATCCGTTCGAACGCACGGGCATCAGCGGATCGCTCGCCTACTACAACTGGTTCGCGTATCAGTTCTGGCGTTTCGTCTTGGTCCAAGAAGTGGTCGCCAAGGGAGCCCAGAGCTTCATCGAGTTCCCGCCGATGCAAAAGGGTGCATCGTTCAACATGGAAGCGGTGAAGGCGCAAGTCGAAAAAGCGATCGCAGGCCACGCGGGATCGTAACGAGACCCTCGATTCCAACAAGACAGGGCGTCCGGCAACGGACGCCCTTTTTCTTGGCAAGAACGCCCGACCGTGCGCACGAAGACCACGGCATGCGATCGAGTTCTATCCTCTTACTAGCAGTTGTTCTAGCGCTTGGCGCCGGCTGCGCGAAATCACCAGGCGGCTCCCACGGCTCCCAGCCCAGCCGCGGCGTGACGGTCGGGCAGCCCGCCCCAGCCATCGCGCTCAAGGACATCGACGGCAAGCCAGTCACGCTCGCGCAATATCGCGGCAAACCGGTGTTCATCAACACCTTCGCGACTTGGTGCCCGCCCTGCAAACAGGAGCTGCCCGATATCGTCAAAGCCTATCCGCAATACAAGGACAAAGTCGTATTCTTGGGCATCGACGAGCAAGAGGACGCAGAGCTTGTCATCCCGTTCCTGAAACGCTTTGGCATCACGTATCAGGTGGCGCTCGACCCCGGCGGCTTCGCGGACACCTACGAGGTCAGCTCCCTCCCCGCGAGCTTTTTTATCGACACGAACGGCATCGTCCGAAAAGTCTACCGCGGTTTCATGACACCTGCGGCGTTCAAGGATAACATCGCGACGATTTACAAATCGTGAGGTAACCGAATGCGTCCGATCGCCGCCCTCCTCCTGACCGCCCTGCTGCTCAACGCTGCAGCACCCATGCCCGCGCGCGCCATGAGCACGGGGACCGAGATCTCCAAAGGCGCGGCGATCTCCAAAGAGATCGACCGCCAGAGCCTGCTCGTCGACGACCCGTTCCTCACCAACTGGGTCACCGGCATCGGCAACAATCTTGCCAAGTACCGCGCGCGCGAGGACATCAGCTACACCTTCAGCATCATCAACTCGGACGAGATCAACGCGTTCTCGCTGCCTGGCGGGTTCGTGCACGTCGACATGGGATTGCTCAACTCGGTCTCTTCGGATGACGAGCTGGCGGGCGTCATGGGCCACGAGATGGGCCACGTGGAACGGCGCCACGCCGTCACGATGGAACAGAAAAGCGAAGTTCTTGGCGTGCTGATCGGCGTGCTGTCGATCCTCTCGCCGATCGCCTCGATCTTCAGCGGCTACGGAGGCGACCTGGCGATGAACAAGTTCTCGCGCGAGGACGAGCTGCAAGCAGACCAATACGGACTCCAGTTAATGTCGCGCGCCGGGTACGACCCGCAGTCGATGGTCGACTTCATGGACTCGCTGCGCAAGATGTCCGGGCAGCCCGAGAGCAAAGCCGACAAGGCGTTCGAGGACCATCCGGAGCCCAGCGACCGCATCGCGCACCTCGAGGGCTACGGGCCGCTCGATAATCCCACCGCAGCACAGATCACGGCCGACGCCATCCACGACGAGATGGAAGGCCGCTACTCGTATTCGGCGGACCGCTTCCAGCAAGCGTTGCACCTACAGGCGACTGACACGCTCGCCTCCGAACATCTCGCCGCCGTGCAAGTTGCGCTCAAAGACACGTTCCCGACGCATCCAGCGCCGGGCACGCAATACCAGTTCGCTTTCGAACTTGATCCAGCGGGCCAAGCGGCGACCGCCGCCGAGATCCAGCAGGCGTTGAGCATCACCCGCAACGACCTCGCGATCGCGCGCGAGCAGGAGAAGTGGGGCAACCGCGACGCCGAGTCGCTCAGCACGCAGCTGCACTCGCTGTCCGGCGGCGTGCCCAATCTCGGCCAGCCCAAGACGCCGAACAACAATCTTGCCGTCGCGATCGCCGCGCTCGACCGCATGGTCATCGACATCAATGGATCGCTCGGCTTGACCGGGGATGTCATGACCAGCGCACCCGGTCTCATCAACGACAACCAGACGATGCTCACCGACATGGGTCAACGGTTGCTCGACAGCTCGCAGACGCCGCAGACCGTGATCGCGCACTATCCCGCGATCGCGCAAGGATTGACCGCGTCGTCGGATGAGCTCGTGCGGTCAATCGATCGCGCGCGTGCAACGGTCACCGCGGCCACCGATAGCGTCAACGCGCTCAAGGATTACTTCGTGGTGCTCGACACCATCGACACCACGTCGGGCGACATCAAGCAGGCGGATATGCCGCGCGTCCAAGCGGCGCTCGCGAAGGCGCAGGCCAGTTGGGATCAGGTCGAAGCGATGGCGCTGCAAGCGGACGATGAGGTCTATGCCGCGCAAGGCCGGTGGCTCTCGGCGCACATCACCATGCTCGATCTGACGTCGAGCCCCGATCGCTACGCCGCATTCCGCAAAGCGATGGCCTACCGGTTCCCGGGCGTGACCACGCCCGACTACGGTGCGGTTATGCGCAGCGGATTGACGCCCGGCGACATCAGCTGCCTCGCGTGGCTGTCGTATGAGACGAAGCAGCCGGTCGACCAGCTCGTCTCGCAGGCACAGGCCAGCGGTGAGCGCTGCGAGGACATGGCGCTGGCCCGCGGCCTGTTGACCGAATCGATGGAGATCGCACAGGGTTTGATGTACCAGGACTACATCGACCACCCGCACAAGGCGAAATAATCCGTTTGATCCACCGGACCGTTACAGACTCGAAGCACTGACCAACGCTTTTCGAGGGAGGCCCGCAGGTGCGGCGTGTTCTCGCAGTGGTCGCCTCGGCGGCGGCGTTGCTCTTGACGGTACCGGCGAGCGCGCACCCGCTCGGCAATTTTACCATCAACCATCTCGTGAAGGCCGACGTCAGCGGCGCTCGGTTGCGCGTTAAGTACGTGCTCGATATCGCCGAGATCCCGACGTTCCAGATCATGCGCGAACGCGGCATCGAAGGTGCGCAGCGCGCAGCGCTCCTGGACCGCTGGGCGGCTGATGAAGTGGCGGTCGTCACCGCCGGATTGACGGTCACGCTCGACGGCACGCCGCTGCACCTGGATCCGTCAAGCGCACGCGCTTCGACGCGGCCGGGCGCCGGCGGCCTTCCGACGCTGTACTGGGTCGGCGAGTTTGCGGCGCCGATGCCGGCGGCGCACGGCGCACGGACGCTGACGATCGCCGATGCGGTCTATCCAGGGCGCATCGGCTGGAAAGACGTCGTCATCGCGCCCGAACGAGAACCGACGAACGAGCTGAGATCGTATCCGAGCGCGCTGCTCGGCTCGCCGCGGGAGATCGAGGGTGTCACGCTGCGACTCGCGGCCGACGGACGCGTGCTCGCGCGTACGGATGTGTCGGGCGTGCAATCCGCACCGGCCGGCTCGACTTCGCAGATCCGCTCGAATACGTTGTCCGACTTGCTGGCCAAAGGCGCGGCAAGCCCGTGGCTGGTGTTGCTCACGCTGCTCACGGCGATCGGCCTCGGCGCGCTGCATGCGCTCGAACCGGGCCACGGCAAGACCCTGCTCGCGGTGTCGCTGGTCGGCGCGCGCGCGACCGTGCAACAGGCGCTGATCCTCGCCGTCGGCCTCACCTTCGCGCACACCGCCGGTGTGTTGGCGTTGGGGCTGCTCATGCTCGCTGCAGCGCAATGGATCGTGCCCGAGAACACCTACCCGTGGATCACGCTGGCATCGGGTGCGATGGTCGCGGTGCTGGGGGCCAACGCGCTCTCCCGGCTTATCAAGACGCGCCGCGGCGACGCCCACTCGCACGACCATGCTCACGACCACACCCACGGCCATCATCATCACGTTCCGCGCGGAACAGCGCCGCTCTCGTTTCGCAGCGTCGTCCTCGTCGCGATGAGCGGCAATATCGCTCCATGCCCGGCGGCGTTGGTCGTGCTGCTCGCTGCGCTCAGCCTGCACCAGCTCGGCTACGGACTGCTCGTCATCGTCGCGTTCAGTGTCGGCCTTGCTGGCGTGCTCACCGGTCTTGGTATCGCGCTCGTCCACGGCGCCTCGTGGCTTTCCAAGCGGCCCGCGCTGGAGACCTTCGTGCGCTATGGTCCACTCGTCTCCGCCACGGTGATCGCTTTGATCGGCGCCGCGATGCTCGGCCAAGGAGCCGCGGCGTCGATATTGCACGCGCCCGCGCTGGTCGTCAGCACACTCGTGCTCTGCGCGATCGCGGGCTACGCGCTCTCGCCCGGTCATGTGCACCAGCACGGGCACTATCATGCCCACGAGCCTGCGCCCGCTCACGCCCTCCAGGGAGAATCCCCATGATCGGGCACGTCGACCCGACATTGTCGCTCACCGCCATCGCCTACACCGTCTTCGTGCTCGGACTGCGCCACGGAGCCGATCCCGACCATCTCGCTGCGATCGACAACCTGACGCGCAACAGCCTGGGCGCCAAGGAGCGGCTGAGCCGTTTCGTCGGCACGCTGTTCGCAGGCGGCCATTCGGTCATGGTGCTGGCGATCGCCGCGCTAGCCGGGCTACTGGGCAGTCGCCTCGCCGTGCACGGCGCGCTGCTGGAGACGGTCGGCACCTGGGTGAGCATCGCGACGCTCTTGGCGCTCGCCGCGCTCAACATCCGCCAGCTCGCGCTCAATCGCGCTGGGCCTATCACCGGCGTCAAGAACGCGCTTCTGCCGAGATCGCTGCGCGTTGCCACGAGCCCACTTGCCGCGATCCCCATCGGCCTGCTTTTCGGACTCGGCTTCGACACATCGAGCCAGGTCGCGACCTTCGCCCTTGCCCTCACCGCGGGCGGCGGCATCATGTTGGGGTTGATCATCGGCTTCGTGTTCTCATTAGGCATGTCGGTGACGGATACGCTCGACAGTTTGCTGGTCCACCGGCTGTGCACGCGCCAGCCCCTCGAGCTCGTGCGCGCGACGCGCGTGTGGATCATCGCGGTCACCGCGCTGGCGATCGCCGTCGGATTCTACGAGCTCGCGCAAGTGCTCGGCTGGCATTCGCCCGTCTCGGATCTGACCGTCAGCGCGACGCTCGTCGGCGCGCTGCTCATCGTCTTCGCATGGACGTTCACGTGGACCGCGAGCGTGGCGGCTCCGAGTAGCCAGACCTCATGAATGTTCGCGCGCTGGTCGTCATCGTCGTCCTGGCACTGGCCGCATTCGCGGCGTGGCCTGCCTATATCGCCCGGCAGAGCACGGCGCTCGCGGCCGCGCCCACTCCTGCGCCGGTCACACCTGACTACCTGCACCGCGACGCGATTGTGACGGTGTTCGAAGGCGACGTGCGCAAGAATCCCGACCAGCTCATCACGCGCATGCTCGCGTCGCAGTACCTCATGCGTTTTCGCGAGACCGGGGACGTCGGCGATCTCACGCGCGCAGAGCGCATGGCGCGACGCTCGCTGCAGTATCAGCCGCGCTACAACGTCAACGCGGACATGGCCCTGGCATCCGCGCTGCTCTCCTTGCATCGTTTCAAGGACGCGCTGGCGTACGCGCGAGACGCGCGCGCCGTCGAGCCGTGGAATAGCGGGGCGATCGCGCAGGTCGCAAGCATCGACCTGGAGCTCGGCCGGTACGACGAAGCCTGCGGCTTGCTGCGCGCGGTCAAGCCAGGGCCACAAGATGACGTCGCCGTCGACACCGCGCGGGCGCGCTACGAAGAGCTGACGGGTGACATCGGCCAAGCGCGCCGTTCGCTGCAGCGGGCGATGGACTCGGTGGATGCCGTCGTGGATACGCCGGCTGAGGCGCGTGCCTGGTTCCATTTCCGAGACGGCGAGCTGGCGTGGGCGGCCGGCGACCTTGCCGGCGCGCAGCGCCGCTTCGGTGAGGCGCTCGCGATTTTTCCGAACTACCCGCGCGCGTACAACGGACTGGCCCGCTTGTATCTGGGCGAGAAGCGCTGGCGTGACGCGCTGGACGCGGCGACGCGCGCCTCTGATCTGATACCGTTGCCCGAAACCCTCGGCTACAAGGCCGATGCGCAGCGCGCGCTCGGAGACAGCCGCGGCGCGCAGGTGACAGAAGATACGATCGTCGCGATCGAACGCATCGGCAACGCGCAGCGCATCAACGACCGCGCGCTCGCTATCTACTATTCAGAGCATGCCATGCGGTTGGCCGATGCGATCGCCATCGCTCGGCGCGACGTGGCGCAGCGGGACGATGTGTTCGCCGAAGACACGCTGGCTTGGGCGCTTGCGCAGAACGGGCGGTGGGATGAGGCGCAGCTGCATGCGCGCGAGGCCGTCGCGCTCGACACGCAGGATCCGCGCCTGCAGTATCACGCGGGTGTCATCGCATTGCATAGCGGAGACATAGCGGAAGCCAAGCATCGCCTAGCCCGCGCCCTCGAGATGAACCCGCAGTTCCACCCGGTCTACGCGGACGACGCCCGCCGCCTCCTGGCTCAAATGTAGCGGTCGAATTTATTCGACCGAGCTCGGGCTATGGAGCGGTCGAATTTATTCGACCGCGGCGGCCGAGCCGGGCGCGACGCCGCTGCGCGACGCGTCGCTTTCACGCTGTTCCTTGCGCTGCAGGCGCAGCCCGAGCACCAACGCGACCGCTGCCCAGAAAGCGGATGGCGCTCCTGCCCAGGCGGGTCCGAACGCCCCGAGCACGCCGGTGGAGACAGGCGGCATGAGCACGCCCGAAAGATTGTCGAGCGCCGAGCTCACGCCCAAGATCGTGCCGCGCTGATTTTCGGGGGTGCGATCGGTCAGCAGTGCGGTCAAACTCGGGCGCGTGATCGACATGCCGAAGGCGAAGAGCAGCATCGTCGGCAGCAGGGTCGGCACGTTGTGGATGAACGGCACGAGCAAGAAGCCTACGAGGAGCGCCAGGATACCGATGTTGGCGGTCCGGCGCGCACCAAAGCGCGCATTTGTGCCTCCCACCGCAGTGAGTTGCAAGACGACGCTGATCAGTCCGAAGCCGGCGAAGAAATAGCTGCTGTCCGACCCCGAAAAACCGAGCGCTTCTTTGAGCAGCAACGTGAAAACGCCGAACCACGCATACAGCGCCAGCGAGAAGGCCCAGATCTGCACTAAGATCGGCGCCAGCACGCGATCGGTGAGCGAGATCCAGATGTCGCGGAAGGTGGCGACGTGCTCGCGTTCGGTGCTGCTCGTCGATTCGGGCAGCATGAAGATGGTCAGCAACAACGTGAGCAGTTGGATCGCGGCGGCCGTCAGGAACGGCGCCGAAAAGCCGTAGCGCCCCAGCAAGAAACCGCCGAGCGCGGGCCCGAACACGATGCCGGCGGAAAACGCGGCTCCGACGTAGCCGAACGCACGCGCCCGGTCCTTGGGCTCGACCAGATCCGCGACGTACGCTTGGGTGACGCTGATGTTGCCGCCCGAGATGCCTTCGACGATGCGCGCGATGAACACCAGTCCGAGCGTGTTCGCGAAAGCCAGCATCGTCCAACCGATCGTCGCGCCGATCTGGCTGATGATGAGCACCTTCTTGCGCCCGATGCGGTCGCTGACGTTGCCCCAGACGGGTCCGGCGACGAACTGGCACGCGGCGAAAGTCGAGAACAGCAGCCCGACGGTCAGATCCGAGGCGCCGAAATGCTTGACGAAATAGGGCAAGATCGGGAGCAGGATCGAGAAACCGAGGATGTCGACGAATGTGATGCCGAGGATCGGAAGGAGGCGGCTGACCATCGCGCATGCCTTCGAGTCGACGGCGGGGATTGACCTCCGGCGGAATCGCGATGAGCGAGTGCGAACGAGCGGGACGTGACGTTGTTACACCGCCGGGCGTATGCGCTTGCGATCTCGCTCGCGGTGCTTGCAACGCCGATGCGCTCCCTCGCGGCGAACGGCCCCACGCTCCAATTCATCGTAATCCCGTCGTCCGCGATCAACCCCGACACGCTGGAGATTCCGACCTCACAACTCTTCCAAACGTTGAGCGGCGACTTCTTCTCAGAAGACGACGGCACCGAGTATGTCCAGACCGGCGACATCCCGGCCATGTGGCTGCGCGATTCATCCGCCCAGACCAAACCGTACGTCCGTTTCGTCGCCCAGTACCCGCGCGCCGCAACGGTGGTGCGCGCGGTCATCGAACGCAACGCCAAGAACGTGCTCACCGACCCGTATGCCAACGCGTTCACCGCCGGCTATAAGGTGTGGGAGGAGAAGTGGGAGGTCGACTCGCTCGCCTATCCGATCACGCTCGCATACATGTATTGGCGGCGCACCGGCGATCGCGCGCTGTTCACGCCGCGCCTGCATTGGGCGTGGCAGCACACCGTCAGCACGCTTGCGTGCGAGCAGCACCACGCCACCTGCTCGCATTACCGGTCGCGCTTCTTGATGAGCGGTCGAGGATCGGACTTCGCTTACACGGGCATGATCTGGTCCGCATTCCGGCCGTCGGACGATCCCGTCAGATATTCCTATAACGTGCCGCAGAACATGTTCTGCGTCGTAGCGCTGCGCGAGTTGACGGACATGGCGCTCTCGGGCTACGGCGATGCGAAGCTGGCGACGCAGGCGTCGAGGCTCGCAGACGAGGTCGATAACGGCATCCAACGCTACGGCACGGTCTACGACATGGATTTCGGCTGGGTCTACGCGTATGAGGTGGACGGGCTTGGCGATCGGCTTCTTATGGATGACGCCAACGTGCCAAATCTGATCGGTGCGACGTATTACGGCTACGCGTCGCCCGGCAGCCCGATCTACGCCAACACGCGTCGCCTCGCTCTTTCCAGCGCGAATCCGTACTATTATACGGGCAAATATGCGTCTGGACTGGGCAGCCCCCACACGCCGACGGGCTGGATCTGGCCTTTGGGCTTGATCGCGCGCGGACTGACCAGCGATTCCGCGGCGGAAACGATGTCGTCAATCCGCGTGGTGACGGCGACCACGCGGGGTGAGGCCCTGTTCCATGAGAGCTTTGATCCGGACGACCCAGACCGGTTCACGCGCAGGTCGTTCGGCTGGGCCGAAGCGGCGTTCGCCGAGCTGACGTTCCGCAGCGCCGCGGGCTTCGATCCCGACCCGCTGCCGCCGCCGATCGCCGAACTCGGTTATGAGAACGACATCCAGCGCACCCCGCTGGTCGTCGCGCCGCCGCAGCTGTGGCTGAACCAGGACACGTGCTTCGATGCGTTCGGACGCCTACTCCAAGAATGAATGGAGCGGTCGAATGTATTCGACCGCTACTTGGTCACGCTCAACTCGCGTCCGACGCGCCCGAATGCCGCCAGCGCGCGATCGAGATGTTCCCGCTCGAGTGCGGCGCTCATCTGCACCCGGATACGCGCGGTTCCCTCGGGCACGACCGGGAAGCCGAATCCCGTGACAAAGATACCCTCTTTGAGCAGCTGATCGCTCATCTTGATCGCGAACGCCGTCTCGCCGACGATGATCGGGATGATCGCGCTATCGCCCTCGAGCGGCTTGTAGCCCAGGCGCGCCAGGCCGGCGCGGAAATAGCTGATGTTATCGCGCAGCTTGCCGATGAGGTCGGGATGGGCGTCGAGCTCCTCGATCGCCGCAAGCGCACTGCACGCGACCGTCGCCGGCAACGCGTTGGAGAACAGCTGCGGCCGGGATTTTTGTATCAGCGTTTCGACCAACTCATTCGATCCGGCGACGAAGCCGCCCGCGGCGCCGCCGAGCGCCTTGCCCAGCGTGCCGGTGATGATGTCGATCTGACCGGTCAATCCGAAGTGTTCGATCGTGCCGCGGCCGGTCCGGCCCATGACGCCGGTGCCGTGGCTGTCGTCCACGATCGTCACCGCGTTGTAGCGCTTGGCGAGCGCGACGATCTCGGGCAGCTTGGCGAGATCGCCCTCCATCGAGAAGACGCCGTCGCTGATGATGAACTTGATCACATCGGGCGGCAGATTCGCGAGCTTAGCTTCCAGATCGGCCATGTCGGCGTGTTTGTAGCGCAGCCGCTGTGCTTGCGTCGCCATGCGGCAACCGTCGATGATGGATGCGTGGTTGAGCTCGTCCGACACGATCGCCGTCCCCTCGACCGCGATCGTCGGGATCAAGCCGGTGTTGGCCGCCCAGCACGAGACGTACGTGAGCGAATTCTCAGTCCCAAAGAAACGCGCGATGCGCTCCTCGAGGCGTTTATGGATGTCCAAGGTGCCGCAGATGAAGCGCACGCTCGCGGTGCCGGCGCCGTAGTGGCGCAGCCCTTCGATGCCGGCTTCGACGACGCGCGGGTTGTCGGCCAAGCCCAGATAGTTGTTGCTCGACAGCACGATCGCGTCGCCGGCCTCGGCCATGTGCACGGTCGCGCCCATCGGCGTCGTGATGTGGCGCAGATGCTTGAACGTGCCCGCTTCACGCAAGACGTCAAGATCGGTCTTGAGCTTGCGGTTGAAGACCTGATTCACTGCGACTCGTCCCCGACCAAGTCCATGACGATCTTGACCGCGCTGCCCGCCTTGAGCATCGCGAAGCATTCCTCGAAGCGCTCGAGCGGCAGCACGTTTGTGATGATCGGTGCCAGATCGATCCGCTTGCTCTTGACCAGCGCCTGCATCTGATACCACGTCTCGAACATCTTGCGCCCGAAAATGCCGAACACGGTCAAGCCTTTGAAGATGATGTGCTCGGCCAGCTTGATGTTCACCGTGTCCGACGGCAGGCCAAGCAACGCCGCCCGGCCGCCGTTGCGCACCATGCTCAAGCCCAGATCGAGCGCCGCGCCATTGCCGCTCATCTCCAGCAGCACATCGGCGCCGTCGCCGTTGGTCAACGCCAGCACGTGTTCACGCACGCCCGGCGTGCGCGAGTCGAACACCTCATCCGCGCCTAGGCTATGGGCCAGCTCCAGCTTCCTCGGATTGACGTCGATCGCGATCACCTTGGCCGCGCCGGCCGCGCGCGCAACCGGGATCGCCATCAGTCCGATCGAGCCGACGCCCGTGATCACGACGCTCTTGGTGCTCACATCCGCCGTCATGACGGTATGCACCGCATTGCCGAGCGGATCGAAGACCGCCGCCCAATCATCGGGCACCGACGGATCCAGACGCCACACGTTTCCTTCGGGCATCGCGATGTAATCGGCGAAGCAGCCGTCGCGATCGACCCCGATGACCTGCACGCGCTCGCACAGATTCGCTTGACCGGTGCGGCACAGCAGACATGTGCCGTCCACGACGTGACCCTCGGCCGACACGCGTTCGCCGACACTGACGCCGCGCACCGCGCTGCCGACTGCCGCGACGACACCCATGAACTCATGTCCGACGATAAGCGGCGGCACGATGCGGCTCTGCGCCCACTTATCCCACTCCCAGATGTGGCCATCGGTGCCGCAGATGCCGGCTTTGCGCACGCGGATCAGCACGTCGGTCGGGCCGAACGCGGGCACAGGCACCTCGCGCAGCGACATACCGGGGCCGGCCTGCTCTTTGACGAGCGCGCGCATCGTCTTGGGGAGCGCGCCGACTTGCGGCGTTGCCGGAGCGGACGCCGTGCGCATCTTCATCAACGCGCTATTCTGATGGGCAGGCGTGCGCGCCTTCGGCCGATAACGCAGCCTCGATGTCACGCTCCAAGAAACGCAAGAAGCCGGCCAAGAAAAAAAGCGTGCGCAAGCGCGTCGCAGAGATCAAGGAGAAGCTCAAGACCCAGCGCCTGCGCGTGGCGCGGCCGACGTTGCCCGTCAACAGCCAGGCGCGCATCAGCGAGACGCTGGCGGAGCGCAAGCAAAAGCTCGAGCGCAAGCGCGCGCAGCGCAAGGACTGGGAGAACATCTAACTCCCCACGCCTCGCCACCAAGGGGAGCGGCCGCATCTCCCGAAGCGAACGCTTGTTCGCATGCTGACCATCGAAGATGTGCTCGGCCCGCAAGGCCTTGTCGCCAAATCATTATCCGGCTACGAATGGCGGCCGGCGCAGATCGGCATGGCCAAGCTCGTGAACCGAGGTCTCCTCGAGCACGTCCACGTGATGGTCGAAGCGGGCACGGGCACGGGCAAATCGCTCGGCTATCTGGTGCCCGCGCTCCTCTCGGGCCAGCGCGTCGTGATCAGCACGGCGACGCTCGCCCTTCAAGAGCAGCTGCTCACGAAAGATATCCCGCTGATCCTCGACGCGCTCGACAGCCAAGCGCGCGTCGTCGTGCTCAAAGGACGGCACAACTACCTGTGCCGCGACAAGCTCGAGACGCTGCGCAAACGCCTCGTGCTCGCGCACAGCGATCACGAGCGCAAACTTTTCCGCTGGGCCGGCCGCACCGATACGGGCGACCGCGCCGAACTTGACTTCATCCCGCCGGATGCGTTGTGGCGCGAAGTCGACACCGACGCGGATGACTGCATCATGGAAGCGTGCTCGTTCTTCGGGCCCGAACGCTGCCACCACATGCGCGCCCGCGAAGCCGCGCGCCACGCCGACATCGTCGTCGTCAATCATGCGCTGTTCTTCATCGACCTGGCCAGCGGCGGGGGGCTGATCCCGCCCTACGACTACGCCGTGCTCGACGAAGCGCACCAGATCGAGGAGTGGGCCACCGCGGCGTTCTCCTCGTCGCTCTCGCGCGCTATCGTCGGGCGCCTGCTCGGCAAGATCGATCGTGCGTATATCTTCAAGGATTCGTTGCGCGCCGAGCTGTCCGACGCGGCGGACGAATTCGGCGCTGCGCTCGCCGACGGACCGCCCGGACGCTATCCGCTCGAGAAGAACGGCCGCGCGATCGAGCTGATGGACCCGCTCCAGCGCGCACTGTATCGCGTCGAGAACTGGATCGCCGACAACTGGTCGCGCGCTGCGCGCTTCCAGCAGCTCGGCGAGGCGGCGCTCGAGCGCCGGCGCGACCTGCTCGCAAGCTCGGTCGCCGCGACGGCGCAGACAATCGAGCGGCTGCGCCTCAATCTCGACGGCTACATCTGTTGGGTCGAGCGCGAGAGCGAGCGCCGCGATTCATACGCGGCGATCTGCGCGCCCGTCACCATCGCGCCGACGCTGCGCGAACGATTGTACGACAACACGCGCTGCGTCGTCATGACGTCGGCGACCATCGCTACCGGCGGCTCATTCGACTACCTTCGCCGTCAGGTCGGGCTTGAGAACACGCCGGTTGACGAGCTCGTGCTGGAGTCACCGTTCGACTTCGAACGCCAAGCAATGCTGTATCTGCCGCCCGAACGGCTCAATCCGAAGGATCCGCGCTTCGCGCGTCGCGCGGTCGAGATCATCGACGGCGTGCTGACCGCGACGCAGGGACGCGCATTCGTGCTGTTCACATCATACGCGGTGATGCGCGAAGTGGCGGCCGCGCTTACGCCAAGCCTGCCGTTTCCCTATCGCGTGCAAGGCGAGTCGCCCAAGTCCCAGATCCTCGACTGGTTCCGCAACGAGGAGCACCCGGTGCTGTTCGCGACCGCATCATTTTGGGAAGGCGTCGACGTGATCGGCAAAGCGCTGTCGTGCGTCATCATCGACCGCATCCCGTTCCCGCCGCCCGACGATCCGATAATCGCCGCACGTTCGCAGATGCTGGAAGCCCACGGCGTCGGGCGCGTTTCGAAGCGCTCATGGTTCCGGCAGCGATCACGCGGCTCAAGCAAGGGCTCGGCCGGCTCATCCGCAGCCGCTCGGACAAAGGTCTGATGTGCGTGCTCGACGGCAGGCTCGAGACGATGGCGTACGGCCGGCGTATCTTGTCATCTCTTCCGCCGGCGCAGCGCGTACATTCGCTCGAAGACGTCGCGGCTTTTCTGCACTGAAGACACAGGACTTCTAAGCGAGCGGCGACAAGACCAAACGTCACAGCGATTCTGTTTCCACTTCGATTAGGAGATCTTGCATGCATATCTCGCGAGTCTTAGCGTTCTCATTCGTCACGGCGTCATTGCTCTGTTTGGCCGCGGTTCCAGGAGCTGCGGCGCCGGCAACTGCACCCTCCGCCATGCCCGCTGCGGCGCCAGCCGCGCCGCCGGCGTCATCGCTCATCCGCGTCAGCGCCTGCAGCGCTGCGCTAAACGTGTCGCAGAGCGGCGGCGGCTACGTCGGCTACGCCCCCGGTTTCTACGGGGGAGGGCGTTGGGGAGACCCCTGGGGCGCGAGCTATTATCAACCCGCCTACACCAGCACCAACCCGCAGATGGCGGTCGACTGGATGAACATCTCCCCGAAGGTGATGAAGGAAGTCGAGTTCGGGCTCGTCGCAAACGGTATCCTCAAGGCGGAGGCCAGAGATGTTGGAACGTTCTCGCCCAACGCCGAGATCAAGCACAAGTACGGCATTCCCTCGAGCACGTTCCCGCTCGGCACCGGATTGCCGCGGTGCGTACCGCTGCACATCCAGTTTGCGGACGGCACGAAGTGGAGAAATCCGCAACTGCCGCCGAAGAACACCCACATCTACATGAATCCGTAGTCGTTCGCGCGGCGACGGCGTGACCAAGCGAATCGCAGGGCGAGTGGGTACCCACTCGCCTTGAGTTTGCTACTTGCTACCACAAATTCGCAAAAAAACAAAGGGCCCGCGTCGGACGGGGGTGCATATCCCGCGATGCTTTCGCGCGTCGGGGCAGGGTACGCATCGATCGGCTGACTAAGGAGATCTCACGATGAGCCCGCAGAAGATCGTGTCGGTCGTCATGCTGGTCTCGCTGATGCTGGGAGCGGGGATGGAGATCAACCGCGAGCATCTCATGGCGGCGCTCAAGATTTCGGCCTCCTCGCTCGCGCTCTTCTCGCGAACTTCATCCTCGTGCCGCTGTTCGGCTACTGCATGGTTCGGCTCTTCCACGTGGAGGGACCCATCGCAGTCGGCTTCTTGCTGATGGCGATTGCCCCCGGGGTTCCGTTCTTGGTACGAAGCTGCCGGGCCGTCAAACCCGGCGGAAGTCTCGGATTCGCTGCGGTCCTCGCGTTTATCCTGCCGGCGCTGTCGATCGTGACGATTCCGCTGACGGCAGCGCTCGTTCTCCCGGCGGATGCGGACGGCGCACGTGCCGGGCCTGCAAGCTGGCAGCTGACGCTCGTGCGTTTTCCAACTCGTTCCGTTGCTGATCGGGCTGGCGATCGCGGACCGCGCACCAGCGCTCGCGCGAGAAGCTAACACGTCCGCTCACGCTTTTGTTCGTTCTCGCCGTCCTCGCGCTGCTCGTGATCCTCGGCCCTGCGCTCATCAAAGCGATCACGTCCGTCTACGGTTCGCACGCCTTGTTGGCAGCGCTCGCCATCGTGCTTCTCTCGATGGCCGACCGGCTGGATCCTCGGCGGACCTCGGACGCAAACCGGCGCACGCTGAGCATCGCCACGGCATTGCGGAATATCGGTACATGCGCGGTCATCGCGACCGCGAGCTTCCCGGATACGCTCGTCGGTCCTACCGTGCTGACGTACTTCCTCGTGCAATTCATCGTGACCGTCATCTTCCGCATCTACTTCGGTCGGACGGCTCCGGCCGCCGCTCCGGCATGAAAGGCAGCGCATGACCCCGCTTATCCTCTCGCAGTTCGGCTTCTTAACCCTCGGCACGATCGGCTACATCGATCTGATCGCCGCGACCACGAACGCGTTCAACGGCGCGCTTCTGGCGCGCCGGCCCGATCATTATAAGCACTTCACGTTGATCGGCGTGATCTTGCTGGCGTATGTCGGCGGCATCGGCGGCGGCATCATCCGCGATGTGCTGTGCAACAAGGTCCCATCACCGCTCGTCAACCCGTGGTACCTCATCGGTTGCTTCGCGGCTGCCGGGCTCGCGCTGCTGATCGAGTACCGCAGCGAGCAGCGCTTCAAGGACGGATTATTCCAATTCATGACGGCGTTCTCGCTGCCGTGGTACGCGATCGTCGGCGCACAAGTTGCGGTCGAAACGCACTTGGGGTACGTCGCCGCGGTCCTCATCGGCGCGATCGCAACCACCGGCGGACGCTGGATCATCGACATCGCCTGCGGCGTCGTGCCCAAGCAGCTGGTCCGCGGTGAGTTCTTCGTGCTGACCGCCGTCATGACGGCCGCGCTTTATCTCGTCTGCAGAGAAGCGATCGGACTATCGGTCATAATTTCGACCGCTATCGCGTTCGTCTTCGGCTTCGGGTTCCGGCTCACCGCGCAAGCGCTTGGATGGGAAGAATGGGAGCCGTGGGAGCCGGCGGATCTGAAGACCGGCGAGAAGGCGCGCAAGAAGCTGGGCGAGGGTCTTCGCGCCGAGCTCGAGCCGCAGAACCCGACGACTCCGAATCAGTCTTGAACGAGCAGGACCTGCGGCATCCGCACGAGCGGCGTCTCTTCATCACGTCAGTCATCCTCAACTTTGCGCTCATGGCGGCGGCGATAGCGCTCGTCGTGTTCAACCCTCCTTTGACCTGGCTGAAACATCATCCGTTGCTCGACAAGGAACTGGGCATTGCCCGCTTGCTGGCGATCACGGCGCTCATCGGGATTCCGATGCTCACCGTGAACCGCAATCGGCGCGAGTCGTACATACGCGGCAACTCGGTCCGGCTTTCCAGGACCCAATTCCCGGAAGTCTATGCGATTCTCGAGGCGCACTGCGCTCGGCTTGGGATGACCCAGGTTCCCGAGCTATTCCTCACCGCCGACACGATCAAACCGTACTCGCAGACCTACTCCTCATGGCATGAGACCTACATCATACTCCATCAGAACCTCTTCGGCAGCGATTACCGGCAGACGCTCGACGTCGTGGCATTCACGATCGGCCATGAGCTTGGCGCTATCCGTTTGAACCACACCGCGATCTGGAACGAGATGCTGCTCACCTACGTCAACTCAATCAGGTTTCTCTCCAACCCGTTGAAGCGGATCCGCGTTTTCTCGCGCGATCGCTATGGCGCGTTCCTCGCGCCGAGCGGTTTTCGCGGTCTGCTGATCTTCGCGGCCGGCCGCCGCCTCATGGATTTCGTCGACCTTACTGACTATTTGGCCCAGGTGCGCCATTACGGCGGCTTCTGGCCGTTTTTCAACATTTTCTTCGCGGAACGACCTCAGGTATTGCTGCGCATCCAAGAACTGCGCGATGCGGGCTTCACGTACAAGCCTCCCGATCTCAGCCTCTATCTGAAAACCGCAGGCTCATAGTTCTCCGCGCCGGAGCGCGCTTTCGATGTCGTCGACCGCCGTCTGCACCCTGCGCTGCTCGATCTGCTCTTGGACGGCCATCGTGAGATCGATCGTGAATTCGGGTGTGGAGATCATCCCGCCGAAAGCGGCGAGCATCGGGTTTGCCCCGACACAGATATGGGCGCCGAACGCTTCGAGATCATCGCTGCCGAAGGGGCATCGCCCGCACTGGTACTTACTCACTTCGCAGAACCTCCTTATATATCTAAACGTCCCACGAAATAACCGGGTTTCAAACAGCGTACACCTGTTCGCATCAGCGGACAAGGGAAGGTATTGCGATACGGGACAAAGCGTTAAGAAAACCTAAAGATGTGACGCCGTGCCCCAAACCCCGGCATAGACCCCGAGATACAGAATCGCAGCGGCGGACATGAGCGCGGCAACCACCCAACCAGCTCCGGCAAGCAACGGACCGATGCGATGGCCGCCCATCGTCACCTCGTCACGCGCCAGCCTGACGGCGAAATACAGTGTGATCGGCGTCGCGAGACCGCCCGCGATCGACGCGCCGTAGAGCAACGCGATCGGCGAAACTCCCGCGAAAGAAAAGACAGCAGCGATCGCGAGCGCTGCCACGATCGCGGCGTAGAAAGCCCGTGCATCGCGAAAGGGCGCGTTCAAGCCGCCGCGCCAGCCGAATGTGTGCGCCACGACGTAGCCGGTCGTGCCGGCGATGACGGGCACGGCGAGCAGCGCTGATCCCAGCACGCCGATGCCGAACAGCGCGGACGCCCACGGACCGGCAAGCGGCTTGAGCGCCAGCGCGGCATCTGCCGCGGTCTGCACGAGCGAATGCTCTCGCCCGAGCGTCGCGCCTGTCGCGACCAATATGAATAAGAACATCAACGTCGCGAACACCATGCCGAGCGTCGCGTCGATTCTGACGGATCGAAGCTGCGAAAGCGCCGGCGCCCGCTCCGCGACTTCGACCGACTCCCAGATATACACGTATCCGGTCAACGTCGTGCCCAGCAGCGCAAGCGCGCCGCCGATGAACAACGCATTGAGGTGGAACTGCGGCAGCACGATCGCTCGCGCGACGAGCCCCCAATCCGCCTTGGCCGCGATCGCGCTCGCGCCATACGCCAAGAAGATGAACGGCAATAGCGACAGGATGCGTTCGACCCGCGAATAGCGCTGCGAGATGAGCAACCAGCCGACGAGGGCGACGAACGGCAACACGAAATACTGATATGCGATACCGGTCAGCAGCGTCAGCGCGACAGCGCCGGCCTCGACGTCGGCCGTCAGCGTGAAGATGTTGACGGCGACGACGGAGACGAGCGCGACGCACGCCCAGAAGACGCCATAGCGGCTGCGGATCGCGCCCTGCAAACTGGTCCGCGTCACCGCGCCGATGGATCCCGCGATCATCTGGACGACTGCGAGCATGGGCAGCAACAAGACGACGAGCCAAGTCAGCGCGTAGCCCGTCGTGGCGCCGACGACCGCAAGCGTCGCAACGGTGGTAGGGTCGTTGTCCGACGCAGCGGAGATGAACCCGGGTGATATCCGCGGGGCTTTCACGTGCGGGAGCTTCCAAGAGGCGCCGACCGCTCCTGCGGCTCACCTCGCCGGATGCGCTGCGAAGAACTGCCAGATCGTCTCACTCGCGTTGAAGTCGTAGCTGACCTTGCCGACGATGAACTGCGGCAAGTACTGCGGTCCGTCCGGCCATGTATGGCCGCCGCCGCTGATCGCGTAGAGCTCGACCGCCGTGCCATTGCGGCACGCCCCGAACGTCTGCACCGCCGTCGTGGTACCGTCATCGGGGTCGGTATCGGGCAACGCAAACGAATGAGGTGAGGGCGAACAGCCGTCGGTCTTCACCCAGGTCGCCACCGTATCGGCGATGGGAACGACGTAGCCTTGTCCTACGAACGGCCCGCCGACTTTGCCGCCCGCGAACGGCACGAGCCGGTCGTCGGTGCCGTTGATCATCAACACCGAGACCGGTTGCGCCTTGCATGAATCAGGGAACCCCACCGGGATCGAGCCGGCTACCGGTGCGATCGCCGCGATCTGGCTGCCCAGATCGCAGGCCAGCCGCAGTGAGAAGATCGCGCCGTTGGAAATGCCGGTCGCATACACGCGTTTCGGATCGATCCGATATCGAGCTTCAAGCGAGGAGATCAATGCGGCGATGAACGTCACGTCGTCCATTCCGGTGAGCGATGCGCCGCTCGAGCCGCGCTCGGGAACGTCGCGCCCGTCTTTCCACTGTCGATCGATGCCCTGCGGATACACGGCGATGAAACCATGGCGATCCGACACCTCGTTCATGCCCGAGATGCGCTCCATGCCCGCCGCCGCTCCGCCGCCGCCATGGAAGACCAAGACCAGCGACGTCGGATGCGCCCGGTTGTATGATGATGGGATATGGATGAGGTAGGTGCGCGCAACGCCGTTGACGTCGATTGTCGCGGATGAATCGGTCGCCGCATCGGCGCGCGCAGCGCGCAAGCCTGGGAGAAGGGCCAGCGCAAGCACAGCGGCGACCGCGGCGACCGGTTTCATAGATACATTGTCGCGCAAGTGCACGTGACGCTGCCCGAAAACGGCATGAGAAGGATATGAGCCGGCCATGAGACCCGTCCCACTAGAGGGACGCCCTCCCCGGACGCCGTACATCGGATTAGCACTCTCCTGTGCCGACTGCTAATGAAGATGCCAAAAGAAGACGACAAGAACCCGGCCCCGCCCGAACAGCCTGAGCTGGATCGCCGCAAGACGTCGATCCTGGGCACCGTCGTGTACGAATATATCGCGACGGGCGAGCCGGTCGGCTCAGCCACGCTCACGCAGAAGTACAATCTGGGCGTGAGCCCCGCAACCGTGCGGGCTGAGATGGCCGCGCTCGAAGATGAAGGCTATCTCGACCAGCCGCACACCTCCGCTGGGCGCGTGCCTTCGGACATGGGCTACCGGTACTACGTCGATCGGCTGATCCAGCCCGAAGTGCTCAGCGCGGAAGAGCGCGAGCAGATCAACACCGAGATCCATCGCGCGCGCACCCAGCTCGACAGCGTCGTCGACCATGCGTCGCACGTGCTCTCGAACCTCACGCGCAGCATCGCGTTCGCGATCGCGCCGCGGCTCGACAGCCAGACGTTCCGCCATCTGCAGCTCATCTGGGTGAACGCGCGCCACGTCCACGTCGTGCTGGTCACCAATCTCGGCATCGCCGCACAGGCGACGATCGAAGTCGCGGTCGACGTCGACCCGGATCAGCTCACGCGCGCCTGCAACAACTTCAACGCCAACCTCGCCGCGCGCCGTCTGAGCGACATCACCGCGACTGTGCTCGCCGAACTCGCGCACGACACGCTCCTGCCGCAAGACCTGCTGCGCTCGCTGGCCGGCATGTTCGCGGTGCACGGCGACGTCGACCTCGAACGCCGGCTGTACGCCGGCGGTGCGAACAATTTGCTCGACCAGCAAGAGTTCCGCGACTTCCGCAAGCTGCGCGCCATCTTGGAGCTGCTCGAAGAGCAGCAGACGCTATACCGCTGGCTGCAAGAGTCGTTGGCCCATCAGGGCGCGACGGTGAGCATCGGACACGAGCTCGGCAGCGTCGACATGAACGAGTGCAGCGTGGTGACCATCCCATATAAGGTAGGCGACCGCAACGCCGGAGCGCTGGGCGTGCTCGGCCCGCGGCGCATGCACTACGCGCGCCTGCTCGCGCTGGTCGGCCACGTCGCCGAAAGCCTCAACGCGCTCTTCCAAAACGAAGAGCCTGCCTGATCGTGGCGTCCAAACGCGACTATTACGAGATATTGGGGGTCTCGCGCTCGGCGTCAGAGGCGGAGATCAAGCGGGCCTACCGCAACCTGGCGCGCCGGCATCACCCGGACGTCTCCACCACGCCCGACAAGGCCGCCGCTGAATCGCACTTCAAAGAGATCAACGAGGCCTACGCGGTGCTTTCGGACGGCGAACGCCGCGCGCATTACGACCGTTTCGGGCATGCGGCCGGGGCCGCGGGGGCGCCCAACTTCGGCGACTTCCCGTTCGGCGATCTCTTCGAAACATTTTTTGGCGCAGGCGGCGGACGCGGCCGTGCACAGCCGCAGCGCGGCGCAGACCTGCGCTATGACCTCAACGTCAAGCTCGCCGAGGTGCTGACCGGCGTCACGCGCGAGATCTCGTTCTCGCACCTCGGACGCTGCGACGTCTGCGAAGGCACCGGGTCGGCCGATAAGTCGGCGCCTGCGACGTGTCCGCAGTGCCATGGCAGCGGCCACGTGCGCTCCATGCGCAACACCGTGTTGGGCCAATTCGTCACCACGGGACCGTGCCCGCGCTGCAACGGCAGCGGCGGTATCATCACCGATCCATGCCGGTCGTGTCACGGCCGCGGCCGTCGCGAGCTGAAGAAGAAGCTGAGCGTGAAAGTGCCGCCGGGCGTCGACGAAGGAACGCGGCTGCGCTTTGCCGGCCTCGGCGAAGCCGGCGAACGCGGCGCTCCCAGCGGAGACCTCTACGTCTATCTGGCTATGGAGCCCGACGACACGTTCGAGCGCGACGGCGCGGACCTGCACTGCGTCACCGATGTCTCGTTCACCCAGGCCGCGCTCGGTGCCAAGCTTGAGATCGAGGGGCTCGATGGCGCCGCCGCGCTCGATCTGCCCGCGGGCACGCAGGGTGCCACGCGCTTTCGGATTCCGGGGCGCGGGTTGCCGCGCTGGCGCGGCAGCGGCCGCGGCGATCTGATCGTCGACATCAACGTCGTCGTGCCCGAACGCCTGACCCGCAAGCAACGCGAGCTGCTCGAAGCGTATGCCAAAGCCGGCGGCGAGGAGATCCCCGAACCCAATCTCTTCAAGAAGGTCAGACGAGCGCTCGGAAACGAGTGATGGAGCGGCCGGGCTGGCGGCGCCTCACCCTTGAAGTCGCGGCGATCGACGCGGAGCGCGCGTGCGCGTTGCTTGGCGCGGTTTCGGGTGCACCCGTCGCAATGGACCAACTCGAGGGCAGCAAGCGCGTCGCGGCGAGCGTGTACCTGCGCCCCGCGAAAGATCTAACGCTCGTCCGAAAGCGCTTGCGCGACGAGATCGCGTCGCGCCGTCGCGCGGGGTTGATCGGCGCGGTGGGCGTGCGCCAAGCGAGCGTAAAGGAACGTGATTGGGCGAACGAATGGAAGCGGCATTTCCAGCCGATGCGCTTTGCCGACGGCATCTACGTCGTGCCGTCGTGGCAGCGCGACTACAAACCGCCGCTCGGCGCTGATACGCTGCGCCTCGACCCTGGCATGGCCTTCGGCACCGGCAGGCATGCGACGACGCAGCTTGCCGCAGGCCTGATGTTGGGGTCTCTGAAGGAAGGCGACGTCGTGATTGACGCGGGTTGCGGCTCCGGCATCCTTGCATTGGCCGCCGCCAAGCGCGGCGCCCAGGTCTACGCGTTTGACGACGATCCCATCGCGCTGCGTACCGCGCGCGCGAATTTCGCTGCAAACTCGGTGCGCGCCGCTGCATTGATGCGCGCGGCTTTGCCGCCGCTCACGTTTCCCAAAGCTGATATCCTCGTCGCGAACATCACCGCCGAGGTACTGCAGTCACTGGCTGCGCGCTTCGCGTCCAAGCTCGTCCGCGGTGGCGCACTGGTCAGCTCAGGGATCACGTCGCGCGGCCGGCTCGCGACGCTGGCCGCGTACGCGCACGCGGGACTCGAATTCGTCACCGAGCGTCGGCGCGGCGAGTGGTTCGCCTATCTGCACGTGAAACCGTGAGCACGCCGCGCTTTTTCGTCGACACGGGGTGCGCGCCCGGCCTCGACGTAGAACTGCACGTCGACGACGCGCATCACGCGAGAAATGTCTTGCGCATGCACGGCGGCGACGCGCTCGTCATCGTGCACGGCGGCGGCGCATGGGATGCGACGCTGCTCGACGACGCGGCCGGCTCCGTCCGCGCCCGCATCGGAAAACGCCGTGCCGAAGCGCGTGGCGAGCTGCCAGTCAGCGTGAGCGTATTGCAGGCGCTCGTGAAAGGCGCGAAGTTCGACGACGTCGTCGAGAAGACGGTCGAGCTGGGTGCACGGCGCATCGTGCCGGTGCGCTGCGAGCGCAGCTACGCGGATGCGAGCCGGCACAAGCTCGAACGTTGGCGGCGCATCGCCCGCTCGGCAGCACAGCAAGCCCGCCGCCTCCACGTGCCGATCATCGCCGAACCGATGGAATGGGCCGACGCCTTAGAATCGTTTCGCGGCGATGCATAGGCCGCTCGTGGCATACGAGAACGCTCCGCCCGGCTCGTTCGCCCAAGCGCTGGGCGGCATCGCGGGAGCCCGCGACATCGCGATCGCCGTCGGACCCGAAGGCGGGCTTAGCGCAGCTGAAGTCGAGGCTGCGCGCGCCGCCGGCTGCGCCATCGTCTCGCTTGGCCCCACCATCTTGCGCACGGAGACCGCTGCCGCCGCGATGCTCGCGGCGCTAGCGGCGAGTGCCGGCTGGTGGTGAATCTCGACGCCAGGTGCCCATTTTCCGTGACCAGAACGCGCTTCGAATGACCGCGCCCTATGATGTCTCCGTGGTGGTCCCTACATATAATGAAGCGCTCGGCATCGAGAAGCTGATCGCTGCGCTCACCCAACAGTTCACGGACGCCGGGATCAACGCCGAGATCGTCATCGTAGACGACAGCTCGCCCGACGGCACGGGGAAGCTCGTGGACTCGGTGGCCGGGAAGTACCCGGTCCGCTGCGTCCATCGCGCCGGCAAGCTTGGACTGTCGTCCGCTGTGATCGACGGCTGGGCCACGTGTACGTCGCCCATCATCGGTGTGATGGACGCCGACTTCAGTCACGATCCCGCGATCGTGCCAAAGCTCATCGGAGCGATCCAAAGCGGGCAATGCGAGCTGGCGATCGGCAGCCGCTACGTCGCAGGCGGCGGCATCACCAATTGGCCGTGGCGGCGCAAGATAACGTCGCGCGTCGCGATCGCGCTCGCTCGTCCGTTGACGCCGGTGCGAGATATCACATCCGGATTTTTCTTCCTCAAACGTTCGGTGATCGACGGCGTGAAGCTCGATCCCATCGGCTTCAAGATCGGGCTCGAAGTCATACTCAAAGGGAAGTATTCCGGCGTCAAGGAAATACCATATGTTTTCACCGATCGAACTGCAGGGACGAGCAAACTCAACAGTGGGGAGATCGTCAACTACCTGAAGCAGTTATCGAAGGTCTATTTTGGGGGCCGCACGTGACCTCGACGCCGAACTGGTTGCGCCGGCGCGGCGCGCGGCCGCAGCCCGCTGACGACAAGCTCTGGGAGATCTGTCCGTCGTGCGGCGAGCGCATTTTCATCAAGGATCTCGACGCGCGGCTGCACGTGTGTCCGAAGTGCGGGCATAACTTCAGGCTGTCCGCGCTCGATCGCATCGCATTGCTTGCCGACGGCGATTTCGACGAGATCGGCGCGAACCTGGTGACCGGCGATCCGCTGCAATGGTCGGACCGCATTCCGTATCCGCAGAAGACGCAAAACGATCGCGCGAAGTCCGGCTTGCTCGAAGCGGTGCTGGTCGGCTTTTGCACCGTCGAACGCATCCCGATCGGTCTCGGCGTGATGGATTTCCACTTCCGCGGCGGCACGATGGGCGGCGTCGTCGGCGAAAAAGTGACGTTGCTGATCGAGGAGTGCGCGCGCCGCCGCCTGCCCTGCGTCATCGTGACCGCTTCGGGCGGCGCGCGTATGGAAGAGGGCATGATCGGCCTCATGCAGCTCGCCAAGGCGAGCGCGGCGGTCGAACGCTTCGGCGCGCTTGGCCTGCCCCTGATCTCCATTCTCACCGACCCGACGACCGGCGGCGTGTCGGCGTCGTTCGGTTTCCAAGGCGACATCATCATCGCGGAGAGCGGCGCGGCGATCGGGTTTGCCGGCAGGCGCGTCATCGACCAAACCATCCGCCAGAAAGCTCCCCGAAGGATTCCAAGAGGCAGAGTTCCTGCTCGAGCACGGTCAGGTCGACATGGTCGTGCGGCGCGCGGACATGAAGGCGGCGCTCGCAAGCGCCTTGCGCTTCCTCACCACCCCCGCCGAGAAAGCCTCGTGAACGTCATCGTCGAGCTCGAAAAGCCGCTGCTCGAGCTCGAAGCCAAGATCGAAGGTTTGAAGAAGCTCAACGAGACGCAGCGCGTCGACTTCTCCAGCGAGATCCGCGCGCTCGAGGAGAAAGCCCGCACGCTCGAAGCGGAGATTTTCGGCAACCTCACGCCGTGGCAGCGCGTGCACCTCGCGCGCCATCCGCGCCGCCCGCTCGCATTGGACTACATCGCCAAGCTCGACGGCTTCGTCGAACTGCACGGCGATCGCATGTTCCGCGACGACCCGGCGTTGGTCGCCGGCTATGCATCGCTGGGCGGCATCCCCGTATTCGTCCTCGGCCAGCAGAAAGGCCGCGACACCAAAGAGAACCTCTATCGCAATTTCGGCATGGCGCACCCTGAGGGCTACCGCAAGGCCGCTCGGATCATGCGTCTGGCGGAGAAGTTCAAGAAGCCGCTGCTCACGTTCATCGACACGCCCGGCGCCTATCCAGGCATCGGCGCGGAAGAGCGCGGCCAATCGGAGGCGATCGCCACCAACATCAAGCTGATGACCGGTCTGCGAACGCCGATCGTCGTCAACATCATCGGCGAGGGCGGCAGCGGCGGCGCGCTGGCGATCGGCGTCGGCGACCACGTCGCGATGCTGCAGCACGCCGTATACTCGGTCGCCTCGCCCGAAGCGGCCTCATCGATTTTGTGGCGCGACTCGACCAAAGCCGAAGAGGCCGCGTCGCGCTTGCGCCTCACATCCGAGGATCTGTTCGAGTTCGGCATCGTCGACGAGATCGTGCCCGAGCCGATGGGCGGCGCGCATCGCGACGCCGGCGCGACGATCGACGCCGTGCTGGAAGCCGACAAACGTGCGTTGGCCAAGCTCATGGGTTTGAGCGCGGACGAACTGGCGGACCGCCGCTACGAGAAGTACCGCAAGATCGGCGCACACGAAGAGATGGTGCACGACCGTGCGGCGCGGTAGCCTCGGCCACAAGATCGTGAAGTTTGCGGCGCCGCCGCTCGGCCGCGGCGCGCGCATCAAACGCGAGCGCACGATGCTGCGCGTCATGTCGGCTGCAGGCCGCATGATCGCGCTGGTAGCGGTGCTGCTCGTCGCCGTGTCGTTCTCCATTCAGGCTTGGCGTGTCGGCGCGCAGAACTACCAGCTGCACAAGCAGATCGACGCCGTCGAGGACCAGAACCGGCAGCTCACCGCCGAATCGGTCAAGCTGCGCAAGGATGTGATCCTCTCACGCGATCCCGAGTATCTCGTGCCGTTGATCCACGAGCAGCTCGGGCTCACCAAGCCGCACGAAGTCTTCATCCAGGTGGCGACGCCGACTCCCAAATGATCCCCCGCGATTGAAAGGCACCGTTCTCGCGTGCGGCCGCTTCGGCTGCGCGGTGCGCCTCGAAGACGGACGGATCGGCAGCCTGCCGGCGTCCGATCCGAACCACAAAGAGGTGCGCCGCGCGCTCGCGCAGCGCCGCCGGCCGCAGTTCTCATTCGCCGTCACAGAACGAGACGGTTGGCTCATCCTGCGCCTCGAGCCTCACGACGCATCACCCAAAGATGTGGAACCGGAAAGCGCAGCGCCCGAGCGCGCGTCGGTCCAGGCCCGCGATCTCGACGACAAGATCATCGAGTACTTGCGTCAGACGGAGGACTGGGACCCGAACGGCGCCATCGCCAGCCGCGCCCACGAGGCTAAAGAACCGCGTGCCGACCGCCTCTTGCCGTTTGAAGTGCGCGCCCGGCGCCAGTATCGCGAATCGCCGAAAAAGCCGCCGCGTCCGAAGAAGAAACGTTAGGCCGATGCGCGCCGCCGTGATCTCGGCCGGGAGCAACTCGTGCCGGCTGCTGATCGCCCGCATCGGCTCATGGAGCGGTCGAATTCATTCGACCGACGACCCAGAGGTCGCCATCGAACATCACGATATCCGCACGACGCGTCTCGGCGAAGGCGTGGGCTCCTCCGGCGTGCTCTCGCCCGAGGCGATGAAGCGCACGCTCGCCGCCTTTGAAGAGTTCGCTCAGCTCGGCAAGCGGGCCGATCGACTTTGGGCTATCGGCACCGCAGCGTTGCGAGAGGCATCGAACGCGGACGAATTCGCGGCGCAAACGCGCTCCATCACCGGCGTCGAGCTTCGCATCCTGACTGGAGAAGAAGAGGCGAAAGCGTCGTTCGACGGCGCGCTGTGGGCGCTCGAGCGCTTCGGGCGTCCGCCGGAGGGCGCCGTGACGGTCGTCGACATCGGCGGTCGAAGCACGGAGCTGGCGTCGCGCGCCGGATCCGGCGAGGAAGTCTCACTGCGCTCGCTGCCGCTAGGCGCCGTGCGCATGACGGAGCGTTTTTTCAAGCACGATCCGCCGCGCGCGCAAGAGCTCAATGCCTGTCGTACGGCGGTTCGCATAGAGCTCGGCGCAACGCCCGGGCGAAGCTCGCAAACCCTGGTCTTTGTCGGCGGCACCGCGGATACGGCAGCGCGCATGTTACACGCGTACGACCCAGGGTCAGACGTGCACGTCGGCACCATCCGCCGAGCGGATCTCGAAGATCTGTTACGGCTGACGGCGTCGCTTCCGGTCGAGCAGCGCAAGCGGCTTCACGGTTTGCCTGAGTCGCGTGCCGATATCTTTCCCTCGGGTCTGGTGATCCTGGACGAGATCGTCCGGCACGCGGGTCAGTCCGGGTTCTTGGTCAGCGAAAGCGATTTGCTGGTGGGTTTTCTGCTCGAGACGACCAGAATGGGATGACCGGGACTCGAACCCGGACGCCCTTGCGGGCAACGGATTTTCGCACCACCATGGCTTTCGCCACCGCATCGCGTTCGTGGTCCGGACTGTGCCTTGACCATATCGTGACGATCACGACGTAGGCCGCGCCCGTCCAGTCTCTACACCTTCCCCGCTAAGGGCTTGGCTCGGCGTCGTCATGCCGATTCGGCTCGGCGAAGAGTCCACCGACTTTGAGCGCATCCCGCAGGCGGTTTCCCCTCCTGCGGCTCCAATTGGAAGTCCGTTGTGTCTTCCGATTCCACCATCATCCCACGATGGTCGCCATTCCGTTGGCTCCGGCGGCGACGAAACCCTCGATACTCGTGCGTTACTTGAGATTCTGAACGACGGCGTCGCTCGTGCCCTGGATTGATTTCAGGAGATCCCAGAGCGTGTCGATCAGCTTCGAGCGCCGTTGCGTCATCGTCTGCACTTGAAGCGATTGCGTTTCGCTTTGCGCGTTCAAACTGTCAAGCCGGTTCGTGAGGTTCGTAGTCGATGCGTTGCTCGACGCGGGCGGCGACGGTGAAGAGCCTACGGCGCTCGCCACGCGTTGATTCGCCAATGCGATCTCATTCCGTATCTGTGACTTCGCAGCGGTGAGCGCCTTCATCTGGTTCATTTGCGCTTGCAGATCGCTATCCTGATCTTGCAGCGCCTGCATCATCACGACGAACGCGATCTCTTCGATGTCGCCGCCGGACAAATTCATTTGGGCGACACCTTGACCGGCGAACCGAGCCTGGATCGCGGTCTCAACATCTTGTAAGCTGAACGTCGGCCGTGCGGCGAATATCTGCGCCTCTTGCTTCGTCCAGGCGAGGACCGAGGGACGCAGATGCGACGTGATTCCATCATAACGAGCCGTCATCGCCGGCGGAATGCTCGGCACCGCCGACGGGAGGGCCATCGTCGCAGACTGCGGCGCAGCGCCGTTGGGGCTTGTCGCCGCTAACGCGGGGATCGCGAGCGCCAGGGCTGCCGCCGCTGACAGCATCCAGGCGCCACGGACTCTCACTTGGTGACGGCTTCGATCGTGAGCGAGATGTCCACGTTGTCGCCCGCCACGAACGTGCCACCGGGCGTTTGCTGGGCCCAATTCAAACCGAAGTCCTGACGCTTGATCGTCGTGCTCGCCGAATATGCCACGCGAGGATGCCCGCGGCCATCGGTGCTCGTGCCGTCGACATGGCCTTGCAGCGTGACCGGCTTGGTCACGCCATGCAGTGTCAGGTCTCCCGTGGCGGCGAACGTGCCGTTCGCGCCCGGCACGATGTTCGTGCTCTTGAACGTCAAGGTCGGATATTTCGAGACGTCGAGCCAGTTCGGCGACTTCAAATCGTTATCGCGATCCTGGTTGCGGGTGTCGATGCTCGAGGCGTCCAGCGTCGCGTTGATCGACGATGGCTGACCGTCGGCCGTCGCGCTGACGATGCTGCCTTGCTGGATGAGGATCGAACCGCGCACGTGCGTGATCGCCAGATGCACCACCGAGAATTCGGCGAGCGAATGGCCGGGATCGATGCTCCACGTGATGTCGGCAAGCGCGACCGCCGGCCGAGAAAGGACGAAAGCCGAGAACGCGAGCGCGCTTGCGGCGGCGAAAATCTGAAAACGCATCGTGTGGGAATCTCCAAGCTAGAGAAGGGGTCGCCCCGAAAAGGTCATTCAGGAGGGGTGCAGCGAGGCCCTATTTCGCCGCGTGCATGATGCGCGCGCTGATCTCGGAACGGTCGCCGATCCAGCGCGCCGGCGGAATGGCCCAATAGGTCGCCATCGCGTTGAGCGGGCCGGCGTATTGCATCCGCAACGCTGCGAACCGCCTCCAAGCCTCATCGTCATCGCGAATTGACCAACCGGCGGCAGTCAGCTGAGCGCATGCCTGATCGAACTCGCGCCGATCGATGCCGACCACCTCCTCGCGGTCGAGATGGTAATACCGGCTCAGGTCGCGCACGAGGTGCGCACCGATATTGTGCAACAACTTCGCCTGGCCGAGATACGGGCTGTCTGTGATCGTCATGAGCAAGGTCGCAGCGTCGAGTATCGCCCCCAGCGTGCCGACCCACGACTCGTCGTCGTGACTCGAGCGGAAGTAGGTGAGCATGGGATATGCGAGATGCGACTCGAGCACGGAGGCCGCCCATTCCTCCGCCTCGCGCATGCTCTGCACGAAGTCCTCATAGAGTCTGTATTTCCCGGCCGTCTCTAGCAACGTGACGCCGGAGGCGGGTGCGCCCGCTCGGCTGCCCATCATGACGATGAACAATTCGCGGCGCTGGAACGAACCGAAGATCGAGAAGATGAACGAGATGATCAGCGCGAACAGCGCCAGTCCCGTGGCGCCGGCGGCGAGCGTGATCAAGCGGGTCATCGTGCCGGTGGCGACGATGTCGCCATAGCCGATCGTGAGCATCGACGTGCCCGCGAAATAGACGGCGTCGACGTACGAATGCAGCGGCGGCTGCGTGTGGACGCGCAGCGCGTGGAACACGAGCCCGTATCCCAAAAGCAAGCCGACCAGCCAGAAGATGAGCAGGACGACGAGAGTCGCGGGCGCGTAGCGCCCCAAGGAATCCTCGCGCTTATCCGGATCTTTGATCCCCAGCGCATGCCATTTCCACAGCCGCCACGTCAACCTGACCATTCCTACGGAGAGGCGCAGCGTCGGCGAAACCATCCGAGGCACCACGACGGAGGCGAAGACGTCGTAGAGCATGAGACCGACGACGGCGAAGCCGGCGGCAAGCTCGAGCCATTGCCACGCGCTCATCCCGAGCTACCCTGAAGCCACCGCGTCGCCGGCGGCATATGAAGCGATCTCGTCAGCGGTGCGCCGGCCCGCGATGCCGTCCGCAACTGCCAGACCGTTGAGCGCCCCGAACTTGAAGCCGTGGCCCGAACACGCGCTGACCAGCCATGCCCGGTCGAGCCGTTCGACCAGAAAACGCTCTTGCGGCTGCACGGTGTAGAAACACGTGCGCATGCCCTTCACACGGTATTGATCGAAATCGCGCAGTGCGCGGCGCGCTTGCTCGAACACCGCTTGCGCTTCGGCCGGGGCCGGCTCGCGATCCGCGTCGGGCTGGCCCACGAGGCTGAAGCGGTGATCGCCCACCTTGAGATCGGTGCCGCCGTACGGGGGGACGAGGTAGAAGCCCGCACCGTCCAGGTCCATGAGCATCGGTCCGTGGCGCCAATGCTCCGCGTACTGCGCCGGCGGCTCGACATACGCGACCACCTGGCGCGACGGCGTGACGCGCGCTGCCATCGAGGGCAACAGCCGGCTCACCCACGGTCCTGCAGCGATCACGAGCGCGTCGCATGCGATGGTAGACCCATCGCGTAAGGTCGCTCGGGCCCGCTCGACGTCCACCGACTCGACCGGCGTTCGTTCGAAGAGTTCGACGTCGCGCGAACGCAAATGGCGCGCGAGCGACTCGATGATGCGCGAGGCGAAGAGCTCGCCGCCGGAGTCCAAATGCAGCGCGTAACGGATCCCGTCCGTGCGCAGCATCGGGAAGACGCGCTCGATGTCGGCCGGCGACAGGCGGCGCACCTCGACACCGATGTGGGCCAGCGTCGCGGCGGACAGATCGGCCCAACTGGTTTCATCGCGCGCGATCGCCAGCGTGCCGGTGCGCGCGTACAGCGTCTCGCCCAGATCCGCCCACAAGAGCTCCCAGGCCTCGTAGGCGGCGAACACCATGCGCGTATACCCGATGCTCGCGCCGTACGGAAAACGGATGAGGCGGTTTTGATCGACCGATGATCCCAGCGGATTGGGGATCGGACCTTGCTCGTACACGGTGACGTCGTGCCCGTCGCGCGCGAGCGCCCATGCGGATGACAAGCCGTTGATGCCTGCGCCGATGACCGCGATCTTCATCGCGGCCTGCATTCAAGGCGTGCCGTGTCGACCCTGTTCGACAGGCCACAAAGCGCACGGGCGCCAACCGTATTTCGGGTATAACGGGCATAAGATGATAGAACTTCAGCCACGTGACTTCATCCGGGCGTTCAGACTTGCGACGGCGATCGTCACGGTCGGCGTGCTGTGCACGTGTCTAGGTCTGGCAAGCGGGGCTGAGGCTGCGCCGGTTGGCGCCATGCCGTTTCCCCAAAAGAGTTTCGTGATCGGCAACGTGCACTTCGACCAGTACGGGCCGTTGGTCGACCCGAGCCCCGCGCTCATACTCATCCCTGGTCTCTCCATGGGTTCGTGGGAATGGCAAAGCACGATATCGGCGTTCGCCACCGATCATACCGTCTACGCCGCCACCCTCGCGGGTTTTGACGGCACGCAGCCGGCATCCGGGCCATACCTCCCGCAAGCGGACGCCGCAATCGCGCAGCTGGTGCGCAAAGATAATCTCAAAGCGCCGATCCTCGTCGGCCATAGCATCGGCGGCCATCTCGCGCTGCGCCTTGTCGAAGAGCATCCCGACATGTTTGGCGGCGCGGTCATCGTGGATGAAACGCCGTACTTCCCGCCACTTGCCGCCGGCCAGACCGTGCAACAGCGCGCCCAGAACGTCGCTGACCTCGCGGAAGGAATACAATCCGCGCCGGACTGGATATACGACGATCAGACGCGCTCGATGGCGGCGACCATGGTCACCGACCCCGCGCAGGCCGACGACGTCGCGCAACACTCGCTGCGCAGTGACCGCGCCACGCTCGCCGGTGCGACGAGTGAGATGTCGCTTGACGATCTGCGGCCGGGTTTGGGCAGGATCACCGCGCCGGTGCTGGTCATCGCGCCGGTCTCATCGCAGGCGCCATATATGACCGATCAACTGCGCGCGCTCACGCCGGATCAGCTCACGGCGACGATCCGCAACTACTACGCGTCGCAGTACGACGGGGCGAAGACAGTCACGGTCCAGACGATCGCCAACTCGAAGGACTTCGTGATGCTGGATCAGCCCGATGCGCTCAACGCCGCGATCAGAAACTTCCTAGTCGGCCTACTGCCGCACATGTAGTCTCGCCCTCTCGAGCGCGGGCATCCCAGCGCGCTAGATCCCAGGCGGCACCGCTCTTGCGATCGTGGTCCCGCGTAGATCGCTCATCCAGAACCCGCCGCCGTCGTACGCGAGCGAGACGTATCCCTTGTCATACTGCTCGACCAGCTCCGGCGCGTCCGCGCCCGCATCGAGCCGTCCGATGTCGGACAACCCCTTTCGCACACGCAGATTCAACCACAGCGTCGGGCCCATCCAGTGCAGGCCGACCACTTCGCCCGGCAGATCGATGATCCGGTCGACCTGACCGTCCGCCGACAGCTGCAGCACTCGGTGCTCGTAACGCTGGCCGAGCCACAAATGCTGCCCGTCCCACGCGAGTTGAGAGCCGGTATCGCCCGGACAGCGCAGCACGCGCTCGTCCCACGCTCGCCGCGCGATCGAGAAGATGCGGATCGTCCGATCGTCCGTGTCCGGGTCGCTGACCACCGCGGCGATCGCGCCGTCGAGATACAGCAGCCCGACCATGCGCCCCGGCGCAGCAAAGGTCTCGACCGCGACCGCATCCGCACCCAAACGCATGAGCGTGCGCGATTCCCAGTCGCCGGCCCACAACGAAGAACCGTCCCAGGCGAGTCCGACGACGCTCGGTGCCGGCTTTGGAAACGTGTGCGTGATCATGCAGCGCGCGTTCTGCGCGACCCACGCAGATACCGTCCGGCGGCAGGGTTCGGGACAGTAAGAACGAGAAAAAGCAACGATTCCCCATTGGGCGGCCGCGAGGTCGCCTTCGTTCTGGAGCCGCCTCGACTTGAAGATCGTCGTCACCGTCAAACAAGTGCCCGATACGAACGCTGAAAAGACGTTTGATCCTGCGACCAAGCGCTTGAACCGCAGTTCCATCGAGAACGTGCTCAACCCATTCGACGAGTACGCGATCGAAGAGGCGCTGAGGATAAAGGAAGCGCAAGGCGGCGACACGACCGTCACGATCCTCACCATGGCCCCGCCGAGCGGCACCGACGTCGTGCGCAAAGCGCTGGGCATGGGCGCCGACAACGCGGTCATGCTTTCCGACGACGCGATCGGCGGCAGCGACACCATGGCCACCGCCTACGCCCTCGCGCTAGCCATCAAGAACATCGGGTTCGATCTCGTGCTTTCGGGCACGCAGAGCACCGACGCGGCGTGCAGCGTCGTGCCGGCCGCCGTCGCCGAGCACCTCGGCGTGCCATGCCTCACCTACGTGAAGAAACTGACCATCGCGGACGGGGCGATCGAAGCGCAGCGCGAGACCGAAAGCGGCTACCTGCGCGTGCGCGCACCGCTGCCGGCGCTCGTCTCGGTGACCAAGGCGATCAACGAGCCGCGCTATCCGACGCTCAAAGGCATCATGGGGGCCAAGAAAAAGGAGATCAAAACTCCGACGCTCGCCGACATCGGAGCCGACCCGGGCAAGCTGGGCGACGCGGGGTCCAAGACCGCGGTGGAGTCCTTTGCGCCGGTCGGCGCGCGCCAAAAGGGCACTATCGTCACCGCAACCGACCCCAAAGAGGGCGCCAAACAGATCCTCGATTTCCTCATCGCCAAGAAGGTCATCTGACGCCGATGAAGTCCGTGCTCGTATTCGTCGAACATGAAGATGGCGCCATCCGGCGTATCGGTCACGAGATGTGCACGCGCGGCGCGGACGTCGCCAAAGAGCTCGGCGTTCCGTCGGCTGCAGTCGTCCTCGGCGTGGGCGCCGGTAAAGCGGCCGAGCAGCTCAAGGCGACTCCCATCGACGCGATCTACGTCGGCGAGGACAATCAGCTCGATAGCTTCCTCAACGATCCCGCCGTCGACGCGGTTGAAGCGCTGTTGCGCGAGCGGGGCCCGACGCTCGCACTCTTCCCGCTGACCAATCTCGGCAAGGACATCGCCGCCCGCATCGGCGTGCGCTTGTCCGCCGGCGTCATCACCGACGCGACCGATATCGCGGTCAAGTCCGGCGCGGTGAGCGTGCAGTCGCCCAAGTTCGGCGGCTCGGTCATCTCGACCATCGGCTTTAAGGATTCCGAATACGGCGTCATCACCTGCCGCGCCAACAGCTTCATCGCCAGGCAAGAATCTGGCAAGGGCGAGATCGTGCAGCTCGCCAGCCCAGCTGGGAAAACCTATAAAGCGAAAATCGAAGAGAAGGTCTCGCAAGAGGCGGGCAAGCTGGGCGTCGAAGAGGCGAGCATCGTCGTCTCGGGGGGCCGAGGACTCGGCGGTCCCGAACACTTTGACATCATCGAGGCGCTTGCGGATGCGCTCGGCGGGGCGGTCGGCGCATCGCGCGCGGCCGTGGACGCGGGGTGGATCTCGCATTCGCACCAAGTCGGCCAGACCGGGAAGACGGTCTCACCTTCGCTGTACATCGCGGTGGGGATCTCGGGCGCGATCCAGCACAAGGTCGGCATGCGGTCGGCGGGCACGATCGTCGCCATCAACAAAGATCCGAATGCGCCGATCTACGAATTCTCCGACCTTGGGGTGGTCGGCGACCTTTTCCAAATCGTTCCTGAACTGACCAAGCTGGTCAAGGAACGTCGCGCCAACGCCTAGCGTTGACATCATAGGAGTCGCATTGCGCCGTATCGTCATCATCCTGTGTCTGCTCGCGTGCAGCATCGCCGCGTTTTCGCAGACACCATCCGCCTTCGCTAAGGGCAAGCCGCCGGCTTCAAGCCCCGTGCCCTCGGCGTCGCCGACCGAGAATCCGGTCGACCGCATCAAGACGCTGCAGCAGACCATCAAGGACAACCCGAACGACAAGGACGCGCACGAGGAGCTCGGCGTGCTGCTCATCGCTCAGAACCAGCCGAGGGATGGCCGCGATCAGCTTGAGGACGCAGCCCGCCTCGGCGCCAACGACGCGCAGCTGTGGTACTTCATCGGCGTCGCGAACCGCGAGCTCAACGACATGGCCGACGCGGTCACCGCCTTCGAGAAGGCCGAACTGGCGGACCCCGGTAACGAGGCTGTGCTGTCCAGCCTCACCGACGCCTATCTCTCGGTCGGACGCACGGACGACGCGCTCAAGATCGCCAATCGTTCGGTGGCGCTGCATCCGAACGAGGCGTTCGGCTATCTCGCGCTCGGCACGGTGCAGCTCGACAAGGGCGATTTCACGGACGGTCGCGCCAGTGTCATCAAGGCCATGACGATGGACCCCAGCGATCCGCACGAGCACCTGGTGCTCGGCCGGTCGTATCTTGCCGACAAGAACCCGAATCCCGATCTTGCGATCGCGCAGTTCGACATCGTGCTCAAGACCGATCCCAAGAACGTCGACGCATTGCACTCCAAAGCCGAGGCGCTCGCGGACAAGAGCGATATCGCCGGCGCGGCCGCCGCGCTCCAGCAGCTCATCACGATGAACCCGACCGCGGTCGAGCCCGAGGACGACCTGGCCGAGATGTATCTTTCCAAGAACATGGTCGACCAGGCGCGCCAGGAGTTCGCGGCGGCGGAGAAAGACCACCCCAAAGCGACCGAGCCGTACGTGCTGCAAGCCGAGTACGATCAGCAGCAAAAGCGCTTCGCGCAATCGGCCTCCGAATACGAGCAGGCGCTTGCGCTCTCCCCGGACGACCCACGCATCCTCTTCGAATACGGTCGCCTGCAGCTGGGCTCTCTCAAGAATCCGCAGAAGGCGTTGGACCAGTTCAACAAGATCCTCGCCAAAGATCCGGCAAATCCAGACGCGCTGTTCTTTCAAGGCGAGGCATACGGCGCGATGAACCAATGGGTACAAGCGCGCGACGCTTTCGAGAAAGCGTTCGAGATCACGCACTCGGCCACTGCGCTGTACAACCTGGCGGTGGCATTCTACACGCTCAAGGATTACCGCTCGGCGCGCGACGCGTTCGCTGCCATCGTGACGCACCAGGACCCGAAGCATCCTGACGCGCAATTGTGGTTCTTCTTAGGCGATGCCAACCGGATGATGGGCGACAAGCCAGACGCGATCGCGGCGTACAAGAATGTACTGGCGATCCAACCGACCGGCGAGATAGCCACCAAGGCGCACGCCTACATCAAACAGCTCTCCCAATAAACCGGACTACGTCCTGCAGCGGTCGAATTTATTCGACCGTGCTCGACGTCATCTACGACTCACAATTCACCGAACATCTCACGGGCGAGGATCATCCGGAGCGCCCGGCGCGTTTGCGCGCGCTCATCGACGGGCTCACCGAAGGCGGTTGCCCGCCCGACACATATCAACTTCCAACGATCGTCGACCCGCGCGCGCTCGCTCGAGTGCACTACCCCGCGTATATCGCCTTGGTGGAACGCGTCTGCGAAGCGACGCCGGATTATTTCGTCGCCGAGCTGCCGACCGGCGACGCGATGGTCGGCCACGACTCGTACCGCATCGCGCTGCTCGCAGCCGGCGCGGCGGTGGACGCGGCCAGCCGCGCACGGCCGGACCGGCCGATGTTCGCGCTCGTGCGCCCGCCCGGCCATCACGCCGAACCGGCACGGGGTATGGGGTTTTGCCTGCTCAACAACGTCGCGATCGCCGCGCAAGCCGCGCGCGCGCGCACCGGCGCTACGCTCATCGTCGACTTCGATTATCATCACGGCAACGGCACGCAGGCGTGGGCGGAGCGAGCCCTATACGATGGCGGCCCACCGCTCGGCTTCATATCGACGCACGCCTATCCCGCATACCCGGGGACCGGCGCGTTCACCGAGTCGCGCCGCACAGACAATGGCTTCGTGATCGACATCCCGCTCGATTTGTCCACGCCGACCCACGACTTCATCGGCGTATGGTCGATGCTGCTCCCGCCGCTCGCGGCAAGGCTCAGACCCAAGACGATCGTCGTCTCGACGGGATTTGACTTTCTCGAGGGCGACCCGATCGCGGGCTTGCCGGTCGGCGTCGAAGCGGTCGAGGCTTTGTGCGCGCTGCTCGGCGAGGCGGCCGCCGATCACGATGCCGGCCTGGCGTTCGTGCTCGAAGGCGGCTACTCGTTGCCGAACCTGCACGCCAGCGGCCGCGCCTTGGCGCGTTCGTTCGGCGCCGATGCCAACCGCGTGCACGTGCCAGACGGCCGCATGCCGCATGACACGAGCTTGCGCGCGATGATCCAGGACGTCCTTAGCTGGGAGCGGTGATCTACAGCGCCGCGCCGATGTGCGCGAGCTCTTTGGCCGGCAGGTCGCCGACCATGATGAAGTTCAAGCCGGCCGCATTCCAGCTCAGCAGCGTCTGGCCCGAGATCGACGTGTACTTCCCATCCTGCTTGCCCACCGTCATCGACTTCGGGGTCGGATCGTCGAACGTCGGATAGCGACCCGTCGGATTTTCGAACAACGAGACGCTGCGCAGTCCGTCCGAATAGACGAATTGCACGGTCTGCACGCCGCCGCGCATCGTGGTGGAGCCCTTCTCAAACGTGAACCCGTCGGGGAGCTCGCGCGGATTGACGGGCTTGAACGAGAGCCCGCTCGTCAGCGAATCCATCGCCGAGGTTGACGTTCCGTAGTCGGCGCCGGGCGTCAGCGTCATCCCTGCCGGCACGGTCATCTTGAACAGATCGTCGGGCAGATCTTTGACGAAGCGGATGGCGTCGAATTCGGTCTTTGTCGCGATCGTGCCGTCGCCATGGTAGGTCTCGCGCCGCAAGATGATCCCGGTAGCGCTGTCGATCCACACGCGCAGTGCGAGCGTATGCGAATGGCTCGAGATCAGCGAGAGCGTGCTCGCCGTGCGGCCCGCGACGTTGGCGTGATCGGCCGCTTGGATCGCGTAGTTGCGTTTGATGCGCCCGATATCCAGCGTGGTCGCGAACGGCGCCAACGACGCCCAGTCGTTGGAGAACACCTTGCCGGTCGTCGGCTCGTATTCGTAAGCGACCGATTCGTTGCTGATGATCAACCGGCCATACGCGTCGGCCGGCGCGACGTACCACAGGCGCCAGTCGTTGGGCGCCTTGTGTTCGATGCGCACGACGGTGGCGCTGGTGGAGTTGCCGCCATAGACGACTGTCGTCACGGTGCCGGAGAACGACACGTGATCGTCGGCGGTGACGGCGTTCTGGAGCTGTGTGTACCCGCCGGTTACCGCCCGCGCTTGCCCCGGGCCGCCGAAGGTGGCGGCGCCGATGGCCAGCAGGGCTAGCAGCGCGAGATTACGGCGCACCGGTCTGCGTGTTCTGGGCGTTCTCCGAGGTCAGCACGTACGCGGACCAGCTGCGGTCGCTTGAGGGCGAACCCAGCGTCTGCGCCACATGCTGCCGCACGAAGTAAGAAGAAGACAGCTCCGACGACGTGGGGTGCAGCAGCGGGCCGAAGCGCAGCACGCCCGCCACGATCAGCACGACCGCGGCGGCAGGAGCCAGCACGGCGGGTCGCAGCGCAGCGCGCACCCGGTCTAAGAACGTCGGCGCCGAGCGGCCGCGCAGCGATTGGCGCACGGCCGCGACGACGGACATCGGCAGCTCGTGCTCTTCCGAGTACGCATAGCGGATCGAATCGGTCAGATCGAGCTCGGCTTGCCACGCCGCGCGGCATTCGACGCACGATTGCAGGTGCTCGTAGACGAGCGCATCCTGCGCCTCATCGAGCTCATGATGCGCGTAGTCGGTGAGCAGTTCGCGGCAATCCTGGCAGTTCATCGGGTAGGCGTCCTCGAGCTATGGCTGGTGCGTGTCAAAAACGGGCGTCGCGCGTTTGCGCGGACTCCCTCTGTTATAGGAACGCGCGTGCGGGCCGAGGCGTTCCGGCGTTGCGAAGCTGCCGTGACTTGTACCGCCACGCGGACCCATATCACGACTGAAGTCCTCGTGACGCGTGTTCGCGCTCGAGCAGCCGGCGGAGCTGGGCCCGGGCCCGGTGCAAGCGCGATCGCACGGTGCCGATCGAGCAGCCGATCACGTCGGCGATGTCCTGATACGAATACTCCTCGACGTCGGCGAGCAAGATGACGCTGCGCTGGTCGGCCGTCAGCGCTTTAAGCGCGCGCTCCATACCGGCCGAGAGCTGGCGCTCGTGCATCGCCTCGATCGGATCGTGGCGCGGCGCGGACTGCTCGTGCGGCTGATTGTCGTCGGGCAGCGGCTGGGCGAACACGCCTTTGCGCCGGCGCAGCTCGTCGCGGTACAGGTTGGTGACGATGCGGTAGATCCACGCGAGAAACGACGTCCCCGGCCGAAACGACTGCCAGGCCCGGAAGACGCGGATGAACGCCTCTTGCGTGAGATCGCGTGCGTCGGCCTCATTGCCCGTCAGGCGGTAGGCGTAGTTGTACGTCTGACGCCCGAATTTCGCCATCGCGTCCTCGACGAACGCGACCTGCTCCGGCGAAGGCGGGGTCGTTGGGCCGGCGGCGCGAGCGCTCACCTAGATCGTACCGTGCTCCGCGGCGGCGACGACGTTGCGCAAGAGGATTGAGGTCGTCACCACGCCTACCCCGCCTGGCACCGGTGTCACCGCGCCGGCGATCTGGCCGACCGCATCGAAATCCACGTCGCCCACGACGTGGCCGTCGACGAGATTTGTGCCGACGTCGATGACGGCCGCGCCACGCTTGATCATGGTCGCGCCGACGAATCGCGGCTTGCCGATCGCGGCGACCAGTATCTCGGCGCTGCGGCAGACCGCTTCAAGATCGCGTGTGCGCGAATGGCACAAGGTGACGGTCGCGTCTGCCGACGTCAGCATGTAGGCGACCGGACGGCCTACCACCGCGGAGCGGCCGATCACCACCGCGCGCGCGCCCGGAATCGCGGGCAGATCCGGTCCGCGCAGCAATTCGATTACCGCAGCGGCCGTCGCCGGCACGAAATGCGGCACACCTTGGGCGAGCAGCCCCAACGACAATGGGCTTGCGGCGTCGACATCCTTCTCCGCGGGGATCAAGCGGTTGATCTCGTACAGATCGAGCGCGCGCGGCAGCGGTCGCTGCACGAGGATGCCATGCACTTTGTGGTCGACGGCGGCGCGCTCGAGCGCCGCGACGAAGCCGCGCGTGCCGGCGCTCAGCGTCATGGTGTCGATGCTCACGTCGACGCCGACCTTTGCGCCGACCTTGAGCAAGCTGTTGGCGTAATACGCGCCCTCGGCGTCGCCCTCGCCGACGAAGATCTTGCAATGCGGCACGATCAAGGCGTCGCGCAGAGCCGCCGCGCGATTGGCGACGTCGTTGCGGATGCGGTCGGCGATGGGCCGGCCCTCGAGCGTTCGCGCTGCCATCGGATTAGGGCGTGCGCTCGGTGGCGCGTTCCGCCTTCACGATCGCCACCTCCGTCAGAATACCGATCTGCGCGAGCAGGTCATCCAGTTTGCGCTGGTACGATGCTGCCAGCGCCGTATCTTTGAGGCCTTTGACGTTGATGCGGATGTTCAACGCAGCGCCGCGTGCAGCGGCCTGCGCGAACAACGCAGCGCAGCCGGCGTCGCTGATCGCGTTCGGGTTGCCGGCATCGACCAATTCCATCGCAAGGCGCGAAGTCTGCAGGCCGAGCTCGACCACGCGCATCGGCGCGTCGGTCGCACCCACGAGCGCGCCTTGGATCGCAGCGCTGCGCGCGGCGCGTTCGGCATCGGTCGACTTCGGAAGCTTGTAGGCAGCGCTGACGCGGTCGAATGCGGCCACGTCGGCATCGATCGCTGAGAGAAACGCATCCGAGAGGCGCGCCGCCTCGTCTGCGAGCGCCTTCATCCGCGGTGCGAGCGGGGCGAACTTGGGCGAGTCACCGGTCAGGTGCGCGACCATGCTCGCAAGACTCGCGGCCAACACGCCCACGACGGCGCTCGCACTGCCGCCGCCGGGCGTGGGAGCGGCCGAAGCGAGCGCGCGCGCATACGCATCGATGCCAAGTGTCGAAAGCGTCACAAGCGCCCATTCCATCAGCCGCGGGCGGAGCCCTCGGGCGAGGATTTCCGCTCCGTAAACCCAAAATGACGCCGCCTCATCTTCCCCCTCACTGGAGGTCCCAAAAGCTTGTCTACGACGCAGCTCAAGACGGCCGCTGGCGCGAGCGACATCAAAGACCCCGGGCTCGCGGCGGAAGGCCGGCGACGCGTGGCGTGGTCGGCCGAGAGCATGCCCGTGCTCGCGGCCATCGGCAAGCGCTTTGCCAAAGAGAAGCCCCTTGCAGGCGTGCGCGTCGGCGCGTGTCTCCACGTCACTACCGAGACCGCCAATCTCATGCTGGCCCTCCAAGCCGGCGGGGCCGAGATCGCGTTGTGCGCGAGCAACCCGCTCTCGACGCAGGATGACGTCGCCGCCACGCTCGTGGTCGACCACGGGATGCGCGTGTTCGCGGTCAAAGGCGAGGACAACGCGCGCTATTACAGCCACATCGAAGCGGCCATCGCCACCGATCCACAGTTCACCATGGACGACGGCTGCGATCTCGTCACCGCGCTCGTGACCAAACATCCGGCGAAAATGGCGAACGTGATCGGCGGGACCGAAGAGACGACCACCGGCGTCATCCGGCTGCACAGCATGGAGAAGGACGGCGTCCTCAAGTTTCCGATTATCGCCGTCAACGACGCGCTCACCAAACACCTCTTCGACAATCGCTATGGCACCGGACAATCGACCCTCGACGGCATCGTGCGCGCCACCAACACGCTGCTCGCCGGCAAGGTGATCGTCATCGCCGGCTTTGGCTGGTGCGGACGCGGCATCGCCGCGCGTGCGCGCGGCATGGGCGCGCAAGTCGTCATCACCGAGATCGATCCCACCAAAGCGCTTGAGGCGGCGATGGAAGGCTACGCCGTCATGCCCATGAACGAAGCCGCGTCGCGCGGCGATATCTTCATCACCGTCACCGGCAACACGCACGTGCTTCGTGAAGAGCATTTCAGATCAATGAAGAACGGCGCGCTGGTCGCCAACAGCGGTCACTTCAACGTCGAGATCGACATCGACGCGCTCGAGCGGCTCGCTGAAGGCGAGAAGACCAAGCCGCGTGAGTTCGTGGATGAATACCACATCGGCGACGGCCGCACGATCTGTCTGCTTGGCGAGGGCCGCCTGATCAACTTAGCAGCGGCGGAAGGCCATCCCGCCGCGGTAATGGACATGTCGTTCGCCAACCAGGCGCTCTCGGCTGAATACCTCGTGCGCCGTCGCGGCACGCTGCCGCCCAAGGTCATCTCGGTGCCGCAAGATATCGATGGAGAAGTCGCGCGGCTCAAACTCGCGGCACTTGGCGTCGGCATCGACACGCTGACTGCCGAGCAGCAGCACTACCTCGCATCATGGAACGAGGGAACGTAACGCGCACTATGGCCGCTCATCATAAAAGACTATTCACCTCCGAAAGCGTCACCGAAGGCCATCCCGATAAGGTCGCTGACTCGATTTCGGACGCGGTGCTCGACGCGATCCTCGCGCAGGACCCCTACGGACGCGTCGCGTGCGAAACGCTCGTGCTCACGGGCCAAGTGCATGTGGCTGGCGAGATCACCACGTCGTGCTACATCGACATCCCGCGCATCGCGCGCAAGACCATCCGCGACATCGGCTACGCCGGTCCCAGGTTCGGTTTCGACGGCGACACGTGCGGGTTGTCGATTTCGATCGACGAGCAGTCTGCGGACATCGCCCTGGGCGTGGACAAAGCGCTGGAAGTGAAAGGTGGAGCGGCATCTGGCAAGTCGGCCGCCGAGTCTATCGGCGCCGGCGACCAAGGCATGATGTTCGGCTTTGCGTGCACCGAGACGGAGGAGCTGATGCCCTTGCCGATCGTGCTCGCGCATCGGCTGACCAAGCGGCTGGCGGAGGTCCGCAAACAAGGCGAGGTCGATTTTCTCGGCCCCGATGGCAAGACGCAAGTGACGGTGGAATACGACGGCTTCAAGCCGGTTCGGATCGACACGATCGTCGTGTCGGCGCAACACGCGGATGGCTATCCGCTCGAGATCATTCGGGAGAATATCATCAGCCAGGTCATCAACCCATCGATTGACGCCCGGCTTCTCGACGGGAACACGAAGATTTTGGTGAATCCCACGGGCCGCTTCGTCATCGGCGGGCCGCTCAGCGATGCGGGCCTGACCGGCCGCAAGATCATCGCCGACACCTACGGAGGCATGGCGCGTCACGGTGGTGGCGCGTTCTCCGGCAAGGATCCGACGAAAGTGGATCGATCGGCGGCGTATGCCGCGCGCTACGCGGCCAAGAACGTGGTCGCCTCAGGCATAGCGGACCGGTGTGAGATCCAAGTCGCGTACGCCATCGGCGTGGCCAAGCCCGTCTCGGTGTACGTCGACACCTTCGGCACGAGCCTGATCGACGAGTGGCGGCTCGGTGAACTGGTGCAAAAGCACGTCGATCTGCGTCCGGGCGCTATCATCGAGCGCTTTGATCTGCGCCGGCCGATCTACAGTCAGGTGTCGTGCTACGGCCACTTCGGCCGCCCGGAACTCGATCTACCCTGGGAGCGGACCGACCTGGCGGATACGCTGCGCGAAGCCGCCGGCATCAAGGTCGAACAAGTAGTGTAGCAGCGCGTGCTCTGAACGCGCTCGTCATGGGAGCGGTCGAATTTATTCGACCGTCGAACACGCCTGACAGATGAACGCGTCTGAACGATTCCTTGCGGCTTGCGCGCGCAAGCCCGTCGATCGCACTCCCGTGTGGATGATGCGCCAGGCAGGCCGCTATCTGCCCGAATATCGCGCCGTGCGCGAAAAAGTCGATTTCCTCACGCTGTGCAAGACCCCGGAGCTGGCGGCGCAAGTGTCGCTGCAGCCGATCGAACGGTTCGGCATGGACGCGTGCATCGTGTTCTGCGACATCCTCATCCCGGTCGAAGCGATGGGCCTCCCAGTGGCCTTCGGCGACGCCGGCCCGCAGCTCGAGCACCGGGTCCGCACGCGCGCCGATGTCGAAGCGCTGCGCGTACCCGATCCGCTCGTCGCCACGCCCTTCGTGATGGAGACCCTTCGGCTGTGCAAGCGCGCCCTGCTCGACCGCGCGGCGCTGGTCGGATTCACCGGAGCCCCCTTCACGCTGGCATCCTATATAATAGAAGGCGGAGGGTCGAAGAACTTCGCCGCGACGAAGGCGCTCATGTACTCCGAGCCTGCCATTTTCCACGCGCTGCTCGACAAGCTGGCTGCAACGGTCGCCGAGTACGCCGCTGCCCAAGCCGCAGCCGGCGCCCAGGCGGTGCAGGTGTTCGATACGTGGGCTGGCGAGCTCGAACCGCACGCCTTCGAAGAGTTCGCACTGCCGTATCAGACGCGCGTCATCGAGCGGATCCGCTCGTGTGGAGTGCCCGCGATCCTCTATGTCAACGGCTGCGCGGGCGTGCTCGAATCGATGGTCCGCACGAGAGCTGACGTTCTGAGCGTGGACTGGCGCCTTAGCCTTAGCGATGCCCGCGCCCGGGCGGGAAGCGGCGTCGCACTGCAGGGCAACGTCGATCCAACGGTGCTCTTGAGCACGTCCGTGCGCACCGCGGAGGCTGCGTTCGCGGCTATGGAGGCCGCGGGGCCCGTAGGGCACATCCTCAATCTCGGTCACGGGATCTTGCCGCAGACGCCGCTCGAATGTGCCGCGGCTTTCGTCGACGCCCCCAAAGCTAATGCCTGAAACCGGTGTCGTTCTCGCGCAGCTTGGCGGACCCGACACGCTCGACGACGTGCGCCCCTTTCTCTATAACTTTTTTGTCGATCTGATCCCCGACAATATCTCTGTGCCGCCACCGCTCGTCAAACCGACGGCGTGGTTGATCTCGACCATGCGCGCACCATACTCAAGGAAACTCTATGCGTCTATCGGAGGCGGGTCGCCGCTGCGACCCCAGAGCGAGCTCCAAGCCCAGGCGCTGCGCGACGAGCTGCGGCGGCGGGGACATCCGATGCCCGTCTATCTCGCCATGCGTAACTGGCGTCCGTATTCGGAGGATGCGCTGCGCGCCGCGCGCGAGGACGGCGTCACCACGCTCGCCTTCCTGCCGCTCTACCCCCAGTACTCGTACTCGACGACGCGCTCAAGCCTCAACGAGCTGCGCCGCGTCATGCGAGCGATGCGCTACGAGCCCGACCTGCGCGTCGTGGATCAGTATTGCGAGGACCCGGAGTATCTGGGCGCGCTGGACGACGTCACGCGTCGCTGCCTCAAAGATTTCAAAGCGTCTCCCGAGCGTGTCCACCTCATTTTTTCGGCGCACGGCCTGCCGATGCGCTACATCGAGCGTGGCGACCCGTACCTGGATCAAGTGAAGAAGACGGTCGCCGCGGCCAGCGCCCGGCTCGCTCATCCCGGACCGGTGCATCTCTCGTTCCAAAGCCGTCTAGGTCCGGAGAAATGGCTCGAACCGCCGACTGAAAAGCTGATCGAGCGGCTCGCGTCCGAGGGGGCGCGCGCGATCTGCATCGTGCCCGTCGCATTTGTGACCGAACACGTCGAGACGCTCAACGAGATCGACATCCAGTACGCCGGGATCGCAGAACAGACGGGCATTGAAGAGTTCATGCGGGTGTGCGCGGTCAAGTGCCATCCCGCATACATCACCTGCCTCGCGAACTTGGCCGAGCGGGCGCTGGGCGCGTGAGCGGCGCATTTGAGAACCTTGACGTCGCGGTGGTTGGCGGCGGCATCTCAGGACTCGCCGCCGCTCACGCGCTGCGCAAAGCCGGCCGCAACGTCGTGGTCGTAGAGGCTCGCGCGAACCTCGGCGGCGTCATCGGATCCGGTGGGACCGATGGCTACCTCGCCGACGCAGGTCCTCAAAGCCTCATCGCCGCTCCCGCAGTGCTCGACCTAGCGCGCGATCTCGGGTTGGAGCAGCAGATCGTCGCAGCGGGCGGCGCGGGCGCGAAGCGCTACATCTACAAGAGCGGCTCGCTGATCGCAGTGCCGACGTCGCCTGGTGCGTTCATCGTATCGCCGCTGCTGTCTGCGGGAGCAAAATGGCGCCTGCTCGGCGAGCCGTTCGTCGCCAGACGTGTAGAGCGGAGCGATGAATCGGTCGCCTCGTTCATCGAGCGCCGCGCCGGTCTTGAGGTGCTGCGCTCCGTTGCCGCGCCGGTTATGTCAGGCATCTACGCCGGCGATCCATCGCAGCTTTCGGCTCGGAGCACGATGCCCGCATTGGTCGAATTCGAACGCACGAGCGGCAGCGTGCTTCGCGGTTTCCTCGCCCGCCGGCGCGCTGGCAAAACCGATGGAGCGGCCGACAAAGGTATTGGAGCGGCCGACTTTAGTCGGCCGAGAAGTCCGATCAGCTTCACCGGCGGCAACGCAACGATTATCAACGCGCTCGCGAAGGATCTAGAGGGCCGCGTCTACACAGGCGCGCGTGTGGTGAAGTTGATACAGCGCGGCGCCGGCTTCGCGCTGGAGTGCGAAGGACTACCCGAAGGCACGATCGAGGCGTCGCACGTCATCCTCGCGACGCCGGCCGGCACAGCGGCCGATCTGTTAGAGCCGCTCGAACCCCAAGCGGCGGCGGCGCTGCGCGCGATCGAGTACGCGCCGGTCGCCCAAGTCGCGCTTGCCTACCCGCGCGCGAGCATCGGCGTGCCGCTCGACGGCTTCGGATTCCTGGCGTGTCGTGATGAAGGCGTTCGCGTTCTGGGGGCTGTGTGGAATTCGAGCATCTTCAGCGGTCGCGCTCCGGACGATGAGCTCTTATGCACCGCATTTCTTGGCGGCGCGACCGATCGCGCGATCGGCGAGCTCGACGACGAGCACCTCGCGCGCGTTGCGCACGCCGACCTGACCGGAATCATGCGCATCAGCCAGACGAAGCCCAAGGTCGTCTCCGGCTTCCGCTGGGAGCGAGCCATACCGCAATACACGCTCGGCCACGAAGAGCGCCTCGCAGTGATCGAATTGGCGGTGAGTCGGATACCAGGGCTGCGACTGGCCGGCAACTATCTGCGCGGCGTGAGCGTGCCGGATTGCATCCGGCGCGCGAACGAAATCGCGGCTGCGTTATATCCCTAGGCGGCTTACTTGCGGCGGAGCGTTGCGCCATTCTCGCGCAGCAGCATGCCGATCACGGCGTCGTTGCCGCGCGCGAACAACAGCCGCAGCGCGACCTGGACGATCGAGCTTTCGCTCACGCGCTGCTCGAAGGCAAGCGTGCGCAGCCGATCGCCCTGCTCGGATGGGACGTTCACCGAGAGCTTGACCTGGGGCTTATACCGCTCGGCGGAATCGACGCGACGATCCGCACTGTCTCTTATGCGTGCGATGATAATGGTGGCCTCCAAGAGCTGCATCACAGCAACCCGATGTAGGTTGCTTGATGCTACATGCTAAACGCTTGCTCTGAGCTGCCTGGGAATCCTATGAGAAGAAATGGTGAAGACTGGCGATTAGGTCGGAATGCGTAAAATTACGGCGATTTCGGCTTGCGTCTCGGTCCGGCGCCTCGGCGTCGCAGCATGGCTCCCAACGCCGCGTCGTCCCGCGTCTTGAAAAACGACGAGAGGGAGAACTCTATCACGGAGCTCGCCGAGACTCGCTGAAAATGAGCAAACGCGCGCAGATGCTCGATCACATCCAGGGGCAGGGTGTGTGAAATAGTCGCATAGGACGCTCTGCGGCCAAGCGGTGCAATGGATGCGGCGGTTGAAGCGCCATTCAACAGCTTGAGCGAGGGCGCCCCATCGGCAGCCGCTCGCGAAACGCGTCGCCTAAGTTTTGCCATCCTACCCCGTTCCCTGAGAGATAGCCATGGCCTGTCGGGTTCCGAGCTCGAAGGCAAGGCGACATGACAAGTACGAAGTGCCACATACGATTAGTTGGCTGGCAGAGTAGCGCTTCGCTTTTGCGCAATTCATCACTCACACGAGCTCTAGGGAAGGGAAGAACACCGTTGTCGAACGCCGCAAAGACCCGCGCGATCGCGCACCTGATCCAGACGAGCGCCTTGGTCGCGCTCCTTTTCGCCTTCGGATCTCAAGCGCGCGCTGCGACGACCGTCGCCGACGCGTCGCCCGCGCCGTCACCAACGCCTATGAAGGACACGAAACTCCATGCGTGGGTGACCCCCTACCTGTGGCTGCCGACGATCCACGGGCAACTGAATTTCACCATCCCGACGACCGGCGGCAACGTCGGTCTGACCGTCGTGCCTAGTCAGTACACACCTAAGCTCGCCTCAGGCGCGTTGTTCACGGCCGGCTTGCAGAAGGGCGACTGGGGGGTGATGACGGACCTCGTGTATCTGAATCTCACGGCGGTGAGCGATGGCATCACGTCGATCACCGGTCCGGGCGGCATGCTGACGATCCCGATCGCCACCAGCGTCCAATCACGTTATACACAGACGATCTGGACGACCGCCGCGACCTATAACCTCGCGCCCGGTTCGCCGCCGCAGAACTTCGACGCGCTGGTCGGTTTCCGTTACGCGAACGCGAGCCCGTCGGTGACTTGGAACTTCACCGGGCCGGAAGGGTTGCTCGGCGTGTCAGGGAGCCACAAAGAGAGCATCAATCTGTGGGATGGCATCGTCGGCCTCAAGGGTAAATTCGACCTCAGCAAGGACAGCAAGTGGTATGCGCCGTTCTACGGCGATATCGGAGAAGGCGGCGCCTTCACGTGGCAGGCCTTCGGCGGCGTCGGCTACGGTTCGCCGAACGGCGGCAGCGTCGTGGTCGGTTACCGCAATCTGTACTACAACATGTACAACGGCGGCGTGCTGCACAACATCAACCTGGGCGGGCCGCTGGTCGGCTACACGTTCAGACTGTAGCGGTCGATGACCAAACAGTTCATCGCTGGCGCCATCCTCGCACTGGCGCTCAGCGCACCGCTTGTGGCGCGCGCCGACGACCAGCCCTCTCCGGCTCCATCAGGTGCTCCCTCGGCCGCAGATGCGGCTGCTGTTGAGGCCGCTCAGAAAGCGCTGATCAAACAATCGCAAAATCCGGTCGGCAATCTGGGCGTGCTGCCGTTTCAAGCCAATTTCTACTACGGTCAGGGCCAGTATCAGCGCACGCAGACGGTCGTCAACATCCAGCCCGTCATCCCGATCGCCCTGACGAGGCAATGGAACGTCATTTCGCGCACGATCGTGCCGATCATCAACCTTCCGTACCCGGTGCCGCCGTCGCAATGCAACTCGACGATTGGCTGCCCGACCGTGACCGGGTTCGGCGACATCCAGCAGCAGACATATTTCACGCCCGCGAAGCCGGCCACGGTTACCTGGGGTGCCGGACCGATCTTTCAATTCGCCACCGCCTCGCCCAATCTCGGGCCCGTCGGGACCCACCAAACCGCCGCCGGAGCAGACGTTGTAGGCCTTATCATGCCTGGCAATTTCGTGATGGGCACGCTCGTCACGCAGCTGTGGAGCATCGGTGGGTCTAGCCCTACGAACCCGGCGGTCAATTCGATGCTCATACAGCCATTCGTCAACTACAACTTCGGCAGAGGGTGGGCGCTGAGCACGGCGCCGAACATCGCGGCGAACTTCAGCGCTACGCCCGGGCAGGCGTGGACCGTTCCGCTCGGCCTCGGCTTGACCAAGACATTCGCGTTTGCGACCACGCCCATGCAATTCGGCGTGCAGTACTATAGCAATATCGTGAAGCCGAATCTCGCGCCAAGCACGCAGCTCAAGGTCGTACTGTCGTTCCTATTCCCGGTCAAGCGGCGCTACACAGGGCCGTAGAGCTCAGCTCCAAGGAGAATTGAATATGTCGAGAATCGCAGCCGCCGTACTAGCCATCGCCGCGTTCGGATTGACGTCTATCGCCGCGCGCGCAGACGGAGTGACACAGACCTCGTGGCCCCGGACCTACACGGCCAACGGCACCTCGGTCAAGGTGTACCAGCCGCAGGTGAAGTCGTGGAATAATTACACGGTGATCGACGGCCTCGCCGCCGTGGCGCTCACCCAAAGCGGTTCCAAGACTCCGGTTTACGGCACCGCCACTTTCACCGCGTATACGGCTGCGAACTTCAGCACCGGTATCGTCACGATCACCGATCCGAGAATTACCGGCACGCATTGGCCCGATCAGAGCCAAGCCACCTCGGCCAAGCTCGACGGCCTCACGCGCAGCACCGTCCAATTGCATAACAACACGATTCCGCTCGCATCGGTCCTCGCCAGCATGCAGGCCCAAAAGGCGCTGCCCAAAGGGGTGAATCTGAACCAGCAGCCGCCCACGATCTTCTATAGCGAAAAGCCCGCGATTCTGGTGGTATTCGATGGCCAGCCGATCCTCGCGCCGATCCAAGGCACGAGCCTGAAATACCCGGTCAACACCAATTGGAACGTCGTCTTCAACGGCGCGGACTCGCGCTATTATCTGCTCGATACCGACCGCTGGATCTCGTCGGCGAGCGCGCAAGGACCGTGGGCCCCAGCGACCGCGCCGGCGAGCTTTTCACAGATCCCGAACACCGCGGACTGGACGCAGGTGCATGCGAACCTCGGCGCGGCGGCGCCAAGCGCAAGCCAGGTGCCGGCGGTCTTCGTGAGCACGACGACGGCCGACATGATCCTCGTGGACGGCGCGCCCAAACTGACGGCGATTCCCGGCACACAGCTCACGTATGTCAGCAACACCGATAGCGCCCTGTTCCAATACACGCCGACCAAGGTGTGGTACGTGCTCCTCTCGGGGCGCTGGTTCAGCTCGTCCAGCACGAGCGGTCCGTGGTCATTCGCGACCAACTCATTGCCGGCCGATTTCGCGAAGATACCGGTGAACGGTCCGCGCGGCAGCGTGCTCGTCTCGGTTCCCAACACGCCGGCGGCGCAATACGCGGGCGCGGCCGCGGCGGCGCCGCAGATAGCGAAAGTCGATCCGACGAACGCGAGCTTCACCGCGACGTATGGTCCGGGAGCGGCGCAGTTTCAACCGATCACCGGCACATCGCTCGAGTACGCCGTCAACACGCCGGACGACATCATCAAAGTGGCGGACAACGTGTACTATGCGTGCCAAAGCGGTGTTTGGTTCCGCGCGTCATCGCCGACTGGCCCCTGGGCAGTTGCCACGAGCGTCCCCTCGGTGATCTACACGATTCCGCCGAGCTCTCCTCTGTACGCGGACACGTACGTCTCGCTGTACGACAATCAGGGGAACACCGTCGTCGTCAACGACTACAACGTGTCGCCGGCCTACAACCCGAACATCGGGTTGTGGTACGGCTTCACCGCCGGCTATCTCGGCGGCTACTGGGCCGGCAGCGCGTGGATGTACGGCACGGGTTACTATTATCCGCCGTATTACTACCCTGGCGCGGTACCGATCTACTACCCGTATGCCTCGACCTATGGCGGCGGCTACTACGGCTCGTATAGCACCGCCAACGGTGCGTACGGCCATTACGCTTCGGCGTACGGCCCCTATGGCGGCGCCACAGCGCGCGCACAATATAACCCCTCGACCGGCACGTACGCACGCGGCGGTTCGGTCTACGGTCCCGACGGCGGCAGCGCCGCCGGTGGATCGTTCTACAATCCGCGTTACGGCGTATCGGGTCACACGATGCAAGAAAGCGATCCGTACGGATCGTGGGGCCACACCGCAGTCTCTACGCCGTACGGCAACGCGGCAGCCGGCCACGTGAATACGGCCAATGGCTCCGCGGCGGCGTCCGCCTCCAAATACGGCAACACGGAAGTCGCCAAGAGCGCGAACGGCGATGTGTACGCGGGTCACGACGGCAACGTGTACAGCAATCAGAACGGCTCGTGGTCGAAGTACAACGGCAGCACCAATAGCTGGTCAAACGTCAACACGAAGCCGAACACGACATCGTCATCATCGGCCTACCATCCGACGGGCACGAGTTCAACGTCCTCTACGTATCACCCGAGTTCGAGCTCGGCGTCATCGTCGTACCATCCCACGACGACAACGAGCTCGAACGGCGAACGCTCGGTGTCGGGCGGCTTCATGGGCGGCAGCAGCGCGAGCAGCAGCTACCATCCGTCGAGCTCGACCATGGACAGCCTGAATCGCGATGCGGGAGCGCGTGATGCCGGCTCGAGCGGCTTCCACGGCTACAACGGCGGTGGCGGCTTCCACGGCGGTGGCGGGGGCTTCCACGGCCGCTAGAAACCGACAAGGCCTAAAAGGAACGTATGGAGCGGTCGAATTTATTCGACCGCTTCTCGCGACTCAAAGACGGAAAAGGGGGTTCGTGAATGATTCGATCAGGCGTGACTGCCTGGAACTTGCTCGCGCTCATCCTATTTTCGACGTCCGCCGCGTTCGCCGACAACGCGCAGCTGCAAGCGCGTGTCACCGAGATCAAGCAAGCGATCGCCAACAACAAAGCACTTATCGCGCAGTACACCTGGCAACAGACCGAGACGATCTCGGTCAGAGGCGACAGCAAGGATCAGGAACAGTACCAGGTGCAGATCGGTCCGGACGGCAAGCCGCAGAAGTCTTTAGAGTCCGCGCCCCCGCCAGCCGGGCGTCCGCACGGAATCAAGCACCACATCGAGCAGAATTACGCTGACTATGCCAAACAGATCGGCGCGCTCGCGCAAAGCTACGCCCAGCCCGATCCTGGCAAGCTGCAATCGCTGTACCAACAGGGTCAGGTCGTCCTCGGATCCGGCGGCGCCCCGAACACGGTCTCCCTTATCATCCACAACTACGTCAAGTCGGGTGATTCGGTGACCTTGGTGTTCAATCGTGCGCAGAAGGCCATCGTCAGCCTGAACGTGGCGACGTACTTGAGCAGCCCATCGGATGCGGTAACGATTGCGGCTGCGTTCGGGCAGCTCGGAGACGGCACGAACTACGTTGCGAACCTCACCGTCAACGGTTCCAGCAAATCGTTGACCGTTCAGGATGTGAACTCGAATTTCCAGAAGCGCTAAGAGCGCTTGAAGGACCGATAGCGGTTTGCTATAATGCTTGAGTTGCCCGGGTCCGGGCAGCCAGCATTCCCCGATAGCTCAGCTGGTAGAGCGTCTGACTGTTAATCAGAATGTCGTTGGTTCGAGTCCAACTCGGGGAGCATTGATTCTACAAGCCAAAGCGCCGATTCCGTAAGGGGTCGGCGTTCTTCTTTACATTTTCGTTCGTTCGCGATCGTGCGAGATTGTTCGCAGCAGTCCGCTAGTTAGGGTGCACTTAGGGTGCACAACTTTGCGGCTTGGAAAGACTACACTTCGCGTCCTGGCGCGAGTCTCGCAAGCGGAGGTAGCTGCCGAGATCGGGATCAACGAGTGGCGCCTTAGGGTCATTGAGCGAGGTCGATCGCGACCTTCAGGAGCCGCGATTTCCAGGGCCGCCGCGGAGTAAAGATGGGGAGACCTTCAAAACCCGAATCTCTCCACTTATCAGTGGGGACATAATGGGGATACCGTCAATGACTCTGAAGCCTTCCTCTACTGGTCGATAGCTTGAGGGAACAGCATATCCAGGAGTTCATTAGGTGTCGCGCCGATCAAGACTCGACATTTGAGGCGGCCGACTATGGTAGTCGAGCTGACCTGAGGTGGTGATTTCGGACAGGTGGAAACCCTGAGCTCCGGGCCCTTTGCGCGTCGCCAGCTTTGCCATCACCGCACTAAGTGCCGGATAAGGTGCACGTTAGGGTGCACGAACGAGCGCAAACCCTCATCATACAAGGATAGTGCTGCTGACTGTTAATCAGAAAGTCGTTGGTTCGAGTCCAACTCGGGGAGCATCGATTCTACAAGCGAAAGCGCCGATTCCAAAAAGGGTCGGCGCTTTTCTTTATATTTTCGTCCGTCCATAATCCTCCGGGATTGTTCGCTGAAGTCCGCTGCAACTTGTGTCAAACGAAGACCCTCGAAGTTTCACTAATGAGAGTCCGGCGGGCGCTTCACCAGCAACAAGCGTCCCTCTTGGGACGGTTTCGTACGCGTGTTCGTTGACGCGCGCGCGCAAGCGTCTATTATAGATACCTAGCAGGATGGATGTACGGAACAGGCAAGAGGCCGACGGCCAGTGGCTGTGCCCGCGACTTGGGATGACAATATGAAACGTCGCAAGCCTGAAAAGTTTTGCCTTAATCGTCGCCGTCTTGTTAACGCTGCCGCCATGACCATTGCGGGCGCTTTAGTCCGCGATATATGGCTGCGCCCGATCGAATAAGGCGACAACGCATTTAGACTATAACTGCGATTGGAGAGATCAATGCACGAAGTACGAGTCGACCAGGTGAACTATGACATGCCACCGCAGGAGGGGTTTACTATCGCACACTTTCTGACCGTGGCCGACCTCAAGCGATCCGCCGAATTCTACAAAACGGTCTTTGGCGGAGAAATTGTGAGCATGGGCGACGGAGACGCACCGCCGTACATCAAAATCGCCAACACGTGGCTCATTATCAACCTTGGGGGCGGTCCGACTCCCGACAAACCGACGGTGACGCTCCGGCCCCCTCCCGATCCCAATGAGATCAGTAGCTTCATGAATATCCGCGTTGCGGACATTCAAGCATGCTATGAGCTATGGAAGAGTCGGGGAGCGACGTTTCTCACGGAACCTCTCGACAAGTACGGCGAGACGCGATGCTACATCCGCGATCCTGACGGTTACATCATCGAAGTCGGGCAAAGCAAACCTGGCTTCGCTTATGGCTAAAGAAAAAGTTGCAGTGATAACGGGGAAACGCTCTTCGCAGCGCTAGCACTACTCTTGGCACTCGGTGGTCCGGGAACGTTCTCCGCCGACGCAGCGTTTTGCACGGATGTTTGATCGCGCCTGGTTGCGGTATCTTTGCCTGCCCGTTGCACTAGCCGCCGCCGCGTACGTGCTTTCGCAAAGAAAAAGCTCGTCATAGGCAAGGGCTCGGCTGGTGCCAATGCGTTGCGCCTACTTGCTTTGTCCTACTTCTATGATATAGCCGTCTGGGTCGCGTATGTAGCAGCGGAACTCAAAACCATGATCTTTCGGTTCGGTGAGAAATTGCGCTCCTCTGTTCCGCCATTGCTCGTAACAGGATTGAATGTCGGCAACGCGGATGTTTATAAAGCTGCTGACTTCATCGGGATTTGTAGGCGCCCTTAGCGTAATGTTAGGTTTGTCGTCCGTCGGACCGCCGCCAACATAGACAATGATCCAGGTATTTGCAATTTGAATGAAGACTCGCCCGCTCAGAGGCACACCTCTGTCCGTTATGCGCGCTCCGAACACCTTTTCGTAAAATGATGCCGACCGATCGATGTCGGCAACGGTGAGGAAGTACGCGACTGTGAAGCCTTCCGACGGTGGCATCTGATAGTTCTTCGAATCGACTCGAACATCGCTCATGGGGACATTTTACCTGCCAAGGAATAAAGTAGGATTTTACCGGTGCCGCCCGGCGCGCCCGCGCAGCAGACGAATCAATCCGACTCCATTCGCTCGACCCATTGCGAACGCCACGCTGCCGGAGCAAGCGGTTCGGCGAAGTACTGCGTTTCGTGGAATACTTTGTCTCCTCGAAACTCGTGGATGTTCACCGTATACCAAGGCTTTCCGTCGTACATGATAACGACCTCGCTTACCCAAACGGGCCCGCTGCCCATTATCCGCCGCACTTTAGAAATGCTCGGGTGATCTGGGTCTGCGGAGCGCTGAGCGACCAGGTTTGCGCGGCCGCGTATTCGTTCGCCCGATTGAGGGAAGTCACAAATGACGTCCTGCTCGTAGATGTCACCTGAAGTGGGTTTCGCCCAGCGCTGCTCGAGCATCGAGATCCGAATAGCGGATTCGTCCATAAAGCACTCCTCGATACGACATTGTACCTCGTGCGAAGCCGTGGAGCAACAAAAGGGGCGGTTGCCCCCGTGTACCGGCTTCACGGTAGAAGACGAACGGCCGTTCCGTCATGAGGTCCGCTTGCTTCGGCTACGTTCGCGCGCTGTGTCGTGTTGGCCATCGCGATAGGAGACCGCGAACCCTACAAGAATTGTCGTGTATCTTTCAAACAGGGTGGTGTCACCCAAGTTGCTCGGGTTTCTCGTGACGGGGGATCTGTAATGGCAACAGTATCGCGCCGCGGCTTTCTCAAACTCGCGGCCGTGGGCGCCGGAGCGATCGGCGCATCCGAACTCGGCTTCGATCTGGCCAAGGCGATCCAACTACGGCAGCAACTACGCATCGCTGGCGCGACGGAATCGCATTCCGTGTGCCCGTATTGCGCGGTTGGCTGCTCGCTGATCGCCTACACACGAAAGAACGCAGACGGTACGACCGATCTGTTGCAGATCGAAGGCGATCCCGACAGCCCGGTCAACGAAGGCCGGTTATGTCCAAAGGGTGCGACCGCACTGCAACTGGCCACCTCAAACCGGCGCGTCGAGCAGCCGCAGTATCGCGGCCCGGGAGAGACGAGCTGGCGCCAGGTCTCGTGGGATTTCGTCCTCGACAAGATCGCGCAAAACGTCAAAGCGACGCGCGACCGGACGTTTGTCACCATCGATAAGAAGGGCAACACCGTCAACCGCTGCGATGGCATCGCCTTCGCCGGCGGGGCAACGTTTAGCAACGAGGAGGGCTACCTCGCCGCAAAAGTCGCGCGCGGTCTCGGTCTCGTCTACCTGGAGCAGCAGGCCAGGGTCTGACACGGCCCCACGGTGGTCAGTTTGGCCGCCACATTCGGTCGAGGGGCGATGACGAACCACTGGCGCGACATCAAGAACGCCGACGTCATACTTATCAACGGAGCGAATCCGGCAGAAGCGCACCCGGTCGGGTTCCAATGGTTCATCCATGCGAAGCTCGACCCGACCAAGGGTCCGGGCAACGGCGGCGGCGCGAAGCTCATCCACGCTGATCCGCGCTTCTCGCGCACGTCAGCCGTGTGCGACATCTACGCGCGCATTCGCACCGGCACCGACGTCGCGTATTTCGGCGGACTGATCAATTACGTTCTGCGAAATAATCTGTATCATGCCGAGTACGTCCAGAATTACACCAATGCGTCGTTCATCGTCAAGGAAGGCTACGATTTCAAGGAGGGACTGTTCTCGGGATACGATCCGAAAAAGCGATCGTATAAGACCGACACGTGGGCGTACGAAACTGATGCGAGCGGGTTTGCGAATCGCGACAACACGCTGCACAACCCGCGTTGCGTGTTCCAGCTTATCAAACAGCATTATTCGCGCTACACGCCGGAAATGGTCTCGTCGATCACCGGTATTCCGACCGACCAGTTCCTGCGGATCGCGCAGATCGTCGGCCAGATGGGTCGCCCGGACAAGGTGATGACGATCGTCTACGCCGTCGGCCTCACGCACCACACGACCGGCACGCAGCTCATCCGCTCGGGTTCGGTGCTGCAGCTCATGCTCGGCAACATCGGCCGGCCGGGCGGCGGCATGAACGCCGAGCGCGGCCATGCCAACATCCAAGGCAACACGGACAACGCGATCTCGTGGGATATCCTGCCGGGATACCTCGGGGTCCCCAAGCCGGGCCAGACGAGCATCGCCGACTACGTCGATCAGACTGCGGCGAAAAAGCTCGACCCGAATTCTTGGAATTTCTTCGGCACGAATTACGGCAAGTTCATGACAAGCTTGCTCAAATCGTGGTTCGGCGACGCCTCGACCAAAGACAACGATTTTGGCTTCGACTGGCTGCCCAAGCCCGACGGCAACTCGTCCTGGCTGACCATCTTCGACCAGGCGCTGCAGCATAAGATGGAGGGGCTGTTCCTGTCCGGCATGACCGCTGCAAGCATCGGGCCGGATTCAAACCAAGTGATGCAAGCGCTGTCGAACCTCAAGTGGCTCGTCGTCATGGATCCGTTCCCGACGACGAGTTCCGAGTTCTGGCATGCGCCCGGCATCGACTCGGCCAGCGTGCAGACTGAGGTCTTTCATTTGCCGGCCACGCACTGGATCGAAAAAGAAGGTGCGTTCACCAACAGCGGCCGCTGGGTGCAATGGAAAGACCGAGTGATTCCCCCGCAGGGTCAGTCGCGCGACGATCAATGGATCCTCGCCGATCTCTTCCACAGAGTGCGCGCGCTCTATCAACAGCACGGCGGCAAATTCCCGGACCCTGTGCTGCACCTGACGATGGCTTACAAGGATCCGCAGAAGCCGACGCTCGACGAGCTTGCGATGGAGATGAACGGCTTCGACTTGACGTCGGGCAAGCGCATGGCCACCTTCGCCAAGCTTCTCGATGATGGCACGACGGCGGCCGGCAACTGGATCTACACCGGCATGTATCCGCCCGGCAAAGGTAACCTGGCCAAACGCCGCATGGGGGTGCAGGATCCGGCCAAGAACGACCCGACCGGCATGGGCTTTTACCCGAATTGGGCGTGGAGCTGGCCGCTGAATCGCCGCGTCCTCTACAATCGCGCGTCGGCCGATCTTGAGGGCAAGCCGTGGGATCCGAAGCGCCCGGGCATCCAGTGGAACGGCGAGATGTGGGTCGGCGACGTGCCGGACTACCCGCCGAAGATGAGCCCGACGGACCCGAAAGCGTGGCTGCCGTTCATCATGACCGGCGAGGGCGTCGGACGGATGTTCAGCAATTCGCTGACGGACGGACCGATTCCCGAGCACTACGAACCGATCGAATCGCCGATCGTCAATCCGCTGCATCCGATGGTCTCCGCTGATCCGGTGGCCTACCTGTATGACGAGGAGGCCGGACGGCCCAACCGCTTCGGCACGGTCGCCGAATACCCGATCGTCGCGACGACGTACCGGCTCACCGAGCACGAGCACTACATCACGCAACAGGTGCCGCTGCTGGTCGAACTCCAGCCCGAAGCATTCGTCGAGCTGCCGGTCGACCTCGCGGCAGAGAAGGGCGTTAAGAACGGCGACATGGTGCGCGTACGATCGGCACGCGGCAAAGTCGAAGCGGTCGCGCTTGTCTCCAAGCGGCTCGGTCATGTGATGGTCGGCGGCAAGAAGGTCTATCAGATCGGCATTCCGATCCACTGGGGCTACGTCGGAATCGCGGCGGAGCTGTATCCCGAAAAATCGCAGCACTGGTTGGCCAACGCGCTGACGCCGTTCGTCGGAGACGCAAACGCGAGGACGCCAGAGTTCAAAGCATTCTTGGTCGACGTCGAGAAAATCGAATGACAACATCAGTCGCCGCTGCCAATCCGTGGCTGGAGCGGCGCCGGCGCGCCGAAGAGCTGTGCGAACGCTGGCCGTTCGCATCTGACGTGCTCGGCTTTTACATCACACTTGCCGGCGTGCAGGAGATGGCGTGGGCGAACACGCGCAGCGATATGCCGCAGCCGCACGACGTCATCACCTATGCCGAGCAGCACGTGCTGCCGCGCGTGATGGAGGCGAGCGTGGCAAGCGGTCCAAAACAACTCGTGTACCGGCTCGTCGAGCGGTCTGAAACAGCTGATTTCGCCACGATCGCCGCAGGCTGGCTCGCGGGCGACGAGCTGTCCGCGGTCGATCGCTATTTGGCGCGCGCGACGCTCGCCCCGGTGCTCGAGGCGCTCGGCGCCGCGGCGGGCGCTGTCGCGCAGTTTTCGGACGCCGAGCCGTTCGATACGCGCCGCTGCCCCAACTGCGGTGGATTGCCGCAGCTCGCCTACTTCGGAACGTCGATGGAAGACCTCGTCACGCCGCAGCGCTATCTCGAGTGCGAACGGTGCGCCTCGACTTGGAGCTACCCGCGCATGACGTGCGCGGCGTGCGGCGAGACAGAAACATCCGCATTGACGATCTATGGTGAAGAAGGGACGGCGGCCGTCGAGACCGAGGGGAGCATCGTCCGCGGGCTTGTCGCACGTGCCCGGACAAACGCTACGAAGGGCTCGAACGGTACAAACGCAGCGACTGCGGTCGTCGCGCGAAACGACAATCCGGCGCCGCACTTTCCGCACCTGCGCATCGATGGATGCAACGCGTGCAAACACTATCTGCTCACCATCGATCGCGGCCGAGATCCACGAGCGGTGCCGGTCGTCGACGAATTGGCGGCCCTTCCGCTCGACCTCTATGCCAAGGAACAAGGCATGCGCAAGATCGTGCCCAACCTGATGGGGTTTTAAGCACATGGCGGAGCCAGTCGGTTTCTTCACAGACACCAGCATCTGCATCGGCTGCAAAGCCTGCGAGGTCGCGTGCAAGGAATGGAATCAGCTCGCCGGCGATCCGCCGAAGTTCCGCGACAGTTTTGACAACACCGGTCAACTCGACGCGGAGAATTGGCGTCATGTGAAGTTCATCGAGACGATGCCGACCGACGACATCACCGTCGGCAACGGCCAGGCGTGGCTGATGATGTCGGACATCTGCAAGCATTGCACGCACGCGAGCTGCATGGAAGTGTGCCCGACCGGCGCGATCGTCACGACCGAGTACAAGACCGTCTATATCCAGCAAGACGCGTGCAATGGTTGTCGCGACTGTATCGCCGCGTGTCCGTACGGTGCGATCGGCTTCAGCGAAACGACGGGCACCGTGCACAAGTGCACGATGTGCTACGATCGTTTGCAGGCAGACCTGATGCCCGCATGCGCGAAAGCCTGCCCGACCCAGTCGATCCAATTCGGCAAGCTCAGCGAACTGCAGGCGAAGGCCGACGCGCGGCTCGCGACGCTCAAAGCGCAAGGCGTCGATAAGGCGGAGCTCTACGGCCGCGACGAATCAGTCTATGGCGGGCTCGGCGCATTCTTCCTGTTGATGGACAAACCCGAAGTGTACGGGTTGCCCAATGAGAAGAACGCCGTTTTGCCAAGCCGCAACAATTTCGGCGGGTACCTCGGCGCGTTGCTGACGGCGGCGATCGGCGTTGTCGCGGGCATCATCGCTTTGCGTCAGAACAACTCTGACTCGAGGGACGCGAGCGGGAGCGCACGCTAATGGCCGAGCACTTCGTTCAGCCACCCAACTGGACTTGGTTCATTCTCTTTTACTTCTTCCTCGCAGGTGTCACCGGCGGTTCGTATACGCTAGCGACGATCTTGCGCATCTGGGGCGGACCGCGCGATCAGGCGACGGCACGCATCGGGTATTTGATCGCGTTTCCCGTGGTCGTCGTGTGCGCGATCTTCCTGACGGTCGATCTCGGCCAGCCGGTCCGCTTCTTTCACATGTTGCTCAACACGACGCCCGGCGTCGGCGGCCTGAGTTTCAAATATTGGTCGCCGATCTCGGTCGGTAGCTTTGCGTTGCTGATCTACAGCATTTTTGCGTTCGTCTCGTTCGTGGACGCGTTGGGCTATATTTCGCTCAAGGGCGCCGCCGGACGCGCGTGGAGCGTCATCGGTTCGATTTTCGCGCTGTTCATCGCGAGCTACACCGGCGTCGTGCTCAGCGTCTCCAATCAGCCGGTGTGGAGCGATAGCTGGGCGATCGGCGGATTGTTCCTCGCGTCCGCATTAAGCGGATCGGCGGCGTTGCTCGCGTGGTACGCCCACGCCAGCGAAGGCAGTACGATTCCGGGTGACCGCGAGGAGGGCGCGCCGTCGACCGAAGCGCGCCTGGCGAAGGCCGACGGCTATTTCGCGGTGCTCGAGCTCGTGTTGATCGTCATCTTCTTCGTGACGATCGGCGCGGCGGGCACGCTTGCGAAGACGTTTAGCGGTGTGTGGCTGATCGTGTGGATCCTCGTCGCCCTAAGCCTTATCCCGCCGCTGTCCGACCTCGGCCGCCGGCGCGCGAGCTTTTCCGCGATGTCGGCGCTGGTCGTGATCGTCGGCGTGTTCTTGATGCGGCTCGTCGTCATCTTCAGCGCGCAATCCTAGACGCCCATTAACCTCGCAGCGGGCGAGCTGACGCTTCACCAGCAACAACCATCATTCTTGGGACGGTTTCGTACGCGTGTTCGTTGACGCGCGTGCACGCAAGTGTCAATTAGAGATACCTAGCAGGATGGATGTACGGAACAGGCAACCACGCTCGCTACGAAATAGCCGTATTTGTACGTCAAAAGCCGACAGCCGGTGGCTGTGCCCGCGACTTGGGATGACAATATGAAACGTCGCAAGCCTGAGAAGTTTAGCCTCAATCGTCGCCGTTTTGTTAGCGCCGCTGCGATGACTATAGCGGGCGCTCAGCTCGCTATGTATGGCTGCGCGCGATCGAACAAGGCGACGGAGAGTTCTTCAGAAAGGAATCCATCCGTGGCAAAGGTTCAGCAAGCGACGGGCAGCGGCCCAACCGCGATCCGCCCATTTCACTACACCGCTCCCGAAGACCAAATCGTCGATATGCGCCGCCGCATCAACGAGACGAGGTGGCCCACACGTGAATTGGTCAATGACCAGGCGCAAGGCGTGCAGTTGGCGATGATACAGGCGCTTGCGCACTATTGGGGGACCGACTACGATTGGCGCAAGTGCGAAGCGAAGCTCAACGCAATACCGCAGTTCGTGACCGAGATCGACGGTCAGGAGATCCAATTCATTCACGTGCGCGCGAAGAACGACAACGCATTGCCGCTGATCGTGACGCACGGCTGGCCGGGATCGATCATCGAGCAGCTCAAGATCATCGAACCGCTGACCAATCCCACGGCGCACGGCGCGAGCGCAAGTGACGCGTTTCACATCGTGGTCCCATCGATGCCAGGACACGGATTCTCGCCGGAACCAAAAACATTGGGCTGGGATCCCGTGCGCATCGCAAAGGCTTGGCTCGTGCTGATGGAGCGGCTGGGTTACGATCGCTTCGTCGCGCAGGGTGGCGACTGGGGCGCGAATGTCACACAAGAGCTCGCGTTGCTCGCGCCGACGAAAGTGATCGCGATCCACACGAACATGCCGGGCACCGTTCCGGCAGACATCTTGGCCGCAGCGAAGTCGGGTGCCAAGTCACCGGTGGCGCTTTCGGGCGACGAACTCCATGCGTTCGAGCAGTTGAGCGATTTCTATGCGAAGCATCTCGGCTACGCGGTCGAAATGACCAACCGCCCGCAAACGTTGTACGGGCTCAGCGATTCGCCGATCGGCTTAGCGTCCTGGATGCTCGACCACGACAAGGACAGTTACGAGATGATCGCACCCGCCTTTTTTGGGCACCCGGGCGGCCTGTCGCGCGACGACGTCCTGGACAACGTCACGCTCTACTGGCTAACGAACTCGGGAATCTCGTCGGCTCGCCTCTACTGGGAGAATAAACTCGACTTTTTCGACATCAAGGGCGTTGCCCTACCGGTGGGCGTGAGCGCGTTCCGGTACGAGCTCTACCAGGCGCCACGCAGCTGGTCCGAAAAAGCGTACCCAAAGCTCGTGTATTACAAGAGGCACGACGTCGGCGGCCACTTCGCCGCCTGGGAACAGCCGCAACTCTTTTGCGAGGACGTTCGCGCGAGCTTCCGATCGTTTCAAAAAGGGAGCGCATGACGAGTGGCGTCAATCGCTGTCGCTCTGAATCTCCGGTACACGAGTTCGGAGAAATACGTCCGTAGCGTCACCTTAGTAATCTGCCGGCGAGCAAGTAATCGACGCTGAACTTTCCTGGACCAGAGCAGATCAGCCAGCTAAAGAAGAGCACGTACAGAACTTCCGGAAGATAGAGGAAATCGTCGAGCCAGTTAAGCGGCGAAAGTCCTTTAGCCATTGTGGAAAGCGCGCTGGTCAGGGTGGCGACAAGCATATCGATCAATAAAGCCACGCTAGCCAGACTCGAAAGAAACCCCACGGTCACCAAGGATCCGCCAACAAACTCGACACCCGCCACGAAATAAGCCAGCAGGTAGGGAAACGGGGCCTTGGCCTTAACGAGCGTTTCGTAAATAGGCTTCGTGCCGCCGGCGACAAACAATTTGTTTGCCCCGGAGATGGCGAAGAACAGCCCGAGCGAAACGCGTACCAGCAGGATGGCATATTGTTCCAAAACCCTGCTACCCAACAGCGCAAAATGGACCAACCGTTCCCAATCCATCTCTTGTCCCTCCATCGGAGGATGTGCTGCAGCGATACTCCTTATCATGCAGTTCGACTTCTGCGGTAACCGCGTGAATCAGGACTTAGCTAGTCTCTGGCTTAATCTCAGTTCTCAAACTTCTGGTTGACACGCCCGGGCACCCAGGCGCGGGAGCCTTATAAGGCGTTCGTCAGCGGCCTGTTGAACGTCGTGGGCCATAGTCCTACTACTTGCCTTTTGCTGGGGGTCGTTTCTGGTCTTCGCACTTTTACCGCGTTAGTCGCAAACAATGTCCTCCCTCGTCCGACTCGCCGATTCGTCCAGGATGCCCTCCTCGTGCGTGTACAGGGAACCTAAGCGTCTAGATCCGCGCCCCCTCCGGGCCGAGCGTCAACCCTACATGAGATCGGTGCTCTGTCCGACCTCGAGAATATAGCCGTCAGGATCGCGGATGTAGCAGCGAATCTCGCCGTACTTGGCAATCGGTTCCGTGAGGAATTCGGCTCCTCGACTTTTCCATAATTCATAGCACGATTGAATATCCGCAACACGGACATTCATAAAGCTGCTGACCTTATCCGGGTCGGCGGGGACGCTGAGCGTTACAGTCGGCTTGTCCGGGGTGGGCCCGCCTCCGACGTTGACGATGAGCCACGTATTCGCGATCTGAATGTGTCCAGATGCACCCTTGCTATCGCCTCTGCTCAGAATGTGGCCGCCGAAGACCCTTTCATAGAAATCGGCCGATCGGTCGATGTCGGCGACGGTGATGAAATGCGTGACGGTGAACCCGTCGCGCGGCGGCATCTCATAGCTCTTCTGCTCGATTTGGAAACTGCTCATTGACGACCCCTCTTGATACTGTGCTCATTCACTAATGCGTTCGTGCGAACCATCGCAGCAAGTTTCTAGGGCTCTACGCATTAACTGTCATTTTCAGGATTGCCGCGGCAAAGTCATCGAGGTTGGTTTCAAGAGCAAAGTGACCGGTGTCCAAGAATCGGACATCCGCATCGGGCACGTCTCGCTTGAACGCCTCGGCGCCTGGTGGAATGAAGAAGGTGTCGTTCTTTCCCCATATAGCCAGCAGCGGAGGCCGGTGCGTTCGGAGGTATTGCTGATACAAGGGGTAGCGTTCGATATTAGATTTATAGTCGAGCTTGAGGTCGGCCTGAAGATTCGTCATCCCTGGGCGGGCAAGTAGGGCCGCATCCAGCCAATAAGCCTCGGGCTCGATCGCGGTGGGATCACTCACCCCTTGAAAATAAGCCTCACGGACGCCACTGAGCGACATACGTTCCTTAATTGTCTCACGGATGGCCGGTGAAGGCTGCCTCCAATAGGCACGCAATGGAGCCCAAGGACCATCACCCAGGCCTTCCTCGTATACGTTGCCGTTCTGCGAGACGATTGCGGAAATGGTGTCCGGATTGGCGACCGCCAGATTGAAGCCGACGGGTGCGCCGTAATCGAACACGTACATCGCGAAGCGTCGTAGCGAAAGTTCGTTCACGAAGCCCTGAATCGTCTTTGTCAGACCGGAAAAAGTAAACTGATGGCCCCCTCCCTCTTCGACCGTCGTAAATCCGAACGAGGGCAGATCTGGTGCAATCAGGTGAAATCGGCCCGCGAGCTTCGGCATCAAGTGGCGGAAATAGTGTGACGAGTTTGCGAAGCCGTGGAGCAGCAAGAGAACAGGTTGTCCCTGTGTACCGGCTTCACGATAAAAAACGTTCGCGGAGCCTACTCGGACGGTCGCATGACGGACGTTTGGCACGCAAAACTCGCTCACAATGCGCCCTCCTCGTGCACAGGGGACCTAGCAGTGGCCCGTGCATCAGTGCGGCGGGACCGTGAATTCCACCACCGCCTGGTCGAGCGGCACGTGGATCGCATTCACGAGTCGGATCAGTACCTTGTGCGGCCCGGGCGGAAGCCCATTGATGATGATCGGCTCGTTGCTGGTGTCCAACCAGCGCCACGGTGCATCGTCAACGGTCACGTGGAGATGTCCGACGCGAGGAGAGATCTCAAGCGCCGCGGGTCCGAAAACGGGCACGATGTGCAGATTCTCCGCGTAGTACTGGATGACGACCCGTCCGCCTTTGAGGGACTCCGCTAACGGCGGATCGACATGGATCTTGGCGGGCGGTTGGTCGTTGACCGTCTGGATCGCGGCCGGCCCGCGTACCTCTCGAACGCTCAACATCGCGCTACAATCCTCTTGCCGCGCTCGCGATGAAATCGGCAACCTTTTGCGGCTGCGAGAGCATCGGAACGTGACCAGCATCGAGCTCGAGCACGGTCGCGTTGATCTTCTTGGCCATCGCACGCTCGAGACCGGGGTCGATCATTTGATCGCGGCGCCCGACGATGCACCACGATGGTTTTGTCTTCCACGCCGCAGCCGTCACCTTGGCACCGAAACTCGAAGCTGCGATCGGGCCTTGCGTCGACCACACCACGCCCGCTTCGCTCTTTGGCACCTCCGGCACGAAGAATTGCTCGACACCCGCTTGCGACAGCCACAGGAATCCATTCGATGCGCTGATCGATTTCAATCCCGGCGGAGCTGGGTACCCCGGTCCGAGATCGTTGGCTGATTGCCCGACGTCCGGCGAAAAGGCGTCGATGTACACCAAGCCGACCACCTTGGGATCGGTGCCCGCTTGCGTGATCACCATCCCGCCCCAGGAATGGCCGACGAGCAGCACAGGACCGTTTTGTAGATCGAGGACGCGCTTGGTAGCGGCGACGTCGTCCTCAAGCGACGTCAACGGGTTTTGCACCGCGGTGACCGTGTAGCCCTGGGCTTGCAGCAGCGGAATGACTTTGGCAAAGCTCGAGCCGTCCGCCCACGCTCCGTGGACGATGACGATGTTCTTCACGCCGCCAGCCGCGTGCGCGGGCAGATTCGCCGCGGCAAACGTATCTGCGACTAGGGCAAACCATGCGATTGCAAAGATTGGTTCCATCACTCCTACCTCCTCAAATCGGAAGAAGTATATCTCCATGACGTTCTTTCGCCAGCGGTCGTACGCCGTGGATGATGAGCCGCTGGAAGTGCGTTGAGGCCACGTGCGCGTCGAGAGCCGCCTGATCCCTATAGACCTCCCAGAGCACGAACTGATCAGGCTGCTCGCGGCTTCGCGCGATGTCGAAGGCGAGGACGCCTTCTTCAGCGCGCGCTACATCGCGCAACTCTCGAAACATCGGTTCCGCTTGATCAGTGTCATCGGGAGCGAAGGTGTAACGAACGGTTTGGATCAGCATTTGGGCCTTGCCGACCTGAGTCATGGGTGGACGGTGCTCCCTTCAAACAAGTGTTCGCTGCGGCGCACCGCTCGCTCGAACCACAATGTCATTCCGCCATACCAAATTCCTAGAGGTATTTTGCGCAACGAAATGGCTAGTTGCTTTTCCAGCACAAACACCGGACATTCGCACTTATCATTTCACCATGCAGAAGTGCGTTGGGAAGCTTAAGGTTCTTGGAGGGGAAGCACGATGGGTGGGGATCTCAACCTTGATCGCCGCGGATTCTTTGGCACGGCGGCGATGACGCTCATTGCAGCCGAGCTTGGCATGTTCAAGCCCGCGAGCGCGCAAACAGGCAGCGCTGTCGCGGCGGCTTCGGTGGGCGACGGAGGAAATCAAACGATGAACCTGACGCCATCGGCTCCAAAGAATACGTCGTTTGCGTCGATGAAGCAGGTCAACGCGGGCGTTTTGAACATCGGCTACGCAGAAGCCGGCCCGGCCAACGGTCAGCCGGTGATCCTGCTGCACGGCTGGCCGTTCGACATTCACGCCTACGTCGATGTCGCACCGCTGCTCGCGCAGGCCGGCTATCGCGTGATCGTTCCGTTCCAACGCGGCTATGGCTCGACGACATTCCTTTCCGCCGACACATTCCGCACCGCGCAGCAATCGGTCTGCGGCCAAGACGTCGTCAACCTGATGGACGCTCTCAGCATCAAGCAGGCGATCCTCGGCGGTTTTGATATCGGATCGCGGACGGCGGCCGTCGTGGCGATCCTATGGCCCGAACGCGTGAAGGCGTTGGTGATCACAAGCGGTTACTTGATCGCCAATGTGCCAGCGAACGCGCAGCCGGCGCCACCGCCGGCCGAATACGCATTTTGGTATCAGTGGTATTTCACGACGCAGCGCGGGGTGCTCGGCTACACGAAGTATACCTACGATTTCAATAAGTTCGTCTGGTCGCTCCAGTCACCGAAATGGCATTTCACCGATGCGACCTATGACAACACAGCCGCGTCGTTCAAGAATCCCGATCATGTCGCGATGGTGATCCATAACTACCGCTGGCGCATCGGCCTCGCGCCGGGCGACCCGAAGTACGACAGCTACGAGACCAAGCTCTACGCCGGTCCACCCATCGGTCAACCCACGATCACGGTCGCGACCGATTTCGATGGCGCGAATGCCCCTGGCACCGCGTACCGGAGCAAGTTCACCGGCAAATATTCGCACCAGATCCTCAACGGCATCGGTCACGACGTGCCGCAGGAGGCGCCGCAAGCGTTTTCGGACGCGATCGTCACAGTCGCCGGCTACTAGATAGTTAACGGTGACGGCGCGCTGGTTAGGGGAGCGGACGTTTCTCTGCAATCACCGGACGTCCGCGCGGGCGCAAATCAAACCGGACGTTTCACCAATTCGCCCGCGAATGTTCAGGGAGCCAAGTGATGTCCGTGTGTCAGAACGTGTGTCAAGAGGGCCACAAACCCCTATCACACAAGGATAGTGCATCTGACTGTTAATCAGAATGTCGTTGGTTCGAGTCCAACTCGGGGAGCATTGATTCTACAAGCCAAAGCGCCGATTCCGTAAGGGATCGGCGCTTTAGTTTAAGGTTTTCGTTCGACCGTGATCGCGCGCGGGACTCGGCTCTGGCGGGGACGTCGCTGTTCACGGCGAAGGCGCTCGCGCGCCGCTCGTGACGGATAGCAGCTAGCCACTACCCCTGAGCGTTGATCCCGCTCTCGAGGTCGGTCGCGTTTATCAGCAGCTCGGCGGCCGAGGAGTCGAATATGTATTTCAACGATGATTCACTGTATCCGGAGAACATGGAGCCACTCATCATCACAGCGGCGCCGTACGGACCGGCTTGGATCCCCGGTGACGCCGACATCCCGGTGACCTGGAAGGAACAAGTCCAAGCTGCGATCGACTGTCAAAATGCAGGTGCGACACATCTGCACATCCACGTGCGCAACCCAGCGACCGGTCGTGGTTCGAAGGATTTCGAGCAGTTTAACGAGTTCATCGGCATGCTCAAACAGGCCGTGCCTAAGATGATTCTGTCGGTCGGTGGATCCATCTCCTTCGCACCCAAGGGCGATGCGGCGGCCAAATGGCTGGACTACGACACGCGTCACATGCTCACTGAGCTCGACCCCAAGCCAGATCAGGTGACGATTGCCATCGGCACCGGGATGATGGATGTGGTCCAGATGTGGAGCGAAGACGACATCAAAGGCACGCATCTGGAAAAGGACGAGAAGGCGCGAGAAGCCTGGGTCGGTCTGTGGGCCGACGCCGGACCGGCGTTTTACATCGAACACCTCAAGCGCTTGCGCGCGAACGGCATCCAGCCATATTTCATGCTAGGTCATATCCACCAGCTCGAAATCGTGGAGCGCTTGATCCGCAAAGGCCTCTATATGGGGCCGCTCAATCACTGCCTGGTGGCCATCGGCGGCGGATGCGCCGGACGTAATCCGTTCGATTGGATGGAGTACTTGCGTCGCTCACCTCAGGGCTCCGTGCTGAGCTGGGAGAACACGATGCGCGGCGTGATTCCGATGTGCGCGATGGCCGTCGTGCTCGGCATTCACGTCCGTGTCGGCAACGAGGATAATCTCTGGCGAGTCAAAGGCGAGCGTTTCCCATCGGCCAAGCAAGTGGAGCAGATGGCGAACCTTGCGAACGCGTATGGCCGAAAAGTCGCCACCAACGAGGAAGCACGCGCTATTATGCAGGTGGGCACCTGGTACGATAGCATCGACGAGACGCTGCTCAAGCTCGGGCTGCCGCCGAACCGCAAGGAGGGTGAGCCCGGCTTCTTGGTCTGGAAAACCACCGGCAAGAAAGGCCTCAATCCGGAGGCGTCGGATTCCCATCCGATGGCCTACTGCATGGTGCCGCCCGAACCGGCAGCGCCCGTTCGTTAGCACAATTTCGGAGATACCGTGTCCAACTCAGTGACGCATTTCGAGATCTACGCGCGAGAACCGGCCGAGCTGGCCGAATTCTACAGACAGCTCTTGGGCTGGCACATCGAAAAAGCCGTCGGAGTCGATTACTTCTTCATCCAAACCGGTCCCGACAAGGATGGGGCGCTTCGGGGCGGACTCCTGCGCCGCCCGATAGAGGGCCCACGCAGCTGGGTGAATTACGTCCACGTCGATTCTTTGGAGAATACGCTCGATCGGCTCCAACAACTCGGCGGGAAAGTCGTGCACCCGAAGAGCGCTGTGCCGAAAACCGGTTGGTACGCGGTCGTGGAGGACCCGCAGGGCAATATCTTCGCGCTTTTCCAGCCGGACCCGAAAGCGTTCCCGCCACTGGAAGCTGAGATCTGACGTGTCGAATTTCATCGAAGTCATGAATCTTGACGCACTGCCGGCCGGCAAGGGCACGACGGTCACGGTGGACGGCAGGGACGTCGCGATATTCAACGTCGACGGACACATATACGCCATCGACGATTCCTGCGCTCATGCCGGCGCGTCATTAGGGTGGGGACGATTTGAGGGCAACGTCGTGACGTGCCGCGCTCATGGGATGAAGTTCGACGTGACGACGGGCAAGGTCGTCGGCAACCCGGTGGTCGGCGTCGCGAAATACGACGCAAAAGTCGAGGCGGGCAACATCCTGGTATCGATCTAGGTATCGCAAGATCGAGGAGGACTGAAGTGAATTCGAGCACACCAACGGGCGCGACGCCGGCGATCGAGGCCGTGGCGGAAGCGGGTCGATGGGCCCAAGCGCTCGACCTGCTTCGCGAGTGGGATCCGCAGTGGACCGAAAAATATACCGCGATGGCGATCAATCCATGGACCAACGGCGCGCTCTCCGCAAAAGAGATTCAGCTGATCGCGCTTGGGCTCAACGCGTCGATCACCGAGCTTGATGGTACCGCCTTGCGCCGCCACGTCCGCGCCGCGCTGCATGCCGGCGCCACGCGCGAAGAGATACTCGAAGTTCTGAAGATGGCAGCCATTCTTGCCCTACATTCGATGAGCTTGGGCGCTACGATCCTCATCGAGGAGGCGAAAGCGGCGGGCAAGCCGGCTTCGTCGAAGCCGAAATTGCCCACGCCTGCCTGCGACCAAATGCGCGCGCTCGGGCAATGGAATCAAGCATGGGATCCGTTTTACGAGCTTGACCCGGTTTGGACCGACCAGTTCATCTCGGCCGGCACGGGTTTTTATACAAGCGGTGTTCTTACGCCGAAGTTCGTGGAACTCATAAGCATCGGTTTTGACGCGGCCATCACCCACATGTACGCGCCCGGCACTCGTCGTCATATCAAGGCTGCCCTTGCGCTCGGAGCCAGTATAGAGGAGATAATGACGGTGCTCAAGCTGTGCGTCTCGCAGGGGGCAAACGCGTTGGACTTTGGAGTCCCGATTCTGGCAGAAGAGGTCGCGGCATATGAGGGCAGGGGCGAGCTTGGCGAGGGGAATAGGCCGCAAGATCGATGACCGGCGCTTAGATAACGTGACTGTTAATCAGAATGTCGTTGGTTCGAGTCCAACTCGGGGAGCATTGATTCTACAAGCAAAAGCGCCGATTCCGTCAAGGAATCGGCGCTTTCATTGGGCGAGACTGCGAGCGAGCGCGTGGCGAGCGTACGGGCCACTAGGGGCAGGGGAAGGCGATTGGGAAGAAACGGCGACCATGAAATACCGCGTTCTCGGCCAGACCGGCGAGCGCGTCTCCATCGTCGGCGTCGGCGGTTTCCACCTCAGCAAACCTGAAGATCCACTGCTCGCGATCCGCATCGTGCGCACGGCGCTGGATAACGGCGTCAACTTCCTCGACAATAGCTGGGACTATGGCGAGGGCGAGAGCGAGCGGCGGATGGGTCGTGCTCTGCGCGATGGATATCGTGACAAAGCGTTCCTGATGACCAAGATCGACGGCCGTAGCGCCAAAGGCGCGGCGACGCAGCTCGAGCAGTCCTTGCAGCGCCTTCAGACAGACCACGTCGACCTCTTGCAGTTCCACGAAGTGATCCGCATGGAAGAACCAGAGCGCATCTTCGCCCCAGGCGGCGCACTCGAAGCCGTGCTTAAGGCGCGCGAGCAAGGCAAAACACGCTACATCGGGTTCACCGGTCACAAGAGTCCCGAGATCCACAGACATATGCTCGAGGTTGCGGACCAGCATAACTTCCGTTTCGATACGCTACAGATGCCGCTCAACGTCATGGACGCGCACTTTCACAGCTTCGAGCACATGGTGCTTCCCATAGCGGTGCGCAAGCAAATGGGCGTTCTCGGTATGAAATCGATGGGCGATCCGTTCGTGCTGCACAGCAGTGGCCTCAGCGCGCAGGAGTGCCTGCGCTACGCGATGAGCCTGCTGGTGAGCGTGACCATCACCGGGATGGATTCCATGGCGATCCTGCAACAGGCGCTCGACGTGGTCGAGAACTTCCAGCCGTTGACGCCGCAAGAGCGTACGGCACTGCTGGCAAGAACCGCGAACGCTGCCAAGGATGGCGAATCCGAGCGTTACAAAGTCAGCCAGCATTTCGACAGCACCGAGTTGCATCCCGAGTGGCTCTCATGATCGCTGCCGTGGCCGTCGCCCTTCAGTTAGCTGTCATCCCCGCGCAGATGATCCAGCATGTGGTCATCGTCATTCAAGAGAATCGAAGCGTTGACAATCTCTTCAACGGATTTCCCGGCGCGGATACGGTTCAATCCGGCAAACGCCACAATGGTTCCATCGTCCGGCTGCATGCGGTCAGCCTCAATGACCCGGTCGACGTCGATCACGCTCGTCAGACGTTCCTCAATTCGTACGACGGCGGAAAGATGGATGGCTTTAACACGATCGGGACCTTGCCGAAACGAGATGGCGACTACTCCTATGCGTTCGTGCCTCGCAGCGAAACGCAGCCTTACTGGACGCTAGCTCGCAACTTCACGTTCGCCGACGAGACGTTCGAATCGGTCGGCGGCCCAAGCTTTCCCGCTCACCAATACCTGATCTCCGGCGAGTCGGGCACCGCCGTCGATAACCCGACTCGCACGGCGAAAGATGTCTTTTGGTGGGGATGCGATTCCCCCAAGGGCGTGACCGTCGCGCTGCTCGGTCCCAATGGCGCGGATGGGCAAAGGGTTTTTCCCTGCTTCGATTATCCGACGCTCGCCGACGTGCTCGATCAGCATCACGTGACCTGGCGCTCGTATGCTCCGACATCAGATGACCTGGGCTCCATTTGGTCGGCCTTTGATGCCATCAAGCATATTCGGTACGGGGCCGATTGGGGCACGAACGTCATCACGCCTCAGACGCAGGTGCTCACGGACATCGCCGCGGGAACGCTCCCCGCCGTCTCGTGGGTAACCCCGGATTTTCGCAGTTCCGATCACTCACAGTATGGTATCGGCGGTCGCGAGCTGGCCGCGCGGACCGACCTAGGTCCGCAATGGGTCGCATCCATTGCGAACGCGCTTGGCCACAGCAAGCTTTGGCGTTCGACCGTGCTCATCGTGGTCTGGGATGATTGGGGAGGCTGGTACGATCATGTCGCACCGCCCCAGCTGGACGCGATGGGGTTGGGGTTTCGCGTGCCGATGATCGTGATCTCTCCGTATGCGAGGCGAGGATACGTGTCGCACCATCGCCACGAATTCGGCAGCATCCTTAAGTTCACCGAGGAGGTCTTCGGGTTGCCCGCGATCGGAACGACCGACACCCGCGCAGATGATCTGTCGGATTGCTTCGATTTTGCACAAACGCCCGGTGCATACGTTACCGTCCAAACGGCGGTCACCGACGCAGACCTAATCGCGATGCCACCATCAAACGTACCGCCCGACTCGTACTGAAAGCACATCGTGAGCGGAAGCATGCTTGAGGCCATCGGCGCCGCGCTGCTCCCGGCCATCATCACCATTATGTTGGGCTATCTCGCGGCCCGCCATCACGATTTTCAGCCAGTCGATGCGTCGACCCTCAATCGGATGGTGATGACATACGCGTTGCCGATCGCCATCTTTCTCGCGACAGTCAGCACGACGCGCTCCGCCCTGTTCAAGGACGGTGTTCTGCTCGCCGCATTGGCCATTGCGATCGTCGGGCTTTACGCTGCGGTGTTCTTGGTTTGTCGTCTCGGCTTCGGGCTATCGCGCGGGATGAGCGCACTGTTCGCAATGGGCGCTTCCGTACCCAACAGCAACTTTGTGGGCTCGGTCGTACTCGGCTCCTTGTACGGCCCGACCAGCGGCATCGTGGTCGCGATCAGCGCGGTTCTCCAGCAGCTCACGGTCGTGCCCTTGACGATCATTCTGCTCTCGCTGGACTCGAGCGAGAAGACAGCGTCATCATCTGATTCGAACCGCGCGAACGTGCGCAGCAGCGTCCTCAACGCTATCAAGCAGCCCGTGGTATGGCTTCCGCTGCTCGGCTTCGCGACCGTACTGCTCGGGGTAACGGTGCCCAAGCTGATCGCCGACTCGCTCCAGTTGTTGGGAGACACCTCGTCGGGCGTCGCACTGTTCTCGGCGGGGATCATCCTGGCCGGCTACGCGATCACGCTCAGCGGACGAATCCTATTCCTCGTATTCGTCAAGAACATTCTACAGCCCGCATTGGTGTGGGGCGGCTTGCTACTGCTGGGGTATAAGAATCCGCTCTTCGGGGAGGCGACGGTCACGGCGGCTCTCCCCATGATGGTGCTGCTCGTCATGCTGAGCGTTCAATATCGGGTCGGTGAGAAGGAGGCTGCGCCCGCCTTATTCGTCAGCATCATCGCGTCGCTCGTCACGACGAGCTTTTTCATCTATCTGACCAGCAGATAGACGCTCAGTCGGACGGGATCCGGCACCACGCGCCCACGAGCGCGAGCCACGGCACGACCGTGTTCGATGCCGCAACTTCTGCTTGGAGCCGCTCTTGAAGCGTATCCATATCCCCTAGTCGCGCGATGGAAAGATCGAGTTTCTCGATCACTGGCTTTTTGCTGCAGAGGGCATCGTAAACCCAGCGCGTGAAATCCGGATCGCTGCCGAGCACCATCTCCAAACGCATAAGCGGCTTGGGAAGCCCGGCATCCTGAAAAGCCTTGTGCAACGCGAGCCCTTGCTCCGTGTTCACGCCCCATTGCTTGGCGCTTTCGTGCAAGACGGAAACGCAGGCAGACCAAAGAGGCAAGTGCGCGGAGAAGAGGACAAATGGACTCCACGAGTTCTCTTGAAAGGCGACGGCTCCGCCGCGCCGCACCAGCGCGGACACCGAACGCAGAACCGCCACTGGGTCGGGAAGAAATTGGAGGATGAACCGGCCGACGGTTGCATCGAAAAAGGTCTCGCTGGAGAATCGCGTGACATCGCCTTCGATAAAGCGCACATTGTGCAGGCCGGCTTCCGTGGCGCGAGACCTCGCGCGGTTGATCGAGCGCGAGTCGAACTCTACTCCCACCACCTCGCCGGAAGGACCGACGAGACGCGCGGCAAGCAGAGCGACGTCGCCAACCCCGGATCCGAGATCCAAGACACGCTGGCCTGGACCGATGCCCGCCTCACGAAAGAAGTTCTCGGTGATCGGCGCGAGGCGCGCCGCCTGTCGAATGAGACGCTCGTGCTCTCCATCTGTGTTGCCAAGTAAAATACTCAGACATGCATGCAGTCTCGTTCGAACCAGGCCATCAGTTCAGGAGGCTCTCCCAATTCGGAGGGACGCGTTCCGCAGGGCCGGGTACCGTTTGGCTCGATGGATGCGAGTGGGGAGCGGGCAGAGGCGGCGCCTCAAAAAACTCTTCGGTTCGGTAATCATAGAACCAGTGCTCCCCCGGCTCGAAGCTCGCGATAACCGGATGGCTGGTGGCGGCGTGGTGTTTGGAGGCGTGCTGGTTCGGCGAGTTGTCGCAGCAGCCGATATGGCCGCACTTAGCGCAGCGGCGCAAATGGAACCACCAGCTTTTCGTCGCCTCACACTCGACGCAACCCGTACCGCTCGGCTTAGCGGTTGGATCGATACCGTCTCGTTCGGGTTTCACAGCGCGCTCCTTTTTAGCGCAAAAGCACGAACCTGCCGCCGTCTGTGAACAGGATGACGAGCAGCATCGAGATCAGCGTCGTGTCGTATGACCAGCCAAATCCGTCGCTGCCCCAAAACCCGGTCTTCCAAACGAATATCTTCTTTTGGATTGCGCCGAGCATGACCAGAATCAGTCCGATGGCGGCCAGCTGTTGAAGCACGCCCAAGATCACACCGGCTCCGCCCGCAAGCTCGGCCGCGGCGAGGAAAATCGTGAAGCCTTTGGGCATGCCGATGCTCTTGGCGCGCGAGTTCGGATCCTTGAGATCGTTGTAGCCGCTGTTGATGTAGATCGCGCCGGCCATGACTCGAAGAAAGAGCAGGCCGTAATCGGTTAGTTGAGCGAGATGAAACATGCCGAACAGCTAAGCGTCCTTTTTCGAAGATTGGATTCCAACCGTGGCGAGGACGCCGCGGTGGAGAACCATCACGTCACCTAATTGGCGACTAGAGTCTTCGCTTTCGTGGTCGCGAACTGCAGAAGGTCCGCGTTGAGTTTGTCCTTCATCGTTGAAGGCAAGCCGTGCGGCCCGCCCTTGTAGATCTTGAGCTCTGCGCCCTTGATCAGTTTCGAGGACAGCATCGCCGAGGCTGCGATGGGAACGATCTGATCGTCGTCTCCATGGACGATGAGCGTCGGCACGTCGATCTGCTTGCAGTCTTCGGTGAAATCGGTCTCAGAGAAGACCTTGATGCAGTCGTAGGCGCCCGGGTAGCCGCACAGCATCCCCTGCAACCAAAATGAGTCGCGCAGACCTTGCGACACCTTAGAGTCCGGTCTGTTGGCGCCGTAGAACGGCGCGCTGAGGTCTTTCCAGAACTGCGACCGGTCGGCTTGGACGCCGGCGCGGATGGCGTCGAAGGCTTCGATCGGGGTGCCGGCCGGATTGTTCGGAGTTTTGAGCATCAGGGGCGGAATGCCGTCGACGATGACAAGGCCAGCCACCCGTCTATGCTTTCCATGGCGCGCGACGTAGCGCGTCGCTTCGCCGCCGCCGGTCGAGTGACCGACGTGGATCGCGTCTTTGATGTCTAGTTTTTCCATAAGCTGGTTGAGGTCGTCGACGTACGTATCCATGTCGTTGCCGTTCCATGGCTGGCCTGATCGGCCGTGGCCGCGACGGTCATGGGCGATGCAGCGATATCCATGGGAGGACAGGAAGAACATTTGATCTTCCCACGCGTCGGCGCTCAACGGCCAGCCGTGGCTGAAGACGATAGGTTGGCCTGTGCCCCAGTCCTTATAGTAGATCTCGGTGTGATCGTGCGTCTTAAAGGTGGGCATCACTCACTTCACTTTCAAGCTTGATCGGGGAGCCGGGGTTTGCGGGCTGGCTCGATTTGCGCCGTGCGTGGGGTTCTCATCTAATGGGAAGCACGTAATATCGAGCACGCGTTCGAGCATTCCGCCCTTTACCACGTCATCAGCAGGGGTCGCGGCAGCCTCGCGCCGGAATCGGGCCGGACAAAGGAGCACCCTATGGCGCAACAGCTCGAACTTGGGCTGGACACGTTCGGCGATGTCACAACCGGCGCTGACGGCAAGTTGTTGTCGCATGCGCAGGTGATCCGCAACGTCGTCGACGAGGCGGTGCTTGCCGACGAGCTGGGCGTGGACTTCATCGGCGTCGGCGAGCATCATAGAGGCGACTTCGCGATATCGTCGCCAGAAGTCGTATTGGCGGGAATCGCGGGCCGCACGCGCCGCATCCGTCTCGGTTCGGCCGTCACCGTGCTCAGCTCCGACGATCCAGTCCGCGTGTTCCAGCGCTTCGCCACGCTCGACGCGATCTCGCACGGACGAGCAGAAGTGATTCTCGGACGAGGTTCCTTCACCGAATCGTTCCCGCTGTTCGGCTACGACCTCAGCCAGTACGAGGAGCTCTTTGCGGAGAAGCTCGACCTGTTCGCGGCACTGATCACACAGGAACCCGTCACATGGCAAGGCAGCACGCGCGCGGCGCTCACCAGGCAGCGGGTGTTTCCCACAATCGAGTCCGGATCGCTCAAGACCTGGATCGGCGTGGGGGGAAGTCCGGAGTCGGTCGTCCGCGCGGCTCGCTATCGCTTGCCCATGATGCTGGCGATCATCGGCGGCGAGCCCACACGATTCGCGCCCTATATCGAACTATACCACCGTACCCTCGCCAAACTTGGCGCGGCATCGTTGCCGATCGGCGTGCACTCGCCCGGCTATGTCGCCGACACCGACGCGCAGGCGAGAGACGAGCTGTGGCCCCCGTTCAAGGTCATGCGCGACCGGATCGGCGCGGAGCGTGGTTGGGGACCGATCAGCCGGGCGGAGTTCGATCGGGAAGCCGACACCGGCTCGCTCTACTGCGGCTCACCCGAGACGGTGGCCCGGAAGATCGCCGCCACGGCGAAGGCCCTTGGCATCGCTCGCTTCGACATGAAGTACAGCGCCGGCACGCTCCCGCATGAGAAGCTCATGCGCTGCGTCGAGCTGTACGGCAACAAAGTGATTCCGCTCGTCAGACAACTGCTTGCCTGAACCGACCCAAGAGGAGGGTACCATGACCACCGAACGAGCCATCGACGAACACATCGCGACGTTCGACGACTTAGATTTCAATGTGTTCACAAACCAGAAGTGGGATGAGCTCACCCGCAGCCACTCCAAAGACATCCTCGTGCATTGGCCTGACGGCCACACCACCGCGGGCATCGAGAAGCATATCGAGGATCTCGGTGCGATGTTCGTCTATGCGCCCGATAACCGGATCCGCGTTCACCCGGTCAAGTTCGGCTCAGGTGACTGGACGTGCGTGATCGGCGTGATGGAGGGGACGTTCAGCAAGCCGATGCCGATAGGCGACGGGAAGACGATTGCGCCGACCGGCAAATCCTACAAGCTGCCGATGTGCACCGTCGGACACTGGAAAGACGGCGTGATGGATGAGGAATATCTGTTCTGGGACAACCAGACATTCATGAAGCAGATCGGTCTGGCGTAGACATCGACGCAGACGTTATCGTGATCGGTGCCGGCGCGGCCGGCTTGGCTGCGGCGCGCAGCCTCGCGGTCCGCTCGCTGCGGGTGACCTTGGTCGAAGCTCGCGATCGCGTCGGCGGACGCGTGCGGTGGGTCCCATCGAATCGAGCAGCGGTGCCGGCCGAACTCGGGGCGGAGTTCATCCACGGCAGCGCCGAGCAGACGATGGCCTGGCTAAGAGACGCCGGGAGTGGCGCAATCGATACCGGCGGCGAGTCCTGGACCTGCGGCGAGGACGGCGACCTCAGACTCGACGAAACCGATTTCATGTCGGGCATGAGCATCCTCGCGCAGGCGCACGCGCTGGGCGGCGACGAGAGCGTCGAACGATTTTTGCGGCGGTTCGAGCACGACCAAAGCATGCGAGCAGCGGTGGCGGCAGCGCGCACGTTCGTCGAGGGATTCGAAGCGGCTGATCCCGCAATTGCAAGCGTGCGGTCGATCGCGGACGAGGTGCGCGCGGGCACCGACTATGCGAGCGCGCGGCCCCTTGGCAGCTACCGGCCGCTATTCGAGCGCCTCCGCGACGCCTGCGTTGCCGCGGGTGCCCAGATAGTTTTGTCGACGTCTGTGGCCAGGATCTCATGGCGTCCTGGCGCCGTCGTGGTCGAAGCAAGAGGGCCGCACGGAACGCTGCAAACAATTCGCGCGCGAGCTGCGCTCGTGACCCTCCCGGTCGGCGTCTTGAAGCACCATGGGGACGATACCGCCGTCATGTTCGAGCCAAGCCTGCCTGCTTCGAAGCGCGAGGCGCTCGCAAACGTCGAGATGGGTCACGTGGTCAGAGTCGTGCTCTGGTTTCGAACGGCGTTCTGGGAGCACGTAAGCGAGGGGCGCTACCGCGAGGCCGGGTTCTTCCGCTGCCCCACGCAGCCGTTCGCGGCGTACTGGACGCAGTTGCCGGTGCGAAGCGAGATGATCGTGGCGTGGGCTGGCGGTCCGAAGGCGACCGCGCTGAGCGGCGCCTCCCATGAAGAACTCATCCAGCGCGCTCTCACCGGCTTTGGAGACCTTCTTGGCGAGCCCGAACTGGCGCGCGATCAATTCGAAGCCGGGATCACGCATGATTGGAGTCGCGACCCGTTCGCGCGCGGCGCATACAGCTATGTCAGAGTCGGCGGCAGGAGCGCTCGTGCCGAGCTTGCGGCAGCCGTTGACGAGACCCTGTTCTTCGCGGGTGAGGCGATGGCGGATGACGGCCAGGGCGGCACGGTGAACGGAGCGCTCCAAAGCGGCGAGCTCGCCGCTGCCGAAATTGCGACGGCGCTCGGCGCCGCTGGGTGATCGATGGTTGAAAACGCCTCGTCGGTCCTCGCTCCGTGGTCGAACTTCTATATCCTGTGCGGCTCGGCGGCTGCCGGACTGACCGGCCTGATGTTCGTCGTGATCACATTGGTCACCGGCGTGGAGCGCTCCAAGCGATCGAGCGATGGGATCTCGACCTTCAGCACGCCGACCGTGGTGCACTTTGGTTCCGCGTTGCTCGTGTGCGCGATTCTCAGCGCGCCATGGCGCGCGCTGGTCCATCCCGCCACGTTGCTTGGGCTTGGCGGTCTGTGCGGAATCCTCTATGTGGTGACGTTGCTGTACCGGACGATGCGGCTGACCTTGTACAGCGCCGATCTCGAGGACTGGGCGTGGTATACGATTCTTCCGCTCATCGCGTACGGCGCCATCCTCGGCGGCGCGATCGCGCTTCCCGTCGCGCCGGTGAACGCGCTGTTTGCACTGGCGGCCGGCGTCCTATCGCTGATCTTCGTCGGGATTCACAACGCCTGGGACATCGTCACGTACCTTGTGATCGGCAGTCACGACGAACCACCGAGCTCGGACTGATGCGATTCGTGACGGAGCTCCTCTAGCGCGCCAGCGCTAGCCGTTGCAGCAGCCCCTCGCGCGTGATGAACCCGACGACGGCACCGGTCTCGTCGATGATCGGCAGCTGATGATAGCCGCTCTGCGCGAGCGTGCTTAAGGCCTGCATCGAATCACTGGCAGGTGCGACGCTCTTGACCTTGTTGATCGGCGTCATGAGCGCGGACACCGTTGAGTCGGCGCCGCTTGCGTGAACGCGCGCGAGATCCGTAAGCGTGACGATGCCGACCGGCCGGCCATCAGCGACCACCGCCGCGGCTCGCTGCCCGCTGCGCAACAGGGTTTCTGTCGCGACGCGCGCGCTCGTATCCGGCGATAGCGGCGCGGGTGGCGCCGTGGCGATCGAGCTGGCCGTCAGTCCGCGCAGCGCCATTCCGAGTTCGGACTGGTACGCTTCCGCCCGCCCAGCCTGCAGCAGAAACCATCCGATCAGCACGAACCACAGCCCGCTGAAGAAGCTGACCGTGAACGCCATGAAGATTCCGAGCGCGATCATCAGCAGCGCGATCGCCTGGCCGATCGCCACGGCCACCCGGGTCGCGCGACGGCGATCGCCGGTCGCGCGCCAGATGAGCGAGTGGAGCACCTTGCCGCCATCGAGCGGGTACGCCGGCAGGAGATTGAAGATGGCGAGGACGCCGTTCGCCCACGCGAGATAACCGGCGGCCAGGCCCATCGCCGAGTGCGTGCCAAGGGCCTGAGCAACGAGATAGAAGACACCGGAGAGCACCAGGCTCATGAGCGGGCCGACGAACGCGATCCAGCCCTCGCCGCTGGCGCTGTCGAAGTCTCCCCCGATCTGCGAGATGCCGCCGAAGATGAACAGCGTGATGCGCGTGACCGGCAGCCCGCGCATGCGCGCCACCACCGAATGCGCAAGCTCGTGCGCGAGCACGCTTCCGAAGAAGAGGAGCGCGGTGAGGATTCCCAGCGCGACGCGTTCGCCGGTGGCCAGCCCGGATGAGCGCAGCGGCCCGACGTCGCTGCTGAGCATCCATGCGACGAGCACGAAGATGAACAACCAGCTCAGGTCGATGTAGATGTCGATGCCGAAGATGCGGGCGACGCGCATCCTGGGAGAATTACATGGGACGGTTCGGGTCCCTTGCTAACTAGCAGGTAATATGATGAAAAGCGACGGAAACGGCTGCGAACAAGCCGAAAACCGAGCGAGCTCGAGAGATCAACTCTTAACGTTGACTACCGAGGCGGGCGTCCGGAGACGCTCGCCTCGTTGATTTTCTAGGAAGAGATGTGTCGTGCCAAACGATAAACCGAGAAATCCGCAAGACGTCCTCGACGTGCTGCCTCATCCCGACCCGCGTTTTCGGGGTGTGATCGGCCGCACGTACAAAGATTCAACGCCCGACAAGATTCCGATCACGCAGGCACCTGCGGGCGCACCGAACGTCTTGATCGTCTTGATCGACGATTGCGGCTTCGGCCAGTGGGGCACATTCGGCGGGCAGATCCCCACGCCGAATCTCGACCGTGTTGCAAAAAAAGGCCTGAGCTACACGAGATTCCACACCACGGCGTTGTGCTCTCCCACGCGCGCCGCGCTCTTGACTGGGCGCAATCATCACTCGGTGGGCACTGGCGTGATCACAGAGCTAGGTTCTGGTTATCCCGGCTATAGCGGCCAGATCCCTAAGACGACTGCGATGGTGTCCGAGATCTTGCGGCAGAACGGCTACAGCACGGCCTTCTTCGGCAAGAACCATAATATCGCTGACTGGGAGACTAGCATCTCGGGCCCGTACGATCGCTGGCCGTGTATGCAAGGCTTCGATCACTTCTACGGCTTCATCGGCGGAGAAGCTAATCAATGGGCGCCGGCGCTGTATCGCGACTCGTCACCGGTCGAGATGGAGGTCCCCGAAGGTAGGGAAAACGACTACACGCTCAACGAAGACTTGGCAAACGCGGTCATCGACTACATCCACAAGCAGAAATCGGTGACGCCAGACCGGCCGTTCTTCGCGTACTACGCGCCGGGTGCGACCCACGCGCCGCATCATGTGCCGAAGATGTGGTTGGACAAGTTCAAGGGGCAGTTCAGCCAGGGATGGGATAAGTATCGAGAAGAGGCATTTGCGAGGCAGCTCAAGCTGGGGCTCATCCCGCCCAACACGAAATTGACGCCGCGACCGACCGAGATCCCGGCCTGGGACTCGCTGACGCCCGATAAGAAACGAGTCGCCGAGCGGCTGATGGAGGCCTTTGCCGCCTACACGGCCCAGACCGACCATGAAGTGGGGCGCGTGCTCGCCGTGCTCGACGAGGTCGGCCAGGCCGACAACACACTTGTGATTTGGGAGATCGGCGACAACGGTTCCTCGATGGAAGGCACTCTCAACGGCGTATTCAATGAGATGTGTTCGCTGAACGGCAGCCAGGAAGACACCTCCTACGTGATCGAGCACATCGATGAGATCGGCGGCCCGGCCTCCTACAATCACTTCCCGGTCGGCTGGGCGTGGGCGATGAATACGCCGTTCCAATGGGGCAAACAGGTCGCCTCGCACTTCGGCGGAACGCGCAACCCGCTCGTCATATCCTGGCCCGCGCGCATCAAAGATAAGGGCGGCGTGCGTTCGCAGTTCCATCACGTGATCGATCTTGCCCCAACCATCCTCGAAGCGGCGGGCGTCCCCGAGCCGTACGAGGTCAACGGCGTGCCGCAAAAACCCATCGAAGGTACGAGCATGGTGTACACCTTCGATGACGCGAAAGCGCAAGGCCAGAGACAGACTCAGTACTTCGAGATGTTAGGGAACCGGGCGCTCTATCACGATGGGTGGATCGCAGCGTCTCGTCATGGCAGGCTTCCATGGCAGACCTCGGGCTCGTTTGATTTCGACCACGACACCTGGGAGCTCTACAAGGTCGATGACGACTTCAGCGAATACACGGACCTTTCTGCCAAGAACCCCGAGAAGTTGCGTGAACTGCAAGAGATCTTCTGGATCGAGGCGATGAGGTACAACGTGCTGCCGCTCGACGATCGGTTCGCGGAGCGAGCGGACCCAAGTCTGCGTCCGAGTCTTATCGCGGGGCGCGACCAGTTCACGTACTACCCGGGCGCCGTGCGCATACCGGAGAGCTCCGCTCCCAACGTGAAGAACAAATCGCACACCATTACGGCATTCGTGGAGATGCCCGAGGACGGAGGCGACGGCGTGCTGGTCGCTGCCGGCGGAACCGTCGGCGGTTACACGCTCTACATCAAGGACCGGACGCCCGTATACGAATACAACTGGTTCTCACAAGCGCGATACAAGGTGACAAGCTCCCAGCCGCTTGCGCCCGGGCCTGCGGAGATCCGCGTTGACTTCAAATACGACGGCGGCGGTGCAGGCAAAGGTGGCGTAGCGTCTCTGTTCGTCAATGACAAGAAAGCCGGCGAGGCACGGATCGAAAAGACGGTACCCGCGCGTTATTCGGCCGACGAGACGTTCGACATCGGCATGGACACGGGCTCGCCGGTAAGCGCGGACTACGCGTCGCCGAACCGCTTCACCGGCACGTTGAAGAAAGTCGACATCTCCCTCGGAGCGAGCGGGCTGAGCGGAGATGATCAGAAGAAAGTACGCGACATGGAGGTCGCCGCGGCCGCAGCGGCTCACTAGACCAAGACCCACGCCGAACAAGAAGCGCCGAAGGAGTCTTAAAATGGCCGCCATCCGCAAGTACGAGCCTGGTGAATTCTGCTGGACAGATCTCGGCGCGAAGGACGTCGCCGGAGCGAAGAAGTTCTACCAGGGCCTCTTCGGCTGGAAATCAGTGGATTTCCCCATGGGTCCGGGTGACGAGAAATACTCGATGATGCGCATCGGCGGCAAAGACGTGTGCGCGATCTATCCGATTCCCGCGCAGCAGAAGAAGGCGAAAACCCCGCCGTTTTGGCTGCCGTACATCGCGGTCACGAGCGTCGACGCGGCCGCCGAGAAGGCGAAAGCCGCCGGCGGGAAGATTCACATGAAGCCGATGGACGTCATGGATCAAGGCCGCGTGGCGATCATCGCGGACCCGACCGGAGGCGGCGTCGCGCTCTGGCAAGCACGCGCACATCGGGGAGCAGCGCTTACCGACAAGCCTGGGACCGTGACATGGCACGACTTGAACACATCGAAGCCGGCCGCCGCCGGCAACTTCTACACCAAGGTCTTCGGGTGGAAGTTGGTCGATCAAGATTTCGACGGGAACAAGTATCATCTGCTGACCCTCAAGGGCGAAGGCGTGTGCGGCATCTGGCCCGAGTCATCTAAGAAGCTGCCGCCGAGCTGGATCACGCACTGGAAGGTCGTGGACTGCGCCAAGACGGTCGCGAAAGCCAAGCGGCTGGGCGGAAAGGTTGTGATGGGTCCGATCGGGGTGGCCGGCATGGGTCATTTCGCGATCGTGAAAGATCCGCAAGGGGCGGCGTTCGGCCTCATCGGCAAATAAGACCGCCCTAAGACGACCTCAGCCGTTCACGGACGTCATCGCGCCATAAAGCCAGGACCACCCAAGCATAGACGAGCCCCATCAGCAGCGTCGACACGAGGATAGGCCGCACGTCCTGCGGATTCCAGAACACCGTGAACGGCATCGTGACCGCCAGCCCTAGCACCGTCACGACGACCCAAAAAACGATGATCGCCAGCGCCAGCAACCGCGCCAACGCCTGCCGCGCAAGCAGACCAAGCCCTGCGACCAGATGCGCGACACCGACAGCATCGACGACCGGATGGTGTGCGAGCCGGTCGACCGGAGGGGGGATGTGCGGCGGTGGTATGAATGGGAGCAGTCCCCGCAGCGAGTAGTCGAGATCGATCGCGCCGATGGCGACGAAAATGCCCGCGACAAGCCATAATGCGAGCGCTGGATTGCTGGGGATCTCGACCAATCTCATCCGTGTGACAAGCATTATCGCAAGCCGTCCAGCAAGCCCTTCGACCGCCGGGCGGAGTGCCCGATTCGGCTCTCGAAAAGATAGAGTCCACCATGATCCAGCTTTCGCTGCTCCAGCTATCGGATATCGAGGTGCTCAACGACGACGAGTCGGGGCAGATCGTCTATCGGCGTGCGCTCTTCGATCCGCAGCAGACGCAGAAATGGTTCGAGCAGTTACGTGACGGCGTCGCCTGGCGCTCCGAGAGCCGTCCGATGTATGACCGCGTCGTCGACGTGCCCCGCCTGGTCGCGTCGTTCGCGCTCGACGCGCCGAACGTGCCGCAGCCGATCCGCGAGATGCGTCCAGCTGTCGAGCAGGTCTGTGGCGTCGCGTTTCTCTCGGCCGGCTTGAATTTCTATCGCGATGGCGACGACAGCGTCGCACCGCATGGTGATCACATCGAACGCCAAGTGGACCAGGCGCCGGTCGCGCTCGTCAGCCTCGGCGCGACGCGGCGCATGACCATCCGCAGCAAAGCCAAACCGCGCCGCATCCTCGATCGCGACTTAGAAGCCGGCAGCCTCCTCGTGATGAGCTACGCGAGTCACCTGAACTTCTTGCATGGCATTCCGAAGACGCGCGAGACGGTCGGTCCGCGCATCAGCGTCGCGTTCCGCCGCGTACCAAGGTCGATCGACACATAAAAGGCCCGCAGTCCACGGGCGGAATTGCGGGCCGCGATAGAATTCCGCGACCGCGGCCGGTTCGCCGATGAAAAATGTGGCACCATCGTGCCACTTTTGTGTCAGCAGCGCTCGATGCGCTAGGGATGCACGCCCAACTGTTTCCCCGGCTGCACGCTTGCGTTCACCACCAGCCACTTGCCCTGCTTCTTCACGGCGTCGACGTGGATGACGGCCTGGCCCTTCTTGAACACGACGAGCGCGTCGTATGACGCTTTCTTGACCTGGTCGGATCCGCTGCCGCTGATCTCGGTCGTGCCGCGCGCCTTGTTGTACGCGACCATCGGGCCGAGCTTGTCCGACAACTGGCTGAAGAAGGTCCTGTCGCGCTGCACGCGCTCGGGCGTGTACACAGAGGGGTCCGCGAACTTCGACAGCGCGTCCACGCTCCAGTGCCCGAACACCGCCGGAATCACGGTATCCATGACGCTCTGCGAGTCCGAATCGTTGGTCACCGTGGTGCTGTTCGCCGCGCAGCCGGTGACGACGAGCACCAGCGCGGCGAGCATGAAGGCTTGAAGCGTACGCACGAAAGGCTCAATACGGACAATGAGACCAAACTCCTAGCGGTCGAAGGCACACATCGCTGCCCGCGGCTAAGTCGTGCCGACGGTGCCGGTGCTCGAACTCATCCTGTTCTTAGCCCTCGGACTGCTGCTAGGCTGGCTTGGCGGCTTGTTCGGCATCGGCGGCGGGCTCATCGCCATCTCCATTCTCGGGTTGGCGTTCGGCATGGACCAGCAGCACGCCCAGGGCACGTCGCTCGTCATGGTCGTGCCGACCGTGTTCATCGGCCTATATCAGTACTGGCGCCGCGGCGGCATGGACGGCCGCGTCATCGCGCTGATGATGGCGACCGCCGGTGTCATGACCTATGTGTTCGCGCGCGTCGCGGTTGCATTGCCCAGCGCGCCGTTGCGTCGAGGATTCGCGATCTTCTTGATCGTGCTCGCGCTGTATTACGCGTGGCGCGGGTACGCGGAATCGCACATCAAGATCAAACCGATCGTGCTGCCCTGGCCGTTCACCGGTATCGTCGGATTGTTCGGCGGCGCCCTTTCCGGATTGTTCACGGTCGGCGGCGCGGTGTTTTCGGTGCCGGCACTGACGCTGTTGTTCGGCATGCCGCAAACCGTCGCGCAGGGCGTCGGACTCGCGCTGGTCATCCCCGGCTTGCTCCTCGGCCTCGTGGTCTACGGCGGAGCAGGCGACATCCATTGGCCGATCGGCCTTGCGTTGGCGGCCGGCAGCGTGTTGACCGTGTCATGGGGCGTGTCGCTCGCCCACAAACTGCCCGAGACCGCGCTCAAGTATGCCTTTAGCGCGGTGCTGCTGCTGACCGCGCTGCTGCTCTGGCTGCGCACGTGACATACGAGCAAGCGCGAGCGGCGTTCGATTCGCTCGCAGCCGCCGAACGTGCCGACGAAAGCCTGGACCCGCTCGGTTATTCCCGGCTGATGGATCACGGCGGCCGCGCGGAGCAAGCGATCGCGTTCTACCACGGCTTCACCAACTGCCCGCAACAGTTCGTCGAGCTCGGCCAGCGCTTCTTCGAGGCCGGTTACAACGTCTACATACCGCGCCTGCCGGGCCACGGCATGCGCGACAAGATGACGACGGCCTTGGCGCGCGTCACCAAAGACGATTTCACGCGCGCCGCCGCGCAAGGAGCCGAGCTGGCCGCAGGACTCGGCGTGCGCGCACACGTTGCAGGCATCTCGCTCGGCGGCGTCCTCGCCGCGTGGGCGGGAGAGAACCAGCAGGTGGCCGGCGCGACCGCGATCTCGCCGTTCATGGGCGTCGCCGGGTTGCCCGCATGGGCGAACTGGTGGCTGGCCGGCGCGCTCTCGTTACTGCCGAACTTCTACATGTGGTGGGACCCGCGCGTGGGCGCGAACAATCCCGCAACGCCGCCCTACGCCTACGCGCGCTACCCGACCCGCGCGCTCGCGGCGCAACTGCAGATCAGCGCGGGCCTCTCCCGGAGTGCGGCACCCCGTGCGCGCGCGAACGGACTGTTCGTCAACGCGCACGATCCTGCTGTTAACAATACGGTTTCGGAGCGTCTGTACGACCGCTGGCAGCAGCTCGGCGCGCGCATCGCACGCGAAATCCTCGACGCCGGCAAGCTGCCGCACGACATCATCGACAATTTCTCGGGCAAACTGCCGGTCGACCGGATCTATCCGGCGATCCTCGACACCGTCGCGCGCGTTGACGCGCTCAGCGAGGGATGATCACTCGCGCGAGGACCCGCTTGGAGGATCGAAGGCCCGCTGCCGGTACCACTGGATCTCCTGTCGCGTCGAGCCGCTCGACACGTTGACCTCGATCACGAGCGCGGCCGAGCCGGCGAACAGGAACGCGCCGCCCAGCATGACGATCGCCGGGCCGAGCCAGTCGAGTTTGTGGAAGAGCAGCGTCAACGCGATGACCAGGGTCGAGAGCAAGAACAAGCTGATCGCGGTGTAATAGCACACGAGCGCGGTGCGCGCGAGATCGTTGCGCCGCAGCAGGATGGTGAGGTGCGAGTCGATGAGGCGCAGCGCGTCTTCGTTGCCGGCCTGGCGCATCTCGAGGCCTCGAGCGATCAACGCGCGGATGTTGTCGACGATGCGTCCGAGGCGTATGAGGGTGCCCTGGACCAACGACCCAGCCGCCAGGATGAGGATGGCGGGCGTGATCATGCCCGTGACGACCTGCAGCGACGGGAGCATACTGATACCGCTGCCGAACATGCGCGTGCCTTGGACGACGAACCCGAAATCCCCGCCTTCGCACAGTGCTGGAACGCCGGCGATTTCTTTATGGCGCACGAAGTGCTCGAGGGCCTCTGGGTACGGCGCCGCGACGACGGTCTGCGCGGCCTGATCCAGCTCGCAGTGGCGCTGTATCACATCGAGCGGGGCAATCTCAAGGGCGCGCGCACGATGATCGCGCGTGCACGTGGCCGGTTCGCCAATCCCGCCAACGCGCCCGGCGCCATCGATCTGAAGATGATGGACGAATACGCGCAGCGCGTGGGAGAAGCGCTCGAAAATGGGCAGGCGCGCAGCGTCGTCGCCGAACGCCCGCGCCTGTCTCCCGGATCAGCCTGATTGAAGAACCTTAGCTCGGCTTAGGCGTGTGGACCGGCGCAGGCTTCGTGTTGGTGTGCTTGGTCGTCTTGTGCCCCGAGTAGGTCGTCGTCGTGGACGGGTGATACACGTTCGGATTCTGCGGCGCGTTCACGCCGTTCGCCGGATTCGGGTTGTTGAACCGATCCCACGCCGAGCCCGTCGCATGGTTGGAAGTGCTGCCGTTCACGACGCCTCCCGGGTAGACGTGTTGCGCGACCGTCTGCACGCTCGACCGCTGCTGCGCGAACGTCGGCGGTAAGGTCGTGGGCGGCGGCAGGTTTGTGAAGTGCGACGAGAGCGGTGCGCCGGAGGCGACGTGCCCAGAATTCCAGTTCGTATAGGTCAGGTTCTGCTTTGTCGGCACCACCGGCAACGCGCTGCGCACGAGCGCCGCGTTGTGCAGATCCTGCGCGTTCACCGGCACGTAATGGTACGCGCCGCCGTTCGTGAAGTTCGTTCCGGTCACGGCTGAGACCGCGTGCGGCACTGAGGCGTTGCGGTAGATCTTGGTGATGTTCACGTTGGTGATGTTCGTGATGTTCGTGTAGTTGTACACGACGGTCGTCCGGTTCACGTAGCGCGGACCCCACCACGGATGATACGCTTCGTACGGCGCCAGCGGCACCCAGCCGACGTTGCCGAACGAGAGGTTGAACGAGAAGCCGCTGCCGCCGCCGCCGAATCCGAAGAAGGCGACCAACGCTGGCTGGTACACAGGGCGGACGTAGACCGGACCCGGATACCACGCCCAGCCCAGGCGCCCCGCGTAGAACCAGCGTCCATAGTGGTAGGGCGCCCAGCCCCACGGTTCGTAGCCGACCCACGTCCAACCGTAATACGGCTGCCATACCCAACGCCCGTTCTGATACGGCGCCCAATTGGCCGGATAGCTCGACGCGACCCACACCTGGCCGTAGCTCGGATATGAGACCCAGTGTCCGTACGCATCGAGGTCGGCAAGACCCGGAATGCCGGTGTTGGCATACGGATCGCCGGCGGCCGCGGCGACGAACTGGTCGCGCTGGCTGTTCCACGAATCAAAATCGTCATACGCGATGTTGGCGACGGTGCTGATCTGCGGCGATGACGAAGAGCCGCTGACCATGACTGTTGTCCCCGTCGCGATCGTCTGCGATCCTAGCGGAGATACAAGCGTCGCGCTGCCCGAGCGCACGCTCAACAAAGTGTTGCCGTCGTTGGTGACGTTGATGCGATAGCGTCCGGCGACGGCCGGGCGGATGCCGATCGATGGCGTCTGGACCAGCGGTCGATCGCCGGTGACGTCGAGCACGCGCATCTCGACGGTGCCTTGGGCGACCTGCAGCGTGCTATCGCTCGGGTCGAGCGACGTGAAGCGCAGCTGTGTGCTCGACCCGACGCGCACGAAGTTCGCGGCGTCCAGCTGCACTTCGGTGCGCGACTCTTGCCCGGTGGAGATGTAATCGCCGACGCTGACGGGTGCATTGATCGCCGCGGCCACGGTGTCGCCCGAATCGGCGCGCTGCATCGTGACGGTCCCGCTCAGCGTGCTGATCCTCGCCACGCCCGACTCGTCGTCGGCGCGCACCGGCGCCGGCCCAGCCACGGCCAGGAGAAGAAGCGCAGCGCTCAGGCCTGCGATGACCCGCGCGCCGCGGACGATCGTCGCTGTGGACATAGGGCCTCCCCGTTCGAGCAAAGCTCTAGTATCGGACAACGGCGATCTTGTTCGCGAAGAACGCGCCGTTCTGCCAATAGCCCGCGATGTTCACGATCATCGAGGGCGCCAGCGTCGTGCCTGTCGGGTGGATGACGGTGCCCTGATGCAGGACCACCGGGATCTCCCGGCCATCGACGCGCAGGGTCATGTTGAAACGGTCGAAGCCCGTGACGACGCCTTGGACGTCGTAGGCTCCGGCGTAACGGTCGTCCGCGTCGGCGACGACGGCGGGTGTGAATACCATCCCAGGACCGCCGTAGTAGATGACGCGCGCGTCGGCGCGCACGGCTGTGAGCGTCAGCACGCCCGCGATCGCGATCAGTGTCAAAATGTTGCGTGTCATGTCCAGTACCTCAGTGTATGACGCCCCTTTTCGGGGCCAGGTGCATCCCTTCGTCAAGCGTACCGCCGGCGCTGTGGATTCTGCTTAAAGGTTGATGAGAGGTTGGTTTAAAGGGTGTTATAAAGGTCGATGTACTCGTGCGCCGACCGGTGCCAGCTGAAATCCTGGCGCATTCCGTTGCGCTGCAGCCGGCGCCACTGCGCCGCATCGGCGAAGAGCGCAAGCGCGCGAGCGATCGCATGCTCGAACGCCGGCGCCGTCGGATCGTCGAAACAAAAGCCGGTGGCCGTCTCGTCGTGAAGCGAGGCGACATCTGCGTCGACCACCGTGTCGGCCAAGCCGCCGACGCGGTGGACGACCGGCGGCGTGCCGTAACGCAGGCTGTACATCTGGTTGAGCCCCGACGGCTCGAAACGCGATGGCATCAAGAAGATATCGGCTCCCGCTTCGACCGCATGGGCGAGCGGCTCGTCGTATGTCGCGCGCAGCGCGGCGTGCTCCGGCAGCGCCCTGACGAACTCGGCCAACAGCTGCTCGAGATGCGCCTCGCCCCTGCCTAACACCACAAGCCTAGCGCCAGCTTCGAGCGCTCGCTCGAGCGCCGCGGGCACGAGGTCGATGCCTTTTTGCTCGGTCAAGCGGCTCACGATGCCGAACAGCGGCGCGTCGGGCGTCGCCGGCAAGCCGAACTCGCGCAGCAGCGCCGCCTTGCAGCGCGCTTTGCCCGACAGATCGTAAACGTTGTACCGCGTCGCCAGCGCAGCGTCGTGAGCCGGGTCCCACACCGAATAATCGACCCCGTTAAGGATGCCGCTCAGGCTCTCCGCACGCCCGGCGAGCAGGCCTTCGAAACTGCAGCCGAACTGTGGGGTTTGTATCTCGCGCGCATAGGTCGGGCTCACGGTCGTGACCCAGTCGGCGAACTGCAACCCAGCCTTGAGCAGCGAAAAACCGCCTGCGTGCCCGATGCCGGTCTCGGCGCGCATCTCTTCCGGCAACCCGGTCAGCGCGAACCGGTCTGCGGCAAACGTGCCTTGGAACGCGACGTTGTGCACCGTGAACAGCAGCCGCGGGCGCTGCGCTTCTCCTAACAAGAGCGGCATCATGAGACCGGCATGCCAATCGTTGGCGTGCACGACGTCGGGCTGCCATTCAAACGGGGAAGCCTGCTCTGCCAACCGTGCCGCCGCCCGCGAGAACAGCGCAAAGCGTTCGAGGTTGTCGGGCCAGTCAGCGCCCGCATCGTCTCGGTATGGATCGCCGCCGCGCTCGTACAACGCAGCATTGGCGATCAGCCAGATAGGCAGCCGCGAATCCGGCGTCAACGCTTCGATGACGTCGGCGCGCCCCAAACCCTCGAACTGCACCAAGAAGCGCGGCGGCGCCGCATCCACCACCGCGCGCAGCGCCGTTGGATACGCCGGCATCACCAAGCGCACGTCCACGCCTTGCGCGGCCAAAGCGGCCGGCAACGCAGCGCCCACGTCGCCGAGACCGCCGGTCTTGGCCATCGGATAGATCTCCGGAGACGCGAAGAGCACCCGCACGCTACAACTCAGACGCCATGCCGTTAGGCGAGCATGCGCGCGAGGCTTGGCAGCGCTTCGGCATACGTGGGATGGATGTGCACCGAGCGGTCGAGCACGTGCCAGGTCGAGCCGGCTTCCATGTGCGCGAGGATGACGTGGATCAGCTCGCCGGTCTCGTAGCCGACCATCGTGGCGCCCAAGATCTTGTCCGTTTTCTTGTCCACTACCAGCCGATAGAACCCGGACGTCTGGCCCCACTCGATGGCGCGCGCGATCCAGCTCGCTTCATACGTGACGCAGCGCGCATCGAAGCCCTTCGCGAGCGCCTGGTCGAGCGTGAGTCCGACGCGCGCGACTTGCGGTTCGGTGAACGTCGTATACGCGAGCACGCGGTCGTCGCGCGTGCGCGCGCCCCCGGCCGTAATGTCTTTGAGGCGCCGATAGTCTTCCCACGACACGTGCGTGAACGCCGGTTGGCCGGCAACGTCGCCGATCGCGTAGACGCCCGGCGCGGTCGTGCGCAGCTGCCGGTCGGTCACAATCGTGCCGGACGGGTCGAGCTCGATGCCGCCGGCCGCGCAGTTGAGCGCGCCGCTGTTGGGAGTGCGGCCGATCGCCACCAGCAACGCATCGCCTTCAAGGCTTTGGCCGGTGTCGAGGCTTAGGGCGAAGCCCTGCTCGCCATGTTCCACTCGCGTGACTTGCGGCCCGAGATGCAGGTAGACGCCGTCTTCATGCAAGCTCGCTTCCAACGCGGTGCTGGCTTCGGGTTCCTCGCGTGCGAGCACGCGAGGGTTGCGGTCGACGATGTGCACCTCGGCGCCTGCGCGCGCCATGCCCTGGCCGAGCTCGAGGCCGATGTAGCCGCCGCCGAGCACGAGCAGCCGGCGCGGCAAGCTCGTCAATCTGAAAAAGTTCTCGTTGGTCAAGTACGGCGTGCCAGCGAGCCCGTCAATGGCGGGGACGAACGCCGTCGTGCCGGTGTCGATGACCACGAGCGGGCGCGGAGAAGGTCTGGTCGCCGCCCGTCACCGTGCGCTCGCCCGAGAAGGACGCCTGCGCGCGCACGATTCGTACGCCTGCTTGGTCGAGCTTCTGGCCGATGCGATGCATGAAGTCGTCGCGGATCGAGCGCACCCGCTCCATGACAGCGGGAAAGTCGACGCTCACCTGCGCGTCGACTCCCAGCGATTGCGCGCGCCGTGCCCGCCCCGCGCTGTGCGCCGCAGCCAAGAACGCTTTCGAAGGCGTGCAGCCGTAGTTGATGCAGCTGCCGCCCAAGCGGCCGCGCTCGAACAGCACGACCTGTTTGCCCTCGCGCGCGAGGTCGGCGGCGAACGGCACGCCGCCTTGGCCGCTGCCGATCACGATCGCGTCGACGGCGTGCGTCGTCATATCTGGCCCGTTTCTTGGCGCGAGTATTCGGCGGTCTGCTGCAGCAGCTTGGCGACGAGGCCGGTCCAGCCGGTCTGGTGCATCGCGCCCAGACCATACCCGCTATCGCCGTTGAAGTATTCAGGGAACACCAGCAGCTCGCGGAAATTCGGATCGCGTTGCAGCTTCTCGGAATCGCCGAGCATCGGCCTGCGCCCGTCTTGGCCCGGTAGGAACAAGTCGATGAGACGATGTGACAGCTCGGTGGCCACGTCCCACAGGTTCATGAGTTTACCCGAACCGGTAGGGCACTCGACTTTGAAGTCGTCGCCGAAATAGTAATGGAAACGCTGTAGCGCTTCGATGAGCATGTAGTTCGAGGGGAACCACACCGGCCCGCGCCAGTTCGAGTTCCCGCCGAAGACCGGGGTGGTGGATTCTCCCGGTTCGTAGTCGACCATATGGACGTCGCCGTCGATGCGCACTTCATACGGGTGTTGCTGATGGTACTTCGATAGCGAGCGGATGCCATGGTCGCTCAGGAATTCCGATTCGTCGAGCATCTTGGAAAGGATAAGGCGCAGCTTGTCCTCATCGACGATCGACAACAAGCGCTTGCCGCGCACGCTTTTCGTGCCGAGATTGGCGGCGAACGCATGCAGATCGGGCCGGTTGCGGAAGAACCACCGCACACGACGCGCGAAGTTCGGCAGCGTCGAGAACTGCACTTCCTCGGCGGTGGCGACCGCCATCAGCGGGATAAGCCCGACTACGGAACGCACGAGCAGCGGTTGCGGCGGCTTGCCGTCTACCACCAACGCATCGTAGTAGAAGCCCGTCGCATCGTCCCATAGGCCGAGGGCACCGTCGCCCGTGCCGTTGATCGCATCGGCGATGTAGACGAAGTGCTCGAAGAACTTGGTCGCGATGTCCTCGTACACCGGGTTTTGCTGCGCGAGTTCTACCGCGATGGTCAACATGCTCAGGCAGTAGACGCCCATCCAACTCGTCGCGTCGGCTTGATCGACGCGCGAGCGCGCCCCCAGGACGGCGTTGCGGTCGAACGGGCCGATATTGTCGAGGCCGAGGAAGCCGCCTTGAAAGACGTTATTGCCCTCCGCGTCCTTGCGGTTGCACCACCACGTGAAGTTGAGCAGCAGCTTTTGGAAGACGCGCTCCAAGAACATGCGGTCGGTGACGCCGAACATCTTCTGCTCGATCTTGTACACGCGAAACGCCGCCCACGCGTGCACCGGCGGGTTCGCGTCGTTGAAGTTCCACTCGTACGCAGGCATGTGCCCATTGGGATGCATGTACCACTCGCGCGTGAGCAGGTCGAGTTGGCGCTTGGCGAACACGGGATCGATGAGCGCGAGCGTGATGCAGTGGAACGCCGTATCCCAGGCCGCGAACCACGGATATTCCCAGTTGTCGGGCATGGACATGATGTCATCGGCTTCGAGGTGCTTCCAGGTTCGGTTGCGCCCGCGCTCGCGTTGCGGCGGCGGCGGCGGCATCGCCGGATCGCCTGCGAGCCAGCGATAGACGACGTAATTGTAATACTGTTTGCACCACAGCATGCCCGCGAACGCCTGGCGCTGGACGAGGCGCCCCTGGTCCGAGAGCGGATAGGGCGAGATGCGAGCGTAGTACTCGTCGGCTTCGGCTTTGCGCTTTGCGAGCACGGCGCTGAAGGACTCGCCGAGTGGATCCGAGAGCGGATCTGATTGCGTCAACCGCAGGCGTACGCGCACCGTGTCGCCGGCCGCGATGTCCAGCACGTAGAGCGCTGCCGCCTTCGTGCCCATTTGCGCGGGATTCACCGCGGCCGCATTGCCATGCACCACGTATTGATGAAACGCATCTTTGACGTACGGCTGCGGGTTGGGCTGTCCAAAGATCCGTTGGACGTTGGTCTCGTTCTCGGTGAACAGCAGGGTCGTCGGCGTCTGCACGTAGAGGCGCCGCTCGCCGAGCGTCTGGTGACGCGCCTCGAGCACGCAGCACGAGGACTCGTCTGCCGCCGCCGCGATCGACGGGCGCAGCGGCTTGTCAGCCCACGACCACGTGTTGCGGAACCACAGCGTCGGCAGAAGATGAAGCCGGGCGGTCGACGGGCCGCGATTGGCGATCGCGATCTCGACGCAGATATCCTCGGCGCCCGCTTTGGCGTACTCCGCGCTGACGTCGAAGTAGCGGTCCTCGTCGAAGATACCGGTGTCGATCAGCTCGTACTCGGGTTCGCTGCGGCTGCGGGCTCCGTTGATCTTGACGAGCTGCTCGTACGGAAACGCGGTCTGCGGATACTTGTACAGCGCTTTCGCGTACGAGTGCGTCGGCGTGTTGTCAAGGAAGTAGTAGCACTCCTTGACGTCCTCGCCGTGGTTGCCCTGAGGGTTGGTCAAGCCGAACAACCGCTCTTTGAGCATGCTGTCGTGGCCGTTCCACATCGCGACGGCGAAACACAAGTGCTGCCGGTCGTCGGAAAAGCCGAGCAATCCGTCTTCGCCCCAACGGTACGCGCGCGCCGGCGCATCGTCGTGAGTCGTGTACGCCCAGGCATCCCCGTCGGGGCTGTAGTCCTCGCGCACCGTGCCCCATTGGCGCTCGCTCAAGTAGGTGCCCCAGCGCCGCCAACGCACGAGGTGCGCATGGCTCTCGCGCAGGCGCACTTCCTCGGCGGTGACCGGAGCCGTCTGTTCGATCATCGATGCTAGCCGAGCTTCGGACGCAGGCGCGAGAACCCTCCGCCACGCTGTATCGAAGGGCTTCTATATTGACAGATGTCGATGTTCGGCGGTAGACTGTCGGCATGGCTGAGAAACGTTGCGCGCCCAAGCCTCCTCGCATCGCCGACATCGGGCCATGGGCGTCTCTGTTCCGCGCGCTGGCCGATCCGCATCGTCTTCACATCTTCGCTATGATCGCGCGCAGCCGGCGCCGACGACGTCTGCGTGTGCGACATCAACGACGGTGTGCCGTTGTTGCAGCCGACCGTGTCGCACCATCTCAAGGTCCTGCGGGATTGCGGGCTCGTCGTCGGCACGCGCCGCGGTACCTGGGTCTACTACCGTCTCGCCGATGGTGCGGCAGAACGGATACGTCAAGCGGTCAGGGCCGTTTTTCCGCGCTCGCCCGCGTATGATGACGCGTCGCTCCCCGAACGCCATGCGCGCGCGCAAGCGCCGCATCGCGCGAAACGGCGCGCGTCGCGGTCCTATTCCCACACCACGCTGACAACGGACGGTTATCAGATGAAGACCCATTTGAACCTATCGACGCGCGATCTCGATGCGAGCGTCAAATTTTATCGCACGCTGTTGGCCGCAGAACCCTCGAAGCATTATGCGGGCTATGCGCTGTTCCTGACAGACGAACCGGGTCTTGAGCTGGCGCTCTCGCTGGACCCGGATACCGGTACTATGTCAGACGCGCATTATGGGATCGCTGTCGACAATCCGGATCTCGTCGGGGCCGCGATCGACCGGCTTGTGGCCGGCGGCCACCAGGTCGAAATCGAGATCGGCGAGACCTGCTGTTATGCGCGCCAGGACAAAGTGTGGGCGACCGACCCGGACGGACGCCGCTGGGAGACGTACTACGTCATCGAGGAGACCGAGGAGCGCAACAGCGAGAACATGTCGTGCTGTGGAGGAGACTGCGATGGCGACTGACCGTAAAAGGACGCTTGTCGACCAAGCCCTGTCGGGGGCTTCAAACCTGTACGCCGAATTCAAGGGCCTCTATTCGATGGAGACGATCCGGCGTTTTCTCGAGGAGAATGCTGACGCGCTCAAGACCTGCAGGGTGACCGACTACTTGCCGATCTTCGCCTACAGGTTCACACGCGAGCGCCTGACCGCCATGGCGCAGGTCGCGGGCACTATCCGCAAGACGATGCCCGAGGTGCTCTTCGTCTGCACGCACAACGCCGGCCGCAGTCAGATAGCCGCCGCGATGCTCGATGCCAAGGCCAAGGGACGGGTGCACGTGCGGTCGGCGGGGAGCGCGCCGGGCGATACCGTCAATCCCGTCGTCATCGAGGCGATGTCAGAGGTAGGGCTGGACCTGAGCAAAGAGTTCCCCAAGCCCATGACCGACGACGTCGTGCAGGCGGCCGATGCCGTGATCACGATGGGCTGCGGCGACGCGTGCCCGATCTACCCCGGCAAGAAATACGAGGATTGGGACGTCGAGGATCCTGCCGGCAAGGATCTGGAAACAGTGCGCCGGATCCGCGACGACATCGCGCGCCGCGTCGATCGGCTGATCCTGGATCTCACGTCCGTCAACCAGCCGTCATAGTGCGTCTTCGCCAAGCCCTAATCGCCGAATTCGTCGGAACGTTCTTCCTGGTATTCGCGGGGACCGGGGCGATCGTCGTCGACGCGATCACGCACACAGTCACCCACGTCGGCGTCGCGCTCGTCTTCGGTCTGGTCGTGGCCGCTCTGGTGTACGCGCTCGGCCATGTCTCCGGCGCGCATTTCAATCCGGCCGTCACGATCGGTTTCTGGGCCGCAGGCGAGTTTCCGGGTGGGCGAGTGCCCTTGTATGTCTCGTCGCAGCTGGTAGGCGCCGTCGCCGCAAGCGTCGCCATGCGGATGATCTTCGGCAGCGTAGCCTCGGCTGGCGTCACGCTGCCCAACGGGCCCGAGATCGAATCGTTGTGGCTCGAGATTCTCATGACATCGTTGCTGGTCTTGGTCATCTTAGGTTCGGCCGTCCACGGTCGAGCGATCAAGAGCTTCGCGGGCATCGCGATCGGCAGCACGATCGCGCTCGACGCGCTGTTCGGAGGCCCGATCTCTGGTGCTTCGATGAATCCGGCTCGCTCGTTGGGTCCCGCCCTGGTGGCCTGGATATGGCACGCTCAATGGATCTACGTGGTCGCGCCGCTCGCGGGCGCGATGCTCGCCGTCATCGTCTACAAGCTGCTCTCAGACCCAGTCGCAGAGGAGAGCGCGCACACCGCACGATAGTTGTCCAGTAGATGTCGCAGCCTGCACCGCCGCGTTTTGTCAGCCTGCTCACCAAAGCCACGCTGGCGCTTGTGCTGGCGGGAGGCCGCGGCTCGCGCCTCATGCAGCTGACGCAGTGGCGCGCCAAACCGGCCGTGCCGTTCGGCGGCAAGTTCCGCCTCATCGACTTCCCGCTCTCCAACTGCATCAACTCGGGGATCAGACGCATCGGCGTCGTGACGCAGTACAAGGCGCACTCGCTCATGCGCCACCTGCAGCGCGGCTGGAGCTTCCTGCACGGCGAGTTCGACGAAGCCGTCGAGCTCTTGCCGGCGTCGCAGCGCGTCGAAGAGTCGTGGTATCGGGGCACCGCCGACGCGGTCTACCAGAACTTGGACATCATCCGCTCGCACCAGCCGGAGTTCATCCTGGTGCTCGCCGGAGACCATATATATAAGATGGATTATGGCAGGATGCTGAGCGATCACGTCTCGACCAAGGCCGATGTCACGATTGGTGCGGTCGAGGTGCCGATCGCCGCGGCTGCCGGTCTTGGAACCATGCAAGTGGACGCGAACGGCAAGGTCATCGCGTTCGCGGAGAAGTCACCGAAGCCGGTTTCGTTGCCGGGGCGTCCGGACATGACGCTCGCGAGCATGGGCATCTACGTCTTCAACGCGCAGTTCCTGTATGAGGAGCTGGCGCGCGTGGCGCTGCCCGACACGACGCACGACTTCGGGCGCGACCTGATCCCTGCGCTCGTGGGCCGCTGCAACGCGGTCGCGCACAATTTCGCCAACAGCTGCGTCGGCACGAAACCCGGCGCCGCGCCGTACTGGCGCGACGTCGGCACGCTCGACGCGTACTGGGAAGCGAACATCGACCTGATCAAACCGCTGCCTGCGCTGAACCTCTACGACTCGACCTGGCCGATCTGGACGTACCAGGAGCAGGTCGCGCCGGCCAAGTTCGTGCTCGACGAGGAAGGCCGGCGCGGCACGGCGCTCAACTCGCTGGTCTCGGGCGGCACGATCGTCTCAGGCTCGCTGGTGCGCCGCTCCCTGCTGTTCACCAGCGTGCGCGTGCATTCGTTCGGACTGATCGAGGATTCGGTCATCCTCTCGAACGTGACCATCGGGCGCAGCTGCAGGCTGCGGCGTGCGATCGTGGACAAGCTGTGCGAGATCCCCGAAGGCACGGTCATCGGCGAAGATCCCGACGAAGACGCGCGTCGCTTCTATCGCACCGAAAGCGGCATCACCCTCGTCACGCCCGAGATGCTCGGGCAGCAAGTGCATCACGCCGGCTGACCCGCAGCGCCGCGCGCCGCTCGACGTCGTGCTTTGCTGGCACATGCACCAGCCGAGCTACCGCGCGTCGGACGGCGAGTATCGCCAGCCCTGGGTGTATCTGCACGCCATCAAAGATTACACCGACATGGCCTGGCATTTGGAGCAGGTTCCGGCGGCGCGCGCGACCGTCAGCTTTGCGCCGGTGCTGCTGGATCAGCTCGACGACTACGGCGCGCAGTTCGAATCCCGCACGTTTCGCGATTCCTTGCTGCGCGCGCTGCAGCGCGGCGACGCGGACGCTCCGGACAAGCGCCGCCAGCTCGCATACATGCTGTGCCGCGCGAACTACGAGCGCATCGTGCGTCGTTTCCCGGCATTCGAGCGCCTGTTCCACCTCGCCGAAGCCGAGGCGTGGGGCGGGCAGCCGCTGTCCGAACAGGACCGTGCGGACACGATCGTCTGGTACCATCTCGCCTGGCTCGGCGAAGGTGCGCGGCGCAGCGACGCGCGCGTGCATGACCTCATGTCCAAGGCAGGCGGATTTGACGCCGCTGACCGCGATCTGATGCTGGACATCGTCGGCGGACTGGTGCGCGGGATCGTGGAGCGCTATCGGCGCTTGGCGCATGCAGGACGCATCGAGCTTGCGATGTCGCCATATTCCCACCCGATCATGCCGCTGCTGATCGACTTTGCGGCTGCGCGCGAATCTCGGCCGAACGTGCCGTTGCCGGCGGCCTCGTACCCGGGTGGCGAACGGCGCGTCACAGACCAGCTCAAGGCCGGCGTCAACGCGCACGCGGCGCGCTTCGGCTCCTCACCCAGAGGCTGCTGGCCATCGGAAGGCGGCATCTCAGAACGCACGATCGCGGCGTTGTGCGCGCGCCGGTTCGCCTGGACCGCGAGTGGCGAGCTCGTACTGGCCAACAGCTTGCGGGCGAGCAGCCGTGGCGCCGATCCTGGACGGCGCGAAGGTTACTTGTACACGCCGTACGCGGTGCACACCGAGACGGGCACCATCGCGTGCTTCTTCCGAGACGACGATCTGTCGGATCGCGTCGGATTCATCTACGCGCCCTGGAAGGCGGACGATGCGGTCGCCGATCTCGTCTCCGCGCTTGAGGGCATCGCGCAGCAGCAGGATGGCCGTGCGCGCGTGGTCAGCATCATCCTCGACGGCGAAAACGCGTGGGAGCATTACGCGGACAACGCGTGTGAATTCTTGAGCACCTTGTATCAGCGCTTGAGCTCGAACGAGGCGCTCAGCCTGACGACGTTCGCAGGCCACCTCGCGCACACGCCGGCGCTGCCATCGTTGGAGCGCGTCGTCGCGGGCAGCTGGGTGTACGGCACGTTCGAGACGTGGGTCGGCGAACCCGATAAGAACCGCGGCTGGGATCTGCTGTGCGCAGCCAAGCGCGCGTATGACGAGACGCTGGCGGCGGGCACGCTAGACGAAGCGGGCCGGACCGTTGCGCTCCAGTGTCTGCGCCGGTGCGAAAGCTCCGATTGGTTCTGGTGGTTCGGCGGCTACAATCCACCCGCGCCGGTGCGCGATTTCGACGGCCTGTATCGCCGCCATCTGCGCGATCTGTACGCCGCGCTGGGCCGCGCCGCACCGCCGGAACTCGACGTGCCGGTGAGCATCGGCACCGGCGAGCAGGTCTATGACGGCGTGATGCGCCGGGCCACAGAGCCCGAGGTCCAGTGAGCAAGGCCGTCCGCCTGCTCTGGGGCGTGCACGCGCACCAGCCCGTCGGCAATTTCGATCACGTCATCGACGATGCGTTGGCGCGCTGCTACCGCCCGTTTCTCGAGACGCTGGAGCGCCATCCCCGCATCGTCGTCAGCCTGCACGTCAGCGGCTGGCTGCTCGGCTATCTCAATGCCAAGTTCCCTGATGACGTCGCGCGCATCGCGCGCATGGTCCGCGCGGGCCAGCTCGAGATGATCGGCGGCGGCGATACCGAGCCGGTGTTGGCAGCGATACCCGATCGTGACCGGCGCGCCCAACTGCGCGCGCTGACGCTGCGCCTCCGCGATCTCTTCGTCGTGCGGCCGCGCGGCGCGTGGCTGACGGAGCGCGTATGGGAATCCTCGGTCGTCCCCGCCTTGCACGACAGCGGGTTGCGTTTCGTGGCGGTCGACGATTCGCATCTGCGCAGCGCCGGCATCGCCGGATCTCTGGACGGCTACTATTCGACCGAGGAGAGCGGCAAACGCCTCGACATCTTTCCCATCTCGGAGAACCTGCGCTACATGATCCCGTTCGCGCCGGCCGCAGATGTGGTCGAGGCGATCGAACGCACGCCAAGCGGAACGGCGGCGATCTACTTCGATGATATCGAGAAATTCGGCATCTGGCCGGACACCTACGAATGGGTCTACGAGCGCGGCTGGCTCGAGAAGCTGTTCACGCGCATCGAGGCCTCGCGGCGCATCCAGACGCAGACGTTTGGCAGCTTTCACCGCCGCAACGCAAGTCGCGGCCTGGTGTACCTTCCCGCGACCTCGTATCCTGAGATGAACGAGTGGCTGCACGGCGGCACGTGGATGGATTTCTTGCTGCGCTATCCCGAGGCGAACTGGATGCACAAGCGCATGCAAGCGGCGTCGCGGCGCTTTCATGCCTTGCCGCGCGCGCGGCAAACCGCTTCGATGCGCGAGGCGCTGCATCGCTCGCAGGCCAACGACGGATACTGGCACGGCCTGTTCGGCGGCGTCTACCTGCCGTTCTTGCGCGCGTCCGTCTTCAAGAATCTCGCGTCGCTTGACGAGCAGCTCGACGCGTTCGCGCCGCGCCCGGCCTCCGAACAGTCTGATGTCGACCTCGACGGGCGCGAAGAGATCGCGCTGCGCGCCGGCCGCTTCTTCGCGGCGATCCGGCCGTCTGAGGGCGGCCGGCTATGCGAGCTCACGGATTATCCGCTGCAGCACAACTTCGCCGACGTACTGGCGCGTCGCGAGGAGGACTACTACGAGGTCATCCGCTCGGGCGGCAGCGCGCATCCCGAGCGCCGGCACATGCCCGGCATCGCGTCGATCCACGATCGGGTGGCGTTCAAAGTCGCGATCGATCCTGAGGACTTGGTGCCGGATGCCGCGCCGCGCGGGCTCTTCGTCGACTCGTGGCGTGGAGCGGTGATCGAGTATGGTGGCGCGCCGGTAGACGATGAAGCCGCGGCGTTATGCCGTGCGAAGCTCGACGGCGCGGCGATCGAGAAGAGCGTGCGCATCGAAGCCGGCACGCTGACCGTTCGCTATCTGATCGCAGCGCAGCGCGCCATCACGGGCGTGCTGAGCGTGCAGCTCGACTTCGCGCTGCCCAGCGCCGCCGGCCCCAACGGCTCCTTTGTGGTATGGAGCGGTCGAATTCATTCGACCGCGCAGGACGAAGCCGAACGCGTGCCGGGCCTTTCCTCAATCCTGCAGCGCGCCGATGTCCGCGTGCTGATCCTTGACGATCCGGCCCTAGGCGGCCGTATCGATCTCACGATGCAGCCGCCGAGCGCAGCAGCGACGGCGCCGCTGGTGACGGTCTCGCGTTCCGAGTCAGGATTCGAGAAGATCACGCAAGCGGCTACGGTGACGCTCTCGTGGGAGGTATCGCTCGCAGCCGGCGAGCGCGCCGAACGGACGATCAGTCTTGGCTGCGCGACAACCAGATCATCAGACCGACCTCATGCGGATGCGCCAGCAGTTCGTGGAACGGGTACATCCTGATCCGGTAGGTGACCAGCCCGCAGTGCTCTGGGCGCAGGTCTAACGTGAAGCGATGCTCCCCCGCGTTCAGCGCTCCGGCTTCGACGAACTGATACGAATGATCGCCGAACAAGCACTCCACGCGCAGATCCTGCGGCGCGAGGCCGTTGAGCTTGACGGCCATCTCGATGCGCGCGTGGCTGCCGAACGAGACGCTATGCGGCGGCTCGTCGAGCAGGCGCATCCCGACGCCCTCCCATTTGGCACGCACGTTCGCCTTCCACGCGGCGAGCTGCACCGCCGCCGCAGCGCCGCCGGCGGTGAGTTTGCGCCCGTGCTCGGACGCGCGCTGATAGAACTTCTCGGTATACTCGGCGACCATGCGCGATGCGGAAAAGCGCGGCAGCAGCGTGCGCATCGAGCGCTTGGATTTCTCCACCCAGCGTTTGGAATAGCCAAGCGCGTGGCGTTCGTAGTAGAGCGGCAGCACCTCGTGTTCGATGATGTCGTAGAGGTTCGCGGCCTCTTCGCGGTCGCGCCGCTCCGTGTCGGCGTTGACCGGGTACGGCCGGATGCCCCAGCCGTTGTGGCCGTCGTAGCCCTCGCCCCACCAGCCGTCGAGCACGCTCAGGTTGAGCACCGCGTTGATGCCGGCTTTTTGTCCTGACGTGCCGCTCGCTTCCAGCGGATAGCGCGGCGTGTTGAGCCACACGTCGACGCCCGATACCATGTGGCGCGCGAGACCGAGATCGTAGCCTTCGACCAGAAGAATGCGCCCGTCGAACTGCGGCTCGCGCGAGGCCTCGAACAGTTTGCGGATCATGTCTTGGCCTGGCATATCCGCCGGGTGGGCCTTGCCTGCGAAGACGAAGACGACGGGCCGCTCCGGGTCGTTGACGATGCGCGCGAAGCGCTCGGGATCGGTGAGCAGCAGCGTCGCGCGCTTGTAGGTCGCGAAGCGGCGTGCGAAACCGACGAGCAGCACGTTCGGATCGTCGGGATTGAGCAGGCGCAGCGTGCGCTCGATCTGCGTCTCGAACACGCCGTTGCGGCGGAACTGCGTGGTGAGCCGGTTGCGCAATTCGGTGATGAGATTTGCTTTGATCTGCTGGCGCACGCTCCAGAAGAGCTGGTCGGGGATGGTGTCGAGGCGATACCAGAATTCGGGATCTTTTTGCGCCCCGCGCCACTCGGCGCCGAGCGTCGTGTCGAACAGATTGACCCACTCGCGCGCGAGAAACGTGCTGACGTGCACGCCGTTGGTGACGTACGACAATGGGCTCTCATCGGGCGGCAACTGCGGCCACATCGGGGCGAGCAGCTCGGCGGACACGTCGCGATGGATGCGGCTCACCCCATTGTCGTAGCGCGAGCCGCGGATGGCGAGCGCGGTCTGATTAAATCCGCCCGGTTCGCCCGGTTTGAGGCCCAGCTGCGCGAGGTCGTTCACCCCTAAGCGCATCTCTTTGGCGAGATCCCCCAGATAGTGGTCGATCATCTCGATGCTGAAGACGTCGTGGCCGGCCGGCACGGGCGTGTGCGTCGTGAAGACCGTCGCCGACGCCACGGCCTCGAGCGCGCTCGGAAGGTCAAGGCCCGACGCGACGAACTCGCGGCAGCGCTCGAGGATCGAAAATGCGGCGTGGCCTTCGTTGATGTGCCAGACCGTCGGCTCTAAGCCAAGCGCTCGCAGAGCGCGCACGCCGCCGATGCCCAACACGATCTCCTGCTTGATGCGCGTCTCCATGTCGCCGCCGTACAATTGATAGGTGATGCGCCGGTCGGCCTCGGCGTTCTCGTGCACGTCGCTGTCGAGCAGGATGAGCCGCACGCGCCCCGCCTCCGCCAGCCATGGCCGAAGCATGACCTCGCGCTGGCCGATGTTGACGCGCACGCGTATCTCCTCGCCGGCGGCGTTGCGCGCGAGCGAGACGGGAAGGTCGGCGACATCCGACGGCATGTAGGAGGCGTGCTGATTGCCGTCGCCGTCGATCGTCTGCTGGAAATAGCCTTGGCGATATAGCAGTCCGACGGCGACGAACGGCAGCCCCATGTCGCTTGCGGCCTTGCAATGATCGGCCGCCAAGATGCCGAGGCCGCCGGAGTATATCTGGAAGCTCTCGTGAAAACCGAACTCAGCGGAGAAATACGCGACCAGGTCGTGCGCGGACAACGTCGCGCCGTTGACGCGCGGCGTCTCGCGCAAGTACGTGTCGAAGCGCGAGACCGCCCGGTCGTACGAGTCGAGGTAGACGGGATCTTCAGCGGCCTGCTGCAGGCGGCGCTCTTCGACGCGGCGCAGGAAGACCTTGGGATTGTGACCGACCTGCTCCCACAGTGCGGTGTTCAGCCGCGCGAAGAGCGAGCGCGTCGTCCGGTCCCAGCTGAAGCGCAAATTGTGCGCGAGTTCGCCGAGGCGCGACAGACGCTCCGGGATCTTGGGCTGGATCTCGATCGTGAACTCAGTGGCGGCCATACTGAACACGTTCTTTTGAACGCGCGAGCGCGCGCCCTTCGCGTTGCATCCTTAATATAAGGAGGATCGATGGAGCGCCTTCACATCACAAGCGGCTCTCCCTGGGAGGGTCGCGTCGGCTACGCCCGGGCCGTGCGAGCGGGCGCCCACGTGTTTGTGTCGGGCACCACCGGTACCGACGCCAGCGGTTTGGTCGTCGCGCCCGACCCCTACGCGCAAGCGGTGGCGGCGCTTGCTCGCATCGTACGAGCGCTGGGAGAGGCGGGAGCCCGGCCCGCTGACGTCGTGCGCACGCGCATCTACGTCACAGATATCGCTGCGCAATGGGAAGCGGTCGCACGAGCGCATGCCGAGGTGTTCGCAGATGTGCGGCCTGCGTCCACGATGGTCGAGGTCAGGCGCCTGATCACGCCCGACGTGCTCGTCGAGATAGAAGCCGACGCTATCCTCGGGGGATGAATGTCCCGCCGGGTCGAGGAAGTAGCCGCCCGTGAGGACCGCGATTCTGTGGCTTACCGCCCTCTCTATCGTGTTGGGCTTCATCACCGCGTATGCGGCCTTGCACGGCGCGGGCGACGTGCTGGTCTACGTCCTGCTGTTCATGTTCGGCGGACTGCTGGGGTATATCGGTCCGGAAGCGCCATGGCGCTGGGCGCTGGTGCTGGGGATCTGGGTGCCCATCGCCGAGATCGTCTACCGCATGTCGCTGCCGTTCGGCGCGCCGTCTCCCGTCCAGCTGCTGCAGCCTCTGGCTGCGTTGATCCCCGCATTTCTCGGCGTCTACGCAGGGGTGCTCGTGCGGCGCTGGCTGCCGCCCCCTGAGCCGCCGCCGGAGCTCGAATGAACGCCGACCTCACGCGCTTCAAGTTCATCCGCCCGATCAAGGTCGTCTTCCGCGACATCGACGGTCTGCGCCACGTCAATCACGCGGTGTATCTGACCTACTGCGAGACCGCGCGCAACGAGTATTGGATGCAGGTGTGCGAGCTGCGGGGCATCGAGGATTTCGATTTCGTGCTTGCGGAGCTGACGGTGCGCTATCACGCCGCCGCCAAACTCGGCGACGAGCTGCTCGTCGGCTGCCGCGTCACCGACCTGCGCCGCTCGTCGTTCCTGATGGAGCTGCAGATCGTGGATGCGAACTCGCATGCGTTGGTCGCCGAGGTCAATTCCGTCCAGGTCATGTACGATTTCGCTGCGGAGCGCTCGATCCCGATCTCCGACCTGCGTCGCGCGCAAGTCGAAGCGTTCGAAGGCAAGACGCTCACGACCGCCCCTAAACGCGCTACCAGAACGTAACGCCTACACGCGTAGGTTCACGCCCTTTTTCACCATGAGATACGCGATGATGAACGCGATCACCGCAAGCGTCGTGACGACGGCGGCGTCGATCCATGGCGCTATGTCCGACTGGCCGATGTAGCCGAAGCGCAAGCCGTCGACCATATACAGCATCGGATTGAACAGCGACACGTGCTGCACGAGCGGCGGCAGGACGTGGATGCTCGAGAAGACGCCGCCGACGTAGGTCAGCGGGGTGATGAAAAACGTCGTGACGATCGCCAAGTTGTCGAACGTCTTGGCGAGCAGCGCGCCGATCATGCCGACCGACGAGAACAGCAGCGCCGTGAAGAACATGAAGTACGCCAGCGCCCAACCATTGCGCGGCTCGAGATGCACGACCAACAGTCCCAGCACCATGATCAACGCGCCGATGACGACGCCGCGCAAGATGCTGCCGGTCAAGTAGCCGAGCAGCAGCTCGAGATCGGAAATGGGCGCGATGAGCAGCTCTTGGATTGAGAGCTGGAAGCGCTGCTGGAACAAAGACGACGCGGCTTCGTCGTAGCTCGACGAGATGACGTTGAGCATGACCAGGCCGGGAAGCAGGAACTGCACGTACGGCACGCCGCCCATCTGGCGCATCGTGGAACTCAGCCCCACGCCGAAGATGAACAAGAAGAGCAGCGTGGTGATGATCGGTGGCCACACGACCTGGTTGATGGTCATCATCGTGCGCTTGAACTCGCGGCGCACCAGCGTCGCGAAGCCGATCCAGTTGCTCACGCCTCGGCGCCTTTGCCGACCAGCTCCAAGAATACGTCCTGCAAAGAGCCACGGCCATGCTTGGCGATCAACGTGTCCTTGTCTGCGAGCGCCGCGAGCTTGCCGCGGTTGATGATGCCGATGCGCGAGCACAGCATCTCGACCTCTTCGAGATAGTGCGAGGTCAAGAAGATGGTCATGCCGCTCGCATTGATGCGCCGCAAGAACTCCCACAGCTCGATGCGCAGCTCGACGTCCAAGCCGGCCGTCGGCTCGTCGAGGATGAGCAGCCGCGGCTGGTGCACGAGCGCGCGCGCGAGCGCGAGGCGCCGCTTGAAGCCGCCGGAAAGCTGCAGATACGTCGAGTTGCGCCGGTCGCTGAGCTCGAATTGCGCCATGAGCTCTTCGGCGCGCGGTTTGGCCTGCGAGGGCCGGATGCCGTAATAGCCGGCCTGATAGATGAGGATCTCTTGGACCGTCAGATAGCGGTCGAAGTTGAACTCCTGCGGCGAAAGCCCGATGTACGAGCGCGTCAGGCGGAACTGCTTGACGGCGTCGGCGCCGAACACGCTGATGGAGCCGGATTGGAACGTCGCGAGGCCGACGATCGCGTTGATGGTCGTCGTCTTGCCAGCACCATTGGGCCCGAGAAAGCCGAAGAACTCACCGGGCGCGACCTCGAACGAGAGGTTGTCCACCGCGACGACGTTTCCGTACCGCTTGACGAGGTTGCTGACACGAACGGCGCTGTCGCGGTCGCCCTCGAATGGAGCGGTCGAGTTTACTCGACCGTCCGCGTGGCTCAGTAGTAGAACCCCATTTGCAATTTCACTTCGTCACTGGCCATCGTCCGCGGATCCCACGGCGGCGAGAAGGTCAGATCGACGTCGCACTCCGACACGCCTGGAATCGCCATCACCGCCTGGTGCACTGCGTTGACGAACATCGGACCGACCGGACAGGCGGGCGTGGTGAGCGTCATGGTGACTTTCACCTTCGAACCATCGACCGCGACGGCGTAGAGCAGTCCGAGGCTGACCATATCGAGCCCGATCTCCGGGTCGACGACGCTGCGCAGCGCCTCGCGCACGATCTCCTCGGTGACCGGATATTCCGCAGCGGCCGCTGGAGCGGTCGAACTCGCAGCGGCCTCTGGAGCGGTCGAACTCGCAGCGGCCTCTGGAGCGGTCGAATTTATTCGACCGTCGGTCGCTGCGGCAGTAGTCTCTTCGTTAGTCATGAGTCATGGGCTTAGGTGTTTAGGGACGGGGAAGGCATGGTCCTGCGCGAAGACGACGCGCGATGCTGACCAAGACGCTGACGCTCGGCCATTCGCCAGACTCGGACGACGCATTCATGTTCTACGGCTTGGCGGCGGGCAAGGTCGGGGACGGTGCGCTCGCATACGAGCACATCCTCAAAGATATCCAGACGCTCAACGAGTGGGCGCGCGAAGGCCGTCTTGACACAACCGCGATCTCCGTGCACGCGTACGCCTATGTCGCGGACAAGTACGCGATCCTCAATCACGGCGCGTCGATGGGCGAGCGCGACTACGGCCCGATGGTGGTGGCGCGGGAGCCGGTAGCGATCGATGCGCTGCGCGGCGCGACCATCGCCGTGCCCGGCCTCATGACCAGCGCGTACCTCGCACTGCGTCTGTGCGTCGGCGACTTCACGCCCGCGGTCATGCCCTTCGACCAGATCATGGAGGCCGTCGAGGCCGGCGAAGCGCGCTATGGCCTGCTCATCCACGAGGGTCAGCTCACCCACGAACAGCACGGGCTGCGCTCGATCGTCAATCTCGGCACGTGGTGGTTCGAGCAGACGGGGCTGCCGCTGCCGCTCGGCGTCAACACGATCAAGCGCTCGCTGCCCGACGACGTGAAAAAGCGCGCGTCGCGCGAGCTCAAAGCGAGCATCGAGTATGGCCTGGCGCATCGAGAAGAAGCCTTGGCCTGGGCGCTGCGTTACGCGCGCGGCATGGAGACCAAGACGGCCGACACGTTCGTCGGCATGTACGTCAATCGGCGCACGGTCGATCTGGGCGAAGACGGCCGCGCCAGCATCCGGTTGTTCTTAGAACGCGGCGCACAACAGGGTATCATCCCTGCGCTCCCCGAGGTCGACTTCGTAGCATAGGTCGCTCGCGGATCATCGTAGATCAGAGGTTCGCATGATTCGATACTGCGTCATCGCTCTTTCGATGCTCTCGTGTCTGGTAGGCGTTTCAGCTGCAGCGACCACGCCGACACCATCCAGTTCCCCGACGCCTGCAAGCGTCGGCGCGACCGATCCGTACCTCTGGTTAGAGGACGTCCATGGAGCCCAAGCTATGGCGTGGGTCGACGCCGAAAACGCGAAGACGCTCGGCGTCCTGGAGAAAGACCCGCGTTTCGCCGGATTCTACGCCGACGCGCTGAAGATCGCGCAGGCGCAGGACCGTATCCCTGCGCCGACCTTCATCCAGAGCCAGATCTTCAACTTCTGGCAAGACCAGGATCACGTGCGCGGGATCTGGCGGCGCACGACCCTTGCCGAATACTCCAAAGCCTCTCCCGCGTGGGAGACCGTCCTCGACCTCGATGCGCTCGCCAAGTCGGAGAACGCCAATTGGGTGTGGCAGGGCGCCGAATGCTACTGGCCATCGCAACGTCGTTGTCTCGTCCATTTGTCCGACGGAGGCGAAGACGCGGACACCGTGCGCGAATTCGATCTGACGCAAAAGCAATTTCCATCCGGTGGGTTCGTCCTACCCCGCGGCAAGCAAGACGTCACGTGGGAAAACGCCGACACGTTGCTGGCGGCGCGCGAGTGGAGTCCGGGCGAAGTGACCACCTCCGGCTATCCGTACATCGTCAAGCGCCTCAAGCGTGGACAGCCGCTCTCGGGCGCGACCGAAGTCTTCCGGGGCACGCAAAGCGATGTCGGCGTCTCGCCGTCGGTCATGCACGACGGCCAGGGACACCGGGTCGTGATGATCGTCCGCAACATGACGTTCTTCACGAGCGAGTATTACCTCGTCTCATCCACCGGCACGCGCAAGTTGGACGTGCCGCTCAAAGCTGATGCGAGCGCGCTGGTCGCGGGCCGGCTGCTCTTCAAGTTGCGGCAGGACTGGTCCGTGAACGGCACCACGTTCCCGCAAGGTTCGCTCGTCTCACTCGATCTCGCCGCTGCGACAGCCGACCCCGAGCACCTAAAACCGTCGCTGGTCTTCGCACCGGGCCCGCGCGAATCGCTTGACCAAGTCACTGGACACGCGCACCCATCTGGTGGTGACGACCCTGGACAACGTGCGAGGCCGCGCGTATCGTGTACGCGCCGCTCGCGAACGGCGGTTGGTCCAAGCGCCGTTTGGCGTTGCCCGACAACTCGGCCATTTCACTCGGGTCGGCCGATCAACACACCGAGCGCGCGTTCCTCAACGTGACGAGCTTCCTGACCCCCACATCGCTCTGGCTTGCCGATGCCGCCGGCGGATCGGTGGCGATGACCAAAACGTCGCCCGCGCGGTTCGACGCTTCCACGGACGTCGTCGAGCAGTTCGAAGCGACGTCCAAGGACGGCATGCAGATCCCGTACTTCATCGTCCATCCCAAGCAGATGAAGCTCGACGGCTCGAATCCGACGATCCTGTACGCGTACGGCGGATTCCAGATCTCCGAGACGCCGACGTACTCAGGTCTTCTCGGCAAGTTGTGGCTCGAGCGCGGGGGCGTCTACGTGCTCGCCAACATCCGCGGCGGCGGCGAATTCGGCCCGGCTTGGCACGATGCCGGCCTGACGGTGCATCGCCAGCGCATCTACGACGATTTTGCGGCGGTCGCACAAGATCTGATCGCCAAGAAGATCACCAGTCCGCGGCGCCTGGGCATCCAGGGCGGTTCGAACGGCGGTTTGCTGATGGGCGTCGAGTTCACGCAGCATCCGGAGCTGTGGAACGCGGTCGACATCCAGGTGCCGCTGCTCGACATGCTGCGCTACGAGCAGATCGACGCCGGCGCGTCGTGGGTCGCGGAGTATGGCAGCGTCTCCAACCCCGAGCAGCGCGCGTTTCTCGCATCGATCTCGCCCTACAACAACATCGTGGCCGGCGTCGCCTATCCGCAGCCGCTCATCTGGACGACCACGAAAGACGATCGCGTGGGACCGCAGCACGCGCGCAAATTCGCCGCCAAGCTCTCGGCGATGGGCATCCCGTACTATTTCTATGAAGTGACCGAAGGCGGCCACGCCTCCGGTGCCAACCTCAACGAGCGCGCGCACACGACCTCGTTGGAGATGATCTACTTCACGCGCAAACTGATGGACGACTGACGCTCCATCGCGCGGGGATCAGGCGGGCGCCGCCGGCCGCCGGTAGTACAACGTCCGCTTGCTCTCGGAGCTCAGGCGCTTCTCAAGCTCGCGCTGCTGCTCCGCTGACATCGGCGCGAATGCGCGCGCAGCCCGCGCCGCGGCGCGCACCTGCGCGACGTCGTCGCAGCCGATGATCGCCACCGACAGTGGCGTTGACAGCGCGTAGTCGATCAGCTCCTCGAGCGGCGGATCTTCCTTCATCCCCAACAGCAGGCCGCGCCCGAGCACTTTCATGCCGATGACGCCCATGCCGCGCGCGACGGCCTCCGGGATCACGGTCGACGCGAACGAATCCACCGTCGCCTCGCACGGGTTGACCGGCAGCATCACCGTATCGAACGAAAAACGCCGGATCGCCTCGAGCATGATCTGCGGGTCGTAATGGCCGGTGACGCCGATGTAGCGCGTCTTGCCTGTTTGCTTCGCGCGCTCGAACGCGGCATAGGTGCCGCGTTCGCCATCGAGCAGGTCGAGATCTTCGTCCGTGCGGACGTCGTGCAGCTGCCACAGATCGAGATGATCGGTGCGCATGTTCGTCAGCGTCTGATCGAGCATCTCGAGCGCGCCGGCGAATGAACGATCGTGAGCCTTCGAGCACAAGAAGATGTCGTCGCGCCGGGCTCCGAGCGAGGCGCCGTAATACTGCTCGCTGCCGGCGTACGCGCGCGCGCAATCGAAATAGGTGATGCCTTCTTCGAGCGCGGCTTCGATGACCGCGCGTGCCTGTTCGTCGCGCGCGAACGAGCGCAGCACGCCCTCACCGCCGAGTCCTAGCGCGGTGACGAGTTCGCCGGTCCGGCCGAGCGGTCGCATGGGGAGGGGTGCGACGTCCATGGTGGCGCGTTTCGAGCCCGTCGCGCTCGCCGCCTCGGGCGATGAGGATACGATAAAGGAAGCACCCGGATGCGCGCGTGGCGCAACGCTCGGGTTGCGCGAGGCGTTATACTGGCGTATGATATTTGGGATGTCAAACAAGGTCGTCATTCGTCTTGCGAGCGGTCTCGCGACCTTTGCGGTCGCGGCAGCCGTCATCGGGTTGGCCGGCACGGCAGGGCCCGCTTGGCAGGCCGCCTTGCGGCCCAGCGGTGTGGTGTCCGTCGCCCTCGCGGCAGGCGACACCAACTTCAACATCACCGGCGTGGTTCAAGGGGTCTCGTACGATCAGAACGTGATCGAAGTGCTCGCCGCCGGGGTCAAGCAATCGATACATGTGACGCCGACCACCTCCATCGCCAAACATGGCGAGACCGGCAGCATTTCCGACATCCGTCCGGGCGCGCACGTCGTGGTCACCGGCGTGGTGCAAAACGGGCAACACGTCGCGGTCACGATCGAAATAAAGTAACCCGCAAGACCGATGAAGCGGTCGAATTTATTCGACCGTCACGGCCAATCGCGCGGCGCGAAACGCGAAACTGAGTTCACCCAATCGTCACCGATCTCGAGCAGCACCGCGCCCAATGCGAGTGCGCCCCGCGCCAGCTCGAAGTGATGCGGCTCTCTGAACTCGCGCATCTCGCGCACGAAGAAATCAGGCGCGATGCCTTGCACGCCGCCCAGCGGTCCAACCATGCCGACCTCGGCGACGAACAACGTGCCGCGCGCAAGCTTGTGCAGCAGCGACGTCGGTTCGTGCGTGTGCGTGCCAAGCACCGCGGCGGCTTTCCCATCAACAGCGTGCGCGAAGGTCTGCTTCTCGGTCACCGACTCTGAATGAAAATCGACCAGTACGCGTGGATGCGCGAGCGAGAGCGCCTCGAACGATGCGAGTGGATTGGAGACAGTGTAACGGCGGCCGGCTGCGCTCTCGCCCATAAGATTGACGATCGTCAGCGTCTGCGATCCCGCCGTGAACTCAACGGCGCCGCGCCCGGCCAACGCGCCGACGACGTTATGCGGGCGCAGCACGCGAGCAGAATCGAGCACGCTCTCGCAATCCGGCGCATCCCACGAATGATTTCCGCCGGTGATCACATCGACGCCCGCCTCGAGCAAGGCCTCGAGCGCGTGCGCGTCCATGCCGAAGCCGGTCCTGGGGTCTACCGGATGGCTGATGACGGCGTTTTCCGCGTTGGCGACGACCGCGTCGATCCTGTGGTCGCGCCGCCAGCCAGGTATGTGCCTGCAAAGCGCCGCGACCGCATCGGGCCCCGTGATATCGCCGAAGAAGAGCACGCGCATGCCGCTTTCGTTCGGGAAAGCAGCCGCCAAGGACTGCCCCGGCGCTCGGATTAAGACCACCCCATCGGAGGGATGTATGTCAGAGGCGTTCGTGGCTGCCGCGGTGCGCAGCCCCATCGGCAAATTCGGCGGCGCGCTCAAAGACGTGTCGCCGATCGACCTCGGCGCGCACGCGATGAAAGCGGCGCTCGACAGGGCCGGCGTGCGCGGCGATGATCTTGACCTGTTCATCTTCGGCAACGTCTTGCGCGCCGGATTCGGGCAGCTCGTGCCGCGCCAAGCCGCGATCAAAGCGGGCATCCCCGATACGATCGACGGCTACGCCATTGACATGGTCTGCGCGTCGGGTATGCAGGCCGTCATGAACGCGGCCAACCTCATCAAGCTCGACGATGCAGATGTCGTGCTGGCGGGCGGCTTCGAGTCGATGTCGCAATCCGGCTTCACCCTTTCGGGCCGCGCGCGCTGGGGCTACAAGACCTTGCTCGGCGCGCCCGAGCAGCTCGCGGATGTCATGGTCGTGGACGGACTCACCGACCCGCTGACTGGCGAAGGCATGGGCATCCAGACAGAACGGCTTGCGCGCGAATTCGAGGTCACGCGCGCCCAACTCGACGAGATCGCGCTCTGGTCACAGCAGCGGGCATCCGAAGCGACTAAGAACGGCGCCTTCGCGTGCGAGATCGCGCCGGTCACGATCGAAGGGCGCAAGGGCCCGACGATCGTGGACCAAGATGAAGGCATCCGCGCCGAGACCACGGCGCAAGGACTCGCGGCGCTGCGACCGGCCTTTTCCAAAGACGGCGTGCTTACCGCTGGCAACTCGAGCCAGTTGTCCGACGGCTCGTCTGCGCTCATCCTTGCCAGCGCGTCGGCGGTGAAAAAGCATAGTCTTGAGCCGCAAGCGCGCATCCTCGGCGCAGCCTGGTCGGCCGGCCCGGGCTACAGGTTCCCCGAAGCGCCGGTGCCCGCCGTGAAGCGCCTGCTCGAAAAGCTCCATATGAAGATCGAAGACTTCGATCTGTTCGAGAACAACGAGGCGTACGCGCTCAACAACGTGCTGTATCACGAGCTGCTCGACGTGCCGTACGAACGGCTCAACGTGAACGGCGGCGCCATCGCGCTCGGCCACCCGCTCGGCTCGTCCGGCTCGCGCATCATCGTGACGCTGCTCAACGCGTTGTCGCAGTCCGGCGGCAAGCGCGGCATCGCTTCCATCTGCCACGGAACCGGCGGGGCGACGGCGATCGCGCTCGAGCGCGTGTGAGGTGAAGGCGCCGCCGATCGGAGCCAGCGCCCAGATCAGTAGGACCATCGACGAGGCTGCCATCGCCGCCTTCGCGGCGGTCTCGGGCGATACCAACCCCATGCACCTGTCCCGCGACTTCGCGAGCCGCACGCGATACAAACGTCCGATCGCGCACGGCATGCTCACCGCGACCCTGATATCGGCCGTCATCGGCACCAAGCTTCCGGGTCCCGGCTGCATCTACGTCTCGCAAACGCTCAACTTCCGCAAACCGGTGTTTGTCGGCGATCGCATCACCGCCACGGTGACCGTCACCAGCATGGACGCGCACAAACCCATGTTGACGCTGCGCACGCAATGCGCGAACCAGTCCGCCGAGATCGTCCTCGACGGCGAGGCGCGCGTGCTATTGGATGAGCTTGCTGACGCTTGACGAGGCGCAAGTCGCCTCGCTGTTCACCACGCAGGACGCCATCGACACCGTCGAGCGGGCATTACAAGCGCAGGCCGAGCAGCGCGCGCTGTTCCCGCTGCGCGGCGTCGTCGCGAATGCGGATGGTCTGCTCGCTTCGATGCCCGGCACCATCGAGTCCGATCCGGCAGCGCTCGGGTCGAAGCTCGTCAGCGTCTTCACGGGCAACGCGCAGCGCGGTGAGCATACGCATCAGGCGCTGATCGCGCTGTTCGACCCGGCAAACGGCCGGCCCGCGGCACTGATGGACGGCCGGCTGATCACGGAGCTGCGGACGGCTGCGGTGTCAGCCGTTGCGACGCGCGCCCTCGCCGCCGAGAAGGCGCACACCCTTGCGATCATCGGCACCGGCGTGCAGGCGCTCGCCCACGTGCGCGCGCTGGCGCTCGTCGCCAAACTCGACGACGTACGCATTTGGGGCCACAACCGTCTGCATGCGGAGACGCTCGCGCGCCAGTTGCGGACAGACGGCACGCAAGCGCGCGTGGTCGACACGAGCGACGAGGCGTGCCGCGGCGCACACATCGTCTGCACGGTGACGTCATCGCCTAACCCGGTCATCACGAGCGACTGCATCGGCCCCGGCACGCACGTCAATGCGGTCGGCGCCTGCACCTCGCACGCGCGCGAGATCCCGCCCGAGCTGATGGCGCTCGCGTCGATCTTCGTGGACTCGATCGACGGTGCGCTGCGCGAGGCCGGCGACATCATCCTCGCGATGCGCGATGGCGCACTGCCCGCCGCGCCGCGCCTCACGCTGCTCTGCGATGTCGTGGCAGGCCGGACGCTCGGCCGGGCCTCACCCGAAGAGATCACGCTGTTCGAGTCGCTCGGCATCGCGATCGAGGATCTCGCGTGCGCCGCGCTGGTCTACGAGCGCGCCGTCGCGCGCGGCATCGGTATGCGAATAGACCTCTAGGTCCCCGAGCCGCCGCCGATGTGAAGCACGTACTTGACCACGAAGCGGTCGAGCTGCGCGGTCGTCTGCGGCGTGCCCCATTCGACGTACAGCTCGCTGCCGTTGAGGAACTTGCGGTGGTACGCGGCCGCGAGGTTGACCGCGGTCGGTGAATAGCCGGTTCCCGAGATGGTCCGATAGGCGAGCGACACATTGGAATCCGGTCCAAGGCTATAGCCCAGGCTCACCCGGCGCAGCGACTGCTGCACGTTGCAGCCGGTGAAGTAGCAGCGTTCGCGATCGCTGGTGAAGCCCGCGCCCAGGTTCCAGCGCGCGGTGAGCTGATCGGACCCGTTCACGAAGAACTCGTTGAAGTAGAACGAGGAGTAGAAGGTCTCCTGGACGCCGCCGGGCGCGAGGAAGCCGGCGTTGGGGCCGTACGTCCAGCCGGCGTCGATGGACTGCGGCGTGCCGTCGCGATAGTTGAGTCCGAAGAAATTGGTGTGCGACGCATACGTCTGCCCGTTGAGGTAGACGGGATAGCCGATGTCGTACTGGCGGATCGAGCTGTCAAGCGGCCCGGTATTGAACGACAGCAGATCGCGCAGCTGCGCTTGCACGAACCAGCTGTATTCGCTGTAATGCACGTTGCCCGAGTCGTCGAGATAACGCTCCGCGCCGACGCTCGCGCTGTAGGACTTGAACGGACTCGTCGGCTTGCCCTCGCCGACCGCGCTGAAGAAGAACGCGGGCCCGCGGATGTCGTCGATCAGCGTGAAGCCGTCCACCGGCGCGTAGTACGGCTGGATGTCGCGATACGCGGCGCCGACGCTGTAGTGCGCGCGGTTGACCGCCTCGAGAAAGATGAAGCTGTGGCCCTTGGCCGCGTCGGGCACGTACTGTCCGCTCTCGGTCGCATAGTCGAACGCCTCCTCGACGCCGGTCTTCAAGCTCGAGATGCGCGTGCCGAACTCGAACAGCGAATCGGTGCACGACGTCAGCTCGACGTCATCCACGAACGGGCACGGCGTCACGCTCGAGCCGTCGTCGGTGTGGTGCGCCTCGACGCCGTTGAACCAGTAGCGCGATGCCTGATCCGCGGTGCGATGGTCGAACCCGTACGCTTCGTCGTTGAAGCCGGGCCCGACGGCGGCTAGCGCCCCTATCGCATTGAGCCCGGCGGTGCCTTCGACCTTAGCGCCGCCGTTGAATTGACCGATCGACGGCGTGTAGAATGGCTCATCGGACGGCCCGTTGATGCCGAATTGCGCGTTGGGGGTGAGAAAGCTCTCGCCCTCGGAGAAGAACGGCCGGTATTCGGTCAGCGCCCGCTGGAACTGCTGCGGCGTGATCGTCTGTTGATCGGACTCGACGTTTGAGTAATCGGGGTTGACCGTGCCTACCAGCGCGAGCGTGTCGGTGAAGGGAATGGCGCCATCGATACCGAGATGCGGCGCGTGCGACGGGCCCGCGGTGCCGTTGAGTTGCGGGAAGACATTGCGGTCGGCGCCGGCGCTCGCCAGGCCGTAGACGTTGGCGTACGGCGACGGGCGCGCGGACAGCGCTTTGAACACCAAGCCGGTCCATTGGGGCCAATAGGTGGAGTCCTCGATCGCATCCATCTGGCGCTCGTACGCCCAGGTGAGATCCTCATCGGCTGACGAGATGTGCCGCGACAGATTGATGCGCCACGACCCAGGCGATGCGCGCAGGACTTTGAGCGGAACGACCATGACCGCGTTCCACGAGGTTCCATCGATCTTCGTCGTGGTCTGCCACGAGGGATTGTACCGATTGGATTCGCTTGACGTCGCATATTGGACGCCTTTGGGCGTCGTGCTGAACTCGTAGATGCGCGAGCCGTTGCCGCTCGGGTCGATGCTGATCGTGACGTAGTCGTCGAGGCCCCCGCCGATGTTGTTGGTCGTCTGCGTGGCGATGATCGGCGCGCCCGGCTGCTCGCAATGGAAGCCGACGTACACATTGGTGTCGTCATACAGCACGTACGCGACGGTCTTCATCGTCGCCGGACGCTGCGTGGTGAAGTTGAAGAAGTCGTCCGCTACGCGGCCGGTCTGCCATTGCGGGTCGGACAGCGTGGCATCGGGCGGAAGCGGGGACGTGGCTCGCGCTGCGGGGACCTTGGTCAGCCGGTCAACGGTCGCAAACGCGCCGCTGGCGCTCGCGGCTAGGCACACCAAGGCGAATAGGCCCCCTGCAAGGATGGACCGGAACGACATGCCCCTCCACGTAGTCCTTCGCCGCGATCGTGCTAGTTCGTATACAGCGGCCGGCGCCGCGATGTTTCAGGCTCCTTTATTGGGGCGGCGGCCCGGTGACCACTTGGACGAGGTCGGGCACCCGCACCCACTTGGCGAAGGCGTCACGTATCTGTTCCGCCGACGTCGCCGCGTACCGGTTCGCGGCGCGCGTCGGCTCGTCCAGGGGAAGATCCAGCAATGCGCGGCGCAACATGCCCCCGGCGACGCTCTGCTCGCTGGATTCGGAGAGCGTCAGGCCTGCGAGCAGCCCCGCCTTGGAGCGCTGCAATTCTTCGGGCGTGACGAGCGCGGTCTGCATGTCGTGCACGTCCCTTTCGATGAGCGCGCGCGCTTTGGATACGTTGGGCGGATCGCACCCGTACCCGACTTCCCACGTGCTGCGCGTCTTGCCGATGTCGAAGCTTTGCTGGACGAAATACACCAGCGAACCTTTGAGCCGCAGATCGCTATACAGGCGCGACGAGAACGATGCCCCGCCGAGGATCGATCCGCCGACCTGCAGCGGATAGAAATCCGGATCGCTGCGCAACACGCCGATCGTCTCCTTCAGCGTGACGGTGTCTTGCACGCGCCCGGTCGCGGGCACGTCGGCGGCCGAAGCCACGTTGTTCGGTGCCGCCGGGTAATCGGTGGCCGGCGTCGGCCCGCTCGCGCTCCAGGATCCGAACCACTTCTCGACCGACGCTTTCGCTTCGTCGGGCGTGACGTCGCCGATGACGACGATCGTCGTCAGATCGGGGCGGAAGACGGTCGTGTAGTACGCCTTGACGTCGTCGAGCGTCAGCCCCTTGACGCTTTCCACCGTCGGTTCGCGCTGTTGCGGATCGGTCGGCGGATACAGCGCCTTGACGAGCGCCACGTCGGTGAGATAGTCGGGACTCTTGAGCTGGCCGTCGACGAAGCCGGCGGTCTGCTGCTGCACGATTGCGAACGCTTGCGCGGGCAGCGCCGGGTGCAGCTCGCCATCGGCGAGCAATTGCACGCCGCGATCGAATTTCGACGAGAGCACCGTCAGCGCGAAGTCGGTGCCGAGCGATGTGTCGGCCGCGATGTCGTCGAGCGCTTTCCGATAGGCGAGCCGGTCCAACGACGTCGTGCCGTATTCGAACAATCCGTCGAGCACGCCGTCGACGCCGTCTTGGCCGGCCGGCGCCTCAAGATCGGGGTTGTTCTTCACCGCGCCGACCACCGTGACGGTCGGCGTGATCGTCTCCGTCTGCACGATGAGCCGCAGGCCGTTCGGCAGGGTTGTGGCCGTCGGATTGAGCGTGGATTGCGGCACGCTCACTGTCGCCAGCAGTCCTTGCGCCCACGGTGGCAGCGTCGTCTTCACCGGGTTGGTCGGAGCAAACGACTCAGCGCCGCCGAATCCTTTGGACGCGCTCGGCTGGCCGGCCGGCTTCGGGTTGAGGATGCCGACCAACGCGGTCGAGTTGTCGAAATACTTGCGCAGGACGCGGTTGACGTCGTCGACGCTGACCTTCTGCAGTCTTGCCAGATCGTCGTCGGGCGACGACAGGCCCTCGACGGCCACAGCATCGACCCACGCGTTGGAAAGCCCGGAGATGGAATTGCGATTGAATTCGACTTGCGCGACCGCCTGGCGCTTGGCCGCGTCGACGAGTTCCGGCGGCACGCCGTTCTTCTTATACGCGTCGATCACGCTTTTGATCGTGGCGACGATGCCCTTCATGTCGGCGCCCGGCGGCATGGCCGCGTAGGTGAAGCCCGAGCTGGCCTTGGGCAGCGGCGAACCGGGAAAGTAGCCGGCCTGCAGCGCTTTGCCCTCCGCGCCGAGCGCGTAGAGATCGCCGCGCTGGCTTGCCAAGACGGCGCCGAGAATGCGGGTCGCTGCGCTATCGGAGCTGTCGAGTCCGGGAAGCCGGTAGCCGACGAACGCGATGGCGAAGGGTTGGTCGCTGTCGAGCGTGATGGTCTCCGCCTTGAGCGGCTCCAGGTGCACGGCCGGCCGCGCGGGCACGGCGTGCGACGTGATCGGCGAGAAGAGCGTCGTGACCGATGCGAGCGTCGCCTGCGGATCGATATCGCCGGTGATGACCAAGACCGCGTTGTTGGGCTGGTACCAGGCGTCGTAGAACTTCTTGAGCATGGCGCCGGTCGTCTTGTCGAACGACGGCCGCGTGCCTAACGCGTCGTGCGCGTACGGCGTGCCGGCGAACATGTGCGCTTGCGCCTCCGAGAAGAAGCGGTAGAACGGGTTGGAAAGATCCATCGCGACCTCTTGCTCGATCGCGCCGCGCTCCTGCGCCCACTCGTCTTGCGAATCGAGCACGCCGTGCGCCTGCAGTGCGAAGACCTTCAACGCGTACGGCAGATCTTTGGCCGGCACGGTGTAGAAGTATTGCGTGATCGTGTTCTGGGTCTCGGCGTCGCTGTCCGAACCCATCAGCGTGCCGATGTCCGCGAGCTGGTCCGCGGTCAGACCCTTGAAACTGCGCCCGAACGCCATGTGTTCTTGGGCATGCGCCATCCCGGGAAAGCCGGCCGGCGCTTCGTCCGAGCCCACGAGGTAGACAATGTCCGCCGTCACAGCCGGTGCGAGCGCATCGCGTACGATGATGACGCGCAAGCCATTGGACAGCGTTGCCCGCACAACGGGCGCGTTCTCATCGGCGCGAGCGCGTAGGGACGGGGATCCGAGCACGCAGAGCGCTGCGCACGCGCACGTAAGGCCTATCGTGAGACGATTCAAGCGATGGTTCTCCTCAAGAGGGAGCGGGACGAGTGCTCTTGTACGGGTCTGTGGAGGCACGCGTGGAAGAGCTCTCGGGCCGGCTCGGCGGTCTGATCCTGGCTGGTTTCGACGGGACCACCGTTTCGGACGAAACGCTTGCGTTCATTGCGGGGACGGCCGGGGCCGTCCTCTTTCGCCGCAATATTGCCGCCTCCGACCAGACGCGCGCGCTCGCCGCTACGTTGCAATCCGCGCGCCCGGCCGGGCGGCCGCCGCTGCTGATCGCCATCGACCAAGAAGGCGGCCCGGTGCAGCGTTTGGATGCGCTCGGCGTTTCCGCGCCGTCGGCCATGGCGCTCGGCGCCGCCGGCGACACCGCGTTGACGCGCGACGTCTATCGCACCATCGGCATCGACTTGCATGCGTTGGGCATCACACTTGATCTGGCGCCCGATGCCGACGTCAACACCGATCCTGACAATCCGGTCATCGGACTGCGCTCGTTCGGCGGCGAAGCGGACGCGGTGAGCGGGCATGTCGTGGCTGCAGTGCTCGGGCTGCGCGATGCAGGCATCGTCGCGACTGCCAAACACTTCCCAGGTCACGGCGGCACAGCCACGGACTCGCACGTCGCGCTGGCCTTTGCGCGCGTGGACGCGCAACAACTGCGCGCCGTGGATCTTGCACCCTTCCGCGCAGCCGTCGATGCGGGCGTCGACGTCGTCATGGCAGGCCACATCGCCGTGCCGGCGCTCGATGCGAGCGATCGCCCCGCCACGCAATCGAAGGTGCTTCTGACCGAGGTGCTTCGAGACGAGCTTGAGTTCCACGGCGTGATTTGCACGGATGACCTAGAGATGCAAGCGCTCGGCGATCGGACGATCGAGGAAGCCGCGCAAGCTGCGCTTGCGGCGGGAGCCGATCTGTTGTTGTTCGCCCACGTCGACCCAGCGCGCCGGGCCCTTGCCGCTGTGCGCGCCGCGGTCTCGGCTGGGCGCTTGGACGCACAGCGCGTCGAGGCAAGTCTCGCGCGCGTCGACGCGTTGCGTTCGCGCGCCGAGATGCTGACGGCAGCCGCGCAAGAGCAGCCGGTCGATCGCGCGGCGTTCGAGCGCGAGCGCGCGCTCCTCGTGCACGACGTGGCGCGGCGAGCGGTGACGCTCGTCCGCTCCCGGGCGGGCGTGCCTCCGCTCGCGCTCGCGCCCGGCGCACGCGTGTTGGTGGTCAACTTCATCGAGGGAGGGCCGGCGAGGTCGACAGGTGCGCGGGTGGAGAGCGCGCTCGGCAAGGCGATCGCGGCTGCCGGCTTTCACGTCACCGAGCAGCTGCGCGACCTCGACCCGGCCGGTCACGAATACAAGCAGCTGCTCCTGGCGGCGCAAACGGCCGACGCCTTCGTCGCGCTCACGCGCCGCGCGTTCGCACACCCGCTGCAGGCGCGTGCGGTCGCGGATCTTGTGCTCTTCGGCAAGCCCGTCGTCGTCGTCGCGGCTCTCGAACCGTACGATGCGTCGCATCTGCCGGACGAAGTCGCGGTCATCGCGTCGTTCGGCGACGGCGATGTCGAGCTCGAGGCCGCGGCTGCAGCCGTGCTCGGCCGCGCGAAGCCGCAAGGGCGGCTTCCGGTGGCGCTGGCCGACGCGCCGCACGCGTTGCCGAGCGCATGACCCGATCCGTCGGCACCGCGCCCCAGTCGTTGCCGGCGGCGCGCGCACTCGTCGAGAGCGCGATCGGTCGCGTATGCTCCTGCGCGGTGCTGCACGTGCGGCGCGCCGGCGACATCGTGTGCGAAGCCGCGTTCGGTGACGTCGCGCCTGGCGGCGCCGTCGCGGCGCCCGATGCGGTCTTCGACCTCGCGTCGCTGACCAAGATCGCCGTCGGCACCGCGCTGCTCGTGCTGCTCGATCAGCGCAGGTTCGCGCTCGACGATCCTATCGTGGCGACGTTCCCAGAATTCGCCGGCCGCGACGCGCGCCGGGGGATGGTGACGTTCAGACATCTGCTCACGCACACGTCGGGCTTGCCGCCGAGCGTGAACGCGCGCGCGGAGAGCAGCGCGGCGCGCGTCATCGAACGCATCTGCGCCACGCCCTTGACCAACGCGCCTGGGGAACGCGTCGTCTACAGCGATTGCGGCTTCATCCTCGCCGGCGAGGCAGTGGCGCGTCTGTCTGGCGTGCCGCTGCCGATCGCGTTGCAAAGCCTTGTGTTCGACCCGCTCGCGATCTCCAGCTGCGGCTACCTGCCCCAAGGCGCGATCCTCGAGCGTACCGTGGTCACGGAGCGAGACGAATGGCGCGGCAAACTCTTGCGCGGCGAGGTCCACGACGAAACATGCTGGTCGATGGGCGGCGTCGCCGGACATGCCGGTCTTTTCGGCGCAGCGGCAGACGTGGGCCGGGTCGGCGAGCTGTATCGGCTGGCCGGGCAGTACGCGGGGCGGCGCGTGCTCTCGCGCGCGACCGCGCAAAGCGCGATCAAGGAGCACGCGCGCTCGAACGACGAGCGCCGTGGCCTGGCGTGGGCGCTCAAGTCCTCGGGCGCGCGGCCGTGGGGTCAAGCGCTCTCACAGCACGCATTCGGACACACCGGCTATACCGGGACTTCGTTGGTGGTCGACCCAAAGCGCGGGATCACGGTGGTGCTGCTGACCAACCGGGTGTACGTGAGTCGCGAACCTGGCCCGATCGCGGATCTGCGGGCCGCGGTCCACGACGCAGTGATTGCAGATATGGAGCGGTCGAATTTATTCGACCGAAAACCCTAGATGCGCGTCATCGGATTGATGTCCGGCACGTCCTTGGACGGCATCGACGCCGCTGCGATCGACGTCGAGCGGCACGGCGACCGCCTCGACATTGCGCTGCTCGGGCACGCGACGTCGCCGTACGATGCCGAGCTGCGCGCCGCGCTCGAAGCCGCGCTTCCGCCCAAACAGGGCAGCACGCGCGACGTGTGCGCCCTCAACGCCCGCGTTGGCAGCGCGTTCGCCGACGCCGCCACGCGCCTGTGCGCGCGTGCCAGCATCGACTTGGCCAGCGTCGACGCGATCGGTTCGCACGGGCAGACGATGTACCATATGACATCCGGGCGGCCCGAGACGCGCGCCACATTGCAGATCGGATCGCCCGCCATCATCGCGCAAGCGACTGGCGTGACCAGCGTCGGCGATTTCCGTGTCGCCGACGTCGCCGCCGGAGGCGAAGGTGCGCCATTGGTCCCATTCGTCGACTACCTCTTGCTGCGCAGCGACACGGAAAATCGTCTCGCGCTGAACATCGGCGGTATCGCCAACGTCACGTGGCTGCCGGCCGGGCGCGGTCCGGAGCAGGTGCGCGCATACGACACAGGCCCGGGCAATATGCTGGTCGATGCATGTGTGAGATTCGAATCCCACGGCGTGCAGCGCTACGACCGCGGCGGAGCGCTCGCGCAAAGCGGCCGCGTCTCGGAAGCGTTGGTGGATGAGTTGATGGAAGAGCCGTGGTTCCGCCGGCCGAGTCCCAAGTCGACCGGACGCGAGGAGTTCGGCGAGGCCTATGCGGGCGACGTGTTGCAGCGCGCCGCGAACCTAGGCGTCAGCGGTCCGAATCTCATCGCCAGCGTCACGGCTCTCACCGCGCGCACGATCGCCGCCGCCGTGCCGCGGGAATGCGATCGCATCATCGTTTCCGGCGGCGGCGTGCACAATCGCGCGCTGATGAAGATGTTCGAGGACGAACTCGCTCGCCGCTCGGTGGGCGCGGTCATCGAACGTTCCGATGCGTTCGGCATGCCGGTCGACGCGAAAGAGGCGATGGTGTTCGCGGTGCTCGCCCACGAGGCGCTGTACGGCCGCCCCAACAACCTGCCGTCCGCGACCGGCGCGCGCAGCGGCGTCGTCATGGGCGTTATCGCGCCCGGCAAGAATTTCCCCAAGCTGATGCGGTCGTTGTGGTCGACGGCGTAGACGCGGTCATCGGCGTCGACGCAGGCGCGAGCCGCATGACGGGCGTGCTCGCGGCAGGCGACGGCTCGCCGATCGCGTGGTCCAGAGCCGGCGGCGCAAACCTTTCCCACACCGAGGAATCCGTCGTGGCGCGCAATTTCGCGCAGGTCTTGCGGCCGCTGCTCGCGCGCGGAACAGCGCGCGCGCTGTGCGTCGGCGCGGCCGGCGCCGGCGACGCGCAAAGGGCCGGCCGGCTTGAAGCGCTGCTGCGGCCGCTCGTCCCCGCGCAGACATTGCTGACGGTCGTGCACGACGGTCGCATCGCCTTGCGCGCAGCGACCGCCGCGCGCCCTGCGCTGGTGGTGATCGCCGGGAACAGGATCGCTTGCGTATGGCGAGAGCGCAGATGGCACGCCCGCGCGCGCCGGTGGTTATGGAACGCAGATCGGCGACGCGGGCAGCGCGTACGAGATCGGCCGTGCTGTGCTGCGGCATGGCGCGCGCGTCTTGGATGGAATCGAGCGTGGCGGTCCGCTCAGCGCAGCCCTCTTGCACGAGCTCGATGCGGCAAGCGTCACGGACCTGATCCAGCAATTCGAGCGCGAGCGAGCGCCGGTTGAGCGCATCGCTCGTTTGGCCATGCTGGTGGGGCCGGCGCAGGAACACGGCGACCCGATCGCTGCGCGCATCGTGGAGCGGCAAGGGATGCTCTTAGGAGCACTGGCCGCTCGCGTCGCAGGCCGGTGCGCGACAGTGAACGGCCGCTGCCGGTCGCGCTTGCCGGCGGCGCCTTTGACGCCGCACCAGGTCTCGCGCAGGCAGTGACGCGCGCGCTGAGCGCCCACGCCTGCATCGTGAGCCGTCTGCAGGTCGAGGCCGCATTAGGCGCAGCCGCGCTGGCCCTCGAGGCTCGGCCCCATGGATGAGATCCGATCGCTTCCTTTGACTGAGGAGATCAATCCGTCGACCGCCGACCTGGACGCGCTGGATACACACGAGTTGCTCCATCGCATCAACGACGAGGATCGGCGCGCCGCCTGGGCGGTCGAACGCGAGCTCGACGTCATCGGCACCGCCGTCGACGCGATCGCCGCGCGGTTAGCACGTGGGGGAAGGCTGCATTATTTCGGCGCCGGCACGAGCGGTCGAATCGCGCTCGGCGACGCGGCCGAGATGCCGCCGACCTTTTCCGTGTCACCGGACTTAGTAGTAGCGCATATCGCCGGCGGCCACGCCGCGATCGCGCGAGCGGTCGAAGGCGCTGAGGACGACGCCCAAGCGGGCGCAGACGACGTTAGCGCAGCGCGTATCGGCGAGCGAGACGCGGTCATCGGGCTTTCGGCGAGCGGCCAGGCGCCCTACGTGCTTGGCGCTATGCAGGCGGCCGCAGCCGCCCGAGCGCTCACCGTCGGCATCACCAACGACGCGTCCGCTCCATTGGCGAGGGCCGTGCAAATCCCGATCGCGCTCCTGACCGGGGCTGAGGTGGTGGCGGGCTCGACCCGCATGAAGGCCGCGTCGGCTCAGAAGATGGCACTGGCCACGATCAGCACGGCCGTGATGGTGAAGCTCGGTCGGGTGCACGGCAATCTTATGGTAGAGGTAGCCGCGAGCAACGCCAAGCTGCGTGCCAGGGCGCTGCGCATCACTGCGCTACTCTCCGCAAAGGACGAAGCAGAAGCGCGCCGCGCGCTGCTCGCCTGCGACTATAAGGTAAAGCCGGCTGTGCTCATGCTGCGTCGCGGCATCACGCGCGATGAAGCGGCGGCGCTGCTCGAGCGCAGCGGCGGTAGCCTGCGCCGCGCCCTCGACCTTCCCTAGTGCATGTAGCGGTCGACTTTAGTCGACCGTATGAACGGTCGAATTTTGGTATCTATGGAGCGGTCGAATTTATTCGACCGCCAGCCACGTCCACCCGTCGGCATACGCCTGCAGCTCGGCCGCGAGCGCCGGGTGTATGGCTGCGGCGAAGATCTCGGCCGAGTCCAGTAAGCGCGGACCGGGCCGGTTGACGTATGCGTTGCCATCCACGATCGCGACTCGTCCGGAGCGCACGGCACGAAGTTCATTCCATGTCGCGGTGCCATTGAGATCGCGCGCCGCCTCGGCAGCGGCGCGAAGATCGAAACCGCATGGCGCGACGATGATGACGTCCGGATCGGCAGCAGCGATCGCACCCCACTCCAAACGTTGAGAATCCGCGCCGGCATGCGCGAGCACCGGAGTCCCTCCGGCGAGCTCGACCAAGCCGGGCGTCCAATGGCCGCCGCTCATCGGCGGATCGGCCCACTCCAAGACCAGCACGGAGGGCCGCGCGAGGTCGGACGTCAGCACGCGCAAGCGCTGTTCGCGCGCACGAAGCCCCTCGACCACTGCCTGCGCCTGATCCGCACGGCCGGTCAACTCTCCGACCGATGCGATCGTCGCATAGACGTCGGACAAGCTCGACGGTTCGAGCGAGACGAGCCGCGGATCGCCGCTCAAGCGCGTGGTGGCCGCGCACACCGTATCGTACGACACCGCGCAGACAGGGCACAGCTCTTGGGTGATGATGAGATCCGGGCGTAGCCGCTCGAGCAGCGCGGCATCGAGCGCATAGATCGACGAACCGGCGTGCAACGACGCGCGCACGTGGCGGTCGATGTCGGCAGCGCGCCCGCCGCTCGGCAGCGCGCTGCGCGTGAGGCGCGGTTTGGTCCGCGCCGAGTCGGGAAAATCGCACTCGTGGGTGACGCCCACGATCTGATCGCCGGCGCCGACCGCGTAGAGGATCTCGGTGGCGCTTGGCAAGAGACTGACGATGCGCATGACTGGGCCAGCTTCTTTGACTGAAAAGCGCAGATTTCCTCAATGAAATGCGGTGGCGCGTTCTGCCGAACGCGCCATTACAGCGAAATATGGAGCGGTCGAATTCATTCGACCGCTTTTTCGTCTACGCCGTCTGGCGTGCTTGGAACGAGACGGTCAGCAGTTTCTGCGCGTTCGTCGCGGTGAGGTTCGCCGGCACGAAGACCGTGCCGTCGGCGCCGCAATTCGTGAAGGTCAGGCCATCGCCGCCTTGCTTGACGTCGTTGCACAGATAGGTGTCGCTCGACGCGATGTTCGAGCCCTTGTAGTGATCGACGACCTCAGCCACTTCGCATTGGTCGCTGTTAGCGCTGCGCATCGTCTGGAACGTCCGCGCGACGCCAGCATCGCCGCCGTGATAGGCGACCGAGAACATCGCCGCATCGCACGTGTTGAAGGCCTGGGAGAAGCAGTTCTCTGCAGCGAGCACCGCTGCGCTGTTGCTGTTGCCGACTTCGACGCTGCCGCATGCGCCGCCGATCGAGGCGGCCATTTGCGCGGGTGCGGGTGAGGCTGCGGCGCCTATTGGAGCGATCAACGCGGTGCACAGGGAGAGGGCCGCTGCGGCACCCGCCAAACGATGGACGCCGACTGATAGACCTGCGAGCATGAGCATGAGTCTCCTTTCGCCGTGATGTGCTTACCCCGGGTATACTAACGCTTCGCGCATAAGGTTTCATTATCGCCAATGTGCACAAACATGGCATTCTTGCCCTAGAGCGGGCTCCTCGGCCGCCTCAGCGAAGGTCGTCCCACGCTCACGATGATCACCTTGCTCGCGGCGCTGACCATCGCCCCGGTCGTGGCAGCACCGGTCCCATCGCCATCGCCGCCCGCCCTGGCGCTGGTGCAGCCGCGCCAGCAGATACACGACGCCCGACAAGAGCTCGTCGCGCACTTCGACTCGGTGCAGCAACGCTCACAGCTCGCCGTGCTGCTCGAGACGCGGCTTGACGAAGACGTCGCCGCCCTTGATGATGAGATTTCAAACGGCCCAGGCTACAGCGTGCAAGACTCGCAGCAAGCGCAACTGCTGCGCGCGCAGATGACAGCGTCTCTCATCCATCAGCTGGCCACCGGCAGCTATCGCGAACTGCGATCGGCGCGCGGCGCAGATGAAGTCACCGTGCGCTCGCCGGCAGACGGGCTCGCGCAGCCCGTCGCGATCTACGTGCCGCCGTCGTATCGTGAATCCGTCGCCGCACCGCTCGTCATTCTGCTTCATGGCCTGGGAGGAAGCGAGACGGACATGGTCGCGGAGAAGTTCTTTCGCGAACTTGCCGACGCGACGGGGACGATCGTGATCGCACCCTACGCACGCGGCAACATCCAATACGCGGACCCGGCGCCGGCCGACGTCTACGCCGCGCTCGATGCCGCTAAGACGGCCTTCAACGTAGATCCAAAACGCACGTTTCTGGTCGGATACTCGATGGGCGGCTTCGGTGTCTTCCGGGTCGGCATCGTGCATCCGGACGACTGGGCTGGCTTCATGGCGATCGCCGGCGGCCCGACCGACGACGACAGGCAAGCGGTGCTTCGCGGCTTCCAGGGCAAGCCTGTCTACACGGTTTCGGGTACTGAGGATACGGTCGTTTCCAACGCCTACGTCCGCCTGGTCGCGCATCTGCTGCGCAACGCCGGTATCCCCACCGGATACTACGAGCAACCGCATGGCACCCATTCGCTCGCGACGATATATCCCGCGATCCGGCGCGCTTGGTCGGACATGCATAACGGCACATGGCCCCAGGGTGCGCTGCCGCCCGTGGGAGCGGCGCCGGCGCAGCCTATGCACCCCTATTGACGGCTCCACAGGAGACGGCAAAAAGCGGGCATAATACCCAGCGACCGTTACCGCTCCGTTCTGCTCGCACGAAGAATGGCGCCGTCGTCGCACATGCTCATGTGACGGCGTCGATGGACATAGAGCGGCCGGACCACGAGAAAGGGGACACCATGTCGAAATCCGAGCGCGTTGACAAGTCGCTCTCCCGTAAAGATTTCCTCGGCGGTATCGGCGTTGCGGCGGCCGCTGCGGCGGGTGCGAGCGCCGGCGTCGCGACGTCGCTGGGGTATTCGCCCGCCAGCGTCGCCGACAATGCGCCGATCCTCATCGGCGATGTCGACGAGACTAGCGGCGTCTACGCCGTCAGCGGCGCGAGCCAGTCGCTCGGCAAGAAGGTCTGCGTCGACGAGTGGAACTCCAAGGGCGGCGTGCTCGGCCGCAAGATCCAGCTGATCCACGCCGACACCGCGGCCAAACCTGATGTCGCCGTGCCCAACGCCACCAAGCTCGTCGAGCAAGACCAAGTGGACGTCCTCGTCGGTGAGGTCTCGTCCGGCGTCGGTCTGGCGCTCTCGGCGCTCGCCCAACGCCTCGGCATCGTGTATGTCGCCGCGGGTACGCACGACACGACGATCACGGGCAGCAACGCGCGTCTGTGCTGCTTCCGCACCACCGCCGCTAACTCGATGCTCGCCAACGCGACCGCCAAAGCACTGCTGCCGTACGGCAAGAAATGGTTCTTCATCACACCGGACTACGCGTACGGGCACTCGGCGCAAGCCGGCTTCCAAACCGTGCTCGAGGCCAACGGCGGGCAATCGCTGGGCAACGAGCTCACCGCGTTTCCGGTCAATTCCGGCGACTTCACCGCGCAGCTTACCAAAGCCAAGAACAGCGGCGCCGACGTGCTCGTGCTGAGCTGGTACGGCGGCGATCTCGTGAACGGCCTGAAGCAGTATGTGCAGTTGGGTCTGGACAAAGTGTTCAAGCAGGTCGGCGGTCCGCTCAACGGCGTCGAGGTCGGACTCGGCTACGGGCCGGAGAACAATCGCGGCATCTGGGGCGCGCCGTGGGCGCCGGACTATCCGAGCGAAGGCTCCGCGGATCTCGGTAAGAAGCTCAGAGCAGCCGGTGCGCAATACGTAGACTGGCGCATGTATCTCGGCTGGCTGGCGACTGAAGCCGCGATCACCGGCATTCTGCGCGCCGGCACGACCGATGCGGAGCGCCTCGTCCACGCGATGGAAGATCTCACGTTCAACGGGTTGCAGAAGAAGTTCTGTCATATCCGTGCGTGCGACCATCAGAACGAGCTCGACGTGCTCGTCACCGAAGCGATCCCCAAATCGCAATGGAAGTACCCCAACCAGTTCTTCAAGATCAACAAGATCGTGCCGGCGAGCGAGACCCTCGAGCCGTGCAGCCAAAGCGACGCGCCGGCGAAGCTGGCGACCCAAACCATCCCGACGCGCGAAGGCTACACCCCGAAGACCAAAGCATAACCGGACGCGCGATCGGTTGGACCATTGTGAGGCGCCGGCCGCCAAACCGGCGCCTCTCACATAGCGGAGCCACAAGACGACGCTAAACGCAATCCCGGCGCTGACCCTCGCGATGAGCTACGTCGCGATTGTGCCGAACCAGATCGCCGAGACCGTCTTCGACGGCCTCACGCGCGGCATGCTGTACGTGCTGCTCGCGCTGGGCCTCAACATCATCCTCGGGCTCATGGGCGTCATCAACTTCTCGCACGGTGCGTTCTTCGCGCTGGGCGCGTACATCACGTTCACGCTCTCGACCAAGATCGGTCTCTTCCCGGCCATCATCGTCGCTGCGCTCTGCATGGCGCTGCTCGGCATGGTCATGGAAAGCGTGTTCATCCGCCGCCTGTACGGCCGCCCGCCCGAGCACGTCCTTATGTTCACCTTCGGCGCGTTCTTGATCTTCGTCCAGATCATCCGCAAGGTGTGGGGCGACACGCCCGAACCGCTCTCGCCGAGCGGTTGGCTGGCGGGATCGATCAATCTTGGTTTCATGCAGTATCCGACCTTCCGTCTCATCGTCGTGCTGGTCACCATCGTCGTGCTCGTCCTGGTCTATTTCATGCTCGTCCGCACCAACCTCGGGCTGACGATCCGCGCCGGCACGCGCGACAGCGAGATGGTGAGCATTTTAGGCATCAACATGCCGCTGACGTTCACGGTGGTGTTCGGCCTGGGCTCGCTGCTCGGCGGGCTGGCGGGCGGCCTTGAGGCGCCGCTGTACAATATCGATCCGAACATGGGCGCCACCTACATCATCATCGCGTTCCTGGTGGTGATCGTCGGTGGCATAGGCTCCTTCTGGGGCGCCGTGGTCGGCGGCCTGATCATCGGCCTGCTGCAGGAATTCACGGTGCAGCTCATCCCAGGCGGTTCCTCTGCAGAGGACATCGTGCCGTTCGCATTCATGCTGCTCGTCCTGCTGCTGAGGCCGCGCGGACTGTTCGGCACAGAGGGTTTGTTCGACTGATGGCGGCGACTATGCCGGTCGAGCGACCGCGCAACAATTGGAACGGGCTCGTGCCGCTGCTCGCGTGGGGGCTCGTGCTGCTCATCCTGCCGTGGTTGATGGAGCACGTGCTCAAGAGCAACGTCGCGCTCGCCACCAACATGGTGATCTTCGGCATGATCGCGCTCGGCTTCAACCTGCTCTATGGTCATACTGGCGAGCTGTCGTTCGGTCACGCGGCGTTCGTCGGCATCGCGGGCTATTTCGCCGCGTTCGTGATCCTCAATCACGGCTGGACGTTTTGGCCCTCGATGCTGCTGGCGCTCGCTGGCACGATGCTACTGGCGTTCGTGCTCGCGCGCGCCATCGTGCCGCGCAGCACGGGCATCTATTTCTCGATGATCATGCTGGCCGTCGGCCAGGTCCTCAATTTCGTCGGCGAGCGCTGGAACGCGGTGACCGGCGGCGACGATGGCTTGCAGGGCATTCCGCGGCCACACTACATCCTGCCAAGCAATCCGCTGGACATGAACAACGAGCTGCACTTCTACGTGTTCTGCGCGGTCATCGCATGGCTGCTCACGCTGTTCATGTGGCGCATCATCCACTCGCCGTTCGGCGCCGTGCTGCACGCGATCCGCGAGAACCGCCAGCGCGCCGAGTTCCTCGGCTTCGACGTCACGCGCTACAAAATCAACGCGTTCGTGCTGTCGGCCCTGCTGCCGGCGGTCGGAGGCGTGCTGCTCGGTTACTACGACGGCGCGGTCAACCCGGGCGAACTGAACTGGACGGAATCGGGCGATATCGTGATGATGACGCTGCTCGGCGGCGCGCCGACGTTTTGGGGACCGATTCTGGGCGCGGGCCTGTTCAAGTTCATGCAGCAGTATATCTCGACCTACACGCAGTTCTGGGAAGGCTACATCGGCATCGTGTTCGTCGGCTTCGTGCTGTTCGCGCCTCAGGGCATTTGGGGTCTGGCGGAAGCCGCGTGGCGCAACCTGCGCACGAGGCGCGCATGAGCACGATCTTCCGCACCGAAGGGCTTTGCAAATACTTTGATTCGCTCAAGGCCGTCGACGGCGTGGATTTCGCGGTCGAAGAAGGTTCGATCCACGCGATCATCGGCCCCAACGGCGCGGGCAAGACGACGTTCTTCAACATGCTCACCGGGAATTTTCCGCCCACGGCCGGCAAGATTTTCTTCCGCGATGAGGACATCACGGGTTTGCCTCCGCACATCATCACGCGCAAAGGCATCGGCCGGTCGTTCCAGATCAGCAATATCTTCGGCGGCCTGAGCGTGTTCGAGAACGTACGCGTGGCGGTCCAGGCCACATACGGCGACGCCCCCGGGATCTTGGTGCGGCCGAAGTGGCTAGGCGAAGTCGACGACAAGGCCGAGGCGATCATGGAGCGCGTCGGTTTGACGCGCTTCGCGCACGTCCAAGCCGCGACGCTCTCGCACGGCGATGAAAAACGTCTCGAGATCGGCTTGGTGATCGCCGCGAATCCAAGCCTGTTGCTGTTCGACGAGCCGACCGCCGGCATGTCGCTCGACGAGTCGAAGCAGACGATGCAGATGTTGCAGGACTTGAGCAAGCAGCACACGATCGTGCTCATCGAACACGATATGGATCTGGTGATGTCGCTCTCAAGCAAGATCACCGTGCTCCAGAACGGGCGCACAATCGCCGAGGGATCTCCCGCGGAGATCAAGGGCAATCAGCAGGTACAGCAGGCGTACCTGGGCACGGCCATCTGATGTTCCTCGAAGCGCGCGGCCTCAACACGTATTACGGCAAGAGCCATATCTTGCAGGACGTCTCGATCGACGTCGACCGCGGCGAGGTCGTCGCGCTGATCGGGCGCAACGGGTCGGGCCGCAGCACGACGCTCAAGACGATTGTCGGCGTCACCCCGCCGCGCAGCGGCACCGTCATGCTCGACGGTCAGTACATCACCGGCCTCAAGCCATACACGATCTCGCGTCTGGGTGTGGCGTACGTGCCCGAGGAGCGGCGCATCTTCCCGAACCTGACGGTGCTCGAGAACCTGAAACTCGCTACGCTTGCCGGCCGCAAAGGCCCGTGGGATTACAAGAAAGTCTTCGAGTTCTTCCCGAGACTGGACGAGCGCAAGACGAACGAAGGCAAGTCGCTCTCCGGCGGCGAGCAGCAGATGTTGACGATCGCGCGCGCGCTGATCCAGAATCCGGCGATTATCTTGCTCGATGAGCCGCTTGAGGGCCTCGCGCCGGTTATCGCGCAGGCGATCCAAAAGGCGATCATGCAGATGAAGACCGAAGGCATGACTATGCTGTTGGTCGAGCAGAACGCGCGCGTGGCACTGGCGGTGTCCGATCGCGCGCACGTGCTCTCGGACGGGCAGATCGTGGCGTCCAATACGTCGGCGCAGCTGCGCGAAGATCAGGACCTGATCCAACGCTACCTCTCGGTGTAACGAAACAGCGCGCTCGCGCCGGGCGGACCACGCCTGCGCCGAGGACGCTCGGGTCTTCGGGATATTTTGACTCCTTCGCTCGGTGGCTCCGGCTCTCGCCGTCGCCAACGCCTCGGCTATCGGCGTGGTCCGTTCCGGCGCTCGCCGCGATCGCGCTCGCGTGCGCTATCATCGTGGGTCGGGTCCCCGCGGCCGCAGCGACGCCGCCCACCTCCGTACGCATCGCATTTATCCCGATGGATGACCGTCCGGCGACGGATCTCTTCCCGCAGCAGACCGCGGCGATCTGTGGGGCGCAACTCATCATGCCGCCGCCAGCGTTGCTCGGTCACTTCACGCAACCCGGCGATGCCGACGGGCTCGTGCGTTGGCTGCTCGGCCTCGACACGACAGGAGTGAGCGCGCTGGTCGTGTCGTCGGACATGCTTGCCTATGGCGGTCTCGTGGCGTCGCGCACTGCCGCGACGCCGCTTGCCGATGCACGGACGAGAATCGCCGCGCTCGCCCGCTTTCATGAGCTTCATCCGACGCTGCCGATCTACGCGTTCGGCACGATCATGCGCCTCACGCCGACGGAGACGCCGCAAAGCGAACCATACCTCGACGCGCTCGCCGCGTATGCGCGCCTCGCAGGCGCACCGCACCCCACACCCGACCAGGCCGCGCAGGTGGCCCAGGACCGCGCGAAGATTCCCGACGGCGCGTATTGGGATTACATCGGCGCGCGCGTGCGTGACGTAGACACGGACGAATCGCTCATCACGCTGGCCGCGCAGGGCGGTATCGCGTGGTTATCGATCACGCAGGATGACGCTGGATCGCCCGACGGTGTGCAGATCAGCGAGCAAACCCGCCTTCGCGCTCTGATCAGTGAGCTTGGCATCGGCGACCGAGTGATCGTGAGCTCGGGTGCCGACGAGATGGGCATGGTAGCGGTCACCCGCGCCGTCGAAGATGCAGTGGATTGGCATCCCACGGCGGATATCGCCTGGTCCGACGTCCGGGGTCCGAACATGCAGGATCCGCTGGAAGATGTTTCCGTGGGCCAGACCGTCGACAACCTGTACGGCGCGCTAAAGACACGATGTTGCGTCGGCCACGACGATTTCTATCTGGACATCTTCGTGCCGCAGCCGGCGCAAGAACAAGCGCGCTGGGCCGCAGCGGTCGCGAGCTCCTTGCACGGAGGGCCGCCCACGGCCGTCGTTGATCTGACTTTCATCGACGACGATATCACCGAGGAACGACGCGCCTTCGAGGCGCTTATCGCGGACAAAGCCGCGGCGCTGCCTGCGGCGTTTGCATCCTGGAACACGACGGCGAACTCGGTCGGTACGGCGATGGCCGCGGGCGCGTGCTCGGCGATCGCCGCCCATTTCCGTGTCGACACCGAGCAGGCGCGCATGAACTTCCTGTTCGACCGCTACGTCGACGACTACGCCTACCGGCTGCTCGTCCGGCCCGGCCTCAACGCCGATCTGCGCGCGAAGGGCTATGACACGTACTCACTCGCAGCCCAGTCAAGCGACGCGCAGGCGGAGATGCGCCGCCGGCTTTGGCCGCTGGCGATCGACATTTTCGACGGCTCGTTCGCGCCCGACGGCTGGACGCAAAGCGAGCTTGGGCTGTATCTACCCTGGCAGCGCACGTTTGAAGTGCGCGTCGAGTCACGCCTGACGCGCTCGGGTATCCCTTAAGAAGCATGCGGGCCGGCGTCGTTGAACGCTCCGCCACCCAAATGGAGGGGCTCTCCACCACCCAAAGACTAGGAGTGTTTATGCGACGCTTTGCGTTCTCGCTGCTCATAGCCGTCTTCGCGTCGGTGAGCAGCGTCTCGGCCGACACCAACACCTCGAACTCGACGCACACGCTGAACATGACGTCCGCCGTCGTCGTCAAGTCGTGCCTCAACGACTACACATTGCATGCCGAATTCAGCGCCGCGCAGCTGCATTCGCTCGGGCGGCCGGACGCGACGCCTGCGAACGTCAATGACGTGCCGCTCAAGCTCGACGGCTCATACAAATACAGCGACCACATCGGCTGCTTCTACAAGAGCGCGAAAGGCGACATCTTCAATCTGGTCTACAATTTTCCGTGCGTGAATCCAGCGCCGGCGAACAACGGCGACGCGAACGCCTACAAGTGTAAGTCGGCCTAGCGCGCCGCCGGCTGGCAGATCTCGATGAGCGCGTCGCCCGTTGCGCTCGGGTGGATGAACGCGATGAGGTTGCCGTGCGCTCCGCGCCGTGGACGCTCGTCGATCAGACGTACGCCCTGCGATCGCAGCCGCGAAAGCTCGGCTTCGATGTCGGCCACCCGATACGCGATGTGGTGCAGACGAGATTCCTTATCGCCGAGGAAGCGCACCAGCGGTGAATCGGGAGCCAGCGGCCGCAGCAGTTCGATGGTCGAGTCGCCCGCGCGCATGCCGATGATCTCCACGCCCTGATCCGCGACCGTCTCGCGATAGCGCTGCGCGAAGCCGAGCGCGGCGTAGAGTGCCGCGCTGCGCTCGAGATCGGCCACCACGAGCGCGACGTGGTCGAGCGGCCGGTCGGTCATCACACGACGGCCGCAGGATGGTAGACGGAAAAGACCTCGCGCAGCGCGTCGGCGACTTCGCCCAGCGTGCAGCCCGCGTCGACCGCTCCGACGAATTCGGGCATGAGCGGCGCGCCGGTCGAAGCGGCGCGTTTGACCGAAGCGAGCCGGGCGGCGACCGTGGCGCTATTGCGGCGCGCACGAAACGCCGCCAGCCGCTCGCGCTGCTCGCGCTCGATCGACGGATCGATGCGTTGCAAAGCCGGCGCGGGAGAAGACGACTCGGGTTCGACGAACTTGTTGACGCCGACGACCGTCGCGTCGCCGCGTTCGAGTTTCGCCTGTGCGCGGTACGCGCTTTCTGCGATCTGCTCTTGCATCCAACCGGTCTCGATGGTCGCGACCGCACCGCCCCGCTTGTCGACCTCAGCCATGATCTCGCGCGCTTTGCCCGCCAGAACGGTCGTCAATCGCTCGACGAAGTACGAGCCGGCGAGCGGGTCAGCTGTGTTAGGCACGCCGCTCTCATACGCGATGATCTGCTGCGTGCGCAGTGCGAGTTTCGCCGCGGCTTGCGTCGGCAGCGCCAGCGCCTCATCCATGCCGTTGGTGTGCAGCGACTGGGTGCCGCCGAGCACCGCGGCGAGTGCCTGCAGTGCGACGCGCACGACGTTGTTCTCCGGCTCCTGCGCGGTGAGGGTCGAACCGCCCGTCTGGGTGTGGAAACGCATGAGCCACGCCTTGGCAGACTTCGCCCCGAAGCCGTCGCGCACGATCTCTGCCCAGAGCAGACGCGCGGCGCGGAACTTGGCGATCTCCTCGAAGAAATCGTTGTGCGCGTTCCAGAAAAACGACATGCGCGCGGCGACGTCGTCCACCGGCAAGCCGGCGTCAACGGCCGCTCGCAGGTACGCGCGCCCGTTGGAAAGCGTGAATGCGAGTTCTTGCGCGGCGGTCGAGCCGGCCTCGCGGATATGGTAGCCGCTCACGCTGATGGTGTTCCACTTGGGGACTTCGCGCGCACAATACGCCATCAGATCGGTGACCAACCGCATCGAAGGCGTCGGCGGATAGATGTAGGTGCCGCGCGCGGCGTACTCTTTAAGGATATCGTTCTGCGAGGTGCCGGAAAGCTTGGAGAATGGAACGCCGCGCCGGCGCGCGAGCGCGAGGTACAGCGCCAGCAGGATCGAGGCGGGCGCGTTGATCGTCATCGAGACGCTGACCTGATCGAGTGGGATGCCCTCGAAGAGCGTCTCCATGTCTTCGATGGTGTCGATCGCGACGCCGGTGCGCCCCACTTCGCCCGCCGCCAGCGGCGCGTCCGAATCCATCCCCATCTGCGTGGGGAGATCGAACGCGACCGACAGCCCCATCTGGCCATGTGCCAGCAGATAGCGATAACGCTCGTTTGACTCTTTGGCGGTCGCGAAGCCCGCGTATTGGCGCATCGTCCACAAGCGCGCGCGATACATCTCGCGTTGGATGCCGCGCGTGAACGGATATTCGCCCGGCAGCGGTTGATGCGCCAGGTCGAGATCAGCGACATCCGCAGCCGTATAGACCGGCTGTATCGGGATGCCGCTGTCGGTTCCGCGTTCGTGCATCAGGTGAGCCGTTCGGCGCACCCGATGCCGCAGCCTAGCGAACCGCTAGGCCGGTTGAACAGCCTGCGCCGGCGGGAAGCGGTAAGACGTACTCCGGCGCCGACGTCGCGCTGAAGGTCGCGGTGGCAAAGACCTTGATAGAGCCCGAGCAATCGGAGACATAGAGGTTGCCCGAGCGATCGAGCGCCATGAAGTACGGGCTCGACAAAGTCGTCGTGGCTTTCAGATCCGAGATCGCGGGCGTCGCGCCGTTGCTGATCGGCGCGTTATAGCGATACAGGTTTCCGTTATTGAAATCGCCGACGTACAGATTGCCTGCGCCGTCGAGCTGCATCGGGATCGGCTCAACGAGGGTTGAGAGATTTGCGTTGATCGCGGTAGGCGGCGCGTTAAGTTTCGCGACGTTCGAACCGGCGGCCACGTAAAGGTCGCCGCTCGTATCAGAGATCGCATTCCACGGGCTCGGCACGGTGATGTTGGTGAAGGATGCCGGTGTGGACGTGCCGGTGAAGGGTCCGTGATAGCCGAGAAGGCTGTTGTCGCCTTCGTCGCCGACCCAGAGATTGCCAGTCGGGTCAAACGTGAAGCCGAACGCGTTGTGTGTACCTGTCGTGTTGACCGTCGCAGCCGGCACGCTCGTCGACGTCAACGGCAGCGTGTAGCCGTAGAGCACCGAGGGACTTACATCGTTGATCACCCACAACGTCCCAGAAGGGTCGAAGACTGCGTCATACAGAGTTGTGAAACCGGTGGTGACGGTGACGGTCGGTGTCGAGGCGGCGGTCGCCGGGAGCGCGTAGACGAAGATCTTGCCGGTCGTGAGGTCTACGGCGTACAGCGCCTGCGGTGCTGGCGGTGCCGTCGCCTGGGTTGAGGTTGTGCTGCTGCTGCACGCGGCAAGACCGATGATTAGCGCTGATGAGGCCGCGGCGATGAGCGGTTTGGAACGCATGATACTCCCCTGCACAAGCGAATGCGATTCGATCGCCAGTTCGGTCAGTCGATGCAACACACCTCGAGCTTGTTGCCGTCCGGGTCCTCGAAGAACACTGCGTAGTAGTCCGGCCCGTAGGCCTCCTCCGGCCCCTCGATCGTGCGCGCTCCAATGCGCGGCAGCAGCTCAGCGATCTGATCGACGACTTCGCGTGCCGACGCCGCGAACGCGATGCGGTTGTTGTCGCCCGGGTGCACGCGCTCGGCTTGCGTGAACGCGAACCACTGCTCGGTGCCGTCCTGCCGGCTGTACGAGATCCATTCGTGCTCCGGTTTGGTCTCGCCGCGACGCAGCCCAAGCGGCGCCAGCAGGTCGTCGTAGAACGACATCGCGGCTTGGCGATCGCTCACGCGGACGTCGACGTGGCTATAGATGAAGGGCAGCGACACGAAGGCCTCCATGGATGTTCATGTCGGCGCGCTCGCTTCGAATGCGATAAGTGGCGAGCCGGTCTCGATCGTGTCGCCGGTCTTCGCGTGTATCGACGCGACTGTGCCGGCGCGATGCGCTATCACTTCATTCATCATCTTCATCGCCTCGATGACCGCGACGACTTGGCCGTCTTCGACAGCATCGCCCGGCTTGACGCGGATCTCGGCGACGATCCCGTGCATGGGGGCGGCGACGGCCGCAGCGTTGGTCCGCACTCGTCGTGCCGGCTTGAAGCGCGGCGCGCGCCGCGTCGACGCCGCCCGTCCGCCGTTGAGGCCGAGCACGCGCACGGCAAACCGTTTGTCGCCCACCTCGACGGCGAGCGTTGACGGTTCGGACTCGGCTGTCTGCGCGGACTGAGTGGAACTGTGTGGATACGCCGTCTCGATAGCGCCCTTGTGCGACTGCCTGAATTCGTCGACGGTCGGTGTGGCATAGTCACCGCGTACGAACGCCGGATCGGCGAGCAGCATGCGCAAGAACGGAATGGTCGTCTCAACTCCGGCGATGTCGAATTCGCCAAGCGCCCGCAGCATGCGCACGCGCGCTTCATCGCGGTCCTGACCCCACACGACCAGCTTGCCGATGAGCGAATCGTATTCTTGTGGAATGGTTGTGCCCGCGACCGCAGCGGCGTCCACGCGCACTCCCGGGCCGCCCGGTTCCCTGTAGCGTTCGACGCGCCCAGCGCGCGGCCGGAAATCATCGGCGGGCGACTCCGCGTTGATCCGGCATTCGATGGCATGGCCGCGCGGCGCGAGTTCCTCCTGGCCGAACCACAGCCGCTCGCCCGCTGCGACGCGGATCTGCGCCTTGACGAGGTCGATGCCCCAGACCATCTCGGTCACCGTGTGCTCGACCTGGATGCGCGTGTTCATCTCGAGGAAATAGAAATCGTCGCCGTCGACGAGACACTCGATCGTGCCCGCGCTGTCGTATTTGATCGTGCGCGCGAGCTTGGTGGCCGAGGCGAGCAAGCCGCCGCGCACGCGAGGCGAGATGCATGCCGGCGTTTCCTCGACGAGCTTTTGGTGCCGCCGCTGCATCGAGCAATCGCGTTCGCCGAGATGGACCACGTTGCCGTGCTTGTCGCCGAGGATCTGGACCTCGACGTGCTTGGGCCGCGCGAGATATTTCTCGACGTACAGCGTGCCGTCGTTGAAGTAGGCCGACGCCTCGCGCTGCGCCATTTCAATGGCGTGCGAGACTTCGTCAGCCGAGTGGGCGACCTTGAGCCCCTTGCCGCCGCCGCCCGCAGCAGCCTTGATCGCGATCGGATAGCCGAAGTTCTTGGCAAGCGCGCGAACCGCGTCGGCGTCGCTGACCGGCTCGATGGTGCCGGGCACGACTGGGACCCCAGCAGCCGTCGCCGCACGCCGCGCCGCGATCTTGACGCCCATCATCTCGATCAGCTCTGCCGATGGGCCGATGAACGTCAGACCATGACGTGCGCACGCGCGCGCAAAAGGCGCGTTCTCCGCGAGAAAACCGTAGCCGGGATGGACGGCGTCGCAGCCCGCGCGAGCGGCGACCTCCATCAGCCGGTCGATGTTGAGGTACGATTGCGCGGCCGGCGCGGGCCCGAGGCGGTACGCTTCATCGGCGGCGCCGGCGTGGACGGCCTCGCGATCCGCGTCCGAGTACACCGCCACGGCGGGAATCCCGAGTTCGCGGCACGCGCGGATGACGCGCAGCGCGATCTCACCGCGATTCGCGACGAGGATCTTCTTAAACGCCGTCATCGAGCGCCTCGCGCCGCGCCGCCTCCAGCCACAGGGACTTCGCGCCTCCCGAAATGGAGCGGTCGACTTCAGTCGACCGTGCATTCGCTTCGATGATATTCAGCGCCGCCACGATCGCCGCGAGCTCTTCCGAGGTCGGTCGCGGCGTCACATCGAGGATCTTCAAAGCGGGATGTTGCCGTGTTTGCGAGCGGGCCGCGGCACGCGTTTGGTCCGCAACGTGCGCAGCGCGTCGATCAGCACCGGCCGCGTGTTGGCGGGATCGATCACATCGTCGAGATACCCGCGTTCGGCCGCCACGTACGGATTGGCGAAGCGCTGCACGTATTCGTTGACCAGCTCGTCGGTCCGGCGCGCCGGATCGGGCGCGTGCGCGATCTCGTCGCGGAAGATGATCTTCACCGCGCCGGGCGGACCCATGACCGCGATCTCGGCGGTGGGCCACGCGACGTTGAAGTCGGCGCGGATATGTTTGCTATTCATGACGTCGTACGCGCCGCCATAGGCCTTGCGCGTGACCACCGTGATCTTCGGCACCGTGGCCTCGGCAAAGGCGTACAGCAGCTTGGCGCCGTGCTTGATGATGCCGCCATACTCCTGGCTAATGCCCGGCAGAAAACCGGGCACGTCGACGAATACGACAAGCGGGATGTTGAATGCGTCGCAAAAACGGACGAAGCGCGCGCCTTTTATGGACGACGCGATGTCGAGCACGCCCGCGAGCACCTTCGGCTGATTGGCGACGATACCGACCGGCTGGCCGCCGAGGCGCGCGAAGCCGACGATCAGCGAACCGCCGTACAGCGCCTGCACTTCGAAGAAGTCGCCGTCATCCACCACTCGCGTGACCACGCCCACCATGTCGTACGGCAGGTTCGGAGCAGCCGGGATGAGATCGATCAAGCCAGGATCGGTGCGCCGCGGATCGTCTTCGGACTCGACGAACGGTGCATCGTCCACGTTGTTCTGCGGCACGAACGAGAGTAGGTGCCGGATCTGTTCGAACGCCTCGTCTTCGTCGGCGGCCACGAATTGCGCGACGCCGCTCTTGGTGTTGTGCGTGACCGCGCCGCCGAGCTCTTCGAACGAGACCTCCTCGCCCGTCACCGTCTTGATGACCTCAGGGCCGGTGATGAACATCTGTGAGATCTTGTCGACCATGATGATGAAGTCGGTGATGGCCGGGCTGTAGACCGCACCGCCTGCGCACGGTCCGGCGATGAGCGAGATCTGTGGGATGACACCTGATGCCTGCACGTTGCGCCAGAAGATCTCCGCGTAGCCGCCGAGGCTGACAACGCCCTCCTGGATGCGCGCACCGCCCGAATCGTTGATGCCGATCATCGGGCAGCCGATCTTAAGCGCGAGGTCCATGACCTTGCAAATCTTCTCGGCGAAGACTTCGCCAAGGGATCCCCCCAGCACCGTGAAGTCTTGAGAGAAGATGCACACGCGCCGGCCGTCGATCGTGCCGTGGCCAGTGATCACGCCGTCCCCGACGAATGAGCGCTCTGCGAGCCCGAACGCGTCGGTGCGGTGCACCGCAAACGCATCGAGCTCGACGAAACTGCCGGCGTCGAGCAGGCGCTCGATGCGCTCGCGCGCGGTCAGCTTGCCCCGTTCGTGCTGCTTGGCGATTGCGGCCTCGCCTGCGGGCGCGAGCGACTGCGCCCGCTTCTTCGCTAGAAGATCGAGTTCAGACTCGTGAGACATGGACGCTGGGGTTCCGTGCGCGGGGCGAGCGTCCCCGCTCGGACCTACTTGCGCTTATGTAAGGCGAAGGTGTTGCCTTCGCTATCCTCACCGAACACCATGAAACAGATCGGCGTTTCGGCCGGCTTGCCATCGTCGTGGAACTTGACGCCGCGCGCCTTCGCGGCGGCGACCACCGCGTCAAGGTCTTCGACCGCGAACATGATGCCCGAGCCGCCGCGCCAGTAGCGCCCGAACGCAGCCGCCATGCTCTCGGGCAGCTTCATGATGCCGAACGCCTCGCCGTTGGGCAACGTCCATTCCGCGCCGAAACCCGGCATGGGCAACGTGGGCGCCATGCCGAGCAGCTCGGTGTAGAATTTCGTTGCGCGGTCGAGGTCTTGCACGCTGTAGTAGATCGCGTCGACACCCCAGACGCGTGTCGCTTCGGTCGTTGCCATCGCTTACTTGCGCCGATGCAGAATGAAGGTGTTACCTTCGCTGTCCTCGCCAAAGGCCATATGGCATACCGGCGTGTCCTCGATCTTCCCGTCGTCGTCGAACTTCACGCCGCGGGCCTTATGCTCCGCGACGGCCGCGCCGACGTCATCGACGGAGAACAAGATGCCGCCATGCGGCGTCCACTCTTCGGTCTGGTACAGGCCGAATGTTTCGCCGTTCGGGAACGTGTACTCGACGGCTGACTCGCCGACCGTGACCGTAGGCTCTTGGCCCAGCAGCGCATTGTAGAATTTGGTCGCGCGCTTGATGTCTTTGACGGTGTAGTAGGACGCATCCATACCTTTGACTTTGGTCGCTCCAGCGGTCGCCATCAGAATCTCCCTCGAACTTTCAAAAACCGGGCCGGCGATGTGATGCCGGGCACGGGGCATTCGGCGCCAGCCCCAGGCGCACCCTATGGAGCGGTCGAATTTATTCGACTGTGGCTAAGATACTGTTGCTCCAATTTGATAGTGACCCTGATTGCGCTGTGCGGCGTGAGGCGCTCAGCGCCTTAGGCGCCATGCTGGTCGAGTCCGAACCTCGTTGGCCGACGTTTTTCGATGTGCTCAATCGCGAGCGGCCCGACGTGGTCGTCATCTCGCTCGGCACGATCCCCTCGCACGGCCGGGAGGCGGCACGCTATATCAAAGATGGGTTCAACTCGCGCAACTTGCCCGTGTTCTTGACCGACGTGCCCGCAAAAGACATCGACAAGTGCCGCAAGTCGGCGCCGACGGCGGTGATCGTCGAGCGTAAGGACCTGCACGACGCGGTCTACAAGAAACTGATGGAGAACCTCGCGGGAAAGCTTTGAATCGGGCATGCTTCAGCGCGACAGCGCAAAGACGTAGTCGATCAGATAATCAGCGGTGGTCGGCTTGCCGTTCAATTGCGGTTCACTAAACGTCGATTCACGGGCGGCTTTCAAGGCGGCGTCATCCAGAATAGAACTGCCGGCGCTTCTCCACACCTGCGCGTCTAACAGTTTGCCCCGCGCTCCTATAGTCACGATGACCACGGTAACGCCTGAAAGGCCCTGCTGGATCGCCAACTGCGGATAATGCAACGCAGCTTTGACGATGAAGTCGGACTCTTGAATCTGACGGGGTCCACTCAACGGAACCGCGGCGACTTCCGGCGAGAAGCTCTTAACACCATCGTTAACGGTCGCAACTGCAAACGGTCCTGGTTGATCTCTGCCCGCCTCACGGCCTTCGTCGGGTGTGCACGCGAGAACCGTGCCGTTTCGCAGATCGACGACTTGCGAGATGGTGACGCCAACCGGGTCGTGTGACGGATAGATGAACGTAAAGGCGGGCGTTTGCAAGTCCACGCGCGGCACCTCGACGGTTGAAGGCTCACCGGGCTCAGCGCCGGTAACGCGCAGCGTGATCCCGTATGCGCCGCCGCCGGTGTCGACAAAGGCGACACCGAAATGCGCGTAGCCGCGCGCCGGATCTTCAGCCGCGAGCCAAAAGCGGCCGACCGAGATTGGGCAGATCCATCGCGTCGTGGGCTGCGGCGCCGGTTGCGGCTCGTCGACGAGCGCTACGGCCGTTGCGACTTGGTGCTGCGAATCCGCGGCGACATCGGGGGCGACGCCTCGCCCTTCGAGGCGCTGGCCGCTCGGATCGCGCATATCGAGCGTTGCGACACGTAAGAGCCCGCCGTCGTCGAGCGGGATCTCGACGTCGACCCCAAGCACCTTGCCGGCAGTGTGGGTGCCCACCAGCGTCGCTCGATGATAGTATTGCAGCGCGCGCGCGAGTGACTCAGCGCCGCTACGGCTATTCTTGTCGATCAGCACCGCCAAACGGCCATCATACGAGACACCCGCATCAGCGGTCGCCGTGAATCGTTGCGATCCGAAGAAATGATAGCGTCGCGTACCCGTCGAGATCAGCGTGCCCGCTGGCAAGAACATGCCCGCGACCTCATCGACCGAGTCGACTAAGCCGCCCGGATCGCCGCGCAGATCCAAGATGAGCGCCCGGTCGCGTCCGAGGTCGCTCATCGCCCATCGCAGCACGCTGTTCATGGAATCCGGGAACGACGTGATGCGAAGGTAGCCGATGCCGGGCGCTAATGTTTTCCAATCCACCGCGGGACCATCCGCGAAACCGTCGGGCGACATGCCGAAGACCGCGTGGCGGCGCTGGTCACGTGGCGGTTGCAGATCCTGCGGCGAGTACACCGCGGTATGGCTGTCGTGGAGCTGCGCGAGCATCGAGCGCAGCGCCGCGTAGCGGGCACGAATCGTCGGGGCGTTCACGACACGCGGACGGTATTGCTCGGCTACCGAGCGCCATGAAACGCCGTGATATGACGGATCGAAGTAACGCAGCGCGACCGTGGACACGACCTGGTCGAACACTCGTTGACCAACGGGTTGCGCGACGCGCGCCTGATGATAGAGGTAGTAAGGAAGCGCGATCGCCGCGACGATCAGCAGCGTGAGAACGCGACGGCGCAGGAGCCGGCGCCTGTAGATCGGCCGGTAGGGAACAGAAGCGCGTTCCCAATCCCACATGTTTCTCTCGTCCGTAGCACCCGAGCGTTAGCTCGAGTATTTCTCGCTCCGCGGGTACAGCCATGATTCGAGGGAGGTGTGCGACACCCCCGCGACCCCTGCGAGTTCGCGCCGCAGTTCGCCCACCAGCGCGCACGATTCGGCCAGCGCGTCATGCTTGTGGATGCTCTCGTAATTGACCTGACGGGCGAGCACGAACGCGTCGTCCGGCGCGTCGGCCAAGGCGTCGTGGGCGTAACGCAGCATCTCGCGCACGACGTCTTCGACGAAACGCGGTGCGCTATGGGCTTTGTTGACGACGAACAGCTCGTCCGGCCGCTTCAGCAGATCGTACGTCTCCGACGACATCGATTGCTCGACGATCGCCACCATCGAGGGCAGATCGAGCGCGTCGGTTCCGCCGACGAGCAGCGTGCCGCGCCCGCGCTGGTTGTGCGTGGCGATCGGCACCGAGGCCAAGATACGAGATATCTGGTCCGGCGTGAACCCTTCCGCCGCGAGCCGCTCCTGCGCTGCTTCAGCGACCATCGATTGCGCGCATGGGCATGCGGTGATGCCCTCGGCCTCGACCCCAAGCAAGCTGCGCGAGAAGTCACTCGATGCGACCGCCTTGGCGAGCACCGTGTAGTATTCGTTGGTCGGTCTACCGCTCGCCGGCGTGTGGCGCGGAAGCGCGAATTCCGCGCGCAGATCCACGTGCGCGATCTCCGCACCCTGACTGGCGACCACACGCTGCGCGACGGCGAGCGCGAGCGACTCCGCGCGCGCGCCCGGCTGGCCGGCGAGGTCGGAGAGCGCGTCTTCAAGGTCCTGGGAGAAACGCGACATGTGCACGCCGCTGTGCGCGGCGTCGAGGTCCGCGAAGATGTCGAGCGTGGCGATGGCGCTTTGACGCCCGGCAGGTAACGCCAGCGAGATCGTGGTCTTCACGCCGGTGATGCCGGCGCGGTTGAGCGACAACGGCACCTGCGGGCGCATCTCTTGCACGTCGCGCCGGATGCGTGCGACCAAATCCCCCTCCAGGCGACGCACGCCCGACATGTCCACGGCCTCGGCGAGTGTGCGGACGCTGCGCCCGGATACGGGCTCCACGGCGTTGGGCGCGATGTCGCGCAGCGGCGCGAGCACGAAGGCACGTTCGCCCATGCGCGGATGCGGAATGGTCAGCTCTTCGTCGCGCATGACGAGATCGTCGTACAACAGGATGTCGAGGTCGATCGCGCGCGGACCCATCGGAAAGGAAGCGGCGCGTCCCACGCGGCGCTCGATCGATGCAAACGCGGTTCGCAGCTCGCGCGGTGAAAGCGTCGTGTGTCCCGTGCATGCGCAGTTCAGAAAATCAGGCTGCTGCGCGAACCCGACCGGCGCAGTCTCATACACAGGCGCGATGCGCTCGATGTGGATAACTTCTCGCAGCAGCGCGAGCGCGCGTGAGAGATTTGCCTGCCGGTCTCCCAGATTAGAACCGAGTCCGACGGCGACGAAGTGAGAAGATTCCGACATGCGAGAGTCTTCTTGAGAACTTCACGGATTTCCGGCGGCATTCGCCTTGACACTGCTGGGGTCGAGGGGTATCATGCGCTTAAGCCTCAAGGGGCTCGCTCTATAGCGTACCGATCGGCGAGCGGACGGCGTGAGCACCGACCGCATCCGGATTGTGTAACCCGGGCGTAGCGATTGGGCATGACCTGATCAAGCGAAAGCCGATGCGACTCCCGCCGTCACCGGCGGGCTCCAGTACAGCGAAGACCGAGAGCCCTTGGGGCTTTTTCTTTTCCGTTTCCCTTCAGGAACGGACACGATTAATACCGATAAAACGTTTAGGTGGTAAAAGAAGCGGAATCGGCGCAAAACGTCGAACACCTGTGCACCTAGTCAAGAAGCGGCCGCCACCGCGGCCGGTGGAGAAACTATAGATCTATGTCAATGTGGGAACCGTTCACCGAGCGCGCGCGCCGCAGCATCGTGCTGGCGCAAGAAGAGGCGCAGCGGCTCGGCAACAACTATATAGGAACGGAACACATCCTGCTCGGCATCATCAGCGAAGGCGAGAGCCTGGCCGCCAAAGTGTTGGAAACTCTAGGAGTCAACCTGGCGAAGGTTCGGGCCGAAGTCGAGGCGATCGTCGGGCGCGGCGGCCAGACCGTGCAGCAGGAGATGGTGTTCACCCCGCGGGCCAAACGCGTCATCGAACTGGCCTTCGAAGAGGCGCGTCAGCTCAACCACAACTACATCGGCACCGAGCACTTGTTGCTCGGCCTGATCCGCGAAGGCGAGGGCGTCGCCGCGCGCGTGCTCACGAACTTGGGCGTCGACCCCGCAAAAGTGCGCGTGCAGACGACGTCCCTGCTGGGCGCCGAGACGCAGACCCAGACCGCCTCCAAAGGCAAGAGCAAGACGCCGACGCTCGACGCGTACGGCCGCGACCTCACCCAGCTCGCTCGTGAAGGCAAGCTCGATCCGGTCATCGGCCGCAACACGGAGATCGAGCGCGTTGTGCAGATCCTCTCGCGGCGCACCAAGAACAATCCCGCGCTGATCGGCGAGCCCGGCGTCGGCAAGACGGCGATCGCTGAAGGCTTGGCCCAGCGCGTCATCAACGGCGACGTGCCCGAGCTGCTGCGCGACAAGCGCGTCATCACGCTCGATCTGGCAGGCCTGGTCGCGGGCACGAAGTATCGCGGCGAGTTCGAAGAGCGCATGAAGCGCGTCATGGACGAGATCCGAGGTGCAAGCGGCGAGATCATCCTGTTCATCGACGAGCTGCACACGCTGGTCGGCGCAGGCGCGGCCGAAGGCGCGATCGACGCGAGCAACATCATCAAACCGGCGTTGGCGCGCGGCGAGCTGCAATGCATCGGCGCCACAACGCTCAACGAGTTCCGCAAACACATCGAAAAGGACTCGGCGCTCGAGCGCCGCTTCCAGTCGATCATGGTCGGCGAGCCGTCGGTCGACGAGACCGTCGAGATCCTCAAGGGATTGCGCGACCGCTACGAAGCGCACCACCGCGTCAAGATCAGCGACGAAGCGCTCGAAGCCGCCGCGCGTCTGTCGGCGCGCTACATCTCGGATCGCTTCCTCCCCGATAAGGCCGTCGACCTGATGGACGAAGCGGCGTCGCGCGTGCGGCTGCAGTCCACCTCGTTGCCGCCCGAGATCCGCGAAGTCGAGACCGAGATCCGCAAGGTCAAGGCCGAAAAAGAAGCTGCCATCAAGGCGCAAGAATTCGAGCGCGCGGCCCAGATCCGGGACCGCGAGGAGAAGATGCGCGCCAAGAAGGCGACGATGGAAGCCGAGTGGATCGAGAAGCGCAACGCCAAGGGTGAGAAGACCAACACGGTCGGCCCCGAGGAGATCGCGCACATCGTCTCGACCTGGACGCGCATTCCGGTCAGCAAGCTCAAAGAAGAAGAGACCGCCAAGCTCCTCAACATGGACGAAGTCGTGCACAAGCGCATCGTCGGGCAAGATGAGGCGATCAAGGTCATCTCACGCGCCATCCGGCGCGCCCGCGCGGGCCTCAAGAACCCGAAGCGGCCGATCGGTTCGTTCATCTTCTTGGGCCCGACCGGCGTCGGCAAGACCGAGCTGGCGCGCACGCTCGCGGAGTTCATGTTCGACGACGCCGAGTCGATGATCCGCATCGACATGTCCGAGTACATGGAGAAATACTCCGTGTCCAGGCTTGTCGGAGCGCCGCCCGGCTATGTCGGCTACGAAGAAGGCGGGCAGCTCACCGAAGCGGTGCGCCGCCGGCCGTATTCGGTCGTGCTGCTCGACGAGATCGAGAAGGCGCATCCGGACGTGTTCAACCTGCTGCTGCAAGTGCTTGAAGACGGCCGGCTCACCGACTCTCAGGGCCGCGCCGTGGACTTCAAGAACACGGTCATCATCATGACGAGCAACATCGGCGCGATGGGCATCCAGAAGAGCAGCGACATCGGCTTCCGGCCGATCAAAGAAGAAGGCTCATCCGCGGTGCGCTACGAGCGCATGAAGAACAAGATCCTGGAAGAGATCAAACATATCTTCCGGCCCGAGTTCCTCAACCGCGTCGACGAGGTCGTCGTCTTCCACTCGCTCGACATGGACCAGATCAAACAGATCGTCGCGCTCGAGCTGGCCAAGGTCGTCAAGGAGCTGGAGAACCAGCACATGACGCTCGAGGCCACCGAAGCGGCGCGCGAGCTCATCGCCAAAGAAGGTTGGGACCCGGCCTTCGGCGCGCGGCCGCTGCGCCGTGCGATCGGCCGGCTGGTCGAGGACCCGCTGTCCGAAGAGCTGCTGCGCGGCACGTTCAAGCTGGGCGACAACATCTTGCTGGATGCCGAGGACGGCAAGACGGTCTTCCGCAAGATCGGCGAGCCGCTCAAGCCGCCGGTGCCCGAGCCGTCAGAGGCTGGCCCCGCGAGCAACTGAATGCCGCTCCCGAGCGAAGGCTCGGGTGGCGCCAAAACGAACGTAGCACCCGAGCGCAAGCTCGGGTGTTGCATTATGAGGGCCTCGATGTCATTGGAAGTGATCAATACGCTCGCCGCTGTCGGAACCTTCGTCGTCATCGCAGCTACCGCGATCGCCGCGCTCGTCCAGTTGCGCCACCTGCAGGCCAGCAATCAACTGCAGGCCATGCTCAAGCTCAACGAGATGTGGGATGAGCCCGTGATGCGCGCGGCCTCCCACTACGTGCGGGCTGAACTCGCCGACAGAGTGAAGGATCCCGAATACGCGCGCTCGTTGGACAAGGCGTCCAACGACTGGTCGATACACCCGGAGGTGCGCGTCATGACGTGGTGGGAGCAGGTCGGCACGATGGTCAAGTACGGCTTCATCCAGAGCGACCCGTTCCTCGATCTTGCCTCGTTCGCGGTGAGCAACGATTGGGATCATCTCGCGGTGACGATCGCGCTGATGCGCCGCAAGCGCGGTCCCGCGGTGTGGGAGAACTTCGAATACCTCGTGGTGCGCGGCAGAGAATTCACGCGGCGCCATCCGGAGGGCGCGTTTCCCGAAAGCTTCCAGCGGTTGACGCTGCCTGATGTCGGCGGCGCGCAACGATGACCTGGGAAGAACTCGGCGCGCTGTCGACCTTCGGCACGCTGCTCGTGATCGCCGCATCGGCGATCGCGGCGGTCGTCCAGCTGCGCCACATGCGGGCCGGCAACCAGATCAGCGCGTCGCTCGGACTGCTCGACAAATGGGCGAGTCCGGATGCACGCGCAATGGCCAACTATGTCTTCCAGGGCGAGATGGAACGCAAGCTCCAGGACCGCGCCTACCGAGACAGTCTCCAGAAGGTCCCGATCGACCGGCTCGAGCATCCCGAGGTCGCTTATCTCGACTTTTGGGAGTCCACCTGCACCTTGGTCAAGCTCGGGTACACCGCCGAAGAGGGTTTCATGGAGTCGGGCGGATTCCAGTGCATCGCAGCCTGGCACAAGCTCAACCCGGCCCTCGCCATCATCCGACGGACGCGCGGACCACAGGTGTACGATAACTTCGAGTACGTCGCGTCGCGAGCGATGAAATGGGAGGCGGCCCACGCGAGCGGCACATATCCGAAAGACGCGCCGCATCTCCCGGTGGTGGACATCTATGCCGAGGACACGGCGCCCGATGTCCCTTGAGCTGTGGAGCACGGTCTTCTCCGGCGCGACGTTCATCGTCATCGCCGCGACCGCCATCGCCGCCCTCATCCAGCTGCGGCACATGCGCACGGGCAATCAGCTCAACGCGCTGCTCACGCTCATGCAGATGTGGGATACGCCCGACATGCAAACGCATATCCAGTATTCGCGCACCGCACTCCAGCCGAAATTCAAAGATCCGACGTTCCTCGCGCAATATGCGGAAGGGGGCCTCTCACGAGCCGAGCACCCGGAAATGCTCGTCGCTGACTATTGGGAGCAGATCGGGACGTTCATGAAGTATTCGCTGGTGGACGAGCGATCGTGGCTCGACATATCGGCCCCACAGGTGCTGCGCTCGTGGGATGACCTTTGGCCTGCGATCGCCGCGCAGCGAGCTCAATTCGGAGACTCCGCGTTTGAGAATTTCGAATACGTCGCCGTGCGGGCCAAACTGTGGCTCGCGCGCTACCCGGACGGCGTCTATCCACCCAATCTGCCCCGCATGGCGCAGCTCAAAAGGGCGCAACCTCAGCCCCCCGCGAGCACATGAGCGACTCAGGCCGCACGCTCGGCGTCTTGGTCGGGGGCGGCCCGGCGCCGGGCATCAATAGCGTCATCGCCGCGGCGACGATCGAGGCGATCAACGAGGGCTGTGCAGTCATCGGCATCTATGACGGTTTCCAATGGCTGGCGCGCGGCGACACGACGCACGTGACGCGACTGGAGATCGACGACGTCAGCCGCATCCATTGGATCGGCGGCTCGATCCTGCGCACCTCGCGCACGAATCCGGCCAGAAACGACACGACCCTGGCTAGCTGCGTGGCCGCGTTGCGCGCGCTCGGCATCACCGACCTGGTCTGCATCGGCGGCGACGACACGACGTTCGGCGCGGCCAAGATCGCTGAAGCTGCCGGCGGCGCGATCCGCGTCGTCACCGTGCCCAAGACGATCGATAACGATCTGCCCTTGCCCGAGAACATGCCGACTTTCGGCTTCGAGACCGCGCGCGCAGTGGGCTCGGGCATCGTCGAAAGCCTCATGGAGGATGCCAAGACGACCACGCGTTGGTACGTGGCGGTCTGCATGGGCCGCAAGTCCGGCGCGCTCGCGCTCGCGATCTGCAAAGCCGCCGGCGGCACGCTGGCGGTCATCCCCGAGGAATTCGCCGGCTCAAGCGTATCGCTCGAGTTGGTGGCGGACATCATCATCGGCAGCATGATCAAACGCCGCTGGATGGGCCACGACCACGGTGTGGCGATCGTCGCCGAGGGCGTCGTCGAGCGTCTCGACGAGCATTCGCTGGCGGGTCTGAAGAACGTGCCGCGCGATCAATACGGACATATCCGCATCAGCGATCTCGATGTCGGGGATGCGGTGCGCGGTTTCGTGCGCCAGCGGCTCGAGGCGCTCCACTTCGAGGCGACGGTGATCAAGAAGGAGATCGGGTACGAGCTGCGCTGCGCCAAGCCGGTGGCGTTCGACGTCGAATACACGCGCACGCTCGGCTACGGCGCCGTGCGCTATCTGATGCGTGGAGGTTCGGGAGCGATGATCGCATTACGCGGCGGACGAGTCGAGCCGGTGACGCTGGATGACATGCTCGACCCCGCCACAGGGCGCATCCGCATCCGGGTCGTCGACACGGCGACCGAAGCCTACGAGGTCGGTCGCAAGTACATGATCCGCTTGGAGGCGGCCGATCTGGAAGAGCCGCGACTAGGGGAGCTTGCCAATACCGCGGGCATGTCCGCACCCGCTTTCAAAGCGCGCTTCGCCCCCACCGTTCTCGCCCAATAATTCATGGAGCGGTCGAATTTATTCGACCGTTAGCTGTGCGCCCGCCGGCGCTTGAGCAGGCGCACTGTCGTGCCTTTGCCCTCGCAGTTGTGCTCGACGCGATCCATCAGCGTGCGCATCAAGAAGATGCCCATCCCGCGATCCGGCATCCGGCGGCTCGAAGTTTCGGCCAACGTCTGAACGTCGAAACCAACGCCGTTGTCCGATACCTCGATGACCAGATCGATGCCGTCGAACGTGCAGCCGAGGCTGAAGTGCCCGCTGGGCACGTGGCCGTGCTCGGTGGCGTTGTTGCACGCCTCGCCGACGGCCAGCGCGATGTCGCACACGTCCGCGAAATCAAAGCCGCAGTCGATGGCGAAGTCGGCGACCGCATGACGTGCCTCCGCAACGGAAGTAAAAGCGCTCGGGTAGAGCGCGTTGAAGCCGTCTCGATCTCTTGATTCACGCACGATCGATTGATCTATACCCGCAAGTCCGGGACGTCAAACCGTCGTTCATAATTTCGTCTGTCGCGGCAAAAGTTGAGGCACGCCGGGCGGATATGAGCTCGGATGCTCGACCGCAAAGCGACGCGAAAGCGCGGCGAGGTACTCGAAATCCTCCCAGATCGCGTCGTCGCCATGCGCGAGCCGCTCGAGCTTCACATAGCCCTCCAAACGCCGCCACAGCCCGTCGATCGGCCCGCAGTACTGCTCGAAGAACAAGCGCTGGTCGACGACGCCGTTACGCACCAACGTGCCCATGACCTCGACAGCGTTGGCGATCATCAAAACGGCTTGGCGAAGCACTTCGTAGCGCTCGTTGCCGTGCGTCGCTCGCAGAGCCGCGTCGTCGGTGACGAACTTGCGGTACCCTTCGTCGTTCGAAAGATCGCCCTCGCGATGGATCAGCGCCACAGCTTGCTGATGGGCGTCATCGTCGAGCATGGTGCGCAACGTGAGAAAGCCCGTGATCTGGTTGCTCGCCCGCAGGTGGCGCAGTTGCACGAGCGCCGCGATCGCTGACGCTCCGATGACGATCGCCGTCGCGATGGTCGCGATGGCGGTGATCAGTTCAAGCGACATGTTCCCCCTTTGATCCTACAGACGACCACGCCACCAGATTGACGCCGAAATAGTAGCCTAGCTCGCGATAATCGCTGATGTCCAGCTTCACCAGATCCGCAGGCCGGCCCGGCGCGATGCAGCCGGCGACGCCGGCAGCATCAAGCGAGCGCGCCGCCATCACGGTGATACCGGCGATCACCTCAGGTGCGCTCATCCCTAGCCGGCGTCGAGCGACGTGTGCGACCTCTTGCAGCGAGTAGCACGGACAGGTGCCCGGGTTGAAATCAGTTGCCAGCGCGACCGGAACGCCCTCGCCGATCAGCGCGCGCGCCGGCGCAAAGCGCGGCAAGCTGAGATACTGCGCCGTCGCCGGGCACAGCACCGCGATCGTGCCTGCGTCTCGCAGGTTAGCGATATCGGCATCATCGATGAAGTTGAGATGATCGGCCGTCATGCAGCGCAGCCGCGCCGCGAGTGCTGCACCGCCGCTTGCGCCAAGCTCGTCCGCGTGGATGCGCAGCTGCATACCGCGCGCCGCGCACGCTTCGAGAAAGCGTGCGCTTTGTCGCGGCGTGAAATACCCGCGCTCGCAGAACGCGTCGGCGAACCGGGCGATGCCCGTCTCGGCCGCTGCGGGAAGAATCGTCGCGATGAGCTCGTCGACGAACGCGTCGTAGGAGGTGAATTCGGGCGGCAGCGCGTGCGCGCCGCAAAACGTCGCGATGACGTGCGGTATATCAGCGGCGCGATCCAACGAGGCCAACGCCTGGAGCGACCTGCGCTCGCCCGCGGGAGTGAGCGTGTAGCCCGTTTTGATCTCCGCCGTCGTCGTGCCATGTTCGAGCATGGTGGCCAGCCGGCGTCGTCCGGCCTGGATCAATCCATCGAGATCGAGCGCGCGCGTCTGCTCGACCGTGTAGGCGATGCCCAGTCCGGGCGGCTCGCCGCGTGACAGCGCCTCGAAGTCGGCGACGCGGTCACCCGCGAAGAGCGCGTGGGTGTGCGCGTCGACGAACCCGGGCATGACGACGCACCCCTGCGCGTCGATCACCTCCACATCGGCATATGGAGCGGCCGAATCTATTCGACCGTGCATGACCTCCACGATCACGCCATCGCGCACGATAACGGTCGCGTCGCGCATGATGCCTAGATCGTCTTCGCCGACGCGGGCGTCGCCGTTGACGCGCGCCGCCAGCGGCGCCATGGTGAGCAGCGTCGCGTTGACGATCGCATACGATGCCGCCGTCGGCGCTACCACGTCACCGCGCGCGGATCGATCGAGTCGAGATGGAGATAGTATGCGGCAGATTCGGCGATCGCTGAGAGCGGTGACAGCCCGACCAATTCGCACCCGGCGACGGAGACGCCGGCGGCTGCCGCCTCGCGCCGGATCAGTTCGGTCACGCGATACAGCGGAATCGCATTGACGTCGACGACGTTCATCGACACCTGGACCATCGAATCGGACAGCGCAAAGCCGAGTGCCTTGATGCCGACCAATCCGCCGCTGCGCCGGCGCACGGCAAGCGCGATACGCTCGGCCAGTGCCAGATCCCCGCTGGCGAGGTTCACGTTGAAAGCGATGAGGAAGTTGCGCGCGCCGACCGCCACGATGCCCGCGCTTGGATGCAGCGCCGGTTCGCCCGTGTCGGGATGGCGCGCTCGATCTTTGACCGTCTCGATCAGCCCTTCGAACTGGCCCTTGCGCACGTTGCCCAAGTCGCGCCGTTCCGGCCGCGTCGCCGCGAACTCATAGAAGTAAGACGGCAGCTGGTATCGCTCCCACAGCTGCGCGGCGCACTGGCGCGCGAGCCCGACCGCGTCGTCCATCGTCGCGCCGCTCACGGGGATGAACGGGATGACGTCGACCGCCCCCATGCGCGGGTGCTCGCCGCTATGCGAGCGCAGATCGACGCGCTCGATCGCCGCGCCCGCGAGCCGCACGGCGGCGCCGAGCACGCCTTCGCCGCTGCCCACGAAGGTGTAGACAGAGCGGTTGTGGGCGCTGTCGCTTTGCGTGTCGAGCAACACGACATCCGGACCGGCCGCCGCGGCGCCGATCGCCGCGATGACATCCGCGCGCCGGCCTTCCGAAACGTTAGGAACGCACTCGAAGACGCTTGCCATATGCTTGGCGCTCCCGTTGGCCTCGTGCAGGCGCCGTCCCTTGCGAGACGTAAGTTGAGACGCACCACGATGGCCGTCATAGAATCGCGCGTCGATCCCGCGTCGCCAGAGTTCGCCGCAAATCGCGAGCGCTTTGTGTCGCTGCTCGAAGAGCTTGCGGCGCGCCACGCGCTCGTCGCGCGCGGCGGCGTCGCTGAAGCGCTGGCAAAACACGTCGCGCGCGGCAAGCTGCCTGCGCGCGAACGCGTCGAGCTGCTCATCGACCCGAATTCCGCGTTTCTCGAGTTTTCCGCGCTCGCCGCATGGGATATGTACAAGGGCGACGCGCCGAGCGCCGGCATCGTCACCGGCATCGGGCACGTCGAAGGCGTCGAGTGCATCATCGTCGCCAACGACGCCACCGTCAAAGGCGGCACCTATTTCCCGCTGACGGTCAAAAAGCATCTGCGCGCGCAGGAGATCGCCGAGCAGAACCATCTGCCATGCATCTATCTGGTCGACTCGGGCGGCGCGTTCTTGCCGCTGCAGGACCAGGTCTTCCCGGACCGCGAGCACTTCGGGCGTATCTTCTATAACCAAGCGCAGATGTCGCGCAAACGCATCCCGCAGATCGCGTCGGTGATGGGGTCGTGCACCGCCGGCGGCGCGTACGTCCCCGCGATGTCGGATGAGACGATCATCGTCAAAGGCGAAGGCACCATCTTTCTCGGCGGCCCGCCCTTGGTCAAAGCGGCGACCGGCGAGATCGTCAGCGCCGAAGACCTTGGCGGCGCGGACGTGCACGCGCGCATCTCCGGCGTCAGCGACCACTATGCGCTCAACGACCGTCACGCGCTCGCCATGTGCCGGGAGATCGTCGCCAACCTCAATCGCGCCAAGCGCACTCCCTGGCCGGTGCAAGAATCGCGTCCGCCCAAGTACGATTCACAAGAGCTCTACGGCATCGTGCAGCGCGATTGGCGCAAACCGTACGAAGTACGCGAAGTGATCGCGCGCATCGTCGACGGCAGCGAGTTCCACGAATTCAAGACGCTCTACGGCGAGACGCTGGTGTGCGGCTTCGCCCACATCGAAGGCAACCCGGTGGGCATCTTGGCCAACAACGGCATCTTGTTCTCCGAAAGCGCGCTCAAGGGCACGCACTTCATCGAGCTGGCGTGCCAGCGCGGCGTGCCGCTCGTGTTCTTGCAGAACATCACCGGTTTTATGGTCGGTAAGAAATATGAAGAGGGCGGCATCGCCAAGGACGGCGCCAAGCTCGTGATGGCGGTGGCCAACGCGAACGTTCCCAAATTCACCGTCATCATCGGCGGCTCGTTCGGCGCCGGCAACTACGGCATGTGCGGGCGCGCGTTTTCGCCGCGCCAGCTGTGGATGTGGCCCAACGCTCGCATCTCGGTCATGGGTGGCCCGCAAGCGGCCAACGTCCTGTTGACGGTCCGCCTCGAAGCGCTGGAGAAGAAGGGCGCGACGATGACCGAACAGGAGCGCGCCGAATTCATGCGTCCGACGCTTGAGAAATATGAGGCCGAAGGCAACCCCTACTATAGCACTGCGCGGCTGTGGGATGACGGCATCATCGATCCGGCCGACACGCGGCGCGTGTTGGGCATCGGCATCTCAGCTGCCGCCAATGCCCCGCTGGAACCCACGACCTTCGGCGTCTTTAGAATGTAGCGGTCGAATTACAGATAGGATGTAGCGGTCGAATTTCGACCGTTGAAGGAGTGAACCCATGGCCGACAATGTGACGGTTGCTCGTGACGGCGGCGTCGCGCGCTTGACACTGAACAATCCGGAGAAGCGCAACGCATTCGACCCGACCATGATCCAAGCGATCAGAGGGATCTTCGATGGCTTCTCCCACGACGAAGCGCTGCGCGTGGTCGTTCTCGCCGGAGCAGGGCCCGTGTTCTGCGGCGGAGCCGACGTCAACTACATGCAGGCGAGTCTCGACATGACGGCCGACCAGAATCTCGAGGACTCCATGAAGCTCGCCGGCATGCTGCATGCCGTGAACGCGTGCCCCGTGCCGGTCCTCGCACGAGTTCACGGTGCGGCATTGGGTGGCGGAGCTGGCGTGCTCGCCGCGTGCGATCGCGTGATCGCGGCCGACGACACGTCGTTCGGCTTCACCGAAGTGAAACTTGGCCTCGTGCCGGCCGTCATCTCACCGTTTGTGATCGCCAAGATCGGTGAGACGCACGCCCGAGCGCTCTTCACCACCGGCGAACGATTCGACGGGCAACGCGCGCTGCGCATCGGGCTCGTCCATGACGTGGTCCCGGGGGCCAATCTCGATGCGGCCGTGCAGGCGGTCATCGGCGAAGTGCTCAGCGGCGGTCCAGCCGCCACGCGATTGGCAAAGGAGATCGCGCTTAACGTGCCGCGGCTCGCGCCGGAGCAAATCGGGCCGTGGACCGCGCGTCGCCTCGCTAACCAGCGCACCAGCGACGAAGGACAAGAAGGTCTGCGCGCGTTTCTTGAAAAGCGCGACCCCTCGTGGCGCCAAAAATAAGACGTATCGAACGCCTCCTTATCGCCAATCGCGGTGAGATCGCGGTGCGCATCGCCCGCACGTGCCGCGCGATGGGCATCACGTCGATCGCCGTCTATTCGGACGCCGACGCCGAAGCGCTGCACGTGCGCGAGTGCGACGAGGCGCTGCGCATCGGTCCGGCGCCCGCGCGTGAGTCGTACCTCGATATCGGCAAGATCGTCGCCGCCGCTCGCGGCTCGCGCGCGCAGGCCGTTCATCCTGGCTACGGATTTCTCTCCGAGAATGCCGATTTCGCTCAGGCGTGCCTGGACGCGCAGCTGACCTTCGTCGGCCCGCCACCCGCGGCGATGGAGGCGGTCGGCGATAAGATCGCAGCCAAACGCACGGCGGCGACGGTCGGCGTCCCGACCGTGCCCGGTTATCTGGGCGAGCAACAAGACGTCGACGTGTTCGTCCGCGAGGCCAAGCGCATCGGCACGCCGCTTATCGTCAAGGCCGCAGCGGGCGGCGGCGGCAAGGGGATGCGGCTGGTGCGCGACGTGGCGCAACTGCGCGACGCCCTCGAAGGCGCGCAGCGCGAAGCGTGTTCGGCGTTCGGCGATGGCACTGTTTTCCTCGAGAAATACTTGGAGTCGCCGCGCCACGTCGAAGTGCAGATCCTGGGCGATCGTCACGGCGCATACGTCCACCTCAACGAGCGCGATTGCTCTATCCAACGCCGCCATCAGAAGATCGTCGAAGAAACCCCTTCGCCGGCGGTCACGCCACAGCTGCGCGGCGAGCTCGGTGCAGCGGCGTTGCGCATCGCTGCGGCGGTCGGTTATGAGAATGCCGGCACCGTCGAGTTCATGCTGACTCCGGACGGGTCGTTCTACTTCCTCGAAGTGAACGCCCGATTACAGGTCGAGCATCCGGTGACCGAGATGGTCACGGGCGTCGATCTGGTGCGCGAGCAGATCGAGATCGCAGCGGGCGGGAAGCTTCGACTTGCGCAAGGTGACGTCGCGCCACGCGGCCACGCGATCGAAGCGCGCATCTACGCCGAGGACCCCGACAATGGTTTCTTGCCCTCAAGCGGGCGCGTGCTCGACGTGCACTGGCCGTCTGGCCCGGGGATCAGAGTGGACGCGGGCATCGACGCTGGGTCGACGGTGACGACCGATTACGACCCGATGTTGGCCAAAGTCATCGCGCATGGTGCGTCGCGCGAAGAGGCGCTTGGCCGTCTGCAAACGGCGCTGCGCGAGTGTCACGTGGCGGGGATCTCCACCAACGTCGGATTCCTGCGCTGGCTTGTCCACGAGCCGGACTTCGCGGCCGGCAAGGCGGCCACCGATTTTCTCGACACGCATCGCTGGCCGGGTGCAAGCGTAGACCCCGACAACGAGGAGCTGTGGGCGTTGGCGGGAGCGGGCACGCTGCAAACGCTGGGTTCCTGGCGGCCGGCTCCGCAGCCTCGCACCATACGTTTCGTCGGGCCCGCCGCCCACACGATCGATGTGACCTTCGACTGGCGCACCGGCGGGTGGCGCTGCCGCGAAGGAGAGCGCGAGGCGATCGTGCGAGCGGCTGGCAAGCCCTCGCACTTCGACGTGCTTGAGTCAGCGCAGCCGCACCGAGCGCGCGCGTGGCGCACCCGCGACGGCGTGGAACTCGCCGTCGGCGAGCCGCCGCAGCGACGTACATACACGGTCGACGCCCTCGAAGACGTCGCGCACGCTGGCGCGCATGCCGCCGCGCGCGCGGGTTCCGGCTCCGCGACCGCGCCGATGAGCGGCACGGTGGTGAAGATCGAATGCGCGCCAGGTGCGCCCGTGAGTGCGCACCAAGTGCTTGCCGTGATCGAGGCGATGAAGATGGAACACGCGATCGCCGCGCCCTTCGATGGCCGCGTGCGTTCGGTCAATGTCCGGACGGGCGATCGCGTCGATGCCGGCGCGGTGCTCGTCGAGATCGAGCCGGCGGCATGACGTATCCGGATCGGGTGACCGTCGTCGAGGTCGGGCCCCGCGATGGTCTGCAGAACGAACGCGTCGAAATCGCGACCGACGTCAAAGTGAGCTTTATCGACGCCCTCTCGGACGCCGGACTGCCGGTGATCGAAGCCACCTCGTTTGTGAGCCCGAAGGCGATTCCGCAGCTGGCTGACGCGGATCAGGTGATGCGCCGCATCGTGCGGCGCCCCGGCGTGCGATATCCGGTGCTAGTCCCCAACGAGCGCGGTCTGGAGCGCGCGCTCGCGGCGGGCGCGACCGAGATCGCGGTCTTCACGGCTGCCTCCGAAGAATTCAACCGGCGCAACATCAACGCGACGATCGACGAATCGATCGACCGCTTCGTACCCGTGCTGGCGCGTGCCAAGCGCGACTCGATACGCGTGCGCGGCTACATCTCGATGTGCTTCGGCTCGCCTTTCGATGAGACGATCGCACCGAAGCGCGTGCTCGAGGTAGCGCGGCGCTTGGATGCGCTTGGCGTCGACGAGATCAGTATCGGCGACACGATCGGCGTAGCGACTCCGAACCAAGTCGCAGACCTCGTCGCGATGCTGACCAAAGACATCGACGTCGGCCGGCTCGCGATGCACTTCCATGACACACGCGGCACCGCGTTGGCCAACGTGTTGGCCGCACTGCAAGCCGGCATTTCGATCTTCGATTCATCAGCCGCCGGCTTGGGCGGCTGCCCGTATGCGCCGGGTGCGAGCGGCAACCTCGCCACCGAGGACTTGGTCTACATGTTGCACGGCATGGGAATCAAGACCGGCGTGTCGCTCGAGGGGGTGGTCGCCGCGTCCACCTTGATCGCGGCGGTGCTCGACCACCCGCCGACAAGCAAGTACTATCAGGCGGTAGCAGGCGCGCGATAACGTGTGGAACACGTTAACAGACTATCTGAGGCGTTTGCCGCCCGTTCCACGAGCGGCGATGATCGGCTACTTCGCAATCGCAGGGTTGCTGCTCGCCAGCACGGTGTTCGCGCTGGTCACCCTACTCTGGCAGGTCGGCAGGATGCCGTCGGGCGGCCGCCTATTCGTTCTTGTGTTACCGCTCGCGCTATACGCCATCATGCGGTTATACAGCCATCTCGTCATGATCCCAGCGTCCATATACCTGCGCACGCAGGCGAGCGGAGGCGATGAGCCGATCGGCATGGACCGCGAGCCGGATCGAGATCGGGTGCAACAAAGGCTTGAGGCGGTCGATGCTGTCGGCGGCGGCACGCTCGCATGGATCGACGACGGCGTCAGGGACTGGCTTGCGAAGCCGCCCGGCGCTGAAAAGGACCGCGCGCGCAACGCGCTCCTAGACCGGCTCTACGCATACTCTGCGTCCTCGACTGGCGATCACGTGCAGCGCAAAGCCGTCAACGACTTGCGACTCGCGATCAACCCTTGGGTGAACGACTAGACGTCTAGACCGGCACGTCGACGGTCGGCGGCACGTCCCACAACAACACTTCGCCCGAACCGCTCAACGCGACCGACGGCACGCCGCCGATCCGCACCGCATCACCGCTGCTCAACTGCGCGCCGTTGGCCGCGACGTTTCCATCGGCTACGAACAAGAAGCCGAGGCGCGACTGCCCGAATGAATAATCGAGCACGCCGTTGTCGAGCCGCGCGACGCGAAACGATGCGTTCTGCGTCAACGTCACCGGCGCTGTCTCGCCGGGGGCGCCGCTGGCGACGAGCAGCCACTTGTTGTGGCGATCGGCGGGTTTGAAATCGCACTGGCCGTACGACGGCTTCACGCCTTTGCGCCCCGGCAGTACCCACATCTGCACGAGGTGCAGCGGTTCAGATGCGGACGGATTGGTCTCCGAATGCCGCACGCCCGTGCCCGCGCTCATGTACTGCACGCCGCCCGCTTTCACCGTGCCCTCGTTGCCGATGCTGTCCTTATGCTCGAGCTGGCCGCTGAGCACGAAGGTCAGGATCTCCATATCCTTGTGCGGATGCGTCGGGAAACCCGACGCGGGCGCGATGTTGTCGTCGTTGAGCACGCGGAGCGCACCCCAATTGAGGTTGCGCGGATCGTAGTACTCCGCGAAGCTGAACGAAAAGCACGACTTGAGCCAGCCGTGATCTGCGCAGAAGCGCTCGCCGGCTCGCTGAATGGCAAAGGTGCCTGATTTGCCTGCCATCGTCTCTATACTATCCATATGTTATCCATCGTCCGTTTGCTAGGCCGGGCGCGGGGTATCGTCCTTCTTTCTCAGGCCAAACCCAGCGGAAAGCCCCCTGCCGTCAGAGAACGCGCGCGCTCGGAGGGCCATGAAAATCGGTCACACGTCCGCGCGCGTATTACTTGCAGCCGGCGCCATTCTCGTGTCCGGTCTATCCTCGCCCCCCGCCTCCGCGGACAGTGGCGTGCTGGGCGACCTGCATTGGCGCTCGATCGGCCCGGGCCAATCCGGCGGCCGAGTGGCCGCGGTCGCTGGGACGAACGCCGACCCCTACCTCTATTATATCGGCGCGGCCGACGGCGGGGTGTTCCGCACCGACAACGGAGGCGTGACCTGGGACGACGTGTGGGCGCGTCAGCCGGTCGCAGCCATCGGCGCGCTTGCAATCGCGCCGTCGGACAAGCGCACCGTCTGGGTGGGCACGGGCGAGTCGAAGCCGCGCAACGACGCGTCCTACGGCGACGGCGTGTGGCGCACGACCGATGCCGGCGCGAGCTGGTCGCATCGCGGTCTCGAACGCTCGTACATCGTCTCGCGGCTGCTCATCGATCCGAAGAACCCCGACGTCGTTATCGCGGGCGCGCTCGGGAATCCGTTTCGTGACAGCGCCGATCGCGGCGTCTACCGCACGACCGACGGCGGAGTGTCCTGGCGTCACACGCTCTACGTCGGTCCGCAAAGCGGCGCGTCCGACATGGCATGCGACGCGCATTGTCACCTCGTGTTCGCCGGCATCTGGCAGTTCCGGCGCCAACCGTGGACGTTCACCAGCGGCGGACCCGATGACGGCATCTACCGTTCGACCGATGGTGGCGTTCACTGGAGCAAACTGACTGGCCATGGCTTACCGTCAGGCTTGATGGGGCGCATCGGGCTGGCCGTCGCGCCGAGCGATGCTCGTCGGGTGTACGCGCTGATCGAATCTCAGCAGGGCGTGCTGTGGCGCTCAGATGACGCTGGCTCACACTGGCGTTTGATGAATCGCGACGATGCGCTCAACCAACGTCCGTTCTATATGACCCGTCTTGAAGTTGATCCGCGCAATGCCGATCACGTGTATTTCATGTCAGAGGATCTGTTCGAGTCCAAGGACGGCGGCAAGACGTTCTCGCAGCTGAAGTCCGCGCTGCATCAAGACCATCACGCGATGTGGATCGCGGCCGATGGCACGCGCATGATCGAAGGTGATGACGGCGGTGCCCCGATCAGCGTCGACGGCGGCGTCACCTGGGAGTGGCGCTACAATATCGCGATCGGTCAGATCTACCATCTGGGCTACGACACGATGAATCCGTACCACGTTTGCGGCGGCTTCCAGGATAACGACTCGTTTTGCGGACCCGCCGATAGTCTTGATCCGCTCGGCATCCTGACCGCGAACTGGCGCGACGTCGGCAATGACAGCGACGGCATCGTCACGATACCCGACGTGCTCGATCCCGATATTGTCTGGAACGTCGGCGTCAAGGATCTCAACGGCCAGCTCAACACGTTCTTGCTCAACGCGCGCCAGAGCTACGACGTGTCGCCCTACGCACGCGACACCAACGGAATGGCGCTTGCGGGCTTGCCCTACCGCTTCAATTGGGAGGCGCCGCTGGCGATTTCGAGCCTCAACCCAAAGACCGTGTACTTCGGCGGCAATGTGCTCTTCAAGACGATTGATTACGGCCGCACGTGGCAGGTGATCAGTCCAGATCTCACGCGCGACGAACCCGCGCATCAGCAGGCCGCCGGCGGCGCGGTGACGCTTGACGTCTCGGGCGCGGAGTTCTACGACACGCTGCTGAGCATCGCACCGTCGCCGCTCGACGCGAACGTGATCTGGGTCGGAACTGACGACGGTCTGGTGCAAGTGACGCGAGACGGCGGCGCGCACTGGAGCCTCGTCGCGCCGCCTGCCCCTCCGTACGGCCGCATCGAGAACATCGAAGCCTCGCCCTTCGCAGCCGGAAGCGCGTTCGCGACCGTCGATCGCCACTTCATGGGCGACCGCACGCCCTACGTCTTCACGACGGACGACTACGGCGCGACGTGGCGTTCTATCGCAAGCGGTTTGCCCGCGGAACAGTACGCACACGTCGTGCGCCAAGACCCGCGAAACCCGGACGTCCTCTACCTCGGTCTCGAGCAAGGCATTTGGATCTCGTTCGACCGTGGTGCGCACTGGCAAAGCTTGCAAGGCGACCTGCCGGTGACCGCGGTGCGCGACCTCCGCGTCCAGCCGACCGCCGACGATCTGCTCGTCGCCACGCATGGGCGCGGTTTTTACATCCTCGACGATTTGACGGCCCTGCAGGCATTGACCCAGGCGCGCGCAGCTGGTAACTATCTGTTCGCTCCGCGCACCACGTACGCGTGGTACCGCGGATGGTACACGATGTACGGCGTCGGGGAAGGCGAAGGCAGCGCGCCTGCGGGCCAGTTCGCGGGCGAGAATCCGTCCGATGGCGCGATCATCACGTACGAGCTCGCGGCAACCCCAGGGATGAAGCCGCAGATCAGCTTTCTCGACGCGAGCGCGCACCCGGTGCGATTGCTGGTCGGATCGGACCATCCGGGTCTCAATCGACTTGCCTGGAGCCTGACTGAAGAGCCGCCGATCAAGTGGAAGTCGGTCAAGGAATGGAACCAGGGACCTGACGACGGAGCGGCCGTTCCTCCTGGCCAGTATACGGTTCGGCTGTGCGTCAACGGCAAGGCGCTCGAGCAGCCGCTCACGATCCAGGCCGATCCGCGCGCGCCGTGGACGCAATCGGACTACGTGGCGCGCTACGTCTTCCTGCACGCGCTCAACGGCGAACTCTCGCAGATCGACGCCGAGCTCAATACGCTCGACTACCTAACGGGAAAAGCGCCTCTCGACGCGAGGGGGCGATCGCTGTACGAGCAGCTGACCTCGAATCCGCTCAACGCCGAAGACGACCAGCACCGTCCGGATCGGCTGCGCGAACGCATCCAGATCCTACTGGATGATCCCGCGCTCTCGCAAGGGCCGCCCACGCAGGCACAACTCGCCGAAGCCGCGGCGATTAAATCGCAGTTCGATGTCCTGATGCCAGATGTTCAGCGCTACCTAAGCACACGCGGCGTCGCGACGCTGTACGTCACGACGGCCGACGTCTGCCCGCGCTCCTAGATCTTCGTCGAGAGGCTGAACACCAATTGGTGGTACGGGTTGATCGAGCCCGGGCCATACGGGTAGTAGCTCTCGCCCACGTAAGCCGGATTGAACTGGCCGAAAGGCGCGTTCGCGTAGAAGAAGTTGTCTTCGTATGAGACGACCTGTTTGCTCGCCGGGTATTCCCATGGATAGCCGCGGTTGCCGACGATCGTGAACACGTTGGTGTACAAGATGCTCGCCTTGATGTTCTTCGCGACATCATGCGAGACTGCCAGGTTCATCGTGAGCCACCACGGGCCGTTGAACGAGCCCAAACCGTCGAATTGCTTCGTGTATGGGTCGGGCCCGTACGTCACCTTTCCTTGCGGATCGGGGAAGAGCAGCGGGTCGCCGTACGGGTTGCCAGACTGATAATTGAAAGTCGGAGAGACATCCCAGCCATGCGTTTGGTACGTCGCATTCAGGTTGATCACCCAGGCGACATCGTAGGAGGAACCGGTGTTGCCGGGCGATTCGAAGAGAGACGGCTTGTAATAGGCGTTCGGGTCGAAGAGCGGATAGTTCGTCCCGTAGGCCGAGTTGTAGTTGCTGATCTGCGTGTTGATCGTGTCGATGAAATTAGTGCCGCCCAAAGGCGCCTCGAAGCGGATCTTGGAGTCGGTATAGGTGGCGGCAAACGTGCCGCTCCATCCGTCGCCTACGTGCGAGTCTCGTGCCAGGAATTCCACACCTGACACGCGCGCCGCGCCGAAGTTGTAACCGGTTTCGAAGGTGGGTTGCAGCGGGTTCACGGGCAGGTTGAGGATTTGGTTCCGCGTGACGCGGTAGTATGGCGACACCTTGATCGAGAAGCTGTTCGCGAAGTCGTGCTCGTACGAGGCGTCGTAGTTCGTGCTGTCCTGCGGAAGGACGTTGTGGACCGCCGTGAAGCCCAGTCCATCGTAGAAGTTGTTGAGCACCGCCACCGTCGCCGTCGCGCCCCATTGCGGCGCCGCGATGTATTCCTCGTAGGCCGTGGCCGGCGGCTGCACATATCGGCCCACGGAGAAACGAAAGACGTCGTTCGGACTCGCCGAATATGTCGCCCCGAAACGCGGGCTGAAATAGTTGTAGGAGAGCGAGCCCGAGACGTTGGTCCAATTGCCGGCGCCGGGCAGCGCGGAAGCGCCGAACGTGCCGTCACCGGACGGACCGCTCGCGTTGAGGAAGACGGCGCAGATCTCGGTCGGTGCGTACGCATAGCCGTGCAAGCACGTGCCCGACTGGTTTTCCGCTTGCTCGGCGATCCCGTTAGGCCCCGTGATCTGCAAGGGCATGAGCGGTACGACGAAGAGGTCGTAGCGCGCGCCGATATCAAACGTCCAACGGTCGCTTGGCCGCCACGTGTCGGCGATCGCGGCGTCCCATGACGTCGGGCTGATGTTGTTGTAGTACGCGAACGGCCCGTTGATCTGCGCGACCGCCTCGGGCGTCGCCGAGTTGTAGAAATTCGAGCAACCGTAGTCAAGGCTGCCGGCGCCGATCGAGTAGTCGACCGTTGTCGACGGGAAGCAGTTGACGAAGTCATCGGGGTAGGGGAAATTGTTGGCGTAGTTGTAGCGCAAACTGCGTTCCTGCAGATAATCGACGTCGGCGCGCAGCAGGTGCTGTTGGCTCAGCTGGTTTTGGTAGTTCGCGGTCAACCCGCCCTCATTATCGTGCAAATCGTAGAACGAATCGCCGAGCCAAGCGTTGGTCGCTTGATCGAAGTTCCACAATGAGTAGATCGCATAGCCGTACAGGCGGAGGAACGACGAGCTGGTCAGCGCGCGCGTGTAGCCGATCTTTTCGATCGCGGACTGCGTCCGCTGCGTGTCGAGGTAGTTCGGCGGCATGTCTCCCGTGCTGCCGCCGGCGGATGGCCAAGTAAGCGTATAAAGGTTGCCAGGGCTGGGATTGAAGAGCTGGCCGGGTCTCCCGGTGTACAGCACTCCGTATGGCCACACCATCGGCGCAGGGGGTGTCGGACATGGATTTGAGAGCGCCACCTCGTAGCCGCAGTTGGCAACGGTTGTCGGATCCACGAACGGTCCAGAGTAGAGAAACGGGTTCACCGTCGCGCCGACCATGTAGAGCGCCTGTAAGTCGTCGGAGAGCCCGTTGTGGTCGATTGACCAATTGAGGTTGAAGACGGTGTTGGTCATCCTTGCTGAGGGATTGGGGAAGCTCGTCCAGGCGCCTTGCGAGATCGGTATGTTGAAACTCGTCGCCGTGTTCGGGCAGGTGATGTTGCCGGTCGTGAATGCGACGGCGGGGCAGCCGACGTCATTCGCGGGAATGTTGATCGTCGAGTTGTCGAGGTTGCTGCGGTTGCCGAAGTTGTATCCGCCATTGACCCACAGCGTCGAGATGTAATAATTGAATTTTCTGTTCGAAGTGCCGCCGTACACATCGGCCTGTACGGCGTTTGTCAGTAGGGGGGTGCCGATGACCAGCGAGACGTCCGCGCCTCCCGGGTAGCTGCCACGGTGGATTATCTCATTGATATAACCCGACATCGAGCGGCCCGCGTCGGCGGGCTCGCCGCCGGTGTACACTTCAAGACTCGACAGGCCGTTGGTCAAGAAAGCCGTCGCGTTGGCCGAGTCGAACGCACGGTTGAGCGGAATCCCTTCAAGCTCGAAGCCTACCTGGTCGTTGGATCCTCCACGGATGAAAAGCGACCCGTTGCCTGCATATCCGCCACCGGTTCCCACCGTGCGAGTGACGCCTGGGAGCGAACCTACGATGGCGTTCTGGCTGTAGAGCGTTTCCGCGCCGCCCACACTGCCTTGATACTGATTCATGGCCTGCGAGCTGACGGTGTACAAATCGCCGGTGACGCTCTTGCTCACCAAGCCGGCCGCCGCGGTCGTCGTTATCCGGCCCAGCGTCCTGATGGTCACCTGCATGACGATCTCGACACGCGCGTTCTGGTCGGCCAACACGGTGATGCCGGGAAGGGTTACGGGTGCATAGCCTTCCTTCACCGCGGTCACGCGGTACGTGTCGGGCGCAAGGTTCAAGAACGAGAAGAAGCCGGTCGCGCTCGAGAGCGTCGAGGAGGCCTGTGAGGGCGATGTGACCGTCACTTTCGCTCCCGCGATGGGGGCGCCGTGATCGTTTTTCGTAGTGCCGGAGATGACGCCGGTCGTGCCGGCGTCGGCGGCGAGCGGTGCGATGGCCAATACGAAAGACAGGGCGAGCGTTAAGCCCCTAAAGCCACGAAAAAGCATGAGAACCCTCCGGCGACAATCGCAGTGCGAAGGATAATGAGCTCTTAAGGGTGCTGTACTGCCCGCGGGACGGTGTGACCTGCATCACACCGCGGACGTACGACGCCGGAAATCCTTGCCGAAAATCTTTCGGGCAACGCTCTCAGCATCGCCCTTCGACGCGATGTTTATCCGAACGCGGCGCGCGCACCGATCTTGCTGCCGATCAACTCGAGCGCGTGCTCGTACTCGCTTCGGCTCGCGAAATTCCGCTTTGAGACGAAAAAATTCGTGCGGCCGATGTGCAAGAGCAAGCCCTCCGGCACCGTGCGCGCGCCTTTCACCGCCGTCCAATCGACGTGCGCCTCGCTATGCGGCGTCTTCGATTCGACGCCGTTCGTCGAGAACGTGAGGACCCGCTCGCCCGGCTCCGCGGCCAGCGTCTTCTCGATGCGCTTGACCATCGCTGCGCGAAAGCGAAGCGGCCACATCACCGCGAGCGCGCAGGCGAAGACCGCAAAAAAGGCCCCGATGACGTATTGCTGCCGCGCGAAGATCAGCCAGAAACCAAGCGCTGCGATCGGCACACAGACGATGACCAGCAGCGCGACGAAGGCGATTCCCAATGGGCTGCGCAGGAACAAGCGGGTCTGGACGCGCGCGGCTTCAGAGGGATCGGGGTTGACGACCACCCGGATCGGCGCGGGGTCGTCTGGGGAGGTCACAGTCTCCAATCGAGGTGGTGCCTATCGGCGGCTGCAATAGCCTCAGGATATCCAGCGTCGGCGTGACGGACGATGCCGATGCCCGGATCGCTGTTCAACACGCGCGACAAGCGCGCATCGGAATCTGCCGAGCCGTCGGCGACGATCACCATGCCGGCGTGGATGGAATAGCCGATGCCGACGCCGCCGCCGTGGTGCACGCTCACCCAATGCGCGCCGTTGACGGCGTTGATAAGCGCGTTGAGGATCGGCCAGTCCGCGATCGCATCGGATCCGTCGAGCATGCTCTCGGTCTCGCGATACGGCGACGCGACGGATCCCGTGTCTAAGTGATCGCGCCCGATGACGATCGGAGCTTTGAGCGCGCCGGAGCGCACCATCTCGTTGATACGCAGGCCGAACGTGCGCCGTTGGCCGTAGCCGAGCCAACAGATGCGCGCCGGCAATCCCTGGAACGTCACGCGCTCGCGCGCCAGCGCGATCCAGCGCGCCAAGTGCGCGTCGTCCGGGAACGTCTCCAGCAGTGCATCGTCGAGCGCCGCGATGTCGGCGGGATCGCCGGATAGAGCCGCCCAGCGGAAGGGCCCTTTGCCCTCGCAGAACAGTGGCCGGATGAACGCCGGCGTGAAGCCGGGGAACGCGAACGCGTCCTTGACGCCGGCAAGTTGCGCTTGCTTGCGGATGTTGTTGCCGTAGTCGAACACCACGGCGCCGCGCTTTTGAAAACCGATCATCGCGTCGACATGCGCGGCGATCGATTCTAACGCGCGCCGCTCGTATTGCTGCGGATCTTGCTCGCGCAACTCGGCGGCGCCCTCGAGGGTCATGCCGGCCGGCACGTATCCGGTCAACACGTCGTGCGCCGCGGTCTGGTCGGTGACGACGTCGATCGGGGCATGCATGGCGAGCAGCTTAGGGAACACTTCGGCTGCGTTTCCAAGCAACGCGATCGAGAGCGGGCGTTCTTCGAGCGCGGCATCCTGCGCGAGCCGCAGCGCCTCAGCGAGGTCGCTTCCGGCGCTGACGTCGCAGTACCGGTCGTCGAGCCGCCGCTCGATCCGCGCCGGATCGATCTCGACCACGATGGCGACGCCGCCGTTCATCGTGACGGCAAGCGGCTGCGCACCGCCCATGCCGCCGAGTCCCGCGGTGAGCACGATGCGGCCTTTGAGCGACCCGCCGAAATGCTTGGCCGCAAGCGCGCCAAACGTCTCGTACGTGCCCTGGAGGATGCCTTGCGTGCCGATGTAGATCCACGAGCCGGCGGTCATCTGGCCGTACATGGTCAGGCCCTGGGCTTCGAGTTCGCGGAACGTCTGCCAGTTCGCCCATGCGGGGACGAGCATCGAATTAGAGATGAGCACGCGCGGCGCGCTCTCGTGTGAGGCGAACACCGCGACAGGCTTGCCGGATTGCACGAGCAGGGTCTCATCGTTGCGCAGCCGCTTAAGCGTGCGCACGATCGCGTCGAACGCTTCCCACGAGCGCGCAGCGCGGCCGCTCCCGCCGTAGACGACCAGATCCTCGGGCCGCTCGGCGACGTTGGGGTCGAGGTTGTTCATGAGCATGCGCATCGCCGCTTCTTGGCCCCAGCCAAGACAGGTCAGCTGCGGCCCGACCGGCGCGCGCACGATGCGTGCGGTGGACGCGCTCACAATACGCCGATCTCGGCCTCGACCGCGCGCACGAGCGCGCCGCTGGTCACCAGTTCGCGCGCGGCCGCGATGTCTTCGCTCAAGTTGCGGTCTTCGCGCAGGTGCGGCACGCGCTCGCGCACGAGCGCGTGCGCCACGGCCGTGCCCTGTCCGCAGTGCAGCGGTGCGCGGAAGTCGAGCGCCTGCGCCGCCTCGAGCAACTCGATGGCGATCACGTTTTCCAGATTGGTGACGACCTGCTCGCATTGGCGCGCGGAGATCGTGCCCATGCTCACGTGATCCTCTTGGCCGGCCGACGTCGGAATGGAATCGACCGATGCGGGGTACGAGAGCGTCTTGTTCTCCGACACCAGCGCCGCCGCCGTGTATTGTGCGAGCATGTAGCCGCTGTGCAAGCCGTGGCCCTCGGACAAGAACGGCGGCAAGCCTTCCAGTCCCTCGAGCAATTTGTAGATGCGCCGCTCCGCGATCGAGCCCAATTCGGTCAGCGCCATCGAAAGGTAGTCCATGATCAGCGCCACGGGCTCGCCGTGGAAATTCCCACCCGTCAAGAATGAGCCGTCCTCTGGGATCACGATCGGGTTGTCGGTGACCGAATTCATCTCGATGACAAGCGTGTTCTCGACCGCGTGCATCGCGTCGCGCACCGCGCCATGCACGACCGGGATGCAGCGGAACGAATACGGGTCTTGCACGCGATCGCAATCCACGTGCGAAGCCATGATCCCAGAATTGCGCAGCATGTGGCGCATGTTGGCGGCGACGCGCGCCTGGCCCGGATGCGGCCGCAACGCGTTGAGACGCTCGTCGAACGCGGCAGCGGTCCCAAAGAATGCTTCCAAGCTCATCGAGCCGGCGATGTCTGCCGCCTTACAGGCCAAGTCGGCGCGATACGCGACCAGCGCGCCGATGCCGGTCATGATCTGCGTGCCGTTGATCAGCGCGAGTCCTTCTTTATAAGAAAGCGTGATCGGCTTGAGGCCGGCGGCTTTGAGCGCGTCGGCACCTTTCAAGCGCTCGCCCCCGAACAAGGCTTCGCCGTCGCCGATGAGCACCAACGCCATGTGCGCCAGCGGCGCGAGATCGCCCGAGGCGCCCACCGAGCCCTTGCACGGGATGATCGGTGACACGCGCCGGTTGAGCATCTCGAGCAGCAGGTCGATGATCTCGACGCGCACGCCCGAGTAGCCGCGCGCCAGCGAATGCGCGCGCAACAGCACCGATGCGCGCGTCGCATCCTCGGGCAGCGGTTCGCCGACGCCGGTGCAATGGCTGAGCACGAGATTGCGCTGCAGTTCGATCGCGTCTTTGGGATCGATCATCACGCTCTTGAGACGCCCGAACCCGGTGGTGACGCCGTAGATCTGCTGGCCCGATTTGACGGTGCGCTCGACGAGGTCGCGCCCCGCTTGCACGAGCGGGCGCACGCTGTCCGCGAGCTTGACGCTGGCGTCGCCGGCCGCGATGGTCTTGACGAGCGGAATCGTCAAGTTGGTGCCGTCGATGTGGACGAGGGGAGAGGTCAGCACAATCCGTATCCCACCCTACACAAGGTCGTAAATGGAGCGGTCGACTTTAGAGCGCCCGTTTATGGAGCGGTCGAATTTATTCGACCGACCGACACGGCCGAACGACTTCGGCCGATTCACGTTCGCGCACGAGGCGCGCGCATCCGCTCGAACGCCGCAGAGGGATTGAAACGCCCCGATACCATGAAGAAGATGGAGCCGCTCCAGATCGCCATCGATGGGCCCGTCGCGTCCGGCAAGAGCACCGTCGCCGCGCGTCTGGCGCAGCGGCTGCACTGCGCGTTCTTGGACACCGGCGCATTATATCGCGCGGTCGCGTGGCTCGCGCTCGAACGCGGCGTGGCGCCCGATGATGAGGCGGGCATCCTCGCCCTGCTCGACCGCGAGACGCCATCGATCGTCGCCCCCGGCCCCGCGGGGCGAGCGGTCATCGTGGCCGGCGGCCGAGAGCTCGGCTCCGAACTGTTCACGACTGAGGTCTCGCGCGCGGTGTCGCCGCTCGCGGCCATGGCCGGCGTGCGCGAGCGGCTGGTGCCCGCGCAGCGTGCGTTCGCGCATAAACGCAGCGTGGTGATGGCCGGGCGCGACATCGGCACGGTGATTTTGCCCGACGCGACGGCGAAGTTCTTTCTCACCGCCGGGCTCGAGGCGCGCGTCGAGCGCCGCCTCCGCGAGCTGGAAGCGCGCGGCGTCCAGGTGGATCGCGATCGGCTGCGCGCGCAGATCGAGCGGCGCGATGCGCGCGATAGCGAGCGCGAGGCCTCGCCGCTCGCGAAAGCCCCGGACGCGATCGAGATCGATACGACCGCGATGACGCTTGACGAGGTCGTCGACGAGTTAGAACGGCTCGTGCGCGACACGCGCGCCGGCCAGGCCTGACGCAGTGGGCCTGTACGAGATGGTCAAAACGGTGCTGCGGCCGTCGACGCGCCTCGCGTTCGACGTCAAAGTCAGCGGCGAAGAGAACGTGCCGATGAGCGGCCCGTTGGTCGTCGCGGCGAATCACCGATCGTTCCTTGACCCGCCGCTGCTCGGAACGTGGTTTCCGCGCACGATCCACTTCATGGCGAAAGAAGAGCTGTTCAAGATCCCGGTGCTCGGCTATCTGATCGGCCAGGTGCACGCCTTTCCGGTGTCGCGCGACAGCGCCGACATCGGCTCGTTCCGGCGCGCGCTGCGCATATTAAAGGAAGGCGGCGCCGTCGGGATATTCCCTGAGGGCACGCGCAACGTCACCGGCGAGGCCAAGGCCAAGGGAGGCGCCGTCTTGCTGGCCGCGACTGCGCACTGCCCGCTCGTACCCGTCGCTCTGGTGCGGACCACGCTTGCGACGAAGCGTTTGCGCGGCAGCCATGTCGAAGTGCGCATAGGCGTGCCGATGATGCTCCAGGGAAGCGCGCGAAAAGCCACGAAGGCCGAAATCGAAGCGTGGACTGGCCAATTGTCCGCCGCGATCGACGAGCTGAGCACAGCGTAGGAGCTATGGAGATACTCAAGGCGCGCACCCAGGGGTTCTGCTTCGGAGTAGAGCTCACGTACAAGAAGGCGCTCGCCGAAACGGCGCAGCGCGACGACGTGCACACCATGGGCAACATCGTCCACAACCCGCTTATCGTCAAAGAGCTGGAGCAGCGCGGCCTCAAGAACGCGGAGTCGATCGACGACATCGAATCGGGCACGCTGTTCGTGCGCGCGCACGGCCTGCCGCCGCAGACCCTCGAGCAAGCAGAAGCCAAAGGCTTGCGCGTCGTGGATGCGACCTGTCCGATGGTGACGCGCACGCAGAAGCTGGCCAAGAAGCTGCAAGAAGAAGGCCGCAGCGTCATCATCTTGGGCGATCCCAACCATCCCGAAGTGCGCGGCATCGCCGGCCACGTGCCCGGCGCGGTCGTGCTCAATGAATGGCCGCAGGACGAGTCGCAGATCCGCAAGATGCGCCGCATCGCGATCGTCTCGCAGAGCACGCTCAACGAGGACAAATTCAAAGAGCTGGTGGCCAAGATCGCGGCCATCAACTACGAGACGCGCATCTATAACACGATCTGCCCGGACACGCAAGGCCGGCAGTTCTCCGCGCGCGAGCTGGCTCGCGACGTCGACGTGATGATCGTCGTCGGCGGTTCGAAATCGGCTAATACGCGCCACCTCGCCGAGATCTCCGAGGCCGAAGGCGCCAAAGCGCACCTCGTCGAGAACGCGGGCGACGTGCGTCGCGAATGGTTCAACGGCGCCGAGCGCGTCGGCATCGCCACCGGCGCATCAACGCCTGGATTCTTGGCGGACGAAGTCGAGCAAAAGCTGCGCGAGTGGTTTCCGGCGGCTTAGCCGACGAGCGCGCGCTCGAGGATTTCGAGCGCTATCTCGAACGTTTCTTGCACGGCCATGCCAGTGGTGGTCCGCTCGCGCAGCAGATCGCACATCACTTCGGCGCGGAAGTGCGCCGCGGCAAGCGCCTGCGGCCGCGCCTGGTGCTCGCCGCCGCCGCGTCGCTCGGCGCCGAGCTCGAGGACGCGCTGCCGGCATGCGCGGCGATCGAGCTGCTCCATAACTATTCGCTCATCCACGACGACATCGAGGACGGCGACCGGCTGCGGCGCGGCCGCGAAACCCTGTGGGCGAAATTCGGCGTCGCGCACGGCATCAACGCCGGCGACGCGGTCGGGGCGCTCGCCTACGCGGCGCTGCAAGAGACGGGCCGGCTGGACGCAGCGGTCACGCAAGCGATGCTAGGCGATCTGGCTCGCGCGCACGTGCGCATGTGCGAAGGCCAGGCGTTGGACCTTGCGGCCGAGGGCGCCGCACAGGTGACGCCTGCCGAGTATCTAGAGATGATCGAAGGCAAGACCGCCGCGCTGTTCGCATGTGCCGCCTCGCTCGGCGCGCGCTGCGCGTCGCTCGCGCGCGCCCATGAAGCCGAGGTCGAGCGCTGCGCGGAGTTCGGCCGGCTGTTCGGACTCGGTTTTCAGATCCGCGACGACGTGCTCGGCATCTGGGGCCCGCGCGAATCGACCGGAAAGAATTCGAGCGGCGACATCGCCCGCCGCAAACACACCTACCCGATCGTGTGGGCCGCATCGCACGACGCCGAGGGCGCTGGCAGAACCGTCGCACGCGTCTACGCGCAGGGCGGCGCGGCGATCACATCGGCCGATATAGAAGAAGTACGCGCCGCGCTCGAACGCGGCGGCGCTCGCGCGGCGGCCGAAGCGGCCGCGTCCGACTATTTCGCGCGCGCATCTGCATACGCAGGTGCCAGCGAGGCGCTGCGGCGCTTCGTCGACGACTGGAGCGCGCCGGCCGCCTGATCAGACGCACGAAAGGCGGCAGGTTCCAAACGTCCCATCAGGAGAACGCAGGGAGTCGTGTCACAACGTAAGGCCGCAAGGCAGGTGCCCGCCTCCGGTCCGGACGGGCGCCCGAAGGTCGTGAGCACCGGGGGAAACACCGATTCGGGAGCCGCCGGCACCCCGCTGAGCCGCAACGAAATCGTGAACATCGCCGCCCTCTGCGTGGCGGCGTTCGTTTTGCGGCTCATCCCGATCGGGCTCATCGGCCACGCGACCGACATCGCCACCTTTGAAAACTGGCTGCTGGTGCTCGCCCAGTACGGGCCGAGCGGATTCTACACGCACGTCCAGTTCATCGACTATCCGCCGGGCTACATGCTGTTCCTGTGGGGCGCTGCGGGCCTGCACTCGCTGCTCGACTGGGCGGGCTTTGCCAAGCACGGCATCGACACGCTGTTGGTGGCGGTCAAGATGCCGGCGATCCTCGCCGACATCGGCTTGGTCTATCTCACGTATCTCATCATGCGGCGCAACTGGGATCAACGGACGGCGCTCGTCGGCGCAGCCATCATCGCGGCGCTCAATCCCGACATCGCGTTCCTCTCGGCGTACTGGGGCCAAGCAGATTCGGTGGCAGCGCTGTTCCTCGTGTGGGCGATCTATCTCGCGCTGACCAATCGGTTCGAGTTCGCCTGGGCGTCCCTCGCGTTCGCGATCCTCATCAAGCCGCATCCGATCGCGGTCGTGCCGCTGTTCTTGCTGTGGCAGATCCGCAGACACGGCCTCACCTGGCGATTGCTCGGCATCCCAGTCGTGAGCGGGCTAGTCACCTATCTCGGCACGGCGCCGTTCACGAGCGATCGTTCCCCGCTCGCGCTTTTCCAATGGTTGTACGGCACGTACGCGCGCGGCCGCGACGGCTATCCGTACAACTCGGTCAATGCGTTCAACCTGTACTCGATGAAGAACGATTTCTGGCAGTCGGATATGCAGCCGGTCCAGTTCAACCTCTTCGGCCTGCATGCGAACCTCGGACCGCTATGGATGTGGGGCGTCGGCATCTTCCTCGGTTTTCTCATCGCATTCGCGTTGCGCCAATGGCGCACGACCGGCCCCGACGTCTCGCGCGTGGACGCAGAGAACAGCTTCCTCTCGGCATGTTTCCTCACCATGCTCGGCTACTTCATGTTGCTGACGCGCATGCACGAGCGCTACATCTTCACGGCGATCGTGCTCATCGTGTTCGTGCGGCCGCTCGGCGCGGTCCAACGCATCGTCACGCTCGCGTTGGCGAGCACGTTCATCGTCGATCTCTTCTATGGGCTGTATTATCTCAAGACGCCGAGCTCCGACCTCAACCCGCTGCTCGTGCATTCGCTTTCGGTCGTCAACGTGCTGTGCTTCTTCGCGGTCGCGAGCATCTATCTGATCGAAGAATTCGACGTCAAGGTCAAAGAGTGGTTCCGCGGCGGTGCTGCAGCGCAACGCGCGCCGCCGCGCCGCAGCCCGCAGCTGCTCGAAGGCCTCATCGGGTTCACGCGCACGGACTGGCTGATCGTCGCGGGCTTGACGGCGGCCGCCGCAATTCTCTTGCTGTATCGCATCGGGCTGCCGAACGAGCGCATTTTTGACGAGATCTATTACGCGCGCTCGGCGCAGGAATATCTGCACCACCAAGTGGTGTTCGAATCGACCCACCCGCCGCTGACCAAGCTGATCATGGCGGCCACGGCATGGTTCTTCCAGCTCGCGCTGCCGGCGTTCGGCGCGTGGTTAGCGCGCAGCGGGATGGGCTTCGGCAAATTCTTTGTCGACAACCAGATCGGCGATCCGGTCAGCTCGCGCATCGCGTGCGCACTAGCCGGCATCGCGACCGTGCCCGTGCTCTACGCGTTTGCGAAGCGCATGTTCGCCTCGACCGCTGCGGCAGTGGCGGCGGTGCTGCTGCTCATGGCCAGCGGATTCTGGTTCGTTCAAGCGCGCACCGCGCTGCCGGACATCTTCATCGGCCTGTTTTCGCTGTGCTCGCTGTATTGCGCCTATCGGTTCTTCACGGCCGGCCAGGTCGTGCGCCGCCGCAATGGCGGATATCCGGATCGAGCATCGGACATCGCACTGGTGGGCGTGTTCGTGGCGATCGTGGCGTTCGTCGCGTTCGAAGTCAAGCACTATGACATCAGCATATCGCCGCCCGGGCCGCCGTGGTATGCGTATCTCATTTTCGTCGCGCTGCTCGCGGCGTTCTGCGCCTTATGGAGCCGCAGGCTCGCGCTCGAACGGCAGGACGGCCAGGTGGTGGTCTACCCCGACGGCACGGTCGCGCAAGGCAGCACGCTGACGTTCCCATCAGGCGAACAGCGGCCGCTGAAGAACGCCACGTGGGATGACGGCGTGCAAAAAGTCGTGTGGGCGTCAGATGGTGCGACGGCGACTGAGGGCGGCACGACGGTGCGCTGGCAGGCGGATGGCTCCATCCGCGGCGTCCACGACGGCGTCGAGTTCTTCGATCAGCAGCGCTGGGGTCCGTGGCTGCTGCTCACCGGCCTCTCGCTGGGTGCCGTGTGCTCGAGCAAGTGGTATGGCTTGTTCGACATCGCGACGATCATGCTCGCCGCGGTGCTCATCACCGGCCAGGCGTACTTGCCCGCATATTGGCGCTGGCGCGACGCCGGCGCGAAGCTGGATGTGCCACGGCGTTTGCTGTGGGGCAACCCCTTGAGCTGGCGCTTTCCCCTGTTCCTCGCCGCAGTGGTGCTCATCGGCATCCTGCTATACGCGGCATGCTACATCCCCTACTTCACGCTGGGTCAGACGTTCCAGGACATCCTCAGCTCGCAGTACGGCATGTATCGCTATCACCACGACCTGGTCGCGACCCACGTCTACGCCTCGCCATGGTGGGCGTGGCCGCTCGATATTCGACCCGTGTCATACGCCTATGACCACTTTTCGAAGCCTGGCGGTCCGATTCTATACGCTGAAGTGCTCGCTCTGCCGAACCCCTTCGTCTGGGTTGCCGGACTGATCACGATTCCGCTCGCAGGCTGGCTCGCCTGGCGCGAGCGCCACAAGGGGATGCTGATCGTCGTAGCGGCATGCTTCTTGCACTGGCTGCCGTGGGTCGGCTCGCCGCGCATCGACTTCCAATACAACATCTACAACAACACGGCGCTGCTGTGCCTATGCACGGTCTACGTCGTCCTGCGCCTGTGGCGCTGGGCGCATGGCACCGCAGCCGAAGAGCCCAACCGGCCGTTCGCAGTGCGCCTAGCCGCCGCGGCGTATCTGGCGTTGTGCCTGGTCGGGTTTGCATATTTCTACCCGATCTTAGGCGCCGTGCCGATCACCTATCAGCAGTGGCTCGGCCATATGTGGCTGCCTTCAGGTTGCGCGACCGGGCAGAAAGAAGACTGCATCGGTTGGATCTGACGTGAGCGAGCAACCCGCGGGGTCGTTGTCGATCTTCTTCCCTGCATTCAACGAAGAAGGGATCATCGAGCAAACCGTGCGCGATGCGGTCGCGGCGGCGCAGCGCAACGTGTCGGACTTCGAAGTCATCGTGGTGGATGACGGCAGCAAGGACACGACCGCCGCGATCGTCAGTGCGCTCGCCGGGCAAGACCCGCGCGTGCGCCTGGTGCGCCACGACGTCAATCGCGGCTACGGCGCGGCACTGCGCACGGGGTTTGCCAGCGCGACCAAAGACCTCGTGTTCTTCTCAGACGCCGACGGCCAGTTCCATCTCGACGAGCTGCCGGCCACGCTGGAGCTTGCGCGCGGCACGCCGGTCGTCGCGGGGTACCGCATCAAGCGCAGCGATCCGTGGCACCGGCTATTCATCGCCAGAACATATCGGCTCGTCATCTGGACCGTGTTCGGACTGCGCGTGCGCGACATCGACTGCGCATGGAAGCTGTTCCGGCGCGAGACCTTGCGCGCCGTCGAGCTTGAATCCAACGGCGCGTTCATCAGTTCCGAGCTGTTGATCAAATTGAAGCGTGCGGGCGTGCCGATCCGCGAGATCGGCGTGCAGCATTACCCTCGTACGACCGGTGTGTCCAAGGGCGCCACCCCCAAGGTCATCCTCAAGACGATCCGCGACATCGTGCGCCTGCGCTTGGGGATGCCGCTGACGCCGGCCGCGCAGCGGCAGCACGCGTAAGGAGAGCGCGATGTCCGGGCATTCGAAATGGCACAATATCCGGCTCAAGAAGGGGAAGGTCGATGCGCAGCGCGGCCAGCTGTTCACCAAGCTGAGCAAAGAGATCATCGTCGCCGCCCGCTCGGGCGTGCCGGACCCCGAGGCGAATTTCAAGCTCAAGATCGCGGTGGCGAAGGCGCGCGACAGCAACATGCCGATGGACAACATCAAGCGGGCGATCGCGCGCGCGAGCGGAACCGGCAAGGGCGAAACGTACGAAGAGATCCGCTACGAAGGGTTCGGCCCAGCCGGCGTCGCCGTGATCGTCGACGTGGTGACCGACAACCGCAACCGCACGGCGTCCGAGATGCGCTACGTGTTCTCGCGTAACGGCGGCAATCTAGGCGAGACCGGCAGCGTCGGCTGGCTTTTCGAGGAACGCGGCGTCATCACGATTCCGGCGACCGGCATCTCGGAGGACGAGCTGCTCGAATGCGCGATCGTCGACGGCGTCGTCGACGTCGTGCTCGAGGGCGATAGCGCGGACATCATCACGCAGCCGCGCGCGCTCGGCCAGGTGCGCGCTGAAGTCGAGCGCACGCTGCTCGCACCGCGCGGCCGCACGGTGACCTCCGCGTCGCCCGAACTCATAGCCAAGACCCACGTGGACGTCTCGCGCGAGAACGCGCCGGCGGTGCTCAAGCTGCTCGACGCGCTCGAAGATCACGACGACGTCACGCACGTCTATTCCAACGCCGACATCCCTGTCGACGTGCTCGAAGCGCTCGCGTGAGCGCACAAGAACCGCGCAGACGCCGGCGCACCGTCGATTACGCGCCGCGCCCGCCACGCCCACCCCGTCCGCCGGCGAGCGGATCGCCCGCATTGGCCATCGCGCTGGGGCTGCTCGCCTTGCTCGTCGTGCTGGTCGCCGTCGGAGCGTACCGCCTGTTCGCGCCGGCCGGCAGCCCGATCATTCTGCCCGACTTCGGCGGGATGTCGATGGACGCTGCCCAAAGCGCGGCCTCCCACTTCGGCGTGAGCCTGCGCGTCGTCGCGCATCACAACGATGAGAAGATCGCCAAGGGCGACGTGCTCGGACAGTTCCCGGCGGCCGGAGAACACGTCCGTGAAGGACGCATCATCGACGTGATCGTCTCCGACGGTCCGACCCTATCCGACGTGCCCGATCTCGGCAATCTGTCGCTGCGCGATGCGCAGATCGAGCTCGGCAACGCGCGCCTCGATCTCGGCACGGTGACGCGACAGAAGAGCGATCTCGTCTCGGAAGGCCGCATCCTCTCGCAGAATCCGGCGGCGCTCACGCAGGCGCCGGCCGGCACGAAGGTGGACGTCACGGTGGCGCAAGGCAGGCCGGAGGCGTACGTGCCTAACTTCGTCGGCCTGAGCGTCGAGTTTTCGGCGAGCGCCGCCAAACAAGCCGGCGTTTCGCTCGGCCCGCCGCTGTGGCTGCCGATCGCCAAGAACGCCAAGCCACGCGGCATCGTGGTGGCCCAAGACCCGCTGCCCGGGCAGCCGATGGATGTGGGCGCAAAAGTCATCTTGCACGTCAGCGGTGGGCCGCCACCGACGCCGACGCCGTTGCCGACGCTGCCGCCGACGGAAGCCCCGATCATCACCACGCCGCTGCCGGTTTCGGCCTCGCCCAGCTCATCTCCGAATCCCCAGGCCAGCCCATCGGCCGAACCGGCAGCGCGCTCGATGCGCATCCAAGTCGCGCTGCCGGCGTTGACGACCGCTAAACACGTGCGCGTCGCGCTCGTCGATGCCGCCGGTTCGCGCGATCTGTACGACCAGACCACCAAGGGCGGCTTCACGCTGCAGTTCGACGTCACGGTCACCGGAGCCGGCACGGTTCAGACCTACATCGACGGCGTTCTGTCCACGACGAACGGGCTTTGAGGGAACTGGCGGACCGCCTGCGAACGCCAGCCTCATGAAGATCGCGCCTTCGCTGTTGTCGGCGGATTTCGCCGATATCCGCGCGCAGATCGATCTCGTGGCGCACGCGGGCGCTGATTATCTCCATCTCGACGTCATGGACGGACGCTTCGTGCCCAATCTGACGTGGGGTCCGAAGATCATCCACGATCTACGCCCGCTCTCAAGACTGCCCTTCGACACGCATCTCATGATCGTCGAGCCCGAGCGCTATGTGGCCGACTTCGTGAAAGCCGGAGCGAACATCGTCACCGTGCATTGGGAGGCGACGGTGCACGCCAACCGCCTCATCCACCAGATCAAAGAGCTGGGCGTGCGGGCGGGCCTCGCGATCAACCCCGCCACGTCCTTGTCCGTGCTCGATGAGATCTTGCCCTACATCGACCTGCTGCTGATCATGAGCGTGAATCCAGGCTTTGGAGGCCAATCGTATATCCCGACGTCGACGGCGAAGATCGCCGCCGCTCGCAAGATCATACGCGAACGCACGTTGTCGATCGAGATCGAAGTCGACGGCGGCGTGACGCTCGACAACGTTGTCGAGGTGAGCCGCGCGGGCGCGGACACCGTCGTGATGGGTGCGGGGCTGTTCGGCACGCCCGACCCAGCCGCGACGCTGCAGAAAGCGCGTGACGTAGTAGCGCATTCGAACGCGCCCGACGCGAGATCTCATTGACCGAAGACGAGCTCATCGCCGCGATGGTGGACGCGCTCGGCGCCCCGCCGCGCAAACTGCGCGTGGGCATCGGCGACGACGCCGCGGCATGGAAGGTCGACTCGCATCACCTGAGCCTTCTGACGACCGACATGCTGGTCGACGGCGTGCACTTCCGGCTGAGCGAGACGACGGCGTCAGCGCTCGGCCACAAAGCGCTCGCGCAGAATCTTTCCGACATCGCGGCCATGGGCGGCGCGCCGACCGTCGCCGTCATCGCGCTGGGGCTCACACCAGCGGTCGACGAGCGCTGGGTGCGCGAGTTCTACCGCGGCGTCGCTGCGCTGGCCCGTCGAGCGCGCTGCGCGATCGCCGGCGGTGACATCGTGCGCGCGCCGGCTCTTATCATCGGCGTGACGGTTGCGGGCGAGGTGCGCCGGACGCAGATGCGCCTTCGCAGCGGCGCGAGTGCTGGCGACATCGCCGCCGTGACCGGGCCGCTTGGCCTTGCGGCCGCGGGTTTGAAGACGTTGTGCTCCGCGTTGACGGCCAAGATGGACGCTCGAGCGCTCGAGGCCGTTCGCGCGGCCTATTTCGAACCGCAGCCGCGCTTGAGCGAGGGGCGCTACTTAGGGTCGCAGCGCTCGGTGCGAGCGCTTATGGATATTTCCGATGGCTTGTCCACCGATTCGGCGCGGATGGCCAAAGCGTCCAAGCTGGATATCGTGCTTGACGGGGCGGCGCTCGTTCCTGATAAAGCGCTAGCTGACGCTGCGGCGGCATTGGGACTCGATCCGATGGATCTCATGCTCAACGGCGGCGATGATTATGAATTGTTCGCTGCCATCGAGCCGCGCGCATTCAGCCACGTCGCGGACGGATTTCGAAAACGCTTCGGGCGTCCGCTCGTAGCGCTCGGCAGGTTCGCCCCCGGCGATGGACGTGTGTGGATCGAGCGCGCGGGAAAACGCGAAGCGGTCGCGCCAGCCGGCTACGACCACCTCAAGAAGCTGTAAGAACGACTAGACGGCGCGGGTGACCCGCCGCGATTTCAGACACGTGGTGCACACGCGCGCGGTCTTCACCGTGCCGCGTTCTGTGATGCGCACCGATTGCAGGTTGGGCAGCCAGCGCCGGCGCGTCTTACGCATCGAGTGACTGACATTGTTGCCCGATGCGGGGCCTTTGCCGCAGACGTCGCAACGCTTTGCCATGAGGGGTTCCTCTCAAATGAACAAGAATGACCACGGTATAGTACCACACATCAGATAGCCGCTTCAAGAGGAAACGCCTGGGTGCAGATAACCAGCTGCGACGGAAAGCTATTTGCCGATTTCCTCGTGGCCGGCACGTATTTCTTGCGCAAATACCGATCCGTGGTCAACGATCTCAACGTCTTCCCCGTGCCCGACGGCGATACCGGCACCAACATGTTCTTCACCGTCCGCTCGGCCATGGTCGAGGCCCATAAGGAGCGCTCCACGGCGCTCAAAGACGTCGCTGCCGCAGCCGCCCAGGGCTCGCTGATGGGGGCGCGCGGCAACTCGGGCGTCATCATCTCGCAGATGTTCCGTGGGTTCGCCTATGAGGTGCGCCATCGCGACGCCATCAACACGCTCGAATTCTCGAGCGCACTAGCCGAGGGCGTGAGCGCCGCGCGCAAAGCGCTGCTCAAGCCGGTCGAAGGCACGATCCTCTCGGTCGCAAGCGCCGCCGCGAACGCGTGCTTCAAAGCCGCAGCGGCCGAACCGGATTTTTACGCCGTCTTGCACGCGACCGTGGCGGCGGCAAACGAAGCGCTGGAGAAAACGCCGGAACAGCTGGCCATCCTCAAAGAAGCTAAAGTCGTCGACGCCGGCGGACAAGGGTTCGTGTACTTCATGGAGGGCATCTTGCGCATGTTGCCCGGCCGCGCGCCGTACACGACCGCATTTCCCCGCAATCCCGTCCGGCGCACGACGTTCACCGCCAAGCAGAAGGTCGAGACCCATCGCTTCTGCACCGAATTCGTGCTCTCGAAGACGCAGACGGAGGCCGACTCGTTACGCGCGATGCTCACCCCGCATGGCGATTCGCTCATCGTCGCCGGCGGCGACGGCACGATCCGCGTCCACATCCACACCGATTATCCGGAGAAAGTCGCCGACGTGGCGCGCGAGCTCGGCGACGTCTCGCGCCTCAAGATCGATAACATGGAAGAGCAGCACAACGTGCTGGTCGTCGATCGCGAATCCAAACCGCGCGGCATCGTCGCGGTGGCGCCGGGCGAAGGCTTCGCCAAGATCTTCAAGGAGCTGGGTGCCGACGTCGTGGTGATCGGCGGGGCGACGATGAACCCGTCGGTCAAAGACCTGCTCGTGGCCGCCAACAAGGTGCTCGCGCCGGTCGTCTATCTCATGCCCAACGACAAGAACATCGTGCTCGCCGCCAAAGAAGTCGACGCACTGACCGACAAGCGAGTCGTCGTCGTGCCCACGCGCACGGTGGCCGATGGCATCGCAGCGCTGTTCGGCCTGCTCAACCGGCCGGACGATCCAGCCGTCACGCCCGACGAGGCGCTCGCAGGTTCGGTCGTCGCAGGCAGCGGTTCGATCTTCCGCGCCGGCCGCGACGCCCAGATCGGCGGCGTGGCGGTCGAACGCAACCAGCTCGTCGGCGCATTGGAGGCGCGCGACGGCCAAACGGAACGCCTGGTTGAAGGAGCGGATGCGGCAGCCATCGCAGTCGCGATGGTGCACGGCTCCGTCACCTCGGATCCGTCGCTGATCACGCTCTACTACGGGCACGCGCGCCGGCGCAAAGAGGCAGAAGCCATCGCGCACACGCTCAAAGAGACGTTCCCCGCATCGGCCGTCGAGGCGTACTACGGCGGCCAGCCGACATCGGATTACGTGGTTTCGATTGAACGATAGCGACGTCATCATCGCGATCGACGGCATGGGCGGCGACCTTGCGCCCGGCGCGATCGTCAATGGCGCCTGTCGCGCCGCGCGCGAATGGGGCTGCCGCATCTTGTTGGTGGGCGATCGCGCCGCGCTCGAAGCGCTGGTCAAACGCGACGGCGCGCCCGCGAACGTCACGATCGTCGCCACATCGGAAACGGTCGCGATGGACGAGGCGCCGGCGATCGCCGTGCGTCGCGGCGGCGTCACCTCGATGGGCAAGACGATCGATCTGGTGCGCGACGGCCAAGCGCACGCGGCGTTCTCAGCAGGCAACAGCGGCGCATTCCTCGCGCTCGCGACGATCCGTCTCTCGCGCTTGCCCGGCATCGCACGTCCTGGATTCGCCACCGCCTGGCCCGCGCACAAGGGGCCGATGTTGCTGGTGGATGCCGGTGCCAACGTCGATTGCAAAGCCGAGTGGCTCGTTCAATTCGCGATCATGGGCAGCGCGTACTCGCGCGCCGTGCTCGGCATTCCGAATCCAAAAGTGGGCTTGCTGTCGGTGGGTGAGGAGGAGAGCAAAGGCAACGCGCTGACCGCAGAGGCGTTTCCGCTGCTGTCAGCCGCGCCGATCAATTTCATCGGTAACGTCGAGGGCGGTGATCTGCTGCTCGGCGACGCAGACGTCGTGGTTGCAGACGGATTTGTCGGCAACGTCGCGCTCAAGACCGCTGAGGGCACGAGCGAGTACATCTTCAAATTGCTGCGCGAGGGCATCGACGAGGCGCCGATCCACGTGAAAGCCGGCGCGGCTTTATTGCGGCCGGTGTTCCGTGCCGTGCGCTCCCGCTTGGACCATCGTTATCACGGCGGCGCGCCGCTGCTCGGCGTGCGCGGCAATTGCATCATCGGCCACGGCCGCGCCGACGCGCTCACCGTCTATCACGCGTGCCAGATGGCATTGAGGGCTGCGCGCCAGGACCTCGTCGGTTCGATCGAGCGCATGCTCGCGCCCGCGGCAGCACAGGCATGAGCGCCAAAGTCGCGATCGTCACCGACTCGATCTGCGATCTCGGCGCCTTGGCGGTCGACATCACGGTCGTGCCGCTCACCATCACCTTCGGGGCCCAGCAGTTTCTCGACGGGGTCGATCTCACGCCCGAACAGTTCTACGACAAGCTCCAACACGATCCGAATCAGCCGACCACGTCACAGCCGACGCCGGCGTCGTTCGCCACCGAATACAAGCGCTTGTTGGACGCCGGCGCCGAGCACATCGTCTCGCTGCACGTGTCGGCAGCGCTGTCAGGCACGTTCAACTCTGCGTCGCTGGCCGCGCAGCAGGTGGCACCCGACCGCATCACGGTCATCGACACGCGCAACGCGTCCGCCGGCGAAGGACTGCTGGTGCTTGGCGCGCGCGACCAGGCCGCGCGCGGCGACTCGGCGCAGGCGATCGTCGAGCAGGCGCAGGCGGACATCCCTAACGATCAGCTGTACGCGGCGATCCCCAACCTGACGTATCTGGCGCGCGGCGGACGGATCGGGCCGCTGCAAAGCGTGCTTGGCAACGTGCTGCAGATCGTCCCCATCGTCACGCTCAAAGACGGCCTCGTCGCCGAACACACCAAGGTGCGCACGTTCGCACGCGCGGTGGACCAGATCATCGACATCGTCGCCTCCAAGGTTCCGCAGAAGAAGCATGCGCGTGCCGCAGTGATGCACTCCGTCGCGCCAGAGCTCGCCGAGAAGGTGCGCAAACGCCTCGAGGAAGTCATCGAGCCGGCTTCGCTCATCACGACCTGCGCCGGACCGACGGTGGGCACGCACGCCGGCCCAGGCGCGGTGGGAGTGTTCTTCATACCCTGATGCGCAAGATCAACACGAAAGACATCACCGAGCTGACCTGGTCGTCGCCGAAGGGCAAGTTCGCCGGCGCAGGGCTGCAGATCTCAGAGGCCCTGGGGCGCAAGCCGCAATCGACCGATCTCAAGGAACGCCATCCGTTCGACGTCGAGATCATGCGCATACCGGCCGGTAAGACCCCGTATCCGTATCACGCGCACAGCGCGCAATGGGAGTTCTATCACGTGATCTCCGGCAGCGGCAAGGTACGTCATAAGGATGGCACCGACGCGATCGAAACCGGTGATGCGTTCATCTTCGAGCCGGACCAGCCGCACCAGCTGATCAACGACGGCGCGGTCGACCTCGTCATGTACGTGGTGGCGGACAACCCGATCGGCGAGTATGGATATTATCCCGACAGCGACAAACATATCGTGCGCACGCCTGCGCGCAAACTGCTGCGCTCCGAATCGCTCGACTACTTCGACGGAGAAGAGTGAGCCCGCGCGCGGCCGGCTGTTACGTCCACCTGCCGTTTTGCGATCGCATCTGCCCGTACTGCGACTTCGCGGTAGTCGAGTTCGCGCGTCCGCGCGTCGAACGCTACTTGAAGGCCGTCCACGCCGAGCTGGCGCGCACCCCGGCTGATCGCGAGCTTGCGTCGCTCTATCTCGGCGGCGGCACGCCTTCGGCGCTGAGCGCCGACGACATCGCAGCCCTGCTGTCCGCCATCTTCAAGCATTTCGACGTCGAGCCGGGCTCCATCGAGTGCACGCTTGAGGCCAATCCGTCGCGCAACGCCGGCGATCTCGGCCGCTACCGCAACGCCGGAGTGAATCGGCTGTCGGTCGGTGTCCAGTCGTTTGACGACGCAGAGCTGCATCGGCTTGGACGCGATCACAGCGCCGCTCAGGCGCAGGCGTATATCGGCGCTGCGCGTGCAGCCGGTCACCGCAACATCGGCATCGATGTGATCGCCGGAGCGCCCGGACAGACAATGGCGTCGTTTGAGCTGACACTGAAACGTACCATCGAATGCGCGCCCGAGCACGTCTCCGTGTACGGGTTGACGATCGAGGCCGCAACGCCGTACGCGCGCTGGTTCGCGCGCGCGCCGCACGAATTTCCCGATGACGACGCCACCGCCGATCTGCTCGAACTCGCCGAAAGCGAGCTGACAGCTGCCGGTTTTTCGCGCTACGAGATCTCCAACTATGCCAAAGCTGGTTTTGAGAGCGAGCACAATCGCGGATATTGGGAGCAGCGCGCGTGCGTGGCGCTGGGCATGTCGGCGTCGGGCTACGAAGACGGCCGGCGCTTTCGGAATCTTCGCTCCTTTAATGCCTACTGCGCGGCTATCGAAGCCGGGATTTCAGCGCAGGAAGAAGAGGAACGGCTCGATTTTGAGGCGCGCCTGGGCGAGGCAGCCATGCTGAGCCTGCGCACGCGCGAAGGCATACGGGACGGGGAGTTCCGCGCCCGATTCGGGGCCGATCCACGCACGGCTTTCGCCGCCGCAATCGATAAATGTCGCCGGGCAGGCCTGCTCGAAGAGGACAGCCAGGGGGTACGGCTCTCGGCGCGGGGGAGGCTTCTGGCCAACACCGCGTGTTCTGAATTCTTACATCCTTCATTCATACCGGCCCCCGCCGGAATTGGGAAAACTACTTCTTAGAATAATTTTCGCGCTGTTGTGCGGGCTGCTCGGCTTGGCTGCCGGGATCGAGCTCGGGCGCATTCCTGCGCTCGCAAGCCAGACCGGCACGCTGGCGCATCTGCGCGACATCGGCATTCCGACGCTCATCGCGCTCATCGGCGTGGCGATCTCGCCGTATCTGGCCACCGGCTTCGAACGAGTGTCGAGCGCGTTCGAAGATTCGATCGTGAGCATGGCCCCCGCCGAGGCGCTCTCAGGCGCGATCGGTCTGGTCATCGGGTTGATCGTCGCGTTCTTGGTGCGCGATGTTTTCCAACCCATCAATCAGATGCCGCGCTTCGGCCCGATCATCTCGATCGTCGTCTACATCCTTATCACGCTGTTCTTCGCGTACACAGGGCTGCGCATCGGCGTGCGCCAGCGCTTGTCGAGCTGGGTGCGCACCGGTCCGCGCGACGGTGCAGCGCCGCCCAAACTGCTCGACACCTCGGTCATCGTCGACGGCCGCGTGCTCGAAGTCGTGCAGGCGGGCTTCATCGAGGGCCGGCTGCTCGTGCCGAAATTCGTGCTCAAAGAACTGCAGTCGATCGCGGACTCGTCCGACTCCATGCGCCGCGCGCGCGGCCGGCGCGGGCTGGAGATCCTCAATCGCCTGCGCGAGATATCGGGCAGGCTGGAGATCATCGACAAGGATGCGCCCGAGCGCGACGTCGACAGCAAGCTGGTGACGCTGGCGCGCGAGCTCGAAGCGCCGATCCTGACCAACGATTACAATCTCAACCGCGTCGCGCGCCTGCAAGGCGTGACGATCCTCAACGTCAACGAGCTCGCCAACGCCATCAAGCCGGTGGTGCTGCCCGGCGAAGAGATGTCGGTCAACATCGTCAAGGACGGCAAGGAGCAGAACCAAGGCGTCGGCTACCTCGAGGACGGCACGATGATCGTCGTCGAGAACGGCAAGCGGCTCATCGGCGAGACCGTCGGCGTGCAGGTGACGTCTGTGCTGCAGACCGCAGCGGGCCGCATGATCTTCGCCAAGCCCAAAAAAGCGTGAACGCCGCCGCGATTCTGGCCGCCGCGGGTCGCGGCGACCGGCTCGGCAGGCCCAAGCAGTTGCTCGACCTCGCGGGCAAGCCGATGGCGGCGTGGTCGCTGGAGCTGTTCGAGCGCACCCCGGCGATCGAGGCCGTCTACATCGCGTGCGAGGCGGACGAGCGCGAGCGCTTCGAGGCGCTCGCGAAAGAATACGCACCGTCAAAAACGGTCATCGTCGTCGCCGGGGGCGCGACGCGTCAAGCCTCCGTGCACGCGGCGCTATCGGTCGTGCCGCCCACCTCGCACCTCGTGCTGGTGCACGACGGCGCGCGCCCCTTCGTCACGCTCGACATCGTGGAGCGGACGATAGCAGCCGCGCATCACGGCGTCAGCGCCATCGCCGCCGTGCCGGTGAAAGACACGATCAAACAGGCGCGTGAAACCGCGGTGGTCCGCACGATCCCGCGCTCGACGTTGTGGGCCGCCCAGACGCCACAAGTCTTCCCCTACGACGTTCTCGTCGCCGCGCATGACCGTGCGATCGCGGACCGGGTGGTGGACACCGACGACGCTGCGCTCGTCGAGCGCCTCGGCGCCCCCGTGAACCTGGTCATGGGCTCGTACGCCAACATCAAGATAACGACGCCTGAGGATTTCGAGATCGCGCTGTGGATCGCGCAGCGCATGGAGGCCGCCCGCCGATGAGAGTCGGCTTCGGATTCGACGCGCACCGGCTGGTCGCCGATCGCCCGCTGGTCCTAGGCGGCGTGCGCATCGCTTTCGATAAAGGCCTCGAGGGTTTTTCGGATGCCGACGTGTTGACGCATGCGGTCATCGACGCGGTGCTCGGCGCCGCAGCCCTGGGCGATTGCGGTTCGCGCTTTCCGGCGGGCGACCCGAAGTACGCCAACGCGAACAGCATCAAACTGCTGGAGCAAGCATTCACCTTGCTGCGCCATGCGAATCTGCGCGTGGGCAATCTGGATTGCACGATCGTCGCCGAACGCCCGGCTTTAGCCGGCCATCTGAACGCCATGCGCGCAATGCTCGCCAACGCGCTTGAGATCGCCGAAGCCGACTGCAGCGTCAAGGCCAAGCATACCGAGGGGCTCGGATTTACGGGTACAGGCGAAGGTATGGCGGCATACGCGGTGGCGACCGTCGAGGCATCAACCCCTTGACCCCCGGGCCCCGACCAGATATGGAGCGGTCGAATAAATTCGACCGCGCCGAAGAGATCGCCGACGATCGTCGCTCGGGTTCCGTGCGCGTGCGCTTCGCACCGGCGCCGACCGGCTCGCTGCACGTCGGGGGCGCCCGCACCGCGCTCTTCAATTATCTCTATGCGCGCAAGAACAACGGCGCGCTGGTGCTTCGCTCCGAGGACACCGACGTCGGCCGCTCGACGCTCGAGTCCGAGCGCGCGATCCAGGATGATCTGCGCTGGCTCGGGCTGAGCTGGGACGAAGGCACGGATGTCGGCGGCCCGTATGGACCATATCGCCAGACCGATCGCACCGACCGATACGGCCTCGCGGCCGCGCGGCTGCTCGAGATCGGCAACGCGTACTTGTGCTATTGCACGCCGCAAGAACTCGAAGCGGAGCGCAAAGAGGCCGAGCGACACGGCCAAGCGCCTAAGTATTCAGGCAAGTGCCGCGAGCTCACGCGCGAACAGCGCGCGGCGCTGGAAGCGGAAGGCCGCAAGCCGGCGGTCCGCTTCATCATGCCGCAGCGCGACATCTACGTCGAAGATCTCGTGCGCGGGTCGGTGCATTTCCCGGCCGGCTCGATCGGCGATTTCGTCATCATGAAATCGGATGGCAATCCTGCGTATAATTTCGCCGCCGTCGTCGACGACGCCGAGATGGCGATCACCCACGTGATCCGGGCAGATGAACATCTTCCCAACACGCCGCGCCAAGCGGTGCTCTACGAGGCGCTCGACTTGCCGCTGCCGCTCTTCGCCCACGTCTCGATGATCCTCGCGCCGGATCACCAGAAGCTGTCCAAGCGCCACGGCGCGACGTCGGTTGCCGAGTACCGCGAACAGGGCTACCTGCCCGCCGCGCTTATCAACTATCTGGCGCTGCTCGGGTGGTCGCCGGGCGACGATAGCGAATTCTTCACTCTCGACGAACTCGTGGGACGATTCTCGCTTGAGCGCGTGACCAAGAGCCCGGCGGTGTTTGATCATGGCAAGCTGCGTTGGTTCAACGCGCATTACTTGCGCGCGCTGCCCCGCGACGACCGGGCGGAACTGTTCGCGGCGTGGGCACAGCGCGATCCCGAAGTGACGTCGTCAGTCGATATCAACGATCCGTTGTGGCGCGGCTTGTTCGCCGACGCGATGAGCGATCACGTCGAAACGCTGGACCAGGTCCCGGCGCTGGCCAAGCAGGTTCTCACGGACGAAATCCGCATCGCACCAGAATCTCGCGACGCGCTGTCGGACAGCGGGTCGCGAGCGCTCGTCGAGGACCTCGCGGGCATCGCGGCAGGCTGCAGAGATCGCGTCGCGTTCAGCGCAGCGACCTCAAAGGAAGCACTGGCTGCGCTTGGAGCCAAACACGGCGTGAAGGGTCGAGCGTTGTTCAGGCCGATTCGCATCGCTGCGACCGGCGACGAACACGGCGTCGAGCTCCCAATTCTCTTGCCGCTTCTCGGTCCCGCCCGACTGGCCTCGCGCCTGCGCTCGTCGTTGAATCAGACGGGCGCTTCCGCCAGCTCGTAGGAGCGCCATGGCGGAGCTGACGCGCGCGCGCTTTCTGGGGTTTGTAGCCGCGACATTCGGCATCGCTGAGATGTCGGAGCGGGCGAGTGCGGCAGTGAAGATTGAGGACCCCACTGGTTTCACCTTTGGTCCGATGGTGAAGGACCTCGCGCTCGGCGTGAAACTCGAAAACCAGGCCGTTGACGTCGGTGCGCCAATCGCGTGCACGTTGGCCATAAAGAATTTCGGGCCGCCGCGACACATCTTCCGGGTCGGCGCGATGGAAGAATACGCGCTCACGGGCACCGGTCCGCGTGGTGCTTCGATCGAGCACGCTGGTCCCGGTGACCCCTTCGCCGGGAGCATCTCCGCCGATGGACCCTACCTCGAGACTGGGCAGGCATACGAGAAGAGTACAGCCGATCTCCGTAAGAGCTACGATTTCAGCGCGCCAGGCGAGTACACGTTTTCATTTGCAACCGTGATCACCCAAGGCCTGGGAGGTCCCTGGTATGCGGCCTTGACGTCGAACACCGTGACGTTGGACGTGCGCAATGCGGCGACACAACCTTGACGGCGACTCGCTTCCAGCAGGCCGGAGGGCGGCCACGCCTAGCGCGCGAACCCATTGTCATCATGGCCACCGCAGACAACCCTGCCCTCCCCCGCCCGGCCATCGCCCCGTCCTGTCGTTGTTGACCGGCGCTTACGCCACGCCCGGTCGCGCGCCCGCCGCGCGCATGTGAAAGAAGAAGCCCGCGCGACGCGCGGGATGCGAGCAGGACGAAACCATGCAACGAGACTCCATCTTCCGGCAGATACGCCTCGACTGGCGCGCGTGCTTTGAGCGCGACCCCGCGGCGCGCAACTGGCTCGAAGTGCTGCTGGCCTATCCGGGTTTTCATGCCCTCTTCTGGCACCGGCTGATCATCCATCCGCTGCACCGCGCCGGCATACCCGTCATTCCGCGCGTGCTGTCCAACATGTCGCGGTTTTTCACCGGCATCGAGATCCACCCGGGCGCGGAGATCGGCTCGGGTCTGTTCATCGATCATGGCATGGGCGTCGTGATCGGCGAGACGACCGAGATCGGGCGCAACTGCACGCTCTATCAAGGCGTGACCTTGGGCGGCACGTCGCTGCAGCGCGGCAAGCGCCACCCGACGCTTGAAGACAACGTCATCGTCGGCGCCGGCGCCGGCATCATCGGCGCGGTGGTCATCGGCGCCGGTTCGAAGATCGCGGCGGGGGCGGTCGTCGTCAAATCGGTCCCGCCGAACTGCACGGTTGTCGGTGTGCCTGGCCGCGTGATCTATCAGGACGGCAAGCCGGCCGAACCGGTGTTGCCGCGTGTGGACATGCCCGACCCCGAAGCGGACGCGATCGCCGCGCTGCAGCAACGGGTCGAGGCGCTCGAGATGGGCTTCCGAAAGCTCGAAGAGCCGGATGGCAGTAAGACTCTACAATAGCCGCACCCGGTCCCTCGAAGAGCTCCAGCCGCTCGAACCCGGGCGGCTGACGATGTACGTGTGCGGCATGACGCCCAGTTTTCACCCGCATCTGGGTCACGCGCGCACGTTCTTGACGTTCGACGTCTTGCGCCGTCACCTCGCCGCGCGCGGCTACAAGGTCGACTACGTCCAAAACGTCACCGATATCGACGACCGCATCATCGAGCGCGCCGCCACCGAAGGCGTGCCCTGGGACGACGTTGCCACTCGTTATCTGGCGGAGTACGAGGCGTGCGCCACAGCGGCTCGGGCTTATACCGCCCGATGACGAACCGCGCGCGACTCAGGAAATCTCTTCCATTATAGAGCTCATCTCGGGGCTCGTCGCCAAGGGCGCGGCGTACGAGTCGGGAGACGGCGTCTATTTCGCGGTGGACGAGGGCGTATTTCCGCATTACGGTGAGCTCAGCCACCAGAGCATCGAAGAACTGCGCGCCGGCGTGCGCGTCGCCGTGCGCGAGGATAAGCGCGGGCGGTTGGACTTCGCGTTGTGGAAGAAGGCCAAGCCCGGCGAGCCGAGCTGGCCGAGCCCCTGGGGCCCCGGCCGGCCGGGCTGGCACATCGAGTGCTCGGCAATGGCGCGCAAGTATCTCGGGGATCAGATCGACATCCATGGCGGCGCCGCCGACTTGATCTTTCCGCACCACGAGAACGAAGTCGCGCAGACCGAGACGTTCACCGGCAAGCATCCGATGGCGAATTTCTGGGTGCATGCGGGATTGCTCAACGTCGACGGTCAGAAGATGAGCAAGTCGCTTGGCAACTTCACGCCGCTCACCCAGATGCTCGACCGCTATCCGGCGGCCGTGATCCGCTACCTGTTCCTGCAGACCGGCTATCGCAAACCGAGCAACTTCACGGCTGACTCGATCGAAGCGGCGGGCAAGGGATTGCGCGGGCTGTACGCCGACCTCGACAAACTCCGCGCCCGCGCGCGCCTAAACCCCATGGAGCGGTCGGATTCATCCGACCGGCAACGTGAGAGCGCGATCGAAGAATTCAACGCATTTCTCGATGACGACCTGAACACCGCGGGCGCCATCGGCTGGCTGCAGACCTATGTGAAGCCTTCGATTAAAGATCGTACAGGGGCCGATGTTGTTGCCGTCGTCGAGCAGGCGCTCGAACGGCTTGGCCTGCCGGTGGACGCCGAGAACGCCGGCGTCGCTGCGACGTCATCGCAGCTCAAGTTGAGCAAAGCGGCGCGCATGGAGTTCTCGATCATCACCGGCGATCGCGACGCACCCGACGACGACTTGGTCTCAAAGGTCGTCGCGATCCGCGAAAAGGCGCGCAAGTCCAAAGATTGGGCGCAGTCGGATCGTCTGCGCGACGCGCTCGCGCGCGCGGGCATCGCGGTCAAAGACACCGCGACGGGTTCGCAGTGGAGCGTCGATGGCGGCAGATGACGAGACGATCTCCGGCATCCACTCGGTGACGGAGGCGCTCGCGGCCGGTGAAGCGGTCAAGAGCGTCATCATCGCGCAGCACCGCCGCAGCGACGCCGCCCTGCAAGAGCTCATCGCAGCGGCGAAGCATCGCGGCGTGCCGGTCCACACCGAGCCCGAATCTTGGTTCAAACGCTTTGGGGACGCGCGCCATCAACATGTCGCCGCACGCGTCGCTCCATTCGCGTACGCGGACTGGGCGGACACGCGACGCACGTTGGCGGAAAAACCCGACGCGCTGATCGCGGTGGTCGATCACGTCGAAGATCCGCAGAACCTCGGCGCCATCATGCGTGCGGCCGAAAGCGCCGGCGCCGACGCGCTGGTGATCCCCGACCGCCGCAGCGCCGGCGTGACCGCCGCGACCAGGCGGGCGGCCGCCGGGGCTGCCTCGCATCTGCCGATCGCCGCTGTCCCGAATTTGGTCAGAGTGCTTGAAGACCTCAAAGCCGACGGCCATTGGGTGTACGGCCTCGCCGGCACCCCAAACGCACGCCTATACACCGACGTCGATTTCCGTGGAAAATGCACGCTCGTCGTCGGGAGCGAGGGCAAAGGCTTGGCCCACCTGGTTTCGCAGCGCTGCGACGAGCTGGTCAAGATCCCCATGCGCGGCAAGGTCGCTTCACTGAATGCGGCGGCAGCGAGCGCCGTGGTCCTGTACGAGGTGGTGAGACAACGCGCCAAAGGCTTGTGATTAGCGGCACGAGCCCGTCCCGTAAATCCTTGACGAAAGAGGAGCCTCCCCCTATAATCGGTAGGGCACATAACACAGGCATAATCATGCCGAGAAGCAGGGCCGGAGGTTCATCAACAACTTGGGGGCACTTCACCAAACGGAAGAAACCCTGGACTACAGCGAGCGAGCGGACGAAGAACTCGTCAATGCGGCCAAGTGCGGCGACAATCTGGCCATGGAGTTTCTGCTCAACAAGTACAAGAACTTCGTCCGTATCAAAGCCAAGAGCTACTTCCTCATCGGCGCAGACCGCGAAGACATCATCCAGGAAGGCATGATCGGCCTCTACAAGGCCGTGCGCGACTTCCGGGCCGATAAGCTGTCGTCGTTCCGCGCCTTCGCGGAGCTGTGCATCACGCGTCAGATCATCACGGCCATCAAGACGGCCACGCGGCAGAAGCACATCCCGCTCAACCAGTACATCTCGCTCAACAAGCCGATCTACGACGAGGACAGCGAGCGCACGCTGCTCGACGTCATGGCGAGCGCGAAGATGTCGGATCCGGAAGAGCTGGTCATCAATCAGGAAGTCTCAGAAGACATCAAGGAGCGGATCCAGGAGAACCTGAGCGACCTCGAGTCGCAGGTGCTGCTGAGCTATCTCGAGGGCAAATCGTACCAAGAGATGGCGCGCGATCTCAACCGGCATGTCAAGTCGATCGACAACGCGCTCCAGCGCGTCAAGCGCAAGATCGAGAAGAACCTGAGCGAGGTCGAGCTCTACTAAGGCACGCGACAATCCAGCCACGTAGGACCCGAGCCACGCTCGGGTCCTTTCATTTCGGCTCCGCGCCGAAGAGGACCGCAGTGGAGCCTAGCGCAAAAGGACGGTCCCGTTTCTCACAAGGGGCGAATCAACATGTTCACCGGGTTTGTACTGGCCGACTGGGCATGGGTAGCATGGCTTGCGATCGGTCTATTCGTTTTGCACTTTCTGTTGTCGGTGCGGCGCATCGGGCCGACCGAGGTCGGTTTGGTCCTCAAGCGGTTCTCGTTGAGCAAGCTCGACGAGGATAACCCGATCGCGTTCCGTGGTGAGGCAGGCTACCAGGCCGACCTGCTCATGCCCGGACTACGCTTTAAGCCATGGCTGCTGTATAGCGTTGAGAAGTTCCCATGGGTGCAGGTTCCGGCCGGTGAGATCGGCGTCGTCATCGCGCAGGCCGGCTCACCGCTGCCGATCGGCGCGAAGTCGGCTGTGTATCGCAAGGAGTTCGATAACTTCGGCGACTTGCGCGCGTTCATCGAGCGCGGCGGCCAGAAAGGCGTGCAGCGCCCCGTGCTGCCGCCGGGGTCGCTCGTGCCCATCCATCCCGTCGGATTTCTCGTGATCACAAAACGGCAGGTCTACGGCTTGCCGGTCTCGCCCGAATTGCGCGGCAAGATCAGCCATCGCGAGGCGCTCGCGCCCGAAGACTTCGGACTGCGGCCCGATCAGCTCAGCTTGGTCCGCATCGTTCCTCAAGCCACCGGCAAAGACGCCGCGACGATGGACATCGTCGGCATCATCACCGCGTATGAGGGCGACCCTTTGCCGTCAGGCGACATCTCGTCCAGGCTTGGTGGCTTTACCGACGTGCAGGAGATGGAGAAGGCGTCGGCCGGCGACACCGAGATCATCGAGCTGCTGCTGGGCAGCAAGAACCGCCTGCACAATAACTATCAGGATTTCCAGGCGTTCCTCGACAACGGCGGCCGCATCGGGCTGCAACACGATCCGCTACTCTACGGCGCGTACGCGCTCAACCCGTTCCTCGTCGGCGTCGAACTCGTGCCGATGCTGGTCGTGCAGCAAGGCCAAGTCGCGGTTATCAAAGCCTATGTCGGCCTGCCCACACAAGACACCTCAGGCGTCGAGTTCAAGTTCGGCTCGCTCGTGCGAGCCGGGCACCGCGGTATCTGGCAAGAGCCGCTGCGCACCGGCAAGTACCCGCTCAACCCGCGCTGCTATCAAGCGGAGATCGTGCCGACGTCGATTCTGACGTTGAACTGGGCCGATGCCGTCTCGGCGGCGCACAACCTCGACGCCCAATTGCAGCAGATCGTCGCCAAGAGCAGCGAAGGCTTCGTGTTCCACATCGACTTGCAAGTGCAGATCCACGTGCCGGATACCAACGCGCCGCGCGTCATCTCGATGGTCGGCACGATGATGAACCTCGTGAACGAAGTGCTGCAGGCCGCCGTGGGCAATCATTTCCGCGACAAGCTGCAGAGCATGCCGGCGGTGAAGTTCATCGAGACGCGCCAACTGGTGCAAGAAGAAGCGTTTCGCCACATCAAGGAGCAGCTGGAGCAGTATCGGGTCGAGACGCGCGGCGTTTATATCCAAGACGTCATCTTGCCGCAAGAGCTCGTGCAAGTGCTCACGCAGCGCGAGATCGCAAATCAGGAGATTGCGACTTTCCAAAAACAGCGCGCCGCTCAAGACGAGCGCATCGCGATGGAGAACGCGAAGGGCACCGCTGAGATGCAAGCGGAGCTCGCCAAGTCGAAAGTCGGCGTGGACATCAAGACCAACAACGCGAACGGGCGCGTCGAAGAGGGGCGCGGCGACGCGCAATATATCCGCCAAACCGGCACCGCGCGCGGCGCGGAAGTGGAAGCGGTGGGTCTTGCGCGCGCACTTGGTTATGAAGCGCAGGTCAGAGCGCTGGGTTCGAACGCGACCGCGCTTGTGAATGTCGTCGGTGCGCTGGCCGAGGGCAAAGCGCGCTTCGTGCCTGAGATCCTAGTCGCCGGAGGCACCAATGGCGCCTTCGAGGGACTTGCCGCCACCGCGATGCGCTACTTCGGCACGGTTGAACCGGTCAAGAAGACCGACGCGGACAAACCCACGCGCGCGAAGACCGAGAACGGATAGCGGACTAGAGCGCGTCGATCGTCAGTGTCGTGTCTGCGTATTGCCACGCCGTCTTGAATTGCTGCTGCACGAGCGCAGCCTCGCCCGTCCGGCCCTGAGCCTCGAGCGCCGCCGCAAGACCGAACAAGGATCGGGGATTGCGCGGGTTGCGTTGCAGATCGGCGCGGAAGACCGCCTCGGCTTCAGTGTATCGGTGGAGCTGCAGCAGTAAGCCGCCCAGCGATTCGCGCACCGGATGGTACCAATCCGGCGGTTCGATGTAGATCAGACCGTCCTGCGCCTTGACCGCGCTCTGAAGCAGTGAAACTGCGGTCGCTGAATCGCCGCTGCCCTGAGCGATTTTCGCGCCGAGCTCGTCTTGCGCGATGCCGAGCAGATCCGATGAGCTGTTGGTGAACCCATTGATCGTCGGCACTTTGAGCTCGCCGTCGGCTGCTTTGACAGCGGCAAGCTCGACCTGGGCTTTTGCCGCGTCGCCGGTGGATGAGAAGGCCATACCGCGGCAGAAGTGCCAAAACGCGACTCGCATCGGCTCGTCGGGCGACGCAGCCGGCTGCGTCATCGCCGAGATCTCCGCCCAACGAGCGAAGCGCAAAGGCACGTACATTGCGGGTACCATGGCGCCCTCTGACGCGAGCCGATGTTGCGCCGCCGCGGCGCCCTGATAATTCCCCTGCACGCTGTACCCGTCCGCGAGCATCGTCAAGTTGTGGCCGTAGTAGCCGGATGCTTCGCGGTCCTCGTGCATCGCCAGATATGCCCGGTCGTGCTGCGTCGCGTGCTCGTTGCTCATCACGGCCGATTCGAACGCGCCGGTCCGCATGTACGTATGCGCGGGCATATGCACGAGGTGGGCCGCAGCCGGTTCGAAATTCATCGCGCCCAGACGCGACGCCGAGATCAACGCTCGCTCGGGAGACGTCGACGCCTCGGTCGCGTGGATATAGAAGTGGTTCGCGCCGATATGATCCGGCTCGCGCCGCAGCACCGATTCCAATGTCGCGACGATCGTCTGCGTGTCCGTGACGGGCACGCCCGCCGGCGTATACAGCGCCCAAGGGCGCAGATCCATTAAGCTCTCCGCGTAGAGCGTGGCCGCGTCGAGGTCGTCTGGGTACTGGGCCACCAATTGCTTCATCCCGGACGCATATGCAGCGTCGAGCTTTGCGAAATCGGGTTTCGCTGCGTTGGTATAGCGCGCAGCGAGGGCGCTGATCCACGCACGATCGAGATCGTCGGCACCCGCGGCGAGCTGCTGCGCTTTGCCCAATGCGGCAAACGCTGCGCGCTCGCCCGGCTCGTCGATCGGCACGTTGATGTTCGAGCCGTAGGTCATCGCGATGCCCCACTGCGCCATCGCCAGATGCGGATCCGCAGCGGCGGCTTGCTCGAATGCCCGGCGCGACGCGCCGCGATTGAATGCGTACAGTAAGGTGAGACCCTGATCGAAATACGCTTGCGCTATCGGACTGGTGGTCGACACCGGATGGTGCTGGCGCGCCGGCGACGTCGCGGCGGGCATGTCCATGGCGGCCGCCAGCCCGCTTGTGGTGAGGATGAGCGACAGCACGGTGGCAAACAACATCCTATCTCCCGTCAGCGGCGAGCAGCGAATTGGTTCGGATCGTAATTGGGAACTTTCGGGCGCGGGATGTCTCTCCACCATGCGCTGTAGTTGGCGAGCCATTCGAAGTTCTCGAACAAGTACTCGTTCTGGTTGTAGCGGCGCCAGTGGACGACGAAATCTTTGATCGTCGCCCACCGGTCGCGCAGCATGAAGCCGACCGCGTCGCAGATCAGCGTTACGTCGAGCACTTCGCGGCGCGCGAGACACGCGATGGTCTCGACGAATTGTCCGACCATGGAGAGCGCGCGCTCGTCGTCGGAGCCGAAGAATCTCTCCGCGATGTCTTTGTCCGTCGGATAGCGCCCGGCGACCCCGCGCAATTGCGTGAAGACGTGGACCACTTCGGTAGAGGTGAGCCGGTCGATAGCCTCCAGGATGGCCACCGCGTTGCGCTCGTGCTCCATCTGACGCACTTGCCGCGAAAGCATGTACGTGGTGAAGACGACCGTCGCAAAAGCGATGACCAGCGACGCGATCGGGACGATTTGCTGCAAGGCTAGAAACCCCCCGTCCAGGTTGCCACCTCAGCGTGCGAGAACCTCTCGCCGCAAGACTCGGAACTTCCGCACGGACGCTCGCGTTCTAGGGCTGACGGAGGTCGTTATGTCGCAGTTTCGATCGATTCTTGCGTTGTGCGCAGCGGCGTTGTTGGCTCTCGCCGCGACCGGTCAGGCGTCGGCCGGTTACCTGGTCGCCAATGTTCAGGGCGGCAACACCGGGCCGGTGCGCGCGATGTCACCACCGCCGCGGCCGACACCCAAGCCGACGCCAACGCCGAAGCCGATCCCGGCGCCATCGGATGTCCGCCCGGTGCAAAGCGTGCACGACTGCGCAGCGGCGCTCGCCCTGCTCGCGACCATCTGCGATAATGGCGTCAAGTCCGGCGACTTGCAGCTGCTCTGGAAAGACGGCGCGTCCAAGCTTGACGGTTATAAGGTCTACCGGGTCGATGGCAGCCATCACAACATCGTCGTGACGACCTCGAACGGCACATCGCCGAAGTACGCGCTGATCACCAAGCCTGGCGGAGGTTACAAAGGGGCGTGCTACGCGGTGACCGGGTATCTCGGAAACCGCGAATCGGCACGTAGCGAGAAATACTGTGTCGAGTCCGGATCGACGGCATCGACCGAAACCTTTTCACCGGCTCACGTGCGCTCGTATCTCACGTACATCGATCCCACGATAACGGATCCGAACAATTACGCCAATACGCTTTCGTTGGCCGCGCTCATCTCCAAGCTGCAAGGGAGCAACTTTGGCGCGGAGCTGCCCTCACAGCTGCTCGCCGCGAATCGTTCGGTCTCGGTCGGCGGGAGCGCATATGTCGGCTATCAAGACGCCTACTATGCGGAGTCGATCGACACGAGTCAGTTCCGGACCGGCTACCCCAACGGCTACGCCAGGATCAAGTCGCGCGCCGGCTACGATTTCAATCTCGGCAAACTGTCGAACCGCAAGATCTATTCGGCGATCCTTACGCTCGACGTCGCGCAGACGGTGCAGGATACGGCCGGCCATACCCGCTTTCGAACCGACGACTACTCGTGCGCGGACACGTATTTGCTGGGCAAGGACTTTTGGTGGAGCTATAGCGGCGCACTGAACAACACGTCGAGTGGCGGTCACATCGGCCTCAAGTCGGGCCCAGTCGTCACGGTCGACGTCACAGGGACCGTTGAGAACTGGGCCGCTGACGGCAACCAGCGCTACTACGGCTTTATTTTGAGCAACGCCATCGCCGACACCAATGCGAAGCCGGCCTATCCCGATCTCGCCTGCTTCACGAAGTATTACAACGCGACGCTCAAGGTGATCTACTTCTGAGGGCTGCGCCGATCCGGGTCGCGATGAGTGGATAGCGGCCACCAGGTGCCGGAGTACGACAACCTCGACGATTGGAATCTGTCCGCCATGGAGATGATCTACTACTACCGGGCGCATCTGCCCAACGGCCAATACGGAGTGGGGCATGAATCGAATTTCTGTCGCCGCATGTGCATGCGCGCTCGCGATGTGTGCAGGGGGTCGTGCAGCCGAGGCACATGTCTCGTCAACGCCACCCGTTCAAGGTTGCATGAACCAATGGCTGTCCAATGGAGTCTGGGGCGTCCGCGTCACCGCGGTCCAGGTGTTGAGCGACAAGGTCGATGTCTCCGTCGTCTTGCGCAACGATACGACAAAGGCATGGCAGCCGAACACGGATGCGAAACCGTTTGGCTCTCCAAACCTTGCTGGGTTATCGCTCTCGTATAGCGGCGGCAACGCATTTACCATCGTCGACTATACGGCAAGCATGGACTACGACCCAGCGCATCCGCGCAACACGCACGATGACGATCCTATGATGCACCGTCTCGCGCCGGGGGCGACGTACAAGACCGTCCTCTATTTCTACTTTCCGCAGTCTTCCGGGTTCCCGGCTGCCTTGGAAAAGCAGAGGCCGACCGAGTTTTGGGTCTACGACGACGAAGTTTTTCGCCATATGGAATGGGGTGGGAACGCGATTCAAGTCAAGCTGGGATGCACGAAATAGAGCGTCCTGCCTCCGGGTCCACCGTCTGATTGTGTCGTAAATCGTCCGAACGTGTGAATGTCCCGTGGCGACGATAGTAGAAACGGACGGTCACACGGCGCCTCTCGAGTCCCAAAGCGATGTTATCGACATGCAAGAACGCGCCTGGATGCATTTCAACGACGGGAAAATGCAGTTTTCCCTTCGGGGATCAAGCCACGACCGGTTCTGGACCGGATTCGAGGCGGCCCTCATCGAGACGTCGGGCGGCGTCAGCCAAGCCCGATATAACAATGCACACGGTATATCCGTGCAAGTGGGAGCGCCAACTCGCACGACGGCCCGTTGCGACGGGGCCGTGTCTCGACGTTTGCAGGTCCCCGGCACCATTGATCTGATGCCGCTAGGCTTTTCGGGTGAGTGGCAGGACGAGGGCCCGACGGCTTTCCTCTGCATCCACCTGAGCCCATCGCTCGTGCAAACGACGGCCGAGGAAATGGGCGTGAATCCCGATCGCGTCTCGATCTTACCGTTGCTTCAGTTCATGGATCCGCAGATCGAGCACATCGGCTGGGCCCTCAAAGCCGAATTGGAGACGCCCGAGCCGTCTGGTCGTCTCTACGCGGATGGTTTAGGACTGGCGCTGGCCGCGCACTTGCTCCGGCAGCACGCGCCGCTTGTGCCCCGTATCACCAAAGGCTTACCGAAACGCCGGCTGCAACGCGTCACGGATTACATCCACGACCATCTGGCGCAGGACCTCCGACTCGCGCAGCTCGCGGAAATCGCAAGCGTCAGCCCATCGCATTTCAAGTCGCTGTTCAAACAATCCGTCGGCGTGCCCGTTCATCAATATGTCATCCGAAGCCGTGTGGAATATGCGGTCGACCTGCTGGTAAAAAGCACGATTCCTTTGAGCGATGTGGCGCTGCAGGCCGGTTTTGCAAACCAGAGCCACATGGCCCGCTGCGTGCGGCGCGTCACGGGGCTCACGCCAAGCAGTCTGCGCAATTTGACCTAAGGCCCGCCAGCCTTAGCGCCTAGCGCGATTTCCGTCCGTTCGTATTAAGGACCGCCCAAACGTGAGCGACGGCGGCGTCGTATACTGTTACTTTTGAGGGTCGACGCATCTCGTCTGCGTGACCGGCGCTGTCGCGCCGTCTGACGATCGAGAATTGAGAGAAGAAAGTCGGTTCTCGTCGGGCTCCTGATCCAGGTAACATGGGCTCTGGCAGGCATCACGGGAACGCTCAATCGCTCGGTCGTCGCTTCAAGAAGGAACAAGGTAGACCATGAAAGGTTTGCTGAAATTCGCCTTTTTGACGATCGTGGTGCTGCTTGTCCAGGGAACATGGGCACTGGCAGGCGTCACTGGATCGTTGAATGGCACAGTTCTGCAGGAGCAAACGCACGCGCCCGTCGCGCAAGCGAAGGTCACGGCGTCCTCTGCGAGTCAGACCTCAAGCACAACGACCGACAATGGTGGTCACTTCGGTTTCGTCTCGTTAGTCCCCGACACGTACAGCGTGACGGTGGCCAAGGAAGGCACGATCGAGACGTTCGTGCAGCGCGGTGTGACCGTGCTCGCGGACCAAGTCCAACAACTCACGCTCGTGGTGAGGCCGTCGATCAAGACGCTGGCGACGGTCACGACGCGCGGGTCGACCGATCTCGTCAAACCCGGCACGACTGCTAACGTCTACTCGGTCAACGCGGCCGCGCAGGCGCGCAGCGCAGTGCTCGGCGGCGGCGGCGGCGCCAACCAAGGCTACTCCGCCATCGCAGCGCTCCCTGGGGCCTACGTTCCGCCGGGTCAATCGGGCTGGTTCCAAGTCGTCAACATCCGCGGCGGCGACTACGACCAGGTCGGCTACGAGTTCGACGGCGTGCCGGTGAACCGGTCGTTCGACAACTACGCGTCGAGCAATCTGTCCGCCATCGGCCAGCAGGAGCTGCAGCTGTACACGGGCGCGGCGCCTGCCACAGCCGAGGGTCAGGGCTTGGCGGGCTACATCAACCAGGTCATCAAGAGCGGCACCTATCCGGGCTACGCCAATGTCGACCTTGGGATCGGCGGCCCGAACCTGTACAACAAAGCGAGCTTCGAAGTCGGCGGTGCGACCCCGAACCGCAACTTCTCCTACTACGTCGGCGTGGGCATCGCCAACCAAAGCCCGCGCTACTATGACGAGAACAACGGCGCTAGCCAGAACTCGACCTACGGGTTGGTGTATGACATGGCACCGTCGGCGACCGTCGGCGGCACCTGCGGCACCGACGCCGTGCCTTCGAACTATGTGAAGTGCTACGCAAACACCGCGAACTCGATTCTCGGCCAGCCGGTCGGGCCAGGCGGCTACTACCTTGGATCGATGAACATCCTCACGCCGAAGAATGAGCAAGACCATGAAAACGTCTTCAACTTCCACTTCGGCATTCCGCACAAGAACGACTCCGGTAAAGACGACATCCAACTGCTGTACGACACGTTCCAGCTGTACACGAATTTCTACAACAACCCCAACGATTGGGGCGGCGGCCCGAGCTTCTTCTCGCACAACCCTGGAACGGTCGAAGGCCCGGGTCAGCCGTTGTACTTCTCAGGCGCACAATACATGACGCCTGTCGGCACGCTATTCACGTCGGCTGCGCCTGGACAGGTCAACAACGTCGTGCCCTACGCTTACCCGAACGAAGGCAACGCCTTCCTGAACAACTCGTTTACCGGCACGAATATCCCGGGCAACAGTTATGAAGGGTATAGCAACGGACTGTCCATCTACAAGCTCCAGTATCAGCACAACATCGGCACGTCGTCGTACCTGCGCGTGTACGGATACATCGACTACTCGTGGTGGTTCATTCAGGACCCGATGGGGGCTTATAATCTGGACTTCGCCCTCGCCCCCGACTACGAGCTGTCGACGCATACGCGCGGCGCATCGGCAAACTACGTCAATCAGCTCTCGCCCAAGAACCTGCTCAACATCGAAGGCACGTATTCGACGGCGAGCACCGTGCGCGACAACAACACGCAGATGTTCGACACGCTGTCGGGCGCGCGCGGCGACGTGGCACAGCTCGTCAGCGCCACTAACCCGACCAGCGGCATCTGCTACAACGTGGCGAATCCGGGCGTGCCGGCATCGTGCCTCAAAGCCAGCGCCAACGCAGGGCCGCTGGACGCTAACTACCTCACGCTTGGCAACCTCACGTGCGGCGCCAACTGCCTGGGATCGATCGGCAACTTCTTCGGTCCCGGTGTGGGCATACCGGCCCCAAGCGCTACAGCGTGTGGCGGACCCTGCGCGTGGTACGTGTCCGAGAACGGCCCATATGCCACGTACAATACGGTGACACCCCGCTTCTGGGGCGTGTCAGCGCAAGACACCTGGAAGCCGAACGATCGCCTGAACTTCAACATCGGCGTGCGCGATGACATCTACACGTTCGTCTACACGCCGACGGGGACAGGCACGCGACCGTACTGGTTCAACGCCTGGAACGCGGTGTCGTGCGTCAATCCGCTCTTCAACGGTGGAAATCCGATCGACGAGACGTCGCCTGGCGGAGGCCTAACGCCTCAGGTGGCCGGCACGCCGTGTTCTGCGCTCGGAGCTGGGTTCACGCAGGCGACGCTGACCGATACGACGGCCAACGGCGGCCAGATCACCTACAACGAACTCGAACCGCGGTTCGGCGGAACGTACTCGTTCAGCACCAACGACGTGCTGCGCTTCTCGGCGGGCCGCTACTCGGAGCCGGCCAACGCGGCGTTCCAACAGTACGACAGCTTGGACCAAGACCTGCCTGAGCATCTGCTCGGGTCGCTGTTCTACAAGTACGGGTTCACGTCGCCTAACCACGTGGTCAGCCCGTCGATCTCGTATAACTACGACCTGTCGTGGGAGCACCAGTTCGCCAACACGCAGACGTCGCTCGTGCTGACGCCGTTCTTGCGCAAGACGAACAACCAGGTCCAGCAGATCTACATCAGCCCGCAGACGGCGTTCGTTTCCGGCCTGAATGTCGGTAACGAGACGAACCTCGGGCTCGAGTTCTTGGCGAACATGGGCAACTTCAACAACAACGGCTTCGCCGGCCAGCTGGCGTACACGTATACGCACAGCTACGTCACATACAACCCGCTACCGACCGGACAGTCCGTGTTGGGGCAGGACAACATCGATATCCAGCACTACAACTCGTTCACCTCGGCCTGCGTCGGTGCGGTAGCCTCCTCTAGCCCCACAAGCATGTGCGGCACGGACGGCGGCAACAACGCGCTGCCGACCGAAGTGGGCGGCGTCGCCAACCCGTACTACAACGCACCAGCACAAGGGCTGCTTAGCTCGACCGCACAGTACGCGCCGTACTCCATCGTTCCCGTCGGCGTACAGCTGTCGTCGCTGAGCTACGTGGTGCCGCACGTCGTGACGCTCATCGTCCAGTACAAGAAGGACAAGTGGGCGTTCGTTCCGTCGTTCCAGTTCCACGGCGGACAGAAGTACGGCGCCCCCGAGACGACGTACGGCTTCGATCCGAGCAGCTGCACGGCGGCGTTGGCGAACCCGGTCACGGGCGACCCGCGCTATCCGTACGGCGGCAGCGGCACAGCGGCCGACGCGACGAGCTGCACGGGTTCGCTGGTCGTCCCCGATCCGTACACCGGCAAATTCGATCAACCCGGTGCATTCACTGAGCCGAACCAGTACAGCTTGCACATGGGCATCTCATATGCCGCGACGCCTCGGGTCTCGTATCAGCTCAACCTGGCGAACATCGTCAACTACTGCAGTGGCGGATCTAAGGAGCCCTGGATCTTGAACGACAACCACTGGTGCCTGTATAGCAATAGCGCCGGGTTCTTCCCGCCGGTGGGCAACTTCTACAATCCCGGGGATACGATCCAACCGCAGTTCAAGTATCCCTACTTCGTCAACGCGACAGGCGACAACGGCACGACCTATGGCGTGGTCGTTCCGTTCAACGCCACCTTCAACATCCAGATCAAGATGTAACGCTCCGGTCTGGAAATCAATGAGGCCGGCGGCTCTGCGTGCCGCCGGTCTCTCTTTTTTCGCCCGGCTGTGCTCGGAGAGGAAGGAACGGACACGCGTCAGAACGCGTGAAACCCTGTTCACGCGATAGCAGTCGCGACACCGGAAATAGGAAGTTTGTAGGATGATCCGCGTTGGTGATCATGTCGTCGTGCGCGGCGAAGATGAGGAAGCAATCGTGACCGCAGTGCATCCCGACTCACAAGTAGAGATCGAGTACCTTCACGCATCGGCTAGCGGCGCGCGGCGCAAACGCTACGCCGCGGAGGCGCTTGAGGTCATCGAGGGCGGTCGCGGCGAGCGGTCACAGGGTTGATTCCGTAGTTCAAGGGACTTCTTGGATAATTTCGGGTTCATGGATTCGTGGCCGGCGCGGGTGCGGTGGCTGCTTGTTCTTCCTGTCGCCGCGGCGTGTTACGGTCTGTCAATGGGGCTCTTTCTCGTCATGTTTAACATCGTCTGGCACCTCCGCGGTAGTTTCAATGGGCTCTTCGATGTGGTAGTGGCGATCTGCAGCGCTGCGTTTGTATGGCTTAGCCTCGCGACCGCCCCGCGTTTCAAATTGCTGGTAGCACTGGTTCTCGCCCTTGTTCCTCTCGCCTATGCCCGTTCAGAGTACGCGGCTTATCCAGCTGGCGGGGTCGCTATAGCTGTCGGCGTCTTCCTCGCGTGGGGGCTAGCGCTCTGGGGCTATCTCCGGCGGCGTCGAGTCGCTTTGCCATCCCGAGCTTCAGATGCCTGACAAGATCGGGATGCGCTGGCTCATCATCTTGACCGCGTGCGGACTCATACTGCTTGCGTTTGCTACGGCTGCAGGGACACGCATCGGCAACTGGGAGATATGCGGATTTCATAATTACCCACTATGCACGGAGTGGAGGGTCGTTGCGTTCCTTGAGAGCTGTGCGGTTGTACTCATTGCCACCGGGGCTCTTATCGCCAACGAGCACCGTCCTGCGTCGTGAAGATGCCTTCACCGCGTTGGCTCGCCGTCGCTTCTCAGGCCTCGCAGGCGCGTCCTAGGGTGCCTAAGAAAACAGCACTTAGGGTCGCTCAGGAAAATAGTGCCGGCGTAGCTCAGGGGTAGAGCAGCGGTTTTGTAATTCTCGCAGGACGTGTCGTCGAGGGATGGCACGTCCTTTTTTCCTCGTGAGGATGCTGTAGAAGGTTGCTCAGGTCCGCGCGCTGACGCATCGTCCGTGACCACGGCGTGACCACGAAAGTCTCACGTTTCAGCGGAGAGGAAGGAACGAACATGCGACAGAACGCGTGAAACTGTTCACGCGACCCCTCATTTCGAGCACCATCCGCAGTCCAAGATAAGCAGTCGCGACGCTCAGCGAGTTTGACTCACCCGCACAGCTCCGCGTGGTGCGCCCGAGGAACCTCATGGGAAAATCGCGGTTTAAGAAAAGCGGAATGCCTCTCCCGATGCTGCTAGACTTGCGGAGCATCCTGGCTCGTAGACGCCCCGACTTGCTTCCAGCCATGGACAAAGAGCTCGATCCTAAAACCGGCGATGCGATCTGTGGCGCCATAACCGAGGAACTAGCGAATGTCGGGATTGGCGATGACGGGGAAATCAACAAGCGTGGTCTTGTGTTAGATGACCTGATCGACCGCGTCGGCCGACTCTCCAACGAGCGAAAATAGCCCGTCGGCCCCCTGGGCCGACCCGAATTTGGAACTTTGACACACCCGTGCGATCATGAACAAAACCTGGACCCTCTTGGTCGTCGCTCTTATTTCATTGGGCGTCGCAATAACGGCTATTGGATTTCCTCGCACTTTAAAGAGGCTCACTGGTCGGACTGGCCTCAATGAGAAAATGGCACCCGACCTTTTCGTTCGCGCGTGGGGGTGGTTCTGGCGGTTATGACTGGCTTTATCGTCTGGGCGGCATTGTACGGTTAATCCGAGAAACCCCGGTCGGCCCCTAGGCCAGCCCGAATTCTGGACTTTGACCACCGCACGCGTCAGAGAAATTTTTCCCGATTCTTGCGAGCTTCTTGAGCCAATGGTCTTGAAACTTTGTTCGTCGGGTGTCGGATTGTCCGAGCACCAACCGAGAAAGCACTTCCTCCAGGCATTTGCGCTTCTGGCGGTCCCTATCACGTTTCCGCGTCGTGAAATCAGATATCGACCAAGGAGGAGGTGGGCCGCCCGAGAATCCCGACACCGGGGGATCGAGCACATGCAAAGTTAGGGGGTTCTTATGTCCCTTTCTAAACGCATAGCTACGATTTTGACTCTAGCAACAATCATTACAGCATCGTCGATCAGCGTAGTAAAGGCCGGCCCGCCTCCTAAAGGTGCAAACACAGGGAGCGACTGCCAGGTCACCATTTACGGGGTCGGCAACAGCTCTGGGGTAGTCTGCGACTATGTAACGATTACGGTCTGCACAAACGGGGGGTCGTCCGTAAGTGGAAGATGGTCAACGATATGCCCCGGTGCTCCTTGTGGAGCTACCACTAATCCTCTTGAGTGTCCCTAGTGCTCTCGCGTCTTTTCTTCGCGGGGCTTCTGGCATGCACGCTTTTAGCGAGTAGTCGGAGCGTCGTCGCGTCAGACCAGGTAGCTGTCCCGTCAAGCCTGATCTTCCTTTCGCCATCGCTCAGTGCGGCCCAACAATATACTTGGGAGTTTGTCCACACGCGCGAAGGTCAGATCATCCGGGCGAAAATAGCGTGTACTGTTCAGCAGGAATCGGCCACCGGGTACAGGTTGCAACCGGAGCTTACTGTCGGGAAGAGTGCCCCCGAAAAGAGACCGCTCTACGACTACAAGAACGGAGTCGCTTTTGGCGCCGGGGACGAGGCGCTTCGTCATACGGCAGTCTGCCCATTCTACTATACTGCGGACTTTGGCGTTCCGCCGGATAACGTGAGTGTCGGAACGACGTGGCAGTATGACACGCCGGCGTCATATCAAAGCGATCTGATAGCAAATGCCCACGTGACCGCGACCATCACCAGCCTTGACCCAATCACGAAAGAGGCAAAGATTCATGTCGTCTTCTCTGGGAGTGGGCCGTTCACCGACCCAGAGAATACCGGTCATCCGGTTACTCAGAATGGGAAAGGAACTGTAGACCTCGACATCATCAACGGAGGCGTAATCAAGGAGCGGCTCTTCAAAGTTCACGATAACGTTGGTCTCGCCGGGACGACAATGGACGAGGATATCACGGTTCATATTACCTTCACTGGCGTTAGTGAGGTAAACAACCAGTAAGTCCGCCAGGCGGCACAACTTGAGGATTAGTAAGCGTTTCGGACTTGTTCTTCTACAGCTCATGGGGGGGGTGGTTTCTTCCTTCCTTCTGTGTCACTCCGCCTTCGCGGATTCAGCGGGCGCGCTAGACGTTATTGTGACGTCGACAGAAAATCACTCGCCCATCGCGGAAGCACACGTGTTTCTCCTGGGTTGGAGCAGCTCCACGACCAAAGGGTTGGTGACCGACCGATATGGTCGCATCCAGATAGGCGATGTTGAACCTGGCACATATCGACTAATTGTAAGATCTTCAGGATATGCCGACGCCCGACAAGACATATCTGTGCGTGACAGCGCAGTTACCTCAGTCAATGTTCAGCTCGCGCGAATGCTAAAGACGCTCGCCGTGGTTCGAGCTAACAGCACCATGACCGAGGCCTCGACGGTCACCCTTACTGATCGCTCGGCCGAGCGAAAGCTATCGAGCAACCTAATCAGTGCGATTAACCTTTTGGCCGGCGCAAATGTTAGCCTAAGCGCGGACGGACAGTTTAATGCAGTCTCGATTCGTGGCCACGATCCGACTGCCACGGGATACAATGTCGGCGGCCTAAGAGTCGGCGGATCGGTCGCGCAATATGCCTTCGATCCGGATATGCTCAACAGTGCGCAAATCGACTTGCAACACGAGCAAGTAGCGTTGCTCTTGAAGGGGCCATCAAGTGACCCTACTTATAGTGTCGATCAACTAGCCGGTGGCTTCGAATCTTCTCGGCTCAGCATGATGGTTCAGGACACCAGCGGAGCAACCGGCTTTGTATTAGCCCACGTGAATCGAGATGGGGTGAGCGCACTTAACGGAGCGAGCTATCTAGACGAAAGCGGTTTGAGCTATGCGCATTTAGGTACATACCACGCGCAGAGCTCCATGGCCAGAGTGGTGGCGCCACTCTCGCCCGATTGGCGAGCTTCTTTTGAGTATTTAAGCTCTTACGGGACGACGGCCCAGCTTCCTGACATTTGGTCCGGGCCAGTTCCCGAAGGGTTTGGCCCTGGGAACTTTCTCTATCGCGACAACCACACATTTGGCTTTTCAATTAACGGTACGGTGGGCCCATGGCTAGTCAGCGCGGACCTGGGAACGATTCGATGGAAGAATACGACCGATGATCAATCGCGCATCGTCGCGCTTGCGCCGCTTCCAAGCGTCTCGGTGTTCTACGGTTACGCCAATCCATTCTCGATGGTCCTAACGCGCTCGATCACCGCGGATCATGGATATACTATCCTGCTCAACGACTACGTATACCATTCGCAAACGGCATCGAACTCTTCGCAAAGTTTCGGGGGCGACCTATTTGGGACAACGCAAAGAGATGCTTCGCTGGAGATGCGGGATGAGCGTCAATATCCTCCGCGCCGCCTATCTTTAACCTCGGATATCAGCCTTTTAACCACATGGACGACAACTTGGCGACCGCAGGTAGACGAAACACTTCACGCGCGTCGGGGCGCCACGACCTGGACCGTCGAAGGGGCATACGGCGCAGTTCAATCTTATGGGATTGCTCAGCAGCCATTTGATGACCCCGCCTCGGCGACGTTTGACTGCAACCATGATTACATCATCGCCCACGCCCCGGGAGACACGAATTCAGATCTTAATGCGGCATCGCTTAGTCTGGGGTTCTCGCAGACCTTGCGGCACGCGTCGATTTCTGCTACGGCCTACAGCGAGGTCGATACAAACGCTCTTATCTCGACGGCGCTGGTTCCGGCAGGTTACCAATGAGCCGACAGGATTCATCCCTCCGGGATACCTTCAGGCTCTGGCTGCCGGCTACGCGAGTTACGGGGGCTGCCAGGCGAGCGAGTCAGCGCCTTCCATCCTGTTACAGCAGTCGGTCGGTGGCCTAGAAATAGGCTATCAGGGTATTGATATGAGGTCGCGTTGGGACGTCGCTCCGGGGATTGTATTAACCGGCTCGCTGGCACTGACGCGTGCCGTGCTCCAGGCGTATGACCAAAGACTCAAATCTTCGGTCTCGCCGTACATTGGCGGTCAACAACTACCAAATGTTCCTGCGCAAGAACTGTCTCTTACCGAGGACTGGGGATGGAGAGACGGCAGAACTGAGCTCCTCGCGAATCAGCTAGCCTTATCTGGGAATAACGAACAGAATCTCCCACCCTACATTCTGCTCACTGCCGGCGTAGAGCGCCGATTGTCCGATGCGGCCATGATCACGATCGTCGCGACAAATGTCACGCACGAGTACACGGGCCTCTTTATTTCCTCTGCCAATGCGATACCATTGGCGACTCGGGGAGGCAATCTTCCGACCCTTGCAGTTCCTTTGCCTCAGGCCCGCTTAACGGCCGACCTTAGATTTCACTGGTGAGCCGAGACGGAGGGAGGCGCCAAGGGATGCGTTGCGTGGCTTACGCTGATAAAAACCAAGGCATCAAAGGCGTCCGTCAAGCGGATGCGAGCCTCGCTAGGATCGCCGACGTAATAGAGACCGCCGATCATCCGAATAGGCCGCGGCGAGTCGAGCCAGCGGCCAAGCGTTGAATCAGCGGCGATATCACGGAGGGTCAACGCGAGCGCTGACGGACCAGCCAATCGCAGAACCGATTCGCTTGTGCCCGGACTAGCGGATTCAACGTTGAGGGCCTCGACCGACAAACCAAGCCGATTATCCCGGACAGGGACAGCTAGAATCTGGCCGCGATCGAAGGTGGAGGCGATTACAAATAGCGATCTGCCGTACCACTGGCGAAGATAC
>CAVYXC010000005.1:0-347111 GCA_963772515.1 Vulcanimicrobiota bacterium
CGTGCTCGCGAGAGCACAAATGTGAACACCTCCGCTAGCATAAGCACCGACCGCTAGGTATTCCTCGGTGCTGAGTCGACCCAAGCTTCGCCGGGCCTCGACCTCACTGAGGGGCCGATATGGTTCCCGAGATGGACTCGAACCAGCGACTTTCTGATTAACAGTCAGACTAACAATGCCGATTTGATGAGGGTTTGCGCTAGGTCGTGCACCCTGTCGCACCCCTTATCTGAACCGCTCGAGACGAGCCTGTCGACCTTCGGACTTGAAAAACGCACGGGTCCGAGCTGATCCGAAATCGGGGTGACGCACTCTGGGTAAATGCTGACCAAATGCTGACCAACTACCTGATATGGGCACGAATTCATTGATACCAAATGCCACGAAAAGTACTGTACTTAATCGGATTGGCACTCTTTTCTCTCATTGACACTGTAGGGGTCAGAGGTTCGAGACCTCTCGCGCCCACCAGGGGAATGGCTGTGGGGGTCGCAAACCATTACAGCGCAAGGAATTGCGCTGTTTTTGTTCTTTCGGGCGGCGTCTGCAAAAACGCCCAGGTCCCCACTAAGTACCTACTATGGATTCCCGAACTCGCCTATGTGGCGCGCTTTCCCTGTTCAAGTTCGACGGCGCCGTGCGGGTTTGACGATCTTCGGTCGAACTTTCCGGCGCTGATCTCTACAGTTGATTGTAGAGACCCGCCAAAGAACCCCGCGAGGAAATACGCGGCGACCCTCGCGACTATTACGAAACCCGAATCTCTCCACTTATGAGTGGGGACACCATGGGATACGGTCACAACTTCGACTTGCGAAACGTTTCGTTTCGAGTTCTGCCGGAATTACGACTTGGTGCAGACCTCTTTATAGGGAGTGGCTTTTGCTCCGTGAATGTATTGCCCGACCAACGTGAACGTGTTGCCCGAAAACGTTTCCTTCTCCGGAGACGAATCATACCAACTACTGGGATAGTTAAAGGGGTTTGACCGTGTCCAGGTCGCGTTGAGCGGATCGCTATCGCTCGTTTCAGAAGTGGACGCCCCGCCTTCCTGGCCGATGTCGAAACGTATGTCGACCTGAATGTACTTTTGCAAGACAAGGTCAAATCGCTTGTAGTTCGTGCCCGGGTTGTTCCCGGTGATCGTCGAGACGACCCAACCGCCTTCTTGCGTGACCGTCCAAATTTCGGGGTTCTGCGGACCCGGAGGTGCACCGTTCTTGTAGGCGCACGTCCAAGTTCCAAGCAGGGGCAAGAGTTTCTTAGTTTGCGCTTCCCCAGCATAGTCCGCCCGAGCCGAAGCCGGCAAAACAAGTGCCGAGATTAGCATTAACCCGATCGCGAGTGAAGCCAAACGCACAACGGCCGCCTTTCACCTTTACTATCTAGGTGTGCCAACATTTATGAAGACGAAGTCGACGTTTGAAAACTTGCAGCTCGGCCTGCACAGCTTTCCGTTCACGAATTTTTCCGTGGGGTTGAAACCTCCTTGATAGGTGGCAGGCGCCTTGTATCCCATCGGCTTGCCCTGAGGCTTCACCGTCACTTCTCCCCTCGGCACTTGTTGCATTTCAACCGAGTAAGCGCACGCAACCGTGCCGCCCTTAAGACTTCCAGTAAAACTAGCGGACGTTGTCTTTCCCAGTACCTGCATGACCGGGTTGAGGTTTGGCACGCCAGGGGGGAGGCTCGGCTGAATCGCCGCCTGCTGCTCCAAGACGACCTGTAGACCTTGGCAGGTCTTTGAAGTGAAGCCGTGGGGAAGAGACGATTCCGCAAAGCTGATCGTGCCGCTCACGCCTTGGGCCGACGCCTGGGCAGGTATCAATGCAAGGGGCGCACCCAACGTCACGAACGCGGCGACTGCGATGGCAACTTTCTGACGGACAGCAATCATGAGGCTATCCTCCTTGTGCAAAGCGAGCAAACACCGAATCCAAAGTATGGCAGCCATGTTCGAATCGAAATAGAAAGGTCCCCCGTCCGGGAGCCTTGAGCGTCAGGTCTCGAGACAGCTTCCTCCTGCCGGAAAAGTGGTTCGAGACCCCTCGCGCCAACATGAGCCGCGTGCAAGTGTATTTGATCGACGGGACCTATGAATTGTTCCGGCATTTTTTCGCCCTACCACCTTCGGCAGACGTGAAAGGACGAGAGGTCGGCGCCGTACGGGGTGTCCTGGCCTCGGTTCTGTCCATGCTCGAGCGCGGCGCCACGCATGTCGGTGTCGCAACCGATCACGTAGTAGAGTCGTTTCGGAACGACTTGTACCCCGGGTACAAGACCAGCGAAGGTGTGCCTCCGAAACTTCTCTCGCAATTCCCCATTTTGGAAGTGGCCCTTGAGGCAATGGGCGTCGTCGTCTGGCCGATGGTTGACTACGAGGCCGATGACGCTTTGGCGTCCGCGGCCGCTAAGGCTTCGCGAGATGACCATGTAAGTCGCGTTATTATTTGTACGCCTGATAAGGATCTGAGTCAGTGCGTTGAGGGCACGCGAGTCGTTCAGCTGGACCGTCGGCAGGATGTGGCGCGCGACGAGGCCGGCGTGGTGGCCAAGTTCGGGGTGACACCGAAGTCGATTCCGGACTACCTAGCGGTGGTCGGGGATAGCGCGGATGGGTTCCCAGGTGTGGCGGGATGGGGTCCCAAAGCCGCGGCCGCGACCTTGTCGAGGTACCGCCACCTCGAAGGGATCCCGAAGGACTGGCGCGAGTGGCATCCTTCAATCGCGCGGGCTCGTACGCTGTCCGGGGCGCTCTTCAACGCATGGAGCGCTGCCTTGCTGTTTCGCACGCTTGCGACTTTGCGGCTGGATGCGCCGGTCTTTGATAAGGTCGACGATCTTCAGTGGAAAGGACCGCGGTCGACCTTTGATCGGCTCTCCGATCGAATGAAGGCACCAGATTTGCTACGCCGCGCCACGTTGCTGGCGTCGAGCAGATCCGAAGAGGTTTGAGTCATTGGCCTGGGGCAAAGGCTCCATCGCCGAAGAGCACAGTGGGCGCCCAAAAGAACGGATGTTGAAGCATGGCGTCAGAGCCGCGGATCATGGCGAGTTTCGCCGCGCGCAAGGCTTGTGCGGGCGTCGCATTGTTATGCATGCGAAAGAAGAAATCGGGCGTGAAACGCTCGGCGACGTCGTCGACGACTTCCCATTGCGTCACCGACACGACCGGCGTTCCCGCGTACATGAACGCCTGGGTGAGACCTTGCACGCCCTCACCCTTGGTCGCTACGCCACCGCCGCTTTCGCACGCCGAAAGCATCACGAGTTGGGCGTCGAGCGACAAACCATAGACATCGCCCATCGTGAGAAAGCCGCCGGCAGACGGATGCGCCAGCACGAGCGATGGCTGCGCGACACCGCTCACCGTATCGGGCAGAGCGGCGTGCGTGGCGAACAGCACGTAGCGAAAATGCTTGAGATCACCGTTTGCGTTCAGTCGGTTCACCGTCGCGACCGAAGCATCATCGTGAAGATAAATATCTGCAATCGAGCCCTTGATCGTTGCCGCCACAGCCTTGGCTTCGATTTCGCTTCCCGGGAGCGCGGGGAAGTCCGACGTCTGGCTTCCAGCTGAGACGATGTTCGCAAGCGCCGCGGTCTGCGAAGCGCCAAGCGTTGGCGCGGTGCTCGAGTCGGCGCCGGTCGTCCTCGCGAACGTGGGGTTCGCGAACGCCACGAGCGGCTGCTGATCGGTCTGGCGCTGCTTTTCCGCCCCTTCGCGCAGCACGCCCAGCAGCGACGCTGACGGCAAATACGAAATCGCAACATCCTCGACAAGATATCTGACGTGGCCGCTGCTACCCGTTTGCGTTACGAGCGCCTCGAAGGGGGCGCCATACAGCGCGCCTGTCGGCACTACATACAACACCTTCGATGCGCTGATCGTCGAGCGAGCCGCAGCTGGGAACAACCACTGGTACAATGCTGAGCTCGCATCCACAAACGGCGGAAGCGTCTGCGCGGCGAGCCGGCGCACAGCCGACCTGCTAAGGCCGCTGTCGATAGCCGACTGCACGGACCGCGGGGCGCTCAAGTACTGATCGACCTTGTGCTGGACGTCCGCCGCTCCGCCCTCAAGCTCGAAGAGCTGGAACGCAGTCGGTGTGATGATCCAAAGCGCGGTACGGTTGCCAAGCACGTCGTACACGAGCATCGCCTCGCCCGGCCGTAACACGCGCTGTTGCAACGTCGAAACGGCAATGGGCTGGGGATGCTGCAGCGCGTAATATGCGGGGTAGCGCGACTTGATGCTCGCTTCAAGCGCATCGCGTCGTTGTTCGACGGCGCTGAGTTCGGTTTCAAGCGCCGCGATCGCCTTCGCGTCGGCTTGGCTGGTGGAGCGTGCCTGCGCGAGACTGCTCTTGAGCTGCGCGATTTCCACCGTGATAGTGTTCTCTTGCTGGCTCACCGCGAGCGGGACTCCGGAAAAACCGTGCGCGGCGCTCTGCGAGATCTGTTCGAGCAGCGTGCGCCCCTGGCGTCGTTCGAATATCTCGAACGCCTTGCGGTCGTAGCCTTTACCTGGAAAACGCCGGTCTAAATCGAGCAAGTACGCGATGTAATTATCGTACACCGGCAAGGCCTGCACGAAAAACGACGTACGGCTGCCGGCCTCCGGCAGCGCGCCGCGGAGCTGCTCGATCTCGTCGATCGCGGCCTCGTAGTTCGCAAGCGCATCCTGGGGATCATCGAGCGAGGCTTGCGCTTGCGCCGCGGCGTACAGCGCATGCCATACCGGCGAGCCCGTAGCGCGAAGCAAGACACTGGAGCGCTGCGCGCTCACCAGCGCATCGCTGAAGAGGTGCAGCCGCTGCTGTACGGTAGCCGACGACCATAAGATGTCGGCCTGGTCTTGCTGATCGCCGAGTTTGACGAACACGGCAAGCGCGCGCTGATAGGACGCGAGGGCCTCCGCGTAGCGCCCCTGGGAGGCCTGGACCGACCCCAGTCCGATAAGGTCGTATCCAGGCTCAGCCTGATCGGCGATCTGCGTGGAGAGGTCGAGCGCTTGGCGAAAATAGGATTCCGCGTCAGCGTACGCGGCAAGATCCTTTTCGATAAACCCGCGCGTGGTGAGAGTGTTGGCGATTCGGGTCGGGTCCCCGATCTTGCGTTGGATCTCCAACGCGTCGCCGTTGGATCGCAAAGCCGCCTGATACAGTCCGAGCTCCGCCTGTACGTTCGCAATGTCGTTCAGCGCCTTGGCTTCAGTCGGTGGATCACCCGCTTGCCGGGCGAGTGCGATGGTCTCCTCATGCGATTCAAGCGCGTCAGCATATTGTCCGACTTCGGTCTGGATGAGCCCGATGTTGCCAAGCACATGCGCCTCGCCCTGTGGATTCTTCAACGCACGATACGCATCAAGCGCCAAGCGATAGAATCCGAGGGCTTCCGGGAAGCGGCTCAACGCCGTCATGACATTGCCCATGGCAAGGTGGGCACCAGCCTGCCCGTCCAGATCTTGCCGCTGTACCGCGATCGCCAACTCTTCATTGGCGGCCTCCAAAGAGTCGTCGTACCGGCTCATGCGCTGTTCGATGTCGGCGATGGTGCCGAGAGCTCGTTGTTCATTGTCCGATCTGCCGAGTTGCCTGTCTATCGTGAGCGCTTGCTGCACGTCGCTAAGCGCGTCCTCGTAGTGCCCGGTATCTTTGAGAACGATGCCCATGTCGCCCAAGACACCGGCCTCGGCGTCGCGCATGCCGAGTTGCCGCGCGATCGCCAGCGCTGCCTGGAGGTTGCTCAACGCGTCTGCGTACCGTCCGACGACGAGTTCCGCCCCGCCAATGCTGCCGAGAGATCGTGCTTCATATCCGCGATTCCCCGTCTGACGCGCCAAAGCGAGCGCTTCTTGGTATTTCAAAAGCGCGGTCGTCGCATCTCCGTGCCGGTTCGCATCGTCCCCAGCGAGAAGGAGCGCCTCCATTTGCGCGACGACCGGATCGATGCTCGGTCCCGGCGAAGGCGTGGGAGCGGGTGAAGTTGACACTGCCACTGCAGTCGTGGGGTGCGCCAGGTACCATTGCAGGTCTTGCGCCTCAAAGCGCACGGTTGTTTTAGAGCCCTCCGCCGCCTGCACGTCCAACGCGTAGTTATTCGGGGGCGACATCAGCCCCAGCAGCGTGCTATTCAGCCGATCTTGCGAAAGCCCGATTGTCGGCTGACCGTTGATGGCGGTGACGAGATCCCCCGGTTTCAGCCCTGCTCGCGCGGCGCTGCCGAAGACAAAGGCGTACGTAACTCGAGCCCCCGCAGGGTCGGGCTGTAAGCCGAAGTAGGGACGACGCTCCCCGGTGCCGACCGCGTAGCCGTACTTGAGAAAGTTCTCAAGCCGCGTAGGGTTTGGCTTTGCCGTGATGTCGTGGATATCGGCGATGACTTGATCGCTAAGGTCGTCCAGCATGCCCGCGATCTGCGCAGCGCCGACGCTGTGGTCGATTGTTGAAGGCGTCGAGCTTTTCGACTCCTTCGCCCCCCATTCGGCTTCGCCGTGGCAATCGTAGATGCCGACCGCTACAGTTGTAGAAATCGTTTTGACCGCTCCCGGTGCCGGAATCGGCCAGTCCGAGCCGGTCAAGACGACGCCGATGGCCTGATCGTCGACGCACGCTCGGGCCATGGTCGCTGGGTCGGTATTAGCGAGCGGGACCTGGGTGATCTTCACCCCTGGGAGAACCGTCGAGAGCTTTTTGAGCAGTTGGGCGTCGTAGGGGTCCAGGATCGATGCCGCCCCTGGCGCCATTTGCAATCGATCGGCATCGAAGAACACCAGATGGAAAGCGGCAGGCACATTTGGAAGCGTCACGCTCGCGCCATCGTCGGCGCTCGCCGAAACGCCGAACAGCAAGATAACCGACGCGATGACGATGCCGCGGAACATGCAGACAGGCTCCTGGAACCAACGCATTGAACGCCAGCATTGGAGGACTAGCGTATGCTTGTTCGGTCTCTGGTTCGCCTGCTTGCGCCGCTCGCGCTTGTCGCCGGTGTTCCGCTCGCGGTGGTCGCGGACGCGGCGCAACCAGCCGGCTCGTATGTGTCCTCGTATAATGGCCCAGCATCTGCTTATCAGATCAGTCGAGCCGGCAAACAACTCGACGTGGCGCCGCTCCTTCTGCTTCAGCCTGGCGATCGGGTCAGCGTCGCCGATCCGTCCGACAAGCTCGGGACGAAGCTGACGATAACGCTCTCGATCAACGGCAAGCAAGCGATCGTCGATGGCAGCCGCCCGTACTGCGTCGGGGCAAGCGATGGCATATGCGGGTCGTACACCGCCCAAGGTGCAGGACCAGCCGACACGGTTGCGACTGTCTTGCAGAACATGTTCGCGTCGGTCGCACCGCTCTTCGCAGCCGCGCAGGAAGATTACTACAGCAGCAAAGTCGATCAGATGACGTCGCGCGGGGCACCCGCAGCACCGGCGGCGCCCTTGCTGCACACGACTCCGCGCGCGGGCGCTTCCTTGAACAACGGCGCGCTGACGATCCCTTGGTTAAATGGTAAAGCCCCCTTCCACGTTCGCCTTTTCACGGGCGCGGGGGACCAGCCCATCGCTGACCAGCAAAACGTCATGGCCAATGAAGCGCGTTTCAATTCAGGATTGAGCCCGGGAACGTATAGAGTCGAGATCGCGGACAGCTCGGGCGCAAAGACGACAGGAACGTTCGATATCGTCGCTGACAGCGCGATACCGCAACTCTCAGACGACGAACAAGAGGAGCTCAAGCACCTCCCCGCGAGCCTTTCCGTTCCGCTGTCCGCGGGAATGCTGGCGAAGAAGGGGCCGCACCACGAGTGGAATCTCGCTGCATACCAGCAGCTCGCAACGGCCCCCGACACGTATCCCAACGTGCAGCCGCTGCGCTTCCTGCTGGTCGAAGCGACGGACTAGGTCAGCCCTTGCCTTTGGCAGGTGAGGCACCTGCGTTCTGACACAGCCCCGGCAACGCGATCATCACGGTGCCGAGAGCTTGCACTTGGGCCTGCGTGGAGCTGTTCGAGCCGCCCCAGTGCTTGCCAAACGCAATCGCGCTCGCGGTCAACACGGCGCCCATGAAGCCGCCGTAATTGCAGAAGAAACGCCGCTTATTCGCGCCATATGTCAGATTACTGACGATCTCCGAACATGATTCGACGCGTTCAAAAAGATCGGCATACTGATCGTAGTACTTCAAGAGGAACGTGGCGAGCGCTTGCTTGCGCTGCTCGGGGGTCCCGGCAGTCGCCAGCAGGGGATAGGCCGCGCCCGACAGCGCCGTCGCCGAATGCTCGTTCTCGAAGGAGTTGCACCCGGTCTGCCAAGAGAAATTGAATATCTCATCGTGCGGGCTCTTTCGCGTGTTCCACGCGTAGATGGACATATAGTAGTCGCACGCGCGCAACCGGTAGAGCAGATCATCCAGGTCGCGGTACGCGACCGTTATGTTGCTCGTGATCTCCAGATCGGTGCCCTTGAGGTCGGTCACTCCTTTTAGGAGGCCATCGGGCGAGGATATCCCCGAGACCGAGCACAGCGGCATGAAGGTTGGCGGCGGCGGGAAATCGCTGATGTGTCGTGCGCCGCCGAATCCGATGAAGAAGTTGAAATCAGGATAGGGTATTTGATCGTACGATCGCGGCGTGACCCCGTAAAACGCTGATTGATCAACGGACGTGGCCGCGGGCGCCGGACTCGCCGAGTCGTCTGCGACGCTTGGCACCGTCGACATGAGCACGCTGAGCGTGGTCAGAGAAAACACAATGACGCGCGCAATGTAACGCATGACGCGCGTGTATTGAACCCCCTAAGTGTGCTGTCCTTTCGAAGCGGCGGGAAACCTTATGCGGGCCGCCAATGCCGCAACGTCGAGCGTCTTCGACCCAGGAGTGTCTATCTGGCGTCTCCTTCGACTCATGCCGGCGCGCGGTGGACGCGGTTCATCCGGCATTTCGCGATCAACGTGGCGATCGGACTCGTGCTGATGTTCGTTCTTGAGCTGCCATTCGTGCAGAAGAACGCAGCTGTTGCCACGCTCCAAGACGGCCTGATCAATTGGCAAATGGACAAGCTCAAGGGCGTCGATAGCGCATCCGAGATCGCGTGGATCGACGTCGATGAGAAGACGTACCGCGAGTGGGGTGAGCCGCTCATGACGCGGCGCGACAAGCTCGCGGACCTCATCGACTTCGCAATGCAGCACGAACCGCGCGCGGTGATCGTCGACGTCGATTTTTCGGTCCCCAGTAGCTCGGACGACGCGCTCGTACGCGTCCTTCAAAAATACAGCCGGTGCCCTGGCGAGTGCTCCCCGCCCCTCCTACTTGTGCGCGCCTTTGATGACGGTGTTGAAAATGCATATCCTGGGCAGGCGGGAAGGGTGAACGTCGCTCGGCGGTCCTTCCTCGACCAGGCGCTGGGCACGTCGCCCGATGACCCCTGGAAGACCGCCGGTCACGTGCGGTGGGGAGCAGCCACCACGGATCACGACCCGGATGAGATGGTTCGCCGGTGGCGTTTATGGGAGGATTCGTGTAGCGCTCGGGGCGCGTCCGTTCTGACTCCATCCATCGTGCTGCTCGCGGTCGCGGAGCAACGACGGCCGCTGTCGGAGATCCGCGATGCGCTGCAACCTCACCAGTCCGCATGTGGTCAAGTCGGTGGTCAGGCGCCGCAATCAACCCGGTCGCCTGAAACCGAGTTGACCGGGATCGGGAATCCGCCGCATTCTCTGATCCTGACAGAGCGCGGCTTGCAGCGCCGCATCGTGTATCGCATTGCATGGGATGGATCAAATGAGGCTGTTCACGGCTCCATGCTCGGCGAAGTCGTGTCTGCCGGTTCCATCACCCGTGACTCATCGGCCGGCGCAGCGCTCCAGGACCGCATCGTTGTGATCGGCTCGAGCTGGGACCCGCTCGACGTGCATCGCACGCCGATAGGCGAAATGCCGGGATCGCTCGTCTTGATCAACGAGGTGAATTCGCTCGAGCATGGAGACGTGCTTCGAGAGCCGGGGGTTGTGGGGCGGTATGCGCTTGAGATCGCGCTGATATTATTTGTGAGCCTTGTGTTCGCGCTCGTGCCGCCTGCGTACGCGTTGGTGGTCGTCGTCGCTGCCATCGCGCTCGGAACGCTGACGCTCGGACTCGTCGCGTTCAGCGCCGGGATTTGGGTGGACAGCGTCATACCGCTGGCAGGCGTGATACTCCACGAGGTCGTCTCACGGTCGCACGAAAAGGTCGCTCGTCTTATTCGCCGTCGGGAGGGATCATGACGCACAACTTTATCCGTACGTGTATCGCCCTTATATTCGTGCTTGCAGCAAACGCGGCGCAAGCAGCCCCTACGAGTCTCGACGACTGGTTCGCAAACGCTACGGGCCTGACGCAGAAGGTAGCGGTTCAGCACATCGCGACCACGGACTTCATGTGCGGCAAGACCTTCAATACCACGTGCAAAGACCACATGTCCGGCGAGGAGCCCGGAATGTTGACCTTCTGGGGGCTCTTGAAATACGACCGTGCGCATCAAATCGGGTTTGCGCGGTCAAGTACGGACCAGGAGGGTTTCGCGCTGTTCAAAGCCCCGCCGCCCCCGGGGGTCTCCGTGCCGAACGCGGATCTGTCGAACTACGGCACCGGTCGCGGCTTGCACATCGGAAGCACCTATGCGCAGGTACTTGCCCTCTACGGTCCTCCGGAGAAGCATGGTTCGCATTTCGTCACTGCGTACGGCGCTAACGACACAGTACATTTCCAAGGTAAGGAAGAACAGCCCGAGGTTATCACGCTCGTGATCGATAACGGGCGCGTTTCATCCATCACTATCAATGTAGAACTGTGGGAACCGTGAGGTTGCACTTCTGAGCGTCGTTCTATCTTGAGGTTGATGCTATTTAAGGGAGATCGCACATCATGGTTGCAGCCTTACTCGCCATAACCGTCATCGCTTTTGGAACTACCGGAAACGGTTATTCAACACCCGCGCCCCCAGCGACCCCGCTCACGGCGTCACTGGGGCAAAGCGTCGCCTTCGGCAACCTAAACGTGACGATCCAGGAGCTGCGCGATGCGACGCCGGCCGACAATCCTGATCAGATTCCCGTGTTGGTCGACCAAAGGCTCATGGTGATACATGTCCTTCTGGCGAACAACGCGCCCGCTCCTTATACCGGCGTCGTCACGTACACGCTCGAGGATAAGAGCGGCGTCGGGCCCCGGGGGAGGGACATAAAACCTTCAAGCCTCAACATCCATCAGGGCGCTCCCGTCCACCTTAGTGGGCTGTTCACCGTCACCAAGTCGTTCGTCCCTACAACGCTGCTGGTGGAGTGCTCGTTGTGCGGCGCAGGCAACGTGTACAAAGCAGTACGCTTCGTTATTCCAGGGCCGTGATCGATCTCTGACTGCTCAAGCACCCCCGCATCCGTGTTGTGAATTCTGTATGCGGTATGCCGCTTTCGCCTTATAGTCGTACACACGATAGACGCGCCCTCGCTGATCGCTCGCCACAGTCGGGCATTCGCTCTCGGATGGCACGTAGATCAGACACAACTGAACCTTGTCGCCAGGGCGCTCGTACGCGTCAATCGCGTTCGTGCCGTAATCGACCACGCTGATCCCGTCGGCGAACGAAATGGAGACACCGCCACTCTCCCAAACGCCTGCCTGGTTGATTTCGCTTTGCGTGAGCGCCCCGCCGGAATTGAGCCGCGCCTGAGCCGCAGCGCTGAGCTTCGTGGGATCTAGCAGCCGCGGGCCCGCCGTCTCGACTTGAGTATTCGAGCATAGCGAGTTCGTTGCAGGCCAGGGAAGCGCCGGGGACTCTACGGCGCTTGGCGGAGGGCCGTCGTACGAAGCTACTGCAGTGGCCGGTCCTGCGATCAGCGCAGCAGCGATGAATATGTGGATCACAAGTGTGAGACCTCGACTTCAGAACTGGGTGATCGGACCGCCCGGCTTCGAAGTCGGGCCGATCCGCGGATGTGGATATATGATGTGCGGAACGGCCTTCGGGCAGTTCGTGTAAGGCTTCAAATCGGCGTCCTGGGGATTCGTGCACAAGAGATAACTGCGCTGCGGATCCTGCATCAGGTTGTGGCGCATCGTCGCCACTTGACTTCGCGTGAACAGCATCGGCTTGCGGCATATGAAGTAGCTCATCACGTCGTTCTTGTCGGGCCGGAAGGTGAGCGAAACCGGTTTGCCGCTGAATTGCGCATGCAGCGTGAAGGTGGGTCCGTTGAACACGATCGTCGCGCCGCTGCCATCGCTGAGCGTTTTGCCCGTCGGCGGGTGGCAAAAGCCGATGTTGTTGTCGTTGAAGAGATGGGCGCCTGCATCGGGCGGCGTGTCGGTGACCGTGAACGTCCAGCCGCTGGTGAGATTGGTTCCATCGGAGATCAGCGGACCGGCCGGCGAGTCGCCGTCGTAGATCTTGATCGACCGAGTCGTGCCCGAGCGCGGGTTGCCGTCGTACCAGCTTTGCAACGCCGCGGGCGTCGATAAGAAATCGAACGTGCCCGGGAATGTGTGCGGCAATCCGAAGTAGTGGCCGACCTCATGCGAGAGCTGGCTGAAGTTCTGGTAGACGTACCACGATGACGGCGCATAGGTGCAGCCGGAGCCGTCGGAAGCGATCGGCGGGTTTGGATGGCTGGGATCGACGGGGTCGGTCGCCACCGTCGTTCCGCAATACACGGACGGCATGACGGTATAGCTCGCGCTGCAATCCGTCGTAATGCTGCCGCTGCACCCAGTGCTGCCGACCGGCACGTATGCGTTGTAGGCGGTATAACCGTTGCCCGTCACGCCGATGCCCGAGCCCGCCGGACCGTACGCCCGGAAAAAGACGACCATCTTGCCCGGGTACTTGGCGGCCTGCTTTGAAGCGGCTCGGTCGTTGTTATGGGCGAGGCGATTGATGATGGAGTTCTTCACGCGCGCGAGATCGTGCGCCGCGTCGAAATCCACGACGATGTGTGCGTTCGAAGCGCGCAACGACTCGTTCTCGTTGCCGATCCATTGCTTGAGCTGCTTGAGGGTAAGCACGCCCGTCGGGTTGGCGCCGTTGTCATCCGAGAGGATGACAGCCTCCATGCGGACGTGGATCGTCATGAGATCGACATCCGGAGGTTGCGCGGCGGATGGAGTCGCACGCACAAGTGCAAGACAGCAGGCGAGCAATAGTGCAGGCACAACGATAAAACGATGCATCATGGTCACTTGGGCACCGTTTCGCGCGTGTCCGACGAGCGCTCGAAGTGAAGTGAAATCTCCTGTTTCTTTTCGCCGGTGACGTCTGAGGTCGTAAGCACCTTTTGCACGTCGCCGCTGATCGGCACGAGCAGCGATGGTTTGAGCACTATCGTACCGATCGTCGTCGCCTTCGCGTCATACGACGCGAAAGTTGCTTGCTGCTGTTCCCGCACGGTCATCAACGCTCCATCGATCTTCGTGATGGTGAAGACGGTCTGGACTTTCGTTCCCGAGCGATCGTAGTTGACGGTCCACGTGTCGCCCACCGTATCTTTGCCGGCGGGGATGAAATCAGGACCGAAATACTGGAGCAGCTCGCGCGTGACGTCTTCGATCGAAGCGCCCCCGAAGACGACGGTCCCGTCCCCGGTCACCTCTCCATTGAAAGTGTATGGGCTGCCCTTGTTATTCATCAGCTCGGTGACTTGGACGCCGAGCACATCGTTTTGGAACCCCATGACGTCGACGGTGACTGTGCCGCGATCGGCGGTAGCATGGGTGTCCGAGGTCATGCCTTCGTACGCGTTCGCGTGCGCCGTGCTGCGCGAGCCGACGGTGACTTTGTAGACCACCTCGCGCAGCGGGCCGCCCGCCGGCGGCGCTTGAGCTGGGCTTGGCTGCGCCGTCGGTGCGGTTGCGGCCAGCACGAGAACGACAAGCGACATGACGATCATCAGTGTCTCCTATGTCGGAAAACTGAATCGGTCGTGAGTCGCCCCTACTTATTCGGCTGGCTTACGGATGTCCTTGGTAGAGCGTCGGGCTCGGCGACGGCAGGCGAGGATCGGTCCAGGTGTTTCCGTCGGCGTACTCGATCTTCAACGCCAGACACGTCAGCTTCACGCCTAGAGCCGGGACGATATTCGGATTGACTCCGTACTTCCGTTTGATGTCTGCGTTTGGCGAAAACTTGCCCTGATCGCGCGCCTCCGCCACCATCACGCCTCGAACCTCAGCGCCGAATTCGATGACTTTCATCTCTTTGCCGGTCACGTTCCTGAAGTCGATGTACAGATTCGCCGATCCTGAGGTCGGCGGTTGGTAGTACGTCCGGCCGGCGGGATCGTTGAAATAGTACGGTGCACCCGGCGTGTAGCCGCTCGTGTATCCCGTGAAGCCCGTCGGGGCGGCGTATCCGCCCGGTCGACCGCCTTTGACTTCGAGGTCGCACCGCATGACGTCGATCGGGCTCACCGAGGTCGCGCGTGCCGGAGCCGTACCGGGACCGAGGCCTAGCACCACGCCGAACAGCGCAGTGCAAAAAACAATTTGTACTTTCATCACGACGTACATGCGCCAACGCCTCGTGCAACTCCGCTATCCGCATCGGCCCAGAACAAGGGCAAATCGGCCGGCATCGTGTAGTTTTCGAACATGTGCAGGAACATAAGAACTCTTTTCAACTTCGAGCCGCCGGTCAGCGCCGAGGAGGTTCGGTCAGCGTCGCTTCAGTTCGTGCGAAAGATCAGCGGTTTCACCAAGCCATCTAAGGCAAACGAGGACGCGTTCGGCGCCGCAGTAGACGAGATAGCGCGCGTCTCGACCCGTCTTCTTCATGCGCTCGAAACGACCGCTCCACCCAAGGATCGACTCGTGGAAGCCGCAAGAGCGAAAAGTCGCGCCATCAAGAGATTCGGTCTTACCGAACGCGCGGTGTAGCAGCCACTTCGGAAGCGGCGCGCAGACCAGTGACATAGGCGCCCGCCACCGTGGCCGCGATCGGTTGCGTCGCGGTTTCCGAACCCGCCCAGAAGAGCGCACCGGTATCCGCCGCCGCCAGACGCGCTCGCGCCCCAGCTGCTCCCGGACGTAGGAACGTGTAGCCGCCGCACGCGAGCGGATCTGCGCTCCAATCGATCAGTCGCCAGCTCGCTGGTTTCGGTTTGGCCTTGGGAAAACGACGTTGCAGATCTGCGATGATCGTCGCCAGAGCCTCTTCTTCACTCATTCGAGCCAGTGACGTAGCGCGTTCTCCGGTGCAGTATGCGGTCAGAACCGGCGCTTCGGATCCTGCCTTATAGAACACATTCCAGTAGAGCGCGACCGGCCCCATGCTCAAACACACTGCCGCGAGTCGTCGCGGCCAAAACGGCTCGTCGAACCGCATGATGACTTTGAGCACCGGACCACTGACCATCGCGCGCAGCGCCTCGCGCTTGGTCTCTGGGAGTTCGGGCTTGAAGCGAACCGCGCCGGATTGTAACACGCCGGCCGGCAGCGTCGAGATGGCAGCCTGCGCAGCGTGTTCGCGACCGTCGACGCCGCGGATCAGCACTCCATCCGGCGCCCATTCAATCGTTTCGGCGACGAAACCAAGGTCGATCTCGAGATCGCGAGCGATGTGCTCGACGACTCGGTCGTAGCCTTCGTTGACGCGATAATCATCGCTGGTCTCTAGCTCAAGCACTCCGTCGTCGAGGAAGCCATGGATACCGATCTCGCGCGTGCTTCCCGGAAGATGCGTGGTGAACACCATCTCGGCGAGCGACCGGGCGCGGCCGTGGTAGCCGCGCCGATCGAGAAACTCGCTCGCCGACGTGTCGCGCGATTCGCGTCGCGCCAGGCGACGCAAGATCGTGAATGACGGCCACGTCTGCGGATGCAGCAACGCGCGCGACAACCACTGCGTGCCGTAGCCGAGATCGATCATCATCGCGCTGAGGGCGTGCGAGTTCGGGCGTACGGTCAAGCCGGCGGCTTGGACCTCCGGCCACGTCTGCGCGCGCCTCCCGTGGATCAGCTCGGCGCCCGCTTCGACCGGCGCATCGCAGACATCGCGCAGCGTGTGGATGCGCCCGCCGATCCGCTGCCGGGCCTCCAGCACGCGGACGCGCAGTCCCGCGCGCACGAGCGCGCGTGCAGCCGTCACGCCGGCAATGCCGGCGCCGATCACAAGGACGTCACAAGTATGAGTGCTGTCGCTGCCCGAAGCGTTGGGGCGTGTCAAAGGACCTCGTCTTCATCACCGGCGCGAGCGGTTTCATCGGCGCCCACGTCGCGCGCGAATTCATCGCTTCGGGCTACGGCGTCCGGGCCCTCGCGCATGCGCCCCACGGAGTACCTCGTGACGCCCAACCCGGCATCGAATGGGTCGAGGGCGATGTGCGCCGGGCGAACGAGCTCACCCCCTCAATGCAAGGTTGCCGTTACCTGGTCCACTGTGCGGCGCTCTATTCCTTTGCACCGCGAGATCGCGCTGCGATCCACAGCGTCAACGTCGCCGGAACCGCGAGCGTCTTGGAAGCAGCCCGCACCGCAGGCGTCGAGCGCGCGGTGGTGACGTCAAGCGCGGCAACGGTTGGCCCCGCGCATCAGGGCGTGCCCGCGACCGAAGCGGACACGTTGAGAGACGCGCATGCCTCGACCTATCACCGCTCGAAGGTCGAGCAAGAGCAGGCCGTCATCGCCGCAGATCTTCCGGCAGTGATGGTGTTGCCGACGGCGCCGGTTGGCCCAGGCGATCACAAGCCGACCCCGACCGGCCGCCTGGTGCTCGACTTCGCGCGCGGCCGGATCGGCGCGCGGCCAAGCACGGGCGGTCTTAACCTTGTCGCCGTCGAGGACGTGGCGCGCGCGCATGTCGCTGCGCTCGAACGGGGCACAACCGGCGAACGCTACATCATCGGCGGTGCAAATCTGTCGTTCGATCAGGTGTGGGACTTGCTCGCGGAGGTCACGCAACGACCGGCGCCGCGTTGGCGCGTGCCGTACGGGCTGACCCTCTTGGCCGCATACGCCGACGAACTTCGTTGCCGGCTCCAACCCGATGCGGTGCCATTCGTGCCGCTCGAGGGCGTTCGGATGTCGCGAGAGTTCCAGTACGTGGACTCAAGCAAGGCCGTCCGGGAACTGGGGTTCCAGGCGCGACCGGTCCGCGATGCGCTTGCTCGAGCGGTTGGCTGGTACCGAGCGCACGGCTACATCAAAGCGCCGGAATGACCCGCTGCTGCGACGAAATGCGCCACCATGTTTAGGATGAACACGTTTCTTGCGTCGCTCGCCGTTTGCGCGTTCTTGTTGGCCGGCGTCGCGATGGCCGCCTCGACGAACACACAGGAAACGACAATAGTGAACCCCGCACTCACATCCATCGGACCTGCGCCGGCCGGACTTGTCGTAGTCATCAAGGACGTTCCAGAAGACGCGTCGTTGGATCTGCGGGCTCTGAGCAATCCCTACATCAGCGGGGTCGCGCTGCAGATCCACTGGAGCGACATCGAGCCGGTCGAAGGCAAGCCGGACTGGTCGAAGCTCGATGCGCTGTTCGCCGCTGCGCAAACGTCGCACAAATGGGTGCAGCTCTTCATCTTTCCCGGCTTCTTCTCGCCCGCGTGGGCTCTCAAGGGCGCCCAAACCGACCGGTTCGCTGTGCAGTACGGCCCTGGCGCAGGCACGGTCATGAACCTGCCGATGCCGTGGGATAGCGTCTACCTCAACCGATGGTTCGCATTCTTGAAACTGCTGAGCCAGCGCTACGGAACGTCGCCTGCGTTTCGCGTGATCGCCGCGGACGGACCGACGTCGGTTTCCGACGAGGCCACATTGCCGAGGTCGCCGCAAGACGTCACGCAGTGGCAAACTGACGGCTATACTACGTCCAAATATGCAGGAGCGTGGCAGCAGACTTTCCCGGTGTATAGCGCCGACTTCCCGCGTCAGTACATTTCGCTATCGGTGGGGCATGAGGCCGACATTCTCGCCATCGATGGTTCCTCGAGCTCGAGACAAGCGATCGTCAGCGATGCTACCACGCTGCTCGGACGCCGCTTCGCACTTGAGATGAACGCGCTCCATGCCGGTCCAGATCCATATCCAAACGGACCGACGTCGAAAGCATACGATCAATTCATCGTCGACTATGCTGGAACGCTCATCACCGGCTTTCAAATGGGCGGTGGTATGGAAGGCACGATCGGGAGCCAGAAGATGGGCGCGCCCGGGAATCCCCCGCTGGCTTTGCGCCGGTCAATCGATCTGGGCTTGGAGGCGAACAAAGCTGGCCACCACGTGAACTACGTGGAGATCTACGAACCTGATATACTTCCGGCGGACATGCAGTCGGTGCTGCACGACGAGGCGTCGGGATGGTGAACCTCTTCGAACCCTTTACGTTGAGAGACGTCACGTTTCAGAATCGCATCGTCGTGTCTCCGATGTGTCAGTACTCAAGCGAAGATGGTTTCGCCAATGATTGGCACTTCGTGCATCTCGGCAGCCACGCGGTCGGCGGCGCCGGTCTCGTCTTTACGGAAGCGTCGGCCGTTTTGCCCGAGGGACGCATCAGCCCACAGGACCTCGGCATCTGGAGCGACCGTCACGTCGAGCCGCTTGCGCGCATCACGCGTTTCATCCATGCGCAGGGAGCCGTCGCGGGCATGCAGCTGGCGCACGCAGGACGCAAGGCCAGCACGTATAGACCCTGGGATGGCCGTGGCGAGATACCACCGGCGCAGGGCGGCTGGCAAGTCGTCGCCCCGAGCGCCGTGCCGTTCGCAGACGGCTATCCTCAACCGGTGGAGCTGGACGAAGCCGGGATCGCCGCGATCGTCAAAGCGTTCAGCGAAGCCGCCCGTCGCGCACTCCAGGCCGGATTCTGCGTCATCGAGCTCCACGCGGCGCACGGCTATCTATTGCACGAGTTCTTGTCGCCGTTCAGCAACAAGCGCCACGACCGCTACGGCGGCTCGTTCGAGAACCGCACGCGGCTCATACGCGAGGTCGTCGAAGCCGTGCGAGCAGTATGGCCGGAGCGCTTACCACTATTCGCGCGTATCTCCGCGACGGATTGGGAGCCTGGGTATTGGGATCTCGAGCAATCAATCGAACTCGCACGCCAGCTCAAACCGCGAGGCGTGGACCTGATCGATTGTTCATCCGGGGGCAATCTGCCCAATGCAGTGATTCCGATGAACCCCGGCTACCAGGTCCCGTTCGCAGAGCGGATCCGCCGAGAAGCCGGCATCGCGACAGGAGCGGTCGGCTTGATCACGGCCCCCAGCCAGGCAAATACGATCATCCAGCAGGGTCAGGCCGATATGGTGCTGCTCGCTCGAGAGCTCCTGCGCGATCCCTACTGGCCGCTGCACGCCGCGCGCGAACTCGGCCACGAAATTGCGTGGCCGGCGCAATACCTGCGAGCCGCGCCTGACGGCACCCAAGCGCGGTCCGTTGTGGATCTCGAAAGATTCAACCGTTGCTTTGCAGACCAACACGCCGTCGCGGCACCATCGCAACGCTAAGCGGCGCTAGGCGAGTTCTGCGAGCTTTTCTTCGCCCAGCGTCAGATTCGCGGCTGCAAGGTTCTCATCGAAATGCGCGATCGATGAGGTGCCCGGAATCGGCACGATCGCTGGCGAGCGCGCGAGGAGCCACGCGAGCGCTACCTGTGTGAGCGTCGCGCCGTGAGCCCCAGCGATCCGTTCGAGAGCTGCATGCTGAGGCTGGCCCTCGCCGCCAAGCGGAAACCAAGGCAGGAACGCGATTCCATCGCGTTCAGCTGCCTTCACCAGATCCTCTGAACCTCGATCCTCGACATTGTAACGATTCTGCACCGAAACGATCGTCGCAAGCTTTCTCGCTTGTTCGTATTCAGCCACCGATGTTTGTGAAATGCCGATATGCCGGATCTTCCCTTGGCGTTGCATATCGGTCAACGCGCCGAGCGAGTCCTCGAGCGGAACGTTTGGATCGATACGATGCAGCTGCAGCAGGTCGATGCGCTCGCGTTTGAGCCGGCGCAGACTGCCTTCGACGCACTCGCGCAGCCGTTCCGGGCGCGAGTCGATCACCCAACGATCTGGTCCAGGACGCACGAACCCGGCCTTCGTCGCGATGACGACGCCGGCTGGATAGGGTGCCAATGCCTCAGCGATGATCTCTTCGCTCACATAGGGTCCGTAGGAATCGGCCGTGTCGATGAAGTTGACCCCGCTCGCGACGACGTGACGGATCAGCGCGACCGCACCGGGTCTGTCCGCTGGCGGTCCCCAAACGCCTGGGCCGGTGATACGCATCGCTCCGAAACCCATGCGTCGGACGGTGAGATCGCCGCCAATCGTGATCTCACCGCCGAGCGTGCCTCGTGTGTGCATTATGACAGCGCTCCTTTAACCTCAGCCGGGTTTCTCAGAAGACCGGGCACGCCGGTCAGTGGATCGCTCAGCCGCCGCCGAAACCGACGCTCACGGAGCCGTCGGGGCTCACGATGACCGGTACGGTTAGACCGCCCGAGAGCCGGCGCATCTCAGCGCGGGCCTTGGCGTCGCCCTGCGCGTCGATCTCGTCGAACGCGATCCCGCGCGCGCGAAAATCTTCCATCGCCGCTGCGCAGTACGGGCAACCGGGTTTGGTGTAGATGATGGTCTTCGCCATGCCGTGCATTTCAGCGCTCGGCACCTCAAACCATGGCACAACAGCGTCACAACGACTCGCTGCAGTGCCGCCCGCCTTGAAGGGCCACAACCGGTGCACGCGTGAAGCGCCGGGCATGCGTAGGATAATCGCAACCATGCTCGCCGCTGCCCTCTTCACCTATTATGCCGTGGAACTACGCTCCACGGCTTCGGCGGCAACGCAGTTCCAATCGGCCGTGGTCCCATTCACCTTCGTGGATAATCGCATCTTCGTGCAGTGCACGATCAACGGCCAAGGCCCATTCGCCTTTGTGGTCGACACCGGCAGCAGCGACCTCGTCGTCGATCGTGCGCTCGCGCATCGCCTCGGGCTCCGAGGTCACGATATAGGAAACGTCGGTGGGGCCGGGAGCCACACCGTGACCGCATCCAGCGCAGTCGTCGCATCGCTGGACGTGGGCTCCGCCCATGCCGAGAACCTAGATTCGACGATCTTGGACCTATCGCAGATTCGCGAGGGCATCGGACTGCCTCACCTCGACGGGATCATCGGGTACTCGATGCTGCGGCATTACGCCGTCGAAGTGGACATGGATCGGCAGGTGCTCACGCTCAGCCGCGAGCCCCTGGACCTCCCGCAGGCCGCACGAGCCATCCCGTTCACGCTTACCAATGATTTCGTTTTCGTTCAAGCGCGCATCGCTGGCCAGGCTGGAACCGTCCTTGTCGACACGGGGGATCGCTCGTCCCTCACGCTGTTCGGCCCGTTCGCCGCCAAACACCAGATGTACGGGCGGTTCGGCGGGGTTCAAGACGTGCTTACCGGGTTCGGCGTCGGCGGCCCCGTATACGGCGATGTGTTCAGCCTGCCCGAGCTGGACATTCTCGGTGCTCAATTGACCGGCATCACGACGCGAGCTTCGCGGCAAAGCGGAGGCGCCTTTGCTTCGACCGCGGCGGCCGCAAGCATCGGCGGTGGCGTTCTGCGCCGCTTCAACGTCATCTACGATTACCCGCATCACACGATGTACGTCTGGAACAGTGAGAACTTCGATGTGCCCGACGGTTACGACCGCGCTGGTCTGTGGATCGCAGCGCACGGAAAACACGCGTATGTCGCCGGCCTTGTGCCTGGCGGCCCCGCCGCTAAAGCTGGGCTGCAAGAGAACGACGAGATCATCGCGGTGAACGGAAGACAAATCGACGCGCACGATATCCTATCGCTTCGAACACTTTTCTCGAGCGGCCCGCCGGGCACGCGGATACCGGTCGAAAGCGAGTCTCACGGCGAACAGGCCAGCCACGAAATCGCCCTGCAGCAATTGATATGAATTATGGGTTGATGAAGACCTGAATGCTCAGAGAGAAGTTGCCGAACTGCGAGAGGCACGAGTGGTTGTCGTGGAATCCGCTCTCGTCTTCGTTGCCGCCGATGAGCAAGAATCCGTGATCCGGCCAGATGCCTTTCGCAAAGTTGTTGATTGCAGACGTGACGTCGATATTGTAGATCGAGCCTGAGATCTTCACCGTGGGGGTGAAGACGGTCGTGCCATTGGCGTTCCACGGGATGCCGGTGCGGTATTTGGTGTTGGGGATGAGGTCCGTCGCGGTCGACCAGTCGCCGGTCGGTAGATTCACGGCGCCTATGCACTGGCCATTGTCGTTACTAATTCGATTGAATGCGAGGATCGCGCTCTTGACGCTGGTCTTGGGATTGCGCAAGAGAATGCCCGCGCTGCCGAGCTCGAAGTTCACCGCGGTCTGCTGCACGACCGTGTCTTCCCAGCACGTGATGCCGATCGAACTCGAATAGTCGTGGAAGAAACCCACGGCCAGGCCCGGGTCCGGCCCCGTGCCGTTCGTGCCGAGGCCGCAACCGGGCCCCACGCCGGTGAAGTGATAGGCGTGATAGACGGGGCGGACGGCGTTCGGCGACGTGATGTTGAAGTTGCGTACCGCCGCTGTGTCGACCGGGCCGCTCACGCAATACGGGCTGCTGACTGCGGATTCCGCGCCGCCCGAATAGGCGGTGACCGCATAGCACTTGCCGGCAAAGCCGTCGCTCGGCTTGTCGACGAGCGCGAGGGTCACATCTTTGCCGTTGTTCTGCTTGTAGATGAACGTGTGCTGCCCGCCGTCGGTGCGATACACGTTATAACCGTCGATGCACGTGGCACACGCATTGGGCGCGTTCCAGATGAGCGCGAGCATGCCGTTGCCAAAACCGGCCGTGCACGCGAGACCGCCGGCAAACCCGGCGTGGGCCACGCACACTTGCGAATCATTCGTGCTGTTCAGTGAACCGGGTATCGGGGGAGCGTTCGGTCTCGGGGGTATGGTCGCGAACGGAGTAGGGAATGGGGTGGCCGGTTGCGCGGTGGGTGGGGTGCCGCAGGCAACCGCAAAACTAACCTCGTTCGAGTACACGTCGGGTTGACCGCCGGAGATGTTGTGCACCCATATCTGGTCATACGTGCTGGGGCTGGTCGACGACGCGATCGAGAAGTTGTCGTGCACCGGCCACGAGCCGCCGGGCGGAATCGTGAGCGTACCGCCGTTGACGACTTGCTGCACGTTGCTGACGAAGCGGTTAAAGCTATAGGTGAAGACCGTCCCGGGCGTCCCGTTGATGCTGCCACTGAACATCAGGGTGGCAGGACAGCCATTGATCGAACTTGGGCCGGCGAGCGTGAGCGACGCGGTGACGGCCGCGTTCGCAAGACGCGGCAGGGCGATCAGGACGAAAAGAGCGCAAATTGCGAATAGCCATTTCTTCATGGCTATACGCTACCATGGGAAGCGTCCACGGCGCGTCCATAAGGCTAGGGGCGGCGCTTCCTTAGAGAAGCCCTAGAATGCGCCGATCCCGTTGGGCGTGCCGTTGCCTGTCGGGCCGTCGTAGCCGGTGCCCGCGGTGCAGACGTACGACGCGTTAGCCGGAGGCTGGCCGCACGGATCGTTGTTCCCACTGGTCACATCGTGCAGCGAGCCCGTATGGCTGTATGAGTATGATCCGTCATGGATCAACGTGCCGTTTCCAGCCAGCGCGTAGGCCCCGGCGATGATGGGAGTCCCGACGCTGGTCCCGCCGAATCCGAGCCAGCCGGGGTCACCGCCAAACGTGGTGTAGACAGCGACCGGCGTTGCTGTGTCAGCATCTGCGGATACGTCATTATTGATCCGCATCGAGCACACACCTGGATTGTTCGTCACGGTGGGCGAGCTGCTTTGCCAGGATGGTTGAGGAATGTAGAGGCTGCACAAGCTTCCGGTAAAGCTCCAGACGGTTTCCGATGGGGTGCCATTGCACGGTGCAGTTGTATTCGTAGTCGTACAAAGGGTCGTGCCGCCGACGGCGGTCACGTATTGCGACGCTGTCGGATAACCGCCAGGATAGCCGCTGTCGCCGCTGGCGACAGTTATCGGTATCCCGGGATGATTGAAAAACACGTCGTCGTTCTGTTCACTGGCGTATTCCCCACCGTTCCAGCTGTTGGAGATTTCGTTCGCACTGCACTTTGTTGCGGCAGCATCCTCGCCGGCATACAGATCGCTATTATTGGGACTGTCGGTTTCGACGAGTACGATGTGGCAGTTCGGGCAGGCGGCGGACACCATGTCGATATCGAGCGCTTCTTCTTCCTCCCAACACCCCATGGCGCTGCTGCACGGGCTCGGATCGGTGCCGGGCAGCGGGCTCGTGCCGCCGCTCTGGTTGACCTTGAGGAAGCAGCCGTTTGCCGTCGTGCACGCGGGCAACGAGAATGTCGAGCGATACACGCCGAGGTCGGCTTCGGCTTTTGGGTCGTCGTATGCGTCGACAATGGCCACCGTCTGACCAACTCCGTTGGTGCCCGAGGGAAGGTTGTACGCGCCTTGCAAATCGCTCGGCCCGTAGCCTCCGGGAATGGCAGGGGACGCCCAGTCCGTGCGCTTCCATGCCATGCAGCGCATTTGACCCGGACCGACCTTGCCGCAGACGTGCACGGCCGGACCCGACCCGACACGTCTTGGAATCGCCGCTGGTTTTGTCGGACGGACGCCGACCCAAGCGGCCATCGCGTGAGCAGCGCGCGCCGCTAAACAACTCACCGGCTTGGGAGTTGGCGTGGGTGTGGATGTCGGAGGTGGAGGCGGAGGACCCATACTGGTGCCGCCGCCACCGCCACACGCGCCTCCGATGGCACCGAGTGCCAAGACCGCGACCAACGCGCTGAGTCGTAAAAGGGCAATTCGGCTTGACATCATTTTAGGGTCCCTTCGCGAACCGATGGCACGGTTCTACGGCGATTTTAGCACTTCCACCCCTGGGCCTGGGCCTCTTGGCTTGCTGAAAATGCCTCGGCGGCCCGTCACACCGGCACGGCGGGACGACGGGGAGGCCGGCGCGTAAGAGCCGGCAATGATCTCCTTGACGCACGGCGCTCTCGAGTACGCGCAAAAGCATGCATTACACGCGCTTGTCGTCGCGCAAGACGGTCGCATCGTGTCCGAGACATACGGCAGCGACTACGACGCAGCGACGCCGCACGCGTTGTATAGCGGCACCAAGAGCTTTTGGGGCGTAACCGCTCTCCTTGCGCAGCGTGAGGGGCTGCTGCGCCTCGACGATCGTGTGGCCGACACATTTCCGACCTGGCAGAACGATCCGTGGAAAAGCCGTGTCACCTTGCGCCAGCTGTTGCAGCTTACTAGCGGCATCGGATTCGGCGGATTGGGCGCGGCCGTGCCGACCTACGCCAAAGCGCTGGCAGTGGAGGTGAAGAACGAGCCGGGAACTGTTTTCACCTACGGCGGTATTCCGCTCCAGGTCTTCGGAGCAGTGCTTGCACGCAAGCTCGAGCCGCGGGGACAAACTCCGCACGAATATCTAAAGGAGCAGGTCCTCGATCCGATCGGCATGCGCACCGGCAAGTGGCGCACGCTTGCCGACAAGACGAGCCCGTTGCCGACCGGCGCCTTCGTCGCCGCGCGCGAGTGGTTGAAATATGGCCAATTCGTCTGCGAGCACTATCGTGAATTCGACGAATGTTTTCACGGCTCAGTCCCCAACTCGCGCTACGGTCTGGCGTGGTGGCTGGGAAGCCCGCACGCGCCATCCGACCTCCTCTACGCGAGCGGCGCTGCAGGCCAGGCGATGTACATCGTGCCCTCGCAGCGCATCGTCGTCGTGCATTTCGGCAAGTCGTCCTCGTTCAAGCACGACGCGTTCCTCAAGCGCGTCTTCTCGGCGGCCTGATGGGCACCACATAAAAAAGGGGCCGGCGATTGCCGGCCCCTTGTAGCGTAGAACCGAGGTTACTTGGCTTTGCGCGCCGCTCTGCGGACCTTGCGCTTTGTCTTTCGTACGGCTCGTTTGACCTTGCGACCGGCCTTCTTAACCGTGCGTTTTGCTTTCCGCGCAACTCTTCGGCGTTTTGCCATTCTTTACCCCTTCTCAAACGTGTTCATGCATCCATCGTACATGGTGCAGAACTGGTAGACAAAATTTGCGAAAGGTTCGAACTTCTCCTGCGCCAACATGTGCTCGTCATGATCACGACGCAAGAGCTCAAAGCGGTTCCGCTTTTCTCGACGCTCGGTGATAAAGAGCTCGAATATCTCAAACGCACGGTCGCCGACATCGAAGTCGCTCCCGGCGAATACGCGGTGCACGAAGGTGAATCGCGCGCTCTCATCATCACCATCGAAGGCAAACTCGAAGTCATCAAACTTATCGACGGCGTCGAGCGCGTCATCGGCATCCGCAATTCCGGCGACATGTTCGGCGAAGTGCCGATGGTGTTCAACACGCCGTTCGTCGCGGGGTTGCGCGCGCTCGAGCCGTCGCGCGTCACGCGGCTGGAAGTCAACGCCTACCACACGCTCGCCGCCGCTGCCCCCGAGATCTCCGCCAAGGTCGGCACGTCGGCGCTCGACCGCGTGCAGGGCCTGCAAGAGATCGCCGCATCGCCGACGCCGCCCGAATTGCTGATCATCGGCCCGCGCTGGGATCCGCCGACGCATGCCATCCGCGACTTTCTGCAGCGCAATCAGGTGTCATACGAGTGGCTGACGCCGGATGATCCCATCGTCGACGACCTCAAACTCGACGGCTTGCCCTCACCGCAATATCCGGTCGTGCGGTTCCAAGACGGGACGGTGGCGGTCAATCCCACACCGCGCGACATCGGCACGACGCTTGGGCTTGCAATTCATCCGTCGAAATCCGCGTACGACGTCGTGATCGTGGGAGGCGGCCCAGGCGGTCTCGCGGCGGCGGTCTACGGCGCATCTGAGGGCCTGAACACCGTGCTCATCGAGCGCGAGTCGCCTGGCGGACAGGCCGGCACGTCCTCGCGTATCGAGAACTATCTCGGGTTCCCCGTCGGCGTCTCCGGAGACGAGCTGGCCGCTCGCGCGTTGCGCCAAGCCAGACGCTTGGGCGCGGAGATCGTGGTCACGCGCTGCGTCAAGAGCATCGACGCAAACCGCATGACCGTCACCCTGGACGGCGATGAGGTGCTGCAGACCCGGGCGATCATTCTCGCGCTTGGCGTGACGTGGCGGCGGCTTGAGATCGAATCGCTCGAGCGTCTCGTCGGCAGAGGCGTCTACTATGGAGCATCGCGCAGCGAAGCCCCGTTGATCCAGGGCCAAGACGTGTATCTGGTCGGCGCGGGCAACTCGGCCGGCCAGGCGGCGCTGTTCTTCGCCACCCATGCCCGGCAGGTGACGATCCTGTGCCGCAGCGACTCGCTCGCCAACAGCATGTCCTACTACCTGATCGAGCAGTTGAAAGCCAAGGCGAACGTGCGCGTCGAGCTACGCAGCGGAGTCGTCGCCGGCTACGGCGACGAGCACCTCGAAGCGATCGATGTCAAGAACGATGAAACGGGTCTCATTACGCGGCGTGAGACCAGCGCGCTGTTCGTGTTCATCGGCGCCGAGACCGACACCGCATGGCTGCCGCCCGAGATCGCGCGCGACAAGCGCGGTTTCGTGATCACGGGTACCGGCGCCGCGCAAACGGATAACTGGAAGTCCGCCACGCGCGATCCCTATCTCTTGGAGACGAGCGTGCCCGGCATCTTCGCGATCGGCGACGTCAGATCGGGTTCGGTGAAGCGCGTCGCTGCCGGAGTCGGTGAAGGAAGCATGTCCATCGCGTTCCTTCACCAGTATCTCCAGCTCGCGCCTCAGCCCGATGCCGGCGCGCCGACGAAGTCGTAGAGCTGCTGGTTCCCGACCGAGCCGGTCGCGACGATGCCGTTCTGATCGAGCGATCCGTCGATGTGGAGTTCGCCGTTCTGACCGATCTCGAGGTGGACCCGCGTGCCGCTCAGCGTGCCCGTCACCGGTACGGTCTTCCCGTACAGCGAGTCGGTCTTGGGTGCAGTGCCTTTGTACGTGCCGCTGATGCCGCCATCAGGCGCGACGGTGATGGTCATGTCGCCGTCGCGTTCGGCTTGATCGCCGAGGGTCGGCACCATGGCGGTCGAGAAATGTAGCGTGCGCGCCGCGCCGGAATCGGCACGAGCGGGGACCAGCGCGCAGATGAGCGCGCCGGCGGTGAACATCGCGATGAGCATGCGGTGCATTGGGTCCTCCTCGTGGTATGTGATTGCCTCTGAAAGGCTCGCGACAGACCTTCGACGATTCGGCGGCCGAGGACCGCTCAACTGAATGGATAATGGCACGGCCGTGGCACTGGGCTACGCACTGCTCATCGGCATCGTCGCAGGGCTGCGCACGATGATCGCACCGACGGCGGTGGCATACGCGCGCAACTCGTCGTTGTGGATCCTGTTCGCGGTGCTGGTGCTCGTCGAGTTAGTGGGCGACAAGCTGCCAAAGGCACCGGCGCGCACGAGCCCGCTGCCGCTTTTCTTCCGATGTCTGGCCGGAGGGGCGTCTGCCTATTTCCTGACACGCGCGGACATCGCGCCGTGGCTCGCGGCCGGCGCAGGCGTCGTCGGCGCGCTGATCGGCGCGTACGGCGGCTACGGGCTGCGCCGGCTTTTGACCCATTCGGCCAGGTTGCCCGACATCGCGGTCGCGTTAGGCGAAGACGTCGTCACCATCGCACTCGCGCTGGTGGCGATCCGCCAAGCATAGGCCGGTCTTTGGCCATCTCGCCCTAGGTCGCGAGCAGGCCGCCGTCGACCGCGAGCACGTGTCCGGTCACATAGCTCGAGGCGGCGCTTGCAAGGAACAGCAGCGGACCGTCAAGCTCGTGCGCCAGTCCCGGGCGGTGCATCGGGGTCATGCGCGCGATGACGTCGAGCGCTTTCTTGCTGGCGAAGATCTCGGACGTCATCTCGCTCTCGAAATATGCCGGCGCGATCGCATTGACGCGCACGCCGCGGCCCGACCACTCGATCGCCAGCTCGCGCGTGAGGTTGACGAGGCCGCCTTTGCTGGCGGCATAGCCCGGCGTGGGGTGGATGCCGCCGCCGACGACACCGAGCACCGAGGCGATGTTGATGATGCTGCCGCTGCCGCGTTCGAGCATGTGCCGCGCCACGTGCTGCGAGACGGAGAACGCCGCGGTCAGGTTGAGCGCGACGATGTCGGCAAAGGACTGAAGCGGTTCTTCTTCTGCGCGATAAGGATCGGCATCGCCGGCAGCGTTGACGAGCACGTCGATCCGGCCGTACTTGGCTATCGCCGCGGCGACGAGGCGCGTCACATCGGCTTCGTCGGTGACATCGCAGGCGACGGGCAAGGCATCGCGCAGCTGCGCGGCGAGGGCCTTTAGCCGCTCGACGCGGCGCGCCGCCAGCACGACCTTCGCGCCCGCTGCGTCGAGCACGCGACAAAAGCGCGCCCCTAGACCGCTGGATGCTCCGGTGACGAGCGCGACGCGTTCGTCGAGCCGAAACGGTGTGATGACGTCCACAAGCGCGTCGTCGAGCTACGAGGCGAGCAGATCCGGATAGTCGCGCTTGGTGCGGTCGTACGCCGCCTCCAAGAGCAGCGGGTTCAGCAGGTATGCGAACGACCTGACCCGGCGCACGCTCTTGATGAAGCCCTTCATCTCAAGCTTCTTGAGCGCGAGCTTGACGCGATGCTCGGACACGCGCAGCGAGCGCGCGAATTCCGCATGCCCTGGATAAGCATCGCAGGTCGAGGTCTTGATCGTCCCGAGAAGCCACAGCTTCTCGAGCACCCGTTTTTCGCACGGCGTGAGCAATTCGGTGCCGCGCAGCGAGGTGAAGAACGAATCCCACAATCTGCTGCAGAACTGCTCCGCGAGTTGCTTCTTATGCATGTTCCCCTACCCCCGGTCTGTGAGCGCGAGCGAAGACAAGGGTATATCGAACATATGTTTGTCGACGCTATGTTCGATTCCTTCAGGGGCTGTGATGGAGCACACGTTCGGTGCCGATGGGAAGTATAGTAGAAGAGAGGGGACATTAGCGCCATGGCACACGCGATCTGGAATGGCTCGATCAACTTCGGACTGGTGACGATTCCCGTCCGGCTATTCACGGCTGTCCGAGAGAACGAGATCCACTTCAACATGCTCCACAAGAAAGACAAAGGACGCATCAACTTCCAGCGCGTCTGCGCCATCGACGGCAAGAAAGTCGAGTGGAACGACATCGTCAAGGGCTACGAAGTCGGCGACGGCGACTACGTCATCATCTCGGATGAGGACATCAAGAGCGTCAGCATCGAGGCCACGCAATCGATCGACATCACCGAGTTCGTGGACCTGGCCGAGATCAATCCCATCCTGTTCGACAAGCCGTACTATCTCGAGCCCGAGAAGAAAGGCCGCCACGCGTACGCGCTGCTGCGCGATGCGCTGGCCAGCGCGGGCAAGGTCGGCATCGCGCGCGTCGTCATCCGCACCAAGGAATATCTGTGCGCGCTCAAGCCCAACGGCAATGCGCTCGTGCTCGAGCTGATGCACTATCCTGACGAGATCGTCGACGCCGGCGACTTCGATTTCCCGCCGGCGAAAGAAAAAGTGCCGGCCGGCGAGATGAAGGCGGCCAAACTGCTGATCGACACAATGGCAGGCAAGTTCCAACCCGAAGAGTATCGCGACCGCTATCGCGACGCGATGATGGCGATGATCGAAGCCCGCTCCAAGGGCAAACCGACGCGCGCCAAAGTCACCGCGAAGCCCAAGCCCGCGACCGACGTCGTCAATCTCATGGACGTGCTCCAAGAGAGCCTTAAGCAAAGTTCCAAGAAACGGCCGGTCGCCGCCAACGGCAAGAGCAAGAGCGCTTCGAACGGCCACGCGAAAAAGCGGGTAGCGGCGCGCGCGTAGCGCGCGTCCATGGTCGGCCGGCAGGCGCCTGACTTCACGCTGGCAGACCAGGATGGCGTCCCCGTCGCACTGGCGGACGTCCTCGCGCGCAGCCGCGCAGTCTTGATCTTCTACGTGTTGGACCACACGCTCGGCTGATACTTCCAGCTCGCCGCCGTGCGCGGCGACGCGGACAAATACGCCGCAGCCGGCGTTGAGGTGTTCGGGGTCAACGGCGCGAGCGTGCAATCCCACCGCGCCTTTCGGCGGCGTCACGGATTCACGGCGCGCCTGCTGAGCGACCGGGATCTGCGGGTCTCGACGGCATACGACGCGGTGAAGCATTTCGGTCCGTTTCGGTACATCGACCGCACGGTGGTCGGCATCGCTCCAGATGGACGTATCGCGTTCTACAAGCGAGGCTTCCCGGCAAGCGACGAGATCCTCGCGGGGCTTTCAGGCAGCGACCCCGAACCGACGACCCGATGAGACGAGCAGCTACGCGCCGGCGCGCTATGCTCTTCGCGTTCGCGGCTGCCTGCTCGGCGGGCGCTGTCGCGCTCGATGCGCACCTGCCGGCGACCGCCGCCGATGTGAGCGATCAGGTCGTCGTGCCTGTCCGCACGATCAAAGGCGCGACCACTGGACTCTTGTGGCCCAGCGGTGTGGCCGTCGATGCGTCCGGTGCGGTGTATGTCTCCAACGACGGTGATCTGGCAGCCAAACAAGATAGCGTCACGGTGTATGGCCCCGGCACGAACGGCGACGCGGCCCCGGCGCGCGTGATCTCCGGCGGGCGAACGGGCTTGACGCGGCCCGGCGGCCTGGCGGTCGATGCCGCAGGCATCCTTTATGTGGCCAACGCCGGCGTGAGCGGCGCCGGCAGCAGCATCCTCGGGCAGGATCGCGTGCTGGTCTTCGCCGCGGGCGCGAAAGGCGACGTCGCTCCGCTGCGCTACATCACCAACGGCATCGTCACGCCCAAGGCCGTGGCGTTCGACGTGCGCGGTTTCGTCTACGTCTCGAATTACGGCGCGATGGTCAACGCGCCGAACTCCATCACCGTGTACAAGCCGGGCGCTTCTGCCGATGCGACGCCCGTACGGGCGATCACCGGCTCGCGCACCACGCTCGACACGCCGCTCGGGCTGGCGATCGGACCGCACGGCGACGTGTTCGTCGTCAACAGCGGCCGGGTGAATATGGGCATCGACAGCATCATCATCTTCGCGCCGGGAGCGAATGGCAACGCCACGCCCGAACGCACGATCACCGGCGATAAGACCGATTTGGACGTGCCACAAGGCGTCGCAGTGGACGCCGCCGGCTACATCTACGTGACGAACTTCGGCAGCAGCAGCATCACCGTGTACGCGCCCAATGCGAACGGGAATGCGGCGCCCGTCCGGCTGATCGCGGGCACCGACGCGAATCTTGGCGCGTACGTCGCGGGCGTAGCCTCGGGCGTTTCAGACGGCGATCTTTACGTGGTGAGCAGATCGCAACAGCCGACCACCGAGCCGTCCTGGGTCGGCGTTTTCTCGCGCTCCTCCATCGTCGGGCCTTAAGCGCGAGCTCTTACGGAACCGTCACCTGGTAGCTTGCGTTGCCTTGGATCGGCCCCGCGGTGCCGGCCGGATTCGGCGTGGGCAGCGGCGCGGCCATCGCCCATTTGAGCGTTTGGCCGGCTTGTGTGAACGTGGCAGTGATGGTCACCACCGGGCTCGCGCAACACGTGAACGTCTGCGACGAAGCGACGTAGACGAGCGGATTGGCCAGCACATCGCTGAACGTCGGCCCGAGGCCGCCCGCGCCTTGAGCCGGGAACCCGCCGATGTTGCGGAAGTAGATCGTGTACGTCACCACGTCCTTGGGAAAAAATCCGGTCGAGTAGTTAGCCGTGCCGTTGACGCCGGCCAAGCTGCCCGGGTCCGGCGTCGGTGTGATCGTCTGCGGCGTGGTCGTCGGGCCGGGCGTCGGGCCCAGCGTCTTGACCTGCGTGATGCGCTTGATGAGCTGGACGTTGGGCGGCGGGAAATCGAAATCTTGACGGATCGCGCCGCCGATCGGCAGGTTCACCGTCGACGCTGCTGAGCCGCTGCCGTGTACCGACTCGGTGGCGGTGATGGCGATGGCCTGCGTGCCGTTGAACGCGGCGTAGTTGTAGCCGTAGCAGCCGCTGGCATCGGTGGTCAACGTATGCGTGCCGCCATTGGGATCGGTTACTTGTACTGATTCGCCCGCGGTGCCCGTGCCCAAATAACGCACTTGTCCGTAGACCACGCCTTGGGTCACGCGGCCGAGCGCGCCCGCCCCGGGCGGCTGCCACGAGTACTCGATCTGCGCGTCGCCGCCCTCAGCCTCGTCGTATTCCATGGTGAACCAATAGAGGTTGTCGCCGCAGCCGGCCTGTCTCGCGACCGTGAACGTTCCGGTCTTACTCGTCGGCGCTTGGTCAGCGGAATTTTCGACCATCGCCGTGCCGGCGGTCAGACCCGTCACGCCTCTGAAGTTAGCGGGCTGGGCGTACGTGAGTGCGGTCGGCCCGACGACGAGCCACGAACCGTCGTCGCTGGTCGTCTCGCCGGTGAAGGCACCCGGGTTGACGTTGGACGACGCGCCGGAGTCGACGTAGAACGGCCACGACTGCACGATGGCGAACTCGAAGACCTGCGTGTTGTTGCCGACCGTCGAGCCGACCGCTTGGGTGCCGGTGCAGAACGTAAACAGCGCGGCCGTGCACGTCCACAATTGCGTGCCGGCGAACTGGTTGCCGGCGGTGAGCTGGTTGATCAGCGCGCCGTTGTAGGTCGAGGTGTTGGCCAGCAGTGACCCCGCGGGCGGGGCCGTCGAGCCCCAGACCGTGGTGTTGAAATGCGCAGGGTCTGATCCGGTCGGACCGGCGGCCGTGCCGTTGAAGGTCGTCTCGTAGACGCTCACCGGCGGGCCTGGTCCATTGACGGCTGCGGACGCGGTCAAGGCGCATAGCGCGACGGCGCCGCCGAAGAGAAGGGCGATCGCGCGCTTCAGTGTCCTCAGCGGCCCCACCCGAAGAACCGATCGACGATCGACGTCAGCGTGACGTAGACGCCGCGGCGCACCGGCGCGCCGGTCAACGTCGGATCGGCCGAGCCAGAGAAGTTGTAGCCGACCGCGAAGCGCGCCTGGCCGCCGATGCGATATCCGTTCTCGACCGCGAAATCGGTCGACTTCGCGGCCGGGATGCCGGCGGGTTCGACGAGCTGCGTCTCCACGCCGAGGTCGTAGCGCGACCCAATGCGTTCGTCCGCGCGCAAACCGAACAGCGAGGTGTGCGGGAGATAGTACGCGCCACCGTCGATCTTATAATCGTAGCGGCCCGCTAGCTCGAGCGACTGCGTCGGGCGGTAGACCTGTTGGAACATGACGACGTCGGTCTGCTCGCTCAAGGTCGAGATATTGCCGATGCGGTGATCCCATTCGACCAGCGTCGCGCCGCGATCGTTGTTCGAGGGACGCCATGCGAAGCCGACGCGGTCCTGGTCGTCGTACGCGCCCGGCGTGTACGAGTTCTGGACCGTGCTTTGGACCGCGAAATTCGCTCCGAGCGGACCGGCGAAACCGGCGGTAAGGCTGCTGCCCGGCTGCGATCCGGTCCGGTTCTGCCACGACACCGCGGCGCTGAAGTTATGTGTGTTCGAATACGACGCATTGACGCCGTAGATGAAGAACCCGGCCATCCCGCCGCCGACCGCGTTGCCGTCCTGCGCGAAGGCATCGCCGGTCAGGTTCTTGGCGAGCGTGAATTTTTCTTTGACACCGAACGCGGAATAGATGTCGGGACCGTTATTCGTATGGTCGACACCCCACTCGCTGTCGACCGACGTGGCCGAGCTCATGTCGCGCGCGAAGCCCACCGAGAAGGATTGCGTCGACTCCGATGCCGTGGTGAACGGCGCGGACGCGGTCGCAAAGCTTTCGGTCGGCTGCGAGCTCCAGCGCTCGCGCACGAAGAACTTCGTGTTGTTAGGCGCGCTATAGGTGAGCTGCGCTAAGGCTTGCGCGGGCTCGCTCGGCGTGGAGGTGCCGCCGCCGATGTCGGCGATGTCTTCGACGCCCAGTGACAAGCGCTTCGAGAACCGGTAGCCGACGCCGAGGACCGCTTGCGCGTTCGAGCCGGTCACGGCTTCGCCCGACAGCGGATCGGTCACGCCAGACGCGATGTTCGTCTGGATGCCGACCTTGGCGGTGAAGCGATCGGCCCACACGTGGTGGTAGATGGCAGAGGCCTGAGACTGGTTCTCATTGCCCGACGAACTGGTGTTGTGCTGGAGATTGAAGTCCAGCGTCAGGTCGCTATTGGGATCGAAGAGGTGCTTGGCCTCGAGATTATAGTTCGTCAAGCCCGGTGTCGCGAAACCGCCGAAGGGGTTTTCGAATCCGGCGCTCGCCGTGCTGAAGTCAAAGGACACGCGGTTGTTCGCGGAGATCTGGCTGAACGTCGCGTGCACCGACGACCCGGCTTGGCTGGGGCCGAGCGACGTGCCGATCGCGGGGCCGTTGGAAGCGGTGTGCGCGATGCTCCAGCCGCCGCCGTGCATGCTGCCCTGCAGGCTCTGCTCGAACAGCGTGAAGTTCGCGATGCCGGTCGAGTCGTTGACGTAGCCGACGTTCAGGCGCAGCGTGCCCTTGCCGTCGAGCAGCACGCTGGCGCGTCCGCCGGTCGTCTCGGAGGTCACGCCCGAACCGCCATACTCGTACTGCACTTGCACCACCTGCGGATTGAAGTGATCGTCATACGGCAGTGGGATGTTGATGAAACGCAGCAGGCCGGTCGTATAGTCCAGCGTGTAGTCGATGTTGTTCACCAGCGTGGTCTGGCTCAATACCCCGCCGGTGCGCCGATCGAGCACGACCAAGGTGACGACGTCCGAGCCGACGACGATGTCGGGATGCAGGATCTGGCCGCCCAGTGAAAGCCCGGTCGGATTGAACTGCGCGCGCGCGTACGCGAAATCGTTTCGTGCGGTGAACGCCACCACGCGCGTGCGGTCGGTCCCAAGCTCCAGTTTCGCGCCGTCGACGAGCAGATGGAACGCGCCATCGGGATCGGGCGAACCGGTATCGGGCCGGAACTCGCCCCATACGAAGCTGCTCTGGTTGCGGTCGAAGCGGGCGTAGAGATGATCGCGCGACAGCGCGTCATCGTTCTGATAGCTGGTGTCACCGTAGGTCTGGAACGGCCGGTCGTTCGGATCGACGACAAACGGACCCAGCAGGTTCTGCTGCAGCACGTTGGCGGTGTCGTACGCGATCGTCGCGAGGATGTCATGATTCACGACGCCCGTGCCGAAGATCGCGATGCGGCCTTGGCGCGTCTGCTGGCCGTCCGGGATGTCGGCGGGCATGCCCGCAAAGCCCGGCACGGGACCCGCGCCGACCGTGACCAGTCCGGTGACGAACGGCTTGCGAAGATTCGGCTCGACGTAGAAGCGCTCGATCTTCACCGCGTCAGCGGAGATGATCTGGACGATCACTTCGCCTGGCAGCAGCCCTGATACCAGTTGGATCTGCTCCAGGCCGCCGGGAGCGATGGGGATCTCGACCGCGCCGGCCTGATGGTAGTGCGGCGGCTGGCCGGGCGCGGACGCGCTGGCGACCAAGAAGCGCATGTCGCCGGACACGACGTTGACCTTGATGATCGCGCCGGGCATGGCCGGGTTGTTCCACCGGTCGGTGGCCCCGATGCTCAGCGTCGTCACCGTGTTGCCGCCATCGGCGCGCAGCGTGCGATCGAGCGATGTCGTGAAGTGCGCCGGCTTGCCCGGGCCGTACAGCGTGTAGCGCGTCGTAGGCCCGCGCGCATCGTCGGCTCCGACCGGCGTGACTTCGACGACGTTGGGGCCTGCGTCGAGCACGACGCCGTAGTACTCGTAGCGCGTCTCGCCGGTCTTCTTGTTGATCGAACGCATGCCGATCTGCTTGGTCGAGATCACATGGCCGTTGACGCGCAGCTCGACGCCGGCACCCGCGACCGTCGAGACGAGTATCTTGGCAGCGGTCGTCGTCGACGCGCTCTTATCGGCGGGCACGAGCAGCTCGGCGTTGAGATTCGACGTCGCGGTGTACGTGATGTTGGTGAGGTCGGCGTTCGTCGGCGGTGCGGCCCATGCGGGCGCGGCCCATAGCGCGCACAGCGCGAGTGCACCCGCGATGAAGCGCTTCATCACTTAGCCACCTGCACGGCGAAGTTGATGTCTTGCAGCAGGCCCGTGTCGAGAATGCCGTGCACCAGCCGGATGCCGCTATGCGGGCTCTCGTAGTCGCGCGGATCGGGATATAAACGCACGCCGGCGGGCAGCGTCGTCGGATCGAGCCTGATCACGTGCATGCCCGGTCGCGTGGAGGGGAACGAGTAGCGCCCGTCGGCGTCCGTGACGACATACTGCCCGTCCTCGAGATAGAGCCGCACGCCCTGGACGCCTTTGTCGCCGGGCGCGAACGTTCCGATGCCCGTCATGTCGACGAACACCCGGCCCGTGATCGGAATGGTGAACGAGAACGCGCCGCCGCCTAAGATCGCGACCGATGCTTCCGCGCTGGCGCTCAACGGCGCGCCGGCCGCTGACGCGGTCACCGCCGCGACGTTGGTCAACGTTGTATTAATCGTTGCTTGCGGCAGCACGACCGCGCCATACACGATCGTGTGCGTCGCTGAGGGCGCCATGGTTCCGAAGGTCCAGGTCAACACACGGCCGTTGACCTGCGGCTCCTGCGGCACGCCGTCGACCCGCGCAGTGCCGGGACCGTACGCGATGCCCGGCGGCAGCGTGTCGACCAGCGTCACGTTGGTCAACGTCGCCAGGGACGCGTTGGTGAACACCACCGAGAAGATCAGGCGATCGCCGGTCACGACCGCTTGTTGATCGACCGTCTTGGTGATCGCGATCGGATGCGCCGTGAACATCGGAATATTGCCAAGCACGTTGAAGACGTCATTCAGCTTCACCGGCCCGGCGGTGAGCGTAAAACCGCCTGCCGCCGCGAGCAGTTGTCCGTCGAGCGCGGTTACCGTCGCGGTGTATAGCGTGCCCGTCGGGTCAGCCTGGAGCATCAGGTCGATCTTACGATTGAGATATCCCGGCGCCGTGACCAGCAAGTTGTAATGTGCCGCGCCGCTGGCACTGCCGAACTGACCGCTGCCGAATCCGAATGAATACGCGCCGGTGGGATCGGTGGTGTACGGGTTGGCGTTGCCCGCGTTGGGCGCCACGCCCGTGCCTGTCAGGGTCACAGCCGTGCTCGCGCCGGGGTGAGTGATCGTGAGCGAGGCGCCGCCGATCGGGTGGCTCGCACCGCCGTAACCGTCGTAGACGATGTTCGCGATGCCGACGAACACGCTCGCAGGCGCTGAGGTGACCGGCGCGACTCCAGTCGCGCTCACCTGTGCGGTGTTGACGTAGGTCGTGCCCAGCGGTGTGGACGAGTCCACGGTCGCGTTGAATGAGATGGTGATGGCTTGCGCCGCGGCGACCGTCGGAATGGTCACCGTGAGTGTCTGGCCGACGAGCGTGGCCTGTCCGCCTGCAGCTACGCCGTTGATCAGCACCGAGCTCAGGATCGGATGCAAGCCGTTGGGGACGACGTCGGTGACGACGACGTTATTGGCCGGCAATCCCCCGGTGTTGGTAAATGATATCGTGAAGTTGACCGTGCTGCCCGGCGCGGTTTGCGTGGAGGGCTGGCCTTGGACCAGCTTCTTGATCGTGCTGAGATTGGGGCCGGGAACCGCGATCGCCCAGCGCTGTCCGGTATCCGACTGCAGCCCGTTGGCGGTTCCGGTCACCGTCGTCTGCGCTTTGATGCTGATGAACCACGACGCGCCGACCGCGATGCCCGTAGTGTTCACCGTGACGTCCACGAACATCGTGCCACCGGGTATGACGTTAGGCGATACCGTACTGCCGATGGTGACGGGAATCGTCGGGCCGCCGGGCGGCACGACGAAATTGATTCCGGTGATCGTGCCGGCGCTGGTCGTCGCGGATTGGATCGTATAGGCGTCGGTGAGATTGCTGGTGTTGGTGATGATGAAGCGGCGCGTTACCGGCGTCCCGACCGCGTACGCGTCGAGCGCCGGATTGACCACCGCTTCTTTCGGCGTGACCGTCAGCGAAGCGACCGCCTGCACCTGCGCCACAACCGTGTTGGAGTCGGTGGCGTATGAGGTGCCGGCCGAGTCCGAATACGTCGCGGATGCGGTGTTGCTGATCAGAGTCCCGGCTGGCGTGACGGCCAGCGCCGGCGAAGCCGCAAGAGCGGCAACGCCGACGCTAGCCGCCGCTAGCGCCGGGATCAACCAACGGATCACCTAGGATCCCCTATCGCCTTCCGCTACTTCACAGTAACTGCGAAGGTGAGTGTGCCTTGAGACGTTCCGATCGGTGACAGGACGCCGGTCGCGCCGCCCAGCTGGGCCGTGAACTTCGTGGCACCCGCCGGACCAGGACCAGGTGTGTACGTGAACACGGTGCCCCACGCGTTCGAGTCGGCGACCGCGCCGTTCAGGCCGTTCGTGAACGTGGCCCAATTGTTGGGAGCGAGCGTGCCGTCTTCAGCGACGAGACACGATCCGGCGGCCGACAGCAAGATCGCAGCCACGGGCTCGGTGTTGCCTGCGCCCGGGTTGGCGACGATCGTGCGGTAGTCGACCGTGTACGTGAGCGTACCGCCGGGGCACACGCCGTTGGCCGGCACGACGCCCGAACAGTTCGTCACGATGACGACCGACTTCGTGAGCACGACAAAGCTGGAGTACAGCTCGTGATGCGTCTGGTTGTGCACCGTGGCATCCGCGGTACTCGTAGCTATGGTGTTGCCGTCGTAGCGCTTGAGCGACTGCGTGCCGCTCGGCGATGCGTACACCGCCCAGTAGTGCAGGGTCGTGCCCGACGACACGGGCACGGCCGACGCGGTCGACGTCGCACCGGCGGTCGCGCCGCCCAGCGGCGTGGCGCTCGGCGCGCCTGCACCGTTGTCTTGGAACAGCTGCACCGTGAAGCCGGCCGGAGCCGTCGCCACGATGTTGTAGGTGTCGTCGACGTTGCCGCTGTTCTGGATGTCGCTTGAGACGTTGATGCCGGTGACGGCGGCTGTGAAGTTGTTGCCGTTCGGCGTGCCCGGCACCGTGCCGCTGTTCACAATCGTGAACCCGGCCTGCACGAAACCGACGTCCGTGAAGTCGTTGTTGTTGCTGACCGCTACCACGCCGTCGTAGCTGCCGGTGGCGCCGGGCGCCGTCCGCGGTCCGTTGAGCACAGCGCGGTTAGCCGGCATCGCGACGCAGACGAGCTGCGACGCGCCGCTGGGATTCGCCAGGCTGGTGATGTTGTTGATCGCGTTGTTGATGGCCGTAGGGGCGCCTGCCGACCCGTCGTTGACCAGCGTGGTGATGGTCGGACCGATCAGCTGCGACGGGTTTGCGTTGTTGGCGTTGCCGCCGACGACGCTGTTGGCGATGTTGCAGACCGCGTTGGGGTTGCCCGAGCCCGGTCCGGTTGGTCCGTTTACCGCGAAAGTGAGCGTGATCGCCGGGTTGGGCACGTTGCCCGCCGCCGAAGTGCCGTTCGTATTGACCACCGGCGAATAAGCTGCGCCGTTGGTCACGTAAACGCCGATCCACTTGGCGTTGACCGCGGACGTGGACCAGCTCGTCGCGCCGGTCGCATCGGTCGAATAGACGATCGTCGCGACAGCACCCGAGACGAATCCGTTGGCCACCGTGGTGACGATCGCCGGCGAACCGTTGAGCGTCAGCGTGGTGGCAGCGAACGTCGGGATCTTGTCCGCCACCGCGAGCACGCCTGGCGTCGTGAAGGGTGCGCCCGAGCCGATCCCTTCGACGCTGGTCAGCGAACGGGCCGCCGAGGCGCCGCCGTTGGCGGCCTTGACCGTGTAGTTGACGATCGGGGCACCCGCCGTGCCGGTGATCGCGACCGTCTTCTGCAGATCGAGGCGCGCGTCGCCGACGATGCTGTCGTTGTACGTGTTCGTCACGTTGGCAGACGTCGTGTCGACCAAGCCGCCTGGGTTGATCTGGTCCGCCGCTTTGTAGATGATGTTGGCGGTTAGGGTCGAGGTGATCGTGCCCGGCACGGTCGCCGCGCCGATGCAGTAGTTGATCGTGATGACGACATTGCCGCCGGGAGCGATGAGACCCGAGGGGCTCACCGCTAACGCCGCGTTGAGCGCTGCGAGCGTCAAGCCGGTGGTCGTAGCGCCGCCATTGATCGAGAGCGAGTACGTGGTGCTGGTGACGAAGCCGGCGTCGCTGCCCGAGAACGGCGGTGAAATGGTCGGCAGTTGGAAGTGGCCGGATCCGTTACCGGTGTTCGTGAGCGTATAGACGTCCGCGAGACACGAGTTGGGCACGCCTTGGCCGGTGCCGGGCGCTGCGCCGTTGTTGGTGGTCACCGTGAGCGAAGGAGCGTTTTGCACCTCGACCACGACCGTGTTCGACTGCGTCGTATAGTTGACGCCGTTCGTGTCGGTGTAGGTCGCCGACGCGGTGTTGGAGATCAAAGTGCCGGCTGCCGTCGCTGCGGCCGCGGGCTGGCCGGAAAGCGCCAGCACGCAACAGACAAATGCCGCAGCGGCCAGTGCAGCCGCCGGACGTACGAGTGACTCGAGTTTGCGATGGATCATGTGTGCTCTATTGCTCCTTGAAAGCGCGCTGTGGCGAGCGCGCTCGCCCATGACGCGTTCGGCGAACGCGTGGTTACAAGTGATCACTTCACCCGGACCTCATACGTGAACCGCGCGCTGCCTTTCGGCACGAGCGGCTTGTCGGCGATCCATCGGATGTTTGTGAACGTTGCGGGATCGGCTGGCTTTTGAACCGGGCCGGCCGGGGACGAAACCGTGACCATTGGTTTGGACGACCACGTCTTGCCCTCGTCGAGCGAAAACTCGGGCCGGCCGGCTACGGTGCTCGCGGACCCCGCGATGTACGCGGTGCCCGCGGGTATCTTATCCGACGGCGCGAAGTGCAACGCCGGATCAGAGCCTTTGTTGGTGCCGACGATCGTCCAGCGGACGACCTCGCCGGTCTTGAGTTTTACGTTCGGATCGAGCGGTATGAGCTTCTCACCGTCCGCGGTCTTGACCACGGTCGCACCGCTCAGATGCAACGTGACGTCTGGCCGCGCAAAGGCGGCAGTGGCTGACAGCGCGACCGCCGCCAGGCATACGAAAACACTCCGAGCTAGTAAAAGCATAGGTTTCCTCGTCCCCCAGATGGGCTACCGCACGTCTATGTGACCCGAGCTACAAACGTTCTGTAACGGTGGCCGCTTGATAATATATCGGTAAAGGCGCACGAAAACGCGGAAACGCCGTAGATGTTACGCTTTCCTGAGAGCGACTTTGCCCTTACGGCGACGCTAGGTGCTGGCTCAGATTTCTAAGAAACGTCCCGCAATGACCACACACGACTCAGAACGTGACCTGGCGCACATGCGCCATACCGCTGCGCATCTGCTGGCCCACGCGGTCGTCGATCTGTACGGCCCCGACGTCAAGTTGGCGATCGGGCCGGCCATCGAAAACGGCTTTTATTACGATTTCCTCAAGAGCACGCCGTTCGTCCCCGAGGATCTGCCGCGCATCGAAGAGCGCATGTGCGAGCTGATCGTGCGCGACGTCGCCATGACGGGCAAACCTATCTCGCGGGCCGACGCGGACGCCTACTATAAGAAGCTCGATCAGCCGTTCAAGCTCGATATCCTCGCCGGTATCCCGCCGGACGAACCGCTCTCGATGTACACGATCGGCGACTTCACCGACCTCTGCCGCGGCGGCCACGTCGAGCGCAGCTCGCAGGTGGGAGCGGTGAAGCTGCTTTCGCTCGCCGGTGCGTATTGGCGCGGCGACGAGAAGAACCCGATGCTGCAGCGCATCTACGGCACGGCGTTCCCGACCCAGGCGGAACTCGATGCCTATCTCAAACAGCTCGAGGAGGCGGAGAAGCGCGATCACCGCCGGCTTGGCAAAGAGCTCGACCTGTTCTCGATCCAGGAGGACGCGGGCCCCGGTCTGATCTTCTGGCACCCGGCGGGCGGGCGCGTCCGCGACATCATCGAGGACTTCATCCGCGGCGAACTGCGCCGGCGAGGGTACGAGCCGGTCTACACGCCGCATGCCGTGCGCGAGAAGCTGTTCGAGGTCTCGGGCCATCTCCAGTCGTTTTCGGAGAGCATGTTCGGTCCGCTCGAGCTCGACGAAGAGCGCTATCGCGTCAAGCCGATGAACTGCCCGGGCCACATCCTGATCTACAAGTCGCGCCCGCGGTCATATCGCGAGCTGCCGCTGCGTCTGGCGGAATTCGGCACCGTGTATCGTTACGAGCGTTCGGGGACGCTGCATGGGCTCTTGCGCGTGCGCATGATCTCCATGGACGACGCGCATCTGTTCTGCACGCCGGATCAGCTGCAAGAAGAGTTCGAGAACACGGTCGACGCCGCGCTCACGGTGCTCAAGGCGTTCAAGTTCGATGACTATCGCTTATTCGTGTCGACTAAGCCGCCCAATGCGTTGGGCGACGATGCGCTGTGGGAGCGCGCGACGGACGCGATCAAAGCGGCCTGCGATCACGCGGGGTTGAAATACGAGATCGACGAGGGCGGCGGCGCCTTCTACGGACCGAAGCTGGACGTCAAGGTGCGCGACGCGATCGGGCGCGAGTGGCAGCTCTCGACGGTCCAGGTCGATTTCAATCTACCCGAGCGGTTCAAGCTCACGTACGTCGGTGCCGACGGCGCCGAGCACCAGCCGGTGATGATCCATCGCGCGTTGTGCGGTTCGCTCGAGCGATTCATGGGCGTGCTCATCGAGCACTATGCGGGCGCGTTCCCGTCATGGCTGGCGCCCGTGCAGGCGGTGGTGCTGCCGATCTCCGAGGATCAGATCCCGTATGCCGAGCGCGTGGCTGCTTCGCTGTCGTCTGCGGGCTTTCGCATGGACATCGACCGATCCAACGAGCGCCTGCAGAAGAAGATCCGCAACCAGCAGATGCGCAAGGTGCCCTACATGCTGGTGGTCGGCAAGAGCGAGGTCGCCGACGGCACGGTCAACGTGCGCTCGCGCGCGGGGGATCAGGAGATGATGTCGATCGAGGGGTTCGGCATCAAACTGCGAGACGAGGTCCTCGCGAAAACTTAAATCCGCAAGAGTGTAGTCCCGCGCTCGCGTTTCTTATTGCACCGTCACCGTCAGCGTGACGGTGCCAGATGCGCCGGGATTGAGCGCTCCGGTCAGCGTCCAGGTGACCACACCCGCCGTCGGACCGGACGGTGTGCACCCTGTTAGCCCTGCTCCGAGCGTTCCGCATGCGGCGCTCACGAACGTAGTGTTCGCGGGAACCGTATCCTTGATCGCGATGTTCTGTTCCGCGAACGGACTTGTGTTCGTGTACGTGATCGTGTAGAGCAGTGTGTCGCCCGGCAGCCCGGTACCCGAGGTCCCATTCGAACCGCCCTGCGTCACATTGCGCACGACCTTGGCCAGGGAGAGCGAGACCGCGGCCACAGTGATGCTCGCGGACGTCGGCTGCAGGTTCGTGAGGCCGCTCGAGGTGGCGACCGCACCGGCGGGGATCGTATTCGTGAAGGTGCCGAACTGCGTCGGCGTGGACGTGGTCACGGCCACGTAGGTCACGCACTTGGCGGCTGGCGCTAGCGTGAAGTTCGTGAGTGTGAACGAGCTACCGCCAGGCGTGCCGGTCACCGTCGCCCCGCAGTTGGCAGGTGCGCCGGTTTGCGGCGGCGGCTGCGTCGTCGTATCTTTGACGACAATGCCGGCCGGTAGATTGTCGGTCAGGGTCGTGACCGTCTCGCTCACGTTCGACCCGTTCGTGAAGATCAGCGCTACCCATGTGGTGGCGCCCGGCATCAGCGAGGCCGCGAGGAACGTCTTGGCCAAGCCGATATTGGCGGATGACGTCAGCGTCGCGCTGGCGGCGAACGGGTTGGTCGCACCGGAAGTCGATGTGATCGAGCTCGCCGCGATCGTGTTCGTCAGGTTACCGGGCACCGACGACGTGACGTTGACCGTGATCGTGCAAGGCTGCAGGGCTCCGCCCGCAGTGCGCGACGGGAGGGTCGCCCCGGTGATCTGGATCTGCGTGCCGCCAGCAGGGGCCACGAGCGTCGCGTTCAGGCACGTCGTGCTCGCGGCCGGGGGATTGTTAATCGACATTCCTGCCGGCAGCGTGTCTGTCAAGGCGACGCCACCCTCGTTGAAAACGAGGCCATTAACCGCCTCAGCATCATTGGAGAGCGTGATCTGCAGCTGCGAAACACCCGCAGCGGGAATCGCGTTCGGTGTGAACGTCTTGTTGACGTTGATCTGAGACGGCGCGACGAAGACGACGTTATTGACGCCGCTGATGCTCTGCAGATTGTCTTCGGTGCTCGAGATCGTCGATTTGCCCGCGGTATACGTGCCGGCCACGGCCGATGTCACCGAATACATGATGGTGCAGACGTCCTTCGAGATGAAATCCGCGGACGTCGCGGTGTACGAAAGGCCGCCGGCCCCCGGGGTGAACGCGAGAACTGAGCCCAGCGTGCAGCTGTATGTGAAGTTCGGGGAGGCCGCGAGCACGACGTTGCTGCCTGAGGCGTTCAGGTTGAACGTCGCGCTCAGATTGTGATCGTCGTTGCCCGCCGTCGACGTGATGCGGTCGCTCACGGCGATCGTGTTCTTGATCGGGGCGATTCCCACGGTCGTCGCACCGCTCGAGGAGTAATAGTGCGTCAGACTGAGTCCGTGGTTGACGGTAAGAGTCGCAGTGACGGCCTCCGCGTTGCTGACGGGCCCGGACACCGATGTCGCCGTGATGCCGCCGATCGGAATCGTGTTCGTCAGCGTGACCGGATATGGCTGTCCGACCGTCGGTGTGACCAGCACGCTCACCGTGCACGTGTGCGCCCCCGCCGCGATCGATCCACCGATCATGGTGATTAGCGTGCCGCCGACGGTACCGGCCAGCGTCGGTGCGCCGCAGGCCGCATTCGCCGTCGGCGTCGCCGCGATGACTAGGCCTGCCGGAAGGGTATCGGTGATCGAGACGTTCGTAAGCGCTGGATCGCTGGCGCGGTTGATGACGTTGATGCTCAACGTCGAGTTGACCGCTCGCGCGACGCTTGTCGGACTGAAAGCCTTGGTGAAGCTGGGCGTCGGCATCGGCGTCGGCCCGACCGTGAGGGTGCTCGACGCGTTGGTGATGGCTTTGAGCCCCTGGTCGTTCGTGACGCTGCTGCCGTTGACGGTATTGGTCGGCGTTTGCGAGGGCGGAGCGGCCGGCACAAGCACGTTGAACGAGATCTTACACGCGGGTCCGGATGTGCCGAGCGACGGCGCCGCGGTCAGCGTCAGCCCGGCCACCACGACGGTGGTCGTGCCGGAGATGGAGCCGGCTGGCCCGCCGCACGAGTTGGCGAGATTCGGCGTCGCGCCCAGCGTCAGCCCGCCCGGTAGCACATCGGTGAACCCGAAAGTGGTCAAGGCGACCGTGTCGCGGTTCGTCGCCGTCACCGTCAAGACGACTGTGGCGCCGGGCACGGTCGGGTTCGGCGCGAAGCTCTTCGTGATCGTCGGCGTGATCGGGTAGTAGGTGACGACTGCAGAGGCGGCGCTGTTGTTCGAAACGCCTTGCGCTGAGGTGATGGCCTGCGTCGCGACCGTGAGTTGCTGCGTGCGCACGCTGTTCGAGAACTGGCCGTTGACGCTGGCCGTGACCTGCACGGTGCACGACCCGTTTGCCGCAATGTTCGCGCCGGTAACCGTGAACGTCACGGGGGAGGTGTTCGAAAACGTCGCCGTACCGCCGCAGGTGCTTACGACGCTGACGATGTGCAGGGTCGCGCCCCCGGATGGACTTGTCAGCGTGCCGGGAATCGTCACGTTGGTGAGCGCAAGCGAATTCGGATTCGTCAATGTCACGGTGAAGACCGGCGACGCTGTCTCGGGAACTGCCGTGGGGACCACGCTGATCGCCACGCCGACGTTTCCGGGATCGGTCACCTGCAGCGTCGCGCTCGCCGGGGTTCCGTTCGTGCCGGCGCTTGTCTGCAGCGCGCCCGCCGGGATAGTGTTGATGTAGTTCTGCGCGGCCGATCCGAAGACGGAGAGCGTGATCGTGCACGTGCCGGGATTGAACGGGTCGGGGGCCTGCGGAATGACGCCCGCCGTCAGCGTGACCGATCCCGACGTCGTGCTCACGGTGCCGCCTGCGCACGTCGTCGCAGGCGTGACGGTGCTGTCCACGGTTAGGCCTGGCGGCAAGTTATCGGTGATCGTTGTGACGTTGACGGACGCCGTCGGATCGCTGTTGAGCAGCGTGATCGTCAAGGTTGAATCGGTGGCGAAGGAGACGCTTGAGGGACTGAACGACTTGTTGACGCCAACGCTGCCTGCGGAGCGCGCAAGGGTCGTCAGTGCCAGCACCACCGCGATAGCCAGGACCAAACCGAGCAGAATCGAGGCGGAGCCAAAACGCCGCATATGTCTAGTGTATCGGCTCATCCGTGTCGAATCTGCTTATCCATGGTGCTGCTCGGTATCGAGACTTCGTGCGACGACACCGCCGCAGCCGTCGTCCAAGACGGCCGTAGGGTGCTCGCGAATGTGCTCGCCTCCCAGGACGAGTTCCACCGCGAGTATGGCGGCGTCGTGCCTGAGATCGCCAGCCGCCGGCACGCAGAAGTCATCGGCGCGGTCATCGAGCAGGCGATGGCCAAGTCTTCACGTTCGTTCGACCAGCTCGACGGCGTGGCCGTGACGTGCGGTCCCGGTCTGGCGGGTTCGCTTGTCGTAGGAGTCGCAGCGGCACAGGCCATCGCGTTCGCGCGCGACCTGCCCGCATACGCGGTCAACCATCTGCACGGCCATCTCTTCGCGAACTATCTCGAGGACCCGGAGGCGCCCGGCCAGACGCCGCCGGATGCGCCGTTCGTCTGCCTCATCGTGTCGGGCGGCCACACTGATCTAATCTATGTCGACTCGCCCTCGAGCCACCGCGTCATCGGCCGCACGCGCGATGACGCGGCCGGCGAAGCCTTTGACAAGGTCGCACGCATGCTCGGGCTTGGCTTTCCTGGCGGACCGCTGCTCGATGAGCTTGCGCGCGGCGGCGATCCGCGGGCCTTTGATTTTCCGCGCAGCCTGCTCGCCGAATCATCGAACGACTTCAGCTTCTCCGGTCTGAAGACGTCCGTGCGCTATCATCTCGACGCGCATCCCGAGCACGCCTCGCAGCGAGCAGCAGATGTCGCTGCCAGCTTCCAAGCGGCGGTCGTCGACGTGCTGTGTACGAAGACGCTGCGCGCGGCCGCTGATCTTGGCGTCAAGGCGGTAGCGCTGGCGGGCGGCGTGTCGGCTAACTCGCGGCTGCGCGCGCAGCTGCGCTCGCAAGGCGGATCAGCCGGCATGCGCGTGCTGATCCCGCCGATGGCGTATTGCACCGACAACGCGGCGATGATCGCCGCCGCCGCGTTCTATCGCGGCGACGCGGCACGCGTCCCTGTCGCGGCACTGCACGCGGATCCGAATTTTGCCTGGTGAGTATCAGCGCGGCGAACGCAAGGAATTCGCGCACGATTTCGGGCTGTGGCTCGCCGGCTGCGGCATCGTCGTGCTGATCGTGTTGCTGGCGTTCATCGTCTACGCGGTGCTCTTGGTGCGCAGCGGCTGGCACGGATAGACCAGCGCGCCGCCACGGAGCGCGACGTCAACTTCCCGGTCGCACGATCTTCAAGAAGTTGGTCTTGCCGCGCACGCCCATCGGCGTGCCGCCGACGACCACAACGGCATCTCCGGGTGAGATCGCCCCGCGACGCAGCAGCTCGCTCTCGACGGTTGCGATCAACTCGTCGGTGGTTCCGGCGAAGGTCGCAAGACACGGGATGACGCCCCAGTCCAGCGCCAGGCGCCTGCCGATGACGTCGTTGGGCGCAAAGGCGTAGATCGGCACCTTCGGCCGGTCCTTGCTCACGATGCGCGCCGAGAATCCGCTGCTCGTGAACGCTGCGATGCAGCGCACGTCGATGCTCTCCGTGATGCTGCATGCGGCGTGCGAGATCGCGTGCGAATCGCTATCGACACGCAGGCTGCGGCGCACGCGCGGCGGGAAGAACTCTTCGGTCTCGAGCGCGATGCGCACCATCGTCTCGACCGCCTCGAGCGGGAACTCCCCCGCTGCCGTCTCTTCCGACAGCATGATGCCGTCGGTGCCGTCGATGATGGCGTTGGCGACGTCGGAGGCTTCAGCCCGCGTCGGCCGCGCGGAATGCACCATCGACTCGAGCATCTGCGTCGCGGTGATGACCGGCTTGAGGAGCGCGCCCGCGCGCTTGATGATCAGCTTCTGCAGCATGGGCACGCGCTCGGCGAGCATCTCGACGCCGAGGTCGCCGCGCGCCACCATGACCGCGTCCGACTCGATGATGATCTCGTCGAGATGTTCGATCGCTTCAGGCCGCTCGATCTTGGCGACCACCGGCGTGTCGCCGCCGGCCGCGGCGACCGCGGCTTTGGCTTCGACGAGATCGGCAGGCTGGCGCACGAAGGAGAGCGCGATGAAATCGGCCCCGGCGCGCACCGCGTGCTCGAGATCGACGCGATCCTTCTCGGTGAGCGCCGGTGACGACACCGCCACGCCGGGCAGGTTCATGCCTGCGTGCTCTTTGATGGTGCCGCCGTGGATGACCGTGCAGCGGACGACGTCGCCGTCCGTCGCATCGACGCGCAATTCGAGGGCGCCGTCGGCGAGCAGGATGCGATCGCCGGGCTTGACGTCGCGCGGGAGGGCGGCGTAACGCGTCGACAGGCGCGCGCTCGTGCCCGCGACCGCCCGTGTCGTGATCTCGACCGGCGCGCCATCCACGAGCTCTACCGGCTTATGGTCGACGAGATCTCCCAAGCGCAGTTTTGGTCCTTGGAGGTCGGCGAGCACGCCCACCGTGCGTCCGCGCGCCGCGGCGGACGTGCGGACCAGCGCGATCCAATCGTCGAGCTCGGCGAGCGTCGCGTGCGATAGATTGACGCGAAAGACGTCAACGCCCGCGCCGATCAATTTGTCGACCATGCCGGGCGCGCGGCACGCGGGGCCGAGCGTGGCCACGATCTTTGTGCGTCTGATACGATCCATCAGCAACCTCTGTAGCGGTCGAATTTATTCGACCGTCGAATTTATTCGACCGTTCCGTCTTAACCACGCCAGGACTCCCTCGCGCACGACTTCGTGCTCGACCGGATGCAGGCGCGCCAGCGCCGATTCAACCGTGTCGTCGGCGCGCAGCGCGAACGGGCGGCGCGCTAATACCGGACCACGGTCGACCGCCGGAGTGATCTCGATGAGCGTCGCGCCGGTCATCGCAGCACCGGCCTTGAGGGCATCGCGCAGCGCGCGTGCGCCTCGAAAAACCGGCGACACGCTGCCGTCGGGCAGCGTCACGCGATCGGCTGAGGGGTCATCGGGCAAGAACGATGGATGCAAGTTGAGCACGCCGTCAAAGCCGGCCTCCAAGAAGCCGGGAGCGAGCACGTGCATCCAACCGAGCAGGAGCACGAGCCGGGCGCCGCTGCGCCTGATCGCAGCAGCAAGGTCAACTGCATACTTGGCGCGCGACTCGAGCGCCGGTGAGAACGGGATGACAAACGTGGCGACGCCGGCTGCGCGAGCGCGCTCGAGCGCATACGCGTCTTCACGGTCGGAGACGACGAGCCGCACGTCCAGCGGCAGCGTGCCTGCGCGGACCTGGTCGAGCACTGCTTGCAAGTTCGTGCCGTTGCCCGAGACGAGAATCGCGGTAGGGTACGATTGCGGCGAACCGCTCACGCGAAGATCACGCTGGGCGCGCACGGCCCGAGCGGCTCGATCTCTCCGATCACGATAGCGTCAGGCATCGCGCCCGTCGCGGCGTCTGCTTGCCCTCGGGGGATGATGGCGCAAAAACCGATGCCCATATTGAACGTGCGCAACGCGGTCTCACGATCGAGCGCCGCTTCGCGTACGATGAGCTCCATGACCGGCGGCACCCGCCAGCGCGACGGATACAGGCGCGCTGCGACGCCCGACGGCAGGGCACGCGGGAGATTGTCCACCAATCCGCCGCCGGTGATGTGCGCCATCGCGTGCACCGTGACGCCGGCCGCCTGCGCGGCGCGCACCGCTTTCAGGTACGACGGATGGATGGCAAGCAACGCGTCGCCGATCGTGCTCGCGCCGATGGGATCGTGCCAGCGCGTCGGCGACAGGACCTTGCGCACGAGCGAGTAGCCGTTGGTGTGAAAACCGTTCGACGGCAATCCCACGACGACGTCGCCGACGGCGACGCGCGTCACGTCGATGAGGTCCGCGCGCTCGACCGCGCCGACGATCGTGCCCGCTAGATCGAAGTGCCCGGGTTGATACAGCCCCGGCATCTCAGCGGTCTCGCCGCCCAGCAGCGCCATGCCGTTGTCCGCGCATGCGGCGCCGACGCCGCCCACAACCGCAGCGGCCATCGCAGGGTCGAGCGTGCCGACGGCAAGGTAGTCGAGAAAAAACAGAGGCCCGGCGTTGAGACATAAGATGTCGTTGACGCAGTGGTTGACGAGATCGCGCCCGATGGTGTCGTAGCGCCCGAGCTCAGCGGCGACGAGCAGCTTCGTGCCGACGCCATCGGTCGACGCGACCAGCACTGGATCGCGCAGGCCGCTCATGGCGAAGCAGCCGCCGAAGCCGCCGATGCCTTCGAGCACGCGCGGATCGCGCTGCTTCGGCAGGACCGCCCTGTAACGCGCGACCGCGTCGTTGCCCGCGTCGATATTCACGCCGGCCTTCGCATATGCGTCTGACACGCGTCATCGTTTCGGCGCAACCGGGCCGCCCCCTACGCGCCGCTTCCAGGTTCGCGCCGGACCCGCGGCGAACCGCGACCTGCTCCGCCAGCCGCCCGTTGTAACTCACCTTTTTCGCTCGAAAGGCTCTGCTTCTTATAATGAAGATCCAAGTCCGCGCCGAGAATCCGTTGCGCGTCGTCGCCGACGCCGTCGCCGTCCCCATCTTCTCCGATGGCGATGTGCCCGACACCGTCAAAGCGCTCGACAAGCCGCTCGGCCACATGCTCAGAGACATGTTCCGCCGCGGCGAGATCAGGGGCCGTGAGGACGAACTGCACGTAGTGCCGGCGCCCAAGCTCAAGGCCAAGCGGGTGTTCGCGGTCGGCCTCGGCCCCGCGGCCAATCGCAATGCGGCGTCCATGGCGCGCTTTGCGGGCTCGGCCGTGCGCGCCGCGCAGCGCCGCGGCGTCAAGTCCCTCGCGTTCGTCTTGCCGCAGCTCCCCGGCGTCGACCCGAGCTCGATCGGCGAGCTGTTCGCCGAGGGCGCGATCATGGCGACCTTCGATCCGGCGCCGTACCGCACCAAGAACGATTCGCCGCGCACGGACGTGACATCGGTGACGCTGCTCGTGCCGCGTGGCGCCGACGAGCGTGCGATCAAAGCCGGCGTGGCGCGCGGCAGCATCCTTGGCGAAAGCGCCAACGAAGCGCGCGTGATGGTCAACACGCCCGCCAACGACATGACGCCGACGCACTTGGCCGCGATCGCGAAGGGCTTCGGCAAGGGCCTCGGGCTCAAGGTCACCGTCCTCGACACAGCGCAGATAAAAAAAATGGGCATGGGATCGTTCTTGTCGGTGGCCGCCGGCAGCGACGAGCCGCCCAAGATCATCGCGCTTGAATACACGGGCGACAAGAGCTCGAAGACCAAGCTTGGGCTTGTCGGCAAAGGCATCACGTTTGATACCGGCGGCATCTCGCTCAAGCCGGCACAGGACATGGACGCGATGAAGGGCGATATGGCCGGCGGCGCGACCGTGCTCGCTGCGATGGCGGCGATCGCGCGGCTCAAACCGAAGGTCAACGTGGTCGGCATCGTGGTGGCGACGGAGAACATGCCTTCGGGCAAGGCGACCAAGCCCGGCGACGTCGTGCGCGCCATGAACGGCAAGACGATCGAAGTCATCAACACGGACGCCGAAGGCCGTCTCGTGCTTGCCGACGGACTCGTCTACGCGCGCAAGCTCGGCGCCACCCATCTGGTCGACATCGCGACGCTGACCGGTGCGGTCGTCGTCGCGCTCGGCCACACATCGACCGGCGTGATGAGCAACGACCGCGAGTTCGTCGATGCGTTCCATCGCGCGACGCTGCCGTACGGCGAGCGCTACTGGGAGCTGCCGCTGTTCCCCGAGTACGCCGAACTGATCAAGAGCCCGATCGCCGACATGAAGAACAGCGGCGGACGACAGGCGGGCACGATTTTCGGCGCCATGTTCCTGAAAGAGTTCGTCGGGGACACGCCCTGGATCCACCTCGACATCGCCGGTACCTCGTGGGCCGATCGCGACTCGGGTGCGCTCGTGAAGGGACCGAGCGCGGTGGGATTGCGCCCGCTCGTGCGACTGGCCGATCAGCTGGGGGACCATGCCGTGCACGGGCGCGCCGACGACGCGGCCTATCGCCGGCTAGCCGATGGCTCGGGCGGTAACGCGTCTTTGCATCGCGGAAACGGCAAGTCGAGCGGCCGCGTGCGCACCCGCAGACGGACCCATTAAAGGCGCGTTAATACCACGCGCCCGTCCTAGCTCCTAAACCTGTCCTAAGGAAGCACGCGTAAAATCGCTCTATGGACCGCATGCACGCCGCTTGGCGGCTCTTTGGTGCTGCCACGACCGCGTTCGCATGCCTGCTCTTCGCGACGGGCGCGCCGCTGCCCGGCTGGGCTGACGAAACCGGCTCCATCACCATCTCGGTCACCGACGCAGCGACGCATGCACCGCTCGGGCTCGCGCGCGTGCTGCTCGACGGACCGATCATCACGAGCGAGCTGACGTCACCGGACGGCACGGTGAGGTTCACCGATGTGCCGCCCGGCATCTATCGCTCACGCGTCGCAAAATCCGGCTATAACGCCGTCACGTCGGCGCAATTCGAGGTGCTCGAAGGGCACTACATAACCGTCTCGGTGGCGCTGGCCAAGCCGGCGGTCAAGTCGTTGGGCACGGTGACCGTCCGCTCGACCGCGGTGATCAGCTCGACCACGGTGGACGAGAACAGCGCGGTCCGCAAGCTCTCAGACACGCTGACCGACGCGCTCGGAAAGCTCTCCGGCGTGACGGTGTCGAGCGATCCGAACGGCGATTCCGACGCGCAGGTGACGGTCTCGCTTGACGGCCACGATCCCACTCAGACCGGTCTCACGCTCGATGGCATACCGCTCAACGCGCCCGGCGTCGCGGGCGACCTGCGCTCGATCAACACCGATCTGTTCAGCAGCGCGAGCACCAACTTCGGACCGAGCGCGGGCGCGCTCGGCGGCACCGTGGGTTTCCGTTCGATCGAGCCGACGCTGACCTGGCAAGGCAAGGTGACTGCATCGTACGGCACGTTCGGGAATGCGGCCGGCATCTTATCGCTGTCGGGGACGACCGGCAGGATCGGCATCGCGCTGACGGAGTCATCGCGCGGCACCTACAGCGCGCTCAACGGCCAGACCTATCTCGATGCGAGCGGCTTGGATTACACGCACGATGGCGCGGCGCTCAATGACGGCACGCTGCTGAAGATCCGCGCGCCGCTAGGCAGCGCGCAGACGCTGACCGCGACGTATGTCTCGACGTACGGCGACACTGGTTTGATCTGCAACCGCTTCACGGGACCGGTGCCGTGCGGATACGGCCCCGACAATTACAGCTATAACCATCTGACCTTCGCCACGCTCACCGATACGGCGCTCGTGGGCGAGGTCGGTCTTCAGTTCGCGCTGTTCGGAACCGATTCGACCTATAATCGCGATCTGCTCAACCGCTACGTCGCCGGCATCCCCGATCCGTTCGGGACGATCACGGATAACCGCTCGACCGGCGCGTCGCTCAACGCGATGCTGCCGTCGCGCGAGCGGCACACGTTGTCCATCCAGGCGACGACGACGCACGCGATGCTCACGACGATGGGCGTCATCTCGTCCACCTCGCCGTTCTCGAACGCTTCGAGCAGCTCCGATTACAGCACGATCCAGCTTAGCGACAAGATCAATTCGAGCCCCAAGCTGACGCTCGGTGCGCGGCTGGGCATGAGCTTCTCGCCGCAGACCTCGAACTCGGTCATCGGCGGCGCAAGCGCCACGTGGACGCCCACCTCGTTCAATACGTTCACGGGCAGCATCGATATCGGTGGCGCAGGAGCGGGCTTGTCGCGCACCACGCCGCTCACCGATCCGGCGGCGCTGCGTTTCGACTGCAATGCGGGCGTCGGCTATGGCAGTGGACCTGGCGATCTGCCCGGGCCCACGAGCTCGACTTCGTACAGTCTCACCTACGCGCGGCGCTTAAAGACCGGACAGTTCGCCGTGACGCTGTACCAGCAGCTGCAAGACGACGTGCTGCTCAATACCCAAGTGAACGGGTCGGTCTTGCCGCCGGGCTATTTCCCGCCGGGTTACTTCGCGCTCGCGCAAGCGCTCTATCAGTCGAACTCAGGCTGCGGCGCAACGGGGCCGTTCGGCCCGACCAATCTGTACGTCAGCCAGCCGATCGCCGGAATCCAACGCGTGTACCAAGGCGCGCGCTTCACGGCCGGTTTCCGCATCGGCCAAGACCTCGTGGCCGAACCGTACTACGATATCACGCAGACGGTCGCGAACTCGGCGAGCCCGCTCATCGACAATCCGTACTCGTTGACGATCTCGGGCGCGCAGGTGCCCGGCGTGCCGTTGCATCGTGGCGGACTCACGCTCGATTACAAAGCGCCGCGTTCGACGCTTGAATATCTGCTCAACGGGAATTTCGTGTCGGGCAATAACTCGAACAACTTGCCGGGCTACGTCACCGCTGATGCGGGCGTCGTCCTCACTTTGGTGCGCGGGTCGCTCACGTTTGCCGAGACCAACATCTTCAACAAGTATGGCTACGATTTTGCCTCTCCGGTCAACTCCGTGCCGATCGAGACGGTCGGCGGCGTCTTGTTGCCCACCGTGGCTCGACCGCTCTCCCCGCGGCAGTTCTCGGTTACCTACACCGTCAAACTAGGCAACACGCCGCAGACCAACTTCACGCCGGCGTTGCTCGCGCAGACCGATACGTCAGGCGGCACGCGACGCGGCGGAGGCTTCGGACCAGGCGGCGGGGGCGGCCCGGGCGGTGGTCTCGCGTCACTCGCGGCTCTACCCACCTCCGCGCCTGCCAATCCGCTGGATCCGGATACCTCGCGACAGTCTTGCACGTCCGACAACGCAAAGGCCGTGAAGCCGTTGCTCGACCAGATCAAGGCCTATGTCGCTGCGGTTGACGCCTCGAAGACCGGGACCGGGTACCCGGACGCGGCGCCCGCTGCCGCACCCGCGGTCGACGGCATGAACGTCGCCTATCACAAGACTGCGACGTCATACGCGCTGACTTTCACCCAGACGAAGGCCGGCTCGATCCGCAGCTTCATCTCGTGCGCGCCGTTGCACGTCGGATCCGTCGACGACGCCAAGGCGCTCAATCTCTACATCCCGCCGACGAGCGCCTTCAATCGCTTCCCGCTCGCGTATGCGCCGGAGGCCGGCCTATATTTCGTTCGCCAACCGCAGCAAGCGGGCCAAGAGCAGTTCCGCCTTTACCAGCTTCCGACAACGCCGCCGAGTGCGCCGTTTGCGCTCGCTTCATCATCGACATGCACGGATGAGCTGAAGCCGACTGCGACGTCGCTGCTCGGCGCGCTGCAGACGTATTTCGCGACATTCGATCCGAACAGTCCGCCGCCGACGCCGCCGCCGGGCTGGACAGTCACGCTTCACAAAGCGGCCGGCGGCTATTGGACTGAGCTGCAGCTGGATGACATCTCGCGCGTCCCGGCGGTGCTCAACTGCGGGCACGTCGCGACGGGAACGCCCGACCAGATCAAGGCGAAGAAACTCGACTACGCGCGGCCGCCGTCGCTCAACTACAGCCCGTCGCTCGGTTTATACCTGGTGCGTCCTCCCCCGGGCCCGACGCCGCAGCCGCAGCACAATTAGAGATTGCTGTCATCCAGCCGCGTCTTTGACATACTCTTCTGCGCACATCAACGACAGACGCGCCTCGCACAGGGCTTGCCGGTACTCAAGCCGCTCGAGAACACCTAGGCTGGGCGCAGCGAGGACCATTTCCAGTTGGAGCATGCGCTCCAAGGTACGCGCGTAGCGCTCCCAGTGCCCAGCCTTTAAGTCTGACTCAAACGAAGAGATCGTCCGCGCCGCCACGAGCGGCCCTAGTGGACTTCGATTGCCCATGGTCCCTGCAATCCAGTGTTACTTCCACTGATCGCGCGTGCAGGCGCGACATTGCCATTCGCCGTGCTCGGGAAGACAGTGATAGTATCGTTACCGAAGTTGCTGACATAGGCGCTGTTAGCGCTATCATTCGCGATGCCATACGGTTGAGAGAGCAATGTATTTGCTCCGCTTACCACGGCTGACGGCGTCACGTTGCCCGTGGCGTCGTCGGGATATGTCGTAAGCGTGTTCGACCCATCGTTGACCACCCAGACGTTGTTCTTGGTGTCGGTCATGGTACCAAGCGGGCCATCGAGCTGAGTGTTCGATCCGCTGATCGTATCAACGGGGGTCGCCGGTCCAGAAGCGCCCGGAGCATACGCGACGATCTTTGAGTTCGGTGGCATGCTTTCGTCTGATACCCACAGCTCGCCGTCAGAATCGTATTGGACCGAGTCGGCGTGCGCGAGTCCGGCGGCCGATACGTCGATCGTCCGAATAGGCGCTGCGGCTCCAGTCGCTCCTTGAGCGAACACTTTTACTAGGGTTTGAAAATAATCGCTGACAGTCACATTTCCAGCGCTATCAATCGCTACACCGACCGGGCCTGTGAATCCAGTGATCGTCCGAATCGGCGCGACGTTTCCGGAGGCGCCCGGCGCGAATTCCAAGACGGCCTTCGCCCCCCAATCGGCGACGTACATGACCCCCGCGTTGTCAAACGCGAGGCCTTCCGGGCACGAAAGAAGCGTGTTGGAGCCAGCGATGGTCGCGGTGGGAGCGACGTTACCAGTGGCCAAGGCGGGATATTCGGTGATCGATGCACCTTTGCAGTTCCCGACGTAGACCTTCTGCGACGCCACTGGAGGGGGAGACGGCGGAAGCACAGGCGCGACTCCTACGCGGGGCGGCTGAGCTGGAAGAGGCGGCCCACCCACGGCGCCGCAGCCGGCCAGGACAAAAGCGAGCGCGATGACGCCGATGCTGATTGGTCTGGACATGACACACCTTTCGTACGCGCATTACATCCCCTGATAATCGCGCGTAACGTACCCTTACACCGTCCTCCTCTGGCGTGACGAAGGTGAGTGGTTTCTGTGAGTATTTTGTCCAGTGCAACCTGTCATGGTTTGCGAGGCACGCTCGTCGAGTGAGCCCCGTCACACTTAGGCTGAGACCTTTAGCTCACAATGACCGATCGATGATCGACTCGCATGAAAGGGCTCGGGCCGTTGATCTTCAGCTCTTCGACTCGGTGGCTGGTGCTTCGACGTGTCCGCCGAATTCGAAGCGCATTGCCGAGAGCAGTTTGTTCTGGAATTCGGCGTTGCCACGCGAGTCGAAACGCTGGAAGAGCGCCGCGGTCAGCACCGGCGCAGGCACGCCTTCGTCGACCGCAGCCTTGATCGTCCAGCGACCCTCGCCTGAATCGGACACTCGGCCCGCGAACGCTGCGAGCTTCGGGTCCTTCACCAGTGCTTGCGCGGTGAGATCGAGCAGCCACGAAGCGACGACGCTCCCGCGCCGCCACACCTCTGCGATCTCGCCGAGATCCAGATCGTATTGGTAGTCTTGGGGATCGCGCAGCGGCGTGGTCTCCGCGTCCGCGGTTTGCGTCTGTTTGCCGATATCGGCCGCCTGCAGCACGCCGAAGCCTTCCGCGTAGGAGGCCATGATGCCATACTCGATGCCGTTATGCACCATCTTGACGAAGTGCCCGGCGCCGTTGGGACCGCAATGCAGATAGCCTTCTTCTGCGGTGCCGCGCCCTTTGGGCCGGCCTGGCGTGCGGGGAATCTCGCCAACGCCCGGCGCCAGCGCCTTGAAGATCGGATCGAGGTGGCGCACGGTCGCATCGGAACCGCCGATCATCATGCAATAACCGCGCTCGAGTCCCCACACGCCGCCGCTCGTGCCGACGTCGACGTACTCGATGCCCTTAGCGCGCGCCTCGCCGGCGCGGCGGATGTCGTCGATGTAGTACGAGTTGCCGCCGTCGATGAGGATGTCACCGGGCTCCAGGACCGGCATCAAGGCCGCGAGGCTCGCGTCAACGACCGCCGCCGGCACCATCAACCAGACGGCGCGGGGCTTCGACAGTGCGCGCGCCATGTCGGCAAGCGTGGCTACGCCGGTCGCGCCCTCAGAAGCCAGCGCCTTAACCGCATCTTGATTGCGGTCGTAGGCGACGCATTCGTGCTTGTGGCGCATCAGGCGACGCACCATGTTCGCACCCATGCGGCCAAGGCCGATCATTCCGAGCTGCATACGGTTACTCTCCCAGGCTGATGTGACGCGAGGCGTCCGGCAGATTTGCCGCGCTCGCAGCGGATGCCCTCTAAGGTTTGGCCGCGAACAGCCGCGGATCGAATTCGATGGGCAGGGGCGTGCCGATTTTGATGCGCTTGAAATCGGCATGCGCCGGGTTAAGGATGTAATTGCTCTCTTGGGGCACCACGGCCGAAGGCACGCGCAGGACCGCCGACCGCCCCTTCGCCACCCACGCGTCGCCTAACGCTTGCAGCGCTTCGAGCGGCGGTTCGTACCGTCGCCAGTTCTTTGGCAATGCGCTTGCATCCAGATCTTCGATCCGTACGCCATCGGGGATGTCAGCGAAGATCGCAAACACGTGGCGTGGTGCAGCCAGCGCGTTGGCATGTACGAGATACTCGAGCTGCGCAAGCGCCAGCGTGGCGCTCACGTACACTACCCGCACGCCGGGGCTGTTCCAGCGCCCGCCGGCAAGCCGGGAGCCCTCGCCGGTAAACGCATCTGGCAGCCGCCGCTTGCGGACCAGCCGCCAGACGCGCACTAGCTGATGCCGCCGTAGTCCAATCGCGTGAGGATCTGCTCGAGCCGGCGCACGCCGGCGTCGGTGTCCAAGAAATCGACTGGTGCCTTGCCGCCGAGCGCGACGATGGGATCGTGCAGCCAGCTGATCGTGGTCTTGCGGTTCTCGAACACGTCGTGTGCGAGGCCGAGCACGCGCGCGAGCCGGACCGCGCGGTCCGATTCGACCGGACCGAGCCGGGCTTTGGCGCGCTGGCGTGCCAATGTGCGCGTCGATATGCCGAGTGCCGCTGCTAACTGCTCGGGCGTGAGGCCGCCGAGCTCGGCGAGCCGGTCGGCGATCTTGGTCGGCAGCCCGCTGCGGGTGACGTCGATCAGGTCGCGCGCGCGGGTTGGGAAGCCCAGCGTCTTCGCGATGCTAGCGGTGCTCACGGCATCGGGTCCATTGTGTCGACAAGTGTCATAGTTCTAGAGACATTTGTCAGAGACCGGTTCAGCCCCTGCTAGCGGAACCGGTAGAGGCTGACCAGCTTGGAGATGATCACCGCCACGAAGAACACGCCGACGATGACTTCGAGGATGACCATCGACCGCACCGCCGGCGCGATCGGAAGGATGTCGCCGTATCCCAAAGTGGAGAGCGTCGTGAAGCTGAAGTAGACGAAATCCGGCCAGGCCTTGAGCGCTGCCCCGCTCGTCGTCGCGAAGGCGGACGCTGATATGCCCCATGCCGCGTAATACGCGAAAGACCACGTCAGCCCGATGAGCAGGTAGACGCACGCGGCGCCGTAGAGAGAATCCTCGGTGACTGTCTGCGCGCGGACAGTGCGTTGGAACACGCGGACAAGCGTCAAGATGAAGAACGCTGAGTTGAAGGCCAGCAGCGCGTGCAGCGCAGGATGGCCCGGGTTGATTAAGTCGGCGATGTCCGCCGCGATCGCGAAGGCGCCAAATGCGATGGCAAGCGCGCGCACCCGTGGATTTCTCCACATGGCCCACACGGCGATGATGATCACGACGACTTCGAGCGCGAGCCCGGGTAGACCGCCGGCGAAATCGTGCACCACTAGCGGCGCGGCCAAGACCAGCGCGAGCAGCGCAAAAAAAAGATAGCGGTACGAGTGCGGTGGTGAAGTATCCGCTCTGTTTTCCGCATCTGGTAGCGACGGGTCTACCAGCTGCGGCTTCAGACTTTGGCCTTTTCGGGTTCGCGCACGCGCCCGTCGAGCTCTTCGTGGATACCCTCGGGATAGCGGCCGGTGAAGCAACCCATGCAGAACTCTTTGCGCTCGCGGGCGGTGGAGGCGACGAGCCCCTCTTCGCTCAGATAGGCGAGCGAATCGGCGTTGATCGTGCTCTGGATCTCCGGCACGCTCATATTCGCGGCGATGAGCTCTTCGTACGTCGCCGTGTCCACTCCCAAGAAGCATGGATGGCGCATCGGCGGGCAGGTGACCCGCACGTGGACTTCCTTGGCGCCCGCCTTGCGCAGCAATGCGACGAGCTGTTTGGTCGTCGTGCCGCGCACGATCGAATCGTCGATCAAGACGACCCGCTTGCCCGCGAGATTAGCGTGCAGCGGATTGAACTTGAGCTTCACGCCTTGCACGCGCATGCGGTGATCCGGATTGATGAAGGTGCGCCCGATGTAGCGGTTCTTCATCAGACCTTCGATATACGGGATGCCGGACTCGTCCGAATATCCGATGGCCGCTGCCGTGGCGCTGTCAGGCACGCCCATGACGACGTCGGCTTCCACCGGCGCCTCTTTGGCGATGTTGCGGCCCATCTGGTAGCGCGCCAAGTACAGTTCGCGGCCCGCGACCTGGCTGTCGGGGCGCGAGAAGTAGATATACTCGAAGATGCAGTTGGCGGACTTGATGTCGGTTTCGACCATGCGGCTGCGCATGCCGTCCTTGTCGATGATGATGATCTCGCCCGGCTTGACCTCGCGGATATACTCAGCGCCGATGGTGGCGAGCGCACACGATTCCGACGCGAGCGCGTAGCCGCTGCCGTAGCGTCCGATGCATAGCGGCCGCACGCCCCACGGATCGCGGAAGCCGAACAACTGGGTTTCGGTTGCGAGCACGATCGAGAAGGCGCCGATGCAGCGGCGCATCGCGGACTCGATGCGTTCTTCCATCGAGCCGGCGGCGGCGTGGGAGATCAGGCGCGCCATCACTTCTGAATCCGAGTTGGAGGTGGGGACGAGCGTGTCGTGCAGCTGCTCGCGCAGCTCTTCGGTGTTGACGAGATTGCCGTTGTGCGCGAGGGCGAACTGTCCGATCTCAGTATGCGTGAGCAGCGGCTGGGCATTATAGACGATCGAGGAACCGGTCGTCGAGTAGCGCGTATGGCCGACCGACAGATAGCCGGGCAGCGACTCGAGCATCTCCTCGGTGAAGATCTGGGAGATGAGCCCCATGTCTTTGTGGCACCGCAGCGTCTGACCATCGGAGACCGCGATGCCTGCGCTCTCCTGGCCGCGGTGCTGCAACGAGTACAGTGCGAAAAACGTAGACCGGGCGACGTCCTCGCCCGGTGCGAAAATCCCGCAGACGCCGCACGCGTCGTGGATGGCGTCGTCGCCGGCTTTTGCTTGCCAACCGTCGTACGTCGAGGGGAGCGGCTTGACGGGGGGCTTCATGCCTTCATTTTACCATAGCCCGCAAGGCGCGTGTACCCCACCAGCCGCTAGCCGCTCCCTGCGCGTTGTGCGATGTCGCTGCGGTAGCGCAACCTGCTTCCCTCCGGCAGCAGTGCCGCGTACGCCGTGCAGGCCTCGTAGGCGCGCTGGCGCGCCGCGGCGATCGTGGAGCCGAGTGCGGTCACGGTCAGGACGCGCCCGCCTGACGCGCTGACCCGCTCGCCTGCCAGCTTCGAACCGCCCCAGAAGCTTGCGACGCCGGCGGCAGGCGGCGGCAGCGGCAAGTTATCCACAGGATCGGAGCGTTCCGGATAATGTTCCGAGGCCAAGACGACGCCGACGCAGGCGTCTGAAGAAAAGCGCGGCGGGGGAATATCGGCTTTCGCCGCCACGGCGTAGAGCAGCTCGAATAGATCCGACTCCAGACGCGGCAGCACCACTTGGGTCTCCGGGTCTCCGAAACGAGCGTTGAACTCGAGCACGTACGGACCGCGCTTGGTCATCATCAGTCCCGCATAGAGGCAGCCGCGGTACTCCATGCCGTCGCGCCGGATGCCCTCCCGCACCGGGTCGATCACGTCTTTGCGGATGCGCGCCAGTGCCGCGTCGTCGAGCGTGCGGGCCGCCGGCGAGTACGCGCCCATGCCACCGGTGTTAGCGCCCGCGTCGCCGTCAAGCGCACGCTTGTAGTCGCAGGCCGGCGCCAGCATGTGCATGACCGAGCCGTCGGTGACCGCCATGACCGAGACTTCTTTGCCTTCGAGGCGTTCCTCAAGCACCAGCGTCGTACCGCCGCCTGGCAGGGCGTGCTTATCGTACCATTGGTCGAGCACTGGCTGAGCCTCGTCAGGGGAATCCACCACGACGACGCCCTTGCCGCCCGCCAGCCCGTCGGCTTTGAGCACGACACCGCCCCGCCATTCGTTGAGGGCGCGCTGCGCCTGCTTGCGGTCGTGCGCTACTTTGAACGCCGCGGTCGGGATGCCGTAACGCAGCATCCATTGCTTGGCGAACGCCTTGCTCGATTCGAGCCGGGCGGCCGCACGGTCAGGTCCAAACGTCGGGATGTCGGCCGCGCGCAACGCGTCGGCCACGCCGACCGCAAGCGCCGCTTCCGGGCCGATGACCGCAAGGCCGATCTGCTCTTCTTTCGCCCGAGCGACGAGCGCGTGCGTGTCGGTCGCGGATATGTCGGACCAGTTGGTGCCGAGCAGCGCCGTGCCGGCGTTGCCGGGCGCCGCGTGGAGCGCGCTCACCTCGGGCGACTGCGCGAGCTTCCACGCGAGCGCGTGTTCGCGCGCGCCCGATCCGACGACCAGAACGTTCACGACGAGGCGGTTATGGCTGCGGCGCGAACTGACCTCTCATGAGTCTCGAGCTTTGGAGCACCATCGCCTCGGTCGGCACCTTCGTGGTCATCACGGCCACCGCGATTGCGGCCATCGTTCAGCTCGTACACATCAGAAGCAGCAACCAGATCTCAATCCTCACGATATTTCGCAAGGAGCAAGAAGATCCCGAATTCCGCGCCGGGATGGAGCTCATCTCGACGCTCGACGCAAGGCTGGAAGATCCGACGTTTCGAAGGCTCTTCACTCAAGACTCGGTTCCCGCTTCGCTCTGGGGCTATTTGAGAGTCGTACTCTTGTACGAGGATCTCGGCTACCTCGTCAAGCGAGGCATCCTGGATGCCGGCCTGTTCCGCGACCTTTGGGGACCGCTTGTGATCGCCGTGTGGAAAAAGACCGCACGAGCGACGGCCGTCGCCAGGCGGACGCGTGGACCCGGCTTCTTAGAGAATTTCGAGTACCTCACGTTGCTAAGCAGACGATTCTCCCAAAGTGGAACGACGGTCTTCCCGAAAAATGCGCCGCGCATCGAACTCGAAGACCCCTGGGCCGAGCAAGATGGCAGCCCTGCGTCCTCGATCTCCGAGACTTGACGGTTCACTCCCCACTGGATAGTCGCCGGCGGCTTAATCGTGATAAGGACGTTCACGACGAGGCGGTTATCGCCGCAGCGCGAACTGACCTCCTGTGAGCCTCGAGCTTTGGAGCACCATCGCCTCGGTCGGCACGTTCGTTGTGATCACCGCAACGGCGATCGCAGCCGTCATCCAGCTCTACCATCTGCGCTCGAGCAATCAGATCGCCATCCTCAACGATTTTCGCAAGGCGACGGAAGAGCCCGAGTTCCGCGCAGCGATCGAGTACCTGCGCGACCTCCCGCGCAGGGTCATGGACGAGGAATTCCGCGGCCAGCTTGCTCGCTCACCGCTGCTGCCCGCGATGTATCCGATCAACCTCGTCGGGAGGCTGTACGAAACGCTGGGCGCCTACGTGAACCGCGGCATGCTGGACGCGGATACCGTGTGCGACCTATGGGCGCCGGTCGTCTTCGCCGACTGGAACTCTATGGCAGACGCTATCGTTGTCATGCGACGGACGCGAGGACCTGAGCTGTTCGAGAATTTCGAGTACCTCGCCGCCATCAGCAGCCGCTACTTGGAGCGCAACAAGAGCGTCTACCCGAAGAACTTGCCACGCATCGCGCCCGCAGATAGATGGGCAGCGCAGGACGCGGCTGTGCCGCCTACTCCCACTCGATAGTCGCCGGCGGCTTGCTCGTGATGTCGTAGACGACGCGGTTCACGCCCGGCACTTCGTTGACGATACGCGTCGCGATGCGTGCCAGCGTGTCCGGCAACAGCCGCGCCCAATCGGCGGTCATGCCGTCGTCGCTGGTGACCGCGCGAATCGCGACCATGTTGGCGTAGGTGCGGCCGTCGCCCATCACGCCGACGCTTTGCAGCGGCGTCAGCACTGCGAAGTACTGCCAGGGGACATCGGCCTCTTTTTCGATCTCCTCGCGAGCGATCGCATCCGCGCGACGCAAGACGTCGAGGCGCTCGGCGGTCACCGCACCGAGCACGCGCACAGCCAAGCCCGGACCCGGGAACGGCTGGCGATTCACGATATGCGCGGGCAGCCCGAGTTGGCGGCCCAACTCGCGCACTTCATCCTTGAATAGCAGTTTGAGCGGCTCGACGAGCCCGAGGGCCATCGTCTCGGGCAACCCGCCGACGTTGTGGTGCGTCTTGATCTTGTGGCCGGCTTTGCTCGCAGGTGTCTTGCTCTCGATGACGTCGGGATAGAGCGTGCCTTGCACGAGGAACTCGACGCCGGGGATCTTTTGCGCTTCTTCTTCGAACACCGCGACGAACTCGCGCCCGATGATCGTGCGCTTTTGTTCGGGATCGGAGACGCCGGCCAGCGCGGCCAAGAACCGCTTGCTGGCGTCCACGTGCACGAGATTCAGGTGCAGCACGTCGCGGAAGGCTTCGACCACTTGTTTGGCCTCATCTTGGCGCAACAGTCCGTGATCGACGAAGATGCAGGTGAGCCGGTCGCCGATAGCCCGCGACACGAGCGTGGCGGCTACCGCGCTGTCGACCCCGCCGGACAGCCCGCACACGGCACGCGCGTCGCCGATCTGGGCTCGGATGCGTTCGACGCTGCGCTCGATGAACGACGACATCTCCCAGCGTTCGGAAATGCCGGCGACTTTGCGCAAGAAGTTGTGCAGCACGCGCTTGCCGTGCTCAGTGTGCTTCACCTCAGGATGGAATTGCACGCCGTACCAGTGGCGGCTCGGATCACCGACCGCGGCCTGTGCGCACGCGGCGGTGTGCGCGAGCGTCTGGAAGCCTTCCGGCAATTCGGTCACGGTGTCGCCATGGCTCATCCACGCCTGCGAATGGGTCGGCAATCCCTCGAGCAGGGGAGAGTGAACCGCGTCGACGACGAGTTCAGCCTTGCCGAACTCGCGGATCTCGCCCGGTACTACTGTGCCGCCCAACGCGCGCACAAGGTCTTGCAGGCCATAGCAAATGCCTAGAATCGGCTTACCGGCCTCGAGCAGTTGCGGCGGGATATGCGGCGCGCCCGGCGCGACGACGCTTTCAGGGCCTCCGGTCAGGATGAATGCGCTTGGGTTGCGCCGTTCCACCTCGGACCAGGGCGTGTCGTAGGGGAGCACTTCTGAATAGACCTGTTCCTCGCGCACGCGCCGCGCGATCAGCTGGCTGTACTGCGCGCCGAAATCGAGGATGACGACGGTTTCCTGTGCCGGCGTGTCAGCCGTCGGCTTTTCAGTGACTGGCGACGATTTCATAACCAATTGTTTCCGCCAGCTTTCACGTGAGCACCTCTGCCAGCCGGCCGGCGTCGCGGGCCATCAGTATCTCGCCGGCGATGCGGTCGCCCACCGACATCTCCCGTCCCCAGCGGTACGCCGAGTACGGAGTGAACTTCGTGCCGGGCGAGCCTGGGATGCGCAAACTGACGTCATAGACCACGAACGACTTAGGCGGCCCCGCCGCGATCACGCATTGCAGTGCGAACGGTCCGATGATGCCGGGAGCACGAGCCGCGCGAGCCGCCGCTACAAAACGCTCGCCCATGTCGAAGGCTTGCTCGAGCATCGATTCGGTGAGCGTGGCCGCGATATGCCCGGCTTCCTCCATTGACGGCATAAACGCGCCGCCGAGGGACGCCTGCTCGATCGCCAGCAGCGCGCGCGCGCCGTCGATGTTCGTCTGGCGGCGGGTATCGGTGCCCAACAATTCAAGCTCGCCGAGCATCGGCGAATAGAAGAAATTCAAATTGACGGTCGGGCCGAGCACATACTCCTCGAGCACCGCACCGGCCAACCCGGCCTCGCTGATCACGCCCGCGCGCAGCAGCGCTCCCGAGCGACGTTTGTACTGCTCCGGCGACGCGGCGACGAAGAACGCGCGCTCGAACGTCACCTTGGCGTGCGGAGCCTTGATGAGCGTGAGCCCGTCAATCTCGTCGGGCGAGCGCAGCCGGCGCGGGAAACGAAGACCGGCCGCCTCGAGCAGCCGGTATTGGTTGTCGGGCTCGTCGCGCTCCTCGGCGCGCAGCAGATAGCGTGACCCGAAGAACGGCACGCGCATGCCGCGCTCGATCTCCTCAAACGTGTGGTGCTGGCGCGCGTAGACCTCGAACGAGCGGTTGGGGATGAAGATCGCATTGCGCCGCAGCAGCTCGACCTGCACGTCCTCCAGCACGACGTCCGCGAAATGGCTGACCATCAGCGTGTCGTCCACACAACCCGTGCCGTCTGGCCGCGACGCGTAATAGACGGCATAGGTGCGCTCGCGCCCTTTGACCGTGATGACGAGGTTGCGCAGGCCCGCGCGCTTGGCGCCGAGGCAGACGTCGAGCGCCGAATGGCTGCCGATGCAGCAGAGCGTCAGATTAGCAGGGTCGTAGCCGGCGAGGACGTCCGCGACGCCCGCCGTCAATTCGCTGGAACTCCCGGTCCGGGGATACGCGCCAGCGGCGGTTTGCCGTTGGCTTCTTCGACCAAGAGCCTGCTGGATTGGTCGAGCACTAACGAGAGACTATTGGAGAGCAGCGCGTTCTTGATCTCGCGCGCGATGCGCCGGCCGGTCGACATCGGTTCGGTGTAGTTAAGATACGAATACGGCGAGCCGTCGATGAAGAGATTGGTGCCCGCGACGATGCGCGCCGAGATCTCCATCAGGAAGAACTCGGCCTCGGGCGTGACGATGGTCTCCAGGCAGAAGGCGCCGAACAGTCCGCGTTCGCCGCACAACTCGCGGCTCACGCGCACGACCGCCTCGCCCATGTGGAACGCTTCGGCGAGCAGCGACTCGCGCAAGCTGATCGGCTGGTTGCCGATGACCACGTAGCTCGGCTGGATATCCCAACCCTCTTGGCTGGCCGACGGGATGCGACCGAGTGAGTCGACGTTGCTCTCGTAGCGCCGGTCCATCGACATGATCTCGAGCTTGCCGGTCAACGGCGAGTAGAAATAATGGATGTACACCGGCACGCCGATGACGTACTCTTGCATGATGTACTTTTGCTCGACGAGATGCGCGGCGCGCTTGTGGAAATCTTCCGCGTTTTTGACAAACAGATATCCTTTGCCGCCCTGCGCGCCGTACAGCTTGACGATCACCGGACGATCGATCTCGCTCGCTTTGGTGAACTGGCGCGGCATCTTCAGCCCGGCTTTGAGCAGCCACTCGCGCTGGCGCATGCGGTCCGCTTCCAGATCGAGCACGGCTTTGTTGCCGAAGTACGGCGTGGTCATGGCCTTGTGCTGTTCGAGCGAGAGATAGGCTACGAACGAGCCGTGCGGCACCATCACGACCTTGCGCTTGCCGAGCTCTTTCTCGACCTTCGGGAAGTCGCTGTAGCGTGGGATGACCATGACTTCGTCCACGAAGCCGAAGCTCGCGTACAGGCTCTCGTTCTGCGGTGTGGTGACGGCGAGGGTGTGGAACCCCTCGTCTTTGGCTCCCTTGAGGATCTGCAGCGCAGAGTGGCTGCCGAGCGTCGCGATCGTGTAGAGCTCGGGGAGTTGCGCGGACGATTTGCGTGCCATTATTGCCTCTTCTCCTTCGCCTCTGCGCCCATAATCCCCTTATCGTGTAGCGGCGACGGCTCGTGCGGGCACCGGCCGCACATGAAAACGTTGCGAATATGGATTGGCGAGCAGCTCTCGGCACGCCCACTCGATGCGCGCTTTGGGCGCAGGGCCGCTCGACTCGTACAGCCGCCATGCGACCCCGCGCGACAGCGTCTTCAGACCGCTCAGACCGAACGGTCCGGCGAGTAGCGTGACAAGCCCCGACGTCTCGTCCTCACGATCGATGACGAGCGCTTCCCATTGCGCCGCGCCGTTGCCCTCGACGGCCGGTGCAGAAGCGGGCGCGTAGCTCAGGCGATGCTTGTTGGGGTTGAACAGGATCTCCGCATGCGCGACTTTGGCCACGATGTCATCGGTCGCCGCGGGCGGCGCATCGACATCCAACTCGACGATCTCCGTCCGCTCGACCCGCTCGAGCGCGGTGTAGCCGAGCTGCCGCAGCGCCGTGAGCACGGTGAACGCCGTGTTGTCGGGCACGATCAGATCGATCGCGATTTCAAGGCGCATCATTCGAGCACCGGCCTCGGACCAGGCCCGGCGCGACGGACCAAGGTCACGATCAGGATGATCAGCCCGAGCCCGAGACTCGCGAACGCCAGCGCAAGCCATTTGAAGAACGACGCGATGAACTCGGCCGCGACCGGCGGCGCGATCGCGAGCACGATGCGCCCGCCTTTGGTGCCCGCATAGTCGCAGTTGATGACATAGATCCCCGCGTCCGACGCGGTGAACTGCGCGACCGCCTTGCCCGAGCGACCTCCGAAATCGTACTCGCGGTTGAGACTCGCGGGCATGATCTCCACCGCCTGGCCGGCGCGGCCGACGATCGAACACTTTATGTCGGTGGTCTCAGGCGTGTCGAAGATCTCACCGTTGACGACGCTGCGATATTCATAATAGATGACGTACGGTCCGGGCTTGCTCAAGTGCAGATCGTCAGATCCCGGCACGACGATCCTGACGAATGCCGTCTGCAGCGATTTGAAATCGCCCAACGCTCCGAACACGCTTGCCACCATGCCCGCGATGATCACCAGCGCGCCAACGCCATACCACCACGAACTCGCGCCTTTCATCGCTTGCTCGTCTGAGCACGCAGCGCCGCAGCCATGCACGCGAAGATCGCGTGCGCGCCTGCGGTCGCGTTTGGGTCGCCACGACGCAGCGCCGGCATGCCGTACGCGACGTTAAATGACCACGCCGCGCGTTCGGGATGCGGCATGAGCGCGAGCACATTGCCCTCGTCATTGCAGATGCCGGCCGCATCGTCCTGAGCGCCATTGGGCGAACCGCCGGCGTAGCGCAGCACGATGCGGCCGCGCTCTTCGAGATCTTCGAAGACCTCGGCGTCGCCCGTGAAGCGGCCCTCGCCGTGCGCCAATGCCATGCGCATCGCCGTCCCCGGCGCCAAGCCGTCCGTGAACGCGCAGCGCTGCGGCTCGCGATCGACGACGACGTCGACCATCAGCCCCTGGAAGTGATGCGCGGGCAGATTCTTGGCCAAGGCGACCTCGCCGAGCATGCCGGCTTCGGCCAGCACCTGGGCGCCGTTGCACAGCCCGAGCACGAGCTTGCCCTTGCCGGCTTCTTCCTTTATAACAGCCACGATCGGGCTCTTGGCTGCGATGGCCCCCGCCCGCACGCGGTCTTCGTGCGCGAAGCCGCCGGCGATGACATACGCGTCAAACCCGCGCAGGGTTTCGGCGTCCTCCGACCACCAGAACAGCCGCGCGTCCATGCCTGCATCGCGGCACGCATCGACGGTCTCGACCTCGGAGTTCGTGCCGGGAAACACGATAACGGCTACTTTTGGATCAAGCATAGAGCGCTTTCAACGGCTGTGTCCACTCGGCGGCGGCTTGGCGCAGCGGCACATCGCACGACTCGCCCTCGACGTAGATAGATTCTCCGCCGGTCCTGCCGATCACGATCGGCTCCGCTCCCTGCGCGCCGCAAAACCATTCAAAGGCGGTGCGGCGCGTGTCCGCTACCTCGACGACGAAACCCGGCGTTTCTCCGAACAGCGCGGCGTACGGCGCCACGCCGGGCGCCCACTTCGCGGGCGCATCGAGCCGAACGCCTATGACACCATCCGCGTCGCCGCCCAAGCACATCTCGGCGACGCAGGCGAGCAGTCCGCCATCCGAGATATCATGCGCCGCGCTGATGACGCCTTCGCGGATGGCGTTGATGACGGAACGAATCGACGAGTTCGCCTCGGCGTAATCCAATGGCGGCAACTCGTCCTCTTCATTCCCATGCAGAGCCTCCAACACGGAACCTCCGAGCTGAGGCGCGCGCCGTCCGAGGAGGTACAGCTGGTTGTTCGGTCCGCTGAGCTTCATGGTGACGACCCTGGCGACGTCGGCCACTCGGCCGATGCATGCGACGATCGCAGAGGGAGCGATCGCGGCGCCGGCCGCCGACTCGTTGTACAGGCTGACGTTGCCGCTGACAAACGGCAGCGGTTCGCCCGGCCGGCTGCTGAGCTGGAGGGCCGTAGCCGCCTCGGCAAGGCCATCGATGCCGTCGACCAGCTGGCGATACGCGATTGGATCCTCCGGATTGCCGTAATTGAGACAATCGGTGAGTCCGATGGGCAGCGCGCCGACCGCGGCGACGTTGCGCGCCGCCTCGACGACCGCATGCGCTGCGCCGAGCTTCGCCGAGATCGCACCATAGCGCGGATTGCCGTCGACCGAGAGCGCGATCCCCGCGCGCCCGCCGCGTTTGATGATGAACACACCCGCGTCGGCGTAGCCGGACGGGATCACGGTGGCACCACGCACGAAGCGGTCGTAGTGCTCGATGAGCGCGCGGCGGCTGCAGACGTCTTTGTGCGCGAGCACTTCAAGCAGAGTCTCGCTTATCGGTCGAATAAATTCGACCGCTCCATCCACGAACTCTGTAGCGGTCGAATTTATTCGACCGTGCGCGCGCTTCCGTACGGCCTCTTCCGGCGCAGCCACGCGCTGCGCGACGATCGGTCCTGCGAGCACTTCGATGGGCACGTCGATCACCGCCTCGCCGCCGGCGCGGACGACGTAGCGCTGCTCTTTGGTCACCTTGCCGATCACCGCCGCGCGCGCGTTGGCAGAGACCTCGGGCAGCGTGAAGCGCTCGTTGTAGATCTGCAAGACCACCGGCGTGAATGAGGGAGGTACCGCCCAGAGCATGCGCTCTTGCGTTTCCGCGCACGCGATCACGAACGGCGGCAGCCCCGGCACCGCTTGCGGCACGGCGTCGATATCGATCGCGCCTCCGAACCCGCCGGCGTTGCACAGCTCGCAGCTGCTGCCCATGATCCCGCCCGCGCCTAAGTCTTTAAAACCGACCTGCAGCCCGCGGCGCCGGATCTCCTCGAAAACGGCGTAGCTCGCGCGCATGATCACGCTCTTGAGGAACGGATCCGGCACCTGCACCGCGCTCTTGTTCGCTTGCGCAAGCGACGCGTCGAGCACCAGCGATGCGAATGCGGCGCCGCCGAAGCCGGATGCGTCGGTCGCCTTGCCGACCAGCACGAGGTCGTAACCCTCGCCATCGGCGGGCACGCGGCTGTGGATGATGCGGTCGGCCGGCACGATGCCCAGCGAGACGACGTTGACCAGGCAATTCTCATTGAACGATTCGTCGAAGTAGACATCACCGGCGAGGTTCGGCACTCCCACCGCGTTGCCGTACGACCCGATGCCGTCAACTGCCGCAGCCGCGACGTAGGCGGCGTGTGAACCGGGCACCGGGATGCCGAAGCGTAGCGGATCGGCACTGGCGACCACCTCAGCGCCCATGCATAAGACGTCGCGCAAGATCCCGCCGACGCCGGTCGCCGCGCCTTCGAAGGGCACGACCTGCGACGGATGGTTGTGGCTCTCGTGCGCGACGACCACGCCGTATTCGACGCCGTCAACCGTGCCTGCGCGCAAGACGCCCGCGTCTTCGCCGACACCGACAAGCACGTCCGAGCTCACGGTCGGCAATTTCTTGAGCAGCGGGCGGCTGCTCTTATACGAGCAATGCTCGCTCCACTGGATGGCGAACGCATGCGCTTCGGCGCGCGTCGGATCGCGGCCGATGCGCTGCGCGATCGAGCGCAATTCGCCGGGTGAGAGCGCGAGCGCCTCGCGACGAGCGAGGCGCTGCAGTTGGTCGTCGGTGGCGCCCGCGATGGGGAGCGGCTCGGCCGATCGTTTGACGTCGGTGGCGGTCGAATTCATTCGACCGTCATTCACGCGCCCGCTTTCCCGTTCGGGGGTGCCGTCGCCATGCGCGCATCCGACTCGATCACGTTCTTGCGGCTGCGATACTGCGCGACCAGCACGCGCCCGAAGAGCACGGTGTCGTCCACGCCGAGGATCTTGGCCGCGGCCAGCGCGGCGTTCTCGGGCTCCAACACGACCAGACTGGCCACGCCGGAGGGCAGCTGCAGGCTCGAGAGGATCTCCATGCCCGCCCAGTTCGATCCGATGACCGGACACGCGATCACCGGATTCGGCGTCGCGGCGTCGACGAACGCCGACAGGGCGTTGCTGCGGCCCGCGATGGTGATGTAGACGACCCGCCCCATCGCGCTGTCGGTCTGGTGGACTCGGGTGAGCGCGTACATCGGCGTCTTGTGCGCGGAGGCGACGTGCTTGGTGCTGGGGATGCCGAAGCCGGACAGCGCTTTGCCGATCCGCTCCGCGTGCGCGGCGTCCGCGGACGACCCCATAATGATCGTGACGAAGCCGCCGACGCTTTTCTGGAACTGTGCGACGCGCTCGGCGACCTCTTCGTACTTCTCTTTGACGACGCCAAGCTCGTTGTCTTTGGGCGTCCCCATGTTGCGATAGATCTGTTTGTCGAGCATGCGCTTGGGATCGCCGCCCGGCCAGATGCGCCACGAATCGTTATCGATCACGTCGGCCAGCAGGATCTGGCTCGCGCCGTCGGCGGTCTTGTGGCGTCCGAACTCGACTTTCAAATCGATCAGCAAGACGTTTTGCTGCTTCCACGCGTGCGCGAGGATTTCGAAGACCAGCAGCGCGACATCGGTCATCTCGCCCAGCTCTGCGGGCGTGGCCAGATCCTCTGCGATGATCTGTTCGGCGCTGTACTGCGGATCGTGGCGCGCGTCGTCTTTGAAGAAATACTCCACCAGACGCGGCGCGAACACGGCGCCTTCTTTGACTGCGGGGTGGCGTTTGAGATACGAACCCGCGGCGACGCCGCGCACGACGACCTCGATCGGGATCATCTCGCAGCGGCGCACGATCATCTCGTTGTCGTCTTCGTCTTCGCCCCCGCTGAGGTAGTGGGTCGGCAGGCCGCACGCGTTGAGCAGGCGGAAGATGCGCGCCGTCGTCAGCGCCGCAAGACGCCCCTTGCCCGTGATGACGTTTCGTTTGGCCCCGTCGCCGGCCGTAATGCTGTCCTGCGACGAGACGATCACCGCATCGGGCTGATCGGGATGCTGGTAGAGGATCTTGGTCTTGCCGCGCGCGACTTCCGGTCCTTTGTTCATCGCTCTCCTTTATAGTATCGATTCTAGCGTCAGTGGCGCCGGTTTCTCGAGGGCCCGCACCTTGGCCGCGAACAGCCGTGCGCGCTCCGCCGCCAAGCCCGTGTGGTTGGCCGGATCCATCAGGGCTCGCATCTGGGCGGGCTCGATGTATTCGCTTAGCGCGGGGTCGGCCGCGATCATGTCGGCAAGCGGGTTGTTCTGCGTCTTTTCCAACGCCTCCCAGGCGCTCATCGACAGTTCTCGCAGTCGCTCGTGCAGCGCTTGACGGTCCGCGCCGCGGCGCGTCGCCGCCATCAACACCGCCTCGGTGGCGGCGAAGGGTCCGAAGCGCTTGAGATTGGCGGCGATGCGGTCCTTGTCCACGCGCAGTCCGGAGACGATCTTGTGCGCCAGAGCGATCACTTCGTCGGCCGCCAAGAAGGTCTCGGCGATGGCCGAACGGCGGTTCGCGGAATCATCCAGCGTGCGTTCGAGCAGATTGTCCGCCGCGTTCTGCCACATCACCCCGGCGTTGGCGCTCACCACCCGCGCCAACGAGCAGATGCGCTCGCTCATGATGGGATTGCGTTTGAAGGGCATCGCCGACGAGCCGACTTGTTTGGCGCCGAACGGCTCGCCAAGCTCGCCGAACGGGCTGCTCGCGAGAATGCGCACGTCGAAGCCGAACTTGCTGGCGCTCGCGGCCAGCGCGGCGACGTTGGATACGACGACGTAGTCCAGCCGGCGCGAGTACGTCTGGCCCGTGATCATCGAGGCTTGCAGCCCAAATGCCGACAGCACGTCACGTTCGATTTCGTCCGGCGACACGCCGGTCCCGTGCAGCAGCGCGGCATACGTCGCGGACGTCCCGACCGCGCCGCGCAGCCCTTTGCTCGGCAGCCAGCTCGCCAGACATTTGAGATTCTCGTAGTCGAGATAGAAATCGTGCGCCCACATGCTCAGGCGATAGCCCAGCGTTGTCGGCTCCGCGGCCTGCAGATGCGTGTAGGCCATGCAGGTCAGGTCCGCGTAGCGCTCGATCTGATCTGCAAAGGCATCGAGCAGCGAACGAAGTGCGCCGCACAGCATCGAAAGGGCGACTTTCATGCGCGCGGTCTCGACGTTGTCCTCGATGTCCATGGACGTCGCGCCCAGATGGAGCTTGCCGCCGCCGAGCTTTGCCTGGTCGGCGTAGACGCGCAGCTCGGCCATGAGGTCGTGGTGGATCAGCGCTTCGATCGCTTCGGCCGCGTTCAGGTCGACGGCGTCGACGAAACGGCGCAGGTCGGCGACCTCTTCAGGCGTGATCAGGCCGGCGCGGCCTTGCGCTTGCGCGAGCTCGAGCCACATCCGGCGCCACATCCGCCGCTTGGTCTCTTCCGAGAACAGCGCACGCATAGCGGGACGGCCGTATCGCCAAGAAAACGGGGAGGAATACTCTGTTGTCACGGTACTCTCGTCGTTCGTCGCGGGACGCGCACGCCCCCTCCGCGCCCGGAGATACGAGTGCGCCGGCCGAATCGGCGGACGCGAGGTGATTTTCGATGGCTGTCTATTCGATCGCGGCCTACAGGCCGCGTGCCGGAAAGCAAGCGTTGCTGCGCGAGTGCGTGCGCGACCATATGTCCGTGCTGCGCGGCCAAAAGCTCATCACGCAGCGACCGGCCCACGTCATGCGCGCCAAAGACGGCACTATCGTCGAGGTCTTCGAGTGGGAGTCCGACGACGCCATCGAGCGGGCGCACAAGAATCCTGAGGTTCAGAAGCTCTGGACGCGCTTCAACGAGGCGTGCGAGTACGTGCCGCTTGCGAGCGTCGCCGAGTGTTCGGAGATGTTCGCGAACTTCGAGCCGCTCGATCTGCCGTAGCGGCGATGTCATCCATAAAGCGTCGAAGCAAGATGTTCACTTTAACGGGATGGCGCACGTGCGGCGCGTGGCCTCCGCCCTCGACGGTCACAAGCGTGCCGCCTGTCGCCTTTGCCACACCGGCGCCCCCGGAATGCGCGATCACCGCATCGTCGCTGCCGTGTATGACGAGAACCGGACACGCGATGCGCGCGTAGTAGTCGCCCGCGTTTGCAAGGTCGGACGGAGGTTCGTCCGCAGAATCCGGCGCCTCGTACGTGGCGATCAGCACATCGGCATTGGTCTCATTGCCCCAGCCGATCACGTCTTCGATGCCCTTGGTCGAATGCGGCTCGGTGAGCAGTTTGCCGGCGAAGAACTGGAGCCAGTCGTCATACGCCCGCTTCCAATAGTGCTTGTTGTGCTTTGCCCAGCCTTCTGACGTCGGGAGCGGCTCGGTCCACGAGAACGCCGTGCGCTCGGGACGACCTTTCGCGCCGAACGGCGAGACCGGAGCGATGAAGACTGCACCCGTAACCCTCAGCGCATGGTTCGCGGCCAGCATGGCCAAGTGGACGCCGCCCATCGAATAGCCGACGATCGCCGCGCGCGCGGTTCCCGTCGCGTCCAGCACCGCAAGCGCGTCGTCGACGAAGGTCTGTGCCGAATACGCTTCTGCCTGCGTTGGTCTGCTCGACTTGCCGTTGCCGCGCCCGTCGAAGACGATGACGCGATAGTGGCGCGCCAAGTACGGCACTTGCAGTTTCCAGATGCGCGAATGGACGAGCGCCCAGGTGGGCAAGAACAGCAGCGTCGCCGGACCTGAGCCGAACACTTCGTAATAGATGCGCGCGCCGGCGCTTTCGACGTAGCCGGATTCGTCCGGCTCGCGTGCTCTCACAGCAGTTCTGCGATACGCTTCGCCGCGCGCGCGGCGCCGTCGGTTTCGACCGGCTTGTACGCGACCGGGCGCTTCAACTCGCTTGCGATCGCAGCGGCGATGTCGTCGGGCGTGGCAGTCGCATAATCCATGCAGCGGCCCGCGGCGTAGCGCTCGAGCCGATGGCGGACGTGGAAGTTCTGCTCGAAGTGGTGGCGCAACGGGAAGTACAAGAACGGCCGGCGGTTCGCGGTGAGCTCCATAGTCGTCGACAAACCGCCTTGGACGACGGCGATGTCGCAGGCTGCGAGATGGCGGTACAGCTCGTGCACGTAGGCGCGCACCTCGAGCCCATCCGCTGACGGCAGGGAGGCGGGATCGATGCGCGGCCCCGCGACCGCGATCATGCGCAGGCCCGGCACGAGCCGTTTGGCCGCCGGGAACGATTCGATGACGCGGCGCAGCAGATGTCCGCCGACGCCCGATCCGCCGACCGTCACGATGCACACCGTTTCATCCGGCTTGTAGCCGAGCTCGGCGCGCAGCGCCGCACGGTCCGCGAACGCGGCCGGATCAAAGCCGGTGACATAGCCCGAAAAATCGAAGTGCTCGCGCGTCCAATCGGCGATGAGCGGCAGATCCTCCCCGAAGCGATCGGGCACCACATCCTCGGGGTTGCCGACGAAGATCGAACGGTCGCGCAGGCGCGGATAGCGCGCGATGTGCTCGATCATCTCGGCGTTGTAATCCGAGGTCAAAAACGGCTCGCGATCGCCGCCGTCCTCCATCGGGATCCAGCCGACGAAGTCGGTCATCCACACGTAGGCGGCGCGCTTCTCTTCAGGATTCTCGTGCAGGAAGTAGTCGAGCTCCCATGCCTCGTCGCCGATCCACAGATCGTACGGTTCGTCGAGCACGATGTCGTGGAACACCATGAAATTGTTGACCAGGATCTCATCCATGCGGCGCACCGCCTGGAACGCGTGCAGATCGTGTTCTGCCGATTCGGTCTCGATGTGTTTGCTCTCGCTCGCGAGGAAGCGGCTGGCCGGGTGGATGCGTTCGCCTTCCGCCTCGAGCACGCGCGTGACCGGATCTTGCGCCAGCCAGTCGATCTCCAGATCGGGGTGCAAGCGCCGCAGCTCGCGCGCGATCGCGATGTCGCGCTGCGCGTGGCCGAGCCCGATGGGCGATGAGATATAGAGTGCGCGCCGCTGGCGAGACCGGGCTGTCGTCCAGCGTTGCTCTTTGACGGGTGCCATCGACGCGATCCTTTCCGCGAAATCCCGCAACAGCAGGTTGACCTTGACCGGCTGGCGCCCCCACAGGACGTGGCAGCCGCCTTTGATGACGACAAGCTCGCCGCCAGTCGCTTCCGCGACCGCTTCGCCGCGCGTGGGCGATACGAGCCGGTCGCGTTCGCCGTGGATGACGAGCACCGGACATTCGATCTTGCGATAGAGCTCGGCCACTTGCGGGTCGGCAGCCGTCAGCGTCCCCAGGTATTCGGGCGCATCCACCGTCGCGAGCAGCGTTTTTGGGTCGGTCTCCAGTCCCCACCCGACCGAGTCTTCGATCTGTTTGGTCGAATGCGGCTCATCGATCGCTTGGCTGAAGAAGAATTCCAGGAAGTCCTTGTAGTTGCTCAGCCAATAGTGGCGGTTCTCTTTCGCCCAGCCTTCGTACGTGTCGCGCGGCTCGTCGAAGGAGTATCCCTCGCGCTCGGGCATCGATTCGCCATACGGCGAGACGGGCGCGAAGAACACCAGCCCGTTGGCGCGCTGCGGATGTTCGCCCGCCAGCAGCCCGGCGACCCAGGCTTCCGTGCAGATGCCGACGACCACCGCCTGCTGCGTGTCCGTCGCATCCATGACCGCGATGGCGTCGGCGACGCGCTTCCAATCCGTGTACTGTTTCGGATCCTGCGGGCGATCCGAGCGCCCGTTGCCGACCGGGTCATACGTCACGACGCGGAAGTGGCGTGCCAAGTACGGCACTTGCGCTTTCCACGTGCGCGAGTGACTGATGGCCCACGGCGGCAACAAGAGAATCGTCTGCGGTCCATCGCCGAAGACCTCGTAAAAGATCTTGATGCCGTCGCGCTGCGCGTAGCCGTCGCGATCGGGAAGCCGGGCTCTCATCGCGCCGCTGCCCCCCGCGGACGCTTGCGTTTTTCCAGCGACTCGAGCCAGCTATCGATCGCTTTGAGCAGCGCATCGTGACCCGAGCGGATGCCCGAGAGGCGCTCGAGGTGGATGCCTTCGTTGAACGTGGCGACGAGCGTGACAACCGCTTCGAGCGGGAACTGGCGGCGATCGAGGCCGTACTCGTCCATCGCCTTGTCGAGCGCTTCAGTGATCACCTTATACCACGCCCGATCGACGTTGACGACGCGCTTGCGTATCTCGGGATCGTTCCAGCCCATCGCTTGCAACTCGTACCATACTTTCGCGTAGCCGCTCGCTTCGTCTTCGTCGAGGTAACCCATCGCGGTGCGCCACTTCTCGATGAACGGCCCGGGCGCCGCGTACATCTCGCGCTGCCGGACGATGAGCCGGTCGGTGTAGCGCTCGAGCACCTGCAGCAGCAGCTCTTGCATCGAGCCGAAGTAGTAGTGGACCAGGCCGTGGTTGAGCCCTGCCTCTTCGGCGAGCTTGCGCGTCGTGATGGCGGCGTAGCCGATGCGGACGAGCAGGCGCTCGGCCGCGTCGAGGAAGGCTTGCTCTGCATCTTCGCGCGCCGGCGTGATGCCGACGCGTTGGCGTTGTGTCGCTTTGATCGTCATCTCCTCCGCGCTGGTTGCGTTGCTAGTCCGGGGCGTTACAGTCCTGGTATCGAGTGCGGTGCCACAAGGGCGACAAGTGCGAGCATCGCCAGCGCGATGCCGACCGGCACGACAATGCGATCGCCGCCGGCTGCGCCCTTCTCCACCAGCATCACCGCGCCGAGGACGCCCATCCACGCCAGGTGCGCCACGCCGGCTGCGAACATCACGAGCATGAGCGCCCAGCAGCACCCCAGGCAGAACAGCGCGTGACCAAGACCGATCCGCGCGCCGTTGGCGGCACCGCGTTGATAGTGGCTCGCCAAATACATGCCCGGGTGGCGGCACGCGCGCAAGCAGGCGTCCTTCAACGGGGTGAGTTGGTAGACAGCCGCGACGCCTAACGTGCCGGCAAGGATGAGTTGCGAGTGCGCACCCAGCCAGCTCCACGTGTCGACCAAGCGATGCAGCTGCATGTCGCCCGCGAACGCCGCGAGCGCGAACACGGTCCACACGCCGAAATACGAGGCGAGGAACAGCGCGAGCGCTTGCGGGAACTCGGGCGCGTTGCGCGCCGCGGCGGCGTACATGCGGATGAAGCCGAGCGACGACGGCAGCATCATCGCCGCCGTCATCACTTGCCAGGCTGCGAGCACGATCAGCGCGCTGACCCAGAGCGGCCGTCCGCTTTCGTACAGCGCGTGGTGATGCAGCGCGGCAGCAGTTCCGCTGAGCTCCGCCCAGACGCACAGCCCCCAGGCGGCGACGATCGCCGCCGCCAGGATGACCAGCGTCCGAAGGTAGGCCCGATCTGCTCCGGCGATGCGGGCTGCGATTGCCATGAAGGCCTAGGCCTCCATCCGGAAGTCGCCCTGGATCGCATTGCGATCTTTGAACGTCCAGACCATGCCGTGCTCGGGGATATTGACGACATGCTCGGACGCCTTGGAGACGTACGCCGGCGCGCCTGCGATCGTGCTGAACACGCTGTCGCGCAGCGTCGTCGCGGTTCCGTATGCGCTCAGGTACGGCGCCATCGTCGCGCGGATCTTGTCGCCCACGGCGATCGTGCCTTTGCCGCCGACTAGCTTATGCTCGATCGGCAGGTCGTGGATCCCGAGATCTTCCTTGATGAGACCGTTGAGATCGGCCAGCGGACCGCCGAGCCGGCCGTGCCAGGCGTCGAGGATCGCTTGCCTCTGCTGCGGGGTCGCCTTTGAATCGACATACGTGACCCGCGTCCAGCTCTTGGGCACGAGCACGTTGCCGGGGATCTTCACGACCTGCACGTAGGTGAGCCCGGAGACATCGACTCCGTTGATCTCGCCCTCGTCGATGTGGTAGGCGTTGAACGCGTCGCACGCGCCGTCGTCGGGATCTTCTCCGATCCAGCAGCGGCACAGCGTGCGGCACGAGCACGCTTCGAGCAGCGTCCCGGTCAGCACGTAGGTCTTTGCCGCCTTCTGGCCTTGGGTCTGGGTCTGCGTCGCCATGACTTGCCCTCCTTCGGGTCAGGGAACAGGGAACAGGGAACCAGAGGGCGGTGGGACCCTATGTGGTTTAGTCACACGCCTTGGTCACTTGACTAAATACCATATCGACCAGGTGGTTGTCAAGAGTCCAAGACCATTCCGAATGCGGTAGAGATTCCGCCAGACGGAGGGTGTGACGCTGTGCTAGGGGCGCCGCGCGGTGAGCCGCACGATCACTTCTTCAAGCGCCTGATCGGCCTGCCGGCGCCCGGTGAGCGAGCGTTCGAGCGCCGCCATCGTGACGTCGACGCGCTCCTTGAGCTCCTTCTTGCTCAGATCTCGCCCGACGCCCAACAGCTTGTTGACGCGCCACGCGTTCTGGCCGGTCGCGGCGGCATATTCATTGCCGCGCGCGCCGTTGCGCAGCTCCCATATGATCTGCTGCTCTGCCGCCAGCCAGATGAGCGGTCCAATAGCGTCGGCGGGCTCGCCCACCAGCTCCTTGGCGAGAGTTAGCGCGAGCTCGGCTTTGCCGTCGTTGATCGCGCCGGCGAGATCCCAGAACTTGACGTCCGAGCTCGGCAGCGCGTATTCGCGCACGTCCGCTTCTTTGATCTCTTTTTTCAGCAGTGAAAGCAGCTCGAGCGCGTTCTTGATCTCGCTGACGTTCTCGATCGATGCGAGCGCGAGGGCGGCCCCACGGTCGATCTTGACGCCTAATCGCGCCGCATATGTCTCGATGTAGCGCTCGCAGCCCGCAGCGTTGAGCGTCACGTCGACGATGAGCGAGTCCGCCGCCGCTTTGGCGAACGCCGCCGCCTCGTCCGCGGGCTTGCGGCCCTGGGGCCGGGCTGGTTTGCCCGAATGGTCGACGATCAGCAGCGCGTGTTCGGCCACGTGTTCCGCCGCCGCGACGATCTCGTCGCGCTGCTCTTTCTTGAGGTCGATCGTGGCGCGCACGACCACGACGCGCCGCCCGGCGAGAAACGGCAGCGCGGCGGTCTTCTCTTCGATGGCGCCGAAGTCGTCGGTTGCGCGCGCGTCGATCACATCGACGTTGAGCGGACGCAGCGATTCGTCGGGCAGGGCGGCTGCGAGCACGCGCGCGAGCACGTCGTCGGCGAGCACCGGCTCTTTGCCGGCGATGACCACCACCCGCGGCGGCTCTACGACAGGGCCTTTGACGAACTGCAGATAGCCGATCTTGCCGGCCGTCTTCTTAGCCGGCACGCCTATGTGCTCAATGGAGCGGTCGAATGCATTCGACTGGCCACTGCGCTCGCCCCGGCCGCGAGCAACGACTGAATCGCGGGCCCGAACGGCGGCTCCAACACACCTGACTCGGTGACGAACGCGGTGATAAGGCGCGCAGGCGTGACGTCGAACGCCGGGTTGGCGACCGGGGTATCGGGCGGCGCGACCGCCTGTCCGCGAACCGTGCGCACTTCAGCCGGATCTCGCTCTTCGATGACGATGTCGGCTCCGGAGGGCGTGTCCGGATCAAACGTCGATCGCGGCGCCGCGACGTAGAACGGGATGCCATGCTCGCGCGCGAGCACGGCCAGCATATAGGTGCCGATCTTGTTGGCGGTGTCTCCGTTGGCTGCGATGCGATCGGCCCCGACGACGACGGCACCGATCTCCCCGCGCTGCATGAAGTGGCCCGCCATGCCGTCGACGATCAGCGTGAAGGGGATGGCGTCCTGCAAGAGCTCGTACGCGGTGAGCCGCGCGCCCTGCAGCTGCGGCCTGGTCTCGTCCACGAAGGCGCCGCGCAGCTTGCCGGCGCGCCAAGCGGACCGGATCACACCGAGCGCCGTGCCGTACCCGCCGGTCGCGAAATCGCCGGTGTTGCAGTGCGTGAGGACGGTGACGCCGTCGGGCAGCAGCGCCGCTCCGGCGTCGCCGATCCGGTGGCACGCGTCGACGTCTTGCGCGTGCAATCGCCGCGCCTCGTCCTGCAGCAGCACCGCGACCGCCTCGGGCGACGTGCCGCCATTGGTGCGCCGCTTCGCGTCGTTAAGCAATTCGTGCACGGCCCACGACAGGTTCGCGGCGGTCGGGCGGGCCGATTCGAGCGCCTGCGCTGCGTCGGACAGCATCGCGAGAAAATGGTCAGGACTGTCGGCCTTCGCGGCCGCAGTGAGCGCGGCGATCGCCATGCCGTAGGCGCCCGCGATGCCGATCGCGGGTGCGCCTCGCACGCGCATCTCGCGGATCGCTTCGGCCACCCCGGCCGGCGTCGTCAGCGAGACGACGTCGACGGTATCGGGCAGTTTCGTCTGATCGATGATGCGCAGCACGCCGGGCTCATAGGCGATGTGCGCCGGCCGCGTGCCGGTCGGCGTCATGCGCGCGCGAACTCGCGGCCGGCGATCGCAAATGCCTCATCGAGCACGCGCGCGGCCTCGTCCGCCTGCTCGCGCGTGATGATCAACGGGGGTTGGATACGCAGCGTGCTGGCGTACAGTCCGCCGCGGCCGATCAACAGCCCCTTGTCCTTGCACACGTCGAGCACGCGCTCGGCGGCGGGGCCCGCCGGCTCTTTGGTCTTGCGGTTGCGCACGAGCTCGACGCCGATCATCAGGCCGCGGCCGCGCACCTCACCGATGATCGGATGCTTGTCGGCCAGCGCCCGCAGCCGCGCCATGAGATGTTCGCCGACCACGGCAGCGTTCTCGGTCAAATCCTCGCTCTCGATCACGTCGAGGGTCGCGGCAGCAGCGCGCGAGGACAGCGGATTGCCGCCGAACGTGTTGATGTGCGGCCCTTTGTAGGCGTCTGCGATCTCGCGTCGCGCGACGACGACCGAGATCGGCAGCCCATTGCCCAGGCCCTTGGCCGAGGTCACGATGTCCGGCGTCACGCCCCAGTCGCTGATCCCAAACAAGTTGTGCCCGAGCCGGCCCCACGCCGTCTGCACCTCGTCGGCTACGAACAAAATGCCGTGGCGATCGAGGATCTCTTTGACGACGCCGTAGTACTCAGGTGGCGGCGTGATGATGCCGCCGACGCCTTGGATCGTCTCGGCGAAGAACGCGGCGACGCGTCCTGAGGTCTCGGTCTGGATGACGTCCTCGACCGCTTTGGCGCAGGCGATCTCGCACGACGGGTAGGTCAAGTTCAAAGGACAGCGATAGCAATACGCGTTGGGCGCGAACGCGACTTTGGACGGCTCCGCGCCGAAGTTGCGCCACGCCGACAACCCGGTGATGCCGACCGTCCAGGCCGAGCGGCCGTGATACGCGTGCGCCAGCGCGATGAACTCCGAGCTTTTGGTGAAGTGCCTGGCCAGCACCGCGGCGAGCTCGTTCGCCTCGGTCCCGGAGTTGCCGATGAACACCTTGTCCAAGCCGGGCGGCGAGGCGTTGGACAGCTTCTCGGCGAGGTCGAGCATCGGCTCGTTGAGGTACAGCGTCGAGGTGTGGACGATCTTGTCGACCTGATCGTGCACCGCCGCGGCGATCTTGGGATGGTTATGTCCGGCGACGAGCACCGCGATGCCGGCGAAGAAGTCCAGATAGCGCCGCCCGTCCTCGTCGGTGACGTAGGCGCCGTCGCCCGAGACCAGCGTGAGCGGCTCGGGATAGTAGGTCTTGGCGCAGTCCATAAGGTACGCGGCCTTGCGCGCCGCGCTCGGGCTCGCCACTTTTGCCATGATGGTCGGGCGGGTTCTGCGCGCACGCCGGGTTGTCCCGGCGCCTTTCGAGAGGCGCTCTAAGTCGCGCAATCCGAACGGATGAGCCGTTCGGAGGATGGCTGGCGCTCATGCCCTATGCTAGGATGCACGTGGACTGCTTCCGGGGGCCTCCAAAACATGCTGCTTGATCTCATCCTCATCGTTTGCACGATCGCGATCTTCTACGCGTTCGACCGGTACACGGTCGGCCTGGAGCACCTCTAAGATGATCGACCAGGTCATCGGCCTCGTGCTCTCACTGCTCGGCTTGTGGTATCTCGGGTACGCGATGCTGCGGCCGGAAAGATTCTGACGGACACGCCTCTATGAACGTCTTCGGATGGCTGCAAGCGCTCATCTTTTTCGCGCTCGTCCTGCTCGTGGCGCGGCCGCTTGGCGCATATATGGCGCGCGTCTTCGAAGGCGAGCGCACGTTCTTGACGCCGGTGCTCGCGCCGATCGAGCGCCTCATCTATCGCATTTGCCGCGTGGATGCGGCCAAGGAGATGTCGGCCGCATCCTATCTGCTCGCGACGCTGGCGTTCAGCCTCGTCGGCCTGGCCTATCTCTACGTGCTGCTGCGCACCCAGAAGTGGCTGCCGCTCAATCCGCAAGGCTTCGACAACCTCAGCGCGGACAATGCCTGGAACGTGGCCATCAGCTTCACGACCAACACGAACTGGCAGTTCTACTCGGGCGAGAGCACGATGAGCTACCTCTCGCAGATGGCAGGACTCGCCTGGCACAACTTCGCGTCGGCAGCTGTGGGCATCACGATCGCCGTGGCGGTGATCCGCGGCGTATGCCGTACGGACAAGACCACGGTCGGCAATTTCTGGGTGGACGTGACCCGCGCGTGCCTGTACGTGCTGCTGCCGATCAGCGTCGTCGGCTGCCTGCTGCTCGTGTGGCAGGGGGTTCCGCAGAACTTCCATTCGTACCAAGACGTCGTCTCGATCGAAGGCTTCAGGCAGACCATCACCGGCGGCCCGATGGCATCGCAGGAGGTCATCAAAGAGCTGGGCACCAACGGCGGCGGCTTCGTGAACGCGAACTCTTCCTCGCCCAACGAGAACCCGACGCCGTTCAGCAACCTGCTCGAGATGTTCCTCATCTTCGCGATCGGCGCCGCGCTGACGTACACGTATGGCCGCTACGCGAAGGACCAGCGCCAAGGCTGGGCGCTTTTCGCGGCGATGGCGATCCTCTTCGCCGCGGGCTTTACGGTCGCGTATGCAGCCGAGTCCGCCGGCAATCCCATCGTGCACAACCTCGGTGTCGCCGGCGGCAACATGGAGGGCAAGGAATGCCGCTTCGGCATCGGCGCGTCGTCGCTGTTCGCCACGGTGACCACCGACACGTCGTGCGGCGCGGTCAACTCGATGCACGACTCGTTCACGCCGTTGGGCGGCCTCGTACCCTTGGTGGACATGCAGCTCGGCGAGATCGTCTTCGGCGGCGTCGGCACGGGCCTGTACGGCATGATCCTCTTCGTCGTCTTGACGGTGTTCATCGCGGGGCTCATGGTCGGGCGCACGCCCGAGTATCTGGGCAAGAAGATCGAGCGCAACCAGGTGCAGCTCGCCATTCTCGGCGCGCTCGTGCTGCCGATCTTCGCGCTGATCCCGACCGCGATCTCGGTGCTCGTGCCTGCCGGAACCGCCACGCTGAACAACGGCAGCGCTCACGGCTTCTCGGAGCTGCTCTACGGCTTCACCTCGACGACTGAGAACAACGGCAGCGCGTTCGCCGGTTTGGGCGGCAACCTATACTTCAATATCCTGATGGGCGTCGTGATGCTGTGCGGCCGCTTCCTCTTCCTCATCCCGGCCGTATTGCTCGCCGGCTCGCTGGCGGGCAAGCCGCGCACGCCTGCCACCACCGGCACGTTCCAGACGCATTCGCCGATCTTCGTCGGGTTGCTGCTCGGCGTGATCGTCATCGTCGGTGCGCTGACGTTCTTCCCGGCCGACGCGCTTGGCCCGATCGTCGAGCACCTGCTCATGCTGCAAGGAAAGACGTTCTAAGATGATCTCAGAGCGACGGCTGGAGCGCCGGCCCAAAGCGCGCTCGCTGTTCGACCGGGCGATCCTCTCGCGCGCGGTGCTCGACTCATTCGTCAAGCTCGACCCGCGCTGGCAGTTCCGCAATCCGGTCATGTTCGTGTGCGAGATCGGCGCGATCGTCACGCTCGGATTTTTCTTCCGCGACCTGCGCACGCATGGCCCCGCAGGTTTCGATTTCGCGATCTCGATCTGGCTCTGGTTCACGGTCCTTTTCGCGAATTTCGCCGAAGCCGTCGCCGAGGGGCGCGGCAAAGCGCAGGCTGATTTCCTGCGGCGCACCAAGACCGATACCAAGGCGCGCCGAGTCGTCGACGGACGCGAAACGCTGGTCAGCTCGACCGAGCTGCACAAAGGCGACGTGTTCCGCGTGATCGCCGGCGAGCTGATCGCAGCCGACGGCGACGTGATCGAAGGTGCAGCCACGGTCGACGAGTCGGCGATCACCGGCGAATCGGCGCCGGTCATCCGCGAAGCGGGTGGCGACCGCAGTTCGGTGACCGGCGGCACGCGCGTGCTTTCGGACTCGATCCTCGTGCAGGTGACCGCGAACCCGGGCGAGGCGTTCCTCGATCGCATGATCGCGCTGGTCGAAGGCGCCACGCGTCAGAAGACGCCCAACGAGATCGCGCTCTCGATCCTCATCTCCGGTCTCACCATCATCTTCTTGATCGCCGTCGCTACGCTCTCGCCGTTCTCGCTGTACGCGGGCACGCCGCAATCGGTGACCGTGCTGATCGCCTTGCTCGTGTGCCTGATCCCCACCACGATCGGCGGACTGCTCTCGGCGATCGGCATCGCCGGCATGGACCGCGTCCTGCAGCGTAACGTGCTCGCGATGAGCGGCCGCGCGGTCGAAGCCGCGGGCGACGTCGACACGCTGCTGCTCGATAAGACCGGCACCATCACGCTCGGCAACCGCCAAGCGACTGAATTCGTACCCGCGCCGGGCGTCAACATCGCCGACGCCGCGCGCGCGGCGTACCTCTCGTCGCTGTCGGATGAGACACCCGAGGGGCGCTCGATCGTCGTGCTAGCCGAACAATTCGGGGCCGCCGTGGAGGGCAAGCCCAAAGACGTAACGTTCGTCGCCTTCTCCGCCTACACGCGCATGAGCGGCGTGGATATCGCCGGCGGGCCGTCGATCCGCAAAGGTGCGCCCGACGCTATCCGTGCCTGGGCGCGCGAACACGGCGGCGACAGCGGCGACGTGCTGGGCGCCGAGGTCGAGCGCATCGCGCGCTCCGGCGGCACGCCGTTGCTCCTGGCGCAGGACGGCAAAGTGCTGGCCGCGATCCATCTCAAAGACATCCTCAAGCCCGCGATGCAGCAGCGCTTCGACCGCCTGCGCGCGATGGGCATCCGCACGATCATGATCACCGGCGACAACCCGCTCACCGCAGGCACGATCGCGCGTGAGTCCGGCGTCGACGATTTCCTGGCCGAGGCCACGCCCGAGACCAAGATGGCGCTCATCCGGCGCGAGCAGGAGAGCGGCAGGCTCGTCGCCATGACCGGCGACGGGACCAATGATGCGCCTGCGCTGGCCCAGGCCGACGTCGGCGTCGCCATGAATTCGGGCACGCAAGCGGCCAAAGAGGCGGCCAACATGGTCGACCTCGATTCCGATCCGACCAAGTTGATCGAGATCGTCGAGATCGGCAAGCAGCTGCTCATGACGCGCGGCGCGCTGACCACGTTCTCGATCGCCAACGACGTCGCCAAGTATTTCGCGATCCTGCCCGTCATGTTCGCTTCGGCCTACCCCGTCATCGCCGCGCTAAACGTGATGCAGCTGAACCCGCACAGCGCGATCCTGTCGGCGGTCATCTTCAACGCGCTTATCATCATCGCGCTGATCCCGCTCGCCCTGCGCGGCGTCGCCTACCGGCCGATCGGCGCCAACACCGTCCTGCGCAACAACGTGCTGATCTACGGCGTCGGCGGCGTGATCATCCCGTTCATCGGCATCAAGGCGATCGACATGCTGCTCGCCGTGCTGCACCTCAGTTAAGGACGAAATGTCATGAATGCGCGAGACGTCAAAGACGCCAAGGACAGCACTCTGAGCCACCTGCTCACTGCGCTGATCTACACCGTGCTCAGCGTGGTGATGCTCGGGCTGGTCTATCCCGCCGTGATGACGGTTGCCGCGCAGCTGCTCTTCCATAGGCAAGCCGAAGGCTCGTTGGTCTACGTCGACGGCAAGCCCGTCGCGTCGGCGATCATCGGCCAGCAGTGGACCAAACCGCAGTACTTCCATGGACGCCCGTCGGCTGCCGGCAAAGGCTACGATCCGACGTCGACCGGTGGAACCAACCTGGGTCCGACTTCGAAGAAACTCATCGACGCGACTCGAGCGGCGATCGCCGCATTGCGCAAAGAGAATCCGGACGCGACCGGGCCGATCCCTATGGATCTTGTGACATCCAGTGCCAGCGGCATCGATCCCGACATCAGCCCGGAGGGCGCGTATTACCAGGCGCCTCGGGTCGCGGCCGCACGAGGCATGACAGTCGCGCACGTGCGCGCCATCGTCGACCAGCACGTACAGGCGCGCACGCTCGGCGTGCTGGGCGAGCCACGCGTCAATGTCTTAGAGCTCAACATGGCGCTCGACGCCGGAAAGCGATAACCAGAACCATGCGCATCCTCGCCCTCGTGGCGGCGACCATCGCAGGCGCCGCCCTCCCGGCGCTCGCGCTCGCCGACCAGCCGTCGCCTTCAGCGACTCCACCGGTCACTAAGGCGTCGCCGTCGCCCTCGCCTTCTCCATCGCCGTCGCCCTCGCCGGCGATGCAGCTTCACGGCGTTCTCAGCGCGACCGAAACCTTCACCAGCGGCGTCAATGCGACGGGCAGTCTCGATACGCCGACCGGCGCTGACCTCGCCGCGCGCTTCAACGTGAGCAACGCATTCGCCATCCTGACGAAGAACCAAGGGACTCTGCAATACGCGTTGCAGGCCGGCGCATATAGCATTCCCGTGGTCGGTTTCGCGGGCAACAAGACGATCGCGACCAACGCGAACACCGGCTTGTACGGTGCAGTGCCGCTCGCGTATCTCGAGTACGTGCCGAGCTCGAACTTCAACGTGAGCGCGGGCGTGCTCGCGACGCTGACCGGTGCCGAATCGACGTTCACGTATGAGGACTGGAACATCCAGCGCGGCGCGGTGTGGAACGTCGAGAACGCGGTCAGCCGCGGCGTGCGCATGAACTTCTCGACCGGTAAGCTGACCGTCACCGCCGGCGCGAACGACGGCTTCTATTCGGGAAAATGGGTCGCTGCGGAAGGCGCACTCGACTACGTTCCCGACTCGAACGAATCGCTGCTGTTCGTGGCGCTCGTGCCGAACGCACAGACGCCTCCTAATCCGACCGCCTCGGTCGCCAACAAGGAGCTGCTGAACCTCGTTTACACCCGCACGCTCGGCAAGCTGCAGATCGCGCCGTACGTGCTGTGGGCGCACTCGCCGTCCGCGCCGGGCCTCGGATATGCCAGTTCGGAGAGCGCGTTCGGCGCGGCGCTGCTGGCCGACATGAACTTTTCAAGCAAGTGGTCGACGGCGCTGCGCTACGAGACCTTGCATAACTCGAGCATGCCGGGCGCCACCAGCCTCAACGCGGATCTTGTCGGCTACGGACCGGGCAGCGGCGTCAACACCCTGACGCTGACCCCAGAGTGGAAGAACGGACCTGTCTTCGCGCGCGTCGATTTCTCCGAAGCATGGCCGGGCTATTACACGCCGGGACTCGGGTTCGGCACCGGTGGTACGGGGAACAGCCAGTTCCGGACGGTCGTCGAAGTGGGCGTACAGCTCTAAACCGGTTCAATTGCCGGCGGCGCGAGCACGAGCAGTTCGCGCGCTCCCGCTTCGAGCACGCGCCGCGCGAATGTCGGACCGCGCGGCCAACGCGGTGTCGCGCGGGCGCCTTCCACTGCGAGCAATGCATTGTGCTCTCGCGCGAGCGGCACGATCGCCTTGGCGGCGTCGGCGGCGCTGGCGTAGATCCAGCGCGCCTGGACTGCTTCGGCGGCTTCCTTCAGTTCGGCTAAGACGGCTGGCGGCGTGATGCGGCCTTTCTGTTGGAAATGCACGACGATGTAGTCTGCGTCGAGACGCGCTCGCAGCTTGGCTCCTCGATAGATGAGCTTCGCGTCACGTGCGCGCGGACCCACGGCCAGCATGAACGTGGCGACCGGCGATGGACTCCGCTCGAGACTTCTGGTCCGCACCGTCTCCCGCAACGCCAGCTCGCGCAGCGCCGCGAGGTTCTCGGTCCGGAAAAAATTTGACAGGGATGCCTCGATGCGATTGGCGGGGTAGATGGACCCAGCGCGCAGGCGCTCCCGCAATATCTCCGGCGAGACGTCGATCAGGATGAGGTCGTCGGCCATGCCGAGGATCCAGTCGGGCAGTGTCTCTCGCACGGTCACTCCCGTCAGCCGCGTCACCGAATCGCCAAGGCCCTCGAGATGTTGGATGTTGAGCGTGGTGAGCACCGATATGCCCGCGGTCTGGATGGCGAACACGTCCATATAGCGCTTGGCCGATGCGCTGCCCGGCGCGTTGGTATGCGCGAGCTCGTCGACCAGCACGACCTGTGGATGACGCGCGATGATCGCATCGCGATCCATCTCCTCATACGTGATGCCGTTATAGGTGCCGACCCTGCGCGGCACCACTTCGAGCCCTTCGAGCTTGCGCGCCGTCTCTGCCCGGCCGTGCGTCTCGATGAAACCGACCACGACGTCGATCCCGGCGTCTTTGAGCTGATGCCCGCGATCGAGCATCGCATACGTCTTGCCGCTGCCGGCCGCGGACCCGAGATAAATCGTAAGCCGTCCGTATGCTTTGCGCAATGGATTATCGCCGCGGTGCACGGCTCGTGCTCCATCGGCTGGCGCAGCATCGGCCAAGGCGCCGATCGGCTTGTCGCTGGCCACCAGCAGATCTCTATCGACTCCTCGGCTCAGGAGCGTGCGCGCGATATCGCCGTTCGGCATGGCGATCAGGGCGCCGGCGAGCGACTCGACCTGCGGGGTAGCCCCGCCGCCCGGCCAGACGACGTTCTTCGCGCCGCTCTTGGCCGTCGCCGCCGCGCACGTGTCGCGATTCATGCCGGGCTCGCACGCGACTTCGAGCAGCAGGTCGAACACCGACGCGATTGACGCCACGCGTTTCAGATAGGCGTGCGCATCCACTTCGTCGGTCAGCAGCGCCACGACGGTCGAGACGCGCGCCGGCGCGACCGCCGGGATCGTGAAGTCGTCGACCAAGCGCAGCATGAGCTCGCGCATCTGCGCAAGCGCGGCCAGGCGGAACGGACCGGCCAGCGCGCGGTCGATGTCCTCGGGGCGCACGATCTTGCCCTCGCGCAGCCGCGCTTGCAATTGTTCCGGCGACACGTCGACGGCGACCAGCTGATCGACGCCGTTGATGAATGACATCGGCACGATCTCGCGCACCGGGAAACCGATGATCCGTTCCGCCGCGGGCGCTACCGACTCCACATGCTGCACGTTGACCGCACCCAACACGCCGATGCCATGCTTGACCAGCGCGGCGGCGTCTTGCCATCGCTTCGCGTGCGAGCCGCCTTCGAGATTCGAGTGCGCGAGCTCGTCCAAGACGACGATGTCCGGCTTGGCCGCCAGGGCCGCAGCGAAATCGAAATCTTCAAAGGTCGATCCAGCGATCGCGGCCGTCCGCGGCGGGATGCGTGGCAGTGACGATGCGAGCTCGGTCAGGTCGGGGCGGCCTTTGGTCTCGAGAGCTCCGATGTAGACGCGCCGGCCGGTCTTCTTCAGCGCCAGCGCATCCTCGATCATACGGCGCGTCTTGCCGGCGCCGGGCGCGATGCCGAGGTAGACGCGGAGACGCGGTCCTGCGCCGATGTCCGAGAGCAGTCCCGCGGCGGCCTTCGCGCGGGCGTCGATCGCATCCACACGTGCCCGTTCGCGCTGACCGCGCGGCGTCCATGCGCATGGGAGGGCGAGCGGCATACCGAAGTCGCCTGCGTGCAGCGCTCGTGGATACCCTATGTCTGCTACGCGTTGGTGCTGGCGGCTTGGCTTATCGACATGTTCACGCCTCAGCTCTTCGTAGCGGCGATCCTATTCGATGCTCCGGTGGCGCTGACCGCACTTGCGCTGAACCGCCGTTTCACGTGGACCACGGTGGCGATCTGCTTGGTGTTCAACGGCGTCGCGGGCTGGTATAACGGCTTTCATGAGGGGCACTACGATTCTATCGCGACGCTCGATCGCGTGCTCGCCGCGCTGTCCACCGTGCTGGTCGGCGGACTTGCTGTGGCGACACAGTCGGCGGCGCGGCTCGCCGGCGAGTCGACGACGCGCGACCAGGTCGCTCGACGCGCCGACGCGTTGCGCCGCGCGGGAGAGCGCATGCGCGAGTCGCTCAGCCTCGAGCTCGTCTGGCGCGAAGTGGTCCGCCAAGCGATCGGGCTGCTCGATAGCGATGCGGCGACCTTGTTCCCGTGCGAAGCGGGCCGGCCGACCGGGGTGTCCTTTGTCGCCGTGCGCGGCTCGGGGGACGTCGAAACGCGGGCCGAACGACCGGGACCAGGCGTGTGGACGGCGCTGCAAAAGGCGGTTGCGGATCGCAATCTCGTCTTCCTGAACCAAGCGGACGCCCTTGCGCGTTTCACGCTGGGCAACATCGGGGCGCGCGCCGCCCTCATCGCCCCGCTCGGCTCCGGTGAGGAAGCGGTGGCCATCCTCCTGGTCGAGTGGCGCGACCAAGATCGCGAATTCGATCCGGAGCTTGAAAATCTGGTCCAAGCGTTCGCCGACCAAGGCGCGCGCGCGATCGAGCAGGCCAAGCTCGTCGAGGCGCTCGCATCCTCCAACGATCAGCTCCAATCGGCCAACCACGAGCTCGTCGAAAGAAATCAGGTCATCCGCGACATCGTCTATGCCCTGTCGCACGACCTGCGCACGCCGCTGATGGCCGCGGGCATGACGATGCGTCAGGCTCTCGCCGGCGCGTACGGGCGCTTGCCGGCGGAATACGTCGAAGTCTTACACCGCTCGCTTGATTCGAACGAAGAGCTCGAGCGGCTGGCACAGACCCTGCTGCTGGTGGCGCGCTACGAATCGCGCGAGCAGTCGCAGGCTCGCCGCCCGGTCGATCTGGGTAACCTCGCACGGTCGGTGGTCGCCGAACTCGAGTCGCTGTGGCGTTCCAAGAGAATCGACTGCCGCGTCGAGGGCGACGGCGTCTTCGGACTGGTCGACGAGAGCGAAGTCCGCCGCGCGCTCATCAACTTGATCGCCAATGCCGTGACCTGGACGCCGGAGGGCGGCTCAATCGTCGTACAGGTGGAGCAGCGCGACGGCGAAGCGGTCGTCGCCGTCAACGATGACGGCTTCGGCGTGCCGGAGAGCGAACGCGCGACCCTCTTCCAGCGCTTTCACGGCGATGGCACCGCACGCCGCGGCGGCGGCACGGGGCTGGGACTGTATATCGTGCGCCGCATCGCCGAAAGCCACGGCGGCTCGATCGCGTACGCGCCGCGCGAGCCGCGCGGCAGCACGTTCACGCTGACCCTGCCGCTTGCGGCTCCGGCGCAGATCCCACATGGCTAAGACCAAAGTGCTCATCGTCGAAGACCATGCGCTGACGCGTACCGGTCTGCGCACTGCGTTGGATTGCAACGCCTCGCTTGAGGTCATCGGCGAGGCCAGCGACGGCGAGGCGGGATGGGAAGAGGCGCTGCGCCTCAAGCCGGATGTCGCCGTGGTCGATATCGGTTTGCCGGGAATCGACGGCATCGAACTCACGCGACGCATCCGCGAGGCATTACCGAAGACCAAGGTGCTGATCCTCACGATGCACGACATGGATGAGGAAGTCGTCGCCGCTCTGGCCGCCGGTGCTGACGCGTACTGCCTGAAGTCGGCTGATCCCGACCGCATCGTGGACGCGGTGAAGGCGGCTGCGTCCGGCGGCGCGTACTTCGATCCCGGCATCGCTCACGTCGTCCTGCGCGCGTTCAACCGGTCCGACCGCGCTGCCGGTTCGGCGGAGGGATCGCCGCTGTCGCCGCGCGAGACCGAGATCCTCGCCCTGATCGCAGCCGGTACCAGCAACGCCGAGATCGCGCAGCAGCTGACCATCGGGCTGGGCACGGTCAAAGGACACATCCGCGACATCATGGAGAAGTTATCCGCGTCCGACCGCACGCATGCCGCGGTCATCGCGTTGCGGCGCGGGCTTATCTGATTACGGGCGATAGCCCAGCAGACGGCGCAGCACGCCCGTGATCGTCAGCAGCGCCAGCGGTATCAAGAACCAACCGATGATGCGCTCTGCGTTGGCGAGATGCCACGCAGTCACCGCAGTGCCGGCGACCGGACACGCCGACACGCGCCATTGGGTCACGAGCGCCGGATCGAATGACGCGTACACGGCGATGCTCAGCGCTGCAGCATCGGAGACAGGCGCGCGCGCATCGCACGCATAGGGTGGCGTCGGCTGCGCGGCCGCGGCGTACGGCGCGGTCGCATCTTGCTGCGCGGGCGGCATAGCCATGCCCGGCACGGCCGCGAACAACAGCGCCGCGAGCAACGGCGGCGCGAACAGCCATGCCAGCATGCGCCACGGCCGCACGCCATACCCGGTGACGACGCGCACCGTGCGGTCCGCGATGAGCCGCAGCAGATCCGCCCAGAACGCAGCGGACCAGACCGGTGAGCGCGACAACGTGATGCCGTCGCCTGCGAGTTCGCGGCGCATGTAAAACGCATCCGCGGCCATCGTTCGCTGCGCGCGTGCCGGGCGTCCGGCGGCGCGCGTCGTGCGCTCCGCACGACCCGCGGGAAACGCCGCGTCATCAGCTGCTTGTGCGGCCGATTGCAGCACGATGAAATGTCCGCCACGCAAGTCAACGGTGATGCCGCGATCGAGCGAACGCGGCGCCGGCGGTGCTGTCGCCAGTTCGCCATTCGTGCGGCCCGTGCGTTTCGGTACTGGCGCGGCGACTTCGGCCGCGCGCTCGCCGAGCTCGAGACTGCGGAAGTGCATCCAACGCAGATCGAGCGGTGCCCCGAAGGTGGCGTCGCTGAAACGCGCTTGGCCGCCGACACGCGCGCCCACAAATCTCGCTTCGGCTGCAAAGGCGGTGCGTTCGAACGAGAGATCGGTCTTCACCTCAGATCCGTCGAACACCGCGCGCTGCGCGAACGTGCAGCGCGAAAGGTCGGCGTGTCCGGCGACGCGCATCGCATCGAAGCGCGCGTCGCCCTCGAAGGCGGCGCCAGCGAACTCCAGGTTCGCTCCGATGGTGATCCCCTCGAGATCCGCGCGACCGCCGAACCGAGCGGCGCGGCCGAGCAGCGCCGCGCCGAATATCGCGCCTGAGAACTCGGCGGATTGCGCATACCGCGCGCCCTCGAAGGCAGCGTGCTTGGCGACGCTCATGCGGTGGAACACGCTCGGCCCGGCGAACGTGCAGCCTCGCGCGTCGAGCGCTCCTGCGATCATCACGTCGTTGCAGCGCAGCTCGCCGTGGAACGATGTCTCGGTCAAGTCGAGCGAGCCCGTGGTCTCCAAGCCGTCGAACAGCGCCGCCGCGGCAAACGCCGCCCTGGCAAAGGAGGCGCTTCCGCCGATGTGCGCAGACCGGGCGTCTGCCACCCCGTCGAAACTCGCACCCGTACACGCGAGCGCGCCGCCCGCCGAGAGCGCGCCGAATTGCGCCTCGCCGGCGAAATGAGCGCCGGCGAAATCGACGCCGCCGACCACGCGCCCGACGCCGATGTTGACGCCGCGCGAAAAGGTAGCGCCGGCCGCCTGCAGGCCGCCGCCCAGTGCGACGGCACGCAGGGAACACGCGCCGCGCAGCGTGGCGCGCTCCAAACGCAGATCGCCGCCGATCTTCGCGCCCGCGAATGTCGCGTCGCCGTCAAAGCGCGCCTCCGTCGCGATCAGGTTCGCCTTGGCCGATAGGTTTGCGCAGTGTGCCTCGCCCTCGAACACCACGCCGCTCAAGTCGAGATCGCCCGCGCAGTCCACGTCGCTGAGGTCGGCGCGGCCTGAGAAGGTCGCATGCTCCGCGACCATCGAACCGGCGCGCAGCGCCTGGAAACCGGCAGCGCCGCGAAACGTCGTCCAGCGGAAGCACGCCGCACCATCGGCGCGCGCGTTGGCAAAGTCCACGTCGCGCTCGAAGGTCGCGCGCGTGCAGTCGATGCTTCCCAAACGCGCGCTCGCAAACACCGCCGGCGCGCGGAACGTCGCGTGGGTAAAATCTGCGGCGCGCGCCACGCGCGCGTCGGACATGTCCGCATCCTGCTCGAACGTGGTCGACTCGCAGCTCAATGCGCCGCCGATGTCGGCGTTGCGCATCGCAACCGCGCCCTTGAAGGCCGCGTCCTCGAGGTTGACGTCGCCGCCCACGCCGACGCCGGTGAACGTCGCGTCGCGTTCGAACGTCGATTGCAGGCACAGCAGGCGTCGCGCGATGCGGGCTTCTTTGAGCGAAACCGGACCTTGGAAGGAGATGTTGGAGAGCGTCAGCTCGCCGAGCTGCGCCGCTTCGAAACCGACCTCGCCCGCGAACGATGCAGCCGCCGCAAGCACCGCATCGGCGACGCGCGCCGCGCGAAACGCCGATCGTCCCCGAATAGAGGCTTCGCTCAGTTCGAGCTGGCCGCCGATCTGCGCGCGTTCGAGCGTCAGGTCGCCGCCGAACAATGCACGCTTAGCACTGGTGTGGCGTATGACCGAAAGCTCGCTGAAGATCGCATCGCCTTCGATGCGCGCTTCGTCGAGGATGAGGTCCGCGCCGATCTGCGGTTCGGTAAGCCGCACGCCGCGCACCGTCGCGCCGGCCGCGCTGAGCGAGACGCCGACCCGCGTGCCGCTGCCCGTAAGCGCGCCATCGAGGTGCACCCCGTCGAACGTCAGCGATCCGCCGACGACGACGTTGCTGAGATCGACCGCGCTCGCGAACCGGGCGCGCGTGAACGAGACGTCGCTTTCGGCGCGCAATCCGGCGAGCTGGACGGCGCCGTCGAAGACGGTGCCGTCGAAGCGGGCGGCCTGCAAGAAACGTGCTTCGCCAAGGTCGATGCTCGAGACCCGCGCATTGGTCAGCGAGAAAGCCGCGGGGATGTATCGGCCTTCGAGCTCGAGGGCGCCTGCGACGATCGCGTTGTCGATGTCGACCGCCAAGCCAAGGCGCACCGCTTCGACGATCCACTCGGCGCGCACGATGCGTGAGGTCTCCGGACTCTCGCCCGGCAGGTGCAGCGCGGTGCCGGCCAGGATCGCCTGCAGTTTTTCGTCGTCGATGACGTCCATCAGATGTCGAACTTCCTTCGCAGCTGAGCCATCGCGACGGCGCTGCACGCGGCCTCGTAGCCCTTGTTCGAGCGCGCGCCATCTCCCGTGTGACCGGCGCTACTCCCGGCTGCGGCGTCCGCGCGCGCCTGCGCCTGTTCTAATGTATCGGTGGTCAGCACGCCGAAGATCACGGGCACGCCCGTGCGCAGCGCCACATCGGCGATGCCGCGCGCGGCCTCGGCGGCGACATGCTCGAAATGCGGCGTCTCGCCCCGGATCACGCATCCCAGGCAGACGATCGCGTTGTACTTCTTGGTCTGGGCGAGCCACAGCGCTGCTAGCGGCAGCTCGAACGCGCCGGGCACTTCGAATGCGTCGATCAGATCGGGCTCGATCGCCGCGTCGGCGAAGCCGCGTCGCGCGCCGTCGAGCAGCGGCTGCGTGATCTGCGCGTTGAAGCGGCTGCGGACGACGGCAAAGCGCATGCGGCGCGGGCCTCTATCGGCCCGTCGGCTCGAAGAGGTGGCCGAGCTTCTCTTTCTTGGTGCGCAGATAGTCCGCGCTGTGTTCGTCGCCCTCGACGATCAGCGGGATGCGGCCCGTCATCTTCAGCCCGTAGCCCTCGAGGCCGACGATCTTGCGCGGGTTGTTGGTGATGATCTTCATCTCGCGCACGCCGAGGTCGTGCAGGATCTGCGAACCGGTGCCGTACTCGCGGCTGTCGACCGGAAGGCCGAGCTTGACGTTGGCCTCGACCGTGTCGGCGCCGCTGTCCTGCAGCTCGTACGCGCGCAACTTATTGGCAAGGCCGATGCCGCGGCCTTCTTGATGCAGGTACAAGAACACGCCGCGCCCCGTCTTGGCGATGATCTGCAGCGCGGCGTCGCGCTGCGCGCCGCAGTCGCAGCGCTTGCTGCCCAGCGCGTCGCCCGTGAGGCACTCGGAGTGGACGCGCACCGGCACGTCGCGGCCGTCGCCGATATCGCCCATCACCATCGCGACGTGACACGCGTGGTCCACCGACGACTCGTACGCGTAGCCGGTGAAATCGCCGTAGCGCGTCGGAAGCTTGAACGTCGCGATGCGCTGCACCAGCTTCTCGTGCCGCATGCGATAGGCGATGAGATCGGTCACGGTGATCATCTTGAGTCCGTGCTCGGCGGAGAACGTCTCCAGCCGCGGCCGGCGCATCATCGAGCCGTCGTCGTCGAGGACTTCGCAGATGACGCCGGCCGGGTAGAGGCCTGCGAGCTGCGCTAGATCGACTGCGGCTTCTGTCTGACCGGCGCGCACGAGCACGCCGCCCTCGCGCGCGCGCAGCGGGAAGGTGTGGCCGGGGCAGACGAAATCGCTGGGCTTCGAACGCGGATCGAGCAACGCGGCGATCGTGGCAGCGCGATCGTAGGCCGAGATCCCGGTCGTCGTGCGCCCCTTGGCCTCGACCGACACCGTGAACGCGGTCTCGAGCGGCGACGTGTTCTCTTGCACCATCATCGGGATGTGCAGCTCTTCGAGCCGGCGCCCGATGATCGGCACGCAGATGAGACCGCGGCCGTACTTGGACATGAAGTTGATCCCATCAGCGGTGACCATCTGGGCCGCCATCGTGAGATCGCCCTCGTTCTCGCGATCCTCGTCGTCCATGACGACGATCATCTTGCCGGCGCGGATGTCGGCGATCGCGTCTTCTATGCGTGCGAGCGGCATATCTTCCTTTTGATTACTCGATCGTCAAGAGCGCTTGGACGTAGCGTGCGACCGGATCGACTTCGAGGTTGATCGTGTCGCCCTCGTCAGCGCGGCCGAATGTCGTGCGCGCGAGCGTCTCCGGGATGAGCGCGACGGCGAACGACGTCCGTGCCGGATCTACTTCGGCAACCGTGAGGCTCACTCCGTCGAGCGCCACGTAGCCCTTTGCTACAATCATCGGCCTTACCGACGCGGGGACTGAGCACCAAAGGCGGAAACCCGGCCCTTCCGGGACCTTGCTCTCGATGGTCGTCGTTGTGTCGACGTGTCCGTAGACGAGATGACCGCCCATCGGATCGCCCAGATGAAGACTCGGTTCGAGATTGACGACGTCGCCCGTTTCCAACGCGCCGAGATTCGTGCGTGACAGCGTCTCGGGCACGACGTCGAACGCAAGTCGCCCGCGGTGCGCCTCGACGACCGTGAGACACACGCCGTTGACGTTTATGCTCGCGCCCGGCGTTTCGCTTTCGCTGAGGGGCGAACTTTCGATGACGAGGCGCCGCGCGCCCGACTGCGTGCTGACGCTGACGACCGTGCCTTGATGCGCGATGAGTCCCGTGAAGATAGGTGCACCTCCAGGCCGGCGGATATGAACGTGTCTCGTCCGATCGCGCGGACGGTTTCGACGCGCGCGCGCGGAACCGGCGGTGCCTGCACTGGTCGCGAGCGCGGGTCATTGCGCGCAGGCGTGACGTCGAAGCGGATCGGTGCGATCAACCAGTGGATGCGATCGACAAGACGCGCGGACAACAACGATCGCGCGAGCGTCGGCCCGGCTTCGCATAGCACGCTTAAGTGTCCTTGCCTGCCGAGACGCGCCAGCAGGTCGCGCATGTCCACACGTCCATCGCGCGTACTTGCGCAGATCATCACCTGCACGCGATGCTTATCCAGCGCGGCGCGCACGGCACGCGGCATCGCACGAGTCGTCGCGACGATGGTGCGAGCGGCGCGCTGATCCGTCACGAGTTTCGATCCCAGCGGTATGCGCCCGCGAGAATCCACCACGACGCGGATGTAAGGCACCGCGCGCCGATGCGGCGGGCGAACGGTGAGCAGCGGATCGTCGACGATCGCCGTGCCGACGCCGATCATCACCACGTCATGTTCGATGCGCTCGCGGCGCGTGAAACGCGCGGCGGCCGCACCGGTGATCGGCGTGCGTTCTCCTTTACGGCGCGCCATGTACCCGTCAAGCGTCTGCGCGATCTTGAGCGTGACGAACGGGCGGCCGTACGTGCGCTGCGTGATGTACGCGCGATTCTGTTCTCGCGCCTCCGCGGCGCCGTCGCCGATCTCGACACCGATGCCCGCGCGCCGCAGCGCTGCGATGCCGCGGCCACGCACTTTGGCGTCAGGGTCTTCGAGTGCGATCATCACGCGTGCGATGCCGGCGGCGATGATCGCCGTCGTGCAGGGCGGTGTCCGCCCCTGATGCGCGCATGGTTCGAGAGTCGAATACAAGGTCGCGCCGCGCGCGCGCGCGCCGGCGTCGCGCAATGCCACTCGCTCCGCGTGCGGCGAGCCCGTGCGGCGATGAAAGCCCTGGCCGATGACCCGCCCGTCGCGCACGATTACCGCGCCGACCAGCGGGTTCGGGCTCGTGTCGCCGGTCGCGCGCGCGGCAAGCGCGAGCGCGCGCCGCATATGCGTGCTTGGCATCGCCGCCTAGTTTCACGAACCGGCGGCGCGTACCCTCACGGTCTGGTCGCGGCGCAGATCACCGCGACGCGCGTCGCGCCGCATGCGCGCAGGACGCGTGCGCATGCTCGGATCGTCGCGCCGGTGGTGACGACGTCATCGACCAAGACGACCTGTTGGCCGCTCAGCGCTTTTGCTTGCGCCCCAGGGGCGAACGCGCCGCCGACGTTCTCCTCGCGCGCGCGCAGCCGCAGCCCGCTTTGCGGCGAGGTCGGCGTCGAGCGGCACAGTGCCGCGGGCATCACCTGCAAGGCGCCGCGCCCAGCAGCGCACCACGCGCGCGTCAGCGCGCGTGCCAGCGTGTCGGCCTGGTTGTATCCGCGCCAACGCGAACGTGCCGCATGCAGGGGCACCGGCACGAGCATCTTGGCATCGGGGTCTGCTTTGATTGCGAGCGCCCGGGCGATTTCGTCCGCGACATCCAGCCGGTTTGCGTATTTGAGAGCGAGGACCACGCGGCGCAGAACACCATGAAAGGTTCCGAGCGCCACCACGCGCTCGACCTCCGCGATATCGTGCCGGACGACCAGGCGCGCGCTTGCGAGAGCGCGGCGGCAGTCGAGGCACAGCGCCTCCGCGAATGCGCCGCACGCCGCACAACGGGTCGGGGCAAGAACATCTAGGACGGCAGCGAGCACACCCAGCCCATCACGCGGCGCAACTCCGGCGGCAAGGTCGGCGCATCCGCAGGTCGGGGCATGAGCGCGACGAACGCCACGGTCTCGCCGCTCGAACGAGGGGATTTGACACATGAATCTGACGCGACGCGACTTCATCAAGGCCGGCATCGCCGCCGGCGGGTTGGGCCTGCTGCCGCAAACGCTGCCGTCGAGGGCCGCCGCGAAAGACGCGCTCAAGATCGGCGTCATCCTGCCCTCGAGCGGCGTGTATGCCGAGCTTGGCGATCAGATCGGCAAGGGCATGCAGATGTACTTCGACGAGGTCCACAACAAGGCGGGCGGCCGCGAGATCGTGATCATCAACGAGAACGAGTCGAGCGACCCGAGCGTCGCGGTGTCCAAGGCGACCAAGCTCATCCAATCCGACAAAGTCGACCTGCTCGCCGGCATCGTCGCGACTCCGTCCGCCTACGCCATCCGCGATCTGGTGACCGACGCGCAAGTGCCATTGATCGTCGCCAACGCGGGCGGCGACGCGCTGACCCGCGCGCGCAAGAGCCCGTACATCTTCCGCACCAGCTTCTCAGCCTGGCAATTCGCTAACCCGCTCGGCACGTGGGTGGCGGACAAGTTCAGCAAACAGGTCTTCATGATCGCCGCCGACTACGCGTACGGGCGGGAGAGCGCCGCCGACTTCAAGGCCGCGTACACGGCAGGCGGCGGCAAGGTGATCGACGAGGTCTATCCGCCGCTCGGCAGCCCCGACTTCTCATCCTACATCGCCAAGATCGCCGCGGCCAAACCCGACGCGCTGTTCGGCTTTCTCGCCGGCAGCGACGGCGTGATCTTCCTCAAGCAATTCCAACAGTTCGGTCTGTCCAAATCGATCAGGCTCGCCGTGATCGGCGATATGGTCGAGGAGAACACGTTGGCGGCGGTCGGCAACGCGGCCGAAGGCGCGCACAGCACGCTGCACTGGGCGCTGCTGCTCAAGAATCCGGAGAACGAGCGCTTCGTGCAGGACTACAATATCCGCTTCGGATCGGATCCCAGCGTGTACTCGATGCGGGGCTTTGACACGGCGCACGTCATCGTCGATGCGCTCAACAAACTCGATGGCGACACCTCGAACAAGAGCAAGGTCGTCCAAGCATTCGAGGCGGTGAAGTTCCAAAGCCCGCGCGGCCTCTTCGAATTCGACCCGGTGACGCACAACGTCATCCAGGACATCTATCTGCGCGAAGTCGTCCTGACCGGGACCGGCGACCACAACAAGGTCGTCTCCGACCTGGGCCGCATCCGCGACCCAGGCTGACGTGCCGCCACAGCTCATCGAGACGCAGGGACTCAACAGCTTGGCATTCGCAATGCTGTTGTTCCTTTTGGCGGCCGGGTTCTCACTGATCTACGGCGTGGGGCGCATCGCAAATCTCGCGCACGGCACGTTCTACATGGTCGGCGCGTACATGGGCTACACCATCGCGACCAAAACCGGCAATTTTTGGGCTTCCCTCGCGGTCGCGGCGCTGCTCGGCGCGATCCTCGGATGGCTCGTCGAGCTGCTGCTGCTGCGCCGGCTGCGAGGGCGCGAGCTCGATCAAGTGCTGTTGACCGTGGGTTTGGCGTTCATCCTCGCGGACGTCATCCGCGCAATCTGGGGCGCAGATATCCGCTCGTCGTCGCCCCCGCCGGGATTGAGCGGACTCGTGCCCGTGTTCGGCATTCAATATCCCGCATACCAGTTGTTCGTGATCTGCGTCGGTATCGTCACGTTCGTCGGCCTGCAGCTCGTCTTGCGCAGTCCGCTCGGTGCGCGCGTGCGCGCGGTGACCGCCGATCCTCAAGTCGCCGCGTCGCTGGGCGTGCCGGCGCAGGCGGTCGCTTCAGGCACGTTCACCGCGGCGGTCGCACTCGCCGCGTTCGGCGGCGCGGTTGGCGGACCGATCATCGCGCTTGCTCCCGGGTTGGACCTGCAGATGATGCTGCTTGCGCTCGTGGTGGTCGTGATCGGCGGACTGGGCAGCGTCGCGGGCGCATTCGTGGGCGCGATCATCGTCGCGCTCGTCAACGGCTTCGGCTCTCTTTTCTATCCCGAGTTCGCGCCGTTCTTGATCTTCGCGCTCATGGTCGTCGTGCTCGGATTCCGTCCGCAAGGGCTGCTCGGCCGACGTGGCTGATCCGCGCGCACGCCGCGTCGTGGTCGGTGCGGTCGTGCTGGCGGTGGCGCTGGCACCCGCGTTGCTCCACGGGTATGCCCTCTATCTTGCCATCGAGGTCGTGCTGTACGCGATCGCGGCGGTGGCGCTCGATCTGCTCGTCGGCTACGCGGGCCTCGTATCCCTCGGCCAAGCCGCGTTCTTCGGGTTGGGGGCCTACGCCGCTGCGATCGTCAGCGCGCACGCCGGGCCGAACCTGGCGCTGACGCTGGCAGCGGGCTTCGTGGTCGCGGCGCTGTTCGCGGCCATCACCGCGCCGCTGTCGCTGCGCAGCGCGGGCATCTTCTTCCTTATGATAACGCTCGCGTTCGCGCAGCTGGTCTGGGCGACCGCCGACAAGTGGCACTCGGTCACGGGCGGCAGCGACGGGCTCGTCGTCCCTCGGTTGCCGATGAGCGACACGCTCTTCTATCTCATCTCGGTGGCGCTGCTGCTGCTCATCATCGCGGGACTCGCGCGCTTGCTGCGCTCCCCCTTCGGACGCGTGCTCGAGGCCGCGCGTCAAAGCGAGACGCGGACCCGCGCGCTCGGGTTGTCGGCGTTCTGGTACAAGTATTGGGCCTTCGTGCTGGCCGGCGGCCTGACGGGGCTCGCGGGCGTCCTGCATGCGCACCATCGCAACTTCGTCAGCCTCGCCGACGTCGACTGGACGAATTCCGTGGTGCTGCTCGTCATGGTGCTGCTCGGCGGAGCGCGCAGCCTTTGGGGCGGCGTCATCGGCGCCGCCGTCTTCGTCTTGCTGCAGGCGTGGATCAGCTCGCGGACGGACAAGTGGGAGATGTTCATCATCGGGGCGGTGCTGATCGCGGTCGTGCTGTTCACGCGCCGCGGCTTGTGGAGCCTCGTCAATGCCTGAGCTGATCGTCGAGTCGCTCGAGAAACGGTTCGGCGGCGTCGTCGCGCTCGACGACATGGATCTGCGCGTCGAACGCGCCGAACGGCGTGCGATCATCGGGCCCAACGGCGCCGGCAAGAGCACGCTCTTCGCCATCATCAGCGGCGAGGAGGCGCCGACGCGCGGGAGCGTCCAGATCGGGCAGCAGCGCACGACGGGAATGCCGCCGGAGCGCGTCGCGCGCTTGGGCGTCGCGCGCACCTTTCAAACCAGCACCGTCTTCACCGATTTCAGCGTGCTCGACAACGTGCGGGTGAGCGCGCTGCGCACGACCGGGCATGCCTGGACCATCAGCGCGCCGCTCGACGCGCTCGCCGACTGCGACGCTGCTGCCCGAGGCGCACTTGACGCTGTTGGGCTGGGCGACAAAGCGAACACCCCGGCTGCATCATTATCGCATGGCGAACAGCGCCAGCTCGAGATCGCAGCCGCGCTGGTGCAGCGTCCGTCGCTCCTGCTGCTCGACGAACCGCTCGCAGGTCTGGCGGCGGTGGAGCGGCGGCGCATCGGCGCGCTGCTCACTGGCTTGCCGCGCGACATCACCGTGCTGCTCATCGAACACGACCTCGAATTCGCGCAGTCATTCGCAGACCGGGTGACGGTGCTGGACAACGGGCGCGTGCTCGCCGACGGCACGCCGCGCGAGGTGCGTGAAAACCCGGCCGTGCAAGCGGTCTACCTCGGAACGGCCTCGCCCTCGCAAGGGACGATCGAACGTCCTCGCGCCGGCGGAGCACCGGTGCCGCTGCTCGCCGCGCTGAACATCGCATCCGGCTATGGGCAGGCTCGCGTGCTCGAGGACGTGTCGATCGAGGTGTCGCGCGGCGAGGTGGTGGCCGTGCTCGGACGCAACGGCATGGGCAAGAGCACGCTGCTCAACACGCTCATGGGTTTCTTGCCGCTGCGCACCGGCAGTATCAGCTTCGCCGGCGCGGACGTCTCGCAGGCGCCGGCCTTGGCGCGCGCGCGCGCGGGCATCGCCCTCGTGCCGCAGGGGCGCAGAATGCTTGCCGGCCTGACTGTCGGCGAAGAGCTGCGCCTGGGCGCGCGCCCAGGACCGTGGGATCTGGCGCGCGTGACAGCGTTGTTCCCAAGGCTCGCCCAGCGCGAACGCCAGCGCAGCGAGACGCTGTCGGGCGGGGAGCAGCAGATGGTCGCCATCGCGCGCGCGCTCGTACGAAATCCGCAGCTGCTTCTGATGGACGAGCCGAGTGAAGGCCTCAGCGTGGCGCTGGTGCACAGCCTTGAGGAATCGATCGCGTCGTTGCACGATGACGGCGAGACGGTGCTGCTCGCCGAGCAGAACGTCGATCTCGCCTTGGCTGTTGCCGATCGCGTCTACGTGCTCGAGCACGGCCGGATCGTCGAACACGAAAGCGCCGGCGCGCTGCGCGCGCATCGCTCGCGGCTGGAGCGCTTCCTCGGTCTTTAGCGCGCGATCCGAAAGCGCGCTTCGAGGATCGCGCCGATCGATGAGTTGCGATCGGCCAGCGTCGCCGGCGTCACGAAATGCGCGCTGTAGTTGATCGAGCGCACCCCGGCGCCGAGCGCGACGCCGCGAAGATGCCACAGGTATTCCGCCGTCAGATCGGTGGCCTCGGCGATCTCGCTGTCGGAGCCGGGCGGCACCGGATACGATCCGAATTGGTAGCTCACCGAGCCGTGGAGCGCCGGCATGTAGGCCGCGCGCAGCTCGACTGTGCCGATGCGCCCGCTCGGCAGATAGGCCACGACCTCGTAGCGGCCGCCCGTCACGCGCGAACCTGCCGCCAGCGGCGGAGAAAGCAGCGACGTCTCTTGGTTGATGACCGTCACGCCGCCGCCGGCCCAAAAGCGCCCGGTCGGTCCCAGACTGACGTGCGCGAGGGCGTTGAACAAGCTCACGTCGGTCAACGGGTGGGGATAGCCATTGGGCGTGACCAGGTAGCCGCGGCCGCCGGTCGAGGGAACGCCTTCGAGCGTGATGTCGACCGAATGCCAGCGCTGGCGCAGTTCTAACAGCGGCGCGACGCCGTGCAGCGGCACGTTGCCCGCCTGCTCCGTGTGCGTGCCGTTGACCGTCAGCAGTTCAAGGCCGATCGTCGTCTCGGCTCGCGCGGGCGCAGCCGCCAGCGCGACGAGGGTCACCGCCAGCAACGCTCGTCTCAACCGCATCGCCCTTGAGGCGTCAGCGGGTGAGTGTCGCGGCGGCGTGTTCGCCGCCTTCGATCACCGCACGAGGTTCGATGACGACGCCATTGCCGATCACGGCATCACTCACGCGTGCGCCGGCTCCGATGCGTGCGCCGCTCCAAATGATCGAGCGCTCGACCCTGGCGCCGGCGTCCACCACTGAGCCGTGGCCGATGCACGAGGGCGCGGCTACGGCTGCGGTCGGGTCGACGCGCGCGTCGCGGCCCACCAGCACGCCGCCGCGTACGGTCGCACCTTCGCCCGGCGTGAGGTGGACGCGCCCTTCGAGCGCATCGCGATGGACGCGCCGGTATTCCGACGGCGTGCCGACGTCGCACCAATACGCGTCTTGCACCATGCCGAAGAAGCGCTCTTGCGAGCGCAGCAGATGCGGGAAGACCTGTTTGCCGAAATCGTAAAAGGTGTTGGCGGGGATGTGCTCGAGCACGCCGGGTTCGAAGATGTAGACGCCGGTGTTGACGAGCTTGCTCAATTCGGTGCCGGGCGCCGGCTTTTCCTGAAAACTGCGGATCCGCCCGTCTGCGTCGGTCACCACCACGCCGTACTGGCTGACGTCGGCCGCGCGCGCGAGCACGATCGTCGCCATCGCGTCGTGCGCGCGGTGGAAGTCGATCGCGGCGCGAAGATCGAGCGTGGTCACGTCGTCGCAGCCGATGACCGCGAACGTCTCCGTGAAACGCGCTGCGAGCTGCTTCACCGCGCCGGCACTACCCATGAGCTCGGTCTCGTGGAGATACGTGACGTGCGCGCGCCACGCCGACCCGTCGCCGACGAACTGGCGTACCGCTTCGGAGAAATAGTGCACGTTGATCGAGATGTCGTCAACGTCGAAGCGCCGCAGGTAATCGAGCACGTGGGCGACCACCGGACGGTCGAGCACCGGCACGAGCGGCTTGGGCAATTTCAGCGTGAGAGGATAGAGCCGCGTCGAAAGGCCGCCCGCCAGTATCATACCGCGCATATGCGCCCGCTATTTGACTTGAGCGCTCGAAGCGCCTACCCGCGCTTGTAAAGACTGGCGCAGCGCACGCGCTGCGAACAGCGGCAGCGCGAGCTGGCGGCGGAACCGCCGCGGCTCACGCACTAGACGATAGAGCCATTCGAGACCGGCAGCGCGGATCAGGCGCGGCGCGCGTGGCAGCCTGCCGGCGATGACGTCGAACGAACCGCCGACGCCGACGCACACCGCGGGACCGACGTACGGCAGGTTCTCATGGATGAAATATTCCTGGCGCGGAAAACCCAGACCGACGAGCGCTAGACGCGCGCCTGATGAGTGGATGCGCTGCGCGATCGAAGACGCATCGCTGTCGGCGAAATAGCCGTGCTCGGCACCCGCGATCTGCAACCCGGGATGGCGTTGCTGCAACGCGCGGCCGGCTTCCGCTGCCACGCCGTCGACGCCGCCCAGCAGGTAGACGCGATGGTCATTCGCAGCGGCGTCGGCGCACAAGCGCTCGAGCAGGTCGATGCCGGCGACGCGCTCGGGCACCGGCTTGCCGAGCAATCGTGATGCGACCACGATGCCCACCGTGTCGGGGACGACGAGATCGGCGGCGTTGATCACCGCGCGATAGCTCGCGTCGTCGTACGCGAGGTTCGCCATCTCGGCGCCCAGCGTGACGACGTGAGCCGGCCGGTGCTGCTCGATGAGTTGCGCGATGCGCGCACGCGCCCCCGCGGCATCGACGCGGTCCACGCGGCATCCGAGGATCTGCAGCCCCGCGCGTTCGAGCGCGGGTGCGCTCATACGGCCGAGTGGACCCGGTCGCGCCACGGCGCAAGCGCGCGATCGAGCGCACGGTCCTGCTCGGGCGTCAATGCGCACAACGGTGGCCGGCAGGCGCCGGTCGCGAACCCGAAGCGTTGCATCGCCGCCTTCACCGGGATCGGGCTGGTCACCGCGAACAACGCCTTGATCAGCGGCAGCACGGCCTGGTGGAGCTGCGCCGCCTGCAAGACATCGCCGTCCGTGTACGCGTCGCACATGGCGCGTATCTGCTCCCCTGCGACATGGCTCGCGACGCTCACCACGCCGCAGCCGCCGATCGCCATGATCGGCAGCGTCAGATGGTCGTCGCCCGAGTAGACGTCGAAATCTTTGGCCACTTTTGTGATGAGCTCGCCGATCTGCATGAGATCGCCGCTGGATTCTTTGACGCCGGCGATGCGCGGATGGTCGCTCAACGTGGCGATCGTCTCCGGCAAGATGTTCACCGCCGTGCGGCCCGGTATGTTGTAGATGACGATCGGGATCTCGACCGCATCCGCGATCGCGCTGAAATGGCCGATGAGGCCGGCCTGCGGCGGTTTGTTGTAATACGGCCCGACCGCGAGCAGCGCGTCGACGCCTTGGGCCTGCGCCTGTTTGCTCAGCTCGATCGAGTGGCGCGTGTCGTTGCCGCCAGTGTTGGCGATCACCTTGGCCCGTCCGCCGACCTCGGCGACGATCTCGCGGAACAGCTTGACCTTTTCGTCGTCGCGCAGCGTCGGCGACTCGCCCGTCGTGCCGGCCAGTACCAACCCGCTGCTGCCGCGCTCGCACAGCCAGCTCGCGAGCCGGCGCGCCTCCGCGTAGTCGACGGCGCCGTCGTCGCGCATGGGTGTGATCATCGCGGTGACGACCGGTCCGAAGCGTGCCATGTAAACCCGCCTATCCTAGCTCGAAGTACCGATGCAACGCGGTTTCGGCGGCCGCCGCCTGCGCACCCGGCACCAGAATCGAAATCGTGATGTTGGAGTCGGTTGAGTGGATGATCGGCACGCCCGCCTCCATCAGCACCTGCACGACCGCGTACATCACGCCCGGCGTGCCGCGCATGCCTGCGCCGACGATCGAGATCTTCGCGCAGTCGCGCGTGAAGCGCAGCGAGACCGGCAGTTTTTCGAGGCACACGCGCGCGCTATGCAAGTCGCCGCCGGGCACGCAGAAGAAAAAGCCGGCGCGATTGACATTGACGCAGTCGATGCTGATGCGCTGATCCTTGAGCGCGCGCAGCGCGTCCAGCTCCCAGCCGCCAGGCATGGCGGCGGCTTCGGGCACCACGTGTAAGAACGCGTAGCCGGTGATCGTTGCGATGCCGCTGACCGGTTTGCCCTGTTCGAGCGGGCGATCGGCGTCGATGTCCGTGCCCTCGCCCGAGCGCAGGCCGCGCACTGAATACGACGTCCTCTCTTCTCGCGCCATCTGCGCCGCTCGATCGTGCACGACCGACGCGCCGTTGGCCGCGAGCTCGTCCGCCTCTTCGAACGTCAGCTCGCCGACCGTGTGCGCTTGCGCCACGCGTTTCGGGTCAGCCGTCATGACGCCGTCGACGTCGGTGAAGATCTCGCAGCGCACGTTGCCGAGCGCCGTGGCAAGCGCGACGGCGGTCAGATCGCTGCCGCCCCGCCCCAAGGTCGTGATCGCGCCGTCTGGCGAGATGCCTTGGAAGCCGGCGATGACGGGCGTGATCCCGGAGCTGAGTCGCGCGCGTACGGGAAGCGGGTCCGTGCGCACGACGCGCGCGTCGCCGTGGCGCTTATCCGTGTGGATGCCGGCCTGCGCGCCGGTCATCGCGCGCGCGGGTATGCCTTCGGCCTCGAGCAGACTGGCGAAGATCGCCGCGCTGATCGATTCGCCGCACGATGCGAGCAGGTCGCGATTGGCGCCCACCCGGCCGGGTGCCAGCCCGAGCAATGTGTCGGTCGAGTACGGATCGGGCTGTCTGCCGATCGCCGACACGACGATGACAGGTTGCTTGCCGGCTTCGATCTCGTCTTTGACGCGCTGCACGGCGGTGCGGCGCAGCTCGTCCGTCGCGAGCGATGATCCGCCGAACTTCATCACCACGATCTCGGCGGCGGCGCGCTTCATGCGGGCACCTGCGCGGCGCGCAGCGCATATTCGACGATCTGCACCGCATTGGTGGCCGCGCCTTTGCGCAGATTGTCGCAGGCGAGCCAGAGCATGAACGCGCCCGAGTGGGCCGTGTCGGCGCGCAGGCGGCCGACGTGCACGTCGTCGTCTTCGCCGACGATGTCGAGCGGCGATGCGTATCCGGTCCCCTCGTAAAAATGTATGCTTGGAGCGGTGCGCAGCAGCGCGGCGAGCTTCTCGCGGGTGGCTGGGCGAGCGGTCATGAATGAGACTGCCTCGCTATGTCCGACCGCGACGGGCACGCGCACCGACGTCGCGGAGACCGGCAGGTCGGGTCGCCCGAGCACCTTCTTCAGCTCAGCCGCGATCTTGCGTTCTTCCTCGCCGTACCCCGTCTCGTCCCATGCGCCGTTCTCGGGGATGACATTGCCGGCGATGCGGCGCGGCAAGAACTTCACGGTGTCGTCGCCGCGGGTCTGCCCTTCGAATTCTGCCAGCGCGTCCTTGCCGGCGCCGGATACGCTCTGATACGTCGACACGCTCACCCAGGCCAAGCCGAACTCGCGCTGGATCGGCGCCAGCACGACGGCGAGCGGAATGGTCGAGCAATTCGGGTTGGCGATAAGGCGATGTGCGCCGATCGCCTCGGCGTTCGCTTCCGGCACGACGAGCGGCGTCTGCGCGTCCAGGCGGAACACGCCCGACTTGTCGACGACGAGCGCCCCCGCGTCCACCGCCTCGCGAGCATAACGCCGGCTGACGGCATCGCCGGCCGAGAAGAACGCGACGTCGATGCCTGCGAACGGCTCGCGTGCATCGTCAAGCGATTCGACTTGGGCCTCGCAGCCGGAAACGCTCATGCGGGCGCCGGCGCTGCGGGTCGTGCCGAACGCGCGCAGCGACGCGATCGGGAACGCGCGCTCCTCGAGGATGCGCGCGACGGTCTCGCCCACCAGCCCGGTGGCGCCGACGATGGCGACGTTGAGCCGGCGCTGGTCGGCCTTGCTCACACCAGTGATTCCAGTCCGTCGACGAAGCGATCGAGTTTCGCGGCCGCGCGCACCGCGAGCAGCACGCCCGGCATGAAGGACTGGCGCGAGAGCGAGTGATGGCGGATGCTCAAGATCTCACCGTTGCCGCCCAGCACAACTTCTTGCTGCGCGACCATGCCGGGCAGACGCAGGCTGTGCACGCCGATGCCGCCGACGTCGGCGCCGCGCGCGCCGGCTGCTTTCATGACTCTGGTCTCGGCGCGCTTGAATGCGCCGGTGCTCGCGAGCCGGCGCGCCGTCGCCATCGCGGTGCCCGACGGCGCATCTTTCTTGCCGCTCTCGTGCGTCTCGATGATCTCGACCGCGTCGTAGTGGGGAGCGGCTTGCGCCGCGAACTTCATCATCAGCACCGCGCCGAGCGCGCAGTTGGGCGCGAAGATCGCGCCGATGCCGGTGCGTTCGACCGCCGAGCGCACGTCGGCCAGGTCATCTTCCCCGTAGCCGGACGTGCCGATCACGACGCGCACGCCGCGTTCGAGCGCGTTGAGCACGATGCGTTTGGATTCGGGGAACAGCGAGAAGTCCACCAGCACATCCGGTCGCGCGTGCTCCACGAACGCGTCCATATCGTCGAATTGTCCGGGATGTGCGGTTCCTTTGCGCACCAGACCGCCGACATATTCGATCCCTTCGGCGGTGCCAAGCGTGGTCGACGTCAGCGTCCCCATCTTGCCATTTGCGCCGGCCACCCCAGCCCGTATCATCTCGGCTCGACGTTTCAAGAGCGGGACAAGCCGGCCCTTGTCCGCGTCATCGGTGGGCCGCTCAGTTCGCGACCTTCTCGAGCTTGGCGTAGTTGAGCATGATGCTCTTGCGCCCGACAGCGCCGAAGTCGACGGTGACGAACGCATCGCCGCCGGCGCCGCGCACTTCGAGGACGGTGCCCGCGCCGAACTTCGGATGCGTCACTGCGTCGCCGGCGACTAACTCGACCTCGCGCAAGATCGGCGCGGGCGTCGCCAGCTCTTCCCACGTGCCGCCCGACCCGACCGGCGAGAGCGGCGGCGCATTCAAGAATTCCAGCCCGGTCATCTCGTTGAGGAAGCGCGAGGGCGGATGCAAGTACGCGCTGCCGAAGGTGGTCCGTCGCTTCGCATAGCTGAGGTAGAGCTCGTCGATGGCGCGCGTCACGCCGACGTAGCACAGCCTCCGCTCTTCTTCTATCTCGTGGGGATCGATGAGCGCGCGGTTGTGCGGGAACACGCCTTCTTCCAGGCCCGCGAGGAACACGACTGGGAATTCCAGCCCCTTGGCCATGTGCAGGGTCATCAGCGTGACGGCGGATCCGCCTTTGTCCATCGCGTCAAGGTCCGACACCAACGAGATGTTGGCGAGGAAACCGGCGACGTCGGGTCCTTCGCGCTCTTCATACTCGCGCGCGACGCCGATCAGCTCTTCGAGATTCTCGACGCGCGAGCGCGACTCGACGGTATCCTCGTCGCGCAGCTCCTTGACGTAGCCGGTGTCTTCGAGCACCGACACGAGTGCGGCCGCCGGGCCTTGATCGGCGGCGATGACCTCAAACGCGCCGATGTCTCGGAAGAAGGCCGCCAAATCTTTGGCTTTCTTGGGCGCGACGGCGGCGATGACCTCGGGGTCGAGCATCGCGCGCGCGAACGAGAGCCCGCGGCGCGTGCCTTCATCGCCGATCGCGTTGAGGGTCGCCTGCCCGATGCCGCGGCGCGGCGCGTTGATGATGCGGCGTAAGCTGATCCCGTCGTCTCGATTCATGACGTAACGCAGGTAGGCAAGCGCGTCTTTGATCTCGGCGCGCGCATAGAATCCGACGCCGCCGACGACGCGATACGGCATGCCCGCCACCAACAGCGCTTCTTCGAAGGCGCGCGACTGCGCGTTGGTGCGATACAGCACGACGTGGTCGCTCAGGCTGCGTCCTTCGTCGTTCACGCCCTGATGGATCGTGTCGACCACGAAGCGCGCCTCGTCGCGCTCGGTCGTCGCGGCGTAGACGCGGACCGGCTTGCCGCCCTCGCGATTGGTCCACAGGTTCTTGCGATGGCGCTGCGTGTTGTGCGAGACGAGCGCATTGGCGGCGGAAAGCACGGGCGACGTCGAGCGGTAGTTGCGTTCGAGGCGATACGTCGCGGCGTTGTGGAAGTCGCGCTCGAAGCGCAGAATGATGCGGTGATCGGCGCCGCGGAAGGCGTAGATCGACTGGTCGTCGTCGCCGACGACGCAGATGTTGCCGCTGCCCTGCGAGAGCCCGCGCACCATGCGGTATTGGGCCTCGTTGACGTCTTGATATTCGTCGACGAGCACGTATTCGAAACGCTCGCGCCAGGACTTGCCTTCGACCGGGCGTTCGAGCAGCGCGATCGTGCGCATTATGAGATCGTCGAAGTCGAGCGCGTTCGCCTGGTTGAGCCTGCGCTGGTATTCGCTGTAAAGCGAGGCGACGACCGGGGACAGCTGGCCGTCGGCGCTGTCCGCGTACGCGAGTGGATCCTGCAGGCGTTCCTTTGCTCGACTGATGTGGCGCAGCACCGCGCCGGGGTGGTAGTTGCGCTCGTCGATGTTGAGATCGCGCAGGATCTCCTTGAGCAGCGTGCGCTGGTCCGCTTCGTCGTAGATGACGAAGTTCGGGGCGACGCCGACGACGTCGCCGCTGCGCCGCAGCATGCGCACGCCGATGGAGTGGAACGTGCCGACCCACAGACCATGAGCCGCCTCGCCGACCAGCTGTTGCAGTCGGCTGCGCAGTTCGCCGGCCGCTTTGTTGGTGAACGTCACCGCGAGGATGCGATGTGCCGGCACCTTGCCGCCGGCGAGCAGGTACGCGATGCGATGCGTGAGCACGCGCGTCTTGCCGCTGCCCGCACCGGCGAAGATCAGGACCGCGCCGTCGGTGTGCGACGCAGCGGCGCGCTGCTCGTCGTTGAGCTGCTCGAGTGGATCCATCAGCGCGCGGCGGTCACGCGCTCGCCGCGCCCGAGCACGGCGCCGGCCGGCACCGCGGCCTTCGGTTCGACAGCGACGTCAAGTCCGAGGATCGCGCCGCGCACGACGCCGTGTTCGCCGACGCTGCAGCCAGGCCACAAAATCGCGTCGCCGATGGTCGCGCCCGGTCCGATGGAGCACGCGTCGTAAATGACAGCGTATGGCTCAAGCGTGGCCCCGGCGCCGATGCGCGCGCCCGCGCCGATGTAGAGCGGCCCCTGCACTTTCACATCGCGCGGCAACGCTGCGCCATCCGCCGACCAAACCCCGGGTGACAGCTCGACGCCCAACGGCCGCGAATATTTGCCCGAAAGAATGTCGCGATGCGCCTGACGGTACGTGTCCGGCCGCCCGACGTCGATCCAATAGTCTTGCGTCGAGACTGCGAACACGCGGTGCGTCGAGTCGATGAGCAGCGGGAAGGTCTCGCGTTCGATGGACGCCGGACGGCCCGATGGTATCGCCTCGACCGCCTCTGGCTCCAGCACATAGGTCCCCGCGTTGATGTCTTTTGCGGCGGTCTCGCCCGGCGCGGGCTTCTCGACGAACCGCAGCGCCCGGCCGTCCGCGTCGGTCTCGACGACGCCGAACTGACTCGGGTCGTCCACGGGCCGCGTGTGGATCGTGGCGACAGCGTCGTTCTTGCGATGCACAGCCAGCAGCGCGCGCAGATCGACGCCGGTCAAGATGTCGCCGTTACAGACGAAAATCGTGCCGTCGATGTGGGCGATGGCATTTCTGATCGCGCCCGCGGTCCCCAACGGATCCTCTTCATGGACATAATGAAGTCGGACGCCGTGCGAGCGGCCGTCGCCGAAATGCGCTTCGATCGCCTCGGGGAGGTAGCAGCACGATAGGATGACGTGCTCGACGCCTGCTTGGCGCAGACGCTCGATGATCCAACCGATGAACGGGCGCCCCAGCAGCGGCGCCATCGGTTTGGGCAGGGCGTAGGTGAGCGGCCGCAGCCGCGTACCTTCACCGCCGACAAGTATGACTGCTTGCAAGTATCCCCTCGAAACCGGACGTGGCGGTAGGTCTGTTTTGCCCTTGCGGAGCGCGTCTACTGCTTCGCGTGCACTTTGTGGCGGGAGAATAAGGAAGTTCGCAGCCTCCCGGTACCTAAGAAAGCTACCTGCCTCGCGACGGTGAAAGCGCAACGATGCGTAAGAAAACGAGAACCGTTCGGCGCGTTCCGGCCGCGAAAAGCAGCGTCCCCCCGAAGGCGATGGATAAATACATCGCGGGCGTTCCCGAGCCAGCCCGCAGCACTCTGCGTAAAGTGCGCGAAACGATTCGGTCAGCGGTGCCGCCGGAGGCGACCGAGACCCTCAGCTATCGGATTCCTACATTTAAGTATAAGGGATCCCTCGTGGCCTTTGCCGCGTTTTCGAACCATTGCAGCTTCTTCCCGATGAGCATGGTTGTCATGAGAGCGTTTAAGGACGATCTCAAGAACCTCGATTCATCGAAGGGCACCATCCGCTTCCCGGTGGACAAACCGCTGTCCGCGACTCTGGTGAAGAGGTTGGTGAAGGCGCGAATCGCAGAGAACGAGCGCCGGAAGCGGCGCTAGCGCTTCGCAGCTACCATCTCCCGGATGCGCGGATGATCGCCGTCAACGGTCTTGATCCAGCGCGCGAAAGGCGGCACCTTGTGGTTGACGCGAAACAAGAAGTAGTAGGCGCTGATGTCGCCGACATTCGAGAAACGCCGCTTGAGATCCGCGGCCAGCTTATCGTATTCTTTGTGCGCGCGTAAGTAGTTGCGAAATCCGCCGTATTCTTCGTCGAGTTCGAGTATCGCCGCGGCATTCGCGATGGTCGCGTGAATCTTTCGTTCGGAGTGGAGAATGCCGGGCGTGGCCATGAGACGCTTTATGTCTCTTGTTCGATATCGCGCTACTTTATGCGGATCGAAGCCGTCGAACGCTTTGGACAACGAATCCCACTGCCGGTCGATGGCGGCCCAACTGAGCCCGGCCTGGAACACCGCCCGACTCATCACCGCAAGGTAATCCGCAAGCGTAGGGTTTGCGATTCTCTCGTGCCCTATTTTCGACATCGTTAGGTGGTCCCGCGCTAATCTTCGGTTAGCGCTTGCACAGCCGCTATGCACTGAGGACAAGTGAGGACCGCGGCATCTTCGAGCGGGTTTTGTCGAATAGCCTTCCATCCGGCCCCGCCGTCCTTGTCGTAGTCGCTTATGCAGGGCGATCCTTGGGAGTTCTTAACGTGAGTCGCTGACGGACACTCACGTAAAGAACACGCGCACGCAATGCTTCCCATGACGAACCATTTTCCTTCGGCGGCGATTGACCGGCGCTTTCGCGGAGTGGCGCGGTCTTCGTCGACCCTAGGGGAGGTCGCTTCTTCCGTCGGCGCGTACTATCCGCCAACCTAAGGAAGTGAAACAAGCATGAAGAAGATCGTATCGCAGAAGAGCAAGTCTCCTTCTCAGTTGATAGACGCGAGAATCAAAGAGCTAGACGACTGGCGAGGTAAGACGCTCAGTCGTGTCCGAACCTTAGTGAAGCAAGCCGATCCCGAAGTCGTCGAGGAGTGGAAGTGGCGAGGGGTCCCGGTATGGTACCACGATGGAATTATCTGCACGGGCGAGACATACAAAGACATCGTAAAGATGACGTTCGCCAAAGGAGCGGTCCTCAACGATCCTTCGGGTCTCTTCAATTCCAGTCTTGAGGGGAACACACGGCGTGCCATCGACTTTTACGAGGGCGAGAAGATAAACGAAGGGGCGTTGAAGACGCTCGTTCGCGCCGCCGTAACGCTGAATAAGTCCGCCAAGAAGAAGTGACTATCCCTCGAACCCGATAGCCAGGGTACTAGGGCTGTACGGCTTTTTTCAGGCCGTCGAGCACCATCTCCCAGTTCTTTTGAAGCGCTTTTCTAGAAGCGTCAGTCACCTTTTCGGCTCCGCTCCGGTTGTCTTGGGTAAGCGTCACTTTCGTCTTGCCATCAGAACCGGTCAAATCGAATGTCACGACGTGGTAGTTCTCGGGCTTGTCCGGCATCCCGGAAAGCGGGCTCCAGTGCGTGAAGCTCAAGCGCTCGCGCGGCTCAAAGGCGACAATCTCTCCTTTGTCCTCGTATTCCTTGCCTTCCCACTCGCCGCGGAAGCAAATCGGACTTCCGATTTTCCAGTCCGTATCTACATCTGCGCCGAAGAAAAAGCGCTTGAGAATGGCCGGCGTGGTAAGGGCCGCCCATACTTCACTGGGCGATGCTTTCACTTCGGTCGAAACCTGTGCCGCCTGCGTCGTTGTCGCCATCGCAATCCTCCGTTAACTATTCCACCCCGCGCAGCAGCGCACTGGTGGTGTTTTCTTGTAATTCTTTTCTTACCCAACATTCTGCGATAACGACGGCGTGGATCGCAGTTTTCTTGGGTATACCTTGGTTCGACAAACAGGATACGGAGAGGAGTGCCAGATGCTCGCCCTTATGCTTGTCGCCGCGCTCACGGGAGCGGCGTGCGCAACGGGGGTGCCTGCAGGGGGCCGGGCGTGTTCCCTCTTGACGTGATCCTGTGGTCGTTTCTCGGAACCTATATCATCCACATCTTGGATGAGACGCTGATCGGGGATGGGTTCACGGCCAAAGTCCAGCAGTGGTTCTGGCCCGCGTACTCTTTGCGCATGTTCTTCTGGTTCAACGCGACGGCCATGGTGATCATCGCATTGAGTAACGTCTTGTACGACCTACTAGGTTCGCATTGGGTCATACTTGCGCTCATCTGGCCTTTCGGCTTCGCGACGCATGGTTTCACCGTGCACCTGTTCTGGTCGATCGTGCGCCGAGACTACTTTTCGGGGCTGCTCACCAGCCCGCTCTACCTTATCATCGTCTACTTCATTATCCGGTACGCGTATCTGCCCGGTCAAATCAGCCAGAGCGATTTCGTTTGTTCAATCGCGGTTGGGATCGCAGTTGTCGGCGGCTTTCTGACGTTTGCGCCGACGGTGATATTTCCCGCTCTCGCACGTCGACCGGTCTGATAGGCGCCTATCCTTGCCCTTTCCGCTCGACGGGCTCGATCCTAGGCTCCTCGACGCGCATGCGCCGCGCCCTTCGCGGATACGCACCATCAGGGTGGCGCGTCTCGAAATCCTCGCACAACGACCCGAGATACTCGAAGTTCTCCAACAGGGCCGGAGCTTCCAAGCACCGGCGCCTAATCGCAATGATTGGCATCATCGCCGTCCAACTCGAGAGAATCGGGCCGGAAAAGAGGTCGCACACGATTTCCGTGTCGATAATGCCATACTTGCAAAACGCGCCCAAATTCTCAAATATGTTACCCACAAGGTTGAGACTCGCAAGATCGTCATCCAAGACCCTTTGCTCGACGCGGGGGAGAAAGTGCGGTTCCTTCATGAGACGAGGTAAATCATTTTGAATGAAGCGCCTCGCGTTGCGGAATTCGGCTGACTCGATGACTTCCTGAACCCCGGTGATCGCGCTGATCTGATTGCCGCTCCGCAAGTGACGCAGCTGAATGATGGCCGCGACCGCGCTTGCGGCGATCACGACAAAGGTCCCGATCGCGGCGATCGCGCTAATCAGCTCTAGATTCATCGGGCCAGCTCCATATGGAATTCGAATCCCTGTCTCCGCTTGAGAGGACAGGAGGAGAGAACGTCCGTTTTATCTGTGATTGCCCGTAGCCTCCAGCCTATGCACAGCCAACTGACGGCTTGGCTTGCCGAGCGCCCGCAAAACGACGGAATCGCCCGGCAGTCGCTCGAAAAGGACGGTCATATGGGGCTATCGGTTAGAGCCTATGAATGGCTGTATGGCAGACGTACTTTAGCGTAAGGAGTAACATGAAGCGTTTGGAGGTTCTGATCCTCGGCATCGTACTTGGCGTTGCGCAGTCAACTGCTGCAGCTCAAGCAGCGAACGTCGGTTTACCCGTTTATCCGGGCGCAGCAAAATCGGCAAACCCCGCATTGAGTGTCACAGCAAACCACTGCGGCCACAGTGTTTCCAATACCGTGTATACCGTAGATGCCGGTGTCAAGACCGTTTCCGATTGGTACGTCGCTCACGTCCCTGGCAGCGCCCGCGTCGATTACAATAGCAGCGGAGGCGGAAGCGTGGTATTCGCACCCAGTGGAGCGGCCGTCATCGCGATCTCGGGGTCCATCGCCAAGAGCGCGGCTGACCCAGTCTTGCTCAACCTTGCGACTTACAATCCCCCGCTCTCATCAAGCGAACGGCAAATGATGCAAGAGTTGATAGGAGGCGACTCGGCGGCGAAGCAGCAAGCCAGCTCGGCGATGAAAGCAAAGTGTGGGCCAAACAGCACATTGTAGCGAAGAAGGGTTCGATAGGTCTGCGCGGCGCGCATTGGTAGCCCCAAGGGAATTCGAATCCCTGTCTCCGCCTTGAGAGGGCGGCGTCCTAGGCCTCTAGACGATGGGGCCGAGAACCGGTCGAATGCATCTCGACCAGCGAACGGAGTGGCTCCCGGGCAAGGTTTCGAACCTCGAGTCTCCTGATTCAGAGTCAGGCGTGTTACCAGTTACACCACCCGGGAACGGACTACAAATTATACTATGGGCTCTGCGAGGGTGTCAACGAGCGCGGGACGAGGCCCTAGAGCATCGCGCCGCTAACGTCTCACCCGATGCAAGTCCAACTCGACCGCGAACAGCTCTCGATGACGATTCGCGCTGCGTATGACGATCAGGCGCTTCTTGCGACTGCTCCGGTACGCAAAGCCGTTGAGCGCACTGTGGGTGCACTCGATAATGGCTGGTTGCGAGCCGCGGAACCCGTCGATGGGCAATGGGTGGTCAACGATTGGGTCAAGCAGGCGATCGAGTTGTACTTCGCCATGCACAACGCCGAACCGAGCGAAGCCGGCCCGATGCGTTTCTACGACAAGATCCCGCTCAAGTCGATGTGGGAGAACCGCACCAGCATCCGGATCGTGCCACCGGCAGCCATACGTTTTGGCGCCTACCTGGCGGCCAACACGGTGCTCATGCCGTCGTTCATCAATATCGGCGCGTACGTGAGCGAAGGCACGATGGTCGACACGTGGGCAACCGTCGGCAGCTGCGCGCAGATCGGCACCAACGTGCATCTGTCAGGCGGCGTCGGCATCGGCGGCGTTCTGGAGCCGCCGACGGCACGGCCCGTCATCATCGATGATGGCGCGTTTATCGGATCGCGCTGCGTCGTCGTCGAGGGCGTGTACGTGGGCAAAGAGGCCGTGCTCGGTGCGGGGACGGTGCTCACCGGATCCACGCCGATCATCGACGTCATGCAACAACCCGCCAAGATTTACAAAGGCGAAGTTCCGGCGCGCGCAGTCGTGATTCCGGGAATGCAGTCCAAGACGTTTCCCGGCGGCCTGTTCGGCACGCCGTGCGCGCTGATCATCGGCGAACGCAGCGAGTCGACGGATAAGAAGACGTCGCTCAACGCTGCGCTGCGCGACTTCCACGTCGGCGTTTGACCCGAATCGCGTTCTCGGTCGGCACCGATGTGCTGTGTCTCATCGGTCTGTATGGCGCATTGTACATGCAAGGAAAGGCGAATCGCGACGCGCGCGGCGAACTAACCGAGCCCAGCGTCGTACAGCAACCTCACGCCCGTGTGTTCGGCGGTGTCGCCAACGCCTCGTTCGGCATCGCCTACTACGCGCTGCTATTGATCGCCGCATGGTTCTTGGGAACACCGCTTGTCTATGACGCAGCTCTGGTAGCGGCCGTTCTGGCGGCGGCGTTGTCCGTGTACCTGGCGTACAGCTTATTGTTCATCACGCGCATGCCGTGTCCGTTCTGCTGGACAGGGCATGTCGTGAATTGGCTGCTGCTTGGGCTGCTAATCGCTTGTCCCCGAATATCGCAGTGAGGTGCACGTGAAGACCAAAACGATCGAGCAAACTGTGCGGTTCGACGCCCCGGCGCGCGAGGTGTATGAGGCCTATGTCCGCGCCAAGCATCACGCAGCGTTCACCGGCGCCAAAGCGTCCTCGACACCTAAGCCAGGCGGCAAGATGAGCGCGTGGGATGGCTATGTCCGAGGTCGGTACCTGCAGCTGATCCCCGGCAAACGGATCGTGCAGACCTGGAAGTCGCAGACGTGGCCGCGGGGCGCCGACGATTCGATCCTCGACCTTCGTCTAAAATCCAAGGGCAAGAAGACGGAACTGACGATGGTGCACTCCGGCATCCCAGCCAAACCCTCGTCGCTCGCCAAGGGGTTCACGAGCGGCTGGCACACGAGCTATTGGAAACCGCTCGCCACGTATCTGAAGAAAGCGCGCGCAAGGAGCGGACGATGATGGACCGAGGAGATGACGCGTTTCTGCACGCCTTAGAAACAGGGGAAGTCGCGAATCACGCCTTCCACCACCGAGACCACCTCCGGGCGGCCTTTCTCTACGTGCGTCGTCGTGGCGCGAAAGATGCCGAACAAACGATGCTTGGGACGATTCGCCGTTTTGCGGCGCATCACGGTCACGCGCCCAAGTTCCATTTCACCATGACGGCGCTGTGGGTTCGGCTGGTGGCGGCGCATGTCGCGCAACATCCCGACGCCGCATTCGACGAGCTCATCGATCTGGATAACCGGCTGCTTGACAAGGATCTGCCGCTGCGTTTCTATTCGCGCACGCAGCTCTTCTCCGAGCAGGCGCGTGCGAGGTGGGTCGAACCTGATATGCGCCCGCTCCCGGCGACCGGCTAGGTCACCGTTTAGGCTTTCAGCGTTCGCTTGTACGCCGTTCGGTCTTTTCGAAGCGGTTCTTGAACAGCCGCTCGATCAGCGCGAACATGCGAGGGTCGCGCAGGAAAAGATCCTGACGGGTCAACGGCAGCCATGCGCACCGTTCGTCGTTGACCTCGACGTATGCACGCAGACTCTCGGCGAAGTACTCATCGAGACTGCTGGCGGCGTACTCGTTGACGTAGCCCGTCGCGGTCGCGAAATAGTAGCGCAGCTCTTCGCTTTCGTACGAGAAATACGAGCGCTTCTTACGCGCCAGCAGTGCGTCGAGCGCGTGCGCGAATTCATGCGCACCGGTCATGCGCAGCGAACGCTCGCGCAACAAGATGCGTCTCTCCTCGACGACGAACAAGCCCGACGGTGGCGACGGCCATTGGTCGATCGCCGGCGCGCAGCGGGCGACCGACGATGAGAAGCTCGCAAACGCCTGGCCTTCCGGAACTATCGCAATGCTGACGCCGCCGTGCACCGCCGCGCATAGAGCTGGTTCGCCATAGCAGGCAAGCGCTTCCACCAACGCAGGCGGGGGCTTGACCGCCATCATCGCGGCGACGAGCGTTCGCGCCCGTGCGCGCGGCGCGGTGTCGACCACTCGCAGCACGCCGTTGAACGGCTCGGATACGATGATGTTCTTGCCACAGCGATACGCTGTGAGCTGTGGGTTCTGCAGTCGCCGTAGCTGAGCGACCAGTGCGGCTTGCCGCGGATCATCGGGACGTTGCATCCATCGCCGGCGCTGGCGCAACAGGCGGGCGCGCACGTGCTCGATCGCCAACGCCGTTTGTGCCTCGTCGCAGGCGATCAGAGCGGCGGTATCCGGGGAATCGCACAGATCGGCGAGGACGACACGGCCTGCAGCCATTGCGGCAGTGTGTCGAACGCGTGTTGCCGCGATATGGACGAGATGTTACTTGACGAGCGTCTCCGCGGCGACGAATTCGATGCCGGCCGCTTGCATCTGGGGTATCATCACCGAGAGCGCTTTCGCGGTTTCGGGGAACGGATGTCCGATCGCGATCGCCTGACCGCGTTCGAGCGCCACTTTTTCCGTGGCGAACAGTTGCGCTTCGATCGCCTTTTCGTTCACGTCGTTATCCAAGAACACATCGCGCGCCGCCGTCTGAACGCCCGCCTCGCGCGCCATCTGCGCGCCGATGCTGGCGTTGCTCGTCTCCGAGTCGATGAAGAACAGCCCCTTTGACTTGAACACCGCCAGCACGTCGTGCATGACGCGCGGATCGCTCGTTCCGCGGCTGCCCATGTGGTTGTTCGCGCCGGGCACGGGCGGCAGCGATTCCAGATCCTGCTCCACCTGCGCCATGATCTGCTGGTCCGACATCGACGTCGTGATCGCCCCCGGCCCGGGATTGTAATCGGATGAGATGGGCTGCATCGGCAGATGGAGCATGATCGGTTTGCCGGCGGCCTGCGCCTCTTGTGCGAACTCGCGGCCGTGCTGCGTGAGCGGCAGGATCGCAAGCGTCAGCGGCACCCCGATCGGCAAGAACTGCTCGTCCTTAGGCAAGTTGTTGCCGCAATCGTCGATGATGATCGCGACGCGCGGCGCGTGGGGCGGCGCGAGCGGACCTGTGCCCGTCACGGCAGGATGCAACGCCGGAGCTTCGCTCTGCGCGACTCGCGGGCCAGCGTTTGACGGTCGGTTTCCCTGTGCCGGGTGCTGCTTCGCCTGACGCGCGTGCGAGCCGTTCTCGTAGTACCCGGCGATCTGCCGTTTGAGCGCGACCACTCCCCACCAGGAGACGGCGACGACCAGAACGACGAGCGCTACCGGAAACCAAGGGAACGGGCGCGGACGCGGGCGACGCCTTGGCCTCCGGCGTCGAGGTGCCATATCGTACGCACGTTCGGAACCTGCGCGCGTGCGCCCTCGTGGAACGCTAGAGCGATGAGGTCGGCAGCGGCGTGGCGATGGGCGCCGAGGCCGGTGGCGGCGCGTTCCCCGGCGTGACGTCCTTAGGCATGAGTATGCTCGGCAAGTTCAATCCGCTGAGCGCGTGCACGACGATGTCGAGCCGGCGGGCGGCAAGCTCCTTGCCATTAGGATCGTAGATGCGCACTTCGATGTACTTCGTTCCCGAGAGCGCGACGGCAGCGCCGTTGATCGGAAACGTGTAATCGCGATCCATGGTCGTCGTCTTGCCGCTTTGGTCGATCTTCTCTTTTTGGCTGAGCAGCAGCGAATTGTTCGAATTGTATACGGCGAACTGCACATTGTCGAACGGCACCGAGCCGAAGCCGTGCGTGACGACGTGCGCGTGGATCGTCGCTTTGGTATCCAACAGGCCGACGATGATCGGATTGGGGGTCAGGTCGAGCTGCACCGATTGGAACGGGTTGCAGGCCGTTAGGGCCAACGCAAGCGTGGCGACGCCAGCGGCAAGGGCGAATCGAGATCTCATATCCCCATTGTAACGGACTCGAGCACCCAAAAGTGACAGACCCAGGCTGGGATTTCCCCTAGAGCGCCGCGGGGGCTTCGACCGCTCTCGCAGCGTCGGTGGAACCCCGGCTGAACAACCACAGGAAATTGAGCATGATCAAATTGGCGACGATGCTCGAACCGCCGTACGAGAAGAACGGCAGCGTGATGCCGGTCAACGGCACCAGTCCGACGACGCCGCCGATGATCACGAACACCTGGATGCCCAGCGTTGCGGCAAAGCCGGTCGCCAACAGCATCGTGAAACGGTCGGTCGCGGCGAACGCGATACCGAACCCGCGCACCACCAAGACCGCATACAGGGCGATCAACGCCAAACCGCCGATGAGCCCGAACTCCTCAGCCCACGCGGCAAAGGTATAATCGGTCGCCGCATCCGGGATGAAGCCGGGATGTCCCTGATGATATCCCGTCCCGAGCAAGCCGCCGGCGGCCAGCGAGAAAAACCCCTGCTCGGCTTGGTAGCCGCGACCCAGCGGATCGCTCCACGGATCCAGCCACACGCCGATGCGCGTCTGCACGTACGGCAAGTTGTGGGCCGCGAACCACGCGCCGATCGCGAAGATGACGAAGAACGCGATCACGATATCGAGGCGGCGCGATGCGACGTACAGCATCACCAAGAAAATCCCCAAGAAGAGCGCTGCCATCCCCACGTCGTGCTGGAGCACGAGGGTGACAATGGAGACTCCCCACCCGAGCACGAGCGGTAAGATAAGGCGCAAATAGCGGCCGATCTCGGACCAGCGCACCGCCGCGATCTCTTGGCCGTGGTCGGCCAAGTACGCAGCCATGAAGAACACCATGAACAGCTTGATGCCTTCGACCGGTTGCGCGTTGAAGGGCCCGATGTGGAACCACAGGCGCGCGCCGTTGACTTCCTGACCGAAGTAATGCAGCGCGACGAACAACGCCAGCGACACAAGCACCCACGGATAGGTGACGTGCGCAAGACGGCGATACTGCACGAACAGACGCTGGGCGAGGACGACGATCGCCAGACCCGCTATCAGCGACCCGGTCTGGTGGCGGCCTAGATACGGATCGATGCGGCTGATCTCAAGGATGCCGAGTGCGCAGATCGCGGCGACGATCGGGATGATCACGCGATCGTGCTCGAGGGCGTCGGGCGGCGTCACTTGCCATACGACGAACAGCGCGCCGGCGATGACGAGCATCCACCACGGATACCAGCCGTTGAGCGGCAGCAGCAACGCGAGCCCGATCGCGGCCAACACCAGCACCACGAGTAACGGAACGGCAGAGCGGACCGCGGCCGGCGTGGCCCCCCAGCGTGCTGCTACATCCACCTAGTGTCGGGATTGCGTGCGCAGGTAGTCATCGGCGGCGTTCTGCCCGCCGACCTGCACGCCGTGGTCGAGGTCGTGCTGCACGGCCGTCGGCAGAGACTGCGCCGTCACGTCGTAGGTCTTGCGCGTCACGTGCAACGGAATGCCGTAGAAGCTCGCGGGCGTGCCCGCGAACAACGCGACTTTGCCCGTCTCGTCAGTGCCTAGGTAGAGATGATTGTCGCTGAACCACCACGCGATGATGCCGGCAGTCGTGATGACGAACAGCGCCAAGGCGATGAGCAGCATCACGCCGGGCCAGCGGCGGCGCGGCGCGCGCGCTTGGTCGGCGGCCGAGCCGTGTACGGTCACGTCACGCGCCAGCAACACGGTGGCGTTGTCGGCGCCCCCGGCGATGCGCGCGAGCGCGACCACGCGCTGCGCGCTGGCGTCGGCGCTATCGCGGTTGGTGAGCGCCGGCTGGAGATCGGCGAGCGGCACGGCGCGATGTGCGCCGTCGGTCATCAGCGCGATCGCGTCGCGCTGGTGCAGCGTGTAGTGTGAGACTTTCGGAGCGACGGCTACCGCGTCTTCGATGCCCAACGCGCGCATGAGCAGCGGACGCGACGACCGTTGCTTGCCGGGGCGGGCTGGATGTCCGCCGCTGCGCACCAATTCGGGCACGATCGATTCGTCGTTGGTCAGCGCGACCAGCTCGTTGCGGCGCAAGAGGTAGGCGCGCGAGTCGCCCACGTGCGCGATGAAAGCCTGATCGTTGATGACGAGGACCGCCGTACAGGTCGAAGCGGTGGTGACGCAGTCGTCGCTGCCGCCCCCGAGCCGATACAGCCGGTCGTTCGCCTCGGTGAAGGCGCTCACCAAGAGCTGGCGGACGTCGGTCGGGCTGAGCGTGCGGGAGGGGAAGGTGGCGCGGCGCAATTCGCGGCGCACCGCATCGCGAACGGTCTCGAGCACGAGAGTGGAGGCGGGCACGCCGTGCGCGCGGCCGAACCCGTCGGCCACGGCGAGCAACGTGACGTTCTTATGGAGCTGCTCTGCGCTCCAAGCGTCCTCGTTCGACCGCTGCCCCGCGCCGACGTCGGTGGCTACGCCGACCTCCATCGAAACCGCTCCCTATCGGAGCGCGCTATGCATCCTCGCGGGATGGCGCTCCTAGGTAGACTATTTGGTTGGTTCCCAAACCAATCCTGTCCCCACGGCGCAGCGGCGTCATGCCGTCCAGGCGCTTCCCATTCAGCAAGGTTCCGTTGGTGGAATCGAGGTCCTCGATGGTCGCGACGCCCTCGGCCACGTGCAGGCGGGCGTGCATCTTCGAGACGCTCGCATCGTCAAAAGCGATGTCGCAATCGCGACCTCGTCCCAGCAGACAGCCGTCGCGCGCCTCGAGCGTGTCAGCCCCTTGGCCCGGCCGCTGGACTCGCAAGACCACCGCGTCGGTGCGTTCGGGTTGATCGACGCGCTGCACGCCGCCCGGCGAACGGAACGCCCACAGCGCCAGCGCCAGGGCGCCGAGCGCCATGGCCAGCGATTCCCATCGTACTACGAGCGCATCTGCGATCATCGCGCTGCGCGTTCGAGCATCGCATAGAAGAATCCGTCGGCGCCGTTGATGCCTGGCTCACTCAATACGCCGGCATCCGCGTGTGTGACGCCGGACGCATCGGCTGGCACCTCGAGCGGCCGAGCGCGCCACTCGTCGTGGCCTCGCAAGAACGCATCGACGACGTCCTCGTCTTCGGCGCGCACGGTCGAACAGGTCACATAGAGCAAGCGCCCGCCCGGGCGGACCTTATGCGCGGCGTGCGATAGCACGTCGCGCTGGATGGCGGCAAAGCGCTCCGGATCGCCCGGCTCCTTGCGCCAACGCGCATCGGCGCGGCGTCCGAGTATGCCGAGGCCCGAACACGGCGCGTCCACCAGCGCCGCATCGGCGCCTGCCTCGATGCCGCTGTCATAATCCGCGCGCGCGTTCGCGCGGATCACGGCGATCGGCGTGGCTTGGCGCGCGGTGCTCGCCTGTAATGCCTTCAACTTAGTGGCGTCGTCATCGATCGCGACGATGCGCCCGCGACCGCCCATGCGCGCGGCGATCATGCCGGTCTTCACGCCGCGCCCCGCGCACACGTCGAGGATCGTCTCGCCCGGTTTCGGGTCGAGCAGCTGCACCGCGAACTGACTCTCCTCGCTTTGCACCGTCAGGCGGCCGTCGGCGATGGCGCGCTCGAAAACGGTCCGATTGCCGCGCGACGCGTTCTCGACCACGATGCATTCGGGGATGCCGAGCTGGCCGTACGCGGTCTCGAAACCGGCTTGCTCGAGCGCGTTGCGCGCCTGCGCGTCGGTCCATTGCGTCAAGTCGGTGCGCAGCGCTCGCCGCGGCGGACCGTTGATGCCGGCGCCGATCTGCACCGCCTCGTCGAAACCGAATCGATCGATGAATGATTGCGCGATCCAGTCCGGCAGCGACGCGTAGAGGCCCAGCCCGGCAGCGCCGCTCTCCGGCGTCGGCAACGGGGGCTGGGGACGCTCGCGACTCAAGCGGCGCAGCACCGCGTTTGTGGTCGCGGCCAACCCTGTGTGTCCGAGACGGCGCGCAAGCGCGACGCTTTCGTCGACCGCGCTGTGCACCGGCACGCGCTCGAGATACAAGATCTGATATGCGCCCAACAGCAACACCCACTGCAACAGCCTATCGAGTTTTTCAAACGGCTTGTTCAGACAGGTCTGCACCGCCCACGCAAGCGTGCGGCGCCTTTTGAGCGTGCCGTGCGCGAGCTCGGTTGCAAACGCGCGGTCGCGGGCATCCAGGCGCGCCGCCGTCAACATGCGATCCAACGTGGCGGATGCATCGCCGCCTTGCATGAGCGCTCGCAGCGCGACTTCGCGCGCGGTCATCGCATACTGCGCGCGAAATCAGCGCCGCTCATGGGCGGCTTGCCCGCCGGCACCACGCGCAGCAGCCGGAGCGAGCCGGTCCGACACGCGATGAGCGGTCCGTCGCCGTCAAGTGACACCACCGTGCCTGGCGTTGCGCGCGCGCCGTCCTCGGCGCGCGCTTCCAACACTTTGAGCCGCGTGCCGTTCAGCTCAAGCCACGCGCCGGGCTTGGGGCTCAGCGAGCGGACCACATTGACGCTGCGAGATGCGTCGTCAAAGGCAAGTCGAAGATCGTCTTTGACGATCGGTCGCGTGAAGGTGGCTTTAATCTCGTCTTGAGCCACTCGTCCCAGCGTTCCGGCCGCCAGTTCATGCAGTGCAGAGCGCAACAACGCCGCGCTCACGAGCGCCAAACGGTCGTGAAGCGATTCGAAGTCGTCGTCCGGCTTGATGGCGACGGTCTGCGCCAACGCGATGTCGCCTGCGTCCATCCGCTCGTTCATCCAGATGATGCTCACGCCGGTCGCGGATAGTCCGTCGCGCAGTGCCGCTTGGATCGGCGTCGCGCCGCGGTATTCGGGCAGGAGGCTGGGGTGGACGTTGAGCGCGCCGAGCGCCGGCACGCGCAACAGCGTGCTCGGCAATATCTTGCCGTACGACGCGGTCACAAGCACGTCAGGCAGCAGCGCACGTGTGGCGTCGCAGAACGCAGCGTCGAGTTTCTCGGGCGTGAAGACCGGCATGCCCGCAGCAGCCGCGGCGGTTCTGACCGGCGTCGGCGTCAGCTTCAGGCCGCGTCCGGCAGGCCGGTCCGCTTGGGTGTAGACCCCGACGACGTCGTGGGCGCGCGCGATTTCGAGAAGACTCGGCACCGCAAACGCGGAGCTGCCGAAGAAGATCACGCGCAAGCGGCGCGCGGGCTGCTCAGATGCCGACGTTGCGAAGAGCTTCTTCTTCTTTCTGCGTTCGTTCCGAAGCCTCGATGGGGATGGCGTCGCGGATATTGGTCGCCTTGTCGAGGATGAGCACGCCGTCGAGGTGGTCGACCTCGTGTTGGAAGCAGCGCGCCAACCAACCCTCGGCGCGCAGCGTGAACTTCTTGCCGTTGCGATCGAGGCCGGTCACGGTGCACGCGGTCGCGCGCTTCACGTCGCCGAGCTTGCCGGGGATCGACAGGCAGCCTTCGACGGCCTCTTCTTCGCCTTCGAAATCGCTGAGCACCGGATTGATGACGGCGTAGGGCGTCTCGTCCTCGCCGCCCAGATGGACGACGATGATGCGCTTGCCGATGCCGACCTGCGGCGCCGCCAGGCCGATGCCCGGCGCGGCGCGCATGGTCGCGAACATATCGTCGATCAGCTGCTGGGTGAGCGGCAGCTTCAGCTCGAGGTTCGTGACCTTCTTAGCGACTTTGTGGAGAACGGGATCCGGCTCGAAGACGATGCGTCTGATGTACGCCATGCACTGCCCACTACAATATATATTGCGAGAGGTCTTGGTCTTTCACAATGTCGGCAAGACGCTCCTCCACGTACGCCGCGTCGACGACGATCGATCCACCGCGCTCGGGAGCCTCGTAGCTGACGCCTTCGAGCACGCGCTCGAGCATCGTGTGCAGCCTGCGCGCGCCGATGTTCTCGGTCTGCTCGTTGACGAGCGTCGCCAAGCGCGCGATCGCATCGATGCCATCATCGGTGAACGTCAACGTCACCTGGTCGGTGGCCAGCAGCTGCCGGTACTGCTCGATGAGGGCGTTCTTCGGCGCGGTCAGGATGGTCACGAAATCGTCTTTGGTCAAACTGCCGAGCTCGACGCGGATCGGGAAGCGGCCTTGGAGTTCAGGGATGAGATCGCTGGGCTTGCTGACGTGGAATGCGCCCGCGCCGATGAACAGCACGTGGTCGGTCTTCACGGGCCCGTGCTTGGTGAGAACGGTCGAACCTTCGACGATCGGGAGAATGTCGCGCTGTACGCCTTCGCGTGACACGTCCGGGCCGCCGCCCTGGTGGCTGGGACCGGCGATCTTATCCATCTCGTCGATGAAGATGATGCCGTCTTGCTCCGCGCGGCGCACCGCCTCGCGCTTGAGCGAATCGTTGTCGATCAGTTTGGCCGCCTCTTCTTGCGTGAAGATCTTCTTGGCCTCGGCGACCGTGACGCGGCGCTTCGAACGTTTCTTCGGCAGCATGGAACCGAGCAGGTCGTTCATGTTGCCGCCCATCTCTTCCATCTGCGGCCCGCCGAAGGTCAGCACGGTCTGGGGCTCTTCGATGTCGATCTCGATGATGCGCACGTCGTAAAAACCGCTGCGCAGCTCGCTCTTGACGCGTTCGCGGCGCTGCTCGAGCTCGTCGCTGCGCGACGGCGCCGGCGCCTCGGGGACCGCGCGCGCGCCTCCTTGGCCGCTGAGCATCGCCGACAACGCCGAGAACGGGGTTGAGCCGTCGCCCGAGGGCATGCGCGTTGAAGGGTCGATGAGATCCGCGAGCCGGTCGAGCGCCGCTTCTTCTGACTGCGCGCGCGTCTCTTCGATGCGTTCCGCGCGGACCGTGCGGATCGAGGCTTCGACCAGGTCGCGCACCATCGATTCGACGTCGCGCCCGACGTAGCCGACCTCCGTGTATTTGGTCGCCTCGACCTTGATGAACGGCGCGCCGACCAGATTCGCCAGGCGCCGCGCGATCTCGGTCTTGCCGACGCCGGTAGGCCCGATCATGAGGATGTTCTTGGGAATGACTTCGTCGCGCATCTCGCCGCTGATCATGTTGCGGCGGTAGCGGTTGCGCAGCGCGACCGCGACGGCGCGCTTGGCGTCGGCCTGGCCAACGATGTAGCGGTCCAGCTCGGCGACGATGCGGGATGGGGTGAGGGCTTTGGGATCCATGCGAAATCTAGAAATTCGACGCCGGCCGAGCGCGCCCTCCGCCCTAGTTCATCGCGCCGGGGTGGTCTTCGGTCGCCCACACTTTGGACGGATCGGTTTCGAGCGGCCACACGTGCACCATCCACCCGTAGATCACTGGCTTGAAGGTGCCGCCTGCGGCCGCGCACGCTGGTGCGGTCGTGATCGAACCCTGAAGGCCGAATTGCGCGTTCGGTCCGGTCCACGCGACGCGCTGGCCGGATGGCGGTATGCACAGATTGGTATGGAGGTGCCAGGTGGCGACGCTAAGCGGCACGCGCTGATCGAGCTGGTCGTCGGTCGCCTTGGCCGGTGCGGTGTACATCGCGCCCATCAGCTCGTAACCGCCCGGCACGCGCTTGTACATCAGCGACGTCGGCCGTGCCGGATCGAACGAGAACCCGCTTGCGGCGGCGTTCACGTAGTTGGTGAAATGATACATCGGCTGCGGGATCTCAGGATGGAACTGCACGTATCCGGCGGCCTCGGCGACCCGGTAGTCCTTATAGGGTGCGATGGCGGTGCGCAACGCGGCGAGGATTTGGTCCGCGCGCTGCTGGTCGGCGGCGCTGGCCGGACGGCGCGCCGTCATGAGCATGTGGCCGCCGTGCTCCATGTGTCCGTCGTCCATCATCTGCATGGACTCTATCGTCGCGTTCGACGCGGCGGGAGCCGACGGGGCGGGGGACGACGCGGTCATGCCGTCCATGTCCGCCATGTTCTGCATCGCGACCATGTGCATCGACGCCGCGTGCGTGGCCATATCGCACGAGTCGCTGCACGGATCGCCGGCGCGCGCACCGTCGGGGGCGATCGCGAGACATGCAGCCGTGATCGCCGTGATGGAAAGAACAAGCATCGATTTCGTCATGCTCTTAGTGCCTCCACATTCATGGTACGACCCAGCGGCCCTCCGCTAAAGAGAGAAAGTCTGTGGAACCGATGAGAACAAGGTGAAACCCGTATTCGCGGGAATTTAATCCGCCGCAGCACAGCGATCACAGGATGTCGTAGCGCGTTCCTTGGAACGCGCCTTTTTTGGGAGAGCCTGTCTTGAACATCGTCGTACCTAAGGAGGTCGCCCCGGGCGAAGCGCGCGTGGCGCTGACGCCCGACGCGGCGTCGCGGCTGGTCAAGGCGGGCAACGCCGTCGTGGTCGAGCGCGCGGCCGGCGATGCGGCCGGCTATCGCGACGCGGATTACGAAGCGGCCCGCGCCACTATCGTCCCTACGGCGGCGCAGACCTATGCCGGCGCCGGACTGGTGGTGAAGGTCCAACGGCCATTGACCGAATCGCCGGACGAGCTCAGCCTCATCCCGCAGGGCGCCGCCCTCGTCGCATTCTTGCAACCGCTATCGGACCCGCAGTACGCGTCGAAATTGGCGCAGCGCAAGATCACCGGCCTCTCGATGGAGCTGATCCCGCGCATCTCGCGCGCACAGAGCATGGACGCGCTGTCGTCGCAGGCGACGGTCTCTGGTTACAAGTCGGTCTTGGTCGCCGCCGATGCGCTGCCCAAATTCTTCCCCATGCTCATGACCGCGGCCGGCACGGTGCCGCCCGCGAAAGTGCTCGTCTTGGGTGCGGGCGTCGCCGGCCTGCAGGCGATCGCGACCGCGCGCCGGCTCGGCGCCGTCGTCACTGGATTCGACGTGCGCGCCGTCGTCAAAGAACAGGTCGAAAGCCTCGGCGCGACGTTCTTGGGTTCGCCGCCGCAAGACGCCGAGGGCGCGGGCGGATATGCCAAGGAGTTGGCCGCCGACCAACAGCGCCGCGACCAAGAATTGATCGCGACCACGGCGACCGGCATGGATGTCATCATCACCACGGCGCTTATCCCAGGCAGACGCGCGCCGATACTCATCACCGCCGCCGCCGTGCAGAACATGCGGCCGGGCTCGGTGATCGTCGACCTCGCCGCCGAAGCCGGCGGCAACTGCGAGCTGAGCGAGCCCGGCTCGACCGTCGTCAAGAACGGCGTGACCATCGCCGCGCCCACGAACCTGGCGAGCACGATGCCGCAGCACGCCAGCATGTTATACGCGAAAAACGTGCTCGCGCTACTCTCGCTGCTGATCAAGGACGGAACGCTGACGTTGGACATGAACGACGAGATCGCGCGCGGCGTGTGCGTGACGCGCGACGGCGAGATCCTCAACGAGGCGGTGCGCACACGCTTGCAAGGAGTCGGCGCATGAGCGAACATCTTTTCATGCAGATCACCGTCTTCGTGTTGGCGGTGTTCGTCGGCTTCGAGGTCATCTCGAAGGTGCCGTCGATGCTGCACACGCCGCTCATGTCGGCGACCAACGCGATCCACGGCATCGTCGTCGTCGGTGCGATGCTGATCGCCGGCGCGGCGCTCGGGGGCGTCGCCGGTCATGCGATCAGCCTGGCCGCCATGATCCTGGGTTCGATCAACGTCGTCGGCGGCTTCGCGGTCACCGAGCGCATGCTCGAGATGTTCAAAGGCAGGACGGAGAACCGGCCGCGATGACCCTGGAGCAAACCGTTCTGTCCGTCGCCTACCTCGTCACCGCGGTTCTCTTCATCCTGGGTCTGAAGTTCTTGAGCTCGCCGCGCAGCGCGCGCGTGGGCAATATCCTCGCGATGATCGGCATGGCGATCGCGGTCGTCGCGACGTGTTTCGACTCGGGCATCCTGTCGTGGACCGACATCATCATCGGCGCGATCATCGGCGTGCCTATCGGACTCATCTCGGCGCGGCTGGTGAAGATGACCGCCATGCCGCAAATGGTGGCGCTGTTCAACGGCGCCGGCGGCGGTGCGGCCGCACTCGTTTCTGCCGGCGAGTTCATCAAGCTGACGACCGCCGGCGCGACGCCGACGTGGGATCAGCTCTTGCCGATCGTGCTGAGCTCGATCATCGGGTCGGTGAGCTTCTCCGGCAGCATCATCGCATTCGCGAAGCTGCAAGAACTGATGACCGGGCGCCCGATCACCTACACCGGACAGCAGATCGTCAACGCGATCGTGCTGCTGGTCATGGTCGGCTTGTCGGCGTTCTTGCTCATGGGCAACGTGTCCGTGCCGGTGTTCGCCGGCATCGTCGTCGCGGCGCTGGCGCTGGGCGTGCTCGGCGTGCTGCCGATCGGCGGCGCGGACATGCCCGTCGTCATCTCGCTGCTCAACTCGTTCACCGGCGTCGCGGTCGCCGTCACCGGCTTCGCGCTCAACAGCACCGTGCTCATCATCAGCGGCACGCTGGTCGGCGCGTCGGGCACGCTGCTCACGACATTGATGGCGACTGCCATGAATCGCTCGCTCGCGAACGTGCTGTTCGGCGCGTTCGGCGCCGCTCCCAAAGCCGGCGCCGCCGGACCGGCGACCGCGCCCGGCGGCGGAACGGTGCGGTCGGCAAGCGTCGAGGACGTCGCAACGCTGCTCGCATACTCGCGCTCGGTCATCATCGTGCCCGGCTACGGCATGGCGGTCGCGCAGGCGCAACACGCCGTGCGCGAGCTGGCCGCCAACCTCGAGAAGCGCGGCGTCGACGTGAAGTTCGCGATCCACCCAGTGGCCGGACGCATGCCTGGGCACATGAACGTGCTGCTGGCCGAAGCGAATGTGCCGTACGATCAGTTGCACGAGATGGACGAGATCAATCCGCAGTTCGAGGCGGCCGACGTCGCGCTCGTCATCGGTGCGAACGACGTCACCAACCCGGCCGCGCGCAACGTGCAGAACAGCCCGATCTACGGCATGCCGATCCTCGACGTCGACAAAGCCAAGAACATCGTCGTCCTCAAGCGGTCCATGGCGCCAGGGTTCGCGGGCATCGACAATCCATTATACGAGAATCCCAAGACGATGATGCTGTTCGGCGACGCGAAGGACTCAGTGCAAAAACTCGCGGCGGACGTCGCCCAAGCCTAACCCAGCACGCGCTCGTAGCGATGGTCGGTATGGCCTGGCATGTCGTCGCTCGGCCCGGTCCATACTCGTTTGAATCCGAGCGACTCAAGCAACGCGATCGAGGCTTGGTTCTCGACATCGACGATCGCCTCCACGAGGGTTACGCCAAGATCGCGCAGCGCACGTTCGACCATCGCGCTGCAGGCTTCTTTGCCGTAGCCCTGGCGCCAAAAGTCCGGGAAAATATCGTAACCGATAACGGCGGACTTGCCGTCCACCGTCGCTTGGACCAAACCCACGTACGGCCCGTCCTTGCTGCGCACGGCCCAATTGAGCCAGACCTGCGAGCCGTTGCGCCCGACCGCCAGCCTTTCGAAACGCTGCTCAAGACCAGCTGCTGACTTCGGCGGACGTTGCGCTTCGTAACGATACAACCGTTCGTCACGCATCGGTTCGAAGAGCACGCGAGCATGCGAAGGCTTCAATGGCTCGAGGCGAAGTCGCTTCGTGTCGAGCGCGAACTCAGCCACCTTGGGATTCGGCATTGCCCATCGCTTTGAGCGATTGATACCAATACAGCACGGCTATCCACTGTGTTTGAATCGCGTACATGATGAATGGTGCGATGATCGCAGCGCCCACCGCCAATGCTTGATTTCTTGTCGGCTCGACGAAGTGGTGCGTCACGAGTAATTTCCAGGACACGATGACAACAAGATCGGGGATGAGGACAGTCAGCGCGATCGCGATGGTCGAGACGACGAGGAACACAAATGTGCGCCAGAAGCGGCCTGTCGTGAGCTCCCACGAACGTCGAAGTCCGACTTCAGCAGTCACCCCATCCAAGGCGATAGCGGCCGGCGCCACCGAGAATTTCGTGCCGAAATAGAATCCCGGCCACACGAGCGCGAGGAGCCCGAAGAGCACGGCGAAGCAACTGATGATACTGGCCAGCAGCAGACGTCCGACCGTGCCGGCCGTCATGCGATAGCCCGGGCTGATCGTGCGCACGGCGTTGGCGCCCGCGAAATACGCCCAGGGGATGGTGCACACATTGAGCGCTATCGCTCCCGCGCCCTGGGCGGCGCCGGCCGCGCTCACCACGACCAGGATCAGGACAACGGGCCAGGAGCTCACGGTCGCATACAACGCCTCATCGAACGCCCTCGCGAGCAGCGGCCCGAGATGCGGATAGTTCGCGCGGACCTGCGCGCTCACAGCGTTTCGATGGCGATATCGTCGTTCGTGTAGATGTCGATGCGGCCGGCGACCTGCAGCGCCTCGCGCACGATCTCCTCGGCGCCGAGCGCGGTGTTCTTCATGAGCGCAAGCGCGGCGGCTTGCGCGTATGGCCCGCCGGATCCGATCGCAGCGATGTTGTCATCGGGCTCGACCACGTCGCCCGTGCCGGAAAGCACGAAGAGATGCTCGGTGTCGCCGACGATCAGCAGCGCTTCGAGGCGTCGCAAGTAACGGTCTTGGCGCCAATCCTTTGCAAGCTCCACCGACGCGCGCGTGATATTGCCGCGAAACTCCTGGAGCTTGGCTTCGAACTTGTCGAGCAGTGTGATGCCGTCCGCCGCCGAGCCGGCGAAGCCCGCAAGCACCTTGCCGCCGCCGACTTGGCGCACTTTGCGCGCGTGGTGTTTCATGACGACTTTGTCCAGCGTGACCTGGCCGTCGCCGCCGACCGCGATGTGGCCGTCGCGCAGCACCGCGACGATGGTGGTTGAACGGATCATGCTACCTCGATACCGCGATCTGATCGATCTCGGCTAGCGCGCGTTCGGCGAGAGCGCGCCGTCGCGCCTGCTTGTCCAGACGCGGGCCTTCGAGCGGCTCGAAGTACGCGAAGGTGACGTTTTGGGGCTGGAAGTCATGGCTCGTGCCGTCGCGCAGATATGCGAGCAGCGCACCGATCGCGGTGCGCGGTGCGGGCACGAACGGGCGCTCGTCTCCTTGCGCCCGGCGCGACGCGTTCACGGCGGCGACGATGCCCGTTGCCGCCGCCTCGACGTACCCCTCGCAGCCGGTCACCTGGCCCGCCAAGAAGATGCGGGGCGCAGCGCGCAGGCTGAGGTCTTCGCTCAGCACGCGCGGTGCGTCGACGAACGTGTTGCGATGCATCACGCCGAGCCGCAGCCACTCAGCATCGTGCAGCCCCGGGAGTTTGCCGAGCGCGCTTTTCTGCGCCGGCCACGTTAGGCGCGTTTGGAAGCCGACCAGATTATAGGCAGTCCCCGCCGCGTTCTCACGGCGCAATTGGACGACCGCGTACGGACGTTTGCCGGTGCGCGGGTCCTCCAAGCCCACCGGCTTGAGCGGACCGAAACGCAGCGTGTCCTCGCCTCGCCGTGCCATCTCTTCCACCGGCAGGCAGGCTTCGAAGTACGGGACCTTGCCGTTCGCAGCCGCTTCGAAACCGTGCGGCTCGTGCTTGTCGCCGTCTACGAGGTCGCTCACGAGCTGGTGGTATTGCGCTTGGTCGAGCGGGATGTTGAGATAGTCGGCGCCGTCGCCTTTGCCATAGCGCGAGGCCTCGTACATCTGCGAGCGATCGAGCGACTCAGCGGCGACGATCGGCGAAGCCGCGTCGAAGTAATGCAATTGCGGACCGCACAGCCGCGTCAGCTCGGCGGCAAGTGCCGGCGATGCGAGCGGCCCGCACGCGACGATGGTCAGGCCGTCTGCCGGTATCGCGCGCACTTCTTCGCGCCGCACGTCGATGAGCGGTTGTCCGCCGATCCTGCGCTCGACATCATCGGCAAACCATTCGCGATCGACGGCGAGCGCGCCACCTGCGGGCACCGCGGTCGCGCGCGCCGCTTCGATGATGAGCGAACCAAGGCGCGCCATCTCTTCTTTGAGCAGCCCAACCGCGTTTTCAAGCGAGGCCCCGCGCAGCGAGTTGCTGCACACCAGTTCGGCGAGCCGGCCGCTGACATGCGCGCCTGTCTGCACCTGCGGGCGCATCTCGTACAACGTGACCGGCACGCCCGCACGCGCGAGCTGCCACGCCGCTTCCGAACCAGCCAGGCCGCCCCCGATGACGGTCACACCTTGCGACATCAGGGCACCATTCGGTCATGACGCTGCCCCGCCCCGCAACGTCAAGAGCGGTCGAATACATTCGACCGCTCCATGACGATATCGCGCGTGGGTTAGGCGGAGCGCTTTTCCTGTTCGTGCTCGAGGATGTGACCGGACGACACGCCGTTGCCGGACGTGGATGCCTCGAGCGGCGCTTCAAAGCCGTGGTCGTGATGGGCGTCGTTGCTGCACACGACGCGACCGCCGTTGCGGCCCCACTTGCGCACCACGAACGCGCCGCACTCTTTGCACGCCGAGCCTTGGATCGGCGGATCCCAGGCCACGAAGTCGCACGCCGGGTACTTCTCGCAGCCGTAGAAGATGCGCCCCTTCTTGCTCTTGCGCTCCAAGATGCGGCCGCCGTCGCGCGGGCAGATGACGCCCGAATCCTTCACGATCGGCTTGGTCGTCTTGCACTCCGGATAACCCGTGCACGCGATGAATTTGCCGAAGCGGCCGTTCTTGATCTTCATCGGCCGGCCGCAGGCGGGGCAGGTCTCGTCGATCTCTTCTTCCACGATCTCGATCTTCGGGAAGAACTCTTCGGCCCGCGCCAGATCCTTGGAGAAGGGCGCGTAGAAGTCGTGCAGCAGCGACACCCAATTATCGTTCTTCTCCTCGACGCGGTCCAAGCGCCGCTCCATCTCGGAGGTGAACGTCTCGTTGAAGATGTCCGGGAAGAATTCGACCAGCACGTCATTGACGATGATGCCGACGGGCGTCGGTGAGAAGCGCCGCTGTTCGAGCTTGGTGTAGTGGCGCTGGATGGTGTCGACGATCGTCGCGTACGTGCTCGGACGGCCGACGCCTTTCTCTTCCAGCGTCTTGACCAGTGAGGCTTCCGTATAGCGCGGCGGCGGCTCGGTCCAATGCTGCGCCTTCATGATGGCGCGCAGGTCCATCGCCTGGCCCTCTTCGACCGGCGGCAGGTGCTTCTTGCGCTCGTCTTCTTCGGTCGCGTCCTCATCGGGCGACTCTTCGTAGATCTTCGTATAGCCGGCGAACTTGAGCACGGTGCCGGTCGCGCGCAGGCCGCAGCCATCGGCGGCGATCTCCACGGTCGTCTGATCGTACACCGCGGGCGCCATCTGGCTCGCGACGAAGCGTTCCCAGATGAGGCGGTATATGCGCAGCTGTGAGGGATCCAAGAACGGCTTGAGCCGCTCGGGCGTGCGGTTGACATCGGTCGGCCGGATGGCTTCGTGCGCGTCCTGCGCATCCGCGGACACTTTGAACTGTTTGCCGTTGTGATACTCAGCGCCGAACGTCAGGTTGATGTACTCGCGCGCTTGATCCATGGCCAGACCCGACAGGCGCGTCGAGTCGGTGCGCATGTAAGTGATCAGGCCGGTGGTGCCCTCTTCGCCGACGTCGACGCCTTCGTAGAGGCCCTGCGCGATCTGCATCGTGCGGCGCACGCGCATCTTGAGGCGGCGCGACGCCTCCTGCTGCAGCGTGCTGGTGGTGAACGGCGCGGATGGCGAGCGGCGCACCTCGCGCGTCTTGACGCTGCTGACGGAATAGGACGCTTTCGCCAAACGCGCTTCCAAGCCGGTGGCGTCTGCTTCGTTGGGGATGTCGAACTTGTCGAGCTTCTTGCCGTCGACGCTGACGAGATCGGCGACGAGCGTATGCTCGGCGTCGTGGTGGCCTTGCGGCCACAGCCGCGCCGAAACGCTCCAGTATTCGCGCGGTTTGAAGGCGTCGATCTCGCGCTCGCGGTCGACGATCAGTTTGACCGCGACCGATTGCACGCGCCCGGCAGACAGACCGCCTTGGATCTTGCGCCACAGCATCGGCGAGATCTTATAGCCGACCAGGCGATCGAGGATGCGGCGCGCTTGTTGCGCATCGACGCGGTCCATATTGATCGCCCCGGAATGCTTGAGCGCCTCGACGACGGCGCTCTTAGTGATCTCGTGGAGTTCGATGCGCCGGGGTTCCGGCAGCTTGAGCACCTCGGCCAGGTGCCAGGCGATGGCTTCGCCCTCCCGGTCTGGATCGGTGGCTAAGTAGACGTGGGACGCTTTTTTAACGGCGGAGCGCAGGTCTTTGATGACCGGGCCCTTGCCCTTGATGGTGACGTAGGTGGGCTTGAAGTCCAGGTCGACATCGACGCCGAGCCGGCTCTTGGGGAGATCACGCACATGGCCGACCGAGGGCAAGACCTGATAGCGAGAACCGAGGAACTTCTTAAGAGTACGAGCTTTGGCCGGCGATTCGACGATGATGAGGGATTTTGACAATAGCGCTCCGTTGTTGTGCGGCCCGGGACAGCCCGGACATCGCTCAAACGTTCCCTACTATACACCACCCCGTCAAGACCGTCAAATACGGGACAGCCTCAAGCACGGCTTTAGGTCCGCGCCGCCGCCGCCGGACGCACGAAACCTGCGTATGAGAGCAGCACGCCGGTCAGGATATGGATCCACGGATCCTTGCCGCCCAACGGCACGATTCCGAAGCCCGCCGGCACGAAAAAGCCGAGCAGACCCAACAGGATCAACACCACGCCGACGATCTGGCAATAGGCCGTGGCGCGCTGCTCATCGCCCGCCGCCCAAAGCCCCCAAAAACCGAGGACGAGATGCACGATGTTGTGCACCAAGTTGACGTCCGCGAAGCCGAGCAGCGTGCTCGGAGCCATGCCGAGGGTTCCACCAATGCCCGGTATGAAACCGGCCACGCCGACGATCGTGTAGATGACGCCGAAGATGAGCGCAAAGGTCTTTGCCATGAAAAGTCCTCCGGTTGTTAGGCGGTTGGGACAGCCGGGGCGGCGGTGCGCTTGGTGATGTCGGGTTGCTGGCCGCCGAGCTCTTCCACTTTGTGGCACGCGACGCGGTGCGCGCCGTAGTCCTTGAGCAGCGGCTCTTCGATGAAGCAGCGTTCGTACGCGATCGGACAGCGCGTGTTGAAGCGGCACGCTTTGGGGGGATTCACGGGCGACGGGATGTCGCCGGTCAAGATGATCCGTTCGCGGCGCGCCTCGATGCGCGGATCGGGGATCGGTATCGCCGACAACAACGACTGCGTATACGGATGCAGCGGCCGCTTATAGAGCTCATCCTGGTCCGCCAACTCGACCAGCTTGCCGACGTACATCACGGCGACGCGGTCGGAGATGTGGCGCACGACCGACAGATCGTGCGCGATGAAAAGATACGTCAGACCCAACTGCTGCTGCAGGTCTTGCAGCAGGTTGACGACCTGGGCTTGGATGGAGACGTCGAGCGCCGACACGGGCTCGTCCGCGACGATGAACTTCGGATTGACCGCAAGCGCGCGCGCGATGCCGATGCGCTGGCGCTGGCCGCCGGAGAACTCGTGCGGATACCGGTTGGCGTGATACGGCGCGAGCTTGACCGTGCGCAGCAATTCGTTGACGCGCTGCTCGATCTGGGATCTGTTCGGGTGCCTCTGCCCGTCGATGCCGTGGATCTGCAGCGGCTCGCCGACGATGTCGCCGACCGTCATGCGCGGGTTCAGACTCGCGTACGGATCCTGGAAGATGATCTGCATCTTGCTGCGCAGCGTGCGCATGTTGGGCGCGTTGCGATCCCACAGCGGCGGCGATTGCGGCAGCTTGGTGATATCTTCACGTTCGAAGAAGATGTGGCCGGCGGTGGGTTCGAGCAGCCGCAGGATGCAGCGCCCGATCGTCGTCTTGCCCGAACCCGACTCACCGACCAAGCCCAGCGTCTCGCCCGGTTTGATCGCAAAGGACACGTCGTCGACCGCTTTGACATCGGCGACGTGGCGCGAGAGCACGCCGGCTGTGATGGGGAAGTATTTCTTGACGTTGCGGACCTCGACGATCGCGGTCGGGTCCGGCTCAGGGGACGCTTCGAGGGCCGTCGCCACCGCTCCATCAGCGCGAGCGACGGGGTCGGCATCAACCACGCGCGGCCTCCTTGGCGGCGGCGCTCGCAAGCTTCAACCGCTCGGCCTCTGCGCGGATCTTCAACCCGGGTTCTTCATTATATAACGTGCAACGCGCCACGTGGCCGTTGCCGAAGTCGATGACCGGCGGCGGGATGACGGCGTGGTCCGGCAGCGCGTAGGGGCAGCGCGGCGCGAACGCACAGCCGGCGGGCAAGTGAAGCAGATTGGGCGGCTGGCCTTCGATCGGGACGAGGCGGCGGCTTCCGCCCTCATCCAGGCGCGGCAGCGAATCGAGCAAGCCCAGCGTATAGGGGTGCTTCGGCTCGGCGAAGATCTGTTCGACCGTACCATATTCGACCATATTACCGGCGTACATCACGAGTACTTTTTCGCACACTTCGGCCACCACGCCCAGATCGTGCGTGATCATGATGATCGCCGAATTGAGGCGCTTCTGCAGATCGTTCATGAGATCGAGGATCTGCGCTTGGATGGTGACGTCGAGCGCCGTGGTCGGCTCGTCGGCGATGAGCAGCTCGGGGTCGCATGACAGCGCCATGGCGATCATCACGCGCTGGCGCATGCCGCCCGAGAACTGATGCGGGTACGAACGGATGCGTTTTTGCGGCTCGGGGATGCGCACCAGCTCGAGCATCTCGATCGCGCGCTTGTACGCCTCGGCCCGGCTCTTGTGCTGGTGCTGTTGAATCGTCTCCATGATCTGATCGCCGACCGTCAACACCGGGTTGAGGCTGGTCATCGGATCTTGGAAGATCATCGCGATCTTGTTGCCGCGGATCTGGCGCATCTGCGACTCGCCCAGCTTGAGCAGATCCTGGCCGTTGAACAGGACCTCGCCTTTTTCGATCCGCCCGGGCGGCATCGAGATCAGGCGCATGATCGACAGCGCGGTGACGCTCTTGCCCGAGCCGGACTCGCCGACGATGCCCAACGTCTTGCCGGGCTCGATGTCAAACGATAATCCGTTGACCGCTCGGACGACGCCGTCGTCGGTCGAGAACGTGACCTCGAGGTCCTTGACGGACAGCAGCGGCATTATTGCGTGCGGGCGATGACGAAGAACGCGACGGCGAGGATGATCCAGGCGTAGGCGGCGATCGAAGTGACGCGGGTGATCTGCTGATCGAGGCCCAGCCGTCCATGATAGGCTGATTCAGCGCGGCCGCCGATGCTGCCGGACAGACCCTCGGTCTTCGTGGTCTGCGCGGACATCAACGCGATGAGCGCGACCGTCGCGATGAGGAAAAGGATTTGGATCGCGTCGAGTATCCAGGGATACTGGCCCGCCAAGGTCTGATGGAAGACGATATTGGTCGGCGCAGGCGGAATCGTGCCCACGGGGATGGGCGTCGGCGCCGAGGCGGCGGGTGCCGCCAGCAGCGCATACACGATGGCTAACAAAGGTTCAGGTGCTCCTGTTGTAAGGATTCAAGAAGGCTTGGCTGGGGTTCGGCCGTCCCGCGCATGCTCCCTGTCCACGCGTATGAGAAACTCGCTGACGTAGGGCTCGATGACATCGAGTCCGCGGCCGACGGTCATGAGATGTTGGCCTTCGTCGAACACCACGACATCGCGATCGACGCTGCCTACCGACGCGTCGATCAGCGCCGCGTTGGCGAACGGCACCGTCAGATCGCGCGCGCTGTGCAGGACCAGCAATGGGCAATGGACGTCGGGCAGCCGCGCGCGAACCTGTGTAACGACTGAGAGAAAGGTGCGCACCGCTGAAGCCGGCACGGTCGGGTAGCCGATGCCGCCGAAATAAGCGTTGAGGTTGACCGGCAGGTGCACGCTGGCCCGGTGGCGCGCGACCAGGTGCACGCCGCCGTAGATGTGCGACGGCATGCGCACCGGTGTGCTGATCGTGATCACCGCGGCCGGAGTCCTATGCTGCGCGATATACAGCCCGAGCGCGCCGCCCATCGAGAGTCCGGCGACATAGACGCGCTTGCGCGCGCGTGCAAGGCGATCGAATTGCGCCAGCGCCATCGCGAAATAATCCTCGTCGGTGACGTGCTCGAGCTCGCGCACGTCGCCGCGATGACCGGGCAGGGCAGGCGCGCTGATGCTGTAGCCTCGTGCGTGCAGCCGCGCGCCCAGCTCGCGCATCTCATCCGTACTGCCCGAAAAACCGTGCAGCAAGAGCACGGCGTCGTCGCCGCCGCGCAGCTCGAAGGGCTCGAACGAACGCTTGCGGGGGGTCACTTTACAGCCCTTCGCATCGACGGGTATAATGACACCCATGCAGCCGAAAGTGCGCGTGGCCGGCGGAACCGAGACCATCGTCGTCGGCATGCGCGGTCATCGCGCAGCCGTCGAGTTCGCCAAAGCGCTGTCGACGATCTTCAATCCCTTCCTGTGCGCATCCGCGCTGTTCATCATCGTCTCTCACGCGTTCTCTGCTTCGACCAAAGAGTTCTGGGTCTTGTCGGCGCTGTCCGTCACGATCTATACGGTCGCGCCGCTGGCCTGCCTGCTGTTCTTGTACGTCACCGGCCGCATCTCCGATTTCGACATGACCGATCGCTTCGAGCGCGAGAAGATCTTCCTGGTCATCGTCGCCATCGATCTCCTGGCGGCGCTCGGCTACACGATCGCGCACGTGCCGGTGCAGATCGTGGCGATCGCGTGGGGGTACTGGGCGACGGCGCTAGTGACCATGGTCATCACGCGTTACTGGAAGATCAGCACGCATGCGTTCGGCATCGCCGGACCGTTCGCCATCATGTTCTTGCTGTTCCGGCTGCAGCCGCTGCCGTACGTGCCGCTCGTACCTTTAGTGTGCTGGGCGCGCGTCTATCTGCGCGCGCATACGATCGCCCAAGTCCTCGCGGGCGTGCTGCTAGCGATCGCCTCCACGCTGGTCTTCTTCCGCCTTTTCCACCTGCTGTAGCCGCCCGTTGGGTGCAGCGTGCGCCGAAGCCGTGCCTCGCAGGTCTACGTGCACGAGTTCGTCGATTCGCGGAGCACCAAGCGCGCGCGCGTGAAGCGCGAACGACGATTCGTCGCCGCTGACCTCGCACACCAATCGGCCTGATCCAAGCGGTTGCGCCGGCAAGAGCGCGACAGCAGCGGCCGTGCACGCATCCGCCGGATCGATGAGCTGCACAGCGCTGCCCAGCGCGGCGGTAAACCATTTTCGCAAGTGCGGGAAGTGCGTGCAGCCGAGGATCACCGCGTCGCAGCGCGCCTCGATGAACGGCCGGCACGCCGCATTCACTGCGGCTTGCGCTAGCTCGCCGCCCGATTCGCCGGCTTCGACGATCGGCACCAGCGCCGGCGCGCCGACGTTGGTCACGCGTGCGTCGCGTTTGAGTCCCAGAATTGCGCGCTCGAAGCAGCCGCTGTCGATCGTGCCGCGGGTCGCGATGACGCCGATCGCGCCACTGGCGCTTGCACGCACCGCGTCGCGCGCACCTGCGTCGATTACGCCTGCGAACGGCGCGCGCGACTGCGGCCAGCCGCAGGTGTCGAATGCGGCGCATGTGGTCCCCGAAGCGACGACGATGACCGCCGGTTCGTTACCGGCGAAATGTTCGACGATTCGCGCGCCAAGCCGCGCGACGTCGTCAAGCGTGCGGTCGCCGTACGGCACGTTGGCGGTGTCGGCGAAATACACGACGTCGACGTCGGGCGCGAGGGCGCGCAACGCGTCGAGCACCGTGAGCCCGCCCAGGCCTGAGTCCAGTATCGCGGCGCGGCGCGCGGCGGCGCTCACAGCGGCGCCTGCGGTCCGCCGGTGAACTCCATGATGCCGTTGGCGATGCCTTGCGCGAGCTTGTCGAGGAACGACGGCCGCGCGAGCAGCTCGGAGTCGTGCGTGTTGCTCAAGAATGCGGTCTCGATCAGCACGGCAGGCATGTCGGTGTGTTTGATGACATAGAAGTCGTTGCGTTTGACGCCGTCGTCGGTGATGCCGTCGGCGGCCACCACCGAGTTCTGGATGGCCTGCGCGAACACTTTGTCGGCCGAACGCCAGTAATACGTCGTCGTGCCGTTGAGGCTGTGCGCGACCGACGAGTTGACGTGCACGCTCACGAACACGCGGGCTCCCGCCGCATTGGCGACATCGCAGCGCGCCTGCAGCTCCTGTGCGTCATCGCCGTTTGGATCGCCCACCTCGTAGTCGGCATCGCGCGTCATGACGACGCGCCACCCGAGACGCTGCAGATCGTCGCGCAAGCGCAGCGAGATGGCGAGCGTCAGATGACTTTCCACCAAACCGTAGCTGTTGTTGGCCGCACCGGGATCGTTGCCGCCGTGGCCCGGATCGATGACCACCAGATCGCGCTCGGTCGGGGTGCGCGTCGGCGGCGGCGTGCCCGTCACGACCCACGCGACGACGCCGACGCCGGCCTTTGGAGCATCCGGCGCCGGCAGGTCGCGTTCGATCTCGATGCCCATCTGATTGTTCGACTGTGCCACCGGTCCGACGTTCACGTCGATCGGCTGCGTGGGCTCGATCGCGATACGCACCACTGGTTCGGGATCGAGCGCGAACTGCGTGACGTGTATCGCTTTGACGAACGGCAGCGCCGAGGTCAACGTCTCCGACGGACCGACGAGAGTGACACCTTTGATATCGAGCCAATAGCGATTGTCCGGATCGGCCAACCGATGCCATTCGAAGCTCACGGGTCCGCCGGTCAGCGTCAGGGTCACCCGCGTGCCGCCGCCGGGGATGTCGATCGCGCTCACGTCCGTGATGCGCGTTTCGGGCGGCGTCGGGGTCGGGGACGGCGAGCCGTTGTCCGTCGGTTCGACTTGTGCCGAAACGCCAGGCGCGGGCAAGGGTGATGGACTTGCGCTCGGCATGGGCGTTGGAGTCGCCGTCGCACGAAGAGCCAGCGTCGCCGTCCCTCGAGGAATCGGTGTAGCGGTCGAATTTATTCGACCGGGGGTCGGCGTCGCCATCGCGATCGGTCGGGCCGTAGCGATGGAATTTACTCTAGGCGTGCCGCTTGGCAGCGGCGTCGGGGACATCGTGGCGGCCGAGGTCGACGCCGGCGTCGGGTTGACCTGACTCGCGGAGACGTGCCCTACCGCGCGCGTGCCGTCGTCGAGATGAAGGGCCGTCTCGTTCTTGGCCAGCACGGCGTCGATGGCCGGCGCACCGTTGACCCGGTGCGCGGCGAACTTCACGCCGCGTTTGACGTCGATCGCGACGGTCGTCGTCGGAAAACCGGGCGGGCCGTTCTCGGCGACGCGGATGTCAAGTCCATCGCGCCCCGACAGCGGCTGCGTGCCTTGCGCGTCGGTACCGAAGCCCGGAAAGATGATGCTGAGGACTTGCGCTTTCGAATCGTACGAGGTCCGATATGCGGCGGGCGCCGACGTCGTCATCTCGACAACGGTGCGCTGCGCGTCGCTGTGCGCTTTGATCGCAAGCACCTGCGGCACGAAGACGTACCCGCCGCGAAAACCGCGCACGCCCAATTGCAGCGCTTTGGCCAGCGGCAGCAATGGAAGATACAGATCGCTATCGCGGTAGAATGGCGCGAACGGCATGGTGGTCGCCGAGCCATCGATCGACAGCGCCGCGCTGCCCACGGTCAACGTGATGAGCACGCCGTCGGCTCGCGTGACGACCGCAAAGCGCGTGCCTGGCTGCCAGGTGATCTGCGCCTGCACGAGGTCGAGCATCGTGCGCACGCCGCGATCGCCGGCGGGAGCGACGGGGTCGTTATAGGCGATCCCGAGATGGTCGAACGCCACCTCGCGGCCTGCGACGTACACTTTGGCGTTCGTCGGCGTCACCGGCACGCCGGCTGCGTCCGCGCGCGCCAACAGCAGCCCGCTCAGCGCCGTCGCGGCGCAGAGCACCCGTGTGGCAAAGCGGTTCACTGCGCGAACGACTCCCTTGTCAGCGGTTCGTCGAGTTCCATATGACCGCCGGGCAGCGCGGCGCGTTTCTTTCCGCCGACCAATACTTGGACGCGCGCAATGCCGGGGACGTTCGTAAGCGTGTAGATGAGCGACTTGAACATCGCCGATTCGTCATCGGCGCCGCCACTGTAGGCCTTCGCGAGCGGGCCCTCCAGATCGGCCACCGCTGTGTCGCCCTGGACCGTCACGTTGAGTACCGTTCCGGCGGGGAACAGGACCACGGCATCGCGGCCTGTAGAGGGGCCGGCGAGCAACTGAGTAGCCGCGTAGTCGGCCAGACCTTCGCCTTGGAGATTGGGATCGACCGTGTAGTCGACGGGCGCAAGCGCTTCAGTGCCCGCGTCGACGAAATCGACGGTGAAGTGGCCCGCCGGCTGCACGATCGGCGGCGGCTTTTTGGTGCAACCGCCTGCCAACACAAGTATCGCCGCCACAACGGCAGCGATGACGGCGTTCGCGCGAGGCTGGGGACAGCTCATGTCTAGTGCCTATCCTACCGTATCGAGGTCGGCAACGCAAGAACGGCTGTTCGGTCGCGCGGGCGCTTGGCCACTCGGTCTCAGCCGCGTGCCAGAAGCACGACGCCGGCCAGCGCGCACGCGACGCCGGCCCATTGCACGGCGTGGAGCCGTTCGTGGAGGACGATGCGCGCAAGCATCACGGTGCTCGCGGGGTAGAGCGAGGCGAGGACCGCTGCGATCGCGACAAGCGTATGGCGCAACGCGAGCAGGTACAGAAGGTTCGCGCTCATGTCGAGCACGCCAGTGAGCACGGTCCAGCGGGTGGTTCCTGGTGCGAGCAGTACCGCGGGGCGCATGCGCCAGACGATGAGCCCGGTGAGCAGCACGAACATGGTGCGCGAGGCGACCAGCGGCCATGCGCCGCGCGAGCTGGCCGCCAACAGCACATAGACGAACCCGAAACCCAACCCGCTGAGCAACGCGAGCAGCAATCCGGCGCGGCCGGGTTCGGGATCGCCGGCGACATCCTCGTCGCTGGAGTGTGACACGAGAGCGACGGCGCCGAGGGCGAGTACGATGCCGACGATCGCGAGGCCGGACGGTCGCTCGCCGCGCAAAAAGCCGTATGCGATCGGCACGACCGCGGCGACGACCGCGGTGATCGGCGCCACGACGCTCATGCGGGCGATCGCGAGGCCTCGGTAGAGCGCGGCGATGCCGACGATGCCCACGACGCCGATCAGCGCGCCGATCTCCAGATCGCGCGGCAACGGCGCGCCGGAGCGGAGCAGCAGCAGCGCGACGAGCGCCGACGCCAACCCTACCGCACCCGAGACGAAGACGACCGGCCATACGACGTTGCGCTTGGCCGCGAGTCCGCCAAAAAAGTCAGCGGCGCCGTAGACGAACGCCGCCGCCAATGCCAATGCGATTCCCATATATAAAAGTGTGGTGGAGGCGACCGGAGTTGAACCGGTGTCCGAGAAGACCCCCACGAAGGCATCTACAAGCTTAGCTCGGGTTTTGATCTCGCGACCGCGTACTCTCCGAGCTCGATTGCCGCGGCCGCCAGCCCCGATTCATTGTCCGATCCCGTCGAGACACCCGGAATCGTAAGCCGTCTTGTGTGACGTCCGCGGGCCCGTGCCGGCGCCGTTGCCCCGCGGCCGTAGCTAGCCTAGATTAGGCTGCTAGTGCGTATTCGCTATTCGCGTTTATACGTTGTCCGATCGTTTAAGGAGAGCTCGGAACTCCGCTTGCTTCCTTCGCCAGGGCACAACCCGTCGAGACCGTGACGCCCCCGCGACCGGTATATTTTACCCCGAAATGCCCGTCTAACGCAATCGGCGCTAGCTGGTCGACTGGCGCCGCGGCCGGTCATCCTCAGGCTCGCGGATGATGAGCGAGAGAATCCACGAGACGACGGTCACGACGATCGCTCCCCAAAACGCAGCCCAGAAGCCCGGGACGGTGAATCCCGGGATCCAGCGCAAGCCGTAATAGAAGATCAGCGCGTTGATGAACAACGTGCCGATGCCGAGCGTCAGGACGATCAGCGGGCAGGTGAGCAGCATCAGGATCGGGCGGATGATGGCGTTGGCGATGCCGAGGACGACCGCGGCCTCCACGGCCGGCAGCCATCCTTCGCTGTGTATGCCCATCAGCTGTCCGTGCGACAGTGGCCAATACGAGATGGCCAGCACCGCAAGTGCATTGATGATGAACCGTATCAGTAAGTGCATGGGCCGCCCGTTCCCTCGAGGCCTACCCGCACCCTGCCGCTACAGGCCCACCGCCAGCCCGACCGGGGTGCTCACCCCCGTGGTAATGGTGAAGAAGGGAGCGCTGGTCGCCGAGAACGGCGGCTGATAGATGGCGATGTTCGCCGCGTTCGAGACGTACAGCAAACCGTTCGGGTCGAGAATGACGTACGTCGGCGCGCTCACCCCGTTGGAGATCACGAACGCGGGGCTGCTGGTGCTCGAGATGGCGCCGGTGAACACGGCGATGTCGTTCTTAGCGTTGTCGGCGACGTACAGCGAACCCGACGCGTCGAACGCCACGCCCACGGGCTTGGTGAGACCATTCACGAGCGTCACGAACGGCGCGCTCGCGGTCGAGACCGGCAGCGCGTACGCTGTCACCGTTGCCCCGATCGAGTTGGCGACCCATATATTGCCCAGACCGTCGGGCGAGACGCCGGTCGGACCGTTCATGCCGTTGCAAAACGAGAACAGCGGCGTGCTGGTGTTGGAAAACGGCGGCAGGTACAGCCCGACATAACCGTGCCCGCACGTGCCGCCCGCGAGATTCGCGACATAGAGGTTGCCGGCGTTGTCGAATGTGAGATCCTGCGGTTGCTGGATGCCATTGACGAGCGTGAGCGCAGGCGTGCTGGTGTTGCCGATGAGGGGCACGTACGCGGTCACCGTGTTGTTCCCCGAATTGGCGACGAACAGGTCGTCGGCGAAGTCGAACGCCATGCCACGCGTGCCGTTCGGTCCGCTGGCGGAGGGCACCGTCGAATTCGGCGCGCTCGTGCTTGAGAGCGGATACACGTAGACGACGACGCTTGATGTCGCGCCTCCGGCTGCGAAATCGCCGACGAACAGCCGCTGATGGTACTGCGGTGCCGTCGGCGATGTGCCGTTGTTCGCGCAAGCGGCGAGCAACAGTGCAGCCAGCGCGGCGCGGGCCGTTTTCCAGATGGTCATTGAGTCGGTCTCTCCTTCTGCCCCACGCGGCCGCGGTATGCGGCCTCTTTTTACGTCCGCTGGTTAAGCGCGTCGAGAATCGATTCGGCCAAAGCCTGGCTGATGCCCGGCACCGCCGCCAGCTGCGCCGCCGAGGCTCGCTTGACCGCTGCGGCCGAGCCGAACGCGCGCACCAGCGCGCGCTTGCGGGCCGGCCCGACACCCGGCACGCCGTCGAGCCCCGACACGACTTGCGCTTTGCCGCGCAGCTTGCGGTGGTACGTCACCGCGAACCGATGGGCCTCGTCGCGGATGCGCTGCACCAGGTGCAGCGCCGGTGAATTGCGCGGCAACAGCACGGGCTCATCCACGCCAGGCAGGTACAGCTCCTCGAATTGCTTGGCCAGAGCGGCGACCGGCACGGCGACCAGATCGAGCTCGGCGAGCACTTTGAGCGCCGCATCGAGCTGCGTGCGGCCGCCGTCGATGAGCAGCAAGTTCGGCCGCTTCGCGAATTTCTTGTCCTTGCCCCCGACATCGACGTCGGGCGAGATGTAGCGCAGACGACGGCGCAGCATCTGGGCCATGTTCGCCGGATCGTCGTTGACCTCGACGCCTTGGATCTTGAAGCGCCGATAGTCGCCTTTGGCGGGCTTGCCCTCTTCGAACACCACCATCGAACCGACGACGTTGGTGCCCGAGACGTGCGAGATGTCGTAGCACTCGATGCGCGTCGGAACGGCCGGCAGGTCGAGTGCGGCGGCGAGCTCTTCGAGCGCGACGCTGGAGCGCTCGCGCGCCACCGCGCTCGTGGTGAGGTATTCCTTGAGATGCTGCTCGGCGTTGCGCCGCACCGTCTCCATGAAATCGGCGCGCTGGCCGCGGCGAGGCACGAGCACGCGCACGCGATTGCCGCGCCGCAGCGACAGCGCGTCGCACAACGCACGCTGGTCCGGCACCGCCGCTTCGAGCATCAGCTCTTTCGGCACGTTGGGCGCCGTCGCATAATACTGCGCCACGAAGCTGGCGAGGATCTCGTCGGGCGAGCGCCCTTCCGTGCCCTCGACGATGAAATGCTCCTGGCCGACGAGCTTGCCGGCGCGAACGAAGAACACTTCCATGCACGACACGCCCTGGCCGTGCGCACCGGCCACCAGATCCATGTCGATCTTGCTGCGCCAGACGACCTCTTGGCGCGCCATGACGCGTTTGATCTCGGCGATGCGGTCGCGCAAGCGCGCGGCGAACTCGTACGAGAAGTGCTCGGCGGCGTCGTGCATCTGCTGCTCGAGCTTCTCGACGAGCAGCGCTTGGCGGCCTTCGAGGAACAGCACGACCTCGGCGACGATGGCGGCGTACTCGTCGCGCGTCTGCAGGCCGGCGCACGGCGCCATGCAGCGCTTGATGTGGTATTGCAGGCACGGCCGATGCAGCTTGATGCCGATGTCGTCGAGCCGGCACGTGCGCAGCGGGAACACGCGCCGGATGAGATTGATCGAGTCGCGCAGCACGGCGGCGTTGGTGTACGGGCCGTAGTAGCGGCTGCCGTCGTCGACCAGCTTGCGCGTGAAGATGACGCGCGGATACGACTCGCCCAGCGTGACCTTGAGATAGGGGTACTTCTTGTCGTCTTTGAGCCTGACGTTGAACGCCGGCTTGTACTGCTTGATGAGCGTGGCCTCAAGCAGCAGCGCCTCGGCCTCGCTCTTGACGATGATCGTGCGCACGCCGTCGACGCGTTCGACCATCGCGTCGGTGCGCGCGTGATGGGCGCGGCCGGGCTGGAAGTACGAGCGCACGCGCGAGCGCAGGTCGATCGCCTTGCCGACGTAGAGCACCTCGCCGTCGGCGTCGAGCATTTGGTAGACGCCAGGCTCGGCGGGCAGCCGTTCCAGCTGCTCTTGCAATGCGGTCACAGGGATGAGAGAGGTCTTACGCGGCGCTCGAGCCGCCGGCCTTTTCCATGCGCGAGCGCACGACGAGCCAGATGGCGATGCCGATGACCAGCGTCGCCAGCAGCGCGATGCCGATGGGTTTGATCTGCTCGACGATCAGGTCCCAGTGCTTGCCCAGATGATAGCCCGCGACGGCGAACGCCGTGCAGAACACCGCGGAGCCGATCGCCGTGTAGCCCAAGAACACGCCGAAATTCATGCGCGTGACGCCGGCGGGGTACGAGCCGAAAGCGCGGATGCCGGGCAGCAGCTTGCACACCAGCACGGCGCGGTTGCCGAAGCGCGCGAACCACGCGTCGGCCGCGGCCAGCTCGCGCTGCGCGATGAAGAAGAAACGCCCGAAGCGCGTGAGCAGCGGCCGCCCGCCGTAGTAGCCGATCCAGTAGGCGACCACGGCGCCGAGCGTATCGCCGCCCGTGCCCACCAGGACGACGGCCAAGAAGTTGAACGTGTGCGCGAACGCGAGATAGCCGCCGAATCCCATCATGAGCTCGCTCGGCAACGGCACGCCGACCGCCTGGCCGAACATGCCCGCGAACAAACCGGTGTAGCCGAGCCGGGTGATGAGGTCCAAGACGAACTGCGAAACGGCTTCGAGGACGTGCATGCCTGCCTAGTGGCGCGCCGGCGATGGCGACGTCCAGGCCGTCAGCACGCGTGCCGCCACTCCGCCGCCGTCCGCGACGATGGCGCGCAGCAGATCCACCGGTTCGATGCGCGCGTCGGCTGCGAGCGCGCTTGTGAGGTCGTCGAAGAGCCGTCTGACCCGCGGCGTGATGATGATCCCTTCCCACGGGTGCTCGCACGGCGGATCCATCGCCGAGCGCAGCGCGCCTTTGATCTCCCATGGCTGCGCGCCGATCGATTCGAAGTACGCGGTCACGTCGGGCGGCGGCGCGATCGCCATCGCCAGCAAAAGGTGTTCCGTGCCGAGATAGTAGTGGCTCGCATTGCGGCACTCTTGCTCTGCCAAGTGGACGACGCCCTGTGCCGCAGGACTAAATCGGGTGAACACCGCGTTTAATGGATCTCCGGAATGCCAAAGCCTATCGGGGCGACAGGACTTGAACCTGCGAACCTCTCGGTCCCGAACCGAGCGCTCTACCAAGCTGAGCTACGCCCCGGACTGTGGCCGCTCTTCGTTCGTGCGCCCGCTTGCACGCTCCTTGGGGGTTTTGACGCGGCCGCCGGAGGGCGCGCGTGTGCGCGACCCGAAACGACGCGCGTCTTATGAACTACTTGATCGTCGGGTGCGGCCGCGTTGGCTCTACCCTGGCGAAACGGCTCGCGCGCGCGGGTCATGATGTCACCGTCGTCGACGAGAACTCGGCCGCGTTCAAGCGGCTGGGTCGCGACTTCCCCGGCAAGATGGTCTTAGGGACCGGCATCGACGTCGACGTGCTGTGCCGCGCCGGCATCGAGCGCGCCGACGGCATGGCTGTCTGCACGCAAGGCGACAACCGCAACATCATGGCAGCGTTGATCGCCAAACACCATTTCAAGGTCAGGACGGTGGTGGCGCGCATCTACGATCCGATGCGCGCCGCGATGTACCGCGACTTCGGCGTGCTCACCATCTGTCCGACCACGGTCGGCGCGCATCAGATGGCCAACGCACTGCTGCAAGAGACCTACCGCAAGCTGCCCTACGAACGCCACGACGTCGAAGTCGTCGAGTTCCTCGTCACCGACGATCTGGCGGGACTCACGGTCGACGACCTCACGTTGCCCGGCAAGACGCGCGCCAGCATCGTGGTGCGCAACGGCTCGAGCCTCATCCCGTCGGGCGATCTGCGGCTGCGCGGCGGCGATCGCGTGGTTGCCATCGTCGCGCCCGACGCCGAACCCGAATTCCGCAAGCTCATCACGCCTTCGCTGGCGGCGCGCTAGCCGATGTTCATCATCGTCGTCGGCGGCGGCAAGCTCGGGACGTATCTGGCGCGCTCGCTGCTCGAGGCCAAACATGAGGTCGTCGTGATCGAGAAAGTCGACCGCAAAGCGCAAGCGCTCGCGCAGACGCTCAACGCGGAGATCGCGCAGGTCGGCGATGGCTGCGATCCGCTGGTTCTCGAAGAGGCCGGCGCAGAACGAGCCGACGTCGTCATCGCGGACACCGGCGACGACGAGGACAATCTCGTCATCTGCCTCGTGACCAAGAAACGTTTCACCAAGCCGCGCACGATCGCGCGCGTCAACAACCCGAAGAACAAGCAGATCTTCGAAGAGCTCGGCATCGATTCAGTCGTGAGCGGCACCGAGATCGTGATGAAGATGGTCGCGCACGAGGTCGACCGGGCTAACCGAAGCCCCGCGTGAAATTTCCCAGGCGCACTGCCGGGAACGTCGAGCGCATCCATTCGAACCAGCGGCGCATGCCGACCGGCGCGCGCACGGGCCGTCCGAGCGCTGCGAAATAGACGGCCGGATCCACGTTGAGCGTGCGCGTCTGCACCATCTCCACCGGATGCGCGGCTAAGAGCGCGCCAAACGCATCCATCTCATCCGGGTCGTCCGTAACGCCCGGATGGGTCAGCAGGTTGAGCGACAGGCGCAGTCCGCGCCGGCCCGCAAAGGCGATGCTCTCGACGACGTCGTCGAAACTATAGCCTCTCGGGCGATAGTAGGCCGCGTAGGCGCCGGGGCGAGCGGCGTTGAGACTGATGCGCACGGATTGCAGACCCGCATCGCTGAGCGCCTCGAACGCGCGCGGCAGGCTCGCATTGGTGTTCATATGGATGATGCCGGCGCGGGTTCGCGCGCGGATGGCCCGGATAGCGACCGCGATGCGCGGCGCAGCAAGCAGCGGCTCGCCTTCGCAGCCCTGGCCGAACGAGACGATCGCCGCCTCTCCCGCATCCAAGTGAGCGACTGCCAATTCCGTCATGTCGCGCACTGCCGGCAATGCGCGCACGCGGTCCTGCGCACTCGTGATCCCGGCGTCGAGTTCTTGCTCCGAGATACAGCCGATGCAGCGCGCGTTGCATGCGGGCGAGACCGGGATGGCAGCTTCGCCGATGCGCAGGAACGAGTTCTGGGCGGTGTAGCAGCCGTACTCGAGGGCACATCGTTCGAGCTGGCGCAGCAGCGGGCTATCGGGCATCTCCGCATGGCGCGCGGCGATCGCGCGGGCAAGCAGTTGCGGCGCATGCGCCGCCGACGACCAGCTTTCCAGATGATCGGTGCGCATCGCGCCGGCGTGGAGCGCGCCGTCGCGCCATGCGACTGCGGCATAGCCGTACAACGGCAGCGGCGGCGCGCCGGCGCGCGGCACGTACGCCGGCAACAGGGTGCGCGTGTAGCCAAGCGGCAGCGCAGCGGCCACCGCGCAGACGCTTTCGCCCTCGAAGTCATCGAACTCCACGGGCCGGCCGTCGCGGTAGCCGACGACGCTGCGCGCCGGCAGCGTCAACAGCAATGAACCTTTTGGAAGCGGAATGAATTCGGCTGCGCCGGCCGGCAGCACGCGACCGTCATCGGCGGCTGCCTGCACTCCGGGCAGGTCGAGCACGCTGCCGTCGGCGCGCGCGAACACGGCGGTCGGGGAGCTCATCGACGCGCTGTGAGATTCTTTCGTCCGATGGCGCGCACTCGGCCGTCATCGGCGAGCTCGACGCCGGTATCGAAAACGAGCTCTGCCGGGCCGGAGAGATAGGCCGGTGAGCCGGCGCCATCCCACGCCACGCGGACCTCGCCGCCTTTGCTACGCACGGTGACGGGCGAGCGCGCGCGGTTCGATGCGATCGCGACGGCGGCGACGGCGCACGCGCCGGTGCCGCATGCGTACGTCTCGCCAACGCCCCGTTCGTACACGCGCATGTGCACGCGGCCGTCGGCGATAAGCGCGACTTCGACGTTGACCTCACCCGCGACCGCATCGAGGCTCGCGAGCGCAGTCGCGAGATCGTCGAGCGCGATGCCCGCAAGCGGCTCGTCGACGAAGATGACGGCGTGCGGATTGCCCATCGACACGGGCGCGTAGCGCAAACTGCGACCGGCGATGTCGATGCCGACCTCCAGCGGGTCGTGCAGCCGCGGCACGCCCATGTCCACGCGGACGGCGCCGTCATCGTCCGGTCCCACGCGCACGATTCCGGTCGCGGTCTCGATTTCCAGCGCGTCGCGAGTGCCCGTCTCGCGTTCGACATAGCGCCACACGCAGCGGATCCCGTTGCCGCACATCTCGGCCTCGCTGCCGTCTGCGTTGAAGATGCGCATGCCGAGGTCAGCGCCCGTCACCGTCGGCGGCTGCAGCACGAGCAAGCCATCCGCGCCGAGGCCGAAGCGACGGTCGCAAAGCGCGCGCGCCAGCGCGGGATAATGCGACGTGCGGCCGGCGTCGCGCGCGTCGAGCACGAGGAAATCATTGCCAGTCCCCTGGCACTTCGTGAGGGCGATGATCGGCATGAGCGAGCGGTTAGCGCTTAGCTGCTGATGGGATGCGCGGCGCCGTCGTTGTTGTGCGCGGGAGCATCCGGGCTGGGTTGCGGCCGTTGCGCGTTCGAATTGCCGGTGGCGTGCGCCGCCAGATCCGAGCCTGAGAACTGCACCGGCGCTTGCGGCGAGACCGTCGAGACCGCGTGCTTGTACACCAGGTGCGGCTTGTTATCGTATTCGAGGATGATAGTGAAGTTGTCGAAGCCGCGCACGTGGCCGCGCAACTGGAAACCGTTGCGCAGATAGATGGTGACCGGTGCGTTCTCACGCTTGACGGCCAGCAAGTATGCATCTTGCAGGGGCACGTTGGTCTTCACTGTGCGTTTGTTCAGTCCGTTGCCTTCAAACCCCTTGCCAGTTCCGCGAGCGCGAGCGCGGTGCGCGCATCGAGCGCATCGAGGTGGCGAGCTCCGGCGATGCGCCGAAACCAGGTCTGCTGGCGCTTCGCGTACGAGCGCGTGCGCTGGATCGAGGCCGCGAGCGCCTCTGCGCGCGTCGCGGCGCCGCCGGCGAAGGCCAGCGCTTCGGCGTAACCGATACCGCTGAGCGCGGGCGCATCTCCGTATGCGCGGCGGATCGCCGCCGCCTCTTCTACCAGGCCGCTGGCGAACATCGCGCGGACGCGCTCCGCGATGCGGGCGTCGAGCACTGCTCGCGGTATGTCGAGGACCGCGATGGTCAATTCTACGCCGGGCCATGTGTCTTGCGCGCCCGGCTCGTCGCCGGCGATGGCGCGCTCGCCACGCCGCTCGAGCTGTTCGCGCGCGGCAAGCGCGCTTTCGAGCGCGCGCACGGTGCGATAGCGGTCGCCTGGCGCGATGCGGACAGCGGCGCTCGGTGCTATCGCCTCGAGCCATTGGCGCAGCGCGGGCGCCGGATGGATAGCGGCTTCACGGCGTAGACGTTCCCGCAGCGCGTCGTCCGCGATCGGACGGTCCAGCGGCATGCTGCCGGCAAGCGCCTCGACATAGAATCCCGTGCCGCCTACGATGATCGGCAGATTGCCGCGCGCCGCGATCTGCGCGATCGTCGCGCACGCGTCCTCGACGAAGCGCCCCGCGCTGTAACGCTCGTCAGGCGCGACCGTGCCGTAGCCGTGATGCGGCGCGCGCGCCGATTGCTCGTCGCTTGGCCAGCCCGTGCCGATCCGCATGCCCGCGTAGACTTGGCGCGAGTCGGCGTTGACGATCTCGCCGCCCACGTGCTGCGCGAGACGCGAGGCCAGCTCGGATTTGCCCGAGGCGGTCGGTCCGCAAATCGCCAGCGCTCGGATGCGCCCCGCGCACATCAGGTCCGGCCGAACGCCTTTGATAGCGACGCCGCGTCGATGCGCAGCATCGTCGGCCGGCCATGCGGGCACGTATGCGGATCGTCGCAGCGTCTCAGGCGTTCGTACAGCGCGGCCTGCTCTTGCAGCGTCAGAGCTTCGTGCGCGCGCACGACCGAATGGCATGCGATCGTGGCGAGCACGCGATTGCGGTGTGCGGTGCCTTCGCGCGCCGCGTCGGCGGCGCTCAGGTCGTCGAGCACGCCGGCAAGATCGAAACGCCGCTTCTCGTAGCCGGCCGGCACCGAGCAGATCCGAAACGCGCCTTCGCCGAACGGCTCGACCACGACGCCGGCTTGCGCCAGCGCGTCGACGTTCTCATACAGCACGGTCGCTTGGTCGTCGGTCAATTCGACGACGGGTGGGAAAAGCAGCGGCGCGCCGGCCTCGTCGCCGCCCTGGCGCGCAAGGATCGCTTCATAGGCGACGCGCTCGTGCGCGGCGTGTTGATCCATGATGAACAAGCCGTCCGCATCGTCGCCGACGATGAACGTCTGGTCGATCTGGCCGTAGACGCGCACGCCGTTCGACGCCGGCGCTTCTTCGAATGAAAGAGCGCGTTCATTGGCGGCGCGTTCTTTGAACGCGCTTTCCACGGCCGCACTGTCGGCGAAGAGGTGCGACGCGTGCGCGGCCGGCTCGGCGTCGTCTGCCCGCACCGCAGGCGCGAAGGCGACCGCGGGAGCGCTGCGCACCGGATCGCTGAGGCGCAGCGTGCGCGCGACGGCCGTGCGCACCGCGTCGAACGCCTCGTTGCCGCGCGCGAAGCGGACTTCGATCTTGGTCGGATGGACGTTGACGTCGACGTCTTCGGGCGGCAGCTCGAGGGCGAGCATGCCGAACGGATAGCGCCCGGTCATCGCGAACGAGCCCGAGCCGGCGAGCCACGCGGCGGCGAGCTGCGGAGCGCGCACGAGCCGGCCGTTCACGAAGAACACCTGGCCGTCGCGATTGGGCCGGTCGTGTCCGGGCCGGCTGATATAGCCGCTCACGACGATGCGCGCTGGTGCGTCGTCGTCGGCGAGCGTTTCGAGTGCCCCGCGCGCTTGCGCGCCGAACACCATCTCCAGCCGCGCGACGCCGTCGAGAACCGCAGGCAGCGTCCACACGTCCTTGCCGTCGTGACGCAAGGCGAATGCGACTTCCGGCCAGCCAAGCGCGATGCGGCTCAGGAACGTGCTGATGCGCGCGAACTCCGCGCGCGGGCTCTTGACGAACTCCCGCCGCACCGGCGTCAGCGCGAAAAGGTCGCGCACGACGACCTTCGTGCCCGGCGGCGCCGCACAGCTCGACGGCGCGCCCACGGTGATGCCCCGCGCTTCGATGCGCGCGCCCATCTCCGCCCCGGGCAGGCGTGAGGTGAGCTCGACCGCGCCGGCGGCCGCGATGCTTGCGAGACCTTCGCCGCGGAAGCCGAGCGTATTCACGGCGAAGAGATCGCGCACGTTTAACAGCTTGCTGGTCGCGTGGCGTGCAAAAGCCAGCGCGAGCTCGTCGCGCGGAATGCCCGAACCGTTATCGGTCACGGCGATCGAGGTGCGTCCTCCGTCGACGACCTCGACCGATACCAATGACGCGCCCGCGTCGAGGCTGTTCTCGACGAGCTCTTTGACGACGGAGACGGGCCGCTCGATGACCTCACCGGCGGCGATCTGAGCGATCGTCGCTTGGTCGAGCTGGCGGATCGGTGCCGGCATGTGCGCGAGCGTTTCGCCCGCGCGCCATCGCTATCCCCGGCCTCGCAGAGGCCGGACTACATGCGGACGGGCAGAGTCTCGCGGGTCGCGAGTTTGACGTTGTTGCGGCCGGCCTGTTTTGCCGAATACAGCGCGGAGTCGGCCGATTTGACCAATTGCTGTTTGGTCGATACATCCTGCGGATAGCCCGCGACGCCGATCGAGACGGTGATCTTGGCGGTCGTCGTCTCGAGCGAGAATTCGTTCATCTCGATCGCTTGGCGCAGCCGGCCGGCGACCATGGCCGCCTCGGCTTTGATCGTCTCGGGCATGAGCACGACGAACTCGTCGCCGCCGTAGCGGCAGCAGATGTCGATCTTGCGCGCATGCATGCGGATGACTTCGCCGAGCTGTCGCAGCAGCTCGTCGCCCTGCGGATGGCCGTACGTGTCGTTGACGTGTTTGAAGAAATCGACGTCGAGGATCAGCAGCGCGAGCGACTGCTTGGTCAACTGCGCCTTGCGGAACTCCGTCTCCAGACGTTCTTGATACGCACGATTGGTGAGCAAGCCCGTCATCGAGTCGGTCTCGGCCAGCTCGAGCGTCTTGCTGTGCAGCCGGGCGTTCTGGATGCCGACCGAAGCCAGGCGCACGAGCCGGTCGACGAGGCGCTGCTGCTCGAACGTGAACGCGCTCGGCTTGGCGGCGACGAGCATCACCGCGCCGATGGTGACGCGCTCGCTGACGATCGGCACGACGAGGCAGCCATGCGCGGCCTTGGGGCGCGGCAACGACGACTCGCGATAATCTTTTTGGATGTCGGCGACGATGAGCGGGCGCTGTTCGGCGGCAGCGAACCCGACGACGCCTTCGCCGAAGCGCAGCTTGCTGCCGCGATAGAAGTCTGCATACGCGCCCTCGACCGCTTCTTCCACTAATACTTCATCTTGGGCTTCTTCGTCGGTGCGCGTGATGTAGATGACGACGTTGCTCCACGGCACAGATTCGCGGAACTCGCGCAGCATGATGACGAGCTGGGTCAGGGCTTCGTTCAGCGTGACTTTGGTGCCAAGATCGGAACCGGCGTCGAGCACTCGCATGATCGCGCGCGTCTGCTGTTCTGCGCGTCGCCGGCCCAGCAAGCCGTGCGCGGCGGCGATGAACGGGATCAGCGGCAGCGCGACGGCATAGCCGATGATGAGCAGCATGTCCGCCGGTTTGCCGGCGGCGTCGACCGGATGTCCGAAATAGATCGCAAACGTCATGCAGCCCGCGGAGAGCAGGATGAAGGAGATCGCCGCGACGTCTGAGAGCGTCGCCGCATCCAGACCGATGATGAGCGCCAGCGAGCTGACGCCGGAGAACCAGCCGACCGCTGAGGCCGCGGTGACGTCGAGCAAGATGATGAGCGCCGATGCGACTTCGGGCAGCTGCTCGTCTTTTTTATCTTGCGGTTTCTTCGATAGGCGCGGCATCGCGGCCAGCGCGGTGGCCACGAGCGCATAGCCGAACAGGGCCGCGATCAGCCACAGCGGCGCGGGCGCGCTGATCGGCGCGAGCAGCACCTGCGCGACCGCGAGCCAGCGGGCTGCGGCCACGACCATCGGGAACGAAACGGTCCGAAGAATCTCTACTGCTCCAATGTAGCGGTCGAATTCATTCGACCGGATCGACGTCGAGCGCGAGCTGGGCGTCGGGCTGCCTGGCGTCGGCTCGCCTCCGTAGCGGTGCCGGTGCCGGTCCAGGCCTCCGTTCAATATCATCGGCAATTTCTTGGGCGCGTTGCACCACTTCAGGCGGTAAACCGGCCATTTTGGCCACCGCGATCCCATACGAACGGCTGCTCGACCCGTGCAGCAGCCGATGCGAAAAGACCGGGCCGCCGGGCTCCTCGGCGACCGCCACGTGCAGATTCTCGACCGCGGGAAAGCGGCCCGAAAGGCGGACCAGCTCATGGAAGTGGGTAGCGAAGAGCACCATAGGCATCGCGCCTTCGAGGCCGAGCAGATACTCGCTGACCGCCTGCGCGATCGCCAAACCGTCGGTCGTGCCGGTGCCGCGACCGACTTCGTCGATGAGCAGCAGGCTCGCCGGCGTGCAGCCGCGCAGCACGAGCGCCATCTCGGCCATCTCGACGTAGAACGTCGAACGTCCGGCGGCGATGTCGTCGCCCGCACCGATGCGCGTGAAGAGCCGCTCGACGATACCCATGCGCGCCGCGGCAGCGGGCACGAAGGATCCCATCTGAGCCATGATCACGAGCAGTGCGGTCTGGCGCAGATAGGTGGACTTGCCGCCCATGTTCGGCCCGGTGATCAATAAGAAGCGTTGCTGCGCGTCGAGGCGCGCGTCGTTGGGCACGAAGTCGATGCCGCCGTACGCCTCGACGATCGGATGGCGCGCGGACTCTACGCTCAGCTCGCTGTGCGCCACCATCTGCGGGCGCGCGTAGCGGCGCTCGCCTGCGACCTGCGCGAGCGATGCCAGCACGTCGATCTGCGCGACCGCCTCGGCCGTCGCGAGCAGCGCCTCGCGCGCCGCATCGACCGCGACGAGCAGCTCCTCGAACAGCTCTTTCTCGAGCGCGATCTGGCGCGAGCGCGCCGAAAGTATTTCGGCTTCGAGCGCGCGCAAGTCGGCGTCGGTGAAGCGCTCCGCGTTGACGAGCGTCTGGCGGCGTACGAAATCCGCCGGAACCGCGGCGGCGTTGGCGCGCGTAACCTCGTAGTAGTAGCCGAACGCCGCCGTGTACTTGATCTTGAGCGACTTGATGGCTGTCCGCGCACGCGTGCGCTCTTCGAGCGCGAGCAGATGTTCGCGGCTGCGCGTGCGCAGATCGACCAGATCGCGCAGCTCCGGGCGGTACTCGGGGCGCAACGCACCGCCCTCGGCGATGAGTGCGGGCAGGTCGTCGGCAAGCGCCTGATCGAGCGTGCGCGCGATCTCGTCGCCTGCGCCCTTGAGCGCGCCGTGCATCTCTCGCAGCTGCGAATCTGCGGCTTCCGCCACGATGTCATGCAACGACCGGATCGCGTGCAGCGAGGAGCGCAGCGCGCCGAGATCGCGCGGACCCGCACGGCGCGAGCGGACTTTTTGCACGATGCGCTCGACGTCGCCGATCTGCGCGAGGCAGTCTTGCAGCGACTCGCGCCACGAGGGCGCACGCACCAGCGCTTCAACGCGCTCGTGACGCCAGGCGATCCGCTCGAGGTCGAGCAGCGGCGCGCACAGCCATTGCGCCAGCATGCGGCTGCCCATGGGCGTTTTGGTCCGCGCGAGCACGTTCAGCAGCGAGGCGCGCGAGTTCTCGCCCGCGCCGCTCAACAGATCCAGGTGCCGGCGAGTCGCTGGATCGATGAGCATCGAACTGCGCGCGAGCCGCGCACGGGTGCGAGCGACGACGGCCGCGCCGTCAAGCCGCACGTGATCGAGGTAGGAGCGCAGCAGCTCGAGCGCCGCGCGCGCGGCAGGGCGTTCGTCGCGCGCGAACGACGCGAGCGCCTCGTGGGAGTGCGTTGTTCGTAGGACGCTGTCCGCGGCACCGTCGAGGATCGCGCCGGATGGATCGAGCGCGATGCGGCAGCCGTCGCCGACGAAGGCGCGCAAGCGCGCGGCGTCCTCGTCGCTTTCGACGATGATCTCGGCAGGCGACGCGCGGTCGAGCTCTGCCGCGAGATCGTCGTCGCCATCGGCGACGGCGACGGTCGCCTCGCCGGTCGAAACGTCCGCACTTGCGACGGCGGTGTGCCCAGCCGCGGTCGCGACCGCCGCCAGATAATTGTTGCGCTCGGAGGCGAGCAGATGGTCCTCAAGCACCGTGCCAGGCGTGATGACGCGGATGATCTCGCGCCGCACGAGTCTGTTCGGCGCGGGCGGCTCCATCTGCTCGGCGATGGCGATGACGCGCTGCTGGCGGATCAGGCGCGCGAGGTAATGGTCCAGATTGTGGTGCGGCACGCCTGCCATCGCCACGCGCTTCCCCTTGCCTGCTTCTTTTGAGGTGAGCACGATACGCACCGAGGCAGCCAGATCGTCCGCGTCGTCGCCGTAAGCTTCGTAGAAATCGCCGACGCGCGAAAGCAGCAAAGCCTCCGGATACTGCGCTTTGAGCTCGAGATATTGCGCGATGAGCGGCGACGTGATCGTGCCGTCGGCCGGCACCACGGGCGCACGGCCGGCTTCGCGCGCCGTGCGGTCTTCGTGCGGTGCCGCGCGGGGTATGGAGCGGTCGAGTTTACTCGACCGCACTGAGGGTTGCGGCCGGCTCGGCGACGGTGCCCGCGAGGCCCCATGAGAAGGCCTGCTCTATGATGACGTCGGTGACGGGCGCGAAGGTAGTGCGTGCGTCACGCGGATAGATCACCGTCGTGTTGTGCCCGGTCTTGCCGGCCATCTTCGCCGCGTCTTTCTTCGACGGGCCTTGCGCGAGCACGCTGACGGTTTCGCCCAGGAACGACTCGTTGAAGCGACGCGTGACGTCGTTTTGCGCCGCGTTGATCGCTTGCAGGCGCCGGATCTTCTCTTCCGGCGGGACCTGCGGTTGCATCGTCGCCGCCGGCGTGCCGCTGCGCGGCGAGAACGCGAAGATGAACGCGTACTCGAAGGTCCCGCGCTGCACGAGATCCATCGTCGCAAGGAAATCCTCTTCGGTCTCGGTCGGGTAGCCGACGATAAGGTCCGTGGTCAGCGCCCAGCGCGACAGGCGCTCGCGGAAGTAAGCGATCTTGTCGAGGTACTCCTCGATCGTGTACAGGCGCGCCATCGCTGTGAGCACGCGATTGCTGCCGGATTGCACCGGCAGATGCAAGCGCGGCTCGACGTTGGGCAATTGCGCCAGCGCATCGACGACGCGCGGCCCGAAATCTTTCGGATGCGATGTCAGGAACGTCAGCCGCTGCAGCCCCTCGATCGCGCTGATGCGCAGCAGCAGATCGGCGAAATCGAGCTTCGTCGGCTCCCAGTAGTACGAATTGACGTTTTGTCCGAGCAGCGTGATCTCTTTCGCGCCGCAGCGGATCTCGCGCCGCACCTGCGATTCGATTTCGTCGGGATCGATGCTCTCGAGCGGCCCGCGCGTGTATGGCACGATGCAATACGTGCAGAACTTCTCGCAGCCGCGCGTGATGTTGACCAGCGCGCGCAGATGCGCGAACTCAGGCTTGCTATCCTGGCCCGGATCGTCTTCGGCCGAGGGCATCATGAAGTCGGTCTGCGGCGGCGGCGCGTCGGTCGGCACACCCCACGAGCCGAGCAGCGCTTTGAACTTCACGTATTCGCGCGGACCGAGCAACGCGTCGACGTGCGGCGCCTTTTTGCGCATGATCTCGCGGTCTTTTTCTGCCAGGCAACCCGCGACGAGCAGCTTCATCTCGGGCCGGCGTTCTTTGATCGGCTTGAGCGCGCCGAGACGGCCGTACACGCGGGTCTCCGCCTTCTCGCGGATGGCGCACGTGTTGACGATGACGATGTCGGCCTCGTCGGGCTGATCCGTGAACGTGCAGCCCATGGACCACGCCTGATGCGCGAGACCGTTGGAATCGGCGATGTTCATCTGACAGCCGAACGTCTGGAGATAGACCGAAGGCATGGGCGACGGTTCTCGCTCGCGTTAGGCCTCGCCTGTGATGGACGGGCGCTAGCTCTTGGCGCGCTGCATCACGCTCTTCGGCTGGTGGAACGCCGAGCAATCCCCTTGATAATCGCTTCGAAGACTCGGGTCAAACGCGCCGGTCGCGACAAGAACGCCATCACGGTAGACGAATGTCAACCCTTTGTTGTCGTAGCGACAGACATTTGAGAGATCGATCGGCGCGAGCCCATGACGTGGTCCTGTCAGCACCTGCGACACTATTCCCGACAGCGTGTCCGACTGGTTCGAGATCTGGGCCCCGACCTGTATGTACGGCGATCCCATCGTGAGAGCGGCCTGATCGGGCTGCTGTTCGGCATCCACCTGGAACGAGAAGTGTGTACCATCGCGGGTGATCGCGACCGAGTGGGGTCCCTCCGCCACCGGGAAGTCGCGATACTGTCGCACGTGACCCGGCCTGCTATATTCTATATATACGCGAAGGCGATGATCGATCTCGGGCCGACGCATGAGCCCGATCTGCACCGTGTTCGCAGGCTCGTCTCTGTCGACTATCATCGCCCAATCCGTGAACCAGTGCCGATTCTTGGGCTCGTCCGGAAGCGTAAGGCGAGCCACGACGACATCGCCTTCGGTTCCCGAAAGCGGCAAAGCGATGTCGGGTCCGCGCGGCCAGGCAACGGCCGCCGAGGTGGCCGCGTGGGAAATCATGGAGCTTGCGAGGCGCGAGCCCAGCATGTAAATGCCGAACGCGATGAGGCCTATGAGAACGACCAGCGCCAGCAGCAGCACGATGACGAGGATCAGATCTTTCGACTGGTCCGCGTCTTGCATCGCGCTATTTACCGCTCATGTGCTGCAAGAGCGATTGCGGCAGATATAGCTTGCCGGAGAGCATCGCCGGCGCGATCGAGAGCAGCCCCTCTTTGCCGTTCAGCGTATACGTGCGCGACCCCAGCGCGCAGCGCAGGTCGGCGCCGCGGTACTTGATCTCCACCTGGCTGCCGTTGACGGCCACGTCTTCTGCAGGGATATAAGAAGAAACGGGCTCGAGGATGTCGCCCGCCGGACCGCCGGGTTCGCCGGCGGTGATGGAAACGGTGGTCGTCGTGTCGGGAAAGATGTTGACGTCGCGCGTCGAGCGCTCGTCCGGCTTGCCGATGACAGTGACGATGTGGTAGCCCGCGGCGAGTTTCGCGCCGGTGGTCGGAATCACGCCGATCTTCTTGCCGTCCACGAGCACGCTAGCCCCGGCGGGCGAGCCGCGCACGTCAAGCGCGCCGTAGTCGCGCGAAGCGCTGGCCGCGCTGGTGTGCGCAAGGGTGAGGCTGACTTGGACGACTTGGCCAACGCTCACCTCGACCGTCGCGCTTTGCGCTTCCCAGCCCGTGCGCGTGGCGACGATGGTGTGTTTGCCGGCGGAGAGGAGATCGACGAACGCGGGCGTCCGGCCGAGGTATGCGCCGTCCACCCAAATATCCGCGCCAAGCGGCAGCGTGGTCACGAATGCGCCGCCATGCGGCGGTAATTGCGTGGCGGCGACCGCGACCGCGAATACGAGTGCGAGCATCAGCGCAACATAGTCTCCTTGTGCCGGGAGATGCGACTTTCGCGGCGAATGCCCCTATGCCGTGTCATCTGCGCCGCTCGTCGCTCTCGTCGGACGTCCGAACGTGGGCAAGTCTTCGCTGTTCAACCGTCTCGCTGGCACACGCCAAGCGATCGTCGATCCCACCCCCGGCGTGACGCGCGACCGCTTATACGCCCCCGTTGAATGGGCGGGGCGCACGCTCACGGTCGTCGACACCGGCGGCATCGAGACCGGCGCTCTGGCAGATGTCGCTGCGCAAACGCGCGCTCAAGCCGAACTGGCGATCCGCGAAGCGGACGTCGTGGTATTCGTGGTCGACGCGCAGACCGGCGTGATGCCGGGCGACATCGACGTCGCCGCATTGCTGCGCCCGCGGCGCGCCAAAGTGCTGCTTGTCGCCAACAAAGTCGAGTCGCCCGCCACTGCAGCCGCGATCTACGAGTTCTCATCGCTGGGCTTTGACGTGCCGATGGCCGTCTCGGCGATCCACGGCCTGCAAAGCGGCGATCTGCTCGACGCCATCATCGCCAAGCTGCCGCCCGAGGCAGCACCGGCGGGCGACGAAGATCCGGACACGATCCATCTCGCCATCGTCGGCCAGCCCAACGTCGGCAAGTCATCGCTGGTCAACGCGCTGCTGGGCAGCGAGCGCGCGATCGTCTCGGCCGAGCCGGGTACGACGCGCGACGCCACCGACACCGCGATCGAGTCGGGCGGCCGATCGTACGTCATCATCGACACCGCCGGCGTGCGCAAGACCGTCAAGACCGGGCCGGCCATCGACTACTACTCGAGCCTGCGCGCCGTCGCGGCGATCGGCAAGAGCGACGTCGCGTTGCTCGTGATCGACGCGACCATCGGCGTCACCTCGCAGGATCGGCGCATCGCCGGGTTGGCGATCGAAGAAGGCAAAGCGTTCGTCCTGCTGGTCAACAAATGGGATCTCGTCGATACCGCGACCATCGATCGCAAGGAGACGGAAGCCGCGCTGCATGCCGAATTCGCATTTGCGCCCTACGCTCCGATTCTGTACGCGTCGGCCCTGACCAAGAAAAACGTCCACAAGATCTGGGCGACCGTGGCGGCGGCGTTTGAGGAACGCCGCAAACGCGTGCCGACGGCCAAGCTCAACCAAGTCGTGCGCGACGTGTTCCGCGTGCATCCACCGCCGGGGTTCCGCGGGCGCGTGCTCAAGTGCCACTACGTCACGCAAGCCGGCACCTCGCCGCCGGAATTCGTCTTCTTCGTCAACGACCCGGAGCTCGTGCACTTCTCCTACGAACGCCATCTCGAGAATTCGCTGCGGGCCGCGTTCGGGTTCGTCGGCACGCCGATGCGCCTGGTCTTCCGACCGCGCGTGAAACAAGACACGAAGAAGAGCGATGAGATCATCATCGCCGGTGCCGCCGAGGGCGAGCGGCCATGAACATCTCGCTGGCCGAAGGGCTGCTCATCGTCGCGGCGTACGTCATCGGATCGATCCCGTTCGGCGTGCTTGTCGGCAGAGGGCTGTACGGCGTGGACCCGCGCAACGTGGGCAGCGGCAATATCGGGGCCGCCAACGCACTGCGCGCGATGGGTTTTTGGGGCGGCGTCCTGACGCTGGGCGGCGACGTCTTCAAAGGCATCGTGCCGAGCGCGATCGCGGTCTACGTGCTGCACTCCTCGCCGCTGGTCATCGCGACGGTCGGGCTTGCGACTATCGTCGGACACAACTGGTCGATCTTCTTGCACTTCGAAGGCGGAAAAGGCGTGGCCACCGGATTAGGGGTGCTGATCGTGCTGTCGTTCTACGCCGCGCTCGTGTGGGCGGTGGTGTTCCTCGCGACCGCGATCATCAGCCGCTACGCGTCGCTGTCCTCGATGCTGGCGACCGCCTCGGCACCGATCGCGCTCTATGCGCTGCACGCACCTTGGCCATACATCGCGTACGCGACCATCGTGCTCGCGCTCGTGCTGTGGCGCCACCGCACGAACATCGAACGCTTGCGGAGCGGCACCGAACCGCGCATCGGACAGAAAACGAGTCAAGGAGCCACATGATCTCGACCAATGATTTTCGGACCGGCGTGTCGGTCATCGTCGACGGGCAGATCTGGACGGTCGTCGATTTCCAGCACGTCAAACCGGGCAAGGGCTCGGCGTTCGTGCGTACGCGGCTCAAGCATCTCTTGCGGGGCAACGTCCTCGAGAAGACGTTCCGCGCGGGCGAGATGCTGCAGCGCGCCATCATCGATACGCGCGAGATGCAGTACCTTTATAACAGCGGCGATGAGTACCACTTCATGGACCAGACGAATTACGAGCAGATCCATCTCGGGCGCGACATCCTCGGCGACGGCACGGAATTCCTCAAAGAAGGCATGACCATCGACGTGCAGTTCCACGACGGCAAAGTGATTAGCGCATCGCTGCCCAACCACGTCGAGCTCAAGGTCATCCAGACCGATCCGGGTTTCCGCGGCGACACGGCGACCAATCTGACGAAGCCGGCGACGCTTGAGACGGGCGCGATCGTGCAAGTGCCGATCTTCATCAATCCGGACGACACGATCCGCATAGACACGCGCGACCGCAAGTACATCTCGCGCGTCTAAGCTCGGGAGTTATCTGGTTATTTGAATCGTCACGGTGTTTGAGTTCACGGTGGTTAGGTCGGTCACAGCCTTGAATCGGACCAGCCTCTTGATTCAGCGAGGAAGTGGGGAAACCGGCAACGCACGGAATCGCGGATATCGTGTAGGTTCCCGGACCGAGTTTGAAACCCCAGTGTGAAATTTCCGACCAATCGTTGGATTCCCAGAACAACCACATCGTCTGGCCAGGCTGAACAACGCGCGGGCTGTAGCCTTGCGCGCTAAATGGGCTGGTGGAGTCCCGCTCGGCCACTGGTGCAACCCGGTTGCCCGCCTCATCCTTTACGAGGAGGACCGCAATGAGCCACGGTGAGCCATTATTGAACGCATACGCCTCGGTTGAAATATTCTTGATCCCGACGCGGATGAGCACCGCCTGGCCTATTGAGTAAGAAGGGGCGGATGTCTGTAAATTGATAGCAGCTATATCGTTGCGTATCACTGGGGCGCTAGTGTCGGCAAGGACTAAGTGTCCCGTGAACTGCACAAGAAGAATAGCGAGCAACGGGGCGAGTTGTTTGCTTTGCATGTTCCTCGCTAGCGGGCTCGCTGAAGCCAAGACCGACTTAGACTCTTTTTCTGCGAGTGTGTAAGGCCCTTGAGAGCAAGTTCGAAGCGCAGGGCGTCGCCCTTCTCCAAGAAGCGCTTGGTGAACGCGAGCGTCACCGGCCTGCGGCCACGCAACGCCTTCGATCCTTTTCCGGCGTTATGCGCGGCGACGCGTGCGACCGGGTCGAGTGCGTAGCCGCAATAGTAGGAACCGTCGCGCGTGCGCGCGAGATAGACGTAGTGCCAGCGGCGCCTCAGCGCGCGCAGGACGCGTTACCCCGAGCCTGCAAGGTTCGGCCGATGGTCACGCTCGTGCGTTTTGCATGCCGGACGGATTTCCATGCCCTGGTTTGAAGCGGCCGGGCTCATCGTCTTCGGCTTTCTGATCGGCACGTACGGCAGCATGGTCGGCGTCGGCGGCGGCTTTCTCATCGTGCCGGTGCTGCTTTTCATCGGCGCGCCGGCGCGCATCGCGGCGGGCACCTCGCTTGCGGTCGTGCTTGCTAATTCGGCCTCGTCGACGGTCTCGTACCTGCGTCAGAAACGCGTCGACATCCGGAGCGCGCTGATCTTCTCTGCGGCCGGCATTCCCGGCGCCCTGCTCGGCGCATATGCCGATCAACACGTGCCGCACCGTGTATTCACGATCTTGTACGGCTTGTTGCTCGCCGCGATCGCGCTGCGCGCCTTCCTGGTCCGCGACGCACCGGCCCCGGCACCGGCTGCTCCGGCGCCACCGAACGCACCGTCCTCGCGCGCGGACCATTCGCGTGACTTCGTCGACGCCTTGGGCGTGCGGCACCAATACGGCTTCAACGTATGGACGGCCATCGGCGTCTCGGCGGTCACCGGATTCTTGGCAAGCATGTTCGGTATCGGCGGCGGGGTCGTGCAGGTCCCGGTGATGGTCTACCTCTTCGGATTTCCGACCCACATCGCGGTGGCGACCTCGCAGCTGGTCATCGCGATCACAGCCGCATTCGGGACCGCCTCGCACGCGTACTATGGCGACATCCTGCTCGTGCCGGCGATCCTCTTGTCGATCGGCGCCATCGCGGGCGCCCAGGTCGGCGCGCGCTTGGCGTCGCGCATGCGCGCCGCCCCGCTCATGCGCTGGTTCTCGCTCGCGATCGCCTTCGCGGCGTTCTATCTGATCTACAGCTCGATAGCCGGGCGCTAGTCCGCGCCCGACCAGCGCGTGAAAAGCTCGTTGCGCACGCCCAGCGCGTCGAGCGCTTTGCCGACCGCATGACCGATGATGTCGTCCACGGAGTGCGGCTTCTGGTAGAATGCCGTGATCGGCGGCGCGATGATCGCGCCCAACTCCGCCAATCGCGTCATGATGCGCAGGTGGCCGAGATGCAACGGCGTTTCGCGTACCGAGAGGACCAGCCGGCGGCGTTCTTTCAAACAGACGTCGGCGGCGCGCACCAACAAGTTATCGTTCATCGAGTATGCGATGGCCGCGGCGCTCTTCATCGAGCACGGGATCACGAGCATGCCGTCTGTGCGAAACGAGCCGCTCGAGACCGCGGCCGCCAAGTTCGTCTCGTCATGCACGTGATCGGCCAAACGCTCGACGTCGGCCGGCGTGAAGTCCGTCTCCAGCGCCAACGTGAGCTTGGCCTGTCCGGTCATGATTAGATGGATCGTCGTATCGGGCAGCGCGCGCAGCGCCTCAAGCGCGCGCACGCCCAAGATGCTGCCGCTCGCGCCGGTGATGCCGACGATATAGGTGGGCATGGCTTACTTGAGAACGATCTCGCGCACGCGCATCTCGACGCTCGCGTCGAAGCGCCGCGGCGAGCAACGAGCGCACGACACGCGCACGCCGGGGCGGCGTTTGCGCGTCAGCGCGAGCCGGCAGCGCGGGCATTCTAACACGTAGCGCCGATGGCTGCGCCGTCGCGCCACCGGCAGGTTGTGATAGATGCTGTCGAGCCCGACCGCGCTCATCTTGGCTTTGAATTCGCGCCCGTGGCCGCTGGGCAGCCCCATGTGGAACAGCCACGCGTGCACCATCTCGTGGAGCAGCGTGTCGTGGACGTGGTCCGGGTGATGCGAGAGCAGCGGCAACGACAGCTCGATCAGCGCCGGACGGTAGCTGATGCGGCCGGTGACGGTCGTGAGCCGCGCGTTATAATGGATGCGGTGTGCGCGCAGCACGCCGCTGAAGTGCTCGAGGTTGAGCCGCGCGAAAAGCAACTGCAGGTCTGCGATCGACGGCAGGCTGACCGGCGCGATGCGCTCGGCCGAAGCAAATGACACTACGGGGAATTCACCTTCGCGTTCCCTCGAGCGCTCCCTTCGAATCGATTTCGTCGGTCGAATGAATTCGACCGCTCCACACGAACGGGTGGGGCATGAAGCTGTACATCTCGGCAGACATGGAAGGCATCGCCGGCATCACGGCGGTCGAGCAGACCAATCCGGTCGGCCAACCAGAGTATGCGCGCTCGTGCGAATTGATGACGGGCGAGGTCAATGCGGCGTGCGAAGCGGCGCTGGCCTCGGGCGTCAAAGAGATCCTCGTCAACGATTCGCACTGGAACATGCGCAACATCATCCACGAGCAGCTGCCGCCGTCGGTGCGTCTGATCCGCGGCAGCCCCAAGCCGCTGTCCATGAACCAAGGGCTCGATCCGTCATTCGGCGCGGCGGCGTTCATCGGGTATCACGCGGGCGCGGGTACGCACGACGCGGTGCTCGACCACACCTATACGGGCGAGACCGTCTACGAGGTGCACATCAACGGCCAGGCCTGCAGCGAAGCGCGCATCAATGCTGCGGTCGCGGGTTCGTTCGGCGTGCCGGTCATTTTCGTGTCTGGCGATCAGTCCGCGTGCGAGGATGCGCGCGGCTTCTTGCCGTGGGCGCAGACGGTCGAAGTCAAGCGCGCCATCGGGCGCTATGCCGCCGACTGCCTGTCGCCGCGCGAGGCTCGCGCGGCCATCGCGACAGGCATCAAACACGCCCTCGCGCAGGCCGAGTCACGAGGTGCGCAGCCGTACCGCTTCGCCAGCCCGGTGACCCTGGATATCCGCTTCACCTCGACGGCCAAGGCCGATATGGCGGCGCTGCTGCCGGGCGCCGAGCGCATCGGCGGGCGGTATATCCGCTACGCGCACGACGACTTTCTCACGGTTTTCCGAGCTTTTCGAGTGCTCATGACCCTGGGCGGGTCGGTGGACTAGGGGCGCGCGAAAAACTTCTTCGGGCAGGCTGTAACAAAATGGGGATAGGCCCGGTCTTGTGAGTAGCCGGGTGACGCTCGTGCGGTCCCCCAAGGATAAGGCGCACCCGGCACCATGAACCGATAGAGGCGCGGACCACAGTTTGGCTCCGCGCCTATTCGCGTCACGAGCTCGAAGCGGTGACCTCTTCGCCCGGTGTCTCCGGCGCAGCTGATTGCTCGCGCTCTTCGCCCGTCATGGGCGCCTCTTCGGCCTTGACCTCAGGCTCGGGTGCGGCCGGCGCGGGCTCGACTTTCTCAGGCGCAGCTGCCGGGGCCGGCGCGGCTGCGGCCTCCGTCGACGGTTCCCAATCGTAATCCCCCGGATTGAGGCCTTCGGGCCGCAAGTCGTTGGCATGCAGCCAGTCGAGCGCTAAGTGATAGTGGCGCTTGGTGCGATAGCCAAGCCAGCGCCGGCGCAACGTGTCGTCTTCGTCGACCGCTTCCCTGAAGCGGCGGAATGCGCCCTTGCCGGAGATCGCGGTGCGCAGACGCCCCGCCACGGCGATGTCCTCCACCAGACTGATGAAATCGGACATGATGCCATAGCGGACCTCAGTCGTCACCGGCGAGATCTTCTTCATCTCGTGGTCGGCGTCGGCTTGCGCGATGCGCACGTTCTCCTGATCGCCCAGATTATGCATGAAGTGCTCGACGGCGTGCGCGTTGATCTTGTAATACGCCACGCTGTCGACGTCGCCGCCGGTCAAAGCGGTGCCGAGTTCGTCGAGGAGTTGGCTGCGCTTGATCGGTCCTGGCCGGACCACTCGCGCCGGCGCGCGAGGCGCCGCACTTGCGGCCGCTTCGATGCCGAGCGCCTTGCGGATATCCGCCGGGTCGATCGACGGCAGGCCGAGGTGGCTGAGGCGGACGTGGTGCCCGGCGAGCTCGATCAGCAGGTCATCGAGCTTGCGCCGCGCCTGCGGATCGCCGATCGCGTCAGCCGGAGCGACGCCGTCAAGGTCTGTGAGGGGTCGACGAACCCATTCGGCTGTGATGTGCGTGTTGTCTGTCGTGTCCTTCATCGCTGTCCTGTCTTTCCCGCCCTTGGGAGATCATGTCTTGGCGCTGACCGGCCGGCCGAGACCTTCGGCGATCGTCAGCACGTCGTCCTCGGTCAGGCCAAGGCTGTTGATGCCCGCGTAGTATTGATTGATGATGTCGTGCGTGCGTCCCGTGAGCGCGCGCTCCTCGCGCACGCGTTTGACCTCTTCGAGCACGCGTCTTGACAAGGCGCCACCCACCGTGACGCCCGCCCTGGCGAGTTTGGCTTCGTTCTTCTTGAGCGCCGCCTCGATGACCGACATCCCGCTGTGCTTGCCGTAGATGAAATGCATGTGCCCGCCCACCAGCTCGGCCGGAACCGCCTCGTACATGCGCCGGTCGATCAGCATGGCGTGCGTGTGGATGCCCGATTCGTGGGCGAACACGTTGGCGCCGATGATCGGCTCGTGCGCCTGTATAGGGTACCCCGACACCGACTCCATGAAGCGCGCCAGCTCCCACAGCTTGTTGTACTTGAAGCCTGGGATGTCGACGCCGTAGAGGACCTTGAGCGCGGTGACGACTTGATGCAGCGGCACGTTGCCCGCCCGCTCGCCGTAGCCGTTGGCGGTGACCGTGAAGGCTTTGAACCCGCACGCGAGCGACGTGATGCAGTTGATCGTGGCTAGCCCATAATCGTTGTGGAAATGGTTGAGCAGCGTGACGCCCTTGGGCATGGCTGCGACGATGCGCGACGAGTGCCAGCGCGTCGCCTCGGGCGTCAGACAGCCGACCGTGTCGGGCCATGACGGCCGTGTGGCGCCTGCCTCCAAGCCTGCCTTGAACAGCTCGATGAAGTAGTCGACGTCGCCGCGGCTGCCGTCTTCGCCGCCGAACTCCACGCGCTCGACGCCGTGATCGCGCGCGTAGCGGATGGCGTCGCACTGCATGCGGATGTTGGCCTGGCGGAAGAACGACAGCGGCAGGTCGAGCCATTCGGATTCGGATTTGCCTTCGCGCGCGAGCAGGGCCTTGCCGATCTTGTACTTCATGTGCAAATCGCTGCCCGAGGTGAAGACGAAGAACGTCACGGCGCTGGGCGCGACGTCGATCTCGTGCAGCGCGGTCAGCGTCGCGTCGATGTCCTTGCTCGTGCTGCGGCACATGACGACGACGTCGAGATCCTCGCGGATCTCGCCCTTGCGCTTGCCGTTCATGATCAGCTGCAGCGAACGGCGCTCGTCCTCCGACACGGCGGGGAAGCCGACGTCCATGATGTGGACGCCGATGTCGGATAGCCGCCGGCAGATCTCGTATTTGGTCTCAGGCGTGTAGGCGATGCCGCACATCTGCTCGCCGTCGCGCAGCGACGTGTCGTAGATGCGCAGCTCCGCCGGCGGCGGAAACGCGACATCTTTGGTGTACTCGCGCGGGTCGCGGATGAGCTGCTCGATCGGCTCGCGAAATTCCATGGGGGCCTAGGGTTCGACGATTATTTCGCCACGCATTCCGGCTGAATAATGAAAGAAGCAGCCATACAGGAAGGTGCCCGGGGATGAGGCCACCATGGGCGCGGAGCTTGCGCCGGGCGCGAGCTCGCCGCTGCTCCACGGCTGTGCGCCGATGGTACCGAAGGGCTTGAGCACGGCGTCGGTCCAGCGCGGTTCGGCGAAGCGCGTCGCGCCGGGCAGACCCGTCGCGGTGTGGTGCGCCTGCTGATCGCCGTTGACGAACACGATAGTGTCGCCGATGTGGACGTGCACGACGGCCGGCGCGACGCCCACGGAGTCACCGGCGGTGAGATGCGTGAGCCTGGCGTAGTGATCCAAACTAAGCGTCACGACGACCGGTGCGTCCGCGGCTTGCGCGCGCGGCTCGACGCCAAGCGTGAGCGCCGCCGCGATGGCGACGGCCAAGCAGCCCAGCCCTATTCGTCCCACGATACTAGACAGTTGTGTCCTCCATGACAGGGCGCGTATCGCCCCTATCACAGTTTTCGGCTTTCCCAAGAGAGAACGTAGCCCTTTGGCGCATGGTTTCGGGTAACAGGTCGCATGCCCGAAAGGTCTTACGTTTGTGAGCAAAGTGCGCCGCTCTTCATTGTCATTGGTGCGCGGGCCGTTCGCGCGGTCGCGGGCGACTTTCTGGTCGCTCGAGACGGCGCCTGACGTCGCCCCTCGTGCCGTCGCGGCTCTCGCAATCACCGCGCTCATCTGGGCGACCCTCTCCGCATGGCACGCGCCGGTCACGCTTGCCGTCCTCGTCATGTGCGCGGTCTTCATGGAACTGTTCACCGGTGACATCATGCGCGCGGGCGGGCGCGTCATCGGCCCGTCGTTGGCGATCGTCGTAGCCGCGTTCGCTCTATACGGCACGCCGGCCGCGGTGCTCGTCGGATTCGCGCGCGGCGGCGCGCGCTTGTTGTCTTCGCGCGCGCTGACCGGATCGGACAGCGCGTTCATCCTCGCGGGGTCCGTGTTCGGACCGCTGGTCGGCGGCGTGGTGGCCACCACCGCAGCGGCCTTCGGCGTGCCGGCCCCGTTCGTCGGCGCCCTCTACGCGGTGTGCGCATATGCGGCGGAGGTGCTCGCGCCGGCAGCGCTGATGCGCAGCTCGGGTCCGCCCACGCTTGCGCTCGCGGGCGACGGCATCGCCGGGTGGGCGCTCGCGGCATTCGGCGCCTTGACCGGTTTGGGATACCTGTTAGCAGGCGACATCGCCGCGCGTCACTGGGGTGCGCTTGCGTATTTCATCGTGCCGCTGGTGGTCATCCGCCTCTCGTACTCGGCACTGCGCGCACGGTCCGAGCGTTATCTCGCCGCGCTCGAGCACGAGAACATCGAATTCTTCGACAAGATCGGCAAACTCGACCGCATCAACGGCGACCTGATCGAGGCCTTGGCCTTCGCCGTCGATTATCGCGATGGCGTCGACAGCGGGCGCTCGCGCCGCAGCGCGCAGATGGCGGCGGCGATGGGTCAGGCCTTAGGGATGCCGCCGGTAGAGCTCGAGATGCTGCGCCGCGGCGCGCTGCTGCACGATGTCGGCATGCTCGCGATGCCGGGGCAACGCACGCCGCGCCACATCGAGGTGGGAGCGCGCCTGGTGGCGCGCTGGCGCGACTATCGCCAGATCGCCGAGATCGTCGAACAGCATTGCGAGCTCTTGGACGGCACCGGCTACCCGCGCGGCCTGCACGGCAACGACATCGTCATGCCCGCGCGCATCGTCGGCGTCGCCACCAAGTACGTCGAGCTCACGACGCAGCGGCCGCAGGGCGCAGGCATGTCGCATGAAGAGGCGGTCGCCGAGATAAGCTCGCTGACGCCGGACAAGTACGATCCGATGGTGGTCGAGGCGCTCGAGGCGGCGACCGCGCCGGCGACCGCCGACGTGCTGCCCCTTATCCGGCGCTAGAGGTCTCTTGCGCGAGCGGCAAGCTCAAAGTCACGGTCGTGCCCTTGCCGGACTCGCTCCACAGTTCGGCGCTGCCCCCCATCCGCTCCATCGCCGTCTTCACGATCGCGAGCCCTAATCCGGACCCGGTCACGTCGCCGCGCATCTCGCCGCGGAAAAACCGCTCGAACGCGTGGACCTGCTCGTCGGCGGGGATGCCGGGACCGTCGTCGCTCACCTCGATGACGGCGCGTCCGTCGTCGCGCCGCGCGCTGACCTCGACGTGCGAGCCGGGCGCGTGTTTGGCGGCGTTCTCGATCAGATTGCGCACCGCGTCGCGCAGTTCGGTGGGGTAGGCGCGAACCTGCAACGGGCCAGGGGCGTCGAGCGTGAGCGCGCCTTGCGCCACGAGCGGGCGCGAGCTCTCGGCGGCATCGCGCGTGACGCGCGCTGCATCCACCAGCTCGAGGTCGATCTGCGGCTGATTGTCCAGCCGGGCGAGCGCCAGCAGCTTATCGATGAGATGGCGCATGCGGTCGGCTTCGACGGCGATGGTCTCCAAGATGTCGTTGGCGACGCGCGGCTCGGTCACCGCGCCGCGCCGCAGCACCGAGACGTAGCCGGAGATCACGGTCAGCGGTGTGCGCAGTTCGTGACCCGCGTCGGCGGAGAACTGGCGCATGCTTTCCTCGGTCTTGCGGCGTTGCTCGAACGCCGCGCCGACTTTCTCGGCGGCTGAGTTGTACGAGTTGGCAAGCGCCGCTATCTCACCAGGCGCATTGCTGACAAGCGTCCGGCGCGAGAAATCGCCGCGCGCAAGACTGTCCAGTGCGTTCGTGACGTCGACGATGGGCGCGAGCGCTTGCGTCGCGAGCACGCGGCCCGCGAGCCAGCCGATGATGAGCGCGATGATGAGCACGATCGCCAGGGTGAGCCAGTATGGCCCGAGGTTGAACAGCAAGAAGTCGAGCTGGGGCTGGATCGTGATGTAGCCGCCGGGATAGGGCACGAAACGCAGCGGTCCGCGTTCGGCGGGCATGACGCCGCGTTTGACGCCGACGTAGGTCGAGCCGGTTGCGGACAGCGAGATGTCGCCGGCCAAGAAACGGCCCTCGTTATCGAAGACCGCGCCGCGCAGGCCCAGACTCTCGAGATCGTTGGCGATCGCGGGCGCTAGGAGGTGAAGCGCGTTCTCATTCGAGCCGAGCGCGGTCCCGAGCACGCGCACGTTGGCGGCCGGCGCCATGAGCATCGTGTGCGTCTCTTGGTCGAGCATGCGGACGAGGATCAGCGACGACGCCACCACGACGAACGCCAGCAGCGCGACCAAGACGATCGCGTACCAGGCGGCGAGACGGGTGGCGAGCGACTTCACGGGAGATCATCTTCGCGCAATGCATAGCCGACTCCGCGCACCGTATGGATAATCCGTCGCTGCTCGCCGCCATCGATCTTGGCGCGCAGGTATGAGATATAGGTCTCGACGATGCCGACCTCGCCTTCGAAGTCATGGCCCCACACCTGCTCGAGCAGCTGCTCTTTGGTCAGCACGCGCCGCGGCACGCGGATCAGCGCAACCAGCAGATCGAATTCCCGGGGCGTCAAACCGATGCGGCGTCCGCCGCGCAGCACTTCGCGCGTCTCGACGTTGACCGTTAGATCGTCGTAGCGCAGTTCAGCGCCGGTGGCGAGCTTGGGCCGCCGCAGCGCCGCGCCGAGTCGCGCCAGCAGCTCCTCGAACGCGAACGGCTTGGCGAGATAGTCGTCCGCGCCGCGGTCGAGCGCGACGACCTTGTCGGGGATGTCGCCCTTGGCCGTCAGCATGATGATCGGAGCTTCGGTCTTCTTCCGCAGCATCGGCAGCAGCGTGAAGCCGTCAATCTTCGGCAACATGACGTCGAGGATGATGATGTCCGGCTCCCATTGGCCGATGAGGTCGAGCGCCTGCGCGCCGTCGGCCGCCGAGCGCACTGTGTAGCCCTCGCGGGTAAGCCCCAGCTCGAGCATCTCGCGCACGTGGCGTTCGTCGTCGACGATGGCGACTTTCGGAGTTGTTCTCATTGCCTGTTTAGACTATCGGTTCAACCTGGGAAAGTTCTGTGCGCACCGCGCCAAAAGCCCGATTCATGCGCCGCCCAAGTAGGCGGCTGCCACCGCTTCGTCTCGTGCGATGTCGGATGAAGCTCCATGTTTGGCGACGTTGCCGCGCTCCAGGACGTAGGCATAGTCGCTGATCGCCAATGCCTGGCGCGCGTTCTGCTCGACGAGCAAAATCGATAGGCCTTCCGCACGCAGGCTCTTGATGATGGCGAAGATCTGCGCGACGAGGATCGGGGCCAGGCCCATCGAGGGCTCGTCGAGCAGCAACAGTTTTGGCCGTGCCATCAGACCGCGCGCGATGGCGAGCATCTGCTGTTCGCCGCCAGAGAGCGACCCAGCGGCGACGTCCGCGCGTTCGCGCAGGACTGGAAAGCGCTGGAACATCGATTCGACGTCGGTCGCGATGTCGGCGCGGTCGCGCCGCGTGAACGCGCCCACGTGGAGATTTTCGCGCACGCTCATCTGCGCGAGGATGAGCCGGCCTTCGGGCACCTGCACGAGCCCGGCGGCGACGATGTCGTGCGGCGCGAGTCCGCTGATGCGCCGTCCGGAGAAGTCGATGGTGCCCGCGGTCGCGCGCACGATGCCGGAGATGGCGAGCAGCGTCGTAGTCTTGCCCGCACCGTTCGCGCCGATGATCGTGGCGACGCGACCCGGTTCCAGACGCAGACTGATGCCATGGACGGCTTCGACGCCGCCGTAGCCGGCGCGCAGGTCGCGCACGTCGAGCAGCGCCGCGCCATTCGCTCCATTGGCGCCGCCCGCGCCGTTCACTGGTTGCTCTCCACGCCCAGATACGCCTCGATGACTCGCGGATCGTTGCGCACCTGTGCCGGCGTGCCCTCGGCGATCTTCTCGCCGAAATCGAGCACGGCGATGCGATCGCATGCGGACATGACGAGCGCCATGTCGTGTTCGACCAGCAGCACGCTCATGGCGCGCTGATGCACCAAGCGCAGGATCTCGTCGCGCAAGCGCTCGGTTTCCACCGGGTTGAGCCCTGCCGCCGGCTCGTCGAGCAACAGCACGCTCGGCTGTGCCGCGATGGCGCGCGCCAACTCGACGCGCCGCTGCTCGCCGTGCGCCAGGTCGCGCGCCTCTACGTCGGCGCGGTCGGCCAATCCGAGCTCGTCAAGCAATTCGCGCGCGCGTTGCCGCAGTGCGCGCGCCTGCGCGAGCGTCGGCGGCCACCCCACCAACTGTCCGAACAGCGAATCATCGGCCTTGAGGTGCATGCCGGCCACGACGTTGTCGAGCGCCGTCATGTGAGCGAACAGGCGCGAGGTCTGATAGGTGCGCGCGATCCCGAGCGCGGCGATCTGATATGGCGCGCTGCGATCGATGCGCCGCTCGCCGAACGTGATCGTGCCGCTCGTCGGGGCGGCCAACCCGGTCATGAGGTTGAGCACCGTCGTCTTGCCCGCGCCGTTTGGACCGATGAGGCCGAAGAGCGCGCGCTCGGGCATCTCCAGCGTGAGGTCCTTGACCGCGCGCACGCCGCCGTACGCCTTGGTCACGCCGTGCAGCGCGATCATCGCCGCGCCCCCCGGCGGAACACCGACCATAGACCCTGTGGCAAGAACACGATGACGAGCAACAAGATCACGCCGTTGACGACGTCGCGGTAGTTGCCTAAGAAGCGCAGCGCCTCGGGCAGGATCGTGAGCAGGCCTGCGCCGAGGATCGGCCCGCCGACCGAGCCCATGCCGCCGACCACCGCCCAGGCGAGCATGTCGACCGCTTTGGAGAAGCCGTAGTCGCTCGGGCTGATAAAGAAGGAAGAGAACGCGGCGAGCGCGCCCGCGTAGCCCGCGATGAACGCACCGATCGCGAACGCGAGCAGCTTGTACGCTGAGGGATTGATGCCAAGCCCGGAGGCCGCCACTTCGTCTTGCGCGATGGCGGCAAAGGCGCGGCCGGCGCGCGAACGCGTGAGACGCCACAACCCGAATGTGATGAGCGCGAGCGACGCGTAGATGATCGGCGTGTTCGCGTCCGGCGGTATGCCGGCGATGCCCTCGGCGCCGCCCGTGATGTTCAAGTTGACGGCGAAGATGCGGACGATCTCGCCAAAGCCGATGGTGGCGATGGCCAAAAAGACGCCGCGCAGGCGCAGGACCGGCCAGCCCAGCATCAGTCCAGCGATCGCGGCCAGGCACGAGCCGGTCAGCGCGGCGCCGAAGAACGGCCAGTGCCCTCGCATGACGAGCAGCACCGACGTGTACGCGGCGATCGCCATGAAGCCCATGTTGCCGAGCGAGAGCTGGCCGCACGCCAATGTGACCCACACCGAAAGCGCGAGCAGCGAGTTGATGCCGATCTGGTTGATGAGGGCTGAGTGCGCGGCGTAGAACGCCGTCAGCGCATGCACGGGGCTAGGCCGCGCGCAAGCTGCGCTTGCCGAGCAGGCCGGTCGGGCGGATGATCAGGACCAGGAACAGGATCGCGAAGACGATCGCGTCGCGATAGCCCGAGCTTAGGTACGCGACCGACAGGTCCTCGGACAGACCGATGAGCAGCCCGCCGAGCATCGAACCCGGTATCGAACCCATGCCGCCGAGGATGATCACCGCCAAGCCCTTGAGTTCGACCGTCGAGCCCATCACCGAACTGACCGCGTTGAAGTTGAACGCGAACAGGATGCCGGCAACCGCGCCGAGCGCAGATGCGATGAAGAACGTCTGCGCGTAGACCGCTTCGAGGTTGATGCCGACGAGTTGCGCGGCGCGTGGATTCTCGGCCACGGCGCGGATCGCGCTGCCCAGGCGCGTGTAGCGCAACAACGCCTGCAGGCCGATCATCAACGCAAGACTGACGATGAAGATCGTCAGCTGCATGATCGTGAACGTCGCCGGTCCGATGGTGATCGTCGGCGTGCGCACGACATCGAATGGGAAATGTCGCACGTCTGGCCCGAAGTAGCCGTTGGCCATCGCGACGTAGATCATGCCGACCGCGATGCTGGAGATGAGCGGCGCGAGCGGGCCGGCCTGGCGCCGGCGCAACGGCCAGAAGGCGACGCGGTCGAGCACCACGCCGGCCACGCCGCCGGCGAGCGCACCGCCGAGCACCGCCGCGAGCACGGGCACGCCTTTGAGCACGAGCACCAGCGCAGTGAATGCGCCGATCATGAAGATCGATGCATGCGCGAGATTGAGGATGTCGAGCACGCCGAAGATCAGCGTGTAGCCGAGCGCGAAGAGCGCGTAGACGGCGCCGATGAAGAGCCCGTTGACGAGCTGCTGGACTAACAACGGCGATGCTCCGTCCGGACCGCGTGAGCGGGTCTGTGCGCCTCGGCGCGCGCGCGGATTCGGAAGATTTGAACTTCCGCGGCTCCTTCGGCGGCTATCGCCGCCTCAGAGGCCTCGGCTCTCACGGACCCGCTCACGCTGTCTGCCGAATTCGTCGTCGGTTAGAACCCGACGAAGCGACCGTTGTGCACCATCAGGACGACACCATCGCCCGAAGCGTCGCGACTACTGGTGAATGAAAACGTGCCGAGCACCGTGTTGACCGGCTTCATCGACGACATCGCAGCGCACACGTCTTTGGGCGAGAACGATTTGGACGCGGTCAAGACGTTCTCCATGATCTGCGCGGCCGCGAACGCCTGAGCGGCGAACTGATCGGGGTCTTTTAGGAACCGCACGCGATACGACTGGACGAAATCGAGGTTGCCCGGCGTCTGCGCGCCGATCGCCCACGCGGCGCCGACCACGACGCCCTCGGCGGCGCCACCCGATAAGCTGTAGACCTGCGGCGAGTTCAAGCCGTTGCCGCCCACGACGTGCGCCTTGATGCCCAGCGTGTGCGCGTCGGAGACGATGTGGCCCGCTTCAACCGCTAACGCGCCGACGAACAGCAGGTCCGGATTTGCGCCCTTGATATTGGTGAGCTGGGCTTGGAAGTCGACGTCGCCTTTGGAGAACGTCTGTGTCGAGACGATCTGGATGTGCTGCGCATCGAGCGCGGCTTTGGCGACGTCGTAGTCGGTTTTGGTGAATGCGTCGTCGTTGCCGTAGATGATCGCCGCGGTCTTGACGTGGTAGCGTTGGATGACCGCCTTGAGCGCATGCGGCACCACCGCCGCCTCGGTCAGCGAGTTGCGGAAGACGCACGGACCGATCGCGGTCACGCCGTTGGCGGTGTTGGAGATGCCGAGCACCGGCATACCGGCAGCCGCGGCTATCGGGTCGGTCGCAAACGCCTCGCTCGACAGCGTCGGACCGATGATCGCGGCGACCTTGCCGCCCGTGGTGAAGGTCTGGAAGAGATTGACCGCCTGCCCTTTTTGCGACGCCGCATCTTCGATGTCGAAGGTCAAGTGCACGCGACCGTTCTTATCGACGTAATCCTGCCCGAGCTGCAGCCCGTTTTTCTGCCCGTCTCCGTACGATCCGGCGGACCCGCTGATGTCGAAGACGGCGCCGACCGTTGCATCGCCGCTCGCCGCGCGCGCAGGAAGCGCGCCCAGCGCGAGCAGCATTGCGGCGGAAAATGCGAAAAGCGCTCGAGTAGAGCTATGCATCATCAGTCAGCCTTTCGTGCGACGCGGAAGGGTTGGCGGATAGTACGCGCCGTCGGAGGAAGCGACCTCCCGCTGGTGGTAGCCCGCCCACCCACCGCGCGAGGAGGCATAGATGGCCGGCGTCGCTGACGTGCCCGAGCTGTTCAATGCAGCGGTGCATTTCGTCGATCGCAACGTCGAGCTCGGCCGCGCCGACAAGGTAGCCGTCGAGTGCGGCGATCGCGCATTGACGTACGGCGACGTGCTCGCGAGCGTCAACCGGACTGCGAACCTGTTCATCTCGCTCGGCGTGCAGGTCGAGCAGCGGGTGGCGATGCTCCTGCCGGACTGCCCCGAGTTCATCGACTGTTTCTTCGGCGCGATGAAGATCGGCGCGGTCGCCGTGCCGACGAACACGCTGCTCAAGCCGCACGATTACCGCTTCATGCTCGAGGACAGCCGTGCGCGGGCGCTCGTCGTGTCGACATCGTTGTGGAGCTCGATCGAACCGATCATCGACGACCTGCATCATCTCGCCGTGATCGCCGTGGTGGACGACGCGGGCACCGGCATGCCGGGAGACCCGGGGGTTCCCGTCGTCGATTTCCGTCACGCGAGTGCGGCGGCGGCGCCGACGTTCACCGCATATCCGACGAACAAGGACGACGCTGCGTTCTGGCTCTATAGCTCGGGCACGACTGGTTTCCCCAAAGGCACGATCCATCTTCACCACGACATGGTGTTCTGCTGCGACACGTTCGGCAAGCATGTTCTGGGGATCACCGAGCACGACCGCACCTTCTCGGTCGCCAAACTCTTCTTCGCCTACGGCCTGGGCAACGCGCTCTACTTCCCGTTCGGCGTGGGCGCCACCACGATTCTCAATCCGGCGCGTCCGTTGCCCGAAGTGGTGCTCGAGATCGCAGCGCGCAGCAAACCGACGATCTTCTACGCCGTGCCGACCGCGTACGCGGCGATGCTCGAAGTGCCGGACGGCCCCAAACGCTTCGATCTCTCATCGGTGCGTTTCGGCGTGTCCGCGGGCGAGGCGCTGCCCGCTGAGATCTATCGCCGCTGGAAAGCAGCGTTCGGCTTCGACGTCATCGACGGCATCGGCTCGACCGAAGCGGCGCATATGTTCATTTCCAATACGCCGCACGCGATCCGGCCCGGCTCGTCCGGCCGCATCGTGCCGGGCTACGACGCGCGCATCGTCGACGCTCGCGGGGAACCGGTGCCGATCGGTCAGACGGGGCGCCTTCAGATCGCGGGCGACAGCATCGCCGCGGGCTACTGGAACCGCCACGAAAAGAACAAGGCGACGTTTTTGGGTGAGTGGCTCGATACCGGCGACACGTATCGCATGGATGAGGACGACTTCTATTGGTATGCCGGACGCAGCGACGACATGCTCAAGGTCGGCGGCCAGTGGGTGTCGCCGGTCGAAGTCGAGAGCACGCTCGTGGAGCACGCTGCGGTGCTCGAGGCCGGAGTGGTCGGCGTCGCCGACGAAGCCGAACTTGTCAAACCTGTCGCATACGTCGTGCTGCGCCGCGGACACGCGCCGTCTGACGAACTCGCCGTCGAGCTGCAAGAGTTCGTCAAGTCGCGTCTCGCGCATTTCAAGTATCCGCGCGCGCTTCATTTCGTCGACGAGCTGCCGAAGACGGCAACCGGCAAGATCCAGCGCTTCAAGCTGCGCGAGCGATCGAAGACGTAGGGGGCTTCCGCATGGAAGACATCGACCGGATCACCATCGGCACATTGCTGGACCGTCAAGCAGAGCGCTTCGGCGGCCGCGAGGCGCTCGTCTACACCGATCGCCCGGTGCGGCTGACGTACGCCCAGTTCCGCGACAAAGTCGACACGATCGCGCGCGGCCTCATGGCGCTGGACATCAAAAAAGGCGAACACGTCTCCATCTGGGCCTCCAACGTGCCCGAATGGCTGTATCTGCAATACGCCACCGCGAAGATCGGCGCGGTGCTGGTGACGGTCAACACCGCGTACCGAGCCCACGAGCTTGAGTACTTGCTCAAGCAGAGCGACACGACGACGTTCTTTTTGATCCGCAGCTTCAAAGGCGTCGACTACGTGAAGACGTTGCGCGAAGTGCTGCCCGATCTCGACCGCGCCAAGGTCGGCCACGCGAGTTTTGAGACGCTGCCCAGGCTCAAGCGGCTGATCTTCATCGGCGAGGAGCGCCTGCCCGGCATGCTCAAGTTCAGCGATCTGTACGAGCTCGCGTCGCAGATCAACCCCGAGCAGCTTGCGCAGCGTTCCGCGTCGCTCAATGCGAGTGACGTCATCAACATGCAGTACACCAGCGGCACGACCGGCTTCCCCAAGGGCGTGATGCTGACGCATCGCAATATCGTGCTCAACGCGTACCATGTGAGCGGCTGTCAGAACCTGACCGAGCACGACCGGCTGTGCTTCCCCGTTCCGCTGTTCCACTGTTTCGGTTGCGTCATGGCGAGTCTGGGATGCATGACGCGGGGCGCCACCATGGTGCCGATCGAGGTCTTCGAACCGCGAGCCGTGCTCAACGCGATTCACACCGAACGCTGCACCGCGGTCTACGGCGTGCCCACGATGTTCATCGCCGAGCTCGAGCACCCGGAGTTCGCAAGCTTCGATCTGAGCAGCCTGCGCACGGGCATCATGGCCGGGTCGCCCTGCCCGATCGAGGTGATGCGCGCCGTCACCGAGACGATGGGCGCCCGCGAGCTGACGATCGCCTATGGGCTGACCGAGTCGTCGCCGGTGATCACCCAGACGCGCACCGACGATTCGATCGAGCGGCGCGTGACGACGGTCGGACGCGCCTTGCCGGGCGTCGAGGTCAAAGTTGCCGATCCGGAAAGCGGCGCGCCGCAGCCGCCGGGCACGCCGGGCGAGCTATGCTCGCGCGGGCACGGCACGATGAAAGGCTACTACAAAGATCCGGAGGCGACGGCCAAGGCGATTGACGATGACCGATGGCTGCACTCGGGCGATCTTGCCGCGATGGACGAGCAAGGTTACGTCAAGATCGTCGGGCGCATCAAGGACATGATCATCCGCGGCGGCGAGAACGTGTACCCGCGCGAGATCGAAGAGTTCTTATATGGCCATCCCAAGATCTCTGACGTGCAGGTGATCGGCGTGCCCAGCAAGCGCTGGGGCGAGGAAGTGTGCGCGGTGGTGAAGGTCAAGCCGGGCGAGAGCCTGAGCGCAGAAGACGTCATCGCATTTTGCGAAGGCAAAATCCAACGCCAGAAGATTCCGGCACTGGTCATGTTCGTCGAGAGCTATCCGATGACGGCCAGCGGGAAGATCCAGAAGTACAAACTGCGCGACGCGGCGGTGGATCAGTTCGGCCGCCAGGAGGATGCGGCCGTCCAAACCGCCTAGCCGTGCAGCGACTCGCGCATGGCGGCGATCGTACAGTCGATGTCTTCTTCTGTATGCGCGGCCGTCAGGAACATCAGCTCCATTTTCGAGGGCGCCAAGAACACGCCGCGTTCGAGCATCTTCCAATAATAGCGCGCGTACGCGTCAGCGTCAGCCTGCGCGGCTTGCTCGTAATCGCGTGGCGGCGCGCCGGGCCGGAAGGCGAAGTCGACCATCGACGCGAGTTGCACCACCGGATAATCCAGCCCAGCATCCCTTAGCCCCATGTGCGCGCCTTGGGCGAGGCGGCGTGCAAGCGCGTCGAGCCGCGAGTGCAGCGTTGGATCCCCTTCGAGCACATCGAGAAACGCGTGCGCGGCCGCGACGCAAATGGGATTACCGGCGAAGGTGCCGCCTTGGAATACGCCTCCCTCGGGCGCAAGGCACGCCATGATCTCGGCGCGGCCGCCGAACGCGGCGATCGGCAAGCCGCCGCCCAGCGTCTTACCGATGCATGTGAGATCCGGATTTACGCCATAGAGGTCTTGCGCGCCGCCAAGGCCGACGCGAAAGCCGGTGATGACCTCGTCGAAGATCAGCACGGTTCCGGTGCGCGTGCATGCGCCGCGCACCCGCGCGAGATAGCGCTCCTGCGGCAGCACCAACCCCATGTTGCCCGCGATCGGCTCGAGGATCAGCGCTGCGACCGCGCTGGATTCGAGCGCGCGCTCGAGCGCCTCGGCGTCGTTGTACGGCAACAGCTCGACGTCATCCATGGCGGCGCGCGTCACGCCGCACGCGAGCGTCGGCACCGAGTTCGAGGATGCGCCTGCAGAGAAGATCATCTCATCGCTGTGGCCGTGATAGTGGCCGCGCAGACGCGCGATGCGCTCGCGGCCTGTGAACGCGCGCGCGACGCGCACCGCGCTCATGCACGCCTCGGTGCCGGTGTTGACGAAGCGCAGGCGCTCCATCGAAGGGACATGCGCCGCGATGCGCTCGGCGAGTCTGATCTCCTCGGGATGGGTCGCGCCGAACACCGCGCCGCGCTCCAATGCGGCGCTCACCGCCGCAGTCACGGCCGGATGCGCGTGACCTAACAACACCGGTCCGTAGGCGCACAGGTAGTCGATGTACTCGCGCCCGTCCACATCGTAGACATGGCTGCCGCGCGCGCGCGCGAGCAGCGGCGGCGGCGCGCCGACGGCGCGGCCGGCGCGCACGGGCGAATCCACGCCGCCGGCAATGAAACGCGTGGCGCGTTCGAAGAGCTCATGAGAGTCTTGCAGCGTCTTCATCAGAGGTCGCGACACTTGCCGGACGTAAACACGGCTTCCTTTGGAGGTGCCCGATGCCACGACTGCCCGCGCTCGATCCAAGTAGCGCGCCCGACGAAGCCAAGCCCGTGCTCGAAGGCTTCTACAAAGCGCGCGGCAACTACCCGAACATGTTCCGGACGCTCGCAGCCACACCGCAGATCATGCGCACGGCAGCGGAGCACATGGCAGCGGTCACCGGACCGGGCGCCGCGCCCCAGCGGCTCAAAGAGCTGTGCATCACGCTCGTTTCGACGCTCAACTCGTGCGAGTACTGAATGGCTTCGCACACCGCCTTGGCAAGGCGGCTTGGTTCGGACGACGAGACGATCGCCGCGCTCCGCGGCTACGCGACGAGCGAGCGTTTCACCGAAGCAGAAAAGGCGGCCCTCGCGGTCGCCGAAGCACTCACAAAGGATCCGACGGGACTGGCCGAGCCGCTATGGGATGATCTGCGGCGCCACTACAGCGACGAGCAGATCATCGAGATCATCTGCTCCATCGGGCTGTTCAACTATTTCAATCGCCTGAATAACGCGCTGGAGATCGAAGTGACGCGTTAGCCGCGGCGCTCACGCCGCCGAGCCGGCGCAGCGAGCGCGAGCTCAGGGCGCTCGAATTGCCCAACGCCTCGATCATCTCGACGTAACGCGTCAGATCCTCGTGGCGCACCAGCCCGAGATAGTCACCGCGTTCGTCGACGACGATGATGCAGCGCAACGGACTTGCGGGCATGGCGCTGACAAGCACCAGCGCATCGCAATCCGCGTCGAGCGTCGGCTGGCCGCCGGTGCGCGACATCACGCTCGAGATCGAGGTCGATTCCGCGTCGGATGTCGGCACGCGCGCGACGTCGACGTCGGACACCAGGCCGGCGAGGCGCTCGCCGAACATGACCGCGATGATGCGTGACGAGGCGCCGGCGCGCAGCAGCGCGGCGGCCGTCGCGACCGAATCCGAGGTCTGCAGTACGGGCACGTCGCGCGCGCACAGATCCTTGACCGTCAGACCTTCCAGCGCAGTGCGCATGATGATGGCGCGATACGCGCCCTCGGCGAGGCCGGCGAGCAGCCAGCCGATGAGCACGACCCACATGCCGTCGATGACGTCGCCGCGCAGCAGCAGCCAGACGCCGCCGGCCGCGATGAGATACGCGAATGCCTTGCCGGCGGTCGTCGCGCGCCGCGTGGCCGCGACGACGTTGCCGGAAAGTTTCCAAAGCAGGCCGCGCAGCACCATGCCGCCGTCCATCGGATAGCCGGGCAGCGCGTTGACCAAGAAGAGCAGCGCGTTCGCTGCGCCCAGATTGATCAGCAAGAACGCAGCCTGTGGATTGGCGCGCATCACGGCGGCGCCGGCTGCGAGGAACGCGCTGGCGAGCAGCGCGCTGATCGCTGGACCACCCAAGCCGATGGCGATGTCGTCGCTCGGGTCGCTGGGCGCGCTGCCGCCGCCGACGTGGGCGAGCCCGCCGAACAGGTAGAGCGTGACCCCGGTGACCGTCAGCCCGCGGCTGCGGGCGACCAGCGCATGGCCGAGCTCGTGTGCGAGAATCGATATTCCGGCAAGACCTGACACGATGATGGCCACGGCCAGCCGCTCGAGCGAGCCCGCTGCGGGTGTGACCACGGGCAAATATCCGTACGCGAGAATGCTGGTGAGGGCGCCGAAGACGATCAGCGTGGAGTAATGGGCGCGGATTTCGATGCCGGCGAGGCGGCCTAAGGTCATCATACGGTGTGTTCTACGCCGTTCGGCGAGCGTGTAACGAAACCCGTGACCGCGTAGTCGTAGGGGCAGGAGGAAGTTGCTCACGCTTCCTCCATGTCTTTTTTCGCGGGACAAGCGGCGCAAAGCATGGAAACGCCGCGACGTGCCCGAGCAAGGAACGGTCGGATTCATTCGACCGTTCGTCGTCGTCGCCAACCGTTGGGCCGGCGCCGGTAAAGCCCACGGCCTGATCGGAGAGGTCGAGCGCGCGCTCGGCGCGCCCGCTGCCGCGATCGTCGAGCCCGACTTCACGTCCGCATTTCCACAGCGTCTCGACGAGGCGCTCGCGCTGGCATCTTCTATGATGATGGAGCGGTCGAATTCATTCGACCGCCCGCTGCTGGTGTGCATCGGAGGCGACGGAACGCTGTCGCTCGCCTTCGATGCGCTCACCTCACCGGACGCCGCGACGTTAGCGCTCATCCCCTGCGGTTCTGGCAACGATCTCGCCCTTATGATGGGCATCCGCAAGGGCGATGCGGCGTTCGATGTCCTGCGCACCGGCGCCGAGCGCGCCATAGACTACGGCACGGTCAACGCGAGGCGGTTCATCAATTGTGTCGGCATGGGCCTTGACGCAGAGGTCGCCGCGATGGCAGCACAAATCCGAGCGGGCGGGCTCGCGAAGGGCCTCTCCTATTACATGGCGGCCGTGCGCGGCTTGCTCATGGTCAAACCCGTGGCCGCGACGGTGCGCACGAACGAAGTCGAGTTGCGTTTCGAAGATCTCGTGATGCTGACGGTCGGCAACGGCGCCTGGTACGGCGGCGGATTTCGCGGCGCGCCCAACGCGAGTCTCGACGACGGCGCGTTGGAGTGCTACGCGTTTCGCGATGTGGCGGGACTGCCGGCGCGCTTTGCGCTCATGCAGCGCATCCGCGCGGGCGCACACCCGAATGAGCCCAATGTCACCGCGTTTCGCACGAACCGCATCGAGGTATCGTTCGCACGGCCGGTCGCGATGCACGTCGACGGCGAACTCACGCAGGTTGAAGAGGCAAGGATCGAGCTCGTGGCGCGCGGTGCGCGCATCCTAGCGCCGGCCGCGCGGGCGGTCGAATAAATTCGACCGCTCCATTCAAACGCTCAGGGTCGACCGCTCCATTGTTATCGTGGCGCTATTGCATCGACCAGTCGTACGTGTTCCAATACGCCGAGGTGGCCGGCGACGGTTTGAAGCCCTTGAAGTTGTCGCTGAACACGTCGATGCGGCGATCGTGGAACACGAAGATCGTCGGCACTTGTTCGATGAGCTCGTGCTCGATGGTTGAATAGTCTTGGATTCGGCGAGCCTGGTCGAACGTGCCGAGCGTGTCCTTCTCCGCATCGTCAAGTTTCTTATCGCACCAAAACAGATCGTTCTGGCCGGCGGGCGGAAATTGATCGCAGTCGTAGATCGATGAGTTGTCTGGATCGACGCCGCTCGCCCAGGCGAAAAAGGCCATCTGGAATTTGCCGCTGTTGATGATACCGCCCGTCTGCGCCGGTCCGAAATATAGCGGCGCCGGGTAGCTCTTCTGACTCAAGGCGATGCCCACGTCATGCAGCCGCTCCTGGACCACCGTGGCGACCTCTGCGCCCAAGACGTTGCCGGATACGTACGAAAGCTGCAGTTCCAGCGGCTTGCCGTTCTTCTGGCGGATGCCATTGGGCCCGACCGTCCAGCCCGCCTCGTCGAGCAATGCGCGCGCGGCGGCCGGATTGTTGTTGTAGAACGGCAGATCGTGCGGATAGGCCCAGCTGTACGGCGCGATATCGGACGTCGCCGGCAGATCGACGTCGTGGGTGAGGGTGTGAGCCATGTCTTGGCGGTCCATCGCGTACTCGACCGCCTTGCGCACGCGGGGATCTCCCACCACCGGATCCTTCACGTTGAAGTCGATGTGCGCGAACAAGTTCTCATCGGAGACCAGCACCTGGTACCCGGGGATCGTCTTGAGCTGATCGTAGAGGTCCGAGGACGCGCGGAACCACGCGTCGATCTCATGCGTCTGCAGCAGGACCTTGATGGTGTTCGTGCTGGCGACGAACTTGAAGATGATCTTGGAAAGCTTGGGCGGACCGCGCCAGTAATCCGGGTTGGCGACGAGCGTGATGTGGTCGCCGTGCTGCCACTCGGTGATCCGAAACGGCCCCGAGCCGATCGGCAGCGAATTATACGGCAGCTGATTGACGTTGGGATATTGCGCGAGCAGATGCGCCGGCACGACGGGGAACCCACCCTGCTGGCACATGAAGTACGCGATGATCGGCGAGAACACGCGCTTCATATGGACGACGACGGTGTAGTCGTCGGGCGTGTCGACCGATTTGATCTGGTCGTAGCCGGTGCGCACCTGCACGTTGTTGGCGGGATTCATGATGGCGTGGAACGTGAACGCCACATCTTTGGAGGTGAGCGGCGCGCCGTCTTGCCACTTGACGCCGTGACGCATGTGATAGGTGATCGTCAGGCCGTCTTTTGCGATGTCGCCGTTGGCGAGCGTCGGGACTTCGAGCGCCAGCTCGGGCACGAAGTTCAGCTTGTCGTCATAGTTGAAGAAGAACGAAAACGCCATGTACTCGAGGTCGGCCACGGTCGCTTGCGTGGTTATGAGCGGATTGAGCGAGTCGGGTTCCTGGATATCCGCGTAGCGCAGCACGCCAGGTATCGTGCCGCCGCCGGTCGGCGCGCTGGTGCTTTGCGAGACCTTGCTGCACGATGCAAGCGCAACTCCGGCGAGCGTGGCGAGGGCAAATGCAGCCGCTAAGCGCAACGCGATCCGTTTCATTTCATCTCCCATTCCCAGGTGTTCCAATTGCTCGTCGTCGCCGGCGCGGGCTTGAAATTCTCGAAGCCGTCCGCCGTGACGAAGATCTGCCGTTGGAAGTATACGATGATGGTGGCCGACTGCGCGGCGATCTCCTTTTGGATGATCGAGTAATATTTTTTGCGCACCTTCTGGTCGTAGCTCGAGAGCGCTCCGTTCTCAGCGGCATCGAGCGTCGGGTCTGACCAATACAGCGAGTTCTGCCCCGCCGGCGGGATGCCGTGGGTGGTGTAGATCGGCTCGTCATCGCCCGGGTCCACGCCCGCGACCCACGAGTACCACGCGGCATCGTATTTGCCCGCGAGCAGGATGCCGCCGCGCTGATAACTGTCGAAATACAGCGCGGTCGGATAGTTCTTGATGGATGCCTCGGCGCCGACGCGCCGGAAATCCTCTTGCAGGATCTGTTCGACCGCCTCGCCGGTCTTGTTGCCTGTCGCGGCAGCCAGGTCGAACGCCAGGCGCTGGCCGTCCTTCACACGCACGCCGTCGGGCCCGGGTTTCCAGCCCGCCGCATCGAGCAGCGCCTCGGCCTGCGCGGGATCGTAATCGTAATGCACCACATTCGGCTCGTACGCCCACGAGAATGACGGCAGATCCGAGTATGCCGCGATGTGGACATCATACGTGACATCGTGGATGATCTTCTGGCGGTCGATCGCATGCGCGAGCGCCTGGCGCACGCGCAGGTCTTGGAACAGCGGGTTCTTCTGGTTCAGGTCGAGGTGCGAATACACCAGCGCAGGTGCGAGCTGGACGCGGAAACCGTCCGCGGGGAGGTCGCGGATCTGCGGATAGAGTCCTGAAGGCGCGCGGAACCACGCATCGATCTCGTGCGTGCGCAGTTGCGTCAGGATGGTCGTCTCTGCCGGGATCACTTTGTAGATGATGCGCTTGAGCTTGGGCGGACCGCGCCAGTAGTCGGGGTTGGCCTCAAGCTCGACGTGGTCGGCATGGACCCATTTGACGAACTTGAACGGCCCCGTGCCGATCGGATCGGTGTTGAACGGCACCCGGTTGACGTCTGGATACTTCTCGAGGATGTGCGCGGGCAGCACCGGGTACAGCCCGCTCTCGCAGAAATACGTCGCGACCGCAGGCGCATAGATGCTCGTGAGATGGATGCGCACGGTGTGTTCATCCACCGCCTCGACGCTTGCGATGTGATCCCAACCCCGGCGCGTCTGCACGTTGTTCGCCGGATTGAGGATCGCGTGGACGGTGAAGACCACGTCGTGCGCGGTGAACGGCGCGCCGTCGTGCCACCTCACGCCCTGGCGGAGGTGATAGGTGAGCGTCAGCCCATCCTTGCTGATGCCGCCGTTCGCGTAGGTCGGCACTTGCGTCGCGAGTTCGGGCACGAAACGCATCTTGTCGTCGAGATTGAAAAAGAATCCGAAGATGAACATGTCCATGTCCGTGCCGACGGCCACCAGCCGCAGCAGCGGATTCATGGAAATGGGCTCTTCGATGTCGGCGTAGCGCAGCGTGCCCGGAATGGTCTGCGAGCGCGCGGGAGCGTTCGTGCTTTGGGATATCTTGCTGCAGCCGTTGACCAGCAGCGCCGCGATCGCGGCACACGCCAACGCCTGGGTCCGCTTGGCTACTTCATCTCCCATTCCCACGTGTTCCAATTGCTGGTCGTCGCGGGCGCGGGTACGAAGTTCAAGAAGTTCGTCGACGTGACGAAGACCTGGCGTGAATAGTACATGACAATCGTATACGCCTGTTCCGCTAGCTCCTTTTGAATCACCGAGTAGTACTTCTTGCGCACGTTCTGGTCGTAGGTCGAGAGCGCCGCTTTCTCCGCCTGGTCGATCAGCGGATCGACCAAGTACAAGTTGTTCTGCCCGGCCGGCGGGATCTCGTAGCTCGCGTACAGCGACTCATTGTCCGGATCGACGCCCGCGACCCACGAGAAAAATGCCGCGTCGTAGTTGCCGCGCGTCAAGATGCCGTTTTGCTGGTACGGGGCGAAGAACAGCGCTGCGGGATAGTTCTTGATCGAGGCGTCGATGCCGACCGCGCGTAGGTCCTGCTGCACCAAAGTCTCGGTCGCCTCGCCGTTCTTGCCGCCGGCGACGGTGTTGAGAGAGAACGCGAGCTTCTGGCCGTCTTTTTCGCGCACGCCGTCTGGGCCCGGCTTCCAGCCCGCTTCGTCGAGCAACTGCTCGGCCTTGGCCGGGTCGTAATCGTAATGCGCGACGTCCGGTTCATACGCCCACGAGAGGTTGGCCTCGACGCTGTACCCAGGCACATGCACGTCGTGCGTGATGTCGTGGATGATCTTCTTTCGGTCTATCGAGTAGGCTATCGCCTGGCGCACCTTGGGATCGTCGAACAGCGCATTCTTCTGGTTGAGATCGATATGCGCGAAGAGCATCGAAGGCTCCAGCTGCACCCGGTAACCGAGCGCGGGCAGTCCCTGGATCTCCGGATAAAGATTCGACCCGGCGCGGAACCACGCGTCGAGCTCGTGCGTGCGCATCTGCGTGAGAATCGTGTTCTCGGTGGGGATGAAGCGCTCGATGATGCGTTTGAGCTTGGGCGCGCCGCGCCAGTAGTCGGGATTCGCCTCGAGCTCGATGTGATCGCCGTGCACCCACTTGACGAACTTGAAGGGGCCGGTGCCGACCGGCTGCGTGTTGAACGGCACTTGGTTGAGATCCGGGTACTTCTCGAGGATGTGCGCCGGCAGGACCGGGTAGTTGCCGCTTTCGGCGAAGTATGTCGCGACCGCGGACGCATAGATCTTCTTGAGATGGAAGACGACGGTGTAGTCGTCGGGTGCTTCGACGCTGGCGATTCGATCCCAACCTTCGCGCGTCACGAGATTGTTGGCCGGATTCTGGATGGCGTGCACGGTGAACACGACGTCGTGCGAGGTGAAGGGCACGCCGTCGTGCCACTTGACGCCTTTGCGCAGATGATAGGTCAGCGTCAGTCCATCTTTGCTGATGCCGCCGTTCTCGTAGGTGGGCACTTCGGTCGCCAGCTCCGGCACCCAATGCATCTTGTCGTCGAGATTGAAGAAGAATCCGTACATGAACATGTAGAGGTCGATGCTCGTCGCGGTGAGCGTGAGCAGCGGGTTCATGTTCGTCGGTTCTTCGATCTCGGCGTAGCGCAGCGTGCCGGGAATCGTGGTACTGGCTGCCGGCGTATTGGTGCTCTGTTGGACTTTGCTGCAGCCCGACGCAACGACAAGTACGCCCGCCGTGAAAGCGAGCGCGAGCGCGTGGAACAGACGCGTTATTGGTTGACGCCTCCCGAGGGTGGTGGCACCACCACCGTAATGCTGCCCTTCATCGACTGATCGGTGATGCTCGCATAGGGGAACGTGCCCTGCATTGCGGCGACCCACGTCCAGCGCCCGCCGTTGGGCGCGATCATGCCCGAGTCGAAAGCGCCGGGCGAGGTGACCGAGTGCGGCTGCGAATCCTCGTTTGTCCATGTGACGACCGTCCCCAAATTGACCGAGATGTTGCCGGGTTTGAACGAGTTCTCACCGCGGCTCCCGACGATGGCGATGTTGACGACAGGCGAGTTGCTATGCTGTTGGCAGGCGGCCAGTCCGGCGACGGAAACGAGCACGCACGCGGCGAGTAGACAAGCGCGGCGGAGCGACGGCTGCATGCATGCTCGGTTCTTATCTATTCGCGATGATGCCTTCCGCGAAGTACAGGTTCTGCTGCGCGGTGTACAAGGCGAAGAGCGCGTTCACGTAGTCGCCGCGCGCTTTGGTGAGTCCGGTCTCCGCGTTGAGCAGCAGCGGCAAGGTCGTCACACCGGCCTTGTACTGCGCGCTGGTGACGTCGAGCACGGTCTGCGCCTGAGAGAGTTCGACCTGCGCGGAGGTGACGCCGGCGAGCGCCGTCTGCGCCGACAGATATGCTTGCCGCACGGTGAGCGACACAGAGAGCTGCGTCGAGAGCAGATCGGCTTGCGCCGTTTCGGTGTTCGCTTCTGCCGACGCGATCTGGCCGTTGGTGAGCCCGCTGTCGTACAGCGGCATGGTCGCGCTCAAGCCGAACGAGTAGGTGCTCGTCCAACTGCCGCCGTTGGTCACCACGTGGCCCGAGCTGTCCACACCCGACGTGGCCGACCCAAGGCTGCCATTCGCCGTGATGATCGGATAGCGGCCGGCGCGCGCTGCACGCAGGCCACGCTCGGCCGCCGTCAGCGCGGCATTCGCCGATTGCAGATCCGTGCGCCGGGCGAGCGCGGTCGCTTCGACCGTCGCATATGCGGGCAGAGCGGGAGCGGTCTGTTCGAACGACTCCGACAGCGTGACCGGCGAGTCCGATGAGAGTCCCATCGCGTTGAGCAGCGACGCGATCTCCGATTGTTCGCCGTTGGCGGCTTGTGCTTCCGCGAGCTGCGCTTGCGCGACGGGCAGCTGCGCGGTGAGCACGTCGGCATGCGAGGCGACGCCCGCACGATACTGCGCTTCCACCAATTGCTCTTGCACTTGCGCGAGCTTCGTGTTCGCGACCGCGACTTGATACGTGTAGCGCGCCTGCAGCGCCGCATAGTAGAAGGATGCGACGTTGAACAGGACGGTGTCCACTTCGCGCAGCTCGCTCAACTCCGCCGCGTCGCGACTAAATCTGGCCTGGCTGATGCGCGCGTACGTGGCCCCGCCATCGAAGATCAGCTGATTGATCGTGAGCGCCGCGCTGCTAGAGGTGAAGATGCTCGGAGTCACGGCGCCGATGGTGGTGCCAGAGCGCAACTGGCCCTTGTTGCGGCTGACGTCGGCGTTCCCCGACACATTCGGAAAGGCCGCACTGTTGGCGGTCTCGAGCTGCGCGCCGGCGAGGTTGGCCGCTGCGCGCGCGAGCGCCAGCTGCGGCGACTGCTTGACGGCGATCATCTTGGCGTCGTACAACGACAGCGGCACGGGCGAGCTCGTATTCGGAATGCCGTATTTGCCGGACGTGTCGGGCGGGTACGTCTCAAGATTGGTAGGGATACCGAGCGGGATCGGTGTGCCTGCCGTCGCCGGTGCGGGTATCGGTGTCGGTGACGGCGTCGGCGTGGGATGCGCCGAGACCGCGGCGAGCGACGGCGACGCCGCCGCAAGCGCGACGGCGCAGATCACAATCGCAAAAAATCGGGTCATACGGTTTCCTTATTGAGACGTACGGGGTGATGCTGGCGTTGGGCCATCGGGGGAACCTACCACGCTGACGACCGACCCGTCCTGCAACGCGTCCGGGCGCTCCGTGATGACCTGGGTGCCGGGCTGGATTCCTGTCACCTCGACCTTGTCCGCCGTCTGCAGGCCGGTCGTCACCGTCACCGACTTGGCCTTGCCGTCGACGACGACGTAGACAGCATTGCCGGTCTCCGTCTGATAGATGGCATTGCGCGGCAAGATGACGACGTTGCGGTGCGTGGCTTGCTGGAAGTTCCCGTTCGCCACCATCCCGGCGCGCAGCGTGTAATCATCGTTTGGCACGACGATGTGCGTCAAGTAGCTCAACGTGCCCGAAGAAGCCGCGGCGTTGACGACGTCGACCTTCGCGTGCCAGGTCCGACCCGGCAGCGTGTCGACGGTGACGGTGACGGGCGTGCCGGCATGCACGTACGCCAGATCGTCATCCGGGATGCCGACGTTGATCCACACCGGATCGAGCTGCGAAACGGTCACGAGCGGCGTGCCGGGGCTTGCGAGCGCGCCTTTGTCGACGCTGCGCGCGGTGACGATGCCGTCGAACGGCGCCGTGACATTCGTCTGCGCGATCTGCGTGTTGATCGCGTCGAGCGCGGCTTGCGCCGTGCTGATATCGGCGAGCGCGGAGCTGCCGCCCGATTGCAAGTTCGCGTTCTGCTCGGTCACTTGGGCAGCACGCAACGCCGCGTCGGCCGATGCGGCTTCGCTCTGCGCCTGATCGAGCGTGGTCTTGGAGACATAGCCCTGCTTGAAGAGCACCTGGTTGCGCGTCAGATTCGCGTCAGCGTTCTGCGCGGCGACGCGAGCCGAGACCAGGTTGGCTTGTGCGGTCGCGGAGCCGCCGACGTCGTTTGCGCGCACGCTCTGCAGTTTGGCGGCGGCCTGCGCGGCTTGCGCCTGCAGCGTGCTGTCGTCGATCTTCACCAGCAGCTGTCCAGCGCGGACGCGCTCGCCCAGCGCGACATACACGTCCTTCACATTACCCGACGCGACCGAAGACAAAACCGCTTGCTGGCGCGGTGCGACGACGCCGGTCAAAGTGAACGTCGCGGTGAGGTCGCCGCGCGAGGCCACCTGCACGGTGACGGGCACGCCCTGCACTTTTTTAGGCGCCTGCTTGGCGCACGCGTTTAGACCGAACGCGATGGCCGCGATCATGCCCGCCGCCGCGATGCGCACCATCGAACCATTGATCAAACGACCAAGTCTGGTACTCATTCCTCCACCATTTCCTAAGCCTGCAGCTCTATGCATCGCTACTGCGCCGGGCGGCTCAGTGTTTCGCATCTGGCGATACATGGAAGCGGCTGGCGTCGGCCACGCGCGTGAGGACGTCGCGCAGGCCGCGCTGCAGCTCTTCGGGCAAATGAGCGATGGCGGGCGGCGGATTGGCCACCATGATCCGATAGCGTTGGTGGAGGCGGGCGCCGGCGGCGGTGACCGCCAGCATGCGCATGCGCCGGTCGTTCGGCACGCTGTGGCGGCTCACCAGGCCTCGGGCTTCGAGGCGGTCGACCAGGCCGGTGACGCTCGAGGCGTCGCACGCCAGCGTCTCCGCCAGCTCGCGCATCGAACGCGGTCCCTCTTGGCTGAGCACGTACAGGGCGTGCGCCTGCTGCTTGGTCAGGTCGAACTCGGCCGCTGCGCGCTCGAAGTGGTGGCGCTGCGACTGGAAGATCTCGATCATGAGCTGCCAGGCCTGCGCTCCGCAGGATCGGACGCCGTTGCCGCGCGAGCCGTTGCTACGTTTGGATGTGTCCATCGGCGGCGGCGCTTCCGGCGCCGGCGGCGCGAGTCCTTCATATTCACAACAATCGAGAATCCAAACAGTTCGCGCGCGATGCGCGCGGAGGACACGAATGGGAACAGCATACACCGCGTTGAATGTGAATGTCATGAGCACGGAGCTTCGCCTGCGTCTCGGCTGGGCGGCCGTCATCATGCTGTTCTGCGGCGCGGCGGCGCTGTTCGCCATCGACGTCCAGCGCTGGAACGGCAGTGCGGGCGTCGCGTACGGCAGCGCGAGGATAGGCTTGCCTGCACCGGACACGCGCTTCGTCACGCTCGCCGGAGCGAAGACCTCGCTGCACGACTACTTCGGCAAGCCGCTGCTGGTCAATTTCTTCGCCACCTGGTGCGTGCCGTGCAAAGCTGAGCTTTCTTTGATCCAGTCGCGCTACGTCCAACTGCATGCACGCGACCTTCAAGTGCTCGGCGCCGATCAGCAGGAGGACGCGTCGCAAGTGCGCGCGTTCGTGGCCGCGCATGGCGTGACGTACCCGACGGTCATCGACGGTGGCGCGGCGATCGACGAGTATGGCGGCCAAGCGATACCAATGTCGCTGTTCATCGATCGGCAAGGGGTACTGCGCGCGGTGCACGTCGGCGAGATGGACGCCGCGATGCTCGACGCCGACCTCCAAAAGATCCTGTAGCGGTCGAATTTATTCGACCGTCGATCGGCTACGCGGCGCCGTTCTTTTTCGCCTTTGATGCGAGCCACTCGCCCGCCGCTTGCGCATCCTTGATCTGCGCTTTGACCACCGCGATGTAGCGCGGGCAGTTCGGCCCGTCCGGCTCGTGGCAATAGCCGCGCACGCAGGTCGCACCGGCATCTTTGAACAGCTCGGGATCTTCGCGTTTGAGGATGCGCAGCACTTGGAACGACATCTCGCGGATCTCCCACTGCGCCATGTTGCACGTGCGCAACGTCAAGAACTCGTACCACGCGCGCGCGTTGCCCGACACGACGAGTTGGCTTGCGGTCGCGTTGGGAAGGATGAAGCGCGCGTCTTCGCCCGGTATGCCGGCGTCGAGCATCGTCTGATACAACGCGCCGATCTCGCCCATGAGCTGATCGAATCTGTCGGACACATCCGGCAGCGATGCGATCTTCTTCGGCTTCACGTACGGGAACTCGGCGTTCTTGAACGCCAGATAACGCTGGCTTTGCTGATCGAACTGCAGATGCCGGTGGCGCACGAGCTGATGCGTCGCGGCGCGCGACAATCCGGTGACTCCGAACACGTAGATGTTGTGCTCGAGGGTTGAGTGATGGCCGGCCGAGCGCACGCGGTCGACGGTCTTAATCATGTCTTGAGGTTTGCTGCGCCAGCGCTCGACGATCGCATCCGGGGCGTTTGCTGAGTAGCACGTACGCGCAGCGGTGGCCGTCATCGCGGTGGGCGATGGGGACTTCTCCAGCAGGGTCACGCGGACGGTTACGTCGGGCATAGCGGGACGCGTTTCGCCTTGCGGAGCGGGCTGTCCGCCTGTGCGCGAAACGTCTTATAGAAGCGCTTGGCTGCATGCATGCTTGTGCCAGAAGGCGGGAAAGAGCGCGCGGATTGGGTAAACGCTTTATTGTATGGGGGGTCCGGACCCGTATGCTCGCTTTTCAGTCACGCGACGAGCCGGGATCACGCCCCGACCATTTAGAGGACACCACTTTAGGAGGACAGGACTTGAAGAGAGTTTACACTAGTTTCGCGGTGGCAGCGCTGGCAGCGGCCGGCATGCTGATCGCGACAGCGCCGACCCTGGCGCAGGGCACCGATCAACTGGTTGCCCCGCAAGTGGTGGCCGATTCGATGGGCTCCATGAATTTCGGCTCGCCGCCGTCCGGCGAGATTCCCATCCTTTATAACGATCACCACGTCTATGCCAACCCCAGCGAGCTCAAGCAGAACCGCACCCTCGCCGCCCTCGTGAAGAACGGCGTGATCCTCGTGCCCCTGCGCAGCATGTTCGAAGCGATGGGCGCCACGGTTGCATGGGATGCGGCCAGCAAAACCGCCACGGCCAGCAAGGAAGGCGCTTCCGTGCAGGTGACGCTCGGCAAGACCGAAGCCGTCATCAACGGCGAGTCGCGTCCGCTCGACGTGCCGCCTGAGATGTACAAGGGTGCGCTCGTCGTGCCCGTGCGCGTGATGTCCGAAGCGCTAGGCGCATATGTCCAATGGGTGCCCGACCGTCGTATCACCGTCGTGCGTTATATCCCGCCGACGCCGGTGCCGACGCCGCCGCCCACGCCGCCGCCGACCCCGGTCCCGACGCCGGCTCCCACCGCGACGCCGACGCCTGCTCCGGCCGCACCGAGCTATCTCGGCTTCGTGCAGGGCGCGTACGTCTTCCACCGCGTTTCCAACGAGTTCGCCGCGCAAGCGACGACGACGGGCAGCTACCAGTACTCAGGCGCGTTGCTGTTCGATCCGTTCGCGATCAAGGCTCAACTCAGCAGCGATCAGTACACCTCGACGACCAACGGCGTGATTCCGACGCCGGTGACCGTGTGCGACCCGTCGCTCTCGCCCAACCCGGCGACCCCGGGCGGCCCCGCGACGTACTTCAACACGATCGACGGCGGCCAGTGCTACGTGCCACCGTTCAACGCCCGCCAAACGCTCGCTCAGGTACGCTTGGAGTACAAGATCTTCAATCCGCGTGTCTACATCGGCGCTGCGTATGCGGGTGCCGCGACCAACTACGGCTATCCCAAGCTCAACGGCTTCGGGTTCGGCCTCGAGAAGCTGCCGGACCTCAACAATACGTTCACGCTGCACGGATCGTACTTCTACTATCCGAGCATGGCGGCGAATTACACGGTCAACGACCCGAATAGCCCGAACTTCAACGTGACCTACAGACAGCAGTACCACCTGCAGTCCTACGACGTCGGCCTTGACTACGTGTTCAGCAAGACCTTCCCGGTCTATCTGTACGCGGGTTGGGATGGCGACATCTACGTCGCGCAAAACGCGGCGCCGATCAACCAGACCCACTCGGGTCCGTACGTCGGCCTCGGATTCCGCTTCTAGGCGGATGGCCACGGTCGAGTAAACTCGACCGCTCCATGACGATCGAAGGCGGCGCGTCATCTGCGCCGCCTTCGGTGTTTTCTAACGCCGCGATGCGACGGCGAAAAAAAGATGAGTCTTTTTGTGCCGGCCGGCGTCTTTTCGAGTGTCCCGCATCCGCAGACCGGCTTGCGGCGGAAACCCGCACTGCGGGAGGGCTTGCCGTTCCGCAGGGGAAAGGTCCTTTGATGCGGCCTTCGTGCGAGTGCTTCCGTACCGTTGAGGGTTGCTTTTTTGGGGACGCGAGACCCGCTGTCTCCCGCTCACGGGTTACAAGCGGCAAGACGAGCCGGGTCGATCGTTACCTGCGGAGCAAAATAAATGTCAGGATTTTATTCACTTCGCGCCAGGAGGGTAACAGGTTGAGAAAACTCCACGTCGCGGCCTTCGCAACGGCATTGTTTGTCGCTGCGGGGATCGCACCCAGCTTCGCTGACGGTTCGGCTGTCAACGTTGCCGCGGTCAATGCGACGATCGCGTCCGGAACGGCAACTTTGGCAACGTCCGGCATGCAGGTCGCAGCTGACTTCGGCTCGCCGCCGTCGGGCGAGATCCCGATTTTGTATAACGACCATCATGTGTACGCGAACCCGAGCCGTTTGAAGCAGAACCGCACGCTTGCGGCGCTGGTCAAGAACGGCGTCATCATGGTTCCGTTGCGCAGCATGTTCGAAGAGATGGGCGCCACCGTCAGCTTTGACAACGCCAGCAAGACCGTCACCGCGCAAAAGCCCGGTGCCTCGGTCCAAGTGACGCTCGGCAAGAGCGAAGCTGTGATCAACGGCGAGTCGCGTCCGCTCGACGTGCCGCCCGAGATCTACAAGGGCGTGCTCGTCGTGCCGGTGCGCGTCATGTCTGAGGCGCTCGGCGCATACGTGCAGTGGGTAGGCGATCGCCGGATCACCGTCGTGCGGTATATCCCGCCGACGCCGGTTCCGACGCCGCCGCCGACGCCGGTTCCGACGCCGGTTCCGACGCTCGCTCCCACACCGACACCAACGCCGAAACCGATCGTGCACCGCGGCTTCATCCAAGCCGGGCTGCGCGCTGGCCGCACGTACAACGAGTACGCCGCCGGACAGAGCGACATCGGCGTGGGCCAGTCGTACGTCGGAGCGGGCGCATACGAGATCGCGGATTGGGCCTTCAAGATCGATTGGGTCCAAGACAGCTACAAATCGACGGTCAACGGCGTCGTGCCGGCTTCCGTCACGGGTCAGCCGATCTGCACGCCAGGCGTCCAGCAGGGGCCGGGCGCGATACCGGCTGGAACTCCGACGACGATCTTCAACACGATCGATGGCGGCCAGTGCTTCACGAACCCGTTCAAAGGCCGCGATTCGAACGTCGATGTCCGCGCCGAGTATAAGATCTGGAAACCGGCGAACATGTACATCCTCGGCGCCTACGGACAAGAGAGCTACAACACCGGCTTCCCGAACCTGCATGGCTGGGGCGGCGGTCTTGAGATCTTGCCGCGGCTGGATCAGCCGGGCGGTCTGACGTACTACGGCTCTGTGCTCGACTTCCCGTCGAACCAGGGCAACTACACGGTGAGCGATGCGTTCAGTCCGAACTTCGGCAACGTGTATCGCCTGCAGTACAACATCGTGAAATACGACGTCGGACTGCAGTACACGTTCGCGAATCCGTTCTACCTCTACGCTGGCTGGGGCGGTGACAACCAACATGGCAACTCCGTCACCGTCGTCACCTGCAGCGGTGCAGGCGCCGTCAACGGCGGCACGTGCCCGCCGAATCCGGCGACGACGTTCAGCCACACGCACGCGGGCTACTACGCCGGCTTAGGCTTCAAGTTCTGAGCTGGATCCTCCAAGACAAGAGCGCCTCCGCGGAGGCGCTCTTTTTCTTCGCCTCGAAAGGACCGGCATTATGCATGACATCACCAACCGGGCCCGCTTCCTTCGCGCCGGCGGCGCCGCGCTGGTCGGCGGCTTGCTCGCAGCCGAGCCGGCGCGCTCGGCCCCTGCGGCGGGCTCGCAACTGACGCCCGACGAGGCGCTAAAACGGCTGACCGATGGCAATCGGCGCTATATGACGGATTCGGCGATCAACTGCAACGACAACTACAACCGCAGGCTCGAGACCGCCAGCGGCCAGATGCCGTTCGCAATCGTCTTGAGCTGTTCGGATTCGCGCGTGCCGGCGGAGATCGTCTTCGATCAGCGAGTCGGCGACCTGTTCCTCATCAGGGTGGCCGGCAACATCGCAGAGCCCGCCGGCATCGCCAGCATCGAGTATGCGGTGAGCCACTTCCACTCGCCGCTGCTCATGGTCATCGGCCATGAGAGCTGCGGCGCCGTCGATGCGACGCTCGGCGTCCTGGCGGGCGGCAGCAAGCCGCCGGGCCACATCGCCACGCTCACCGACGCCATCGCGCCGGCGATCCGAAAAGTGCCGGAAGGGCCGGATCAACTGGATCAGGCGGTGCGCGCGAATGCGCGCTATGTGGCCGCTGACCTGCCCGAGGAATCGACGATTATCGCCGACGCCGTGCGCGCGAACACGCTGCGTATCCTAGCCGCGTATTACAGCTTCGCTGACGGCTCCATCGCGGTCATCTAGCGCCCAGGAGAGCTCCTAGCGCCGCACCTTGGGGTAGAGCGACGTGCCGACACTGGCCTGCGGATCGAGCAGGGCGGCGGCGGACATGTCGAAGGCCGGCAGCGGGTGATAGCTTGCGAGCATCTCGCGCGCCTCAAAACCCTTCCGGGTCGCCGGATAACGCAGCTCGAGGAAGATCAAATAGCCGAGCGCCAGGTCGTCGGTGAACGCCTGCTGTTTGCTCTGCAAGAACTTCGCGTAGTCCAGCACGGCGCCGGGCAGCCACGTGTCCGAGGGATAACGGTCGGCCCAGATCGCCAGCGCGTCTTCGACCGCCGTCATGCGCGAGCGCTGCATCGGCAGCGCCAGGGGAGACGTGCCTTCCAGGTCCATGTCGCGGATCGCGTTGCGCACCCCAAGATTGCTAAGCCGTTCGGGTCCGAAATACTCGTCCGCAGGCGCTTGGCGAGAGGACGTCAGGCGCGGCGCGGCCACCGGCACCACCAGCCACGACCCGCTGTCGAGCGGAGCGGCTGTAGCTGGCGCGGGGACGTACAGGGAGAGCAAAAAGATGGCCGCGAGGGCGGCGGCGCGGAGCGCGTGCATGCCCGACCGCGCTTCTCAAAGCCGCTTGCGGCGGCCTCCCGTTATTGGTTGCTTGCGCCCGTTACTGGTTGCTTGCGCCGCTCGCCGCGGGCGCCTGGCTTTGTCCTGCCGGCGGATCGACGGCCGGATCCGGAGCGACCATCGTCGGCGTCTCCACGTGCGCCAAGACCGCATATTTCGTCTTGGGGAACTGCTTGAACAGCAGGTTGCGGCAGCGGTCGGCCATCGCGTTAGCCTCTGGCGTGTGCATCCGCCAGAAGAGGTGAGACATCTCGTAAGCGCGTTTGGGGATCCACGAGTCGTGCGGATATTTCGCCGCCCAGTCCTCCATCGCGTCTTCGGCCGCTGACAGCGCGCCGATCAGACGGGAGGCAAGCGACGGGTCGAAGTTCTCGCGCTGTTCGGTGTCTCGGATCAGGTTGTCTATGCCCAGCGTGCTGATCTTCTGCCTGCCGAAATACTCGTCGGCAGGCGCGACGGCCAGCTTTTGATCGGCCAACGCCGGCAGCGCGAACAGCGCAGCGCAGCAGAGGGCGAAAGAGATGCGAAGGGCGGCGTTCATGGCTCGCGTTTGACCTCGTCGGGCGAAAGGGTACCCCACCACGATTATATTGAGTATCGGCAGAACGCGGCGTGTTTCCGGTCACGGAAAGGCCCCCGCCTTCCAAGCCCGAAAACCAGCGCGCCGTGCCAGACTATTTGGCCCATGAGGGTCTCGAACATGCCCGCGCGGCGCAGGAGCATGTCGAAGGCACCTCCGACCCCTTTTTGCGTTACGTGCCGGTCACCGCTGCGGTGCTGGCGGTATGCGCCGGTCTATCGAGTTTGGTCGGCAACCGGCTGGCCGAGGCCATGCTGTCATCGGGCAGCCAAGCGGTGCTCGCCCAGACCCAAGCCGCCGATCTGTGGAACGAGTACGAAGCGGACAGCCTGAAAGCCCACATCGACGTCGGCGCCGAGGCGCTCGCGCCGAATGCGAAGGTGCGGCAACAGCTGCACGAGGACGAGATCAAATATCGCAACCGGCAGACGCCGCTGAGCGTCGAGGCACGGGCGCTCGAGGACGAGCGCACCGCCACGCTGACGAAAATGGATAAGGCGGAAGCCAAGAAGCTCGACATGGACGTCGCCACCGCGCTTTTTCAAGTCTCGATCGTGCTGGCTTCGATCGCGGCGATCGTCAAGCGTTCGCCGCTGTTCATCGTCGGCATCATCGGTGGTGCGATAGGCATCGCGTTTTGCGTCGTCGGACTGCTGCGCTGAAACCCGGAGCGTTGATCGCGATCATCGCGGTCGCCATCGTCTTGAGCGCGGGCATCACCGGCTACGTCCTCCACGAGCGCCGACTCGCGTTGCCGGCGCGCGTTGAGCTGGTGCCGCTCGATGCGGCGGTATTCGCGGGATCGTCGATCGCGTTCTCAGCGCATCAGATCGGCGGCGACGGCAAGCAGCACGTCCAATGGAGCGTCGTCGGGCCGGGAAGCGTCGATGCGAACGGCGTGTACACGGCAAGCCGCCACAGCGGGGATAGCGCGATCGTGGTCGCACGCGTCGACGGCGTCTCCGCCGCCACGCACGTGCACGTGACCGGGGCGCCCGGCGACGTGCCGCTGCTGCTCATCGCGTGTTACGAGGGCAACGGTCTCGACGTGCGCGACCTAGATTCGTGGCAACGCGCCGGCGTGCTGAGCGCCCCCGATGATGCGGCGGGCGTCGCTGTCGATGCACAGCGCCGCATCGCCTTCGTCGCGGCGAAGGAGCGCGTCATGGCGGTCGATCTTGCCACGATGACGGCGCACATCTCCGAACCGATGCACGGCTCGCGCTTCTCCGGCGCGGCCGAGCTGGCGGGCGGCTATTTCGCCGCCACCGACAACAATGCGTCCAAGGGCGCGCCGGGCGTGTTCATCTTCAGCATCGCGCACGACGGCAGGCCGGTGCTGGTGTCTTCGGCGGCGGCCGGCGAGACGCCCGAAGGCATCGTCGCCGAGCCGGGCGGCCGCACGTTCGACGTCACCAACGTCAACAGCGACGAGCTGATCCGCTACGCGTTCGATGGGCATGGCGAAGCGCACGCGACCGGTCGCACGGCGACGGGCACGCGGCCGTTCGGCATCGCGCTCGACGCCTCGCGCGGCTGGTTATTCGTGACCGACAACGACACCCCGACGGTCAGCGGCGCGCACTCGCACCCCGGCCTCGAGGTCTTCGCGCTGCCGGCGCTGCACCGCGTCGGCGAGGCGATCACCACGGGGTCGAAAGACGCGCTGCCGATCGGCGTTGCGGTGGACCCGGCGGCGGGCCGGGTCTTCGTGACGGACGAAGGCGACGCCGACGTCGCCGTCTTCTCGCTTCCGTCGATGAAACGCATCGCGACGTTGCCGACGGGCAAGTGGCCGTGGACGCCGCGCCTCGATGAGAGCGCGCGCCGGCTATATGTCCCCAGCGCTCACGACGACGTCGTCGACGTCTTCGACACGCGAACGCTCGCGCGCGTAGGCGAACCGATGCCGACGTGCGCGTATCCGACGAATGTGATGTACGCGCAACGGAGGTCGGACTAGGACGATGCGAGCCCTGTATGCCTCCAAGCTCGGCGGCGACACGCCGCTAGCCAATCTCGAATACGGCGAGCGGCCCACGCCGCAGCCCGGTCCCGGCGAGGTGCGCGTCAGAGTCCGCGCGGCGACGCTGAACCATCACGATTACTGGACGCTGCGCGGCGTCGTGGGCTACCCGATCACGCCGCCGCGCATCCTCGGCTGCGACGCCGCGGGCACCGTCGACGCGTACGGCGGCCAGCCGCCCGAGGGCGCGCCGCCGGTGGGCGCGGAGGTCGCGGTCTATCCCGTGCGCTCGTGCGGCCAGTGCCGCGGCTGCCTGAGCGGTGATTTCATGCTGTGCCGTTCGTTCACGATGCTCAGCGACGGCGACCGCGAGGGATCGTTCGCCGACTACGCGATCGTGCCGGTCTCCGCGGTGCTCCCTAAGCCGAAGGATCTGTCGTTCGCGCAGACCGCGGCGCTGGGAGTGACGTACCTGACCGCGTACCGCATGCTGTTCACCAAGGCGCATCTGCGGCCCGGCGACACCGCGCTCGTGCAAGGCGCGGGCGGCGGTCTCGCGACGGCGGCGATCCAGCTCGCCCGCCAGGCGGGCATCCGCGTCATCGCGTCGTCACGCAGCGCAGCAAAGCTCGAGTTCGCGACGCAGCACGGCGCGAACGATGGCGTGCTCGCGGGCAAAGATGCGGCGAAGGCGATCTTCAAGCTGACCGGCGGCGACGGCGTCGACGCGGTCATGGAGTCCGTCGGCGAGCCGACCTGGGGCACCTCGCTGCGCGCCGTGCGCCAAGGCGGGACCGTCGTCGTCGCCGGCGCGACCGGGGGTCCGAATCCACCGGCGGATCTGTCGCGCGTGTTCTGGCGCCAGATCACGATCGCCGGCTCGAGCATGGGCACGCCGGGTGAGTTCGCAGCCCTGCTCCGCTTTGTCGAACTGGCCGGCATCAAACCGGTCATCGAGGACGAATTCCCGCTCGAGCAGGGCATCAAGGCGTTCGAGCGCATGGCCGCGGGCGAAGTGCAGGGCAAGCTCGCGCTGGCCGTCTAGCCGGCGCTGCTCAGATATCCCACTCCCAGGCGTTCCAGAAGTCACTGACCGCCGGCGCCGGTTTGAAGTTCTTCATGTCGGCGTTGATCGCGTCGATGTTGGCGCGCCACAGGATCGTGTGCCGCGGCACGACTTCATACTCGCGCCGTTGCAGTTTGAAGAGGTATGCGCGGCGCAGCGCTCGATCGTAGGTCGTGCGCGCCGCCTTCTGATATTGTCCGATCAGCGCGTCTTTGCAAAACGTGTAGTTCTGCCCATCCGGCGGCACTTGATCCGGCCCGAGCGTCAGCGTGTCGTCCGGTTCAGGGATCGTGTAGCTCCAGGCGTACAGCCCGATATCGAAACGGCCGCGCGCGAACGTTCCGTTCGCCCCGTACGTCGCGAACAGCATGTTGGCGTGATCGTTCTTGACGCTGAGGTCGATGCCGGCGTGCCGCAGGTCCTGTTGGATGTACGCCTCGGCCTTTTCGCGCGACGACACGCCCGCCACGGTCGTGATGGTCAATTGCAGCGGCTGTCCGTCCTTGACGAGCATGCCGTCCGCACCCGGCTTCCAGCCGGCGGCGGCGAAGAGCGCGCGCGCACGACCGGGATCGTACGGATATGCCGTCACGCGGGGATCGTACGCCCATGAAGTCGGCGCGATGTCAGCCATACCGGCCACGCCGAGGCCGAGGTAGACGTCGCGCCACAGCTTGTTCCAATCGATCGAGTATGCGATGGCCTGGCGCATGCGCACGTCGTCGAGCGGCGGTCGTCCGCAGTTGAAACTGACGTGCTCGAAGCTCTGGTTCGGACGCGCGGTCACGCGCACGCCGGGCACCGCTTTGAGCAGCGCGTATTGCACCTCAGGCGCGTCGAAGTAGAAATCGATCTCGTGCGTGCCGACCTGCGTGAGCAGCGTGTTCTGGTTGGGGATGATGTGGTACTCGATCGTGCGCAGCTTCGGCGGTCCGCGCCAATAGCGAGGATTGGCGTTGAGGAACAGCTCGACGCCCGGCTGATAGTGCCCCACGACGAAGGGCCCGCTGCCAACCGGCGCGATGTTGAAGCCGATGCGATTGAGGCTCGGATACTTGTCGAGCAGATGCTTCGGGAGGATCGAACCCAAGGTGCCGTTGCGCATGAAGTAGCCGACGAACGGCGAGAGCGGCCCTTTGAGATGCACGATGACCGTGTACGGGTCGGGCGTGTCGAGCGATGCGATCTGATCGTAGGGATATCTCGAGGAGGCGGCGTTGTCCGGATTGACGATCTGCTGCCACGTGAACTTGACGTCTGCGGACGTCAGCGGCACGCCATCTGAAAACATCACGCCGTGGCGCAAGTGATACGTGATCGTCTTGCCGTCGGCAGAGACGCCGCCGTTGGCCTGCGACGGCACGACCAGGGCGACGTCGGGGATCGGCTCGCCGCGATCATTGTAGTCGATGAGCCCCGAATAGAGCAGCTGGCAGACGTCGGTGACGAACAGTTCGGTCGACAGCACGGGATTGAGGTTGTCGAGCTCTTCGTACGACCCGACTCGCAACACGCCGTGATGCGTCCATGGGTGCGCGCCCGCGGGGCCGACGCTGCTCGAAATCTTGGTGCAGCCGCAGAGCACGAGCGCGACCACCGCGCAGACGATGATGGAGGGGTCGAATTTATTCGACCGTCGCGGTCCCTGCATCTATGCCACCGCCGTGAAGGCGCCGCGCGTCATCACGCCGCGCACGCGCGAGGTCGCTTTGATGTCCTTGCGCGGATCGCCCTCGACGAAGATCAGATCGGCTGACTTCCCTTCTTCCAGCGCGCCCGTCTCAGCAGAGAGGCCAGCGGCGGCCGCCGCACCCTCGGTGGCGGCGTACAACGCCTGCTCGGTGCTCATGCCCAGCGCGACCATCAGTGCCAATTCAGTGGCGTACAGCTCGTGGCGGTTGAACGGCGTGCCCGCGTCGGTGCCGGCGGCGATCGTCACCCCGGCTCGCAGCGCGCGCTTGAAACTGGCGCGGTGCGCCTCGTAGACCTGCTCGGTCTTGCGGCGCGCATAGTCCGGCACCTCGGCCAAGTGCTCGTGCAAGAAATGCGGGGCGCACAGCGTGGGAACGTACGCTGCCCCGGTCTTCTTGAAAAGTTTGATCGCTTCATCGTCGAGATAGCAGCCGTGTTCGATCGTATCGACGCCGGCGCGCAGCGCGTTCTTGATGCCCTGATTCCCGATCGCGTGCGCGGCGACGCGCCGGTCGGCCTTGTGCGCCTCTCGCACCGCGACTTCGAGCTCGTCCGGGTCGAGTTGCGAGCTGCCCACCTCGACGCCCGGTGAGAGCACGCCGCCGGTAGCGATGACTTTGATGCAATCCGCGCCGCGCTTGAGGTTGCGCCGCACGGTCTTGCGCATCTCGTCGGGCCCGTCGGTCTCGTCGGCGATGAACCAGCCGTGCCCGCCGGTCATGCAGACCACGACGCCCGCACTGAGGATCCGCGGACCGGTCACCCAGCCCTTGCGCACGGCGTCGCGCACCGCGATCGCCGCGGCGTACTTGGTGCCCAGATCCCGTACCGTCGTGACGCCGGCGTGCAGCGTGCGGCGCGCGCTGTCGACGCAGGTCATCACGGCATTGGCCTCGCTGATCAACAACGCAGCGGTGAGGAAATCAGCTCCGCATTCAGAGTCGAGGTGGGCGTGCAAGTTGATCATGCCGGGCATCACGGTGCGCGCGCCGGCGTCGATGACCACCGCGCCTTTGGCTCGGCGCTCGAGGGCACTGCGCGTCCCGACGGCGATGATGCGCCCATCTTCGACGAGCACCGCTCCGTTGGCGATTCCCTTGGCGCCGGCGGCGGTCAAGAGAAGTTTTGCGCGCACGAGCGTGCGTGAGGCCATGATCGCTCCTTTGCGTCAGCCGTTGCTGATGAGTTCGACGCGCTGGCGCGCGTAGTCGAAGTACACGACGAAGCGCTGCAGCGTCGGCGCTCCGATCAATCCATCTTCGTCCTCGCGCTCCAGCGCGCGCGCCGCATGCGTCACGTAGACCTGGGGATAGTCGAACTGCGTGCCGGCGAACCGCAACGCCTTGATCTCCGTCGGCACGAGCAGGACCTGGCCGCCGATGCCCTGCGCCAACGTCGGATACTCGCGGCGCTCGGCCAAGCCGCCGCCCTGATCGGCGACCGCATCCGGGTGATCGGCCGCGAAGCCCGAGAAGATGATGGTGAACACCGAGCCGGTGTCGAGGATGAAATGATCGCCTTCGTCATCGCCGATCTGCACGCTGACCAGCGGCACGCCGTCGTCCAACGCGACCGGCAGGGAAACCGCGGCAGGCGGCGGCGCAAAGCTCGCCGGAGCGAACGCGTCGACCGTGCCGTGCGCATAGTCGATGCGCACGACGGCGTCTTTGAAGAAATCGAAACCGAGCAAACCGACGATCCTGATGTCCGCCGTCGGCTGCGATTGGAACGGGATGGTCGAGACGATGACGTCGTGCATCTGCAGATCGCCGATGCGGATCTCGGGCACGATGGCCGTCGAGCGGTCGAATTGCCCGGCGATCTCCTGCGTGACCTTGCCGAACGCGGTGAGGTGGAGCGCTTGGGCCATCGAGGAGTCGAGTGCGATGTCGCCCGCGCCGGAATCGAGCAAAAAGTCGAGGCCGCGCCCCGCGATGATCAAGCGCACGATCACGCGGCCGTTGACGACTCGTGCCGGCAAGCGGACCTGGGTCTCGCCTGCGGGGAACTCGACCAGCGTGCGGCGGTCGGCGGGGATCTCGAGATCGGCGGCGGCCACGGGCACGTCGTTGTGCAGCGACACCAGCGTCCAGTCCTCATCGTTGTTCGCGTGGCCGTCGCTGATGTGATGGTGCCAGGCGTGCATCTCGCCGTCGATCGGCCTGAAATCGTCGTAGGTGGTCACGGTGCGCCGCTCGGCGACCACGCTCTCTTCGCGGTCGATCAGGCCGCTGGCGGCATCGAAGAACAGCCAGATGAGGCGTCCGCCATCGGGATGGATGCGCACGACGTACGCGTGCACCGGCGCCGAGGTCTCGCCCACCAGGTCGATGCCGCGTCCGGGCGATAGCGGATGATCGAGCGCGTAGTCGATCGCGCTCTCGCTGATCGCGGTCTTTTGATGGATGTCTTGGCGCAGCACGGTCAGGCCGTTCTCGTCCTGGCGCCAGCTCTGACCGTGCCAGCGCCCGGTCATGCTCACGAGCGGGCCAAGCGTCAGCACGGCGCGATAGTCGTCTCCCGACGTGACCTCGACGTAGCTGCCGCTCAAGCCGCGCTCGGACACGCGCCATTGCTCGACGCGCGTATGCACGACCTGAGCGTTTTCCGACGAATCGTAGTGCGACAGCACGCCGCTCAACGACGCCGTGGTCGCCTGCAGGCCCGGCGGTGGGTCCTCGAGCGGGTCTGCTGCTGCAGCGGCAGACGACCCGAGCAGCGCGGCGGCCGACGCGGCGGCGCACAGCAGGGCCTGTTTCATCGCCCTCACTTTGCGCTCGCGCCCGGCCGTTCCGCCAAGCCGGCGCGGATGACGACTACGAGGTAGCCGATAAGACCGGCGCCGACCAACAGCAGTCCCAGCGCGAACGGCACGAACGCCGGCGCGGACGACAGCATGACGACAGGATAATGCCCGAGCGTGAACGTCAGGATCATCCCCCCTGCGCGCACCGGGCGTCCGCTGATCGTCGCGCCGCGATACAACTGGTCGCCATTCTCCTCGGCGATCTGCAGCAAGATGAAGGGCGAGGAGATGACGATGCCTTTTGTCTCGTCGCGATATGACTGGTAGTAGGCGACGTTGACCGTCCGATGCAATGGCGGCACCGCGAAATAGTCGAGCCGCTGGTCGCCGCGCGCGACGGGGAACGTCAGATACGGAGAGATGAACGTCGCGCCTTGCGGCTGCGTGACCGTCACGGGCTTGCCGTCGAGCGTGGTCGCGCGCACCAGCGCGATGGGGCCGGATGAGGCTGTCAAGACATATTGCCCGATCCTGCGCTCGTCGCCGGCGCGCAACGGACTCGCGCTTGTGCCCTCGAGCAGATCGACGCTATCGGGCGAATCGTCGGCCCGCATCTGCGCTTGCGTGAGAATGGGAAAGCGCACCGCCAGCGATGCGCCTTGGCGCACGGGGGTCGTCTGGCCCGGGGAGCCGGGCAGCATGTGGGGCGGACCGACGGCGAACGCGGCTGAGACCATCGCGGCGCACAGCAGCGCGCCGCCGAATGCGCCGAGCGCGGCAAAGCGCTCCTCGGCGGTCTGCGGCCGCAGTCCGGCATACGCTTGCGCCACGAGCAGCAGCCCTACGATCGCGCACGCGACCGCGAAGGACCACTGGTGGAACAGCGGCTCGAACGGATGGTAGGCGAAGATCGTGGCGGCTGCCGCGGCGGCGATCGCGACCGTCAGCGTCAACACTCCGGCTCGCATAGCCCGTCTCTTTGTAACGTTTGGGCGAAAATCCGGTCATACGACCAGAATGTCGAGATGCGCCTTCTGTGGCCGCGAACAGACGCTTGGCCACCATTTTTTTGCCCATCGCTTCGCTGCGCGCCGGGTCGAGACCGTCAAGGTCTGCGAAGGTTGCGAGACCGAGGCGCGCGCGGCCGGTTTCACGTTGGCCGAGCGCGAGCCGAGCAGCGACGCGCATGCCTGGGAAGAGTCGGGCACGACCCCGCCGTAGGGCCCTAGCTCACCAGTAGCGCTCTTCTTTCCACGGATCGGCGTCGTTGTTGTAGCCGCGGACTTCCCAAAAACCGGGCTTGTCTTCGCCGGCGAACTCGACGCCCGTGCACCATTTCGTGCTCTTCCAGAAATACCGTTTGGGGACGAACATGCGCATCGGACCGCCATGGATCGGTTCGAGCGGCTTTCCTTCATATTGATAGGCGAAGAGCACGTCGTCATCGGCCGCGACCGCAAGCGGCACATTCGCCGAATAGCCGTTCGCGCCGTGCGTGATCACGAACTTCGCCGTCGGCGCGGGCTTGCACAGCTTGACGATCTCGGCGAATGGAACCCCGTACCACGTCGTGTCGAACTTCGTCCAGCGGGTGACGCAGTGGATGTCGGTCTTCACGGTCTTGCCTGGCAGCGCGGTGAATTGATTCCAGGTGAGCTCTTGCTGCTGCGCCACGTCGCCGAAGATGCGGAAGCGCCATTTTTGCGGGTCAAAAGCCGGCACGCTTCCGACGTGCAGCACCGGGAAGTCGCGCACGAAATATTGTCCGGGCGGCAAACGCTTTGGGTCGGCCTTTGGCTCCATCTTCTCTCGTCCTATGGCGTGGCGCGTTCGCGAAACGCGCCGGCGGTCGCGCGGTCCATCGCCTCTCGCACGTCGCGCGCCGCGCGTTCGGGATCCGGCGCGCGTGAGATCCAGCGTAGGATAGAGATCCGCTGTGCTCCTGCGCGCACCGCCTCGGCCACGTTGCGCGGGTCAAGCCCGCCGATCGCGAAAAACGGCTGCGCCGCATGCGCCGCGGCGTACCGCAGCAGCTCGGTGCCGACCGCGGGGCGGCCGGGCTTGGTCGGGGTCTCGTAGATGGGTCCCACGCCGATGTAGTCGGCATCGCTGCCGGCGGCATCGATCTGTTCCCGCGAATGCGTGGACAGGCCGATGATGGCGTCTGGGCCCAACAGCGCGCGCACCGCGCTGACCGGCAGATCGTCTTGTCCGACGTGCACGCCGTCAGCGTGCACTGCAAGGGCGATGTCCGCACAATCGTTGACGATGAACGGCACGCCGTGGCCGGCGCATGCGCGCGCGCACGCCGCGGCTGCCTCGAGCAGCGCGCCGTCCGCGAGGTTCTTGTCGCGCAATTGGACCATGTCGACGCCACCGCGGACGGCGGCCTCGATCAACCCCGCAAGGCCGCGCGCCGGCGCGGCGTCGGTTATCAGATAGAGCCGCACGTCGGCCAGCCGCTTGGAGGGTGAGGACATCAACCGCCGCCCACCATCTGCGCGATCTCGATCCGATCGCCGACACCGATCACGGTGGATCCGAATCGATCGCGCTCCAGCGGCTCACCGTTGTATTCGACGAACACCTGCATCGGTTCAAGCGCTGCTGCCGCGAGCAGGTCGGACACGGTCATGCCCGGCGCGGCCGTGCGCGCTTTGCCGTTGGCTGTGAACGTGGTCTGCATACGCTAGTCCGCCACGACGCGCGCGACCGGCGCGCTCATGACTTCCCAATCCTTGAACACGGGATCGTATCCCAATTCGCGCAAGCGCTGCGCGACTTCTTCGGGCGAACGGTGATCTTCAAGCTCGAACTGCTCGCCGGCCGCGCCCGGTTCGCCGTAACCGCCCGGTTCGGTGCTCGAACCGGCGCTCATCAGCGTGACGCCCAGCGGAACCAGCCGGTCGCGCAGCTGCGGCGTCTCGCGCGTCGAGAGCGTGATGCCGGCGGTGGGCATCGTCAGGCGCAAGAACGTCATGACATGGACGAAGTCGCGATCGTCGACGAGGTGCTGGGGCACGTAACCGCCTTCGGCGTGGTTGATCCGCGGCAGCGACACGTTGATCTGCGATCGCCAGCAGTGGCGTTCGAGCCAGCGCGCGTGTTGCACCAGGGAGAGCGCTTCGAACCGCCAGTCGGCCAGCCCGAGCAGCGCGCCGATGCCGAGGTGGCGCACACCCGCGCGCGATGCACGCTCGGGCGCGTCGAGGCGCCACGCGAAGTGTTTCTTCGGGCCGCCGAGATGGTGTGTCGCATATGCCTGCGGATCGTAGGTCTCTTGGTAGAGCACGACGCCATCGCAGCCCGCCGCGACGTAGCGCCGGTAATCGTCCTCGCCGGCGGCGGCGATCTCGAGCCCGACGTAGGGCGCGATCAGTTTCGTCTCGCGCGCGCACAGCGCGACGTACTCGGCGTTGACGTGCTTGGGGTGCTCGGCGGAGACCAGCAAGATATTTCTGATGCCGCGCCCCGCCAGCGTGCGCGCTTCGCGCACGACCTCGTCGATGCGCAGCGTGCGCCGTTTGATCGGCAGCCCCATCGAAAAGCCGCAGTACGTGCACGTGCACACGCATTCGTTGGACAGATACAGCGGCGCGTACAGGCCGATCGTCTTGCCGAAGCGCGCCACGGTCGAGCGGTGCGCCAGCGCGGCGAGCTCTTCGAGCTGCTCGCCGGCGGCGGGCGACAACAGCGTCGCCGCATCTTCGGGCGTGGCCGCGCCGCGCGACGCGGCGGCGCGAACCGCTGACGATGACGCGCGCGCGCTGCGCTCGAGCAGCTCGCGCGTCGCCCCAGGATCGAACGAGGCGGAGAACGTCATCGCGTCTGTGATTCGGTCGATCCCAGAAAACCGGTCAACGGGCTCGATGCCGACGCGCTCGAAAGTTCGGGCGCGCGCCCGGCCAGCCACGCGGTTCGCCCGGCCTCGACGCCGAGTGCGAAGGCGCGCGCCATGCGCACCGGGTTGGCCGCGGTCGCGATGGCCGTGTTGACGAGGACCGCATCCGCGCCCATCTCCATCGCAGCGGCCGCGTGTGAGGGCACGCCAAGGCCCGCGTCGACGACGACCGGCACCGTCGCTTGTTCGATGATGATCGCGATCGCCGTCTCCATCTTCAGTCCGCGGCCCGAGCCGATCGGCGCGGCGAGCGGCATCACCGCCGCGACGCCGACTTCTTCGAGCCGTTTGGCGAGCACCGGATCGGCGTGGATGTACGGCAGCACGGTGAACCCATCCGCGACGAGCGCCTCGCACGCCTTGAGCGTCTCGATCGGATCGGGCATCAGATAGCGCGGGTCAGGTATGACCTCGACTTTGATCCACGTCGGAAGACCGGCGGAACGGGCGAGCTTCGCCAAGCGGATCGCCTCGGCGGCATCGGTAGCGCCCGACGTGTTGGGCATGATGAGGTAGCGCTCGCGATCGATGAAATCGGTGATGGGATCGCTCGGCGCCTCGAGGTCGACGCGCCGCAGGGCGACGGTGACGAGTTGCGTGCGGGCGGCGGCGAGCGCGTCGGCCATGACTTCCGGGCTGCCGAACTTGCCGGTGCCGACGATGAGGCGCGATTCGAACGCGCGGCCCCCGAGCGCGAGGTGGTCGGTCAAAAGATGTGACTCCGGTTTTGGGTGCTTGCGGTGATGGAGCGGCCGAGTCCGCCGGGCCGTCCGCAGCCTTTCCATTCTGCGGGATGGCGGCGATTCCCCGGCTGAGGACGGCGGACGGGGAAGGGGGACGCGTCCAGGGAACCCACAGCGAGGCTCGATCACACGAAAGAGCCCTATGTCGTCGTTCTGGTTCTCGTCGCATCGCTTGAGGAGGCGCAATGGCTGTTCAAATCGACGCGGTGGCCGAAGTTCAAAAGACCTTCCAGTTGCTTTTCCAGAGGAAGAACTGGTTGCTGGCCCTTCCCATTCTGGTCGGCTTCGCGGTTGCCGGTATTTGCGTCGGAATCGTCGGCGCGATCGCGTTCGGCTCGCTGATCGCGGGCGGCGGTTTGGCGGGTGCGATGGCAGGCGGCGGCGACGCCCGCGGACCTGGTGCGATGATCGCCATGCTGTTCAGCGGCCTCGGTCTGCTCTTCATCGTCGCACTCCTCGTCGGCATCGTGATCGGCGTCTTCGGCTATGCGTGGGCCTATGCCGCAGCCGAACCGATCTGGCAAGGCGGCGACCCTGACATCAGCGGCGGCTTCAGCAAGGCGATGGGCAAGCTGCCGCAATTGATCGTGCTCGGCCTCATCGTCGGTGTGGTCTCACTTCTTCTCTTCTGGACGTTCATCGTGCCGCTGGCCGTCGGGTTCTTCTGCATCTACACCATCCCGTACGTCATGCAGGGCAACGAGAGCGGCACCGGCTCGATCGGGGCGTCGATCAATCTGGCCAAGAACAATTTCGGACCGACGGGGATGCTGTTCCTCGCGCTTATCGTCGTCGGGATCGTCGCCGGCATCATCAGCAGCATACTGGCCATCATCCCGCTGCTCGGGCTCATCGTCCAGCTCGCCGTCACCTCGTTGGTGGGCGCGTTCAACATCGCCGTCATCATGCGCTGGTACAACCTTCTGACCGGCGCGCCCTCGGCTGCGGCTCCGCCGGCGCCGACCGCACCGACGGCGTAGATTCCACGCGACACTCGAGCGCGGCTCGAGTCGGAACCTAACGGAAAGGGCCGGTTCGTACCGGCCCCTTCTTTATATGTCGCGCCTCCTGTGGCTATTGCTGTTTGAAGACCGAATCCGGGATCGGCACGTTGATATCGTATGAATCGTAATCCGCGGCCACGTGCGCTTTGTAGCGCGGGAAGTTGAAGTCGGCTTCTTGGTGGCTGGGCAGCACGTACGTGCCGCTGGTCTCGTTGAATTGTGCCACGTTGATGCTCGAGCCGTCCTTGTAGAGCCACTGTTGGATGACGACGCCGTATGTCGACGTGTCGACCGTTATCTCAGCATGGTCGAGGCTGCCATCGTTGCGCGGAGTAAGGCGAAGCGTGACATGGCTGGTGTCGATGGTCGTCGGCGGTTCGAGCGTCACGACGTAGGTCTTGGGCCAGGTCGCGGGGGTGCCGGTCGAGGCGTAGAAGTTCTGGAACTGCTTGGCGAGGCTTGGCACCGAGTCGAAGACGATCTGCACTTTGTCGGGCTGCTTGTAATAATACGTCGCGTTGAGCGTAAGCGGCAGGCTCAAAAACGTGTGCACTTTCGCGTCGAAGTGGATGCGCACGGTGTAGGTTTTCACCGATGCGTTGACGGCGGTCATCTTACGCAAGACAGCCGCCGCGGCGTGCGCGCCCGATGGTTGGCTCGCCTGCAGCGCGACGGCAGCCAGCAGCGCAGGGACCGCGATCACGGCTGCGCGCCGACTTTGGCCGAGATGGGAAGCGTCAGGTTGCTCGAGTGCACCGGCTGCACTTTTTGGGTGGGATCCATGTAGTTCATCGCCTGGTTGACGGCGATCGCCGCTTCTGAGGTGCCGCACGCGATGAGCTTGAGCTTGCCCGGGTGCGCGATGACGTCACCGGCGGCGTAGATGCCCTTCACGCTCGTCTCTTGGGTCGCCGTGTCCACCTTGATGCCGTTGCCATCAAGCTCGATGCCCCACTTCTTCACCTCGCCCAGGTCGGAGACGAAACCCAGCGCGCACAGCACGGCGTCGCAGCCGACTTCGATCTCCTCTTTGGTCTTGGTCTGCACGACGATGACGCTCTCCACTATGGCCGCGCCGCGCACTTCCTTGATCTCGTGGTCGGGCTGATAGATCACCGCGCCCGACGCCCGCAGTTGCTCGACCGTGTGCGGGTGCGCGCGAAAGGGCGAACGATGGACCACCGTGACCTGGGCTGCTTTGGGTTCGATCGCGAGCGCGTAGTCGACCGCCGAGTCGCCGCCGCCGACGATGACCACGCGCTTGCCCGCGAACTCGTCGAAGCTGCGGGCGTAATAGTACAGCCCCTTGTCCTCGAACGCAGCAGCGGTCGGCGCCGCCAGCTTGCGCGGCTTGAACGCGCCGATGCCCGATGCGAGGATCACCGTGCGGCTCAGATGCTCGGCCTTGTCGGTGACGACTTTGATGGTGTTGTCGGGCAAGCGTTCGATGAGGGTGACGCGCTCTTCCATGCACTTGGCATGCGGCCACTGGAACGCTTGCTCGACGCACGCGTCGACGAGCGCCTGCCCGGTGATCGCGGGGATGCCCGGCATGTCGTAGATGTACTTTTCGGGATAGAGCGCGTAGAGCTGGCCGCCCATCTCGGGCAGCGCGTCGATGACCTTGGCCTTGGCGCCGCGCATGCCGGCGTAGAACAGCGCGAAGAGCCCGCTGGGACCTGCACCGACGACGGTGATGTCGTAAAGTTCCACCCGCGTAGCTTTGACGCATCGTGCTGCTTTCTTCTTGCGCGCCGCAGGCGCAGGCACATGGCGGTCGAAATCTAGCCACCTTCGAATGGAGGCTGTACGATGCTGACCAAGGTCCGGCGCCCGACGATCGACGATCTCGCGCTATCTCCCGGCAAGCGCGCCCGGTTGTACCGTCTGCTGTACGAGTACGGGCCCGCCAACGGCACGCTGCTGTTCTTGCCCATCGATCAAGGCATCGAGCATGGCCCGATCGATTTCTTCGACAACCCGGACAGCCTCGATCAAGACTACATCTTCCGGCTCGCGATCGAGGGCAAGTACTCGGGCGTCGCGTGCCACATCGGCCTGGCCGAGAAATATTTCGGACCGTATGCCGGCAAAGTGCCGCTGCTGCTCAAGGTCAACGGCAAGACGAACGTCCCTCCCGACGACGAGCCGTTTTCGCCCATGACGTCCAGCGTCGAAGACGCGGTGCGCCTGGGCGCCGACGCGGTGGGCTACACGCTCTATGTGGGAAGCCCGCGCCAGGCAGAGGACATCGCGCAGCTCGACGGCGTGCGCCGCGAGTGCGAGCGCTTCGGCATGCCGCTGGTCGTCTGGTCGTACCCGCGCGGTAAAGCGATCAAAGAAAAAGGCGGCCAGGATTCGCTGTACGCGGTCGACTATGCGGCGCGCATGGCATGCGAGATGGGCGCGGATATCGTCAAGCTCAACGAGCCGAAGGTCGGGGAGAATCTCGACAAGCAGCCCAAACCGTACAACACGCTGAGCCTGTCAGAGGAAGAGGCCATCCGCAAGGTCGTCAAGTCTGCCGGCCGGACGCTCGTGCTGCTGTCCGGCGGCAGCAAGATGGGCGACGACGATCTGTTGCACAAGGCGCGCGTCGCGATGGATGCCGGCGTGACCGGACTCATCTTTGGTCGCAACCTGTGGCAGCGCAAGTGGGACGATTCGTTGGCGGTCACCTCGCGCATCCATAAGATGCTGGAGGCATACGGAACGTAGCGCGGCGTCGATCGCGGCAGACCATTTCGCCGCGACCGGCGCTCCTTCAGGACACCGCGCTCAAGGATGCAGGGGATAAGTCGACGCCGGAGACCTTGGCGACGGCCTTCCACGCGGCTTCCTGGTAGGCGCGATCGTGAAAGTGTGGGTGGCTCATCACCTCGATTGGGCCGGTGAGCTTCTTGGGCGCCGAGGCGAAGAATTGCCCCGACACGTCGGTTCCGAACTCCGATGCCTGGAGGTAGCGACGAGCCGCGGTCTCAGGAGTATGAGACATGCCGGGGATGAGCTTCATCAGCGGAATCATCAGCCACTTCAAGGCCGGGCCAGCGTTTCGCACCGCCTTGGTGTCGGGCGCGCTACCGGGCGAGACGGCGTACACGGCCATGCCGGAGGGTAGCCGGCGCGCCAGCGCCGCGGCCCACCAAGCGACGACGAGCTTCGCGTCGGCATACGCCCGGTTGGGCTCGTACTTCACATTCGGCCCGCTGCGCACCAGCGCTTCCACCGCGGCGATTAGGTCACCGTGGTGATGCGTGGCCGCGAGGGTCGCCACGTCGGTGTAGCTGAACAGGGGTACGTCCCCTCGGGCAGCTTCCGAGCCCGTGATAACAATCCGCGCGTTGGGACTCAGCAGGTTGGCGCTGAGCAAGCCGACGGTCAGTTGATGATGGCCGATCAGCGGGGCCTGAGCCGCCTCGATGCCCGCCGCAGTGAGCACACGCTTCTTACCACCCACCATCCCTGCATTGAGCAGCAGGAAATCGACCGGCTGACCTCGCTTGACGAGCTCGGCGAGGGCGGACTGAACGCTGGATGGCGAGTCCAGCTCCAGCTCTAACGGTGTGAAAACCTGCGTCTTGGTCTCAGCTGCGAGCTCAGCGGACGTTTCCTGTACCCGGGCCAGGCTGCGCCCGGTGACGATGACCTCGCGGTAGCCCTCGGCGGCTAGCATGCGGGCTGCCGCATGCCCAAGCCCGGAGGTAGTGCCGGTGACGAGAGCGATCGAATGTTTCATAAGTTGCTCCGTGGTGAGGAGGTAGGTCGAACCGGGAGTCCCCGCACGGCAGGGCACCTTGCCAATTTCGAACCTTTCCGTATAATAATAATGGATTAGATGGCCAAGGGCAAGGAGTTTCGAACTAAATGATTCAAAATGCCGCCAGGCCGCGCGGACGACCGCGCAGCTTCGACGAGCGCGCCGCGCTGGAAAAAGCGATCCAGGTGTTCTGGTCTAAGGGCTACGACGGAGTGACGATCGACGATCTCGTCGCCGGGATGGGAGTCGGACGGCCGAGCCTGTATTCAGTTTTTGGGTCCAAGCGGAGCATATTTTTGCGTGTCCTCCATGCGTACGCCGAGAGGAAGGGCGCTCTCACCGCGAAGGCACTCCTGTCGCCGCAGACTCTGCGCGACTCGCTCGCAAGCTTTCTGAGGTACAACGTCGCAAGTGCGACCGAGAAAGGAAGCGCCTCGGGGTGTCTTCTCATGTGCGTCGCGCCGCTTGTGGACGACGCTGAGGTCCGGCAGTTCCTACGGAAGGCTGCCGCTGCCGCCGTGGCCCTAGTAGAACGTCGTTTCCAATCCGGGATCAGCGCGGGCGAAATCCCATCTGACTTTCCCGTTGCCGAACGCGCGAAGCAGGTCCTCGACCTTGCCCGCGGTCTGACGATGCGTGCACAGATGGGCGTGTCGCGTAAGACGCTCCTCAATGACGCCGAGGAAGCGGCCGACTTGGTGCTCATGCCACGGCGTCGAAATGCGGCGTCAGGACTTTGATCGCCGTGAATGCATTGGCTGCTGAACACTTAGTTCGAGGCGAACTTGCGCCGTTCTCAGCAGGTGCTGGTATTTTGCAAGTTTTCTCTTCGGAAGCTGCTTAGCGAGGCGGCCCGGCGGCGCGTTGCCGCGGGCCAGCGTCTTAACGGGATAACGGAGTCGGCTTCCCGGCCGTGCTCCTCCACTCGCGCACCGTTAGCTTGAGTTTCGCGTCGGCCTGATACGGATCGCGCGCGACGAACGCTTTTGCGGCGCCTTCGTCGGCCATCTCGATGATATACATGCCGCCTTTGCCGTCGGCGAACGGTCCTGATTCGATCACGCTGCCTTGTTCGCGCCCGGCCGCGAGGAACGCGCGATGCGCCTCGAGCACGCGATTGCGCGCTTCCATGTCGGTGTAGTCGATCAGGACGACGTATCGCATAGCTTTAGCTCCAATTCTCCGCGCGGGGCGACGTCGGCGCGCACGCTCTGGCCGCGCACGAATGTGCCGGCCAAGACCGCCTTTGCCAGCGGCGCGCTCAGACGGCGCTCGATCACGCGCCGGATGAGCCGGGCGCCCTGGCGCTGATCGTCCGCCTCGGCGGCGATCGCGTCCAACGCAGCGTCCGACACCTGCACGGCGATGCCCTGCTCCGCGGCGGCGGCGGCCACGTTGGCCACCTGGCGCGCGGCGATGGTGCGGATGTCCTCGCGGCCCAATCGGTGAAAGACCACCGCGTCATCGAGGCGATTGACGAGTTCGTGCGAGAACTGCGCGCCGAGCTGCGCGAAATCGCCGCCGGCAGGTGCATTGGCGGTCAGGATGATCAGCGCGTTGCGGAAATCCACCGCACGCGAATTCGAATCGGTCAGGCGGCCGTCGTCGAGCAGCTGCAGCAGCAGATCGAGCACCTCGGGATGCGCGCGATCGACGTCGTCGAACAGCACGACGCTATACGGGCGCCGGCGCACGGCTTCGGTGAGCTCGCCGGCGCGCTCGTGGCCGGCATAGCCGCGCGGCGCGCCGACCAGCCGCGTCGCCGATTGGGGCTGCGAGAACTCGGACATGTCGTAGCGCAACAGCGCGTCGTCGCTGCCGAACAGCGCCGCAGCGGTAGCCCGAGCGAGCTCGGTCTTGCCTACGCCGCTCGGTCCGATGAACAACAGCGCGCCCATCGGTCCGCGATGCTCCTTCATGCCGGCGCGCCCGCGGCGCACGCTTTCCGCCACCGCGCGCACCGCGTCGTCCTGACCGACGACTCGCTCGCGCAGCAGCGCCTCGAAGTTGAGCAGCCGCGCCGCCTCGCTGCCGGCGACCGCCTCGACCGGAATGCCGGTCCAGCCTGCGACGACGTGCGCGACGTCTTCCGGCTGCACGTCCGTGCCGCCGCGCAGCGAGACGAGCGCGGCCGCTTCATCGAGCACGTCGAACGCCTTGTCGGGAAGATTGCGATCGCTGATATAGCGCGCCGACAGCGTGACGGCTGCGGCCAGCGTGGCATCGGCGATCTTCACGCCGTGATGGCGCTCGTAGCGCGAGCGCGTGCCGCGCAGCATCTGCAGCGCGTTCTCCGGCGAGGGCTCCTCGATGACCACCGGCGCGAACCGGCGCTCGAGCGCCTCGTCGCTTTCGATGTAGCGGCGGTACTCGTCGAACGTCGTCGCGCCGATGCAGCGGATCTCGCCGCGCGCGAGCGCCGGCTTGAGCATGTTGGCGGCGTCGACCGTTGAGCCTTCGGCGCTGCCGGCGCCGACGATCGTGTGCAGCTCGTCGATGAAGACGATGACGTCGTTGGCGCGCGAAAGCTCCTCCAGCATGCGGTGCAGGCGCGCCTCGAACTCGCCGCGGTACTTGGTGCCGGCGACGACGCCGGCCAGGGTCAGCGCGAGGATGCGCTTGCCCGCGAGCGTCCGCGGGACGTCGCCGCGGATGATCCGCTGCGCCAATCCCTCGACGATAGCTGTTTTTCCGACGCCTGCATCGCCGATCAGCACCGGGTTGTTCTTGGTCCGCCGCGCGAGGATGCGCACGATGCGGTCGATCTCGACGTCGCGCCCCACCACCGGATCGAGGCGGCCTTCGAGCGCTTGGCGGCTCAGATCGCGCGAGAACGAGTTGAGCGTGGGCGTCTTGCCGGAGCTCGGGAAGCCTGCTGGGCGCGGCGCCGCGGGCGCGGCCGGCGTGACCGGCGTGCCGCTATCGTCGCGCCGGCTGCGCTGCAGGTGATCGCCGATCACGGCTGCGCCGAGGCCCAGCGCCAAGGCCGCCAGCGCGGCGCCGCCCATCCACTGCATGTTGGTAGCGGCTTGCGCGGCGATGCACTGCGAGCAGAGGCTCGTCACCCCAAAGCGCCCGTCTTTGAACGTCGGCGAAGCGCCGATCGCCGGCTGCTTGCCGCAACGTTCGCACATCTTCAGCGCGCTCATCAGATCACCGCCTCTTCAGACCAGACACTCAACAGGTTATGCAAGATGCGACCGGTCGCGCCCCAGATGCGCCCGCCGGCCACAGGATAATAGTAGATCTGGCGCTTCACGCCGCGCCACTCCCGCCATTCGACGCCCTCCGCACCGGGCTTGGTGAGGTCGGCCAGCGCGACGATGACGGGTCGCGCGACCTCCAGCGGGTCGAGCACGAGCGCGGGCATCGCCTCTAGGTAACCGACGACGGGCGTGATGACGTAGTTCGAAACCGTCGTGTGCACGTCATCGAGCACTCCCAACACGTCGACCGTCTCTCGCACCAGGCCGAGCTCCTCGTGCGCTTCGCGCAGCGCAGCGTCGACGGCGTCGGAATCCTGCGGCTCGACCGAACCGCCCGGAAAGCAGATCTCGCCTTTGTGCTCCACGACTTCGTGCGTCCGCTCGAAGCAGATGAGCGACAGGCGCGAAGCGGGGCCCACCAGCGACACCAGTACCGCCGCCGCCCGCGTGCCCGGTTCGTGCAGCCGGCGCGATGCGCGAGCCGCGAGCCGCTCGCGGAGCAGGCGGATGGTTCCGGCAGCCATGCTGCGGCGGATCTTCAGTTGTCCGAGAAGCGGGCGTTGAAGGGCCCGTTCTCGGGCGTCGGCTCTTCGACGACGCGAACGCCCTGCGCCGCGAGCGCGCGCAAGCGCTCGGTCTCGCTGTCGAGCAACACCATTTCGGCGCGCAGGCGATCGATCGAGGTCGCCGCTTCCAGCAACCGCTGCTTGATCGATCCTTCCACCTGGAGCGCGTCGGCGATGAGATATGATGATGCGGTGATGTCCTCGGGCATGCGCAGGCTGTCGAGATCCCGCCCGAACAGCGCGAGCAGCGCCTGCAGATATTCTGTGAACCGCTCGGCCGCGATGGCCTGGAGGGTGGCCGCGGCTCCCGCGCCGACGGGCTCTTCGAGATAGGATACCTCGGCGGTCCAGAAAGGTTTCTTGCCGAGCAGGCGCTCGACTCTGAAGCGCCGTTCGCCGCGCGTGACGATGTGCAGGCGGCCTTGCGGCAGGGGCGTCACTTCGGCGATGTGCGCGGTCGTGCCGACGTCGACCGGATCGAGATCCTCGCCCACCTCGGCGCCGCGCCGGTCGAGCAGCACGCCGAAGGGATCGCCCGACTCGATGCAGCCGCCGATCATCTCTTTGTATCGATCTTCGAAGATATGGAGCCGGAGCGCGGCGCCCGGCACGAGCACGGTGCGCAGTGGGAACAGTCCTAGCTGCGCGGTCGCCACTTAGGCCTTTTGGGCGAACTCCTCGCGCCACGCCGCCGCGATGCGCTCGAGGGTGCCCTCGTCGACGCGCTCGGGATCGTCCTCGAAATCGTCGAGGTCGGTCACCAATTGGAGCAGTTCGGGCATGGCGACTTGATCGGGATTCTCATCCGGATGCGCCTGTGCGAGCTCGAATCCGATGTCTTCGACGTCCTGCCACGTAAGGCCCATCAGCGATCACTCCCCCTCTCGCGGACCCGTCACGTTGTCCATCCCGCCCCCAAGAACCTTCGGAGCGGTCGAATTTATTCGACCGTCAAATCCCTAAGATGCTGTATCCCGCATCGACGTAGATCACTTGACCTGTGACCGCGCTTGACAGCCCGCTCGAAAGAAAGACCGCGATGTTGCCGACGTCTTCGGCCACCGCGTTGCGCTTGAGCGGCGCTTTTGCCGCGACTTCTCCCAGGATGCTGGTGAAGCCGCTGACCGCGCGCGCCGACGCGGTCTTGATCGGGCCGGCCGAGATGGCGTTGACGCGGATGCCGGCTTCCCCCAGATCGACGGCCAGGTAGCGCACGCACGCCTCGAGCGCCGCTTTGGCAACGCCCATCACGTTGTAGTTCTGCACCGCCCGCACCGAACCGAGATATGTCATCGCCATGACCGAGCCGTCCGCATTGATGATGGGCGCGAGCTCGCGGCACAGCGCCACCAGCGAGTACGCGCTGATGTCGAGCGCGATGCGAAAACCGTCGCGAGACGTCGCGTAGAACTTGCCCGCCAGCTCCTCTTTGCGCGCGAACGCGATGCTGTGCACGACCGCATCGATATGCTGGTATTCCGATTCGAGCACCGCGCGCAGACTCGCGAGACTGTCGTCGCTGCCGACGTCGCAATGCAGCGCGAGCCCGCCGCCGAGTTCGCGCGCCAGCTTTTCGACTTCGTCCTTGGTGCGTTCGCCTTCGTACGTGAGCGCGAGCCGCGCGCCGTGCGCGTGCAGCGCTCTGGCGATGGACGTCGCGATGCTCCAGCGATTCGCGACGCCCATGACGACCGCTGTCTTGCCTTCGAGCAGCCCCGCCACCGGCCGCCTACTTCTTGCCAGCGTCGAAGCGCTTGGCCACGGCGTCCCAGTTCACGACGTTCCACCAGGCCTTGAGATAGTCAGGCCGGCGGTTCTGGTACTTCAGATAGTAGGCATGCTCCCAGACGTCGTTGCCCATGACCGGGTACTGCCCGGCGGACATCGGGTTGTCTTGATTGGGGGTGCTGGTGATCTGCAGTTTGCCGTCGGCGGTGAACACGAGCCACGCCCAGCCGCTGCCGAACTGCTTGACGCCGGCGTCGTTGAACTGCGTCTTGAACGTCTCGACGTCGCCGAACGTGCCCTTGATGGCGTCGCCGAGCGCACCTTTGGGATCGCCGCCCGCGTTGGGGCCCATGATGGTCCAGAACATCGAATGGTTGATGTGGCCGCCGCCGTTATTGCGCACGGCGCCGCGGATGTCCTCAGGCACGGCGTTGAGATTCTTGATCAGTTCTTCGACCGACTTGCCCGCCAGCTCCGGATGCTTCTCGATGGCCGCGTTGAGATTGTTGACGTACGCCGCGTGGTGCTTGTCATGGTGCAGCGTCATCGTCTCTTTATCGATGGTCGGCTCGAGCGCGTCATAGGCGTATGGCAGATCGGGCACGGTGAACGGCATGGTTGGTCCCTCCTTACAGTAAGCCTCGGGCATTACCGTATCGTATCTGGTAACTCCTAGTCTTATACCCAGGGAGGAAGCGACGCCTGCGCCGTAGTCAAACCGTGCATGCGTATCACCGTGCGGCTGTTCGCGTCCCAGCGCGAGACGATGGGGCTTTCTTCGATCGACGCCGAGGTGCCCGACGGCTCGACCGCCGGTTCGGCGCTGGCATTTTTGGCGGGCGCGCACCCAGCGCTTTCGGCCGGCGCCGAGACGCTGGCGTTCGCCGTCAATCGCGAGCACGCATCATCTGATACGCCGCTGCACGACGGCGATGAGCTCGCGCTCTTGCCCCCGGTGGCCGGCGGATGAGCACGCGACACTTCGTCCTCACAAACGAACCGCTCGACGAGCATCTGGCGACGCAGATCATCTCGCATGAGGGCGCCGGTGGCGTGGTCACGTTCGTCGGACGCGTGCGCGACGAGGCGCGCGGTCACAAAGTGACGCTGCTCGAGTACGAAGCGTATCCCGAGATGGTCGAGCGGGTGTTCTCCGACATCGCCGCTGAGGCGCGCAAGCAGTTCCCGATCACCGACATCGCGATCCATCATCGCGTCGGCGCGCTCGAAGTCGGCGACGTGAGCGTGGTGATCGCCGTGTCGGCGCCGCACCGCGCCGCGGCGTTCGACGCGTGCCGCTACGCCATCGACCGCCTCAAGCGCGTCGCGCCGATCTGGAAGAAAGAACACACGCCCGACGGGGCCGTGTGGGTGGACGATCGGCCTTAGCCGCCGACGAACTTGACGCCGAACAGACCAGGCACGAACGTGCCGACGACGTATCCGATCACGCCCGCACCGGCGCCGATGAGGAACTGCTCAAGGCCGGAGCGCCACGGATTGCCGTTGGTGACGCGCGCCTTGACGATGCCGATGCCGAACAGCGCCAAGCACGCGAGCGAGATCGACAGCGCGAGCGCTTCGTTTCCGTTGGTGAAGACGTATGGAAGGATCGGCGCGATCGCGCCCAAGAGGAACGACGGCGCCATCACTGCGGCGTCCTTGAGCGGGTTGCCCGCGGATTCGGTATCGAGCCCGAGCTCGGCGCGCGCCATCACCTCGAGCGCTTTGTTCGGATCCTTGGACACCGCGAGCGCGGCGTCTCGTGCCTGCTCAGCGCCCATGCCCTGCAAACGGTAGATCTCAGCCAGCTCGGCGAGCTCTTCGGCCGGATGCTCGATGATTTCGCGCAGCTCGCGATCTATCTCGGAGCGATGGACTTCTGATTCGGCTTTCGACGACAGGTATTGCCCCGCGGTCATCGCCACCATGCCGGCGACTCCGGTTGCCACGCCGGCGAGCAGGATCGTCGTGTTGTTCTCATGCGCGCCGAAAAATGCCGAGACGACGCTGACGGTCGTCAGCAGTCCGTCCTGGGCGCCGAACACGAACTCGCGGATGCGCGTGCGCGACGCGACGCGCTCGCGCTCCTCGGTGATCTCGGCGGGCCCGCTCATCTTCTCGACGCCGCGCGCGGTGCGTTCGAGTGCCGCAGGCGCCGTCGCGGCAGCGCCGTCCGCCGGCCTTTCGTCGCGGTCGAATAAATTCGACCGCTCCATAGCGCTGGGGACGGCGGAAGGGCCGCTGCGCTCGACCCGCGCGAGTGCGTCTTGAAAGAGCTTGACGTGCGCTTGCTCGCGCGCCATCGCGACCTCGAAACCCTCGAGCGCGTCGGCGCGTCCTTCCGCTTTGGCTTCGGCGATGTAGCGCGGGTAGGTCACCGCGGACTCAGCGGCTTCATGCTCGACCACTTGGCGCAGGTTCTCGACGGTGCTCTTGACCGCGCCGAGCGCGCGCAGATGCATCAAGGCGTGGATGATTTCGTCGCCCGCGGCCTGCATGAACGCCTCTGCGACCTCCGGATACCCTTCGCGCAGCGCTTGGAGCGCATACGCGCTGTACAGCCGATGGGTCTTGGCCTCGTCCATGAACGAGGTCCATAGATTGAGCTCGGTCTTGGAGACGTCGATCCGCATACGGGTTGCTTCAAGGCCAGGCAGGCGCGACCTCCGGATGCGCCCAACGCCGCAGCGCATGCTCCAGCGCTTTTTCATCGTGGATGGCCGGCTGCGGCCCGTCCTGCGAGTGCTCGTCTACATCGTCGCGGCCCTTTCGGCCCAGGCGGTGCTAGCGGTGGTCGTCGCGCTCGGCTATCAGCTGGCGTACGGGCCCGACGCGATGTTCATCCGCACGCCGGCATGGCTCGACGAGCTGGTCGCGGCCATCGCCGTGGTGGGCGTCGCGATCGTGTTGCGCATCTACCTCGACCGGCGCAGCGTCGAGTCGCTTGGCATCACATTCCGGACGCGCTGGCTGCAGTTGTTCGCGCTCGGCGCGGGGCTGGGCGCCGGCATGCAGCTGCTGATCTTCGCATTGGGCATCTTGCTCGGCACGAACCACGTTCTGAGCCTGGCGTTGACGGCGGCGGTCTGGCGCAACGTGTTGTTGTGGTGCGGCATCTTCGCGATCGCGGCGCTGGCCGAAGAAATGCCCTTGCGCGGCTACATCTTGCAGAATCTTTGGGAAGAGTGGGGCTTCTGGCCGGCGGCGATCGTCACGTCCGCGCTGTTCGCGCTGTTGCACGTGCACAATCCGTATTTCGGCGAACTGCCGTGGCAGACCGCGGTCAACATCGCAGTTGACGGCATGTGGGCGTGCTGCTCGATTCTTTGGACACGATCGCTTTGGGTCGCGTGGGGCGGCCACTTCGCCTGGAACGTGTTCGAGGGGCCGGTGCTGGGCACTCCGGTGAGCGGCATCCACACGGGGCCTGACATCGTCATGCAGTACAGCACGGGTTCGACGCTGCTGACCGGCGGCGGGTTCGGTCCGGAAAGCAGCCTGCTCGTGCCGGTGGTCGAAGGCGTGGGAATCATCGCGCTGTACGCGATGTACCGCTTGGGTTGGTTCTCGCGCCTGCCCGACACGCGCGAGGCGTACGCGGCTAAATAAGAAGCGAGGCCTTTCGGCCTCGCTCTCGTGTCCTAGAACTCGTGTTCCTTTAGAACTCCTCGGAATGCTCCGGGTGGAACTCTTCTTCTGTCTCCTCGCCGAATGGCTCTTCCTCGAATTCTTCCTCTTCGTACTCTTCGATCACCAGATCGCCGCCCGCCGCGCCGTTGTCGTCGAGCACAGTGGTCGGCACCGGTTTCGGCGCCGGCGTTGTGGCGCGTTTGGCCTTTGGCGGCGCGCTCTTCTTGGCTGGTTTCTTCGTGGCTTTGGCCTTGCCGCTTTTGGCTGTCGTCTTCTTCTTCGGCGCTGCGGCTCGGCGGGCGCCTTTCGACGCGGACCGCTTTGTCGAACCCTTTGCGCCCTTCTTCTTGGCCGGCGCTTTCTTGGTGGCGCTCTTTTTCGATTTCCGCCTCATCGTCTGGTCCTCCAGGCAGTCGCAGTGGTTGGTTCCCGCTTTGGGATATCGGCAGGTCCGCTCGAATCGTTGCGCGGCGTTTGTGGGTCGGTGAAGCGTCTCCTCCCGGCCCTTAAGGCCGCAGCGGACGCACCTCGATGATCTGGTCTCCCGCGGGCAGCATCCGCGCCTCGCCCCTCACAGGCGTGAGCTGTACCACCAATATGCACGACCCGATCAGGTCCTCGCGGACCTGCACCTGGCCCTCGTACAGGCGGTCGGAGCTTCGGGCGAGGACGTTGCGGCGAAAATCCGGCGCCGGCGGGCCGTTGGGCCGCACGAGGCCGGCTTCGCATTGGCCGACGAAGCCGTCGGCGAAGCGAACCGCCACGTTGAGGACGTCGCCCGGATTGTACACCTCGAGGTGCGGCGTGAACTCGATGCGCTCTATCTGCATGAAGCGCGCCTACTGTTCGCCCCCCTTCCGGCGTGCCCTGCGGAGGTCGCGGGCGTCCGTGTGCGCGAAGTCTGAGCGTTGCTCATGGACGCAGCTTTCATCAAACGTTTGCAGGGCATCGTCGGCGCAGCGCACACGCTGTCGGCGTCCGCGGATCTGCGCAACTACCAGTACGACGGTTCGGTGGACCAGGCGATGCCGGAGGTCGTGGTATTGCCGGGCAGCGCGGCTGAGGTCGCCGCGGTGGTGAGCGCGTGCAACGAGCGCGGCTATCCGTTCACGGCGCGCGGTGCGGGCACCGGACTCTCCGGTGGGGCCGTGCCTGAATCGGGCGGCGTGGTCATCTCGACCGCGCGGCTGCACCGCATTCTCGAGGTCGACCTCGCCAACCGCTTCGCCATCGTCGAACCTGGGGTGGTGAACGCCGAGATCACGGCCGCCGTGAAGCAGCACGGCCTGTGCTTCATCCCCGACCCGTCCAGCCAAGCCGCGTGCACCATCGGCGGCAACATCGCCGAGAACTCCGGGGGACTGCACTGCTTGGCCTATGGAGTCACCACCAATCACACGCTCGGCGTCGAGATCGTCACGCCTGAAGGCGAACTCGTCTGGCTTGGCGGCAAGACGCTCGACATGCCCGGCTACGACCTGCTCGGGCTGTTCGTGGGCTCGGAAGGCACGCTCGGCATCGCCACCAAGATCGTCGTCAAGCTCACGCCCGTCCAAGAAGCCGCGCGCACGATGATGGTCGTGTTCGAGTCGGTCGAGGATGCGTCGCAGTCGGTCTCGGCGATCATCGCGGGCGGCATCATCCCCGGTGCGCTCGAGATGATGGATCGCACCTCGACGCAAGCGGTCGAGGCGTTTGCGCATGCGGGCTTTCCGACCGACGCTGAAGCGATCCTCATCGTCGAAGTCGACGGTATGGCGGTCGCGGTCGACGAAGTCGCCGCCGACGTGCGCGACATCTGCCGGCGCAATCACGCGCGCGAAGTGCGCCTGGCGCAGACCGCCGACGAGCGCGATCGGATCTGGAAGGGTCGCAAGGGCGCGTTCGGCGCGATGGGTCGTCTCAGCCGCAACTTCTACGTGCAAGACGGCGTCATCCCGCGCAGCCTGCTGCCCGAGATGCTGCGCGAGATCGCCGCGATCAGCGAGAAACACGGACTGCGGATCTGCAACGTCTTTCATGCCGGCGACGGCAACCTGCATCCGTTGATCCTGTTCGATGAGAGGAAGCCAGGCGACGTCGAACTGGCCGTCGTGGCCGGTGAGGAGATCCTGCGCGCCTGCATCGAGCGCGGCGGCAGCGTCTCGGGCGAGCACGGCATCGGCACCGAGAAGCGCGATTGCATGGCGCTGCAGTTCTCGCCCGGCGACCTCGAACTGATGTCGCGCATCAAGGGCGTGTTCGGCAACACCGGCCTGTGCAATCCGCAGAAGATCTTTCCGACGTCGCGGCGCTGCGGCGAATCCTCGCGCCGGCTGCATCGCTTGGAGCCTGAGGTCGCGGCGGCGGCCGGGCAAGCGTTCTAGTTTATCGTGCTCGCATCCACGCCGTTCACCATCGCGTTGCGGGATGTTCTGGGCGAGCGTTTTCGCGTGCACCCAGACGACTGCGTGCGCTGCGCGGTCGGCGGCGCCGTGCCCAAACTCGTGCTTTCTCCGCGCACCCTCGACGAAGCTGCGCGCGCGGTGAAGATCATCGCCGGCGAGCGTGCGTCGGTCGTCATCCGCGGGGCCGGCACCAAATCGAATCGACCGCCGAAGCGTGCCGACATCGATGCGGTGATCGACACGTCGGAGCTGCGCGGCGTGCTCGAGCACAAGCCGGGCGATCTGACCGCGACGGTCGCTGCCGGAACCCCGTTACAAGATTTGCAGTTCGCCCTGCGCCGCTATGGCCAGTTCTTTCCGTGCGATGCGCCCTTCGGCGCGAGCGCGAGTCTGGGCGGCACGCTGGCGGCCAACGCCAACGGCGCGCTCCGCCAGCGGTACGGCGCGCTGCGCGACAACGTGCTGGGCATGCGGCTTGCGCTCTCGGACGGTCTGGTCGCGTTCAGCGGTGCGAAGGTCGTCAAGAGCGTCGCAGGTTACGACACGCACAAGGCCTTCATCGGATCGCGCGGCACGCTGGGGCTCATCGGCGAGGTGACGATCAAAGTCGCGCCGCTGCCGGCGACGCAGCGCTTGTTGGTCGCGTCGTTCGACGATTGTGCTGCGGCGTGTTCGGCAGCCAGGACGATTGCGGGGTCGCCGCTGTTCGTCATGGCCATGACGCTGCATGACGCGGGCGCTGCTGCTCGCGTGCCGGCGCTGCGCGCTTCGGGCGCGCCGCCGTGGACGCTGACCGTGCGTTGCGGCGGCTCGCGCGTCACGACAGTCGCGCAATTCGACGGCGCGGCAGCGCTGTGCAAGGAAGCGGGCAGCACTGCGCTGCGCGACATCCCGGCAGAGCTGGTCGAACCGCTATGGGCCGACATCGCCGAGCTGAGCGCTGGGTCTGCGTATGACCCGCAAGCGTTCGTGATCGCCAAGTTCGTGGCGCCGCCCGCTCAGACGCACACGCTCGCCGGCGCCGTGAGAACCGCATGGCCGGAGGCGCAGATCAGCGCGCACCCATATGCCGGCGTGCTCTTGGCGCATGTGCCAATCGCATCGGCCTCGCCTCAGCCTGGTGCGCTGTGGCACGCGTGCGCCGACAACCAATGGACGGTCGAGTTCTTGTCGGCGCCGCACACACGCGCGCAGGAATTCATCGCGCCCCTTCCCGCCGGGCTTCCGATGAAACTGCAACGGCGCCTCAAGGCGGCGCTCGACCCGGCCGGCACGTTCGACGCGGGTGGATTCATCGGTGGCATCTGAGCCGCTGAGCAAACCGATCGGCTACGCCGGTCCGGAGCGCCCTGCCGACGACGACCTGAGCAAGTGCACGCGCTGCGGTCTGTGCGAACAGGCCTGTCCGACGTACCGCGAGCTGCGTGAGGAACCCGACTCGCCGCGGGGCCGTGTCTTCCTTATGAAGCAGGTGGCCGACGGCTTCGCGGACATCGACGAACCTCTGGCAGAGCACCTGTACCTGTGCCTGGGCTGCCGGGCGTGCGAGACTGCGTGCCCATCAGGCGTGCCCTACGGGCGCCTGCTCGAATACACGCGCTTCCAGATCGAACAGCGCGGCGAGTTGACGCCCCAGCGGCGCGGTTGGCGCCGCTTCCGGCATATCGCGTTCGAACGGCTGCTGCCGAACGAGGGGCTGTTCAAGCTCGCGATGGCGCCCGCGCAAGTGCTGCAGCGCCTCCCGTGGCTCGCATCGTTCGCCGCTGCGATAGCGCCCGGCCGCGCGCGCAAGCTGCTCGATATGATCCCGCGCAACGGCGCAGCCACCCACGGCGCGCTGCCTGAGACGATCCCCGCCGAAGGCGAGCGGCGCGCGCGCATCGGCTTATTCACCGGCTGCGTCATGGGCTCGCTATTCGGGCACGTGCACGAGTCGTTGGCGCGCGTCTTGCGGCACAACGGCTGCGACGTCATCGTGGCGCGCGGACAGTGGTGCTGCGGCGCGCTCAACGTGCACGCCGGCGAACGCGCCTATGCGAAAGAGATGGCAAAGCGCAACATCGACGTGTTCGAGCGCGCACAGGTCGACGCCATCGTGCTCGACTCCGCCGGCTGCGGGGCGATCATGAAAGAGTACGGCGAGCTGCTGCGCGACGATCCGCAGTATGCGCAACGCGGTGCGGCCTTCGCGCTGAAGGTCAAAGATGCGAGCGAGCTGCTCTTCGACCTCGGCCTGCGCACCGATTTCGGCTCGCTGCGAAAACGCATCACCTATCAAGACGCGTGCCATCTCGCCCATGGACAAGGCGTGCGCAGCCAGCCGCGCGCGCTGCTCCGGCAGATCCCCGGCGTCGACTACGTCGAACTCGCGAACGCCGATCGCTGCTGCGGTGCGGCCGGCGTCTACAGCCTCACGCAGCCGGAGATGTCGTCAAAGATCCTTGAAGAGAAGCTCGACGCGATCGAGGACGCCAACGCGGATTACCTGGTCACCGGCAACCCAGGCTGCCACATGCAGATCCAGGCGGGCATGCTCGAACGCGGCATGCGCACCAAGGTCAAACACCTAGCGGAAGTGCTCGACGAAGCGTACGCGGCGAAGCCCCTGTAGCGGTCGAATTTATTCGACCGTCGAATTTATTCGACCGTCAACTCAAGCTCAGACTGACGTTTTGGATGGTCGTCGTGTCTGGGGCGATCGTCGCGCTGCCGGTGAACGTCTGATAGCCCGGTGCGGTCACGGTATAGACGATGGAACCAGCTGGGATGCCCGTGATTTGATAGAAGCCGGTTCCGTCGGCCGTGCCGGTGTGGTACGAATTGTCCGTCGGGGTGACGGTGATGATCGCGCCGCCCACGGGCCCGGACGGCCCGGTCACGACGCCTTGGAGTGTCCCGGGTTTGGTGGTATCGGTCGGAGTCGCCTTGAGGACGTTACAGCCTGTGGCGAGGACCAATACAATGACGATAAGTCCAATAGAGCGGAACACAGCGGCTGCGGCTTCGGTCAGCCTTCCTAGGCCCCCTTGGGCTTGGTCGGCCGCTCGGTAAGAAATGTCACAAAACCGCGTTGTGCCGAGTCACATAGAGAACTCCGGTTAACCGGAACAGGACGTGAGCGATTAAGAATCTGCCGCAGCCAGGGAAAGGCGTTCCCTCGGCGTGGAGGCCGGCCACTCCGCCGGCGACAACGGGATTCAACCCGCTGCTCCGCTCCGAATCGGCGACGCTTCCCTGGGAGTCGTCATTTTACGCGCAGCTGCTCTCGCTTGCCGCAGGGCACCCGGAAGAACAGTTCTTCAGCCACGTCCACACCGCGCTGCGCTCGTACATCGACACCCCGATCCTTGTCGCCGCTACCGCTGATCCGACCGCGCGCGACGGATTCCGGATCCGCTATCAGCGCAATCTCGACGATCGCAACTCGCTGCCGGTGATCGAGCGCGGCTTCATCGCGCAGGCGATGCGCGCCGGCCGGGCGCTGCAGTTCGGCCGTCCGGCCAATGCGCCGCAAACGCTGGCGAGCCGCGGCAACATGCTCACCAACATCGGCTCGGTCATCATCGCGCCGATCCGCAATGACGGACGCAATCTCGGCTACATCGCCACGCGCAATCCGCGCGACGGCGTCTTCGGCGAGAAAGAGCTCGAATTCGTCGCGGCGGCGGCCGATGTCGGCGCGCTGGTCGTGCGCAACAAGAACGCTGCCGAAGAGGCGCGTGCGCGCAGCCAAGAGCTGCGGCTCATGCTCGAGACCGCACGAGCGCTCGCATCGGAGCGCGATCTGCGCCGTCTCTTCCATCGTTTGCACCGGCTGCTGGGTGGCGTGCTCGACGCTTCGACGTTCTGGGTCGCGCTGGGTTCGTGGGAACAGGGGCTCATGACGATCCCCTACTGCGTCGACCACTACCGGGTGCTCGACGTCGTCGACCCGATGCCGCTGCAAGGCTCTTTGTGCGGCCAGGTGTTCCGCGAAGGCGTGCCGTTGCTCATGCGCACGCCCGAGGACTGGAAACCGTTCCCCGTCATCATGCACGGCGATGCGAGCAGCGAGGACGTCATCTCGGCGCTCGTCGTGCCGATGAGCATCGGCGCGCGCACGATCGGCGTGATCTCGGTGCAGAGCTCGCGTCCGCACGCATATACCGAACGCGATCGCGACCTGGTGGTCGCCGTCGCCGAACAAGCTGCAATTGCCGTCGAGAATTCGCAGGCAGTCGTGCAGGCCGACCAACGGGCGCGCGAACTGAAGATGCTCTCTGAGGTCTCGCGAGCGCTCGCCGCGCAGCTCAGCTTGAACACGCTCTACCAGACGGTGTGCGAAGAGGTGCGCCGCGTGATCGAAGCGCCCGGTTTCTTCGTCGCCCTGCGCACCGAAGACGGCAACGCCCTGCACATGGAGTATTTCATCGAGGGCAACAACGTCATGGAGGTCGGCGACACGCCGATGAAGAGCTCGATCGCCGAGCGCGTCATGGCGTCCAATCGCACGCTGGTGTTCCAGACGCTCGAAGAGATCGACAACCAGCCGCACGGCGTCATCGGCACCGACAACGTCAGCAACGTGCGCTCGCTGGCCATGGCTCCGCTGCGGCTTGGCAACAAGTGCATCGGCGTGATGTCCGCGCAAGCGTACCGCGAGAACGCGTACGACGACTCCAGCGTGCGCCTGCTCACCGCCATCGCCGAGCAGCTCGCCGTGGCCGTCCAAAACGCGCAGCTGTATGACCAAGCCGAGTCGCGCGCCGACCGCGATCCGCTCACCGGCGTCTTCCATCACCGCTATCTGAAGACGCGGCTCGAAGAAGAGCTGCGCCGTTCGCGCACCAACGGCCAGGCCGTCGCGGTGGTCATGATGGACCTCGACAATTTCAAGAACGTCAACGACACGTATGGCCACCTCGTCGGCGATGACGCGCTCAAGATGGTCACCGGCGTGGTGATGGGCGCCGTGCGCTCCACCGACGTCGTAGGCCGCTATGGCGGCGACGAGTTCATGGTCGTGCTGCCCGAGACCACGCGCGAGCAGACCGAGAGCATCATCAACCGCGTTACGGCCGAGCTCGAGGAGCGCGATTTGCGACTCGCGGACGGAGCCGCCATCCCCGTGAAGTGCTCGATCGGCTACGCGCTGTTCCCGCTCGACGCCGACACGCCGGCGGACTTGATCGCCAAGGCCGACGCCGCATTGTACCAGAGCAAACGCATGGGCCGGCCGGCGACGCGCCTGCAGCGCGTCGGTACCACACAGCTGCGCTTGGAAGGCGACTTCGGACCGGTTTCCGAGCTCCTTGCCGCGTTGCTGGCGCGCGATCGCTCGACCCGCAGCCACCTCGAGCACGTGAACCGCGTGGCCCGCGAGTTCGGAAACGTGCTGCAGCTCGAGAAGGCCGACATGGACTCACTGCTGCGCGCGTCCGTGCTTCACGACGTCGGCAAGATCGCATTGCCTGCGCCGCTGCTGGCCAAGCCGGGCCGATTGGCGCCTGAAGAGTACGAATTGGTCAAGCGGCACGTCACAATCGGCGCGACGCTCATCGAGAACATCCCCGGCTTTGCCGATGCCGCCAAAGCGGTCAAGTACCATCACGAGCGATACGACGGCAAGGGCTACCCGGAGGGACTCAAGGGCGAGCACATCCCGCTGCTGGCGCGCATCGTCTCGCTCATCGACGCCTATTCGGCGATGGTCATCGACCGGCCGTACCATAAGCGCATCGAGTACGATCAGGCCGTGCGCGAGCTGCGCCAGCGCGGCGGCACGCAATTCGACCCCAAACTGGTCGAGAAGTTCGTCTCGCTCGTCGAATCGGGTGGAGGCCGCTAGCTAGCTCCAGCGCGAACGAAGCGCGCGTGGAGATCCATTTCGCCATCACCGCGTTTGCCACGGCGCTGACCATCATCGATCCGGTCGGCATGGTGCCGTTGTCGCTTTCGGTGACCGCGTCGGCGCCTCCCGACGCGCGCCGCAAGATGATCGACCGCGCGGTCATCGTGGCCGCCGCGGTCATCTATTTCATGGCGCTGGTGGGGCGCTACGTGCTCACCTATCTGAACATCACGCTGCCGGCGTTCTCCATAGCCGGCGGCATCCTGCTGCTACTCATCTCGATCGACATGCTGTTCGCGCGGCCGTCGGGCGCACGCGCCAAGCCCGAAGAAGAGCGCGAAGCGATCGAGCGCGAGAACGCGGCGGTTTTCCCGCTCGCCATCCCGATGATCGCGGGGCCCGGCACGATCGCGACAGTGCTCTTGTTGGTGAGTTTGAGCCGCGGCGACACGGCGCGCACCACGATCGTATATGCTGCCTATGCCCTGGCGCTTTTGCTGACCTGGCTCTGCATGCGTGGCGCGACGCTCGTGCTCAAATGGATCGGCCGGACCGGCGTGGGTGTGCTCACCCGCTTGCTCGGCATCATCCTTTCCGCGCTGGCGATCCAATTCATCATCAACGGGTTGTCACAAACGCCGCTCTTCCACCACGGCTAAATCTCGATCTCCTCGAGCCCGCCCGACTCGGCCTCACGCACCTCCTGGGTCGGCGGGAAGTGCACCTGCGCGATCAGCGTGGGGACAATCGCGGTGGCGATGACGACCGTGACCAGGGCGCTGTACTGCAGCTGGTCGATGTAGTGGTGGCTCAGACCGTAGAGCGACGAGATGGTGCCAAAGGTCAGCCCGGTCGCCATCATGAGCGTCAGATACGTGGCGTCGGTGGCGGAGTAACGGAAGCCGCGCGCCACGGGCCAGACGCCGAGGATCTTCGCCACGACCTTGACGGCGAACAACGCCAAGATCGTCTTGAACGCGGCGAGCACCTGGATGAGCGAGACCAGCGTACCGGCCTTGATGAAGTAGAACGGCGTCAGCAAGCTCATCGTGGTCGTCCGTAAGCGCCGCGCGAACTCGATGTGCGACAGCAAGAAGCCGGCCGAAGCGAATCCCAACACGTACGCCGGCAACACGCCCTCGCTCTTCGCCAGGGTCGCCAGGCCTGCCAGCGCGAGGATGATGGCGAACAGCAGCCGGGTGCCGGGTTCGCTTACCCGGTCGCCCATCTTCACGAACGCCGCCGGCAGATATTTGGGCACCAGCAGCACGGCGACGACCGATACCCCGATGAACAGCGCCAGCCAGGCGTCGTAGTTGGCGAACAACAGCGCCAGCGCCAGCACGGTGCCCAAGTCGGTGATGAAACATGCGGCCAGGATGAGCTGTCCGAACTCCTTGCCGGCGAGCCCCGATTCGAGCATTACGGCGTAGACCACGGCGACCGAGGTCGTCGACATCGCGACACCGGCGACTTTCGACGCGTCCGTCGACCAGTGCCCGACGAATAGCGCATAGCAAAGCACGCCGAGGAACGGCAAGGCGAATGAGACCGCACCGATGAGGACGGCGGGGCGCCACTGGCGGCGCAACACTTCAGGATTGATCTCGGCTCCGGCGAGATAGGTCAACATGATGCTGCCGAAGCCTGCGACGAAGTCAATCCAGCTGTTGGTCGTCAGCGCGATGAGATTGCCGGCCAATATCCCCAGCGCGATCTCGACGAGCGCGGCAGAGATCTTCAGGCGTATGGAGATGAATGCGCCGGCGAAAGCAAGCGTCATCCACGCTGCGGCGACGAGCCACGTGTTATCGAGAAACGACGAATTGAATAGATGCACGACGGCCTCCCAAGCTATAGCTCATTGCGAGTGCTCAGGAGTCATCGGCCGAGATCGGCGGTTTGGGCCTGTGAGAGCGCGCGGGCGGACTCCACCGCCGCATTGGTCGATTACTTTTGGGCCTAGCGTTGGACTTCCGCCACATGGCGCACGTCCCGCATACGGTACGTTATCTAGTATACATTCGAGCGCCATATGCTATACAATCGGAGCGTGAATTTCGTATAATCAGAGCATGAAGCTTGATTTACGACCGGCTATTTTTGGATCATCCCTGCGGACGCGAATCCTTGTCCTGACGGCGCTGCTCGGGGATACATACCCGAGCCAGCTTGCACGGCTGCTCAAGACTTCCCGCAGCGTCGTAGGCGCGGCCGTAGACCGGCTCGAGCGAGAGCACCTCGTAGCAGCGCGAAGATGGGGAAAGGAACGCCGCATCACCCTGAATCCGACGACGTCGTTTGCGCCCGAACTTCGCGCCTTGCTGCTGAAGCTTGCCGAATCGTCGCCGGAATACAGAGAAACCGTTCGCTCTCTGCGTGCTCGTCCACGCCGTCGCGGAAAGCCGATCGAACCCTCAGATCCTGAGCAACGGGCACGAGCCCGCGAGCTTGCACGTAAACGATGATCAACGATCAATCCAGTCTCGTCGACGTGGCCTTCGCCGTTTGCACGCTTACCAATCGTTCGACGCCGATTTCGTAGCTCAGTTTTCCCCGGACCCCGACAACACCGCGAAACTCGTGAGAGCGATGGGTGACCTCGGCTACGAGCTTGACGGCAACATGTTCAAGCACAAACGCGGCAGTGTGTTCACCGTCGAGTTCCCAAAAGGCCCGCTTCAAGTGGGAGGCGATCTTGTCAAGGGCTATGACACGGTGAAGCGCGGCAAAGAGACGCTCCATGTGGTCTCGGCGACGGACTGCATTCGCGATCGTCTCAGTGCGTTTTATTTCTGGAATGATCGCTCGTCGCTTGAGACCGCTCTCGATGTGGCGTTGGCAGTACCCGATAAGATTAACCTCGATCTAATCGAAACGTGGAGCGCGCGTGAACGTGAGACGAATAAGTTCGTTGAGTTCGAGCGCTTGTTCCGTTCGAGACGTGCGGCGTTAGGCTAGACTAACGCTTTACGCGGTCCAGAAGCGCTTTGGGTCGATCTCGCGGATGATGCGCAACTCTTCTTCCGTCGGCTCGGGGGTCGTCTTGAGCACCGGGGTGACCATCAGCGGCCAGCCGGTGTTCGCTTTGACGTCTTCGGCTTTGACGCCGGGATGCACAGTATCGAGGTACGCTTCGCCGGATTCAAAGCCGAAACGCAGCACGCCCATCGTGGTGATGATCGCCGACGGCCCGCCGCGCGGCAGCCCTTCGTCAGCACGCCAGTGCGCGCCGTCCCCGTTGCCCGGCGAGGTGACGTAGCTGACGCGTTCTACAAGCCGGCGGTCGTTATGCTCGATGATCACGACGAAACGGCGCGCCAGCGACGCGATATCAGCCGCGCCGCCGCTGCCAGGCAGCTTGACCTCAGGCGCATATGGATCACCGATGTACGACGTGTTGATATTGCCGTATTTGTCAACTTCTGCGCCGCCCAAAAAGCCTAGATCCACTTCGCCCTTCTGCATGAGCCCCATGACAGTCGTCATGCGGCAGCACATCTGCGCACCCTCGATGTTCGGCGGGTCGCCCATCGTGTAGAGCAGCTCGGCTGAAGGCGTGTCGCGCACGACGCCGTTCTCGAAGAATCCGACAGCGTCGGGCGCGTGCAAGCGCTTGGCTAACGCGAAGGCGATAAGCGGCAGGCGCATGCCGACGAAGACCACCTCGCCGTCCTTGATCTCGCGCGATGCGGCGACGACCATGAGCTCTGCCGGCGTATACGGATTTTTCATGTGGCGCTGAAGTTGGCCGGTGCGGCGGGCTTGTCGTGTTTGACGGCGAGCGCGCGCCAGCGCTCGGCTCCAAGCAGCTTCAGGTAGACGGCACGCGACCCGATACCCGCGATCCAGCGCTGGCGCCACTGTTCGAACCCATCGGCGGTCTTGGTCTGCACGTGATACTCCTGGTAGAAGTCGGTGTCGCGCCCGTAATAGCCCTGGACGGGCGACGGATGCGCGCCGCCGGGTTCGTGGACGACGGCGGTCACTCGGTGCGGCGGGATGAGGACCCGGTTGGGATCGCTCTTGATCACGCTGCTCGGCACGATCTCTTCGGCGACGACAACGACTTTGGCAGCAGCAAGCCCCGCTTCTTCGCTCACCCCGAGATTGCCCCAGCAGTGATTGCCGCCGGTCTCGTCGGCACGCTGCACGTGCAGCACGGCCACGTCGGGTACAATCGCAGGCACGAGTAGCACGGGCTCGCCGTCGAGCGGCGACTGCGCGAGGCGCAAGGTCGGATTGGTCTTGAGGATGTCCGAGCCTAGCAGCGTGCGCGCGGGGATGAACGGCACGCCCAGCGCGCCGGCGAGCAGGCTGAGTGCGACCGTGAAATTTGAGTGATCCTCGATAGTGATCTTGCGCGGCACGCCGTCTTCGGCGGCACGCCGGTAGTTGTAGCCGAGGCCAGCGCTGACGTTGCCCGCCCAGGCCGCGATCACGGTGCGCACGCAGCCGGCGCCGATGAGCTGATCGAAGAGGATGTCTGAGATGGGGCCGATGACGGTGAGGTCTTGCTTGCCTTGGCGGATGATCTCGTGGCCGGCCGAGAACGGGATGAGCGCTTCGAGCGCCAATCCCAGCGCGACCGAGGAGCCGTCGGGCACGTGCTGCGCGATCGCCTCGCGCATGGTCGTGAGCTTCGATTTCACGCCTTACCGCCACTAATGTAGTAGCGCGTTTTTTCGAAACGCGCTACTGCGTCAAGACCCGCGCGTCCGCAAACGCGCCGCTGCGACTACGAGTTGGTGAATTTGGCCATGCGTTTCTCGACGTACGCGTTGAGGCCTTCCTTGGCGTCGCTGCTCTGGAACAGCAGCTGTTGCAGCTCGCGCTCGATCGAAAGCGCCTCTGAGAACGGCACTTCGCCGCCCGAGACTACCGAGCGCTTGATGTTGCCGACCGCCTTGGCCGCCTTGTTGGGCGTCGTGAATTGCTTGGCGTAGGTGATGACGTCCTTGAAGAACGCCGCGCCGTCGCCCTCGTAGATCTCGGTGACGAGGCCCAGCTCTTGTGCCTCTTCAAACGAGAAGGTGCGGCCGGTGACCATCAGCTCGAGCGCCTTAGTGCGCCCGACGACGCGCGTGAGCCGCTGCGTGCCGCCCGTGCCCGGCAGCACGCCGAGCGCTACTTCGGGCAGCCCGATCTTGCCGGCATTCTTGCGCGCGAGGCGGATGTCGCAGGCGAGTGCGATCTCGAGGCCGCCGCCGACGGTGTGGCCGTTGAGCGCTGCGATGACGAGCTTCGGGGTCTGCTCGAGCCGCGTCAGCGTCTCGTTAGCGTGCAGGCAGAAATAGTACTTGAACGTCGGGTCGACTTTCTGCAGCATGCCGATGTTCGCCCCGGCGCAGAAGAACTTCTCGCCGGCTCCGGTGAGCACGACGACCTGCACGGCGTTGTCGAAACGAGCCTGCAAGATGGCGTCGTCGAGCTGGCGCATCATCTCGTGCGTGTACGTGTTCGCGGGCGGATCGTCGAAGGTGATGACGGCGATATGGTCGCCTTCTTTGCGATAGGTGACCAGCGTCTTGCCGTTGGCCTTGGTATCGCTCTCTAACTTGGTGGCCACGAATTCTCTCCTTACGCCGCTTTGGGCGCGACCCAATCTGATTGCTTGAAGATGTCTACCAGCACTTTTTCGTCATCTTCGTTCGGCAGCACTTCTTTGAGATGCTCTTCGTACTGGTCCCGGTCGAGCAGCCGCCCGTCGACCGAGTACGTCTTGCCCGCGAACTCGCCGATCTGGCGGTTGAAGCGGATGTCCGCGACGTACAACTTCTGCTCGCCGGGAATGACCGAGTTCACCTGGTCGACGAGCTTGGAGCACTCCTCATAGTATTGCCGACGCGCGTAGTCGTTGAGCAGCTCTTTATCCGCGTCGACCTGCTCTTTGTCTTCTTCCGGTCTGCCCTTGATGCCCCAGATGTACGCCCACACCGCGCTTGAGGAGTGATCGTTGCCGAACAGGTCGAGCGAGCCCGACAGCCACTTGTTGTGGTACTTCTGTTGGATGTCGACCGGCACAACGCCGGCTTTGGCGACGCGCTTGAGGCCGGTCAGCCCGGTGCCTAGATGGAACGATTCCTCGCGCAGCATCGGCCCCATGCTCATAGAGAGCGGACGGAAGCCCGAGTGCGAGAGCATCTGCAGCTGGAACTTGCCGTCGCGATCCATGTAGTTCTGATACGCGTACAGGTCGAGCCAGTGCTTGACGGGCGTGTTGAATGCGTTGAGCAGGCGCGTGCCTTGATCGGCGCGCCGCTCGAGCATCTTCTCCGCTTCGATCCGCCCGTCGTTGCCGAAATGGTTGACCAATAGATGGCACATCTGGTAGCCGTGGCGCGTCTCCTCGATGAACACGCGGCAGATCGAGTACATATCGTATTCGGACGGCGCGGTCGCAAGCAGCTTGCGTTGCTGCTCGTTGGAAGCGAACTCGGTGTCGCCCTGATAGATGATCATGGTGAGCACCGCGTCGCGCATACGCTGGTCGGGGATCTCCATGACCTTATCCCACTTGCGCTGGCCTGCGAACTCGCCGAACTCGATCTCGTCGCTGCGCGACTCGGCGTACTTGGCCTCGAGCGTATAGCCGCCGAGCACGCGATTGAAGACCTCGGGATCGACGTCGAGGTCCTTTTGCCAGTGGTGGAACACCTCCACCCAATCGTCAAACGTCTTGATGCGCGCCATCGCTCTTCCTCACGGACTTTGGAGAGGTCGAATTTATTCGGATGTCGACTTTGTCCGACGTTATGCTATAATCCTCACGGTCGGGTAAAATTTGCCACATCAGGAACGCTCTAGGGATTCAACGCAGTGCCGCCACGCACCCCTCGCACCTTGGGATCGTTCCCGGGCATCGCGCCGCTGCGGCCGCGCTCGATGCTGTTCACGCTGTACGGCGATTACGCGTATCCACGAGGCGTCGATCTCTGGTTGGGCAGCCTGGTCGCGCTAGGCGCGCGCTTTGGGATCTCCGAGATGGCGGTCCGCTCGGCGGTCGCGCGCTTGGCCCGGGACGGGTGGCTGGCGGCACGGCGCGAGCGTAACCGTTCTTATTACGCGCTTACGCGGCGCGGACGAGATCTGATCGAGGAAGGCACGCGCCGGATCTACCAGCCGCGCCGCGGCACGTGGAACGGCATGTGGTGTCTGCTGACCTACGCCATCCCTGAGACGAAACGCGCGCATCGCGACCGGCTGCGCAAGCAGCTCGCCTGGCTCGGCTTCGGCGCGCTGGGCGGCGGGACGTACATAAGCCCGCGCGATGTCCGGTCACAAACAGCGGCGCTCGTCGCAGAACACGGCGTCACCCGCTTCACGCGCATCTTCACCGCGCAATTCGAAGGACCGGTAGCGGTCGGGGACTTGGTGCGCCGCTGCTGGCAGCTTGAATCGATCGCACGCCACTACGATGCGTTCGTCAAGCACTATCAACGGCTGTACGTCCGCGACGCTGCGTTGCGGCGCAAGCGCGCACTGTCCGATGACGACGCGTTCGTGCACCGTTTCGCGCTGACGCACGACTTCCGTCGTTTCCCCTTTATCGACCCTGATCTGCCGGCGGAATTGCTGCCGCGGAATTGGTCCGGCGCTCGCGCGCGCGAGCTGTTCGCGAACTATCATGCACTGCTGACCGACGGCGCCTTGTCCTTTTTCAAATCGACCGCCGAACGCAATCGTGCCGCCTGAGCAGCTAGCGCCGGATCTGTGGCGCATCGTGGTGCCTTTGCCGTTCCGCTTGCGCGAGGTCAACCTGTATCTGCTGCGCGGCGAGCACGGATATACGCTCATCGACGCCGGCATCGACACCGCCGACGCACGCGCCGCATTCGATGCGGCGCTGCGGGAACTGAGCGTACCCGACAGTGCGATCGAGCGCGTCTACGTCACCCACATGCATCCCGATCACATCGGCATGTCCGGCCGGCGCGCGGCTGCGGGGTCGCGCATTTTTCTGCTCGGGCAAGAAGAACGGCGCGCGCGCTTCGTCTGGGGGACCGAGCCGCTGAGCGACTGGATCGCCTACTCGCGTGAACACGGCGCCGGCGGTGAGATCGCCGAGGGTATTGTCGTCGCCGTCAATGGACTGCGCCGGGCGGTGACCTTGCCCGAACGATTCGAGCATCTCGCAGACGGCGATGTCGTCGAAGGGGGCCGGCGCCGTTTGCGCGTCGTGTGGACGCCGGGCCACAGCGACTTCCATTACGTCCTCGTGGACGACAACGCGCGCGTCATCTTCTGCGGCGATCAGCTCTTGCCGACGATCACGCCGAACATCGGGCTCTACCCAGAGTGCCGCCCAAATCCGCTAGAAGATTTCTTGTGGTCGCTCGGGCGATTCGAGCGCGAGTCTGCCTACACCGTGCTCCCCGGCCATGGCGAGAGCTACGCGACGTTGCCGGAGCGCGTCGGCCAATTCCGCCAACACCATGACGAGCGCCTCGAGGGCGTGCGGTCGCAGGTCGCCGGAAGCGGAGGCGCGGGCATCACGGCGTTCGACGTCGTGCGCCACTTCTGGGGCGACAGACTATCGACGCACGAAGTGCGCTTCGCGCTGGTCGAGGTGGTGGCGCACCTTGAGTACCTCCGCCTGGGCGGCGGACTCGCGCGCGTCGACGAATCCGGCGTCTACCGCTACCGCGTCGCCTAGCCCGTTTCGCTCGTCGAACGCGAGCGCATGGCGCCGCGCAGCCAGGTGTTGAGCAGCGCGGCCAAGCCGAGCACGCCGGCGATCACCGCGATGGTGGTCAGCCATTCCGCGCCCAGACCTGGCAGCTGGTTCACGCCTTCGATCGCGAATCCGGCCGCGACAAGCCCAAAACCCACTCGCTGACCAGACGGACCGAGCAGTGCGAAGCCCATGCAGACGACAGCCAAGAGCGCGAGCGCGTTGAGGCCGCCCGACATCAGGCTCAGCTCGCACACAAAACCGCCGGCGGCGCAGACGCCGCCGATCCACACGACCGCGCCGCCGACGTCAGAATCGCCGTACTTTCGCAAGAGCGCGCCGCAGAGCAGGAGCAGTACGCCGATACCGGTGGTGAGCCAGAAGATCACGTTGAAGTATTCGATGACGCGCCCTCCTTCGGATACTCGTAGACGCCGCGGCCGACCTTGCGGCCCAAGCGGCCCGCCTTGACGTACTTCACCAGCAACGGGCAGGGGCGGAATTTTTCGCCGAGCGACTCGTGCAAATACTCAAGAACTTTGAGCCGCGTATCCAAGCCGACGAGGTCGATCATCTCGAACGGTCCCATCGGATGGTTGAGACCCAGCTTGAGCGCCTTGTCGATGTCGCGCGCGGACGCCACGCCTTCTTGGAGCATATAGAACGCTTCGTTGCCGATCATGGCATTGATGCGGCTGGTCGCAAAGCCCGGTGCCTCGTTGATCAGCACCGTCTCTTTGCCGGAACGCGTCGCCACCTCGAGCGCGACGTCGACCGCGCGCTGCGAGGTCTCCAGGCCGCGCACGATCTCGACCAGCTTCATGATGTGCGCGGGATTGAAATAATGCATCCCGATCACGCGCGACGGATCCGCGATCGCCGCGGCGATCTCCGTGATGGAGAGCGCCGAGGTGTTGGTCGCGAAGATCGTGTCGGCCGGGCACAGCTCTTCGAGCTCGCGCAGCACGGTGTGTTTGAGTCCCAGGTCTTCGGGAACCGCTTCGATGACCAGCTGCGCATTCGAGGCCGCACCGCTGTCAGTGGACGGTGAGATGCGCGACTCCGCGTCGCGCGCTTCTTGCGGCGTGAGTTTGCCGCGCTCGACGCCGGCGCGAAGGTTTGCGGAGATCGTGGCCATGCCGCGCGTCAGGCCCTCGCGTGCAGCGTCGATGAGCGTGACCGAGAAGCCGGCGACCGCCAGGCTGTGGGCGATGCCGTTGCCCATCGTGCCTGCGCCGATCACGGCGACGCGTTCGATCATTTCGAGCGCTTGCGCCGGCCACGCGTTCGGCTTGCGCGCAGCGACTCGATGCCGGCGGCGTACTCCCGCGCTGCGCCGAACGCCGCCGTCAAGCGGGCCCACGCAGGATGCCGGCGTGCGACTGCGCTGGCACCGGTGCGAACGTATGCCTGCGCCACCCGCACCTGGGCGATCGCCGTGCGCCACACTCGGCCGGGGTCCCCCGGACGCGCTTGGACGCCGAGCCGATCGAGGACCGGCGGTGCGATGATCCGCGGATGCGCGGATGATATCTCGAGGCGTGCAAGGGTGTATTCGGACACCGCTTGGTTGAAGCCGGCGACCATCACGCGAAGGCGCAATCGCATCATGCGAGTAAGCTCCGCGCGATATGCACATGCGCCGGGCGAGCAGCGAGGATGCGGCCGCTATTCACGGACTGCTCGGACAGTCGGGCGGCGACGCGACGATCGCACCCGTCGAGCCGACGCTCGACGACGTCGAATCGTTCTTGGGCAGCGATAACGCGGGCGCGTTCGTCGCCGAGGTGGAAGGGCGCGAGGTCGGCGCCGCGCTGTTCAGCCGCCAAGGCGACGTGATCTGGCTTTTCCAGATCGCCGTGATACCGAGCGCGCGCGCGCAAGGCGTCGGCAAAGCGCTCGTCGGCGCGGTCGAAGCGGGCGCGCGGGGCGAGGGCGCAAGCGCCGTCTTCGTTCAGATCCCAAAACATCTCGAGGCGCGCTCCTTCTTCGAAACGCTTGGCTATCAGGCGGATATTGAAGAGGACGACGTCGTCGCCGGACAACCGGTCACGCTGGTGGATTTGGTCAAACTGGTCTAGCGCCCTGTGCTGCCGGGCGTCAAAACCAGCGTGTGCTGCGTGGCCGCAAGCACGGCGGCTTGCGAGAACGGAACCGGCGCCCAGCCGACGTCGGTGTAATCGCGCAGCTGGTCGTCGTAGTGCGGATCGCTGTACACGCCGGATTCGCCCAACGTCAGCAGCATCGACGACTGGTCGAAATCCGATAGGTCGACGACCAGGCGTTGCGACGGGCCATGATCCGGCTTGGCCGCGTACGGGGCAAAGCCGCTGCCAGGCTGCGGCACCGGCGGCAAGCTCAAGAAGCCGAGGAACCATTTGACCGAGAGCGGATGCCGGTAGATGGCGGCGTTGTGCACGCCCCACGGTTGCAGCGCGGCCACGCTGCGGGTCGCGCCAGATCCCTCGCGACTCGCGGCCTCGCGCGCCGCGTTCACAATGGCGGCTTGCACACTAGCGCGCGTGATGCCGATCTTGCTTAACCGCATATCGCCGTCCAGGGCCCTCAGCAGCGGCACGATCTTCCAATAGTGTTCGTCGTACTTCGCGAACAACTCGGGTCCGAGGCGCGGTTCCAATAGATCGCGGGCAAGCCAGTCCTCTTCGAGGACGATGAACGTCGGGATGCGCGACGGCGCGTCCATCATGCCGTCCCAAGCTTTGAGCTGGCCGGAGAGCGCGACCATGTCGGGATCGGATGACGTTGCGAGCAGCCGCGCTGTCGACTGTGCCAAGCGCAAGCGCGGATAGTCGAAGATGTCTGCTTGAACCGCGCCGACGAGCTGCGGCGTCGCGCCGTGCATGGGCGTGAGGTCACGGGTGATGCGATCGGCGCGGAACGGCGGCTCGAAATAGGTCGACAATTGCGGCCGGTACGACGGCGCGACCAGCTCATTGTTCGCGGTGACGATAAAGCCCAAACGCGGATCGAGCGCGTGGGGCAGTTTGTCGAACGGCACGTCGCCGAGCCATGCATAACGGTCATCCTGGCCTTCGACCGGCACCGAGCCGTCCCCGCGCGCACGCAGCGGCACGGTGCCGGCGTCTTGATAGCCGATGTGGCCGGCGACGTCCGCATAGCCGAAGTTGAGCACCGGACCCTCAAGCTGTGAAAGCGCGGTCCGGAACTGTTGGTAGTTGGCGGCCGTATCGAGATCGAGCAGCGAACGCGCTTGGCCCTTCCCGCGCAGTATGGTCCACGCGAGCGCGAACCCGCGCGCGCCATCGCGCCGTATCACTGGGCCATGGCGCGTCACCAGCACGTCGAGAACGACGTCGGGCTGGCCTTTGACGCCGATGCGCTCGATCCGATGCTGCGCCACGAGCCATTTCCCGTTCGCGAGATACTCATCCGAGTCGGGCGAGCGGAAACGCTCGATATACAGGTCTTCGACTGCCTCTTCGGCGCTGGTGACGCCGAATGCGATATGTTCGTTGTGTCCGAGTATGATGCCCGGCAAGCCAGGCAGTGTGAAGCCGCCGACGTGCAGGGTTCCGCCGCGCAGCTCCACCGTCCACCACGTGCTCGGCAACGTCCGCCCCAAATGCGTGTCGTTCGAGAGCACGGGCTTGTGCGTGGATGTGCGCGAGCCCGACACCATCCAGTTGTTGGATCCGGTACCGCGCTCGTGCCCAGTCGGATCGTCACCAAGTGCAAGGCCGTATGGAACATATGGAGCGGTCGAGTTTACTCGACCGACACCAGCGTATGGAGCGGTCGAATTCATTCGACCGTCGTATCCCGGAATATGATGTTCGAGCTTTGGGATCTGCATGTCGACCAGCGCGTCCGCGGTCTGTACGCCGAACTTGTCGACGAGCGCAGCCTTGACGTCGATGTAATACCATTGGTCGTCGAGCCGCTGCGCCATCAGCTTCGCGATGGCGTACGTATCAAGCGGCGTCCAAGGTTCCCACCCATACCCTAACAGCTTGAACTCGATCGGTAGCGGATGCGAGGCTGCCGCCGCGTTGACCCCGGCCGCATATGCCTCAAAGGCGGCGCGCGTCGGTGCATCGAGCGCGGCGACATCGACTTGCGCCGCGCGGGTGAGTCCGAGGGTGCGCATGTAACGATCGACATCGAGGGCGCCGGGTCCGGCGAATTCGGATAGACGGCCCTCCGCCTGCCGGCGCAGCGTGTCCATCTGCCAAAGCCGATCCTGCGCGCAGGCAAAGCCCTCGGCGAAGAGCGCGTCGTCAAGAGTCTGCGCCTCGATATGCGGGATTCCGCGATCGTCGCGCCTGATCGAGACCGGCGCACTCAGGCCGGCGACGGTGACCGTGCCGTCAAGTCGTGGCAGCGGATCGCGGATGAACCAGGCGGCCAGCGCAACACCCAACAGCACCAGGATGAAGAGAACCACCAGCGCCACGCGCCAGAGGTTCGCTCTCGCATCACGTGTCGTGATCGACATAATACCCGCCGCGGATGCGCTGGATGATGGCGATCGCCACTTTGGCGCCGTCGCCGGCCGAGATGATCGCCTGGCTCGGGAGGCCGGTGATGCGTCCGGTCGCATAGCATCGGTCGACCACAGTCTGACCGTTTGCATCGACGCTTAGGAACTTGCTGCCGAACCCGCCCAGCTCCAAGCCGAGTGAGCGCGCGATATCAGTGCGCTTGTTGGATGCGAGCAACGCAAAATCGGCCTCGTACGTCGCCACAGCGGTTGTCGCAGTGAAGCGCTCACCGGCTCGCGCAAGCGTTCTTACGTCTTCATCGAGCAGCGCAACGCCGAACCGGTTCGCGTGTCGTCGCCCGAGCTCGAGGAGCTCCGCGCCGGGAATGCCTTCGGGAAAACCGAGATAATTGTTCACGAGCGAAACGCGATAGAGGCTCGACTCGTGGAGATCGAAGACCGCCGCCGAAACATCAGCCCGTGCGAGAAAGAGAGCCGCGGAAACACCGGCGACGCCGCCGCCGACGATCACGACCTGGAAGCGCTTCATATAGGCGCGCTTCTAGGGCACCAACCTCAGCTCCGCTGGAGTACACCTGCGGTCCTTTAGTCGAACGGGTTGACGTAGTGATGTCTAGAAAACAAAGACCGGCGCTCAAGAGCGCCGGTCTTTCAAGAAACCCTCCTATTGCGCTAGGGACCCCAAGTGATTGAGAATGGGAAGCTTACACCGTTCTGCAGCAACCCGAAATTTGAAACGCTCGCGCCACTGAACGGCACAACAAATTCGGCGATCCCAAATTCATTGGTTCCCACAGGTGGACCAGGCGGTGGCGGTGGCGCACCACCATCTCCGCCATACGGTCCCACGGTCATACCCCAAACCACCATCTCCGCCATACGGTACCCAAAGGTTGCCTGCCGCGTCGACGGTTGTGTTAAGGGATTCAACTGCGGGGCACAGCGGAGCAGCCGGGAACGTGCAGGTCGGCGGATTTATGAGAAAAACTTGGCCGATAATCGGGCCGACCGGCGACCCCGTCGCGAAGGGTGGCTTGACGATTGCCAACGTTCCGTCGGCTTGACCGGCGATCAAGTCGTCGTGCGTGTCCATGCCAACGCCGCCCGCACCCGTCGGTAGTGTTATCGTGCCAGCAGCGACGTTTACGCCATTGGCAAAAGGCGGCCGGTAGATCGTGAGGACCGATGAGCCGTAGGGAAGGTAAGATCATGTCGCCCGCTCGGTCAAACGCAACCCCGATCGGCCCGTGCGGAATTCCTATCAGCGCCTTTGCGGGCGCTTGGACCCCGGCGGTAAACGGCGGCGTCAGGACGAGGACTTGCGAGCCTCCTTCGTCCGCAGCGTACAAGTTGCCAGCGCTATCAAAAGCTAAACCTTCGATGTCGAAGGCCCCTGTTATCGGTCCGATAACTAGCGTCGGAACACTCGTCGCTGACACCGGCGACTTGTACACCGCAATCGTGTTCGCGCCCGCGTTTGACACGTAGAGGTTGCCCGCCGAGTCAAAGACTACTCCCGCGGTTTCCGCGCCCGGGATCGTAAAGCTGGGCGTCGAAGAGGCCGTGATCGGCTGGGTGAAGACCACCAAACCGTTATTGAGGTCAGCCACGTACATCCGCGCCGCCGCGGGCGGTGGAAGCTGAATGACTGGATTCTTGGAGCACCCGGCGAGGGCGGCTGCCGAAAGGGCAAACAACAATACCCGAGTCGTGAATGATCGCACAGATGCACTCCTTATCGTAACGCGAACTCGATATCGCGGCTCAGGCCACAGGTTCCACCGGCCGCCGCGCTTTCCTACAGAGCGGCGTTTCTGCCCGGAGCCAGGGTTTGCCTGGGTACGACCAAGCGGGACACCACCCGGACAGCTCTAAACCCGCATTGGGACCCTAGGCGTAGGCCTCTTGCAGGCCCGCGAGCGCTGGATCGATAGTTTCGATATCGAGGGTCGCGATCGGCGCGCTGCCCTTGAGCGTCAGCTCGTCGAACGTCGGCCGCGTTTCTTTGTAGAACACACCTAGCGGGATCTTGCCGTGCTGCATGAGCACTTCGAAGGCTCGTGCACCATTGGTCGCGTCATAGCCTTCGATGTCGCTCACATGGTAGACGTTCTCTTTGAACCACTTGTACGTGTTGACTTTATTGAAGGTCACGCACGGCGACATCACTTCGACGATCGCGAAGCCGGGGTGGCGCACCGCTTCTACGATCATCTCGACCATCGCTTTAGGCTCTGACGAGAAGGCGCGTGCGAGGAACGTGCCGCCGGCCGCGAGCGCGACCGCAAGTCCGTTGAGCGGCGCATCTGGATTGCCCGCCGGGCTCGTGCCCGAAAGATAGCCCAGCATGCTGGTCGGCGACGACTGCCCCTTGGTCAATCCGTATGTCTGATTGTCCATGATGATGTAGGTCATGTTCGGATTGCGGCGCACGGCATGTAAGAAATGGCCCGCACCAATAGCATAGCCGTCGCCGTCGCCGCCGGCGACGATGACGGTGAGATCACGATTGGCCAGCTTCACCGCCGTCGCGGTCGGCAGCGCTCGGCCGTGAACGCCGTGGAACGCATAGGAGTGGAGGTAGCCGGAGATCTTCCCAGAGCAGCCGATGCCGGAGATGAACGCGACGTCCTTGGGCTGCAGCTCAAGCTCGGCGCAGGCCTGTTTGAGCGCGGCGAGCACGCCGAAGTCGCCGCAACCGGGGCACCACCACGACGGGGTCGCGGTCGCGAAATCTTTGGGGGTCAGTTGAGTGGCCAAGGCTTATCCTACTCGGTCGAATGAATTCGACCGCTCCATATCCGCTGAGTTCGAACTGCGCTCGGGCACCACGCCATTTGCGTGCGGCACGACCTTGAGCACCGCTTCGATGATCTCGATGGGACGGAACGGGCGCCCGCTGTACTTGAGCACGCGATGCATGTTGGGCAGTGGTCCGGTCACGTAGCGCACGAGGCGCTCCACCTGCCCGGTCATGTTGTTCTCGACGACGAAGATGTGATGCGCGAATTTCAGGAAGTCGCGCACTTCGTCTTCGGGGAAGGGCCACAGCGTGCGCAGCTGCAGGAAGCGCGACGCGATGCCGGCCGCGGCCAGGCGGTCCTGCGCCTCGGTGATCGGGCCGCGGTTGCTGCCGTAGCCGATGAACACCAGGCCTGCGCTGCGGTCCCCGTGCACGATCGCCTTGGGCAGATCCGGCCGCATGGACACGAGCTTGTGCATGCGCTTGTCCATGATCTTCACGCGGTTGCGCGCGTCTTCGGTGATCACGCCCATATCGTTGTGCTCGGAGCCCGGCACGAGATGCATGCCGCCTTCGGTGCCAGGGATCGCGCGCGGTGAGACGCCGTCCTCGGTGAACTCGTAGCGCTTGTATTCACCGAAGGTGAGCGCGCCGTTGCGATGGAGCTTGCCGCGATCCACCGTCACCGCAGACATGTCGAGTTTGGGCGTCGTCTCTTTGCTCTGGCACAGCGCCTGCTCGCTGATGATGAACACCGGCACTTGGTATTTCTCGGCCAGGTTGAACGCCGACACGGTCAGATAAAATGATTCTTCAACGGAACCCGGCGCCAGCACCACGCGCGGGATCTCGCCATGACCCGAGAAGATCAAATGGTTGAGGTTGGACTGTTCGGTCTTGGTCGGCATGCCGGTTGAGGGACCGGCGCGCGCGCACTCGACGATGACGATCGGCGTCTCGGTCACACCCGCCAACCCGATGCCTTCGGTCATCAGCGCCTGGCCGGGGCCCGAGGTCGCGGTCATCGCGCGCGTGCCCGCGTACGCCGCGCCGATGACCATGTTGATCGCCGCAAGCTCATCTTCGGCTTGGACGACGACGCCGCCGTACTTGGGCGCGTGCTTGGCCATCCACTCGAGGATGTCGGTCGCGGGCGTGATCGGGTAGCCGGCCATGAAGCGGCAGCCGGCCGCCAGCGCGCCGTAGCCGATCGCGTCATTGCCCATCATGATGAGGCGGTTGACGTCGGGGCGCGCCTGCAGGCCGTAGCCGCTGGGCGCGTCTTTGAAATGTTCTTTGACGTAGTTCTCGCCCGCTTCGACGGCGCCGATGTTCTGACCGACGACTTTGTCGCCTTTGCGCTCGTACTGTTTGGTCACGAGCCCGCGCACGATCGCGGGGTCCATGCCGATGAGTTGAGCGATCACGCCCAGCGAGATCGTGTTGCGCACGAGTTCGAGGCCGAGATCTTGTTTGGCGATCTTCGCGAGCGGCACTTCGTAGTAGCGCACGTCGGGGCGGCGCACCGCATCGGTCAGCTGCTCGGAGGTGCTGTCGAAGATGACAAAGCCGCCGGGGCGCATCTCGTCGATGTGCTTCTCGACGCACTCCAGGTCGAACGCGATCATCGCGTCGACGTAGTCCGCCATGCCGTAGTGCGGGCGCTCGCCCGCGCGGATGACGTAATTCGTGTGGCCGCCGCGGATGCGCGACGGAAAGTCCTTGAACGTATAGACGTCAAGGCCCATGCGCTTGAACACGGTGGCGATGAGGTCGCCGGTGGTGAGGCTGCCGTCACCGGCTTGGCCGCCGAACAGGACCTCGATGTCGTTGACGATCACGCGCGTTGCAATACCTTTCCCGGTTCACAACCTTTCCATCAGGTGGAGCGGCTTCCTGCGTGACGGCCGTCAGAACAGCGTCGGGGTGCTGATGTCCGGCGGCGCGTTCTCGCCGAGCCGTTGCAACAGGTCTCGGACGGTCGCCGGCGCGTGACCGGCGTAGTCGTCGCTGACATAGCCATAGATGTCGTGGAGCTCATCGCGCAGCGGTGCGAGGTTTTTGGTCCACGCTTCAAGCGACGCGGAGCGGTCAATGCGCACGCGATCGAAGTGCTCGAACGCATCATCGCTCATAAAACGCAGGTAAGCGAAGTCGGCACCGCCGCGTTGGCGCGCGAGCACGTCGGCGGCGAAGGCGACGTCGAAACGCTCGCTTTCGATCGCGGCGATCGCGAATTTCTTGTCGCGAGCCAGCGCGAAGAGCGCGTCGTCGAACCAGCCGGCGTCGCGCAGTTCAAGCGCGACGCGCATGTCATCGGGCAGATGCGTCTCGAGAAATTCGAATAGCCGGCTACGATTGGTCGCGTTTGGCGCGAAGTCGGGCGGACATTGCAGCAGGATCGCGCCGAGCTTCGGGCCGAGGGCGCGCGCGCGTTCGACGAAAAATCCGAAATACTCGCTCACATCCTCGAAGCGGCGCTTGTGCGTCACTTCGCGCGGCACTTTGAGGGCGAAGCGGAAATCGCCCGGCACGGCCGCCGACCACTCGTCCACCGTGGTCGCGCGCGGTCTGCCATAGAACGTCGAGTCGACCTCGACCGTTGGAAGCGAGCGCGCATACTCCGCAAGCATCGCCTTTGGACCGGTGCCGACCGGATAGAACGGGCCGACCCAGTCCTTTTCTTGCCATCCCATGGCGCCAAGCCGGATGCGCGCACTCATACTCAGCAGATGTCCATGGAGCGGTCGAATTTATTCGACCGCCTGCCAAAGGACGGCCAGCCAAAGCGAAGCGAAAGCGGCACGCATGAAGATTCCGTTGTATCAAATCGATGCCTTCACCAGCCGCGTGTTCGGCGGCAATCCCGCAGCCGTCTGCCCGCTCGATACGTGGCTGCCGGATGCGACGATGCAGTCGATCGGGCTGGAGAACAATCTGTCGGAGACTGCGTTCATCGTGCCTACAGGATCCGATTACGCCATTCGCTGGTTCACGCCGGCGTGCGAAGTCGATCTGTGCGGGCACGCCACGCTTGCCAGCGCCTACGCGCTCTTCAACATCCTCGAGCCGTCGCGCACGTCGGTGACATTCTCGTCCAAGAGCGGCCCGCTGCAGGTCGCCAAGCTGGACGAGACGATCGTTTTGAACTTCCCCGCGCGGCCCGGGGTGCCGTGCGACCCGCCCGCCGGCCTGCTCGAGGCGCTCAACGTCAGACCTGAGGCCGTCTTGAAGGCCGCCAACTATATGGCGGTATTCAAGAGCGAGGCCGAGGTGCGGGCGCTCAAGCCCGACATGGCCCGGCTCGCCGCCATCGACGGTGTGCGCGCGTTTATCTGCACCGCACCCGGTGACAGCGCCGACTTCGTGTCGCGCTTTTTCGCGCCCAAACAGGGCATCCCGGAAGATCCGGTCACGGGCTCGGCCCATTGCACGCTGATCCCGTATTGGTCCAAGCGCCTCGGACGCAACCCGCTGCGCGCGTTGCAGCTCTCAGCGCGCGGCGGCGAGCTCTTCTGCGAGGATCTCGGCGACCGCGTCGGCATCGCCGGCCGCGCGGCGCTCTACTTAGAGGGCGCGATCCACGTCTAGCACGTTGCGCCGCGACGTGCTCCGCTGGTATCGGGCGCGCGGACGCGACCTGCCCTGGCGCCGCACGAGCAGCCCGTATGCCATCCTCGTCTCCGAGATCATGCTGCAGCAGACGCAAGTCTCGCGCGTGATCCCCAAATACCGTGACTTCCTGAAACGCTTTCCGACCTTACGCCGATTGGCGGCGGCGCCGCTGCGCGACGTGCTCGCCGCCTGGTCGGGACTCGGATATAACCGGCGTGCGCGCAATCTGTGGCTATGTGCGCGCGAGGTCGTCGATCGGCACGGCGCTCGGCTGCCGCCCGATGTCGCGACGCTGCAAACGCTGCCGGGAATCGGGCGCTACACGGCCGGCGCGATCGCGAGCTTCGCGTTCGGTGCGCGTGAGGCCGCGGTCGATGTCAACATCCGGCGAGTCCTCTCGCGCGCGGTGCTTGGCGTCGATCGCGCCCCTGAGAGCGAGGTGTGGCGCACCGCGTTCGATATGCTCCCAAGAGATGCGGCGTCGTGGAATCACGCGCTGATGGACATCGGTGCGCTGCTCTGCCGCGCGACGCCGGCGTGTGAGGCGTGTCCGGCGCGAAAGGCCTGTGCGTACCGCTTGCACGGTCGAGTAAACTCGACCGCTCCAAATACCGCTGACGGTCGAATGAATTCGACGGCTCCATCTGCGACGAAGGCGGTCGGCGCGTTTGAGGGTTCGAGGCGGCAGCAGCGCGGCCGCGTCATCCGCGCGCTCGTCGATTCACCCGGCCTGAGCCTGCTGCGCCTCGGGCCGCAGGTAAAAGAAGGCTTTGGCAAAACCGACCTGCCGTGGCTGCACGACCTGCTCCGCGATCTCGAAACCGACGGCCTCGTCGCGCTCAACCGGGCACGAACGCGCGTCGCCCTCCCCTGACGAAAGCGCAGCGCGACGCCGCTATTCTCGAGCGCCTGCGGCGCGAATACGCGCGCGCTGAGATCGCGCTCGACTTCGGCGACACGTTCCAGCTGCTCGTCGCGGTCATACTGTCCGCCCAATGCACCGACGCGCGCGTCAACATGGTGACGCCGGCGCTCTTCGCTCGCTATCCGACGGCCGAAGCGATGGCCGCCGCCGAGCCGCATGACATCGAACCGATTATCAAGACCTGCGGGCTGTTCACCACCAAGGCCAAGAATATCGTCGCCGCGAGCCGCATGATCGTCGAACATCATGGCGGCACGGTGCCGCACACGATGGACGAGCTGCTCGAGCTCCCCGGCGTAGGTCGCAAGACCGCCAACGTCGTGTTGGCAGTCGGCTTCGCGCAAGATGCCATTGCGGTAGACACGCATGTTTTCCGCGTCGCCAACCGCACCGGCCTCACGCGGGCGCGCACGCCGGCGCAGTCAGAGCGCCAGCTCAATAAGGTCGTTCCAAAGGCGTGGTGGTCGCGCGCCCACCAGTGGCTGATCCACCATGGCCGGCAAGTGTGCCACGCGCGAAATCCGGAGTGCGCGCGCTGCGTGCTCGTCGATCTGTGTCCGAGCGCGAAGCGCTTCCTAAAGTCGGAAGCCGCGCGCGCTCAGGTCAAGAAGCGGATCGAGAAGGGATAACGGTACAGCTGCCCATGGCTCGCCTCGATCGAGGCGATGATCGAGAGCACGAGATCGACGAAGACCAGCAGCACGAGCAGCGGGATGCCGATGAGCACGAAGCACAAGAACACCGCGACGATCCCGTAGATGGTCATCGAGATCTGGAAGTTCAGTGATTCCTTGCCCTGGTCGTCGACCAGCGGGAATTGATCTTTCTTCACCAGCCACACGATCAACGGTCCGACGAGATGCCCGAACGGCACGCCGATGAACCCGCTGATGGATGAGAGATGGCACAGCATGGCCCACGTGCGCGCTTCGGCTTGGAGGCGGTCCGGCAGCGGGCGTTCGACGGGCATCGAGGCCGCGAGCTGCGGCTGAGGAGGTTCGTTCATCATATCGCTCTACCTTAACGCTACCTTCGACGAAAAGTTTCAACCGCCCGCAGCAAACCCCGCCTCGTCCCGGCCGCGCTCCGAGAAAAACGACGGCTGGAACAGCGCCTTCAAGACGATAGAGCGCAGTGCACGGCGTCGATCGAGCGTCCCGAGACCGTACCCGATGGCGCGGCTCGCATAGTACTCGCTGCACGCGGCGCGGCCCACGATGAGGTTGAGCAGCCAAGAGCTCTTGGCGAGATTCTTGAGCAGCCTGCCGGATGAGAGGTATCCGCCTGCCTCTGCCCGCCACTCTCGCTCGTGCGAGCGTAAGGCCGAGCGCGAGTAGTCGCCGGCGGCGAGCGCTCGTTGCGCCGCACGCGCCGCGCTGCGGCCTGAGACGAGCGCGGTGTAGATGCCTTCGCCGGTCAGCGGATCCACCAGCGATGCGGCATCGCCGACCAGCATGGCGTTGGGGAAGACGGTCGGGCGATGCGCGCTCGAGACGGGCAACGGCCAGCCCATCGCGCGACCAGCCGGACGCGCTGCGCGGCAGCGCTCGGCGACGCGCGGCGTGTGCGCGAGAAACTCGTCCAGCAGATCGCGCATCTTCTTCTTAGAGCGGCGCAGCTCGCCGAGAAAAAGACCTACGCCGATATTGGCAAGCCCCTCGCCTGCGGGGAAGATCCATCCGTAGCCGGGCAACGTGCGCCGGTCGTAATAGTAGATCTCGAGCTTGTCGCTCAGACCTTGGACGCCTTCGTAGTAGCCACGCAGCGCGTAACTCAAGTGCTCGGGCCGATTTTCTTGCAGGCCCAGCGCTTTGGCGACTGCGGAGTGCGCGCCGTCCGCGCCGATCACAATCTTACAATCGATCGCGCCCGCGCCCGAACGATCTGCATACTCGACGCGCAGCCCGCCGTCGCGGCGCGACACGCCCGTGAACGCGCATTCCTCGCGCAGCTCGGCGCCGGCGCCGGCCGCGGCGCGCGCAAGACGCTCGTCGAGCAGCACGCGCGGCACCACCCAGCATTCGAACTTGGAGCCGTCGTCGTGCGGCGGCGGAGCGGCGCAAAACGTGGCGCCGTCAGGTGCGCCGATCAGGCCTCCGTACGTCCGCGCGCATTTGCCGCCGAAATCGTCGAGCCGCACGCCCATGTCGGCCAAAATGTCGACCGCGTGCGCCGTGACGCCGTCGCCGCAGCTCTTGTCGCGCGGAAAGCGCGCGCGTTCGAGCATGACGACGTCCGCGCCGGCGCGCGCAAGCCAGTGCGCCGCGGCCGAACCGCCCGGACCTGCGCCGACGACGACGACGTCAGCGGCCATCGCGAATGGCTGCCAGCTCGCGCACGACCGCCTCGACCTCGTCGCGCGTGTTGTAGAAATGCGGCGCGATGCGGATGCCGGCGTTCGGGCGGAAATCGACCATGAAACCGCGCCGGATCAGTTCGTCGCATGCGCGCCGCGCGTCGGGCACATCGAGCGTCACGTGGCCGCCGCGCGCCGCCGCATCCAGCGGCGACCGGACCGTCAATCTATGCTCCAGCGCCCGATCGATGAGCAGCGAGCTCAGCTCGACGCTGCGCGCTCTGATCGCATCGACGCCGGCGTCGGCGATGATCTCTAAGCCGCTGATCGCCGCATACAGCGCCGGCACGTTGGACGTGCCGCCCGCATAACGCCAGACGTCGTCGGCGCCTGCGAAGGCGCCCATGTCGAAATCGAACGGCCGCTTGTGCCCGAACCAACCGACCATCGACGGTTCCAGGCGATCGTACAGATCGGGCCGCACCCACAAGAACGCCGCACCGGGACCGCCGCACAGCCATTTCAGACACCCGCCCACCACCGCGTCGACGCCCAACGCTTTGACGTTGATCGGCAGCGTGCCGATCGACTGGAACACGTCCAAGAACACAAACGCGCCGACGCGATGCGCTTTCTCGACGATCGACGCCACATCGCAGATCGCGCTCGAGCGGAAGAGCACGTGCGAGATCGGTACCGCGATCGTCGTCTCGTCGATGGCATCGCACAGCGCCTCGACGTCGGCGCGGATCCCATCCTGGCTTTTGACGACCTGCAGCCGCGCACCGCGGCGCGCCTGCGCCTGCCAGACGTAATGCACGGTGGGGAACTCGAGATCCGAATAGACGACCTTGTTGCGTGAACCGGAGAAATCAAGGCACGAGATGAGCACCGACTCGCAGATCGAGACGTTTTGAAAGATGGTCACTTCGTCGCGGCCGGCGCCGATGAGACCCGAGATCAAGTCGGCGGTCGTCCGCGCGGTCTCGAGCCACTCATCCCACGCCAGCACGCCCTGCGTCGCCCAGCTGCGGGCGTAGTCGGCGAGACGCTGCCCGGTTCGCGCCGGCATCGCGCCAAGGGAGTTGCTGATGAGGTACGTGCAGGTCGAAAGAATGGGGAACTCCGCTCGCCGCGCGAGCAGAGCATCGGCGTCGACGCGCATGTGACGCGATTTCTGGTTCTCCATCACGCCTCCCCGCTAGGGGCGGTCGCGCGCCGCCGAGAAGGGAGCGCTCCCTGATGAGACCGCCGTTGCCTGGTCAACGCTTTGCCAACCTCGTCGCACGCTGCGACGAGGAGAGCGTCGATCTGCCGCTCGACACGGCGTGTCTGCTCGCGTCTGCGGTCTTCGACCATGGCGTCGAGCCCGACCGCTACGCGCGCAAATTCGACGCGCTGGCGGCGCGTGCCGCGAAAGCGGCCGGCAACTCGAGCGATCCTTACGCGCGCATGGCGGGCGTGCTCAAGACGCTGTTCGGCGAAGGCGGCTTCCGCGGTAATCACAGCGCGTATTACGAGCCGGGCAATAGCTTGCTGTCCAGCGTGCTCGACCGGCGGGTCGGCATCCCCATCACGCTCTCGATCGTGCTCATGGAGACGGCGCGCAGGGTGGGTCTGACGCTCGCGGGCGTCGGCTTGCCGGGGCACTTCGTCGTGCGCTTCCCCGATGTCACGAGCCGGCTGTTCATCGATCCGTTCCAGGGCGGAACGTTGCTCGACGTGCCCGAGTGCGTCGCGCTGGTGGACAAGCTGTACCGCGGGAGCATCACCTGGCGCGATTCGTTCCTCGAGCCCGTATCGCATCGCACCATCGTCAAGCGCGTGCTGCTCAACCTCAAGAACAGCTTGAGCCAGGCAAAGAACTACGTGGCGGCGCTCGCCGCGATCGAGCTGCAGCTCGCGCTCGATCCGGATGATCCCACCGAGTTGCGCGACCGCGGCATCTTATTCGCGCGGCTGCACCGCTACGATCAAGCGATCGAGGACCTCGAGACATATCTGCGGCGCTCGCCGGGCGCCGGCGACGGCGACACGATCCGCCACACCGTCGAATATCTGCGCCAAGCGCGAGGACTATAGAACGTGACCGAATTCCAACGGCGGCGCGCCGCCTTCGTCAAGAGCATCGGCGACGCGGTCGCCGTCTTCCCGAGCGCACCCCAAGCGATCCGCTCGAACGACGGCCATTATCCGTACCGTCAAGATTCCGACTTCTACTATCTGACCGGCTTCGCCGAACCCGGCAGCGTGCTCGTGCTCGCGCCGGGGCATGCGCAGACCAAGTCGGTCATCTTCGTGCGCCCGCGCGATCGCGATCGCGAGATCTGGGAAGGCAAGCGCTTGGGCGTGGAGAGCGCCGCCGCGGCGCTCGGCGTCGATGCCGCGTACCCGCTCGCCGAGCTTGAGGAGCGCCTCCCCGCGCTGCTCGACACCTCGGACAATCTCTACTACGGTTTCGGCGGCGGTCCGGACTTCCAACGGCGCATCAGCGAACACGTGCAGCGCGCGCGCGCGGCGCGCCGGCGCAGCGATCGCGCGGCGGTCAACCTGCTCGATCCAAGCCTCATCCTGCACGAGATGCGCGTCATCAAGACTCCCGCGGACGCCGCCGGCATGCGCCGCGCGGTCGAGATCTCCGCAGCGGGCCACCTCGCAGCGATGCGCCATGCGCGCCCGGGCATGTACGAGTACGAAGTGCAGGCGATCGTCGACTACGTCTTCGCCAGCCGCGGCGCGCAGTCCAATGCGTATCCGAGCATCGTCGCCGGCGGCAACAACACCACCTACTTGCATTATACCGCCAATCGCGAGCGCATCCCGGACAACGCGCTGGTGCTCGTCGACGCGGGCGCCGAGGTCGACTTCTACTGCGGCGACATCACGCGCACGTGGCCGATATCGGGCACCTTCACGCCCGAGCAACGCGCCATCTACGACATCGTGCTCGCCGCGAACCTCGCGGCCATCGCGGCGTGCAAGCCGGGCGCGGTCTACAATACGACCGTCAACGACGCGGCGCAGCGCATCATGGTCGACGGTCTGCGCGAACTCAAGCTCGTCGCGGGTTCGACCGACGGCGTGATCGAGAGCGGCGCGCATAAGCCGTTCTTGCCGCATCGCGTCGGTCATTTCTTAGGCTACGACACGCACGACGTCGGCGTCTACCGCAAAGACGGCGACTGGCGTGCGCTCGAGGCGGGCATGGTGCTCACCATCGAGCCTGGGCTCTACATCGGTGACGACCTCGACGTCGATCCGCGCTTCAAAGGCATCGGCGTCCGCATCGAAGACGATGTGTTGATCACGGACAAAGGGCACGAGTTACTCGCCGACGGCCCGCCGAAAGACGCGGCCGAGATCGAGCGCACGATCGCGCAAGCCCGCCAATCCAAAGAGCCGCTGTTCGTATGACCGAAGCCGCGCTCGCGCGCGTCTTCGATGATGTCGTCGGCTGGCGACGCCGCATCCACGAACATCCCGAGCTGGGCTTCGAAGAGCAGCGCACCAGCGCGCTCGTCGAGGAGACGCTGCGCGCCGCGGGCATCGCGACGACGCGCGTCGCCAAGACCGGGATCGTGGGCGTGTTGACCGGCGCCAAGCCCGGCAAGACGGTCGCGTTCCGCGCCGACATGGACGCGCTGCCGCTCGACGAGCGCAGCGGCGAGCCGTTCTCGTCCAAAGTGCCCGGCGTGATGCACGCCTGCGGCCACGACGCGCACACGGCGATGCTGTTGGGCGCCGCCGTCTCGCTGGCCGCCGAACGCGATGAGCTCGCCGGCACGATAAAATTTTTCTTCCAGCCGGCCGAAGAGGGCCCCGGCGGCGCGCTGCCGATGATCGAGGCGGGCGCGATGCGCGATCCGAACGTCGACGCCGTGCTGATGCTGCACGTCTCGCCATTGCTGCCGTCCGGCACGTTCGGCACCAGGCACGGCGCGATGTCCGCTTCGTGCGATGATTTCGCGATCACGGTCCGCGGCCGCGGCGGCCACGGCGCATATCCGCACGGTTCAGTCGACACGATCCCCATCGCCGCCGAGATCGTCAACTCGCTGCAGCGCATCGCGAGCCGGGAGATCGACCCGCTCCAGCCGATCGTCATCTCGATCGGCGTGATCCGCGGCGGTTACCGGCGCAACATCATCGCCGACAGGACGGTGCTCGAGGGCACTATCCGCTGCCTCGACGAGACGGTGCGCAAGGGCATTCCCGGCCGGCTCGAGCGCATCGTCAAAGGCATCTGCGATGCGCATCGCGCGTCGCACGACATCGAGTTCGAGTTCGGCTATCCAAGCGTGTTCAACGCGCCGGAGCTGGTCGACCGCGCAGTCTCCATTCTGCGAAAGGCCGGCGACACGGTCGTCATGATCCCCGAACCCTCGATGGGCGCGGAAGACTTCGCATATTTCGCGCAGCAGGCCCCGGGTTGTTATCTGCGCTTGGGCGTCGGCTTTCCGGGCGACGACGATCCGGCCATGACCCATTCACCGGAATTCCGGCTGGACGAGCGGGCGCTAGCCACGGGGGTGCGCGCGTTTCGAGCGCTGGCATGCACGCTGCCGACGCGCGTGTAACGTTGCGTGTCCCACACTGGTCATAAACTCAGAGCCCATCCGTGACGATAACCCTTATAATGTAGCGGTCGAGTTAACTCGATCGTCCAAGGCGCCAGAACGCGCCCACCGGAGGCACCCTAGTGAGCTTCACCCCGGGTGCGCCCCTTCGCCGCAGCTTCAAGGAAGACCGCGAGGAGCGCAAGCGCAAGAAAGAGTCCCGGCAGCGCATCCGCATCATCGCGGGAATCGCCGTCCTCGTGATCGTCGGTGCCGGAGCCTACGTGGCATACGCGCGGCCGGACTTCAACGCACTCCTAGGCAGCTTCACCCATCAAGCAGCGCCGAAGCCGACGCCCAAGGCGACGCTCGCAAGCCATCTGCTCGTCTACCATCCGCCGAAATCGCCGAGTCTGCTCAACGCGTCGCCGACGCCGCTGCCGACCACGACTCCAGTGCCGACCCCGACACCCCAGCCGACGCCGACGCCGACACCCGGCCCGAAAAAGACGCCCGCGCCCAAACCCAAGCCAAGCGCGGCGGCGCTGCGCACGTTGCGGACGGCCAACCTCGCAGCCCTCAACAACACATTCGCACAGCCGCCGACGCCCGCGCCGCTGGGTACGAATCCGCCGACGTCGCCGCCCGCAACGCCGATCCCGGCGACGCCGACACCCGCGGCTGAGGTCTACGCGCCGCAGATCGTGGTGGACGCGCGCTTCGCCAATCGCATTTTGCCGGACTATCCCGAGATCGCCAAAGAGCAGAACGCCTCGGGCACCGCAACGGTGCTCGTCACGGTCGGACCGAAGGGAAACGTGATCTCGCAGCGCTTAGAGAAATCGGCCGGGCACCCGGCGCTGGATCAAGCGGCGCTCGCAGCAGCCGCACGAAGCTCGTTCCTGCCGCCGAAGATCGACGGCAAGCCGGCGACCGAGACGTATCGCATCGTCTACACCTTCGCCCCCTAGACGCGTTCGACTTGGCGGATGCTCGAGAGCAGTTGCGAGCGTCGTAGGATCAGCGCAGGGTCGGGCACTTCCTTGATGAGGTCGGTCAGCGCATCCAGCGCTTTGGTTGGATCTTGCGCCGCTTGCGCGTCGGCAAAGCGCAGACACGCGCCGACCGCTTCGCTCTTGCGATCCATCTTCATATAGGAATGCGCGAGCAGGACGAGCACTTCGGGGATGTCGCCGCGTTTGAGGATGCGGTCGCAAGCCTGCGCGGCCTCTTCGTAGCTGCCCGCATCGTATTGCTCTTGTGCTTTGCGCAGCGCGAACGCGTAGATGGCACGTGATGGCGTGCTCGCCGGCGCTTTTGCGGGCTCGGCGGCCGGTTGCTGGGCTGCCGGCTGTTCTGCTACCGGTTGTTCGGCTGCCGGCTGCGACGGGCTCGCAGGTGCCGGGGCCGCTGAGGCGACCGCCTCCACCGTCTCCTCGACGAGTTCGCCGGGTGATTTTTCGACGAGCTCCGGCGCGCTTGACTCGTCGGTTTCGACGTGCGTCTGCGGCGTTGGTGCTGCGGGCTGGGCCGAAGGCTGTGTCGGCGGCGGCGGCGCGGCCGGCGCGGCGACAGGAGTCGCCGGGCGGGGCGGGGCTGCGCGCAGCTTCGCTTCGACGTCGGCGAGATAGTTGGGACCGAGCACGTTGATGCCGCGCCGCGCTGCGCCGTTGCGGTTATCCGCCTCGAGGACGCGCGCGTATAGGTCGACGAGCCGGTGCTCCATGCTGGTGCGCCAGCCGGCATCGCGTGCGGGATCGCGCCGCACGAGCACGCCCAGGTGGTCGAGCGAGGGGACGTGCCTCTTCAGCACCTCGCCCGGCAGCATTTCCATCGAGTTGAAGACGTCGTCCAACTCGTCCGGATTGAGGTCGATGAAGCGCATGGCCCGGTCGGCGACCTGCTCGAACTGGCCGGCGGCAGCGTGCGCGGCGATACCTCTGCGCAGATGCTCGGTCGCTTCGTCGCTGCGTCCGAGCGCCGCGTACAGCTCGCTCAAGCGGACGGGGATGTCGCCGTCGTCCGGTTCCAGCTTCCAGCTGTAGCGGTATTCGTCGATCGCGTCGGCCGCGTAGCCGGCGTTGCGCAAGCCGTCGGCATTGGCGCGCCGGATCACGGCGACGTCGGCGAACTCGTTTGCGAGATCGGCGAGCATCTCCAGCGAATCTTCAGTGGGCGACGTCGAGTGGGCGAGCTCGGCGTACTTGGTGGCGACGCGGACTCGTTCCGGCCCGAGCGGATTCTTCTCTACCCGGCCGAGCAGGCCGCGCCGTTTCTCTTTCGCACGCAGCAGCTCGCCGAGCAGCTCGAGGCCCTGCGCCGGCCGATCCTCTTGGGCGAATGCTTCGGCTGCCGCGATGTAGAGCGGCACGGACGCACGCAGGCCTTCCTTGGCCGCGGTCTCAACCGCGAGTTGGCGCTTGCGGTTGGCGTTCGTCACGCGCTATGCCGCGCCGCCGGCCGCGGCTTTTGCTGCTTTCGCCTTGAGCGAGTCGAGTCTAGCGGGGACGTCGCGATACTTGGGATTGGCGGCGAAGATCTCTTCGAGCGCCCAGGTGGCCAACTCGTGCGACTCGCTGTCGTCGCGGCTCTCGTGCGCCGCGGCCATGTGGTAGAGCGCATCGTGATATTGCTCTTCCGGATGGCCGGAGACTTCAAGCGCCTTGGCGTAGCGCGACAGCGCTTCGTCGTGATTGCCCATCTGCGCATAGCAGCGGCCGATCGCCGTCTCGACGAGCACCGCGAACTCGGAATTGGACTGGAGCTGCTCCAACGTCTTGAGCGCCTCTTGCGGCTTGCCGCTCTCAAGCTGCGCGATGCCTCGCGCGTATATCCCGCCAGGCGAATTGTCGTCGGCCTTGGGCGCGGCCGGTTTCTCGGCGGCCTTGGCGGCTTCTGCTTTGGCAGCTTCCGCTTTGGCGGCTTCGGCCTTGATGGCGTCCGCTTTGACCGCGTCGGCTTTCGCGCTCGCGGCTTTCGCCGCGTCGGCCTTGGCGGCGTCCGCTTTGACGGCTTCAGCCTTGGCGTGATCCGCCTTCTGCGCCTGGACCTTCGCAGCCTCGACTTTCGCGGTCTCGACCTTTTGCGCTTCGGCTTTCTCAGCGTCGGCCTTGGCCTGCTTGGCGGCGAAATCGGGTGCGGGTGCCGAACCGTTGGGCTTCACGGCAGCCGCAGGCGCGGCAGCGGGAGGCGCCGCCGGTTGCGCGGGCGCGGCAGCTGGAGCCGATGCTCGCTCGATCGCTGCGGCAAGACCGGCCTCGAGCTTGGCGATGTCCGCATCGCTCAAGCCGCCCGCTTGCGACTCGCCGAGTCCTTGGATCTGCGCCAGCGTCGCCTCGGTCTGTTTGCGCCGCTCGGTCAACGCGACCGCGAGCGCGCGCAACTGTCCGACTGCGTCTTGGATGCCCTTCTGCGCGGCCATCGTCGTGGTGATCGTCGCCTCGACGTCAGCGATGCCCGCCAGCGCCGTCGTGGCGTCGCCCGCCACCGCGTGCGCGTGCGCAGCGGCTTCGATGATGCGTCGCTCTGCGCTTTCGACTTGCGTCTTGGCCCGCTCGAACGTCTCGCGCGATTTCGCGACCGTGGCTTCGGCGGCGATGGCGTCCGCTTTCGCGCGCTCGGCGCGCGTCTTCGCCTCGTCCAGCAGCGCCTTGGCGGCTTCCGCTTCCTTCTTCAACGCGCCGAAGCTCGCCGCGACCTCGAGCAGCGCCTTTTCGACCGCGGTCGCATCCGTCTTCGCCTTGTCGGCGCGCGTGCGTACGCCGCCGGCGTCCGTCTGCAGCTGCTCCATCGACTTGACGATGCCCGCGCGCTGTTCGTCCGCCTGCTTCACGTTTTCGTGTAACGCCTCGATCGAGACCAGTCCCGTCCGGGCTTGTTCGAGCTTCGTGGACAGGGCTGCCAGCGTCGCTTCTTCGGCTGCGCGTGCCTTGGCGACGTTATCGAGCTGTGCTTTGATCGCGGTCAGCTCTTGATCGGCACCCGTCTTCAGCGCGGCGACCGATTCGAGCGTCGTCTGCGCGGCCTTGATCTGCTCTTCGATCGCGAGGCGCTGCTTGTACGACTCGGCGATCGCGGCTGTCACCTGCGCGAGTTCAAGCGTGGCTTTGGATTGCTGCTCGATCAGCTTGTAATCGGGGGACATGACCGCTGCCGCGACCTGCTCGACCGGTGGCGGCGGCGGCGGCGGCACGGGCTTGGGCTCTGCTTTGGGCGCCGGCTTCGGCCGCTCGCGTGGCTCGGGCGCTATGCGCTCCATCTCGGATTCGAGTCCGCGCGCACGGGCGTTGCCTGGATCGAACTCGAGGATATCGCGCGCGCACTGCAGCGCGAGCGCGTAATCCATGACCTTGCGCGCCGCCTCCGCCGACTGCAGCAGATACGCGGTGGCTTCGGGGGCCATCTGTTTGATGCGATAGAGCCGGCCCAGGTGGGCGAGCGCTTCCGCGTGGTTCTTGTCGCGTTCGACGATGCGTTTGAACGTCAGGATGGCTTGGTCGATCTGATCGTCAGCTTCGTAGACGCAGCCGGCTTCGAACAGCGCGGGCACAAACGTGTACGCCGACTTGCGCAGCACTTCGGCGAAGCGGCCGAGACCTGCCGCCTTATTGCCGGCAGCGATCTCCACGCGGCCAAGCTCGAAGATCGGCTCGTAGTTCTTCTCGTCGATGGCCTTGGCGGCTTCGAACGCTTTGCGCGCTTGGTCCGTGTCGCCGCTGTCCAGTAGCAGCCGGCCGGCGCGCATGTACCAGCCGAACGCCTCTTCCATGCCGAGGTCTGCGGCGATGCGCGCGGCTTGCGCCAGCTGTGCGGGCGAGGTGTCTGCCCGGCCAACCGCTTGGCGCACGAGAGAGCCGGCCGCGACGGTATTGCCGTTGGCGACTTCGGCCTGGGCTTGCGCCAGGCTCTGCGCGGACGCCGGGCCGGGCTGCTGCTCACTCATACGTTCGATGCCTGCTCCGTGTTTAAGGAAAAAACGAACAATCCCACTGTGCGGACGCTTACATTAATTATCGGCTGTACCGCCCTCTGGGCTTAAGGTGCCCTTAGCGTGCGGCGGCAGAGGCCTGGTGGGCCTGGCTCTCTAGGGATTCGATATATTTCTCCGCTTCCATCGCGGCGCGGCAACCAAGCCCCGCCGCGGTGATCGCCTGCCTATAGCGCGTGTCTTGGACGTCGCCGGCGACGAACACGCCCGGGACCTTCGTGCGTACGCCGTCCGGCGAGATGATGTACCCTCGGTGGTCGAGCTCTAGTTGTCCCGCGAAGATCTGCGTATTGGGCACGTGCCCGATCGCGACGAACACCGCGTCGCACGGCCGCTCCGTGACGGCGCCCGTCGCAAGATCGCGCAGCACCACACCGGTCACACCGCGATCGCCGCGGATGTCCTCCACCACCGTGTTCCACATGAACGACATCTTCGGATGCGCGAACGCGCGCGCTTGCATGATCTTCGATGCGCGCAGCGCGTCGCGCCGATGCACGACCGTCACCGCGCGACCGAAGCGCGTGAGGAACAAGCCGTCCTCGAGCGCCGTGTCGCCGCCGCCGACCACGATGATGTCTTTGTCGCGGAAGAACGCGCCGTCGCACGTCGCGCAGCTCGACACGCCGCGGCCGCGCAATCGTGTTTCATTGTCGAGTCCCAACCATTGCGCCGATGCGCCGGTCGCAGCGATCACGACGTTGGCATGATGTTCTTCGTCGTCGACCCACACGCGCAGCGGCTGCGAGCTGAAATCCACGCGCGTCACGTCTTCATTGTGGATGACCGCGCCGAAACGCTCGGCCTGCGCGCGGAACTTTTCCATCAGCTCTGGCCCCAAGATACCCTCGGGGAACCCGGGATAGTTCTCGACGTCGCTGGTGAGCATGAGCTGGCCGCCGTACAGTCCGCCGGCGAACATCAACGGCGCAAGATTCGCGCGCGCGGTGTAGATGGCCGCTGTCAAACCGGCCGGGCCTGATCCGATGATGATGACCTTGCGTGGGTGCATCGCAGTCGAAGGTATTCCGCGTGGCCGGTGGGTAGCCTTTTGCCGACATGAGCGGCGGCATCAGACCCGACCTGTTCGCGGCAGTGGGCGGCACCCCGCTCATCCGCATACCGCGCCTGTCCGCGACGCTCGGCCGCAACATCCTCGGCAAAGCCGAGCATCTCAATCCAGGCGGCTCCGTCAAGGATCGCGCGGCCAAGTATATCATCGAAGCGGCCGAACGGGCCGGCACGCTCAAACCCGGCGGCACGATCGTCGAAGGCACTGCTGGCAACACCGGCATCGCGCTCGCGCTGCTCGGCAACTCGCGCGGCTATCGCACTATCGTCGTGATCCCCGACGACCAGTCGCCCGAGAAGTTCGAGCTTTTGCGCACGTTCGGCGTTGACGTGCGCATCGTTCCGCCCGCTGCGTTCGCGGACGACAATAACTACTACCATGTCGCGCGGCGCATCGCGCAGTCGACGGCCAATGCGTTGTGGGCGGACCAATTCAACAACCCCGCCAACCGCCGCGCCCACTACGAGACCACCGGACCCGAGCTGTGGGAAGACACCGGCGGATCGATCGACGCATTCGTGGCTGCGGCCGGCACCGGCGGCACGTTCGCCGGCGTGTCTGCGTTTTTGAAAGAGCGCGACTCCGCCGTACACTGCGTGCTCGCAGATCCGATGGGCTCGGCGCTTTACTGTTACGTCAAGTCGGGCACGCTCGACGTCGAAGGCGAGTCGATAGCCGAAGGCATCGGCATCAAACGCATCACCGAGAACTTCAAGGATGCGCCCGTCGATGACGCGCTGCGCGTTGACGACCGCACGATGGTCGAAATGGCGCACTATCTGCTGCGCGAAGAAGGACTGCTGCTCGGCGGTTCGGCCGCGCTCAACGTCACCGCCGCGGCGCGGATCGCAAAAGGGCTTCCTGCCGGTGCGAGCGTCGTCACCATTTTGTGCGACGGCGGCGCGCGCTCGATGTCCCGGCTCTACAACGCGGCGTGGCTTGCGGAGAACGGCTTGACCCCGACGGCGAAGGGGCTGGAGTTCCTGTAGCGGTCGGGGGGACTTTGGGAATATTTTCACAAACTCACGGGACGTCTCGAAAAGCGTAATTCTGCAAGGACACGCCGTGCTCGAATCTCCCTGGACCGCGATTCTCATCTTCTTCGTCGTCGCCGTCGTGGTGGCGTCGCTGATCGCCGTCGTGCCCGGCATCTTCACCAAGAAACGCCCGACGCCGAACAAGCTCGACCCTTACGAATGCGGCGTGCCGCCGACCTCCGCCATGGCGGGGCGTTTCCCGGTCCGCTTCTACCTCGTCGCGATGCTGTTCGTCGTCTTCGACGTCGAGGCGGCGTCGTTCTATCCATGGGCAGTGCGCTTGGGCCGGCTGGGCGCATTCGGCCTCATCGAGATGGTCGCGTTCATCATCGTGCTCGGCATCGGCTACGCGTACGTCTGGAAAAAAGGCGGCTTCTCATGGAGATGATGAGCCCGCAGCAACCGTTCATCACCACCAAACTGGACGAATTCATCCATTGGGCGCAGTCTTCTGCCATCTGGCCGATGACGATGGGCCTGGCGTGCTGCGCGATCGAGATGATGAGCATCGTCTCGCCGCGCTACGACACCTCGCGCTTCGGCGCCGAAGTGTTCCGGTCGTCGCCGCGCCAAAGCGACTTGATGATCGTGTCGGGACGCGTCGCCAACAAGATGGCCCCCATCTTGCGCATGCTGTACGATCAGATGCCCGATCCCAAGTGGGTCATCTCGATGGGCGCGTGCGCATCGTCGGGCGGCGTCTTCGACAACTATGCGGTATTGCCGGGCGTGGATTCGATTTTGCCGGTCGACGTGTACGTGCCCGGCTGCCCGCCCAGCCCCGATGCGCTGATCTACGCGCTGATGCAGCTGCGCCGTCAGATCGAGGCGGGCGGCAAAGCCAACGTGCTGACGCGTGTCTGAGGCGAAACCCGGACGCGCGGTCACCGCAGCGCTCCTCACGCAGCTGGCGCAATCGCTCGGCGCCTCGTTTCTCGAGGCGGTGTCCGCCGCCGACATGGACGAAGCGGCGATCGTGCCGGCCGGTCTGCTCGCCGCGGTCGACGCAGTGCGCGCTGCCGGCTTCAACCATCTGCTGGACATCGGCGGCACCGACCATCATCCGCTGACGCCGCGGTTCGAGGTCTCGTATCATTTTTTGGCGTTTCCGCCGGCGTATCTTGACCCCGCCGGTCGAATAAATTCGACCGCTACATCAACGCTAAGTTCGACCGCTGCAGCGCTCTCGCCGGCGAGGTTCCGGCTGCGCGTCTTCCCCGACGACCGCGACCCGGTCGTCCCCTCGCTATGCAGCCGTTGGCCCAACGCCGACTGGCCGGAACGCGAACTGTGGGATCTCTTCGGCGTGCGCTTCGACGGCCACCCGGATCTGCGCCGCATCCTGATGCCCGACGATTGGGAGGGCTATCCGCTGCGCAAAGATTATCCGCTGCGCGGCCTCAACCGCCGCTTCAATCCCGGCGGCTTGCCGGGTCCTGTGCCGCCGGTGGTGACCAAGTGAGCACCACCGATCTCTCGATCTTCGCGAACGAGAAAGACCTGACGGCATATCCCGGCGACGAGCGCGACACGCTTGTGCTGTCGATGGGTCCGCAGCACCCGAGCACGCATGGCGTGCTGCGCGTGATGTTGCGGCTCGACGGCGAGACGGTGGTGACCGCAGCGCCCGAGATCGGCTTCCTGCACACCGGCATCGAGAAACAAGCCGAGAATCTCTTCTGGCAGCAGGCCGTCACCGTCGTCGACCGCGCCGACTACCTCGCGCCGCTCTCCAACAGCCTGTGCTACGTGCTCGCCGCCGAGCGCTTGTTAGGCATCGACAACATCCCGCCGCGCGCGCAGGTGCTGCGCGTCATGTTCACCGAGCTCACGCGCATCGCGAGCCATCTCGTGCAGCTCGGCACCCACGCGATGGACTTGGGCGCGCAGTCGATCTTCATGTACGCGTTCGAGATGCGCGAGCGCATCCTCGAGATCATGGAGTTCGTGACCGGCGCGCGCATGCATCAGTCCTGGTTCCGCATCGGCGGCGTGGCGATCGACGTGCCCAAAGGTTTCCTCGCCAAGATGGACGACTTCATCGGGCGCTTCCCGGAGCGCCTGACCGACATGCGCGCGATCCTCGAGAAGAACGTCATCATCATGGACCGCCTCATCGGCGTCGGCGTCATCACGGCGCAAGAGGCGATCGATTGGGGCCTGACCGGACCCGTGCTGCGCGGCAGCGGCGTGCCGTACGACGTGCGCAAAGCCCTGCCCTACAGCGGCTACGAGACGTACGACTTCGACATCTGCACGCATCCCGCGGGCGACTGTTACTCGCGCTTCGTCGTGCGACTCGACGAGATGTACCAGGCGTGGCGCATCATCAAACAGGCGCGCGAGAAGTTCCCCGATGGCCCGGTGACGATCGACGACCGCAAGATCATCCCGCCGCCCAAGACCGAGATCCAGCACTCGATGGAAGCGCTCATCCATCACTTCAAGCTGGTGTCGTCGGGCTTCAACGTCCCCGAAGGGCACATCTATCAGTCGGTCGAGAGCCCACGCGGCGAGCTGGGCATGTATGTGACCAGCGCGGGCGGCAACAAGCCGTGGCGAGTGCGCTGGCGTCCGCCGTCATTTTACAACTTGCAGGCGCTGCGCAAGCTCGCGCCGGGCAACCTCGTCGCCGACGTCGTGGCGATCATCGGCAGCCTCGACCCCGTCTTCGGCGAGGTGGACCGATGACGCCGGCGCGCCAGGCGCGCGGCCGCGAGCTGGTGGCTCGCTACCCCAAGGCGCAATCGGCGCTCATCCCGTTCTTGCAGTACTGCCAAGAGCAGGACGGTTACGTGACGCATACCGCCATCGAGGACGCGGCCGAGGTCGTGGGCATCACCCCGGGCGAGGTCGAATCAATCGCTTCCTTTTATACGCTGCTCTTCAAGGAGCCGGCCGGCAAGCACATCATCCAGGTGTGCCGCACGCTGTCGTGCATGCTGCGCGGCGCCGAGGACCTGCAGACGCACATCAAACGGCGCCTGGGGATCGGCCACTTCGAAACGTCGGCCGACGGACAATTCTACTACGAAGAGGTCGAGTGCTTGGCGGCGTGCGACCGCGCGCCGTGCCTGCAGCACAACCTCGAGTTCCACTACGACGTGACGCCCGCGGCGTTCGACTCGCTGCTCGACGCCTGGCAGGCGCAACCGCCGCAGCCGGCGATGCCGGCGGAGTAGGCGATGGCAACATTCGAACCGGTACTGACGGCAGGCATCGGCGAGCTCGATCTCACCGATATCGACGTCTACGAGCGCAACGGCGGCTTCGCGGGTCTCAAGAAGGCGCTTACAGAGATGACACCCGATTCGGTCGCGGCCGAGGTCACCGCCTCGAATCTGCGCGGGCGCGGCGGCGCAGGTTTTCCGACGGGGCGCAAGTGGAGCTTCTTGCCCAAGGACGGACGGAAGCGCTACTTGGTCTGCAATTGCGACGAGGCGGAGCCGGGCACGTTCAAGGACCGCATGCTGCTCGAGAAAACGCCGCTGCAGATCATCGAGGGCCTGATCATCAGCGCCTACGCCATGGGCGCCGCGCAAGCGTACATCTACATCCGCGGCGAGTTCCTCGAGGGGTCGCGCATCTTCCGGCGCGCGCTGGCGGCGGCCACCGCCCGCAACTACGCGGGCGAGCGCATCCTCGGCACGGACTTCTCTTTAGATATCGTCGTGCATCGCGGCGCCGGTGCGTACATCTGCGGCGAAGAGACCGCGCAGCTCGAATCGCTCGAAGGCAAACGCGGCGAGCCGCGCCTCAAGCCGCCGTTCCCGGCCATCGCCGGGCTGTACGGCCTGCCGACGGTGGTCAACAACGTCGAGACGCTGGGCTACGTCAAACACATCATCGAGCGCGGCGCGCCGTGGTTCGCAGCCATCGGCCCCGAGAAATCGCCCGGGCCGAAGATCATGTCGGTCAGCGGCCACGTGCGCCGGCCCGGCAACTACGAAGTGCCGCTCGGCATCTCCGCACGCGCGCTGATCGAGGAAGCCGGCGGGCTCTTGCAGGGGCGCAAGCTCAAAGCGTTCCAGCCCGGCGGCGCGTCGTCCGCCGCGCTGTTCGAAGAGGATCTCGACGTCGCCATCGACTTCGACGCGCTCGCGGCCAAGCGCACGATGCTCGGCTCGGGCGGTTTCGTCGTCATGGACGACACCGCGTGCATGGTCGCCTGCGCCATGACGCTGACGCGCTTTTTCGAACACGAATCGTGCGGCCAATGCACGCCCTGCCGCGAAGGCGGGCAATGGGTCGCGCGCATGGTGGCGCGCCTCGAAGCGGGGGAGGGCACGCAAGAAGACCTGCGCGTGCTGGGCGTCATCAACAACACGATCACGGGCACCAACCTGTGCCCGTTGGGCGACTCGATCATGCCGTTCCTCGGTTCGGTGCTGCGCCGCTTCCCTGAAGAATTCGCCGCGCACGTCGCACACGGCGGCTGCCCGCTCAAACAGACGGCGAGCGTCGCATGAGCGAGCCCAAGATGGTCAAGGTGGTCATCGACGGCGCCGAGCTGACCGTGCCCGATACCACGTTGGTCGTTGAAGCGGCAAAACTGCTCGGCACGCAGATCCCCGTGTACTGCTATCATCCCAAGATGGACCCGGCCGGCCTGTGCCGCATCTGCCTGGTCGAGATCGAGAAGGCGCCCAAGCTGCAGATCGCCTGCGCGACCCGCGTGACCGACGGCATGGTCGTGCACACGATGTCGCCCAAAGTCGCCGAGGCGCGACGCGGCGTGCTCGAGTTCTTGCTGCTCAACCACCCGCTGGACTGCCCGATCTGCGACAAGGGCGGCGAATGCGATCTGCAAGACTTCACGATGGAGTACGGGCCCGGGGCAAGCCGGCTCACCGAGCCCAAGCTGCATAAGCCGAAGCGCGTGGACCTTGGCCCCACCATCGTCTTAGACGAAGAGCGCTGCATCCTATGCCGGCGTTGCACGCGGTTCGATGACCAGATCGCGCAAGAGCGCAACCTCGTGGTGGTGGAACGCGGGCACGGCTCGCTCATCGGCACCGTCGACGGCGGCGACTACGAATCGTATTTCTCGGGCAATACCACGGAGATCTGCCCGGTCGGCGCGCTCACCAGCAAAGCCTACCGTTTCCGCGCGCGGCCGTGGGACCTGGGCCACGCCGACTCGGTGTGCACGCAGTGCTCGGTGGGCTGCAACTATCGGATCGATACGCGCTTCGGGCACATCATGCGCACGTTCACGCGCGAGAATCCCGACGTCGACGGCGGCTGGATCTGCGACCGCGGGCGCTACACGTTCAACTATTTGTACGAGCCGTCGCGCGTGCGCGCACCGCTCGTGCGGCGCGATGGCGACTTCGAGGAAGCGACGCTTGCCGAAGCAGTGGCGCTCACCGCCGAAAAGCTGGGAACCGCCGCGGCGGCCGGCCGCGTCGGCGTGATCGGCGGCGGCCGGCTCTCCGACGAAGAGGCGTTCGCGCTGCAGCGCTTCGCGCGCGAGGTGCTGCATACCAATAACGTCGATCATCGCGCGCGCTTGCAGAAGTTCGCGTCGCCGGCGCGCTTCGGCGGACGCCTCACGGACATCGACGACGCCTCGCTGATACTTGGTGTTCGGCGCGATCACGCCGGAGCAGGCGCCCATCCTCGACCTGCGCATCCGGCGCGCGGTGGCGCGCGGCCACGCGCGCTTGGTCTTCGTGGGACCGTTCAAGCCGGAGCTCGCCGTGCCGTTCGAACACGTCGAGTATGCGGCGGGCGCCATCGGCGACCTGATGGAGTCGCTTGCCGACGCGGTGATGCGCGGCGCGCAGACCGGCAATGGCTTCGTCGACCAACTGGCGCTCACGTTCGCGCAAGCGGGCAAGATCGTCGCGGTCCACAACGGACGCAACACGGTGGCCGCGGCGGCGCTCGAGCGGCTGATGGAGACGCTGGCCGGCAAGGATCATCAGGTCGGCATTCTCGTGGTCGGCAGCCAAGGCAACGCACGCGGCGCTGAAGCCGCAGGATGCGTGCCGAACCTCGGACCCGGTTATGCGCCGGTCGCGCAACCGGGCTTGACCACGGGCGAGATGCTCGAGGCCGCGGCGTCCGGCAAGCTCGACGCGCTGTTCATCGCGGGCGCTAATCCCGCGCTGACCTACCCCGACGGCACGCTGGTGCGCAAAGCGCTCGAGACCGTGCCGTTCTTGGTGGTCGCCGACCAGGTCATCACCCAAACCGCGGCACACGCCGACGTGGTGTTCGCCGCGGCCTCATTCGCCGAGAAACGCGGCCACGTCACCAATCTCGAAGGGCGGCGCCAAGCGTTCGCGCAGGCGGTCGAAGCGCCGGTGCACGTCGTCAGCGACGCGGCGATCCTGGCGGCGATCGCGCAGGCGATGGGCAAACCCGACGTGCTCTCGGCGGATCCCGATTGGCTGTTCGCGCGGCTCCAAGCGGCCGAGGGCGCAGCAGAGGCCAAAGAGCCGCTGGCGCGGCCCAAGCTCGATCAACTGGCTTCGCCGCACGTCGACATCATGGACGCGCAGCGCAAGACGTTCACCGTCATCCCGGTTCCCAAGCTATACGGCGGCGGAAGCGCCGCCGCGCACGACCCGGGCCTCGCGCCGATGCGCCCGCAGCCGTGCGCGATCTTCCACGAAGACGACGCGTTGCTGCTCGGCATCGCCGACGGCCGCGCCGTCACCTTGACGGGCCGCGGCGGCTCGATCACCGTCGCCGCACGCATCGACTCGCGCGCGCCGGTCGGCGGGGTGCTCGTCATCGCCGACATGCCCGAAGCGCCGGTCAACCTGCTGCTCGACGCGTCGGGCACCGGCCGTGTGACCGTGACGCTGGCGGCGGCCCGCCAGGAGGCGACCGCGTGAACCCGACCGTCGCGCTCGCGATCGTCATCGCCATCAAGGCCGGCATCTTGATCTTCGTGGTCGTCACCGCGTTCGCGTATCTCATGCTGTTCGAACGCAAGGTGCTAGCCTGGTTCCAACTGCGCGTCGGGCCGATCTGGTGCGGGCCGTGGGGGCTGCTCCAGCCGGCGGCCGACGCGGTCAAGCTGGTGCTCAAGGAAGACCTGACCCCGGTCACCGCCGATCCCTTCATCTATAAGATCGCGCCCGCGCTCGCGGTGCTGACCGCGCTGATGGCCTACGCGGTCATCCCGTTCGGCACGTTCCCCGACGGCACGCCGATCTCGATCGCCAATCCGAACGTCGGCATCTTGTATCTGCTTGCGATGGGCGCCATCGGCGTGTACGGCATCGCGCTCGGCGGCTGGGCGTCGCAGTCCAAATGGCCGCTGCTCGGCGCGATCCGATCGACCGCGCAGCTGATCTCGTACGAGCTGGCGATGGGCCTCTCGATCGTCGGGGTGCTCATCCTGGCCGGCACCACGGACTTGCATGGCATCGTCTCTGCGCAATCGGCGCACCACGTCTGGTTCGCCATCCCGCAGATCATCGGGTTCTTGATCTACATCATCACGGCGACCGCCGAGACCAACCGCGCGCCGTTCGATCTCCCCGAAGCGGAGACCGAACTGGTGGCCGGCTTCCACACCGAGTATTCAAGCCTGCGCTTCGGCACGTTCTTCGTCGCCGAGTACGTCAATATGATCACCGTGTCGGCCATCGCGACGCTGCTGTTCTTGGGCGGCGGCGACGGCCCGTTCGTCTCGGTCGTGCCGTATTTGTCCATCCTGTGGTTCTTGGTCAAAGTGGCCGCCTTGCTGTTCGGCTTCATCTGGCTGCGCGCGACCCTGCCGCGCCTGCGCTATGACCGCCTCATGGCCTTCGGTTGGAAAGTGCTCTTGCCGGTCGCGGTCGTCAATCTGCTGATCACGGCGGCGTTCGTCGCGCTGCGAGGACAGGGCTCATGATAAATCCGTTCACCTCAGCGTGGGGCATCGTCATCGGTCTTGCGACGACGCTCAAGTACCTGTTCCGCAAGAAGTCGACGATCGACTATCCGCGCGAGCCGTATCCGCATCCCGAGCGCTTCCGCGGCGTCCACGAATTGCGCAAGTACGACGACGGGATGGAGCGCTGCATCGGCTGCGAGTTGTGCGCCGTCGCTTGCCCGGCTAATGCCATCACCGTCATCGGCGCCGAGAACGATCCCGCCAAACCGGTCTCGCCGGGCGAGCGCTACGGCTACCGCTACGAGATCGACATGCTGCGCTGCATCTTCTGCGGCTGGTGCGAAGAGGCGTGCCCGACCGATGCGATCGTGCTGACGCCGCGCTTCGACATCGCGGATTACACGCGCCAGCGCCTCGTGTTCGGCAAGGACAAGCTCGTCGTGCGCGACCCATACACCCAGCATCTGGCCAACACCGAATCCGCGGTCGAAACGGATCCCGGAGTCGCGCCTGCGACGAGCCCATCGGGGAACGCGCCGTGATCGTCCTCTTCTGGATCACCGCGTTCGTCGCGATCGCGTCGGGCATCTGGGTCATCTCGAGCCGCCAACCCGTGCACTCGGTCGTCGGCCTGATCGTCAACTTCGCCGCGCTCGCGGTCCTGTTCTTGACGCTGTCCGCTGAATTCTTGGCGATGATGCAGATCTTGATCTACGCGGGCGCGATCCTGGTGCTGTTCTTGTTCGTCATCGCGCTGCTCACCATCGGCGCACAGCCGGTCGAGATCGGACCGGGCCGGCTCTCGTTCCAAGCCGTGCCCTCGGTGGTGGCCGGTCTGGCCGCCCTCGTGCTGATGGGCGCCGGGTTGCGCGTCGCATGGTCGCCGTCGGCCGCTTCGCCGCCGCCGGACCTTGGCACCGTCGCCAGCTTCGGCCAGCAGCTGCTGACCACGCACGTGTTCGCCTTCGAAGTCACAGCGTTCATCCTGTTGATCGCGATCGTCGGCGTCGTCATGATGGCCGGCCGCAAGGAGCTGCGTTTCTGACTATGCCGCAGGTGCCGCTCAACCTCTATCTCGAGCTGTCCGCGGTGCTGTTCGTCGTCGGCGCGATCGGCTTCTTGCTGCGCCGCAACCCCATCACCATGCTCATGTCGATCGAGCTGATGTGGAACGCGGGCAACCTCGCGTTCATCGCGTTCGCGCGCAACTTCGGCGACATGAGCGGGCAGGTGTTCGCGTTTCTGGTGATCACCGTCGCCGCGGCCGAGGCTGCCATCGCGCTGGCTATCGTCGTGATGGTCTTCCGGCGCCGCGAGAACGCCGACGTGGACGACATCTCGGTGATGAGGGGCTGATGGCGGACTTCTTTTTAAGGTACGCGCCGCTCATACTGTTCTTCCCGCTGATCGGCGCAGTGACGATCGCGCTGTTCGGCCAATACGTGGACCGCAAGGCATCCGCCTACATCGGCTGCATTTCGCTCGGCCTGTCGTTCGTCTTGACCGCCGGCCTCGCCGCCGTCATCTTGCCGCTCCCGCTCGGGCAGCAGATCTTCTACAGCCACAGCCACTTCATCGGCTACTGGGCGCATCTGCCGCCGGATCTGATCATCTCGTTCCGACTGCTGGTGGACCCGCTCTCGCTCTTGTGGATGCTCATCATCACCGGCGTCGGCCTGCTGATCCACATCTATTCGGTCGGCTATATGGCTGAGGACAAGAACTATCGGACGTTCTTCTCCTACATGAACTTGTTCGTCTTCACCATGTTGCTGCTGGTGATGGCCGACAACTTCTTGTGGCTGCTCGTCGGCTGGGGCGGCGTGGGCCTGGCGTCCTACCTGCTCATCGGTTTCTACTACGAGCGTCCGGTCGCGGTGCTCGCCGCGCGCAAGGCGCTGATCATGAACGTCATCGGCGACGTCGGCATCCTGATCGCGATCTTCCTTATGTATGCGCATTTCGGCAACATCACGTATCAGGGCGTCTTCAGCCACGTGGCGACCGCTCCGACGGCGGCATTGACGTGGATCGGGATCTGGCTACTCGTCGGCGCGGTCGCCAAATCGGCGCAGCTGCCGCTGCAGACCTGGCTGCCCGACGCGATGGAAGGCCCGACGCCGGTCAGCGCGCTTATCCACGCCGCGACGATGGTGACCGCGGGCGTCTATCTGATCGCCCGGGCCCATCCCATCTACGACAGCGCACCCGTCGCTGCCGAGATCGTCGCGGTGGTCGGCGGCGTGACGGCTCTGTTCGCAGCCACGATCGGCTGCGTGCAGTACGACATCAAGCGCGTGCTGGCATACTCGACGATGAGCCAGATCGGCTACATGATTTTGGCGGTCGGCGTGGGCGCGTACGCGGCCGGCGCGTCGCACTTCATGACGCACGCGTTCTTCAAAGCGCTGCTCTTCTTGTCGGCGGGCCTCGTCATCCACGCGCTGGGCGGCGAGCAGGACATCCGCAAGATGGGCGGGCTTGCCGCGAAGCTGCCGTTCGCGTTCTGGACGTTCGTCGTGGGCGCGGTCGCCATCGCCGGCATCTTCCCGTTCTCGGGCTTCTTCTCCAAGGATGCCGTGCTCGACGCGACGCTGACCAACCACCATCCATACCTGTTCGCGTGCGGCGTGACGGCCGCGGGCCTGACGGCCTTTTACATGGCGCGCCTCGTGTTCTTGACGTTCTTCACCGGCGCGTATCGCGGCGACCACGAGGTGCACACTGACGCGGCTCGCACCATGACCGTCCCCGTCGCGCTGCTGGCGGCGCTCTCGCTGGTCGGAGGCGCATTCATATTGCCGCGTCATGACGAGCTGGCGTTGATGTTGCGCAGCACGTTCGTCGACGCGCGGCTGCCGCAAAACGGCAACGAGTTCGATCTCGGGCTTTCGTTCGGCGTGCTGCTCATCGCGATCGCAGGCATTGCGCTTGCCTGGATCGCGTACGAGTGGCGGCCGGCGATCGCCGCAGTGGCGAAGCGCGCGTTCGCAGGCGTGCATGCGCTCCTCACCAACGCTTACTATTTCGACGTCATCTATTACTGGCTGTTCGAGAAGCCGACCTACGCGCTCGCGAACGCGCTGTTGCGCACCTTTGAGACCGACGCGGTGGACGCGCTGCCCGCCTTCGCGGTGCGCCTGGGGTCATCGCTCGGCGCGCTGTCGACGCGCTGGGAGACCGGTTATCTGCGTCGCTACGGCCTGACGTTCGTCATCGGCGCGGCGTTGCTGCTCTTCATCTATATCTTCTTGGCGCACGGAACGAGTGCGGGAGCCGGGCCATGATCAGCGCGATGGTCTTCTTCCCGTTGCTGTTCGCGCTGGCGCTGCTGTGCGTGCCGCGCACGAACGCACCGTTGCTCAAGGGTGTCGCGTTGGCGGGCGCGCTCGGCACCTTCGCCATCTCGCTCGTGCTGCTGCCGCTCGCACCAAGCGGCGTGGTGCAGGACTCGCTGGATTGGATCAACGGCGCCGTCGGCGCCGCCTACCACGTGCGGGTGGACGGCATCAGCCTGTGGTTCGTGCTGCTGACGACGTTCGTCGCCGTGCCGGCCGTGTGGGCCGCGTTCGCCTACCGCGACGCCGCGCGCTTGCGCGGCTATCTCGCGCTCTTGCTGCTCTTCGAATGGACGCTGCTCGGCCTGTTCACCGCCGGCGACCTGCTGCTGTTCTACATCTACTGGGACTTGATGCTCATCCCGGTGTTCTTGGCGCTGGTCGGATACGCGGACGCGCCGCAAGCGCGGCGCGCGGCGTGGACGTATCTCATCTACAATCTCGCCGGCGGCCTCGTGCTCCTCGCCGGCGTGATCGGCGTGGTGCTGCAGACGCACACGTTTGAGGTCCTGGGCTACGGTGGCCACCTGCCGCCCGACCTGCAGCGCTGGCTGTTCGCCGCCTTCGCGCTCGCGTTCTTGATCAAGACGCCGGTCTTCCCGCTGCACGCCTGGATGCCGCCGACCTATACGCAATCACCGCCCTCGCTGGTCGCCATGGTCTCCGGCGTGCAGAGCAAGGCGGGCTTGTACGCGTTCATCGTCTTCGCGCTGCCGCTGTTCCCGGATGCGGCGCACTACTTCGCGCCGGCGATGCTGGTCCTGGCGGTCTGCAGCATCCTGTACGGCGCGCTGCTCGCGATCGCCGAGCGCAACGCCAAGACGCTGGTCGCCTACTCGTCGCTGTCGCATCTCGGGCTGGTCCTGCTGGCGCTGTTCGCGTTCAACTTCACGTCGCTGCCGGCCAGCATCCTGATGATCGTCAGCCACGGCACCATCGCCGCAGCGCTCTTCTTGCTGGTCGGCTTCATCGAAGACCGCACCGGCACGAACGACCTCGGCGCATTCGGCGGGCTCGCCGCGGGCGCGCCTCGCCTCGCCGTGTTCATGTTGATCGCCGCGATGGCCGCGCTCGGCCTTCCAGGCCTGTCGGGCTTCGCCGGCGAGTTCTTGATCCTGATCGGCGCGTGGCAGACGCAGCCCGTGTACAGCTCGCTCGCCCTGATCGCCGTCGTGCTGTCCGCGGTCTACGCGCTGCGTTTGTTCCAAGGTGCGATGCACGGCCCGCTGCGCCTGCCGGCCGATGCCGCGCCGATCGCCGATCTTCGCCCGCGCGAGTTCTGGCTGGTCGTGCCGCTGCTGGCGGCGATCTTCTTCCTCGGCGTATGGCCGGCGTGGCTTAACGACCGCATACCGGCGCCCGCGCAAACCGCCACCTCCCACGCCGCGACGGTCGAGCGCTCATGACGATTCAGGGCGTCAACTTCGACTTCGCGATCCTCGGCCCGATCCTAGCGCTGGTCGTCGCGGGTTTGCTCGTCCTGCTGGTCGACCTGGTCACGCGCAGCGTCGCGCGCGGCGTGCTCTACGGGATCGGTTTCGCCGGCTGTGCTGCGGCGTTCGCTTTCATGATCCCGTTGTACGGCCGCAGCGCGACCACCATCAACGGCGCGTTTGCGACCGACCGCTTCTCGTGGGGTTTCTCGGGGGTGCTCATCGGGGCGCTCGCGGCGACGCTGCTGCTCTCCTCATTGCGCAACGCGGATGACGGCGGCAGTCCCGGATCGTACGCCGCGCTGTTGATCTTCTGTACCATCGGCGGACTGATCATGGCCGGCGCGACCACGCTGATCGGCATCTTCTTGGGACTCGAAGAGCTCTCGCTTGCGTTGTATGTCTTGGCAGGCAGCGGCTATCCGCGTCCGGCGTCAGAGGAGGCCGCGCTCAAGTACGTGCTCCTCGGGTCGCTCGCGTCCGGCTTCCTTATATACGGTTCGGCGTTGCTGTACGGCGCGGCGGGCAGCGTCTCGATCGCCGCGTTGGCGACCGCCGCCGCCGGCCTGACGCCGCTGTTCGTCACCGGCTTCGCGCTGCTGCTCGTCGGGCTGGCGTTCAAACTCGCGCTCTCGCCGTTCCACTTGTGGACGCCCGACGTCTACGAGGGTTCACCCATCGCCATCACCGCCTTCATGACGGTGGCGGTGAAGGCGGCGACGTTCGCCGTGTTGGCGCGCTTCATCTATACGGCGTTCGGGCACGACAGCGTCGCGCTGGTGCCGCTGTGGATGCTGGCCATCGTCTCGATGCTGGTCGGAAGCTTCGGCGCGCTGCGCCAGCGCAATCTGAAGCGGCTGCTGGCGTACTCGAGCATCGCGCAGGCCGGCTTCATGGTCGTGGCCCTCGCCGGCGTGGGCGAGTACGGCCTCTCCTCGCTGCTGTTCTATCTGATCGCGTATGCGCTCATGAACCTGGGCGCGTTCGCCGTCATCGCGATGCTCGGCGACGGCGACGAGGCCTACGCCGACATCGACGCGTACCGTGCGCTGTTCTACCGGCGGCCGTGGGTCGCCGTCGCACTCACTCTGTTCTTGTTTTCGTTGGCCGGGATTCCGGGCACCGCGGGCTTCTTCGGAAAAGTGCTGCTGCTCGAACAGGGCTTCGGCGCAGGGCCATGGGGCGTGGCGCTCGGCTGCGCGCTCATCGCCGGATCGATCGTGTCGATCTACGCCTACTTCAAAGTGATCTGGCTGATGTTCGTGCCGCAAGAGGGCGAGCAGCCGGTCACGGCCGGCAACTCGCCGCTGTCCTGGATCCCCGTCGGGATCGGCGTCGCGGGGGTCATCGCGCTCGGCGTGATCCCGCAGATCTTCGTCTCGCTCGTCTCCGCCGCGTTCTAGGGCGGACCCGCGGTCGAAACGGTCAGGCCGTCGGGCTGCAGATACTTGCGCGCCGCGTCTTGGATCTGCGCCGGCGTGATCGCGCCGTAGATCTGCGGCAGGCGCTGCGCGTAGTCCAAGCCGAGTCCGAGCAGCTCTTCGCGCAGCAGCTCGTCCGCTAGGCCTTGATCGCTGACCTCGCCCGTGATGACGGCGTCGGCGGCGAGCCGGCGGAACTGCGCGAGGTCATCGTCGCTCACCGGATCGCTTTGCAGCGCGCGCATCTGCACGATCGCCTCGTCGATCGCCTTGTCCACGTCGCGCCGGTTAGCGCCGAAACTCATGCTCCACGGACCGCCGCCGGCGGGGCTGTCCGAAAAACGCGAGCCGATGTCGTACACGTAGCCGTCGACGTCGCGCACTTGATGGAGCAGTTTGGAGACGAACGATCCGCCGCCCAAGATGAAATTCATGAGCTGGGCAACTTCCAGATCGGGCGCGTTCGGCGCGACGCCCGGCGCGCCCGCGCTGACCTCCACCTGCGACGTGCCGTTGACGACCGCGTTGACGCGCCGCGATGAAGCGGGCGCCGGCGCTCCGGGGACCTGCAGCTCGCTCGTCTGGATGCGGCGCCACGAGCCGAAAAGGCGCTCGACCTGCGCGCGCACCACAGCGGTGTCGACATCGCCGGCGACGACGATCACGGTGGCGTTGGGTCCGAAGTGCGCGCGGTAGGCGCTTTGCACGTCGGCTCGGCGGACGGCCGCAAGTCCGCCGGGCGTTCCCATGCTCGGGCGCGACCAGGGATTGGAGGACGGGTACATCTCGCGGTACATCTGGTCGCGGGCCACCAGCGTCGGATCGTCGCGCGCGCTGCGCCGGTCGTCGATCAGCTGGGCCTTGGCATCAATGAAATCCTGTGGATCAAACCTGGGATGCTGCAACACGTCGGCCATCAACGCCATCGCCCGCGGCTCGTCTGCCGCCAATGCCTGCGTCGATAGATTCGAGCCCGCGAGCGTGATCGATGTGTCGACCGTCAGGCCAAGCGCGTCGTAGGCGTCCTGCAGCTGATCGTACGTCTTGCTCGTGGTGCCGCGCAGCAGCATCTCTTGCGTGAGCGCGGCGAGGCCGCAGCGCGACGGCGGATCATACGCGCTGCCGGCTTGGGTGAAGGTCTCGATGACGGCGCTCGGGTTGACGTGGTTCTCCGCCACGATGAGCGCGAGGCCGTTCGGCAAGACGAAGCGCTCGGGTGATCCGGGAAGCTGTGCGGTCTGGCCTTGGGCGACTTGCACATCGCGCGCGCTTGCCGTCATCCACGCGGCGGGCTGCCGGCGCCGCGCAAACCCGATGCTCCCGTGCGGTACCCACGATGCGCTGCGCGAACGCGCGGTGTAGGTGCCGATCGTGACGTTGTCAGGCGTCATGTACTGGCGCACGGCTAGCTCGATCTGCGCGGCAGTGACCGCATCGGTGCGCGCGACGAACCGGCCGTCGTTGCGCCAATCGCCGGTCCACGCCTGCCAGCGCGCCAACCACTGGGCGAGCGCCTCGACGCCGTCGTGCTGGAAGACGTACGACGCGACCACCTGCTTTTTCGCGCGGCGCAGCTCCGCGTCGCCGACCGGCCGCTGCGCGAGCTTGCGCAGCTCGCGCTCGATGACGCTGCGCGCGTCGTCCGGCGCGACGCCCTGGGCCAGCGTCACCGTGATGGTGTAGAGGTAGGGATCGTACGCCTCGCTCGGCGCCGTCTCAAGGTCGGTGGCGTAGCCGTCGTCGATCAACGCCTGATACAGGCGCGCCGACTGGCCGCCGGCGAGCACGGCGTCGAGCACTTGCAGGACGTAGCTCTCATCGCTATACGTGCCCGGCACGTGGTAGGCCATCTCAAGCCGGTCCGCTGAACCGGCGCCGACGACGTTGACCCGGCGCACGCCGTGCTGCACCGGCTCGACGATCTGCTGCAGCTGCGCGACCGGCCGCTCGGCGACGCCGTCGAAATACTTGTGCACCAGCGCGAGCGCGGCGTCTGGATCGACGTCGCCGGCGATCACGAGCACCGCGTTCTGCGGCGCGTAATGGTGCAGGTAGAAGTCGTAGACGAGATCGCGGTGCGTGGCGAACGACGCGACGACGCTTTTCCAGCCGATCGTCGGCCAATGGTACTGATGCGCCTGCATCGCCGCCGCTTCGACCTGCTCGTCGAGGAGCTCGGACGGATTGTTGTCGGCGTTCTCGAGCTCGGCCAGCACCACGACGTTCTCCGCCGCCAGCTGTTTCGGATCGAACGCGGCGTTGACCATGCGATCGGCCTCGACTTCGAGCGCGCTGGCAAGCTCGTCTTTATGGAACGACTCGTAGTAATAGGTCGAGTCTTGATCCGTGTTGGCGTTGTTGTCATAAAAGCGCCGGTCGATGTCGCCCGGCTTGAGCAGATCGGTCGTGCCTTTGAACATCATGTGTTCGACCTGGTGCGCCACGCCGGTGGTCCACGGCGTCTCGTCTCGCGACCCCGCCTTGTAGAGCACGCCGACGGTGGCGACGGGCGCAGCATGGATCGGCGCCACGATGACGGTGAGTCCGTTCGACAGCGTCGTCGTCGTCGCGCTCACGTCGGCGCGCGCCCATGACGGTGCTATCGCTGCGAGCAGCGCGGCGCAAAGAGCGAGCAAGCGGACGTGCATGGGATTCGTTTTCAAAGGAAAGCCCCACGAATCATTGGAACTGCCGACCGTCCGCCGTAGGCGAGTCGCTTGGTCCTAAGGGTCCGGCCGGGTGGTTGCTTTGAGAAATCGTTTCGCGAGCGGCATTTTGACGTTGGCGCGCCGTAGCGGTGTCATCGCCGCGCTGTTGCTCGTAGCCGCGGTCGTACCTGCTCTGGCCGTGCCCCCGCCGGTCGGCATCGTGACGCCGAACGCGAGCATCGCGCTGGCCGGCCAGCCGATCTCGATCACGGTCAACGTCCAAGGGCCCGGCGCCAGCAGCGCTATCTCATTTCTGAATTTCGGCGACGGCAGCGGAATACTAGGCCTGGACCCGCCGTATCCTCGGGTGGTCAGCCACGCATACGCCCTGCCGGGCACGTATAACATCACGCTGTCGATCATCGGTGTTCTTAACCCCATCGGCACCGCCACTGTCCGGATCGTCAATCCGGCGAGCTTCTCGCTGACGGCCGCGCCGACCAGCGTCATCGCCGGCCAGGCGGTCAATTTCACGGCCGTCACCGGGGTAGCCATCCCCGGCGCGTTCGTCGATTTCGGCGACGGCACGTCGGCGCCCGCGCCCGCGCCGTACAATCAGCTCGTGCACCGCTATCAGTCGCCGGCGATCTACACCGCGCGCCTGGGCATCGTCGGCCAGGGCGTGAGCTTCGCGCAGACGCAGGTCGCGGTGAGCACGAATCCGGTCAACGTGCCGGTCGGCCAGATCTACTCGTCCTTCTTGGTCGGTTCACCGGTGCTCGCCGGCACGGATACGTCAATCGCTCTGACCTATCGCATCTTCACGCCGTTCGTCATCGGCTCGAGCGGGGTGAGTCCGCTGCAAGCGATCGTCGAGCTCACCGACAGCAAGGGGAACGTCATCCAGCGCAGCGATCCGTATGCGCTGCCCTTCACGCAGCAAAACGTCAACGCGCCGCAGACGGTGATGATCCCGTATACCGTTCCGGCCGACGCGGGCGGCGACTACCTCATCCGCGTCTACGTGCGCGTGAACACCGGCGGCACTGTTGCGGTGGCCCGCGCGCAGCCGCTGCAGATCATCGGCGGACCAGACCCGGCGCCGCTCGTCAACAACGCGTTTCATGCCAGCGGCGCGGTCTTGAGCAGCTCGGGCACCAACCGCGGCGGGTACGGAGTCAATATGGGTCTCACCACCGCGCTTCAGTGGGCCACGGACGAGCTGCTGCTCACGGGCACGTTCGACCCTGTTTCCAAGAAGATCGATCCAGTCGTGGCCTTCCAGTCGGCCACGCCCGCGCCGGTCACGGCGCCCGCTGCGACGTCCGCTCCGAACGCATCGACGTCGCAAGTCGATAGCGGTCAAGTGCCGGCGCCGCCGACCAACAGCTCTGGGCAGGCGACGCCGCCCGTCGCGTCGCCGCCGCCAGGGAATCAGAAGACGCCGCAACCGAATGCGTCGGTGCCGCCGAATCTTCCGACGCCCACACCGTCAGCGACGCAACCGTCGAAATCCCAAGATGCGTCGGTGGCGGCCGAGGGCTCGGCGAGCAGCGGCATCCCCGCGAGTCCGGCTCCGGCGCCCAGCACGACGCCGCCGAGCGGGCCGAGCAACGCCACCGGCTCTGCCGCAGAGCAAGCCGGCCCGGCGGTCACGCCTGCACCTGCGCCAGCGCCCGCCCCCGCATCGGCGCCGGGCGCACCGACGCCCGCGTCGCCGGGGCTGAGCTTCAAGGATGTCATCGGACGCACCGATGCCGCCATGCCGTCGGTGATCGGCAGCAAAGAGACCTTGCGCGGCATCGACGCCACGTATGCGTTGCAGTCCGGCTGGACGCTGCACGGCGGCGGCGGTTATCTGCAGCTCCCGAGCAACAGCACGACCGAGCGCACCGGCGAACTGCTCGACGTGATCCGGGCGTGGGATGCGGGCGCCGACTCGTTCAGGCTGGCCTTTTCGCGCAACCAGGACGACACCAACAAGTTCGTCCAGACCGGCACGACGGGGCCGTTGGACGTCACCGCCGGAGTGTTCGAATTCACCGACCAGTTGACGCCGCACATCAAGGCGCTGCTCACCGGCGGGCGCTCCGACACGCAGCCTGAGACGGATGGCCTTCCCGCCTACGACGACTCGGTCGACCAGGCCGACGTCGTCTACAACGTCGGCTCGACGACATTCGACATGCAGTACCACAACGCCGGGCCGCAATTCGGCACGCTCAGCGGCGCATCGGCGCTCTCCGATCGCGCGGGCGGCGGGGCAACGCTCAACCTCACGACCTCGCCGATCTCGACGCTGGCGCTCGTCTACGGCAACGACCTCGTGCGATCGGTGTTCTCGCGCACGACCAACTCGAACGCGACGTTCAACATCGTCCCCCCCAAGTGGCCGGGGATCACGGTCGGCCTGGAACGCGACACCGCCCTCGCACCCGGCTCCGACTCGCTCACCAAGACGGCCAACTTCGGCATATCCAAGACCGGCATCTCGAGCATCACGATTTCGGGCGTCATAGCCGCCGTGAGCGATGCGCTCATGCCCCAGGCCTACTCGACGACGCGCACCGGCGTGTTCACCTACCAGTACGCCAACGGCGGCCATACCTTCGGCGCGGGCGTGAACGCGACGAACACGACGAGCGCGGCCTCGACCGGCACGGTGACCGAGTCGCTCAACTACGGCTTCACGTTCGGCGGACACGCGCCGCCCAACCCGGGCGGTCTTCCGCTGCCGCCTTCGCGCAACTTCGAGACGAAGTTCGTGCTCAGCAACGTCAACATGCGCGCGCTCACGAGCGGCGGACACACCGCGACGCTCACCGGCTTGCTCTCGTGGCACGTCACCCCGCAGCTCGCGCCGGGTGTGGAATTCAACTATCAGCGCCATTACGACGACGAGCCGACGCTCGACACCGAGACGTCGTTCGCGCGTTTCCGGCTCGACGTCAATATCTAGGCGTTTAGCCGCGGTGCTCGCCGCCGCAGGCTTGGGCGCTGCATGCGCGCATGGTGCACCGCGCGCCGCGCTGTCGCCGCTGCCGCTGGTGACCGGCGCGTTCCCGCAATATGGTCACGCCCCCGACTTCGCGTGGGTCGCCGGTAAACTCGCGCCGCGGCCTGACGGTTGCGTCTATCTGGAGTTCGATCCGCACCACGCGCCGCCGTGGGATGGGCGCATCGCGTTGATCGCGTCGCCCGATCTGCTCGATCGTTTTCCCAGCGGCGACATGATCGTCGTGCACGGCACGCTCAGCGGCGCGCCGCGCGGCGAATGTGCCGGCGCGGCGCTCGATGTGACGGAGATCGGCGAGCACTAAACGGCCCGCGGGCCGTGCCGCCGTTGCGCTTAGGTCGAGGTGTGGTGGCGGTGATGCCGGCCGCTCGGCGTCGCTGTGTCGGCCGGCGCCGGCGACGCGGTCGCGCTATTCATCATCGTGTTGGGCTGCGATCCCATGTGCGTGTGACGCGAGCCGGCGGCATGGTCGCCTTGGGCGACCGCGTCGGCGCGGCACATGTACATGCCGTTCTTGGTCTTGCCGTACCACGGATCGCCCGGATCGTGGTAGGTCTTGCGGTGCATGTTCACCCACACGATGTCAGCACTGGCGCACTTCATGCCCGCGGGGATCTTGGCGGCCACCGCCAGGGGCAACGCGTTTTGCTCCCCTTGGATGACGCTGGTGGGCGTCGGGGCCGCGCTCGGTGCTGCTGCTGTTCGATGAACCGCCGCCGCCGCAGCCGGCCAACACGGCCGCCGCAGCGATCGATGCGACGAAGGTCACGAGCCTAAAGTGCTGCATGTCCGGTTCTCCTCATGTCCCGAAAGACAACCATGCGAGGGCGCCTGCTTGCTTCCGCCGAAGATACTATTAGAATCGACGATTTCCCCTGTAGGGCATGTTACCCTCGGAGGTCGAGACCCTTATTTTGAAGCGATCCATCGGCGTACTCGCCGCGTGTGTTTTTTTCGCTGCAGCGAGCGGCGCGTCGGCGGATGAGACTCCGCTGACGAACGGCAACACAGCCGCAGCGCCGGTCAGCGAACAGGCTGCCATCCATCGCGTCGGCGATGCGTTCGACTATACCGTGCGCGGCAGCATGACGCAGGCCATTCTCGCTAACGATGCGGTCGGCAAGCTCATCGACCAGCCAGGCATGCCCACCGCGCTCGACGGACGCGAGCACATCGCCATCAAGCAGATCTCCGAACAAGGGATCACGCTGCACCGGTCGGGCCTCATCACCGCCGTCGTGTCCAATCGCTCCGAGAAGAGTTCGGGCAAGGGTTGGACGCTCGTGCGCGACGATGGTTCGATCGCCAAAGATACCGGCAACCTGGGCGGCGTCTTCTTGCTGCCGCTGCCGTTCTTGGGCGAGCGATCGGTGAACGCCGGCACGGACCTTGCGGTCGGGGCGACGTGGTCCGACAAACTCGGCACCAAGCTGTACGGCATGACGGCGCGCCCGACGATGGACTTTCAGATCACCGGGCAGCGGCTGGTCCTCGGCGTGAACGTCTACGAGATCGACGCCACCGGCACCGCGCCGATGAAGGAGCCCATCGTCTCCAACAATGGCGAGGCCCTCGGCTATGCGACCGGCACCGCGCACATCGCGGTGCAAGGCGAATACGACCCCATCAACCATCGCATGATCTCGATGGAAGTCGACCTCACCGACACGCTGCGCATCTCCGGCCCGGGCAAACACAGCGGCACGGTCGACGACCACCAGCACTATGTCGTCGAGCTCGATCCGTCGTCGCTTGCCGTCGGCGCAGGGCAGACCGACACGACGACGCCCACCGTCGAAGTCCCGCTCACCCACTAAGGCTCGCGCTTCGCGAGCGCCTGCTTGCGCGCTTCGCTGTGCCAATAGCCGTAGGCGAAGTAGATCACGAGACCGATGAGCAGCCACACGAAGAAGCGCACCCACACGATCCAATTCGAACCATAGAAGATCAAGAACAGCGAGAGCAGCGCGCCCAATGCCGGCGTGTACGGCACCCACGGGGCCCGGAACTTCCGCTCGCGTTGCGGCTGCGTGTATCGCAAGATGATCACGCCGATGCACACGAGTATGAACGCGCCGAACGTTCCGATGTTCACCAACGATAGCAGATCGTCAAGGGGAACCAAGCCCGCGAGAATCGCGACGATGACGCCCGTCGCCATCGTCATGCGCGCCGGGGTGTGAAAACGGGGGTGGATCGCAGCGACAGACTTGGGCAGCAGCCCATCGCGCGCCATCACGTAAAAGATGCGCGCCTGGCCATACAGGCTGGTCAGGATCACCGATGCGGTCCCGAGGACCGCGCCGAGACTCATCAATTGGGCCAGGCCATTGAGGTGGACAGCTTCCAGCGCGCTTGCCAGCGGCGTGTCAGGGTTCACGAGCGGCGTCGGCGCCATGCCCGTGAGCACCACGGCCACGCTCATGTAGAACAGCGCGCCGAACGCGAGCGATCCGATGATGCCGATCGGGATGTCGCGCTTTGGGTTCTTCGCCTCTTCAGACGCCGTCGTCACCGAATCGAATCCGATGAACGCGAAGAACACAGTGAACGCTCCGGCGATGATGCCATGGAAACCGAACGGCGAAAACGGATGCAGATTTGCTGTCTTGAAGAAAAACGCGCCGGCGACGATGAAGACGAGAAGGACCGCCATCTTCACGATGACGATGCCGGTGTTGGCGCCGGCCGACTCGCGCACGCCGATCGAGAGCAGCGCCGCGAATGCGACGATCGAAAGCGCTGCGAGCACGTCGAATGAGTGTATAGCGGTAAGGTGCGCCGGGGCCGCCTGCGCCCATTCCGGCAGATGTATGCCGACCGCCGCGAGCGAGTTCTGCAGATTCTGCGACAGCGTGCTCGCCACCGGCGCCGCCGAGATGCCATATTCGAGGATAAGATCCCAGCCGATGATCCACGCGATAAGCTCGCCAAGGGTCGCGTAGGTGTAGGTGTAGGCGCTGCCGGAGATCGGCACCATTGCCGAAAGCTCTGCATATGAGAACGCCGCGAATGCGCATGCGATGCCCGCGATGAGGAACGACACGATCACAGCCGGGCCGGCCTTGTTGTGAACGCCGTCGCCGAGCGTGGCGAATATGCCGGCGCCGACCATGTTGCCTAGACCGAATGCGATCAGCGCCCATGGACCCAGCGCCCGCTTGAGCTTTGGACCGTCGGCCGCATGCGCCTCGTCCGCGAGAACGTCGATCGAGCGGGTGACGAACAGGCCCATCAGATGCTCCCCTTGTGCGACGAGCCCGGATCCTCGGGCGCGCCGAGCGAGAGCCGCATCAGCGCTTTTGCGATGCGGCGCAGATCGGATGCGGCGATGCGTTTCGGGGGCGGCGAGCCGGATTCGAGCGCGCTGACGCGCCGCTCGAGGTCCACGAGGTGCTCGCTCAGCGCCGCGACGAGATCGGCCAGCTGGTCGCGCGCCTCAGGCATTCGCGTCCTTGGCGGACATGATCGGATCGGCGGTCAGCGGCCAGCGGATGCCGACGAGCGGGTCTTTCCAGCTGAGCACGCATTCGTGCGCGGGATCGAAGTGCGCGGTCATCTTGTAGTGCACGACGCTGTCCTCGAGCGCCAAGAAGCCGTGCGCGAATCCGCGGGGCACGTAGAGCTGGTGGTGGTTGACGGCGCTGAGCTCGAAGCCTTGCCAGCGGCGATAGGTCGGGGAGTCCTCGCGCGCGTCGACGATGACGTCGAAGATGCGTCCGTCAAGGCACTGGACGAGCTTGGCCATGCGCATGTCGTAATGCATGCCGCGCAGGACGTGGCGGTGCGATTGCGAGACGCTGTCCTGAAGCCATTCGTCGCGCAGGCCGAGCGCGGCGTACTTGTCGCGCGCGTAGGTCTCTTTGAAGAAGCCCCGAGCATCCGGAAAGACGTCGGGCACGAAGATGCGAGCCTCCGGAAAATCCGTCTCGATGACCTGTATCATGCTTTCTCGAGCGTGCGCGAAGCCGGGGAGGCGTTTTTAAAGCGCGCCCGTCCCGATGCGCGCTCGCTTCCCCCGGCGTCCCGCGGCATCCTCCGCGTTCTTAACCGGACGATAAGGCGCTTTGCGTATGCTGTGCTCGTCAGGAGGCGCTGTGAAGCATCATCAGTCGTTCGTGCACGCGCTCGCGCTATCGAGCGCTATCATGCTCATCGTCGCGCCGACGTTCGCCGCTCCGGCCCTCGCTTCGTCCGAGCAGATCTTGGCACTCGCGCGCCAGAAAGTGCGCTACGTCTTCGTCATCTATCAAGAAAACCGCTCGTTCGATTCGTATTTCGGCACGTTTCCCGGCGCCGACGGCTTCTACTCGGGCTTGCCGCGCGAGATCCCCGGATTCACGCAGCCGCTTGTCAACACCGACGGTACGACGACGCAGATCTCCCCTTTCCGCATCGGACCGGATCAGTATGCCGCCGACACGGACGACGTCGATCACTCCCATACGCGGACGATCGCGAAGATGGACATCGTCGACGGCGTGCCGCGCATGGACCGCTTCGCGCTGACCGAAGAGCTCAAGTACTCCGCGTCCGGAAATCCGTCGCTGCAGGCGAAGCAATTCGGCGAGCTTACGATGGCGTATGAGGACTGCGAAACGGTGCCGTTCTTATGGCAATACGCCAAGCGCTTCGCGCTGTACGATCACATCTTCGAGTCTATCAGCGGCCCGTCGACGCCGGGCAACCTCGTGATCATCGCCGGCCAGTCCGGCATCACGCAGTGGCTGCAGCATCCCGAAGAAGGGTTCACCGCCGACGGCAACACCGGGCCGGGCGTGCCGGTGGTCAACGACGCCGACCCGTTGTGGGGATCGCCCTCCGACCACAGCGCGAATAAGATGCCGGTCAATCCTAAGGACTATCCCGGTTACGAGACCCAGTACAACCTCACGTTCGCCGGCCTGCCGCTCACGCTCGCGGGCCGGTCGATCGCGAGCGTCGCGAGCGCAGACACCGATCCGGCTGCAGACCTGCGCGACGTCCATGACGACATCGCCATGCTGGGCCGCAGCGGTCTGGCGGCGTCGGTGCCCTGGGGATGGTATGAGGAAGGCTATACGACCGAGCCGTCGGACGACTCGGCGGGTCCGACCGATGCGATGGGCCGGCATGCCTCATACATCACGCACCATAACGGTCCGCAATACTTCGGCTATGTGGCCAACAACAGCCACATGCGCGCGCGGCTCCACGGCCTGAACGACTTCTTCGCCGCGCTGCAAAAGCAGGCGCTGCCGCGCGGTGGCGGCGTGTTCTACGTCAAGGGCGGCTACCGCAACATCATGGGGATGCGCCCCACGAACCCGGATCCTGCGGTGCAGAAGAATTTCCTCGGCGACGACGATCATCCGGCGTATTCAGACGCGCAGATCAGCGAGGCGATGGTCGCGAAAATCGTCAATCTCATCGCTCGCAGTCCGTACTGGAAGCAGAGCGCGATCATCATCACCTGGGATGACTCGGAAGGCGACTACGACCATGTCCGGCCGCCGATCCAGTACGCGCTTCCCGGCGAGGCGTGGGTCAGCGAAGGCCCGCGCGTACCGCTCATCCTGATCTCGCCATACGCGCGCCGCGGCGGCATCGTGCATGAGTTCGGCGATCAATCGTCCGTCGTCAAGCTGGTCGACGACATCTTCGGACTCACGCCCCTCGCGTCGTTGCCCGACGAAGCGCGCGCGCGTGCGCTCGGGCTCGCGCGGTACGGCATCAACACGCTTGGACCCGAAGACGATCCAGGCAACGCGATCGGCGATCTTCTCAGCGGATTCGACGACGGCCGGCTTTCAGGAAGAACGCCGGCGCTGCCGGCATCGGATGCGGTGATCGCTGACGATACCGTCAACAAACTGCCGCAGACAACCGGCTTTGGCTGCAAAGAGCTCGGCATCGTCCCAACCGACGACGCGATGGGGCTGCATAACCCGATTCCGGCCGATTTCAATCCTCGCCCCAAGACGAATCCGACCAAGAATCCTTGAAGACGTGCCGCTTCGGGCTAAAGGGCTTAGCGCTTCCCCGTCTGGCGCTGCGCCATACGCTGGTTGCGTTCGGCCATCACGCCCATGTGGGCTTTTTCCTCGGCCGAGAGGGGCGTGCTGATGATGAGCGCGCCCTTTACGCGTTCGGAAGCTTCACGCGAACTGCGGTACAGATACGAACCGAGGAGATAGATGACGATCGTCCCCGCAGCCGCCGGCCAGCCCAGATAGCGGTATGCGAAATACGCGACGACGAGGACCACGATCCACTGCAACACGCGTCAACACTCCTGTCCGAAGGGCTCCATGCCTCTAATGCCCTCATCCGGTTTGGACTAGTCAAGTGACAGGTAAAGGATTCCACAGGTTGACGACGGTCACATTTCGCTTCTCTGAGAGGAACCTCCGGCCATGTTCGCTCCCGTAGCTCCCCCGGCACCGGTACCTATCTACAGCGGCTTCGATTACGTCAAGGTCGACGCGCAGCGCCGGCGCGTGTATGCCGCCCATGAAGGCAGTCAAGCGCTGCTCATCGTCAATGCCGACAACGGTCAAGTCCTTGGCCAGGTAAGGGTCGGTCCGATGCACGGCATTGCGATCGATCCTGTCACCGGCGACGTGTTCACCGGCGACGGCACGAATCGCACGGTAGCCGAAGTCGATCCAGTGGCGATGAAGGTGATCAAGTCAGCCGATGTGGACGGCTCTCCCGATGCGATCGCGTACGACCCGGTGTTGCATCGCGTCTACGCCGACGAAGACGACGGCACGCACATGTATGTCATCGACACGACGAGCATGAAGCAGGTGGCCGCCATCCCGCTTCCGGGTCACAAGCCGGAGTATTTGGCGATCGACCCGAGCACCCACAAGATCTATCAGAACATCGACAACCTCAATGAGTTCGTGGTGATCGATCCGACGTCGCTCAAAGTCGTGCAGAGCATCCCCACGCCGGGCATCGAACACAATCATCCGCTCCAGCTTGACCCCGGGCTCGGCCATCTCTACGTCTCCGGCCGCGGCGGATTGATGCTGACCTACGACTTGAGCGGCAAACTGCTGTGGACGACCAAGTACGACGGGTATTTCGACCAGTGCGATCTCGACCCGGCCAGACACAATCTTGCATGCGGCGGGAACGGCGGCGTCACGATCTTCCATGATTCGGGCAGCGACGTGTCGGTGCTCGGCGTGCAGCCGATCGCCAAAGGCGTGAGAACGGTCGGCATGGATTCGCAGACGGGTAACTTCTGGGCGGTCTGGGCCTCGCCGTCGGGCGACTTCGTCCAAGGCTTCAAGGTCACGCCCTAGAATGTAGGCGTCGCATTCGCACGAAGCGGACGGAGGTCACTGTCATGCGTGGACTGTTGTCGGGTTTGGCGGCGTGCGTCGCCGCGGCGGTGTGCGTCATCGGCGCGGCCGGCGCCGGAATCGCAGCGTCCGCTGCGGCGCCACCGTTTGCGCTGCCCGCGATGTTCTCTGGCTTGGAGCCATGCGCGGATTGCCCGGGCATCCGCGCGACCCTCGCACTCGGCGCAGACGGAACATACGTGCTCACGCTGCACTACTTGGAGCGCGACGTTCCGGATGTCGTGTACACAGGTCCGTGGTCGTATGACAAGGGGACGTCGAGGGTCAAACTGAGCTCGAAATTCGGCGCGCCGCAGTATTTCCAAGTCGTCGATGCGCGCACGCTGCGCGTGCTCGACCGTTCGGGCAATCAATCTCGACGCGCGCGCCGCAGACGCTTACGCTGGTCTCGCTGATCTCAAATCCCTGGTCGCTGGTGGAGCTGCGCGGGCAGCGCCTGTCCTCGGGCGCGACGCAGCAGCCGGTAAGCCTCGAGTTCGAATCCGGCGGCCGCGTCAGCGGTTCCACCGGCTGCAACCGGCTGACCGGTTCGTACACGCAAAACGGCAGCCAGCTCCACTTCTCACCGCTCGCGACGACGCGCATGATGTGCGCTCAAGGCGCGGACATCGAAGCGGCGTACGTGAAGGCGCTCGGCGAAGTGCAGACCTACAATTTCGATACACGGCATGCTCAACCTCTACGGCGGCGGCTGGCCGCTGCTGCGCTTCAAGGCGGCGCCAAGCGCGCCGGTCGCGTCTGATCGAGCACTAGCGGATCGGCGGACCCGGCCGCGGTCCGTGATCCGACCTGACGCCGGGCACCGGCCGCTCGCCCACTGAAGCGCGCATATGCAGCGAGCTCAAGGTGAGCACGCCGGGTTTGGGCACGTACATCGCCTCGTCCAAGAGCGTTGCGGGCGCGTTTGCGACGGCGAAGATGCCCACCGGATGGCCGCCGGAAAACGCCGTCGCGATGTAGTCGCCCACCATCGGACCTTGCGACGTCTGCGCGAGCCACGCGACGTTCATCGGCCCGGTGAGCGTGAGCGGAGCCGTCCATGTCGCGCCGCCGTCTTGCGAGCCGACGAACCCGGCGAATAGCTGGCACGACGCCGTCGTGCACACCGCGTTCGGATAGTAGTAGTAGGTCAGCCCGATGTGCGCGCCGGCGCCCATGGTCGCCGGGTCGATGCCGATGCCGGGTATGAAGTGATCGATACCGCTCGTCGTCGCGTCGATCGGCACGCGGGCCGGCGCTGTCCAGCTCACGCCGTCGACCGTCGTGCTGATGACGATGTCGTTAGAGCTGCAACCCGTACGGAAACGGCAGTCCTGCCACGCGAGGTAGAGTTTGCCGCTGGCGTCCATCGCCGCCGACGGCAGAGGGCTGGTGCGCATGTTGGCTGCCACGAAATGATCGGTGATCACGGCGACGTGGACGGACGCCGACCAGGTCGCCCCTCCGTCATGCGAGGTGAAGGCGATCATGTTGGCTTGGAAATTGTCGTTCATCGGCACGATCACCGCGCCGCCCGGCTGCACCAGCGGCTGGCCGCCGATGCCGACCGCGTTGTCGGCGGTGTTCTTCACCGCTCCCCACGTCACGCCGCCATCTGCCGACGTGCTCATGTGGATCAGGCCGTTATTGCTCGGGTCATCCCACTCCACATAGCAATTGCCGTAGTACGGGCTGCTCGGCGTGTCGTCGCACGTGATCCAATCTTTGTCATTCGACGGCTGGCTAGGCGCGACTGCAACGGGGAGGCCCCAGTTGATTCCATCGGCCGAGCTGTTGACGAGCACGGCTGGCGTCAGCGTGTTGCTGAAAAAGATGGGCAGCGATGACATCAGCCAGACGTTGTGCTTCGCGTCGAACGCCACGCTGGGGTCGCTCACGCTGTCATACGGACCCGGGTTCGGCGCCCACGTCGTCGTGCCGGGCAGCGAACCCGCGGTCCAGGTCATGCCGCCGTCGTGCGAAGTCGCAAAGCCGACGTCCGACGAGCCTGCGTTGAAGAACCGGCCCTGCTGCAGCGCCGCGACGAGCGTCATCCCGACGGCGACGACATCCGGCTCGACCTCGGTGGCGTGCTGGCTGGTGGGGTTGGCGAACGGATCGGTGCTGACGCGCATCACGCTGGACGGTCCTGGCGGCGCAGTCGCAGGGGGAGCGGTCGGTCCGCCGGGGATGCCCGATGAACCGCCGCCGCAGCCGGCTAAAACGGCGGCAGCGCATATGGGCGCGACAAAACGAGCCGGCGATCTCAACGCCGGCTCCGTTACGCGTGACCCTGACGCAGACCTTGGCGCTATTTGTGGCTCCCGTGCGAACCGCCCGAGCTCGGGGCTCTACCCGACGGCTGCGGCGCATTCGTCACATGCGAACTCCAACCGCCCGAGGGCGCCGCATATCTGTACGCCGTACCCGAACCCTGCCACGGGTTCATCATGCTCGGCATACCCGGGATGTATGACGGACTGTGCACTGCGGTGTTGCCTGGGGTGAACGGGCTCCACCCACCTGCTTCGGCGGGCCCATTCGTCGTCGTATGCACGGCCGTCACGCTCGGCGCGTTCGCCGGTCCGAACCTGCTCCACACGTTCGCCGTTTCGTCGCGACTGACGGTGTTGCCCGAGATATGCGTTGCGCTGTTGCTTTGCGCAGCATTCACGTTTTGCACCGGCGCTTGGCTTTGGCCGCCGGACGGTCCGAAGCGACTCCATGCGGTCGCAGTATTCGCACTCGCCGACGCCGGGGCGTTCGGTGCGTTCGGCGCTTTCACGGTGTTTGTCACGCCGGTTGGCGCTTGCGAAGTCATGCGCTGCGCGATCGTCAGCGCGTTCGCGCGCTGTTGATAAAACGTCAGCTCACCCTTCGGGGCAGGCATCGCGGCAAAGCGCGATGGGAGCGGGCCGGACGCGGCGACATTTTCCGGCGACTGCGTGAAGCGCACGTCTGCTTTGGTCGGCGCGACGGGCAGCCAGCCCTTGGCAAGCGTGACGTCTTGCAGATCGCGCTGGCTGACCTGCACGTATTGGTACTTGGATCCGCCCGTGAACGAGCCGGCGCTGACCGCCGTCACGCCGCCGGGCCAGCGCGCGTTGCCGTACGTGTCGGCGATGTTATGCACGTGCGTGACATTGACGATGTTCGTGCTATTGGTGATGTGCGCAACGTTGTAGTACCGATGGTACGGCTCGTTCGGCCCCAGCGGAACCCAGCCGATATTGCCGATGCCGAAACCGAATCCGCCGCCGCCGAAGTTGAAGAACGCGACGAGCGCCGGCTGCCAGTAGGACCGATAGTAGCGCGGCCCAGGATACCACGCCCAGCCGAAAGCCGGCGCGTAGAACCAGCGGCCGTAATGATACGGCGCCCAACCCCAGGGCTCGTAACCGACCCACGTCCAACCGCAGTAGTTGACCCACGCCCAGCGGCCGTACTGATACGGCGCCCAGCCGTACTGGTTGTACGGCGCCCACACGTAGCCGTAGTTGGGCGAGGCAACCCATTGGCCGTAGTTCGAGAGGTCGGCCAGACCGACGATGTCGGGACTCGCGTATGCGTTCGCGTACGCGCGCCACGCGAACTTGTCGCGGTCGGCATTCCAGGTGTCGAAGTCGTCATACGCGATCGTCTGAATCGTGCGGAAGGTCGGATTGGCCGACGAGCCTTGGATCGCGACGGTCACGCCCTGGCTGATCGTCTGCGTGCCCTGCGGTGCGATCAAATCGGCTTGACCCGAACGTACGGTGAGCAGCGTCTGTCCGTCGGAGGTCACCGTGATGCGGTATGAGCCTGCCTCTTCGGGTCTGATGCGGATCGAAGGGGTTTCGACCTGCGGCCGGCCGTCGGTCACTTTGATCAGACTGACTTCGATGGTGCCCGCCGCCAGCTGCAGCGTGTGATCGGCCGGATCCATGCGCGTGAAGCGCAACTGCACGTCTTCGCTCGCGCGCACGAAGCTGGCATCGTCGATCTGGATCTCGGCACGCGACCCGTTGCCGGTCGCGAGATAGTCGCCGACGATCATCGGCGCGTTGATAGCGGCGGCCACGGTGTCGCCCGAGTCGCCTTGCTTGACCGTGACCGTGCCGTTGAGCGCGCTTATGCGCGCGACGCTCACATATTGACTTTGATCGGCCCGTACCGGGACGCTTGGTACGAACAAAACCAGGGTGACCGCGAGCGCTGCCAGCCCTGGAACCGTCGAACGACCCATGACGACCCCCAATCCATCCTCAATCGTACCATAATCGTGTGAAAAAGTGATGTGAAAGTTCCGTGCGCTCGCTTGCCTGCCCGCATCGCCCCATGGAAATTTATGCATCCCCCTGTACACTTTCTAAGGATAGGAGAGTCTTCATCGTGCAAAACATCCAAACGACCCAATCATCGCCCTTTCTCCCGCTGAGCCCCGCCGGCATGGCGGCTGCGCTCGCCACGCTCGCTTTCCTAAAAGGCATTTTGGCCATACCGATCTTGTTCGCGGTGCATCTCCACATGGCCGGCATGGGCGGCCGTATGCGCGGCGGCATGCCCGGTGGCGCATATCCCGGTGGCAACCTGCCCGGCGGCCAAATGCCCGGCCAGACGCCCGGTGGGACTATGCCCGGCGGCGGCGTGGGTCCCCACCAGTGGGGCCACATGGGCGCAATGAGCCACATGAGCGCCATGAGCCACCTCGGCCTTTGGCTGCCGCTGTTGTGGCTTGCGTCAATCGTTCTGGCCGGCATCGGAGGCGCTTTGCTGGCCGTCGTCTACAACGCCGCCGCCACCTACGTCAGTCGTCCGCGTGCGCAAACGCCGCCCGCGGCCGCGTAGCGTCTCATCGACCCCAACAGAAAAAGGACCGCGGCGCAAACCGCGGTCCTTTGCGTCGAAACCCGGCAGCTTCTACTGGATGGGAGCTCGTGCCGTCTGCGCCGAAAAATACTTGTCGTGATAACATTCGTCGACGCGCGCTCGTTGAGAGGGTTCTTGAGCGGGATAGGCCTGCTTCTGATAACGGTGGCTTTAGTTTCCTGTGCGAAACCGACCGCCGCTAGCGCTCCGGCCGCCGGGATGTTCGCGTCAGGGGCGGCCGACGGCTCTGTATGCGAACCCAGCATTCTCACCCCCGATGTGGCGCCTGCTGCCAAGCATGCAGGGATGGCGTGGATCCCCGGCGGCGAGTTCTCGATGGGCTCGAACAATTCGAAGTTCGCCGATGCCCATCCGTGGCATCGCGTGCGCGTGAGCGGCTTCTGGCTCGCCAAGACGACTGTGACCAACGCGCAATTCGCCGCGTTCGTCAACGCGACGCATTACGTGACGGTGGCCGAACGCAAGCCGCTGCAAAAAGATTTTCCGGACGCGCCACCCGACGCACTCGTCGCCGGCTCGCTGGTCTTCACGCCGCCCGCACATCCGGTCGAGCTCAACGACGATTCGCAGTGGTGGCGCTACGTGCATGGCGCCAACTGGCGCCACCCGGACGGACCGAAGAGCTCGATCGTGGGCAAAGGTGATTATCCCGTCGTCCAGATGGCGTTCGAAGACGCGCAAGCGTATGCGCGCTGGGCGCACATGCGCCTGCCGACGGAGGCCGAGTTCGAATTCGCCGAGCGCGGCGGCTTGAGCTGCAAACCGTACGCGTGGGGTGATGAGTTTACGCCCAACGGCAGGATAATGGCCAACACGTATCACGGCCACTTTCCCGACTCGAGCACGGCGCCCCACAATCATCCGACGACCATGCCGGTCGCTTCGTATCACCCGAACGGCTACGGGCTGTACGACATGTCCGGCAACGTATGGGAATGGACGTCCGACTGGTATCGCGCAGATTACTATCAGCAGTTGGCGGCGCAGGGCGGTGTCGCAGTCGATCCGCATGGACCATCCACGAGCTACGACCCGCAGGAGCCCGGCGTGAACAAGCGCTCGGTCCGCGGCGGCTCGTTCTTGTGCACCGACCAGTTCTGCTCGCGCTACGAAGTCGGCGGGCGCGGCCAGACAGAACCTAGCAGCTCGGCCAATCACATCGGCTTCCGCGTCGCGGACTAGGAGCGCAGCATATGTCCTGGGAGGCCGTCACCGCGCTCGGCAGCGCCGCCACAGCGATCGTCATCGTCGTGACCGTGATCGTCGGTTGGCGCCAGCTTGATGAACTACGCCGCGCCACGCAGCTCGAAGGCGCGATGCGCATCTTCGCCGAGCTCGATTCCCCGGAGGTCGACGAGGCGCGGCGTTTCGTGACCTACGAGCTGCCGGAAAAGCTCAAGGATGCGCAGTTCCGCAAAGAGGTCGAGCTGACAGCGCTCGGCGATCCGCGCGTCCACAAGGAACTCGTCCTGTTGCGCTTCTTCGATCGCGTCGGCACCTATGTCGAGGAAGGGCTCATCGAGGGCGACATCATCAACAAGGCGGCTTTCGGGCGGATCTTGAGCTCGTGGGAGATGCTGCGCGATGTGATCGAGATCCATCGGCGCGTCGTGGGCGGGGATTTCTTATGGAAGCGCTTCGAGATGCTCAAAGATAGCGCCGCGCGCTGGGTGAGCGTTCAGGGCGTGGATCCGGCAAAGGCCAAACAGTTCATCGAGGCAGCGCGCCGGCAGGCGTGACGCTTGCTCGCCCCCATCGAACTCTCATTTCCATCTCAGCCCATTCCCATCGGCCGGCCATATCATGAGCACGCCCACTCCCACGCTTCTTTAGGAGACCGATACCACACGTGAAAAACCTAAGACCACTGCTCGTCGCAACGCTGTGCGCGCTATCGCTTGGAGCACCAGCACTTGCGCTCGCGCAGAGCGCCACCATCTCGGATGCGACGCAACCCGTCGCGCCGAACGCTCAACCGAGCGGCCAACCAGGCACGCACCACCACCATGGCATGGGTGCGATGCTCCGCAACCTCAACCTCAGCCAACAACAGCAGGCCCAGATCAAGACGCTTATCACCAGTTACAAGCAAGCGCACCCGCAAGGCAGCCAACCCGATTCTGCCGCGCGCGCGCAGCTCAAACAACAGATCCTCGCTGTGCTGACGCCGGACCAGCGCGCCAAGCTCGAAGCCGAAAAGCAGGCTTGGAAAAAGCAGCATCTCAGCGTGACCCCGTCGGCGTCGCCGTCTCCTTAAGGCGACCTGGCAGACAAAAGGCTGCGATCAAATGCGATCGCAGCCTTTTTCTTTCCGGCCAAGCGGGCGCGGGAGGATCAGGTCACGATGCGTTGCGCGAGGCGCGCGCTCCAGCGATAGAGCACGAAGATGGTCAGCGCGAATGCGACCGCAGCGAGGGGCACTGCGTACACCTGGAACGCATCGCCGACGAGTGCGAACGGCGTCGCATTCCCGGTTTTGACGATGACGCCGGCGAGCAACACATTGAACAAGCTCTCACCGACGATCAGGCCTGACGCGACGAGGACGCCCATGCGCCGAGCGATGTCCGGGTTGGGCCCTTTCGCGACCGAGCGGTTGTAGATCCAGCCGACGACGGCGCCGAGCACCGCGGCCGACGTCGTCGCAGCCGGCAGATAGATGCCGAGTCCGACCGCGAGCGGCGGGAATTGGTACCGCGTCTTGGCGCGCAGCAGCTCGTCGATGACGATGAGGACCACGCCGATCAAGGCGCCGATCCCCAGCAGACCCCAATTGATCTGCCCTTGTATCACGCCTTTCGCCAGCTCGGAGATCAACGTCGCCTGCGGCGCGGGCAGCGCATGCGGGCCCGTGAAGCCATACGCCTTGTTCAGCAAGTCCAGGATCGGCGGGATGACGATCGAGCCGAAGATCACGCCGCCGATCAACGCCACTTGCTGGCGCCACGGCGTCGCATCGACGAGCTGGCCGGTCTTGAGGTCTTGCAGATTGTCGTTTGAGATGGTAGCGACGTTGAGCAGCACGGCGGTGACGAAGAGCGCATATGCGACAAGCGCCGGCGCGCCGGTTGCGCCAGTGGTCTTGGCGATGAACAACAAGAGCAATGAGGCGCCGATGACGGTCAAGATGCCAAGTCCCGACACGGGGCTGTTGGAAGCGCCGATCAGCCCGGCCATGTAGCCGCATGCGGCCGCGACGAAGAAGCCCGCGATCACGACGTAGATCAAGCCGGCGATCACCAGCGGCACCGTCAGCGACGCAATCGCGCTCCCGTGTATGAACACCGCCAGCAAGAACGCCAGCGGAATAAAGCACGCGACGCTGATGAGCGCCACCATGCCGATCGGCAGATCGCGCTCGGTGCGCGGCACAGCGTATTCGTCGCCGCCCGCGGCCGCGCGCGTGCGTGCCGCCGCGATCGCCGAGGTGACGCCGGTGTAGACCGGCCGTATGAGCCGCCAGAGCGTCCACAGCGCCGCGATGCCGATCGTCCCCGCGCCGATGAAGCGCACTTGGCCGTGCCACACCGACACCGCGAAATCTGCCGCTGGGCCAGCCGCCGGATGCAGCGCGGTGAGCAGCGGGGTCAAGATGCCCCACGCGATGACCAAGCCGCCCAAGATGGCGAGGCCGACTTGTATTCCGATGAGATGGCCCGCGCCGACAAGCGCGAGCGACATCGACATGCCGAAGCCGGTCGCACCCGTACCGGCTCGGAAATAGCCGCTGATCTCGTCCGTGAAGATGCGGGCGGCCGCAAGCGCTGCGTACCCGGCTGACGCGACCGCGCCCATGGACAGCGCCAGTAGGCCTTTCTTATTCTCTTCGACCGACGCGGCATTCGCGTCGCGCGACCCTACGCCGACCTTCAGCACTTCCGCCGCCGCCACGCCCTCGGGGAATGGCAAGTCGGATTGGACGACCAGCGCTCGGCGCAGCGGCACGCTGTACGTCACGCCGAGGATGCCGCCGATGGCGCACACCGCGAACGATTCCCAGTACGGAAAACCAGTCCACCAGCCGACCATCACGAGACCCGGCAGCACGAAGATGATGGCCGACAGCGTGCCGGCGGCCGATGCGATCGTCTGAACGATGTTGTTCTCCCAGATCGTCGCGTTGCGGAACGCGCGCAGCACGGCCATAGAGATGACCGCAGCGGGTATCGACGTGGCGAACGTGAGCCCGACCTTGAGGCCGAGATAGATATTTGCGGCCGTGAACACGAGCGTGATTGCGGCGCCGAGCACGAACCCGCGCCAGGTCAGTTCAAGGCGCGTGTCTCGTGCCATGGGGACGGTCGCTGTGGCCAAAGGTCAAATCCTCCGGGCGCGAACGATCTCGGGCTAGCGCGGGTTCTTCGGGACGGGCGCGAGTTCTTTGTCGGCTCGCGGGCAAGATACCCATGGGGCTGATTCGAACACGTGGGTCCACTTCCGAGCATCATAGGAGCACGCACATGAAAGCACCAGCCGCCAAAGAGGAAAAGGCGATCACGAGAAAACGCCTCGCCGAGCTGTTGAACGAAGATCTATCGCGCGAATATCAGGCGATCATCGCCTACGTCGTCTACTCGCAAGTGCTCAAAGGCGCCGAGTACATGAGCATCGCGGATCAGCTCGAGCTCCACGCCAAGCAAGAGCTCGAGCACGCGCTCATCATCTCTCGGCAGATCGACTATCTCGGCGCGATGCCGACCGTGACTCCCAAGTCAGTGCGGACCTCGAGCAAGCCCAAGGATATGTTGCGCTTCGACCTGGCCAACGAGAACGAGACCATCCGCAACTACCGCGATCGCGTGCGGCAGTGCGAGGAGCTCGGCGAATTCGCGATGGCGGAGCAGATCCGCGGCATCCTGGTCAACGAACAGGACCACCAAATCGATCTGGCCACCGCGTTAGGCGTCGACGCGCCGAACGTGTCGGGCTAGGCGATCGATCCGGACGCCTTCACTCCGTGTAGAAGCAGAACATGTAGACCCCGAGCGCCATCGCGAAAAACGTCCATAGCGTCGCGCCTAGACGCCCTTTGATCAGCCCGCCATCGGCGAGCAGCTTCGCGGCCGCAAGCCCAAAGCCTAAGAACGAGAAAATAGCATGTTCGTGCTTGACCTCATGCATCGAGGCCATCATCTTCTGCATCGCCGGGCTATTCGCCATGCCCGGATCGGACATGTGCTTCATCAACTGCTGCGTCTCGATGCCGCCATGCGTGTGGAAGAATAGATAGACGGCGCCGAAGACCGCGATCGCCGGCACGGCCCACACCTTCAAGAGCGGCGGCAACAGATCCGCGGCGCGCAGCAGTTCGACGACCGCCAGGACGATCAGGAGAACCACGAAGACCCGGTGCTGCAGCACTGAGGGATCCTGGAAGCTCATCCAAAATCCGTACGGGCCGCTCGGCCACGCCTTAGGGTCGTTGCGCAAGAACAAGAACTCCACCAGCCCCAAGAGCACCAGCCCCGGCACGTAATTCAGCCACGTGCGGCGCGGCCACATCAATCCTGCGATGAGCGCGCTGAAGCCCCAAAAGAACAGAAAGAAGCCGGCACCGCGATGGTTGAAGATCGACCAGTCGGTGTCGTTCACCGGCGATGCGATGCCCATCTCGGGGTCCTGCATCATCTGACTCGGCTGTGCCGTCGAACTAGGCTGCATGCCCGGCATGCCGGGCATGTTCATCGGCATCGGCGTCGCCGCCGGGGCTGACGTCGCCGCGGATGACGGCAGCGCGCCGAGGAAAATGCAAACCGCTATGACAGCCAGCGTGTATACACCGCGTTGGATCATCAGTCGTGCTCCTTTGACCGAGGCTCAATGCCGCCTTGCAACGCCTTCCACCTCTTGTGGAGCTCTTGCAGGCGGAACGCGAGCGGCGGAGCCGGGACTTGAAGCGCCGCGACGTTGACCCAAAAGCCGTGGACGCCGAGCGCGTGGCGGACGTATGCATCTGCGTTGACGTCGACGAGCAGCCGGCGGTTTGCGGCGAACAGCAGCAGGCCCTGTATCCCCTTGGCCAGCGTTGCGGCATACCGGTCGCGCGAATACGTCCGCGCGTGGCGCAGCGGATTGGCGAGATATGGCACCGCTTCGATGTAGGCGAGGAGCAGTTGGTTCCACAGCGCGGTATGTTTGAGTCTGATCCTTCCAAGCTCGTAACCGAGGAAGTAGGCGGCGATGTCCTGCGACTGATCGAGATCGGCCTCCAGCGCCGACTCCCCCAAGACGATGTAGTCGCGCTGCCAATCCGACCCGCCGGCCGAAAACGGCGGGTTCACGTGATCGGCGATGAACAGCTCGGGCACCTTTGCCATTCCCAGCGTGCGGCACTGCTCTTCAAGGATCGAGCGGATGTATTTGAATTGTTCATCGGAAGCTTCAACGGCCGTGGCGAGCAGGCGCGCCCTGCGGATGCTGCGCGTGAACGTTAGGGCCGGCAGGCCGACCAGCGCAGCCACGATGAGGTCGCGAAGCAGCGCGACTTGCTTGGCGATGAAAGGGTGGTTCTTGAGCCAATCGGGGTGGATGAACAGCAACGTGAGCGCGCCCGCCAGCAGCGCGAAGTTGACGATCACCGCTATGATGAAATACGGCACCTCTAAAGGATGCCGTAGCGATCGCTCGTCTATGCCCTCGGGCAGCACGGCTTGCGTCATGGACCCGCGCTTCTACGTCGGCGCAGCTGTTTCAGCCCTATGATGATCCAAAAAGGACAGAGCCGCGAGTTCGAAGCACGTAGAGCGCGCTATGAACGCGCAAAAGAACGTTCCCATTCCGGGAACGGAGCGAAAGGTCTGGCCCGGAAGCCACCAGGCGGAGCCGCTCGTTTCGGATCACGACCTCTTGCTGACGGCGTGGCTTCGCCCGAGGCGCGGAGGCGAACTCGACGCCGACAAGGCTCGAGACCTCGGAGCGACGCCGCCGTCGCGGCGTGCGTATGTTGAGCGAAAAGCCCTCGCGCAGCAGACGGGCGCGGATCCGGCGGATGTCGAGTTGCTGCGCCGCTACTGCGGCCGGTTCGGCCTCACGATCGCCGAAACGCAGTGGCGGTCCGTTTCGGTCAGCGGCTCGCTTGAGCGGCTGATCGAGGCGTTCGGCGCAACGGTTGCGATCTTCGAAGACGCCAGCCAACGCCGTTTCCGCCATCGATCCAATGCGCTACATGTGCCTGCAGACATCGCCGCCATCGTCCAGGGCATCTTCGGCCTTCATCAGTGGCCGCGCTCGCGCAAGCTAGGCTCTTTGGCCCGCCATTCGACGCCGCTGCGGGCGCGCGATGTCGCCGAGCGCTATCAGTTTCCCGATGGAGACGGCCGCGGCCAGACCATCGGCGTCGTACAACTGCGCGGTGTATTCAAACAAAACGATTTCGACCAATGCATGAAAGCCCAAGGTCTCAAGTTCTCAGCGCCGATCATCAAACGCGTCGACAACGCGGCGGTCGAACACGAGGTCGCGACGACCAAAGATCTTGAAGCGGCGCTCGACGTGCAGATCATCGGCTCGCTCGCGCCGGGCGCCCGGATCGTCGTCTACGAAGCGCCCGACGACGAGCGCGGCTTCCTCGACGCGATCCGTGAAGCGGTCTTCGATGAAGAGCACGCGCCGTCGGTGCTATCGATCAGTTATGGATGGCCCGAACATCTGTGGACGCCGGTCGCGCTGGGACTCCTTGACGACCTGCTCACTACCGCCGCGCTCGCGGGCGTGAGCATCTTCTGCTCATCCGGCGACAACGGCGCCGAGCTCGACTACGACGGCGCGCCGCACGTGTTGGCACCGGCCTCGAGCCCGTTCGCGATCGCGTGCGGAGCGACCGTCATACCCGCGGGTGAGAAACACGCAGAGCAAGCGTGGGAAAAGACTGGCGGCGGCTTCAGCGAGCGTTTCGACATACCGCAATGGCAAGAGGCCGCGCGATCGATCGCGACGCGGCACCGCGTGAACCCCGGCCGCGGCGTGCCTGATGTGGCCGCGCAAGAACAACCCGGCTACTACGTCATCATGGACGGAACCGAGTTGGCGATGGGCGGCACGAGTTCGGTCGCGCCGCTGTGGGCGGCGTTGACGGCGCGGATCAACCAACGACTCGGTGCACCGATCGGCTTTTTCTCGCCGATTCTCTATCGCCGGTCTCCGGAACCGCTTTTCGTCGACGTCACCGGCGGAAGCAACGGCCGTTTCCAGGCCGGCGCCGGATGGGATCCGTGCACTGGCCTGGGTGTTCCGATCGGCGTTGCGATAGAAAAAGCGCTACGGCAGCCGTAGCGCTTGCGGGTCTAGTTCATGCACCCGAGCGCGTCGTCATGGAACTGCTTGTGCGCGGCCTTGAACTTGTCGACGGCCTTTTGAAGTTTTTCTTTGTCCACGCCGGCCGCTGCGGCCAGTTTCTTGTGAAGCTCGTCGATCTGCTTCGCATGCTCGTTGACGCGCTGCGCCAGTTCTTCTTTCAGCGTACTTGCCATGGTGATTGTCGCTCCCTATTCGGCGGCGGTCGCCGCCAGTGTCGGTCGTGTATGGTGGCTTATCGCCGCAGCGTGCTCTAACGCCTGCTCGTCCTTTAGCCGGGCGCCGGCGCTCATCCGCTCCGCGAGTTCTTCTTTGTCGTAGATCTGCGTCAAAAGACGCATCAGGCGTTCGTATCCGTGCTGCTCGGTCCGCTGCCGCTTGTCGTTGCCGCTGTAGCGCGCTTCGGTGAAACCGACGAGCACGACTGCGCGCTCGTGATCGCCGACGAGGCCGGCGAGCACGGCGTGGTGTTCAAGCGCCGTGGTCATCCAGCGAGTTCCCGATTGTCTCAAGATCTTGAGCGCTTCGCGAAGCATCTCGCGCGCTTCGGCCAAATCGTCGACGGCCATCGCGTACGCGGCGAGATTGCACACCACTAAGCCGAGCGGCGCCGCGGAAAGCCGTTCGAAGGCTTCCTTCGCTTGTCGCGCGGCACTGCGCGCGGCCTCGACATTGCCGACGGCGAATTCCAGCTCGCCGATGTTCAGCAGCGCGCTCGCATGGGCTTCGCTGCCCGGTCTCTCGCGGCGCGCGACATCCGTGAAACGCCGGCGCGCCATCTCGTGATCGCCACGCTGCAGATTCGATACGGCCCAATTGCGCAGCACATGGTTCGCGGCAGGCGCGGACAGACGTTCGGGGTCGGCATACGCCTCGGCGGACAGCGCGTCGGCTTCGTCAAAGCGTCCGGCATCGCGGTAGCAGCTGCCGAGACTGGAGAGCGCCCGGGCGATCTCGTTTGCATCGCCGCTCGCGCGGGCCAGTTCGACCGCGTCTTGTGCCGTCTTCTCCCGCTGGCCGAGCGGACGGCCGACCATCCACTCCAAACGGACGTAGTGGCGCAGCACGCGCGCTCTCGTCACCGAATCCGTTGTCGCGCTGACCAGCTTCACCGCCGGATCGAACCACCGAATAGCTTCCTGCGGGGTCGTGAGCAGGTCGGGCCACTCGAACTGAGCGAGCAGTCTCAGCCCAACCTCGACGTCGTCGCCGCCGACGATCGTCCAGTCCAACGCCGCCCTGATGTTGTCGATCTCAGGAGCGATCGTCTGTTGCCATTGCACGTCTTCGAGCGATTCCACAAGCGGGGCGAGCGCCCCGACGAAGTCTGCGTAGTAGCGGGCATGCTTCGCAGCGATGTTGCCGGCTTCGTTTGCCTCGATCAGCCGCTCTCGGCCGTAATCGCGAATCGTGTTGAGCATGCTATAGCGTTGATCGTCGCCGTGCGGCTCCACGGCGACCAAAGATTTCGAGAATAGCGCGGAGAGCAGGTCGAGAACCACCCACTCGTCCACGCCTTCGTCCAAACACACGGCCACAGCGGCTTGCAATGTCCACCCGCCCGCGAAAACTGACAGGCGCCTGAACGCGACGCGCTCCTGCTCGTCGAGCAGGTCGAAGCTCCAGTCGATCAGCGCGCGCAGCGTCTGCTGGCGCGGAAGGCGATTGCTGCCGCTCGAGGACAGCAGCCGAAAGCGTTCGTCGAGCTTGTCGGCAAGCTGTTTGACGCTCAGCACAGGCGTCTTCGCCGCCGCCAACTCGAGCGCGAGCGGAATCCCGTCCAGGCGCCGGCAGATGTGCGTGACGATTGCGGCGTTCGCGTCGGTCAGCGAAAAACGCGTCGATGCGGCGTTCGCGCGATCGACGAACAGCTTGACCGAGCTGAAGCTAAGAGCTTCCGTCGCGCTCTCAGTTCCCTCCGGCGGAGCCGCGAGGGTGCCCACGTTGTGCACGGTCTCGCCGACGACGCCGAGCGCTTGACGCGACGTGACGACGATGCTGATGTTCGGACATGTGCGAACGATCGAGTCGATCAGCTTCTCGGTCGCCGCCAAGACGTGCTCGCAGCCGTCGAAGAGCAACAGCATGTGTTTAGCGCGGATGGCGGCGATGATCGCCTCGCTGACGCTTTGGTCCGCGCCCGCGCGCACTGACAGAATCGACGCCGCTTCATCGGCCACAGATTCGGCGCTCGTCGTCAGCGACAGGTCGATAAACCGGACGCCGTCGGGGAAACGCGCCAGCGAATCCGCCGCGAGCTGCAGCGCCAAACGCGTCTTGCCGACGCCGCCGGTGCCGACGAGCGAAAGAAGCCGCGTCGTCTCGAGCTGCTCGTGAAGGCGCTCGAGCTCGTCTTGGCGGCCGATGAACGCGGTGAGCTGCAACGGAAGGTTATTGGGAAATTCTTCGAGCGATCGCAGCGGCGGAAATTGATCGCGCAGATCCGGAGCGATCAATTGGTAAACGTTCTCGACGCCTTCCAGATCTTTGAGCCTGTGCTGTCCGAGATACGAGAGTTTCGTGCCCGCCGGGAGGTCGCCCGTGGTCAGGTTCGCGGCGGCCCCCGAGAGCAGTATTTGTCCGCCGTGCGCGACGCCGAGCAGCCGCGCCACTTTGTTGAGCGGCCGCCCGAAGTAATCTCCGTCGCGCTCCTCCACCTGGCCGGCGTGGATCGCCATGCGCACGTCCAGCCCGTCGACGGCGCTCCAATCTTCGGCCGACAGGATTCGCTGAGCGTCGAGCGCCGCGGCGATGGCGTCCGACGCCGTCGAGAACGCCGCGCAGAACTGATCGCCCATGGTCTTGAAAACGCGACCGCGGGACCGCGTGATCGCCGCGTTCATGAGCTCGTCGTGGCGGCGCACCGCAGTGGCCATAGCAGCGCGGTCGCGTTCCCAACGCGTCGTGCTCCCCTGGATGTCGGTGAACAACAAGATGACGGTGGCAGTATCCACTGTGATACGTACGTTCGCCCTGCAGGCCGGTAAATCCGCGCGGCGTGAAGCTGCGGGTATAGCCGCGTGCTTGAGGGAAATGCGCGCCACGGAGGGACACGATGAGATCAGCGTTGCTGCTTGCTATCACGCTCGCGTTTTTCATGCCGGCGATTTGCCGCGCCAACCCCTCACCGAACGCCGCGCCGGTCGCGGCCCAAGTGAAGGTTTCGCGCTGCGATGCCCAATTCAATTACGGCCAAGGGGGCGGACCGGCATCGAGCTATGTCGGTTATAGCGACGGCTACTATCCGAGCACGCCGTACTACTGGGACGATCCGTTCGGGCTTGCGTACTACCAACCGCCGGCAAGCTCGCCGTCGCGATTATTCATCGACTTTACGAACGTTTCGCCCAAACCGATGAAGGCGATCGTCTTCGGACTCGTCGTCGTCGACATCCTCATCGCTGAGGTGCGCGACCAGGGCACCTTTACTCCGGGCGCTGAGATCAAGCGGCGTTATGGCATCCATCCGCCCACCACCCCGCAGGTGAAGCCGCAGTGCGTCGCCCTTAAGATCGAATACGCGGACGGAACTTCATGGACGCTCAAGCCGATGCCGACAGCCGAGAACGGCATATACGTGAAGCACCACTAGCAGGAATTCGCCGCTAGGCCGGACTGAATAGCGCTGCGACGCGACACAGCGTTCCCTGCACGAGAGCAGCCGTCAACCCCGACGGCTCAGGCGTTTCCCAAACGGCCCCTCGGCGGTGGTCCACTCAACAATGGGAGATTCTGTCATGTCCAACACGACCCCCAACATCTCGGCCGCCGACCTTGCCAAAAGCGCGGTCGTCGTCATCGATCTCGCCAACGACTTCGTCTATCCAGGCGGCACGATCGCGGACGCCGGCGGACCCGACTACCAAAAACTCGCGCAAGGCATCATCCCCAAGCTCTCGAGTCTGCTTGACGCGGCGCGCAGCGCGGGTGTCACGGTGATCTACACCACCGACGCACACACGCCGGACGACTTCGAGCTGCGCAAATGGCCGCCGCATGCGATGGCCGGCACAAAGCAAGCGGAGATCGTCGCCGAACTCGCCCCCAAGCCGGGCGACGTCGTGCTCGGCAAGCAGACGTACAGTCCCTTCTGCAGCAGCGCGATCGACGATGTGCTGCGCGAGCGGGGCATCACGCGGCTGTACATCACTGGTCTTCACACCGACTGCTGCGCGCGCCATACATCGGGCGATGCCTTCCAACGCGGCTACGATCTCGTGTGGGTCACCGACGTGCTCACGGCATTCACCGACGACGCGCACGCGAACGGCCTCGAGTACTTCAAGGCGTGGTACGCGACGGATCCGGATCGCCAACTGAGGACAGTGGACCAAGTGCTCGCCGATTGGAGCGCTGCTCGACAGCCGGCGACGGTCGGTCCGAGGTGAACCGCTCCTACTTGAAAGGAAACTAACGCGATGGCGACGGCAAGCAAGATCGGGATCCGGGGCATCGATACGACATCATACCTGGTCAAGGACGTCGACCGGGCCACGAAGTTCTATACCGACCTGTTGGGCTTTGCTCCGACGTTGGAGTACCCTCCGGTCGGCGTGGAGTGGACGTTCCCGACGGGCGAGACGTTCAGCATCGTCAAGCCGCCGAACGCACCGTGGGAAAAGCTCGGCGGAGTGCACTTCGGAGTCGAGGACATCAACGCTGCCGTCGCCGCGTGCAGGGCGAGCGGGATCGCGTTCGAGGACGATGCGAAGGTCTATGAGACGCCCGGCTGCTTCCTGGCATTCGCTCTCGATAGCGAGGGCAACGAGTTCATCCTTCATCAATTGAAGCCGCGTTAACGGCGCGGCTTCTGCGCGCAGGTGCCGCTGCAAAACCGGGTCACGCCGTTCGGCGAGATCGTCGCAATTCCGGAACGCGGCCTCATGATGGGCAACCGTGGGATCTTGCACGACGACGAGCGGCGTATCATGCGGCCGTGGCAGGTGCGCCGCTGGATCGCGTGCGTCCTCGAGTTCCGTGGACGCTACCGGAAGGTCATGCAGCCTCACCGATATACAGAATTGTTCTTCCTCGACGAGGCGACGGCGTTCGCCGCCGGCCATCGCCCGTGTGCCGAATGCCGGCACGCCGATTACCGGCGCTTCCGCGATCTTTGGGTCGCCTGCCACGGCGAGCCGGCGAACGCGGATCTGATGGATGCGCAACTGCATCGCGAGCGCCTCGATGGACGGCGCACCAAGCGCGTGTACCGAGCGGACGTCGCCGATCTGCCAGATGGAGCCTACATCGCCGCCGATGACCACGCGTGGCTCGTATGGGGCAACTCGCTGTTCGCGTGGTCGGCGCTTGGGTATACCCAGCGTCGCGCGCGCCCGGCGCATCGCGACGTCGACGTGCTGACACCGCGATCGGCCGTCGCGGTACTAGCAGCCGGATATCGCACGGCCGTCCATCCCAGCGCCGAGCAAAGGAGTCGCCGATGAAGACATACACGCGCCGGAACATGTTGGGCGTCATCGGAGCCGCAAGTGTCGGCGCGCTGCTCGCGAAGCCGGCACCGGGCGGCGCGGCCCAGCCGTATTACGCACGGCGTCTCTATCTATAGAGATGGCGCGTTACGGGCGAGCCCAGTCAAATCGCCCGGCGCTCGTTACGCCGCATACGATATCCATGCCGCGCACGGCGCGGCCCCAGTGCGGCTCGGCACGCGCGACTTAGGAAGCTTTCTCAGCGGCGGGCTGGATGACGTGGCCATCTATCCGCGCGTGCTCAGCGCCGCTGAGGTGCTCGACAATTACAGGGGCGCCTGACACGCGGACCAAACCCACTGAGTCGTGGACGTCTATCTTGGCGTAGGCCTGGGGATTGCTGCAGGCTATGTGATAGCTCGCTGGTTCGTCGGGCGCGACGCGTCGCGACGCGGCGCGCAGATCGAGCGCTGGTTCGTCATCGCGCTGGCCGTGACGACCGCCGTCGTCCTCGTCGTGATGTTCTTGCAGACGCAGCTCCCGCCAGGATTGCTGCGCACCAGCTTGCGTGGGCTCATGATCTTCATGTGCTGTTCCGTGTTCACCGCGGCTGTCAGCAGTTTTCTCATGTACGCGAAGGCTGACGCGTCGCGCGGCCGTTGGAACTAGCTCTCGCGACTCACCGGTAGGGTCACGCTGATCTTCGTGCCTTGTTCGTCGACGCGCTCGACTCGCACGTCGCTGGCCAACGAGTCGACGAGGAACAGGCCGCGCCCGTTCTCCGTCAGGTGATCGTCCGGCAGTCTGGGCGAGAAAGGCGATAATCCTGGGCCGGAATCGGAGATCGTCAGCACGGGCTCGCGCGCCGTCCAGTCGATCTCGATGGTGACCAGACCGGGCGCGTGTTCGACTGTGTTCGCGAGAAGTTCGCCCACGATATGCTCGGCGCCGGATAGGTCGTCGGACGACCGGCTGTGGCTGCGGATAAAGCCCATGAGCTCGTGGCGCGACATGCGCGCCAAGTATGCGTCGCCTGAGTGGAATGCCCACGTCTTATGCAAGGTCGTTCCGTCGGAGCTCGCGTTGGCCAGCCCCGGCGCGAGCTGCAGCACGACGATCACGGCATCGTCGTTTGATTTCTCCGAACCCATGACCGCGCGCTGGACCGCGACCGCTGGATTCGGCACGGTGTTGTTGCCCACCAATCCGGTCGCGGCGCGCCGCAGGGCCGACTCGGCCGCCTCGATATCGCGCTTGAATTCGGTGATTCCGTCGGTATAGAAGATGATTACTGCGTCGCGTTCCAAGCGCACGCCGTGATTTTGCAGATCGAGTGGACCGACGCCCAGCGGGAGTCCGCCGACGGGAAGCGATTGCGCGGGAATCGTCGGTGCCGCGATGATGGGCGACGGATGGCCGGCGCTGGCATAGCGCATGTGGCCGAGATCCGGATCGACGATCGCCACGAGCGCGGTCGCCATCGTCGCGTCGCGCACCTGCATCATCCGGTTGACCTTGGCGAGCATGGTCGCCGGGTCGGCGCCATCTAACGCCAGCGTGAAGATCGCGTGTTTGATCCGCCCGGCCATGACGGCCGCGCGCACACCGTGCCCAACGACGTCGCCGATCGAAACGACGATATTCCCGTCCGCCAACTCGAACGCGTCGTACCAATCGCCGCCCACGAGAGCCTGGCTTTCTGCGGGCATATATAACGCATCAAAGCGCAGGTCCGGGCGCACCGGCAGTCTGCCGGGCAAGAACGCCGACTGCAAGGTTTCCGCAACGCGCGTCGTCTGTTGCAAGGCGCGCTTTTGGTCGTCGATATCCGTGTTCGTGCCATACCATCGCGTCACAGCGCGGGCGGCATCGCGCAGCGGTTCGGCGCGGATGAGGAACCAATGGAACGTCGTGTCGGCGCGGCGGATGCGCGCCTCGAGATCGAATGGCTCGCCGGCCGCCATCCACCGGGGCCAGTCTTCGACGAGTCGCCGCAAGTCGTCCGGATGATATGTCTGCTGCCAGCCTGAGCCAAGCGCTTCGGCGTGCGTCTGGCCTGTGTACTCGTACCAACGTTGGTTGAACCACTCGACCGAGCCGGCCTTGTCCGCGGTCCATATCATCTGCGGCACGATCTCGGCGACGATCGCAAAGCGTTGCTCGGCCTCTTTGAGCTGGAGCCCGGCGAGCCGGCGTTCGGCGGCGACGGCACCGAGCACGAGGCCGGTCACGCCGAGCACCGCCATGAACGTCACCAACAATAGGAGGCGATGATCGAAAGTACCGGTCGTGAACGGGCCAAGTCCGCGGATCGTTCCGATGATGGCGATCGTCGATATCACGACGATGGCGAGCGCTGTCGTGCGCTGGCGAAAGCGCAACGCGCTCCAGATGATCAATGGGAACGGCGAGAACGAGAGCGGCAGCCTCGTCAGGAACTGGAGCGATCCGGCTGTGAGGAGTGCCGCCCCGAAGGCGGCGTGCTCGAAGATTCTTGCCGGCTTGAGCTCGAGCGGATATCTGATGGTCGCCCATGTGAGGATGAGCGGGGCGACGAGCAGCACGCCCATCGTGTCGCCCATCCACCATAGCCACCACACAGATCCGAAACTGGACCACGGCACGATGCCGGCAAACGCCAGGTTCAAAACGCCGTTCGTCGCAGTGACCGTCATCGCCAACGCGGATCCGAACAGCACAAGCGAGACCACATCGCGCACGCGCTCGAGCGCGGTGTCGAAGCTGGCAAACCGGCGCAGAAGATAGGCGCCGAGAAGCGGCCCAAGCGTATTGCCGACGGCGATCAACGCGGCCGTAAGTATCGGCTCGTGAGTTATCGCGTTGGCCACGAATGCGCCGAGCCAGACGCCCGGCCACACCCGATAGCCGAGCAATAACAGCGCCGCGACCGCGATGCCGGCCGGCGGCCACACCGCGGTGACTTGCTGTGTAGTGAACGCGAGCGCGAAACCGATCTTCGCGAATAGGACGTAGGTGGCCGCGATCGCGAGGATCGAGACGATCAGCAGCAGATCGATACGGCCCCGGCCGATATGGGGCGTCGCCTGGCTCATGCTGGCATCACCCCTCGGTGTAGGCGCGGGACCTAAGAGGTCCCGATGTATTCCGCGGCCCGAGGTGCATTACCCCGGCACGAGAGGGCTGGTGAGGGTCACATGTTACCGGTGAACGCCTAGCCTGAGAACTTGATGCCGGCCTTTTGGACTTCCTGATACGGCAGCAGCCACACCAATGACTCGTCATGCAGGTCGACGACCTGCACGCGATTGCCGAACGGGTCGACGAAATCGCAGCGAAAACCAGGGATCAGCTTGATCTTGTATTTCTTGATGAGCTTCTCGCGCACTTCCGCAATTTGGTGCTCATCGCGCACCATGAGCCCGAAGTGGCGTGTGTGATCGGGTTGGACGTCATCGACTTCGAACATAGCGAGAAATTGATGTTCCCCGAGCTTGAAAAACGCGTCTCCCTCGCCTTCGTCCAGCTTCTTGAGGTTGAAAACGTCCTCGTAAAACCGGACGGCCTTCTTGACGTCGGTGACCGCGATCGCGATGTGGTTGATGCCATAGACGTGGACGCTCATGTACTCTGATTACCCCCGGAGACGAATGGGTATATGTCGGATTATGATGTATGCCGTCGCCCTCCTCGCTGCCGTCACGCTCGATTTTGTGTCGGGCGGGTCGTTCTTCAGCGCACAGACGCATCAGGGAACGCCGGTCGATCCGCTCGTCTTCATCAAGGACAGTCGTCCGGTGGCCAATGCCAAACCCGAGGCAGGAAAGCTCAACATCTTGCATGAGGCGAGTGTGGGAGCGGCGGTGCTGGGCTCCGATAGCGCCACACCGCTTTACAACGCGGATGGCACGTCGCTCGATGTCTCGCTTGCGAATTGGCTCGGGGCACATGGAGTCGCACAGGTAACACCGGCTGGGCCGAACGCCGACGTCGTGTCCGCGACCTTTTACGGCCTGATGCCCGACGCCGACTATAGTCTTTTCCAAGGTCACACGACTACGAACTTCCTCGATATCGCACCGCTTGACGGGAGCGGCTCGTCCAACTCGTTTCGGTCTGACGACGACGGCCGCGGGTCGATCAACGTGACTACGGCGCGCCCACTCGGGCAGTTCGATACGATCGTATTGGTCTACCACAGCGATAACCAGACCCACGGCTCTTCCCCAGGAAACCCCGGATACACCGCGCACGTGCAGCTTGTGGCGAGGGTGCACTAACCGGAGCGGGACGAATGCTCGCTATTCGCATTTCGCATCTACTATCTTCGAGCATCGTGGGGGATTGAAACCGGGCTTGACGAAGCGCGGCTGACCTATTGTATCAAAGCTAAGGAAAGGTCGCGATGGCACAGTCAAAACCGAATATTCTCATTCTCTGGGGCGACGATATCGGTATCTGGAACATCAGCCGCTTCAGCCACGGGATGATGGGATACACGACTCCCAATATAGACCGCGTGGCGAACGAAGGCGGTCTCTTCACCGACTACTACTCGCAGCAGAGCTGCACCGCCGGCCGTGCGTGCTTCATCACCGGCCAAAATCCGATCCGCACCGGTCTTACTAAGGTCGGCATGCCTGGCGCCACTGTCGGCCTGCAAAAGGAAGATCCGACCATCGCCGAGTTGCTGAAACCGCTTGGCTACGCGACCGGACAGTTCGGCAAGAACCACTTGGGTGATCGCAACGAGTTTCTGCCCACCGTGCACGGCTTCGACGAGTTCTTCGGCAACCTGTATCACCTCAACGCCGAGGAAGAACCTGAGCTACCCGATTATCCTAAAGATCCGAAGTTCAAGGAGATGTTTGGGCCGCGCGGCGTGATGCATTGCTTTGCGAGTGACAAGGATGATCCGACCACCGATCCCCGTTGGGGACGGGTCGGCAAACAAACGATCAAAGACACGGGTCCGCTCACCAAAAAGCGCATGGAGACGATCGACGAGGAGATCACCAGCGCGGCTCTGGGATGGATGGAAAAGCAAGCCAAGGCGAACCAACCGTTCTTCCTTTGGTACAACTCCACGGCCATGCACTTCCGGACCCACGTCGCGGCGAAGAACATCGGCAAGAGCGGCCAAGATCCGTATAGCGACCGCATGGTCGTACACGACGAGCAGATCGGCATGATGCTCGCCAAGCTCGACGAGCTTGGGATCGCCGACAACACCATCGTCATGTACTCGACCGACAACGGCCCGGAAAACGACACGTGGCCGGACGGGGCTAACACGCCATTCCGCGGCCAGAAAGACTCGAACTGGGAAGGCGGCTGGCGCGTGCCGTGCTTCATCCGGTGGCCCGGCGTGATCAAACCTGGATCGATCTACAATGGCATCGTCTCGCACATCGACATGTTCCCGACGCTGCTCGCCGCTGCCGGCAACCCGGACGTGACCAAGCAGCTGCTCGACGGCACCACGGTGGGCGGCATGAAGTACAACGTCCATCTCGACGGTTACAACATGATCCCGTATTTCTCGGGCAAGACGAAAGAAAGCCCGAGAGAGGCGCTTGTGTACTTCAGCGACGACGGCGACGTGATCGCGGTGCGCGTCGGCGACTACAAGCACAATTTGGCGCTCCAGAAATTCAACTCGACAGACCAATGGGCAGAGCCTTTCGATAAGCTTCGACTGCCCCACATCTTCAACTTGCGCCGCGATCCTTTCGAGCGGGCTGACTTCAACTCGAATCAATACTGGAACTGGGTGATGGATCACGTGCCCCAGTTATACCAGATGCAGGCGGTGATCGCGGGGCAAATCGCGGACTTCGCCAAGTTCCCACCGCGGCAGAAACCGGCGTCGTTCAATCTGGACTCGGTGCTAGCGGAGGTACAAAAACCCCACGGCTAGGGCGTAGTTCGATCCACAGAGCCTTCCCTGCCGGGTTACGGCGACGCGGCATGGAAGGCTCTTCGCGTTCATGACAGACGATGTGGCGACTTTCTATGAAAGCCATCCTTACCCGCCGCCCGTCGACGACCTCGACGCGTACCGCCGGGCTTGGGATGACAAACGCCGGCGCGCTGATTCGCATCTCTTCTGGCCGGCCGAGCCGTACCAAGACGACCGGAGCATCCTGGTTGCCGGATGCGGCACAACGCAGGCCGCACATTACGCGCTGCGCTGGCCGCGTGCTAAGGTCGTCGGAATCGACGTCAGCGCGAACAGCATCGCGTTCACGCAAGAACTGAAGCGTACGCACGGACTCGAGAATCTCGAAGTGCGCCAACTCGCTGTGGAGCGCGCTGCCGAGCTTGGGCAAACGTTCGAGTTTGTGGTTTGCACGGGCGTGCTCCATCACCTGAGGGACCCTGACGCAGGTCTACGGGCGCTGCGCGACGTCCTTGCGCCCACCGGCGCTCTCAATCTGATGGTCTATGCACCCTATGGCCGCGCAGGCGTGTATATGCTTCAGGATTACTGCCGGCGTCTCGGCATCGGCCGGACAGAACACGAGATCCGCGACCTCGCCGCCAGTCTCAGGGCGCTCCCACCCGACCACCCGCTTGTGCCGCTGCTGCGCAACTCGCCCGACTTTGCGACTAGCGCAGGACTCGCCGATGCGCTGCTCCATCCTTTAGACCGATCGTACTCGGTGCCGCAGCTGATGGATTTTCTCAAAGCCGCTGGCCTCGCGTTCGGGCGCTGGGCGCGCCAGGCGCCGTATCTGCCGTGGTGCGGCGCGATCGCATCGACACCGCACAAAACCAGGCTGACCGCACTCACCGCCGACGAGCAATATGCGGCCATTGAGCTCTTCCGCGGCACCATGGCGCGACACAGCATCATCGCGCATAAGAAGGATGAGTTGCGCGCCGCTTCGGTCGATTTTGATGGCGATGCGTGGCTCGACTACGTCCCCGTACGCCTCCCCGATACTATCGAAGTCCGCGACCGGTTACCGACTGGGGCGGTCGCGGTGCTCATCAACCGCAATCACACCTATACCGATCTGTACCTGCCGATCGACGACCAACAGGCGCGGCTTTTCGCCGCGATCGATGGAAAGCGGTCTATCGCGGATATCTGCCTCGAGCCCGACGATCGTTCCATCGGGCGCGACTTCTTCCAGCAGCTGTGGCGCTGGGACCAGGTCGTGTTCGATACTTCTCTAACCCCTAGCGCGAGTCGAGCATGACACTGGAGGCCTTGAACACCGCCGCCGCGATCGGCACCTTCCTCGTCATCGCCGCATCGGCTATCGCGGCGCTGGTGCAGCTGCGCCACCTGCGCACGAGCAATCAGCTCAGCGGCCTCGTCGCGGTGTTCGAGATGCTGCAGGACCCGAGCGTTCGCGAGCTGGTCGATTTCGTCCGCCACGAGCTGGCGGAGCGCATGAAGGACGATGATTTTCGCGCGAGCCTGCTCGAAATCCCGATCGATCGTCGCAAGCATCCCGAATTTTACCTCTGCGACATGTACAATCACATCGGCTCATTCGTACGCAGTGGCCTAATCGATGAGAACACGTACCTTCAGACCGATTGGTACAACGTCAATCTCTATTGGGGACTGCTTGCCGAGTCGATTGCGCTGGGCCGAACCAACCGGCCGCATATCTTCGAGAACTTCGAGTACTTAGCGGCAAGGGCCCAAGCATGGGTCGAGGCGCACCCGGATGGTGATTATCCGGCGAGCGAGCGGCGACTAATTCCGGTCGCCGATGCGATCAGGAAGTGACGAATGCTGAGCTTGATCGTCTCTATCGTCTTGGCCAGTGCATCCCCCACGCCAAATCCTGCGATCAACGAAGAGGGAAAGCAGCTTTTTGGTTCTGCGTGGAGCCCGGCGCTCGGAGCGTGGCTGCCATCGTATGGGGATGGCGATAACCCTTGGCGCGACGGCGAAGCCACTCATATCGATCAACGCGATGGATTTGTCTATGAAGGCAAGGCCTTGATAAAGGGTTATTTCGGCTCTCTCGGCCCGGCCGACGGTACACCGTTCGTCTATGGTGCAGCTGGACCGCCCCGGGGGCACGTGGTCTACGATCCAGCCCGGCACATCGCCTTCTACGAGCAAGGTTGCTGCTCGGCCGATGAGGTCGTAGCCGCCGCTGATGTTTCGCCGCCGCCAAAGACGGTCGTGACGCGAGACCTGTCTGGTCTCCGCACCGCGCGAGGGATCCGCTTCGGTTCGACGGCGGCAGACGTGATGCGCATTTACGGACTATCAAAGCCGCTTTCGGTCGCCGGTCATCCGGGGCTGCAGATGCTTGCCTACACGACCTGGGCGCCGTTCAAGTCACTCGATGCCGCATCCCAAGCCAAGTGCGGGCAAATGCAGAACTTTATCTTGCGAGAGAATCGGGTTGTCTTTATCCAGTTCGAGAACGGCTGCTAGCCTAGGACGGACGACCTGGACGCTCCGGGGACGCTCGTGCGGTATCGTGGAGGCGCCGCGTAAGGGAGGTACTGTGCTCGCACATCGCACCGGTCTGGCTTTTCTCGTCACCGCCGAGATCATTTTGGCGGCGGGGTGCTCCCGGCAGACGAGCGCGCCCGGCGCGACACCGATAAGCGAGTACCCAAATCTCCGAAAGATTTCGATCGCTATCGAACCGACACCGCCGCCGCGCACGGCGTGGGAGGCGGTGACTCGCCAGGTCGGACCCACCGGCGTGCCCAGCAAGCAAGTGGCGATGGAAGCATTTTCGCTCGCGTTCGGCCCGTTGCCGGGAGTTACACGGCCCGCCGGGCCGCGCGGGCTCATCCCCTCAGGAACCAGCGCCTTGCGGTGGATGTGGGGCCATTGGAATGAGCTCACGCCTGCGCAGCGCAAGGTCGTGCTTTCGTACTTGCGGCGCCCGCAAAGAACGGCGATGCGTCTTGCTAGCGCGGCCGTCGGCGACCGCAGCCGAAGCGATGAAGTCCTTGCCGCGTTGACCCAATCCCAATATGAGGCGGCGGTACACGCGGCGCGCATGGACATCGCCGGCCTGCTTCATCGCGACCTCGGTTACGATCCCGCGGTCATCATCAATTCGCAGGAGATGTTCCCGACGCAACCCTACTCGGGCCCGCTCGTCTTCGACGCGCTCGCGTACGCGTTCGCCTACGACGCCAGCGGCCGGCCGATGCCATGCATCGTGTGGATCAATCCAAGTCTGCAGACCTCGAGCTTTCGAATCCAGCAAGAAGTGATCCCACACGAGGTATTTCACTGCTTTCAGATGGCGCTGTTCGGTTCGGCGGCAGTACTTGGGAGCAAACCCGCGTGGATCATCGAAGGCCAGGCGGAATGGGTCGGCTGTACGATCGCAGGGCATTGCGATGTCGGAGCCGGCTGGTGGGATCTGTATTTCAAGAGCGCTCAGAGCTCGCTGTTCGCCCGCACGTATGACGCGATCGGCTATTACTCCGAGCTCAATTATGTCGGGATCAATCCGTGGGATCACCTCGACGAGATGCTACAAGCCAATGGAAGCGCCGACGCATATCAACGCGCGATCACGGGTAATGCCGATGCATTCGAAGACGGCTGGGCCCCGAGCTACGGCCGGTCTAAGTACCGCGATCCATCGTTGAACCCGCAAGTGTGGGATAGCAATGGGCCGGGAATCACGGCCGCCATGTCTAACCCGCTGCCCTTCGCTCTGACCGACAACGCCGAACTGCCGTACGCTCCGATCGCACCGTATGGAAATTGGCTCTTGAGGCCGGATTTCGAAGCCGACATCATCGAAGTGCAGACCAATTCCGCGCATGCGCGGATCCATTTCGCTGATGGATCCGAGTTTTCGGGCACCGCCTTGGAGGGCGTAGCATTTTGCACGCGGCCTAACGGCTGCGCCACGCCGAAGTGTCCGTCCGAGCACTTTGAAAAGGCGGTGAAGGGCAAGGGCTATTTCGCGATTTCGGGCGCAGATACGGGCGCGTCGTTCGGCATGCGCGGACTGTCAGTGGACGAGCACTGCAACGCATCGCCCCAACCGCCATCGGCCAAACCGGTTCCAAGCAGCCAAAGCGTCGGCGGCCTCCCTGACGCGTGTACGCTCCTCACCCACGCCGAGGCGACTGCGATCTTGCAGATGCCGAACACCGTCGACACGACACGTCAAAATCCAACGTTTTCCTCAGAGTGCAACTATAGCACGGCGCGCGTCGATCCCACGTTCGCTGAAATCGGTATCGGCGTGTGGAACCACATGCCCGGCCCGTATCCGCCGGGCGGCACCCCATGCGGTCACGCAGCCACGTGCTACCCGCTGCAAGACATGGCGGGTGTCATGCACGCGCGGGGCGGCGTCATCACCATAGTAGTTGGGGGCCGCAACCGCAATACTCGGGCCATGGTCCAGCAAGCTCAAGCATACATCTTGCAAAAGATCTAAGGGAACAAAACGTTGTTCGGCGTCACGAGCCTGGTGACGTCGCGCGCGATCGCGTTTGCGGTATCGAACGTGACACGCGCGCCCGGCTTGGACCTGTGCCGTTGCGCGTTGACGACGACGACCAGAGTCACGTCCTTTGAGGGCAAGTAGTACGCAGCCGCGTTATATCCGGGAAGGCCACCGGTATAGCCGTACCAACCACCGCTGCATCCGACGCCAAGACCATAGCCTAAGCCGAGGTCGCCCGTCGGCAGGCATTGCAGACGCGCTCGCTGCGTCGCGGCGCTGTTGAGCGTCCCCGTGACATACGAATCCACCCAATGCTTCATGTCAGGAACGGTCGAGATCATCGAACCCGCTGCCCAGGTCAGCGACGGGGGAAGATAGCTCGAGATGTCCTGCCAGCCGCCGCTCGGGGCGGGGGCATAGCCGTGCGCGTACGGCGCCGCCATGTTCGGGTCATAGAGCGGGAAACTCGTATCGTGCAGGCCGAGCGGTGAAAGAATGCGCGTGCGTATCTGATTCCCCAGCGTGTCGTGGGTCAATGATTCGATGATGAGTCCCGAGAAGCAGATAATTCGTATTGCTGTAGCTATAGCGCGCACCGGGAGCGAAGAGAGTTTTCTGGCGCAACGCCCATGACACGACCTGGCGCGAGTCGACGTGGGTTTGCGGTGACAGATCCATCCGTTGAAGCTCCGGCGTCTCGTAAGCCTCGTAGAGACCGCTTCGCATTTCGCAAAGCTGCCGGACTGTGATATGGTCGCCGTTTGGGACGTGGAGCCCAAGAGCGAATCGGCTGAGCGGATCGTCCAGCCGAATCCGTCCTTCGTCCGCCAGCTGAAGCACAATGGTGACGACGAAGGTTTTCGTGATGCTGCCGATGCGGAATCTGTCTGCCAGTACGAATGGCGCTCGCGAAGCTACATCAGCATAACCGATGCTGTCGACGAAGGGTGCCGTGCCTGGCAACCAAAGCGCCACGTACGCGCCGGGAATCGGATGCCGACCGCCAAATGAGCTCAGCTCTTTTCGAGCGTCGGCCTCGATCGCGCTTCGAATCTCCGGGGACAGCTGCGGCGGCGAAGCGGACGTGGCCCGCGGCGGCGACGTGCATCCCGCGATGAACACGGCGCTCGCGAAAAACGCAAGCGCCCACCATTTCATCCTCACGTGCTTACGAACTCCTTCCGGCGCGTTCAACGACCCAGGGGAAAAGGCTTTCGGTTCGCGCTCAGTCCAAGCATAAAGGATGAAGACGTACCGTATAGCGGTGATCCCCGGCGACGGGATCGGCAAAGAAGTCGTGCCCGAAGGCATTCGCGTCCTCGATGTAGCGGCCGCGCGATTCGGGATCCGTTTTGAATGGAATCATCTGCCGTGGAGCTGCGAGGAATACGCGAAGACCGGTACGATGATGCCCGATGATGGGCTCGAGCGGATCCGCAAACACGATGCGATCTTCTTAGGAGCCGTCGGCTGGCCGGATGTGCCCGATCACATCTCGCTGTGGGGATTGCTCATCCCGATCCGGCGCCGCTTCCAGCAATACGTCAATCTGCGTCCGGTGCGGCTCATGCCGGGCATCGCGTCGCCCTTGGCGGGGCGCAAGCCGGGCGATATCGACTTTTGGATCGTGCGCGAGAACAGCGAGGGTGAATACTCGTCGATTGGCGGGCGGCTCAACGAGGGTACCGACGCGGAGCTCGCCGTGCAGGAGTCGATCTTCACGCGGCGCGGCGTCGACCGCATCTTACGCTACGCGTACGAACTCGCCAAGAGCCGGCCGAAAAAACATCTCACGTCCGCCACTAAGTCGAACGGCATCGCGATCACGATGCCGTATTGGGACGAGCGCGTGCGCGCGATGGCGCAACAATATCCGGATGTGAAGACCGATCAGTATCATATCGACATCTTGACGGCCCACTTCGTCCAGCACCCCGATTGGTTTGACGTCGTCGTCGGCTCGAATCTCTTCGGCGACATCTTGTCCGATCTCGGGCCGGCGGTCGCGGGTACGATCGGAATCGCGCCCTCAGCGAACCTCAACCCGGAGCGCGAGTTTCCTTCGATGTTCGAGCCGGTGCATGGCTCGGCCCCGGACATCGCCGGCAAACATATCGCCAATCCCATCGGTCAGATCTGGTCCGGCGCGATGATGCTCGAGCATCTCGGTCATGCCGACGCTGCCGACGCCGTCATGAAGGCGATCGAGATCGTGCTGCGTGATGGGCCTCGAACGCGCGACATCGGCGGGCAGGCGAGCACGCAGGAAGTCGGTCAGGCGATCGCCGCAGCGCTCTGATGTTTAGTGGTGTAGAAGGCGAGTGACCCACGCGACCAACAACGCGAGCGCCGCGACCACCAGGCCGAGCATTATCTCTTGCCGCGGCCCGGGCGCGACCGCCCCTGGTACGCCTTCTTCCGCATCCTGTCGATCGAGAGAGCCTTTTTGGGTCAAGAGCCACGCGTTGGCCGCTTGTTTGCGCTCCGGGGTGACGCGCTCGGAAAGCCATGTAACGATTTCGTCGTCGCTTGAGTGCCCGCCCACAGCAGCTGTGAAATCTCCCGGGCTGATGCCCCAGCGCTGCATCATCGCTCGATCCATCGGGCATGGATAGATGTAACCGTCCTGAGTCTTGTTCGCCTTGGCGCGCGCTTTGTCGAAAACGCGGGCCAGCCATAAGAAATCGCCCAGCGCTTCTCGGCCCCGTCGCGGGAACGTTTTTCCATCTCGAAAGTCGGTCGGCATTATACACCTGCGTTCAATCAAACGCAGGCCATTCACTGCTGCCCGAAGGAGAGCAGGTCATGAACCCGTCGAGTCCGAGTGACTCATGCCATACCGAGCGAACAGATCCGCGCCTACACCATCGGTGAGCTTCAACCATTGACGGAGCGGATCGTCCTCGCGGACTATGACCCGCAGTGGCCAACGCACTTTCACGCCGAGGCCCAAGCTGTGCGCGGGGTCCTCGGTGAGCGTGCTGTCATGATCGAACACGTCGGCTCGACTGCAGTGCCTGGGTTACCGGCAAAACCGATCATCGATATGCTCCTGGTCGTCGCGGACTCCGCGGACGAACCGGCCTACGCTCCTGATCTTGAGAACGCCGGCTATGTGCTTCGCATCCGCGAGGCGGACTGGTACGAGCACCGGCTATTCAAGGGCCCGCGGACGAATATCAACTTGCACGTCTTCTCCGTTAATTGTCCGGAAATCGGGCGTATGGTGACGTTCCGGGATTGGCTGCGTGAGAACGTCTCAGACCGCGAGCTCTATGCGAACGCAAAGCGCGCGTTGGCTCAACGAGAGTGGAAGTACGTTCAGAACTACGCGGACGCGAAGACCGCAGTCGTCGAGGAGATCATCGGTCGAGCCAAGAGTAGCGCATCATGACGCCGAAAGTGTCCTTCTCTCTCACGAGGAGGATACCGTGAATCAAAGACACTGGACGATCCTTTGCGCCCTCGCCTGCACGCTCGTCATCGTCTTGGGGACCTCCATCGCCCGGCCGGCAACGGCGCCCCCGCTCGCACCCTTGGTGCCTTCTCCCGTGCTGGTGGCGGCCTGGGCGCACGTGACGTCCTATAACGGTACCTATTCGGGCGAGAATGAGCAGTCGGGCCACACCTCGCTCTCAGAGCGTTTCCACGGAAACGTGGTGCTCACGCGAATCCCGAATCCCAATCCAAATTCCCCGGTCATAAGTTTCACGGGAACCGGCGATACTGTCGCGACCGGCGTTGGCACCTGCGGAACCGGCTCAACCAACTCAGCCTCTCGCTTTTTGCTCACCGTAAACCTTGTGGCGCATATGTATGACCTTTCCCCCGAGCCGAACCCCGGCGCTTTACAATTGAGCGGCGGGCCTTCCGATTGCCCCAAGCCCTTTTACAACGTCGTCCGCGTGGGAATATTTTTTGTAAGAGACGCGTTGCTGCCATCGCCCGCCGCCGGTATCTGCGGTACGAAAGACGCGCAACACTCTATCGCTGGAGGAAGCGAAACCGATAAGTACAGCTGGAGCCTCGTACCCACGACGGACGACCACGAAAAGATATCCCTGCACTGCGCAACCGTCAACTGACCGAACCGGCTTTCATATCTAGCGGTCGACTTGGGCCATCTGTTTCTCGCCGTAGCGCGGGCCGGCTACCTTTTCGGGCGGCAGCGCAGCGTCAAGCACGGCCATGTCTGCAGCGGTGAGCGACACGGCCGCCGCTCCGACGTTTTCCTCTAAATAGCTGCGCCGCTTCGTTCCGGGGATCGGCACGATATCCGGTCCCTTGTGCAGCAGCCACGCGAGCGCGATCTGGCCGGGCGTCGCACCCTTTCGCTCTGCGAGCTCGCGGACCGCCACGCGGCCCGCATGTTCGCGTCGAAATTCGCACCTTGGTAGCGAGGATCGTTGCGGCGGAAATCGCCGTCGGGGTACTCCTCAGCGCGCTTGACAGAGCCCGTGAGAAAACCACGGCCGAGCGGCGCAAAGGGGACGAGCCCGATGCCCAGTTCGCGCAACAGCGGAATGATGCGCGGCTCGAGATTGCGCTCCCACAGCGAGTATTCGCTCTGTAGTGCGGAGATCGAGTGCACGGCGTGTGCGCGCCGGATCGTCCGCTCGCCGGCTTCCGATAGGCCGAGGAAACGCACCATGCCCTCGCGCACGAGCGCGGCCATCGGACCGACCGTCGCTTCGATCGGAACCACCGGATCCACGCGATGCTGATAGAGGAGATCGATGCGATCGGTCGCGAGCCGGCGCAACGAACCTGCCACTGCCTCCCTCACGTGCTCGGGCCGGCTGTCCATGCCGCTAATGCCTTGTTCGCCGAACTGGAAGCCGAACTTCGTCGCGATGATGACCTTGTCTCGGCGGCCCTGCAGTGCGCGAGCCAACAGCTCTTCGTTCGCATACGGTCCGTACGCTTCGGCAGTGTCGAACAGCGTCACACCCAGCTCGATGGCTCGGTGAATCGTCGCGATCGATTCGCGCTCGTCGCGGTCCTCGGCACTGCCGTAGGCCTGGCTCATGCCCATCAAGCCGAGGCCGATCGCCGAGACGGCGAGGCCTTGCGTGCCGAGGTTGCGTGTGCCTAACACAGGTCGCTCCATTTCGCGCACGTCGTGCTGCCGTGAGCTGGCGACGCCCTGGTCGCGGGATGCGTCCTCACCTTTGTCGCCCTGGGCCACCTCGCACGCCAATTCTACACGTGGCAACGCGTGCAGCAACGACTCTCTTGAGCCGTGACACGAAGGCGGCGTCTTCTAGCCGGGTTGCATGCCGCCGCAGTGCATCGGAACTTCCCACGGCGGGGATTCACGGATGACGTTGTAATCGAAACAATCCGAATTCGTGGGGTCTTGATACGGAGCCATCGGCATGGCGCCAACTACTGGACGTGGCGGCGCCGGCGTGTACGGGGAGAGCATCTTCTTGAACATTGCGGGAGTCACTCGATAGCTCTGCGCGATCTGCTCAACGATCGGGCGGTCCTGCGCCGCGAGATTGGCGGGCACTTGCGCCAGGAAAACCAGGTTCTTATACAATCCAAGGTAATCGGGCTGAAGCGAACATATGATTCCCTCAAATTTCCAGGATTTTGCGCCAGCCGTCCAGCCTCCGAGGAGCTGAGAGCACATCGGAAGCTTCATTTGGGTCACGCTCGCGATGGTTACTTGGGGTGCCGGTTGCCCTTGCTTCGCGGCGCCCTTCTGGAGGATCGTCGTGAATTTGTCGCTCAAACTCGCAGTGAACGGAAGCGCGAAGGCGACTTCCCCGCTGACGTTGCTCCCGGCGCTGGCGTTCTTCGCAACCACGAGAACTCCAAGGTTAACCCCTTCGCCGTTTGGGCCCGACACCCAGACAAACCCATTCGCCCCTTTCTTAAGCGTCCAGCCGCTGGGAATGCCCACCGACGCCGTCTTGTCGTCTGTCGTCACGGTTTTTAGTGTACTAGTTGAAGCGATGGCCGCGGACGGCTGCGAAATCACTGCCGTGCAGATCAACAACCATGCGAGAGCAAACACCCGAACAACGGACTGGTCATAGGACCTCACAATAGGATTTCCTTTCGCTTCACTCGCTGCAGGGGACACTCTGTCTTCGTTCAGGGCATTACGGAAAGCCTAGACCAACCCTTCGCGCTGTTAACAGGAAATGGGAACCTCTCGAGTTGATTCTCGCACAGAATGTCGAAAACGAAGGCCGCATCAACGCTAAGTTCGGACCTCGGCCGTCATGTGTTTGGCGTGGCGGCTTTGGCCTTTGGTCTGTTCATGCTGGCCTGGCGCGATTACAGCGTTCATCAGCTGCCCCACGTTTTGAACGCGCAAATTGGCCGGGTCCTTGTCTACGCTGCCGCCGCCGCCCAGATCGTCGGTGGCGCGGCGATTCTGTTCCTTCGGACCGCGAAGACGGGCGCACTCGTTCTTGGTGCGGTTTATCTCGTCTTCGCTTTGCTCTGCGTGCCAGGCATCATCGCCGCACCACAGGTCTACAATAGCTGGGGCAACTTCTTCGAGCAGTTCTCTCTCGTGGCCGGAGCGGCGATCGTGTATGCGCGCCTGTCATCGACATGGACGCCGGAAACACTCAAGCGGATCGGGACCATTCTCGTGGGAGTCTGTACCGCTTCCTTTACCTTCGAGCAGGCGGTCTATCTTGGCGCCACGGCCAGCCTGGTTCCGAAGTGGCTTCCCCCAGGGCAGATGTTTTGGGCGGTGACGACGACCGTCGCGTTCGCGCTCGCGGCCTTGGCTCTGCTTACGAATCGAGTGGCACTTCTCGCGACTCGCCTCCTTACAACGATGATCGTGATCTTTGGGGTACTCGTGTGGATACCGTTGCTTCTTTCGGCACCCCACGATCCTACAAATTGGAGCGAAACTATCGAGACTTTCGCGATTGCGGGAGTAGCGTGGCTTCTGGCCGATCTTCTCGCGAGTAAATCGACTTAATGACGTCTGCTAATAAGGAGAGTGGCATGCGCATATCTGAAAATATCGCACGTGTGGCCATTTCATCATGTCTGTCACTTCTGCTAGGCTTGATGCTTAGAGCCGCCGCCGACGCGGCTAGCGCGCCCGCTCTCCCAGCGATCCACCACGTCTTCATCATCATGCTCGAGAACGAGGACAACGACGTCTCCTTCGGACCCTCATCGCCGGCGCCGTACCTCTCGCAGACGCTCGTCGCGAAGGGCGCGTACATCCAAAACTACTTCGGTATCGGGCATGTCAGCCTCGACAACTACATCGCCCTGATCAGCGGTCAGGCGCCGAATCCCGTGACACAGCGCGACTGCCAGCAATACGTCGAATTCGTGAGCAGCGGCGTCGCTTCAGACGGCCAAGCCGTGGGGCAAGGCTGCGTCTATCCGGCATCGGTCCACAATATCGCCGACGAGCTTGCCGCCAGGGGACTAACCTGGCGATCCTACAACGAAGACATGGGGAACGATCCAGCTCGCGAGAGCGCCACCTGCGGACACCCGACACTTGGATCTCCGGACAACACGCAAAAGGCTCAAGCGCCGTCGGCCGCGGCACCGCAAGGCGATCAGTACGCGACGCGCCACAATCCGTTCATGTATTTCCATTCGGTGATCGACGCATCGGACTGCGCGACGCACGTCGTCAACTTCCGCGAACTACCGCGTGATCTCGCCGCGTACGAAACCACTGCGAATCTCACGTTCATCACCCCGAATCTGTGCGACGACGGGCATGACTCGCCGTGCGTGACGCGCCAGCCAGGCGGCCTGGCATCCGCGAATGCGTGGCTGTCGCTGTGGGTCCCGATGATCCTGGCCTCGCCTGCGTACACCCGCGATGGTCTGTTGTTGGTCCTGTTCGATGAGAGCGAGGTCGAGGGGAAGATCGTCAATGGTCAGCTGGTGTTAACCGGCGACGCGACCGCGTGCTGTGGTGAGCAGAGCGGCCCGAACACCAATCTTGCCGGGCAGATCGGACCAGGCGGCGGCCACATCGGCGCGGTTGCCTTGTCACCATTCATCAAAGCGGGCACGGTATCGCGGGAACCATACAACCATTACTCGACGCTCAAGACGATTGAAGACATCTTCGGGCTCCCCCATCTCGGTTACTCAGGCGCGAGCGGACTCGCAGCATTCGGCAACGACGTTTTCAACCAATAACGCAATTCCACGACCGAAACGGCCGTTACATCTTAGACCATCCTGCAGGTACCCCGGCGGAAACGCAACGCTCTTGCGGCCCGACGGCAGGGTATTAGGTAGCAACTGCCACATCGGGACGGCTCGCTTGGGAAGCCTTCGCCGGGTAAGCGCGAAGGCGTTGAAATTCTTGACAACACCTCACCAAAGGAGCAAATAAGGATGTACGGGTCTAAGAACCTTCGAGGCGATATCACCTTCAACGCAATCGGCATGTTCCTATTATTGTGGGCCGTGCCAATGACCTCAAATGCTGCGATGACTCAAGCGGCGGCGAACAAAGCGGCGATCGACGCCTATACCTACGGCTTTTCCATCGTTCTTATGGACGTCACCAGAGAACAAGCCACGAACGTGGCCAGCCCGACGATTGCGAACGCAGCGCCCGTCGGTCAGTTCTCGAACATCCCAGGGTTTCCGCCACCTGAAAACCACTCCGTCGTGGCGCCGAACGCCGATACGCTTTATTCTGCGGCGTGGGTCGATCTGTCACAACAGCCAATGGTCCTCCATGTCCCCGATTACAAAGGCCGCTACTTCCTCATGCCGATGCTTGACATGTGGACCAACGTCTTTCAATCGCCGGGCAGCCGGACCGGATATGGGAAGGGCGGAGATTTCGCGATCGTAGGGCCGGGCTGGAGCGGCACGCTACCCTCAGGCCTCACGAAAATCCAAGCGCCAACCTCCACGATCTGGATTATCGGGCGAAGCGCGTGCTATGGCCCTAGCGACTATGCAAACGTCAATAAGCTGCAGGCGCAGCTCTCGCTGACGCCGCTTTCACAATGGGGCAAGACATATGTGCCGCCGACAAACGGATCTGTAAGCTCTTCCATCGATATGAAGACATCGGCGCCGCAACAAATCGCCGCCATGGATGCCCAAACATACTTCAGTAGACTCGCGGCGCTCATGGGCAAGTATGGCCAGCCTGCCGCAGATGCACCGATGGTGGCGGAGCTCGCCACGCTTGGCATCGTCCCGGGCAAACCGTTCGACATAACCAAAGTTGACCCGACAGTAGCGGCGGCTTTGGAAGCCGCAGTTAAGAACGGCCAGAAAAACATCGAGGCCGACGGGACGCCAAGTGCCATCGGTGCCCGCGTCGCTAACGGCTGGGTGATCTCCACGGGCGGCGGCTCATATGGCACTCACTACCTGCGACGCGCATACTATTCGCTCTTTGGTCTCGGCGCGAATATTCCTGAAGACGCCGTTTACCCGATCGGCAAAGTCGACGCTACCGGCAAGGCGATGTCCGGCGCCTACGATTACGTTATCCATTTCGCAAAGGGCATGACGCCACCGGTTGACGGCTTCTGGTCGTTGACAATGTACGAAGGACTCGGATATTTCTTTCCAAATTCCCTCAACCGGTACAAACTTGGCAGCTTGAGCGAACCAAAGCTTGATCTGAATCCGGACGGGTCCGTCGACATCTACATCTCTCACGCACAACCACAAGCTCACGCGAATAACTGGCTGCCCGCCCCGGCCGGCGCATTCTACATGGACTTCCGCTTGTATTGGCCAAAGACGACATCCCCGTCGGTGATCGACGGAACGTGGAACCCGCCCGCGGTGACGCAGGCCAAATAACTAGCAAGAGCTCGCGACGTCGCAAAGAGGTTGATTCACCAAGGGCTGCCATCGGGCGGCCCTCTTTTTCTCGCCAGCCGACTTGCGCCGAGGTGTTCCCAAAAATTGACGCCAGGAAATCGGCACGTCCGGTCTATTGCTCTGCCCAGCGTTGTCGACCGCGGATGAGTTTCATCGACGCCTCGGCGCAGTAACTTTGCTCCGGCGGTCGAACTCACGCGACCGTGGGAGGGCTTTAATGTCGCTCGAACTTGCCAATGTGCTCGCGTCCATGTTCACCGCCTTGGTCATCGCGGCCACCGCCATCGCTGCGCTGGGCCAGCTGCGCCACATGCGGATGGGCAATCAGATCACGGCGTTGCTCGCGCTGCAGAGCGAATTCGACACGCAGGAGTTCCGCGACGCGGAGGTGCTGGTTCGTCAGGACCTCGCGAGGATGGTCGAGGACGAGTCCTTCTGCACCTTCCTGGTGACGTATTCTCGGAACAGGGAGGCGGTCGCGATTCAAAAGGATTACCTCCAACTACGTCAAGCCGCGAACCTCGTCGCGAACACGTATGAGAATCTCGGCGCATTGGTCAAGAACGGTATCATCGACCGGCGCCTTTTCCTCGACATCTATTCCTGGATCGTCGCCGGGAGCTGGGGGCAGCTCGAAGGATTCACAGCGATCGGCCGCGCCGCCAGCGGCACGGATTCGATATTTGAGAACTTCGAGTACATCGCCGCGATATCGCGCGAATGGCTGAAGACGAACCCGATAACCTATCCTGCGAACCAGGCACGTCTCAACGCTCGGCTTCCAAAGGCTGCCGAAAAGCTGTTCGAATAGGGCGCATTCGCAGTAATTTGCACGATTATGTTTGCGCAACGATTTTGTCAAGCGCATAGAGGTCGAAATCGTGGACACACGCGGCCAGTACCGAGTAAGATTCGTCGACAGTGGCCTCAAGTGAGGCGTTCAGGCTGGACGGCAATCGTGGCGCTATCACTCTTGGTAGCGGCAAGTGCCGGCCTCCAGTTCCTTGAGAATCGCGACGATCTGAGATTCGGTGAAGCGGCTCTTACGCACGTGAGTCTCCTTGCAGGGCTTTACGCCCGAGAACTCACAGTTTCCGCCTGTCCGAAATTACCACCTCAGGTCAATGGTTGCCAGGCGACCGGACGTTTGTGCACCGGTCATACCGGATGGGGGACTTCGGTAATTCCACCGGAGAAATGCCTCGAATACCAGGACCCTGACTGACACCGGACGTTTCAACAACCGGGTAGTAGCGCCAGGTGGGGGTGGCTGATTTTGGTGGAACTATCCTTCCGTTCATCATGGAGCCATGGTAAACGTCCGGTTTCAGCTAAGCGAGGCCCATGATTGAAACCGTGAGCCGTTTCCAAACTTTGCTTTGGTCCGTAGGGTCCGGCTTCCATGACGCGACCTTGGAGAACCTGGCCGTGAACCTTGTGGAAGCGAGCCTATCCTTGCGATTGCGTTTTTCGAAGGCGACGTCGGAGCGAAAAGACGATCACGAATATCGTGGGCAACTTCATTTTAGCGGTGCGAGAGCCGTTGAAATCTTGTCTCCCGGGCACACATTTCCAGAGGCTGCTCTTGTTGACGGCATTGACGCAGCCGTCATAGCGCAAAATGATGGGGCCGCGTTCACCCTCTCAGGGACCTACGGATGGAAAATCAACTGGGTTGCCAGCGACTTTAGCTACTCCGAGGAGAAGAGATAACAGTTGAGCCTCAAAGCGTGGAGGCCCCGTATGAGCAATGTCGCCATAGCTTGGCTCCCAATTGTCGTGGTCGGTTTTATCGAAATCATCCCAACCCTGGCAGCCGCAGACTGCTACGCTGGCAGCACGCCCGATTGGGGCGATGTGCGCACTGTCGAGATCGTGAGATGCCAGCAAACAAACATGGCGTATCCCTGCTATGAGGCATTGCTGACTGGCGCGGGGCAAAGCGGAATCGACGCGGCGTTGGTCGCGTATCGGTTTCATGGCCAAAGCGGGTGGTACTTTGCGCCAGAGTCTGCGGGCTCGGATTGGTCCCAGGTCATCGATCTTATCCGTCAGGCCGACTTTATCAACTTGCAAATCCCAGATACTCGACCGCCGAAGGGTTCGATCGCCGTTGTCCACGTTGACGGGCCGGAAGACCAAATCATCGTCCGTAGGTGTAACGTGTCCGTCGCCATCAACGCAGGCGTCTCGTACGACACACAATCAGAGCAATATAACCGGTTTATAGGCTTGGTCAACAAATTGGACGCAATCGTGAGCGCTCTGCCGTGGCAGAAGACAAAGGACGGAGCGACGATGCGCGACGTCGAGCGTTATCTGTTGCCGTAGCACGACGCAAGGAGCCGACTTAGTAAGTTAGCAAGTTTATCCTAGAGATCGCGTACCCGTGAGCGAGGAGGATCCGCGAGTTGTCAGACCAATCCGAAACAGAGCCCGGGTGCCGCCAATGTGGTCATTCGGCTTCGCATCACTGAAATGATGGTTGCGACCTTGACGACTGCGATTTCATCGGGGAAGAGGTGTGGCTCTGTCGCACATGGAGTCCGCCCGCAGGC
>CAVYXC010000006.1:0-31301 GCA_963772515.1 Vulcanimicrobiota bacterium
ATCTGCGCCGCTTCGGGCGGTTCGATGATCTTCGCGTCTCCCCCGAAGCTGAGCGCCCAGGCGACGACCTCGCGCGGGTCGGTCACTTTGAACGCGATCTGAAGCGAGCCGTCGGGCAGCTCTTTGACCGACTCTTCTGCCGGCCAGCGGCGCGCCAGGACGTCGGCGACCCGTCGCGGCGCGATCTTCACCACGACCTTGCGCGGTTTGCCGGAGGTCGCGAAAATGCCAAACGAGTGGCGCAGGGTATCGTCGAGTTTTCGTTCTGCGTCGTATCCTTTGGCCGTCACTTCGTCGAGCACGGTCGGGTCGCTCATCCGGTCCAGGGCGAAGAACTTCGGGCGCTCTCCTCCTTCTTCGACGCCCCAGACGTAGATGCGACCGTTGTTATCGAACAGGTCGTAGGGCACGATGTGACGCGCTGACACTGTACCGTCGGATGATCTCTTATAGGTGAAGCCGAGGATGCGCCGTTCTTGGATGGCGCGTTCGCAGGCGGAGAGGTTCTCGTAGAATGCGGCGTTGACGCGCGGCTGCGGCTGCCACACGGGGAGCCGCTCCTTGACCGCTGGATCCATGCCGGCCGGCTCATGGGCCGTCTCTTTGCTAGGCCAAGGGCTCGGGCCCTTTGAAAGGTCTTGCCGAATGGCCGACCTTGACGCACCGCTCGGGGATGATGAGCTGGCCAAGCTCGACGCATGGCTGATGTCCGAGGACTCCCCTGAGGAATGCATGGACATCTCCATGCTTCATGGCTTCATGGCCGCAGTCGTCTCCGGGCCGATGGTCATGCCGGGCGAATGGCTCCCCGTGGTTTGGGGACCGGGCGAGGGTCCGCAGTTCCGAACCGCGCGCACGGCCGAGAGGGTGCTCTCTTGGATCATGCGTTTATACAATGAAGTTGCCGGGGCGCTCGCCACCGATCCGCACCGATTTGAACCGCTGCTGTACGAGAACCGCCTCGCGGATCCGCCAGTTGAGATCGCGGACGAGTGGTGCTACGGCTACATGCGCGGGGTGAACCTGCGGCACCGCGAGTGGTCCTGGCTGCTCGACGACCCCACGCGCATGGGGCTTTTCGCACCGATCTCGGCGATGGCGTATTTCGAGGGCGAATTCAAGGCCGAGTATGACCGCGTCCACGATGATCTGGAACTGTTCGAACGGACGAAGGCGCAGATCGTGCCGTGCGTGGCGACGATCTATCAGCTCTGGCGCGAGCGCGAGCGTCGCGCGGCCAGGTCTTGACGAGCGGGGTTCGAGAGGGATTATCCATGGGTGAGGGTACTATGTTATCAGAAATGGCGCTCACCGAACGAGACCTTGCCGAAGTCCAGGCTGTCTATCGCGACAACCGAGTCGAGCTGCGCGACGGCAAGATCATCATCATGAGCCCTTCGGGCGACTTCTCCGAGGCGGTCGCTTTCGAACTGGCCGCGCGCTTGCGTGAATGGGTGCGGCCGCGCAAGCTTGGTTTTGTTCTGACGTCAAGCGCCGGCTTTCGTCTTCCCAACGGCGACGTGATCGCTCCTGACGTGTCCTTTGTCGCGAAAGGACGCATGCGGATTCCACCGCGGCACTATGCCGACGTCGTGCCGAACCTGGTGGTCGAGGTGAAGTCGCCCTCCGATCGCATTGCCGAGCTCGAAGAGAAGCTGACTCTCCTGCGCTCGTTTGGAGCTCAAGCCGCGTTGCTCATCGATCCGGACGAGCGAACTGTCAAGGTCGACGCCGATGGCCAGCCGCCCTCCACAATCACCGACGCGGATATGCTCGATCTTCCGGGGGTCTTGCCCGGTTGGTCCATGCCGGTTTCGGAGCTTTGGCCAGAAGAATTGTAAACCGGCCGAAGTCGTCCTCCCGTTGCTAAAAAGTTGCGTTTGTCCTATACCAAATGGTATAATCATGCCGATGAAGCGCCGATCCCTTGGCCGAGTCGTCGGAAACGTCGTGCGCCGCGAACTGTTGGCCAAGCACATGAGCCAAAACGAGTTGGCGCGCCGGGCCGGCGTATCGCAACCCGCTATTTCGCGTCTTATCGCAGGGCAGCGTGCCGACCCTAGCAGTGAGCTGCTTGTTGCCATCGCAGACGGCTTGGACCTATCTCTTGGGCAGCTGGTCGAACGCATCGCAAGCCCCGGTCCGTCCGCGAATCGGCCCGCGGCGTTACAAGAATACATCGCCCGCGCGCGTGCCAACAAAGCGCAATTGCGACGCGAGGGCGTCGACCATTTGGCGATCTTCGGTTCGGTGGCGCGTGGCGAACAGCGACCCAATAGCGACATCGATGTGCTCATCGACCTGCGGCCGGATCGCCGATACACGTTATTCGATCTTGGAGGCATATCCGAATCGCTCCGCACGCTTTTCGAGCGCGATGTGGACATGGTACGAAGAGACCAAGTCTACCCGCTTTTGCGCAAGCGCATAATCAGCGAAGCGGTTCGTGCGTTCTAAGAATCCGCTCCATCACCTTGACCTCATCCTCGAACGCATCGAGGCGATTGAGGGATTTGCGGCCGGTTCGAGCCGGGCTCGCTTCGCGGCCGACCTCCGTTCACTGTACGCCACCGTGTACGCACTCCAAGGCATCTCCGAAGCGGTACGTCAACTTCCGGACGAGATGCTCGCTAGGCATCCGCAGATACCCTGGGGCGCGATCAAAGGGGCGGGTAATGTCTATAGACATGACTATGAAAAACTCGACCCGAATATCATCTGGGAAACGATCGTCAGCGGACTACCCCCGTTGAAAAAGGTCATCCAAGAAGAACGCACGCAAGCACGCGCGCGCGGCAAGCATGCGCGCGAGGGCGGGCGCAAAAGCGCGGGCCGGCCAACGGGTTAGTCCCCAGAGCCCCTAGTCTCCCCATTCGAAGCGCAAGAGGCGCTCATCGACCGGCACGTTCTTCGCCCAGTCGTGTTCTCTTAGAATGGCTTCGGCGAATTGGCGTGCCATCTGCGCCGCTTCGGGCGGTTCGATGATCTTTGCATCGCCGCCGAAGCTGAGCGCCCAGGCGACGACCTCTCTTGGATCGGTCACTTTGAACGCGATCTGCAGCGAGCCGTCGGGCAGCTCTTTGACCGACTCTTCTGCCGGCCAGCGGCGTGCCAGCACGTCGGCGACCCGTCGTGGGGCGATCTTCACCAGGACCTTGCGCGGTTTGCCGGAGGTCGCGAAAATGCCAAACGAGTGGCGCAGGGTATCGTCGAGTTTTCGTTCTTCGTCGTATCCTTTGGCCGTCACTTCGTCGAGCACGTGCGGATCGCTCATGCGGTCCAGGGCGAAGAACTTCGGGCGCTCTCCGCCTTCTTCGACACCCCAGACGTAGATGCGACCGTTGTTATCGAACAGATCGTAGGGCACGATGTGACGCGCTGACACTGTACCGTCGGATGATCTCTTATAGGTGAAGCCGAGGATGCGCCGCTCTTGGATGGCGTGTTCGCAGGCGGAGAGGTTCTCGTAGAATGCGGCGTTGACGCGCGGCTGCGGCTGCCACACGGGGAGCCGCTCCTTGACCGCTGGATCCATGCCGGCCAGCTGCGATTCCCATTGTTCGAATTGGGGGCCGAGCGTTTCCATGAACGGCGATCCCATGCGCAGCAGATCGATCCGCAGGCGGACCAGGATCTCGCGTTTGCGCGGATCCATCTTCGTTGCCCGGCCGAGTGTCCAGGTTTTTGGGACGGTGTGCGTTTTCGTCTTGGGGTTGTATCTGAGGCGCGCGCCCCAGGCCGCGAGCTCTTTCTTGTAGCGCTTCCAGGTGCTGTCGCTGAGGCTGCTCCGGCCAAGGATTCTTGCGGCTTGCTGCTTGGTGATCTGGCGGTCTATGTTCAGCCGGATCAGGAGATGGCGTATCCCTGAGGCTTTGGCCCTGGCCTTGCCGTTCGCGTTCGCGTTTGGGTCGTTCTTCATCGTCTATTGGCCATGCTTAGTGGGCCAGATTCTGACCCGGTCATTTTTGGGCCGAATTACGTGGGTCGCCGCCTTGCGATATGATTGGTTCGGTTCGGAGGGTTTTGGGCTTGGGGGTTCTGGCTGGTTCGATTCTGTGGAGGTGAACGGTGAACATTCCGACTTCTCGAGATCTGCTCCATCCGATGTTGCTTGTGGCGCGCGAGCATCCGCGCGTGTCCGAGGGCGAGCTGCATCACTTTTTGGCGTTTCAGTTCGGTTTGTATGAGGGTTCGCCGGCGGTGGGTGGGCCGGGTGATCTGCGGCGTTTTGCCTGTCGGGTGCGGGTGGCGCGGCGGGCTTTGTTGCGCCATGGGTTGTTGGTGTGTGGGGGTGGGGATGCTTTGATTTTGACGCCGCAAGGCGAGGCGTATCTGGAGACCGGGTGGCTGCGCGCCGGTGAGAGCGAGGGTGCTTCTGTCGGGGCGGCCGGTGCTCGTGGTGTTTCGGTGCCGGTTTTGGGGTCTGGTGGCGGACCGGCCTCCGCTGGTCCGGCGGCCGACGAGGAGCCGGCGCTCGATCTGAAGGCGCTGCTGGACGAGGCGAAGTTCGAGAGCGTTACGATGGGGGACGGGCGCTTTTCCGTGCCGTTCTCGGCCCGGCTGCGGACGTGGCTGGTGGATGTATATGCCAATAAGGAGTGGTTCTCGCTGCACGCCCACGTGATGCGGCTGCCGAAGAATCCGGCTCGGCGGGCTGTCGTGTTGGATGCGATGGCTGCGTTGAACTTCCGCGTGCCTCTGTGCAAGTTCTCGGTGGTGCGGGGCGCGGTGATACTGGAGCTCGAGTATCGGACCGAGCACGTCGACGCCGATGTGGCTGGCAACCTGATCCGGATGTTCGTGCAGATCGCCGAGAGGGAATATGGCGGTCTGATGCGCGCGCGGTCGGGCGATCCCAAGCTGCAAAGCGTGGACGATGCGTTCAAGAGGTCGGCGTGATGGCGCAGGTTGCGGTTGCCGACTCTTTTGCGGCTTCGCGGTGGGCTGAGGATCGGCTGATCTTCAGGCCGCACGCGCTGGTGCGCTATATCGAGCGTTATGTAGATGGGCCCTTCGTTCGCTCCCTGCGGCGTGGTGGTTTGACTGATGCCGGGATTCTGACGGCACTGAGGCTGGTGTACGAGGACGAGCTGGCCTCGTTCGAGTCGCGATTCGAGCGCGTCTATGAGGGCCGATCGTGCGAGTGCCGCAATGTCACGAATGGCATCTCGTATCGGTTGCATCTGGGCCAGGTGCGGGTCGTGGTGTGCTGCGGCGTCTGCATCACGACGCTGCCCGTTATGCAATGATGATCGCCGTACGACCGAGCTTCAATGGAGTTACTCGGCCGGTCCCGATGGCTCGCCGGCCGTTGGGACGTCGTCTGTTATCGGCCGTGTGGGCGCATGGGCTCGCACCGCAGTTCGCGCCTCAAGCCTGGCGTCTTGGCGGCTTCTTCGGCGTCGCCGTTATCACGTACGCCGTGTTCCTTTGGTCTCCATGGCTCGCTGGGATCGTCGTGCTCGTCGCACACGCCGTGGTACCGGGGCTGAGTCATTTGCCGGATTCGACCCTTGTGATGCTGTTGGTGCTGTTTCGAGCTCTCGCGACGGTTGGCACCGCGCTCTGGTTGTGCCAGCTCTTGCCGGCGACCTCGGCGACGTTTGGTTTCGTAAAGCCGCGATTGTCGCAGTTCTGGTATGCGGCCGCAGCGTGGTTGCTCACCTTTGCCGCCGCTTGGGCGATTCCGGTCAAGGTCGACGCGTCAGATCCCGCATATCAGGCATCGGCCGCAGTCTTCTACTCTCACCATATGGGCGCGATCGACTACTGCAGCGACATCATCGACACGGCTGTCGCAACGCCGATCGTCGAGGAGACGATGTTTCGCGGACTTCTCTTCGCCGCATTAGCTCAGTGGTTGCCGGCCTGGCTCGCCGCCGTGATCAGCAGCTTGGTCTTCGCGCTGTGGCATCAAGAGCCGTACCGGATCCTGCCCTTAACGGTCATGGGCCTGGGCTTTGCCTACATCTACTATCGCAGCGGCACCTTATGGGCGCCGATCGCGGCGCACGCATTCAACAATTGGTTCGTCGTCAGCTGGACTTATCTGGCTGTCAGCCTCGGTCGATAGCCACCCTCTTGTATAGACAGAGTTGTATGTATGTGTTAGTATGCCCACTATGGCGCGCAAACTTTCAAGAACGAAGGGCAAGCAAACTCGCGTGAGAGCCGAGGGTATCAAGCTGACGCCGCGGCTGATCTCGGAGCTGACAATGGTCAATCGTCCGGACAACGAGATTGATTTTTCGGATGCGCCGGCCGTCACGGATTTTACAGGAGCGGTACGCGGCCGCTTCTATCGTCCTGTGAAGCGGAGTATCAGCATCCGTCTTGACGCTGACGTGCTCGCCTGGATCCAGTCCCAGGGGGGACCGTATCAGACGCGGATCAATGCCATTCTGCGCGAGATCATGGAGCGTAGCGTAGGCAAATGAGAAGTACACGTATGGCCTGATGCTGTGGCTTGTAGTCGGTATCGTGGCCGCGATTATCTTCTTCATGCTGCGCGGTGTGTCTAGCGGTCCGCCGGCGGCGGTAAATCCAAATGCAAATAATCCAGATGCGCTCGGAGCGGACCTCGACCCTGAGGGCGACGAGCCCGAAGGGTACTAAGCTTGACGTGTAGAGCTTCGGGAGGGAATACGCGTGCGTGAGGGTAGTATGGTTTCAGAAATGGCGCTTACCGAAAGCGATCTCATGGCCGTTCAGGCTCTCTATCCCGACAAGCGGGTGGAACTGCGCGACGGCAAGATCATCGTCATGAGCCCGTCGGATTTCACCTCCGAGGTGATTGTGGCGCGGCTCGTGACGTCTTTGCAGAATTGGGTGGGACCGCGCAAGCTAGGGTTTGTCGCGACATCAAGCGCCGGATTCCACCTCCCGAACGGCGACATCCTCGCTCCCGACGTCTCCTACGTGTCCAAGGAGCGCATGAGCGTGTCGCCGCGGTCCTACGCGCGCGTCGTGCCGGAACTAGCAGTCGAGATCAAGTCGCCATCGGATCGGGTCAGAGAAATTGAGGAAAAACTGGTTCTTTTCCGTTCGCTCGGCGTTGAGGCGACCTTACTCGTCGACCCGGATAAACGCACCGTCAGCGTCCACGTCGCTGGTCGGCCGGAGGTCGCGCTGACCGATGCCGATACCATCGAGCTTCCTCGGCTGCTGCCCGGCTGGTCCATGCGCGTGTCGGAGCTTTGGCCCGAGCCATTGTGAGGGCGCACTCGCGATTTCCGCTCTTGTGGCTTGCTGCTCTGGCAGCGGTACTGGTATTCCCGGCCCGAGGATTAGCTGCGCAACACACTGCAGGCGTGATCGCGCGGGTCGGTGCTGAAGATCTGCCCGTCGGATGCACGAGCTCTGCAAAACCGACCGACCCGGTCACGTGGACGGACGCGTCCGGCAGCGCTCGGTGCTCGGTCGCGAGCCAACAGGACAACGTGGACGGCTTGATGATTATCGTCCGTTGGAGCACGCTGCAACCTGTCGGCTATGGCGATGCGCTTAGGAGCTACTACATCGATAATGCGATCTATTCGCTCGCCCATCCCGAGCGTCAATCGATCCATCTGGCCGTCTTGGCTGGCACGAACACTCCAGCGTGGCTGATGGCCTCGCCGAGCAAGCCGTTCCCGGATACGTTTGGGTCGGGCACCTGTGATCCGGCCGCCGGCGGTCCCGCTTCCAAAGGAAAGCCCGGCACGATCTGGAGCAGTTTCGCATTTGTCGGCGGACATACGCCGATGCCGAATCCATTCGGGTCAAACACGTGCTTGTGGTCGGCGCTTGACAGCCTTGTCGAAAAGTTGGGGCACAGCGGCGACTACTACCGCCCGGCTGGCTCTTCGTATCCCAAACCGCTCGCGCCCTATGACGACTTGTACTACGATTCCGCTCCCGGCGGATCGGGCTTCGTCCATACCGATCACCCGACCGCCACGATGAACAAAATCATCGGCCACGTCTCTGCGCTGGGGCCGCATTCGTACGACGCCGAGTCCGTGCTATGCGAAGTCGAATCGGAGTGCGCCAGCGTTACCAAGGATCCTAATAACGCGTACAATTATACGCTTTGGACTTCGTTACAGAGCAACGATAAGCTGATGGAAGCCGGTATCGAAGACGCGCAGAAAAAGGCTATCGATATCTACGCGCGGCATTTCCCGAACACGTTCTTCACCGTCGATCTCGTGCAGCGCCAAATGCCCTTTTTTACTGATGGCGACACCGGCTGCGATGGTGGCAGCTGTTTCGACAGGCTGCGAATGCATCTCATCGACTATATCCGCGCGACGTATGCGGCGCACGGCGGAGTCCAGAATAATTCGCTGGCTCCCCATCCCGATGAGGTCGACTCGCATCCCGTGTGGCGCGAAGTGGCGGCGGCCGCGCAGGGTCCAGTGCGTTTGTTCGCCGGCTTTCAGGTGACCGCTCCGAAGAGCTTCTATCCGAAGGGTCGGGAGACGTTCACGGAGCTGCAAGCGGACGATCAAGCAGCCGTCGATTTGGCCAAGCAGCTACAGCCCGGTTATTCCGGCGTGGATTTCATCGAGTTCTACGATGTCGAGATTTCCAACGTTTTCACCATCCCCGAGGTCACCGGAGGACGCTCTGGCCGCTCGCGCACTGTCAACTCACCGCGTTCGGCGATCAACGACGCGGGCGGTGCCGGCAATGGGAGCGGCTTCATGTACAAGCCGCTCACGGATGCGCACCTCCACGTGCGAGGCATGCTGTGGTCCCCGCCGAAGGTTCTCCCGACTCCGCCGATCGTGCCGAAGTGCCCGCCGGGCGCTACGTGCCCGCCACCGATCTGATTGGAGGACTCACCAATGAGCAAACTGCCGTTCAAGGTCACCGGTCTGGATCTAAGCGGTTACATGGTCAAGGACGCGGCCCGTGCGATCGGCTTTTATCGCGACGTGCTCGGGCTTGAACCAGCCAGGGTCTATCCCGACAATCGCGGTGCCGAGTACGAGTTCGCCGACGGCACGACGTTCGGGTTGTGGGGCGGCGGGGGCGCAGTCATGCCGTTCCAACCGAGCAACGGCATTCTGTTCGCGGTGGATGATTTCGACGCCGCCGTCGCGTCGGTCAAAGCGCGCGGCTTGCCGGTCGTGATGGAGCACGAAACGCCGAACTGCTTCCTGGCGATGGTCCACGACACCGAGGGCAACCTCGTCACGTTCCACAAGCGTAAGAATCCCATTGGATAGGGTGCGCATATGAGCCGGCTTTCCTTGTTCGTCGCATGCGCAGCGCTTTTCGCGTGTGGGTTGACGCGTGCGCTTGCCGCACCCGCCTCATCCACGACCTCGACCAACGCGCAACCCATACTGGCTCAATCCAGCTTGACGATCGCTGCGGCCAAGCAGCCACCCTACACGCTGAGCACGACCTGCTCGGCAGGCCAGCCGGCCATCTGGTTTCATCTCATGGTGCGCAACGCCGGATCGGTCGAAAGTCCCGGGAATGCCGACGTCCATAGCGTCTGGGTTCGGGACATGGCTAATGCTTCGTGGGCCGGCGGTGCGGCGTTGCCGGGGCTGGGCCCCAACAACGCAGGTGCGGAGGTGGATGTCGCACTCAATGCTCTTTCACCCCCGTCAGGCATGAGCGGCCGGCATGTCTTCGTCGCCATTGCCGGCGGCGCGAAGATGAGCATCACCGTTGACATCCCCGGCGGATTCTGCGGCGCGAGCGCCATGCTATCGCAATCGGCGAGCGTTGCTCACGCGATGCCAACCCCAACGAAGAATCCGACGCTGCAGTTGAACCCGCTCGCACAGCTAGCGGCGGGGCCCATCCCGGCACCTAAGAATCTCATCTACACCAACAGCCCGCAGGTTTGCGCAGCCCATTTCGCGGGCCTGGGTGCAGCGCTCGTCTGCCCCGGTATCATCGCAAGCGCCGTGACGCTGCCGCTCGTGTGGGATTGGTCGGCGTGCACTCAGGCAGGTTGCTTAGCGCAGATCGACGGCTACCATATCTACCGGATCACCAGCTATTCCGGGGATCCTCGACGCATCGTATCTTTGGGCTTGGGCCGACCTATCGATACGCAGCCGGACCCGACTATTACGATCCGCGGCATTTCGCCGTACAACAAGACCGATTGTTTCGTCGTCACGGCATTCAAAGGATCGGTGGAGTCGGCTGCGAGCAACGAGTGGTGCGGCTCGCAGAACTTGGCTATGGGCAAGATCACGATGCAGCTCCAACCGAGCGTACTGCAGACAAGGTACTCACACGGCTTGACAGACTGCGCTCCGACGTCAACCACACAGATCGAGACTCAGCAGATCGACGAAGGGGTCACGCTGCTTGGTTCGCCCTCCGAGCCGCACGATCAATGCTGGACGACGAGGATCATCCATGGCTACGCCGGCTTCACCTTCAGCGCGCACGGCAGCATCCAAAAGGCGACGCTGCACGTGGCGTCCGACGGATCGTGCGCCATCACCGGTGTCGCGAAGACGACAAACGCGATGTGGTTTGCCAGTGCTCCGACCCAAGTGCTGAACCCTCAGGTGATGCTCGCGCCTAATTCGTCGGGTACGCCCGGCTTCATCGCAACGGATCTGTCGTCGCAACGCACCTTCCAGTTCAGCACGTCGCTCTTTGACGGGTATCCCATGCACGATGCCACGGCTGACATCACCGGCTGGTTCCCGCCCGGCGGCTCGACGACGTTCGGCCTCGGATTCATCAAACAGAAATCGGTCATCCCATGCTATGCAACCATGTGGCCGATCTGGGTGGAGATCGAGTACTACCCGAGTTCCTAGGCGATGCGGGTTGCGGGTGCGGCCCTATCGTCGCGCGGCTCATTGAGGCGCAGCGTCAGGCACTTGGCGGCGCCGCCGGCTTTGAGGAACTCGGTGAGCTCGGTCTCGATGACCTTGTAGCTCAGCGCGGCGAGGTTGGCGCGCAGCGTCCTGCTCGCTTTGTTCATGACGATCGTGGTCCCGATGTTGACGGCGTTGCAGGCGAAGTGCAGTGCGTCTTCTTCTTCTATAGCGATGCGATTGTGGCGCGGCACGAGACGTTCGATGGTGCGATTCGACCGTGCGTCAAAGGCCGGCGGGAAATACATGATGGGACCGCCTTCGAGCGGGCAAAAGCAGGTGTCGAGATGGTAAAAGCGCGGGTCGACTAGCCGTAATGAGATGACTTCGACGCCGAGGCGCATTGCTAAGAGCGCGTGCGAGCTTCGGGCGGAACGGTGGCCCCACGCGGCCCAGATCCTGGTCTGCGCGCGGTCGATGAGCGCGTCGCCGGCGCCTTCGAACGGCATGTTCGACGGCATGGTGAAGACTTGGTAGCGGCGCGAGCGGAACCAGCGTTCGAAGTGCGGCTCTTCGCCTTGGCGTTCGGGGTGGCGGAAACGGCTGACAACGGCGACGTCGTCGTACACGAAGCCGGCGTTCGCGGTGAAGACCATGTCGGGCAGGCCGGGTTCGGGTTCGACTAGCTCGATGCGCGCGTGCTTGGTCAGCGCGCGCAGCAGTTCGCGCCACTGGCTCGTGGCACGGTCGAGCGAGGTCTGGGCGATGTTCCCCTGCATCCAGGGGTTGATGACGTAGGAGACGCCGAAATGCGTCGGCTTGCACATGAGGAAGTAGCGCGGCTCTGTCACGTCGGGTGTTTCTTACGCGTTGGGCACGGCGCGTGCCTTACGACGAGTGCAACGCGCTGCGCCCATTTTCTTGGCCACCCGGCCAGCCGAGTGTGTGTTAGTTTCTGGCCGGCAGCTGCTCGAGCGTCTGCCCCGCTAGCCGTTCGTTGAGCGCGATCGCCGCCATGCCGACCAGCAGATGCGTGACTTGGACGATCCAGTGCATAGAATCGCGTAACAGGCTGATCTGGGTCATGCCAAGGGCGATCACGATAATGCCCCAGATCGCGCCGGTGGCGACGAGGCCGAGCGGCACGCGCGCTGCGGCCGCGGCGGCGCACGTGATCCATAGGCCGAGCACGAAAAGTACGCCGAGCCCCGTGTGGGCGTCGATGAGCCTAGGGGCGGTACCAGTCCACAATATGATCCCGAGAATCAATTGGACGACGAAGATCAAACGGACGGCGTTGCGGACGACGAAGACGGTGGTTCTCATGCGCTGCTCCCGGTCTTTAGGGGACGAAGTGGATATCCGCCGGGTCTTGCGGCGGCGACTTGAACGACACGATCGTGAGCGGCGCCAGTGGTCTGGGTCGTTCCGCCGTGATTCGTGTTCGGCGGGATGATGAGCATCATGCCGGGTTTGAGCGTCACCTGCTTGTCGTTGAGCCACTCGGTTCCCGTGCCTGCCATCACGACTTGGATCTCGTTGACGTTTGCGTGGTAGTGCTTGGCGACCGTGCCGATCTGGATCGCGCCCGTCATTCCGTCCGTGATGACGAGCGTCTTCGAATGCAGATTTGGCGTCGCGGCCGCCGGCGTCGGCATGTTGTCCGGGGTGAAGGTGGTGAGATCGATCGCCGCTGGTTGCAACGGAGCGGCAGCGGCGAAGGCCACCGGTAAGCGCGCGAGGCCGATGCCCGCGGCGAAGGCTAACGCGGCGACGAGTGCCGTGCGCGCGTGCTGCGTCATGATGAGTGCCTCGATTCTCAAGAGCGAATGTTGGACGGCTAGTCTAGGCCGTCGAGCCTAGGGAATTGTCGCCGAAGGTTGCATCACCTCCCGTAGGCTCCCTTGACCCTCGAGGAAAACGCGTGATTGAGCTCTTGATGAGGGCTAAGGACGTTATTGCCTTTGCAAAGAGTCACGGGTGGCGATTCATACGGTATGGAGCGCGAGCGTCGCATCGCATCTACCGCCATGCGGAGCCCCCTTTCTTGCTATCTATCCCTGCGCACAGCTCGAAAGACCTCGCTAGGGGAACGCTTTCGAGAATCTTGAAACAGATCGAGGGAACCTGGAGGCCGAAATGATCGCGTATTCCATTATTCTCGAGCGCGCCGAGGACGGTGGTTGGAGCGCGCTGGCGCCCGATCTGCCGGGCCTCTTGCTCGCGGCTGACACGCGCGAGGAGCTAGTCGCCTCAGCCGCTGCGGCGATTGCGGACCACATTGATGCGTTGAGGGGCCAGAAACTCCCGGTGCCGCTTCCCGGCGAAGTTGAGTTGGTCCAAGTTATCGTCTGAGTCCAAGGTAAACGATGATCTAGGCACGTTCCGGCGGGCCCATGAAATCGGGGCCGATCGGATCTTTGATCTCTTCGGCGAGGATGCGGTCGATGTCGCGCAGCGTCGTCTCATCGAGGTGAAAGTCGAGGATCGCCGGCAGCGGGTCGAGCTCTTGCGGTCGGCGCGAGCCCCACAGCGCAACGCCGACGCCTGGTTGGTCGAGGACCCAGCGCACCGCGAGTTCCAGCACATGCTTGCCGTAGCGTTCGCGCGCGAGATCGTCGAGGCGTTTGACGGCTCTCAAGTACTCGGCGAAGCGCGGTGGTTTGAACTTCGGGTCAAAGCTGCCGCGAAGGTCGTCTCCCGCAAACGTCGTGTGTTCGTTCATGCGACCGCTGAGGAGGCCGCGACATAACGCGCTGTAGGTGAGCGCGGTGATGCCGTGCGCTTGCGCGTACGGCAGTAGCTCCTTTTGCGCTCCGCGTTCGAAGAGGTTGAGCGGCGGTTGCATCGTGTGCAGTGGCGCCGTCTTGCGGAAGCTGTCCATCTGCGCGATCGAGAAGTTGCTGACGCCGATGGCGCGGATCTTGCCTGCCTTGTAGAGTTTTTCGAGAGTGGCGGCCGTTTGTTCCATCGGCGTTTTCGAATCCGGCCAATGAACCTGATAGAGGTCGACGTGGTCTGTCTGAAGGCGGCGCAGCGAGTCTTCGAGCTCTTGCTGGATACGAGCGGGCGTCGAGTTGCGCACGACCGCATGGGTCTGGTCCCATTGTAGGCCGAACTTGGTGGCGATGACCGCTTTGTCGCGGCGGCCGACGAGTGCGCGGCCGATGACCTCTTCGGAGTGGCCTTCGCCGTAGCCGGGCGCGGAGTCTATCAAGGAGACGCCGAGCTCGAGCGCGCGATGAATCGTGGCGATGGAGGCGTCGTCATCGGGGCCGCCCCACAGCGCGCCGCCGATCGCCCACGTGCCGAGTCCGATTCGTGATGCGCGGATACCGGTGTTCGCGATTTCCGTGTATTCCATAGGTTTGCGAACGCCCGCTGCTGTGCGGGCGTTTGCTTTCGTTTCTCCGTGGTCTCTTAGTTGGTTAGCCGCTCCAGCTCGTGCCGTCGATGAATTTGACCGAGGATGCGTAGCAGCTTGACGTTTGTTTGCCGGCGTACGTGACGTCATTGTAGAGGTCGAAACGGTGGTCGATCGGCGTTCCAGGCGTGAACTGGCCGACATCGGTCACTCTGCGCAGAAAATGGTTCTCGGCGTTGCGATAGCCGACGACGAAGGTGACGCTTGTCGCCGTCTTGCGTGAATTGTTGACGTACGCGATCTGCGTGCCGCCGGCGAGCTTGCTCAGCGGTTTGGGCTGGATGACGAAGCACTGCGTAACCGTGATCGGATTCGACGCCGCGCGCGCGGGCGCGCTTACGGTCGGTAGGATCGCGGCGAGCGCCGCTAATGCGAGAAACGTTCCAAGAAGCCTGTTCATGTGGTCCTCCATGCGGTGTGCTTGGTTCGGCGCACCGTTTCCAGCGCTCGGGAAGCGGGGCCTTCTACGATTGGGTCACGGGCCAGCCGCCACGTTAGCGCATGGCTGAGTGACATGGACGCTCGGGGTGCTCGTGGCGGTGAACGACGTCTGCGCGTTCGCGAACACGAAGAGGCCCGCAGTGAAATCACAAGCGTACAAGTTACCGCTCGCATCAACGCCTAGGCCGCCGCCGAACGTCAGTCCGGTGTTCGCCGACGGATCGGTGAACGAGGGCGTCACGCCGCTCGTGAACGGCGGTGGGCCGTTGAAGCGGTCGATATTGCCGGCGTCTTCGAGGACGTACGCGTGCCCCGCGCCATCGATGGCGACGCCGCGAGAATCGCCCGCGATGCCCGCCAGCGTGCCGGAGACCGCTTCGGCATTCGTGAGCGGCGCATCGAAGATGGCGACCGTCACGCCGCCGTTGTTGACCGCGTACAAGTTTCCGAGCGAGTCAAAAGTCAGCCCCTCTGGTCCGGCTGAGTCCGCTGGTGAGCGTGATGCTGGGCGCCGGCGTCACCGAGCCGCTGAAGGGGCCGACGAGCTCGTAAATGCTCCCGCTCAGGCTTGGCACCCACAGGTTGTTTCCGGCGTCGACGGCGAGCGCGCGCGCGTTGGTGCCGGCAGGTGTGTGGATCGTAGCGATCGGCAGGCTGGTTGCGGTCAACGGCAATGCGTACTCGCTGATGAGGGCTGGTGACGGGCCGTTGTCCACCACGAAAACGTGATTCAACTTGTCAAGCGCCACGCCGGTAGCGGCAGTGAATCCGCTCAAGGTCACGACCGGCATCGATGTGTTAGTGAGCGGGAGCGCGTACACCAAAGCCGTCGTACTATCGCTCGCGACGTAGAGATGCGTTGGCGGGAGCGGGGTCGGAGTCGGGGTGGGCCCCGGCGTGGTGCTGCTGGTACTGCACGCGTTGAGCGCTAGCGGCAGCACGAGCAGCGCGAGGAAAGATCTGCGCATGGCTTTCGCTCTTTCTGTCCGCACGGTCAGGTCGCGGCAGGTGCTTGCGGAGCGTCGTCGTCTTCTTCTGTCACGCCCCACAGGTGCGCGCCGGTCGATTCGGCCCATTTGACCGCTTCATCGCGCGAATCGAACTCCTTCGAATCGCTGATCTTCACTTCTTTGGCTTTGTCGCCCGGTGCGTAGATCCAGGCCGTGAACTTACCCATGCTAGCCAGCCTCCTGTCGCGGGGGTGGCGTCGGGACTTGGCCGCGCGCGGGCGACATCCCGCTCCCACGGGGTCCTCGTGCGTGCCGGGTTGAACGGCATCTCGTGCCAGATGCTACTGCCTCGCCCCCAGTGTTGGGCCTGTTCCGGGGAGCGAAGTCAGTCCGGTGGCCGCGCGAGACGTTCATGCTCGCCGTATGCGTCATCTTCGCGCCTCTAACGATCGGGCTCATCACCTACGCGCTCCATGAGAACTTCGCCGTGTCGGCGCTCGGCGTATTGCTGATCGTTGCGCTCGGGTACACCGCCATGACCCGGGGCCGTTTGCTGGGCACGAGCATCCGCGTCCAGGAAACACAGCTCCCGCGCGTCTTCGCCGTGGTCGAGTCGTGCACCAAGATGCTGGGCGTCTCCATGCCATTGATCTTCGTGCGCGAGGATTTGCGGGTGCCGCTGGTCTCGGTCGGACTGCGCGAGCCCTACGCGCTGATCGTCTCGACGGTGTGGCTGACTCAGCTCAAAGACGACGAGTTGCGGTTCTTGGTCGGCCGCGAGCTTGGACACATCTACGCCCGGCACACCCGGTTGACGTCGTTGTTATCCCCGACCGGTGCAGATAATCCGATTCTCGGCTTCGTCATGGGTCCGTGGCTGCGGCGCACCGAGTTCACTGCTGACCGCGTGGGGCTCCTATGTTGCGGCAGCTACGACGCCGCGATGCGTGCGATCCTGACAACGCAGTTCCAGGACGTCGTCGGCGCGATCGATCCTACGCCGTTCGTCCAGCAACACGACGAGATCGAGACCGATCCGTCGTTGCGTGTCGGCGAGCTGATCAGCCGCGAACCGTATGCGACGCATCGCGTGCACGAGTTGCGAGTTTTTGCTGGAGGCCCTCTGTTCGAGTACTGGCGCGAGCGGCTTGATGCGTTCGCGGCGTCAGGGGTGATTGTCGCCTATCAGGAGCCCAGGAGGTTCTTGTGTCCGGCAGTCTTGACGTTAGATGTTGCATCGGTCTTCTTCATCGCCGACTACTTGAAAGTGAGCGGGCGGGTGACGACCACGATCGACGACCCGGACGTGCCGGCGCTGCTCGATTGGTTGCGAGCGCATGCTCCGTGGGTCGCCCGGCATTTGGGGGCGCATCCGACGGCGGTTGGTTTAAGCGACTTCTTCACCACCGGCGTAAGTGTTGTCGTCGCGTTGATCGTCTATGTCGTCATCACGTTCTTGCTACGCCGAACGCCGGGCATGTTCGTCTTCGGGCTGCGGTGGCGGATGCCAAAGCGGACCGCCGAATCGTAGCGAGAGGTCGTCGTGCGTCTCCCGCACGAAACTCTCCGTGTGTCGAAGTTGATCTACATGACCAACACGTCACTCGACGGTTACATCGAGGACGCAACCGGAGCCTTCGATTGGGTCAATCCCGATCCAGTATTCGCGTTCATCACCGAGTTGTTGCGGCCGATTGGAACCTTTCTCTTGGGACGGCGACTCTATGAAACGATGATCTTTTGGGATGCGCCGGTGGATGGCTATCCGACCGAACAGCGCGACTTCGCACGGATCTGGCAGAAGCTTGAGAAGATCGTCTTTTCACGAACGCTGACAGTCGCTACAACACGCAACACGCGTGTCGAGCGGGATTTCGACCTCGAGGCTATTCGGAAGCTCAAGCGGGAATCAGAGCACGACATCATCATTGGCGGCGCCGAGCTTGCGGGGCTTGCGCTCGAAGCCGATCTCGTCGACGAATGTCACCTGTTTCTTAACCCGGTGATCGTCGGCGGCGGAAAGCCGGCATTCCGAGCCGCCTTACGACGGAATCTCGAACTCCTTGAGACGCGCCGTTTCGGCACCGGAGTAATTTACGTGCGCTATCGGATACGAGGCGGTACTAGTTCAAAGAACGTGGCGGTCGAATAACTTCGACAGCTCCATTTAGGGCGTTAGCGGGGGACTACCGCCGTGTCGCCGTCGCCGAAGACGACGGTCGGCGCCCATGAGAACGGGTGGGCGAACCGCGGGTCGGAATCGTTGATGAGGGTGAGCTTCGCTAGTCTGAGGCTTTCGGCTGGCGACTTGCCGGCGTTGAGACTTGCGAAGAACGCCGGGGTGAGCTTCGGCGCGACCTGATCGTCGACTTCCCATAGCGTGACCGACATCGCCGGCGTGCCGGCGAACAAGAACGCCCGCGTCAGGCCGCTGATGCCCTCGCCCGCTGCGTGCGGGCCGGCGCCGGTGTTGCAGGCGGACAGCGTGACGAAATCCGCATCGAGCGTGAGTCCGAAGATGTCAGCCATGGTGAGGAAGCCGTCGCCGTTCTCCGGGTGCGCGAGCACCAGCGCGGGCTGCGTGAGGCCTTGGATCTGATCCGGCAGCACGGCGTGCGTGGCGAACAACAGATAGCGATACTCTTTGAGCTGGCCCGAGCCATTGAGCGCGAGGACCTTTTCGCGCGACGCATCGTCGCCCGTGAGAATGCTGTCCGGCGGCGCGTTGAGCACCTGGCGGACGTCGTCTGCTTCGACTTGTGAGCCGGGCAGATCGGGGAACGCGGCGGCGAGATCCTGCGATGAGTTGCCGACGACGGCCCGCATGGCGCGCGTCTGTTCGGTGGCGTACGTATCGGTGTCGGCGTTCGCGACGGCAACGACGGCGTTGCCGATCGCGGGTCGCGCAAAGGCGAGCAGCGGATCGGGCGCCTTGCGCCGCGCTTGCTCGCTGGTGCGCACGACGCCGAGCAGTGAGGCGGATGGGATATACGAGATCGCGTGCTGTTGGATCAGATAGTGCGGACGGCCCGTGGCGTGCGCGGGATCTTGCGTGACCAGCGCCTCGAACGGAAGATCGTAAAGCGGTCCGGCCGGAATGACGACGAGGCTCCGGGCGCCGCCGACCGTCGGCGCGATCGACTTCGGCACGAGCACGGTGTAGAGCGCGTAGCTGTCGGCTGCGAACGCGGGTATATCTTGTGCAGCGTCGTCTGAGATCTGACTGGGGAGCATCTGTTTGTCGACGTCGGCCTGGATGCGTGCGGCGTGCGCGCGCAGCGCCGCAACCCGCTGCTGGATCTGCGCCGTTCCGGGTTCCGTCACGAGCTGGAAATGGTCGCGGCTGACGACCCAGAGCAGCGTGCGCGCGTCGCCGACGTCGTAGATCAATAGCAGCTCGCCGGGGTTCAGGATCTTTTTCTGCAGGGTCGTCGAGTCGATCGGCGATGGATGCTGAAGCGCGTAGTACGCGGGGTACTTCGCCTTGAGCTGTGCCTGCAGCGCGTTGCGCTTGACGGTGACGTCGTGAAGGTGCTGCGTTGCGGCCGCCACCGCAGCCGGATCCGGTTTGGGCACGGACTCCGTGTACGCGAGCGCGGTGTGCGCATCGTCGACCGCAAGCTCGGCTTCGGTATCGCTCGTGACGACCGATTCGGGCACGCCCGCGAATTGGCGCGCCGCGCTGCGTCCGATCTGCTCGAGCGCCTCGCGTGCCTGCTTGCGCTCGAGGATCTGCAGCGCCTGACGGTCGTAACCTCTGCCTGGAAACCGAGCGTTGAGCTGCCATAGATATTGGATGAAATCGTCGTACAGGCTCAACTTGGTGGAGAAGTACGTGGCCCGCGCGCTCGTGGCGCTGAGGCCGGCGCGCGTGCTTTCGATCTGATCGAGCGCTCCGGTGTAGTCGGCGATGGCGGCACTGCGCATGTCAAGCGCTGCCTCAGCGTTTGCGAGCGCACGCAAGCTGCCCCACAGCCGCTCGCTTTGTCCCTGGCGGCGCGCCAACGCGACTGCCTGGCGCCCGGCTTGGAGTCCAGCCTGATTCTTGCCGAGCGCGACGTCTGCGCTGGCGATGTCGATGAGCGTAATCCCTTCGCCGACCACGCTCTGCTCCGCGCGGTACATAACAAGCGCCTGGTGATCGTTGTCGTATTCCTGCTGCGGTTTTCCGTTTCTGCCGTACAGGGCGCCGAGCGCGTAGTAGGTCTCGGCGATCTCGTCGTTGTCGGCTGCGGCCTTGGCGACTTGCAGCGACGCGTTGAGATCGCGTATCGCGTCATCGGTGCGTCTGAGATTCACCTCGGCGATCGAAACGGTGAGCAGCGCGTCAGCTTCGCCGCGCTTGTTTTCGGTAGCACGGTCGATGGCCGCGGCGGACGAAGCGTCTTGGACTGCTTCTTCGTCGCGGCCGAGCGAGGAGAGCAATGACGCCAATGCGATCAGCGCCCCCGCCTCGCCGTGGCTATAGTGAACTGCGCGGTACAGCGCGAGGGATTGTTGAACGTCGTCCATCGCTTTGTCGTACTGACTAAGCTCTCGCTCGAGATCCCCCAGCTGGTACAGCGCGCCGCCCTCGCCGATGCGCCAGCCGATCGCATGATCGAGCGCGGCTTGCTGTTTGAAGTCGTCGAGCGCGACATCGTAACGTTCTTCATTGCTCGCCAGATCGCCCAAGTTGCCCAGCGCGGTCGCTTGGTCGCGCCGGTCATCGACGCTACGCGCGATCTGCAGCGCCTGCTGCGAAGTGCGCTCTTCGTCGCCGGCGCGGCCGAGATTCCGATACGAAAACGCCATGTCGTTGAGGACGTGAGCTTCTTGCGCGCCGCCGTTGAGCGCCTGGAATATCGGCAACGCTTGCGCGTAGTCTTTGAGCGCAACGTCGTCATGGCCGATCGTCTGATTCACCGTGCCGATCAGCTCGAGCGACGTCGCGTATGCGTACTTATCGCCCGCCGCACGCGATATCTCCATGGATTGCTGGAGATACGGCAGCGCCTCGGGGTACTTGCCCGAGTTGGCGATCAGGATGGCCATGCCGCGAAGCACGTCAGCTTGACCGCGCTGATCGTTCGCCGCGCGATACAGGTCTTGCGCTTGCTTGTCGGCCGTCATCGCATCGTCGGTCTTGCCGATGAAATCGTCCAGGTCGCCGATGTCCGCGAGGACGTCGGCCTGACCCGCGGTGTCGTTGATTTCTTTGAATATCGCGAGCGCCTGTTGGTAGCTGGTCATGGCATCGTCGTTCTTGGCCTGCGCATACTGCAAGTTGCCGAGCCACTCGATGTCGGCGGCTTCGCCCGCTCGATCATTGAGCGCGCGGTGGGCCGACAGCGCAGCGTTGAGGGAGTCGAGCGCTTGGGGATATTGGCGCAGTTTATCTTGCGCTTTGCCGACGTCTAGTCTGAATGCGGCGATGGCAGGTTGGGAGTTCTGGTTTTGTGCGGCTTGCAAGCCCGCTTGCCACGCGGCGAGCGCGGTCTTGTAGTCGTGTTGGTCGAACGCGGTTTGTCCCTGCGCTTGCGTCTTCTGCAAGTCGGGCGACAGCGTGGATGGTGCGGGTGCTTGCGTGGCCGGCGCTGCTGACGCGGCTGGAGCCGGCGCCGCGGTTGGATCCGCAAGCGCCGCTGGTCCCGACGCCGTAAACGCCAGCGCCGCGAGAGCGATCAACGCGGCGGCGGCCGACCGTAGCGCACCGATGCGCAGCGTCATTGACCGCCGGCGAGCTCGAAGCTCAATGCGCGCGACAGATCTGATCCCGGCGTAAATCCGGCGACTCCTTGATACGCTTGGAAGCGCCACGACGGGCTCTGCTGCACAAGCCAGCCGGCGTACAGCGCGGCGCGAAGGTCCATCGGTTGCGAGGGATCTTGTAACGCGGCCATTTCTGTCGGCGGGGGTTGCGGCAGATCCGCTGGGGGGATCGCTTCGAAGTCGGCCGCGGTGTGCCGGCCGCTTGCATCGCCGACTCTTAGCTCGTAGGTGCCGGGTGTCAACGTGACGTCGATGGCCGTCTTGCGCTCGTCCAAACCGACTTTGCCCGCCAACGCTGAGGTGTCGCCCTTCTTATATATGGCGACGTCGTATGGAGGCTGGCCGTCGATCCAGGCCACCCAGAGCTTGGGTTGCCCGGCGGCGACGCGCGGATGCGCAGGTTGCAAGAGATAGATAAGGACCGGCTCTTGCACGCCACCGCGGGTCTGTGCGGTCGTGGTGTGCTCTGTGTAATAATCGTTCTGCGAGCGCTGGAAGAGCTCGCCAACGGAAGCGAACATGCGCCCGATGGCGGCGACGGCCGCGTTTTCGCCAGCGGTGGATTGCGCGACGCAGTACTTCGGACTGGCGGCATCGACGCGCGCTTCCGTGCCGTCGATCATCAGCGTCATTCGATTCGCATTGTCGCTGGGTTGCGCATTGGTCGACTCGTGCAGGATGACGCAGTCGCCGACGTTCAGCGTCATCCCAAGGCGCGGCGGCAGTTTTTGTGCGCCGCGATCGATCTCATACGCGGTGGACGGACCGGTATACGATTCGATGTAGCGATAGTTCGCAGTCGAATCGGCTGCGGCGGCGAGCGGAACGACGAGTCCGCTTGCGAGCGCGAGCGCGCTGGCGAAACAAAAAGATATGGCACGTGCGTTGCCGGTTCGGCTCACTTGAGCACTCCTCGCTGGTGGAGCCACGTCTCGACCCCGCCGATCAGCTCGTGCACTTGGATGCCGAGGATCGGCATGATCGGATCGAAGAAATAGCCGCGATTCAAGAGCAGATATCCGCCGGTGACCGCGGCGGCGACGATGATCGCCGATGCCGCGACCAGTGCGGTACGGTGCGGTACGTAGAAGAACAGCACGCTGACGAAGATCGTGAGAAATGCGTCGATGCCATACCGCAGATACCAGGGAGCTTCGCGGATATGATCGTCGTGCAGCAAGGCGTTGATGGCGTTGAGCAGCACGACGGTTCCGGGCATCTCACCAAGCGGAGTCTGGTGCACGTCCGGGTTGTCCGTGTACGTTCCGCCGATGACGACGATCTTCCCCCGAAGCAATGCGGGCTCGAATCTTTGCGCGGGGTCGATGTCGGTGATCTCCCACGCGGGCACGACTACGCCGAGGCGCTGACCTCGTTGGCGTTGTGCGCCGGGCGGCGCCCAGCCGAAGCGATAGAAGAAACGCCGTTCGAGATCGCTGGTGCTCAGCTCGAGCGGGTAGCCGACGTCGATGACGAAGCGATCGCGCGGCATCTGCGCGTGCGAGCTGCTCTGCACGCTGCCCTGCTCTTGCACCCCTTGCAGGCATATCGGGGCCAGGCCGACGTCGAGCGCTCGCTGCAGCTTCACGAGATCCTTGCCGTTGTAGGCCGCCACCGCGAGCATCTCGGCGGAGGGAAACGCTTCGCCACGATGCGTCTCGCAGACGGGTTCCCAGAGGCGCCAACCGCGGATCATCGAGTCGGCGTCAACGTGGAAGATGGCAGTGCCGAAGGCGATCGAGTTAGATTCTTGGCCGATCGGGTCGAGAAAGGATGGCTGCGTCTCGTGCGCCGGTGCGCCGTTGGGGAGCGTGTCGCTCCTTGACGTGCGCAAGCCGCGCGTGAGTATGATAGGGGGGCACCCCTCGCGCGCGCCGTTCGTGGGGCACTTGGCGTCGTAGCTTCGTAGGTATTGCGCCAGGGCGTCATCGGCGCTGACGGGCGGCTGGGCGCGTTCGTTTTGCGGCGTGCTCGAGTCGCAGGTGAGCGCGTGGCGCTGCGTCTGGCTCTGGCTGCGCGCGCTCAGGTCGATGTCGACGACGACGACGCGTGCGCCGGCGCGGGCGGCATAGTCGATAAGCCGGCACAGCTTGTCGCGCGGCGTGTAGTACGGCGAGCCCCATGCGGTGACATGGGTCTGGTCGTCGATGTCGATGAACGCGAGGCTCGCGCCGATATCGGTGCCCGCGAACTGGCTGATCTGCCACGTGAGCATCTTGTCGCGCAGCGATGACACCGCGACCGTCGTCTCGACCGGAGCGAGCAGCACGGAGATCAGCGACCCGATCATGATGTTGAGCGCGAAGTCGCGCTTGCGATCGGGAAGCGATCGCCACCATTGGAGAATGCGGTGGCGCAAAAGCGGAGGGCTTGACATTGCGACCGCCTACGCTACGGTCCGGTCAGGCCGATGTCCTGGATTAGAGTCGGTCGAATAAATTCGACCGCTCCATACGTGCCCGCTCGGTTCAGACGATTCCGAAGACCACTGTTTGGCCGGGGTATTCCGGCAAGGAGAGATGGAGCGAGTCGAACCGCAGCGTCTCGACTTTTCCGGTCTGCGGGTCGCGCATGTCGAACGGTCCGATGACCACCCACTGCGCCGGCGACAAGACGTCGAAATCCGTCCAGAGCCTCGTGAATTCCGGGCTTGCCTTGTGCAACGATTCGATGAGCGCTTCGAAGTCGCGGTCGCCGACATGTTCGGCGTATTCCGCGCGAAACGCCGCGACGAGCCGGCCCGCGTAGTCCTGCCAGCGCGGATAGAGCACGCGCGAGTCCTTGTCGGTGAACAGCCGCCACAGCATGTTGCGTTCGAGCGCGGGCGCGTTGGGGTCGAGTTTTTGAAAGCGGGCGAACTTCTCGTTCCACGCGAGCCAGTCGAAACGCGTGTTGCGCAGGTAGGCGAATCCGTCTTTGAAGTTCTCGACGATGAAGCGCACGCCCGGATCGACCTTCATCTCCCACACGTGCTCGTGCTGATGCGCCGCATCGGGCCAGACGAGCTTTTGGAGATACTGGATCTCCGACGAATTGAGGCGCAGTGCCGTAGTGATGCGCTCGAGGGTCTCCTCGCTGACGCCGATCGGCCGTCCCTGCTCCAGCCACGTGTACCAGGTCACGCCGACGTCCGCGAGCAGCGCGACCTCTTCTCTGCGCAGACCTTTGACGCGTCGGCGCGGGCCCGCGGGCAAGCCGACGTCGGCGGGCGTGAGGCGCTCGCGGCGGGACTTGAGGAACGAAGCGATCTCTTCGTGCCTGTCGTGTTGGGTCGGGTTGATGGACATGGTTGTGGGGCGAGTGTTCGCGCCGCTAAGAAAGTCGGCCTTGCGAGGGGTTCGCAAGGCCGATGGTGGGCGCGTCGCTGTCCTTGCTGCGTCCTAGCGGGAGATTCTCACGTCGATGCTCGTCGGGTTGCTCAGTCCCGTGTTCGAACCCGAGATCGTTTTTTGGTACGCCGATCCGCCTTCTCCGTTGGAATAGACGGTGACACTATTGTTCCCATCGTTGGTCACCCATACGGTGTAGTCGCTGTAGACCGACACGCCGTAGGGGCTCGAGAGGTTCGTCGAGATCGTGTTGACCGGCGCGACGTTGCCGCTTTGCGTCGGCGAGAACACGAGGACTTTGTCCGGGTTGCGGTTGACGACGTAGAGGTAGCCGCTCACGTCGCAGTACAGGCCGATCGGATCGGTGATGCCGGTGAGCGTTCCGCCGATCACTTTCTTGGGGGCGATGTTGAGCATCTGATTCGGCGTCGGGGTTGGGAATTGGGACGAGGGCAGCCACATCATGACCTGCTTGCCCTTGACCGAATCCACGTAGATGGCGCCGGTGTTGACGCTGTTCGAACTGTCGACTGCCAGACCTAGGCCGTCAGCGAGCTGGGTGTTGGAGCCGACGATCGAGTACAGCGGCGCGGGGTAGGATCCGTTGTTCGCGTTTTCTAGGTGTGCGACGATGCTCGGCGTCGCAGGAGCGGAGGGGACGTTGATCGTGTACGCGGGCTCGTCGCCCTGCGGCAGCATCACCAGGTAGTTCTCGGTCGCGCCGTAGGGCGCGGTGAGTCCGTTGCCGGAGCCCGAGAGCGTCTGGTCCGGCGCGACGTTGCCGCCTGCGCCGCCGTTCATGGTGGCGATGCCCCAACGCAAGACCGAGTCGCCCGTGGCGTTGGAGACGAAGAAGTCGCCAGTGTCCCCATCGTACCAGAGGCCGTAGTTGCCGTTGAGGTTCGTGGACGAGCCTTTGAGCGTTGCGAGCGGCGTGGCATTGCCCGTGGTGGTGAACTGATAGCTCGTCACGGAGCTGTTGCCCTCGTTCGAGACGAGCACTTGCCACTGCGGCGGCGGCGACGGACACGTTCCGAATTGCGGCTGGGCATGCGCTTGCATGCGTAGCCCTTGCGGATTGCCGATGCAGTTGCCGGCTTGCGGGGAGAGCTGCCTTTGGCCCGGCAGCGCGCCGCCGCCGCTGCATGCGGCCACGAACATCGCACTGATGGCCGCGCCGATCGCCACTGATGTCGCCGTGTTCAGCCTCACACGGCGTCTGGTATCTTGATTCATTTTGTTATACTCCCATGACGCCACTTTATAAAGAAGAGGTCGTTGGGTGTTGGCGAGTTCGGTTGGCCATCCCAGGAATTCGCAAAACTAGCACTAGGAATACTAGCCAGCGTGGGGATATGGTCCGATGTGATGTGGCGTTTGGGTCGGCTGTTAGCGGCTTTGCTTATTGTCGATAGGATGCGCGGCGGTGCGGGGTGCGGGGATGCCTGTGGCACCAACGGTCGTCGTCTATCCTCGGCACGGTAGCCCGCAGGATAGTGAAGTGGTGCCGCGCGGCCCTGGTCTCGTGCTGATGGGCGGCGGTCTGCGCGTCGATGCGGCGTACGCCTGGATGCACGATGTGATCATGGGTCCGCACGCGCGTTTCGTGCGCGGTGGCGACATCATCGTGCTGCGCGCGACGGGCACGAATGATTATGATTCCGAGTTGATGGCGGCGGCGCCGTTCAATTCGGTGCGCACGATCGTGGTGGGGCGGGGCGCCTCTTACGACGATCTGGCGAAGGTTGGTGCGTTGGTGGATCGCGCGCAGGGCGTGTTTTTCTCGGGCGGCGATCAGGGCAACTACGCGCGCTGGAAGGGCACGCCGCTGATCGCGGCCGTGCAGCGCTTGTACGACCGCGGCGGCGTGGTGGGCGGCACGAGCGCGGGCTTGGCGATCCTCGGCGAGTACGTCTTTGATTCTGTCGCGGCCGACGCGGTGAGCGATGACACCTCGGTCACGACTGCCAATGCGGTGGCCGATCCGAGCGAATCGATCATCAGCTTCACACATGGACTGCTGGTGTTTCCGTCGTTGCACGGTGTCATCACCGACTCGCACTTCCATACGCGCGGTCGCTTCGGCCGGTTAACGGTGTTCTTGGCACGGTTGGCAAGCGTGTCTTCTTCTCCACTGATGGGCGTCGGCGTGGACGAGGGGAGCGCGATCGTGATCGATAGCCACGGGATGGGGACGCTGTTGCTGCAACGCCCCGGCGGTTCTGCGTTGTTCGTCCGACTTACAGCGGGCACGCGCGTTTCAGGGCGCCCCTTCGTTGCGGCGGGCGTCCGCGTGACGCAGCTCGACCGTAGCGGCGAGCGGTTCGATTTTCGGACGTGGTGCTCTTCGGCGCCGTCGTATTCGGTGGATGTGGACGGCCGGCGCTCGCCGATCTACGCGCCGGCCGACCCGTACGTCATTCCTGCCTATGCCGTTACGGCGTCATGCTCTGCGCAGCCCAACACGCCTGCTGCCCGTGGCACTGCTGGTTCGCGGTGAGGATCTCGTGCAGGCGCTGGTGTTGTGCCGGCGTCAGGCTTTGCGCGGTGTTGCTGAGCTCGTAGGGGTCGCGCGTCAAGTCGTAATATCCGACTTCACCGTCCTCGTACTCGACGTACATGGCGTTGTCGAGGCGCAGCGCGTTGTAGGTGACCGGATCGGCCGAGTGCGGGATGGGAGCGTCCGGATCCGTGATGCTTGGACCGGGTCGCTTGTGCTCGACGAGCGCGACATGGCGCCACTCCGCCACGTCGCCGCCTTGGAGCAGCGGCAGCAAGGCGTGGCCGTCGGCTTGCGGCGGCGGCGCTTGGCCGCCGATGCGCGTGTAGGTCTCGGCGAGATCGACGTTCTCCACGATCTGGTGGACGACGACGCCTTTGGCGACGCCTGGGCCGACGATGACGAGCGGCACCGAGATGTCGGTGTCGAACGGCGTCATCTTGCCCGGACGAAGTGAGTACTCGCCCATATGGTAGCCGTTGTCGGAGCTGAAGATCACGTAGGTGTTTTGGTCGCCGAGCTGCGCCAGCTCCGTGCGGATCTGGCCGATCATCTTGTCGACCGCTAAGACCGATTGCGCGCGCATGCGGAAGAACTTGTCGATCTTCATTATCTCCGGCTGGCCCATGGGCGGGATCTCTTGCAGCCACTTCGGCGCGTTGGGTCCTGGGCGCGCCCCGAACGCCGGGCCGCGAGGCGCGGTGAGTCCGGGGAATGCATTTTCGTCGCGCGGCGCAGGAATGTACGGGGCGTGCGGTGCGAAGGTCGCGATCTCGATGAAGTACGGGCCGGGTTGTGAGTTGCGGATGAACCCCTGCGCGATGCCGGAAACGACGTCGGTCAGGTAATCCTTTGGATCGTGGCCGTATTGGACGACTCGGCCGTTCTCGTTGAGCGCGTAGTTGAAATTCGGGTAGCCGTTGCCGGCGACATCCCATTCGTTCCAACCCTGGGGAACGCCGTCTTTGGCCGGCTGGTAACCGTTGAGGTACTTGCCCAGCATGGCGGTCTTGTAGCCCGCTTGTTGGAGCACGACCGCGAATGTCTGCGACTGATTGCCGTGGGCGTTGAACGATTCATAGCCGCCGAGCGGCGGCTGGTTGGTGAGCACATGCGTGTCGTGCGGGAACTTGCCGGTGAAGATCGACGAGCGCGATGGACAGCACAGGGAATCGGTGACGTAGTAGTTCGAGAAGGTCGTGCCGTCCTTTTGCATCTGCTGCAGGTTGGGCATGTACTGGACGAGATTATCTGCCAGGTCGTCGGTGAGGATGAAGATGATATTGGGCCGGCGCGTCTGGTCAGCTTGGGTGGGCGTGGTTTGGTCGGCGCGGCCTTTGAGTGCGGGCGTCATGAGGATGGCGGCGACGCACGCGAAGGCGATCAATGCAAGACCGATGGCAGGCATAAGACGTTTGAACGTGCTCATGGCACCTCCCCACAACTCTGTGCCCTGGAATACCGACAATGCGCGTTCGCATCCTTTCGAACGCCAGGCGCACTGGGCCCGAACGGCGTACTCGAACGACCATGCTCATGCGGCCTGCATCGTCCGTGATCTCGGTCGTTCTTTGCGTGCTCGTCACGGCGTGCTCGGGCAACCAGCGCGCTGCAAGCCATGCGACTCCGTCAACCGCACCCTCGCGGGTCCGCGCTTCTGGGCCTTCTTCTACTGCGCTTTCTGCGCTCGCCAATGGGCGCTCGATCTTCCAAACCGGTCGGGATCTGCGCGGTGCGCTAATCGTGGCGATGCCACCGCCGCCTTTCACCAGCTGCGCCGCCTGCCACCGCGCCGATGGGGCGGGCGGACTGCATCTACCCGGCGGTGCGGTCAGCGCAGATCTTCGGCGTTCGGCGCTCGTGTCGGGGCAAAAGACTCCATACACATTGGCACTGCTCGAACGCGCGATCTCTACCGGCGTCGACAGCCAAGGGCATCTTCTCAGTCCCGTCATGCCGCGCTGGCGTCTGACGCAGCAAGATTTGCATGACGTGGCTTCATACGTCTTGGACGGTCTCAGCAAGGAACAGTCGAAGTAAGAAGGGAGTTAAGTCGTGTTCGTCATTCAAGCCGCTTTGTGGATCATCGGCTTCGGCGGCGCCGCTTATATCATTTGGCGCGCGTTGGTGTACTGGGTCCAGAAGCAGAAAGAGGCGCCTTCACCGTTGCCTTACTTCTCCTTTGTGGAGGCTCTTGCGGTGCTGCTCGTCTGCGGCGGCATCGCCTCCAGTTTCGGCGAGGTGCCTGCCGGTTTTCGCGGCGTCGTGCTGCGCTTCGGCGGCACGACCGGCGAAGTCAAGCAGCCGGGACTGTACACAGTGGTCCCGTTCATCACCACGGTCGTCCTCATGAACGTGCAGGTGCAGGCGTACTCTGCCGATGCGGCGGCTGCGTCGGCCGATCTCCAAAACGTGCAGACCAAGGTCACGCTCAACTACACGGTCGATACGGATAAAGTCGTCGATGTGTACAATAGGCTCAATCAGGATTATCAAGATCGCATCATCGCGCCGGCGATCCAAGAAGCCACCAAGGCTGCCACCGCGCACTTCACCGCCGAGGAGCTGATCACTAAGCGACCCGAAGCGCGCAATCTGCTCGAACAGACGCTAGCGACGCGGCTCGGCGAGTTCGACATGCACATCGCGGCGATGAGCATCACGAATTTCGAGTTCAGCCAGGACTTCTCCAATGCTATTGAGGCCAAAGTCGTCGCGTTTCAGAACTATCTCAAGGCGCAGAATCAATTGAAGCAGGCGCAGGTGGATGCGCAGACCGCGATCGCGACGGCGCGCGGCGACGCGACCGCTAATACGTTGCGACGCCAGGCGATCTCAGAGCTGACCGTGCAATACGATGCGATCCAAAAATGGGATGGACACTATCCGTATGTGGTGGGCACTGGCGCGACGCTGATCGGATTGAACGCGCTGACCGGCAGCAATGGGACGTCCAAGTGACCGTGGGGCGAAGGATTCGCGAGCGTCTTCCTGAACGCCCGCGGGGACTCGCTTGGCAAGGGAGGCTCGCAATGCGGCGTCTGTTAGCGGTGGTTCTTCTCGTTGGTATCGGTGCGGTGATCGGCGATGTTCGACCAGCCGCCGCCAGCGTTTCGGCGACGGTGTTCGCACGGCCGGATAATGTGACGCAAGCGCCATGTCCCTGGACGTTCACGTTCCACGGCAACCTTAGTTTCGATCAGCCGGGACCGATCACGTATCGATGGATCCGCAGCGACGGCGCGCAAGGGCCGACTATCACGAAGAATCCGTCGACGGCTGGTCACTTCGGCGATTCTACGACGTGGACGCTGTCAATGTCTTATTCGGGCTGGGAACAGCTGGAGATCCTCGCGCCGCAGCACGTGTACTCGAACCGGCAATCGATCAGTCTCGCATGCTCCGGAAGCAGCGGGCCGCAAGGAAGCCAGGGACGCACCGTAAGCGCAACGGTCTTCGCCCGACCATACCACGTCACGAACGCGCAATGTCCGTACACGTTCACCTTCCATGCGACGATCACCACGAACGCGCCGGGACCGATGACTTTCCGTTGGATCCGAAGCGATGGCGCGCACGGGCCGGACATCTCGAAAAATCCGTCGACGGCCGGTCATTTCGGTCAGATGGACACGTGGACACTGGGCGGATCCGCGCTGCCGGCGTTTAGCGGTTGGGAGCAGATCGAGTTCCTGGCTCCGTACCACACGTTTTCGAACCGTCAGGGCATCTCGCTGAGCTGCCAGTAGACAGCTTAATAGTAAAGAGCCGACCGCGCTGATGCGTGGTCGGCTCTATCTCGTGTACGGCGCTCAAAGATCTATCGTTCGTAACTGTTGCGGCGGCTTCCATCGTACTTGCCGGCACGCATGCAGCATTTCTTGAAACCGTCGGCCGGAGCCGCAGGGGCAGAGATCGTTTCGTCCGAGCTTCTCAGCGAGTTCCTTGTCGTCATGAACCAGCCTAAAAGCCGCGCTTAACGTGCGTCTCCGAGGGGAAGCCTTTGCGGCGCTTACTGCTGCGCTCGAAAGGAATAGTCGGCCTTGTGTTTGTTCCCCATGACCGTGTCCTCTATAAGTCAAGCCGGCCGCGCCTATAGCGCGGCCGGCTCTTGCAATT